>NZ_CACSAS010000001.1:0-371065 GCF_902703545.1 Starkeya nomas
GCACCGGTCTCCTGCTCCTTCAGTAGTCCGATAATCTGCTCTTCCGTGAACCGCGATGGTCGCATCGTCCGTCTCCGTAATCGACGGACTCTACCCAAATCTGGAGGAAGTTCAGGGTCTCAGGTCATATCTCGGAGACGGCACCGCACCGGCGGCCGGCCAGCCGGCGCTGGTCACCATCTTACGGGATCCCTTCAGCCGCCTGGTTTCGCATTACGACTTCTGGAAAACCCAGATCCAGGACACCGGCCATTATCTCTGGCGGAAAATGCACGAACAGGACTGGAGCCTCGAGCAGTTCGCGCTCAGCCCTGAAATGCAGAATTTCTACTCCCAGCACTTCTCGCAGATCTCGATAGGCCGATTTGCTTATATCGGCATATCCGAAAATATAGATGAATCGATCAGGAACTGCTTCGACGTCATCGGCCTTCGGTCGGCCATGCAAACCCGTCACGACAACCGGAAGGCCGGCAAGGACGAGCGGACGATCGATCCAGGGCTTCGCCGGGCCGTGGAGGAATTCCACGCACAGGACTACCTGATCTACAATTACGCGGTCGCGCGCTTCCATTCCGGAGCGGCTTGACCGCTCGGAACGTCCTTTCCAAGAAATGGCAGCGGAAGAACGCCCCGCTCACGCCGGCGCGAAGGTGCCGTCGGGGCCGAGGTGCTCCAGCACGCCGGTGGCCACGGCGAAATAGGCGCCGTGGAGCACGAGACGCCCCTCGTCCAGCCGCTCGCGGACCCACGGAAAGGTCTCGAGATTGCGCAGCGAGAGCTTCACGCACTGATGCTCGAGAATGGTGCGCCGCTCGGCCGGGTCCGAGCTGAGATTGAGCGCGATGTCGCGCGCCGGGCCGGCGATCTTGATCCAGTCCGGCAGGAAGTCCTGCGCCTGCGGGGGCGCGCCGTCGATGAGCGCCCCCGCGCCCCCGCACAGCGCGTGGCCAAGCACCACGATCTCGCTCACCTCCAGCACCCGAACGGCGAACTCGATGGCGGCGCTGGTGCCGTGATGGGCGTGGTCCGGTGCCGTGTAGGGCGGCACGAGATTGGCGACGTTGCGCACGACGAAGAGCTCGCCCGGGCCGGCATCGAAGATCATGGAGGGGTCGACGCGGCTGTCGGAGCAGGCGATGATCAGTGTCTGCGGGCGCTGCCCGCGCGCAGCGAGGCGTTCGAAGAGCGCCTTGCGCTCCGGCCATGAGGTAGCGCGAAAGCGGCGATAGCCGTCGAGCAGTTTGTCCATCCGTCACCCTTGCGATAGGCAGGCCGCGCCACAGCTGAATAACGATGCTGCGCCCGGCGCGCAAACGGGTCGTGCCCGATCCGGGCGCACGGGAGGCATACTGTCGCGGCGAGGCATACGCCGGCCGCATGGCATAGATTGCCGTACGGTATTCGGAAGCCGGAAGGAGACGCGCATGGCAGAGGACATTCCCTTCGAACGGCGCTTCGACGCCGTGCCGGGCGTCGCCGACGAGGTCGCGCCCGGCGTGCGGCGCGTGCTGGCGCCCAATTCCGGCCCGTTCACCTTCACCGGCACCTGCAGCTATATCGTCGGCGAAGGCGAGGTGGCGATCATCGATCCGGGTCCCGACGATCCCTCCCATCTCGCCGCGCTGCTCGAGGCGGTGCAGGGCGAGCGGGTGACGCACATCTTCCTCACCCACACCCATCGCGACCACAGCGGCGCGCTGGCGGCGCTGAAGGAGGCGACGGGCGCGCCGGCCTATGCCGAAGGTCCGCATCGCGCCGCGCGGGCGCTGCACGCGGAGGAGACCAACACGCTCGACGCGGCCGGCGACCGCTCCTTCCTGCCGGACGTGGCGCTCGCCGACGGGGCACGGGTGGCGGGCGCCGGCTGGGAGTTGACCGCGTTGGCGACGCCCGGTCATACCGCCAACCACATGGCCTTCGTGCTCGAAAAGGAAGGGCTGATCTTCGTCGGCGATCATGTGATGGGCTGGTCGACCTCCATCGTCGCGCCGCCGGACGGCTCGATGAACGCCTACATGGAATCGCTGCGCCGGCTCGGCGAGCGGCCGGAGACGCTCTATCTGCCCGGCCATGGCGGGCCGGTGCGGCAGGGACCCGCCTTCGTCGAGCGCTATCTGCGCCACCGCCACGCGCGCGAGACGGCGATCCTGCGGGCGCTGGAGCGCGGGCCGATGGCGATCCCGGAGATCGTGCGGGCGATCTATATCGGCATCGACCCGCGCCTTTATGGCGCCGCCGGCCTCTCGACGCTGGCGCATATGGAGGATCTGGTCGAACGCGGCGACGTGCTCACCGAAGGCCCCGCCCTGCTTGCCGGCATCTACCGCCTGCCGTGACCCTCACTGGCGGCGGGGGCGGCCCTGCTGGTCGGCGAGATCGGTGAAGAGTTGATCGATGCGCCGGGCGTTCGAGCCAAAGTCGCGGTCGCCGCTGCGGGCCACCGAGCGCATGTCCACCCGCGAGCCGTCGGGCGTGCGGCGCACGCGGATCACCACATCGTCGCGCAGGCCGAAGGGCAGGCTGCGCACCACCGCCTCGATCCGCCCGTCGCGGTTCCCGCGCGGGGCCACCGCGTCGACGACGAGCCATTTCTGCCGCGTCACCAGCGACAGCACCACCCGGTAGATTTCCTCCGGCGGGGTGTCGAAGGAGATCGGCTTGATGCCGGGGTAGAGGTCGAGCTGCCGCTCGGCCAGCTTCTCGCCGGGATAGACGAGGCTGTTGGCGGCACGCGAACGCACCGTGCCGAGCGTGACGAATTCGGGCGGATCGTCCGGGTCGGTGGTCACGTCGGCAAGGCTGGGCAGGCCGACGCTGAGTGCCGCGATGGTCGCGGTAGGCGTGATCAGCATGAGTGCCAGCGCCGCGGCGCCGATGACGCGCCCGAGACCCTTCAGCCCCTCGTTCCAGATGACGACGAAGCCCGCGAGGGCGAGCAGCAGGGCGAGCACCGCCACCCCGACACCCGCCAGCACGGTGTAGAGCGCGCTGCGGAAATCGAGCGTCTCGGTGGCGTAGAACATCACGCCGATGAAGGTGACGGGGAAGGCGAAGATGGCGGCGCGCAGGCTCCAGACCGCGAGCCGCGACATGCGCTCCTCGACATAGAGCCGACGGCGGATCATTGCCGCGTCCTCCCGCCCCCGCCCGTCACGCCAGCTCTCCGGCGACCGGCGCGCGGGTGCCGGCGAAGAGATCAGCGAGATCTTCCACCGAATTGACCACGAGATCGGCCTCGTGCGCGAAGGGGTCGACCGGCGTCGGCCCGCAGCGGACGAGGATCGCCATCGCGCCGGCGGCGCGGGCGGTGTCGAGGTCGTGGCGGGTGTCGCCGACCAGCGCGATGGCCTGCGTCGGCAGGCCCGTCAGCAGGCTGAACGCCTGGATCATGCCGGGCGCCGGCTTCGAGCCATAGCCCGAATCATGGCCGTAAATGGCGCTGAGATAGGGATCGAGGCCGAGCCGGGCCGCCTGCAGCCGGGCGCTGGGTTCGGCGTCGTTGGTGGCGATGCCGAGCAGCAGGCCCTGGGCATGCAGCCGCCCCAGCGTCTCGGCGGGACGGCCGATGGGCGTGAGGCAGCGCGTGCCTTCCTCGCGGAAGAGTTCGTCCATCTCCTCGAAGAAGGCGGCGTCGGCCGGACGGGCGAGAACCTCGGCCCAGAGCGGCCCGTACTGGCGCGAGGAACCGGCGATCAGCGGCGAGGTCTGGAGAAAACGGCCTTGATCGGGCAAATAGTGACTAACGAGGTGGAGACGCTCCAGCACCGCGTCGTCGTCGCCCGCGAAGTGGCGCATGACGGCGCCAGCGGCCGGTCCCCAGGTACGGTCGAAGTCGACCAGGGTTCCGTCCTTGTCGAAGAGAATGGCGTGGGGTGCGTTCACTGTCGGTCGCGAAACGGTTGATAGGGGCACGAGGGGGCCTGATAGCATGGAATTCCGTCGCCTCCCATCGTGGCGCACATCCCGGCACCGTCGCCGGAACGGATTGGCCGTGAAAGGAGGCCCGCTGCCGGTCGCCATCCTCGCGCTGCTCCTCACCGGTGGCCCGCTCGCGGCACAGTCGACGCGAGAGCTGAAGCAGAGCATCGACCAGGCGGGCAACGCCATCAACCGCCAGCTCGGCGAATGGATCGGCGTGGCGCAGGAGCCGCCGCCGGAACGCCCGGCCCGCCCTTCCGCGCCCCGGACCAAGCCGAAGACCGCCCGCGCCGCGCCCGCCTCCATGCCGGCCTCCGCTCCCCTGCCGCCCCGGCGCCCGTTCGAGGCCGACCAACAGGCCGCCCTCGAACCGGACGAGACGCCGGCCGGGAACGACGCCGCGCCGGAGATGCCGGAGGCGGCTCCCGCTCCCCCGCCCTCCCCGCCGCCAGCCGGCAGGGCGGCCAAGCCGGCTCCCGAGGTCGCGCCGACGGGAACGACGGAAGAACCGGCGGAAGCTCCCGCAAAGGGGCGGGCGACGGCTCCCGTGCCACTGCCCCCGCCGGGGCCGAACCGCCAGTTGGCGGCGCTGCCGCCGCCGGAACCGGCCGTCACCACCGGCGCCGCGCCGGAGCCCCCGGCGGACGATGACGGTTCCCAAGGCGCCCAGCCGGCGCCGACTATCTGCCCGGAGCTTTCCAACGAGAATCTCGGTGTGTTCACGCCGGTGTCGGTCGCCGCGAACAACGCCGCCTGCACGGTCGACCGCGGGGTGAGCCTCTCCGCCGTGCGGATGAAGGACGGGCGCATGGTGACGCTGGAGCCGCCGGCGGTGCTGCGCTGCGCGATGGCCGCTGCCGTCGCCCGCTGGCTGCGCGAGGGCGTCGACCCGGCGATCGCCACGCTCGGCGCGCCGCTCGGCACCGTGCTGGTCGCCGCCTCCCAGCAATGCCGGCCGCGCAACCGCGTCCCCGGCGCCAAGATCAGCGAGCACGGACGGGGCAACGCCATCGACACGCGCGGCTATGTGCTGGCCGACGGGCGCCGCTTCGTCATCGGCACGCCCGCCAAGGGCAGCGCGGAGCGGGCGATGCCGCTCGCCTTCCAGGAACGGCTGAAGGCGAGCGCCTGCGCCGACTTCACCACCATCCTCGGCCCCGGCTCGGACGGCTATCACGAGCTTCACCTGCACGTGGACCGGGCCGAGCGCCGAAACAACCTCGTGCTCTGCCGCTGGGCCACCGCCGAGATCCGGGCGGGCGGCGCAGCAGCGAAACCGGCACCAAAGCCGTCATCCAAACCGGATGCGAAGCCCGCCGCGCAGCCGGCGGAAGACGCGCCGGACGACGAAGAAACAAGTCAATAGCGCACCGCTCAGACCAAGGGCGCGCTTCCGGCGCGCCGCGCGCCGATCTAGGGTGAGCGCCGGTTCCACCATCGGCCGGCGGAGTTCTGCCATGCTCACCAATCTTCAGGCTCGCGATGTCGAGACCCTGGTCCACCCCTACACCAATCTCGTCGCGGTGCGCGAGACGGGACCGCTCATCCTCGAGCGCGGCAAGGGCGTGTGGGTGCACGATGTCGACGGCAAGCCCTATCTGGAAGGCATGGCCGGCCTGTGGTGCACGGCGCTGGGCTATGGCAACGAGGAACTGGTCGAGGCGGCGGCGGCGCAGATGCGCAAGCTCCCCTTCACCCACATCTTCGGCGGCAAGAGCCACGATCCCGCGATCGAGCTCGCCGAGAAGCTGAAGGAGATGGCGCCGGTGCCGATCTCCAAGGTGTTCTTCACCTCGTCCGGCTCGGAAGCCAACGACACCCAGATGAAGCTCGTCTGGTACATGAACAATGCGCTGGGGCGGCCGAAGAAGAAAAAGATCATCTCCCGCATGCGCGCCTATCACGGCGTGACCATCGCCTCGGCCTCGCTCACGGGCCTCGCCGGCAACCACAATGACTTCGACCTGCCGATCGCGGGCGTGCGGCACACCACCTGCCCGCACTATTACCGCCTCGCGGAGGCCGGCGAGACCGAGGAGGATTTCGCCACCCGCCTCGCCGCCGACCTCGAAGCCCTCATCATCGCCGAGGGGCCGGAGACGGTGGCCGCCTTCATCGCCGAGCCGGTGCTCGGCGCGGGCGGCGTCATCGTGCCGCCGAAGAGCTACTATCCGAAGATCGAGGCGGTGCTGAAGAAGTACGACGTCTTCTTCATCGGCGACGAGGTGATCACCGGCTTCGGTCGTCTCGGCACCGCCTTCGGCTGCGAGGCGCTGGAGATGAAGCCGAACTCCATCTCCATCGCCAAGGCGCTGTCCTCCGCCTATCAGCCGATCGGCGGCGTGATGATCCCGGAGGACATGTACCAGGCCATGCTGCAGGAGAGCAGCAAGCTCGGCAGCTTCGGCCATGGCTACACCTATTCCGGCCATCCGGTGGCGGCCGCCGTGGCGGTGAAGACGCTGGAGATCTACGAGCGCGAGAGCATCTTCGAGCGGGTGCGGGCGAAAATCCCCCAGTTCGACGCCCGCCGCGCCGCGCTGGAGGACCATCCGCTGGTCGGCGAGGCGCGCGGGGCGGGCCTCGTCGGCGCCGTCGAGCTGGTGGCCGACAAGAAGACCAAGCAGCAGTTCGACCCCAAGCTGGGCCTCGCCGCCAAGTGCGTCGCCTTCTGCCAGGAGGAAGGGCTGATCCTGCGCAACGTCTTCGGCGACGCCATCACCATCTGCCCGCCGCTGGTCATCTCGCCGGCGGAGATCGACGAATTGTTCGACCGTCTCACCCGCGCCCTCGACAAGACGCTGGACTGGGCGGTGCGCGAGAAGCTGCTGGCGGCCTGAACGCCCCCCAACACGGGGAAGACGACATCATCCCCGGGGTTCGCCCCGGGGATTTTCGTTTCAGCCCGCCCCCGCCGCGAAACGCGCGCTATCCGGGGGAAGCTTGCCCGGGCAACCGGCCGAGATTCGAGATATTGTCGAAGCAAACAAAAAGGGCGCTGCCGACGGCAGCGCCCTTTTCGGTTTCCGGTGCGGCGTGCGTCAGAGCACGACGACTTCCGTGCCCTGCGGCACGCGGGTGTAAAGGTCGATCACGTCCTCGTTCAGCATGCGGATGCAGCCGGAGGAGATGGCCTGACCGATATATTCGGGCTGGTTGGTGCCGTGGATGCGGAACAGAGTGTCCTTGTTGCCCTGGTAGAGGTAGAGCGCGCGGGCACCCATCGGGTTGTGCGGGCCGGGACCGACGAAGTCCGGCACGCCGGCGATGCGCTGCTTGATCTCGGGGGTGGGGACCCACTGCGGCCACTCGGCCTTGCGGCCGACCTTGGCCTCGCCCTTGAACGCCAGACCTTCCTCACCGACGGTCACGCCGTAACGGATCGCCTTGCCGTCCTTCTCGACGAGGTAGAGGTACTTCTTGTCGGTATCGACGACGATGGTGCCCGGCTTCTCCTTGCCGGCATACTCGACGATGGACCGCTGATACATGTCCGGCGGCAGCACCTTTTTATAGGGAGTGTTGGCCAGCAGCTTCTTGTCCCGCGGCGTCAGGGACGCCTCCGGCGCCGCCTGGCGCTGCACCTGGCTGCATGCACCCAAAAGAACCGCCAAGAGGACAATGCCCGCCCCGCGCAAAACCATTTTCCAATGCTCCGAATCGCCCTGCACGCCAAACGCGTGTTCTTAGCTCGCAAGTCGATTAACCGAAGTCCGGGCCGCCTTGAAGAGGCCACATGAGTGCCACGTGTTTGTCGGGGCAAAATGTTGCGCAAAAACCTCAGTTCCCTTGGAAGAGGTCGAAAAAGCCCGGCGACGGCTTTCCGGCCCGCAAGAGACCTTATCTCCGACCGCGACTCTGCATATTTTTGACGCAGTCGGCGCTCATTTCATCGGCAATCCGCCGGTGTAAGGCGGCGTGTACTGGAGGAAGACATGTCTACCGAAGAAGAGAGCCCGGCTCCTGAGGGCCGACCGAGCGAACGCTGGGAGCGTTCCCAGCAAACCGCGCACTGGCGCGAGATCGGCATTTCCGCGGTTGCCGCCGCGGCGCGCTACCACAGCGACAAGAAGACGGTATCCGATGCCCCCGTTTCGGGCGCGGCGCGGACCGAAGATGCGGAAGCAAAAATCGTCACGCTTCGCGACGTAGAATATTTCGCGGCCTGACGCCGCCGGCCGGAAGGCCGCCGCGATCACCGCCTCATCTCCCAGAGCCGATGGAAGACGCAACGCTCCCACCAGCGCGATGCCTGCTGCGCCGCGCACGGGACGGGTTTCGCCGGCTGATCGACCCGGGCACCGCACAACGGCCGGACCTTCGCCCATGGCGCAGGGCCGGCTGGAAGTCGGCTGTGTTCCGGCGCATGCTCGGCCGCGTGAATGAAGCGTCGGAGAGGCCATGATCACTGCCTATTGCGTGCGCGGCGGCACGCTCACCTCGGTTCACATCGGCCCCGGGCAGGCCCTCCCGCCCGATACGGTGTGGATCGACCTGCTGCGGCCGAGCGAGGGCGAGGACCGCATCATCGAGGCGGCGCTGGGGATCTCCGTGCCGACCCGCGAGGAAATGGTCGAGATCGAGCCGTCGAGCCGGCTGAGGGTCGAGAACGGCGCCCGCTATATGACGGGCTCCATCGTCTGCAACAGCGAGGGCGAGCGCCCGTCGCTGGCGGAGGTCTCGTTCATCCTCACGGACGGCAAGCTCGCCACCGTGCGTTATGACGAGCCGACGCCGTTCCGGCTGCTGGCCGCCACGCTCGACCGGGCCTGCCCCGGCGGGATGAAGGGCGACCGGCTGCTGTTCGCCCTGCTCGACACCATCATCGACCGCGCCGCCGACATCATCGAGCGACTGTCGGCCGACATCGACGCCGTCTCCCGCCAGGTCTTCGAGCGCGAGCCGACACGCACCGGCGACAGCCAGCGCTTCCGCGTCATCCTGCGCCAGCTCGGCCGGCGGGGCGACCTCGCCTCCAAGGTCCGCGAGAGCCTCGTCTCCATCGGCCGGCTCGTCACCTTCCTCGCCACCGAGGGAGAGGCCCAGCGCTTCGACAAGGAGCAGAAGGCCCTGTTGAAGAGCATGCAGCGCGACGTCGGCTCGCTGAACGACCATGTCAGCTACATCGGCAACAAGATCACCTTCCTGCTCGACGCCACGCTCGGCATGGTCGGCATCGAGCAGAACAACATCATCAAGATCTTCGCGGTTCTGTCGGTGGTGCTGATGCCGCCGACGCTGATCGCCTCGGTCTACGGCATGAACTTCCAGTACATGCCGGAGCTGAACGAGCACTGGGGCTACCCCATCGCCCTCGCCGCCATGCTGGCGGCGGCGGTGGTGCCCTACTGGTTCTTCAAATGGAAGCGGTGGCTGTAACGCTCTGGCGCCGGCCTCGTCATCCCCGGCGGACGCAACTCACGCGACGCCGTGCCCGGCCTTGGGCCGGGCATTCACGACCTGGCTGATGAGGGCCTGGATGGCCGGGCCAAGCCCGGCCATGACGTTCATCTGCCTCAGACGTGCTGACCGCCATTAATGTGGATCTCCGCCCCGTTCAGATAGGACGAGGTGTCGGTGCACAGCACATAAATGATCTTCGCCACCTCGTCGGGCGTACCGAGGCGCTGCATCGGGATCTGCTCGACGAGCTTTTCCGTGCCGGGCGACAGGATCGAGGTGTCGATCTCGCCGGGCGCGATGGCGTTCACCCGCACGCCGAGCGGGCCGAAATCGGCCGCCATCTCACGCGTCAGCCCGGCCAGCGCCGCCTTGGAGGTCGCGTAGGCCGCCCCGGCGAAGGGATGCACCCGCGAGCCGGCGATGGAGGTGACGTTCACCACCGCGCCATGGGTGCGCTTCAGCTCCTCTAAGAGGCCCCGCGCCAGCAGGATGGGGGCGAAGAAATTCACCTGGAACACCCGGCGCCAGTCCTCTTCCGGCGTGTTGAGCGTGCCGAGACGCACGCCGCCCGCCCCCTTGGGCGAGATGCCGGCATTGTTCACCAGCGCGTGCAGCTCGCCATCCGGCAGGCGGCTCTTGATCTCGTCCACCGCCCGCAGCGTGTCGGCGGGGTCGGAGAGATCGACCTGGATGTGGTCTTCCGGCCCCATCTCCCACGGGCAGTTCTCCGGGAAGGGATGGCGCGAGCAGGTGATCACCCGCCATCCGGCGGCGGAGAAGCGCTTGACGGTGGCATGCCCGATCCCGCGCGAGGCGCCGGTGAGCAGGAGGGTGCGGCGGGGCTGGTTGGTCATGATTGTCTTAGCTCAGCGTCAGGCCGTGTCAGGGACAAAGCCGCCCGGACAGGCGGCGCGGAAAGGCTCACGGATAAAGGCGCGTCTTGCTCCAGCCGGCGGCATCGGGCGCGTCGCGGCGGAAGACGATGCGGTCGTGCAGGCGGAACGGCCGGTCGTGCCAGAACTCGATCTGGACCGGACGGATGCGGAAGCCGGTCCAGTGCGGCGGGCGCGGCACGGTGCCCAGCGCATATTGCGCCGTGACCTTGGCGACCGCCGTCTCCAGCGCGAAGCGCCCTTCCAGCGGGCAGGACTGCTGGCTCGCCCAGGAGCCGATCTGCGACAGGCGCGGGCGGGTGTTGAAATAGGCGTCCGCCTCCTCGTCGCTCACCGTCTCGACCGGACCGCGCACCCGGATCTGCCGGCGCAGCGACTTCCAGTGAAAGACGGCGGCGGCCTTCGGCACGGCGGCGAGCTCGCGCCCCTTGGCGCTGCCGGTGTTGGTGAAGAACACGAAGCCGCGCTCGTCGCGCTGGTTCAGCAGCACCATCCGCACGTCCGGCAGCCCGTCGGCGTCGACCGTGGCGAGCGCCATGGCATTGGGATCGTTGGGCTCTTTCCCGGCCGCCTCGGCGAACCACTCCTCGAAGAGACGGAACGGTTCGGTAGCGGAGGTAAAATCACCGGATATTAACTCTTCAGGCGCTTCCATAACGTCATTCTTCGGGCGGGTTGGGCAACAAGACCCATGGATGTGTTCCACAGGTGGCGGACGATGGCGACGCAGGGTGCGGCGCGGCATCGCTCTTCATATAGGCGCACCGCGCCTTTCCACACAGTATCTTTCCGCACGGCGGCGTGCTGGACGACCCTCTTCGCGGGTCTCGCCCTCGCCGGCTGCGCCGGCGCGCCGGCAATCGACACGACGACCACCGGCTCGATCTCGCCCCGCCGCGCCGCCGCCTATGCCAGCGAACCGGTGCCGGAAGGCGTCGCGCCGGACGACTGGCTGGCCGCCCGCACCGCGCTCGCCGAGGCGCTGCGCGAGGACAGCTGGGCACCGAGCGTGCCGTGGGAGAACAGCGCCAGCGCCACGCGCGGCACCGTGACCCCGCTCGACCCGACGGTGGCCGCCAACAACAAGGCGCGGTGCCGCGAGTTCCTGATGAGCTTCGTGCGCGACGCCAACGAGGAATGGCTGCAGGGCGAAGCCTGCCGCACCGAGCGCGGCTGGTGGAAGGTCGATCAGGCGCGGCTGCTGCAGCGCGGCTGACCTCCCGTCCTCCCCGACTTCCGGCTTCCCACCGGTCCGGTCGGCCGGGCTCACGCACCGCCCCGCCGGACGCGCTTCCGCGCGGTTCACGCTTCCGCTACCGTTGCACGCTGGCAACACCATGCCTACATGCGTGGGAGCCGGAACCGCCGGACGAGATCATCATTCATGCGCGATCCCTATGAAATCCTCGGCGTCGCCCGCAACGCCGACCAGAACGAGATAAAGCGCGCCTTCCGGCGCCTGGCGAAGAAGCTGCATCCGGACGCCAACAAGGACGATCCGAAGGCGCAGGACAAGTTCGCCGAACTGAACAGCGCGCACGAAATCCTCTCCGACCCCGAAAAGCGCGGCCAGTACGACCGCGGCGAGATCGACGCCGAGGGCAAGCCGCGCGGCTTCGAAGGCTTCCCCGGCGGAGGTGGCGGATTCAATCGCGGCGCCCATCGCGGCCCGCAGGGCGAGACCATCTTCGAGAGCTTCTCCTTCGGCCCGGAGGGCATGCGCCGCTCCGGCCACGGACCGCACGAGGCCGGCGGCTTCGACGACGTGATCGCCGATATCCTCGGCGGTCTCGGCGGGCGCGGGCGGGCCCGTGCCGGCGCGGGCGGCGGCGAGATGCCGCGCGGCGGAGACATCGAGATCAGCGTGCCGGTGCCGCTGGAGCGCGTGATCGAGGGTGGCCCGGTCAAGGTCCACCTGCCGAACGGGCGCACCGTCGAGGTGAAGATCCCGGCCAAGGTTGCCGAAGGCCACCGCATGCGGATGAAGGGCCAGGGCGAGCCGAGCCCCTTCGGCGGCGCGCCGGGCGACGCCTATGTCGTCGTCGCCTATGCCCCGCACCGGCATTTCCGCGTCGAGGGCACGGACCTGCGCACCGACGTCCCCCTGTCGCTGGCCGATGCCGTGCTGGGCGGGAAGGTGCGCGTGCCGACGCTCGGCGGCGACGTCGAACTGTCGGTTCCGGCGCACACCAATTCCGGCCGCACCTTCCGCCTGCGCGGCAAGGGGCTGCCGAAGGCCGACGGCTCCTCCGGCGACCTGCTCGCGACGATGCGAATCATGCTGCCCGATACCTCCGACGAGGAGCTGGAGGCGCTGCTGCGCCGCCGGCGCGAGGACACCGCCTGAACCGCGCCATCGCACCGTTGCGACCGCTCGCTTGAGCGGGTCTTGCTGCTGTGCGATAGGAACGCACGCCACCGTGAGGGTGGTCGAGGTACGGAGCAGGGCGTGACCAGCATGGCATCGGGCGGATTGATGAGCGGCAAGCGCGGCCTGGTGATGGGAGTGGCGAACAACCGCTCCATCGCCTGGGGCATCGCCAAGGCCGCCCACGCGCAGGGCGCGAAGCTCGCCTTCACCTATCAGGGCGAACCGCTGAAGAAGCGCGTCGAGCCGCTCGCGGCGGAACTCGACGCCACCCTGGTCGGCCATTGCGACGTCACCGATCCCGCTACCATCGACGCCGTGTTCGCCGAGACCGAGCGCCAGTTCGGCGGGCTGGACTTCCTCGTCCACGCCATCGCCTTCTCCGACAAGAACGAGTTGGACGGCCGCTACGTCGACACGACGGCGGAGAATTTCAGCAAGACCATGCTGATCTCCTGCTACAGCTTCACCGCCATCGCCCAGCGCGCGGAGAAGCTGATGACGGAGGGCGGCTCCATGCTGACCCTGACCTATTACGGCGCCGAAAAGTGGATGCCGCACTACAATGTCATGGGCGTCGCCAAGGCCGCGCTGGAGGCGAGCGTGCGCTACCTCGCCGCCGACCTCGGCCCGAAGAACATCCGCGTCAACGCCATCTCCGCCGGCCCGATCAAGACGCTGGCGGCCTCCGGCATCGGCGATTTCCGCTACATCCTGAAGTGGAACGAGCTGAACGCCCCGCTCCGCCGCACCGTCACGGTGGAGGAAGTGGGCGACACCGGCATGTACCTGCTGTCCGATCTCGGGCGTGCCGTCACCGGTGAGATCCACCACGTCGACGCCGGCTATCATATTGTTGGCATGAAGAATCCCGAAGCGCCCGACCTCACCCTCGAGCGCGACTGACGACACGCGGAGCAGGAGCATCCCGCATGAGCAAGGCCCGCCTTTCCCAGCTCTTCCGTTTCCTCCTGCCCGCCGCGCTGGTCGCCACCGGACTGGCGGCAGCCGCGCCCGCCGGCGCGCAGAACGGCCCGATCGTCGTCGGGCCGCCGCCGGGCTCGGGCCTCGGCGGCTCCGGCCTGCCCTACATCCCGCCGCCGGGCGCGCAGGACCGTGGCGTGCCGCCGGACTTCCAGACCTACCCGCTGCTCAACCGCATCTTCGGCACCGGTGGCGCGATCTTCCCCGGCTATGTGAGCCCCAGCAACGGGCGCAACGACAATGACCGGCTCGCCTATCTCACCGGCGGCGGCCAGGGGCGCGTGATCTTCGCCGCCGGCACGGCGGACAGTCTGTGCCAGATGGCGCAGGCGCCGCAGATCAAGGTGCTCAGCGCGCCGCCCAAGGTGAAGATCAGCTTCGACATCGGCTCCTTCACTGCCACCGGCACCGATGCCGGCTCGCGCCGTTGCGTCGGCCGCCAGGCCGGGGGCACGCGGGTCTTCGCCAGCGGGCGGGCGCCGCTGGGATCGACGGTGACGCTGCGCGTCGACTATCCGCTCAACGGCCCCAGCTACACGCACGTCGTGACCCTTCCTTCGAAATGACCAGACGACGCATCTTCCTCGTCCGTCACGGCGAGACCGACTGGAATCTCGCCGGCCGTCTGCAAGGCAGTCACGACATCCCGCTGAACGATCTCGGCCGCGAGCAGGCGGCCGATACGGCGCGCGTGGTGGACCGCCTCAGCGGCGGCGCGGCGAGCCTCGACTTCGTGGCAAGCCCGCTCAGCCGCGCCTCGCAGACCATGGCGATCCTGCGCGCCGAACTCGGCCTGCCGCCGGACGGCTTCCGCCGGGACACGCGGCTGCGCGAGATCGGCTTCGGCCGCTGGGAAGGCGCCACCTGGCCGGAACTGCGCCGGCGCGATCCCGTCAGCCTTGCCGCCCGCGACGCCGACCCGTGGAACTTCACCCCGCCAGGTGGGGAAAGCTATGCCGAACTCTCCGCGCGCGTGCTGGCCGCCATCGACGACTTGACCGGCGACAGCGTGGTGGTGACCCATGGCGGCGTGGTGCGGGCGATGCTGCATGCGTTCGCCGGCATGCCCGCCCCCGAGGCGGTGGAGCTGCCGGTCCGCCAGGGCGCGGTCTACCTCATTGAAAATGGCGGGTTCGAGCTTGCCGTCGCCTGACGGCTCACGGGAGATGTCGCGATGGGCGCTCAACTGATCCGGGCCGAAGAGGCCGTCCACCCCCGCCCGATCTGGTGCGTCACCCCGCAGAACTGGCGCGAGATCGCGGGCGGCATTCCCGCCCCGGCGACCGCCTTCGCCGAGGCGAGCGGCTTCAAGGGCGAACCGGGCGCGCTGCTGGTGCTGCCGGCGGCGGATGGCACCATCGCCGGCGTGCTGTTCGGCGTCGAGGAGACACCGCGCGACCCGCTCGCCTTCGGCAAGCTGGCGACATCCCTGCCGGCCGGCGACTACGCCATCGCCCACGCGCCCGCCGATCCCCGCCTCGCGGCGATCGGCTTCCTGCTCGGCGGCTACCGCTTCACCCGCTACCGCAAGCGCAACGGCGCCGACATCCGCCTGGTCGTGCCGGAAGGCGTCGACGCGGACGCGGTCCTTCGCACCGCCGAGGCGGTGGCGCTGACGCGCGACCTCGTCAACACCCCGGCCAACGATCTCGGCCCCGCGGAGATCGAGGCGGCGGTGCGTGTGCTTGCCGCCCGCTTCGGCGCGCAGGTGAACGTGACCGCGGGCGATGACCTGCTCGCCGCCAATTTCCCGCTGGTCCACGCCGTCGGCCGCGCCTCCCCGCGCGCGCCCCGCCTCATCGACCTCACCTGGGGCGATCCGAACGCGCGCAAGGTGACGCTGGTCGGCAAGGGTGTCGCCTTCGACACCGGTGGGCTCGACATCAAGCCGTCCAGCGGCATGCTGCTGATGAAGAAGGACATGGGCGGGGCGGCCAACGCCATCGGCCTCGCGCAGATGATCATGGCGCGGAACCTGCCGGTGCGGCTGCGCCTCATCGTCCCTGCCGTCGAGAACGCCATCGACGGCTCGGCCTTCCGGCCCGGCGACATCTTCCCCTCGCGCAAGGGCCTCACCGTTGAGATCGGCAACACCGATGCGGAGGGGCGGCTGATCCTCGCCGACGCGCTCAGCCTCGCCGACGAGGAGGCGCCCGAGCTGCTGATCGACTTCGCCACGCTCACCGGCGCGGCGCGTGTCGCGCTCGGGCCGGAGCTGCCGCCCGCCTATACGGACGACGAGACGCTGGCGGCCAACCTCGCCCGCCACGGCGCCGCCGAGGCGGACCCTTCCTGGCGCCTGCCGCTGTGGCGGCCCTACGCCGCGATGCTCGACAGCAAGATCGCCGACCTCAACAACGCGCCGGGCGGCGGCTTCGCCGGCTCGATCACCGCCGCGCTGTTCCTCCAGCGCTTCGTCGAGCGCGCCGGGGCATGGCTGCATCTCGACATCTACGCCTGGAACCCCTCCTCCCGCCCGGGGCGCCCGGAAGGCGGCGAGGCGCAGACGATCCGCGCGCTCGACGCGCTGATCGCCGAGCGTTTCGGGGACTGATGTTTCATATTTCCGGCATTTGTCAGAATCGGTCTGACGTTAAGGAATTTTTCGTCGCGAAGACGCCATAGTCCGGGGAACAATCCGCAACCGTAACGATTGCGGACCGGGGACGGGCCATGGCGGTCGAGTTGCGCCCATCGCAGGCGTTGCGTCTCCTGCACGAGCTGTCGCTCGCGCAGGTCCGCGACGACGCGCCGGACCTCAGTCCGCGCCAGCTGGCGATATTGCTCAGCGTCTATCTGGAAGCGCCGCCGCACACGGTGCGCGGCCTCGCCGCGCGGCTTGGCGTCACCAAGCCGGTCATCACCCGCGCGCTCGACACGATGGGCCAGCTCGGTCTCGTGTCGCGGCGCCGCGACGAGGCGGATCGACGCAACGTCATCATCCAGCGTACGGTGGAAGGCGCGCTCTATGTAGAGCGGCTGGGTGACCAGGTGGTCGCCACCGCCCGCTCCCTGCCAAGATAGGCTGTTATCAAGACCGCTATCAGGATCGCCGCCTGCCGAGACAGCCCCGCAACGATGACCGCCTCCATGAACGCCCTGCTGACACCCGACCTCGACCCCCGCCTCACCCCCGCCCGCCCGGACATCGCCGCGCTTCACCTGCGGGGCGTGGTGACGGCGGAACGCTTCGTCGCCGGCGAGCCCTATGCCGTCGCGCGCCCCAGCGTACCGGTGCGCAAGGAGCCGGACCCGACGGCGCCGCTCACCACCGAGGCGCTGTCGGGCGAGAGCGTCACCGTCTACGAGATGACGATGGAAGGCTGGGCCTGGGGCCAGCTGGACGCGGACGGCTATGTCGGCTGGCTGCCCTCGGAGGCCCTGCTGCCCGCCGGCGCGCCCGCCACGCATCGGGTGCGGGCGCTGCGCACGCCGGTCTTCCCCGGCCCCAGCATCAAGCTGCCGCCCGTCGAGCTGCTGTCCCTCGGCAGCCGGCTCGCCATTATCGGCACGCGCGAGCGCTTCGCGGTGACGGAGACGGGCGGCTTCGTCTTCGCCGATCACCTCGCGGCGCTCGACGAGCCCGACGGCGACTTCGTGGAAGTGGCCGCGCGCTATCTTGGCGCCGCCTATCTGTGGGGCGGGCGCTCCAGCCTGGGGCTCGACTGTTCCGGCCTCGTCCAGGTCTCGCTCGCCGCCTGCGGCATCCGCGCGCCGCGCGACACCGACATGCAGGAGCGCGCGCTCGGCCAGCCGGTCGCCTTTTCCGGCGACGTCGCGACACTCGAGCGCGGCGACCTGCTGTTCTGGCCGGGCCATGTCGGCATCGTCGAGGACCGGGCGACGCTGCTGCACGCCACGGCGCATTTCATGTCGGTGGTGCGCGAGCCGCTGGACGCCGCACTGGCACGGATCGAGGCCGGCGGCACGCCGCTGCGCTCGGTGCGCCGGCTCTGAACACCCGAGCCCGGCGCCGTCCGTCCATCAGGCGAAGTGTTTGGCTCCCGCCACGCAGAGCACGACGAGGCCGGTGACGGCGATCATCGTCCACGCCACCGGCTCGCCGAGCAGCATTCCCGCCAGCGCCAGCCCGAAGAAGGGCTGGAGGAGCTGGAGTTGGCCGACCCCGGCGATGCCGCCCAGCGCCAGCCCGCGATACCAGAAGACGAAGCCGATCAGCATGCTGAAGACCGAGACATAGGCGAGGCCGAGCCAGGCCGGCCCGCCAATGCCGCTCCATGTCGGCGGCAGTGTCGCCAGCGCCATTACCGCCATGAGCGGGAGCGCCACCAGCAACGCCCAGGAGATGACCTGCCAGCCGCCGAGGTGGCGCGACAGCCGGGCTCCTTCCGCATAGCCAAGGCCGCAGAGCAGGATGGCGGCCACCATCAGCAGGTCGCCGGCGAGCGAGGTCGGGCCGCCATAAGCCAGCGCGAATCCGACGACCGAGGCAGCGCCGGCGACGGAGAAAAGCCAGAAGGCCGGCTTCGGCCGCTCGCCGCCCCGGACGACGCCGAAGAGGGCGGTAGCGAGCGGCAGCAGGCCGATGAAGACGATCGAGCGGGCCGAGGTGATGTGCTGGAGCGCCAGCGCGGTGAGCAGCGGAAAGCCGACGACCACGCCGAGCGCCACCACGGCAAGCGGCACCAGATCGCCCCGCGCCGGCCGGCTCTGGCGAAGCGCGAGGAGCAGGGCCGCGCCCAGCACCCCTGCGATGACCGCGCGCGCCGAGGTGAGGAAAAGCGGGGTGAAGCCGCCGACCGCGACGCGCGTCGCCGGCAGCGAGCCGCTGAAGATGATGACGCCGAGCAGGCCGCTGCCCCAGCCTTCCGTTCCGCGCTGCATGTCCGTCTCCCTGGCGTCCATTCCGCGATAGCGCTCCGGGACTGGCGGCGACAGCGACACTCCCATACGGTGGAGCCAAACAGTATGGATAACGGAAGCCATACAGTTAGCGTCCATGGAGACCAAAGAGGCCATGCCCACCCGCACCGAGGCCGTCATGGCGGCGATCCGCCGGCGCGTGGCGAGCCGCAGCCTGACCCCCGGCGAGAAGCTGCCCTCGATCCGGCGGTTCGCCCGCGACATGCAGGTCTCCCCCTCCACCGTCGTCGAAGCCTATGACCGGCTGGCCGCCGAAGGGCTCATCCGCTCCCGCCCCGGCTCCGGCTTCTATGTCGCGGGCAGCCCGGCGCCGGTCGCGCCGCGCGACGTGGAACCGAGGCTCGACCGCGCGATCGACCCCTTCTGGGTGTCGCGGCAATCGCTGGACGCCGGCCCGGAGATGCTGAAGCCGGGCTGCGGCTGGCTTCCCGCCGACTGGATGCCCAATGCGGCGATCCGGCGGGCGATCCGCGCGCTGGCGCGAGCCGACGATGCCGTGCTGACCGATTATGGCGCGACGCGCGGCTCGCCGACGCTGCGCCGCCTGCTCGCCCGCCAGTTCGCGGCGGAGGGCCTCGATGCCGGGCCGGAGCAGATTCTCCTCACGCCCTCGGGCACGCGGGCGGTCGACCTGCTCTGCCGCTTTCTCCTCAATCCTGGCGACACCGTGCTGGTCGACGACCCCTGCTATTTCAACTTCCAGGCCCTGCTGCGCGCCCACCGGGCGAAGATCGTGAGCGTTCCCTACACGCCGGCGGGGCCGGACATCGCGCTCTTCAACGAGGCGTTCGCTACCCACCGCCCGCGGCTCTACATCACCAACGCGGCGCTTCATAACCCGACCGGCGCCACGCTCTCGCCCTCGACCGCGCACCGTGTCCTGACCGCGGCGGCGGCCCACGATCTCACCATCGTGGAGGACGAGATCTTCGCCGATTTCGAGCCGGAGCCCTCCCCGCGCCTCGCCGCGCTGGACGGGCTGTCGCGGGTGATCCGTATCGGCAGCTTCTCCAAGGCGCTGTCGGCCTCGATCCGCTGCGGCTACATCGTCGCCCGGCCGGACTGGATCGAGAGCCTCATCGACCTCCAGGTGGCGACGAATTTCGGCGGCCCGAGCCCGGTTGCCGCCGAACTCGTCGCCGCCACGCTCACCGACGGCAGCTACCGCAAGCACCTCGCCGGGCTGCGCAATCGGCTGGCCAAGCGCCGGCGGGAGATCCTCGATCCGCTGGAGGGACTTGGCGTCGTGCCCTGGACGCTGCCGCGCGGCGGCTTCTATCTCTGGTGCCGCCTGCCGGACGGGCGGGACGCCGCCGAGGTGGCGAAGGCGGCGCTGCGCGAAGGGGTGGTGCTGGCGCCGGGGAACGTCTTCAGCGTCACCCAGTCGGCCGGCGACCTCATGCGCTTCAACGTGGCGCAGATGAACGCGCAGGTGCTGCGCGTCCTTGCCCAGGCCTTGCGCTGAACCGGCCCGACGAGGTCCACCAACCGCGCTCGACGGCGCCGATCCCTCGCGGCGCCCCGGCCTGCCCACAGGAACGCCCCCACCTGCGTCGGCTATATACTGGCGAAATTTGCGTATCGTCTCAATTATTACTTTATCTACTGTATTATAGACAGAAAGAAGTGGAGACGCCCTGCATATAAATGGGACGCGGCGTCATTTTCTATCGGTCACCCGTGGGAGATATTCCGGACCAGACAAACGCTCACGCGGAGCGCATGACATCGACCAGTTCGCCCAGCAGCCACTGCAACCCGCCGTCGCGATCCCCGCGCTGGTGCCAGATCGCCTCGGCGGCGACCTCAAGCGGGTCATAGGGCAGTTCGAGGATCTCATGGGTTCCCGCGTCGGCGATCCGGCGCGCCATGCGCTCCGGCAGCGTCGCCACCATGTCGGTCGCCGACAGGATGCCGGGCACGGCGGCGTAATGCGGCAGCGAGACCGCCACATGCGCGACGGCGTCCTCGTCGCTGGTCTCGATCAGCAGGCGGTCGATCCAGACGCGCCGCCAGACGCCGCGCTCGTCGATGAAGCCTTCGGCCGCCTGCTCGCCGCTGCCGGTGAGTTCCACCACCACGAAGGGGTAGGAGAACAGCCGGTCCCGGTCGATCGGCTGGCCGACGAGCGGATGCCCCCGGCGCACCACGATGGCCTCGCGGTCCACCAGCACCTCGGTTCGCCGCAGATGTTCGGGAAGGTCGGCGAACCAGCCGATGACGAGATCGAGACGGCCTTCGTCGAGGTGCCGGACCACGTCCATCCGGTTGTAGGGGAAGATGCGCAGCTCCAGCTGCGGCGCCGTCTTCGCCAGCCGCTCGATGAGGCGGGTCAGGATGACGGTGGTGCCGTAGTCGGTGGCCGAGATGCGAAAGGTGCGCGCCGAATTGGAGGGCTCGAAGGGCCTGGTCTTGATCGCCTCCTCGATCCGCTCCAGCCCGTCGAGGATCGCCGGGGCGATTTCGCGGGCGCGCGGCGTCGGCTCCATGCCGTTCTCGCCCGGCACGAACAGCTCGTCGCCCACCGCCTGCCGCAGGCGCGCGAGCGCATGGCTCACGGCGGAGGCGGTCACGCCCAGTTCGCGGCTGGCGCCGCTGACGCTTCGGCAGTGGAGCACCGTCTCGAACACCCGGAACAGATTCAGGTCGACTCTCTGTACGGACATGCCCCGCCCCGTGAACGAAATTCATGACCACACTGAAATAACTTCAGCGTTTACGCAATAATTATTCGCTGACAAGGTCGTCCAGAAACAGAACCGCCCTCGTATTTCGACGTACATCCGGACCGCATCGGCCGAACTCTATGAAAATTATACGATTCAATAGGCATCACGCAGGAGGTTTACTGCACGACCACAACCCTCTCCGGAGATGGAACCAGCACCTGATGGTGCATGACGCCCTTCTCCCGCCCCCTCCGCTCCCGGCCGAAATCGCACGGCGCATTTCCGATCCGCTTCCCTCATGATCCCAATGCCACCTGAAGATTCATGCCGGAGGGAAGACGACGCGCCCCTGGAGCCGCTCGAGCTGGCAGCCGATGCGCTTCCCGGAGCCGTCCCGTTCGACGCGTTCCGCGCGGCGTTCAGCGGGGTTGTCGAGCTGCATCTGGTGCGCGGGCGCGACGGCGCCTTCCCGATCCAGCAGACCCTGTGGGACCTCGGAAGGCTGGCCCTGGTCAGCGGGCATCTTCCCGGCCCGGGCTATGCCTTCGGCTGGCGCCATGCGCGCAAATCCACGCTGGAGCACTGGTACGTGCTGCTGCGGGACGACCCCGCCGCGCCGGACACGATCCGGCTGAGCTTCCATTGCCTCGCCGAGCCGTTCCAGACCGAGCTGGAGACGCGCCGGCTGCTGGCCCTGTTCATGCCGCGTGACCTGTTCCCCTCGCTGCACGAGATCAGCGGCATGCTCGACCACCGGCTGGAAAGCGGGGCGGCCCGGCTGCTGGCGGATTTCCTGCTCGGCCTCGACCGGCAATTGCCGCGCCTGCGGCCCTCGGATCTGGCGGGCGTGCTGGGCGCCACGCGCGGGCTGGTCGAGGCGTGCGTCGCCTCCTGCCGCAACGATCCGGCCGCCGAGCGCGGCGCGACCGATGTCCGGCTGCTCGAACGCGCCCGCCGCCTCATCGAGCAGAAGATCGACGACGCCGATCTCTCGCCGGCCTCGCTGGCCGAGGAACTGTTCGTGTCGCGCTCGCGGCTCTACCGCTCCTTCGAGCCGCTCGGGGGCGTGGCGGCCTATATCCGGCGCCAGCGGCTGCTGCGCACGCGCGATGCCCTGCTCGACACGTCCGACACGCGCTCCATCGTCCGCATCGCGGAACAGTGCGGTTTTCCCGACGCCTCGACCTTCAGCCGCGCCTTCAAGCACGAATTCGGCGTTTCGCCCCGCGCCGTCCGCAAGATGGGCTGGACGGGAAGCGGACCGCAGGAGGATGACGGCACGCCGCCGGCCGATGCCGGAGCCTCGCGCCTGGAGACCCTGCTGCGCCGCCCGCGCACCTGACGGCTGGACCGAAAGGCACCGCCGCCTGACACGGCGGCGGTGCATTCACTTCCCGTCAGGCATCGGGGGCGACGGTGTGGTTGGCGAGCATCTCCAGCGCCTTCACCAGCGCCGAATGGTCCCACGCCGCCCCGCCATTCGCCGCGCAGGCGCTGAAAAGCTGCTGCGCCAGAGCCGTCGCCGGAAGCGCCATCTGAAGCTGCCGCGCCCCCGTCAGAGCGAGGTTCAGGTCCTTCTGGTGCAGCTCGATCCGGAAGCCCGGGTTGAAGGTCCGCTTCACCATCCGCTCCCCATGCACCTCGAGGATGCGCGAATTGGCGAAGCCGCCCATCAGCGCCTCGCGCACCTTCGCCGGGTCGGCGCCCGCCTTGGAGGCGAACAACAGCGCCTCGCCCACCGCCTGGATGGTCAGCGCCACGATGATCTGGTTCGCCACCTTGGTGGTCTGCCCGTCGCCATTGCCGCCCACCAGGGTGATGTTCTTGCCCATCTTCTCGAACAGCGGCTTCACCGTCGCGAACGCCTTCTCTGGCCCGCCGACCATGATGGTCAGCGAGGCCGCCTTGGCGCCGACCTCGCCGCCGGAAACCGGCGCGTCGAGATAATCGCAGCCCAGCGCGTTGATCTTCGCGGCGAACTCCTTCGTCTCGACCGGCGCAATCGACGACATATCCACCACGATCTTCCCCGCCGAAAGACCCGACGCGATCCCGTTCTCACCGAAGAGCACCCGGCCGACATCGCCGGTGTCGGGCAGCATGGTGAAGATCACGTCCGCCGCCTGCGCCACCTCCTGCGGGGAGGAGCAGGCGACGGCGCCGGCCTCGATCAGCTCCTGCGGCACGCCGCTGCGCGAATGGGCATGCAGCGCGTGACCCGCGTCGATGAGGTGGCCGGCCATGGGGGTTCCCATGATGCCAAGGCCGACGAAGCCGAGTTTCATGTGTCGATCCTTCGGGAAGTGGATGTGGCTCACGCCTTGAACTTGCGGGCGATCGCCTCGGAGCTGCGGGCGAGCAGGCCGGTGTCAATGCCCACCGCCGTGAAGGTGCAGCCCGCCGCCATGTAGCGCCGTGCGAGGCCTTCGTCGCCCGTGAGAATGCCGGCCGGTTTGCCGGTGGCCACGATGCGGCGGATGGAGGCCTCGATCAACTCGACGATGTAGGGATTGCCCTGGTCGCCGAGATAGCCCAGATCGGAGGAGAGATCGCCCGGCCCGACGAACAGCCCGTCGATGCCCGGCACCGCCGCGATGGCCTCGATGTTGTCGAGCGCCTGCTGCGTCTCGATCTGCACCAGGATGCACAGCTCCTCATGGGCGCGCTTGTGGTAGTTCGCCACCCGCCCGTAGCGCGAGGCGCGCGCCGCGCCGGCGAAGCCGCGGATGCCGTCCGGCGGGAAGCGTGTCGCCGCCACCGCCGCCCGGGCCTGCTCGGCGGTCTCCACCATGGGCACGAGGAAGGTCTGCGTGCCGATGTCGAGGAAGCGCTTGAAGACGATCGGGTCGTTCACCGGGATGCGCACGATCGGGTGCGTGGCATTCTCCATCGTGGCGTGAAGCTGGGAGAGAACGCCGGGAACGTCGTTCGGCGCATGCTCGCCGTCGATGATCAGCCAGTCGAAGCCGGAGCCGGCGAGGATCTCGGTGGCGGTCGGGCTCGCCATGGAGTTCCAGAAGCCGATCTGCTGCTGGCCGGCGATAAGCGTGCGCTTGAACGTATTGACGGGCAGGTCCACGGGGAAGGTCCTTCTGGGTACGGGCATCGGGGAGCGAGGCGGCGGAAGCCGCCGGACTATTCGGCGAGCGCTTCCTTGCGGGTCTTCAGCACCGCCGGGGAAAGCATGGCGATGAGCATGAGGGCGACGATGCCGAGCAGCACGGCGCTGATCGGCCGGGTGACGAACACCGACGGGTCGCCGTCGGAGAGCTGCATCGCACGGCGGAAATTCTCTTCGAGCTGCGGCCCGAGCACGAGGCCCAGCAGCAGCGGCGCCGGCTCCACGCCCACCTTGATGAAGAAGTAGCCGACCACCGCGCAGCCCAGCATCAGCCAGACATTGAAGGCGCTGTTGGAGATGCCGTAGGTGCCGATGCAGCAGAACAGCACGATGGCGGGGAAGAGCAGCCGGTAGGGGATCTTCAGCATCGAGACCCACAGCCCGACCAGCGGCAGGTTGATGATCAGCAGCATGAGGTTGCCGGTCCACATCGAGGCGATGACGCCCCAGACGAGTTCGGGCTGCTCGGTCATGACCTGCGGGCCGGGCTGGATGCCCTGCATCATCAGGGCACCGATCATCAACGCCATCAGGGCGTTGGCGGGAATGCCGAGCGTCAGCAGCGGGATGAAGCTGGTCTGCGCGCCGGCATTGTTGGCCGCCTCCGGCCCGGCGACGCCCTCGATGGCTCCCTTGCCGAAGCGCGAGGGGTCCTTCGCCACCTTCTTCTCCAGCGCATAGGCGGTGAAGGGCGGCAGCGCCGCGCCGCCGCCCGGCAGCACGCCGAGCGCCGAGCCGATGAAGGTGCCGCGCACCATGGCGGGGAACGCCGCCTTCAGGTCGGCGCGCGAGGGAACGAGGTCGCGCAGCTTCTGGCTCACCACCTGCCGCACCTCGGGGCGCTCCAGATTGGCGATGATCTCGGCGAGGCCGAACATGCCCATGGCGACGGGCACGAAATCCAGCCCGTCCGACAGGGCGGGAATGCCGAAGGTCATGCGCGCGACGCCGGAATTGACGTCGATGCCGACGGTCCCGATCAGCAAGCCGAGGAAGACCATGGCGAGCGACTTCGCCACCGAGCCATGGGCGAGGATGACGGCCGCGAACAGGCCGAGCACCAGCAGGCTGAAATACTCGACGGCGGTGAACTTCAGCGCCAGCGCCGCCAGCGGCAGGCTGAGCACCGCGATGACCACCGTCGCCACCGTGCCGGCGAAGAAGGATGAGATGGCGGCGATGGCGAGCGCCGGGCCGGCGCGGCCGCGCTTCGCCATTTCGTGGCCGTCGAGGCAGGTGACGACCGACGAGGTTTCGCCCGGCACGTTCACCAGGATCGCCGTGGTCGAGCCGCCATACTGCGCGCCGTAGAAGATGCCGGCGAGCATGATGAGGGACGAGGCCGGTGCCAGCCCGAAGGTGAAGGGCAGCAGCAGCGCCACCGTCGGGATCGGCCCGATGCCCGGCAGCACGCCGATGGCGGTGCCGATGACCACGCCGATCAGGCAGTAGATCAGGTTGTTGAACTGCAGGGCCGTGGAGAGGCCGAGAAGCAGGTTGTCGAACAGTTCCATCGCTCGCCCGCTCCGCTCACCACGGCCAGATCGCCACCGGCAGGGCGAGCGCCTTCACGAAGAGAAGGACCGCGCCGGCGGTGATGACGAGACCGAACGGGATGACTTCGAGGAAGCGGCTCTCGCGGCTGGCACAGGCCGCGATGAGGATGGCCGCCAGCGAGGCGGCGGCGAGGCCCGCGCCTTCGATCAGCAGCGCGAAGGCCCCCACCGAGGCGCCGACGCCGAGGATGGGGCGCAGTTGCACCCGCGGGATGCCGGCATGGCCACGCAGCAGCCCGCGCCCGGCGAAGAACAGGCCGAAGCCCAGCAGCGCCAGCGCAATGGCCCGCGGCATGTAGCCCGGCCCCATATCGGCCGCCGAACCGCCGGCGAGCCTCCAGGTGGCGGCGAAGGTGCCCGCCGCCACCGCGATGAGGAAGAGGCCGAACAGAAGGTCCGGCCAGTCGAACCTGCGTGTGGTCACGACGCGCACCGCCGCCGGTTCAGTTGGTCTTGATGTCGGCGGCGCGAACGATGTCGCCCCAGCTCTTGATGTTGGTGACGAGCCAGCTCTTGACCGCCTCCGGCGTGCCGGGACGCGGCGAGCCGCCCTGCTCGGCGATCTTCGCCTGGATCTCCGGCAGGGCGAGGATCTTGTTGAGCTCCCCGTTCAGCCGCGCGACCACTTCCGGCGGCGTCTTGCCGCTGGTGAGCAGGCCCTGCCAGGTGCCGGCGTCGTTCAGCGGAAGCTTCGCCTCCTTGAAGGTCTCGACATTCGGCAGCGCGGCGAGCCGCTCGTCGCCGGTGACGGCGATGCCGACGAGCTGCTTGTTGGTGACGAAGGGCAGCGTCGCGGTGGCGCCGTTGATGATGACGTTGCTCTCGCCGGAAACGACGGCCCGCGAGGCGGCGGCGCCGCCCTTGTAGGGCACGTTCTTCCAGTCGATGCCGAGATCGCGGGCGAGCGCGACGGCGGTGATGTGGTTGAGCGCGCCGACGCCGGAATTCGCCACCGCCAGCTTGCCGGGGTTCGCCTTGGCATAGGCGACCAGTTCGGAGACGTTCTTGGCCGGCACGGACGGGTTCACCGCCAGCACATAGGGGCCGAACATCACCATGCCGACCGGAGCGAGGTCGTTCTCGACATTGTAGGAAAGGTCGGGGAACAGGCTGGGGGCGACGGCGAGCGAGCCGATGTCCATCAGCAGCAGCGTATGGCCGTCCGGGCGAGCCTTGGCCACCGCGTCGGCGCCGATGTTCCCGGCGGCGCCGGGCTTGTTCTCCACCACCACCGGCTGGCCGACGGCCTCGGAGAGCTTCGGCGCGATCAGGCGCGCGAGAATGTCGGAGGTGCCGCCGGGCGCGAAGGGCACGACGATGCGCACCGGCCGTTCGAAATTCTGGGCATGGGCGAAGGACGGCGCGAGGGCGCCGCACAGCGTGAGCGCGGCGGCGGCCGCCTTGAGCAGGCGAAGGGTCATGAGCGTTTCCTCCAGAAACGACGGGAAGCGTGGCAACTCGTTTTCTGGCGGACCTTCCGGCCCGCTTTTGGGTCCGCCGGCGCAGCGGTCCGATGATCATCCTAGGGGAGAGACGATGCACGAATGAGTTGTTCTGAGCATTAATCGATGCCAATTTTGGATCGATGTTCGAGCTCAGCCATCTCCGCTGCTTCGTCGCCGTCGCCGAGGAACTGCATTTCGGCCGCGCCGCCGCTCGCCTCAACCTCACCCAGCCGCCGCTCAGCCGGCAGATCCAGCTGCTGGAGCACACGCTCGACGTCCGCCTGCTCGACCGCACGAGCCGCTCGGTGCGCCTCACCCGCGCCGGGGAGAACTTCCTGCCCGAGGCCCGCCGCCTGCTGCGGCTGGCGGAGGGCGCGGCGCTGGCGGCACGGCGCACCGCCAGCGGCGAGGAAGGTTCGATCGCCCTCGGCTTCACCGCCGCGTCCGGCTACGATTTCCTGCCGCGCCTCATCAAGCGCTTCCGCGCCGAGGCGCCGGGCATCGATCTCGTCCTCAAGGAGATGGTCTCCACCGACCAGTTCGAGTCGCTGACCGCGGGACGGATCGACGTCGGCCTCGTGCGCCCCACCTTCAACCGGCGCGAGTTCCAGTCGCTCTGCGTGGTGCGCGAGCCGCTGCTGCTCGCCGCGCCCGACGATCATCCCCTCGCCGCCGCGCCGGAGGTGAGGCTGTCGGACCTCGACCGTCAGCCCATGGTCGCCTATTCGCCCTATGAGGCGCGCTATTTCTACGACCTGCTGGCGACGCTGTTCGCCTCGGCGGCGATCACCCCGCGCTACGTCCAGCACATCAGCCAGGTGCATTCCATCCTCGGGCTGGTCAAGGCCGGCATCGGGCTGGCGCTGGTGCCGCGCGCGGCCCGCAATCTCGGCTTCGAGGGCGTCATCCTGCGCCCGCTCGCCCTCGGCGCGCCGTCCATCGTCGAGCTTCACGCCATATGGCGGCCGACCAGCGCCAACCCCGCCATCGACACGCTGCGCCACACCCTGCGCCAGCTCACCGTCACCGCCTAGCCGCGGCCGAGGACTGGCGGCTGCGCGGCATTCATGAAGCCCCGACATAACGTCATGCCGTTTACGCCGACTAATTCACCAGAACCGCTCTGATAAGCAGGGCGAGACATCGGCCCGAACCAGGAGAACCGCCATGGACATCACGCGCGCCGGCTCGCCCCCTCCCCGGCAGGGGCCGGACGAGTATTTCACCGGTCAGGTCAGCATCGCCGCCCCCTTCGCCGGTGCCGGCGGACTGAGCGCGGCGACCGTCACCTTCCAGCCGGGCGCGCGTACCGCCTGGCACACCCATCCGCTCGGCCAGACCCTGCTGGTGCTGTCCGGCACCGGGAGGGCGCAGCGCGAGGGCGGGCCGGTGGAGGAAATCCGCGTCGGCGACATCGTCTGGTTCGAGCCGGGAGAACGGCACTGGCACGGCGCCGCACCCAACAGCGCGATGACGCATCTCGCCGTGGCCGAGATGAAGGACGGCAAGGCCGTCGACTGGCTGGAGAAGGTCAGCGACGCGGAGTATCTCGGCCGGTGACCGGTTCGTGGCCGTAAACGCGGCGGGGCCATAATTTTCCGACACCGTCTACCGGAGCCGCACCCGGTAGACGGACCGACCCTCTCGAACCGAGCGGCGGCGGAGAGATGCGCGAGCCGAGCGGCGGCCGGCCTAGCGGGAGCCCACGCGGGCGGCGCGGTACTGGCGGGGTGAGACGCCGAAGGCGTTGCGGAACTCGCGCGAGAAATGCGCGGCATCGGAAAAGCCGCAGTCGAAGGCGATCTCGGTGATGCTGCGCGGGCTGTTCTCCAGCATCCAGCAGGCGTAGTCCTTGCGCAGCTGGCGCTGATAGGCCGCCGGCGAGGCGCCGAGCGCGGCGCTGAAGGCACGCTCCAGCTGGCGGCTCGAACAGCCGACATAGCGGGCGATGGCGTCCATGGAGGGCGGGTCGTCGAGCCGCTGCTCCATGAAATGCACCGCCTGATGCACGCGCGCATCCGCCACTTTCGCGAGATCGGCGAAGAAATGCGGCTGCGGCAGCGTCGGCGGGCGCATGCCCTGCAACATCATGTGGCGCACCGCCTGGTTGGCCTTGCCGCTCCCGCAATGGCGGGTGACGAGATAGAGGCCGAGATCGATGGCGGCGGTGGAGCCGGCGCAGGAGAGCAGGTCGCCCTCGTCGACGAACAGCTTGTCGGTGACGGCGTTCAGCGTCGGGAACTGCGCCCGGAAGGCTTCCAGCACGTTCCAGTGTATGCACAGCGTCCGCCCCTCGGCGACGCCGGCCTGCGCGATCGCGAAGGTGCCGGTGCACACGCCGATGAGCCGGACGCGCCGGGCGGCCGCCTGCTGGAGATAGTCGAGCAGCGCCGGCGGCTGGTGCTCGTTGAGGTAGTCGTTGCCGCCGCAGACGGCGATGTAGTCGAACTGGGTCGGGTCGAGGAGCCGCGTGCTGTCGGAGATGACCACGCCACAGCTTGCCCGGCGCGGCGCCGCCTCCAGGCTCATCACCTTCCAGGAGGCATGGATCTGCCGGCTGCGCCCGCCATGGTCCGCCGCGAGGCGCAGCGCGTCGATCAGCCCGCCGAAGGCCGCGAGGGTGAACTGGTCCAGCAGGACGAAGCCAACGCGCAATGGCGAGGTACGGGCGGCCTGCAGCACCGAGGTCGGGATCTCCGCGGCATCGGGCGTCGGGGGTGGCTCATGCAACATGTCGCCCATATCAAAGTTTCTGGCCCGATACTGCAAGCGGCCGCTGCGTCAGGCCGTCATGATCCCGCCGCTGCACATGAGGGGAGAAAACAACATGGCACGCATCCATGGTCTCGCTACGGCGTCGGCGCTCGCGCTGGCCGCCACGCTCGCGCCGGCATCGGCGCAGGACGCAGGTAAAGGCGCCCTGCACGTCGCCTGGTACGGCGGCAACTGGGGCGACGCCTTCAAAACCTGCGTCGCCGATCCCTTCACCAAGGCGACCGGCGTCCCGGTCGTGCCGGAGGTCGGCACCTCCACCGTCACCCTTTCCAAGCTGCAGCAGCAGAAGGATGCCCCCACCATCGACGTCGCCTGGATGGATGGCGGCGTGAGCGAGCTGGCGGAAGCCGCCGGCGTGCTTGAGCCGATCACGCAAGGCGGCGTGCCGAACCTCTCCGCCGCGCTGCCGCAGGCGGTCTACGAGAACGCCAACGGCATCTACGCGGTCGGCACCGGCTACTACTCGCTCGGCCTCACCTACAACACCAAGGAAATCAAGGCGCCGCCGACCTCCTGGAACGATCTGTGGAAGCCGGAATATGCCGACGCGGTGACCATCCCCTCCCCGGCCAATTCCTCCGGCGTGCCGTTCCTGTTCTTCCTCCACAAGATCTGGAACGCGCCGGCCGGCGATTTCGGCCCGGTCTTCGCCAGGATCAAGGAACTGAAGCCGGCGCTGTTCTTCGACTCGTCGGGCGCGGCCTCCAATGCCTACCAGAGCGGCGAGGCGATCATCGGCGCGCACTTCAACGTCGGCGCCTTCGACCTCACCGCCAAGGGCCTGCCGATCGGCTTCACCGTGCCGAAGGAAGGGGTGTGGGCAACGGATGCGCGTCTCCACCTGGTGAAGAACGCGCCGCGCAAGGAACTCGCGCAGAAATTCATCGACACCGCGCTCACCACGGACGCCTCGCGCTGCCTCGCCGAGAAGCTCTATCTCGGCCCGTCCGTGAAGGGCGTCACCGTCTCCCAGGAAACGGCGTACCGGCTGCCCTGGGGCGTGGACGGCACGGTCGAGAACCTCTTCCTGCTGGACTGGAACGAGGTGAACGCCAAGCGCGCCGCGCTCGTCGACACCTGGAACCGCGAGATCGCCCGCAAATAGTCTGGCGTATCCGACACGGGACGGCCGCCGGATGCGGTCGTCCCCCTTCCCAGCCAGGAACGACCACGTGCAGCCACTCCTCTCCATCGAAACGGTCTCCAAGCATTTCGCGGCGCATCAGGCGTTGCGCGATGTCGAGCTGATGGTCGGCGCCGGCGAGTTCATCGCCCTGCTCGGCCCCAGCGGTTGCGGCAAGACCACGCTGCTGCGCTGCATCGCCGGCTTCCTGACGCCGGACGCCGGACGCATCCGCATCGACGGCGAGGACATCACCAGGGCGCCGCCCTACCGCCGGCCGCTGAACACCGTCTTCCAGAGCTACGCGCTCTTCCCGCATATGAGCGTGCTCGACAACGTGGCCTATGGCCCGCGCCGCGCCGGGGTCGCCAGGGCGGAAGCGCAAGGCCGGGCCCGCGAGGCGCTGGCGCTGGTCGGCCTCGAGGAAATGGGCGCCCGCCTGCCGCGCGCGCTTTCCGGCGGCCAGCAGCAGCGCGTGGCGCTGGCCCGCGCCATCGTCAACCGGCCCAAGCTGCTGCTGCTCGACGAGCCGCTCTCCGCGCTCGACCTGAAGCTGCGCCGGCGCATGCAGATCGAGCTCAAGCACATTCAGGAAAAGCTCGGCATCGCCTTCATCTTCGTCACCCACGATCAGGAAGAGGCCATGGCGATGGCCGATCGCATCGTGGTGATGCATGGCGGGCGCGTCGAGCAGGTCGGCACGCCGGCCGAGATCTACCGGGCCCCCGCCTCCCGCTTCGTCGCCGAATTCGTCGGCGAGCCCAACCTCATTCCGGCCGAGCCCGCCGGGCCGGGGCGGATACGCCTCGCCTTCGCCGGGCTGGAGCTGGCCGCGCCTGAAGGCACGCGCTGCGCGATGATCCGGCCCGAGGACGTCGTGCTTGTGGAGGGCGCGGCACCGGCCGATCTCGCCACCGCCGGCGGGACGGTGGAGGAAGTGGTCGCCATCGGCCCGATGACGACCCTCTTCGTGCGTTGCGGCGATGTTCTGCTGAAGGTCGCGCGGCTCGGCATGTCGGGCGCGGAGCTGCATCCCGGCGCCGGCGTGACCGTCGGGCTGCGCCCGGCGGCGCTGCACCTCATCGCGGAGTGAGGCCGGTGACCGCCTCCCGCACCACGCTGGCGCTCCTGCTCTTCGCGCCGCTCGCCTTCTTCGCCGCCTTCTTCCTGGCGCCGATGGCGGTGGTGGCGATCTCCAGCGTCACCACCAGTGACGGCGCTCTCACCGCCGCCCATTACGCCCGCGTGCTGCTCGACCAGTACCATTGGGACGTGCTGTGGGTGACCTTCCGCATCGCGCTCGCCACCACGGCGATCTGCGTGCTGGTCGGCTTCCCGCTCGCCTGGTACCTCGTGCGCATCGTGCGCTGGCGGGCGTGGCGGCGAGCCTGCGTCATCCTCATCATCGTGCCGCTGTTCACCTCGAACATCGTGCGCTCCTTCGGCTGGATGGTGCTGCTCGGGCGCACCGGCCTCGTCAATCAGGGGCTGATGGGCCTCGGGCTCACCGAACGGCCGATCCGCTTCCTCGGCACCGAAACCGGCATCCTCATCGGCCTCGTCTATATCCTCGTGCCGTTCGTCGTACTGTCGGTGGGCAACGCGCTCGCCAAGATCGACACGGTCTACGAGGACGCCTCGGCCGATCTCGGCGTCGGGCCGGCGCGTACCTTCTGGTTCGTCACCCTGCCTCTCTGCCTGCCCGGCGCGATCTCCGGCGCCATCATGGTGTTCGCGCTGGCGGTGAGCGCCTATGTGACGCCGGCGCTGCTCTCGGGCGGGCAGATCACCGTCTTCTCCATGCTGATCTTCCAGCAGTACTCGACGGTGTTCGACTTCCATTACGGCGCGGCGTTGAGCGTCACCCTGCTGGTGCTCACCCTCGTGCTGGTGAGCATCGCCGGGCGCATCGGCGATGGCGGACGGAGGGCGGCATGATCGCGCGGCTCCTCATCCGCATCGTGGCGCTCGCGGCGATGGCCTATCTGGTGCTGCCGCTCGTCGTCATCATCGGCGCGTCGCTCACCGAGACCAGCTATCTCGCCTTCCCGCCGGAGGGCCTGACGCTGAAATGGTTCGGCGTGCTGTTCGAGGACCCGTCCTACGTGTCGGCCTTCGTCACCTCGACGCTGCTGGCGCTGGCGGCGACCGCCGTCGCCATCGTGCTCGCCGTGCCGGCCAGCCTGGCGCTGGCGCGCTACGTCTTCGCCGGGCGGGAAGGCGTGTCGGCGCTGCTGCTCTCGCCGCTGGTGCTGCCCTATGTCGTGCTCGGCGCCGCGCTGCTGCAATACGGCTCGGCGATCGGCATGGCGCGCTCCTTCGAGGCGCTGCTGGTCGGCCATGTGATCATCGTCACGCCCTTCGTGCTGCGCTCGGTGCTGCCGCTCCTCACCCCCGAGCAGCGGGCGCTGGAAGAAGCCTCGATGGACCTTGGCGCCGGGCCCCTCGCCACCTTCTTCCTGGTCGTGCTGCCGCAGATCCGCGGCGGCATCGTCTCGGGCGGCCTCCTCGCCTTCATCTCCTCCTGGATCAACGTCGAGCTGTCGATCTTCAACACGACCGCCGCGCTCAACACCATCCCGGTGAAGATGTTCAACTACGTGCAGTACACGATCGATCCGACCATCGCGGCCGTGTCCGCGATCACGATCGTCGTCGCTGCGCTCGTCATCATCCTCCTCGATCTGCTGATGGGCCTGGACATGCTGTCCGAGCCGCATCGGTCCTAATTCCAACGGAGCCTTCGCGATGCGCAAGCAGGATAGTTTCGACGTCATTTACACGCACACCGAGGGCGAGCCGCTGTGCATCATCCACAGCGGCATCCCCTACCCGGCCGGCTCCTCCATCCTCGAGAAGCGCGCCTTCCTGGAAGCGAACTATGACTGGGTGCGCGAGGCGCTGATGCGCGAGCCGCGCGGGCACCGCGACATGTTCGGCGTGTTCCTCACCCCGCCGTCCTCGCCAGAATACGATGCCGGCCTGATCTACATCGACGGCACGCAGTACTCGCACATGTGCGGCCACGGCACGATCGCCGTCGCCATGGCGATGGTCGCGCACGGCTTCGTGCGCCGCGCCGATGACGGCATCACCAAGATCCGCTTCGAGACCACCGCCGGCCTCGTGCAGGCCGAGGTGGCGACCGACGGCGAAGAGGTGCTGTGGACCCGCTTCGAGAACGTGCCCGCCTATGTGGCGGCGCAGGACGTCGCCTTCGACCTGCCGGGCGTCGGCGCGCTGAAGGCCGACATCGTGTGGGGCGGCAACTATTTCGGCATCATCGACCTGCGCGGCACCTCGCTCAAGATCGGCCCGGAGAACGGCTCCGAGCTGTCGCGCCTCGGCATCCTCGCCCGCGAGGCTATCCGCGAGAAGGTGAAGATCCAGCACCCGACCGCCGGCCACATCAACAACTTCAACTTCATCACCTTCTGGCACGAGCCGACCATCGAGGGCGCGCTCTACAAGAACGTGCACGTCTTCAGCGCCGGCCAGCTCGACCGCTCGCCGGGCGGCACCGGCACCAGCGCGATGATGGCGATGTTCGAGGCGCGCGGCGTGATCGGCCTCAACCAGCCGATCCGTTCCGAGGGCCTGCTCGGCACCGGCACCTTCGAGGGCTGCCTCGTCGGCGAGACCACGCTCGACAATGTGCGCGCGGTGCGCCCCACGGTGAAGGGCACAGCCGGCCTGCTCGGCACCGCCCGCTGGATCATCGACCGCAAGGACCCGGTCGGCGCCGGCTTCCTCGTCGCCTGAGACAGGGCCTGAAATGAAAGGTGACCGGCGGCCGTGCAGGCCGCCGGTCGCTTCATTCGTATCGGCGCCGCGTCTCGGAAATCGGGCTCGGCGTCACCCCCGCCCGCTGGCCCCCTCCGTTGCGGCTAGGGTCAGCTGCTGGCGGCAAGTTCCAGCCGGTTGTTGAAGCGCAGCGCCAGCAGGGTGCACACGGCTCCCGACAGGAGATAGGCGCCCGAAGCCAGCAGGCCGAAATGGCTTGAGAGCAGCAGCGCCGCCAGCGGCGCGAAGCCCGCGCCGAACAGCCAGGCGAGATCGTTGGTCAGGGCCGAGGCGGTGTAGCGGAACTTCGGCGAGAAGTTCGAGGCGACCACGCCCGAGGACTGGCCGAAGGACACGCCCAGCAGGGCGAAGGCGAGAACCATGAACACGGTCTCGCCGACCACGCCGCCGGCGAGCAGTTGCGGGGCGAAGCCGCTGAACACCGCGATCGCCACCGCCGAGACGCCCAGCAGGCGCCGGCGCCCGATCCGGTCGGCGACCATGCCGGAAGCGAACACGGCCAGAAGGCCGCAGAAGGCGGCCGTCGCCTCGATCAGCAGGAATCGCGTCGGCCGCTCCTCGGTGAAGAGGAACACCCAGGAAAGCGGGAACACCGTCACCATGTGGAACAGCGCGAAGGTGGCGAGCGGCGCGAAGGCGCCGATCAGGATGCCCCGGCCTTCGGACTTCACGGTGTCGCTGATGCGCTGCGGCTCGAGATCGCCGCTTTCGAACAGCTCGACATATTCCGGCGTCACCGCCATGCGCAGCCGCGCGAACAGCGCCACGACGTTGATGGCGAAGGCGACGAAGAAGGGATAGCGCCAGCCCCAGCTGAAGAAATCCTCCGCCGAGAGATTGCCGAGGAAGAAGGCGAACAGCGCGCTCGCCACGATCAGGCCGATCAGCGCGCCGAGTTGTGGCAGCATGGCGTACCAGCCACGCCGCGCTTCCGGCGCGATGATCGCCAGCAGCGGGGCGAGACCGTCCCAGGTGCCGCCCCAGGCGAGCCCCTGGCCGATGCGGAAGGCCGCGAGCAGCCAGATCACCGTCGCACCGATGTCCTCATAGGAGGGTAGAAAGGCGATCGCGACGGTGGAGGTGCCGAGCAGGAACAGCGCCGACGTCAGCTTGGCCCCTCGCCCGTAATGGCGCTCGACCGTCATGAACAGCGCCGTTCCGAAGGGGCGCGCGATGAAGGCAAAGGCAAAGATCGCGAAGGAATAAAGCGTGCCCGTCAGGGCGTCGGTGAAGGGGAAGACCAGTTTCGGGAACACCACCACCGAGGCAATGGCATAGACGAAAAAGTCGAAGAACTCGGATGCACGGCCGATCACCACGCCGACGGCGATCTCGCCCGGCTGCACATGCTCCTCACGGGCATGGAGCTGTGCGGCATCGCGCTCGAATGTCGATGCGGGAGTGGTCATAGTTCTTACCCAAACTAGAATAAATTAAAATCTGCGATTTGCGCTGATCGCGTCTTTCATATTCGCACGCCCCAGTCTACCCCCGGGCTAAACTGGTTTCGATGCGACAATTCGGCATTGGACAAATTGTCCGATGTTTCCATTGCTGCGATGCAGCTATTAGCATCCATGGGCGAGATTCAGGGATACATCTTACGTTGCGTCGGCTTCATCTCATAGCACTGCTTCCGTTGGCGGCCGCTCTCGGCGGGTGCAACTTCGTCGTGCTCGACCCGAGCGGCGATATCGCGGCGCAGCAACGCGATCTTCTGGTCATCTCCACGCTGCTGATGCTGCTCATCATCGTCCCGGTGATGGCACTCACGGCCTTTTTCGCCTGGAAGTACCGGGCCTCCAATACAAAAGCCCGCTACGAGCCCGAATGGAGCCACTCCACGCAGATGGAGCTGGTGATCTGGTCGGCCCCGCTGCTGATCATCATCTGCCTGGGCGCGCTGACCTGGATGGGCACCCATCTGCTCGATCCCTACCGCCCCCTCGACCGCATCGCCGCCGGCAAGCCCGTGCCGGCCGACACGAAGCCGCTCGACGTCGAAGTCGTGGCACTCGACTGGAAATGGCTGTTCATCTACCCCGAGCAGGGCATCGCCACGGTCAACGACCTCGCCGCGCCGGTGGGCCGGCCGATCCGCTTCCGCATCACCGCCTCCTCGGTGATGAACGCCTTCTACGTGCCGACGCTCGCCGGAATGATCTACGCCATGCCGGGCATGCGCACGGAGCTGAACGCCGTCGCCAACGCGCCGGGCGAGTCGCGCGGCTTCTCCTCGAACTACAGCGGCGCCGGCTTCTCCGGCATGTTCTTCCGCTTCCAGGCCCTCTCCGACGCCGATTTCAACGCGTGGACCTCGGAGGCGAAGGCGAGCGAGGAGCGGCTGACCCGCGCCGCCTATCTCGAGCTCGAACGCCCGAGCGAGAACGTGCCGGCGCGCCGTTTCGCCGACATCGACCCGACCCTGTTCGACGCCATCCTCAACATGTGCGTCGAGCCCGGCAAGATGTGCATGAAGGAGATGATGGCGATCGACGCCAGGGGCGGCCTCGGCCTGGAGGGCGTCGCCAACGTGCTGCCGCTGACCTATGACAAGCATGCGCGGCGCGGCACGGTGTTCGGCGGCGCGCCCAGCTATGTGGTCGGCATCTGCACGCCCGAGGAGCTCGCCACCGCGCTGACGCTCTCCGCCGCCCGCCCGGCGTCCCGCGACACCGCGCTGGTGCGCGGCGCGGGCCTGCCGCTCCCGGCGCTTTCCGGCTCCCTGCCGGCCTTCACCCCGATCAGCCTGCCGTCGAGAGAGCCGAGGGAATCCCTTCTCGGCCCGCGCCGGCCCTCCAACTCCTGACGGCCCCCATGACCGAAACGCCCTTCATCGAGCCGAGCTTCCTGTTCGGCCGGTTCAACCTTCAGGCGATCCCCTATCACGAGCCGATCCTGGTCGTGACCTTCCTCGTCGTCGCCATCGGCGGCCTCGCGGTGCTGGGCGCGATCACCTATTTCCGGCTGTGGGGTTACCTCTGGCGCGAGTGGTTCACCAGCGTGGACCACAAGAAGATCGGCATCATGTACATGGTGCTGGGCATCATCATGCTGCTGCGCGGCTTCGCCGACGCCATCATGATGCGCCTGCAGCAGGCCTGGGCCTTCGGCGGCAGCGAGGGCTACCTGCCCGCCCACCACTACGACCAGGTGTTCTCCGCGCACGGCGTGATCATGATCTTCTTCGTGGCCATGCCGATGGTCACGGGCCTGATGAACTACGTGGTGCCGCTGCAGATCGGCGCCCGCGACGTCTCCTTCCCGTTCCTGAACAATTTCAGCTTCTGGATGACGGTGAGCGGCGCGGTGCTGGTCATGACCTCGCTGTTCGTCGGCGAGTTCGCGCAGACCGGCTGGCTCGCCTACCCCCCGCTCTCGGGCATCGGCTACAGCCCCTATGTCGGCGTCGATTACTACATATGGGCGCTGCAGATAGCGGGCGTCGGCACATTGCTGTCGGGCGTGAACCTCATCTGCACCATCGTGAAGATGCGCGCCCCCGGCATGACCATGATGAGGATGCCGGTTTTCACCTGGACGGCGCTGTGCACCAACGTGCTCATCGTCGCCGCCTTCCCGGTGCTCACCGCCGTGCTGGCCCTGCTCGCCGCCGACCGCTACCTCGGGACCAACTTCTTCACGAACGACTTCGGCGGCAACCCGATGATGTACGTGAACCTGATCTGGATCTGGGGCCATCCGGAGGTCTACATCCTGATCCTGCCGGCCTTCGGCATCTTCTCCGAGGTGACCTCGACCTTCGCCGGCAAGCGGCTGTTCGGCTACACCTCGATGGTCTACGCCACGGTGGTCATCACCATCCTGTCGTATCTGGTCTGGCTGCACCACTTCTTCACGATGGGCTCCGGCGCCAGCGTGAACTCCTTCTTCGGCATCACCACGATGATCATCTCGATCCCCACGGGCGCGAAGATGTTCAACTGGCTGTTCACGATGTATCGCGGGCGCATCCGCTTCGAACTGCCGATGATGTACACGGTCGCCTTCATGCTGACCTTCGTCATCGGCGGTATGACGGGCGTGCTGCTGGCCGTTCCCCCGGCCGACTTCGTGCTGCACAACTCGCTGTTCCTCGTCGCGCACTTCCACAACGTGATCATCGGCGGCGTGCTGTTCGGCCTGTTCGCCGGCATCGCCTTCTGGTGGCCGAAGGCGTTCGGCTTCAAGCTCGATCCGTTCTGGGGAAAGTGCTCCTTCTGGTTCTGGGTCGTCGGCTTCTACTTCGCCTTCATGCCGCTCTACGTGCTCGGGCTGATGGGCGTGACGCGGCGCCTGCGCGTCTTCGACGATCCCTCGCTGCACATCTGGTTCCTGATCGCGGCCTTCGGCGCCTTCCTCATCGCGCTCGGCATCGCCTGCTTCCTGATCCAGATCGGCGTCAGCATCCTGCGGCGCGAGCAACTGCGCGACACCACGGGCGATCCGTGGGATGCGCGCACGCTGGAATGGGCGACCTCCTCGCCGCCGCCGGCCTACAACTTCGCCTTCACGCCGGTCGTGCATGATCTCGACGCCTGGTGGGACATGAAGCAGCGCGGCTACACCCGGCCGCTCGCCGGCTTCAAGGCGATCCACATGCCGCGCAACACCGGCGCCGGCGTGATCCTCGCCGGCCTCAGCTTCGTGCTCGGCTTCGCGCTGATCTGGTACATCTGGTGGCTGGCGGCACTGTCCTTCGTCGCGCTCGTCGGTACCGCCATCGGCCACAGCTTCAATTACAACCGCGACTTCGACATCCCCGCCGATGAAGTCGCCCGCACCGAGGAGGCGCGCACGAAGCTGCTCGCCGCAGGGGTGAACGCATGAGCGCCTCGGTGACGAACGCGAGCGAGACGCCGGTCTTCTACGAGATCGACGAGCACCCGCATCCGGAAGGCCACAGCACCGCGCTGGGCTTCTGGGTCTATCTGATGAGCGACTGCCTCATCTTCGCGGTGCTGTTCGCCACCTTCGGCGTGCTCGGCGGCAACTATGCCGCCGGCCCGGGGCCGCGCGACCTGTTCGACCTGCCGCTTGTGGCGCTGAACACCTCCATGCTGCTGTTCTCGTCCATCACCTACGGCTTCGCCATGCTGGCGATGGACAAGGACCGCAGGGCGCAGACGCAGCTGTGGCTGATCATCACCGGCCTGTTCGGCCTCGCCTTCCTCTCGATCGAACTCTACGAGTTCCACCACATGATCGAGATCGGCGCCACGCCGCAGCGCAGCGCCTTCCTGTCGGCCTTCTTCACCCTGGTCGGCACCCACGGGCTGCATGTCACCTTCGGCATCATCTGGCTCGTCACCCTGATGGTGCAGGTGCAGCGGCGCGGGCTGATCGCCGCCAACAAGCGCCGGCTGATGTGCCTTTCCATGTTCTGGCACTTCCTCGACGTGGTGTGGATCGGCGTCTTCACCTTCGTCTATCTCATGGGAATGCTGCGATGAGCTCACACGACACCGCCGCTCACGGGCATCACGACGATCACGGCGCCGCGCACGGCTCGCTGGGCGGTTATCTCATCGGCTTCGGCCTGTCGGTCGTGCTCACCGCCATTCCCTTCTGGCTGGTGATGACGGACACGCTCGGCGACGCCACCCTCACCGCGATCGCCATCATGGCCCTCGCGGCGGTGCAGATCGTCGTGCACATGATCTACTTCCTGCACATGAACTTCCGCTCGGAAGGCGGATGGAACATGATGGCCATGGTGTTCACGCTGATCCTGGTGGTGATCACGCTGGCCGGCTCGCTATGGGTCATGTACCACCTCAACGCCAACATGATGCCCGGCGCCCACGACATGAGGCAGATGTTGTGAGCCGCGCGCCCGCGCGGGCGCAGGGGGCACCGAAAGGCAGAGAGCCACGCCGAGCGAGGATGCTCCTCCTCGCCCTCTGCGCCGGCCTTGCCGTGCTGTTCGCCGGTCTCGGCGTCTGGCAGGTGAAGCGGCTGTTCTGGAAGCTCGACCTCATCGCCCGCGTCGAGGCGCGCATCCATGCGGAGCCGGTCGAGGCGCCGGAGCCCGACGCCGTCTCGACGGAAGACGAGTACCGTGCGGTTTCCCTCACCGGCCACTTCCTCAATGACCGAGAGACGCTGGTGCAGGCCGTCACCACGCTGGGCGGCGGGTACTGGGTGCTCACGCCCTTCGTGACGCGCAGCGGCTTCATCGTGCTCGTCAATCGCGGCTTCGTGCCGCCCGAGCGCCGAGCGCCGGAGAACCGCCCGCAAGGGCAGACGGACGAGAATACCATCCTGACCGGATTGCTGCGTCTTTCCGAGCCGGAAGGCGGCTTCCTGCGCAGCAACGATCCCGCCGCCGACCGCTGGTACTCGCGCGACGTCGCCGCCATCGCGCGGGTGCGCGGATTGGAGAAGCGGGTCGTGGTCGCGCCCTATTTCGTCGATGCCGATGCGGCCCCGGTTCCCGGCGGCTTTCCGGTCGGCGGACTGACGGTGGTGCGGTTCACCAACAACCACCTCGTCTATGCGCTGACCTGGTTCGCGCTCGCCGCGATGTGCGTGGGCGCCGGCGTCCTGCTCTGGCGCCACAAGGAAGGCAGCGGACGCAGGCGATAAGAAAAAGCCGCAGCGGCGCGAACCGCTGCGGCTGATACCCTTCCCGGACGCCGCCGGGAGATCTGTCCGACACAAGGTATTGCCGGCGCCCCGTTCGGGGCGACGGCCGGGAGCCCGGCAGTCTCAGGCCAGGTCGAAGCGGTCGAGGTTCATCACCTTGGTCCAGGCCGCCACGAAGTCGTCGACGAACTTCTTCTGCGCGTCCGAGCTGGCATAGACCTCGGCCAGCGCGCGCAGCACCGAGTTCGAGCCGAACACGAGGTCGACGCGGGTGCCCGTCCACTTGACCTCGCCGGTCTTGCGGTCACGCGCCTCGTAGAGGTTCTTGGACTCGTCGGTCGCCTTCCACTGCGTGCCCATGTCCAGCAGATTGACGAAGACCTCATTGGTCAGCGCGCCGGAGCGGCTGGTGAGCACGCCATGCGCGGAGCCGTCGCTATTGATGTTGATCGCGCGCAGACCGCCGACCAGCACCGTCATCTCCGGCGCAGTCAGGGTGAGAAGCTGCGCCTTGTCGATCAGCGCCACCTCGGCCGGAACCTTCAGCGAGGGCTTCTGGTAGTTGCGGAAGCCATCGGCCAGGGGCTCCATCACCGCGAAGGCGTGAATGTCCGTCTCGTCCTGCGAGGCATCGGTGCGGCCGGGCGTGAACGGCACCGCCACGTCATGGCCGCCGGCCTTCGCCGCCTGCTCGACGCCGGCATTGCCGGCCAGCACGATCAGGTCGGCCAGCGCTACCCGCTTGCCACCAGTAGCACTGAGGTTGAACTCCGCCTGAATCCCTTCCAGCACCTTGAGCACCTTGGCGAGTTGCTCGGGCTGGTTCACCTCCCAGTCCTTCTGGGGCGCGAGGCGGACGCGTGCGCCATTGGCACCACCGCGCTTGTCGCCGCCACGGAAAGTGGACGCCGACGCCCACGCCGTGCCGACCAGCTCGGACACGGTGAGGCCGGAGGCCAGCACCTTGGTCTTGAGCTCGGCGACGTCTGCGTCATCGATCAGCGGATGGGTGGCGGCCGGCACCGGATCCTGCCAGATCAGCACTTCCTTCGGCACTTCCGGGCCGAGGTAGCGCGCGCGGGGGCCGACATCGCGATGAGTCAGCTTGAACCAGGCGCGGGCGAAGGCCTCGGCGAAAGCCTGCGGGTTCTCGAGGAAACGACGCGAGATCTTCTCGTAGATCGGATCGACACGCAGCGACAGGTCGGTAGTGAGCATGGTCGGCTTGCGCTTCTTCGACGGATCATGGGCGTCGGGGATGATCGCCTCGGCGTCCTTCGCCTCCCACTGGATCGCCCCGCCGGGACTGCGGGTCTGCACCCATTCGTACTTGAACAGGTTCTCGAAGAAGAAATTGCTCCACTGCGCCGGCGTCTGCGTCCAGGTGACCTCGATGCCGCTGCCGATGGCATCGGCGCCGGAGCCGGAGCCGAAATTGCTCGCCCAGCCCAGGCCCTGAGCCTCCAGCCCGGCGGCTTCCGGGTCCGGCCCCTTATGGGATTCGGGCGCGGCGCCATGGGTCTTGCCGAAGGTGTGGCCGCCGCCGATCAGCGCGACGGTCTCCTCGTCGTTCATCGCCATACGGGCGAAGGTCTCGCGGATGAAGGCCGCGGCGGAAAGAGGATCGCCGTTGGCGTTCGGGCCTTCCGGGTTCACGTAGATCAGGCCCATCTCGGTGGCGCTGAGCGGCGCGTCGAACTTGTCGAGGCCGCGATGGGTCAGCCAGGCGGTCTCCGAACCCCAGTTCACGTCGAGGTCCGGCTCCCAGGTGTCCTCGCGGCCGGCGGCGAAGCCGAAGGTGCGGAAGCCCATGGTCTCCAGCGCGACGTTGCCGGTCAGGATCAGCAGATCGGCCCAGGAGATCTTCTGGCCGTATTTCTGCTTGATCGGCCACAGCAGGCGGCGCGACTTGTCGATGTTCACATTGTCCGGCCAGGAGTTGAGCGGGGCGAAGCGCTGCTGGCCGCGACCGCCGCCGCCGCGCCCGTCGCTCAGGCGATAGGTGCCGGCGCTATGCCAGGCCATGCGGACGAACTGCGGACCGTAATTGCCGAAATCGGCCGGCCACCACTCCTGCGAATCCGTCATCAGCTTGCGCAGGTCGCTCTTGAGCGCCTCGTAGTCGAGCTTCTTGAACTCCTTGCGGTAGTCGAACGCCTGATCCAGCGGATCGGACTTGGACGAGTGCTGGCTCAACAGATCGACACGGAGCTGGTTCGGCCACCAGTCGCGGTTCTGGGTGCCGCTGGTGCCATGTGCGACCGGGCATTTCCCGGTGCTCCCCTCAGTCGTCGCGCTCATGCTTTTCTCCGATCGAGTCCGTGTTCGTTATCTGGTCAGCCCGTCGAGCCGGCCGTCTGCCGGGAACATGCCTTGCAGGGGCGTGGGCTGCCCGCGGGGTCGGTATGTGCGCGGCCGAGACGGTTCCGGCTTCGGTGCTGCCGATCATCGCAAAGGCTCATATCAAAAATGCTTCATTAGATTAATTCCGATTTATTGATCGTCGTGATAAGTTGTTCTTATGAAGAACGTAACTTTCAAGCAGCTCCGCTATTTCGACGCGCTGGCCCGGCACGGCCATTTCCGGCGGGCGGCGGAGGCCTGCGGTATCTCCCAGCCGGCCCTGTCGATGCAGATCAAGGAGCTGGAGGAGGAAGTCGGCATCGAGCTGTTCGAACGCGGCCCGCGCCAGATCCGGCTGACCGGGTTCGGCGAGGAGTTCGCTCCCCGCATCCGCGACATCCTGCGCTCGGTCGACGAGCTGGGGGATCTGGCCCGTGCCTCGCGCGACCGGCTGGTGGGACGCCTGCGCATCGGCGTGATCCCGACGGTCGCGCCTTATCTGCTGCCGACCCTGCTCGGCAATCTCAGCCGCCTGCATCGGGGGCTGGACATCCACGTGCGCGAGACCCAGACGCCAAGGCTCATACAGGAGCTGGAGGAAGGCCGGCTCGACACGGCTATCGTCGCCCTGCCGGTGTCCGAACCGGCCCTGACGGAAGTGCCCCTGTTCACCGAGAATTTCGTTCTGGTCCGGCCGGGCGAGGACAAGGGCAAGCCGGTTCCCGGCCCTGAAGCCATTCGCGAGATGCGGCTGCTGCTTCTGGAGGAAGGGCACTGCTTCCGCGATCAGGCCCTGTCGTTCTGCAACGTCGACATGCGGGCGGCGCCCCCGCGCGATGTCCTCGACGCCAGCTCGCTGTCCACGCTGGTGCAGATGGTCGATGCCGGCATCGGCGTGACACTCATACCGGAAATGGCGGTGGCGGTCGAAACCCGCTCGGCGTCCGTCTCCGTCGTACGCTTCCGGGATCCGCAGCCGGCACGGACCATCGGCATGGTCTGGCGCAAGACCAGCCCGCTCGCCCCGCAGCTTATGCAGATATCCGAGGTGGTCCGCCGCTCGACCGCCGCGCTGCGCCAGCAGCAGGAGGCGTCACTGCACGAGCCGCCGCAGGACTGATGCCGCCGTGGTTTGTGCCTGACTTGCTGTCCCGCGCAGTGGCAAACGGGCGGCCGCCACTGAAGCCGGATCAGGCGTCGAGTCCACCGATGATTGCGCGAAACGGATGGCCCGCACCCGTTCGGAAACCTCATTCCGGGCAGACACGCAGGTGAGGCGCATGGACGCGCCCTTAAATGATGCATTTTGTTTACATGTTTTTCAGGCCATATGGACGCTCGTGACATGAATGCTCTGGAGGGCTGACGATGGCTCAACGGGAACTCGACGAAAGCAGCTTGCGTGAACTCGTCGACGCCTTCTATGCGCGCATCCGCGCCGATGCCGCGCTGGGCCCCATCTTCAACGACGCCATTCATGATTGGCCGGAGCACCTCGAAAAGCTCGCGGCGTTCTGGTCTTCGGTGATGCTGGCAAGCGGTCGCTACAAGGGCCGGCCGGTGCCGGCCCACATGAAGCATCGCGACCGCATCACTCCGGAACTGTTCGACCGCTGGCTCGCGCTCTGGGCACAGACCACGAATGAGCGGATGGCACCTGAAGTCGCCCACGCACTTCAGGCCAAGGCCGCCCGCATAGCGGAAAGCCTCCAGATCGCCATGCTGCTGCGGCTCGACCTGCCGCCGGCCTCCCGGCCCGGGAACGAGCACGCGGTGCCATGATCACCACCGGGTAGCCAGCCGGCACGCACGCCCCGCGTCACGACTTGGCGGCGGAACCGCGTATTTCCTTACGATTGACCTCCGGGAACAGCCACATGGCGATCACCATGAAGGCTCCCAGAAAGATGACCGCGTATTTCGGGCCGACCTGCCCGAGATGCGCCTGCAGGGCATAGCCCGCAGCCGCGACAAGGACCACGATCAGCGAGATGGTGAGTTTGACAATGGTGGGCATGGTCGGCTCCGTTGGGCTGAAGGGGCGTTGCGGACGGGGTGGCGGCGCTGGGCTTCATGACGCGGTCTCTCCCCGATCCGACCTAGACGAGTGGGGCGAACGCGTCGCCCCCGATGCGGTAGAGCGCGGCGAGCGCGCCGATCTGGGCCAGCGCCATGATGGCGAGCACGGTGCGCCCGTCCTTCCAGCGCTCCGGCCAGATCTCGAAGGAGGCCGGAGCGAACAGGAAGGCGAGGCCCGCCACCACGATCACGCTGGTGAGCTGCAGCTCGACCAGACCGAAGGCGAGCGTGAGCCCGCCCAGCGCCAGCATCAGCGCGCCGTTGACCAGCGCGAGGACGGGGCTTGAGGCCTGCCCCCGCTCGCGCAGGGCGTTGAGCGGGAACGAGCCCGACAGGATGAGGAAGCCGACGCAGCACAGCGTCGAGAACAGGGCGAACCAGGCAAGCGCGACGACGTTCGGCTCGAGTGCAGCCATGACGATCTCCTTGAAACGGAAGGGAAGGCAGCCTGTTATTCGGCAGGCTGCCGGGTCATGGAGCCGGCGGCGGCATCGGCGGGTCGGGGCGTGCGCGAGGTCTTGCGCATGTTCTGCTTGATGTAGCGGGTGTCGTAGCCGTTGAAGAGATGGCCGATCAGGCCGCGATCAAGGTCGGAGGTACCGAACAGCCAGTCCATGATCGGGAAGGTGAGGTTCATGTTCCTCTCCATCATGATCGACTGGTTGTGGTGCGCGGCGTGGTGGCGCCGGTTGGTGTTGATGAACGGCACGTTCCGCACGAACCAGTTCTCGTCGATATGCGTGGTGAAGTGCATGAACTCGTAGAGCAGGTACACCGAGGTCGTGGTGGCGATGAACAGCCAGCCGACATTGGGAGAGATCAGCCAGGACAGCACCACGGCGCCGGGGATCGACATGAGCGTGAACGTCACCAGCGCATAGGGCGGGAAAAAGGTGACGCGCCAGTCGTGGTGGCCAGCGAAGCGCATCTCCTCCTCGGTGAAGAACTGGTGATGCATCAGCGTGTGGCGGTTGTAGACCGCGCGCAGCAGCGGGATGCGCGAGGGCCGGTGCATCACGTAGCGGTGCAGCGCCCATTCGAAGAAATTGCAGAACAGGAACACCACGGGGACGGTGAGCCATTCCCACCACGCCACGTCGTGGATGTTGGAGACGTACACGTAAAGGGCGGTGAAGCCGATCGTGTAGATCACCGCGATGTGCAGCCAGCCATTGTACCAGCCGGCAACCCGCTCGCGGTAGGTCGCGCGGTATTTCCGCTGGCGGTCGGTCATCGGGCTGACGGGAAGTTCCATGTCGTCCTCCTTGGGCGGTCGTTCCTTCGGGGCGGCGCGTGGCGCCTGTTGCCCTATGACAAGAATGCATCTAACATATCAGTGTTACATTAGTTGGCAAGCGACTTGATCGAGGTCGCCGCAACAGCCGTCAGGACAAGGCGTTCCCGGGCAGGTCCCGCGGGACCCGAGAGGCCGGGGATCCAGAATGAGCCTGAACTATCGAGCCGCCGTGCTGCATGAGGCCGGCGGGCCGCTTGTCATCGAGAGAGTCGTCGCCGAGCCCCTGCGCCCGCACGACGTGCGCGTGAAGATCAAGGCGGCGGGGCTCTGCCATACCGACCTCGAGGTGATCGAGGGCGGGCTGCGCTACCCGATGCCGATCGTGCTCGGCCACGAGGCGGCGGGCATCGTCGAGGAGGTCGGCCCGCAGGCTCGCGGCGTGGCGCCGGGCGACCATGTGGTGCTCTCCTGGAACCCGCATTGCGGCGGCTGCTTCTACTGCGACCGCTCGCTGCCGATCCTGTGCGAGGACTATCTGGAGCAGGGAGCGAAGGCGCTGGCGTTCGATGGCAGCCCGCGCGCGCGGCTCGCCGACGGACGCGAGCTGCGCCAGCTGATGTTCCTCGGCGCCTTCGGCGACTACTGCATCGTGCCGGACCAGCAGGCGATCCCGGTGCCGCGCGAGATCCCCTTCGACCGAGCCTGTCTCATCGGCTGCGGGGTGATGACCGGGGCCGGCGCGGCGATGAACGTCGCCGCGATCCGGCATGGCGACACGGTGATGGTGCTGGGCTGCGGCGCCGTCGGCCTGTCCGCCGTGCAGGGCGCGCGGCTCGCCGGGGCGCAGGAGATCATCGCCGTGGACCTGAACGAGGCCAAGCTCGCGCTCGCCGGCGCCATGGGCGCGACCCGGCTGGTGAACGCGGCGCATGAGGAGCCGACGGAGGTGGCGCGCAAGGCGACCGGCGGGCGCGGCGCCGACGTCGTGCTGGAATCCGCCGGCAACCCCGCCGCCTTCCGGGTGAGCGCCGAGGCGGTGCGTCCGGGCGGCGAGATCGTCTGGCTCGGCAAGATCGACGTGGACAAGGATGTCGCGTTCCGCTGGGGCTCGCTGATGGGCGAAAAGCGGATCCGCCGCTCCTCCTATGGCGGGGCCCGCCCGCACCGGGATTTTCCCCTGCTGGCGCGGGCCTATCTCGACGGGCGGCTCAAGCTCGACGAACTCATCACCGCCCGAATCTCCCTCGATGAGGTCAATGACGGCTTCGACGCCCTCCGGCGCGGCGACGCCATACGAAGCGTCATCATGTTCTGACGCCGCTCAGATGGCGAGGTCGGCCGGACGGTGCGCCTGCCGGCTGTCGCCGGGCGCCTGCGTCCGGTCGGTCAGCGTGTAGTCGCGCGACACCTCGGCGATACGCAGCCGGTAGTCGCGGAACACGCCGCTGCGGCCCTTCGCCTGCGCCGCACGGTGGTCGGGGCGGTTGCGCCAGCGGCGGACCGCCTCCTCGTCGCGCCAGAAGGAAAGCGAGAGCATCTTCTCCGGCTCGGCCAGGCTCTGGAAGCGCTCCACGGAGATGAAGCCGTCGATCTCGAGGAGATCGGCGCGCAGCGCGGCAGCGATGTCGAGATAGTGCTGGCGTTCGCCCTCGGCAGGCCAGACTTCGAAGATGACGGCGATCATGACAGGCTCCCGGTTGCTGCGATCCCTCATCCTGCACACGAGGCAGGCAACGCGTAAAGTCTGCCGAACATAAAATATTCCATAGATATATCACTGTGCCGTCGGGGGGCCGCATTCACGCTCCCGGAGGCGGCGCGTCCGGAGCGACAAATGAGACCTGGAGCGGGTTTCCGCCGACCTCTCCCCTGTCGCACCCTCATCACAAATTGATCTAAGTCAAAATTATCTGTTGCAGACATTCATTTTGCATATTTATGATATGTCAGACCTAGGACGGGCGTCAGACCCGCAGGGGAGGAAATCACGATGAATCTCAACCGCCGCTCAGTGCTGCGGGGGATCGGTGCTGCCGGTCTGTCCGCGTCCATGCCGGGCGTCTTCGCGCCGGCCATCGCCCAGTCGAAACCTGTCCGCATCGGCATTCTCGCTCCGCGCTCCGGCGCCATGGGAACGGTCGGCGAATGCGGTATCCGCGCCGTGCAATGGGCCGCCGACCGCATGAACAAGGACGGCGGCATCGCCGGGCGTCCCGTCGAGCTGATCTTCGAGGAGGAGACCTCGCCCAAGGACACCATCGAGCGCTTCCGCCGCTTGGTGCTGCAGGAGAAGGTCGACTGCGTGCAGGGACTGATCTCCACCGGCGTGTCGATGGGCGTCGCGCCCGTCGCCGAGGAGGAGCAGGCGCTGCTCATCATGTGGGACGGCACCACGCAGGACGGTGTGAAGGAGGCGATGCCCGACGCGCGCTACGTGTTCCGCTCCACCGACAATGAGTGCGAGGCGGTCATGTCCTCGCTGCTGTCGGTCAAGTATTTCGGCAACAAGATCAAGCGCGTCGCCGGCATCAATCCCGACTACTCCTACGGGCGCAACAACTGGGAGGCGTTCCGGCAGATCCTCACCCGTGCCGGGGTGCAATACGAGGTGGTGGCCGAGCAGTGGCCCAAGGTCGGCACCATGGACCTCACCTCCCACATCGCGGCGCTGAAGGCGGCCAAGCCCGACTTCATCTTCTCCTCCATGCTGTTCGCCGACCTGCCGGTGTTCATGAAGCAGGGCAGCGCCGCCGGCCTGTTCGAAGGCGTGAACCTCGCCCTGCCGGCCGCCGGCTGGCAGCTCAACCAGCTCAAGAAGAGCTTCATGCCGGAGAACATCGTCTTCGGGCACAACACGCTCTACTTCGCGCTGCCCGACGCCTCGCCGCTCCAGAAGGCCTTCGTCGAGGACTACATGGAGCGCTACCAGCAGGCGCCGCACTGGGAGGCCGACCGGGCCTATTTCGCGCTGGCCGCCTACAAGGCCGGCACCGAGGCCGCCGCCAAGGCCACCGGGCGCTGGCCCAAGCTCGACGAGATCATCGACGCGATCCCCAGGCAGGAAGTGCAGAGCCTTGGCGGGCCGGGGCGCTTCCGCGCCGACAAGATCGCCGAGCAGGTGTTCTACCAGGGCCTGTCGACCAACGATAACGCCTACGACTTCCCAACCCTGCGCACCGTGAACGCCTACACCGCCGACCAGCTCCAGAAGCCGCCGGGCATGGATTTCTGGGAATGGCTGAAGACCGCGAAGCTGCCGGTCTGAGGGCGCACCATGAGCATGTATGTCGACATGATCCTCGGTGGCGTGTTCCACGCCGCCGTGGTCTTCCTCGTGGCTGCCGGGCTCCAGCTGGTGTTCGGCGTCCAGAAGATCGTCAATCTGGCCTGCGGGTCCTTCTACGCGCTCGGCGCCTATTTCGGCATCACCGCCGTGGCGGGCGCCGCGGCGATGGGGCTGCCGAGCGTCGTGGTGCTGCCGGTGCTGCTCGCGGCAGGGCTCGCCATCGGCCTCATCGGCCTGCCGGTGGAGCGGCTGCTGCGCACGGTCTACCGGCGTGACGAGAGCCACCAGCTGCTGCTGACCTTCGGCCTGCTGCTGGTCTTCCAGGACGTGATGCGCTTCCTCTGGGGGCCGACGCCGCTGACCCTCGACAACGCCTATCTCGCCTACGGCACCGCGGAATTCGCCGGTGTCCGCGTACCAACCTACAACCTGCTGGTCATCGCCGCGAGCATCGCCATCGCCGCCGGGCTCGGCCTGTTCCTGCAGCGCACGCGCACCGGGCGCATCATCCGCGCCACCGCCGAGAACCGCGAGATGTCCGAGGGGCTCGGCGTGAACTCCAACCGCGTCTTCGCGGCGGTGTTCACCGTCGGCTGCATGCTCGGCACGGTGGGCGGCGCGCTGGTGGTGCCGGCCTCCGCCGCCTCGCTGGAAATGTCGGTGGAACTGGTGGTGGAAGCCTTCGCCGTGGTGGTGATCGGCGGGTTGGGCTCGATGCGCGGGGCGATGGCCGGCGCGCTCATCGTCGGCCTCATCCGCGCGGTGGCGATCATGGTGCTGCCGGAAGCTGAAATCCTCTCGATCTACGTGGTCGTCATCGCGGTGCTCATCCTGCGCCCAGCCGGCCTGTTCGGAAAGGCGATGGCATGAGCGCCCCCCATATCGTCGAAAGCACCGCCCTCGCACGCCCGGCCGCCGAAGCCTCCCGCGCTTCCGGCCTGTGGGCCTTCCTGGTGATCGTGGCGGCGATGGCGGCCCTGCCGTTCTTCGCCTCCACCTACACGCTCACCCTCATGGTGCCGTTCTTCGCGCTCGCCATCGCCCTGCTCGGGTTCAACCTGCTGTTCGGCTATACCGGGCTGCTGTCCTTCGGCCATGCCATGTTCCTCGGCATCGGCGCCTACAGCGCGGCGGTGATGACCTCGAAGCTCGGCATCCTGTCGTTCGAACTGATCCTGCTGGTGTCGATCGCCGCCTCGGTGATCATCGCGGTACCGGTCGGCTTCCTGTGCGTGCGCTACACCCGCATCTTCTTCGGCATGCTGACGCTGGCCTTCGGCATGCTGTTCCACTCAGTGCTGTACAAGTTCTACGGCATCACCGGCGGCGACCAGGGCATGCGGGTGCTGCGCCCGCTGCTGTTCGGCATGGAGTTCGAGGGTGGCAAGACCGCCTTCCTCACCGGGCCGTTCTACTACTACGCCCTCGGCCTGCTCACCGCTCTCGGCCTGCTGATGTGGCGCATCGTGCGCTCGCCATTCGGCCTGCATCTGCAGGCGATCCGGGAGAACGCGCAGAAGGCGTCCTATCTCGGCGTCGAGGTCACCCGCATGCGTCTGTCCGCCTATGTCATCTCCGGCGTCTATGGCGGCATCGGCGGCGCGATCCTCGCGATCACCATCGGCCTCGCCGACCCGGAGATCGTGTACTGGACCCAGTCCGGCAACCTCGTCTTTATGGCGGTCCTCGGCGGTTCCGGCGCCTTCATCGGCCCGGTGGTGGGCTCCCTCGCCTTCGTGCTGCTGCAGGACATGGTGATGTCGGTGACGCAGTACTGGCGGTTCGTCATGGGTGCGGTGCTGATCCTGCTGGTGGTGTTCTTCCCCGGCGGCCTTTCCGGCATCGCCGGCGGCCTGTTCACTCGCTTCAAGCGCGGGAGCTGAGCTATGACGACACTTCTCGAGGCCCGCACGGTCTGCAAAAGCTACGGCGACTTCCACGCCTTGACCGATGTTTCCCTCTCGGTCGCCGACGGCGAGTTCATCTCCATCGTTGGCCCCAACGGCGCGGGCAAGAGTACGCTGGTGAACGTGCTCACCGGCCTGCTCCGGCCCACCTCCGGCCGGGTCGCGTTTCGCGGCACGGACATCGGCGGCATCGGCCCGGTGGAACTGGCGCGGCGCGGCATGGCCCGCGGCTTCCAGCTGGTGAACGTCTTCCCCGAGCTCACCGTGCGCGAGACATTGGGAGTCGCGGCCTCCTCGCGGCTCAAGCGCACCGGCAACCCGCTGCGCAGCCTCGCCCGCGACCGCGAGGTCGCCGATGCGGTGGAGGAAGTGGCGGAGATCTTCAACCTGCGCCACCGGCTCGACCAGCCCGCCCGCGCCCTCTCGCAGGGCGAGAAGAAGCTGCTCGACGTCGCCAGCGCCTTCGCGCTCAAGCCCGAGCTGATCCTGATCGACGAGCCGACCTCGGGCGTCTCCACCGGCGACAAGCATTCCATCATGGAACTGCTGATCGATGCGTGCCGGAAGGCGGGCGTGCGCGGCATCATCCAGGTCGAGCACGACATGGATCTCGTCGCGCGCTACTCCGACCGCATCGTCGCGCTGCAGGCCGGGCGCGTGCTGGCGGATGAGAAGCCGGAGGTGTTCTTCAAGGATCCGGCGCTGATCGCGGCGGTGGTCGGCACCCGGCCTCCGCAGCTGCGGCCCAAGGCCGCCAATCTCAACACCTCGTCCGAGACGGCCAGCCAGAGGAGCGCGGCATGCTGAAGATTTCCGGCCTCAAGGTCGACATTGCCGGCAGCCGCATCCTCAACGGGCTCGACCTCACGGTGGAGCCGGGTGAGCTGGTCTGCCTGATCGGCCGCAACGGCGCCGGCAAGACCACGACCTTCCGCACCATCATGGGGCACCGCCAGCCGGTCGCGGGCTCGATCAGCTTCAAGGGGCAGAACCTCGTCGGCCTGCCGACCTACAAGATCGCACAGCTCGGCATTGGCTATTCGCCGGAGGAATCCGACGTCTATGGCGACCTCACCGTGGCGGACAACATCGCGCTGCCGACCTGGACGCGCCCCTCCCCGCTCTCGGAAGAGGACCGGATCGAGCGCTCGCTGAAAGTCTTTCCCAAGCTGCGGCAATATCTGGCGCGCGGCGGCCAGCAGCTCTCCGGCGGCGAGCGCAAGATGGTGTCGGTCGCCCGGGCGCTGGCGCTGGACCCGAGCCTGCTTCTGCTCGACGAGCCGTTCGAGGGCCTGTCGCCAGCGATCATCCCAGTCATATCCGAAGGCATCGCGTCGATCCGCGCCATGGGCGAGGCGGTGCTGATGGCGGAGTCCAACGTCCACCATCTGCCCGATTACGTCGACCGGCTCTATGTGGTGGAGCGCGGCGAGATGATCTTCGAGGGCACGCTGGCGCAGGCGCAGGCCGACCGCGCGGTGATGCGCGTCATCGCCGGCGAGGTCGAGCTGGAGCATGCGTGAGGCAGAATGCGAAGGCCGGCGCCCGCATGCGGAGCCGGCCTTTCGCATCGGCCGTCCAGCGTCCTGTCAGTCGTCCAGCGTCTTGCGGGCGAAGGATTCGATATAATCGATCAGCTTGTCGGAAGCCTCGCCCGCCTTGGCGCTGTCGCGCACCGCAATGGCGGCGGCAAGCTCGGCGTGCAGATGCGCCGCCAGCGGCAGGTCCGCCACGCGCTTGTAATGCTGGTACCAGAAGCGGCGGGACAGGGCGTGCATCAGCCCCATGGAGCGGCTGGCGAACTCGTTGCGCGCCGCCTCGGACACCAGCGTGTTCAGCGCGCGGTCGAGCCGCATGAACTCGATGCCGTCCGCCCGCTCGGCCGCCGCGCGCATGCCGTCGGCGATCTGGGCGAACTGCTCGCGTTCCTCGTCGCTGGCCCGCTCGGCCGCGAGCTCGGCCATCAGACGCTCCAGCACCCGCCGGGTCTCCAGCAGGCGGAGCTGGGTGCGCAGATTGATCTCGGAAACCAGCACGCCGCGTCGGGGCAGCACCACCACCAGCCCGTCGCGCGCCAGGCGCTGCAACGCCTCGCGGATCGGCGTGCGGCCGATATTGAGGCGCTGCGCCAGCGTCAGCTCGGAGAGCACCGTGCCCGGCGGCAGCTGCAGCGTCGAGATCAGCTCCTCCAGCTGGCGATAGGCGCGATCGGTGAGCGTGAGATCCTCGGTCTCGAACCGCTCCTCATTGCGCCGGCTGCGCGACGTGCCGGTCTTACGGGTGTCCGTGGCGGCGCGCTTGGTACCTGCTGGCGGCATGGGGAACTCCGGAGAAAACCGGCCGGGAAAGGACGGTGGAAGGCGAAGTCTGGAGATATCGAAGTCTGAGATATCACTGAGTCGCGGCCAGCATATCACCCCGCGCGGCGGCATAAAGGCGCAGCAGGGCCTGCGCGAAACGCTCCGGATCCTGCGCCATCAGATTATGCCCGGCGCCCGGCCACACGTCGAGCCGCGCGCCGGGAATGCCCTCGGCGATCCGCCGGCCATGCGCGAGCGGGCACTGGTCGTCCTCCGCGCCATGCAACACCAGAGTGGGCAGGACGATGCCGGCCAGCGCGGCGCTCAGATCGGCATTGCGGACGCTCTGCCATGCGCCGGCCACCGCCACCGGCGTGGCATAGGCGGAAAGCGCCAGCCGCTCGGCCCGCAGCCGTGCTTCTTCGGCGAGGCCTTCATGGCTATCGGAATGGAACCACACCGCCTCGGTCCCCGCACAGGCGGTGCCGCTCGCCAGGACTAGACCGTCGAGCCGGGCGGGGTCGTGCCGGGAGAGATAGCTCAGCGCCACCAGCACCCCCATGCTCCACCCGACCAGCGTCACCGGAGCCGGTGCCGCCTCGATCACGGCATGGAGGTCCGCCGCGAAGTGAGCGAGCGTGTAGGCCTCGGGCGACGGCGGGCTGAGCGAACGCCCGCGCCCGCGCAGGTTCGGCATGAGGATCACCCGTTCGCCGCCGAGCCGCGCCGCGACCGCGCTCCAGCTCGCCGCCGTGCCCTGTATACCGTGCAACAGTATGAAGCTGCCGCGCGCGGGGTCCGCGCCGCCGGCGACCCGCAGGCACTCGATGGCGCCGGCGGGCGTGTCGATGACGTCTGTCGTGGGCGGCACCATGGCGGCACTCAGGCCGCGCGGGCAGTGAGAGCGGCGTCGATATCGGCGCTGGTGAACTCCCACTCATTGCCGAAATTGGCGACCACATCGCGCATGAAGCGCTCATGGTTCGTCAAGGCCGGCTCGGCGGCACCGAAATGATCGGCGAGCATGGCCAGGGCGAGTTGCGCGGGAGCGATCCCCTCATAGCTCCACTCGAAGCCGTCTCGGCTTATTTCCCTGATGTCCGTACGCTCCGGCAGCGGAACGCCGTCCACCGTCACCAGCACGCCGTCGATGGTCCTGTCTCCGCGATATGTCTTCATAACCAAATTCCATTAGCACCCGACATCTGACATGTTAGATGTCTATTTTATGGCAGGCAATGGAATTCGTGCCTCGTCGACGTTCCAAGCGCGGGGACATCCGCAATCGGGGAACGGCATTGCCGACAGGCGCAGGGGCAGGCCCGGAACATGATCTCCGGTCGGAGCGCCGCCAACGCCGTTGGCCCGAGTACGGTTCGAACGGCGCGGCTCCGAACGGCCCTCCGAGAACGCGGACAACCGCTTACGACGGCCCCGTTGCGAGCAGGGCCTCCCGCGCCGCCCGGATGTGCCGTCGCATGAGGATTTCCGCAACATCACCATCCCGCTCGACGAGCGCGGCAAGGATGCGGCGGTGTTCCTTCCACGCGGCGAGACCGCGCCCCTTCAGCAGCCCGTGTCGCGAGCGGCAGAGTTTCAGCCGGGGATAGAACTGCTCGCACAGCAGCCCGGTAAGTACCGGATTCCGGCAGCCCATCGCGATGCGCACATGGAAGTCGTTGTCGAAATCGTTCTGGACGTAGGGGCCCTCCGGATCGGAATGCAGCCCCTCGCCATGCCGCTCGACGATGGCAGCGAGCTTCTCGAACTCGACATCGGTCATCGCCGTCGCGGCCAGCCGGCAGGCCATGCCCTCCAGCGCTTCACGCACATCGAGCAGCGACAGGAAATCCTCCAGCGTCGGCGAGATCACCCGGACGCCCTGATGGGCGACATGTGTGACGAGTCCCTTCTCCTGAAGGCGTCTCAACGCCTCGCGGACCGGTGCGCGGCTGACGCCGAACTCGTCGGCAAGCGCCGGCTCATTCAGCTTCTCTCCCGGCCGGATGCGCCCCGCCATGATCGCCGAGGTGAGCATGTCGAAAAGCGCGTCGGACTGGTTCGAGCGCCGAGCACCCTCTGGATAGGCGATTTGTGTCGACACATTGATGGGCGCGCTCAAGCTCACCTCCTTATAAATTGGTCGACATCGGCTTGCGATCGCGACAATTCTCTGCAATGTGTCGACAATAACGAAAACTTGGGAGGATAACCAGATGATACGCCTGCTTCTGGCCGTCACGGCCGGCCTCGCCCTCGGCGGCGTGGCGCCGGCCCAGAATTTCGAGCCCGCCAACCCCGAATGCATCGCCCCGGCCGCGCCGGGCGGCGGCTTCGATCTCACCTGCCGCATCACCTCCCAGCAGCTCAACGAGCTCGGCATCGTCAAGCCGACGATCCGCACCACCAACATGCCCGGCGGCATCGGCGCCGTCGCCTACAACAACATCCAGGCCCGCCGGGTCGACGACCCCAACGTCATCATCGCCGTGTCGACCGGCTCCTGGGTCAATCTCGCCCAGGGCAAGTTCGGCCGCTTCAACGAGAACGACGTGCGCTGGCTCGGCGCCATCGGCGCGGATTACGGCGTGCTGGCCGTGCGCAAGGACAGCCCCTACAAGACGCTGCAGGATTTCGTCGACGCGCTGAAGAAGGATCCGGGTTCGGTGACGATCGGTGCCGGCGGCACGGTCGGCAGCCAGGACTGGATGAAGCCCGCCCTCGTCGCCAAGGCCGCGGGCGTCGATCCGCGCAAGATGCGCTACCTGTCCTATGAAGGCGGCGGCGAGGCGCTGGCGGCGCTGCTCGGCGGCACCATCCAGGCGGTGCCGGGCGATGCTTCCGAAGTGCAGGGCCAGCTCGAAGCCGGCGAGATCCGCGTGCTCGCGACCTTCTCCGAAGATCGCCTGCCGGGCGTCTTCGCCAATGTGCCCACCGCCAAGGAACAGGGCTACGACGTCCAGTGGCCGATCGTGCGCGGCTTCTATGCCCCGCCGAAGATCACCGACGAGCAGTACGCCTACTGGGTCGATGCGCTGAAGAAGCTCAATGCCGATCCCAAGTGGCAGAAGGTGCGCACGGACCAGGGCCTGTTCGAATACGACATGGTCGGCGCGGACTTCGATGCGTTTGCCAAGCAGCGCACCGACGCCTTCCGCAAGCTCGCCGCCGAAGTCGGCCTGAAGACCACCGATAACTGAGGTCGGGTCATGAAGGCTGGGCTGTTGGGCGACCGGATCACCGGCTCTCTCTTTCTCCTCATCGGCATCGGCGCGATCTGGCATGCCTGGTCGCTCGACGTTCCCTTCGCCGCCGACCCCGTCGGTCCGAAGGCCTTCCCGATGGTGGTCGGGGCGCTGCTGGCGATCGCCGGTGCATCCATCCTCCTGCGGCCCGACGAGATCGCGTGGGAAGTGGGCGACTACGGCCGGGTGGCCGTGGTCGCCGGCGCGAGCTTTTTCTATCCGCTCGCGCTGGAATTCATCGGCTTCGTCCTGGCGACGGCCCTTCTGTGCTTTGCGTGCGGCAAGGCCTTCCGGGGCCCGACAATCGGCACCGCCATCGCCTCGGTCGCGCTTTCAGTGACCTTCCTGCTGCTGATCGACGTCGTGCTCGGTCTGCCCCTGCCGCGCGGACCGCTGGGTATCTGACATGGACGCCGTATCCTCGCTGGCCTTCGGCTTCAGCGTCGCCTTCACCCCGTTCAACCTTTCACTGGCTCTTGCCGGCGCCGCCCTCGGCACGGCGATCGGCGCGCTGCCGGGCATCGGCCCGATCAACGCCATCGTGCTGCTGCTGCCGCTGTGCTTTTCGCTGAAGCTGCCGCCCGAGAGCGCGCTGATCCTGCTGGCCGGCATCTATTACGGCTCGGGCTATGGCGGGCGCATTTCGTCGATCCTGCTGAACATTCCCGGCGACCCCGGCCTCGTCATGACGACGCTGGACGGCTATCCGCTCGCCCGACAGGGCCGCGGAGCGGCGGCCCTCGCGCTGAGCGGCATCGGCAGCTTCGTCGGCGGCACGCTCACCGTCCTGCTCCTCACCTTCCTCGCCGTGCCGATCGCCCGTCTCGCGGTGGCGTTCGGGCCTGCGGAATATGTGTCGCTGATGGTGCTGGCCTTTGCCCTGCTCTCGACCATGGGACAGGGACGCACCGCCAAGACCTGGGCGGCGATCTGCCTCGGCCTGCTCGGCGCGATGATCGGCATCGACGGCGGCTCAGGCGTGGAGCGTTTCACCTTCGGCTCGCTGGAGATGCTGGGCGGCATCGACTTCACCACGCTGACGATCGGCCTGTTCGCCGTGAGCGAGATCCTCGTCGTCGCCGAGGGCATGCGTTCGGGCGCGGTGACGAATCTCGGCTCCGGCGAACGGTTGAAACTCAGCGAGTTGGTGAGCTGCCTGCCGGCGATGTTTCGCGCCACCGGCATCGGTTTCTTCCTCGGCGTTCTGCCGGGCACGGGCGCGGCGGTGGCGTCGGCGCTCGCCTATACGGCGGAGAAGCGCGTCTCGAACCGCAACAACACGTTCGGCAAGGGCGACATGCGGGGCCTCGCGGCGCCCGAGACCGCCGACAATGCGGCGCAGACCGCCTCCATGGTGCCGATGCTCGCGCTCGGCATTCCCGGCTCCGGCACCACGGCCGTCATGCTCGGCGCGCTGCTGATGTACTCGATCACGCCGGGCCCGCTCCTGTTCACGCAGCGGCCGGAGATCGCCTGGGGCCTGATCGCCTCGATGTATATCGGCAACGTGATGCTGCTGGTGCTGAACCTGCCGCTGGTCGGCCTTTTCGCCCGCCTGCTGCTGGTGCCGAACTGGATCCTGTTCCCCGGCGTGCTGGGACTCTCCTTCGCGGGCGTCTACGCCGCCACCAATTCCACGTTCGAACTGCTGCTCACCACCGGCATCGGCATCGCGGCCTATGCGATGCGCAAGATGGGCATCCCGCTCATCCCCATGCTCATCGCCTTCGTGCTGGCGCGCCTTCTGGAAGACAACATCCGGCGCGCCCTGTCGATCTCGGACGGCGACCTCATGGCCCTGTTCTCCTCGCCGGTCGCCATCCTGTTCTGGCTGCTCGCCGCCCTGACGCTGCTGGTACCCGTGCTGGCCCCCCGGTTCGGCCGGCGCATTCGCGCCGTCTCGGACAGCGAGGGCGGCTGAGGCTGCTTCGGTTCAACCGCACATCTACAAGGACCAACGCCGTGACCTATCTTCTCAGCGCCGATCTTCCCGCAGCCTCGGCCGGCGCGCGCTTCCGCTCCCTGATCGAGCGCGACGCGATCCTGCAGATGCCGGGCGCCCATAACGGGCTGGCCGCCATCCAGGCCCGCGATGCCGGCTTCGAGGCCCTCTACCTGTCGGGCGCGGCGGTCAGCGCCGCGATGGGCCTGCCGGACCTCGGCATCCTCACCGTCGACGACATGGCGTTCCACATCCGCCAGATCGCCCGCGCATCGAGCCTGCCGATCCTGGTCGACGGCGACACCGGCTACGGCGAAGCGCTCAACGTCATGCACATGGTCCGCAGCTTCGAGGACGCCGGCGCGGGCGCGGTGCAGATCGAGGACCAGATCCTGCCCAAGAAGTGCGGCCACCTGAACGACAAGCATCTCGCCTCGCCCCAGGATATGGCCGCGAAGGTCAATGCCGCCCGCAAGGCGCGCCGCGATCTCGTCATCGTCGCGCGCACGGATGCCGCCGCCAGCGAAGGCATCGAGGGAACGGTGGCGCGCGCCAAGCTTTATCTGGAAGCCGGCGCCGACGCGATCTTTCCGGAAGCCCTGACCTCGGTCGACATGTTCCGCGACGTCGCCCAGCGTCTGCCGGGCGTGAAGCTGCTCGCCAACATGACCGAGTTCGGCCGCACCCCGGCACTGACCGCGGCGGAGTTCCAGGAACTCGGCTACCGCATGGTGATCTGGCCGGTCTCCTCGCTGCGCGTGGCCGCCAAGGCGCAGGAAGAGCTTTTCGCCGAGATCCGCCGCGCCGGTACGCCGAAGGCGCTGATCGCGCGCATGCAGACCCGGGCCGAGCTCTACGACACCATCCGCTATTTCGATTACGAGACGCTCGATCGGTCGATCGTCACGACAGTGCTCCCATCCGCATAGACGGCCAGGCAGACCAGCTTCAGACGAGCGGCCGCGCATGCGGATCGCGTGAGCAATCCCTGCTGTCGCCGGAGGTGGCCGGCGTCGTCGAAACGTTGCCTTGCCGGGCGATAATCGGCGCGCGGCGATTCTGGCCCGGAAGATCCGGAGATGAGCCCACGCGCCAGGCCGCCGCCGAGCCCGGCGTCGGAGATGGCGCTCGACAAGATGATCCGGGCGGAGGCAGCCGGTCCACCGCGTTTGCGTCGGCCCCGCAATCGCTGCATCAGCGACAGTCGCAGACGAACACGGCATCCCGGCCACTCCATGGGGCGGACGACAGCGTCCGAGGAGGAGCACGGTCAGCCAAAGCCCCCCCAACAGATGCTGGACAACCCTGTCCTGAAGGGAACGTCTGTTCAAAAATGCCGCCCCCTGCTTCTCGACCGCAACGTCGAGATCGTTCCGACAGACGTCTACGGCGGGGGCACCCGCGGGGCTGTCAGCAGGCCTTCGTCTGATTGCGGCATAGTGACCGACCGGGTATCACGGCCGCAGCTTATGACTCCCGGCGACCTTCTGGACACAAGTCGCCTTATTCCACTAGAAATATCAAATCACCATCTTACGCCGCAACGTTGAACGCTACCATCACAAATGAATATGAATCACGTTCGCGACTATCTAATAACTTCTTATGATTTCGATACTGCTAGCAATCTTTGGCATCGACCAAACGCAAGCCCATTCTCCTATTCCGATGGTGATGAAGTAGAAGATAGAATTTATTCTATTATCAAAGAAAGCTCTGATCGCTCCTCGTCGTCGATAGAACTACAAAAGTCAATTACAGACTGGCCAACGAACTATCATTTCAACTCTCGGCGCGCCAACTTAATGCGCCCGATTCGGCATTTGCTGAAAGGATCGATTCTCGAAATCGGAGCGGGAACCGGGGCCGTCACTCGGTTTCTCGGCGAAAATGGCGGTCAGATCCTCGCCATCGAGGGGAGCGGGCGGCGGGCGGCCATCGCGGCCACACGCTGCGCCGATCTGTCCAACGTCACTGTGGTAGCGGACGACTTTGCTGCCCTCCCGTCGGGCCCGAAATTCGATGTAGTGACACTGATCGGCGTGCTGGAATATGCGCGCATATTCTTCAAGATCGACGATAGCGATCCTGTGGCCGCCCTCATCGCGCGCGCTCGCAGCTTTTTGCGTCCTGGCGGCATCCTCATTGTCGCCATCGAGAACCAGCTTGGTTTGAAATATTTCGCGGGCTGCGCGGAAGATCACACCAGCAAGCCCATGTTCGGCATTGAGGATCTCTATCGCGGGGACACGGTGATGACGTTCGGGCGAGCGGAGCTCTCGCGACGTCTCGCCGATGGCGGCCTGCCGCATCAGCAATGGTGGTTTCCATTGCCGGACTACAAGTTGCCCGTTTCGGTGCTGTCGGATCAGGTATTGCGACATGAGGTCGACTTGTCGGCGCTGCTCGCTGAGGCGGTGCGCACCGATCCGCAGATCACGGGTCCGCTCGCATTTTCACTGGAGCGCGCCTGGAGCCCCGTCTTCCGCAACGGCCTGCTTGGCGATCTCGCCAATTCGTTTCTCGTGTTGAGCTCCGACGAGGCGTTGCCAGATCACGACGTCCTGGGTGTTCACTATGGCACCTCGCGACGGCCGGAGTTTTCGAAAGAGGTTCGTTTTGAATGGCAGGACGGGACCGTTCGTGTGTGCCGCAGCCGGCTGAATCACGAGCCGGGCGCCAACCCCTCGGAATTGATCTCGCTTCATTTGGCCGACGAACCGTTCCTGCCCGAGCGCACCTGGCACGCCGAGCTCATATCACTGTGGGCGAGGGCAGGATGGACGCTGGAGGAGTGGAGAGGCTGGGCCCGGCGCTGGCTGGACTCCGTGCTGGCTCTCACGCCTATGCCCGCCCAGCCCGCTCCACCCCCAGCTGCGATTGTCCCCGGCCATCTGGTGGATGCCATTCCGCGGAACATGGTCCTAGACGGCAAGGGAACACCGCACTTCTTCGATCAGGAATGGCGGCTGAATGAGCCGGTCGAGATCGGCTTCATCGCCTACCGCGGCATTTACGACAGCCTCGACACCCTGGTCAGCTGCGCCAAGCCTACTGAAGGCGTCAGCCTCAGCAAAATGTCGCTGTTCCAGGATTTCACCAGGTCGCTGGGTTGGCAGGTGACGGCTGACGACATACGGCGCTACACGCAATTGGAAGGACGTATCCAAGCAACGGTCTCGGGAGCCAGCGAGCGTCCGCTTTCCAGCCTTTACGACACGGTCGCCGTCCACCTCGGGTTCGGAGATATGAAGGTCAATTGCATTCAGGCCTTGCAGCAGCAACTCGTTGAGTCGCAGGCTGAAATCCAGCAACTAACGACATCGAACGAGACCAGGGAAAACGAGCACCAAGCCTATCTCCGGTATATTTCAGATATCGAGGAGAAGCTGGCGACATCAACCAAGACCCGGGAAAATGAGCGCCAGACTACCTTCCAGTATATTGCAGATATCGAGCAGAAGCTGGCGGCATCGATCAGGTCCCGGGAAACCGAGCGGCAAACTTCCCTTCAGTATATTGCAATTATCGAGCAAAAACTGGCGGCATCGATCAAGTCCCGGGAAACCGAGCGCCAGACGTCATTTCAGCATGTTTCGGCTATCGAGCAGCGACTGGCGGCGTCGATCGCTAGCCGGGAAAACGAGCACCAGACCTCTCTCCAGCACATCACGGCTGTCGAGCAGCAACTGGCGGCGTCGATCAATAGCCGGCAAAACGAGCACCAAGCCTCACTCCAGCACATCGCGGCTATCGAGCGGCAACTGGCGGCATCATTGGAAGCTTATCATGAGGTGCAGTGGCAACTGATAGCCATGAAATCCGCGAGCGATTGGCTGGCCAGCCAACTATGCCGCGCTTATTTCAAACCGTGGCACCCCCTACGCCAAGGCATACAGCGCTTGGGATTGCATACGGCACTGTTTTTCAAGCCCGTACTCTCTCGCCGCGGCATTCGCCGTTTCCGGAAGTCACTTCTGAGACGCGAACCTGTCCGTTTCCAACTCGAATGGGAAAGAAGGAGCACTCTTGCCGCTGTGTTGCCTGCAGGCGAGCACGCTCCAACATACGGCGAACAAGAATTTATTCCAATCCAGAGCGAAAATTACATCGGCATACCGGCAGAAGAACTGGAAGCCGATCAAGAGAATGATGCGAATTTCAGCACACAGGCCGACAATAGTAATGAATTATACGAACTTACAAATGAACCAGACATCATTCTGATTCGCACCGATCAAAAAATATCTCTTGAATTCAGCGAAATAAGTTCATTTGATTCTCAATCTGAGAACGACATTGCACTGATAGAGAATCATCAATTCTTTGATGATATTTCTTATTCTGGAACCGCGGAAGCTGCCCAGATGGGCATGTCACCGATCGCCCATTATGTGAAGCTAGGCGAAGCTCGCGGACTTGCGCCATCGCGACAGTTCGACCCGACTTTCTACAGGCGCCGCTACCCCGACATCGTAGAACGCTGTTTAGTTCATTATATCTGTCATGGCCGGGATGAAGGGCGTTCCCCCTTCCCGGTTGCGCGGCGACTGAACTATCCCGTCGGAACGATAGACCCACGTCTACCTACAGTAGTCATTCTGGTACATGAAGCCTCTCGTACCGGGGCTCCCATTCTTGCATGGAATATAGTCCGCTCGCTCCGTCAAAAATACAATGTCGTTGTCTTTCTCCAGCGGCAGGACGCTCTTACGGAAGCTTTCGAGATGGCGGCAAACGCCGTTGTCACCATGCCCATCGATCTCGTGGCGCATGAGGCTGAGTTCGAGGAACTGGCGCGAGAACTGATCAGCAATTACAATCCGATCTATGTAATCGCCAACAGTGTCGAGAGCCGCAGTCTCGTGCCCGCCTTCGAAGAGAACGGCGTGCCCGTTATTGCCCTGGTTCACGAATTCTCCAACTGCCACCGCCCACTCGGGATTCTCTACGGCCTTTTCAAACTGGCGTCACAGGTGGTCTTTCCGGCACAAATCGTAGCGGACTCTGCGCTCACCGATCATCGCCACCTGATGCCCCGCCGCTACACCATCCTGCCGCAGGGGCACTCCGAAGTGCCCCCTCAAGCCGAGAGTGCGGAAACGGGATTTCCCGTCGCAGATCCGCGCATACTGAAAAAACCGGGCCTGCCCGAGCATGGCGACATCGATGCCTTGCCGCCGCGCGATGGAACCCTGCTTGTGGCGGGTATGGGTACCATCACGCCCCGCAAGGGAGTTGATGTATTCTTGTCAGCGGCAGCCGAAGTCGTTCGCCGCAGGCCAGACCTGTCGATCGAATTCGCCTGGGCCGGTGAGGCCTTCACCTTCGACCAATCCTATGTCGATCTGCTGGAGGCGCAGGTGGAGCGCAGCGGCCTCGCCGGCCGATTCCGCTTTCTCGGGGCCTTCAGCGACCTTGAGCCGCTCTACGCGCGCACCGACATCATGGTGCTGTCCTCGCGGCTCGATCCGCTGCCCAACGTTTCCATCGACTGCGCCCTGCACGGCATTCCGGTACTGTGTTTTGAAAATGCCGGCGGAATGGCAGAGCTTCTGCTGAAGTCCGAGGATACACGCAAGCTGGTCGTGCCCTATCTGGATGCGGGAACCCTTGCCGAACGCATCGTGGAACTGGCCAGTGACACGGATCTGCGCCGGACGCTCTCACAGGCCGTACGGGAGATCGGCGATCGTACCTTCGATATGCAGGGCTATGTCGATGCTATCGACAATCTCAGGCAGGCATCGCTGCATGTGCGGCGGCAGACGCAGATCGATTTTGAAACGATCGGAGCTGCCAGCATGTTCAATGCGACACTCTACCAGCCGGGCGACACCGCGCAGATCGGTAGCGATGAGGCTCTTTGGCACTATTTGCAGGCCTCCCGTCATGCGGTTCCCCGCGGCGAGCCTTATTCCGGCTACTTCGTACGTCGTCCCCTTGAGGGCTTTCATCCGTTGATCTACGCGGAAGACAACGCCGCCTATGACGAGATGACAGGCGAAGATCCGCTGGCGCATTATCTGCGCTCCGGCTCTCCCAGGGGTCGCTGGCTCCATCAGACAATCACACCACAGGCGAACCCGCCATCAGTACCCAGCCATCTCAGGGTCGCGATGCACGGGCATTTCCACTACCCGGAACTCCTGCCGGAATTCCTCGGGCGGCTCTCCCGGAACCGGGTGCCCTGTGACCTCTTCCTCACGACCAGCAGCGAGGAGCGCCGTCTGCAACTCCAGCGCTCGCTGGAAGAGTTCGGCATGAGGGGAACGGTCATGGTCGTTCCAAACAAGGGGCGTGATATCGGGCCCCTGCTCAATGCCTTTTCGCGCGAGCAGCTTTTCGCCTACGACATAATCGGCCATGTCCATGGCAAGCGCAGCCCACATGCCGATGGGTCGCTGGGTGATGTGTGGCGCACCTTCCTCTGGGAACATTTGATTGGCGGCGATTTTGCCATGCTGGACGAGATCGCGGCCGCTTTCGAGGCAGATCCGCGGCTTGGCCTTGTGTTTCCCGAGGACCCGAATCTTTGCGACTGGACCGAGAACCGGGAGATTGCCGAGGCCCTCGCGGCACGAATGGGCATCGATCTAACGAACCACTTCGACTTCCCGATAGGCACGATGTTCTGGGCTCGTCCGGAAGCACTCCGGCCGCTCTTCGATCTCCATCTGACTTGGGACGATTATCCGGCGGAGCCGCTGCCCATCGACGGAACGATGCTGCATGTGCTGGAGCGGATGATACCGTTTGCGGCCCGCAAGGCCGGCTACGATTATGCGACGACCTACGTAAGGAACCATCGGCGGTGACGCATCCTCCTATCAACTTGGATGGATGCGGCGTTCGAGTTCGAGATCAGGATGCTCACATACGTCCCGGGCCATGCCTGGTGTCTTGGAGAACGTCCCCCTCGCGAAGGGCCGCAAGCCCGAAGCGCTGGCGATATTCGCGGGGCCCGAGCCCCGTCACCTTGACGAAGACCTTGCGGAACGAGCCCGGATCCTCGTAGCCGACATCCCACGCGACCTGCTCGATGGGACGCGTGGTCGCCTCCAGCATCTCGCGCGCCTTGCCCACGCGCAGGTGCTGGCAGTATTCGCTCGGCTTCAGCCCTGTTGCCTTGTGAAAGCGGCGCAGGAAAGTGCGCGGCTCGAGCCCCGCCTTCTCCGCCATCGCGGCAAGCGTCGCATCACGGGCGCCGGTCGCCTGCAGCCAGTGCTGGACCTGCAGCACCGCCTCGTCGCCATGGCGCAGCTTCGGTGAAAACACGCTGTAGTATCGCTGCTCGCGGCCGGGAGGGTCGACCAGCAGGAAGCGCGCGGTCTCGAGCATGACGGTCGGCCCCAGAAGCCGATCCACGAGCCTGAGTCCGAGGTCCGTCCAGGCCATCAATCCGCCCGCGGTGATGAGGTCGCCGTCGTCGATGACGAGCTTGTCGATGTCCATGCGGGCATTGGGGAAACGTTCCGAAAAGTCATTGGCGTAGAACCAGTGGGTGGTGGCGGCGCGGCCCTCCAGCAGCCCGGTCTCTCCGAGCAGGAAGGCGCCGGCGCAGACCGAGCAGAGCGTGGCGCCGCGCGCGTGGCGGTCGCGCAGCCATGAGGCAAGCGGCGCCGCCTCCTCCGCGGTTATCGGCGCGATGACGGCCGGCGGCAGGATGACGAAGTCCGGTTCGCCCGGCAGCCCCGGATGGCTGTCGAACACCCGCTCCGCTCCCTCGCCGTCTTCTCTGCCGCGCCAGTGGCCAAAGCGCAGCCCGGGCGCCTCGCCACCCAGGTGTCGTTTCACCATGAGGTTCGCAACCGAGAACAGGTCGGTCAGCCCATGCGCCGCGCCGAGTTGCGCACCGGGATAGATCAGGACGGCGATATCGGCGATCGGGGTCGAGGGGATGGTTTTTGTCATTTGTCACTTATGGCCCGGATTATGTCGATTCCGCCAATCCGAAACGCGACCGCGGCGGTCTATCTGTTTCTCCATCGAATTGAACCGCGGACGAGACGTCCCGGCCGAGAACCAGGAGAAACAAGCCATGAGCACGGTTACCACCAAAGACGGCGTTGAAATCTTCTTCAAGGATTGGGGCCCGAAGGACGCCCAGCCGATCGTATTCCATCATGGATGGCCGCTGTCGTCCGACGACTGGGACGCGCAGCTGCTGTTCTTCCTGTCCAAGGGCTATCGCGTCGTCGCTCACGACCGGCGTGGCCATGGCCGCTCGTCGCAGGTCTGGGACGGCCACGACATGGACCACTACGCAGCCGACGCCTCGGCGGTCGTGCAGCATCTCGATCTGAGGAACGCCGTCCACATCGGCCACTCGACCGGCGGCGGCGAGGTCGCCCGCTACGTCGCGCGGCATGGCGAGCCGCAGGGGCGGGTCGCCAAGGCGGTACTGGTCAGCGCCGTGCCGCCGCTGATGGTGAAGACCGCGAACAATCCCGGCGGCCTGCCGATCGAGGTGTTCGACGGCTTCCGCAAGGCGCTCGCCGACAACCGCGCGCAGTTCTTCCTCGACGTTCCCGCCGGCCCCTTCTACGGCTTCAACCGCGAAGGCGCGAAGATCGACCAGGGCGTGATCAACAACTGGTGGCGGCAGGGCATGATGGGCTCGGCCAAGGCCCATTATGACGGCATCAAGGCCTTCTCCGAGACCGACCAGACGGAAGATCTGAAGGCGATCACCGTGCCGACGCTGGTGCTGCACGGCGAAGACGACCAGATCGTACCGATCGACGACAGCGCGCGGCTCTCGGCCCCGCTGCTGAAGAATGGCACGCTGAAGACCTATCCGGGCTACGGCCACGGGCTGCTGACGATCAATGCCGACGTTCTCAACGCCGATCTGCTCGCCTTCATCCAGAGCTGAGCGACAAGGGAATCGGCGCACGGGAAATCGTGCGCCGGTTCTTCAAATGATCGCCGGCGGCATCGACCCGGAACCAGGCGACATGAAGCCCGACATCGCCGGAGGCCGAGAAGGGGCCGCTCCCGCCTGAACCCACAGCCGACCGCGGCAGGATCTGCTAGAAACCCGAAGCGCACCCATCGCTGCGCGGATCGCCGGCCCCCTCCAACGTGCCGTCCGCCGTGCGGACGATCGCGCCGGCATGACCCATCATCGCATCGAAGGGCGGCACGATTTCCACATCATGCCCGGCGGCCCGCAGGGCCGCGACCAGCGCCGGCGGAAAGCGGTCTTCCAGCTTCAGCGTCACGCTCTCGGCACCCCAGGTCCGTCCGAGCAGCCAGCGCGGCGCCGTGATCGCGGCCTGCAGTTCCTCGCCGAACAGCGCATAGCGTGAGAACAGCGCCGCCTGGGTCTGCGGCTGCCCTTCGCCACCCATGGTGCCATAGACCATGTAGCGCCCATCCTCGAAGGCGGCCATCGCCGGGTTGAGCGTGTGGAAGGGCTTGCGGCCCGGCGCCAGCAGGCGGGGGCCCTCCCCCCGTAGCTGGAAGCTCGCGCCGCGGTTCTGCCAGACGATGCCGGTCTGCGGCAGAACGATGCCGGAGCCGAACTCGAAGTAGATGCTCTGGATGAAGCTCACCGCGAGTCCGTTGCCGTCGATGGCACCGAGCCACACCGTGTCGCCGGCGGAAGGCGGTGCCGGCCAGGGCAGCGCCGTTTTCCCGTCGATACGTCCGGCCAGGCGATCCAGGGCCGCGTCGGCGAGCCAGTCGGCCGGGTCCTCGCTCATGCTGTCGGGGTCGCCGACGATGCGGTCGCGCACGAGGAAGGCCTGCTTGGTCGCCTCGACCAGGCCGTGAATGTGGTCGAAGCCCTCCGCCTCGCTGACGCCCAGCCGGCTAAAGATGGCGAGGATCATCAGCGAGGACAGGCCCTGCGTCGGCGGCGGGAAATTGAACAGCCGCATGCCGGGCAGCCGCACCGAGAGCGGCGCGACGCGCCGAGCCTCGCAGCGTGCGAGGTCCTCCAGCGCGACCGGCGAGCCGGCGGCGGCGAGGTCATCAGCGATCTCGCGGGCGAGCCTGCCGCGATAGAAGTCATCGGTGCCGGCCGTGCCGATCCGGCGCAGGGTCGCGCCGAGCGCCGGCAGCTTCATAATGGAGCCAACCGCCGGCGCGGCCCCATGATCGAGGAAGCTTCCGGCAAAACCTGAAACGCCGGCCAGCTCGGGCCGCTTTTCGGAGGTCAACTCGTTCTGGCTGGCCGTGACGGGGAAGCCGTTCTCCGCGTGCCAGACAGCCTCCTCGACGAGCCGGGCGAGCGGCAGTCTCCCGCCATGTTCGGCGCTGACCTTCAGCGCCTCGCCCCAGCCGGCGATGGTGGCGGCCGTGGTGTTGGCTGCCAGCGGGCCGCGCTGGGGAATGGCGTCGAGGCCGGCACGGCCATAAAGCTCGGGCGTAGCCGCGCCCGCCGCCCGGCCGCAGGCCTCAACGCCGACGGGCACCTCGCCCGGACGGCCGATGAGCCAGAACCCGTCGCCGCCGATGCTGGTCATGTGCGGATAGACGACGGCGAGGGCGGCCGCCATGGCCACGGTGGCCTCCACCGCGTTGCCACCCTCGCGCAGCACGCGAAGCCCGGCCTCGGTCGCGAGATGATGCGGCGAGGTCGCCATGCCCCGCCGGGCACGTACCGTGTTCAACATAGAGAGATTCCGTCCTTACCAGCCGATCGCCTTGGGCAGCCAGGTCGCCAGTTCCGGGAAGGCGAACACCAGCGTGACGGCGATGAGTTGCAGCCCGATGAAAGGGACGACGCCGCGATAGATGTCGGCGGTCGCCACCTCCGGTGGAGCCACCCCGCGCAGGTAGAAAAGTGCCCAGCCGAAGGGCGGCGTGAGGAACGAGGTTTGAAGCACCGTGGCAATCAGCGCCGCCGCCCAGACCAGATCGACATTCGCCCCGATCATCAGCGGCAGGAACATCGGCACGACGATGTAGCTGATCTCGATCCACTCGATGAAGAAGCCGAGCACGAAGATGATCAGCAGCATGAAGATGAGAATGCCATCCGTGCCGCCGGGCACGAAGGCGAAGGCATCGTGCACGAGCCGCTCGCCGCCGAGGCCACGGAAGGCCAGCGCGAAGACCTGCGAGCAGATGAGCACGAAGAACATCATCGCGGTGATGCGTGCCGTGGACTGCACCGTCTCCGTCAGGGTCTTCCAGCTGAAACGACCGGCAAACGCCGCGACGAGGATGGAGCCGAGCGCGCCCATGCTGGCGGCCTCGGTCGGAGCCGCGATGCCGCCGATGATCGAGCCGAGCACCGCGAGCACGAGGGCGATCGGCGGCAGGCCGACCTTCAGCGCCTTCAGCCACAATTCGCGGCGCGGCATGGCCCGGCGCTCTTCCAGCGGAATGGCCGGCACCTTTTCCGGCCAGATGATGCCGACGGCAATCATGTAGACGCAGAAGATGCCCGTGAGCAGCAGCCCCGGCAGCACGGCGGCGGCAAACAGCGTACCCACCGACTCGCCGAGGATATCGGCCAGAAGAATGAGGATGGTCGAAGGCGGGATGAGCTGGCCGAGGGTACCGGAGGCACAGATGGCGCCGCAGGAGAGGCTCTTGTCGTAGCCACGCCGCAGCAGGGTCGGCAGGGTGAGCAGGCCCAGCGTGACGATGGTCGCGCCGACAATGCCGGTGGTCGCCCCCATCAGCATGCCGACGAGGATGATGCCGAGCCCCATACCGCCGCGCAGGCTGCCGGAGAGATGACCGATCACCTCCATCAGCTCGTCGGCGAGGCGCGACTTCTCGAGCATCACCCCCATGAACACGAACAGCGGGATCGCGATCAGCGTGTAGTTGGCGGTGACGCCGTAGATGCGCGCGGGCAGCAGGCCGAACAGCGTGGTGCCGAAGCCGAGCCAGCCGAAGAAGAAGCCGCTGATCGCCAGCGTGAGCGCCACCGGCACTCCGACGAACAGCATGACGAAGAAGGAGGCGATGCAAGCGATCGCCAGGATTTCATTGAGGGGCATCGACAGGCACCGTCGCGGGCGGCTCGGCCGGCCCACCGAGGAAGGGCTCAAGCGCCCGGAAAGTGGCGGCAAGGCTCTGGAGAAGCAGCAGCGCGAAGCCGGCCGGGATCATCGCCTTGAGAATGAAGCGGTAGGGCAGGCCGCCGGGGTCGGGCGAGGCTTCGCCAATCCGGTAGGACTGCATCACGTAGCGCCAGGACAACGCGATCACGATCACCGACAGGGCGACCACGCTCAGCGCCGAGAACAGGTCGATGGCCTGCTTCACCCGCGCCGGCAGGTGGGCATAGACGATGTCCACCCGCACATGGCCTTCATGCTTGATCGTGTAGGCGATGCACAGCAGCGTCAGCGGCGACATCAGGTGCCATTCCAGCTCCTGCATCGCCACCGAGCCGGTGTTGAAGGCGTAGCGCATCAGCACGTTGCCGGCCATGACGAGGACGAGCGCGAGCCCCGTCCACGCCGCGACCCAGCCGCAAGCCTCGACGATCGCGTCGAGGCCCCGGGCCCATTTTTCGAGAACGGAGATCATTCGCCCCTGCGGATCTGGGTCTGGTAGACCGCTTCGGACAGGCCGGCCCACTGGCTGTGCTTGGCCGCGAAGTCGGTGAAGCTGTCGTAGACCTTCTTGATCTTCGGGTCGGAGGCCGCCAGCTGCTCCAGCGTGGTCTTGGTGACCTCCCGCAGCTTGTCCACCACCGCCTCGGGATAGGGACCGGCGACGACGCCCTGGTTCTTCACTAGATCGGTCATGGCCTCGCCATTGGTGGCTTCGCACCAGGTGTGGCTGATGACGTTGCAGGCCGCCGCGGCCGCGCGCACGATCGCCTTCAGATCGTCCGGGAGGCTGTTCCAGGCATCCTTGTTGACGATGAGTTCGGTGACGTTGTTCGGCTCGTGCCATCCGGTGGTGTAGTAGTACTTGGCCGCCTTCTGCAGGCCGAGACGGCGGTCCTGATAGGGGCCGACGAATTCGGCGGCGTCGATCACGCCGCGCTCCAACGCGGGGAAGATTTCGCCGCCCGGCAGCAGCTTCACGTCGACGCCGAGCTGGGCATAGACCTTGCCGGCGAGGCCGGGGATGCGCATCTTCAGGCCCTGGAAGTCCTCGACCTTCTCGATCGGCTTGCGGAACCAGCCGGACATCTGCACGCCGGTATTGCCCAGCGGCATGGGCACAAGGTTGAAGGGCTCGTAGAGCTCCTCCCAGAGCTGCAGGCCGCCGCCGTGATAGATCCAGGCGTTCTGGCCTTGGAAATTGAGGCCGAAGGGCACGCAGGTGAAGAACTGCGCCGCCGGCACCTTGCCGGCCCAGAAATAGGAATTCGCCGCGTTCATCTCGACCGTACCCGAGGACACGGCATCGAAGCCCTCCAGCGCCGGGATCAGTTCGCCCGCCGCGAAGTGCTGGATGGTGAGGCGCCCGCCCGAGAGCTTGCCGACCATCTCGCAGAAATCGGTCGGGCTGCCGGGGCCGGTGACGTAAAAGGGCGCGCCGGGTCCGTAGGCATTGGTCATTTTCCAGCTGAAGGTCTGCTGGGCGCGGGCAACGTGCGGCGCCGCAACGGTCGCGATGGCGGCCGTGCCAGCAAGACCAGCGCCCAGAAATCCACGACGATCCATCTCTCTTTCCCCTTGTCCGGATGGGCGCCGCTGTTCCGATCGGCGCCTCTGTCTGCGGCTAGATATTCCGCTGCGCCGCAACATGAGCAATGCCCCCATAGGTGCAAAGCGGCGGCCGACCCCGGACCGGGCGAGTCCGTTTCGATAAAAATTATCTTGTTTTATCAATAAGTTATATTAAACTGACGCAATATTGCGCAGCGAAATTCCGGACGGTCGAGACAAGTTTTTGTGCGCCGTTCGTCAAAGTGCTTCACTGGCAAGAACGGGCCCCGCGACCTAGACCGGCAGTGCCATGAACCGAGCCGTTCCGATTTCCATCAACGCCTTTCCGGCCAGCAAGCAGGAGGCCGTCTGGCGGGAGACGCTGGCCAGCCTCGCGCTGTCCGGCCGTCTGCCGAAGGATGCCGCCTTCCATTTCGGCGAGATCTCGATCAAGCGATCGCCGACGCAGGCGTGCTTCGCCCTGTTGCGCTCCACCGCGCAGCACTTCTCGGCCCTGTCCACGGGCGAGCGCCATGTGTTGATCGGCTTCGTGAACTACGGCCGGGGCCATCTCACCGATTCCGGTCGGCGCGCGGCCGAATTTGCCGATGGCGACATCTGGGTCTGCGATCCGATGACGCCTTTCTCGGTGCAGTTCCGCAACGATTTCGAGCTGTTGCTGCTGCAGGTACCGCGCGAACGGCTGACCGGCCGCCTCGGCCGCGCCGCCACCGTGCCCACGCTGGTGCTCGGCGGATCCGTCTCGGCGGCGGCGGCCCGGCCGATGATGCGGGCGCTGACCGCGAACTTCGCCGTCACCGAGGACGGCGACCTCATGGCCGCCGAGACCGCCATCACCGAGTTGATGCTCTCCGCCCTGCTCGCCGAGGCGCGGCCCGAGGAGGACAACGCCACGCAGGTGCAGGCGGCCCACTATGCCCGCGTCTGCGCGCAGATCGAGGCGCGGCTGCGCGAGCCGGAGCTGGCGGTCGCCGATATCGCGAGGGCCGAGGGCCTGTCCGCGCGCTACATCCAGCGCCTGTTCGAAGGCCAGGACCGCTCCTTCTCCGACTATGTGCGCCATCGCCGGCTGGAGCAGTGCCGACGCGATCTCGTGAACCCCGAGCATGCCGACCGCTCCATCGCCGAGATCGGCTTTCGCTGGGGGTTTCCCGATCAGGCGCATTTCAGCCGCGTCTTCAGCGCCGCCTACGGCATTTCCCCGCGCGATTACCGCAAATCGTCCGGCCCGGCCGTGGAGACGCGCTGGACCCGCGGGCGCCCCCTGCACTCGGGCGTGCGCCCCTCGCGCCCCATGCCTGCCGCAGCTCCTGCGCACGATGATGTGGAAGACGTACCGCGTCTGCCGCCGCTGCCGCGCGACATCGGCGAGCCCGGACGCCACCACCTGCCGGTGTCGCGCGAGAGCGTGCACTGGGGCTACCTCTCACGCGCCATCCCGCCAGTGCTGCGCGTGCGTTCGGGTGCGACGGTGACGGTGGAGACGCTGACGCAGCATGCCTATGACGACCATGAGCGCATGATCGCGGGCGACGCCGGCGCCGAGAGCGTGTTCCGCTGGACGCGGGACTACAAGGCGGTCGATCGGCGCGGCGCCGGGCCGGTGAACGCCAGCATCTTCGGCCGTGGTGCCGGCGAGGGCTTCGGCGTGCATATCTGCACCGGGCCGATCTTCGTCCACGGCGCCGAGCCGGGCGACGTGCTGGAGGTGCAGATCCTCGACCTCAAACCCCGCCCCTGCGCCAATCCGCTTTATGCCGGCCATGCCTTCGGCTCCAACGCCGCCGCCGCGTGGGGCTTCCACCACGACGACATTCTCGACGAGCCGCGCAAGCGCGAAGTCATCACCATCTACCGGACCGACGCCGCCGGCGAGAGCGGCTATGCCGAGGCGGTCTATTCCTTCCGCTGGATGCCGCAGACCGACCCGTTCGGCGTGGTGCACGAGACCATCGACTATCCCGGCGTGCCGGTCGACCACGCCAAGATCGTCGAGCGCCACGACCTCCTGAAGGGTGTGCGCGTGCCGGTGCGCCCGCATTTCGGCTTCATCGCCGTCGCGCCGCGCGAGACCGACATGGTGGATTCCGTTCCACCCGGCTATTTCGGCGGCAATATCGATAACTGGCGCGCCGGCAAGGACGCCTCGGTCTACCTGCCGGTGACGGTGCCGGGAGCCCTGCTTTCGGTCGGCGACCCGCATCTGGCGCAGGGCGATGGCGAGATCAGCGGCACGGCGCTGGAATGCTCGCTCACCGGCGACATCCGCCTCGTGCTGCACAAGCGCGGCGAGACCGAGAAATCCTATCTCAACGGTCTGGGCGCACCGCTGATCGAGACGCCCGACGCCTGGCTGCTGCACGGCTTCAGCTACACCAACTATCTGCGCGAGCTGGGCCGCAACGCCCAGTCGGAAGTCTTCAAACGCTCCTCGCTGAGCCGGGCACTACGCAGCGCCTTCCGCGCCGCCCGCAAGTTCCTCATGGAACGCTACGGGCTCGACGAGGACGAGACGATCTCGCTGATGTCCGTGGCGGTCGATTTCGGCGTGACACAGGTGGCGGATGGCAATTGGGGCGTCCATGCCAAGGTCGCCAAGGGGATTTTCGAGGTACGCGATCCCTGACGCCGCAACGCCACGCTCCAGCTCGGCCTCGACAAGACGCTGAGACCGTCTTCGTATTCTCGCCCTCGCTGATGCCCCTTTTCCATCGCCCATAAAACGCGACGCATCGCTTCCGCGGGCAGAGATCACCGAAATCCCGAAGGCGGCGCGCAGTCGCTCAATAAATTGATTTCATTAAGAAAATTGGCGCACCCGGCACGATTCGAACGTGCGACCTTTGCCTTCGGAGGGCAACGCTCTATCCAGCTGAGCTACGGGTGCCCGCGGCGCATAAGAGACGCCGGTGCTGCGCCTTCATAGTCGAACGGCCGGCCTCCGGCAACCGGGCGGAAGGCGATCCTCTCAACTCGCGTGAAGACCAGAGAGGAGGGCCTCGATGCGAGCGCGCGTGCCGTCTTCCGCCACCTCCGTCCGCAAGGCGACTCCGTCGGCGCCGGCCAGGAGACCGGCGAGGATGTCCGCCACCCCGTCCATCCGGTCGGCACGCAGGCCGAGCGTGGCGAGGAACTGGCTGCCGACGCGCAATGCGGACCGCCCCTCGCGGGTGATGTCCGGGCAGATTCCCACGATGACGCCGTGCCGCGCCAGCGCCTCGATCAGCGCACGGGGATCCTCCGCCGCGCCGATCGGGATCAGCATCTGGTGCGTGAACCCGCTTTCCGGCGCGATCACCGGCAAGCCGCGTGCCCGGCAGGCCCGAGCGAGGACTGCGGTGTTGGCGACGACCGCATCGGCATAAGCGGCGCCATGTGCCCCCACCTCTTGCAGGACACGCAGCAACGGCGGCAGCAGGGCCGGATTGTAATTGGCGAGAAAGCGCGCATCGAGCAGGCTTGCAAGCGTCTCCCCCTGCGCCGGGTCGCGCCCGAGGATCAGCCCGTGCGGCAGGCCCGGAATGGTCTTGTAGGTCGACGTCACCATGACGTCGACGCCGGCCTCCAGCGGGTTGGGATAGATGCCGCCGGCGATCAGCCCGGCGACGTGGGAGGCGTCGAACACCGTCGTCGCCCCCGCCGACCGGGCGGCCGCGACGACCGGCGCGATATCGTCCGGCCGCACCATCACGCTGCGGCCGAGCATGACGAGGCGCGGGCGGCGCGCTTCCACCATCCGCGCGGCGCCGGCCGCGTCGAGACAGAGCCCCTCCCCGTCGAAGGGCAGCGCCTCGCAGGAAAGCCCGGCCAGCGCGGGCGTGCCGCCGTCGCGCTGGCTGAGATGCCCGCCATGCGCCTTGTCGGGCGCGAGCATCAGGTCGCGGGGGCGCGCGAAGGCGTGGAAGACGGCGAGGTTGCACAAGGTCGCGCTGGGCAGGCGCGGCTCCGCCCAGGTGGCCCCGAAGAGCGCGCAGGCCTCCCGCCTCGCCGCCACCTCGAACTGCGAGACCAGCTCGGTGCCCGGCTGCTCCTTGTCGAAGCTCGGCCCCATGGAGGGCATGGCGCCGAGGCCCGGCGCGCAGGCCGCGCGCACGGTAGCGGAGGGGTAGTTGGCGCCGGCATAGAGCACGAGGCGCCGGCGGGTCAGCGTCTCGCCATGAAGGCGGGCGGCGGCGAACAGGGCGTCGGTCGTGCCGGTGTCGATCACGGTGGCGGGGGCATCGGTTGCGTGGCTCATGCCAACCAGATAGCGGCGATTCGCCCGCCTGCCCATGGCCGGTCGCACACACGCCCGCGCGTGCAGCGCTGGCAGGCGCCGGCATCGTTGCTATATAGCCGCATCATGACCGATCATGCCCCTGCCCCCGCGCGCGCTCCCCTGTTCTCCTCCGACGAGGTGGAGCGCTATGCGCGCCATCTGGTGCTCAGCGAGATCGGCGGGCCGGGCCAGCAGAAGCTGAAGAAGGCGAGCATGCTGGTGGTCGGCGCCGGCGGGCTCGGCGCCCCTGCCCTGCTCTATCTCGCCGCTGCCGGCGTGGGGCGGCTCGTGGTGATCGACGACGACACCGTGTCGCTGTCGAATCTGCAGCGGCAGGTGATCCACACGACGGCGGCGATCGGCCAGCCGAAGACCGAGAGCGCGGGCGCCTTCGTCGCGGCGCTCAACCCGCATGTCGCCTTCGAGGGGATCAACGCCCGGATCACCGCCGACAACGCGCTGGAGCTGGTGTCCGGCGTCGACGTGGTGATCGACGGTTCGGACAATTTCTCCACCCGCTATCTGGTCTCCGATGCGTGCGCGCTGGCGGGCATTCCGCTGGTGACGGCGGCGCTCGGGCGCTTCGACGCCACGGTGACGACGCTGCGCCCGCATGAGAAGGCGGCGGACGGCACGCCCAACCCGACCTATCGCTGCCTGTTTCCCGAGCCCCCGCCCGCCGGCACGGTGCCGACCTGCGCCGAGGCCGGCATTCTCGGCGCGCTGGCCGGGATCGCCGGCTCACTGGTGGCGCTGGAGGCGATCCGCGCCGTCACCGGCTTCGGCGACGGGCTGGTGGGGCGGCTGCTGATGATCGACGCCAAGTCGATGCGCTTCGAAACGCTGGCCTATGGCTGGGACCCGGACAATCCGCTGACGGGAACCCATCCGACGATCAAGGACCTGTCACGACACCAGCGGTGAGCGGCGCGGGAGCGCGCGCCTCACAGCATCGCCGGCAGCACGCGGTCCGGCGGGCGGTGGCCATCCATGAACGCCTTGATGTTCACGATCACCTTCTCGCCGGTGTCGATGCGCGCTTCCACCGTGGCCGAGCCCATATGCGGCAGCAGGACGACCTTGCCGGCGCGGGCGAGCTTCAGCAGCTTCGGGCTCACCGCCGGCTCGCGCTCGAACACGTCAAGCCCGGCACCGGCGAGTTCGCCGTTCTCGATCATGCGGATCAGCGCGTGCTCGTCGATCACCTCGCCGCGCGCGGTGTTGACGATGTAGGCGTCGGGCCGGACCAGCTTGAGCCGGCGGGCCGAGAGCAGGTGGAAGGTTGCGGGCGTGTGCGGGCAGTTGATGGAGAGGATGTCCATGCGGGCCAGCATCTGGTCGAGGCTGTCCCAATAGGTCGCCTCCAGCTCCTCCTCGATATGGGCGGGGAGCGGTCGGCGGTTGTGATAGTGGATCTGCAGGCCGAAGGCGCGGGCGCGGCGGGCGACCGCCTGGCCGATGCGCCCCATGCCGATGATGCCGAGCCGCTTGCCCCAGATGCGGTGGCCGAGCATCCACATCGGCGACCAGCCGGGCCAGGTGCCGTCGTCGCTGGTGATCAGCGCCGCGCCCTCGGTCAGGCGGCGGGGCACGGCGAGGATCAGCGCCATCGTCATGTCGGCCGTGTCCTCGGTGAGGACGCCCGGCGTATTGGTGATGGCGATGCCCCGCGCATTGGCGGCGGCGACGTCGATATGGTCGACGCCGTTGCCGAAATTGGCGATCAGCTTGAGGTTCGGCCCGGCGGCCTCGATGACGGTGCTGTCGATGCGGTCGCAGATGGCGGGCACCAGCACGTCCGCGGTCGCCATCGCCTCGGCGAGCTGCGCCTGCGTCATCGGAACGTCGTCGACGTTCAGACGGGCGTCGAACAGTTCGCGCATGCGGGTTTCGATCTTGTCGGGCAGCTTGCGTGTCACGACGACCAGCGGTTTTTTGCGGGCCATGTTGCTCCCCGTGCGAATCCCCGGCGCAATCAAGCTCCCGTTAACGCTACGGGTTCCACACTCGCGCCAACCGGGCGAGGCGTTCATTAGCAGACGGGTCCGCGAAACACAAAAATGCACCGATTTCCGGTGCAGGGCGTGTCTCAAGGATTGCGCCGCAGCACAGGACCGCTGGCTGGCGCCGCTCCCGGTGGGGCGAATGGGTGATCAAGGTGATGCGTAAGGACTGGCTTCGGGACAGGTCGAAGCTGCGGGAAATGATGTGTGTTCTGGCGTTCGGGTTGCTCGCGGCGGGTCTGTCGCCGGGCATGCCGGCGAGCGCCCAGCAGTCGGCTCCGGCCGAATCGACCGGGCCCGTGGGCCGCACGAGCGGCCTGCCGGTGCCCCGCTTCGTGAGCCTGAAGGCCGACAAGGTGAATGTCCGCTCCGGCCCCACGCGCGACCATGGCGTGGCCTGGGTGTTCACCCGCGCCGGCCTGCCGGTCGAAATCACCGCCGAATTCGAGACCTGGCGCCGTATCCGCGATTCGGAAGGGGCGGAAGGCTGGGTCTACCATTCCATGCTGTCCAGCCGCCGCACCGCGCTGGTGAGCCCGTGGAAGGGCGGCGAGCCCGCTCCGCTGCATTCCGAGCCGTCGACCTCCTCCTCAGTCAAGGCGAAGCTGGAGCCCGGCGTACTCGGCCGCGTCGAGCAGTGCGACGGCAAATGGTGCCACTTCTTCGACAAGGACTTCGAGGGTTTCGTCGAGCAGGAACGCCTGTGGGGCGTCTATCCCGGCGAAAAGGTGGAGTAAGGCGCGGCCTGCTCCATCGAGCCTCCCAAGCTCGGAGAACATGAAAAAGGCCGGTCGCAGGACCGGCCTTTTTCAATCTCGCGATGTCTCGTCGAAGTCCGTAGCGGGCCGCGTGTCAGGAGCGGCGCTTGGGGCGCAGCCGCACCACCACGTCGACGCGCGCCACCTCGTAGCCTTCCGGCGGCTCGGGAATGCGCTCGACCTCGACCGAAGTGCTGGGGATGTCGACGAGGTTGTTCTCGCCTTCGAGGAAGAAGTGGTGGTGGTCCGACGGATTGGTGTCGAAATAGGTCTTCGAGCCGTCCACCGCGAGCTCGCGCAGCAGCCCGACCTCGGTGAACTGGTGCAGCGTGTTGTAGACGGTGGCGAGCGAGACCGGGAAGCGCGCCTTGATGGCTTCCTCGTGCAGGATTTCCGCCGAGACGTGACGGTCGCCCTTGGCGAAGAGCAGCCAGCCGAGCGCGAGGCGCTGGCGGGTGGGACGCAGGCCGACGTCGCGCAGCATGTGACGCACGTCGTGGAACGGGCAGCCGGTGCGGCTCGTACCCGCGCTGTCGCGCAGGCGAGCAACCGGAAGAACCGGTTCGTCGTCCTCGACCACCATGCGGGAAATGGCTACGTTATGGGGGCGAAAGCCTTCGCTCATCTCGTATTCCAGACCAAGGTGAACCGGCCTTGCGCACCCCTTCCGGGCTCACGCGCCGCCGTTCCACATAAGTTATGCACCGCTGCCGGCCCCGCAACCGGAGCCTCGCCTACGTTGCGTTTTTCATCTGGCATTATATCTGCACGGCAAGCGCCGGGGCAATATCGCGACCGATAATCGTAATTGTTCCAATGTGAGGCCGGCGCGGGGCCCGCCGCCGGCGGGGCCCGGGCGCCGTCACGCCCGTGACATTTTGAGTGTCGCAGGGGCAGGCGCGGCGGCTTTGAGTGCGCCGGACGCTGTGATAGGAAGCGCCCTGCGATCGGTGGTCCGTTGGGGGGCAAGCCCGTAACGTCCGTCGAAAGGGATCGGCGGCGGGGCCGCGCGGGACAGGGTTAGGCGGCACGACCGCTCAAGGCAAAGAAAGTAGCAAGCGTGGGTAACACCGATACGATGGTCGAGCGGCAGACGAGCTTCAGCTACGAGGAGCTGCTCGCGTGCGGGCGCGGGGAACTGTTCGGGCCGGGCAACGCGCAGCTTCCGGCGCCGCCGATGCTCATGTTCGACCGCATCACCGAAATCTCCGAGGACGGCGGCCCCAATGGCAAGGGCCATGTGCGCGCCGAGCTCGACATCAAGCCGGACCTTTGGTTCTTCGCCTGCCACTTCCTCGGCGACCCGGTGATGCCGGGCTGCCTCGGCCTCGACGCCCTGTGGCAGCTGGTCGGCTTCCATCTCGGCTGGCTCGGCGCTCCCGGGCGCGGGCGGGCGCTCGGCGCGGGCGAGATCAAGTTCTCCGGACAGGTCCTGCCCACCGTCAAGAAGGTGGTCTACGGTATCGACTTCAAGCGCGTCATGCGCTCCAAGCTGGTGCTCGGCATCGCCGACGGCTGGGTGGAAGCGGACGGCGAAGTGATCTACCGGGCGAACGACCTGAAGGTCGGCCTCTTCCAGGCCTGAGCGCCGGAATCGACCGGGCGCCGCACGCGGCGTCCCCTCGCCTGTTTTTAAGGAAAGGAAGCCTATGCGCCGCGTTGTCGTAACCGGAATGGGCATCGTCTCGTCCATCGGCAACTCCACGCAGGAGGTTCTGGCCTCCCTGCGCGAGGGCAAGAGCGGCATCCGCCGCGCCGAGCAATATGCCGAGCTCGGTTTCCGCAGCCAGGTGCACGGCGCCCCGCAGCTCGACGCCAGCGAGATCGTCGACCGGCGCGCGATGCGCTTCCACGGTGGCGGCACGGCGTGGAACCACGTCGCCATGGAGCAGGCGATCCGCGACTCCGGCCTCGAGGAGAACGAGGTCTCCAACGAGCGCACCGGCATCATCATGGGCTCGGGCGGCTCCTCGACCCGCACCATCGTCGAGGCCGCCGACATTACCCGCAAGAACGGCAGCCCCAAGCGCGTCGGCCCCTTCGCCGTACCGAAGGCCATGGGCTCCACCGCCTCGGCGACGCTGTCGACCTGGTTCAAGATCAAGGGCATCAACCACTCGATCTCCGCCGCCTGCGCCACCACCAACATCTGCATCGGCAGCGCCACCGAGCAGATCCAGTGGGGCAAGCAGGACATCGTCTTCGCCGGCGGCTGCGAGGACCTGGACTGGACGCTCTCCTGCCTGTTCGACGCCATGGGGGCGATGTCCTCCGACTATAACGACACCCCGGCGGTCGCCTCCCGTCCCTATGACAAGAACCGCGACGGCTTCGTCATCTCCGGCGGCGCCGGCGTGCTGGTGCTCGAGGAACTGGAGCACGCCAAGGCGCGCGGCGCGCGCATCTATGCCGAGATCATCGGCTACGGCTCGACCTCGGACGGCGCTGACATGGTCGCCCCCTCCGGCGAGGGCGCAGCACGCGCCATGAAGCTGGCCCTGAAGGACGTGAAGGGCGGCATCGACTACATCAACCCGCACGCCACCTCGACGCCGATCGGCGATCTCAAGGAGATCGAGGCGATCCGTGCCGTGTTCGGCGACAAGGCGCCGCCGATCTCGGCCACCAAGTCGCTCACCGGCCATTCGCAGGGCGCAACCGGCGTGCACGAGGCGATCTACTCGATCCTGATGATGCAGAACGGCTTCATCTCGGCGAGCGCCCATATCGAGGAACTGGATCCGGCCTTCGCCGACATGCCGATCGTGCGCGAGCGCATCGACAACGCGAAGCTCTCCCGCGTGCTTTCCAACGGTTTCGGCTTCGGCGGCGCCAATGCGGTGCTGGTGCTGCAGCACCCGGAAGCCGCGTGATCGGACCCGAGCGGAAGGAACATCGAGCATGAGCCTGATGCAGGGAAAACGCGGCCTGATCATGGGTGTCGCGAACGACCACTCCATCGCCTGGGGCATCGCCAAGACGCTGGCGGCGCAGGGCGCAGAACTCGCCTTCACCTATCAGGGCGAGGCGCTGGGGCGCCGCGTGAAGCCGCTGGCCGAAAGCCTCGGCAGCGACACCATGCTCGCCTGCGACGTGGAGGACCTCGATTCGGTCGACGCCGTGTTCGCGGCGCTGAAGGAGAAGTGGGGCGGCATCGACTTCCTCGTCCACGCCATCGGCTTCTCCGACAAGAACGAGCTGAAGGGCCGCTACGCCGACACCACGCGCGCCAATTTCACGCGCACCATGGTAATCTCGTGCTTCTCCTTCACCGAGCTCGCCAAGCGGGCGGCGGCGCTGATGCCGGAGGGCGGCTCGCTGATCACGCTGACCTATGGCGGCTCCACCCGCGTGATGCCGAACTACAACGTGATGGGCGTCGCCAAGGCGGCGCTGGAGGCGAGCGTGCGCTACCTCGCCGCCGATTACGGCCCGCAGGGGGTGCGCGTGAACGCCATCTCCGCCGGCCCGATCCGCACGCTGGCGGGCGCGGGCATCGCCGATGCGCGGCTGATGTTCAACTACCAGAAGCGCAACGCCCCGCTGCGCCGCACCGTCACCATCGACGAGGTCGGCGGCGCCGCGCTCTACCTGCTCTCCGACCTCTCCTCCGGCGTGACCGGCGAGGTGCACTTCGTCGATTCCGGCTACAACATCATCTCGATGCCCCACCCGGACGCGCTGAAGACCATCGAGGATGCCGAGGAACGCGCCGCCGGCGGCGACGTCGCGGCGGAGTAGACGCGGCGACTGGCCGCCGCCCTCACCTCCCGACGAACGACATGCCCGGCCTCGTGCCGGGCATTCGCATTCGGGCCGGACGCAGGGCCGCTCGTCCGGGAAGCTAGGCCCGCAGCGCGATCCGGTACGGATGCGCCGGGTAGACGCCGAGGATGCGCAGCTCCTTGGAGAAGAAGGCCAGTTCCTCCAGCGCCAGCTTCAGCGAGCGGTCGTCGGGATGGCCGTCGACATCGGCGTAGAACTGCGTGGCGAAGAACTCGCCATCGAGCTGGTAGGACTCCAGCTTCGCCATGTTCACGCCGTTGGTGGCGAAGCCGCCCAGCGCCTTGTAGAGCGCCGCCGGCACGTTGCGCACGCGGAACACGAAGGTGGTGACGGTCGGACCGTTGCCGGAGGCCGCCCATTCCCCGTCCTTGGCGAGGATGACGAAGCGCGTGGTGTTGTGCGCCTCGTCCTCGATGTTCTCGGCGATGATGTCGAGGCCGTAGATCTCCGCCGCGAGACGCGAGGCGATGGCCGCCTGCGTCGGATCGCCGGCCTCCGCCACCAGCCGCGCCGCGCCGGCCGTATCCGCGCCGACGACGGACTTCAGGCCGAGCTTGCGGATGATGTTGCGGCACTGGCCGAGCGCCATGACGTGGCTGGTCACGCTCTTCACCGTGGCGAGGCTCGCGCCCTTCACCGCCATGAGCTGGTGCGACAGCGGCAGGAAGAACTCGCCGACGATGGTGAGGCCGGAGGTCGGCATCAGGTGGTGGATGTCCGCCACGCGCCCGGCGACCGAGTTCTCGATCGGGATCATGCCGAGATCGGCCTCGCCGTTCTGCAGGGCCGCGAACGCGTCCTCGAAGGTCGGGCACGGCACGGCCTCGTAGTCGGGGTAGACCTCCCGGCAGGCGATGTGGGAATTCGCGCCCGGCTCGCCCTGGAAGACGATGGTGCGGCGGGTGGTCATGACGGCTTCCTCGACGGGTTCGATTCGCGCGCGAGGATTTCGCGCGCCCTTTCCAGATCTTCCGGCGTGTCGACGCCGAGCGGCACGGTATCGACGATGGCGACGTCGATCCGCATGCCGGCCTCCAGCGCCCGCAGCTGTTCCAGCTTCTCGCGCTGCTCGAGCGGCGACGGGGGCAGCGCGACGAAGCGCTCCAGCGCCGCGCGGCGATAGGCATAGAGGCCGATGTGGTGGAACAGCGACCCCTCGCCATAGGGCGCGGTGGCGCGGGTGAAGTAGAGCGCGCGCTGCCGGGCCGGCGACAGCGGGCTACCGACCGCCTTCACCACATTCGGATTGGTGCGTTCGGCCGCGACCGTGATCTCGGCCGCCAGCGTGCCGATGTCCACCGCCGGATCGTCCAGCAGGTCGATGGCGGCGCGGATGAGCGCCGGGTCGAGCGTCGGCAGGTCGCCCTGCACATTGATGATGCGGCTGGCGCGACGCGCGGGATCGATATGGCCCAGCGCCTCGAAGATTCGGTCCGATCCTGTGGTGTGGTCGGCACGGGTCATGACGACCTCGAATCCCGCCTTTTCCACCGCCGCGCGCACACCCTCGTCGTCGGTCGCGACCACCACGCGGCCCACATCCGCCGCGGCGGAACGCCGCGCCACCTCGACGATCATCGGCCGGCCACCGAGATCGGCGAGCGGCTTGCCCGGAAGCCGGGTGGAAGCCATGCGGGCCGGGATAAGTATAAGAGTGTCCTGGAACACGTCCGGGGAAGACATTTCAAAGCCTTGCCATCGTCATGAACGCCGCCCGCCATCCGCCGGGCGGGTGGCGAAACGTAGCACCGCGGCGCGCTTATACGGGTTGCACGCCAACCGTCAAAATGATTAGTTCCGCGCGCCATTGGCGGTCGATATGGGCGGCTGATAGATTGCGCGCGGGGTGTCGGCGGCCGGCCGGACGGCTGCCACGCCGGGTGAGGGAGCGAATATTTCGATGGACAGCTTCGAGCTGAACAAGATTGCAGGTGCGGTGCTGAGCGTGGCGACCTTCACGCTGGGCCTGAGCGTGTTCTCCGACATGCTGTTTTACAACCCCCCACCGGAAAAGCCCGGCTTCGAGATCGCGGTGCAGGAAGCGTCCTCCGGCGCGGCCCAGGCCGCCGCTCCGGCCGATGTGCCGATCGCCCAGCTCCTCGGCGCGGCCAGCAGCGAGCGCGGCGCCGCCCAGGCCAAGAAGTGCGCGGCCTGCCACAACTTCGTCGAGGGCGCCGGCGCCAAGGTCGGCCCGGACCTCTACGGCATCGTCGGCCGTCCCGTCGCGAGCGCGGAGGGCTTCGCCTATTCCGCCGCCCTGAAGGGGCATGGTGGCGACTGGTCCTTTGAAACGCTGAACGACTTCATCAAAAACCCCAAGGCTGCCGTCCCCGGCACCGCCATGGGCTTCGCGGGCATCGCGAAGGAGACGGACCGCGCCGACCTGCTGGTCTATCTCAATACGCTCTCCCACAGCCCGCAGCCGCTGCCCGCGGCCGGCGAGGCGCCCGCCCCGGCCGATGCCAAGCCGGCGGCCCCGGAAGCCGCGCCTGCCCCGACCGGCGAGCCCGCTCCGGCGGCTCCCGCCAATCCGTGACACGGGCGCGCTCCGGCGCGCGCTTTCACGATCACGTCAGGCCGGTGGCGCTTCGCGCCCCGGCCTTATTCTTTTCGGAACCTGGCCGTTCATAATCGTCGCGAAGCTGCGCGCGTCCGGTAATGTGGCACGGATGCGCGTCGCGTATTCGACGTTCGAAAAGGATCAGTGCATGCAAGCCTCGCCCCGCCGCCCCGACATCTTCGCGCCCGGCAGCCGCGCCACGCGGCCTCCCCTGACGCGGGCGCGTCTGGCGCTCGGCACCGCCCTTCTCGGGCTGGGGCTGCTGATGGGACCGGCGACGGCGCAGGAAAGCGGCACCCCGGCCGCCGCAGGAACGCCCGAGTGGCGGCACGGCCTGTCGCTCATGGGGCAGCCGAAATACCCCGCGGGCTTCAAGCACTTCGACTATGTGAACCCGGACGCGCCGAAGACCGGCCTGCTGCGGCTCTCCGTCGACGGGACCTTCGATTCGCTCAACGACATCGTGCCGCGCGGCACGCCGGCCGGCGGGCTCCAGCTCATCTACGACACGCTGATGGCGTCGGCCTTCGACGAGGTGGCCACGGAATACGGCCTGCTGGCGGAGGCGGTGAGCTATCCGGCGGACTATTCCTCGGTCTCCTACCGCCTGCGCCCCGAGGCAAAGTGGCACGACGGACAGCCGGTGACGGCGGAGGACGTCGTCTGGTCGTTCGAGCAGCTCACCAAGAACAACCCGCGCCAGGCCTATTACTACAGCCATGTGAAGAAGGCCGAGGTGACCGGCGAGCGCGAGGTGACATTCACCTTCGACCAGGCCGGCAACCGCGAACTGCCGCAGATCGTCGGCCAGATCCGGGTGATGCCCAAGCACTGGTGGACCGGCACGAACGCCAACGGCAAGCCGCGCGACATCAGCCAGGGCACGCTGGAAGTGCCGCTCGGCTCCGGCCCCTACAAGGTGAAGCAGGTCACCCCCGGCCGCGCGATCTCCTTCGAGCGCGTGCCGGACTATTGGGGCAAGGACCTGCCGGTGAACATCGGCACCAACAATTTCGCCGAGCAGCGCTACGAGTATTTCCGCGACGGCACGGTCGAGCTCGAGGCCTTCAAGGGCGACCAGTACGACTTCCGGGTCGAGACCTCCGCCAAAGACTGGGCGACCGCCTACAATTTCCCGGCGGTCAAGGCCGGCAAGGTGATCCTCGAGGAATTCCCCGACCGCGCCTCCGGCTCCATGCAGGCCTTCATCCCCAACCTGCGGCGCACGAAGTTCCAGGACCAGCGCGTGCGCCGGGCGCTGAACTACGCGCTCGATTTCGACGGCATGAACCGCACGCTGTTCTTCGGCCAGTACAAGCGCACCGCCAGCTTCTTCCAGAACACCGAGCTTGCCTCCTCCGGCCTGCCGCAGGGGCTGGAGCTGGAGATTCTGGAAAGCGTGAAGGACAAGGTGCCGGCGAGCGTCTTCACCCAGCCCTACCAGAACCCGCCGGATGGCGGCGAGGAGGTGCGCCGCGCCAATCTGCGCGAGGCGGCGAAGCTGCTGCGCGAAGCGGGCTACGAGGTGAAGGGCGGCAAGCTGGTCAACGCGCAGGGCGAGCCGCTGACCATCGAGATCCTGCTCGCCAACCCGGCCTTCGAGCGCGTGGCGCTGTTCTACAAGCCGACGCTGGAGCGGCTGGGCATCACGGTGAACATCCGCCAGGTCGACGTCTCGCAATACATCAACCGCCTGCGCGCGCGCGACTTCGACATGATCATCACCGGCTGGGGCCAGTCGCTCTCGCCGGGCAACGAGCAGCGCGATTTCTGGAGCACGGCGGCGGCCGACCGCGAGGGTTCGGGCAATTATGCCGGCATCAAGGACGCGGGCATCGACGCACTGATCGAGAAGGTGATCTACGCCACCAGCCGCGACGAGCTGGTCGCCGCCACCCGGGCGCTCGACCGCGTGCTGCTGGCGCATGACTACGTGATCCCGACCTGGAACTACCCGAACACGCGCACCGCCCGCTGGAACCGCTTCAGCCATCCCGAGAAGCTGCCGCAATATTCCTTCGGCTTCCCCGACATCTGGTGGTGGGATGCGCAGAAGGCGGCGCAGACCGGGGGCACGCAGTGAGCGCGGCGAAAGACGGTTTCAGCCGCCGTCAGATGCTCGTCCTCACGGCCGGCGCGGGTGCGGCTTTCGCCGCGCCGCGCCGCGCCCTCGCCCAGGCGGCCCCGTCGACGCCCGCAACGGCCGAACGCCACGGGCTCTCGGCCTTCGGCGACCTGAAGTATCCCGCCGACTTCACCCATTTCGACTATGTCGACCCGAACGCCGCCAAGGGCGGCACCTTCTCGCAGGTCGGCCCGACCGCCGCCTTCAACCAGTCCTTCCAGACCTTCAACTCGCTGAACGGCTTCATTCTCAAGGGCGACGGCGCGCAGGGCATCGACCTCGTCTTCGACACGCTGATGGTGCGCGCCTTCGACGAGCCGGACGCCATCTACGGCCTCGTGGCCAGGAGCGTGGCGATCTCGCCGGACGGCACCGTCTACCGCTTCCGCCTGCGCCCCGAGGCGCGCTTCCACGACGGCTCGAAGCTCACCGCCGAGGACGTCGCCTTCTCGCTGAACCTGCTGAAGGCGAAGGGGCACCCGATCATCGGGCAGAACCTGCGCGACATGGAAGGCGCGGAAGCGGAGGGCGAGGAGATCGCGGTGGTGCGCTTCGCCCCGTCGCGGGCGCGCGACGTGCCGCTCTTCGCCGCCTCGCTGCCGATCTTCTCCAAGGCCTATTACAGCGCCCGGCCGTTCGACGAGAGCACGCTGGAGCCGCCGCTCGGCTCCGGCCCCTACAAGGTCGGGCGCTTCGAGCCGGGCCGCTTCATCGAATATGAGCGCGTCAAGGACCACTGGGCCGCCGGGCTGCCGGTGAATGCCGGCGCGAACAATTTCGACGTGGTGCGCTACGAGTATTTCCGTGACCGCGAGGTCGGCTTCGAGGCCTTCAAGGCGCGGGCCTATCTGTTCCGGCAGGAATTCACCTCCCGCACCTGGGCGACTGGCTACAATTTCCCGGCGCTGAAGGATGGACGGGTGAAGCAGGAGATCCTGCCCGACCGCACGCCGTCCGGCGCGCAGGGCTGGTTCCTCAACACCCGCCGGCCGCAGTTTTCCGATCCACGCGTGCGTGAGGCGCTGTCCTATGCCTTCGACTTCGAGTGGACCAACAAGAACCTGATGTTCGACGCCTACCGGCGCACGACGTCGTTCTTCGAGAATTCGGACCTGAAGGCGGAAGGCCCCGCCGGCCCCGAGGAAAGCGCGCTCATCGACGCGCTGGGCGAGCGCATCAGCTCCGGGGATGCCGCCGTGCTGAAGGGCGTGCCGTGGACCCCGCCGGTCTCGGACGGCTCGGGCCAGGATCGCGCCCTGCTGCGCAAGGGCGCGCAGCTCCTGAAGGAGGCCGGCTGGGTCATCAGGGACGGCCGGCTGACCAATGCCGAGGGCAAGACCTTCACGGTGGAGTTCCTCGACGACGAGAACGGGCTGGAGCGCCACACCGCGCCCTTCATCAAGAACCTCAAGCTGCTCGGCATCGAGGCCCATTTCCGCCTCGTCGATTCCCCGCAATACCAGCGCCGGCTCAACGATTTCGACTTCGACGCCACGGTGCGGCGCTTCTCGGTCTCCACGGTGCCGGGGGAATCGCTGCGCAACTATTTCGGGGCGACGGCGGCGAAGACGGCGGGCTCCAACAACCTGTCCGGCATCTCCGACCCGGTGGTCGACCTGTTGATCGAGAAGGTGATCGCCGCGCCGACGCGCGCGGAGCTGAGCACGGCCTGCCGGGTGCTGGACCGCCGGCTGCGGGCGGGGCGCTACTGGGTCCCGCAATGGTATTCGGCCGAGTTCCGCATCGCCTTCTGGGACGAGTTCGCCTGGCCCTCCGTGCCGCGCCCGACCTTCGCCCGCGCCATCCCCGAGATCTGGTCGGCACGCGGGAGATCGGCAGGGTGAGCGCGCTGTTCTTTCCTCTCCCCACCGGGGAGAAGTGGCTCGCGAAGCGGGTCGGTGAAAGGCGACAAGGCTGCGGAGCGTCGAAGGCCCCTCACCCCGACGGGGAGAGGGAGTTCTGCGGCCGGGATGGCGGCTTTCTTCGAACAACCCCGCATGAACGGACGTTAAGTTGACGCGGTAGCGCCCGCCCTCCACCCTGTGCGCAACAGTCCGGTGACGCCCGGCGAAGGAACCTCGATCGCATGCTCGCCTATATCGTCCGACGCCTCGCGTTGATGGTGCCGACCGTCATCGGCATCATGCTGGTTTCCTTCGTGGTGGTGCAGTTCGCGCCCGGTGGCCCGGTCGAACGGGTGATCGCCGAACTGACCGGCGAGGGCTCCTCCGCCACGGCGCGCATCTCCGGCGGCGGCGGCGATTTCGGCGGCATGTCGCAGGGCGCGCCGACGGGAGATCCGGTCTCGTCGAAATATCGCGGCGCACAGGGTCTCGACCCCGCCTTCATCAAGGAACTGGAGAAGCAGTTCGGCTTCGACAAGCCCGCCTATGAGCGCTTCGCCCTGATGATCTGGAACTATGCCCGCTTCGACTTCGGGCGCTCCTATTTCCGCGACATCTCGGTGATCGACCTCATCAAGGAGAAGATGCCGGTCTCGATCTCGCTCGGCCTGTGGATGACGCTGATCACCTACGCCATCTCCATCCCGCTCGGCATCGCCAAGGCCGTGCGCGACGGCTCGCGCTTCGACGTGTGGACCTCGGCGGTGATCATCGTCGGCTACGCCATACCGAGCTTCCTCTTCGCCATCCTCTTGATCATCCTGTTCGCCGGCGGGTCGTTCTTCTCCTGGTTCCCGTTGCGCGGGCTCACCTCCGATAATTGGGACCAGCTCTCGCTGGGCGCGAAGATCCTCGATTATTTCTGGCATCTCGCGCTGCCGATCACCTCCATGGTGCTCGGCGCCTTCGCCACCATGGCGCTGCTGACCAAGAACTCCTTCCTCGACGAGATCCGCAAGCAATACGTCGTCACCGCGCGGATGAAGGGGCTGTCGGAGCGGGCGGTGCTCTACCGCCACGTCTTCCGCAACGCCATGCTGATCATCATCGCCGGCTTCCCCGGCGCCTTCGTCGCCGCCTTTTTCTCCGGCTCGCTGCTGATCGAGACCATCTTCTCGCTCGACGGGCTCGGCCTGCTCGGCTTCGAGAGCGTGCTCAACCGCGACTACCCCGTGGTGTTCGCCAATCTCTACATCTTCTCCCTCGTCGGGCTGGTGGTGAACCTCATTTCCGACCTCACCTATACCTGGGTCGATCCGCGCATCGACTTCGAGACGCGGGACGTCTGAGCATGGACGCCGCGAACACCACCCTGCCCCCGGCCGCGCCCACCGGCACCCCGGCCGCCGCGCCGGCGCCGGAGACCGCGCGCCGCTCGCGCCTGTCGCCGCTCAACCAGCGCCGCCTCGCCAATTTCCGCCGCAACCGGCGCGGCTGGTGGAGCTTCTGGATCTTCTCGGTCCTGTTCGTGCTCAGCCTCGGCGCCGAGTTCATCGCCAACGACAAGCCCTTCCTGGTGGAATATGACGGCGGCTACTATTTCCCCGGCCTCGTCTCCTACCCCGAGACCACCTTCGGCGGCGACTTCGAGACGGAAGCGGACTACCGCGATCCCTATCTGCAAAAGCTGATATCCGAGAAGGGCGGCTGGATGATCTGGCCGCCGATCCGCTACTCCTACTCGACCCACAATCTCGATCTGCCGACCCCCGCCCCCTCCCCGCCGACCTGGATGCTGACCGAGGCGCAATGCGCGCCGGTGGTCGCCAAGCTCGGCCGCACCGGCGGCTGCGACGCGCTGGAATGGAACTGGCTCGGCACGGACGATCAGGGCCGCGACGTGCTCGCCCGCCTCATCTACGGCTTCCGCCTCTCGGTGCTGTTCGGCCTCGTGCTGACCGTCATCTCCTCCATCGTCGGCGTGGCGGCGGGTGCGGTGCAGGGCTATTTCGGCGGCTGGACCGACCTCATCTTCCAGCGCTTCATCGAGATCTGGACCTCGATCCCGGCGCTGTATCTGCTGCTCATCATCTCCTCCATCCTGGCGCCCGGCTTCTGGGTGCTGCTCGGCATCCTGCTGCTGTTCTCCTGGGTGTCGCTGGTCGGGCTGGTGCGCGCGGAATTCCTGCGCGCGCGCAATTTCGAATATGTGCAGGCGGCGCGGGCGCTGGGCGTGTCGAACGGCGTCATCATGTGGCGGCACATGCTGCCCAACGCGATGGTGGCGACGCTCACCATGCTGCCCTTCATCGTTTCCTCCTCGGTGATGACGCTCACCGCGCTCGACTTCCTCGGCTTCGGCCTGCCGCCCGGCTCACCCTCGCTCGGCGAGTTGCTGGCGCAGGGCAAGGCGAACGTGCAGGCCCCGTGGCTCGGCCTCACCGGCTTCTTCACGGTGGCCTTCATGCTGAGCCTGCTCATCTTCATCGGCGAAGCCGTGCGCGACGCCTTCGACCCGAGGAAGACCTTCCAATGAGCGAGACGCAGCCCCTTCTCTCCGTCCACGACCTGTCGGTCGCCTTCACGCAGGGGGCCCGGACCACGCTCGCGGTGGACCACGTGTCGTTCGACCTCCGGCGCGGCGAGACGGTCGCGCTGGTCGGCGAGAGCGGCTCCGGCAAGTCGGTGACCGCCCTCTCCATCCTCAAGCTCCTGCAATATCCTGCCGCCAGCCACCCCTCGGGGCGCATCCTGTTCAAGGGCGCGGACCTGCTCGCCATGCCCGAGCAGGACATCCGGCAAGTGCGCGGCAACGACATCACCATGGTGTTCCAGGAGCCGATGACCTCGCTCAATCCGCTGCACACGGTGGAGCAGCAGATCGCCGAGATCCTGTTCCTGCATCGCGGCATGCGCGGGACGGCGGCGCGGACGCGGGTGATCGAGCTGCTCACCGAGGTCGGCATCCCCGAGCCGGAGACGCGGCTCGGCTCCTACCCGCACCAACTCTCCGGCGGCCAGCGCCAGCGCGTGATGATCGCCATGGCGCTCGCCAACGAGCCGCAACTGCTGATCGCCGACGAGCCGACCACCGCGCTCGACGTCACCGTGCAGGCGCAGATCCTCAAGCTGCTGAAGGACCTCCAGCGCCGGCTCGGCATGGCGATGCTGTTCATCACCCACGACCTCGGCATCGTGCGCAAGATCGCCGACCATGTCTGCGTGATGAACCACGGCCGCATCGTCGAGGCGGGGCCGGTGGCGGACATCTTCGCCAACCCGACCCATCCCTATACGCGCGCGCTCATCGCCGCCCAGCCGCGCGGCAACCCCGCCCCGCCGCACCCGGAGGCGCCGGTGGTGCTGGAGGCGAAGAACCTCAAGGTGTGGTTCCCGATCAAGGCCGGCGTGATGCGCAAGACCGTCGGCCACATCAAGGCGGTGGACGGCATCTCGGTGGAGATCCGGCGCGGCGAGACGCTGGGCGTCGTCGGCGAGAGCGGCTCCGGCAAGACCACGCTCGGCCTCGCCCTGCTGCGTCTCATCTCCAGCGACGGCCCCATCGTCTTCATGGGCAAGCCGATCGACACGCTCGGCTTCAAGCAGATGCGCAGCCATCGGCGCGAGATGCAGGTGGTCTTCCAGGACCCGTTCGGCTCGCTCTCGCCCCGCATGTCGATCGCCGACATCGTCGGCGAGGGGCTGAGGGTGCATCAGCCCAGGCTCTCCGCCGAGGAGCGCGATGCGCGCGTGATCGCGGCGCTGCAGGATGTCGGGCTAGAGCCGGAGAGCCGGCATCGCTACCCCCACGAATTCTCCGGCGGCCAGCGCCAGCGCGTGGCCATCGCCCGCGCCATCGTGCTGGAGCCTTCCTTCGTGGTGCTGGACGAGCCGACCAGTGCGCTGGACATGATCGTCCAGGCCCAGATCGTCGACCTGTTGCGCGACCTGCAGAACAAGCGCAGCCTCACCTATCTGTTCATCAGCCACGACCTGCGCGTCGTCGCCGCGCTCGCCTCGCGGGTGATGGTGATGAAGGGCGGCGTGGTGGTGGAGGAAGGCCCGGCCGCCGAACTGTTCGCCGCGCCGCAGACCGACTATACGCGGGCGCTGTTCGCCGCCGCCTTCAACATGGAGACGGCAGCCGTGGCAGGCAACGGCGCCTAGAGGCAGGTCTCCCCATGACAGAACGAGCGAAAATCGGCGTGCTCGCCGACCGCTCCATCGACGTCGCCCTGACGCCGCCCGAAGAGGTGGGTGCCGGCTTCCGTCCCTATCACCGCATGGTGGCGACGCTGGACGGGGCGCGCGACGCACCGCTGCGCCAGCAGCGCGACATCCTGCGGGTCGGCCCGGTGGTCGGCGTCCTCGCCTATGATCCCGACGCCGCCTGCTTCGTGCTGATCCGCCAGTTCCGCCTCGGCGCGCAGCTGGCGACAGGGGTGGGCGAGCTGGTCGAGATCGCCGCCGGCCTCGTCGATCCCGGCGAGGAAACCGAGGCCGCCGCGCGCCGCGAATGCCGCGAGGAGATCGGCGTCGCCCCGCGCGCGCTCCTGCCGGCGGTGCGCTTCCTGCCGACGCCGGGCGTCACTGACGAGCACGCCACCATCTATGTCGGCCTCGTCGATTCCACGCAGGTTCCCGCCGTCGCCGGCGAGCCGGGCGAGACCGAGCTGACGCATCCGTTCCTGGTGCCGGTGGAGGACGCGCTGGCGAGCCTCGCCGCACCCTTCCCCCACCCCTTCGCCAATGGCTTCGTGCTGATCGCCCTGCAATGGTTCGCGCTGAACCGGGCGCGGATCGAGGCGTTCGTCGCTGCCGGCCGCTAGAGCATTTTCGAGCGAAGCGGGCACCGGTTCGCGTGAAGAAAATACGACAACTCAAAGGTCTAGAGCGTTTCAGTGCTTACGCTAAGCCATGAAACGCTCTAGAGAACGCCCGCGCTCCGCAGCCGGGCGCGCTCCTCGGCGGACAGGCCGAGCACCTCCGCCAGGACCGCATCCGTGTGCTGGCCGAGCGTCGGCGGCGCCAGCGGCGCGTCGAGCGGGGAATCGCTCAGCCGCAGCGGGCTGCGTACGCCGGGAGCCATCCCGCCCAGTACATGGGGAAGGCTCAGCGCCAGCCCGCGCGCGAGCGCCTGCGGCTCGGCGAAGGCCTGTGCGATGGTGTTGATCGGCCCCGCCGGTATCCCCGCCGTATCCAGCATGGCGAGCCATTCGCCCGTGGTCTGGCGCTTCAGGGCGGCAGCCACCAGCGGGATCAGCACCTCGCGATGGGCGACCCGGCCGGCATTGGCGAGGAAGCGCGCATCCCCCGCCACCTCCGGCAGATCGGCGATCCGGCAGAAGCGGGCGAACTGCGCGTCGTTGCCGACCGCGAGGATGAGATGGCCGTCCGCCGTCTCGAACGCCTGATAGGGCACGATGTTGGGATGGGCGTTGCCCAGCCGGCGCGGCGCCGTGCCGCCGACGAGGAAGTTCAGCGCCTGATTGGCGAGGCTCGCCATGGCGACGTCGAACAGGGCGAGGTCGACATATTGGCCCCGCCCGGTCCGCTGCCGCTGCTGGAGCGCCGCCAGCACCGCGATGGCGGCGTGCAGGCCGGTGAGCACGTCGACCAGCGCCACGCCGATCTTCTGCGGCTCGCTCTCCGGGCTGCCGGTCACCGACATCAGGCCGGACATGCCCTGGATCATGAAGTCGTAGCCGGCCCGGCCCGCCTCCGGCCCGTCCTGCCCGAAACCGGTGATCGAGCAGTAGACGAGGCGCGGGTTCAGCGCGGCGAGGCTGTCATGGTCGAGCCCGTAGCGCTTCAGCCCGCCGACCTTGAAGTTCTCCACCAGCACGTCGCTGGTCTGCGCCAGCCGGCGGATCAGCGCCTGCCCCTCGGGCTTGGCCATGTCGATGGTCACGGAGCGCTTGTTGCGGTTGGCGGCGAGGAAATAGGCGCTCTCGCGCGTCTCCCGCCCCTCGCCGTCCGCCAGCCAGGGCGGCCCCCAGCCGCGCGTGTCGTCGCCGGCGCCGGGCTTCTCGATCTTGATGATGTCGGCGCCGAGGTCGCCCAGCATCTGGGTCGCCCAGGGGCCGGCGAGCACGCGGGAGAGGTCCAGCACCCGTATCCCGGCCAGCGCCTGCGCGGGGGAAGGGCTCGTTCGGTCATCGGTCATGGCGGGCCTGCCCGGTTCGTGGACGCGTCCGGTTCGTGAAGGGCCGGCATATCACGCGCGCGTCTTGTCGGCCTCATTCTCCGCGCGGGTGCGCTCGAGGAAGCCGATCAGCGAGACGCTGGCGCCGAGAATGTGCTCGCGGGTGAGCCGCGCCGCCTCGTCGGCGTCGCGCCGGATGCAGGCTTCCAGAATGCCCTGATGCTCGCGCCGTGCGCGCGCCATGCCGTCGGTCAGCACGAGCTGGGCACGCAGGTAGCGGTCCACGCGATCGAGCGCGGCGCTGATGGTCTGGAGGTAATAGGGTCGCCCGGAGGGTTCGTAGAGGCTGTAGTGGAAGCGCCGGTTCAATTCGCCCCAGTGCGAGGAATCGCTTTCCGTCGAGAAGGCGTTGGCGAAGCGCTTGGCGTTCTCCAGCCCCTCCTCGGTGATGCGCTCCACCGAATAGCGCAGCACTTCCGGCTCCAGCAGCGCGCGGAACTCGAAGATCTCGCGGATCTCCTCGGTGGACAGGGTAGTGACCACCGCGCCGCGATAGCGCTGGGTCGAGACCAGCCCCTGCTCTTCCAGCCGGGTCAGCGCCTCGCGCACCGGGATGCGGCTCACGTTGAACATGCGGGCAATGTGGTCCTGCCGCAGGGTCTGGCCTTCGGAGATGTCGCCCTTGGCGATCGCCTCGCGCAGCGCGTCGAAGATGACGTCGGAGGCGGACGCCATCTGCGCGATGTCCGTTGCCCTAACCTTCACCGCACTCCCCTTCCGGCTGACCCGCCGACCGGCTTCGCACCGATTCGGCATCGACTAATGGCGTAGCACCCTGCCGTCTCGGCGCCCGCAACGCCAGTGCGCGCAGCACAGGCGGCAGGCATGCCGAAGAATTTCGCACAGATACTGCAAAAAGGATATTGCAACTTGGATCCAAAAATTGGAAGCTCCTTCCCGTCGCCGGCCGGCACCTGAAACAGCGGCGCCGACGGCCACTAACAGCAAACACATGTCCTTCAGAGGAGAGCCGTAATGGCTAAGGGAATCGGCATTCTGGCGGCCGCGGCGCTGACGCTCGCCGCCGCCATGCCCGCGCAGGCGGACAAGCTCGACGACATCATTGCTTCCGGCACGCTGCGCTGCGCGGTGGTGCTCGACTTCCCGCCCATGGGGTCGCGCGATGCCAACAACGAGCCGATCGGCTTCGACGTCGACTACTGCAACGACCTCGCCAAGGTACTCGGCGTGAAGGCCGAGATCGTCGAGACCCCGTTCCCCGACCGCATTCCCGCTCTCGTCTCCGGCCGCGTCGACGTCGGCGTCGCCTCCACCTCCGACACGCTGGAGCGCGCCAAGACCGCCGGCTTCACCATCCCCTACTTCGCCTTCAAGATGGTCGTGCTGACCAAGGACGGCCTCGGCATCAAGGATTACGCCGACCTCAAGGGCAAGAAGACCGGCTCGGTCTCCGGCACCTTCGAGGCCATCGCGCTTGAGAAGGACGTGAAGGCGTGGGGCACCGGCTCCTTCCGCGGCTACCAGACCCAGGCCGACGTGTTCCTCGCCCTTGCCCAGGGCCAGATCGACGCCACCGTCGTCACCTCCACCGTCGCCGCCGCGATCGTGAAGGAAGGCAAGTACAAGGGCCTGATGATGGGCGGCGACGCGCCCTACGACATCGACTACGTCGCGCTGATCGCGCTGCGCAACGAGCAGGGCCTGCTCAACTACCTGAACCTGTTCGTCAACCAGCAGGTGCGCACCGGCCGCTATAAGGAGCTCTACGACAAGTGGGTCGGGCTCGGCACCGCGCCGGACCTGACCGTGCCCGGCGTCTATCGCTGAGCCGGCAGACGCTCCCGTCGCCGGACGTCGTGGCCGGGCCTGTCCCCGGCCACGCACCGGCCTCCTCATGATCGCGACCGCGCATGCCCGGCATCGGGCCGGGTATGCGGGTGGCGGCCTCGGGTCACGCTGAGCAAGCGAAAGCGATGAACTACACCTTTCATTGGCTGCCCGCGTTCAGGGCCCTGCCGGAGATGCTGGCGGGCGCGCTGGTGACGTTGGAGATCGCCGTGCTCTCCATGCTGCTCGGCGTGTTCTTCGCGGTGCTGCTGGCGGTGGCGAGCAGCTCTTCCTACCGCTCGCTGCGCGCCCTCGCCGCGACCTGGGTGGAGCTGGCGCGCAACACGCCCTCGCTGTTCCAGATCTATATGGCCTATTTCGGCCTCGGCTCGCTCGGCATCCATCTCGACAGCTTCGTCGCGCTGCTCGCCGGCATCACCTTCAACAATGCCGGCTACCTCGCCGAAACCTTCCGCGGCGGCCTGCGCGCCGTGCCGCAGACCCAGGTCCGCGCCGCCCGCTCGCTCGGCATGGGACAGGTGCAGGCCTTCCGCCTGATCGTGCTGCCGCAGATGTTCCGTATCGTGTTCTATCCGCTCACCAACCAGATGGTCTGGGCCATCCTGATGACCTCGCTCGGCGTCATCGTCGGCCTCAACAATGACCTCACCGGTGTGACGCAGGAACTCAACGTGCGCTCGTTCCGCACCTTCGAATATTTCGCCCTGGCGGCGGTCATCTACTACCTGCTCGCCAAGCTCGTCACCATCTCCGCCCGCCTCATGGCGTGGCGCCTGTTCCGCTACTGAGGGAGGCGCCGCGATGTTCTCCTCCCTCTTCGAGACGACCTTCTCGCTCAACGACCTCTGGTTCATGCTGAAGGGCGCGGGCGTCACCCTCGCGCTCACCGGCTGGGCGGTCCTCGGCGGCACGCTGCTCGGCGTCGCCTTCGGCGTCGTCCGCGCGGTCGCGCCCTGGTGGGTCAACGCCCCCCTCGGCGCGGTGCTCGACGTGTTCCGGTCGATCCCGCTGCTGATCCAGCTGGTGCTCGCCAATTCCTTCAAGACCATCGTGGGGATCCACTGGAGCCCGTTCACGGTGGGCTGCGTGGTGCTGGCGCTGTACATGTCGGCCTACTGCACCGAGATCGTGCGCTCGGGCTTCCTCGCCGTGCCGGCGACGACGCGCCGCGCCGCCCGCTCGCTGGGGCTGAGCTACCGGCAGGACCTGACCGAGATCGTCTTCCCCATCGCGCTGCGGGTGGCGCTGCCGAGCTGGATCGGCCTCACCCTCGGCGTGATGAAGGACACCGCCATGGTCTGGTGGATCGGCGTCGTCGAACTGCTGCGCTCCTCGCAGGTGATCGTCACCCGCATCCAGGAGCCGCTCTTCGTGCTCTCCATCGCCGGCCTGATCTATTTCCTGATGAGCTTCCCCATCGCCCGCCTCGGGGCGCGGCTGGAGAAGCGCTGGCGCGAAAACGACTGAGAAAGACCATGTCGATCGAGATTCAGGACGTTCACAAATCCTTCGGCTCTCTCGAAGTGGTCAAGGGCGTCACCATGACCGTCGAGAAGGGCGAGGTGGTCTCCGTTATCGGAGGCTCCGGCTCGGGCAAGTCGACCCTGCTGATGTGCATCAACGGGCTGGAGCCGATCAATTCCGGCCGCATCCTCGTGGACGGCACCGACGTGCACGCCCGCGGCACCGACCTCAACAAGCTCCGCCGCAAGATCGGCATCGTCTTCCAGCAGTGGAACGCCTTCCCCCATCTGACGGTGCTGGAGAACGTGATGCTCGCCCCGCGCAAGGTGCTCGGCAAGTCGAAGGCCGAGGCCGAGGCCATCGCGGTCGAGAAGCTCAGCCATGTCGGCCTCGCCGAGAAGCTGAACGTCTACCCCTCCCGCCTGTCCGGCGGCCAGCAGCAGCGCATGGCCATCGCCCGCGCGCTTGCCATGTCGCCGGACTACATGCTTTTCGACGAGGTGACGTCCGCTCTGGACCCTCAGCTCGTGGGCGAAGTGCTCGACACCATGCGCCTGCTCTCCGCCGAGGGCATGACCATGATCTGCGTCACCCACGAGATCGCCTTCGCCCGCGAGGTGTCGAACCGCGTGGCCTTCTTCCACAAGGGCCGGATCCACGAGATCGGCCCGCCCGCCCAGGTGATCGGCAATCCACAGCAGCCGGAAACCGTGGCGTTCCTCAAATCCGTTCTGTGATACCCGATCGATTTTTCGAGAGACCGAAGGAGCATTTCCCATGTGGCAGGGCGTCTTTCCCGCCGTTACCGCCAAGTTCAACGAGGACGACACCCTCGATCACAAGGAGATGGAGCGCTGCTTCGCCTTCCAGATCGAGGCCGGCGTCGATGGCATCATCGTCAACGGCTCGCTGGGCGAAGGTCCGATGCTCTCGCATGACGAGCGCCTCGCCGTCCTGAAGACCGCCAAGGCCGTCGCCGGCAAGAAGCCGGTGCTGATGACCATCGCCGACGCCGCCACCCGCGACAGCGCCGCGCTCGCCAAGCGCGCCGCGCAGGCCGGCGCCGACGGGCTGATGGTGGTGCCGAGCCTCGTCTACCACACCAACCCGAAGGAGACGGTGGCGACGCTGAGCGCCGTCGCCGAGGCCGCCGACCTGCCGGTGATGATCTATTCCAACCGCATCGCCTACCGGGTCGACGTGACGGTCGAGATCATGGCCGAGCTCGCCAAGGACAAGCGCTTCGTCGCGATCAAGGAGTCCTCGGACGACATCCGCCGCGCGATCGAGATCGTCAACGCGCTGGGCGACCGCTACGACGTGTTCACCGGCGTCGACAACCTCGCCTATGAGGCGCTGGCGGTGGGCGCGGTCGGCTGGGTCGCCGGCCTCGTGGTCGCCTTCCCGCACGAGACGGTCGCGATCTACCAGCTGATGAAGGCCAAGCGCTATGACGAGGCGCTGGCGATCTACCGCTGGTTCCGCCCGCTGCTCGACCTCGACGTGTCGACCTACCTCGTCCAGAACCTGAAGCTGGTCGAGGCGCTGGTCACCGGCACCACCGAGCGCGTGCGCGCCCCCCGCCTGCCGCTGGAAGGCGAGCAGCGCGCCAAGGTCGAGACGATCGTGCGCGAGGCCCTCGCCACCCGCCCGGCCCTCGCCAAGGCGGCGTGAGCCGATCTCTTTGCCGACACCCCCGTCTCCGGAGCCACGGCTCCGGAGACACGCATGACAGGCCGCCCCTTCAACCGGCAGGCGACCGGCCGCGATCCCGCCCGCAAGGGCTGCCTTCCCGCCTGAGCAGGACAACATGACCGACCAGATCGCCCGGGATGAAACCGTCGTCATCGGCGCGGGCATCGTCGGGCTCGCCACCGCCTTCCATCTCGCCACCGGGGGCCACCGCGTGCGGCTCGTCGAGCGGGGCGGCGTGGCGGAAGGCGCCAGCTTCGGCAACGCCGGAGCCTTCGCCTTCACCGACATCCTGCCGCTGGCCTCGCCCGGCATCCTGCGCAAGGCGCCGAAATGGCTGCTCGACCCGCTCGGGCCGCTCGCCATCCCGCCCTCCTACCTGCCGCGCATCGCGCCCTGGCTCCTGCGCTTCTGGCGCGCCAGCCTGCCCGACCGCTACCGCCACTCCATCGAGGCCCAGGGCAACCTGATGCGCTTCGCGGCCCGCGCCATGGAGGCGATGGTCGCGGAGGCCGACCTCGGCGGCCATGTGCGCCGCGACGGCAATCTCCAGCTCTATGAGAGCGAGGCCGAACTCGCCGCCTCCCAGCCCGGCTGGGACGCGCGCGCCCGCGAAGGCATCGTCTTCGAGCATGTGCGCGGCGCGCGGCTCGCCGAGCTGCAGCCCGGCCTGTCGCCCCGCTTCGTCGCCGGCACCTTCACCCCGCACTGGCAGACGGTGGACGATCCCTATCATTTCGCCCTCGCTCTGTTCCGCGCGGTGATGGCGCGCGGCGCGGCGCTGACCCATGGCGAGGTCGCCGCCATCGAGCCGTGTGAGGGCGGCGTGCGCCTGCGCCTTGCTGGCGGCGAGACGCTGGAGGCCGACCGTGTCGTCCTGGCCGGCGGCGCCTGGTCGCGCCCGCTCGCCGCCGCTCTCGGCGACGCCATCCCGCTGGAGACCGAGCGCGGCTACAACACCACGCTGCCGCCCGGCGCCTTCGCGCTCAACCGCCAGCTCACCTTCGGCGGCCACGGCTTCGTCGTCACGCCGCTCTCCACCGGCATCCGCGTCGGCGGCGCGGTGGAGCTCGGCGGGCTCAAGCTGCCGCCGAACTTCAAGCGCTCCGAGGCCATGCTGACCAAGGCCGCCGCCTTCCTGCCGGGGCTGCGGACCGAGGGCGGCAAGCAGTGGATGGGCTACCGTCCCTCGCTGCCGGATTCGCTGCCGGTCATCGGCACCTCCGGCGCCTCCCCCCGCGTGTTCTACGCTTTCGGCCACGGCCATCTCGGTCTGACCCAGAGCGCCGCCACCGGCCGGCTGGTGGCCGACCTCGCGGCCGGCCGCACGCCCTCCATTCCACTCGATCCCTTCCGCCCCGACCGCTTCTGACGAGTTCATGCCATGGCGCGACACAGCTTCTTCTGCATAGACGGCCACACCTGCGGCAATCCCGTGCGCCTCGTCGCCGGCGGCGGGCCGAACCTTCAGGGCGCGAACATGATCGAGAAGCGCGCCCATTTCCTCAAAGAGTACGACTGGATCCGTACCGGTCTCATGTTCGAGCCGCGCGGCCACGACATGATGTCCGGCTCCATCCTCTACCCCCCGACCCGGCCGGATTGCGACGTCGCCATCCTGTTCATCGAGACATCCGGCTGCCTGCCCATGTGCGGACACGGCACCATCGGCACGGTGACCATGGCCATCGAACACGGGCTCGTGACGCCGAAGACGCCGGGTGTGCTGATGCTCGACACGCCCGCCGGCGTGGTGAAGGCCGAGTACCGGCAGGAGGGGCAATATGTGGAGGAGGTGCGCATCACCAACGTGCCCGCCTTCCTCTACGCGCGCGGTCTCACCGCTGAATGCCCGGGCCTCGGCGAGGTGACGGTGGACGTCGCCTATGGCGGCAATTTCTACGCCATCGTCGAGCCGCAGGAGCGGTTCCGCGACATGGCGGACTTCACCGCCGGCGAACTGGTCGGCATGAGCCCGGCGCTGCGCAAGGCGCTGAACGCGAAATACGAGTTCGTGCATCCGGAGAAACCGGAGATCCGCGGCCTGTCGCACATCCTCTGGACGGGCGTGGCGCAGCACCCGGAGGCGCATGCGCGCAACGCCGTGTTCTACGGCGACAAGGCTATCGACCGCTCGCCCTGCGGCACCGGCACCTCCTCGCGCATGGCGCAGCTCGCCGCCCTCGGCAAGCTCAAGGTCGGCGACGACTTCGTGCACGAGAGCATCATCGGCTCGCTGTTCAAGGGCCGCGTCGAGGCGGCGGCGAAGGTGGGAGATCGCGACGCGATCATCCCCTCCATCGGCGGCTGGGCGCGCATGACCGGCTACAACACCATCTTCATCGACGACCGCGACCCCTTCGCGCATGGCTTCGTGGTGGTGTGAATCCTTCTTTCGTCATGGCCGGACTTGTTCCGGCCATCCACGAATTGGCCTCGAAAGACGTCACTCCCGGGACGGGCCCGGGATGACGTCGAGACAACGGATGTGACGCACATGAAGATCACCGGCATCAAGGCGTGGAAGGTCGGCCTGCCGCTCAGGGAAGGCCGCTACAACTGGTCGAACGGCAATTTCATCGAGGTGTTCGATTCCACCGTCGTCGCGGTGGAGACCGATGCCGGCATCACCGGCTATGCCGAATGCTGCCCGCTCGGCTCGGCCTATCTACCCGCCTATGCGCATGGCGTGCGCGCGGGCCTCGAGGAAATCGGCCCCAAGGTCGTCGGCCTCGACCCGACCGACCTCAACGTCCTCAACCGCCACATGGATTCGGTGCTGCGCGGCCATCCTTACGTGAAGGCGCCGATCGACATCGCCTGCTGGGACATCCTCGGCAAGGTCTCGGGCCTGCCGGTCTACAAGCTGCTCGGCGGCGCCGCGCAGGAAAAGGTCGCTCTCTACCGCGCCATCTCGCAGGAGGCGCCCGAGGTGATGGCGAAGAAGATCGCCGGCTACAAGGCCGAGGGCTACACCAAGTTCCAGCTCAAGGTCGGCGGCGACGCGGATCAGGACATCGACCGCATCCGCGCCACCCGCAACATTCTGGACGCAGGCGACATCCTTGTCGCCGACGCCAATACGGGCTGGACGCGGGCGGAAGCCGCGCGCATCGCCGCCAGCGTCGCCGATCTCGACGTCTATATCGAGCAGCCCTGCCCCACCTATGAGGAATGCGTCTCGGTGCGCCGGCGCACCGCGCGCCCCTTCGTCCTCGACGAGGTGATCGACGGCGTGGCGAGCCTCCAGCGCGCGCTGGCCGACGACGCCATGGACATCATCAACCTGAAGATCTCCAAGGTCGGCGGTCTGACCAAGGCGCGGCTGATGCGCGACATCTGCGTCGCCTCCGGCACGCCGATGACCATCGAGGACACCTGGGGCGGCGACATCGTCACCGCCACCATCGCCCATCTCGCCCGCTCGACGCCGGAGGAGTTCACCTTCTCGGCCACCGACTTCAACAGCTACGGCACGGTGGACATCGCTCACGGCGCGCCCAGGCGCGTCGACGGCTTCATGACCACCTCGGACGCGCCGGGGCTGGGCATCGAGCCGATCTTCGACGCGCTGGGTAACCCGGTGGTGGTGATCGGCTGAACACCTAACGACGTCATCCCCGGGCTTGGCCCGGGGATCCACGCCTTTCTTCCTCCGCAGCAGAAGACGTGGATGGCCGGGTCAAGCCCGGCCATGACGACCAGACGGCGGATAGAACCCACCGGAGGCCCCCATGCGCTCATCCAAGGTCATCCATGTCGTCGGCTGCCACGCCGAGGGCGAGGTCGGCGACGTCATCGTCGGCGGGGTCGCCCCGCCCCCGGGCGAGACGGTGTGGGCGCAGTCGCGCTTCATCGCGAGCGACAACACGCTGCGTAACTTCGTCCTTCAGGAGCCGCGCGGCGGCGTCTTCCGCCATGTGAACCTGCTGGTGCCGCCGAAGGACCCGCGCGCCGTCGCCGCCTGGATCATCATGGAGCCGGAGGACACCCCGCCCATGTCCGGCTCCAACTCCATCTGCGTCTCCACCGTGCTGCTCGACACCGGCATCGTGCCGATGGTCGAGCCCGAGACGCATATGGTGCTGGAGGCCCCGGGCGGGCTGATCGAGGCCACCGCCTATTGCCGGAACGGCAAGGCCGAACGCATCAAGGTGCGCAACCACCCCTCCTTCGCCGACAAGCTCGACGCCAGGCTGGAAGTGGAGGGCCTCGGCACGCTGACCGTCGACACCGCCTATGGCGGCGACAGCTTCTGCATCGTCGATGCCCATGCGCTCGGCTTTTCCATCCGCCCGGACGAGGCGAAGGACCTTGCCGAGACCGGCATGAAGATCGTCAAGGCGGCCAATCGCCAGCTCGGCTTCGCTCACCCCGAGAATGCCGACTGGAACCACATTTCCTTCTGCCAGTTCGCCGCGCCGGTGATCGAGGAGAACGGCGTGAAGTCGGGCGCCAACGCGGTCGCCATCCGCCCCGGCAAGATCGACCGCTCGCCCACCGGCACCGGCTGTTCGGCGCGCATGGCGGTACTGCACGCCAAGGGCCGGCTGAAGGTGGGCGAGACCTTCATCGGCCGTTCCATCATCGATTCCCGCTTCGAGTGCCGGATCGAGGGCGAGACCACGGTCGGCGGCCGGCCGGCGATCTTCCCCTCGATCATGGGCCGCGCCTGGGTGACGCACACCGCCCAGCTTATGCTCGACCCGGAGGACCCCTGGCCGACCGGCTACCGGCTCTCCGACACCTGGCCGGTGTGGAAGCAGGATTGAGACCTCCCACATGAAAGAGGCGCCCGACGGGCGCCTCTCGCGTCTTCAGGGATGAGGCAGCGCTCAGCCGAGCGTCGCGCCGACCTTGCGCAGCTCCGGCAGGATGGGCGCCTTGGGCACCCAGATCTTGTCATACTCGGCAATGATCGGCGCCGAGTCCGCCGCCGGCGGCACCACCATCTTGATGCCGGTGCCCTCGAAGTCCTTGATGATCTTCGGCGCGTTCGCCACCGTCTCGTCGACCTGCACGTCGAGCGCCGCCTTGGTCGCCTCCGCGATCAGCTTGCGGTCCTCCTCGGGGAGCGATTGCCAGGCGCGGCCGGAGGCCAGCGCGATCATCGGCATGAACACCGCGTCCATGCGCATCATCACCTTCGACACCTTGTCGAAGCGCTGGTTCCAGGAGAAGTCGAGGTCCGCCTCCAGCCCGTCCACCTGACCGTTGGCCATGGCGTCGAACACCTGCGGGGTCGGGATCGGCGTGGGGGCGGCGCCGAGCAACTGGTAGAAGTCGCGGAAGGCCGGCGTCGTGTTGATTCGCAGCTTCATGCCCTTCAGCCCGGCGAGGCCGTCGATCTGCTTGGCCGAGAACACCGCGCGGATCGAGGTGATGCCCCAGCCGAGGCCGAGCGTGCCGGTCTCCTTCGGCAGCGGGTCCAGCATCTGCATGGCGATGGGCTGGCGCACCAGCTTCGCCGCCGCCTCGGTGGAGCGCACGACATAGGGCGCGAGGATGGCCGCGACGTTCGGCACCCGGTTGCCGACCTCCGCCGCCTGCAGGAAGGCCAGGTCGAGCGCGCCGGTCTGCAGCTGCTGCATCATCGCGCCTTCATTGCCGAGCTGGCCGGCATGGAAGACGGTCATGGTCAGCTTGCCGGCGGTCTTCTCCTTCAGAACCTCGCCCACCTTGAGGGCGGCGTTGTTCCAGGGATGGCCGGGCGGGGTGATCAGGCCGAGGCGCAGGTCGCGCGTCTGGGCGCGGAGCACTCCGGGAGCGGCGAGCGGCAGGACGGCACCGGCCGCCGCGGCCGTGAGCAGGGAACGGCGTGAGAGCATCGGTTTCTTCTCCTCTGGCACGGAAGGTTCTTGTTGGCGGAGGTTCAGCGGACCAGTGCGGTGGACAGCACCGGGAAGATCGAGAGCAGCACCAGCAGCACGCAGGACGCGATGAAGAACGGCAGGGTGACGATGAACATCTTGCCCGGCTTGGCCCCGGTGACGGCCGCAGCGACGAAGAAGCAGAGCCCGACGGGCGGCGACAGGAAGCCGAGCACGAGGTTGACCACCGCCACCACGCCGAACTGCACGGGGTCGATGTTGTAGACCTCGGTGGCGATCGGCAGCAGGATCGGCACCGTCATGATCAGCCCCGGCGCGCCGTCGATCACCGTGCCGATGACGAGCAGGATGACGTTGACCAGCAGCATGAAGCTGATCGGCCCGCTGGCGATCGACTGGATCCACAGCGCGACTTCCTGCGGGATCTTGGCGAACACCAGCACCCAGGACAGCACGCCCGCCGCCGCGACCAGGAACAGCACGATGCCGGAATAGACGCCGGCGCGCAGGAACATGCGCGGCAGCTGGGCGAAGCGCAGCTCTCCCGTCCAGTACCGGCCGATCAGGATCGAGGCCAGCGCGCCGACGGCGGCGGACTCGGTCGGGTTGGCGAGGCCGGTGAGGATGGAGCCGACGATGACGATGGGAATGAGCAGCGTCGGCGCGCAGGCGAGCACGGTCTTCACACGCTGCGAGAGGCTGGCCGCCTCGCCGCGCGGATAGTTGTAGCGCAGCCCCATCAGCGCGATGACGATGCAGAACAGCGCCGTGAGCACGAAGCCGGGGACGAGGCCGGCGATCAGCATGTCGCCCACCGGCACCTGCGCCAGCACCGAATACATGACGAACATGATCGAGGGCGGGATGATGGGCCCCAGCATGCCGGCATAGGCGGTGAGGCCGGCGGCGAATGTCTTGTCGTAGCCCTTCGCCTCCATCTCCGGGACCATGAGCTGCGCCATGATCGCCACCTGCGCGGTGGCCGAGCCGAGGATGGACGAGACGAACATGTTCGCCAGCAGGTTCACATAGGCGAGGCCGCCGCGCATCGCGCCGATGAACGCCATCGTCATGTCGATGATGCGCCGGGTGATGCCGCCGCCGTTCATGATCTCGCCGATCAGGATGAACAGCGGAATGGCGATCAGCCCGTAATTGTCGACGCTGCCGAACATTTGCAGCGGAAAGCTCTGGTAGAGCACCGGATTGCCGCTGGCGGCGATGAACACGACGCCGGTGAGGCAGATGGCGATGCCGATGGGCACCCCGATCAGCAGCGCAAGGACAAAGGCAGCGCTGGTGATCATCAGGCGACCTCCTCGGCGCTGCCGAGGCCGAAGCCGCTGCGGTCGGGCCGGCCGGAAAGACCGAGGTCCTCCGCGAGGTTGGCGGCGCTGTGGACGGTGAGCGCCACCGCGAAGACGGGCAGCACCAGATAGACCACCCAGCTCGGCCAGTTCAGCGTCTGCGTGCGCTCGGTGTAGAGGAAGTTGAAGGTCGCCCCGCCATATTCCTTCCCGTCGAAACCGGCGCTCGCGATGCCGACGGGGTCCATCCACACCCAGCACATCGCCGCGAGCGCGAGGCCGAAGCCGAGCACGCACAGCGTCGCCAGCACGCCCACGGCTTTCGCCGCCCCGCGGGAGAGGTGCTCGGTCAGCAGTGTCATCGAGAAATCGAGCCGCAGCCGCGACATGGCGGAGGCGCCGATGAAGGTGAGCCACACCGTGGTGAAGATGGCGGACTCGTCCACCCAATAGAGCGGGATGCCGCCGTAGCGCGTGACGACGTTGAGCAGGATGAGGCCGGTGAGGAGCGCCATCAGCGCACTGATGGCGAGCCGCTCCACCCATAGGAGCGCCTCGGAAACGGTGGTGAGCGCATGGAGGGGCCCGCCACCGGCGGGGAGGCCGTCGGCTTGCGACATGATCACGCTTTTCCCTCTGTCTTTTTTGTGATCGTAGATTTTATAAATTATATCCGTCAATATGCCCGACGTGATTTTTGCAGGCCCGAAACGCGCAGAATGACCCCGCTCCTCAAGCACCGCACCCTTTCGGCCGCCATCCTCGACCAGCTGCGGAAGGCGATCCTCGACGGCACCTATCCGGCCGGCGCGCAGCTCCGGCAGGACGCGCTCGCCGCGACCTTCAAGGTGAGCCGCATCCCCATCCGCGAGGCGCTGTTCCAGCTCGACGCCGAGGGGCTGGTGCGGATCGTGCCGCAGAAGGGCGCCATCGTTTCCGAGCTCTCGCTCGACGAGATCAACGACGTGTTCGGCCTGCGCCGCCTGCTGGAGCCCCGGCTGCTCGCCCGCTCCATTCCCGCGCTCGCGGAGGCGGACTTCACACGGCTCGACGAGATGAACCGGCAGATGGTGGCGGCCACCGCCGCGCAGGATCTGAGCCGCTGGGGGCAGCTCAACGCCGACTTCCACATGGCGCTGTACGGGCGCGCCGGCCAGCCACGCTCGCTGACCATCGTGCAGTCGCTGCTGCAATCGAGCGACCGCTACACCCGCGTGCAGCTCAGCGACACGGCGGGAACCGGCATCGTCGGCATGCAGCGCGCCGTGGACGAGCATGCCGAGCTGGTGACGCTCAGCCGCGCGGGCGAGATCGCCAAGGCCTGCGCCTTCCTCGAGGAGCACATCGGCACGGTGCATGACGACCTGCTGCGCGCGCTGGAGCGCGGCGCCCGCGAGGACGCTCCATGACCGGTGCCGCCGCGGACACGGTGCGCCTGACCCTCGACGAGGTGCACGCGCTGTGCGCCGACACGCTGACCGGCGCCGGGCTCGGCGCGGCACATGCGCAGGCCATCGCGCGTTCGATCACGCGGGCGCAGGTCGACGAGTGCCACTCGCACAGCCTCTACCGGCTGATCGGCTATGTCGGCTCGGTGCGCAGCGGCAAGGCGGAGCGCCACGCGCTGCCGACCCTCACCCGCGTCACGCCGGCGGTGCTGCGGGTCGACGCTCATCGTACCTTCGCCCCGCTCGCCATCGAGACCGGCGTGCCGGCGCTGATCGAGGCGGCGAAGACCTACGGCATCGCCGCTCTGGCGATCCGCGACTGCTATCATTTCTCGGCCCTGTGGGCGGATATCGAACCGGCGGCCGAGGCGGGGCTGGCGGCCTGGTGCTTCACCATCGGCCAGAGCTGCGTCGCGCCGGCCGGCGGCACCCAGCCGCTGCTCGGCACCAACCCCATCGCCTTCGGCTGGCCCGGCCCCGAAGGACGCCCCTTCCTCTTCGACTTCGCCACCAGCGCGGCGGCGCGCGGCGAGATCGAGCTGAAGCGCCGCGCCGGCGAGCCGATCCCGCCGGGATGGGCCGTCGGGCCGGACGGCGCGCCGACCACCGACCCGGCGCAGGCCCTCGCCGGCGCGCTGCTGCCCTTCGGCGGGCACAAGGGATCGGCCCTGTCGATGATGGTGGAACTGATCGCCGGCCCGCTGATCGGCGACCTCACCAGCCGGCAGTCCATGGCTGTGGAGAACGGCGACGGCGGCCCGCCGCTGGGCGGCGAGTTGTTCATCGCCATCGACCCGGCGGTCTTCGGGGCCGAAAGCCTGGCGTCACGACTGGCGGATGCGGACGAGCTGTTCGCTCTTGCCAGACAGCAGCCGGGCGTGCGGCTGCCCTCGGAACGGCGCTACGCGGCGCGCGAGCGCAATCGGGAAGGCGTGACCCTGCGGGCGAAGCTGGTCGCCGAGCTCAGGGCGCTGTCCGCGCCCGCCTGACCGGAGACGCATGACCGGGGACGCATGACCGGGGACGGCTCAGCCGCCCGGCACCGGCTCCGCGACCGCCTGCTTGCCCTTGGCGAACAGGAACACGCAGCGCCCCTGCCCGCTCGACGGAGCCGGTGGCACATGGAACTGCTCGGTCATGTAGCGATAGACGGCGCGGGCGGCGGCCGGCGTCAGCGCCGGCTTCCAGCACCAGATGTCCGCCGCCTCGTCGACGCCGTTCTCGCCGAACAGGGCCTGCGGCGCGTCCTCGGCGACGCCGATCCGCCAGTCCTGCGCACGGCCGCCGAACTCCTTGATGTAGAGGAGCAGCTCATACTTGATCTGCTGGACGCTGAGCATCATGGCGTTCACCCCGGAATCGGCATCAGGCGGGCATGGCGTGAGACCTCGCGGGTCCGGCCGCGCCAGCGCTCGACCTCGGCGGCGGCCCGGTTCTTCTCGGGCGCCGACATCTGGGTGACGATGGCTTCCAGCGCGGAGAGCGCGGCGCCGATGCCGTGCTGGGCGGCGAGCGAGAGCCAGAGATAGGCCTGGACCAGATCCTTCTCGACGCCCACGCCGTTCGCATAGATGTAGCCGAGGCGCGCCTGCGAGGGGTAATGGCCGGCTTCCGCCGCGCGGCGATACCAGCCCGCCGCCGCCGCGTCGTCACGTTCGATGCCCTCGCCCTTCGCGTAGAGGGTCGCGAGGTTGTACTGGGCGTAGAGATCGCCCTGCTCGGCGGAGCGGGCGAGCCATCTGGCGCCCTCAGCGATGTCGCGCCCGACGCCCTGCCCCATGACCAGCATGGCGCCGACATTGGTCTGCGCCATCGGCATGCCGGCCTCGGCCCCGACCAGATAGTGCTCGAAGGCCTTGGCGAGGGACGCCTCGACTCCCTCGCCATGCGCATAGAGGGCGCCGAGCCAGGTGGCGGCTTCGGCGTCTCCGTCGTCGGCAAGGCGGGTGAAACGGCGGAAGGCGGTCTCGAACTCCCCGGCATTGTAGGCGTCGATCGCCGCGGCGAGGGGCGAGGCGCGATCGGGCTCGACACGATGGGACAACACGGCGTCAGCTCCCCGGGTTCTGGTAGATGGGCTGGTCGATGGCCTCGCTCGGCAGGCGGGCAATGCGCGCGGCCACCTGCCGCTGGAGCCACAGGCCCTGCGGCACGGTCTGCAGCGGCGGCGCGAGGCCGAGTGTTTCCGGCCGGTGGCTGGCGCCCCAGCGCGAGAAATTGGCGTGGTCGGCGACCGCGCGCTCGGCACGCGGGGCGATCTGGCCGCACCAGCGGTCGAGGTCGGGCGACGTGCCCTCCGCCTCGCCATAGACGCTGACGCGGCACAGCGTGCGGCCCAGCGCGGTGGGCTGGAGCACCACGACGCAGGTCTCGCTGCCGGCGGACAGGAGCACGAGATTGGGAAAGACCAGCGCGGTACGGGCAACGGTGCCATCGTCCAGCACGCTCTCGGAAAGCTGCCAGAGCCCGGCCTCATCCTCGTCGACCGGCACGCCGGCGGTCAGGCTCTGCGCCACCAGCTTCCAGTTGGCGGCGAACTCCAGCCAGCGCTCGGCGGAGCGCACGGTGCGCCGGGACGGGAAGAAGCGGGCCGCGTGATCGAGCGCGTAGAGGCTCGCCTCCGGCCCGGCCGGGAACATGTCGAGATTGACGAGGATCAGCGGCCCCCAGACGCGCACATGCGCGCCGAGCAGGCGCTCCGGCCGGAGCCCGAGATACTGGTGCATCTCCGGCGTGTCGCTGCCGAGTTCGCCCGCCGGGATCGCCGCCCGGTCGCGGCTGTGCCCGCAGGAGGTGAAGGAGCAGCGCGTCTTGGCGCCGGTCTGGCACTGCAGCGGCACCAGCCGGCAGCCACCGTGCTGCGCCTTGTTGAAGCGGGCGCGGAAGCCTTCCGCCATGCGCTGCACATGGATGCCGTGCGTGCCCACGGTGAAGGGCAGGAGATCGCCCGTTCCGGGAATGGAATCGACGGTGCCGATGCTCACCCAGTCCCGCGTCCAGATCGCCTCGTCCTCCAGATTGGAGAAGGCGAGCGAGCCATAGGCGGCCGGCGGTAGCACGCGCGCCTGTCCGGCCTCGCCGAGCGCGCCGGCGAAGAAGCCGGGGCTCGCGAGATCGCTGCCATCGTCGAAATAGCCGAGATCCGGTCGATTGAGCATCGTCGACGCCTCCTGATCCTGACATGCGGTTCGCGAGGAGATGTGCGCGCCATGCCGGGCACGGCGCGCACATCGGGGCCGGATGCGTCAGCCGCGCTGCGCGAGAGCGGGGGACTCGTAGTCCGCGCGTCCGCGGTGCCTGATCGCATCCGCCGGCGGGGGCGGGAGGGGACCGTCCGCCGAGAAGCGGTCCAGAACGTTCTTCACCAGGGTGGAGATGTTGTTCTGGCAGTTGTTCCACGGCAGCGAGCCGCAGAAGGCGATCGACGAGAAGGAGAAGGCGGCGCCGCCGTTCGGCGTCTCGTGATAGGCGATGTCGGCGCGCACCCGCGGATGCACGGTGCCGTCGAGACCCTGCTGGTTGAAGCCGAAATCCTCCATGACGAGGAGATAGGCCTCCGTGTGCCGGCCGGCCGAGGTCGCCACCGCGAGGGTGTGCGGGGGCGAGCCGAGCATGGTGTCGACGATGTCGAGCTCGAGGCCCGCCGCGCCGCCGCCGACGAGGCCGAAATTGCCGAGCGGCTCGTCATAGCTGATGCCTTCGAAGGCCCAGGAGACGCGCGGATCGAGACTGTCCGGCGTGCGGCTGAAGTAGCTCGAGATATCGAAGCCCTCGGACGACATGCCGACGCCGGCGACCGAATGCAGGTAGCGGCCGCGGAAGCGCCACATGCCGCCGAGTTCGCCCGTGCCCTGATGGTAGTACTCGCCGGGATCGGCGCGCCAGGTGCGGATGCCGGATTCGCAGCGGCGCATCTCGGTGATGACGCCGCGGCCGATGCCGTCATAGGCCGGGTGGTAGGAATGCACCCAGTACCAGGCGTCGGCGCCCATATACATCAGGCGGCCGCCGCGCTGGGTGTAGTTGTGCAGCGCGTCGAGCTGCGGGCCCGAATTATGCTCGGGGTGCGAGCCGGTGATGATGACGTTGTAGTTCTCCAGCCGGGCAAGGCCGTCATAGGTGACGTCCTCGTCGGTGAAGACGTCGTACTCGTAGCCCATCGTCTCCAGCCAGTAGACGAGGTGGAGATCGGCCGGGTACTGCCACGGCGCCTGGGCGAGGAAGTGGTCGTATTTCGGCCGGATCGACAGGATGGGCCGCAGGCGCGAGGACAGGCAGATGCCCGAGCCGTCCGTGTGGGTGTCGTAGATCGAGCCGCCATATTCCCGGTGCTCGGCCAGGAACATGTTCTGCTGCTGCATGATCGGCACGCGGTAGACGAAGAGTTCGGCGCCGCCGGCGTTGCAGGCCACGTGCTCGTTGGCATAGGCCATGTAGCTGATGGTCGGCACCATGACCGCGATCTTCGACTGCTCCTTGCCGATGCGCGGCACTACCCAGAACGGGATGTAGTCTTCGTCGCCCTCGGAGGTGGTCAGCTTGAGCGCATAGAAGCGGCTCTTGATGCCCTCTTCCGGCACGCTCCACTCGACATCGGCCTCCCAGCGGGCATTGTCGACGTCATCGTCGTGGAAGTGGATCGCGCCATATTCCTTCCTGGCGTATTTCCAGTCGAAGTTCTCGCCGGCCCAGTTGTAGCCGGTCATGGCGCGCGTCGGGCAGTTCACCAGCTGCGCGTCGAAGCGATAGGGACCGTTGTCCTTGGCCACGATGGTGTCGATGCCGTCCCAGAAATCCCAGGCGGCGACGACGGTCTCGGACAGCGCGCCGGTGGGACCCGAGTTGCGGCGCTCGGTGAGGCCCGGCTGGGCGCCGGCCTTCATCTGCTCGATCTCGAAGCGCGACAGCGCCTTGTTGCAGATGCGCGGGCTGTCGATCTTGCCGTTGTACTTGCCGGTGAACCAGACGCCGGCCGGCAGCGACGACTTCGCCAGCGGGCTTTCGTCCATCTTGTCGACATAGGCGGCCAGCGCGACCGGTGCCGCGCTGTGCTCGACCTTGGTCTTGATGACGGTCTTCACCGGCTCGATGACCGGATCGAGCGCATAGACGATCTGCGGCTCGTGATAGAGCACCACCTCGCCGGTGGCGGCATCGAAGCTCGCCGCGACGAAGTGCCAGGCATGGTCGCGGATCGGCACGCCGGTGGTGATCTTGTGCCCGTTGATGCGCAGCTCGACCTGCCCCTCCTCGTTGAGGAAGAGGCCGTAGCCCTTGCCCTGCGACCACTTGGTCACGAGCCCCTGCGCACCGTGCTTCCAGTAGCGCGGGTGGGTCTTGGGCGTGGTCGGCCAGACCCAGCACTGGAGCGTGAAGCTCTCGACATGGAACTGCGGCGCGTCCCCGGCATAACCGTAGGAACCGCCATGGATGATCTGCTTGCGGCCCTTATAGGTGCCGTTGCACGCGGCGGCGATGGGCTTCTCGATGAAGCCGGGCCCGCGCGGGTTGGTGTCGCCGTTGATCATCTGCACGACTTCCGCCTTGAACTCGGCGGGGCCGTCGCAATTGACGTAGAACTTGATCTTGTCGCCGGGGTGGACGCTGAATTTCTCAGCGTAGCCGGTCAGCCTCATGGCGCACATAGTGTTCTCCAGTCCTCAAGACTTGGCCCGGCAGGATCTGCTCAGGACAAGGCTTCGCCATTCGCGTCTTCGCCCGAAGACACGGCGGGGTTCGATCTCGATGGAAGATGAGGGGCGCGCCGCCCCTCATCGCGACGACGGATGGCGGCTCAGGTCACCGGCCAGTTGTCGTCGCGGCGCTTCCAGCCTTCGGCGAAGTGCTCGGGCATGCCGGCGGTCTCCGGCATCTCCTCCAGGCGCATCAGGAAGATGTCGTGCTGGATCTCCTGCTCGTCCGTATAGACCTTGTCGTTGACGAACTCCGGCGGCACGCCGCGGATGCCGGACAGGCGGCCGATGCGCCATTCCGCGTCCACCTTGGTGCAGATGACGACGAGTTTGCCCTTCGGCGATTCCCCGCGCATGCGCAGCAGCACGCGGCGCAGCACCGGATTCTCGTGCACGCCGCCGGTGACGATGGTGGTGTCGCCGGGGGTCTCGCATTTCAGCACGGAGAAGCCGGCGACCCCCTTCATGGAGTCGACGCATTCCCGATGCTCACGGATGAGCGCCTCGCGCTCGGGCGTTCCCTTCTTCGGAATAGGGATCATGACGGCCTCGCTGATTTTGGGGAGAGGCACCCCTGCTCCGGGGCGCAAGAAAGCACGCGGCCTAAATAGAAAGGCCGGAAATCTTCAGTCGTGGCGCCTGGCCACCAAGATTTTTACAATTCAAAATCTACACAGGACAGTTCTTTACGTCAATATATTGGAATAAAATTTTCCGCAGAAGAAACTCAAACGACTGTCAGATCGTCATGTGCTTTTCGACGAGAGCATCCGTCATCTCGGAAATCGCCCCACGCGCGACGACGCGGCCGTTATCGACCATCAGGAATGCATCCCCGAGCTTGCGGGCAACCTTGATGTGCTGCTCGGTCAGGATGAGGCTGATGCCGAGTTCCTTGTTGAGCATCCGCAGGATCTCGCCGATCTCGTGCACGATGTTGGGCTGGATGCCCTCGGTCGGCTCGTCGAGCAGAAGCACCTGCGGCCCGACCGCGAGCGCGCGCGCGATGGCGAGCTGCTGCTTCTGCCCGCCCGACAGCAGCCCCGCGCGGCGCTCCAGATTGTCGCGCAGATAGGGGAAGACGCGCAGGCAGATCTCCGGGATTTCCGACGCCTTGTCCTTGCGGGCGAAGGTGCCGAGCAAGATGTTCTCCCGCACGGTGAAATCCGCGAGGATGCCGCGCCCCTGCGGAACGTAGCCGATGCCGTAGCCGGCGCGCTGATAGGGCGCCTTGGCCTCGATCGCCTCGCCATTGATGCGGATCGCGCCGGTGGAGCGGTCGGTCAGCCCCATGATGGTGCGCATCAGCGTGGTCTTGCCGACGCCGTTGCGGCCGAGCACGCACAGGCACTGGCCCTTCTCCATGTCGAAGGAGAAATCCCGCAGGATGCGGGTGGCGCCATAATAGGAGGAGACGTTGTCGAAGGTGAGCAGCATGGTCAGGCGGCCTCCTGCTCGCCGAGATAGACATCGCGCACGCGCGGATCGGCTTCGATGTCCTGGATGGTGCCCTGCGCCAGCAGCGAGCCCATGTGCATGACCGTGACGACGTCGGCGATCTCGCGCACGAAGCCCATGTCGTGCTCGACGACGATGAGGGTCGTGGTCTTGCGCAGCTCCTTGAAGATCGCCGCGGTCTTCTCGATCTCGCTCTCGGTCATGCCGGCGATGGGCTCGTCCATCAGCATGAGGCGCGGCTCCTGCATCAACACCATGCCGATCTCCAGCCACTGCGTCTCGCCATGCGAGAGGATGCCCGCCCTCTCGCCGAGGCGATCGGTGAGCCCGGCCAGCGTGGCGATCTCATCGAGCTTTCGCTCCAGCCCCGGCGAGCGGAAGCGGAAGAGGTTCCAGAACGGATTCGTCTGCCGGCTAAAGGCTACCGTCAGGTTCTGCCGCACGGTGAGATCGCGCAGCACCGCCGGCACCTGGAACTTGCGCCCGATGCCGGCGCGGGCGATGACGTGCTCGGGCTGGGCGGTGATGTCCTGACCGGCGAAGACGACCTTGCCGGAGCTCGGCTTGATGCGGCCGGTGATGAGATCCATCGTCGTCGTCTTGCCGGCGCCATTCGGCCCGACAAGGCAGCACAACGTGCCCTCGACCACTTCGAGGCTGAAATCGTCGATCACCTTGATGGTGTCGAAGCTCTTGGAAAGGTTGTGGATTTCCAGAAGTCCCGCCATCGCCCTCACTCCGCAGGAACCGGCTCGGCGCCGTTCGATTCCGCCGACGATTTCGGCTTTCGCGTCGCGAACAGGCCGAGGGCAGCCTCCAGCAGGCTCGCCAGGCCGTTCGGCAGGAAGCGCACGATGACGATGAAGAAGCCGCCGAGGATCAGCAGCCAGGTGGAGAGGAAGGTGTCGCCGAGATAGCTCTGCGCACCCTGGATGACGAAGGCGCCGACGATGGCCCCGACCAGCGACAGCCGTCCGCCGATCGCCGCCCAGATGACCATGGAGAGGCTGAAGCCGACATCGAGCTGAGCCGGCGACACATATTGCACCAGCATGACCCACAGGCAGCCGGCGACGGCGGCGATGAGGCCGGCGATGGTGTAGATCATCGTCTCGTAGCCCGCCACGCTGTAGCCGAGGAAACGCACGCGTTCGGCATCGTCACGGATCGCCTGCGTCACCAGCCCGAAGGAGCTCTGGGTGATCAGCTTGGCGAGGACGGTGGCGATCATGAGCGCGAAGAACACCGTCCAGTAGGCGAGCGGGCTGTAAGGGTCGACCTCGACGCCGGCGAACTGGAGCGGCGACGGCGGGGTGATGCCGTTGACGCCGCCCGTATAGGCCTGCCGGTCGAGGATGATGGTGTAGAAGGCCGAAAGCATGGCCAGCGTCATGATCGCGAAGAACGGACCGGACACCCGGGCGCGGAACATGATGGTGCCGAAAATCGCGCAGAACAGCGTGGGGACGGCGATGGCGCAGACGATGCCGAGGCCGGTATTGGCGAAGGGCCACCACAGCATCGGCAGGTAGTCGAGGCCGTTGTTCAGCATGAGCGGCGGGATCGGGTTCGATTCCGTCTGGGTCTGCATCTGCATGGTCATCGCCATGCCGTAGGCGCCCAGCCCGAAGGCGATGCCCTGGCCGAGATTGAGGATGCCGCCGAAGCCCCAGCACAGGCTGATCGAGAGGGCGAGCATGCCGTAGACGCCGTAGGTGGCGAGCTGGTTCAGCAGGAAGTCGTCGTCGATGCGCATCGGGACGATGGCGAGCACGGCGAAGAAGGCCGCGTAGGCAAGCCATTGCGCCGTCTTGTTGTGGTAGAGATTTCCCATGATCGCCTCAGCGTGCCCCGTGCCGCAGGATGGTCGCTCGCCTCGCCTTCATCGCCGCGTCCCCGCCTTGGCGAAGAGCCCCTGCGGACGGAACCGCAGGAAGACGACGATCAGCACGAAGATGAGGAAGCGGGCGAAGGTGTCGTTGGTGAAGAAGGCGAACACCGACTGCATCTCGCCGGTCACGCCGCTGGCGACGACGCTGCCGGCGAGCGAGCCGCCGCCCACCACCACCATCAGGAAGGCCTGCACCACATAGCTCGCGCCCATGGTCGGCAGCACGATGTTCAGCACCCCGAACAGCGAGCCCGCCACCCCGGCGAGGCCGGCGCCGAGCGCGAAGGTGAGCATGTAGACGCGGCTGGAATTGATGCCGAAGGAGGCCGCCATCTCCTTGTTCTGCATCACCGCGCGCACCTGCACGCCGAAGCGCGTCTTGTAGAACAGCAGCCAGAGCGCCAGCACCAGCAGCGCCGTGACGAGGAGCACGATGACGCGGAAGGTCGAGATGGAGAGGAAGCCGAGGGAGAGGTTGGAGGAGAAGATCTCCGGCACGGCGAGATATTTCGGGTCGGAGCCGAAGATCAGCCGCACGCCCTGCATCAGCACGAGCGAGACGCCGTAGGTGGCGAGCAGCGTGTCCAGCGGACGGTTGTAGAGATACTGGATCAGCCCGCGCTCGAGGATCAGCCCGACCAGGGCGACGATGACGAAGGAGGCGGGGATGCAGAGCAGATACGGGACGCCGAGGTAGTATTGCAGCATGTAGGAGCTGTAGGCGCCCAGCATGATCAGCTCGCCATGCGCCATGTTGATGACGCCGGCGGCCCCGTAAATGATGGTCAGCCCGAGCGCGGCGATGAGCCAGATGCTCGCAATGCTGACGCCGAGAATGAGTGCGTTCAGGATCGATCCGAAATCCATCGCCAGCCCTTCGTCGCGGCCATGCCGCCTGTTTCCGCCAGCCCCTCCCCTTTCGTGGGAAGGACCGGCGGCGCTTTATCGCCATGCCGCTCGGCTCCGCCGGAACGTGCCGGCGGAGCCGAGCATCGTCGTCAGATCACGTTCTTGCGGATCTTCCCGTCGGGGGCCTTGAGGCCGTCCTTGGTGCAGACGCCGATATCCGGGTAGATCGAGTAGGGGTCGGGGGCGACCTGCGCGTCCGCCGCCTTCACGATCTTGAAGGTGCCGTCCGCCTGGCACTGGCCGATCTTCGGCTTCAGCCAGGTATTGAAGTTCTGGTCGTCGATCCAGATCAGCCCTTCCGGCGAGACCGCGTCCTCGACCCGGATGCCGCCGGAATGGTCGCGGATGGCGCGCGGGGTGACGTTCTCGAAGCCGACGGCCGCGGCCGCCTTCTCGAAGCCCGACTTGAACACATAGGCGGAGAGATAGGTCTCCTCCATGTTGTAGTGGGTCGTGCCGTTCTTGCCGTAGGGGCTCTTGAGGAAGCCCTCGACGAACTTCTGGTTGGTCGGATTGTCCAGCGTCTGGAAATACGGCGCGGAGAGGAAATGGCCGGCGCCGAACTCGGCGCCCATGGCGCGGGTCTCGATCTCGCCCGTGGTAAGCGAGGCGATCGGCATCTGGTCGACCTTGAAGCCTTCCTGCTTGAACTGCTTGTGGAAGGCGATGTCGGAGGCGCCGACCACTGTCGAGAAGATGAAGTTCGGCTTGGCGTCGCGGATCTTGTTCAGCACCGGGCCGAACTCGGAGCTGCCGAGGGGGATGTACTCCTCGCCGAGCAGCTCGCCGCCGGCCTGCTCCAGCCAGATCTTGGCGTTCTTGTTCGACTCCTTCGGCCACACATAGTTGGAGCCGACGAAGAAGACCTTCTTGCCGAAGTTCTGCACCATGAAGGGAATGAGGTCCTTCGAGTGCTGGTTGGCCAGCGGCCCGGTGCAGATGGTGTTCTGCGTGCACTCCGCGCCCTCGTAGCAGGTCGGGTAGTACAGCAGGTGGTCGCGCTGCATGATCGTCGGCAGGATCGCCTTGCGGCTGGCCGAGGTGTAGCAGCCGAAGATCGCGATAACCTTGTCGCGCAGGATGAGTTCCTTGGTCTTCTCGGAATAGACGTTGAAGTCCGACTTGGCGTCGACGATCACCGGCTCGACCGGCACGCCGCCGACGCCGCCCGACTTGTTGATCTCGTCGAAGGCGTATTGGAGGACGAGGGTGGAATCCTCCTCCGGCACGGCCAGCGCGCCGGTGAGCGAGAACAGGACGCCGACCTTGAGCGGCTCGCCCTTCTTGAGCGCCGCGGCCCGCGCTTCGCTCGGCACCCAGATGTGAGGAGCCAGCAGCGCGCCCGAGGCGAGGCCGGCGGTCTTAAGCAACTTCCGACGCGTGAAATCCATCGTTGCGATCCCTTGGAAGTATTGAAGCTGTGAAAGCGCGGCTATCTGCCGGCCCCAGGCCATTCGCTCGGAGTGCCGTTCGCCACGATGAAACGTTACGTGCGGCTATTCCTGTATGTCAATAATATTTCTTCACAGTGATGCACTATTTTAGACAGATTCCGAGTCGTCATTACGTATTGATCAATACATATGCATATTGATTGATAAATCATCATTTATATTTTTGTACAAACAACATGATATAAGACTATATTCCTTATTTATAGTTTGAATATCGGAGGATGATGCCTCTTTAATCAGTCTCACGTCATCAATTCCGGCGCCGAAGACACGGCCCGTCCGTCGACGCAGCTACTTCCGGCGATGAGCGGGCGCGAAGCCGAGCATCCTCCCGACACTGAGGGTGAAAAGCGCCTCCGCCGCGCGGACGATCCGCCCGCCATTCGGCGCGATGAGACGCACCGCGATGCCCGCGCCGTTCGGCGCCGCGCCGGCGGCTCCGAAGCAGCCGGCCCCGTCGATCGCCTCCTCGATCGCGGCCACGTCCGGCAGACGCCCGGGTGGGCCGAGCAGCAGCACCGAGCCGACAGCCCCCGCCTCCGGCCCGAGGATCGACGCGGGACCGACGACATCCGTGCCGTCGACGCTCCCCCGGTCGGCGAGGAGGAGGTTGCCGCCGGCATCGAAGACGCACGTTTCCGTCGACAGCCGTCCGAACGGCCGGCCCAGGCCCGAGAAGTCGTGCCAGGAAACGCCGTCGGCGAGGATCGCCAGCGCCCCCTCGGCAAGGTGGATGTCGGTCCGCCCGACGAACTCCGCGCCGGGAAACAGGATCAGCGGATCGAGCGTGAGCGCCGCGAAGGCGCCCGGCCCGACCGAGACCCGCACATGCTGCCGCGCCGGCTGCCCGCCCGTGTCGTGCACCACGGTGGCGGCCTGGCTCGTCACATGGGCGAGCGCGCCCGGCTTCAGTGTGACCTCCAGGCTGAGATCATCGTCGCGATAGAGGCCGCCGGACGCCGATTGCAGATAGAGCGTCGCGAGGTCCGGCCGTTCCACATCGAGCGCGAAGGGGCGCGTGACGTGGAACGGATAGGGCGTGATCTGCCGCACCAGCGCCGAGCGCCCGCCCCCGCGCGCGAAGACGAGTTCGGCCGCGCGCCGCCGGCCGGCCGCCTGAAGGCCCACTCCCCCGGAATAGGCCGCGGGTTTCATGGCCGGAACAGCACGGCGCGACAGATCATGTCGGCCACCGTGTCCACGCCCTCGCCCGACCGGGCATTGATGGCGACCACCGGTCGCTCGCCCCGCGCCCTCTGCGCCTCTTCCAGCATTCCCGGCAGATCGACCCCGACATGCGGCGCGAGATCGACCTTGTTGACGATCAGCAGATCGCATTTGAGGACGCCCGGCCCCTTCTTGCGGGGGATGTCATCGCCGCCGGCCACGTCGATGACGAACATCCACCAGTCGACGAGATCGAGCGAGAAGGTGGAGGCGAGGTTGTCGCCGCCGGATTCGAAGATCACCAGTTCGAGGCCCGGAAAGCGGACCTCGAGATCGTCGCCTGCCGCCATGTTGAGCGTGGGGTCCTCGCGGATGACGGTGTGCGGGCAGGCGCCCGCCTCCACCGCCGAGACGCGCTCGGGATCGATGAGGCCGGAACGGCGCAGGCGTTCGGCGTCCTCGCGCGTCACCAGATCGTTGGTCACGACGGCGAAATCGACGTCGCGCGCCTGAAGCTCGGGGATCAGCCGCTCGATCAGCGCCGTCTTGCCCGAGCCGACCGGGCCGCCGATGCCGATCCGCGCCGCCGAGGCCAGACGGCCGCTCTTCTGTCCCTGTGGTCTCTCCAGCATCCGTGTCACCGCAGCATGTAGCGTTGCGCGAGGGGCAGCGTGTGGGCGGGCTCGCAGGTGGCGAGCTCGCCGTCGACGAACACGTCGAAGGTCTGCGGGTCGACGCGGATGTTCGGGCAGGCGTCGTTGTGCAGCATGTCGGCCTTGCGCAGGCCGCGCGTGCCGCTGGCGGGCAGCAGCCGCTTCGACAGGCCGAGTTCCTCGCCGAGCCCGCGGGCGATGGCGAGCGGGTGGACGAAGCAGGCCGAGAGCGCCGGCGCGGCGAGGCCGAAGGCGCCCCATTGCGGGCGCAGCAGGACCGGCTCGCAGGTCATCAGCGAGGCGGCGCTGTCGCCCATCGAGCCCCAGGCGATGAAGCCGCCCTTGATGACGAGTTCCGGCTTGATGCCGAAGAAGGCCGGGTGCCAGACCACGATGTCGGCGATCTTGCCGTCCTCCAGCGAGCCGACATGCTCGGCGATGCCGAAGGTCCGCGCCGCGTTGATGGTGTACTTGGCGATGTAGCGCCGGATGCGCTCATTGTCGCCGAAGCCCGGCTTCTCCTCCGGCAGGGCGCCGCGCTGGTCCTTCATCTTGGAAGCGAGCTGCCAGGTCCGGCAGATCACCTCGTGGATGCGGCCCATGCCCTGGCTGTCCGAGCCGAGCATCGAGATGGCGCCGATGTCGTGGAGGATATCCTCGGCGGCAATGGTCTGCGCGCGGATGCGGCTTTCCGCGAAGGCCACATCCTCCGGCAGCGCCGGGTTGAGATGATGGCAGGTCATCGTCATGTCGAGGTGCTCGTCGAACGTGTTGACCGTGTAGGGGTTGGTCGGGTTCGTCGACGAGGGCAGGCAATGCGCCACGCCCGCCACGCGGATGATGTCCGGCGCATGGCCGCCGCCCGCGCCCTCCGTGTGGTACATGTGGATGGTGCGCCCGCCGATGGCGGCCAGCGTGTCTTCCAGGAAACCGCTCTCGTTCAGCGTGTCGGTGTGGAGCTGGACCTGATAGTCCAGATCGTCCGCCGAGCGCAGGCAGGCGTCGATGGTCGCCGGCATGGCGCCCCAGTCCTCATGGATCTTGAGGCCGAGGCAACCGGTTTCCAGCTGCTCCTTCAGCGAGCCGGGAATGTGGCTGTTGCCGCGCCCGAGGAAGCCGAAATTCATCGGCCAGGCTTCAGAAGCCTGCAGCATCTTGCCGGTGTTGAACGGCCCGCCGGAATCGATGCCCACGGTGATCGGCCCGAGCGAGCCGCCCAGCATGGTGGTGATGCCGCTCGCCAGCGCGTGCTCGACAAGGCCGGCGCTGTCGAAATGCACGTGCACGTCGATGCCGCCGGCGGTGGCGATCAGGCCCTCGCAATCGCGCACCGTGGTGCCGGCGCCGACGACGAGGCGCGGATCGACCCCGTCCATCACCGCGGGATTGCCGGCCTTGCCGACGCCGACGATGCGCCCGTCCTTGATGCCGAGATCGCCCTTCACCACGCCGAGCACGGCGTCGATCAGCGTGACGTTGCAGAGCAGGAAGTCGAGCGCCCCCTCGGCGTTGGTGATGCCGGCGGCGAGGCCCATGCCGTCGCGCAGCGTCTTGCCGCCGCCGTGCAGGCATTCGTCGCCATAGACGGCATGATCCTTCTCCACCACCGCGACCAGCGAGGTGTCGCCGAGGCGCACCCCGTCGCCGACCGTGGGTCCGTAAAGGGCGGCGTAGTCGCGACGTCTGACGATCGCCATCTCTCCCTCCCTCACGCGCCGCGGAAGCCGGCCGCGCGCGCCCGTGCGAGCGCGGCGTCGCGGGCTTCCGGCGTGGTGGTGTCGCCGTCCGACAGGCCGTTGAGGCCGCCGAGGAAACGCTTGCCGCCGAAGGGGACGAGCGTGACCGGCTTGGACTGGCCGGGCTCGAAGCGCATGGCGGTGCCGGCGGGAATGTCCAGCCGCATGCCGAAGGCGGCCGCGCGGTCGAACGCCATGGCGCGGTTGACCTCGAAGAAATGGAAATGCGAGCCGATCTGGATCGGCCGGTCGCCGGTGTTCACCGCCTCCAGCGTGACCTTCGGCCGGCCGGCGTTCAGCTCGATCTCGCCGTCGAGCGGCAGGCTCTCGCCGGGGCGTACGGTCTCCTCCGCCGCGCCCTCCGCCGGGCGGATGGGTTCGTGCACCGTCACCAGCTTGGTGCCGTCCGGAAAGACGCCCTCCACCTGCAGGATGTCGACCATCGCCGCCACGCCCGGCATGACGTCCGTGGTGGTGAGGATGGTCGCGCCGTAGCCGATCAGCTCGGCGACGGAGCGGCCGTCGCGCGCGCCTTCCAGGATCTCGTCGGTGATGAGCGCCACCGCCTCGGGATGGTTGAGCCTGCAGCCGCGCGCGCGGCGCTTGCGGGCGAGCTCCGCGGCCGAAAAGATCGTCAGGCGTTCGAGTTCGGTCGGCGTCAGCAGCATGGTGGTTCAGGAACTCAATTGGAGAACAGACGGACCTCGCCGCGCGCATGGCGCAAAGCGGCGATGTCGAGGCGCGGGGAGAAGCTTCCGATGCGGGCGGGAACGGGCGTGTCGGCCAGCGCGGCGAGGACGGGCAGCAGCCGGCGCAGCATGGCCTGCGCGGTGACGGCGCCGACGAGGCCGAGCCGCACCGCGGCCGTGGCGAAGCCGGTGAGCGCGACATAGCCGGAGGCCAGCACCGCGCCCGGCAGGTCGAGCCCCGCTCCCCGCCAGACGACGCCCTGCACCACGGGCAGATGGCCGAGCGCCCGGCCCTGCCGGATGCGGGCCAGAAGGTCCTCCGCGCCAGGCGTGCCGATGCGCGTATGGGCGGCGACGAGCCCGGCGCCGTTGCGGCGCGAGCCGGTGCGGAAGGGCTCGGCCAGCGTCGTCGCCTCGACCTCGCGGTCGACCGCCTCCACCGCGTCGAGATCGTCTTCCGCCCCATAGGCCCGCACCAGCGCGACGCGATCCGCGCTCGCCCAGCGGTGGCGCAACGCGGCGGCCGCGACACCCTCAAGTTCGCCCTCGCCCATCGGACCGGACAGGGCGGCGAGCCCCTCCAGCCCGTTGGAAAAGGCGAAGCCGCCGCTGGGGAAGGCGGTATCGGCCTGCCAGATGGCGAGAAGGCGCTCGATCATGCCGCCATCTCCCCGGTCACCACCATGCGGGGAATGGAGGCGACGCCCGGCAGGGCGTCGATGCGCGCGTAATAGCCCTCGATCGGCCCCTCGAGCGCGACCAGAAGTCTTTCGCCGGCAAATCGAACGCGCCAGTGCAGATTGCCGGCGTGGTAGCCGAGCTCAACCCCCTCGGCGATGGAGCGCGGCTGGAAGCTCAGCCAGCGCTCCACCTCGGCACGCACGACGATGGCGCGATCCTCGTCGAGCAGCAGCACGGCGCCGTCGAACAGCTTCTGGTCGCGCGGCAGCGCGATGGCGAGGTCCTCGCCCCGGGCCGAGACGAGACGCAGCCGGCGCCGGGGCATGTCGACGGTGGAGACGGTGACGACATCCACCCCGCCGCTGTGCTCCAGACGGTGAATCCGCTCATGGAAGGCAGGTTCGAGCCGGCTTCCGAGAACACGTTCGATCATCAGCATGGCACGCACAGCTCACTGCGAGGAAAGCTCGACGACGTGTATTCCGGCGAACGCAGACGGGGGCTCCGGCACGCCCCGAACGCGAACGAAAGCAATGCCGACGATGTTTCGCGGGGTACCGGCGTATCCGTACGGCATGCGCAAGTCTCCTGTGGCGCGGCCATGCCGGCCGACGCGCGTTTTCCGGGAGTTTTCAAGAACAGGCAGCCAAAAGTGGCGAAAGCGGTAATGCAGTCAGGCAGAGTGAGGCCGACAGGAGGACGCGGGGCCTATCGACCCAATAATCGGGTCGACGGAATGCCTTCCCGGAGCCAACGGCTCACGGCGGCGCCTCATATGTCGGGGACAAAGGCGGGACGCCCTTGTCCCGCGCAAATAAAAAGCCCGCCAAATCCGCGAATACGGGTTTGTCGGGCTACATCGCCTCTCCGGACGGTCAGCCTCGACCATCCAGCTCCGCCGACGAAGTAAGCACTACTTCGTACGACGAACGAAGCTAAACACTATCGGGACGGAAATTCAAGAGCTCGCTCGCATTAATAATGGCGACCGCCATCTCTTCCATCGAGATCCGCTTCGCCATGGCCTGCCGGCGGATCGACTGGTAGGCCTCGTCCTCGGAAATGCCGTGGCTGCCCATGAGGATCGCCTTGGCCTTCTGGATCTGCTGCATGCTGGTGACCTTGCGCTCCAGCTTGCGGATGCGGCGGGCCTGCTCCTTGCGCTCCAGCCAGAGGCTGCGCGCCAGCGTGATCTGGGTCAGCAGGCCGAACGGCTTGATCGGGCGCTCCACCACCGCCAGCGCGCCGCTTTCGAGCACGAGGGCGAGCGTCGAGGGATTCTCGTAGCCGACGATGGCGATGACCGTCGGTGCCCGCTCCGAATGCGAGCGTGTGAGCTTGTGCAGCGTGTCGCGATCCTCCTGGTCGACCGAGAGCAGCACCAGATCGGCATTCTCCGCATAGGCGGATGGCGGCGGCCAGGTGGTCTCCACGACGCAGCCGATGCGCTTGAGATGATCGACGAGCTGCTGGCCTTCCACGTCGTTGGCGTGGATGACCTGAACCCGCAGCCCCCTGATGTCGCGCAGGATCTGGATCGACATGGCATCCCCCTCAGAAGGGTTCCGCCTGCTCGACGAAATCCGCCGACCAGTCGTCGAGGCTCTGCGCGATGCAATAGGGATCGGGCTTCACGCGCACGCCGGGGTTCCAGATGATCTGGAAGCGCCCCTTGGCGTCGAGCCGCGCCACGCGCGGCCACAGATAGGTGTGATGGTTCTCCGCATCGACCCGCACCCGCCCCTGCGGCGCGTCGAACTCGATCGCCTTGATCTCGGCGATGATCCGCTGCGGCTCGTCCGTGCCGGCACGCGCCAGGGCGCGGGCGGCCAGATGCATCTGGAAATAGGCGGCCTCCGCCGCGGAAGGCACCGGCGCATTCTCGCCGAAGCGGGTGCGATAGGCCGCCACGAAGGCCCGCGCGGCGGGGGTCGCCAGCGTGTCGAAGAAGGTGGCCGCCGCGATATGCCCCTCGGCGACGCCCGGCGCCATCTCGGCGATGTCGGCTTCCGACGTCGCGACGCTGGCGATGGGCATGGTGGCCGGATCGAGGCCCGCCTCGCGATAGGCCTCGTAGAATGGCGCCGTCGCCTGCCCGACGATGGTGGAGAAGATCACGTCCGGGCTGTGCTTCCTGATGCGCTTGATGGCGCGGGAGATCTCCTCCGGGCCGGCATTGAGGGCGATGTAGACCTCATCGACGACCTTGCCCCGCACCTGCGTGACGAAGTCGGCCATGATGCGGTTGGATTCGTAGGGATAGCTGTAGTTCGAGGCGATGAAGAACACGCGCTGCCCGTGCTTGGTCAGCACGTATTTCGCCAGCTGGAAGGCGTTCTGGTTGGGCACCGCGCCGGTGAAGATGGCCTGCGGCGAATATTCGAAGCCCTCGTAGAAGGTGGGGTAGAACAGCACCCCGCGATAGCCGTCGATCAGCGGCAGCACCGCCTTGCGCACGCTCGACATGTAGCAGCCGAACAGCAGGCGGACGCCCTCCAGCCCCAGCATGCGGGCGGCGATGTCGCGGAAGCGACGCGGATTGGAGCCGCCATCGACGTGCAGCGGCTCGACGGGACGCCCGAGGACGCCGCCGGCGGCGTTGATCTCTTCAATGGCGAGCAGGGCCGCATTCAGCTGGGTCTGTTCGATATTCGCCGTCACCCCCGTCGTCGAATACAAAAGACCGACGCGCCACGCTCCGCCAATCACAACGCCGAACCTCCAGCCCGCACTTTCCCCGAGGATTCATGAACGCTCGCGCCGGCTTTTGACAGATCAAATGATGCGCGCACCGCCCAGCGAATAATCACTCTGCCATCGGAATGCCGCCGGGATCGGAAAGAATTCTCATAGTCTAGGCAACAAACCCGCAATATCCGCCGCCCCGGCCTGCGCAGTATTTGTTCGGCCCGTCGGGATCAGCCGGCGATCGCCCGCCGGATGACACGCACGGCCTCGGCGAAATCGGCGAGGCGCATGTCCTCCTGCGGGTTGTGGCTGCCGTTCTGGTTGCGCACGAAGAGGAGGGCCGAGGACACGCCCCGATTGGCGAAGACCGACGTGTCATGACCCGCGCCGCTCGGCATCTCGACGGCACGCACGCCCTCGCGCGCGGCGGATGCCGCGAACCGGGCGCGCAGGGAGGCGTCGAGGATCGCGGGCGTGCTGCCGGTCTTCTCGCCGAAGTCGAAACGCACGCCGCGCCGCTGCTCGATCACCGCCGCCTGGGCCATCAGCTCGCCATGGATGCGCTCCAGCACGGCCGGGCTCTCGCTGCGCACGTCGAGGCAGAAGCCGATCTCGCCCGGCACCTTGCTGAAGGCGTGCTGCGCCGGATCGGTCCCGACCTCGCCAAAGGTGATGGTGGCCCGCGCGCCTTCGCGTTCCAGCCCGTCCCATGTGGTTTCCAGCGCGGCGACGAGATCGGCGAAGGCGACCACCGCATCCTGCCGGTAGGCGCGTGGCACCGCGCCGGAATGGCCGTAGCTGCCGAGGCAGCGAGCCTTGCGGTAGCGGAACGAGCCGGCGATGCCGGTGACGAGCCCCAGCGCGGCATCCTCACGTTCCAGCACCGGGCCTTGCTCGATATGCAGCTCGACGAAACCGTGGATGCGGGCCGGATCGAGATGCGCCTCGCCCCGCGCCACCGCCTCGGCATCGAAGCCGAGCGCCTCCATGTGCTCGCGCAGCGTCCGGCCGGTATCGGCCCGCCGGGTCTCCAGCGCCTCCGCCGGCAGGAGGCCGAACGCCGCGCGGCTGCCGAGATAGGAAACCGGGAACCAGGTGCTTTCCTCGGCGCGGATCACCATGACGGTGAGATCGCGCGCGAGCCGGCGCCCTTCCTCGCGCAGCGCGGCGACGACCGCGAGGCCCGCCAGCACGCCGGCGGCGCCGTCGAAATTGCCGCCATGCGGCACGCTGTCGATATGCGAACCGATGATCCAGCCCGGCAGCGCGGGATCCTCGCCCGGCAGGGTGAGATAGAGATTGCCCGCCACGTCCACCGCCTCGTGAAGGCCGAGTTCCAGCCCGGCGCGCCGGACGAGGGCATGGGCGAATTCCTCGCCTTCGCCATAGGCCGCGCGGGTGATGCCCGGCTCGTCCGTGGTGTGGAGACGCAGTTCCTCGAACAGTCGCCCGGCAAGGGCGATCGCGGCGGCCGGCAGCGCGCTCATGACGCGCCCTCTGGCCAGAGGCGCGGGGCCACGTCGGTATTGACGAGATGGCCCGGCCGCCGGCCGTCGAGCACCTCGGCCACCTGCCGCGCCAGCGCGGTCGCCGTCCGCCGCAACGCCGCCTCGGTCGATCCCGCGACATGCGGGGTCAGCACCACATTTTCGAGGCCGACGAGAGGCGAGGAGAGCGGCAGCGGCTCCTGGGCGAAGACGTCGAGGCCCGCCCCGCCGATCCGCTTCCCGCGCAGCGCCTCGACCAGCGCCTCCTCGTCGATCACCGCGCCGCGCGCCGTGTTGACGAGGAAGGCCGTCGGCTTCATCCGGGCGATCTCGGCCCGACCGATCAGGTGGCGGGTCTGCGGCCCGCCCGGCAGATGCAGCGAGACGATATCGGCCCGGGCCAGCAGGCGGCCGAGGTCCGGCTCGTGCGCGAAGCCAGCGGCGGCGACGGCGGGATCGTGAGCGCGACGCGTCCAGACCAGCGGCTCCATGCCGAGCGCCCGGGCGAGCCGCGCCGTCTCCCGTCCGATGGCGCCAAAGCCGACGACGCCGAAGGTGACGCCTTCCAGCTCCGTCAGCGCGGAACGGTATTTGAAGCTCGCATCGCCCGTCCGCACCGCCCGTTCGCCCGGCCCGATCTGCTTGGCGAGGTGGAAGACGAGCGCCAGCGCATGTTCGGCGACCGAGCGCGCATTGGCCCCCGGCGTGTTGACGACCGGGATGCCGCGCGCCGTCGCCGCCGCCAGGTCCACATTGTCCACGCCGGTGCCGTGCACGCCGATGACGCGCAGCCCCGGCGCCGCGTCCATCAGGGCGGCATCGACGAGCGCGTCGCGGGTCAGCACCGCACGCGCCCCGGCGATCTCCGCTAGGAGCGCCGCGCGCTCCAGCGAGCCGGCCAGCCGCACCTCGTGGCCGGCGCTCCGCATCAGGTCGGGGCCGGCCTCGTGGATGCGCTGGAGGATGAGGCAGAGCGACGCCATGAGCAGCCCCCGGGAGTGGATCGGTCAGATGCCGCGAATGGCGCCGCCGTCGACACGCAGTTGCGCGCCGGTGACGTAGCCGGCCCGCGCGCTGGCGAGGAAGGCCACCGCGTCGGCGAATTCCCGTGGCGTGCCGTAGCGCCCGGCGGGGATGGCGGCGCGCGAGGCGGCCGCGACGGCCTCGACACTCTGCCCGCTGCGCGCGGCGGCGGCGGCGTCCAGCTCGTCCACGCGCTGCGTGTGGATGCGCCCGGGCAGCACGCAGTTCACGGTCACGCCCTCCGCCGCCACCTCGGCGGCAAGGGTCTTCGCCCAGCCGACGATGGAGGCACGCAGCGCGTTCGAGATGCCGAGATTGGGGATCGGCTGGGCCACGCCGGAGGAGACGATGTTGACGATCCGTCCGAAACCGCGCGCGCGCATACCGGGCAGGAGCCGCGAGGTAATGAGGAAGATGGCGCCCACCATGGTTTCGAACTGCGCGCTCCAGGTTTCCGGCGGGACGGCGGAAACCGGACCGGGCGGCGGGCCGCCGGAATTATTGACGAGGATGTCGACGGGCCGCGCCTCCAGCCCGGCAAGCGCCGCGCGCACGCCGGCGCGGTCCGCCAGGTCGAGCGGCAGGATCTCCGCCGCGCCGCCGGCGGCGGTGATGCCGGCGGCCGCCGCCTCCAGCGTGCTCGCGCTGCGCCCGGCAAGAATGACCCGCGCGCCTTCGGCGGCGAGGGCCTGCGCGACGGCAAGGCCCAGTCCGCGGCTCGCGCCCAGCACCAGCGCGGTGCGTCCCCCGATCTCCAGATCCATGGCTCACCTGCCGTGCAGCTTGGCGCCGAGCCGGGCCATCAGCTCGTCGAGTTCCTGATGGTCGCGCGCGGTCAGCTTCGGGCCGGGATGGCGGGTGTTGGAGCAGGCGATGATGCCGCGCCGGCGCAGCACATCCTTACGCACGGCGAGGCCGAAGCCCATCTGCTGCTCGTGACGCAGGATCGGCAGGTAGATGTCGAACAGGTCCTCGGCCCCCTCGACATCGCCGGCGTGGAACTTCGCGCACACCTCGACCAGCATCTCGGGATAGGCGAAGCCGGTCATCGCGCCGTCCGCGCCGCGCCTCAGTTCCTGCGGCAGATAGAGGCCGCCATTGCCGACGAGGATGGAGACGCGCCGGCCCTCGCCCTTGTCCGAGCGCTCGCGCATTCTCGTGATCTTGGGCAGGCCGGAGGCTTCCTCGTGCTTCAGCATGACGAAATTCGGGAAGGCGTCGATCAGCCGGTGCAGCACCGCGACGGAAGAGACCGTGTTGGTCGTCTGCGGATAGTCCTGGTAGCAGACCGGCACGTCCGGCCCGAGCCGGGTGAGCACCTCGGCCCAGTAGCCGAAGACCTGGTCGTCGGTCTTCAGCCCCGGCTGGGGCGCGATCATCAGGCCGGCGGCGCCGAGGTCCATGGCCTCGCGGGCAAAGCGCACGAGATTGTCGGTGCCCGGATTGCTGGCGCCGACGACGATCGGCCGGCGGCCATCGATGCGCTTCATGACGTGTTCGAGGAACGCCCGCGCTTCCGTCGGGGCGAGCTTGGGCGCCTCGCCCAGCACGCCGAGGATGGTGATGCCGGTGACGCCGGCCTCCAGGTAGAAGTCGATCAGGGAATCCGTGCTGGCGAAATCGATCTCGCCCGTTTCCGTGAAGGGCGTGGGGGAGATGATGTAGACGCCCCGCGTCCGTTCGTTGATCTTTTCGGCCGCCATGGGGCCCTCCTCAGATGGCGCGGAGCTTTTCGATGATGCTCAGCTTGACGTTTTCGATGTGGGTCTGGATGCCGGCGCGCGCGGCCTCGCGGTCCTCGCGGCGCAGGGCATCGATGATGGCGAGATGTTCGCGATGGCCGATCTCGAAGCGCTCGGGCACGCGGTCCATGTTGAACATGTGCGTCTTCAGACGCAGGTCCTGAATGTGCTTGGCCAGCACCGCGTTGCCGCTGTGGCTCGCGATCAGGCCGTGAAGGCGGCTGTCGACCTCCCAGTCCTTTCCGGCGGAACGGTCGGGATCCTCGAGCAGCGAGCGGATATCGGCCTCCACCGCGTCGAGCTCGGCGAGGGGGATGCGGCCGGCGGCGAGACGCACGCCCTCCATTTCGAGGATCTGGCGCACATGCAGCGTCTCGATCAGCTCACGGGTGGAGAACTCCTTGACCACCAGCACGCCGCCGGGCTGGCGGGTGATGAAACCCTCGCTTTCCAGCCTGTTCAGCGCATCGCGCACCGGGGTGCGCGACATGTCGAGCGCCTCGGCGATGCGACGTTCCTGCAGCACCGAGCCGACGGCGATCTCCCGCTTGATCAGCCGGTCGAGCAGTTCGTTGTAGGCGGTCTGGCCGAGGCTCTCCTCGCGTTCCTCGCGCGGGCCGGCGACGGGCTTGGGGCGGGCGGAAATGGGCATGCGGGACTCTGCGACCAAAACTCTGCGAAGGGGCGCCCGGCCGCATGTGGGGGGTCGGCCGGGCGCGGCACGGGAGGAGGATCAGAACTGCGTCTTGATCGGGTCCTTCGGTGCGGGCGAATAGCCGATCAAGGGGGTGGTGAGCTTGGCATAGGTGCCGTCGGCGATCATGTCCGCCAGCGCCTTGTTCACCGCCTTGACGAGGTTCGGCTTGCCCTTCTTGAAGGGAAAGCCCTTCTGAACGTGGCTGAGATACTCGTCGACCAGCACCAGCGGCAGCTTAGAGGCCTCGATGGCATAGGCGGCGGCGATGGAATCGGTGATCACCGCATCGATATTGCCGTTCACCAGATCCTGGATGGCGTCCGATTCGGCCTTGTAGGCCTTGGCGGTGGCGCCGCGCTCCTCGGCCAGCTTCTGCCAGGTGGAGGAGACCAGCACGCCGACCGTCTTGCCCTTGATGTCGGCGGGCGTCTTGATCGGCGAATCCTTCTTGGTGACGATGCGCCCGCCCGACTCCAGCCAGCCATCGGCGAACATCACCTGCTTCTGGCGCTCGGCCGTGATGTCCATCGCATCGGAGGCGAAATCGTACTGGTCGGCGGCGAGACCGACGAGCAGCGCCTCCCACTTGATGATGACCGGCTCGTAGGTGAGGTTCAGCCGGCGCGCGATCTCCTTGCCGACACGGATCTCGAGCCCGTCCAGTTCGCCGTTCGGGGCGCGCATGGAAAAGGGCGGATAGGTTCCTTCGGTGGCGATGAGCAGCGTGCCGGGCTTGATCAGCTCCAGTTCCTGCGCACCTGCCGGCGCGGCGACGCCACCGGCGATGAGACCGCCGACGAGAGCGGCGGCGAGCACGGGAAGAAGTTTCAGACGCATGTTTTGTCCCTCTGTCGTCTGCTGTCCTCTGGTCGTCAACGGGCCGCCGCGGCGGCTCCGGTCCGCTCGTGAAGGAGAGCGCATCGCGCTCCCGTTCAGGATTTCATGGCCGCGCGCAGCGCCAGCAGTTCGGCCATCACCGTCGCCGCGACGAGCGCCGTGGTCTGGGCCGGCTGGTCGTAGGGCGGGCAGAGCTCCACCACATCCGCGCCGACGAGGTTGATCCCCTCGATGCGGCGCAGCAGGTCGAGCGCCTCGCGGGTGCTGGGGCCGCCGGCCTCGGGCGTCTGAACCGCCGGGGCGAAGGCCGGGTCGATGAAGTCGAGGTCGAAGGTGAGATAGGCCGGCGCACCCGCCGTGCGCGCGGCGATGCGGGCGGCAAGCGCCGGGATGCCCATCTCGAACATGTCGTCGGTGGTGACGACCTCGTAGCCGAGATCCAGCGACTGGCTCACATCGTCCGCCTTGAACAGCGAACCGCGCATGCCGATCTGGATCGAGCGGGCGGGATCGACGATCCCCTCCTCGACCGCGCGCCGGAACGGGGTGCCGGCGCTGTAGCGCTTGCCGGCGAAATATTTGTCCCAGGTGTCGCTGTGGGAATCGAACTGGATCAGCGCCAGCGGCCCGTGCTTGGCGGCGACCGCCCGCAGCCCCGCCAGCGTCACCGAATGATCGCCGCCGATGCCGAACGGCGTCACCCCGGCATCGACGACGGCGTGCACGGCCGCCTCCAGCCGCTCCAGCGATTCGATCTCGTAGCCCGGCACCACCGCCGCGTCGCCGGCATCGGCGCAGGCCAGCCGCTCGAAGACGTTGATGTTCCGGTACGGGTTGATCGGGCGCAGCATGATCGACATCGCCCGTACCGCGTTGGGCGCGAAGCGCGCCCCGGTGCGGAACGGCGCGCCGGAATCCGACGGCAGGCCGATGATGGCGGCGTCCAGCCCCTCGAGCGTCGTCGCCTGCGGCAGGCGCATGAAGGTCGGCACCCCGCAGAAGCGCGGCGTTTCGAGCGAATCGACAGGCAGGACGCTCATCTTCAAGGGCCTTTCACAAGGAGCGGGCGTAGTGCCGCTCAAGGCGGCCCGCCGCCTGCGAGATGAGCGTGGTCATCAGCAGGTAAATCAGGGCCGTCGCGATGTAGAATTCAAAGGGGCGGAAGGTGGTGGCGATGATGGTCTGTGAATAGAGCGTCAGCTCGACGACCGTGATGGTGGAGAGCAGCGAGGTGTTCTTCACCATCGTGATCGCCTCGTTGGTCACGGGCGGCAGGATCACGCGGAAGACCTGCGGCAGGATGATGCGGCTCATCATCTGCCAGCGCCCCATGCCGAGCGCCTGGGCCGATTCCGTCTGGCCCTTCGGAATGGCGGAAAGACCCGCCCGCACGATCTCGGCGACATAGGCCCCGCCATTGATGCCGAGCGCGACGACGCCGGCGACGAAGGGCGAGAGCCGCAGGCCGAGCTGCGGCAGGCCGAAATAGATGATGAAGATCTGGATCAGCGTCGGCGTGCCGCGAACGAACCAGATGTAGAAATGGCTCGCCTGCCGGAGCGCGGCGAAGCGCGAGACCTTGCCCAGCGCCGCCAGCAGCCCGCAGCCCCAGCTCACCAGGATGGCCAGCAGCGACAGCACGATGACCAGCCAGCTGGCCTGCGCGAAGCCCGGGACGTAGGGCGCGAAGCCTTCCCACCACGAAGCGATGCGATCCGCGATCATGCCGCGCCTCCCGCGCCGGCCTCGGCGCCGTAGGCGTCCTCGTGCAGCACGCGGCGCAGGAACTGCTTCAGCCGCTCGCTCCTCGGCTGGCGCAGCACCTCGCCCGGCGGACCGTCCTCGGCGATCACGCCCTGGTCGAAGAACAGCACCCGGTTCGAGACCTCGCGGGCGAAGCCGATCTCGTGCGTCACCAGCAGCATGGTCATGCCTTCGCCCGCGAGGCTCGCCATCAGCGAGAGCACCTCGCCGACCAGCTCGGGATCGAGCGCCGAGGTCACCTCGTCGAACAGCATCAGGCGCGGCTGCATGGCGAGGGCGCGCACGATGGCGACGCGCTGCTGCTGTCCGCCGGAGAGCCTGGAAGGATAGGCATGGCGCTTCTCGGCGAGGCCGATGCGGGCGAGCAGCTCCTCGGCCTTGGCGACCGCGTCGGCGGGCGCCTCGCCCTTCACGCGGATCGGCGCCTCGATGACGTTTTCCAGCACGCTCATGTGCGGCCAGAGATTGTAGCTCTGGAACACCATGCCGATGCGGGCGCGCAACTCGCGCAGCTGCCCGGCGGTGGGGGCGCGGCGGGCTCCCTCCTCATAGTCGAAGTGGAAGCCCTCGAAATCCATCGTCCCGCCGCTGGGCATCTCCAGCACGTTGATGCAGCGCAGGAAGGTGCTCTTGCCCGAGCCGGAGGCGCCGATGATCGACACCACCTCGCCCGCATGCACGTCGAGCGACACGCCCTTCAGCACCGGATGGGCGCCGAAGCTCTTTTTCAGGTCGCGGATGCGGACGAGCGGGGCGGCCTCCATCAGGCGCGCCCGGTCGCGGGCGAGAAGATGTCGATCAGGCAGTCATGCGGCGTGCGCGCCTCGCCATTGATCGGCGTGATGTCCTGCGGGCAGCAGGAGAAGGCCATGACGATGTCGTCCTCGGCCTGCAGCAGCACATGCGCGCCGGGCTTCGAGGCCGGCAGCAGCCGGTCGAGCGAGCCGTCCGCGCGGACATCGACGCACATGAAGAAATTGGCCGGCGCCGGCGTGAAGGGCAGCGTGATGCCGAGTTCGCCGAGCCCCTCATGCATGTTGTCGGCGCAGGAGCGGTGATAGCCCTCGACGCCGAGCTGGCGGTAGATGTCGGCATTGCAGGCGCACAGCAGCGTGTCGTGCCGGCCCGAGGACGTGTCCTCGACGATCGACACCAGCGGCCGGCGCCGCGTGCTGACCAGCGGCGTGTCCTTCGTGACATAGACGGTGCTGTGGAAGGAGCGGAAATTGTCCATCGAGGTGAACTCGAAGATGTCCCGCTGGCTGAAGGCCCAGAAATCCACCGCCTGCGTGCCGCGGGGATTGGTCAGCTTGAGCCGCTGGCCCGCCTTCAGCCGCACGGCCTTGCCGAAGCCGGCCGGCAGGACGAAGGACTCGTCGAGGTGGTAATCCATCGCTGCTCTCGCGCACCCGATCTTCCCGCCTGCAGCCACTTTCAGGAATGGCTCACGGCGGCATATTTCACTTAACTGTTTGATCCTGCTTGGTATACCCATGGAATTCAAGCGGCATTTTTAGTCAGCGACTGCTCAATTCCTGGGCGAATATGACGGCGGAAGCGCTGGAGGCGGCCCTGGCCGGCCGGGGCACGGGAAACCGGGCGCGGAGCGATTCCGGCCGGCAACGCCTGCCGCCGTTGGCTTTCCGGGCGGTAGCTCCGGCGGCACGGTCGTGGTCTATGTCGATCTGGCACATATCTGGAAATGGACGCGCTCATCCTGTGCCGAGTGACGGAAGAACGTGCATGCCGATCGCCCCCGCCGACGCCCCCCGCCTTCTCGATGCCGGTGACGGCGGCCTTGTTGTCGAATTCGGCGACGCCATCGACGAGGGAGTGAACCGGCAGGTGATCGCGCTCGCCGATGCGCTCGACGCGCGCGCCCTGCCCGGCCTGCGCGAGGTCGTGCCGACCTATCGCTCCCTGCTCGTGCTGTTCGACCCGCTGGCGCTGTCGCGCCGCGCGCTGCGCGACGAGGTGCTGGCGCTGTGGCCGCCGCAGGCCGGCGCGAGCGAGCACAAGGGTTGCTGGCGCGTTCCGGTGATCTATGGCGGCGAACACGGCATCGATCTCGACCATGTGGCGCGCCTGCACGGACTGACGACGCAGGAGGTGATCGACCTGCACGCCGGCGCGGCCTATCGCGTCTACATGATCGGCTTCGCGCCGGGCTTCGCCTATCTGGGCGGCCTGCCGGAGGCGATCCACACCAGCCGCCGGAGCGAGCCGCGGCTGAAGACGCCGCCGCGCAGCATCTCCATCGGTGGCAGACAGACGGCGGTCTCGCCGCCGCTCGAAATTCCCAGCGGCTGGCACCTGCTCGGCCAGACGCCGGTGCGCTCCTACGATCCCCGGCGAACCGGGCGTCCCTTCCTCTTCGCCGCCGGCGACACCATCCGCTTCGCGCCGGTCGCGCCCGCCGATTACGGCGCGCTGTGCCGCGCGGCCGAGGCGGGCGAGATCGTCGCGCAGTGGGAGGCGTCGTGATGGGCGCCCACCTCGTCATCGAGCGGCCGGGCCTGTTCTCCAGCCTTCAGGACTTCGGCCGCTTCGGCTATCAGCGCTTCGGCATCTCCGCCTCGGGCGCCATGGACAGCCTCTCCCTGCAGCTGGCCAACCGCCTCGTCGGCAATCCCCGCGACATGGCGGCGATCGAGCTGACCATGCTCGGCCTCTCCGCGACGGTGGAGGAAGGACCGGCGCGGCTGGCGCTGGCCGGCGCCGACATGCCGCTCTCCATCAATGGCCGTCCGGCCGAAGGCTGGCGGGCCTACGCCCTCGCGCCCGGCGACCGGATCGAGATCGGCGCCGCGCGCACGGGCATGCGGGCCTATCTCGCCATCGCCGGCGGCTTCGCCGTCGCGCCGACGCTCGGCAGCCTGTCGACCCATTCGCGCTCGGCCATCGGCGGGTTCGAGGGGCGCGCGCTGCGCGCCGGCGACCGCCTGCCGCTCCAGGAGGCGCCGGCCGCCCCGCTGCTCACGCTGGCCCCGGAGGACAGGCCGGCGGAAACGGGGCCGATCCGCGTCGTGCCCGGCCCGCAGGACGACCATTTCACTCCCGCCGGCCTCGCCACCTTCCTGTCCTCCGGCTATCGCGTGACGGAGAAGGCCGACCGCATGGGCGCCCAGCTCGACGGCCCCGCCATCGAGCACGCGGACGGCTTCAACATCGTTTCCGACGGCATCATGAACGGCTCCATCCAGGTGCCGGGCAATGGCCGTCCGCTGGTGCTGCTCGCCGACCGCCAGACGACGGGCGGCTATCCGAAGATCGCCACCGTCATCGGCGCGGATCTCTGGCGCCTCGGGCAGGCGCGGCCGGGCGACGTGCTGCGCTTCTCCGCCGTGACGGCGGACGAGGCGGAACAGGTGGCGCGGGCGCATGAGGAGCGGCTTCTCGCCCTCTTCGCGCGGATGACCGAGGCGCCCCTGCCGGGGACGCAGCTTTCCAGCGAGCGCCTGCTGGCGCACAACCTTGTCAGCGGCGTCTGCTCGGCGCTCGCGCCGCTCGACCCGTGACCGGAGCATTCCCCCATGAAGACCATCGATCTCAACTGCGACATGGGCGAAGGCTTCGGCGTCTATTCGCTCGGCGACGACCCGGCGATGCTGGAGATCGTCACCTCCGCCAACATCGCCTGCGGCTTCCACGCCGGCGACCCGCTGGTGATGACGCAGACCCTGGAGAACGCGAAGGCGCGCGGCGTCGGCTGCGGCGCGCATCCCAGCTTCATGGACCTGTGGGGCTTCGGCCGGCGGCCGATCCTCGGGCAGAGCCCGGCCGAGATCGAGAAGCAGCTGATCTACCAAATCGGCGCGCTGCAGGCTCTGGCGCACGCGCAGGGCATGAGGCTCGGCCATGTGAAGACGCACGGTTCGCTCGGCAACATGGCGAACGAGGACATCGATCTGGCGCGCGCCGTGGCGCGGGCGATCAAGGCGGTCGATCCGAACTACATCTTCGTGGTGATGCCCGGCCTGCCGACCGAGAAGGCCGGCGAGGAGGCCGGGCTGAGGCTCGCGCGCGAGATCTATGCCGACCGGGCCTATGCCGCCAACGGCAACCTCGCCTCCCGCAAGCTGCCGGGCGCGGTGCTGCACGATGCCGAGGCAGCGGCCGAACGCATCCTGGGCATTCTGGAGAGCGGCGAGGTGCTGGCGATCGACGGCACGCGCATTCCGGTGCGGGCGGACACGGTCTGCGTCCACGGCGACACGGCCGACGCGGTGGCGATGGCGCGGGCGGTCAAGCGTCGGCTCGACGACGCGGGCTATGCCGTCGAGCCGATGGCGGAGTGGCTCTAGAGCCAATTCGGTGAAAACAGGTTCATCGTATTGGCTCTATCTATTTGATTTTTCGCATTTTCTTCACGCGAACCGGTGCCCGCTTCGCTCGAAAATGCTCTAGGACGGCCGCCCGCTGTCCGGGCCGGTTCAGGAACCGGCGACGATGAGGTGGATGCCGGCGGCATCGATGGCGCGTGCCATCGGCTCCGAAGGCGGCACATCCGTCACCAGCGTGTCGATGCGCGCCAGCGGCGCCACCTCGAAGACCGCCCGCCGGTCGAATTTGGTGTGATCGGCAAGGACGGTCACCTGGTCCGCCCGCTCGATCATCGCCTTGGCGACCTCGGCTTCCTGGAGGTCGAAATCCATGATGCAGGCCGTGTCGATCGCGCCGATGGTCAGCACGACATGCCGCGCGCGGAACTTGCCGATCTGCTCCAGCGCCAGCGGGCCCAGGCTTTCACCCGCGTCGACACCGTAGGCGCCGCCGATGAGGAAGACCTTGTGGCTGTGGCCCGTCGCCATGGTCGCGGCGATGCGCGGGGCATTGGTGATCACCACCAGCGACTGACGGGCGGCCAGCGCCTCGGCAAAGGCGACGGTGGTGCTGCCGGTATCGATGAAGAGCGAATCCTCCGGCTGGAACAGGGCGCTCGCCGCGGCGGCAATGCGCTGCTTGCCGGCGGCGTTCTGCGCCATGCGCTGGGCGAACGGCCACTCCTTGTCCATCTGGGCGCCGGGAAGGGTGATGGCGCGGGCACCGCCATGGAAGCGCCGGAGCAGGCCGCCGGCGTCGAGCCGGGCCAGATCGCGCCGCACCGTCTCGCGTGACACGTCGAGTTGCTCGGCCAGCGCCTCGACCGTCATCTCTCCCGTACGGGCAAGCAGCGCCACGATTTCCGCGTGGCGGGCGCTCGACGGACGGCCGGCGTGCGCCTGCGGGGTGGAAGCGCGCGAAGGGAACGACACGGATTTTTCTTCTCGCTGTGACCGGCCACGTCGCATCGGCTGCTCCGCGACCGCCCGGAAGGGTTTCATAGGGAATTCGGTAAGTCGTCCCGCGAACTCGGTCAATGCGGCGCCACCATGCCCGCCTCGCCCGGAGATCACACCCCAGCAAGCCACAATATGACCGAACGGTCAATTTATCGCGGCGAACACTGCCCGTTTGTCGGCTATTACGACCGAACATGGCACAAAACGGTCATAAACTCCGAAATTCGGTCTTCCCATCTCCACGGAAACCGGTACAGTGCTTGCAGATGCGAAAAAAGCGAGCAAGCACAACAATGGTGCAAGCCGCAGCACGAGGGGATTGCAGATGACCGATTTCCGAAAGCTGACCGCCTGACCGGCCGGCTGCGGCAAGTCCGCGGCCCTTCTTCGACCGGCTTCGTTCCGGGCGGGCGCGAGCAGCGTCCGTTCGAGACGACGCCTGCTTCCTGCGCCGTACTTCTGTACCTCCCGCAGGATTCCGACCGGCAAGCAACGGAGCGACAGCGTGAACGCGGACGACGTGAGCGTCGATGAAGGACAGCGCAGGGAAGGAGGCGCATGGCGGCTGATCGCCGGCTATGTGCGCCTGATCGACCGGATTTCGGATTACGTCGGCTATCTCGCCGCCTCGCTCATCTTCCTGATGGGCGGCGTGCTGATCTTCGACGCCATCACCCGCAACCTGATCAAGATGCCGGTGCACTGGGCGGTCGAGCTCACCCAGTTCACCCTCGCCGCCTACTATTTCATGGGCGGGCCGTTCACGCTGCGCAACGGCGAGCACGTGCGCATGGACCTGTGGTACGCGACCCTCTCGGAGCGCGGAAAGGCGAAGATCGACCTCGTCACCGTCTGGTGCCTGATCTTCTACCTCGCGGTCATGCTGATCGGCTCGATCTCGAGCCTTCAATACGCCATCGCCACCAATGAGCGGCGCTTCTCGATCTGGAATCCCTCGGTGATCCCGATCAAGGCGCTGCTGACGGTGTGCCTCGTTCTGATGCTGCTGCAGGCCTTCTCGCTCGTCTTCAAGCACATCGCCACCCTGCGTGGGGAGAAGCTCTGATGACCTACGAGATGATCGCGCTGCTGATGTTCGCGTCGATGGTTCTGGCGCTCATCAGCGGACAGCTCGTTTTCGCCGGCATCGGCTTCGTCGCCTCCGCCGCCGCGCTGCTGCTCTACGGGCCCGGCGCGATCGACCTGCCGTTCAACCAGGTCTTCAAGCTGTTCAACTGGTACGCCATGCTGACGCTGCCCATGTTCATCTACATGGGCTACATCCTGGCCGAATCCGGGATAGCGGAGGACCTCTACAGAGCCCTGCACGTCTGGTTCGGCAGGTTCACCGGCGGCCTCGCCATTGGCACCATCTTCCTGATGGTCATTATCTCCGCGATGAACGGCCTGTCGGTCGCCGGCATGGCGATCGGCGCCACCATCGCGCTGCCGGAGATGATCCGCCGCGGCTACGACAAGGTGCTGATCTCCGGCGTGGTACAGGGCGGCTCGTCGCTCGGCATCCTCATCCCGCCCTCGGTCGTGCTGGTGCTCTACGGCATGATCGCCCGCCAGCCGGTCTCCAAGCTCTGGTTCGCCGGCGTCGGTCCCGGCCTGCTCATGGCCGCGCTGTTCATCATCTACATCTATGTCAGGGTGAAGCTGAACCCGAAGCTGGCGCCCCAGCTCACCGACGAGGAGCTGAACATGCCGCTTCGCGAGAAGCTGGCGCTGGCGCGGGCGGGCGTCATTCCCTTCGCCATCTTCTTCTTCATGACCGGGCTGTTCGTGTTCGGCGTCACCAGCCTCGTCGAAAGCTCGGCGGTCGGCGCCACGGCGGCGACGCTGGCGGCCATCTACAAGGGACACTTCAACTGGCGGGTGATCCGCGACACCTCGCTGAAGACGCTGAACGTGTCCTGCATGTTCATGTGGCTGATCCTCGCCGCCCTCGCCTTCGGCACGGTGTTCGACGGCCTCGGCGCGGTGAAGGCGATCGAGTTCCTGTTCGTCAAGCAGTGGGACCTCAATCCCTGGACCATCATCATCATGATGCAGCTCAGCTTCATCGTGATGGGCATGTTCCTCGACGACACGGCGATGCTGGTCATCGTCGCCCCGCTCTACATCCCGCTGGTGAAGGCGCTCGACCTCGGCTTCGACAACCAGCTCATCTGGTACGGCATCCTCTACACGATCACCTGCCAGATCGCCTACATAACCCCGCCCTTCGGCTACAACCTGTTCCTCATGCGCTCGCTGGCGCCGAAGGAGATCTCGCTGATCGACATCTACCGGTCGATCTGGCCCTTCGCCGCGATCATGCTGCTCACCATCATCATCCTGATGGTCTTCCCGCAGATCGCGCTCTGGCTGCCCGAGCACATGAAGGTCAAGGGCTGAGCCTTCCCGTTGCCGACGACTTCCCAAGAAGACGACTTCCCAAGAACCAGAGGAGCAACGCATGACCGACGACAGCAAGAAGGCCGGCGTGAAGAAGCCGGATCCCGCCGCCGACCAGATCCTCGCCAGCCGCCGCAACTTCCTCGGCAAGGCGGCGCTCGGCACCGGCGCCGCGCTGGCCAGCACGACGCTCGCCGCTCCCGCCGTCATCGCCCAGACCGGGCCGATCAAGTGGCGCCTGCAGACCTATTCCGGCGCGCCGCTCGGCGCCCACGTGATCAAGCCGCAGATCGACGCCTTCAACGCGGCGGCGAATGGCGAGATGGTGATCGAGCTCTATTACGCCGACCAGCTCGTGCCGACCTCGGACCTGTTCCGCGCGCTGCAGTCCGGCACGCTCGACGCGGTGCAGTCGGACGAGGCGACCATGGCCTCGCCGGTCGATATCGCCGTGTTCGGCGGCTACTTCCCCTTCGCCACCCGCTACAGCCTCGATGTGCCGGCGCTGTTCCGCTACTACGGGCTGAAGGAGATCTGGGAAGAGGCCTATGCCGAGGTGCCCAACGTCACCTGGCTGTCCACCGGCGCCTGGGATCCCCTGCACATCTTCACCGTCAACAAGCCGATCAAGAGCCTCGCCGACATGAACGGCCTGCGCGTCTTCGGCGTGCCGACGGCCGGCAAGTTCCTGTCGAAATACGGCCTCGTGCCGGTGACGATCCCGTGGGACAACGTCGAAGTGGCCCTGCAGACCGGCGAACTCGACGGCGTGGCCTGGTGCGGCTTCACCGAGGCCTATGAGGTCGGCTGGGCGGATGTGTGCAACTACGCGCTCGCCAACTCCGTCACCGGCGCCTGGTTCGGCAGCTATTTCGCCAATTCCGAGAGCTGGAAGAAGGTGCCGCCGCACCTGAAGGAGCTGTTCCTCATCACTATCGACCAGTCGCACTACTATCGCGACGTCTGGTACTGGGGCGGCGAGGCCAAGCTGCGCGTGGAGGGCCAGAAGATGGAGCTCACTTCGCTGCCGCCGGCCGAATGGGCCCAGGTCGTCAACGACTCGAAGGGCTTCTGGGACGAGGTCGCCTCCTCCAGCCCGCGCGCGGGCAAGGTCGTCGCCGCGTTCAAGAAATACGCCGAGACGATGGAGAAGGCCGGCTACCCCTATCGCTGAGCCGCAACCGACGATGGCGGTCTCGCCTCCGGGCGGGACCGCCGACGGCCCGGCAGCGTGCCGGGCACGCATGATGTGACGCGACCGGCTGCCGGTCGCGTGGTGCCGACAGGAAGGGAGCGCCATGCTCCACACACACGCCCCATCCCTCAACGAGACCTTCGACATCGCCGTCATCGGCGCCGGCGTGGTCGGCTGCGCGGTCGCGCGCCGCTTCGCGCTGGCGGGCGCGAAGGTGATCGTGATCGAGAAGGGCAGCGATATCCTCTCGGGCGCCTCCAAGGCGAACAGCGCCATCCTGCACACCGGCTTCGACGCGCCGCCGGGCAGCCTGGAGCTTGAGCTCATCAAGGCCGGGCGCGCGGAATATCTCGCCATCCGCGACAGGCTGAGCCTGCCGCTGGTGACGACCGGCGCGCTGGTCTGCGCGTGGAACGAGGCGGAGGCCGGCAAGCTCGACGCGATACTGGCGCAGGGCCGGGAGAACGGCATCGCGGAGCTGCGCGCGCTCTCCGGCGCGCAGGCGCGCGCCACCATGCCGGGCCTGTCGGAGCGGCTGGTGGCGGCCATCGAGGTGGCCGGCGAGCATGTCATCGACCCCTGGTCGGCGCCGCTCGCCTATCTCACCCAGGCCGTCGCGCTGGGCGCCAGGCTGCTGCGCGAGGCGGAAATCCTCGCTAGCGCCTTCGACGGCGAGTGGACGCTGGCGACCACAGTCGGCGAGGTGCGCGCGCACGCCGTCGTCAACGCCGCCGGCTTGTATGGCGATGTCGTCGACGAGCGCCTCGGCTTCGCGCCGGAGTTCGAGATCCGGCCGCGCAAGGGCCAGTTCGTCGTGCTCGACAAGGCTGCCTTCCCTCACGTGCCGTGCATCATCCTGCCGGTGCCGACCGAGATCACCAAGGGTGTGGTCGTCTGCCCGACCGCCTTCGGCAACGTGCTGGTGGGCCCCACCGCGGAGGAGCAGCAGGACCGCACGCGCGCCACGGTGGAGACCTCGGAGCTGGAGGCCCTGCTGAAGCGCGGCGCGGAGATCGTGCCGGCGCTGGCGGGCATGCCGGTAACCGCCGTCTATGCGGGGCTGCGGCCGGCGACGGAGAGCAAGGCCTATCGCGTCTTCTCGCGGCCGGCGCGGCGCGCCATCACGCTCGGCGGCATCCGCTCGACGGGCCTTTCCGCCGCGCTCGGGCTGGCGCAGCATGCCGAGCGGCTGCATGCCGCCTTCGGCGCCGGGTTCACCGCGCCCGGCCTCGCGCCGGAGGTCACGCTGCCCAATCTCGCCGAGACGCGGGAACGCGACTGGCAGCGGCCGGAGCATGGCGAGATCGTCTGCCATTGCGAGCTGGTGACCAAGCGCGAGATCGAGGCCGCCTTCGAAAGCGCCGTGCCGCCGGGCGATTTCGGCGGGCTGCGGCGGCGCACCCGTGCCGGCATGGGCCGTTGCCAGGGCTTCTACTGCAATGCGCGCCTCGCCGAGATGACCCGGGGCCGCCTGTCGACGCCGCTCGCCGCCGATGACGGGGACGAGGCATGAGCGACGCGATGGCGGATGTCATCATCGTCGGCGGCGGCCCGTCGGGCGTCGCCGCCGCCATCGAGCTGCGCGCGCGCGGCGTCGGGCACGTGGTCCTGCTCGAGCGTGAGCGGGAGCTGGGCGGCGCGACGCGCCATTGCGCCCACTCGCCCTTCGGCATGCGCGAGTTCGGCCGCGTCTATCTCGGCGCCGCCTATGGCCGCCGCCTCGAAGCGGAGGCCGCGCGCGCGGGGGTCGACGTGCGCACCCGCCATTCGGTGGTGCGGCTCGAAGACGGGCGGCTCGACGTCACCTCCCCGCGCGGGGTCGAGACGCTTTCGGCACGCCGCATCCTGATCGCGACCGGCGCCCGCGAAACGCCGCGTTCGGCGCGGCTGATCTCGGGCGACCGCCCGATCGGCATCGTCACCACCGGCACGCTGCAATCCTACGTCGCCTTTCATGGGCTGATGCCCTTCCGTCGGCCGGTGATCGTCGGTTCGGAACTGGTCAGCCTCTCCGCCATCCTCACCTGCCTGACCCATGGCGCACGGCCCGTCGCCATGGTGGAGCCCGGCCCGCACCCGCTCGCCGGCCCGCCGTTCTCCTGGTTCCCGGCGCTGGCGGGCATTCCCTTCCATCGCGGCGCCGAGCTGGTGGACATTCGCGGCACCTCGCGGGTGGAGAATGTCACGCTGCGGCTGCGGGACGGCACGGTTCAGGACATCGCCTGCGACGGCGTGCTGCTCACCGGCCGCTTCATGCCGGAATCGGCACTGTTCCGCCAGTCCGACATCGGCGTCGACGCGGGCAGTACCGGACCTGCCATCGATCAGGACGGACGCAGCCTCGACCCGAGGATTTTCGCCAGCGGCAACCTGCTGCGCGCCGTCGAGACCGGGGGATGGGCGTTCCGCGAGGGCCGCGCGGTGGGCCGGGCCATCGCGGAGGACCTCGCGCGCGACGCGGATGCCGGCGCGCCGATACCCGTGACCTTCGATTCGCCCATGAAGCTCGTCGTCCCCAGCCTGCTGCGCCGCGACGCCAACGCAACGCCGGCTTTCCGCGACTTCCAACTCCGCATGCTCCGGCGCGCGCGCGGGCGCCTCTCGCTCGAACTCGACGGGCGGGAGGTCTGGGCGGCCGAGCGCACATGGATGCCGGAGCGACGCATTCTCGTTCCGCTCCCGCCGGCTGCCGTCGAGGCCGGCACGGTCCATTTCCGCTTCCGGGAAACCGCATGATGCGCGTCGCCGCCATCGATCAGGGAACGACCTCGACCCGCTGCCTCGTCGTCGAGAGCGGGGGTGAGGCGCGGCTCGTCGCCAGCCTCCGCCACGCGCAGCATTTTCCCGCGCCGGGCCGCGTCGAGCACGATCCCGAGGAACTGCTCGCCAATATCCGCACGGCGCTGGCTGCCGCCGGGCCGGTCGACGCCATCGCCATCGCCAATCAGGGCGAAAGCTGCCTCGCCTGGGATGCGGAAACCGGCGAGCCCCTCTCCCCGGTCATCGTCTGGCAGGATGCCCGTACTGCTACCATGCTGGCGGCGCTCGGATCGGAGGCGTTGGCCCGCTCGCAGGCCATCAGCGGCCTGCCGCTCGATCCCTATTTTTCCGCCAGCAAACTCGCATGGCTGCTGCAAAACGTCCCCGCCGTGGCGGCGGCGCGGGCAGCCGGACGGCTGCGGCTCGGCACCACCGACGCCTTCTTCCTCGACCGCCTGTGCAACACCTTTGCCACCGACATCGCGACAGCGTCCCGCACCGGATTACTCGACTTCGCAACGCTGACATGGAGCGGAGAACTCTGTGCTCTCCACGGCGTACCCATGGAGGCGCTGCCGCCGATCCGTCCCGTCAATGCCGGCTTCGGCGCCATAGACGGCGTGCCGGTGAAGGTCTCCATCGTCGACCAGCAAGCCGCGCTTTATGGTCACGGCTGCCGCGCGCTAGGCGACACCAAGATCACCTTCGGCACCGGCGCCTTCCTCCTCGCCGTCACCGGCACTGGCCGCCCCCTTGGCTCCGGCTTGCTGCCGACGGTCGCCTGGCGCCGGCGGGATGCAGAGACGGTATTTGCCCTCGAAGGCGGCGTCTACGATGCCGGTGCGGCACTCGAATGGCTGCGGCAGATCGGGCTTTACGCGGAAACGCACGAGCTCGACGGTTTCGAGGGACCTTCGGCGCTGAGCCGCGGGCTTGTCTTCGTGCCGGCACTGTCCGGGCTGGCCGCTCCCTACTGGGACCGCTCGGCGGCGCCGCTGTTTATCGGCATGCAGGCGGCGACCGACCGTCGCGACATGATACGCGCCGCTCTGGAAGGCATTGCCATGCTGACGGTGGGGCTGATCGAGGCGGCAGCGACAGAAGTCGGAACGATCGCGACCATCTCCATCGACGGCGGCCTGTCGCAGAACGCCTATTTCGTCAGCTTCCTCGCAGCGGCAAGCGGGCGCTCCGTGCTCGTACCCGGACTGCACGAGATGACGTCGCTCGGTCTCGCCGAGCTGTGCGGAGCGGACGTCACCCGTGCGCGCGGGGAAGTTCGGTGCTTCGAGCCGGATCGCTCCGTCTCACCGGACGACCATGCGCGCTTCGCAGCCGCGGTCAGCAAGAGCCGCGGCTGGCGCCTCTGAGAGCCGCGTCAGCCGGCCTTCAGCGCCGCCAGCACAGCTTCCGGCGTGATCGGCAGATGGCGCAGGCGCACCCCGACCGCCTCGAAGATCGCGTTGCCGATGGCCGGCGCCACCACGGTGGTACCCGGCTCGCCCAGCCCCACCGGCACCTCGGCGCTCTCGACGAACTCGACCACGACTTCCGGCGTGTCGATCATGCGCAGCGGCGTATAGCTGTCGAGGTTGCGGTCGCGTACCAGACCATTCTCGAACTCGGTGCCCTCGAACAGCGCCATGGAGAGCCCCCAGAGCGCCGCACCCTCGCACTGCGCATGAGCGCCATCGGGATCGACTACCGTCCCGCAGTCGACCACGAGCCAGATTTTCTGCACGTCGACGAAGCCGGTCTGCCGTTTCACGTGCACCTGCGCCGCGCCGCCGACCCAGGTTGGCATGGTACGCGCCTGCCCATAGGTCGTCGCTATGCCGATGGCGGTGTCGGCGGGCAGCGTGGCCTTGCCGTAACCAGACAGCTCCGCCACGCGCGAGAGCACATGCGCCTGGCGCGAGGCGCCGCCGACCGAATCCGGCGCCGTGCCGGCGTTGCGTCCCTCGGCCTTCAGATGGTCGAGGCGGAACCGGACCGGATCCTGCCCAACCTTCACCGCGGCCTCGTGCATGAAGCTTTCGACCGCCCAGTTGATCCAGCCCGGCGACACCGAGCGCAGCCAGCCGGGGCGGAAGGTGCTCTCCGCCAGATCGTTGGAGATGGCGCGCGCCCGCTGCGCGCCGACCGAATACCAATGGTCGGCGCCGTCGCTGGCGAAGGGATCGTAGGGCTCGCCGTTCACGCCCTTGGGCATGAAGGCCGGCAGCATGACCTTGGTCGGCCAGCCCGATGCGACCGCCGTATCCATGGCGATGACGTTCTTGCCGGTATCGAAGGCCATGCGCAAACGCTGCACGGAGGGCGAGCGGGGGCTGTCGAACACGAGATCATCTGGTCGTGTCGTGACGACCTTTACCGGAATCCCGCCCAATGCCTTCGAGGCGAGCGCCGCCGGCACGGCGTAGTCGCCGTTGAGACGCCGCCCGAAGCCGCCGCCCAGCATGTAGCTGCGCATGACGACGCCGTTCTCATCGACGCCAAGCGCCTTCTGGAGCCAGGGGAGGGCTAGGGATTGCCACTGGTTGCCAGTGTGTAGCTCCCACACCCCCTCGGCGTTGCGGAAAGCGAGCGCGTTCACGGGTTCGAGCTGGAAGTGCAACACGGTAGCAGTCGTGTACTCCGCCTCCAGCGTATCGGCCGCCGTGGCGAAGACGGGATCGACGTCGGTGTCGCCCGTATCGAGCAGCGCGCCCTTGCTCGCGTCGGCGATCAGCTCCCGGCTGCGCGCCTGGATGTCGGCCTCGCCGACCCTGGCGGCATCGCTCGCCTTCCACTCGACCTTGACCAGGCGCGCCGCCTTGTGGGCGGCCCAGTAGCTGTCGGCGATGACCATCGCCCAGCCGGGCACCGTGCCGGAGGGATCGTCGAGCTTGAGCGTCTGCCGATAGCCCTTCACCGCCTTGGCCGCGCTGTCGTCGATGCGGATGATTTCCGAGCCGTAGCGGGTCGGCGGCAGGAGCGGCGCGCCGTGCACCATGCCCTCGACCCTGGCGTCGATGCCGAAGATCGCCTGCCCGGTCGTCTTGCCGGCGATATCGAGCGCCGTCACGTCCTTGCCGACCAGCGTCAGCTCGGAATGGGGCTTCAGGGGCAGCGCCTTCAGCTCCGCCTCGGTGAAGCTGCGGGTGATGCCCTGCGCCACCAGCTCGCCGAAGCTCGCGGAACGCCCCGCGCCGGTGACGACGCCGTCCGCGACGGTGAGGCTCGCGGCGTCCACGCCCCACAGCTCCGCCGCCTTCTGCGCCAGCGCGACGCGACCCGCCGCGCCCGCCTGGCGATAGACCGGCCAGCTCTGCCAGACCGACCAGCTGCCGCCGGTGACCATGAGGCCCCATTTGGCGGCGGAATCGACGTGCTCGATGCTCACATCGTCCCATTTCGCGCCGAGCTCGTCGGCGAGGATGCGGGCGATGGCGGTGCCGACATGCTGGCCCATCTCGGCGCGGATGATGTTCACGTTCACCTTGCCGCGCTGGTCGATCCAGTACCAGATCGCTGGCTCGTAGCGCGCGCCCACCGCCTCGACGGGCACACCGTCCGGCACGGCCGGGTCCATCGCCGCGAAGCCGGCGCGCGGGAAGCCGAAGACGGCGCCGGCGGCGCACATGGTGACGAGGAAGCCGCGACGGGTCAGGCCCTCGCCGCTGCGGGCGCCGCGGAAGCGCGTGCGGAAGGCGGATTCGTCAGCCATTGGTCGCCTCCCCCCGCAGCGTGGCGGCGGCCTCGCGCACGGCGGCGCGGATGCGGTTATAGGTCATGCAGCGGCAGAGATTGCCGGTCATCACCGCGTCGATGTCGTCGTCGGTGGGATTGGGAATGTCCTTCAGGAAGGCGGCGGCCTGCATGATCTGGCCGGACTGGCAGTAGCCGCATTGCGGCACGCGCAGATGCCGCCATGCCTGCTGGACCGGATGCTCGCCCTTCGGGTCCAGCCCCTCGATGGTGGTGATCTCCGCCCCGGCGACATCGCTCACCGGGGTGATGCAGGAGCGGGTCGCCCGGCCGCCGACATGGACGGTGCAGGCTCCGCACAGGCCGATGCCGCAGCCATACTTCGTGCCGGTCAGCGCGACCTCGTCGCGGATGACCCAGAGCAGCGGCGTGTCGGGCTCGACATCGACGCTGACGGCGCGGCCGTTGATCGTGAACTCGATCATGCTGATTTCCTCATCAGTGCCCCGCACCCTCGGCCCGGATTCGCGCGACCTGGGCCGGAAGGTCCGGCCAGGGCGCGAGATTGGCGCGCTTCTCGCGCAGATAGGCGGCGATGGCGGCGATATCGGTATCGGAAAGCGCGTGGCGGAAGGCCGGCATCACCACGCCGCCGGTGCCGTCCTTCGCGTCCACGCCGTCGAGAATGACGTGGATCAGGTTCGTCGGATCGGCGAGCCGGGTGGAGGAGTTGATCGCCAGCTCCGGCCGTCCCTCGACGATCTGCGAGGCGTTGTAGTGGCAGGCCGCGCAGGCCGTCGCGTAAAGCCGCTCGCCGAGATCCTTGCGGTAGGTCGGATCGGGGCGCCCGGCCTTCAGGCTGGCCACGACGGCGGGATTTTCCGCCGGATCGGTATCGGGCGCGCCGACCTTGTCGCCGAGATAGAGGCCGATAGCCGCGAGGTCGCTGGCCGGCAGCTCGCGCAGGCCGGCATGCACGACCGGACCCATCGGGCCGGCGGCGATGCCGTGATAGATGCCCGCCCCCGTTTCCAGATAGCGGGCGAATTCGGACGCCGTCCACGGCACGGCGGACGGGTTGGCCGCCGTCAGCGCCGGGGCGATCCAGCGGTCGATGGCCGCGCCGGCGAAGGGCTGGCCCTTCTCTTCCGCGCCAAGCACGTTGCGCGGCGTGTGGCAGGCGCCGCAATGGGTCACGCCCTCGACCAGATAGGCGCCGCGGTTCCACTCGTCGGACTTCGAAGGATCGGGCTGGTAGCGCCCGAAGTTCACGAAGAGCAGCTTCCAGCCGGCCTGCAGGATCCGCTGGTTCAGCGGGAAGGGCAGCGCGTTCTCCTTCGTGCGCTCGCTCACCGGCGCGACCTTCGCCATCAGATAGGCATAGATCGCGTCGACGTCCTCATCGCTCATCTTGGTGAAATGATCGAAGGGGAAGGCCGGGAAAAGATGCGCACCTTCGCGGTTCACGCCCTGCTGCATGGCGCGGCGGAAGGCGGCCGGCGACCATCCGCCGATGCCCGTTTCCGGGTCCGGCGTGATGTTGGAGGCGTAGATGGTGCCGAAGGCGGTCTCGATGGCGTAGTTGCCGGCATAAGGCTGGCCGCCCTGCGCCGTGTGGCAGGTCGCGCAGTAGCCGGCCGCCGCGAGAATCCGCCCCTTCTCGACCGTGGCCGCGTCAAATGTCGGCCGCCCGGTCGGACTTACGGTAGGTAATGACGGGTAGTAAGCGTAGTATCCAAAGCCCGCCAGAACGACGGCGCCCACGACGATGATAGCGGCAAGCACGGATTTGAGTGTCACGGCACGAATCCCTGCGCCTCGGAACTCCAGATTGGAATTCTTTTATACTATCGCACGCGAGATATTCCATGCGCGTCGCGCAGGCACGGCATGCGCATGGAACGGAGCCGGGCGGACGGCGCGCCGCCCCGTTTCCTTCGGTGCCATCCTGCCTTTGGCCCCAGCGCTGGATTTCAGGGACCCGCCGCCGCGCCGCAGGCGGCTTTCTTCCCCCTTCCTCCCGCCGGTGCATGCGGGGCGAGGGTGAACGCCGGGCGTGCGATATGACAAAGGCGGCGGCCCGGCACGGCACGCGCCACCTCGCTACCGCCGCTACGTATTCTGTCATCACAGCTTCGAATTCGATCAAGCAGCACGTCGCGCGGGGAATAGGCTCTCGGTGCGGTGCCGACATGAGCGGCATGATCGCCAACACGAGGGAACAGCAATGATTTCGCGTAGTCTCGTTGCCTGCCTCACGCTCTCCGCGACGCTCCTGTCGTCGGCGGCCTTCGCCAAGGACCCGGCCTCCTGCGCCAAGCCGCGCTTCTCGGACGTCGGCTGGACGGACATCACCGCCACGACGGCGATGGCCAGCCAGCTCCTCACCAGCCTGGGCTACAAGCCGGACGTCGCCATCCTCTCGGTCGCCATCACCTTCAAGGCGCTCGAGAACGGCGACCGCGACATCTTCCTCGGCAACTGGATGCCGTTGCAGGAACCGACGCAGGTGCCGCTGGTCAAGGCCGGCAAGGTCGAGGTCGTCGCCACCAACCTCAAGGATGCCCGCATCGGCTTCGCCACCTCCAAGGCGGCCTACGATGCCGGCCTGAAGACCTATGCCGACATCGCCAAGTTCAAGGACCAGCTCGGCGGCAAGCTCTACGGCATCGAAGCCGGCAGCAGCGCCAACAGCACCATCTCCAAGATGATCGCCGACAACACCTTCGGCCTCGGCGGCTTCACGCTCGTCGAGTCGAGCGAGCAGGCGATGCTGGCGCAGGTCTCGCAGAAGATCCGCCAGAACGAGCCGGTGGTCTTCTTCGGCTGGCAGCCGCACCCGATGAACGTCAACGTGCCGATGGCCTATCTGAAGGACGGCAACGACGTGTTCGGGCCCAATGACGGCGGCGCCAGCGTCGTCACGCTGGTGCGGCCGGGCTACACCAAGGAATGCCCGAATGTCGGCCGGCTGCTCACCAACCTGACCTTCGACGTCGCCACCGAGGACCGCCTGATGAGCGACATCCTCGACAAGGGCATGCAGCCCGAGGCGGCGGCGAAGGCGTGGATGAAGGAGAACCCGGCGGCGGTCGAGAAATGGCTGGACGGCGTGACCACCTTCGACGGCAAGCCGGGCCTCGCCGCCGCGAAGAGCGGGCTGGGGCTGTAGCGCGGACTGCGGGCCTGGAAGTTCGTCATGGCCGGGCCTGGCCCGGCCATCCACGTCTTCGGCATGGCCCGGCACCCGGCACGTCGTGGATCCCCGGGCCAGGCCCGGGGATGACGGAAGGACGGGAAGCGCCGATCTCAAGGGCCATCAGAGCCGGACTCTCACCGCCGCCCGCGGCGCGCCGCCGAGGGCGGCATGCCGAACTGGCGCCGATAGGCCCGCGACAGCGAGGCGATGGCGGAGAAGCCCGTCCGCTCGGCGATGTCGGCGATGGGCAGATTGGTGTCCAGCACCAGACGCCGCGCCGCGTTGAGCCGCAGCGCGACGTAATAGGCGCCGGGCGACACGTCGACCGTGCGCAGGAACAGCGTCTCCAGCCCGCGCGTCGACACGCCCACCCGGCGCGCGATCGCGGCGATCGTCAGCGGCTGGTCGATATGCGTCTCCATGATGCGGATCGCCTCGGCGACGCGCGGCTCATGCTGGCGGATGCGCCCGAGCGAGACGATGGGCTGCACGTCCGAGCCGGTGCGGACCTCCTCGTAGATATAGAGGCTGGCGACGTCGAGCGCGGCGGAATAGCCGTTGCGCGAGCGGATGAGCGACAGCATGCAGTCGAGCGCCGGCGTCGCCCCGCCGGTGGTGAACACCGGCTCGTCGACCACGAAGCGGTCCGGCTGCACGTCCGCATGCGGGAAGCGGGCGGCGAAATCCTCCAGATCCTCCCAGTGCGTGGTGGCGCGGCGCCCGTCGAGCAGCCCGGCGAAGCCCATGAGCCAGGACCCGGACTCGATGCCGCCGACGACGGCCGAGCGCTTGGCGCCGGCCCGCAGTGCCTTGAGGATGCCGGGCGTCGCGTGGCGCAGCGCGTCGAAGGCGGCGATGACGATCAGCGCGTCCTGCGGTGCGGCGGCGTCGAAGGCGCCGTCGACCGGAATGGGCAGGCCGCAGCTCGCCACCGGCATCTGCCCGTCGATGGAAGTGAGCTTCCAGCGATAGGCGGCGCGCCCGAGCACCCGGTTGGCACCGCGCAGCGGATCGAGCGTCGCCGCCAGCGACAGCAGCGACAGGCCGGAGAACAGCAGCAGGGTGACGTCCAGCGGCTCGTCCGAATGGGCGAAGATCATCACGCACCGATCGCTTCGTAGAATGCGAAATGGGTTACGCAAATAGTTGCGTCACGACCGCGCGTTCACGTCAAGCTCCTGCCGTCCAGCTAGGAGGCCTCCATGCCCTTGTCGATGAATCGCGATGTCTTCATCACCTGCGCCGTGACCGGCGCCGGCGACACGACGGGACGCTCGCCGCACGTGCCGGTGACGCCGAAGCAGATCGCCGAGAGCGCCATCGACGCGGCGAAGGCGGGGGCCGCCGTGGTGCACTGCCATGTGCGCGATCCCGAGACCGGCGCCGCCTCGCGCCGGCTCGATCTCTACCGCGAGGTGACCGACCGCATCCGCGCCGCCGAGATCGACGTGGTGCTGAACCTCACCGCCGGGATGGGCGGCGACCTCGTCTTCGGCAGCGTCGAGGCGCCCTTCCCGGTCAACGCGGCCGGCACCGACATGGCCGGCGCCACCGAGCGCGTCGCCCATGTCACCGATTGCCTGCCGGAGATCTGCACGCTCGACTGCGGCACGATGAACTTCAGCCTCGGCGACTACGTGATGACCAACACCCCCTCCATGCTGCGCGAGATGGCGCGGCAGATGACGGCGCTGGGGGTGCGGCCGGAGATCGAGGCGTTCGACACCGGGCACCTCTGGTTCGCCAGGCAGCTGGCCGAGGAAGGGCTGATCGAGGATCCGGTGCTGATCCAGCTCTGCATGGGCATTCCGTGGGGCGCGCCGGACGACCTGAATACGTATCTGGCGATGGTGAACAACGTGCCGGCGGGCTGGACCTTCTCCGCCTTCTCCATCGGCCGCAACGCGCTGGCCTATCCCGCGGCGGCGGTGCTGGCCGGCGGCAATGTGCGCGTCGGGCTGGAGGACAACCTCTATGCCGGCAAGGGCCAGCTCGCGACCAACGCGCAGCTTGTCGAGAAGGCGGCGACCGTGGTGACGAATATGGGCGCGCGGATCATCGGCCCGGCCGAGGTCCGCGAGAAGCTGAAGCTGGTGAAGCGCTGAGGAGCCGGACCCATGACGAGCCTTGCCCCCCTCTCCCGCGCCGCCTGCATCGGCGGCGGCGTCATCGGCGGCGGCTGGATCGCCCGCTTCCTGCTCGCCGGCATCGACGTGAAGGTGTTCGACCCGCACCCGGAAGCGCAGCGCATCGTCGGCGAAGTGCTTGCAAATGCCGAGCGCGCCTACGGGCTGCTGACCAACGCCCCGCTGCCGCCGCGCGGCCGGCTCACCTTCTGCGCCAGCCTCCGCGAGGCGGTGACGGATGCCGAGTGGATACAGGAGAGCGTGCCCGAGCGGCTCGACCTCAAGCGCCGCGTGCTCGGCGAGATCGATGCCGCCGCGCCGGCCGGCGCGCTGATTGGCTCCTCCACCTCGGGACTGCTGCCGTCCGATCTCCAGGCGGAACTGACCCATCCCGAGCGGCTGTTCGTCGCCCATCCCTACAACCCGGTCTACCTGCTGCCGCTGGTCGAGATCGTCGGCGGCACGGCGACGGCGCCCGCCACCATCGAGCGGGCGAAAGCGGTGCTCGACGCCATCGGCATGAAGGGCGTCGTCATCGCCCGCGAGATCGAGGCCTTCGTCGGCGACCGGCTGCTGGAGGCGCTGTGGCGCGAGGCGCTGTGGCTGATCAAGGACGACATCTGCGACGTCGAGACGCTCGACGACGTGATCCGCTATTCCTTCGGCCTGCGCTGGGCGCAGATGGGCCTGTTTCAGACCTACCGCATCGCCGGCGGCGAGGCCGGCATGCGCCATTTCCTCGCCCAGTTCGGACCGTGCCTCAAATGGCCGTGGACCAAGCTGACCGACGTGGTCGACCTCGACGATGCGCTGGTGGAGAAGATCGGCGCGCAGTCGGACGCGCAGGCGGCGGGGCTCTCCATCCGCGAGATGGAGCGCATCCGCGACGAGAACCTCGTCGGCATCGTGCAGGCGCTGAAGGCCGGGCGCGGCGGCGAAGGCTGGGGAGCGGGCAAGCTGCTCGCCGACTTCGAGCAGCGGCTGCTGGCGCAGGCGTCTCCCCCGGAGACCCCCGACCTCTCCGCGCCGCTCGCACTGGTCGAAACGCGCGTGTCGCCGGCCTGGATCGACTATAACGGGCACATGACCGAGCACCGTTATCTCCAGGTGTTCGGCGACACCACGGATGCGCTGCTGCGGCTCATCGGCGTCGACCTCGCCTATGTCGAGGCCGGGCACAGCTACTACACGGTGGAAACGCATATCCGGCACCTCGACGAAGCCAAGCTCGGCGAGGAACTGCGCTCGACCTGCCAGATCATCGCCGCCGACGAGAAACGCATCCATGTGTTCCACCGGCTCTTCGCCGGCGCCCCGGCGCGCGAAGTGGCGACCGCCGAGCAGATGCTGCTGCATGTGGACACGAAGGCCGGCCGCGCCGCGCCGGCGCCGGGCACCGTGCTCGCACGGCTGCGGCCGATCGCGGATGCGCATGCCCGGCTGGACGTTCCGCCGGAGGCGGGACGATCCATCGGCCGCAAGCGGGAACCGGTGATTGCGTAGGACGGAAAAGCGCGGCGGCGCGGCTCAGACGAAGACCATCGCCGCCGCGCCGGCCGCGCAGGCTCCCAGCGTCACGGCCCCCAGCCGCGTCGCGTATCCCCGGCTGCCGAGACCGACGGCATAGGCCGCGCGGGCCAGCGCGTTGGACAGCAGCGCAAGCAGCACCGCCCGGGCGGCGGCCGCCATCTCGACGCCCTCTCCGGCCAGCCGGGCGCTGGACAGCACCACCGCATCGACATCGACCAGACCGGAGATCAGCGCCAGCCAGGACAGGCCGGCGCTGCCGAAGCGCGCGGTCATCCAGCCGGCCAGCAGGCCGACCAGCATCAGCAGCAGCGCGAAGCCGACGACGGGGACGAGTTCGAAGGGATTGCCCAGAACGGTCTCGCCCGCCGACTGCTCGAAGCGGCGCGCCATCAGCCAGGCCGTCACCAGAAAGACGGCGGCGGCGGCGACGATCGGCGCCGCAACCGCGACGCCGAGCGCCGGCTTGACGGCCAGGACCACCACGAGCACCCGCAGCAGCGAGGTCGCACCGGCGGCAGCGGCGCCGGCGGCCAGCGCCGCATCCGGCTCGCCCTGCGCGGCGCGGCGGGCGAAGGCGGTGGTGATGGCGGTCGAGGAGACGAGGCCACCGGTCACGCCGGTGACGAGCAGGCCGCGCGCCGGCCCCAGCAGGCGCATGGCGACATAGCCGGCATAGGACAGGGTGGCGACGAAGACGCTGAACAGCCAGATGCTGCGCGGATTGATGCTGTCATAGGGCCCCATGGCCTCATCCGGCAGCAGCGGCAGCACCACCCCGCTCATGCCCAGCAGCAGCAGCGCCGAGCGCAGCTCGACCCAGGTGATGCGTTCAAGGAGCTTGTGGGCGTAGTCGCGGCTGGCCAGAACGACGGCGACCACGATGCCGCCCGCGCCGGCCAGCTGCCGGTCCCCCGCCACCGCCAGCGCGCCGAGGGCAAACACCAGCATGGCGGCGACCGTGCCGGTGACGCTGTAGTCCTCGTCCTCGCGGGCCTCGGCACGCTTGAACCAGGCGAAGACGACGATGAAGCCGACGAAGCCGACGCCGACCAGCAGCGGCGTCTGCAAGGCGAGCGCCAGCGCCGCGAAAACGCCCCCGAGCAGGCCGGCAAGCGCATAGGTGCGCACGCCCGCCGTGCGGCTGCCCGGCGCGGCGGTCCGCTCGCGCCAGCCGCGCTCGACGCCGACGATGACGCCGATGGCGAGCGCCAGCACCAGTCGGAACGCCAGATCGATATCCATGACCTTACCCGCGACGCGCCACCGATCGTCCCCCGTCAGTATCGGACAACGCCGAAAGACGGGAAAGCGGCCTGAGCGACAGGCCGCCGCCGGCGATATGGCACGCGGCCGGCGCGCCCGCTACTCGTCGAGAGCTTCCAGCACCAGTTCCGCGGTGATCGCGCTGCTGTACTGCTGCTGGCCGGTGATCAGGCGGCCGTCACGGATGGCGAAGGGCGCGTTCGCCTCCCGGCAGAGGAAGGTGGTGCCCTCGATGCCGGCAGCCTCGCTTTCGATGGTGTACTCGTTCAGCTTCATGCCGAAGGCGGTGTTGACCTCCTCTTCCTCGGCATCGGTGAAGCCCGTCCACTTCTTGCCCTCGGCCAGCAGCTTGCCGTTGGACAGGCGGGTCCACAGCAGAAGCCCGGAGCCGTGGCAGATCAGCGCGACGACCTTGCCCTTCTCGTAGAAGGACGCGATCAGCGCGTGCAATGCCTCGTCGTCCTTGAACGTCAGAAGCGGGCCGCCGCCGCCCGCGACCCAGACCGCGTCGTAATCGTCCACCGTCACCGCGCTGATGGGCAGGGTATTCCTGAGCATCGGGCCGAACGTCGCGTGGTGCGCGAAGCCGAGGCTGATCAGATCGTCCGCATAGGCGCCGCCGGGGGTCCGCGGGTCGCTGTGGGTGTCGAACATCACCTCCCCGCCTTTGGGCGAGGCGAGGTCCACCCGGTGCCCCGCCTCGATGAAGGCGAGGAAGGCGCGCGTCATTTCCTCGGCGAAGAAGCCGACGGGGAAACCCTTGAGCTGGGTCGTGTTGGAAACGATGGACAGGATGCGACGCGGCTTGCGCTTCACACCGATCCGGGTTTCGACTTTCAGATCCGATGCCGACATGGGCTGCCTTTTCCAGTTTCAGCCGCGGGAAGCGCGGGAAGTGGGAACGGGGGAAGGATGACGCGCCGGCGGCGCGGCGCGAGGATGAGGGGGCGCTACCCCCGGAAGCCGCCGGTCTCGAGGAAACGCTTCTCCTCGGGCGTCGTGGCGCGCCCCAGCATCGGGTTGCGGTGGGGGAAGCGCCCGAAGCGGCGGATGATGTCGCGGTGGCCTTCGGCGTGTTCGAGCCAGGTCGGGCCGAGCCGCGCGTTCAGCGCGACCGAGATGTCCTGATCGGCGATGTCCTCCGAATGGGCGAAGGGCAGGCAGAAGAACAGCCGCAGCGCCGGCTCCACGCGCTCCATGTGTCCCGCCTCCACCGCCTGCCGCGCATGGAGGCGCGCCAGCGGATCGGTCGCGTACATATGCGCCGTGCCGCGGAAGGCATTGCGGGGGAACTGGTCGGTAAGGACCAGCAGCGCGAGCGCGCCCTCGGCGGTCTCCGCCCAGCCGTCGTGCCGCCGCGCCGCGACCTCCATGTGCAGGTCGAGGAAGCGCCGGCGGAACGCGGCGTCGAAGGCGGGGTCCTGGTCGAACCACTGGCCGCGCGTGCCGGCCTCGCTCCAGAAGCCGATGACGGCGGAAGCCCCGTCATCGGAGGCCCGGACCTCGATGCGGCGGCGGGCGATCATGACGCGGCTCCGGGCCCCGCCGGCGTTCCCTTGACCGGCGCATTGCCGTGGATCAGCTCGCGGCCGGCATAGATGCCGTCGGTGATCTCGATGGCGAGCCGGTCGCTGTCGCGCCGGCGGATGTCCTCGACCACGCGCTCGCGCTCCTCCTCGTCGACGTTGAGGAGTTCCAGCGCCTTCTCTCCGAGGGCCAGCGCGGATTCGAAGGTCTCGCGGATCTGCCACTCGACGCCGGCATTGATGAGCTCGATCGCGTGCTCGCGGTCGAAGGAGCGCGCGAGCACCGGCACCAGCGGGAACTCCGCCTTGATGAGCTCGGCGATCTTCAGGCTCGCCTCGCGATCGTTGACGGCGATGACGACGAGACGCGCCTCCCCCGCGCCGGCCGCGTGGAGAATGTCGAGGCGCGCGCCGTCGCCGTAATAGACCTTGAAGCCGAAATCCTGCGCGTTGCGGATGGCGTCCGTGTCGGTCTCGATGATGGAGATCGAGCAGCTGTTGCCCAGCAGCGGCTGGCTGACGATCTGGCCGAAGCGGCCGAAGCCGATCAGCAGGATGCTGGCGGAGAGGTTCTCCGCCGCCTCGACGCCTTCCATGGACGGCGCGGGCCTGGGCATCAGCCGGTCATGCAGGATGATCATGAGCGGGGTGAGCGCCATGGAGACGATGATGGTGGCGGTCAGGATGGCGTTCGCCTCGGCATCGATGATGCCGACCGCGGTGGCGGCGGCGTAGAGGACGAAGGCGAACTCGCCGCCCTGCGCCATCAGCACCGCGCGCTCCACCGCCTCGCGCGACGAGGCCCGGAACAGGCGGGCCACCGCATAGATGCCGAGCATCTTCAGCACCATGTAAGCGACGACGGCCAGCGCGATCAGCCGCCAGTTGGCGGCGATCACCGAGAGGTCCAGCGACATGCCGACGCCGAGGAAGAACAGGCCGAGCAGGATGCCGCGGAACGGCTCGACGTCAGCCTCGAGCTGGTGGCGGAAGGTGGATTCCGACAGCAGGACGCCGGCGAGGAAGGCGCCCATCGCCATGGACAGCCCGCCGAGCTGCATGGCGAGCGCCGCGCCGAGCACGACGAACAGCGCCGCCGCCGTCATCACCTCGCGCGCCCTGGCCTTGCCGAGCAGGCGGAACAGCGGATCGAGCAGATAGCGGCCGGCGAGGATGAGGCCGGTGATCGAGGCCAGCCCGATGGCGACGCCGGTCAGCCGGTCGGCAAGCGTCGCGTTCTCGCCGCCGGGCGCGAGGAAGGCGACGAGGGCCAGCAGGGGAACGATGGCGAGGTCTTCCAGCAGCAGGATCGCGACGATGCGCCGGCCCTTGGGCAGGCCGAGCGCCCGGCGCTCCTCCAGCATCTGCATGACGATGGCGGTCGAGGTCAGCACGAAGCCGGTGCCGGCGACGAAGCTCTGCGGCACGGGATAGCCGAGCGCCAGCCCGACGCAGGTCAGCAGCCCGATGCAGACCGCGACCTGCAGCAGCCCGAGGCCGAAGATCTCGCCGCGCATCGACCAGAGCCGCGAGGGCTGCATCTCCAGGCCGATGATGAACAGGAACATCACCACGCCGAGCTCGGCGACGTGCAGGATCGATTGCGGATCGGAGAACAGGCCGAGGCCGAACGGACCGATGGCAAGGCCCGCGGCGAGATAGCCGAGCACCGAGCCGAGGCCCAGTCGCTTGAACAGCGGCACCGCGATGACCGCCGCGCCGAGCAGCACGACGATGGGAACGAGATTGAAGCCGCCATGGGAGGCGGCCTCGGCGGCGTGAGACGCGGCTTGGGATGCGGCTTCGGTCGTCATCGGTCAATCTCTCCGGTCGGCGTCTCGGATCGGCCCTGCCACGGCGGCACCGCCACGAGGATGGCGGGCACGGCGAAGACCACGGGCAGGATCGGCAATTCCTGCGCCACCGTATAGCCGGCCTTCGTGACGCCGGCCCACATATTCGTCGGCGCGGCCTTCAGTGCGCCGCGTGCCGCGGGGCGGCCTCCTGCCGACGGCGCCTGAGGCGCCCTTCCCAGAGCCCGACGACCATCATGACGAGGGTGGTGAGCCAGCCCATGGTGAGCAGGTCGACCGTGTAGGCCAGCGGAATGAAGGCCGCCAGCACCACGGCGCCGACGATGTGGGAGACCGGCACCACGCCGTAGACCACCTTCTTGTAGGTCGCGCTGCCGAGCAGATAGATCCCCGGCCCGGCCGAGAGAACCAGCGCATAGGCGAGCTTCAGCGGGTCGTGCGGATGCGCCATCACCAGATCGTTGCCGACGGCGGTGGCGATGATGCCGGCGACCAGAATGGCGTGAACGTAGTGGAAATAGGCGCCGATCCGGCCGGGATCGTCGGAATGGGTGATGGTGTCGGTGGCCTCCTTGCTGGACGTGCCGAAATACAGCCACCACATGGCCAGCGTGCCGAAGAAGGTGGCGAGCACCGCCGACAGGACGGTGACGTCCCAGCTCTCGGCGTGGGACAGGGTCACGCCGGTGGCGAGCAGCGTCTCGCCCAGCGCGACGATGACGAAGAGCTGGCAGCGCTCGGCGAGGTGTCCGCCCTCGATGGTCCAGTCGCTGGTCTTCGAGCGGCCGAGGCCCGGCAGCGCGAAGCCGAACATCGGCGAGATGTACTCGCACCCCACCGCGACGGCCCACAGGCCGATCCGCGCCCATCCCTCGGCGAAGACGCCCGCGAACCAGAAGACGGCGGCGATCAGCAGCCAGACGAGCATGCGCCGGTAATTGGCCGAGAGCGGATGATCCGCGCCCAGTTCCCAGACGATATAGGCGGTGCGGCCGACCTGGATCGCCACATAGGCGAGCACGAAGACCAGCGCCCGCTCGCCGAAGGCGCCCGGAATGGCCGCCGCCATGCCGAGACCGGCCAGCATCACCGCGAAGATCAGGGAACGGATGCGCGGCGTTTCGGGATCGAACCAGTTGGTGACCCAGCAGGTGTACTGCCAGCCGAGCCAGACGGCGAACCACAGGATCAGCGTCTCGATCACGCCGGTGAGCGACAGGCCGTGCAACAGCTTGGCGCTGAGCTGGGTGACCGCGAAGACGTAGACGAGATCGAAGAACAGCTCCTCATAGGTCACGCGGGCATGATGGCCGTCGCGCCGGCGAAGGAGCGGGTGTTCAGTCATCTGTTCGGACATGGGGCTTCCCTCACCGCGCGGGACGTTCGCAGCCGTCTATCGGGCGAAACGCCAGACGGCGATGCCGGCGAGCACGGCCGGCACGATAAAGACGATGAGCAGGATCGGCAGTTCGTCGCGCATGGAATAGCCGGCCTTCGTGACGCCGACCCACATGTTCACCAGCGCGATGACCAGCCAGACCGGGACGAAGGCCTTGGCGGCGAGCGCCAGATCGGGCGTGGCGCCGCCCCACAGCCTGCCGAACAGCAGAAACAGGCCGAGCAGGACGATCCCGCCGCCGATGACCATCGCCATGTGCATGATCCCGCACCCCTTATCTTCAGGAAAACACGCTGAGGTTCTTCGCGATGTCCTTGCCGGCATAGGGCGGGAACACGTCGAGCTCGACGTCCGGATTGCCGATCAGCATGGCCTTGGTGTTGCTGAGCGCGTCGAAGCCGGCCTTGCCGTAGTATTTCCCCATGCCGCTGTTGCCGACCCCGCCGAAAGGCAGGCTGTCGATCCAGCAATGCAGGTTGGTCTGGTTCACGCAGCCGCCACCGAAGGACAGGCTGGCGAGCACATGGTCGATGGTCTGCCGGTCCTTGCTGAAGATGTAGGCCGCCAGCGGCTTCGGCTTGCGCTTGATCACCTTCAGCAGCGCGGTCAGGTCGCCATAGGCCATGACCGGCAGCACGGGGCCGAACACCTCCTGCTGCAGCGCCGGATCGTTCCAGTCGGAGGGGTAGAGGACGGTCGGCTCGACATAGCGCGCCTCGACATCGAAGCGCCCGCCATGCACCACCTTTTCCGGCAGGATGTAGGACGCGACCCGCTCCGCGTCATGCGTGCTGATCATCCGCGCGAAATCCGGGCTCCGGCTCGGATCCTCGCCGTACATCTTCATGATCGAGGCCTTGAGCCTGACGATGAAGGCGTCCGCGACGCTCTCATGCACGCAGACATAGCCCGGCGCGATGCACCATTGGCCGGAGATGGCGTTGTGCCCCCACGCGATGCGGTCGGCGGCGACGTCGAGATTGGCGGTGGCATCGACGATGGTCGGATTCTGGCCGCCGAGTTCCAGCAGGACGGGCGTCAGGTGCTCGGCCGCGGCGCGCATCACCACCTTGCCCACGGCCGAGGAGCCGGTGAAGAAGATGAAGTCGAACGGCAGTTCCAGCAGCGCCGATATCTGCTCGCGCCCGCCGGTGACGATGGCGACGTTCTCCGGCGCGAAATAGCGCGGCACGAGATCGGCCAGCAGCGCCGCGGTGCGGGGCGTGGTGTTGGCGGGCTTGAGGACCACCGTGTTGCCGGCGGCGAGCGCGGCGATGGCCGGATCGAGCAGCAGGAGGATCGGCGCGTTGAAGGGGCCGATCACCAGCGTGACGCCGTAGGGTTCCTTGTAGATGACGCCGCGATTGCCGGTCGCTTCGAGGCCGTCCGGAATCTTCACCGTCTCCGGCGCCATCAGCGCCTTCAGGTTCTCGCGGTAATAGCGGATCACGCCCGTCGGCACGGTGATCTCGAACAGCTGCTCGAAGGGAGGCTTTCCGAAATCCTCATGAAGCGCCGCGCAGAGCGCCTCCCTGTTGTCGGCAAGCATCCGCTCCATGCGGTCGAGCTGATCGATGCGCCAGTCGTAGCCCTTGGTGGCGTCGGTCAGGAAATGTTCGCGCTGAGCGTCGAGAATGGACTGGAACGGATTGGTCACGCCGACCTCCCTTCATGCTGACGCGAAGAGAAACGCCCCGGCAGTCTCGCGATTGCCGGGGCGCAGGCCCTCACTTCGTGGTGTAGCCGCCGTTCACGAGGATGGTCTGGCCGGTCATCCACCAGCCCTCGGAGGCCAGCATGCGGATCCACGGCACGATGTCCTCGATGTCGGTGAGGCCGGTCTTGGAGTACTTGGACAGCGCCGCGGCGGTCTTGTGATAGGCGACCGCATCCGCGCCTTCGGCCGGGTAGAAGAAGCCGGTGTCCATCGGGCCGGGGCCGATCGCCGTCACCGAGATGCCGCGGTCGCCGAACTCCTTGGAAGCGGCGCGGGTGAAGTGCTCCACCGGCGCCTTGGTGCCGGCATAGGCGGCGTAGAAAGGCGTGTAGGCACCGAGCAGCGAGGTGACGACCGTCACGATCTTGCCGTTGTCGTTCAGGTGCTTGCCAGCTTCCTTGAGGAAGAAGAACGCCACCTTCGAGTTGACCGCGGTCATCTCGTCATATTCGGCCTCGGAAATCTCGACCATCGGCTTCTTCAGCACCTTGCCGACGGTGTTGATGGCGATGTCCGGGCGCCCCACGGCGGCGACGGTATCGGCGAAGAGCTTCTCCACCGCGCCGGCGGCGATCAGGTTCGCCTGCAGCGCCACGGCCTCGGCTCCCGCGGCCTTGACGGCGGCGACGGTGGCGTCGGCTTCCGCCTTGGTGGCCGCGGTGTTGTAGTGGATCACGATGGCCTTGGCGCCCTGCGCGGCGAAATCGCGGGCGACAAGCCCGCCGAGATTCTTGGCGCCGCCGGCGATGAGAACGGTTTTTCCCTTGATGGAATGATCGGTCATTTCGTCAGCCTCCTTGGAGTGCGGCCGCTCGATGCCGCCGCTCCTTTCGCGATGGCAATTTATCTCTTAGTGTTGCGCGAAAAATACGTTGCCTCTGGCTTCATTTGTCAGAATACGCGCACAATCGGAGTTGAAAGCGCCGTGGACCGGATCGACCTGTTCCGCATCTTCGCGCGCGTGGTCGAATGCTCCAGCTTCACGCGCGCCGCCGACACGCTCGGCCTGCCGCGCTCCTCGGTATCGGCGGCGGTGCTGGAGCTGGAGACACGGGTCGGCGCCCGCCTTCTCCACCGCACCACCCGCAAGGTCTCCCCGACGCAGGACGGCGTCTCGTTCTATGAGCGCTGCCTGCCGCTGGTCGCCGACGTCGAGGAGGTCGAGGGGCTGTTCCGCCAGTCGGCCACGCAGCTGACCGGCCGGCTGAGAGTGGACGTGCCCGGGCGGATCGGCCGCCTCGTCATCGCGCCGGCGCTGCCGGATTTCCTCGACCGCTATCCGCAGATCGACATCGAACTGGGCGTCACCGACCGTGCCGTCAATCTCGTCGAGGACGGCATCGACTGCGTGCTGCGGGTCGGGCCGCTGAGCGATTCCGGGCTGATCGCCCGCTCGATCGGCAGCCTGCCGCTGATCAACGTGGCGAGCCCGGCCTATCTTGCCCGCCACGGCATCCCCCGCGCGCCGGACGAGCTGACCGGACATTGGGCGGTGAATTACGCCTCTCCCTCGACCGGGCGCGTCGAGAACTGGGAGTGGGTCGAGAACGGCGCCACGCGGGAGACGCCGGTGCGCGGCCGCGTGACCGTGAACGGGGCGGAGGCCTACATCGCCTGCTGCCTCGCGGGGCTCGGGCTGATCCAGATCCCCGCCTACGACGTGCGCGCCCATCTGGCCTCCGGCGAGCTCGTCGAGGTGATGCCCGACTGCCGCGCGGCGCCCATGCCGATGACCCTGCTCTATTCGCACCGGCAGCATCTCTCGCGCCGGCTGCAGGCCTTCGCCGACTGGCTGGAGGCGCTGCTGAAGCGGACCATCTGCGGCGATCCCGGCCAGGTCTGAGCGCACGGACGGCCCGAGCCGGCGGACCCTCGCGAACGGCGTGGGAGCCGAAAGCTTCCCTATGGTGCGCAGATGCTGCATCGCACCTAAACGAAGGTTCGAGTCTTTCGAATTTATCGCCGTTGCGGCCAATATGAGTTTCGTATAGCGTCCATATGAAGATAAAAACGAAAGCGCTCCGATGTAACGGAAGCGCATCGTGGGAGACGCCAATTGGACGCTCGTACGCTGGACGAGACCTACGACCTCGCGATCATCGGCGGGGGCGTGAACGGCTGCGGCATCGCACGTGACGCGGCGGGGCGGGGCGTCTCGGTCGTCCTGTTCGAGCAGGGCGATTTCGCCGGCGCCACCTCCTCCGCCTCGACCAAGCTGATCCATGGCGGCCTGCGCTATCTCGAGCAGTACGAATTCCGCCTCGTGCACGAGGCGCTCGCCGAGCGCGAGGTGCTGTGGTCGATCGCCCCGCACATCATCCGCCCGCTGCGCTTCGTCCTGCCCCACCATGCCGGGCTGCGGCCGGCCTGGCTGCTGCGCCTCGGCCTGTTCCTCTACGACCATCTGGGCGGGCGCAAGCTGCTGCCGGCGACGCGCACGCTCGATCTCGCGCGCGATCCCGCCGGACGGCCGCTGCGCGACGATTTCCGCCGCGCCTTCGAATATTCCGACTGCTGGGTCGAGGACAGCCGCCTCGTCGTGCTGAACGCCCTCGACGCCGCCGAGCGCGGCGCCGACATCCGGCGCGGCGCGCGCGTCGTCTCGGCCCGGCGCGAGCCGGAATTCTGGCGCCTCGAGGTCGAGGAGGACGGCGTCCGCCACGCCGTGCACGCCCGCGCGCTGGTCAACGCCGCCGGCCCGTGGGTGCACGAGGTGCTGGCGCATGTGGTGAGCGCCAACTCGCCCGCCAATGTCCGCCTCGTGCAGGGTAGCCACATCGTGGTGCCCCGGCTCTACGAGCACGACCGCGCCTACATCTTCCAGAACGCCGATGGGCGCATCATCTTCGCCATCCCCTACGAGCACGACTTCACGCTGATCGGCACCACCGACCGCGACTTCGGCAGCACGCCCTCGAAGCCGGTCGCGAGCGCGGAGGAGATCGCCTATCTCTGCGCGGCGGCCAGCGAGTACTTCAAGGCGCCGGTGACGCCGGAGCAGGTGGTGTGGACCTATTCCGGCGTGCGCCCGCTCTATGACGACGGGGCCTCCAAAGCGCAGGAAGCCACGCGCGACTACGTGCTGGAACTCGACGACGCCGACGGGCGCGTGCCGGCGCTGTCGGTCTTCGGCGGCAAGATCACCACCTATCGGCGCCTCGCCGAACACGCGATGCAGAAGCTCGCGCCCTATCTGCCGGCCGCCGCCAAGGCCTCCTGGACCGGCACCGCGCCGCTGCCGGGCGGCGACTTCGGCGTGGCCGACCAGCCGCGCGTCGTCGCGCAGCTGCTGCGCGCCCATCCCTGGCTCGACGAGCGGCTCGCCCGCCGCCTCGTGGTCGCCTACGGCACGCGGGCGATGCGCATTCTCGACGGCGCGCGCGCCGCCGCCGATCTCGGCCGGGTGTTCGGCGCCGACCTCACCGAGGCGGAAGTGGGCTACCTCATGCGCGAGGAATGGGCGCGCACCGCCGAGGACGTGCTCTGGCGCCGCTCCAAGCTCGGCCTGCGCTTCACGCCCGAGCAGACCGCCGCGCTCGACGCCTTCATGCGCGAGGCGAGCCGCCTGCCCTCCCCGCCCGCCGCCGCGCAGGGAGGCGCCCGATGAGCCTCGAACTCGACCATGTCAGCCGCTCCGTCGCCGGCGTGCCCTACATCCGCGATGTCTCGCTGCGGCTGGAGCGCGGCAGCCTGAACGTGCTGCTCGGCGCCACGCTGGCCGGCAAGACCAGCCTGATGCGGCTGATGGCGGGCCTCGACGCGCCGACCTCCGGCCGCATCCTCGTCGATGGGCGCGACGTCACCGGCGTGACGGTGAAGAAGCGCAGCGTCGCCATGGTCTACCAGCAGTTCATCAACTACCCCGCGCTGACGGTCTACGAGAACATCGCTTCTCCCCTGCGCGTGCAGGGCCTGTCGCGGACGGAGATCGAGGCGCGCGTGACCGAGGCCGCCAGGCTGCTGAAGCTCGACCCCTATCTCCAGCGCACGCCGCTGGCGCTTTCCGGCGGCCAGCAGCAGCGCACCGCCATCGCCCGCGCGCTGGTGAAGCGCGCCGACCTCGTGCTGCTCGACGAGCCGCTGGCCAATCTCGACTACAAGCTGCGCGAGGAACTGCGCGAGGAGCTGCCGCGCATCTTCGCCTCCACCGGCGCCGTCTTCGTCTACGCCACGACCGAGCCGACCGAGGCGCTGCTGCTCGGCGGCAATACCGCGACGCTGATGGAAGGCGCGCTGACGCAGTTCGGCCCGACGGCGCAGGTCTATCGCCGCCCGGCCGATCTCGCCACGGCGAAGGTCTTCTCCGACCCGCCGCTCAACGCGCTGCGCATCACCAAGTCGAGCCACACGGTTCTGCTGAAGGGCGGCACGGTGCTGCCGGCCACCGGCATCTTCGCCAGCGTGCCGGACGGCGCCTACACCATGGGCGTGCGGGCTCATCATCTCGGGGTGGGCGAGATACCGCTCGCCGAGGAGGTTCCGGCGCATGACGGGCTCATCCGCCTCGGCGCGTCCGTCGCGGTGACGGAGGTCACGGGTTCGGAGAGCTTCCTGCACATGGACATGGGCGAGGAGCGCCTCACCGCGCTGGTCTCCGGCGTGCGACGGCTGGAGCCGGGCGCCGCGGTCGAGGTGATGATCGATCCCCGCCACATCCTGTTGTTCGACGCCGACGGCCAGCGGGCCGGGCGCGCGTTCGACGCGGCGGCCTGAGGAGGAGCGGACAATGGCCAGCATCACCCTCGACGGCCTCGCCCACGCCTACCGGCCCGACCCGCGCGGCCCGCAGGACTACGCGCTGAAGGAGATCAACCACGTCTGGCGGCAGGGTGGCGCCTACGCGCTGCTCGGCCCCTCCGGCTGCGGCAAGACCACCCTGCTCAACATCATCTCCGGCCTCGTCATCCCGACCAAGGGCCGCATCCTGTTCAACGACCGCGACGTGACCCACCTGCCGACCGAGGCCCGCAACATCGCGCAGGTGTTCCAGTTCCCGGTCGTCTACAACACGATGAGCGTGCGCGAGAACCTCGCCTTCCCGCTGAAGAACCGGCACCTGCCGCGCGAGGCCATCGCCCGGCGCGTCGAGGAGATCGCCCATCGGCTCGACCTGTCGGCGGTGCTCGACCGCAAGGCCTCGAACCTCACCGCCGACGCCAAGCAGAAGATCTCGCTCGGGCGCGGCCTCGTGCGCTCGGACGTCAACGCCATCCTGTTCGACGAGCCGCTGACCGTCATCGACCCGCACCTGAAATGGCAGCTGCGCTCCACGCTGAAGGAGCTGCACCGGGCGCTCGACCTCACCATGATCTACGTGACCCACGACCAGACCGAGGCGCTGACCTTCGCCGACACGGTCGTCGTCATGCATGACGGCGCGGTGGTGCAGACGGGCACGCCGGAGGAGCTGTTCGAGCGCCCGGCGCACACCTTCGTCGGCCATTTCATCGGCTCGCCGGGCATGAACGTGCTGCCGGCGAGGGTCGAGGGCCGCACGGCGCATATCGGCGACGTCGCCATCGAGCTGGTGCGCGCCTACCCCTCCCTGCCGGCGGGCGAGCGGATCGAACTCGGCGTGCGGCCGGAATTCGCCACGCTGGCGGGCGCCGGCACCGGACTGCCGGTGAAGGTGCGGCGCATCGACGACATCGGCCGCGCCCGCATCGCCCGCATCGAGATCGCCGGCCACCCGGCCGCCGCCATGGTGCCGGACGCGCTGGCGCTCGACGGCGACACCGCCGGGCTGCGGCTCGATCCCCGGCAGGTCCACATCTATGCCGGCGGCGTCCTCGTCGAAGGGGAAACGGCAAACCGCGAGGGAGGGGCGTGATGGAAAAGCCGCTCAACAACCGCGCCTGGCTGCTGGTCGCGCCGGTTTTCCTCATCGTCGCCTTCTCGGCCATCCTGCCGATCATGACGGTGGTGAACTATTCGGTGCAGGACACCTTCGGCAACAACCAGTTCTTCTGGAACGGGCTGGGCTGGTTCCAGGAACTGCTCGATCCCTCGACCGAGCTCGGCGGGCGCTTCTTCGACGCGCTGTGGCGCAACCTGCTGTTCTCCGCGATCATCCTCGCCATCGAGGTGCCGCTCGGCATCCTCGTCGCGCTGTCCATGCCGCGCGAGGGCTGGAAGGTCGCCGCCACGCTGGTGATCATGGCGCTGCCGCTGCTGATCCCGTGGAACGTCGTCGGCACCATCTGGCAGGTCTTCGCGCGCGCCGATATCGGCCTCGTCGGCTGGGGGCTGAACGCGCTCGGCATTCCCTACAACTACACGGGCGATCCCATCGCCGCCTGGATCACCATCGTGGTGATGGACGTGTGGCACTGGACCAGCCTGGTGGCGCTGCTGTGCTATGCCGGCCTCAAGTCGATCCCCGACGCCTATTATCAGGCGGCGCGCATCGACGGCGCCTCGCGCTGGGCGATCTTCACCACCATCCAGCTGCCGAAGATGAAGCGCGTGCTGCTGATCGCGGTGCTGCTGCGCTTCATGGACAGCTTCATGATCTACACCGAGCCCTTCGTGCTGACCGGCGGCGGCCCCGGCAACGCCACGACCTTCCTTTCCATCGACCTCGTGAAGCTCGCCCTCGGCCAGTTCGATCTCGGCAAGGCGGCGGCGATGTCTCTGGTCTATAATCTCATCGTGCTCGCCCTGTGCTGGGTCTTCTACACGGTGATGACCAATACCGGCACCGAGCGGCCCGACCAGGGGGGCGCGGCATGAGCATCTCCTCGTCGCCGCGATTCCATCGACCGTCATCCCCGGGCTTGACCCGGGGATCCATGACCGGGTTCGCCGCCTGCCAGGAAGGCGTGGATGGCCGGGACAAGCCCGGCCATGACGGCGGACTGAATTTCAGGCTCGACGCAATCGGCATCGGAGATCGGCGATGAACCCGAACACGCGCGGCGGCGCCTTCATCATGGCGCTGTACCTGCTCTTCCTGATCATGCCGATCTACTGGCTCGTGAACATGAGCCTGAAGACCAATTTCGAGATCAATTCCGGCGTCACGCTGTGGCCGCGGGATCTGACCTTCGAGCACTACATCAAGATCTTCACCGACTCGAGCTGGTATTCGGGCTACATCAACTCGCTCACCTATGTAGTGCTGAACACCATCATCTCGATCGCGCTGGCGCTGCCGGCGGCCTACGCCTTCTCGCGCTATCGCTTCGTCGGCGAGAAGCACCTGTTCTTCTGGCTGCTGTCGAACCGCATGGCGCCGCCGGCGGTGTTCGCCCTGCCCTTCTTCAACCTCTACTCAGCCATCGGCCTGTTCGACACGCCCTGGGCCGTGGCGCTGGCGCACTGCCTGTTCAACGTGCCGCTGGCGGTGTGGATCCTGGAAGGCTTCATGTCCGGCGTGCCGCGCGAGATCGACGAGACGGCGGCGATCGACGGCTATTCCTTCCCGCGCTTCTTCGTGAAGATCTTCATGCCGCTGATCGCCTCCGGCATCGGCGTCGCCGCCTTCTTCTGCTTCATGTTCTCCTGGGTCGAGCTCTTGCTGGCGCGCACGCTGACAGCCACCAACGCCAAGCCGATCGCGGTGACGATGACCCGCACCGTCTCGGCGGCCGGCATGGACTGGGGCCTGCTGGCGGCGGCGGGGGTGCTGACCATCATCCCCGGCGCGCTGGTGATCTGGTTCGTGCGCAACTACATCGCCAAGGGCTTCGCCCTCGGGCGGGTGTGAGGAGGAGGCCGCGATGGACGACGTCACCACCCGCCTCGCCGAGAACACCGCCTGGATGGCCTGGACCTGGCAGACCGGGCTGTTCTTCGCCGTCATCATCGGGCTGCTGCTCACCTTCACGCTGCTCGCGGTGTGGCGGCCGGAGCGCGCCCGCGTCGGCGTGCTCGGCATCCCGACCACGCGCGGCGACCGGCTGTTCATCACGCTGCTGGGCAGCGCCTTCATCAATCTCGCCTGGCTCGGCCTGGTGGGACCCGAACTCGGCTGGGCGCTCGCGCTCTGCCTTGTCTACGCACTGGCGGTGTTCCGCCTCGTGTGAACTTGCCTAAGCGGCAGCAAGCCGCGGGACTCTGGGAAGAAACGGGAGGAAAGACCCATGTTGCAGTCACCGAGCCGTGGCCGGCTTCTGCTGGCCGCCAGCGCCGCGGCGCTGATCGCCTTCGCCGCGCCGGCGCGCGCGGACGAGGCCGCCGCCAAGAAGTGGATCGACAGCGAGTTCCAGCCCTCGACGCTCTCCAAGGACGAGCAGCTGAAGGAGATGGAGTGGTTCATCAAGGCTGCCGAACCCTTCAAGGGCATGGAGATCAACGTCGTCTCCGAGACCATCACCACGCATGAATACGAGGCCAAGGTCCTCGCCAAGGCGTTCTCGGAGATCACCGGGATCAAGCTCACCCACGACCTCATCCAGGAGGGCGACGTGGTGGAGAAGATCCAGACGCAGATGCAGTCGGGCAAGAACATCTACGATGCGTGGGTGAACGATTCCGACCTCATCGGCACGCATTTCCGCTACAAGCAGGTGGTGCCGCTCACCGACTGGATGGCGGCCGAGGGCAAGGACGTCACGTCGCCGACGCTCGACCTCGCCGACTTCATCGGCATCTCCTTCACCACCGCGCCGGACGGGAAGGTCTACCAGCTTCCCGACCAGCAGTTCGCGAACCTCTACTGGTTCCGCTACGACTGGTTCACCAACCCGGACATCAAGGCCAAGTTCAAGGCCAAGTACGGCTACGAGCTGGGCGTGCCGGTGAACTGGTCCGCCTATGAGGACATTGCCGAGTTCTTCACCAACGACGTGAAGGAGGTCAACGGCGTCAAGGTCTATGGCAACATGGACTACGGCAAGAAGGACCCCTCGCTCGGCTGGCGCTTCACCGATGCGTGGCTCTCCATGGCCGGCAACGGCGACCGCGGCCTGCCGAACGGCAAGCCGGTCGACGAATGGGGCATCCGCATGGAAGGCTGCCGCCCGGTCGGCTCCTCGGTCGAGCGCGGCGGCGACACCAACGGCCCGGCGGCGGTCTATTCGATCACCAAGTACATCGAGTGGCTGAAGAAATACACGCCGCAGCAGGCGCTCGGCATGACCTTCTCGGAGGCCGGCCCGGTTCCCGCGCTGGGCAACATCGCCCAGCAGATGTTCTGGTACACCGCCTTCACCGCCGACATGGTGAAGCCCGGCCTGCCGGTGATGAACGCCGACGGCACGCCGAAGTGGCGCATGGCGCCTTCGCCGAAGGGCGCCTACTGGAAGGACGGCATGAAGCTCGGCTACCAGGACGTGGGTTCCTGGACGCTGCTGAAATCGACCCCGGTCGACCGCCGCAAGGCGGCCTGGCTCTACGCCCAGTTCGTCACCTCCAAGACCGTCTCGCTGAAGAAGAGCCATGTCGGCCTCACCTTCATCCGCGAGAGCGACATCTGGGACAAGAGCTTCACCGAGCGCGCGCCCCAGCTCGGCGGCCTGATCGAGTTCTACCGCTCGCCGGCCCGCGTGCAGTGGTCGCCGACCGGCGTGAACGTGCCGGACTACCCCAAGCTCGCCCAGCTCTGGTGGCAGAACATCGGTGACGCCTCCTCCGGCGCGAAGACGCCGCAGGCCGCCATGGATGCGCTCGCCGCCGCGCAGGACTCCGTCATGGAGCGCCTGGAACGCTCGGGCGTGCAGGGCGAATGCGGCCCGAAGCTGAACGCCAAGCACCCGATGGAGTACTGGGTCGACCTCGCCAAGAAGGAGGGCAACCTCGCGCCGCAGCCCAAGCTCGCCAACGAGAAGCCGCAGGGCGAGACGGTCGATTACGACGCCCTGATCAAGAGCTGGCCCGCGACCCCGCCGAAGAAGGCGTCCAACTGACGCCCTCTTCCAGGGCACATCGCTGAGGCGGCCGGCGGGCCCACCCGCCCGCCGGCCGCCGACACCTCGCTTCCCCACTCCGGGGTTTGGGGACTCCGCCCCGGCACCTCGTCCCGGGCGCGCACGCGCCGTCCGGGACGATCTTCTTCCGCCCGTCATCGGCCCGGCCGGCATGGGCCCGGCCGGCAGGGGCCCGGCCGGCAGGGGCCGCTTGCCACGGACGACCATTGCGGACAGGTATCCGGTACCTTTCCGGGATGACGCCTTTTGCGGAGTGCAACGTGACGACCTACCTCCTCGCGATCGATCAGGGCACGACGTCCTCCCGCGCGATCCTGTTCCGTCCGGACACCTCCGTCGCCGCGCAGGCGCAGCAGGAGTTTCCGCAGCATTTCCCCGCCTCCGGCTGGGTCGAGCACGAAGCCGAGGACCTCTGGCGGTCCACGCTCGTCACCTGCCACGCGGTGCTCGACCAGGCCGGCGCGCAGGCTTCCGACATCGCCGCCATCGGCATCACCAACCAGCGCGAGACCACCGTCGTCTGGGACCGCAAGACGGGCGCCGCCATCCATCGCGCCATCGTCTGGCAGGACCGGCGCACCGCCGACCTGTGCGCCCGCCTGCGCGCCGAGGGCCATGAGCCGCTGGTCACCGAGCGCACCGGGCTGATCCTCGACCCGTATTTCTCCGGCACCAAGATCGGCTGGATCCTCGACGAGGTGCCGGGCGCGCGGGCCCGCGCCGAGCGCGGCGAGCTCGCCTTCGGCACGGTCGACAGCTGGCTGCTGTGGAAGCTCACCGGCGGCAAGGTGCACGCCACCGACGCCACCAACGCCGCGCGCACCCTGCTGTTCAACATCCACACCGGCACCTGGGACGACGACCTGCTGGCGCTGCTGCGCGTGCCGCGCTCGCTGCTGCCGGAGGTGCGCGACTGCGCCGCCGATTTCGGCGCGACGCGGCCGGAGCTGTTCGGCGGCACCATTTCCATCGGCGGCATCGCCGGCGACCAGCAGGCCGCCACGGTCGGCCAGGCCTGCTTCCAGCCCGGCATGATCAAGTCGACCTACGGCACGGGCTGCTTCGCCCTGCTCAACACCGGGACCACCGCCGTCCGCTCGCGGAACCGGCTGCTGACCACCATCGCCTACCAGCTCGGCGGCAAGCGCACCTATGCGCTGGAAGGCTCGATCTTCGTCGCTGGGGCGGCGGTGCAGTGGCTGCGCGACGGGCTCGGCATCATCGCCAATTCCGCGCAGACCGAGCCGCTGGCCGAGGCCGCCGATCCGGCCCAGCAGGTCTATCTCGTGCCCGCCTTCGTCGGCCTCGGCGCGCCGCACTGGAACCCAGATGTGCGCGGGGCGATGTTCGGCCTGACCCGCAGCACCGGGCCGGCCGAGTTCGCCCTCGCCGCGCTGGAGAGCGTCTGCTACCAGACCGCCGATCTGATCGATGCGATGAACACCGACTGGGCGAGCTCCGGCATCGCGCACGGCGCCCCCGTGCTGCGCGTGGACGGCGGCATGGCCGCCTCGAACTTCGCCATGCAGCGTCTGGCAGACCTGATCGCCGCGCCGGTCGACCGGCCGGTGATCCGCGAGACGACCGCGCTCGGCGCCGCCTATCTCGCCGGCTACCATGCCGGCATCATGCCGGCGCCCGGCCGCTTCGCCGATTCCTGGCGTCTCGACCGCCGCTTCGATCCCTCGATGCCGGCGGAGACCCGCAACGCCAAGCTGGCCGGCTGGCGCGACGCGGTGCGGCGGCTGACAGCGCCCTAGACCGGCACGCTCAGAGAGCCCCGGCGTCCGGCTCGTCGCGCATATCGGCGGGTTCCGCCGGGAATTCCAGCACCTGCCGCAGGCCGAGAACCGCGTCGCCCCGCTCCATGTTCTGCAGGCTGAGCGTGCCGCCGTTGCGGGTGATGATCTGCTCCGCGATGGCGAGGCCCAGCCCCGCGCCCGGCGTCGGCGCGCCGCGGGCGGGATCGACCCGGAAGAACGGCTCGAACACGCGCGGCAGCAGGTTCTCGGGGATGCCGGGCCCGCTGTCCTCGATTTCCACGCGCGCCCGGCCCTCCCCGCCGGCAACCTGGACCGTACCCTGGCGGCCATGCGTCGCCGCGTTGATCAGGAGGTTGCGCAGCGCGCGGCGCAGCGCCTGCGGACGGCCGCGTATCGTCACCGGCGCCACATCCTCCAGCTCCACCGCGTAGCCGATGGCCTGCAGCTCGACGACGGTGTCGGCGACCAGCCGGTCGAGCCGGATGGGCTCGCCCTCGCCGTCCTCCACCTCCTCCCGCACCAGCCGGATGGCGCTGTCGGCGATGCGGTCGAGCTCGTCCAGATCCTCGATGAAGGCGCTGCGCTCCTCCTCCGGCAGGAATTCGGCGCGCAGGCGCATCCGCGTCATCGGCGTGCGCAGGTCGTGTCCCGCCGCCGCGACGAGGCGCATGCGACTCTCCATCGCCTGGCCGAGGCGGGTGGAGAGCAGGTTGATGGCCCGCGCCGCCGCCCGCACCTCGCGCGGCCCCTTCTCGGGAAGAAGCCGCAGCGCGCCGTTGGGGTCGATGGCGGCGGCGGTGCGCTGGAGCAGCGCTAGCGGCTCGGTGAGGCGCCGCACGGCGAACACCATGACGAGGGTGACGCCGAGCGCCACCAGCACCAGCCAGCCCACGAGCGCCCATTCGCCGCCCGGACCGGGCCTCGGCAGCGCCAGCGGCATGATGAGCCAGTGCCCGTCGGAAAGCCGTGCGGAGACGACCGGCCACGGCGCGTCCGGTCCGTCGGTCACGACCACGCGCTGGGTGCGCCCGCGGCGCTCCAGGGCGGCGTTGATGCCGTCGGTGGCGGGCCCGAAGAGCTGCCCGCCCGCCGGCGCATCGGCGATCCGGCCGTTCGGGTTGCCCACCAGCGCCTCGTGGTTGCGCTCGGCGAGATCGATGAGCAGTTCGAGCTGCACCGCCGTCGCGTCCTCCGCCTTGGCGAAGTCGGGCGGCGAGAGCATCAGGAAGGAGAGGCCCGTGGCGATGACCAGCACGCCCAGGACGGAAGCGACCAGCAGCGCGGTGAGCTTGGTGCGGATCGTGTTCACGGTGCCGGCGTCTCCGGGCCGGAGACCGGCTCCACCCGCGCCGCCATCTGGTAGCCGCCATTGCGCAGGGTCTTGATGATCTGGAACGTTCCGGCGTCGCCCAGCTTGCGGCGCAGGCGGCTGATCAGCACGTCGATGGAGCGGTCGAAGCCGCCCGTCGCCCGCCCATGCGTGATGTCGAGCAACTGCTCGCGCGACAGCATGCGGCCCGGCCTTTCCAGCAGCGCCAGCAGCAGGTCGAACTCCGCGCCGGTCAGCACGATCTCCTCCCCGTCATGATCCCAGAGCTGGCGGCTCGCGGGATCGGCGAGGAAACCGGCGAAGCGCATCTGCGCGGCCGGCTGGGCGACGGGAGCGTCGCGCGGCGCCAGCCGGCGCAGCACGGCACGGATGCGCGCCACCAGCTCGCGCGGGTTGAACGGCTTGCCGAGATAGTCGTCGGCGCCGATCTCCAGCCCGATGATGCGGTCGACATCCTCCTTGAGCGCGGTGAGCACGATGATCGGCACGCTGGAGCGCGTGCGGATCGCCCGGCACAGATCGAGGCCGGAAACGTCCGGCAGCATCAGGTCGAGCACGACCAGCTCGATGTCGCCCTCCGCCAGTCGCCGCTCCGCCTCGCGGCCGGTGGCGGCGAGGGAGACGCGGAAGTTCTGCTCGGCGAGATAGCGGCCGAGGAGCTTGCGGATCTGCTGATCGTCGTCGACGACAAGTATGTGGGTGCCGCTCGCGGCATCGGGGCTGCGCATGTCGTTCATGAGGCTCCTATAGCCACGACGCGCACCCCCTGCCGGGGAATTTTGCGAACGAGGGTTTCCACCGGCGCCCTGGCAATGTTGCGCAACAAATCTCCCGCTTTTTCAGCATAGCGCGAAACATACGAGCAATCCCAGCCGACTAGTTCTGCCCCCACGTCGAACCGGCCACCCGCGAACGGGACCGGGTGAAAACGGGACCGGGTGAAACGAGTGTGAGCATGATCAAGGGCAGGCTGTTCAGGTGGCTGCTGCCGGCAGTGGCCCTCCTGCTGCTGGCCGGCATCTATGGCGCGCGCAGCCAGTGGACGAAGGACGCGACCTCCACGCTGGTGACGGCGCCGGTGGCGCGCGGCGACGTGGAGGAGGCGGTGCTCGCCAGCGGGACGCTGAAACCGGCGAAGCTCGTCGCCGTCGGCGCGCAGGCGTCGGGGCGCATCACCCGCGTCGCCGTCTCCCTCGGCCAGACGGTCGCGGCGGGGGACCTGCTCGCCGAGATCGATTCCGTGCCGCAGGAGAACGCGCTGCGCACCGCCCGCGCCGCGCTCGACAATGTGCGCGCGCAGCTCGCGGAGAAGCAGGCCCTGCTCCATCGCGACAGGCTCATCCTCGAACGGCGCACCTCGATGGTGTCCCAGAAGGTCGTCTCGCAGGCCGATTTCGAGGCCGCCGAGGCGGATGTGAAGGTGACGCAGGCGCAGATCGAGCAGCTCAAGGCGCAGATCGTCGAGGCGGAGGTCGCGGTGGAGAACGCGACATCGAATCTCGGCTACACCCGCATCACCGCCCCGAGCGAGGGAACGGTGCTCGCCATCGTCAGCCAGGAAGGCCAGACGGTGAACGCCACGCAGTCCGCGCCGACCATCGTGGTGCTCGGCCAGCTCGACACGATGACGGTGCGGGCGGAGATCTCCGAGGCCGACGTGGTGCGCACCTCGCCCGGCCAGCGCGCCTATTTCACCATCCTCGGCGACGGCACACGCCGCTACGAGACCACGCTGGCGGCGATCGAGCCGGCGCCGGAATCGGTCAAGAGCGACGACAGCTTCTCGTCCTCCACGACGAGCGCGAGCAGCGCGTCGAGCACGACCAGCAGCAGTTCCGCCATCTACTACAACGGCATCCTCAACGTGCCGAACCCGGAGGGCCGGCTGCGCACCTACATGACCGCCGAGGTGCACATCCTCGTCGGCGAGGCGAATGACGTGCTGACCATTCCCGCCATGGCCCTCGGGGCGCGCGACGCCGCCGGCCGCTACGAGGTGCAGGTGCTGGACGCGAACGGAAGGCTCGAGAGCCGTGTGGTGGAGATCGGCCTCAACGACAAGACCGTCGCCGAAGTGCGCTCCGGCCTGCGGGAAGGAGAACGGGTGGTGACGGGCGACACGGCGAGCGTCTCGCCGTCCCGCTCCGGCATGCCCGGCCCGCCGCCGATGGGGCTGTGACCGTGGCCCGCGAGGACGCCCGCAAAGACACCCGTGAGGACAGGGCCGGCACGCCGCTCATCGCGCTGGAAGGCGTGACGCGGAACTACCTCTCCGGCGAGGAGACGGTGAGCGTGCTCAGGGGCATCGACCTCACCATCGAGGCCGGCGAGATGGTGGCCATCGTCGGCGCGTCCGGCTCCGGCAAGTCGACCCTGATGAACATCCTCGGCTGCCTCGACCGGCCGAGCGGCGGTTCCTACCGCATCGCCGGGCGCGACACCTCCCGCCTCGCGGCGGACGAGCTGGCGGCGCTGCGGCGGGAGCATTTCGGCTTCGTCTTCCAGCGCTACAACCTGCTGGCGGAGCTGACCGCGCTCGGCAATGTCGAGATGCCCGCCATCTATGCCGGCCACCCCGCCGCCGAGCGGCAGGCCCGCGCCGCCGCGCTGCTCGGCCGGCTCGGCATGGCGCCGCGCCTCGGCCACCTGCCGGGGCAGCTTTCCGGCGGCCAGCAGCAGCGCGTCTCCATCGCGCGCGCACTGATGAACGACGCCGACGTGATCCTCGCCGACGAGCCGACCGGCGCGCTCGACCGGCAGAGCGGCGAGGAGGTGCTGCGCATTCTCGGCGAGCTGCATGCCGAGGGGCGGACGGTGATCATCGTCACCCACGACATGAACGTCGCGGCGCGCGCCGAACGCATCATCGAGATCAGCGACGGCGCCATCGTCGCCGACCGCCGGGCCGAGCCCCCGGCGACGGGCGGCACGCCAAGGGCCGCTGCCGGCCGGAGCGTCTCTTCCAGCAATGGCGCCTCGTGGCGCGGCGCGTTCGGCCAGTTCCAAGAAGCCTTCCGCATGGCGCTGCGCTCGATGAACGCGCATCGCCTGCGCACGGCGCTCACCATGCTCGGCATCGTCATCGGCATCGCCTCCGTGGTCTGCGTGGTGGCGCTCGGGGAAGGCTCGCGGCAGAAGGTGCTCGCCAATATCAGCGGGCTCGGCACCAACACGCTGGAGATCTTCGCCGGCAAGGATTTCGGCGATACGCGCTCGGGCCGCATCACCACGCTGGTGGCGGCGGACGCCGACGAGCTCGCCCGCCAGCCCTATGTCGAGGCCGCGACCCCCACCGTCTCCACCCAGAGCACGGTGCGCTTCGGCGCCAAGGAGGCCAGCGCGCTGGTGAACGGGGTGAGCGACCGCTACTTCGCCGCCAAGGGCACGAAGCTCTCCGCCGGACGCCTGTTCGACGCGGAGAGCGTGGAAACGCGCGCGCTCGACGTCGTGATCGACGAGAACACCCGCAAGGCGCTGTTCGACGAACAGGGCGCCGATCCGCTCGGCGCGGTGATCTTCGTCGGCGCGGTGCCCGCGCGGGTGGTCGGCGTCGCCGGCACCCAGCAGGGCGGCTTCGGGTCCAGCCAGAATCTCTCGCTCTATCTGCCCTACACGACGGTGCAGACGCGGATTCTCGGCTCGACCTCGCTGCGTTCGATCACGCTGAAGATCCGCGACGGCATCGACAGCGCCTATGCCGAGCAGGCGGTGACGCGCTTCCTGACGCAGCGCCACGGCACCAAGGACTTCTTCATCATCAACACCGACGACATCCGCCGCACCATCACCAGCACCACGCAGACCATGACGGCGCTGATCGCCGCGATCGCCGTCATCTCGCTGGTGGTCGGCGGCATCGGGGTGATGAACATCATGCTGGTGTCGGTGTCCGAGCGCATCGGCGAGATCGGCGTGCGCATGGCGGTCGGCGCGCGCCGGAACAACATCCTCCAGCAATTCCTCACCGAGGCGGTGATGGTGTGCCTGTTCGGCGGCGCGATCGGCATCGCGCTGGCACTCGCCTTCGGGGTCGTCTTCGACTGGCTGGGCTCGAACTTCGCGCTGGTCTACTCGACGAACTCGATCATCCTCGCCTTCGTCTGTTCCAGCCTCATCGGCATCGCCTTCGGCTTCCTGCCGGCCCGCCGGGCCTCCCTGCTGGACCCGGTGGCCGCCCTCGCCAACGCGCGCCAGTAATATTCGGAAATACGATTACAAAACCGGGAAACGATATCACCATAGTCTAATCAATATATCCGCTCATGGTCGAACAATAGATTATTACCATGACAAAGTACGCTGATGCTGAAGATCATCCGGCATATATGGCACTGGCTGGCGGACCCGTATGTCTATACGTGCCCACACGGCGAGAACGGCGAGATGTGCGAGGAATGCCTGCACCATTGGGCGATCAAGTAACACCCCGCGCCGGAAGGCGACGGACAGCGGCGATGCGCCGCCCGCCCCTTTCCTGCGATCAGTCGGCGGCCGTGGCGGCGGGTTCGGCCAGCCGGTAGCGGAAGTCGCAATGGCCCGCGCCTTCCATGATCGTCTGCGTACGCTCCAGCTCGATGCGCGGATCGATGCCCTTGCAGAACACGGCGTCGCGCTGGCACGAGAGCAGATGGCCGATCTCGGCCAGCCCCATCTCCCGGTACATTTCGGCGTAGCGGCAGCGGTGGACCTTGTAGTCGAGCGCCGTGGCGGACTGCTCGGTCACCTCGATCTCCAGCGCCCCGTTCATGGTCCACAGGTGCAGGGTCGAATAGAACCCCTCGAGGCCGGAGTGCTCGCCCAGCTCGGCGCGAAACGAGGCCGCCTGCCGGATGGAGTTCTCCCGCACCGCCTTGCCGATCACCGCCTTGGCCTCGTCGGCGCCGAAGCGGGCGACGAGTTCCTCGTAGATCGGCTTGACGATCTCCGCCTCGATCCGGCGCCGCTCAAGAATGGAAAGGGTGGTCATCTCAACCTCACGCCGCCGTTGCCTGCCGGCGACCGGCGCGGGCGGCAGCCTCCGCCTTCAGCCGCGAACGGTCAACCTTGTTGGTCTGGGCGAGCGGGATCTCCGGCACGACGAAGATGTGGCGCGGGTGGAGATAGGGATCGGCCTGCGCGATGAACCACGCCTTCACCGCCGCCTCGTCGACCGGCGCGCCCCCGCGGGCGACGACGAAGGCCGCCGGCACCTCGTGCTTCAGCTCGTCGGGCACCGGCACGACGATGGCCTGCTCGATGGAGGGATGCTGCTCCAGCACCCGCTCGACCTCGGCGGGATAGATGTTGTGCCCGCCGGAGATGAACATGTCGTCGGCGCGGCCGATGAAATAATGGAACCCGTCGGCATCCTGCCGGATGATGTCGCGGCTGTCGTACCAGCCCTCCTTGAGAACAGCGGCGCTCGTCTCCGGGCGGTTGAGATAGCCCGTCATGGTGGCAGGGGTGCGCATGTGGAGCGTGCCCTCGCCCTCCCCGGTCACGAGCGAGCCGTCGGCCGCGACGAGGCGCACATTCTCCGCGATGAGCGGATAACCGCAGGACAGGGCCGGCGTCGGCCGGCCGTCGGGATGGCGGCCATAGACCGTCGGCCCGGCCTCGGTGGTGCCGTAGAAATTGGCGATCTCGGCATTGGGAAACAGGCGCCGGGCGCTGGCGACCAGATTGTCGCCATAGGGCGCCGAGCCGATGAAGAGGAAGCGCACGCGGGCGAAGGCGCGCGGCACCTCGTCGCCGAGATGGCGGGCGAGCATGGCGATCATGGTCGGCACGCCGGAGACCCAGTCGCAGCGGAACGTGTCCACCGCGCGGGCGAACCCCGCCGGCGTGAAGCCGGGCAGCACGACCACGCTGCCGCCGGTGTGGAAGGTGCGCTTGATGTTGAAGAGCGCGTTCATGTGGAACAGCGGGGCCGCGACAAGCACGCGGTAGGATGCGGGATCGGCGACCAGCTTCGCCCCCTCCTCCACCGCCCAGTACTGCCCCGCATGCGAAAGCGGGACGCCCTTGGGCGTGCCGGTCGAGCCCGAGGTGTAGAGGATCTGCGCGATGTCGTCCTCGCCGACCGGCGCCGGATCGAGCGGCCCCGCATCGTGCAGCGCCTCCCAGGCGGCGCTGCCGATCCGGACGGCGTTCGGCCGCCGTCCGTGGCGCGCCTCGTCGTCGGTGAGGATCAGGTCGATGGCCGCGTCGCTCAGCAGGAAGTCGATCGCCTCGTCGCGGGCCCGCCAGTTGAACGGCACCACGACGCCGCCGGCGCGCATGGCGGCGAAATAGATCACCACATAGTCGGCGCTGTTGCGCGCGAGCACGGCCACCCGGAAGGGCTTTCCGCCGAACCGTGAGCGAAAGCCGCGGCCGAGCGCGTTCACGCGGTCGTTGAGCTCGCCATAGGTGAAGCTGCGCACCCCGGCCTGCGTCGATTCGACGAGTGCCAGATCGCCCTCCCTGCCGCCGAAGAGCACATCGGAGAGGTTGTTCGCCATCGCTGTCTTATCCCGATTTCTTACGTTTCTGGGCCGTGGAGCCGGTGCGAGCGGAAATGATGCTGCGATGCACCACGGCGTCGATTGACAGAATAATGCGCTGTAAAATAATGTCTACAGACTTAGTAGACTACGGAGTTTGAAATGACATTCCGCCGCGCGACCGCCGGCATCGCCCTTGTCCTCGGCCTCGCCACCACTGGCGTGCCGGCGCAGGCGGCCGACCCGATCAAGATCGGCTTCTTCGCCCCGCTGACCGGCAATCTGGCCAATTTCGGCGAGCGTTTCCGCGAATCGGTGCAGCTCTTCGAGGAGCAGGTGAACACTGCCGGAGGCATCGAGGGCCGCAAGATCGAGGTCATCTACGAGGACGACCGCAACTCCCCCAAGGAGGCCGCGAGCATCGCCCAGAAGTTCGCCAACACGCCGGGCCTCGTCTTCGCCGTCGGCTCCTTCTCGACCACCGCCTCGCTCGCGGCGGCGCCGATCCTGACGGAAGCGAAGATCCCGCAGGTCAGCCCGTCCTCCTCGCACCCGGACTTCCCGAAGTTCAGCCCCTACCAGTTCCGCCAGAACACCCGGCAGGACAAGCTCGCCCCGCTCCACGCCGAGCTGGTGGTGGACAAGCTGAAGGGCAAGAAGATCGCCATCCCGTTCTTCCAGGACGACTGGGGCCAGACCACCGCCAACCTCACCAAGGCCGCCATCGAGCAGCGCGGCGGCGAGGTCGTGCTGATCGAGCCGATCGCACCGAACGCGCGCGACTTCCGCCCGCTGGTCAGCAAGATCAAGGCGCTGAACCCCGACGTGATCTTCCTGCCCGTGCACTATCAGGAAGCCTCCGCCTTCGTGCAGCAGCTGCGCCAGGCGGGCGTGACCACGCCCATCGGCTCGCCCGACCCGCTGAGCAACCCGAAGTTCCTCGAGCTCGCCGGCAAGGACGCCGAGGGCATCCTGCTCTACACCTCGTTCTTCGCCGACGACCCCAGGGTGAAGGCCTATGTCGACGCCTACAAGGCGAAGTACAACCGCCTTCCCGACCAGTACTCGGCCCTCGCCTACGACTCGATCGCGGTCGGCGTGAACGCCATCCGTACGGTGCTGCAGTCCGGGAAGCCGCTGACCGGCGAGAACGTGCGCGACGCCATCGCCTCGGCGCCCGCCTATGAGGGCCTGACCGGGACCACCAAGTACGATGACGAGCGCGAGGTGAACAAGAAGAGCACCTTCATCATCATCAAGAACGGCGCCTACGTCCTCTACTGACGGCCATTCCGACGCGGACGCCGCCCTCCGGAAGATGGAGGGCGGCGTTCTTTCCTTTCGCGCCCTTCAATTCGTGCCCACTCAAGGCTATCCCTCCCATGGAGCTGTTTCTCAGCCAGATCCTCAACGGTCTGGCCATCGGCCAGGTCTATGCGCTGATCGCCCTCGGCTTCAGCCTGGTCTTCGGCGTCGCCAACATCATCAACTTCGCGCAGGGCGCGCTGTTCATGCTGGGCGCCTTCATCGCCTATTCCGCCATCGCGTGGTTCGGGCTGCCCCTGGTGCCGGCGGCCGCCGTCTCCGTCGTCATCGTCGCGATCCTCGGCCTGCTGCTGGAGCGCATCGCCCTGCGGCCGCTGATCGGCGCGCCCTATGTGGCGCCGTTCCTCTCGACGCTGGCGATCAGCACCATCATCGACCAGTCGGCGGAGATCGTCTGGTCGCCGGAGAGCCAGCCCTTCCCGGCCTCGATCTCCAGCACGACCTTCTTCATCGGCAACGCCTACATCACCGTCACCGACCTCGTGATCTTCGGCTTCGGCGCGGCAGCCACGGTGGCGCTGACGCTGTTCGTCTCCTTCACCTGGACGGGCCGGGCCCTGCGCGCCACGGCACAGGACGCCTCGGCCGCCGCGCAGCTCGGCATCTGCACCGACGTGATGCGCCAGATCGCCTTCGGCCTCGCCGGCGCGCTCGGGGCGCTGAGCGGCATCCTGGTCGCGCTGTATTTCCAGAGCGTCTTCCCGCAGATGGGCATCCCCTTCGGGCTGAAGGGCTTCGCCGCCGCGCTGCTCGGCGGCCTCGCCAGCATCCCCGGCGCGGTGGTCGGCGGCCTGCTGCTCGGCATCGGCGAGACGCTGGCGAGCGCCTATGTCGGGGACAGCTATCGCGACGCCATCGCCTTCACCCTGCTCCTGCTGATGCTGCTGGTGCGCCCGAACGGCCTGCTCGGCGGCGGGCGGCTGGATGCGCTGGGCGGCGCAGGCGCGGCGGCCGGCGCGATGCCGACGACGAGCCTGCTCGCCTCCTCCTCCAGCCAGCAATCGGCGCTGCGGGCCTATTACCTGCCGCCCTGGGGTTTTCTCGCGGTCGGCGCGGCCTTCGCGCTGGTCCCGCTCGTCGTCTCCAGCACCTATGTGCTGCAGGCGCTGATCTACGGCTTCATCTTCGCCCTGCTCTCCGCGAGCACCAGCCTCGTGTCCGGCTCGGTCGGCATCCTGTCCATCGGGCAGGCGGCCTTCTTCGGCGTCGGCGCCTATGCGGTCGGCGTGTTCGCCCGACCCTACGGGCTGCCGGCGGATGCGACGCTCGCCATCGCCATCGGCCTCACCGCCCTCGTCGCGGTCGTCGCCGCCATACCGCTGCTCAAGCTCACCGGCCACACGGCGGCGCTGGGCACGCTCGCCATCGGCCAGATCGGCTTCCTCGTCTTCCTCAACTGGGTGTCGGTGACGCGCGGCCCGATGGGCATCCTCAACATCCCGCACCCCGTGCTGGAACTGCTCGGCGGCCTGCGCTTCGCCACGACGGAGCAGAAATACTGGCTGGTGCTCGGCTTCGCCGCCGTCGCCCTGGTGATCGCCGAGCGCTACGTCTCCTCGCCCATCGGGCGGGTCTGGCGGGCGATCCGCGAGGACCGGCTCGCCGCGCTGGCGGCCGGCCTGCCGGTGCGGCGCTACATCCTGCTGGCCTTCGCCGTCTCCGGCGCCCTGGCGGGCCTCGCCGGCGGGCTGTTCGCCTATGTCCAGCAGGTCGTCAGCCCGGAGAGCTTCACGGTCGAGACCTCGATCCTCGTCCTCACCATGGCGGTGCTGGGCGGGCTCGGCAATCTCACCGGCGCCGCCCTGGCCGGCTTCGCCCTCGCCATCCTGCCGGAGTTCCTGCGCGGCTTCGCGGAGTGGCGGATGATCGTCTACGGCCTGCTGCTGCTCGTCGCGCTGCGCGTGCGGCCGCAGGGCCTGCTGGGAGCACGCTGATGACCGGCGAAGCCATCGTCGTCGATAACGTCTCGCGTGTGTTCGGCGGCCTCAAGGCCGTCGACGGCGCGAGCCTGAAGCTGGCCCGCGGCGAGACCGTCGCCATCGTCGGCCCCAACGGCGCCGGCAAGTCGACGCTGATCCAGCTCATCAGCGGCGTGGACCGGGCCGACAGCGGCACGATCCATGTCGACGGGGTACGCACCGACCACCTGCCGCCGGACCGCATCGCGCGGCTCGGCGTCGGACGCAGCTTCCAGACCTCGCGCGTCTTCCCGGCGCTCACGGTCTGGGACAGCGTGCTCGTCGGGGTGCAGGCGGGGCTCATCGAGACCCGCTCCGGCCGGCTGATCGATCCGGTGACGGAAAGCGCCGGCGCCCTGCTCGGCCTGCCCTTCTGGCGGCGGCGCGTGGCGGCGCAGGAGGCGGCGGCGGAGGCCGCGCTGAAGCTGTTCGGCGACCGGCTCTGGCCGCGCCGGGACCAGCCCGCCCTCGGCCTCTCCTACGCCAATCGCCGCCGGCTCGAGATCGCCCGCCTGCTGGCGGCCGAGCCGCGCTACCTGCTGCTCGACGAGCCGAGCGCGGGCATGAACCCGACCGAGACCGAGGAACTCACCCACCTCATCCTCGACCTGCGCCGGACCCACCCGGACATGGGCATCCTGGTGATCGAGCACAAACTCTCCATGGTCCGGCGGATCGCCGACCGGGTGGTGGTGCTCAATCAGGGCCGCGTGCTGATCGAGGACAAGCCCGACCACGCCCTCGACCACCCGGAAGTCGTCGAGGCCTATCTCGGCCGCGCCCGGTCGGGCGCCAATTTCCAGGACGCGCACCATGGCTGAAACCGATCCCCGCATCGTCGTCGACGCCATCGACGTCCATTACGGCGCGGTGCAGGCCCTGTTCGGCGTCAGCCTGACGGTCGGTGCGCGGGAAGTGGTGGCGGTGCTCGGCGGCAACGCCTCGGGCAAGTCCACCACGATCAAGTCGGTGCTCGGGCTGGTCCGCCCCTCCAGGGGCACGATCACGCTCGACGGCGTTCCCGTGAACGGGCAGCGCCCCGACGCCATCATCGCCCGCGGCGTCGCCAGCGTCCCGGAAGGCCGGCGCGTCTTCCCGGAAATGTCGGTCTACGAGAACCTGCTGCTCGGCGCCTATCCGCGCCGGCACGAGGCACGCGAGATCGCCGGCGACCTCGAACGGGTCTACGAGGCGTTTCCGCGCCTGAAGGAGCGCCGCTCGCAGCTCGCCGGCACCATGTCCGGCGGCGAGCAGCAGATGCTGGCGCTGGCCCGCGCCTGGCTGCGCCGTCCGACCCTCGTGTGCATCGACGAGCCCTCCATGGGCCTGTCGCCGCGCTTCGTCGACCAGGTCTACGAGGTGCTTCAGGGCTGGAAGGCGCAGGGCATCACCATCCTGCTGGTGGAGCAGAACGCGCGCATGGCGCTGGAGCTGGCCGACCGCGCCTATGTGCTCCAGCACGGGCGGGTGGCGGTTTCCGGCACCGCCTCCGACCTCGCCTCCGACCCGCAGGTCCGCAAGGCCTATCTCGGCGCCGCCTGAGCGCCGCTCCACGACCGCCGGCCGGCGCCCTCGCGCGCTCCGGCCGGTCCTCCTGCCATCGAAGGGCCGATGAACAGAGCCCGAGCTTGGGAAACACGACGCATGAAAGCCGTCATCTTCGAAGAACACGGTCCCGTCTCGAACCTGAAGGTCGCGGACCTGCCGCGCCCCGAGCCCGCCCAGGGGCAGGCGCTGGTGCGCGTGCGCGCCGTGGCGCTCAACGGCTTCGACCCGATGATCCTCGCCCGGATTCCGGGCATCAACACCCCGCTGCCGATGATCCCGGGCGGCGACATCGCCGGCGAGGTCGTCGCCTACGGGCCGGACAGCGCCATCGCGGGTATTCCGATCGGCACCCGCGTGCTGGTCGATCCGCTGGTCGGCAATACCGGCGTCTTCGGCGAGACGGTGCGGGGCGGCGCCTGCGAATTCGTCGCCGTGCCGGCGATCAATCTGGTGCCGCTGCCGGACGTGGTGTCCTTCGAGGACGCCGCCGCCCTGCCCATCGCCTACGGCACCGCCTACCGGATGATCCGCGAGCGCGGGAAGATCGCGGCGGGCGAGAAGGTGCTGGTGCTCGGCGCCACCGGCGGCGTCGGCGTGTGCAGCGTGCAGCTCGCCAAGCTGGCGGGAGCGGAGGTCGCCGCCGCCACCTCATCCGCCGCCAAGGCCGAGCAGCTGCGCGCCATCGGCGTCGATCACGTCATCAACACCTCGGAAGCCGACTTCGTGAAGGCGACGCAGGCGCTCTGGGGCAAGCCGCGCGTCTTCGACGAGGGCGGCGGCGCGGATGTGGTGGTGAACTTCGTCGGCGGCGACGACTGGCCGCGCGCCCTGCGCTGCGTCCGCCGCGGCGGGCGCGTGCTCACCTGCGGCGCCACCAACGGCTATGACCCCAAGACCGACATCCGCTTCATCTGGTCGTTCGAGATCAGCATCGTCGGCTCCAACTGCTGGTCCCGCGGCGATCTCGTCGATCTGCTGGACCTGGTGGCGCAGGGGCGGCTGAAGCCGCAGATCTCCTCCGTGCGTCCGCTGGAGGAACTGCCGGTCTCGCTGCAGGAGCTGATCGACCGCAAGGTCTTCGGCAAGGTGGTCCTGCGCGTCGCGTGACGCACCTTCACATCCCATTCGACGGAAAATCCCCGATGAGCTCTGCTCCCTCTCCCGAAAAGCTGCTGAACGACGCGATCGACAGCTCCCCCTTCATCAAATTCTCCGGCCTCAAGGTCGTCTCCATCGACGTGGAGGCCGGCGAGGTCGTCGTCACCATGCCCTCCCGCCCGGAATTCCTCCGGGCGGGCGACGACGACATGTTCCATGGCGGCCCCATCGCCTCGCTGATCGACACGGCCGGCGACTTCGCCATCGCGATCGGCGTCGGCGGCGTGGTGCCGACCATCAACTTCCGCGTCGACTATCTGCGTCCCGCGCGCGGCGCCGAGCTGAAGGCGGTGGCGAAGGTGCGCAAGGCGGGCCGCACGGTCGGCCTCGCCGATGTCGACGTCTACGATGCGGCCGGCAGGCTCTGCGCGGTGGGACGCGGCTGCTACAGCGGCGTGAAGGGCTGACGCCCGCCGCCATGCACGGGGCGCATCGCTTCCGGGGAAGGAGGCGCCGCCGGGGTTGGATCGGCCGTCGGGCGCTGGTAACTGTGGCTTCCGGGGACAGGTGGGGGACATCGAAATGCGACGGCGACGCCCGCGAGGAGGCAATCCGGCCCGCCTTCGCGCAACCGGATGGATCGGTCTCGCCGCGTTCTCCCTTGGCGGCTGCGCGGAGCCGGCCAGCCCGTCCCTGCCGTTGTTCGGCGCCTATTTTCCCTCCTGGCTGATCTGCACGAGCATCGGCGTGGTCGGGGCCGTCGCCGTACGCGGCCTGTTCGTCCGGCTCGGCATCGACGACGTGCTGCCCTGGCGCCTGCTGGTCTATACCTGCCTCGCCGCGGCCATCGGCTTCATCGTCGCGCTCACTGCCTACGGGCGCTGATACATGGCGCCCTCCGCCTATTCCCATCGCCGGAGCCTCGCGGGCTCCACCGTCGCGGCGCTGATCATCGTCGGCGCCATCGCCGCCGGCTGGTTCTACTTCACCCGCGCTGAAAACAATCCGCTATCCGAGGACGCGGTCCTCACGGCCAGCATCGTCAACATCGCCTCGACCGTGCCCGGGCGGATCGTCACCCTCACGGTTTCGGAGAACCAGAAGGTGGCCAAGGGCGACCTGCTCTTCGCCATCGATGCGGAGCCCTATCGCCTCGCCGCCGACCAGGCCCGCGCCGATCTCCGCATCGCCGAGGCGACCCGCGACGCGCAGAAGCGCACCATCGCCGCCGAGCAGTCCAACGCCGCCATCGCCGGCCAGCAGATCACCCGCGCGCGCACCAATCTCGCTCTGGCCGAGCAGACGCTCGCCCGCCTCACGCCGCTGCTGCCCAAGGGCTACGTGACCGCGCAGCAGGTGGACGACGCCCGTACCGCCCGCGACGATGCCCGCACCAGTCTCGCCCAGGCGCTGAAGCAGGCCGAGGCGGCGGACAGCCTCGTCAGCACCATCGACGCGTCCGAAGCGCTGGTGGAGGCGCGGCGCGCGGCCCTCGCCATCGCCGAGCGCAGCCTCGCCAACACGGAAGTCCGTGCCCCCCATGACGGGCGAGTGGTCGGCCTTTCCATCACGACCGGCGAGATCGTGGCGCCGGGACAATCGATCTTCACCCTCATCGACACGAGCCACTGGTACGCCAGTGCCTCCTTCCGCGAGACCGAGCTGCCGGCGATCGCGGTGGGGGACTGCGCCCGCGTCTTTGCCCTTGCCAATCGGTCCGTGGCCATCGCCGGCACCGTCGAGGGCATCGGCTGGGGTGTCATCTCCACCGACATGCTGAGCGTGCCGCGCGGCCTGCCCTATGTGCCGAAGTCGCTCAACTGGGTGCGGATCGAGCAGCGCTTCCCGGTGCGCATCCGCCTGATCGATCCGCCGGAGGACCTGATGCGCATGGGCGGCTCGGCGGTGGCGATCGTCCACCACGGCGAGCGCTGCTGATGGCCGAGGTCATCGCGCCGGACGTCGCGGGGCACAAGAAGCCGCCGCTATTGGCCCAGCTCCGCGTCGACCTCGCGCCCTTTCCGTTCCGGGCGGCGCTGACCTGGCGCATCGCCCTGCTCTGCGCGCTCGTCGTCGGCACGGCGATGATGTACGGCACCTTCGAGGCGGCGATCAGCTGCTACCTGGTCATCTTCCTGTCCAAGCCCGACGCCGTGGTCAATATCGGCACCGGCATCGGGCTGATCGTGGTCGTGACCATCGTCGTGGCGCTGATGATCTGGGTGATCAACCTGGTGATCGTCTCGCCGCTGGTGCTGATGCTCGCCATGGCGCTGGCCTCCTTCGTCTTTCTCTATATCGGCGCGGCGAGCCAGCTCGGCGAGATGGGCGGGATCGTCGGCCTCGTCATCGCCTTCGTGCTCTCGCTGGTCTACATGGCCCCGCTCGGCGATGCGGTCAGCATCGCGCTGCGCTACGCCTGGTACATGGTCGCGATGCCGATGGCCTGGATGGTGGTGTTCAACCTCGCCGTCGGCCTGTCGCCCGTGCGGCTGCTGAAGGGCACGCTGCTGCGGCGGCTCGCCACCGCCGCCGACGCCATCTCCTCCGGCGCACCGGCCCGCCACGCCGAGCTCGCCGAGCTGATGCGCGCGGACAACGGCGCCCTGCTGCAGCAGGCGGCCTCGGTGAGGGTCCTCAATCTGGTGCCGCGCAACCCGGCCCAGCAGGTCGCCAGCGACGTCCGTGCCGGCTACCGTCTGATGCTCGCCGCCTCGGCGCTGCCGGAAGATACCCCACCGGCCCGACGCACGGCTTTGGCCGACGCCATCCGCGCCGCCGCCGCGGCGCTGGAAGCAGGGCATATGCCTGCCATGCCCACCATGGAGCCGGCGAACCCGGCCGAGCGTGAACTCATCGCGGCGCTCGCCGTGCTGGCCGGCGCGCCGGAGCCGGAGGTGGTGGCCGCGCCCAAGCCCCCCTTCTTCTTTCCCGACGCCCTTACCAACCCGGACTATCAGCGCTTCGCCCTGAAGACCACGGCGGCGGCGATGATCTGCTACCTGATCTATACCGGCCTCGACTGGCAAGGCATCCACACCGCGATGATCACCTGTTACGTCGCGGCGCTGGGCACGACCGGCGAGACCGTACACAAGCTCGGCCTGCGCATCGTCGGCTGCCTGATCGGCGCGACCCTCGGCATGGGATCGGTGCTGTTCGTCATACCGCAGCTCGAAAGCGTCGGCGGGCTGATGGCGCTGGTCTTCGTCTGCATGCTGATCGCCGCCTGGGTGTCCACCGGACCCGAACGCATCGCCTATGGCGGGGTCCAGATCGGCCTCGCCTTCCTGCTGACGGTGATCCAGGGCTTCAGCCCCGGCACAAGTCTCGATTCCGGATGGGATCGCATCGTCGGCATCCTGCTCGGCAACGTCGTGGTCTACCTCATCTTCACCCACCTCTGGCCGATGCCGATCGAGAAGGCAGCCCGCGCGCATCTGAAGGCGGCGCTCGACGGGCTCTCCCGCCTCGCCGCCCTGGCGCCGGAACGCCGGGCCGGCGCCGTTCCCGACGCGGCGCTGGTCGAGAACGAGGTCGGCAAGGCCGAGGAGGCGCTCGCGCTGCTGCCCTTCGAGCCGCGCACCATCCGCCCGACGCCGGAGACCACCGCCAAGCTGCGGGCGGCGGGCGAAGAGATCGCCGCGCTCGGCCGCGACATCTATCTCAGCCGCGAGGCGCTGCCCGGTGCCGCCGCGCGCCTTGCCTCCCTCGCTGCCCGGATCGACGGCGGCACCGGCGATGCCGGCGTCCCGCAGACGGACGCCCCCGGCACGATCGGCCGCCGCCTCGACCGGCTGCAACGGGCGGTGATGAGCTGATGCGGCCGCTCCTGCCCGTCCTTCTCCTCGGCCTGTCGCTCGCGCTCGGGGCCTGCGCCCCCAACGCCGTGCACATGGCCTCGCCGAGCGCCGACACGCCCTGGGCGCCGAACGGCAAGGAGAACGGCATCTGGAGCGCGCAGGGGGAGCCGTCCCCGGCGGCCGCGCCCACGACGCCCGGCGGCGCGCCCGACTTCCGGGTGCCGGCCAATCCCGAGCTGGCGATGATGCCGCAGACGCCGGACATCGATGCCGACCGCCCCTATCGCCTGCCCGAACTGATCGACATCGCCCAGCGCAACAACCCGGTCACCCGTGCCTCCTGGCAGCGGGCGCGGGAGGCGGCGCTGGCGGTCGGCATGGTGGAGGCGACCTATCTGCCGTTGATCACCGCCAATGTCATCGGCGGCCGCCAGACCACCGAGACTCCGGTGCGGGTGTCGGTCGGCGCGCAGCGCTACTTCGACACGACCGCCGAAGGCGTCTCACCCTCCATCGCCCTGCAATGGCTGGTGTTCGACTTCGGCCAGCGCGCGGCGGTGGCCGACGCGGCGAAGCAGGGCGCCATCGCCGCCAACGTGCTGTTCAACGGCGAGCATCAACGGCTGATCTTCGATGTCACGCGCTCCTACTACACCTATGGCGCCGCGGTAACGCGCACGCGCATCGCCCGGCAGACGCTGCGCAACAGCACGGCGATCCGCGCCGCCGCCGAGGACCGGCTCTCGAAGGGCCTCGCCACCACGGTGGAGGTGGCGCAGGCCCGCCAGCAGGTCGCGCAGTCCGAGCTGCGGCGCGTGCAGGCCGAAGGGCAGGAGCGCGACGCCTATCAGGCGCTGATCGCCGCCATGGGCGTCAACGCCACGCTGCGCCTCCATGTCGAGGATGCGGGCAACCGGCGCCTGCCCGCCGCCACCAACGTGCCGATCGATTCCATGATCAAGCTCGCCCTCGCCCAGCGGCCGGACGTGGCGGCCAGCTATTCGGCGCTGCTGGCGAGCCAAGCCGGCATCAAGGCGGCGGAAGCCGAGTTCATGCCCAAGGTCTTCGTCGCCGGCGGGGTGGCCACCGGCCAGGGCAGCTTCAACGCCAACGGCCTGCCCAATATCGGTCAGCAGGCGACGGGCTCGGGCGTGCTGATCGGCGCGACGGTGCCGCTCTACGATGCCGGCCTGCGCGCCGCCCAGCTCAAGCAGGCCCAGGCCCGCACGGACGCCGCGCAAAGCACCTTCCAGCGCACGCAGACGCTGGCGGTCACGGAGATCGTCGCCGCGAGCAACGCGCTGCGCACCGCGCTCGAATCCTACAAGGCGGCAAGCGCCCTGACCGCCGCCGCCTCGACCACCTACGACGCCGCGCTCGAAGCCTACCGGAACGGCGTCGGCACGGTGACCGCCGCGACGGCGGCCGACAGCGGGCTGCTCGACGCCCGGCAGGCGCAGGCGGATGCCCATGCCGCCGCGCTCATCGGCGCGGCCAACCTCGCCTTCGTCGTCGGCGCCATGACCTCGCGCGACGCGGTTCCCTGACGAGATCCGGCGACCGGCCTTCCGGCCGCCCCGGCGCGGCTTCCACCCCTGATAGGGCAGTGCTTCCGGCATCGCCCCCACCGCAATCGCCCCACCTTAATATAATACCTCGAAAAAGAGAGGCGATTCAGGGGACGATGGAGGTATCGGCAGAAATAACCCCAGTAGTACAATTTCGAAATTAATTCGAAGTCAGAACATATAAGACGGCAAATAAAACAATGAGGCAATTTTTAGCAAAAATCTTGACGCAGCGACTTGGCGGCCGCTACGAATATTGAAGCAGTCTGTCAAAAGCTTCCAATCTCGTTCCTCAGGGGGATGGCATGGGCACGATTACCATTATGCAGGACGGAGTGGAACGTAAGACCAGCGGGTCTTTTTTCCGCGGCTCGACGACGAACTTTTACCCCAACGACGGATCTCTTGAGAAAAACTATGTCATCGACCAGTATCTGGTTCATGGCTGGATGCCCAAGACCGGATTTGTGACGAAATCGACGCCGATCGTCGCCTTCGGTTCCTGCTTCGCCGCCAATATCAGCAATCATCTTCATGACCGCGGCTTCAATGTCCTGACCAAGAAGGACAACAAGGCTTACGTGACGAAGATGGGCGACGGCATGGTCCATACCTACGCCATCCGCCAGCAGTTCGAATGGGCGTGGCTCAACAAGACGCCGGCGCTCGACCTGTGGCACGGCTACAGCGCCGAGGAGTTCGGCTACAGCGAGGCGGCGCGGGCCGACACCCGGGAATTGTTCGACACCGCCGAGGTGTTCGTCATCACCCTGGGCCTCAGCGAGATCTGGTACGACGAGCCGACCGGCGAGGTGTTCTGGCGCGCCATTCCGAAGGACCGCTACGATCCCTCGCGCCACAAGTTCCGCGTGGCGACGCACGCCGAGACCCTGACCAACATCAGGGCCATCCATGAGCTGATCCGGCGCTTCCGGCCGGAAGCGACGATCGTCTTCACCGTCTCGCCGATCCCGCTCACCGCCACCTTCCGCCCGGTCAACTGCCTTTCGGCCAACGCCGTCTCCAAGGCGACGATCCGCTCGGCCATCGACGAGTTCATCCAGGAAGCGGGAGCGTCCGACGAGCGGCTGTTCTACTTCCCGAGCTACGACATCGTCATGTACGCCTTCAGCCATCAGTGGACGGAAGACCGGCGCCACGTCTATCGCCACGTGCTCGACTTCAACATGAAGATCTTCGAGCATTATTTCTGCGATCCTTCGCTGCCCAAGGCGGACCTCCAGTCCTCGCTGCGCAAGGCCCAGCGCCTCGACAAGCTCATCGGCACGCTCGGCCATTCCGCCGTGGCGACGCGGAAGAAGGGCGAGGCCGGCGACGAGGTGAGCGCGGCGTCGATCGCCGAGGCCAAGCGCGAAGAGCGCCGCCTGCAGCGCAAGCAGGCGCGCATTCGCGAGCGCGTCGCCCAGCGCCGCGCCGCCCAGGGCCTGGCCCCCGCGCACGCGGCCGCCTCGCACTGATCCGCGCCCGGGCCGTGCCCGCGACGAGGCGCCGGGCCGGGTGGCTGCCGGCGGCGGCGCTCGTCCTCTTCTGGGTCGCCGCGTTCGGCCGGAGCGCCCTCGCGGGCGACACGCGGCCGATCTGGCAGATCATGGGCTATGGCCAGAGCCTGTCGGTCGGCGTGCTCGGCACCCCGGCCGTGACGACCCGGCCGAGCTTCGGCAGCCTCATGTTCGCCGAGGGCATCCGGCGGCCGCTCCAGGGGCCCGCGCGTCTCGACGCGCTGGTCCCGCTGGTCGAGACGGACGACCGCAGCCGCGGCGAGACCGGCATCGCCGCCGCCGCCGACATGTTCGTGCGCACCTTGGCCGCGCTGCGCGGCCTTGAGCCCGACCGCCTCGACGTCGCCCTGCTCGGATCGAGCGCCGGCCGGGCCGGGGCCCGCCTCGCCGCGCTGCTGCCCGGAAAGGCCAATTATGACGGGCTGCTCCAGTTCATCAGCGCGGGAGACACGCTCGCCCGCGCCGAGGGCCGCGGCTATCGCTATCTCGCCACCCTCTGGTCGCACGGCGAGACCGACCAGCTCTACGGCACGCCGCGCGAGACCTATGTCGCCCGGCTGAAGCAGCTCGCGGCGGCGATCGCCGCCGACGCGGCGCGCCTCTCGGGCCAGGACTGGCAGCCCCCGCTGCTGACCTACCAGCCGGCCAGCCACCTCGCCTATCTCGCCCGCGGCCGCCCGGAGACGCCCCGGCGGCCGGAGATCGCCCTCGCCCTGCGCGAGGCCGCGCGGAAAAACCCGTCCATTTTCTGCGTGCTGCCGCTCTACATCGGCGATTTCCGCGACGATGTGCACGCGACCAACCTCACCTATCAGGAGATCGGCAAATATTACGGCCGCGCCCTCGCCCGGCTGGTCCATGCACGCGAGACCGGCGCGCCCGTGCCCCCGCTCGCCCTCGATCTCGCCGCGGCGGACTGGAACGGCCGCGAGGTTCGCCTGCGCTTCGCCGTACCGCGCGGCTCGCTCGCCTTCGACACCCACCGCGTCGCGGCGGCGCCCCATATGGGTTTCGACCTGTGGGACCCGAATGGCGAACTGCGTCCCGACGCCATCACCGGCGTGAGGATCACGGCGCCCGACGGCGTCGTCATCTCCTTCGCCGAGCCGCCGCCGAGCGGCAGCCACCTGACCTACGCCTTCGGCCGCCCCGGCGATCCCGAGAGGACCGGACGCCTGGAAGGCCCGCGCGGCAATCTGCGCGACAGCGACGGCGAGCAAGGTTCCTATGTCGACGCGATGGGCTGGACCCGGCGCCTCGACAACTGGGCGCTGATCTTCGAGACGGTCGCGCCCTGAATGCCGTCGGCTATCAGCATGGCGCCGTTCAGGCAGTTCATGCCCTCGAAAGCACCAGAGGCGCGGAAAGACAAAAGATCAGGGAAATGGTGCCCAGGGACGGAGTCGAACCGCCGACACTGCGATTTTCAGTCGCATGCTCTACCAACTGAGCTACCTGGGCGTAGCCGGCAGCGGCCTCAAGGCCGTGCGGAGCGGGCGGGTTATAGAGTCTCGACCGCGCCCTGTCCATATCCCGCCCTCGGGAAAATCCGTCTTTCCCCAATACCCGCCATTCCGCCGCCGGGGCCGGATCTCAGCGCCCTTCCGGCGGCTTCGGGGCGAGCGAGGGCTCCTCGCCATCCTCGTCGTCGTCTTCCGTCACCGGGATCGCATAGGCGCCGGTGAGCCAGCGATGCAGATCGACATCGGCGCAGCGGCTGGAGCAGAAGGGCTTGTACTGCTCCACCGCCGGCTTGCCGCAGATCGGGCACGGCGGGACGGTCTTGTTGCGGGTCGGCTTGTCGGCGCTCATGCCTGCCCTCCCCTCACTCGGGATTGCCCCAGCGCTGATGGACCGGGAAGCGCTCGCCGGCGAGCAGCGCCACGGTCTCGGCCAGAGGCAGGCCCACCACATTGGTGTAGGAGCCGACCAGCTTCACCACGAATACTCCGGCCAGCCCCTGAATGGCATAGCCGCCTGCCTTGCCCTGCCACTCGCGCGCGGCGACATAGGCGTCCATCTCCTCGCGCGACAGGCGCTTGAAGCGCACCCGCGTCTCCACGAGGCGCGTGCGCACGCCGCCCTTCGGCGTCATCAGCGCGAGACCGGTATAGACGCGGTGCGCGCGGCCCGAGAGCAGGCGCAGGCAGTCCGCCGCCTCCTCGGCCAGATCCGGCTTGGGCAGGATGCGCCGGCCGACCGCCACCACCGTGTCGGCGGCCAGCAGATAGGCGCCCTCATGCTCACCGCCGGCCTTGCGCCGGCCATCGGCCGCGGTCAGCTTCTCCTGCGCGAGGCGCAACGCGAGGCGGCGCGGCAATTCACCGCGCTCGGGGGTCTCGTCGATATCGGCCGGCAACAGGGCGTCGGGTTCGATTCCGGCCTGGGCGAGCAGCGCCAGCCGGCGCGGTGAACCCGAGGCCAGCACCAGTTTCGGGCGGGCGCTCACGCATCAACTCCTCTTCCGCCGGCAACTCCGACGGTTCAATCGGCCGGCAAGCTAGTCCATGTCCGGTAAAAAAAGAACGCCCTTGCTGCGCACACCGTCCTCAGGGTTGCCGGAAGCGCAGGCGGATGCGGTTCTCCAGCTCGTCGCGCACGGCGCGGTAGGCGTCGAGGCGCTGCTCGCGATTGCCGCTCGCCAGGGTCGGATCGGGGGTCGGCCAGTATTCGACATCAATGGCGTTGGTGCGGGTAAGCTCCAGCGCCCGGTGATGGGCGTCGGGGGACAGGGTGATGACGAGATCGAAGGCGAGCCCCTCGTTCTCCTCCAGCTCCTCCAGCGTCTGCGGCCGGTGGCGGGTGAGGTCGAGGCCGATCTCGTCGATGGCCGCGGTGACGAAAGGATCGATCTCCCCCTTCATGACACCGGCCGAGCCGACATAGAGCGAGCGGCCGAACAGATGCCGCGCCAGCACCGCCGCCATGGGCGAGCGCACGCTGTTCTGCCCGCACATGAACAGCACGGATTGCGGCCTCTCCCTGCGCCGGACCGGTGCCGGACCGGCCGCTACCCCGTCGACGCCGGCCGCCGACACGCTCAGCCTTTCCAGTGCAGAGCGCAGACCAGCGTGAACAGGCGCCGGGCCGTGCCGAAATCGAGGGTGATCTTGTCCTTCAGCCGCTCGCGCAGCAGCTCCGAGCCCTCGTTGTGCAGGCCCCGCCGGCCCATGTCGATCGCCTCGATCTGCGACGGCGTCGCGGTGCGGATCGCGGAGTAATAGCTCTCGCAGACCAGGAAATAGTCGCGCACCACCCGGCGCAGCGGGCTCAGCGAGAGATGGTGCTGCACCACGGGGACGCCGTCCCCGCGGGTAATGTCGAGCACCAGCCGGCCGTCGACCAGCGAGATGGCGAGGCAGTAGGGGCCGGGCTCGCCGTCGCCCAGCGGCGTGAAGCTGTTCTCTTCCAGCAGGTCGTAGATGGCGACGGCGCGCTCATGCTCCACATCGCTGCTGGAGCGGCCGATGGAATGGTTGTCCAGCGTCACCGCCACCAGGCGGCGGGAATCGGCGTGCGGATCGACGTGCGGATCGGCCTGCCCCATCGCGCGCCCGTCAGAGATTGAGCCGGATCGCCACCGAGCGGGCATGGGCGCCGAGCCCTTCCGCCTCGCCCAGCGCGATGGCCGCCGGCCCGAGCGCACGCAGCTGCTCCGGCCCGCATTTGAGGATCGAGGTGCGCTTCAGGAAGTCGAGCACGCCCAGGCCCGAGGAGAAGCGCGCCGAACGCGCCGTCGGCAGCACGTGGTTGGAGCCGCCGACATAATCGCCGATAGCCTCCGGCGTATGGGCGCCGATGAAGATCGCCCCGGCATGGTGGATACGCTCCACCAGCGCCTCGGCGTCCGCCGCCATGATCTCCAGATGCTCGGGCGCGATGCGGTCGGAGAGCGCCGGCGCCTCGTCGAGGCTGGCGAGCGTGATGACGGCGCCGAATTCCTCCCAACTCTTCGCCGCGATGTCGCGGCGCGGCAGGGTGGCGAGCTGCCGCTCCACCGCGGCGATCACCGCCTCGGCCAGCGCGGCATCGTCGGTCATCAGGATCGACTGGGCGGCCGTGTCGTGCTCGGCCTGCGCGAGCAGGTCGGCGGCGATCCAGTCCGGGTTCTGCTCGCCATCGGCGATCACCAGCACCTCGGAGGGCCCCGCCACCATGTCGATGCCGACCGTGCCGAAGACGTGCCGCTTGGCGGCCGCCACATAGGCGTTGCCGGGGCCGACGATCTTGGCCACCGGCGCGATGGTCTGCGTGCCGTAGGCGAGCGCGGCCACGGCCTGCGCCCCGCCGACGCGGTACACCTCGTCGACGCCGGCGAGATCGGCGGCGGCGAGCACCAGCGGGTTGAGCTTGCCGTCGGGCGCCGGCACCACCATGGCGAGGCGCTTCACCCCCGCCACCTTGGCCGGCACCGCGTTCATCAGCACGGAGGACGGATAGGCCGCCGTGCCGCCGGGCACGTAGAGCCCCACGGCGTCCACCGGCGTCCAGCGGTGCCCGAGCTCGACGCCGGCGGCATCGACATAGCGCCCGCTCGCGGGAAGCTGACGCTCGTGATGGGCGCGGATGCGCTGGTGCGCGAAGCGCAGAGCTTCCAGCGTCGCCGGATCGGCGGCCTTTACCGCCGCGCCGATCTCCTCCTGCGAGACCCGGATGCCCAGCGCGCCGAGATCGACACGGTCGAACTGGCGGGACAGCTCGACCAGCGCCGCGTCGCCGCGCGTGCGCACATCCTCGACGATGCGGGCCACCGCCTGCGCCACATCCTGCGAGACCTCCCGCTTGGTGCCGAGAAAGGCGCGGAAGCGCTCGGAGAAATCAGGGGAGCGTGTATCGAGGCGGAGCGGCATGTCGGGTCCTGCGGGTCGGGAAGCCTGCGGAACGGTTCGCGCGCAGGCTTGCGGGCGCGGATTCACGTCACGCCCGGCCATGCGGGCGATCGGTCGCCTGTCCTATCGCAACCGGGCTCGCGGAACACAAGAGGGCATGCGGGCGGGCGCGCCGTTCTCAGTCGTGGCAGGGCGTGCCCTTGGCGTCCCAGGCGGGCCCCAAATCCTCGAGCCCGGCTTCCATGCACTCGACGTCGAGCTGGACCTCGGCGCCGCCCGAAAACAGGAAGGTGACAGTGCCGGAAGGGGCGTCCGTCTCCTCGAAGGTCAGCGCCAGCAGGTTCAGCACTCCCTGCTTCTTCGTGAGGTCGATGCCGCGCACGCGCGCCCCGAGCACCCGCTCGAAACGCAGCCCGGCACGGCGCCGCACGCAGGGCGCGGCATTCGGCGCGGTATGCGTGGCCGCCAAGGCCACCGGCACTCCGCCAGCCGGCTCCTCGATATCCGCCATCGCCTCGGCCTGGATCGCCTTCTCCCAGTCGAAGCGGTTGGCGAGCAGCACGAAACGCCGCTCCCTCGGCAGGTAGGTCATGTCCGCGATCCCGACGATCGCATCCTGGAGGTGCACCGAAAGCACCGCCAAATCCTCACCGTCCAGCGCAATCAGCTTCAGCCCGGCCATATCCTCATCTCCGCAAGCATACCCCGCCGGCGCCCAACCTACCGGCGCCGCGCCCTACCCGGCGGAACATCCGTGCAACGCCGTCTGCCGCCCAGATGGCGTCGATGCACGTGCACGGCAAGAGGACCGGGAGCGACCCTCGGCAGAGTGCGTAGACGGCCCTCAGCCGGCGATGCGCTCGATCTCGGCGCCGCAGGCGGAGAGCTTCTCCTCCAGCCGCTCGAAGCCGCGATCGAGGTGATAGACGCGATGGATCATGCTCTCGCCTTCGGCGGCGAGCGCACCGATCACCAGCGACACCGAGGCGCGCAGGTCGGTGGCCATCACCGGCGCGCCCTTCAGCTTCTCCACGCCCTCGATGGTCGCGGTCTCGCCGTCGAGATGGATGTTGGCGCCGAGGCGGGCCAGCTCCTGCACATGCATGAAGCGGTTCTCGAAGATGGTCTCGGTGATCTTCGAGGTGCCGCGCGCCCGCGTGGTGAGTGCCATGAGCTGCGCCTGCAGGTCGGTCGGGAAGCCGGGGAACGGCGCCGTCGTCACCTCGACCGGCGCGATTCCCGCGCCGTTGCGCTTCACGCGCAGGCCCTGATTGGAAACCGTGATCTCCGCGCCGGCCTCGCGCAGCGTGTCGAGGGCCGAATCGAGCAGGTCCGCCCGCGCGCCGGAGAGCAGGACGTCGCCGCCCGTCATCGCCACCGCCATGGCGTAGGTGCCGGTCTCGATGCGGTCCGGCAGCACGCAGTGGCGCGCGCCCTTCAGGCGCGGCACGCCGGTGATGCGCACGGTCGAGGTGCCGTGGCCCTCGATGCGCCCGCCCATGGCGTTGATGCAGTCCGCGAGGTCGACGATCTCCGGCTCGCGCGCCGCGTTCTCGATGATCGTCTCGCCGTCGGCGAGGCTCGCCGCCATGATCGCCGTGTGGGTGGCGCCGACCGAAACCTTCGGGAAGTCGATCCGCGCGCCCTTCAGCCCCTTCGGGGCGCGGGCGAGCACATAGCCGCCGTCGATCTCGATCTCCGCGCCCAGCGCGCGCAGCGCGTCGAGGTGGAAGTCCACCGGGCGCGTGCCGATGGCGCAGCCGCCGGGCAGCGACACCTTGGCCTCGCCCATGCGCGCCAGCAGCGGGGCGATGACCCAGAAGCTCGCGCGCATCTTGGAGACGAGGTCATAGGGCGCGGTGGTGTCGACGATGACGCGCGCGTCGATCTCCAGCGTCTGGCCGGCATAGGCGTCGTCGCCGCGCCGCTTGCCGTTGACGGTGATGTCGATGCCGTGATTGCCGAGGATGCGCTGGAGCTGCGACACGTCGGCGAGGCGCGGCACGTTCTCCAGCACCAGCTTCTCGTCGGTCAGCAGACCCGCGATCATCAGCGGCAGGGCGGCGTTCTTGGCGCCGGAAATCGGGATCGACCCGTTGAGCGGATTGCCGCCGACGATGCGGATACGGTCCAAGGTTCACTTCTCCTTCCAGCCCGGGAGCGGCGCGCACGGCCCGGGTCCGGCCACACACGGGTGCGGAGGGGATCGGGAACGCGGCCGGCGCTCGAAGCGGCGGCAATGACGAAGCGATGGGGCCGATTCGTGGCGCCACCGCCCTTTGTTTGCCTATTGGTCTAGAGCATGTCGCGGGGCGGGACAATTCGCCGTCCTTCAGCGCTCCCCGCCGTCCTTGTCGGCCGCGCCGGGCTCCGGGGCGACGGCGGCGCCCGCTTCGGCCTCCGTCTCGGCCGGACCGGCCTGCCGGCCCCGCGCCTGCTGCTTGCGCCGCTTGAGATTTTCCCGCAGCGCCGCCGCGAGGCGCTCGGCGCGCACGGCATCATCGGGGCCGCTCATCCCGCTCTCCTGTGATCGTCCTCCAAGCCATAATGCGCGCGCGGGACGGACGGAAGAGCCCCGCGCCGACGATGCCCTCGGAACAGCGGCACGCGCCGCGGAAAGCCGGGGCGGAGGGAAAGGCATGCACAGCCTCGCGGGAATTACACGCCCGACGCTTGCGCCGGCCGGCGGGCTGTGGCAAACGTCCCGGCGCCTCGACGGGCCGCCCCGTCGACCGGCCAGCGCTGCGGTAGCTCAGTGGTAGAGCACTCCCTTGGTAAGGGAGAGGTCGAGAGTTCAATCCTCTCTCGCAGCACCAGCTTTCCCCACACTTCCGTCGACCGACGGCTCCCGTTCGCCCCGACACGCCCGGTGCATCGCAATCGCACGGCCTCCTTCCGGTCCGGCACTGGCGACCGCCGATGACCGGGCCCATATCGCTGGTCGGACATACCGCGAGCGGGAGGAATCGAAATGGCTCATGTCACCTACCGGATCGTCGAGCATGACGGCGGCTGGGCGTACAAGGTCGGCGACGTGTTCTCGGAAACCTTCCCGTCGCACGATGCCGCGCGGCAGGCTGCCGAGCGCGCCGCGCGCGAGCAGAAGGCGCCCGGCGACACGACGCCGATCGAATTCGAGGACAAGGCCGGGAAGTGGCACGAGGAAACTGCGCGCGGCACCGACCGTCCGGACACGGACGTGAAGGGCTGAAACGGCTCCGGGCCTGCAGCGCGGGCGCCGCTCTCACGCGACGCGCCCGCCTCCCGCTCAGCGGATCATCTCGATCGTGTCGATCGCGATGATCTGGTTGCCTTCATAATTGTTGTCGTGCAGCCGGCAGAGCATGAAGCGGTCGGCGACCTCGATCGGGCCATAGGCGGTGATCGTGTCGCCGCTGCGCAGCTTGATGGTCAGCGCGTGCTTACGGTCGTCGCGCGCGACTTCCTTGAGAAGGTCGCAGATCGTGCGATCCGTGGTGCTGATGTTCATGGCGTTCTCCCGTGACGTCCCACGCCGCCTCTCGCCGGGCCTGCCGGCACACGACATATTTTGGACATCAACCGGCCATGGGCCATCCGGTTCCCTACCGATACCGTCGCCTTTCCGGCACCCAACAGCTTGGCGTATCGGGACTTTCCGCAACGGAACAGGCGGCGCGCGCCGTTATCCGGCGATGCGGCGGGCGCGTCTCTTGCGCAGCACGGCGATGGTGGCGAGCGCGACCAGGATGACCGCCATGGAGAACACCGTCGTCACCGTGCCGAGCGCATAGAGCACCGGTGTCGTGACGTTGGTCGTCATCCCGTAGATCTCCAGCGGCAGCGTGTTGAAGCTGCCCGAGGTCATCAGCGTGCGGGCGAACTCGTCATAGGACAGCGTGAAGCCGAACAGGCCGACGCCGATCAGGCTCGGCAGGATGATCGGCAGCACCACATGGGCGAAGGTCTGCCACGGACTCGCGCCGAGATCGCGCGCCGCCTCCTCATAGGCCGGGTTGAAGCGGTTGAAGACGGCGAACATGATCAGGAGGCCGAAAGGCAAAGTCCAGGTGAGATGCGCGCCGAAGGCAGAGGAGTACCAGGCCGGCTCCAGCCCGAACACGTTGAAGGCGAGGCCGATGCCGAGCGAGATCAGGATCGAGGGCACGATCAGGCTGGCGATGGTGAGGTAGAAGAGCGGGCCCGAGCCGACGAAGCGGCGGCGGAAGGCGAGGCCGGCCAGCAGCGAGACCACCACCGTGGTCAGCATGGTCATGAGCCCGAGCACCAGCGAGCGCGAGAAGGCGCCGCCGAAATCGCCCACCGCCTGCTGCTCGAACAGCAGGTTCTGGAACCAGCGCAGCGACGTCCCGTTCATCGGGAAGGTGAGCCCGCCATTCGGCCCCTGGAAGGACAGGATGAAGATCGTCGTCAGCGGCCCGTAAAGGAACAGCACGAACAGCACGAAGAAGGCGGTGAGCACGTAGAAGCCGGGGCCGCGTTTTTCGGAGTTCATCGCTCACAGCTCCAGAATACTTAGAGTTCTCTGCGGATGTTGACGATGCGCAGGATGCCGCCGACCAGCAGCAGCACGAGGATCAGCAGGATCACCGCGTTCGCCGCCGCCGCCGGGTACTGCAGCAGCGCGATCTGGTTCGCCATCATCAGCCCGACCGAGGCCGACTGGCCGCCGGACATGAAGCGCACGGTGATGAAGTCCCCCATCACCAGCGTGACGACGAAGATCGAGCCGATGGCGATGCCGGGCTTGGCCAGCGGGATGATGACGTTGGTGAGGATCTGCCAGGCATTCGCCCCGGCGTCGCGCGCGGCCTCGATCAGCGCCCGGTCGATGCGCATCAGCGTGTTGAAGATCGGGGTGACCATGAACAGCGTGTAGAGATGCACCATGGCCAGCACCACCGCGAAATCCGAGAACAGCAGGAACTCCAGCGGCTGGTCGATGACGCCCATGGTCATCAGCGTCTGGTTCAGCAGCCCGTTGCGCCCGAGGAACGGGATCCACGAGATCATGCGGATGATGTTCGAGGTCAGGAACGGGATGGTGCAGACGAGGAACAGCACCATCTGCGCCGTCGCCGAGCGAATGTGGAAGGCGAGGTAGTAGGCGACCCAGAAGCCGATGACGAGCGTCACCGCCCAGACGATGACGGTGTATTTGAGCGTGTTGAGATAGGTGTTCCAGGTCACCGGCGAGCTGATCGTCTCCTCGTAATTGGTGAAGACGAAGGCCGGGAAGATCTGGATGGAATCATAGTCCCAGAAGCTCACCATCACGATGGTGGCGATCGGCAGCACGAGGAACGCCGCGAGGATGGCGGTGAGCGGCGTCGCCTGTAGATAGGGTGCTATGCGCGAGAGGGTCATGGGCCGTGCCGTCACCGGGAATATGTAGCGACTGAATTCCTGCTAGCGTCGTCATCCCCGGGCTTGGCCCGGGGATCCAGGTCTTTCTGCCGTCCGCCCTCTCAACCAAGGCGCGGATGGCCGGGCCAAGCCCGGCCATGACGGCGTTCTTGCCTCACGCGGCGATGAACTCGTTCCAGCGGCGGACCATGTAGCGGTCCTCGTCCATCACCGAGTTCCAGCAGGCGACCGCGCCCATGCGGTCCTGGAAGGACCCGCCGTCGCGCACCGCGCCGGCCGTGTACATCACCTTGCCCTCCGGCGAGAGGATGTCGGCCTTGGCGGGCTGGCCGAGCATCCAGAACGCCCACTCGTCCGGCGTCATGTTCTTCTCGGCGGTGGAGAGCACGGCGGAGTAGTAGCCTTGGCGGTTGAGGTAAGCGCCGACCCAGCCGGAGAGATACCAGTTGATGTACTCATAGGCCGCGTCGAGCTGGGCACCCTTGAGGTGCCTGGCGAGGCCGAGGCCGCCGCCCCAGGCGCGGTAGCCTTCCTCCAGCGGCTGGTAGACGCAGGGAATGCCCTTGGAGCGCACGGCGGCCACGGCGGGCGACCACATGGACTGGATGACGACCTCGCCCGAGGCCATCAGGTTCACGCTCTCGTCGAAGGTCTTCCAGAAGGCGCGGAACTGGCCGTCCTTCTTGGTCTTGATGAGGAAATCGATGGTGGTGTCGATCTCTGCCTTGGTCATGTTACCCTTGTCGCCGTATTTAATGATGCCGGCGCTCTCGCAGATCATCGCCGCGTCCATGATGCCGATGGACGGGATGTTCAGGATCGAGGTCTTGCCCTTGAAGGCGGGATCGAGAATGTCCTTCCAGTTCTTGATCGGGCGGCCGACGAGATCGGGGCGGATGCCCAGCGTGTCGGCGTTGTAGATGGTCGGGATCAGCGTCATCCACTGGGTGGGCGTGGGGGCGAACTTCTTGGAGTCCGGCCCTTCCACGAAGCCGACCGTGTTCGGCGCGGTACCCTGGGCGATCTTCGATTCCGGGGTGAGCTTGCCGGTGGTGAAGATCGGCACGATGTCGTCGTAGTACTTGATCTTCTTCACGTCCATCGGCTGCAGCGTGCCCGCGGCGAACACCTTCTTGCAGATCCAGTATTCGATGTCGGCGATGTCGAAGCTGTTCGCCTGCGTCACCACGCGCTGGGAGACCGCATCGGAATCGAGCGCCGTCATCTGCAGCGTGATGCCGAGATCCGCCTTACACTTCTCGGCGATGGCGTTGAGGTTCGACACGCCGGTGCCGAACTGGCGCAGCGTGATCGGGTTCTGCGCCCAGATGGTGGGAAAGCCGGTGACGGCGCCCGAGCCGGCGGCGAGACCGCCGAGCGCGGCGGCTCCCTTCAGCACGTTGCGGCGGGTCATCCCATCGGCGCCCTTGGCAGCGCGGGTGCCGGTGCGGTCCGTGGTCTTCTGGCTCATGTCTGTCTCCCGAGCGTTGGTCGGCTGTTGTTTGCGGACAGTGGGATCAGGCCGAAGGCGAGGCGTCGAGGATGTGGACGTCCTGCGGCGTCCAGGCGAGCGGGACCGCATCGCCCACCGCGAGCGGCGCCTCGAAGAAGGCGGTTTCCGGCACCTGCACCGAGAACTCGTCCACTCCCGGCGCGGCAAGGGCGACCTGAACCTTCTGGCCGTGATACTCGATGTTCTGCACGAGGCCGGTGAGGCCGCAGCCCGGCGCCGCGCCCTCCGCCAGCCGCACCCGGTCGGTGCGCACCGCGATCTCCACCGGCGCCCCCGGCTCCAGCCCCGGCGCGCCGGGAGCCTTGAACGACGCGCCACCGGGCACCTCGAAGGTCACTTCCTCCGCGCCGACCGCCGTCACCCGGCCGGACAGGACGTTGTGGTCGCCCATGAAGCGGGCGACGAAGGCGGTGGCGGGCCGGTTGAAGACCTCGCGCGGCGTCGCCGCCTGCTCGATCCGCCCGCCATTCATCACCACCACGAGGTCGGAGAGCGCCATCGCCTCCTCCTGGCTGTGGGTGACGTGGATGAAGGAGATGCCGAGCTGGAGCTGCAGGCGCTTCAGCTCCTGCCGCACCTTGATCTTGAGGAAGGGGTCGAGCGCGGAGAGCGGCTCGTCGAGCAGCAGGGCCTGCGGATCGGTGATCAGCGCGCGGGCCAGCGCCACGCGCTGCTGCTGGCCGCCGGAGAGCTGCGCCGGCCGGCGCTCGGCGAGATGATCCATGTGGACCAGCTTCAGCATATCGAGCGCCTTCGCACGGCGCGTCGGCTTGTCCACGCCCTTCATCTTCAGCGAGAAGGCGACGTTGTCGCCGACGTCGAGATGAGGAAACAGCGCGTAGCTCTGGAACATCATCGCCGTGCCGCGCCGGGCCGGCGGCAGGTCCGAGACGACGGTCGGCCCGAGTCGGATGTCGCCCTCGGAGATGCTCTCATGGCCGGCGATCATGCGCAGCGTGGTGGTCTTGCCGCAGCCCGACGGCCCCAGCAGGCAGCAATAGGTTCCGGCCGGTATCTTCAGCGAGACGGCATCGACCGCCAGCGCCGCGCCGTAGCGCTTGGTGACATGGATGAGCTCGATATCGGCGCCCTTTGTCATGTCGTCGGCACGGCTCCCCTGCTGCTCCGCAACGGTAGGGGAAGAACGCAAGCGATATGCCAGTTGGTCCATTCCGGAAAAAGTGCCGTGGCGACCGCCGTGCGCCGCTCGCCACGCCATCCGCCTCCGTCAGCCGCGCGGCGCACCGCCCATCAAATAGGCAACCTGCATCGATCGGATACAATCCATTGCGAAATTACATACAATTTGAGCGACCGCGCCACGGATCCCTCACCCGGCGACCAATGGAGGATTGAGCCTGGCCGCGCGATGCCTCACTTTGCGGTCAAGCGTCAGGGGCCCGCAGAGGCCCCGCGTGCCCGACGGCACGCCATGAAAAGCAAGCGCATCGCCCCGGACGCGCATCACAAGGGAGGTTGCCTGATGTTCCGCACTCTGTTCGCCGCCGCCGTCACATCCGTCCTCGCCCTCGCTCCCGCCGCGGCGCAGGATTTCCCGACCCGGCCGGTCACCCTCGTCATCCCCTTCGCCGCCGGCGGCTCGACCGACCTGGTCGGACGGCTGATCGCCGAGCGCATGACCACCGAGCTCGGCCAGCCGGTCGTCGTCGAGAACAAAGGCGGCGCGGGCGGCAATCTCGGCGCCGCGCAGGTCGCCAAGGCCACGCCGGACGGCTACACCATCCTCATGGGCACGGTCGCCACCCACGCGCTGAACCCGGCGCTCTACAAGAAGATGCCCTACGATCCGGTCACCAGCTTCGCGCCGGTCTCGCTGCTCGCCATCGTGCCCAACGTGCTGGTGGTGCACCCCGACTTCCCCGCCAAGACGACCGAGGAGCTGATCGCCCTCCTCAAGAAGGACCCGGGCAAATACGCCTATGCCTCCTCCGGCAACGGCACGCCGCTGCACCTGTCCGGCGAGCTGTTCAAGAGCATGGCCGGCGTCGACATGCAGCACATTCCCTATCAGGGCGCGGGCCCGGCCCTCATCGACGTGATGTCCGGGCAGGTGCCGATCATGTTCGACAACCTCCCCTCCTCCTCGGGGCATATCAAGAGTGGCAAGCTCCGGGCCCTGGGCGTGACCACCGCCAAGCGCGCGACTTCCTTCCCCGACGTTCCGGCCATCGCCGAGGCCATCCCCGGCTACGAGACCTATACGTGGAACGCCGTCTTCGCCCCCGCCGGCACGCCGCCGGAAGTGGTCGCCAAGCTGAACGCCGCCGCCAACAAGGCGCTGACCGACCCGAAGGTGCAGTCGCGCCTCGCCGACTTCAGCGCCACGCCCGTCGGCTCGACGCCGGAAGAGCTGGCCGAGCATGTGAAGAAGGAACTCGCCAAATGGGCGCCGATCGTGAAGGCCTCCGGCGCGCAGCTCGACTGAGCCGGACCTGAGCCGCCTTCCCCATGGCCGGGCTCGTCGCGAGGCCCGGCCATTTTTATCGTCCAGCCGTCAGAACACCGTCCCATCCGCGTCGATGGCGAGCGGCGGCGGACCGGCCGGCGGGCGACGCTCGGCGGCGATGCGCCGGCCCGCCGTCCAGGTGCCGCCCTGCAGCATCTTGGCGAGCGGGAATTGCGAGGCATCGAGCCCCAGCCGCTCGCGCACCCGGTCGGCGAGCAGATCCATCAGCGCCACGGTAAGCGCGCGCCATTCGACCACCAGCTCGGACGCCACCGGCTGCTTCTGCGCGGGGTCGATGGGCTGGCGCGGCACGATGGCGCCGAGATCGATCAGCAGGCCGCCATTGCGGTATTCCGGCAGCGCCGTCAGCGTGTCGAGCTCGGTCACGGCGAGCCCGGCCGCCTCGAACGGCTCCAGCAGCGAATAGGTAAGCCATTGCGACAGCTTGTGGAACGGCACGAGCTGGTCGGAGAGATCGTCGACCCGCACCGCCGGATGCCGCCCGACATCGCCCAGCGCCACGCCATCCACCTGCAGCCCGGACGGCCAGATCGCGGAGAGCCCGTCGAGCAGCGCGCCGAGGATCAGCGCCGCCGGCAGGCGGCCGACCTTCGCCTGAGGGACCAGCGCGTCATAGAGCCCGCCCGGCCGCAGCGCCGCGTCGCCGAACAGGTCCGGCCGGGCGGCAAGCGCATGGCCCAGCCGGTTGAGGAGCGCCGCCCGCCCCGCCAGTCCGACCAGCGGATTGTCGTCCGAGACCTGGAAATGGCGGCCGAGCGTCCCGGCGTCGAGCGCGATCAGCGCCGGCGCATCGGCCCGCAGCGGGCGCGCCGGATCGGAGGAGAAGCCCCCGGCTTCGAACATGCGCAGGCTCGCCACGGCAAGGCCTTCCGAGCGGCCCAGCGTCAGGCCGGTCTGCGCCTCGTGATAGCGCCAGGCATCGCCGGCGCCGGCATCGAGCAGCACGCTGACCACGGCAAGGTCGATCATGATGCGGGAGCGCTCGGCCCTGTCCACCCCTTCGAGCGTCGTCTCCAGTGCCGCCCAGCGGTCGACGCCGCCGGCATCGAAATGCCGCCAGCGGCTGTGATAGGGGATATCGAGCGTCGGATAGGCCAGCCGCGTGACCTCGGCGACATAGTCGGCGATGCCGTCCAGCGCCGACTCGTCCACGGTGAAGTGCGGCGAGTGCCCGGCCCGCACGTAATCCAGCACCTGATGACTGCGGGCACGGACGGCGGCGGGCGAGCGCAGGGCGGCGAGTTCGGGCGGGGTCATGCGAGGAGCATCCTCTTTGCAGCCGGCTCTTCCTTTTGGAAGAGACCATCCGTCATCCCCCGGCTTTGGCCCGGGGATCCACGCCTTGTTCAGGGAAGACGTGGATGGCCGGGCCAAGCCCGGCCATGACGTGGTGAATACGGGCGGCGCCGGCCGCTACTCCTCCAGCGCCCGTCCCTGCGTGGCGTCGTACTGGCTCTGGAAGCCGGCACCGTAATAGCCGGCGGAGACCTTCGCCTCCATCTCGACCCGGGCATCCGGGGGGATCAGCTCGTCGGGAATCGGCACCCGTTCCACCACCTCGATGCCCGCTCGCGCCAGCGCGTTGAACTTCATGTCGCTCATCGAGGCGAAGCGGTCGATCTTCGAGATGCCGAGCCAGTGGAACACGTCCGGCATCAGCTCCTGGAAGCGCATGTCCTGTACGCCGGCGACGCATTCGGTGCGCTTGAAATAGGCGTCCGGCCGGTCGCCGCCCTCCTGCCGCTTGCGGGCGTTGTAGACGAGGAATTTCGTCACCTCGCCGAGCGCGCGGCCTTCCTTGCGGTTGTAGATCACCAGGCCGACGCCTCCCTTCTGCGCCATCTCCACGCAGATCTCGATGCCGTGGGCGAGATAGGGGCGGCAGGTGCAGATGTCGGAGGAAAACACGTCGGAACCGTTGCACTCGTCATGCACCCGGCAGGCGAGCGGCGTCACGCCGTCGCCGATCTTGGCGGGATCGCCGAACATGTAGAGCGTCATGCCGCCAATGGGCGGCAGGAAGACCTTGAGGTCGCCGCGCGTCACCAGTTCCGGGAACATGCCGCCCGTATGCTCGAACAGGGCGCGGCGCAGCGCGCCTTCCGAGACGCCGAACCGTTCGGCGATGCCCGGCAGGTACCAGACCGGCTCGATCGCCGCCTTGGTGACACGCACGTCCCCCTTGGGTCCGATGATGTCGCCGTCGATCTTCAGGCGCCCGGCTTTGATCGCCTCGCGGATCTCCGGCATGTCGATATGGGCGCGCGTGACGGCGATGGTCGGACGCACGTCGAGCCCGGCCGCGAGCGCCTCCGCGAAGGCCTCGCCGGTGATGTGCCCGTAGGGGTCGAGGGAGACGATCTTGGCCGGGTCGGCCCATTGCGGATGCGGGCCGATGGCGTCGGACGGCGCGGTATTGGTGAGATCGGCCTTGAAGTCGGCCGGCAGCGCGCCCGCGGCGATGGCCAGCGCGCGATAGACCGAATAGCCGCCGGCATGGGCGCCGATGGCGTTGCGGTGCGTGGGATCGGTGAGGGTCGCCACCACCGGGCCGCGCAGCGCCGGGTCCGGCGCGCCCCAGTTCAGCGTCGGGGCGGTGCCGGCGACGCCGGTCGGCGCACCGTGCGAGGTGAGGACGATGTGATTGCGGGAACGACCGCCTGCATTGGCATTGACGGACATGACTGGCTCGCTTCTCCGGCCGGCCCCCTCGCCGGCTTACTGGAAGCAATCAATGTGAGCGCGAATTCCCACGCTCCGCAAGAGGGGCCGGCAGCGGGCCATCAAAAAATCAGACGAACTGGTCCGTTTCTTGTATCGCGTTTCACGCTATCCTCCCGTCGAGGAAGGCGATGGCATCTGCCATAAATGCGTCACCCAGTCCGAGCGAGTTGCCCCGTCATGAACGCTCCCACCCCTGCGTCGAACGTCCTCACCGGGGCGCCCCTGCCGCCGAACGTGACCGTCGTCGATCACCCGATGATCCAGCACAAGCTCACCCTGATGCGCCGCTCGCGCACGCCGGCCAACGAGTTCCGGCTGCTGCTGCGCGAGATCAGCATGCTGCTCGCCTATGAGGTGACGCGCGACATGCCGACCGAGCTGATCGAGATCGAGACGCCGCTGGCGACGATGCAGGCGCCGGTCGTGGCCGGAAAGAAGCTCTGCCTCGTCTCGGTGCTGCGCGCCGGCGGCGGCATATTGGAGGGCATGCTGGAAATCCTGCCGGCGGCGCGCGTCGGCCATGTCGGCCTCTACCGCGATCCGGTCTCGCTGGCGGCGGTGGAGTACTATCTCAAGCTGCCGCGCGATATTTCCAGCCGGACCGCGATCGTGCTCGACCCGATGCTGGCCACCGGCAATTCGGCGGTCGCCGCCGTGTCGGAAATCAAGGCCGCGGGCTGCCAGTCCATCAAGTTCGTCTGTCTCCTCGCCGCGCCGGAAGGCGTGCAGGCGATGTACGAAGCCCATCCCGACGTGCCGATCTTCGCCGCCGCGGTCGACAGTCATCTCAACGACCACGGCTATATCGTTCCCGGCATCGGCGACGCCGGCGACCGCATCTTCGGCACCAAGTAGCCGCCTTGGCATGGCCGCTGCATGGGCTATGACCGGGGCGCGAAGCGGATTCACCGGGTCGCCCCCTCGGCCTATGCTCGCCGTGCCAAATCATCCTACGCAGACGTACGCACCGGGGGCACCCGAAGGCGGCCTGCCTTTTCCACGAGGGATCGTCATGTCCAACTTCGTCCCGTCCAGCGTCCGCCGTCACGCCACCCGCGGCGCCATCGCCGCCTTCCTCGCGCTTAGCCCGAGCCTTGCCTTCGCTCATCCCGGCCACGGCGACAGCTACGGCTTCGCCCAGGGCTTCATGCATCCGGTCGGCGGCCTCGATCACGTCCTGGCCATGGTGGCGGTCGGCATCTTCGCCGCCTCGCTCGGCGGCCGCGCGCTCTGGGCGGTTCCCGCGAGCTTCGTCGGATTGATGGCGGTCGGCGGCGGGCTCGGCATGGCCGGCATCGACGTTCCGTTCGTCGAGTTCGGCATCGTCGGCTCGATCATCGTGCTCGGCCTCGTCGTCGCGCTCGGCTACCGCAACTGGCCGCTCGGCGCGGCGATGGCGCTGGTCGGCTTCTTCGCGCTGTTCCACGGCCATGCCCATGGCGCGGAGATGCCGGAGAGCGCCTCAGGCGCCGCCTATGCCGTCGGCTTCATGCTCGCCACCGCGCTGCTGCACATGGTCGGCATCGGTGCCGGCCTCGCCCTGGGCAAGGCGGGCGAGACCCGGGCACCGCGCCTCGTGCAGGGGCTGGGCGTCGTCGTCGCTGTCGCCGGTCTTGGCCTGCTGGCCGGCGCCATGTGATCAATCCGGCGGCGCCGAAGTTTTCGGCGCCGGGACTAGGCATCTGCCGCTTATCCGGGCTTCCGGCCGGCGGCAGGTGGCTCTACGCTTAGTACAAATGTCCCTAGGGTTCCGGCGCCGATGACCACGTGTCACCGGCGCGGCTGGTCCGAGAGGGGCAGCCCGGCGCTGCCGACAGGCGCCGGGTCCACGGCGGGACAAAAGCCCGGGAGGTTCGCGCGACGGCATTCGCGGCGCAGACCCTCCGGCCATCCGCCCGGGTCTCCCCGCGAAGGCCGCGTTCAGGTCCTTCGGCGGAATGGAGATTCCATGATGCGCCACTCTCCCCAGCGTTCCACTCACATGGCGGGCCTGCGGCCCGTCCCCGCGCGCCTGCGCCGCCACCACCCCAATTTCGAGATCAAGGGGATGCAGGGCTGGAAGGCGCTGGAGGCCGAGGAGGGCCTCTCCGAGGCCGGCTGGCGCAAGGAGCAGCAATGGGCGCTCGACATGGGCCTGCCCGGCGCCGACTCGATCACCGACAAGTCGATCCCGACCTTCGCGCGCGGCGAGCTGCCCCATTTCGCCGGCATCAACACCTTCCTCAAGGCGCCCTATGTCGAGAATGTGCGCGATGTCGGCAAGTACGATGCCGCCGTGCTCGGCATCCCCTTCGACAGCGGTACCACCTACCGCCCCGGCACCCGCTTCGGGCCGCAGGGTATTCGCCGCATCTCGGCGCTCTACACGCCCTATAATTACGAACTCGGCGTCGACCTGCGCGAGCAGATGACGCTGTGCGACGCGGGCGACGTGTTCACCATTCCGGCGAACCTCGAGAAGAGCTTCGACCAGATCTCGAAGGGCGTCAGCCACGTCTTCTCCTCCGGCGCGCTGCCGATCATGCTCGGCGGCGACCATTCCATCGGCTTTCCCTGCGTGCGCGGCATCGCCGAGTGCACCTCCAAGCGCATAGGCATCATCCATTTCGACCGCCACATCGACATCCAGGAAAAGGATCTCGACGAGCGCATGCACACCACGCCCTGGTACTGGGCGACGAACCTGCCGAACGTCTCGCCGAAGAACCTCGTACAGCTCGGCATCGGCGGCTGGCAGGTTCCGCGCTACGGCGTGCAGGAGGCGCGCAAGCGCGGCACCAACGTGCTGACCATCGACGACATCGAGAAGATCGGGCTGGAGAAGACGGCCGAGATCGCCCTCGAACTCGCCTGGAAGGATGCCGACGCGGTCTACATCTCCTTCGACGTCGACAGCATCGACTGCGGCTTCGTCCCCGGTACCGGCTGGCCGGAGCCCGGCGGCTTCCTGCCGCGCGAGGCGCTGAAGATCCTCGGCCTCGTCGCCGCCGAGGGCCTGTGCGGGCTGGAGGTGGTGGAGGTCTCGCCGCCCTACGACACCTCGGACATCACCGCCCTGTTCGGCCTGCGCGTCGTCGTCGAGGCGCTCGGCTCGATGGTGGCGCATGGCAAGCTCGGCAGCCACAAGCACATCATCGACAAGCCGGTGAGCTTCTGAGTCCGCCTCTTGGGAAGGGCGAGCAAGGGGAGAGAACCATGCATCGCGGCCACGATCACCACGACCACGGCGCCGGCGGGCACCTGCATGCGCATTCGCACGGCCATCCCCACGGGGGGCACAATCACCTCGACACCCCACGCCCGACCGCGCAGTGGCAGACCCCGCATCTGCCCGAGCCGCCGGAGGAAAGCGACCATGCGCATGTCGAGCCGGATCTCGATCTGGTGGAGAAGGCCTTCGTCGAAGGCTTCTCCTCGGCCAGCGATCCCACGAGCTTCCTGCGCCTCGCCCATGTGCCCTTCGATGCCGTGACTGTCGAGGGCGTTCGCGTCAGCCTCCTGCGGGTGGAGGCGGACGAGGTGACCGACGTCGGCGCGGTCATGCCGCATCTGGGCGGCGGCGGCTTCCGGCACGACCCGCTCCCCGCCCACATGGTGTCGCGCCGGAGACGGCTGCGCTTCGTCTATTTCGACGGCCGCGCGACGGTGCCGATGACGCTCGCCGAGGTGCGCACGCTCGCGCAGACGTGACGCAGCGCCCTTTTCAATAGGCGCGCCCGATCGCCGCGTCCGGGCTTTGCCGGGTTGATCGGAACCGCTCCAAAGTTCATGTTGCCGATCAAGCGCCCCGCCCCGTCGCGGGCGGCGGCCGAGTTGGGATGCGCCATGGACTACGCACGTTTCTTCCAGGATGCCGTCGACACGCTCAAGCAGGAGCGTCGCTACCGCACCTTCGCCGAGATCGAACGTGACACCGCGCGCTTCCCGCACGCCGTCTGGCACTCGCCGCAGGGCGAGCGCGACATCGTCATCTGGTGCTCCAACGACTATCTCGGCATGGGATGCCACGAGACCGTGGTGGAAGCCATGTGCGCCACTGCCCGGCAGGCCGGCGCGGGCGCCGGCGGCACGCGCAACATTTCGGGCAACAGCCACGCCATCGTCGAGCTGGAGGATGAGCTCGCCGACCTGCACGGCAAGGAAGCGGCGCTCGTCTTCACGTCCGGCTACGTATCGAACCAGACCGGCATCTCGACGCTGGCCAAGCTCATCCCCGACTGCCTGATCCTGTCCGATGCGCTGAACCACAACTCGATGATCGAGGGCGTGCGCCAGGCCGGACGCGACAAGCAGGTCTTCCGCCACAACGACCTCGCTCATCTCGAGGAACTGCTGCGCGCGGCCGGCGACCGGCCGAAGCTGATCGTCTTCGAGAGCATCTATTCGATGGACGGAGACGTCGCCCCCATCGGCGCGATCTGCGACCTCGCCGACAGATACGGCGCGATGACCTATCTCGACGAGGTGCACGCGGTCGGCATGTACGGCCCGCGCGGCGCCGGCGTCGCCGAGCGTGACGGGGTCATGGCCCGGGTCGACGTGATCGAGGGCACCCTCGGCAAGGCGTTCGGCGTGGTCGGCGGCTACATCACCGGCAAGCGGGCGGTCATGGATGCGGTGCGCTCCTACGCACCGGGCTTCATCTTCACCACGGCCCTGCCGCCGGCGATCGCCGCCGCCGCCGCCGCCTCGGTGCGCCATCTCAAGAATTCCGGTGCCGAGCGCGCCCGCCAGCAGGCGCAGGTCGCCGAGGTCAAGCGGGCGCTCGATCTCGCCGGCCTGCCGCAGATCGTCACCGACACCCACATCGTGCCGGTGATGGTGGGCGACGCGGAGGCCTGCAAGGCGGCGAGCGACCTGCTGCTGTCCGAGCACGGCATCTACATCCAGCCGATCAACTACCCCACCGTGCCGCGCGGCACGGAGCGGCTGCGCATCACCCCCGGCCCGTTCCACGACGACGCGCTCGTCGCCCATCTGGCGCGCGCTCTGACGGATGTCTGGACCCGGCTCGGGCTGCCCTTCGCGGAGCGCGCCGAAGCGGCGGAATAATCCGCCGCCGGCCCGGCCGGCTCAGTCCTTCGGCTCGGTCTTGTCCAGCTCGACATTCTCGGACGGAATTTCCGCCCGACCGAAGAAGACGCGCGCCAGCACCGGAATCAGCAGCGCGAGGCCAAGGAAGCGCGTCAGATGGTGCGCGGCCACGAAGGCCGGATCGATACCCAGCACGAAGGCCATGATGGTCATCGCCTCCAGCGCGCCAGGCACATAAGCCAACAGCACCTTCGGCAACGGCTCGTCGGCGAGCCAGGAGCCGAGCACCGCGAAGGCAAGCGCGACTCCTGTCGCGATCAGCAGCGCCACCAGCGAATCGACGAAGAACCGGCGCAGCGTCTCCAGCCGCGTTCCGGCGAAGCGGCTGCCGGTATTGGCGCCCAACACCACGAAGCCGACGATGAGGAAGAGATCGGGCAGCCGTCCCTCGATCAAGCCGGCCCCATGCACGACGCCGCTCGCCAGCATCGATCCGACCATCGCCCCACCGGGGAAGCGCATGCGTTCGGCGAGCAGGCCGCTCACGATGCCGACGCCGAGCGAGAGGAAGAAGCTCGTCAGATCCGGCACCACCGGGTTGATCGGCAACGTGCCCGCCGGCTGGTGGCCGAGCCCGCCCATCGCCGCCGGCAGCAGCGCCACCAGCACGAAGAGCCGCAGCGACTGGCCGAATACCACCCGCCGCGTATCGGCGCCGGAGCTTTCCGCCATGATCAGCACGGTGGAGAGCGCCCCCGGCGCGGCCGCGAAGAAAGCGCTGCGCCGGTCCCAGCCGGCCACCTTCTCGAGATAGGCGATGACCACCACCATCATCACCGGCACGGAGGCGACCAGCACCGACATGGTCACCGGCCAGGTGGTGATGCCCTTCAGCGTGTCCGGCGTGATGGAGGAACCCATCGAGGTGCCGAGAATGATGTAGATGCACAGGCGCGTGGTCTTCTCCACGCCCACCGGCGCGCCGAGCAGCGCCGCGACGGCCGTCGCCACCAGGGCGCCCGACAGCCAGCCGGCGGGCATGCCCAGCCAGGCGAAAACCCCGCCGCCGGCAAAGGCGAGCACCAGCGTCGCGCCGTACCAGGCGAGGCGCCGCGGCGAGAAATCGAGCTTCGTCAGGAAGGGAGGCAGAGGCATCAGGCGGGACCGGCGACGTTCAGCGCTTGAAACGGTGCATCACCGGCACGCGAACGACGCGGCGATGTCCCGAGTTTGCGCCGGATCAATGCGACGAATGCCGCCTTCGGTCAAACAATCTGCATGCATAGTGCAACCCTCATCCACGCAGAGCGGGCCGTCCCGCGCTACACCTCCTATCCGACCGCGCCGCATTTCACGGCGGACATCGGATCGGACCAGCACGCCGCATGGCTTGCCGACCTGCCCGAGGACGCGACGCTCTCGCTCTATCTGCACGTCCCGTTCTGCCCGGCGCTCTGCTTCTATTGCGGCTGCACCACCAAGGCGACACGCCGGGCCGAGCCCGTAGCCGCCTATGCGGCGCGGCTGGAACGCGAGATCGCGGCGGTCGCCGCGCGCGTCGGCCGGCGCGCCGTCACCCATATCGCCTGGGGCGGCGGGACGCCGAGCCTTCTCGGACCCGAGGCGCTGAAGCGCATCGGTGCCTTCATCGCCGAGGCGTTCAACCTCGACCACCTCGCCGAATATGCCTTCGAGCTCGATCCGCGCGAGACCGACGCCGGGGTCGCCGACGCCCTCGCCGCCATGGGCGTCGACCGCGTGAGCCTCGGCGTGCAGGATTTCAGCGCCCATGTGCAGAGCGCCATCGGGCGGGTGCAGCCCTTCGGCACGGTGGAGCGGGCGGTGCGCCTGCTGCGCGAGGCCGGCATCGCCTCGATCAATCTCGACCTGATGTACGGCCTGCCCTACCAGAGCGAGCGCGACGTGCGCCGCACAGCGCGGCTGGCGACGCTGCTGGCGCCGGAACGGCTCGCCCTGTTCGGCTACGCCCATGTGCCGTGGATGCGTCCGAATCAGAAGCGGATCGACGAGAAGGCCCTGCCCGGTCCGGCCGAGCGGCTGGAGCAGTCGGAAGCGGCGCGTGCCGTGCTGCTGGCCAATGGCTACGTCGCCATCGGCCTCGATCATTTCGCGCGCCCCGAAGATCCGCTGGCCCGTGCCGCCGCCGAGCACCAGCTCAAGCGCAACTTCCAGGGCTACACCGCCGATCGCGCCGACGTGCTGATCGGACTTGGCGCCTCGGCCATCAGCCGCTTTCCGCAGGGCTTCACCCAGAACGCGCCGGACGTCGCTTCCTATATGCGCGCCATCGATGCCGGTCGATTCGCTGCCGTGCGCGGCGTCGCCTTCACGGCGGACGACCTCACGCGCGGTGCACTCATCGAGCGGCTGATGTGCGATCTCGAGGTCGACCTCGACGCGCCGACCCTCGCGGAAGCGGCGCCCCGCCTGGCCGATCTGGCCGCGGACGGGCTGCTGACCATCGAGGGGCGCCACATCGCCATGACCTCGGTCGGCCGCCCCTTCGTCCGTCTCGCCGCCGCCGCGCTCGACCATCGGCTGCAAGCCAGCGCCGCGCGTCATTCGGCGGCGGTTTGATCCCCGCTCTGGCGGCGGCAATAAAAAAGGCGCCCCGCAAGAGGCGGAGCGCCGAGGCAAAGCCCTGGAAGGGGCTTGGGGCGTCAAAGACCGACGATGTCGCGTCGGCGAAAAGGCTCAGAGGGCGCCGGCGAGACGGCGCATGCTGCCGCGATCCTGAATCCGCACCTCGTCGGCGCGCTGCAGGGCGACGAGGCCGCGCCGCTTGAGCTCGGAAAAGGCGCGGCTCACCGTCTCCAGCGTCAGGCCGAGGAAATCGGCGATCTCCTGCCGTGTCATGGAGAGATGCAGCGTGCCACCACCCACCATGCCTTCCGGCATGAGGCGGAGCAGGAAGAAGGCGACCCGTTCCAGCGCCGACATGCGGCCAAGCACCAGGGCGTGGGAGTGCATCACGCAGAGCTGCGCCTCGAAGCGGCGCAGCAGCCGGCTGGCCAGCATAGGATCGCGTTCCAGCGCGCTCCGCTCATGGGTCGTGATCGTGGCGGGCGTCAGCGTCTCGGCAGAACAGGCATAGGCATCGTCATGGGCGAGGCCGAACACATCGCCCGGACCGAGAAGCTCGACAACCTGGCGGCGCCCGTCGGGCAGAAGCTTGGTCAGCATCACCGCACCCTCGACAACCTCCATGATGCGCCGGGCCGGATCGCCCTCATGCAGCACGGTGACGTGGGCGGCCACCCGCAGATTCGAGCAGTGCGGCTCCACGAAGGCCGGCTGGCGTGTCGGACTGCCGGTGCGTTCTTCGATGATCTGTCGCATCTGTTCGCTCCACCTGATTACGACATGACGTTAGAGCGGGACGGAAGACGGCACAGTTCGGTGGGCTGCGTAAGTGACTTTCCGGAAGCGGCGCCCGATCGCGCCTGCCGGGAATCGGCAACGATTCCACTCACGACCCTCTCGACCGCCGCTTCCATCGGCCTTCAGTCGAAGAGCGATCCCCGGCTATTCGACCGGCAATGCCTGGGTCAGCGCCTCGACGTCGAGCGGCTTGCGCACCAGCCGGGCCGGGCTGAGGCCGCGCAGCTGATGATCGATGAAGCTCTGCGATTGCCCGGTGATCACCACCACGCGCGGCGGCGCGGCAAGATTCAGCAGCCAGCGCACGAGCTGCGCGCCGGGGATGCCGGGCAGGCTGAGATCGACGATCACCGCATCACGGGCATCCGGCGGCGCCACCTTGAACAGGCTTTCGGCGTCGGGATAGGAGATCACCTTGTGACCGATATTACTGAGGATGAGGGCGAGGGAATCGCTCACCCCGGCATCATCCTCAACGACATGAACCCGCAAAGACTCTCTCCCGCATTTGTCGAAGACAGTGGGAAAGAGCGGTCGGGTCAGCAATTCGTAGGGATGCGTAGGAGAGGTGCGCCGGAGGGGCAGGCGCAAGAGCGCCTTTGCCTTCAGGCGCGCATGTCCTTGAGCACGATCCGCACCAGATCGGCGGCGTTCTTGGCACCGAGCTTTTCCATGATCCGGGCGCGGTGAACCTCGATGGTGCGCGGGCTGATCCCCAGCTTGCGGCCGGCCTCCTTGTTGGAGGCGCCGGAGGCGATCTGCACCAGCACCTCGCGCTCGCGCGGGGTGAGCAGCTCATGGCCCGGGAAATGCGCGGTCAGCAGGTCGTTCGGCTCGGCCATGCCGCGGCGGCCGTGCGCCTCGATGGCTTCGCGCACCCGCTCCACCACCGTGTCGGCATCGAACGGCTTCTCGATAAAGTCGAGCGCCCCATGGCGGATCGCATCCACCGCCATCGGGATATCGCCCTGCCCCGAAATGATGAAGATCGGCGCGGGATAGCGATCGGCTTCCAGCTCTTTCAGGATGTCGAGGCCGGAGCGGCCGGGCATGTGCACGTCGAGCACGACGCAGGATGGCACGTGGCTGCGGGCCACGGAAAGGAACGCCGCCCCGTCGGAGAACCCGCGGACATGATAGCCCTCGAGACTCAGGACCAGTGAAAGCGCGTCACGCACCGCCGCATCGTCGTCGACGATGAAGATCTCTCCCAACTGCGCCATGCCACGCTCCTTCACCCAACCTCGATCGGCTCGGACGACGCCGGCAGGATCAGCGAGAAACACGCGCCCCTGCCATTGCCGCCCGGATCGACCACGAGATCCCCTCCGTGGTTCTGGGCGATCGTCCGTGAAATCGCAAGGCCGAGACCCATGCCGCGACGTTTTGAACTAGCAAAAGCTTCGAACAGCTTCGGCAATGCCTCCGGCATGATGCCCGGACCGTTGTCCTGCACCTCCAGCACGACGCTGTCCTCCGCCATCCGCGTGCGGATATGGATGGCGGGGTCGGTGGCGCCGGCCGCCGCCTCGATGGCGTTGCGCACCAGATTGACGACGATCTGCTGGATCTGCACCGGATCCACCGACACCGGCGGCAGGTCCGACGCCTGCTTGCGCTCGATGCGGATGCGGTGGCGCTGGCCCAGCAGCGTCAGGTCGATCGCTTCGTCGATCAGCGGGTCCAGTTCACGCACGTGCCGTTCCGGCTCGCGCTTTTCGACGAACTGGCGCATGCGCTGGATGATGTGGCCGGCCCGCTCCGCCTCGCCCGCCGCCTTGTCCAGGATTTCGCCGACCACCTTGACGATGTCGACGCCCCGGCTGTGGGCGCGGCGTATGGCCTGGAGGTAGAGCATCAGGGCGGTCAGCGGCTGGTTCAGTTCGTGAGCGATGGCCGCGCCCATCTCGTCGATGGCCGAGACGCGCGCCAAGTGCACGAGTTCGCTCTGGAGATCGGCAAGCCGCTGCTCGCTTTCCTTGCGCGGCCGCAGATCGCGCAGGATGCCGATGAACTGGCGCCCGTCCGGCGTGGCCGCCTCGCCGACAGAAAGTTCGAGCGGAAAGATGGTACCGTCGGCGTGCCGGCCACGTACTTCGCGGCCGATGCCGATGATCTTCTTCACGCCGGTACGAATATAGCTACCGACATACTGGTCGTGCTGGTCGGCATATTCCGTCGGCATGACGATCTTGACGTTCTGCCCGACCGCCTCGGCGGCCTGGATGCCGAACATCTTCTCGCAGGCCTTGTTGAAGATCAGGATGCGCGCATGCTCGTCGATGACGATGATGCCGTCCGCCGCGGTGTCGAGCACCGACAGCAGACGCGCCTCCGACACAGTCGGCGGCGGAAGCGACTCGGAAGGGGCACTGAAATCTTGCATTTTTCCAGTGTGCGCCGTGGACCGTGCGCCCGCAAGTTACCTCCGGGCACATTCCCCTTCGTCACCTCTGCAGCCAACGCACCAGCCGATCCGTCGCCTCGCCGATCTGTCCCTCGCCGCGCGCGAAGCAGAGCCGGATGTAGCTCTCGCCACCCGGACCGAAGGCGGTGCCGGGCGCCAGGCCGATGGCCGCCTCGTCCACCAGCTTGAGGGCGAGGGCGCGGGTATCGCTTTCGCCCTCGACGCCGAAGAACATGTAGAAGGCGCCCGGCGGCGGCGCGAAGTGCACCCGGTTGGAGGTCGCGAGACCGGCGGCCACGATGTCGCGTCCGCGCCGCGCGCGCTCGATCTGATGGGCGACGAAGCTCTCGCCGCGCTCCAGCGCGGCAACGCCGGCCCTCTGGATGAAGGCGGCGACGCCCGAGGTGGAGTACTGGATCAGATTCTCCAGCACCGCCCCAAGCGAAGGATCCGCCTCGATCCAGCCGAGGCGCCAGCCGGTCATCGCCCAGTTCTTGGAGAAGGTCTGGACGAAGAGAATGCGGTCCTCCGGCTCCATCACATCGTGGAAGGACGGTGCGCGCCCCGCTTCGCCGGCCTCATAGTAGAAGCGACCATAGATTTCGTCGGCGACGATCCAGAGGCCATGCCGGCGGGCAATGTCGAGCACGCCGCGCAGGGCTTCGTGCGAGGCGACGAAGCCAGTGGGGTTGGCGGGCGTATTGATGAAGATCACCCGCGTACGCGGCGTGACCGCGCTCTCCAGCCGGTCGAGATCGAGCCAGAAGCCCTGCACCTCGTCGAAGGAGAACGGCACATAGACGGGTCGTGCACCGATCACCTCCGCTGCCGCCGCCGCGTTCGGCCAAGACGGCGAAGGGATCAGGATCTCCTCGCCGGCCGAAAGCGTGAGCGCCAGCGCGATCTGGATCGCCTGCATGCCCGAGCCGGTGACGAAGAACCGTTCAGGATCCTCCGCCTGGCCGTAGAGCCGGCTCATGTAGCGGGCAATGGCGGCGCGCAGCTCGGGAATGCCCCGCTGCCACGTATAGAACGTCTCGCCCGCGGCGAGCGACCGGGTGGCCGCCTCGCTGATGAAGGAAGGGGTGGGCAGGTCGCCCTCGCCCGCCCAAAGCGGAATCATCCCTTCACGCTGGCGGCCATAATTCATCACCTCGACGATGCCGCTTTCCGGCAAAGAGAGGGCCTGCGGCCGGATGTGATCGAGCAGGGACGGCGGCTGGGGCAAGGAGGCGGAAGTACCGGACATGAGCGCGAAGCGGGTTGTTGCTGGGAGGGCAGCATAGCAGGGAGAATCACCCCGAAAGCATCAAAAGGCGTGACGAAACCATGACAGGAGGTCATGGATCGGGCCTGATTCCGACGCTGGCACTCTCGAGCGGAAAATATCCACAAATCTCATGCGTGCGCCCGCGCACCCCATACCGGATCGACCCATGCAGATCTCTCCGGAATTTGCAGGAGTTTCATCGTAAATTATGAGCAGATGCCCCACCGCTCCACGCCACATGCACTATTGATGCCTCCGGCGAACGATAAATCGTTCTATTCGCCACCTGAAACAAAGATATTCCCTATCCATCAGCGTCGAGAAAAGCCGTTCCGAAGTTCAATACGATGGTCGGACATGCCATCAGGCGCCTGGCCGTTCAACGGGCACCGCTCTCGAACTTGAACGGTTCGATAATACGCCTCGGCAGCTTTCGGCCCCGGCTCACCCCCGTTCGTTCTGCCTTCACCATCGGCGCTTGAGCCACCCCATGCCGACATCGTATCAACAAAATGATGGCATTTTGCTCGATTATTAAGTGAGCGCCGAACGCGTCGGGACGGGCGGGAAACGTCCGGAAACCCAGCAGAAACGCTGCGGTGGACGCGTACGGAAATAGAGCGAGTTGCGTAAGCGGACGGGCACATTCGGGGACGTCAGTCTCGAAGAATGGCCGCCCTCCATCGTCGCGGGAAAGCCATGTTGAGCCGGGGGGGCCGACTGATACGTCGAATGACCTTGCGGGTCCTGTTCCACACGAACGGAAGGCCACGTGGCTATGTCCGGCGGATGTTCCCGTCGGCCTTCAGCTCCCGGACGGCCGCTCTCGCGGAGGAGCAGAGGCGGAGCATCGCTCCCTCGTCCCGTTCCTATGGCAAATGGGTGAAGCGGCACGACACGCTGTCGGCGGCGGATCGGGAGGCGATCCGGGCGCATCTCGCGCAGCTGCCCTATAAGCCCCTCATCTCGGTGATCGTGCCGACCTACAACACCCCGGCCACCGTCCTGCGTGAGATGGTCGAATCGGTAAAGGCGCAGCTCTATCCGAACTGGGAACTGTGCATCGCCGACGACGCCTCGCCCGAGCCGCATGTCGCCGCCCTGCTGGCCGAACTCGCGGCCGGCGATCCGCGCGTCAAATGGGTCCAGCGCGAGAGCAACGGCCATATCTCCGCCGCCAGCAACAGCGCCCTGGAACTGGCGAGCGGCGCGTTCGTCGCTCTCCTGGATCATGACGACCTTCTGGCCGAGCACGCCCTCTACGAGGTCGCCGTCGAGCTGAACGCCCATCCCGATGCCGAAATCGTCTACTCCGACGAGGACAAGATCGACGAGAAGGGCGAACGCTACGACCCCTACTTCAAGCCCAACTACAGCTACGAGCAGCTCCTCGGCCAGAACGTCATCAACCACCTCGGCGTCTACCGGCGGGACAGCGTGATCGCGGTCGGCGGCTTCCGGCTCGGCCTGGAGGGTAGCCAGGACTACGACCTGGCCCTGCGCATCGTCCATCGCTGCGCGCCGGAGCAGATCCGCCACATACCCGCCATCCTGTATCACTGGCGCCAGAGTCCGAACGGCAGCTCCTTCTCGCAGGAACAGCTCGAACGCTGCATCGTGGCCGCCCGCGCGGCAATCCAGGAACGGCTCGACGAGACTGGTACCCGCGCCGTCGTCGCGGTCAATCCGGCCGTGCCGGTCTGGCACCGGGTGACGTGGGCGATCCCTACGCCAGCGCCGCTGGTGAGCATCCTCATCCCCACACGGGACCGCGCCGGTCTCGTGCGCCAGTGCGTCGATGGAATCCTCGACCGCACCGACAGCGACAGACCATCGAATATCGGCGCTTGCAGCACCGCAAGCTCGCCGCCTAACATCACCCCCCAGACGAGGCCCGCACTCCGCTAATTTACGCCGCGAGTTGCGCCAAATGTTCTGACGACGGACAATCCTCGTCGGAGAATTTTCGGCCGACATATTTCGACCGGGCATGACCTTCGCTCAGGGCGATGTAGTGCCTGAGGAAGAAATCCTGCGGATACAGGCGCAGCCCGTCGCCGGCCAGCCGATGGCCGCTGGAGCGCGAACTGTCGATGTCGGCCGTGCGCTTCCACGCCCGGTTAAGTCTCGGATAGACCGGCTGGAAGAAGTAGTAGGTCGACATCCGGGAGGCGTAGTCGTCGGCGAGGAAGTCGTCGCCGGGCAGCGGCACGAAGACGATCTCGTGAAAATTGATGCACGTATAGCCGGCCGCGTCCGCCTCGCGGATGCCGTCGAGAAGCGACTGGCCTTCGACAGGTGAGCAAAGCCATTCATCTGCATCGGTGTGCACGATCCAGTCATGATCCGCGTCGGCTATGATGCGCCGTTTGGCGCGAAGCTGGTCAGACAGGGAAAAGGCGCCCGTCCACGGGATTCGTTCGATGCCAAGCAGCCCGTGGCCGAGGAACTCGCTGGCGATTTCTGTTGAACCGTCGGTCGAGTCGTTGTCGATGAGAAAGACGTCGATGCCGTCGCCGATAAGATCGCGGAGGCACCGGCGCATGTGCACGGCCTCGTTGCGGACACAGACGACGGCCAACGCCTTGAGCATGGCTTATCCCTCCAGCCGCGCGGCGGCGGCCAGCAGGGCGGAGCGCAGCTCGTCTCGGTCTATCTCCGACCGTGGCACGCCGGCGCTGTCCACCGCGCGCTCGTAGGGATCGTCGCCCGTGAGGTCGGGAATCCCTTCCGGCCCGATGCCGATCGAGGAATAGTAGTCGCGAAACTTGAAACCGTCGCCGATGACCCGACCGGACAGGCGGATCCACGCGGCGGGAATGCCGTATGCGTGCGCGAAGATGACGCCGTGCAGCGAAGAGGAAAGGATGATTTCGCAGGACGACAAAGCGGCGAGATACCGGTCGAGCGGAGACAGCGGGTCGATCCGCGTGGCGCCGTGTTCCAGCGCCTGCGTGACGAAAGGATGTTCGGCGTCCACGTAGTGCGGGATGATCCCGACGCCCCGTCTGGCGACTTCCGCCGGTTTGAAGAAGTCGGAGATCAGGATACCGGGGTCGCCGAAGCGGGCAGGCGTTTCGACGCCCATTTGGAGCAGGCGCTCCCGGGTCAGATGGCCGCGGACCGCGACGACCTGTGACGGAGCGCTGCGCAGGCCCACGCCCGATGAGATGAAGCCCGATCCCCAGACGACCGAATGGCTGTCGGCCCAGTGCAGAATGGAGCCGATGGCGATCAGGTTGGGGCGGTCAAGGCTGTCCTCTCCGGCCAGGATGGGCGTGGTATTCAGCAGTTGCGAGACGATATGCCCGCTGGCGACGTCGCCGGCATTGGGGAATTTCGTGAATTGCTTGAGATATATCGGCACGGGAGATGTCTCTCCAACGAAATGACGACGTGATGAGATCGGCACGCATCAGCATGCGGTCGAGTTCAGATCGGCGAGATAGCGTTCCTTCCACTCGACATTGATGCCCGAGGACTGGCGCTGCGGTTCGGGGCTGGAAGCGGCCCCCGTCGCGGGGCCGTGATGGCCGACATATGCGAGAACGCCCGTCACGGCTTCTTCCGGGTCGGCCAGGAGGGCTTCATACTCGACGATCATCGGATCGATGCGGCGGGATGAGAAGAACCCCTCCCATTGATCGCTTTGGGCATCGATTTCGGAAAGGGCCGTTTGAATGGCACCGAAATCGTATTCCGGCGTTCGCCGCACGGCATGAAAGCTGATCCAGGAAGCGGTTTGGCGCGCGACCACCAGAGAAATCGCCTGCGCCAGTCGATCCCGGCGTATGATGTGGATGTACCTGCTGAAATTTATCGCCTGGAAGGCTCTTTCGTTCTGGAGGAGGGGCTCGAACTGTGACCAGTGAGCCTTCGCTCCAAACCATCCGTTGGGGGAGGTTCGGCGCCGAAACAGGCAGGCGATGAGGCCTTCCAGAGTGGAGACGCCCAGTTTCTGTTTCCAGGTCTCGACATGACCGGGATGAAAATATTCCAGCGGGCTGCCGAGGGCACCGGTCTTCCTCAGGAGATGGCCGAAATAGTGACTGCCGGATCGGGGCGTCGACGCAATCACATACGTGTTCGGCTGGCCGTCAAAGTCCGGAAAGTCATAATCCGCGCCGAATTGATCCCAGTCGCTCACTTCACGGTCTCCGCCCCGCCTGCGGTCGCTTGTGGCGCACCCCACATTCGCCGCAACCTGCCGGCCGGAAACAGCCTCGTCAACGGGTGCGGTATCCCTGTCCCGGCCGTAAGCGACGAGGCGACGCCCGCCGGCGCGAGCCGGAAGCCCGGTAGGGTCGTGTCTGTCGAGATATCTGTCGGGGTAGATTTCGTAGGGCTCGGGAGGCCCTTGGCTTGAATGGTCGGAGTGGCAGGATTTGAACCTGCGACCCCCTCGTCCCGAACGAGGTGCGCTACCAGGCTGCGCTACACTCCGACGCGGCGCGAGCCTCTAGCATGCCGATGCGCCGGCCTGCAAGGGGAGGGGTGCGCTTGGCGGTGGATGATGTGGATTTCGTCTCTGTTCGCCGGCCTTTCGCCTCTGTCGTCGCACGGCTTTGCGCGTGCCGAGGTTGAAAGCGGCGGCGAGCTGTGGCTATGTCCGCGCCCACGGTTCCGGCCCGGCTTTCCAGCCCGACGGCCCGGTCCGGTGGGGCGTCGCCAAGTGGTAAGGCAGGGGATTTTGATTCCCCCATGCGGAGGTTCGAATCCTCCCGCCCCAGCCAGCTCCGGTCATGCAGGCCGCATCCCTCTCGATGATTGCTTCCTCACCTCCGCGCCGAAGGCACGTGCTCAGGACGGAGGGCTGCGTCCTCTAGCGGCGAGCAGCGCGAGGGCCGCGGCGGAAAGGCCTGCGCCGACAAGGAACGGTGCCTGCGATCCCTGGCTCTGCCAGAGCCAGCCGGCGGCGGTGTTGCCGGCGAGGACCACCACGCCCGTCGCCAGGTTGAAGGCGCCGAAAGCGCTGCCCTTGAGGTCGTCGGGCGTCGCATCGGCGACCATCGCGCCGAGCAGGCCCTGCGAGAAGCCCATATGCAGGCCCCAGAGAACGGTGCCGACGATGTAGACGCTCACGCTGCCGGCGAAGGCCAGCGTCAGATGTGCCGCCATCAGAAACATCAGGCTCCAGATCAGCAGTCCGGTCCGCCCGATGCGGTCCGACCGGCGGCCGACCGGCCAGGCGGTCAGCCCGTAGGCGGCGTGCATGACGACCATCGACAGCGGCACCCAGGACGGCGAGAAGCCGGCCTCGAGCGCTTTCAGGAGCACGAAAGCCTCGCTGAAACGGGCCAGCATCAGCACGGAGGCGATGCCGATCACGCCCCAGACCGCGCGGTTCAGCCGGAACGAGCGGGACAGCCGGAAGGCCGGCCGCTTCGCTGCCGCCCCCGTCTTCGGCTCGTGCACGGCGAAGATCAGTACGGCCATCGCCAGCGCGGCGGGGATGGTGGCGATCCAGAAGACGGAGACGATGTCTCCCGCCATCAAGGTCATGGCCAGGATGGCGATCAGCGGCCCGAGAAAGCCGCCCACCGTGTCGAGCGACTTGCGCAACCCGAAGCTCTCGCCGCGAATCTCGGGCGGGGAGACGGCGGCGATGATGGCGTCGCGCGGCGTGCTGCGGATTCCCTTGCCGATGCGGTCCATCGCTTTCGCCAGGACGATCTGGTCGACGCTGGTCGCCAGCGGGAAGATCAGCCGCGACAGGGCCCCAAGGCCATAGCCGGCGATCGCCAGCGGCTTGTTGCGGCGGCTCCAGTCGGCGAGAAGCCCGGAGAAGAGCCGGGTCGCCGTCGCGATCGCGACCGACAGCCCCTCGATGAAGCCGATGGCGAGAACCGACACGCCCAGCTCGGCGGCGAGGTAGAGCGGCAGCAGCGTCTGGATCAGCTCGGACGAGATGTCCATGAGCAGGCTGACGAGACCGAGCGCCCAGACGGTCGGCGGAATACGCCGCGTGGCGACATCGCGGGGCGAGGCGGCGGACTCCTGCTGGCGGGGCACAGGCGTTCCTTTTGGCAGGCGACGGACAAGACGCGACAGTCGATAGCAGGCATCCGTTCCGGAAGCAGCGCTATCGGCGCTTTCCTCCTTTTTTGACGGGGTACCGCAGGGGAAATTGAGGTTACATGGTGTGGGGACTCGCGAGGCAATGCGCCGGCGCGACCGGGAGGGCAGGGCTATGGACCAGCAGCAGGCCGCCTTCGAGCTTCTGAGGCTCACGCTGGAGCGGCATCCGGAGGCGACGGCCACGCCGGACGCGACCATCGACCTCTACCGCACCTGCCTGGCCGCCGTGGCGGGGGCTCCGCCGCTTTCGGGGAGCCGGAAGCCGGTTCGACTGGAGACGATCTGCCCCAGCTGCGGCGGGCGGGTCGAGATCGAGTTCACGCCGTAGCGGGCCGGGTACGGTTGGGCTGGATGAAAGCGGCGGCCGGGCGCGGAAGCTCTCTTGGGGCCCCGGCACTCCGGTGGTAGCGTCTCCTGCGGATGCTGCAGGGAGGGCACCATGAAGAAGACGCTTCTCGCCATGACGGCGCTGGCACTATGGGCCGCCGCTCCGGCGTTGGCGCAGGACACGAACGCCCCGCCGGCTCCCCAGCCGCCGCTCTCGAACCCGGACAATCTCGACCCGGGTCCCGATGCGCCCCAGCCGCTCACCGGAGAGCTGGTGCCGCGCCCGGGGGCTCCGCCGGTCGATCCCGCGGCCGATCTGAAGCTGCCGAACTGCACGCCGCCCAACTGCGGCACGCCGCAGATCATGAGCGAATAGCTGCGATCGCGGGCGGGAACGGGGTGGCATTGGCGGGTTTTCCCCCGGCCACGCGTGCCGATAAAGCCGCTTTGCCCTTCCAATTTCCGCATATCGCCCCATATTAGGCGAGGCGTCGCCATTCTGCGGCCGCGTAAACCAGCAGCACCGCTGCATGTGATCGGAAAAAATTTGCAGGTTCTCGTTCGCGACAACAACGTCGAACAGGCGCTGCGCGTCTTGAAGAAGAAGATGCAGCGCGAAGGCATATTCAGGGAAATGAAGGCCCGGCGCTCTTACGAGAAGCCGTCCGAGCGGCGCAACCGCGAAGAGGCTGAAGCCGTTCGCCGCGCGCGCAAGGCTGCGCGCAAGCAGGCGGTCCGTGATGGCCTCATCGCCGCCCCGAAGAAGAAGCCCCTCGTCGACCGCCGGGCCCCGCGTCCCGCGCCTCAGGCGGCTGCTCAAAATAAATCCGACCAAGGGTTGTAATAACTCCTGGTTTCGATTATGATCGCGCATCGATCTTGCACGTTGAACTTTGTTTTGCGCAGCTCTGCGCCGCAGCGAAATTCCTCTCAAATCGATGTCAACGTGACGCCCGCGCCGCGCGGGTGATCGAATTTCTATGTCGAACTAAGGAATATCGTTATGGCGACAGGCACCGTGAAGTGGTTCAACAGCCAGAAGGGCTTCGGTTTCATTCAGCCGGACAATGGCGGCCCGGACGTTTTCGTCCATATCTCCGCCGTCGAGCGCGCCGGTATGAGTGACCTGCGCGAGGGTCAGAAGATCTCCTACGAGATCGAGACCGACCGTCGCAGCGGCAAGTCCTCGGCGGGCAGCCTCCAGGCTGCGTAAGGAATGCCTCCGCTCCGTGACCCCGGATGTACGGGCACGGATCGTCGACGCAGGGGAGGCCGGGGCAACCCGGCCTTTTCATTTTGAAAGGAATGAACGATGGCGAAGCTCAACCGCGATACGCTCTTCCAGCCCAAGCTCTCGAAGACGGAAAGCAAGGCAGAGTCGGTCTCGCGCATTGCCATGTCCATGATCGAGCAGGAAGTCGCGCAGCGGGAGGCCAAGACGGCACGCCTGCGCGAGGCGCGGCTGGCCCGCGAGGCCACCGAAAGCCAGGCCGCGGCCCGTTCGGCCGGCGCCGGCGGCAAGCGCGCGAAACGCTGAGATTTCCGGCGGTCGCGAGGAGTGCTCCTCCTGCCGGACCTTCCAAACCCTTCCACCTGAGGCGGAAGAGATCGTCCGCGATCATCCCTCGCCGGTAGCCACGCCCGCCGCCTGTTGCGCGCGCCATTGCGAGGGCGCCACGCCGGCCCACCTCTGGAAGGCGTGATCGAACGAGCTGTTGGCGGAATAGGACAGCGCCTCGGCCACGCGGCCGATCGGCAGGCGCGTCAGGGCCAGTAGTTCCCGGGCGACCGTGAAGCGCACCTCGTCCTTAATCGCCTCGAAGCTGGTGCCGGCCCGGGCAAGGCGCCGGGCCAGGGTGCGGGGCTCGAGGCCGAGTTCGCGCGCGACGGCGTGGCGGTCGGCCTCGTCCAGCATCAGGCGCGGGCGTATGGCATGGCGGACCTGCCCGACGATGTCCGCGAGATCGCCGCGCAGCATCTCCTGCAGGGCGGCGCGAAGCTGCACGTGCCGGGCCGGATCGGCGCCCGGCAGCGGCATGGCCATGTCGTGCCCGGAGATCACCACTCCCGTCTGCTCCTGGTCGAAGACGACACTCGTCTTGAGGACGCTGCGATAGGCGGACAGGTTGTCCGGCGGCCCCACGCATTCGAGCACGCGCAGCGGCTGTGCGCGGCCTGCAGTGAGCGCGCGCACCATGTTGCAGCCGATGGCGACCACCAGATCGTGAATCTGGCGGCCGACGCCGGTGCCGGCATCGTAGAGCCCGTAGCCGATGAGATAGTCGTCGCCGAGCCGCTGGAGATACACCACCGCGCCGCGTGAATAGCCGATCTGCAGCCCGACATAATCGCGGAAGGCGTCGCCGAGCGTGGGCGCGCTCGCCATCATCTCGCCGACGGGACCGAGCGCCCGGTGGTCGCTGCGCGCGCCCAGCAGCAGGCCGAGATGGGGACAGCGAGCCAGCCTGGCGCCGCGCTCGATCAGGCCGACCAGCACAGGGTAGGCGAACCGGGCTTCCGGCAGCAGTTCGTGTGGCGCGATGCCCGAGCCGGCGAACGCCTCATCGAGGCTCACCCCGAGCTCTCCGAGAAGCGCCGGCAACGCTGCGACCGGGCCCACGCGCTGGGACGGAACATTGGTCAAAATCGGCGGCTCCTGTCCTCTAATAGCAAGCGGTGGCCACTTCCATAAGTTATGGCTCTGGCATCCCGCAAGGTATTCGATTTGGAATATCTTGGCTGGCGGTGCCCGCGCGACGTGACATTGCCGTCATGCTATAATTCCATAGAAGTGCTCTTAGTCGGGAAAACGAATTCTTGCGGCGGTTTATGCTTTGCCGACGACGGCGGTGTGGGTCCGTGGCGGGGAAAATCGTCTTCGTCTCCGAAATCTTGTCGAGGAAGCATGTCATGACGTTTTCGCGCCGCGCCCTGATGATGGGTGGAGCTGCTCTGGCCTCGGTCGCCGCCGCTCAGAACGCCTTGGCCTGGGACGGGCCGATCTACGATCTCGTCGAGGGCGCCGACGACTTCATGGTCGCTTCGGACGCCTATGTGTTCGGCTACCCGCTGGTCACCATGGAGATGACCCGCCGGGTGATGACCAATGTGGTGAAGGCGGAAGGCAGCCGCGGGCCGATGGGCACGCTGATCAAGCTGCGGTCCTATCCCGACGCCAGCTTCCGCGATGTCACCGCGCCCAACGCGGACACGCTCTACACCACGGCCTTCCTCGATGTCGGCGACGAGCCCTGGGTGGTGAGCGTGCCGGACATGAAGGGCCGCTATTTCCTGCTGCCCTTCCTCAATGGCTGGACCGAGGTGTTCCAGGTGCCGGGATCGCGCACCACCGGAACCGGCGCCCAGACCTATCTCGTCACCGGCCCCGGCTGGTCCGGCAAGGTGCCCGAGGGCATGGTGCAGCTCAAGTCGACGACCGACATCGTCTGGATGCTCGGTCGCATCTACTGCACCGGCACGCCGGAGGATTACGCCGCCGTCCACGCGCTTCAGGACCAGTTCAAGCTGTTCCCGCTGAGCGCGCTCGGCAAGGACTACACGCCGCCCGCCGGTAAGGTCGACGCGGCCATCGACATGAAGACGTCGGTGCGCGATCAGGTGAACGCGCTGAGCGCGGCCGATTATTTCACGCTGCTCGCCGAGCTCATGAAGCGCAATCCGCCCACCGCCAAGGATGCGCCGGCGCTGGCACGGTTCGCGCAGATCGGCCTCGTCCCCGGCAAGAGCTTCGATCCGAAGGCGATCGACGCCCGCTGGTCGAAGCGCCTGCCGCAGCTTTCCTATGACCGCATCATGCTGCACTTCAAGCTCAGCGGCGGCGACGTCAAGGACATCAACGGCTGGGGCTACACGACCAAGACCGGTCTCTACGGCACCGATTATCTCCAGCGTGCCCTGATCACCGCCATCGGCCTCGGTGCCAACCGGCCGCAGGACGCCGTCTATCCGACCTCGCTGAAGGACAAGGACGGCAGCGAATACAGCGGTGCGAACAAGTACCAGCTCCGCTTCGCGCCGGGCGAGCTGCCGCCGGTGAAGGGGTTCTGGTCGCTGACCATGTACGACGCGGCGATGTTCTTCGTCGCCAACCCCATCAACCGCTATTCCATGAGCATGCGCACCGACCCGAAGCTGGAGTCGGATGGCTCTCTGGTGATCTACGTCCAGAACGAGAGCCCTGGTCCGGACAAGGAAGCCAACTGGCTGCCGGCACCGAAGGACCGGTTCAATCTCATGCTGCGCCTCTACTGGCCGGACGAGAACGATCCGTCGATCCTCAACGGCTCGTGGATCATTCCCGCCGTGGCCAAGGTCGGCTGAGCCGGAAGATGGGGGCATTCGGGCACAGCGCTCGCGCCATCGCCGTGTCGCTCGCCGCCTTTCTCGCGGCGGGCGCGGCGCGTGCGGCCGACCGGCCCCATGGCGGCGCGCCGCAGCCCGACACGGCGCGGCCGGCGTCGGACTGGCGCTTCCAGGCGACGTTCTATGGCTGGCTGACAGCCATCGACGGCGATGTCGGCGTGCGCAACCGGCCGATGACGCCGGTCGATGCATCGCTGTCCGACGTGCTGGAAAATCTCGACGGCGCGGTGATGGGCTCGTTCCTGGCCGAGAACGGACAATGGCTGTTCCTCGGCGATCTCGTGCTGGCGCGGCTGTCGCACGACGGCCAGATCGGCCCCTATGGCGGAGGCTCGCTCGACGCCGAGCTGTCCCAGACCATCGCCACCGGCGCGATCGGTCACTGGCTGCCGCTCGGCGCCTCCGATCTCGATCTCGGCATCACCGCCGGCCTGCGTTACGTGCGGATTTCCGCCGATGTCGCCTTGTCGCCGGCCGGCTCGCTGCTTGTCGGGTCCGCCAGCCAGACCGAGCAATGGGTCGATCCGACCGTCGGGCTGGTGCTGCAATGGGCCATCGACGATCGCTGGTTCCTCAACGCCGTGGCGGATATCGGCGGTTTCGGCGTGGGATCGAAGCTGTCGAGCAACGGCTATGTCGGGCTCGGCTACCGGTGGACGCCCTCGCTCTCGACCGCCATCGGCTACCGCTATCTTTATGAGGACTACGAGGCCGCCGGCATCGGCACGGGCTCCTTCCGTTACGACACGGTCATGCACGGCCCGACCTTCAGCCTGGGCTGGCATTTCTGACCGGGAGCGGGGCCGCTCATCCGCCCGGCCGGTGCCCATCGTGCCCGTCCCCGTGCTAGAAGCGTGAGATCCCAACCGTTCACGCTCCGGGCCTTCCCTTGCGCATCCATCTCGTCAATCCGAACACCACCCGTTCCATGACCGACAAGATCGCCGCGGCGGCGCGGGCGGTTGCGGCGCCGGGTACGCAGATACTGGCCGCCACCTCGGCCATGGGGCCGGCCTCGATCGAGGGGCATTACGACGATGCCCTCGCCCTTCCCGGCCTGCTGGCCGCGATCGCCGAGGCGGAGGCGCAGGGCGTCGACGCCCATATCATCGCCTGTTTCGACGATACCGGGCTCGACGCGGCGCGCACCCTCGCGCGGGCGCCGGTGGTCGGCATCGGCGAGGCCGGCTACCACATGGCGAGCCTCGTCGCCCATCGCTTTTCGGTGGTGACGACGCTGTCGCGCTCCATCCCGGTCATCGAGGCGAACCTGCTGCGCTCTGGCCTCGACCGGCGCTGTTCGGGCGTGCGCGCCTCCGAGGTCGCGGTGCTGGAGCTGGAGGATCCCGCCTCCGACGCGCGCAGCCGCATCTCCGCCGAGATTGGCCGCGCCGTGCGGGAGGACCGGGCCGAGGCGATCGTGCTCGGCTGCGCCGGCATGGCCGATCTCGCCCGTGCGCTCGGCGAGGAACATGGCGTGCCGGTGATCGACGGCGTGGCGAGCGCGGTGGCGCTGGCGGAGGGGCTGGTCAGGATCGGCCTCGCCACCTCGAAGGCGGGCGCCTATGCGCCCCCGCGTCCCAAGGCCTATGCCGGCCGGCTGTCGGACTTCGCGCCGCGCGGATGAACTCTCTCGCCGCTAGCCGAGCTTGCGCAGCAGTTTGACGATCTGCTCGCGCTCCTCGGCGTTCAGCGGTTCCAGCGTCGCCTCGGTGATCTCGCGGGCGATCACCACCGCTGCATCCGCCACCTCACGCCCGCGGTCGGACAGCCCGACCGCGCGGCGGCGCCGGTCCAGCGGGTCATCGGCGGTCAGCACGAAGCCGCGCGCCCGCAGCCGGTCGACGACGCCCTTGATGGTCGCGGCATCGAGATAGACCAGCCGTCCCAGCCGGTTTTGCGAGCAGGGGCCGGCCTCGCGCAGCTTGGCCAGGGTGGCGAACTGCGGCGGGGTGAGACCCTCGATCATGCGCGCGGCGAACAGCGCCGTGTGCCGCTGGCTGGCGACGCGCATGAGAAAGCCCACCTGTTCGTCGAGCCGGTAGGCATCGACCGACACGGCTCTCTCGTCGGCAGGCTCGTCCGGGCCGCCCGCAATCATTGGCCTCTCTTCCCCCCGAAGATAGTCGCCATCGCCGTCATCAGAGCACAGCTGAGCCGGCTCGCAAACGGATGTTTCAAATCTTCGGCCAAACTGGCTAAATTTTTCCGAAGATTCCCGCAGTCTCGGATGCCGCCGCCAGCCCGTCCATGGCTCCCTGCCAGCGCAACTCACCCTGCTCGATGAGATAGGCGCGCTCGCATATCGCCTCGCACAACGCTGAGTTCTGCTCGGAGATCAGCAGCGACAACCCGCTGGCCTTGAGGCGGAGGAGGGCGTCGATCATTTGTTCGACAACAATTGGAGCGACCCCTTCGGAAGGCTCGTCGAGAAGCAGCAGCGCCGGGTCGCCCATCAGCGCGCGGGCGACGGAGAGCATCTGCTGCTCGCCGCCGGACATCTGCCCGCCCGGCCGGTCGAGCATCCCGCCGAGATTGGGAAACAGCGCCACCACGTCCTCCACCGACCAGCGCGGCCCGCGGGACGCGGCGTCGGAGGCGCCGGTGCGACGGCCGAGGTCCAGATTTTCCGCCACCGTCAGCTCGGTGAAGATACGCCGGTCTTCCGGCACGTAGCCGACGCCCAGCCGGGCGATGGCGTGGGTCGGCAGCGCCGCGATGTCCGCGCCGCGCAGCGCGAGGCGCCGCGCCCGCCGGCGCGCCAGCCCGATGATCGCCTTCAGCGTCGTCGACTTGCCCGCGCCGTTGCGCCCCACCAGCGCGACCGCCTCGCCGCGCCCGACCGTCAGCGACAGGCCGAACAGGATCTGCGCCTCGCCATACCAGGCGTCGAGCCCGTCGATCTCCAGCATGGGCGCCATCGCGGTCGGCACGGGGGATGCCGTCATGGCCTCGCCTCCCGTCCCGGCCGCGTACCGCCGAGATAGACCTCGCGCACCAGCGGGTCGCGGCGCACCGCGTCCACCGGCCCGTCGGCGATCAGCCGCCCGCGCGCCAGCACGATGGCGCGGTCGGCATGGCCGAACACCACGTCCATCGAATGCTCGGTGAACAGCACGGCGAGGCCGCGGGCGCGGGTGAGGCGACGCACCAGCGCGATCATCTCCCGCCGCTCTCCCGCCGCCATGCCGGCGGTCGGCTCGTCCATCAGCAGCAGCTTCGGTTCCCCGGCGAGCGCCATGGCGAGTTCGAGCCGCTTCACGTCGCCATAGGCGAGCGCGGCCGCCGGCCGCTGCGCCTGCGCGCCCATGCCGGTCTGCTCCAGCAGCGCCAGCGCCTCCTCGCGGGCGATGCGGCGGGCCGGATGCCAGAAGCCGAACACCCCGCGCCGGACGGCGATGAGCGCCATCTGCACGTTCTCCAGCGCGCTCATGGAGGGGAAGACGGCGGCGACCTGGAAGGTCCGCCCCACGCCCAGCCCGGCGATGCGGCGTGGCGGGAGCCCGGTGACGTCGCGGCCGAGGATATGCACCGTGCCGGCGTCCGGCCGGAGCTGGCCGTTGACGATGTTGAAGCAGGTCGACTTGCCGGCGCCGTTGGGGCCGATCAGCGCCAGCAGCTCCCCGGCGGCGATCTCGAAATTCACCCCGTCCAGCGCCCGCACGCCGCCATAGCTCTTGGCGAGGCCGCGCACCGCCAGCACGGGGGAGGGGGCGGCGCTCATCGGGCGCCTCCCGTCCGGCGCGGCCTCGCCATGTCGCGCAGCCCGGCCACGCGGCGCAGCCCGCCGGCGATGCCGAAGGGGAACAGCAGCACCAGCATGAGGATGACGAGCCCGAGCAGGGCCCGCCAGTAGTCGGTCTCGCGCATCACCGTGTCCTGCAGCAGGGTGAAGGCGCCGGCGCCCAGCAGGGGGCCCATCAGGCTCTGCACGCCGCCGAGCAGCACCATCACCAGCCCGTCGATGGAGCGTCCCACCGAGATCGCCTCGGGCGAGATCGAGCCCTTGGCGAAGGCGAACAGCCCGCCGGCCGCGCCGCACAGCGTGCCGGCGAGCGCGAAGGCGAGCCAGCGCACGCGCGCCACCGCAATGCCGGAGGCCTCCGCCCGCAGGCGCGAATCGCGTCCCGCCCGCAGCGCCAGGCCGAAGGGCGCGAAGACGATCCGCCGGAGCAGCGCCAGCCCGCCGAGCGCTACGGCGAGCGCGGCGAGATAGAGCCCGGCGCGGCTGTCGAACGGCCAGTCCGGCCACACGCCGAACAGGCCGTTGGAGCCGCCCGTCACGTCCTCCCACTGATAGACGATGGACCAGACGATCTGCGCGAAGGCGAGGGTGAGCATGGTGAAATAGACGCCTTCCAGCCGTACGCAGAACCAGCCGAACAGCGCCGCCCCGGCCGCCGCCGTGCCGATGCCGGTGGCGAAGGCGAGCGGGGTGGAAAGGCCGAGCTGCGTCGCGGCGAAGGCGGTGCCGTAGGCGCCGAGGCCGAAATAGGCCGCGTGGCCGAAGGAGGCCATGCCGCCCGGCCCCATGATGAAGTGCAGCGACGCGGCGAACAGCGCGGCGATCACCATGTCGAGCGCCAGCACCGGCGCGTAACGGAAGAGCATGCCGATCAGCGGCATGGCGGCGAACAGCAGGATGGTCGCCAGCACGAGGGCACGTCCGCGCCGGTCGAGCGGCAGGAGCGGAGGCTCGGCCTCTCCCGCCTTCGTGGCCGGCAGGGCCCGGCCGAACAGGCCGTGGGGACGCAGGACGAGGACGACCGCCATGACGAGGAATTCCGCCACCAGCGTCAGCCGCGACATGTTGAAGGTGTAACCGGCGATCTCGATCACGCCGAGCGCGGTGCACAGCGCCTTCACCTCGGCCACTAGCACCGCCGCGAGATAGGCGCCCTTGATCGAGCCCATGCCGCCGACCACCACGACGACGAAGGCCTCGCCCAGCACGGAGAGGTCGAGCGACAGGCTGGCCGGTTCCCGCGCCATCTGCAGCGCCCCGCCGAAGCCGGCGATGCCGGCGCCGAGCGCGAAGACGGCGGTGAACAGCAGCGCCTCGTTGATGCCGAGCGCCGCCACCATCTCCCGGTCCTGCGTGGCGGCGCGGATCAGCCGGCCGAAGCGCGTGCGAGTCAGCAGCAGGTGCAGCCCGACCAGCACTACCGGACCGATCAGCGCGAGGAAGACGTCGTATTGCGGCAGCCGCCGGCCGAGCAGTTCCACCGAGCCGGAAAGGCCCGGCGCGCGCGGCCCGAGAATGTCCTCCGGCCCCCACAGGAACAGTGCGGCATCGTTGATGATGAGGAGCAGCGCGAAGGTCGCGAGCAGCTGGTAGAGCTCCGGCGCATTGTAGAGGCGGCGCAGCAGCACCCGCTCCACCGCCGCTCCCAGCAGCGCCACCGCCAGCGTTGCGCCGGCGATGCCGCCCCAGAAGCCGGCCGCGCCGCCGAAGCGCTCGTCCAGCAACGGCGCCAGCGTGACGGCGATATAGAGCCCCAGCATGTAGAACGAGCCATGGGCCATGTTCACGATGCGGGTGACGCCGAAGATGACCGACAGGCCGGCCGCCACGAGGAACAGGCCGGAGGCCGAGGCGAGGCCGTTGACCGCCTGGAACAGGAGGGAATCGAGCGACATCCGTCTACCCGCCGCCGGGGGTCAGTCGGCCGCCGGCCGCAGCTTCCTCACCTCGGCGTCGGAGGGCAGTACGCTGGCGCCGTCGACATAGACGGGGGCGACCATCACCCCTTGCCTGTCCCGGAGCGCCAGCGTGCCGACGAAGGCGCCGATCGTCGCCTGGTGGTCGCTCGCCCGGTAGGTGAAGGGGCCGAACGGCCCGTCGACCTCCAGCCCGGCAAAGGCATCGACCAGCTTCTCGGTGTCCGTGCCGCCCGCCTTGGCGACGCCGGCGGCGATGGACCTGATGGTGGTGTAGCCGACGATCGAGCCGAGCCGCGGCGGCTCGCCATAGGCGTCGACATAGGCCGCGAGGAACGCCTGATGTTCCGGGGTGGTGATGGCGTACCAGGGATAGCCCGTCACCACCCAGCCGACCGGCGCCTCGTCCTTCAGCGGATCGAGATATTCCGGCTCGCCGGAGAGCAGGCTGACCACGAAGGTGCCTTCCAGCGTGCCGCGCGTGTTGGCCTCGCGCACGAACTTGGCGAGGTCGGGGCCGAACAGCACGTTGAACACCGCGTCCGGCTTGGCGTCGGCGATCGCCTGCGCCACCGGGCCGGCATCGACCTTGCCGAGCGGGGTCGCCTGCTCGGCGACGAACTCGACGTCCGGCTGCGCCGCCCGGAGCAGCGTCTTGAAGGTCTCGGCGGCCGACTGGCCGTATTCGTAGTTGGGATAGACGATGGCCCAGCGCTTGCGCTTCGCCCCGATGGCGGCGGGCATCAGCATCGCCACCTGCATGTAGGTCGAGGGGCGCAGGCGGAAGGTGTAGCGGTTGCCGTCCGCCCAGGTCAGCTTGTCGGTCAGCGGCTCGGCGGCGAGGAAGAACACCTTGCGCCGCTTGGCGAAGTCGGCGACCGCCAGCCCGACATGGGAGAGGAACGTGCCGGCGATGATGTCGGCGCCCTCGCGCGTCACCAGTTCCTCCGCCACGCGGATGGCGTCGCCCGGGTTGCCGCCGTCGTCGCGCGAGACCAGTTCGAGGGGGCGCCCATCGACGCCGCCGGCCTCGTTGATCTGCTTCACGGCGAGCTGCATGCCCTTGCGATAGGGATCGAGGAAGGCGGGCTGCGCCTTGTAGCTGTTCAGCTCGCCGATGCGGATCGGCTCCGCGGCGCGGGCCGGCAAAGCGGGGATGGCGAGGAGGGAAGCGGTGAGCGCCGCGCCGAGCAGCGCCCTGCGCAGGACATTCGAAGGACGCATCACGGCACTCCATTCTGGCACGCCGACGGGGGAGGACGGCGTGCCCGATAACCTATCGCCTCCTCACACGGGGTCCAGTCCCGTCGTCGCATGGATGGCGCCTACGGGCCGATCTCGACCTCGGGCTCGCGCGCGGGCCTGGCGCGGCGCGAGGCGATGAGCGCGCCTCCGACGATGAGGGCGGCGCCGACGAGCGTGCTGATCGCCGGAATCTCGCCGAAGGCCAGCAGCCCGATGAACAGCGCCCAGACGAAGGCAGTGTATTCCAGCACGCCGAGCCGGCTGGCGTCGGCGCGGCCATAGGCCCAGGCCATGCACAGGTGCCCGGCGGTGCCGAGCATGCCGATGCCGAGGAAGAGGAAGATCTCGCTGCCCGTCGGTGCCGTCCACTGGGCGATGCCGAGCGGTGCCACCAGCACGCCGGCGAAGCTGTTCTGCAGTAGCACGATGGTGGGCAGCGGGTCGCGCGCCGCCCGGCTCTTCAGCACCACCATGGACAGCGCATAGGTCACGGCGGCGCCGAGCGCGGCGGCGAGGCCGAGGGCGTTGGTCGCCTCCTCGCCGGTGTGGCTCAGTTCGTTCCACAGCACCACCAGCACGCCGGCGAAGCCGAGCACCAGCGCGACGAAGATGGACCTGCCCGGCCGCTCGCCGAGAATCACCGCCGCGAACAGGGCGATGAAGATCGGCGAGGTGAAGGAGAGCGCCAGCGCCACCGCCAGCGGCAGCGAGGCGAGCGAGTAGAAGAAGGTCAGCGAGGTGAGCGCCACCACCACCGAGCGCCAGGCATGCGGGGTCAGCGTGGCGCGATTCGGCCAGGGCGTGCGTGTGGCGCGGAAGACGAGATAGGCCACCAGCGCGCCGAAGGCGTAGCGCATGGTCGCGATCTGTCCCACGGCATGTTCGGTGGCGGCGTGTTTCACCAGCCCGTCCATGACCGACAGAAAGCCGATGCCGGTCACCGCCACGAGAGCGGGGCCGACCTGGAAGCGGAACATGGGATCAGCTTTCGATGGGGACTGGACGGGAAGGATTGGGCGCGCCGGCTGCCGTCAGCGCCAGCCGGTAGGGGTATTCCCAGGTGTCGGAGAGGTCGTGAAGCTCGCGGGCGCCCGGCTGGCGCTGGAAGCCGCAGCGCTCGTAGAAGCGGTGGGCATCGGTGAAGCGCGTGTCGGTCCACAGCCGGATCTCCGGCGCGCCGGCCGCCTCCGCATGGGCGAAGGCGTGCTCGAACAGGACGCGGGCGACGCCGCGCCGGCGGGCGGTACGGGCCACGTAGACCTTGAACAGCTCCATCGTCCCGGCCGGCGCGTCCTCGTTGGCGCTGGGGGCGACGGCGAGCGAGCCGATCACGTCGGGTCCGCTCTGCGCCACCCAGATGATGCCGCCGCGCCCGGCGAAGTGAGTCGCGACGGCGTCGAGCTCGGGAAATTCGGCGGCACGGTCGAAGATGCAGCCGTCATATTCGGAAAAGGCGGCCTCGATCAGCGCCGCAATGGCATCGCCATCGGCATCCGTTGCCGGTCGAATCAGGAAATCGGTCACGTCGGTCACTCCGGCCGGCGCTCACCCCGTTTTTCCCGGTATGCGGGTGGGGAGGGGTTCGACGTCGCGGCGCGGGCGGACTATGTTCGGCTGGCCTTCTGGCGTAAAGCTCAATCATTATGCTGAAGTAGGAATCTGAAGTGACGGCCGGGCGCTTCATCTACGCTCCTCCGTCCCGCAGCCATCCGTCCCGGAGTGCTCAATGAACGCATCCCACCGTGTCGTCCGCCTGGCGCTCGCCGCCGCCGCTGCCGCTGTCGTCGCCGGCTGCGCCACCCAGCAGGCGGCTCCGCCGGCGCCCGCCCGGCCGCAGTTCACCTCGCCGATCTCCGCCCAGCAGGTGGTCGGCAAGTGGGGACTCGCCGCCTATCACCGGCAGGAGGACGCGACGCGTACCGAGGCGCAGGCGCGGCAGGGCTGCCGCCAGCCCTACGTCATCAACGCCGGCCCCTCGGGTGGCTTCATGATGTATCTGGCCGACGACGCCCAGGCGTCGGAAGTGGTTTCCAAGCAGGTCGGCACCGGCCCGACCTTCATCGGCCTGCCGGACGAGCCGGCCGGCGCCAAGTCCGACCGCGAGGTGCTGCGCTTCGACGGCCAGATCATGGTGCTCAAGTGGATGGATCCGGAAGTCGCCGGCCGCTACGGCACCATGGTCTATGTCCGCTGCCCGTAGGCCGGCGCGGGACTGACGCGCCCTCACGGGAAGCGCTTGCGCGCAAACGCTTCCCGGCAAGTGCTTCCCGAGAAATGCTTGCCGGCGCCTCCGGGAAAGGTTTCGTTAACCATACGGCATCAACCTGTGGTTAATTCCCCGGGGGTGCTGCATGCGCGGTGATTCGAGCCTCGTTCCGTTACGTTCTTTCCCGCGTTCGCGAGTTCTTCGCGGCCTGTGCGTGGCGGCCTTCGCCGGGCTCGCGCTGGCGGCCGGCGGCGCGGCACTCTCGCCGGCGGCGGCGCAGAGCGGCGTCTACGGCTACCAGTCCTCCTACCAGCTCTATTCGCGCGCGGCGGCGGCCGGCGGCTCCGCCTGGCGGCCGGGTTCCGCCCCGGTCTATCCCTCCGGCACCGTCCATCCCTCCGGCGGCTATGGCGTCTACGGCAATGGCAACGGGCGCGCCGCTTACGGCGCTGCCCCGCCCGCCGGCCGCACTGGCGCCAATGCCGGCGGCTTCGAGGCCGCGGCTGCGGCGGCGGGCCCGGCCCGGGCGGCCACCGCCGGCGCGGTGCGCGGCGCGACCCGGCCCTCCGCGGCGGTCGGCCGGGCGGTCGCCCCTTCCGCCGATCCCGAGCCGGCCAGCTACGCCGACGAGCCGGACGACGACTATTATGACGACGCCGCACCGCCGCTTCCGGTGCATCGCGCCTCGGTGGGCGCGCGCGGCGTCGACCGCAAGTTCGACCGCCACACGGTGCGCTACACCAGCTCCGATCCGGCTGGCACCGTCATTGTCGATACCGGCGCGCGCTTCCTCTACCTGATCCAGGGCAACGGCACCGCGGTGCGCTACGGCATCGGCGTCGGCAAGGAAGGCTTCCAGTGGTCGGGCAGCGAGCGCATCAGCCGCAAGGCCGAATGGCCGGAATGGCGCCCGCCGTCCGAGATGATCGACCGCCGTCCCGATCTGCCGCGCGTCATGCCTGGCGGCGAGGACAACCCGCTCGGCGCCCGTGCGCTCTATCTCGGCAACACGCTCTACCGAATCCACGGCTCGAACGAGCCGGACACCATCGGGCAGGCCGTCTCCTCGGGTTGCATCCGCATGCGCAACCAGGACGTCATCGACCTCTACAACCGCGTCCGCGTCGGCACGCTGGTGCGGGTGATCTGAGCCGGCCTGGCGCTCCGGCCGAGGCTCCGCTGGTCGGTGCGATACCGCGCCCCGTCCACCGCATGGCTGCCCCGTAACCACGTCCCGGCCCGCCGCTTGGATGCGCGCGGCCTCTCCGCTATGGTCCGCCCCGATTTCGGATCGAACGCGGGAGCCGCGAGCAGATGGCTGCGGACAATTTGGCCGACGGCGGCGCCGCCGACACCCATTTCGGCTTCCGGACCGTGCCGCTGGGCGAGAAGCAGCGCATGGTCGACGAGGTCTTCCACTCGGTCGCGCGCCGCTACGACCTGATGAACGACCTCATGTCGCTCGGCCTGCACCGGGCGTGGAAGGACCTTCTGGTCTCGCGCCTGCGCCCGCCGAAGAACGGCCGCTCCTTCAAGCTGCTGGACGTGGCCGGCGGCACCGGCGACGTCTCCTTCCGCACCGTCGAGGCGGGCGGGGCGGGCACCAGCGCCACCGTGGCGGACATCAATGGCGGCATGCTGGGCGTCGGCCGCGAGCGCGCCGCTGCGCTCGGTCTCGCCGACCGGGTGGAGTTCGTCGAGGCGAACGCCGAATCGCTGCCTTTCGCCGACCGCAGCTTCGACGCCGCCACCATCGCCTTCGGCATCCGCAACGTGCCGCGCATGGACAAGGCGCTTTCCGAGATGCGCCGCGTGCTCAAGCCCGGCGGGCGCTGCTTCGTGCTGGAGTTCTCGCGCGTCGACGTGCCCGGCCTCGACGCCGTCTACGACGCCTATTCCTTCAAGCTGATCCCCGGCATCGGCCGGCTCGTCACCGGCGATGCCGATTCCTACCAGTATCTCGTCGAATCGATCCGCAAGTTCCCGCCGCCGGAAGCCTTTGCCGATCTGATGCGCGGTGCCGGATTCAAGCGTGTCGACTGGACGCCGCTCACCGGCGGCATCGTCGCGTTGCATTCCGGCGTGCGGATCTGACGGCGTGGCCAGCCCCTTCGGTGATTATCTGCGTCTCGCCCGTGCCGCCTTCGTGCTGGCACGCGAAGGTGTGGCCTCGCGCATCGATCCGGCCATGCGCCCGCCCGGTTCCGAGCCGCTCTTCGCCGCCGCGAAGCTCATCGAGCGGCGCGGCCCGGCGTCGAGCGCCGCCCGCATCGGCGCCGCCCTGTCGCGGCTCGGGCCGTCCTATGTGAAGCTCGGCCAATTCCTGGCGACGCGGCCGGATGTGGTCGGCCCGCAGCTTGCCCGCGACCTCGAGCTGCTGCAGGACCGCATGCCGGCCTTCCCGCAGCAGATCGCGGAGGCGACCATCGCCCGCAATTTCGACCGGCCGGCGCTGGAGATCTACGGCACCTTCGGCCCGGCGCTCGCCGCCGCCTCCATCGCACAGGTGCATCAGGGCGAGGTCGTCGATCCCGAGGGAACGACGCGCCGCGTCGCGGTGAAGGTGCTGCGCCCGGATGTGCAGCGCCGCTTCCGCATCGACCTGTCCTCCTTCTACCGCGCCGCCCGGCTCGGCGAGCACAGCTCGCCCGAGGGGCGCCGGCTCCGGCTGGTCGCGGTCGTCGACACGCTTGCCCGCTCGGTGTCGATGGAGATGGACCTGCGTCTGGAGGCCGCCGCGCTTTCCGAGCTCGCCCAGAACACCGGCGAGGACGAGGATTTCCGCGTCCCGGCCGTGGATTGGGACCGCACCGGCCGCGAGGTGCTGACCACCGAGTGGATCGACGGCATCAAGCTCAACGATCTCGACGCGCTGCGTGCCGCCGGCCACGACCTGCCGCGGCTCGGCCGTATCGTGATGCAGTCCTTCCTGCGCCACGCGCTGCGCGACGGCTTCTTCCACGCCGACATGCACCCCGGCAATCTCTTCGTCGACGCCGAGGGCAAGCTGGTGGCGGTGGATTGCGGCATCATGGGCCGCCTCGGCCCCAAGGAGCGCCGCTTCCTCGCCGAGATCCTCTACGGCTTCATCACCCGCAACTGGCTGCGCACCGCGCAGGTGCATTTCGAAGCGGGCTATGTGCCCGAGCACCATTCGGTGGAGGATTTCGCGCAGGCCATCCGCGCCATCGGCGAGCCCATCTATTCGCGCCGCGCCGACCAGATCTCCATGGCCAAGCTGCTCACCCTGCTGTTCGAGGTGACGGCGCTGTTCGACATGAAGACGCGGCCGGAGCTGCTGCTCCTGCAGAAGACCATGGTCGTGGTCGAGGGCGTCGCGCGCAATCTCGATCCGCAGCTCGACATGTGGAAGACCTCCGAGCCGGTGGTCCGCAGCTGGATCGAGCGCAATCTCGGTCCGGTCGGGCGGATGGAGGAGGTGGCCGGCGGGCTCGGCGCGCTCGGCCGCTCGCTCCAGTCGCTGCCGGACCTCGTGGCGCAGGGCCAGCGCATCGCCGCCCAGCTCGACGCCGCCACGCGCGACGGCCTCGCCCTGGCGCCGGAGACCACCGAGGCCATCGGCCGCGCCGAAGGGCGGGGCAATCGCTGGATGACGGTGGCGCTGTGGGTGATCGCCGCGCTGCTGGCCGGGCACCTGCTTTTTTGAGTGCCGGTGTGTCTCGGCCGGACGCGATCCGGCATGTTTGGCTTTTTGCGGAAGTTTGCGGCTAGGCTATAGGGGCAGGCCAACCGGTCGCGGGGACAGTGCATGCTCGCTCAGAAGCGCATTCTGCTGATCATAGGCGGCGGCATCGCCGCCTATAAGAGCCTTGATCTCATCCGCCGGCTGAGCGAGCGCGGGGCCGCGGTGCGCGTCGTCATGACCGAGGCGGCGCAGCACTTCGTCACCCCGCTGGCGGCCGGTGCGCTCAGCCATGACCGGGTGTTCACCGACCTCTTCGACCGCGAGGCCGAGCACGATATCGGCCATATCCGCCTGTCGCGCGAGGCCGACCTCATCATCGTCGCCCCCGCCACCGCCGACCTTCTGGCGAAGATGGCGCACGGCTTCGCGGACGATCTCGCCACCTGCGTACTGCTCGCCAGCGACAAGAAGGTGCTCGTCGCCCCGGCGATGAACCCGCAGATGTGGGCGCATGCCGCCACCCGCCGCAACGCGGCGCGGCTCGCCGCCGACGGCGTCGCCTTCGTCGGTCCCAATGCCGGCGCGATGGCCGAGCGCGGCGAGAACGGGCCGGGACGCATGGCCGAGCCGCTGGAGATCGTCGCCGCCGCCGCGCGCCTGCTGGTGCCCTCGGGTCCGCTGACCGGGCGGCACATCCTCGTCACCTCCGGCCCGACGCACGAGCCCATCGATCCCGTGCGCTACATCGCCAACCGTTCCTCCGGCAAGCAGGGCCACGCCATCGCCGCCGCCGCCGCCCGTGCCGGCGCGCAGGTCACGCTCGTCTCCGGCCCGGTGAACCTGCCGGATCCCATCGGGGTCGAGGTGCGCCATGTCGAGAGCGCCCGCGACATGCTGGCGGCGGTGGAAGCCGCCCTGCCGGCGGATGCCGCCGTCTTCGCCGCCGCCGTGGCCGACTGGCGGGCGGCCAGCGCCGCCGGCGAGAAGATGAAGAAGGACGGCAACGCCATTCCTCCGCTCGCCCTCGCCGAGAACCCGGACATCCTCGCCACCGTCTCGCACCTGTCGAACCGCCGCCCGCGCCTCGTCGTCGGCTTCGCGGCGGAGACCGAGAACGTCATCGCCTATGCGCAGGCCAAGCGCGCCCGCAAGGGCTGCGACTGGATCGTCGCCAACGACGTTTCCCAGCGCAGCGGCATCCCCGGCGGAGTGATGGGCGGCGACAGCAACGCGGTGCATTTCATCACCGCCGAGGCCGTCGAGCACTGGCCGGAGGCCTCCAAGACCGAGGTCGCCGAACGCCTCGTCGCCCGCATCGCGGCCACCTTCGGCCCGCTGGAGACCGTCTCGTGAGTGCAAGCGCCGTGAGCCCCCGCGTCCCCGTCCTCGTCCTCCCGCACGGCGAGGGCCTGCCTCTTCCCGACTACGCGACGGAAGGCTCCGCCGGCCTCGACCTCATCGCCGCGCTGCCCGAGGATGCGCCGCTGACCCTCGCCCCGCTCGCCCGCGCCGCCGTGCCGACCGGCCTGTGCCTCGCCTTGCCGGAAGGCTACGAGGCGCAGGTGCGCCCGCGCTCCGGCCTCGCCCTCAAGCAGGGTCTGACGGTGCTCAACGCGCCCGGCACGGTCGATTCCGACTATCGCGGCGAGGTGAAGGTACTGCTGATCAACCTCAGCGACGCGCCCGTCGTGCTGGAGCGCGGCCAGCGCATCGCCCAGATGGTGGTGGCGCCGGTGACCCGGATTAAGCTGGTCGAAACCGGGAATTTGAACGAAACAACACGCGGTAGCGGTGGATTCGGTTCGACGGGGCTCGACGGACGGCAAATATCGCGGTAGCCAGAGGTCATGCCGCGTCTGTCCGACAAAAGTCTCCTCGCCATCGCCGCCGTCGTCGACGTCGCGCTGCACGCACGCGGCATGCCGGTGGCCGCCAAGGCGCTGGCCGCCCGCCACGAGCTGCCGCCCCGTCATCTCGAGCCCGTCCTCCAGGCGCTGGTCCATGCCGGCGTGCTCAAGGGCGTGCGCGGCCCGCGCGGCGGCTACGAGCTGGCGCGCGAGCGCCGGCGCATCACCGTGGCGGAGGTCGTCCGGGTGGTGGAAGCGGAGAGCGACGAGGCGCTCGACAGCTTCCCGCCCATCGTGCGCGATATCGTCCAGCCCGCCGTCGCGGAGGCGGAGCGGGCCTTCGAGGCGGCGCTCGACGCGGTGACCGTCGAGGACCTCTGTCGCTCGGCGGCACAGAACACGCTGCGCAAGGGTTTGCCGGAAGGTATAGATTTTACGATCTAAAACTGTTCAAATTTTGTTTTCTCGACTTGATGTCGTGAATATGGTAGCCCTGCCGGCGAAAACCGTTCGCCAATAACGGGCTAGGGCGAAGGCCCCGGCCCCCGCTTGCTGGAGGCACCCAATGGCCGAGACCGCCCTGAAGACCCCGCCCGCCGAAAAGGTCGGCCGTGGCCGCGTTTACAACTCCATCACGGAGACCATCGGCAACACGCCGCTGGTGCAGCTCAACCGGCTGCCCGCGGAACGGGGCGTGAAGGCGCGCATCCTCGCCAAGCTCGAATTCTTCAACCCGATCGGCAGCGTGAAGGACCGCATCGGCGTCTCGATGATCCAGTCGCTGGAAGAGGCGGGGGTGATCCGTCCCGGCACGGTGCTGGTCGAGCCCACCTCCGGCAACACCGGCATCGCGCTCGCCTTCGTCGCCGCCGCCCATGGCTACCGCCTCATCCTGGTGATGCCGGAATCGATGTCGGTCGAGCGCCGCAAGATGCTGGCCCTGCTCGGCGCCGAGCTGGTGCTCACCCCGGCGGCGCAGGGCATGCGCGGCGCCGTCGCCCGCGCCGAGGAGCTGGTGAAGGAACTGCCGGACGCCATCATCCCGCAGCAGTTCCGCAATCCCGCCAATCCGGCCGTCCACCGCCGCACCACGGCCGAGGAGATCTGGAACGACACCCAGGGCGAAGTCGACGTGGTCGTCGCCGGCGTCGGCACGGGCGGCACCATCACCGGCCTCGGCCAGGTGCTCAAGCCGCGCAAGCCGGGGCTGCGCATCGTCGCCGTCGAGCCGGAGGACAGCCCGGTGCTGTCCGGCGGCCAGCCCGGCCCGCACAAGATCCAGGGCATCGGCGCCGGCTTCGTGCCGGAAGTGCTCGACCGTTCGGTGATCGACGAGGTGGTGACGGTCGGCAACCAGACCGCCTTCGAGACCGCCCGCGCCATTGCGCGGCTGGAAGGCATCCCGGTCGGCATCTCCTCGGGCGCGGCCATCGCGGCGGCGCTGGAGGTCGGCGCGCGCCCGGAAAACGAAGGCAAGACCATCGTCGTCATCATCCCGTCCTTCGCCGAACGCTACCTTTCTACTCCGCTCTTCGAGGGGCTCTGACACTTCGGGCGGCCGGCGGCGCCGCCGGCCCTTCTAGTGCGACTCCCGCTTCGGTAAAGTCTCGGTGATTCGGTGTCCGTCCGCGAGGCGTGCACCGGCCGAGGGGACGGCAGTCGGCAAGGGGAGGCGGGCGCGGATGGCGCATCCGGCCGGCAAGGGCGGAGCTGGTGATGGAAGCTGGGGCGAAGGGCGCCGCGCGGCGCGCGCCGTCGCCCTGTCCGGTCTCGCGCTCCCGTCCCTGCTCAGTTCCGGCGCCCTCGCGCAGACCGCGCCTCCCGCCTCGTCGGAGGTCTTCGCCGTCCTCGCGGTGCAGGAGCCGAGCACGCTGATCGGCCTTGCTCTGGTCGTCGGCCTCATCGTCTTCGCCACCACCACCGCCATCGTCCATCTGCGTTTCCGCCGCCAGTCGCTGCACCGCGAGGCCGAGGCGTTCGGCGAGATCTCCCGGCTCGAAGCCCAGATCGACGAGGCACGCGCCCTGCTGATGGCCGAGCCGCAGATCGTCGTCGTCTGGCGCGATCCCGCCGCCGATCCCGAGGTCATCGGCAACACGCCCGCCTTCACCGGCGTCGCCGCCCCCGCCCGCATCCTCGCCTTCGGCTCCTGGCTCACGCCGGCCTCGGCGCGCGAGATCGAGGCGGCGGTGGACCGTCTGCGCAGCCGTGGCACGCCGCTCGCCGCCACCCTCGCTACGCAGGATGGCCGTTTCGTCGAGGTGGACGGGCGCCCTGTCGGCTCCGCCGTGGTGCTGCGCCTGCGCGACATCACCGGCGTGCGGCTCGATCAGGCGCGCTTGCAGGAAGCCTATCGCGCCCTCGACGAGGAAAGCTCGGCGATGCGCACCCTGCTCGACGCGCTCCCCGCGCCGGTCTGGATCGGCGGGGAGGGCGGCCGGCTGCGCTGGAGCAACGCCGCCTACGCGCATGCGGTGGAAGCCCGGGACGGGCAGGACGCCGCCCTTCGCGATCTCTCGCTGCTCGACCAGCAGAGCCGCGTGCAGGCGCAGAAGGCGCATGCCGCCTATCTGCCCTTCAAGGCGCGCCTGCCGGTGGTCGTCGCCGGTTCGCGCCACGTGCTCGACGTGCTGGAGGTTCCCGCCGGCGGCGGCGCCGCCGGCATCGCGCTCGATGCGACGGAAGCCGAGACGGTGCGGGCCGAGCTTGCCCATGTCGTCGGTGCGCACCGGCGCACGCTGGACCAGCTTGCCACCGCCGTGGCGATCTTTGGTGCCGACCAGCGCCTCGTCTTCCACAACGCCGCCTATGCCAGCCTGTTCGAGCTCGATCCGGCCTTCCTCGACGACCGCCCCACCGACGGCGCGGTGCTCGACCGGCTGCGTGCCGCCCGCCGCCTGCCCGAACAGGCGGATTTCCGCGTGTGGCGCGAGGATCTGCATTCCGCCTACCGCGCCATCGAGCCGCGCGAGCACTGGTGGCACCTGCCGGGCGGGCGCACGCTGCGCGTCGTCACGGCGCCGAACCCGGAAGGCGGCATCACCTATCTGTTCGACGAGGTGACGGAGCGCCTCGCGCTGGAAAGCCGCTACAATTCGCTCACCCGCATCCAGAGCGAAACGCTGGACGCGCTGGCCGAGGCCGTGGCGGTGTTCGGCAGCGACGGCCGGCTCGGTCTCTCCAATTCCGCTTTCGGCCGGCTCTGGCACCTCGACGCGGCGATGCTCGATTCCCATCCGCACATCGACGCCGTGGCGCAGGCATGCCGGCCGCTCACCACCGATGTTTCCGTGTGGACGCGGCTCGGCGCCGCCGTCACCGGCATCGAGGCGCGCGTGCCGATGGAATTCCGCATGGAGCGCAGCGACGGCACGATCCTCGACGGCTCCACCCAGCCGCTGCCGGACGGCGGCACGCTGGTCACGCTGCGCGACGTCACCGACACCGTGCATGTCGAGCGCGCGCTGGTGGAGCGCAACGAGGCGCTCGTCGCCGCCGACCACCTCAAGAGCACCTTCGTCAGCCACGTCTCCTACGAGCTGCGCTCACCGCTCACCACCATCATCGGCTTCGCTCAGCTTCTCGACGACACCGGCATCGGCCCGCTCAACACTAAGCAGCGCGCCTATGTGAACCACATCACCGAGAGCTCGGCGGCGCTGCTCGCCATCATCAACGACATTCTCGACCTCGCCACCATCGACGCCGGCGCCATGGCGCTGGACCTCGCCGATGTCGACGTGCGGGCGGCCATGGAAGCGGCCGCCGAGGGCGTGCGCGACCGTCTTGCCGAGGGCGGCATCCGCCTGTCCATCGAGTTGCAGAACGCCGCCGGCAGCTTCCGTGCCGATGCCAAGCGGGTGCGGCAGATCCTCTACAATCTGCTGTCGAACGCCGTCGGTTTCGCCCCCGAGGGGTCCGCCGTCACGCTCTCGGCCGAGCGCCGCGACGACAAGGTGATCTTCCGGGTCCGCGACATGGGGCCGGGCATTCCGCCGGAGATCGGCGCCCGCATCTTCGACCGCTTCGAGAGCCACACGGCCGGCTCGCGCCATCGCGGCGTCGGCCTCGGGCTGTCCATCGTCCGGTCGCTGGTGGCGCTGCATGGCGGCACGGTGAGCATCGCCCCGGCGCAGGGTGGCGGCACGCTCGTCACCTGCACCTTCCCGCTGGAAGCCGGCGCGAGCCGGGACGCGGCGGAGTAACCGATGATCGACAGCCGCAACACCGGCGCCGTCCCGACCATGCCCGTGGCCCATTGGGACGTGGTGCTGCCGGACGAATCCGCCACCGGCCGCCTCGCCATGGACCTCGCCGCGACGCTGCGGCCCGGCGATCTCGTCACGCTCGGCGGCGATCTGGGTGCCGGCAAGACGACTCTGGCGCGGGCGCTGATCCGCGAGATGGCCGGCGATCCCGAACTCGAAGTGCCGAGTCCGACCTTCACCCTGATGCAGACCTACGACCTGCCGCGCCACCGGGTCGTCCATGCCGATCTCTACCGGCTGGGCGATGCGTCCGAGCTCGACGAACTCGGCTGGCAGGACCAGACCGACGGCGCGGTGACGCTGGTCGAATGGCCCGAGCGGGCCGAGGGTGCGGTGCTCCAGCCGGACCGGCTGGAAGTGCAGATCACCATTCCGCCGGATGGCGGGGAAACGCGCCGGCGCGTGCGCCTGTTCGGCTATGGCCGCCTCGCCGGCGCGCTCTACCGCATGAAGGCGATCCGCTCGCTCATCGACAAGACCGGCTTCGGCCCGGCCCGCCGCCAGCATCTGCAGGGCGATGCCTCGACCCGCGCCTATGAGCGTCTCATCGGTCCGAAGCGCAACGCGGTGCTGATGAACGCGCCGCGCCGGCCGGATGGCCCGCCGGTGCGCGGCGGCCGTCCCTACAGCGCCATCGCCCATCTCGCCGAGGACGTGAAGCCCTTCGTCGCCATGGCGCTGGCGTTGCGCGCGCGCGGCTTCTCGGCGCCGGCCATCTATGGCGGCGATCTTGATGCCGGCCTGCTGATCATCGAGGATCTCGGCACCGAAGGCGTGCTCGCCGGCAGCCCGCCCGCGCCGGTGACCGAGCGCTACGAGGCGTCGGTGGACGTGCTGGCCGCCCTGCACGGCCTCGACCTTTCGGCGACGCTGCCGGTCACCGCCGGCATCGAGCATCGTCTGCCGGCCTATGACGTCGACGCGCTGCTCATCGAGGCGGAGCTGCTGCTCGACTGGTATCTGCCGCATTGCGGCGCGTCGATCGCCGCCGATGCCCGCCAGTCGTTCCGCCAGCTCTGGGCGGCGGCGCTGGCGCCCTCGCTGGCGCAGAAGCCGGTCTGGGTGATGCGCGACTACCATTCGCCGAACCTGATGTGGCTACCCGAGCGCGAGGGTCTGGAGCGCATCGGCCTGCTCGATTTCCAGGACGCGGTGATGGGCCCGCCGGCCTACGACCTCATCTCGCTGACGCAGGATGCGCGCGTCGACGTGTCCGAGCCGCTCGAGCTGGCGCTGCTCGGCCGCTACGTGAAGGCGCGCCGGCAGGCCGATCCCGATTTCGACATGCGGGCCTTCGCCGCTTCCTACGCGGTGATGGGCGCCCAGCGCGCCACCAAGATCCTCGGCATCTTCGCGCGGCTCAACCACCGCGACCGCAAGCCGGGTTATCTCAGGCACATCCCGCGCATCTGGAACTATCTCCAGCGCTGCCTCGCCTTCACCGATCTGGAGGCGCTGTCGGGCTGGTACAAGGACCACGTGCCCCCGCCTGGCGGCCGCCCGCGCGCGGAGGGCGTGCGCCCGGTTCCCCAGCCTCCCGCCGAGCCGTCGCCGCCGGCCGAGGCCCCGGAGCCCGCCGCGCCGGAGGTGTCCGAGGTTTCGCCCTCCGAAACCCCGCCGCCCGCCGCCGGAACGGCCTCGCCCGAGGCCCCCGCGCCGAGCATGCCGTCCGAAACGCCGAGCGAATCCAACCCGACATGAGCGCGATCAGGACCGCCATGGTGCTCGCTGCCGGCCTCGGCAAGCGCATGCGCCCCCTTACCGACCGCATTCCCAAGCCGATGGTGGCGGTGAACGGCCGCCCGCTGATCGACCATGTGCTCGACCGGCTCGAGGCGGCCGGCGTCGAGAAGGCGGTGGTCAACGTGCACTGGCACGCCGACGTGCTGGAGCGGCATCTGGCCGGGCGCCGCAACCCGCCGCGCATCGTCCTCTCCGACGAGCGCGGCGAACTGCTGGAGACCGGCGGCGGCATCCGCAAGGCGCTCCCCGAGCTCGGCCCCGGCCCGTTCTACGTGATGAACGCCGACACCATCTGGATCGAGGGCATCCGTCCCAACCTCGCGGCTCTGGCGGAGGACTTCGACTCCGCGGCGATGGATTTCCGCCTGCTCGTCGCCTCGACCGCGGCCTCCATCGGCTATGAGGGAAACGGCGATTTCCTCATGGACGGCGAGGGCCGCCTCACGCCGCGTCCCGAGCGCGTCATGGCGCCGTTCGTCTATGCCGGCGCCGCCGTCGTCTCGCCCGTCATCTTCGAGGGCTCGCCGGAAGGATCGTTCTCGCTGAGCCGTCTGTTCGTGCGTGCGGCCGAGGCGGGCCGCCTGTACGGCGAGCGCATGGAAGGGGTGTGGATGCATGTCGGCACGCCGGAAGCCATCGCCGAGGCCGAGGAGGCGATCGAGCGCTCCAAGGATTGAGCGGAGCGCGGCCATGCCCCGCTCCAGTCGATCTCTGTACCGCTGCGCCAGCGCCCCCTTGTGGCGCGCGCCCAACCGGCGCATGACCGCTGCATGAGCCGCCGCGCGCCGAACCTCCTCACCATCCCGTCCTCCGCGCCGTTCCTCGCGACGCTGGCGGACGCGCTGCTGGACGGCCGCCTCGTGGAGGGCTTCGCGCCGCGCGGCGATCCGCTGGCGCTCGCCTCCGCCACCGTCTTCCTGCCGACCCGCCGCGCCGGCCGCCTGCTGGGCGAGGCCCTGCGCGCCCGCATGGCGGGCGGTGTCACCCTGCTGCCGCGCATCGTGCCGCTGGGCGATGTGGACGAGGACGCGCTCGCCTTCGCCGAGAGCTTCACCGATCCGCCGCGCGCCGTGCCGCCGACCACCCGCCGCCTCGCGCTCGCCAGCCTCATCCGCCGCTGGCGGCGCCTGCTCGCCGGGGATGACGGCCGTGTCGCCGTGGCCGCCGGCCCCGGCGCCGAGTTCGCCCTCGCCGACGCGCTGGCCCATCTCATCGACGAGATGGCGGCGCAGGAGGTGCCGTGGGAACGGCTCGACACGCTCGTGCCCGGCCAGCACGACCGCTACTGGGACATGGCGCTCGACTTCCTCAAGATCGCCCGCGATTTCTGGCCGGCGCAGCTCGCCGAGCTCGGCGCGGTCGATGCCAGCGTGCGGCGCGACCGGCTCATCGCGGCGGAGGCGGCGCGACTGGCGGGCCTGCCGGATGCCGGCCCGGTCATCGCGGCCGGCTCCACCGGCTCCATGTCGGCCACCGCGCGCCTGCTGGCCGCCGTGGCCCATCTGCCGCGCGGCGCCGTGGTGCTGCCCGGCCTCGATCTCCATCTCGACGCCCGCTCCTGGGACGTGCTGACCGACGACGAGGCCCCGGCGTTCAGCCATCCCCAATACGGCCTCGCGCTCCTGCTCCGGCGCTACATGCGCGTCGACCGGGAAGCGGTGCGCGAGCTCGCCCCGCCGGCGCCGTATGGGCGCGAGCGGCTGCTCTCCGAGGCGCTGCGTCCCGTCGCCTCCACGGAGGCGTGGGCGAGCCTGCCCGAGCGCCTCGGCGCCGGGGAGATCGACGTCGCCCTCGCGCAGGTCGGCCTCATCGAGGCGGACGATGCGCGGGAGGAAGCCCTCGCCATCGCCGTCGCCCTGCGCGAGGTGCTGGAGGTGCCGGGCCGTACCGCCGCCCTCATTACCCCCGATCGGGACCTCGCCCGCCGCGTCGCCGCCGAGCTGCTGCGCTTCCGGGTGCGCATCGACGATTCCGCCGGCGAGCCGCTGTCGGAGAGCGTGCCCGGCCGGTTCGCCCGGCTCGTGGCCGATGTCTGCCACGAGGAACTGGCGCCGGTCCCGCTTTCCGCGCTGCTGCGTCACGTGCTGGCGCGCTTCGGGCTGGAGCGCGCCGCGCTCGATGCCGGCGCCGACGCGCTGGAGATGATGGTGCTGCGCGGGCCGCGTCCGGCGGCCGGCGCTTCCGGGCTGGTCGAGGCGGTCGCCGCCTTCAGCCCCTCCGCCTACCATCCGAGCGACCCCCGCGCGGGGATGGACGAGGACGCCCGCGCCCGTGCCGCCGCCCTCGCCGGCCGCATCGCGCGGGGCCTCGCGCCGCTGCTGGCGCTGGGGCAGGGCGAGCATGCCTTCGGCGCGCTGCTGGAGGCCCACCGCGCGGCCGTGCAGGCGGCCTGGAGCGGCCCGGACGCCGGCGCGCCCGAGGACGAGACCGCGCTGGCCGAGCTGGCGCGCGCCTTCGATGCCATGGCCGAGGGCGCCGCCCAGGCCCCGGCCATGACGCTCGCCGATTACGCCGCCGCGCTGCCGCTGCTGCTGGCCGACCGCCCGGTACGGCCGCCGCTGCTGGCCGGTGCGCGGCTGCGCATCCTGGGCCCGCTGGAAGCGCGTCTCGTGAGCGTCGATCGCGTGGTGCTGGCGGGCCTCGTGGAGCAGACCTGGCCGGCGGCGGTGCGCACCGATCCCTGGCTCAGTCGGCCGATGCGCGCGGCGCTGGGGCTGGAAGCGCCGGAACGGCGCACCGGCCTCTCCGCCCATGACTTCGTGCAGGGCTGCGGCGCGCCGGAGCTCATCCTCTCCCATCCGCGCAAGCTCGGCGGCGCGCCCACCGTGCCCTCGCGCTTCCTCCAGCGGCTCGAAGCGGTCAGCGGGGAGGGGCGCTGGAAGGCGGCCATTGCCCGCGGTGATCGCTTCCGCCGCCTCGCGGCCCTCATCGAGGAGGAGCCCGCCGCCCCCCGCATTGCCCGTCCCGAGCCCGCGCCGCCGGTCGAGCTGCGCCCCCGGCGCCTGTCCGTGACCGAGATCGAGACCTGGCTGCGCGATCCCTACACCATCTATGCCCGCCACGTGCTGCGCCTGCGCCCGCTCGACAGGCTGGACGAGGCGCCCGGCGCCGCCGAGCGCGGCACCGCCATCCACGAGGCGCTGGGCGCTTTCGCGGAAGCCTTCCCCGAGGCCCTGCCGGCCGACCCCGAGGCGGTGCTGCTGGATTATGGCCGGCAGGCCTTCCGGCCGCTGGAAGCCTTCCCGGCGGAGCACGCCCTCTGGTGGGCGCGCTTCGAGCGCCTGGTCCCCCGCTATATCGGCTGGGAGCGTTCCCGCCGCGCGCTGACCCGGCGCGTCTTCGCCGAGCAGGCCGGGCGCATGTCGCTCGCCGGCGGCCGCTTCACGCTCACCGGCCGCGCCGACCGTATCGAGCAACTGCGCGCCGGCGGTCTCGCCATCGTCGATTTCAAGACCGGCGCGGTGCCCACCGCGAAGCAGACCGCCGCGCATTATTCGCCGCAGCTTCCGCTGGAAGCGGCGATGGCGGCGCGCGGCGGTTTCCCGGACGTGCCGGCGGAGGAGGCGGCCGCGCTCGTCTATGTGCGCCTCGGCACGGCCGAGCTGAAGGAGGTCAGCGCCGTCGACAGGGACGAAACCGCTCTCGGGCTCGGCGCCTCGACGCTGGAGCGGCTGGAGGGGCTCGTGGCCGCCTTCGAGAATCCCTCGCGCGGCTATGCCTCGCTGGCCCGCCCGATGTTCCGTGGCCGCTTCGGGGACTATGACCACCTCGCCCGGGTGAAGGAATGGTCGACCGGTGGGGAGGGCGAGGAATGAACGACCTGACCGAACTCGCCCCTGGCCCGCTGCGCGCGGCCACCGCCTTGCAGACCACGGCTTCCGACCCGCGTCTGTCCGCCTGGGTTTCGGCCAATGCCGGATCGGGAAAGACCCATGTGCTCGCGCGCCGGGTGATCCGCTTGCTGATGCGCGGGGTGCCGCCCGGCCGCATCCTCTGCCTCACCTATACGAAGGCGGCGGCGGCCAACATGGCCAACCGCGTGCTCGGCGAGCTGCGCAAATGGACGACGCTCGACGACGCCACGCTCGACGCCGAGATCGTGAAGACCGATGGCGGGCGTTCCGACGCGCTGCGGCGCGCGCAGGCGCGACGCCTGTTTGCGCAGGCGCTGGAGACGCCGGGAGGGCTGAAGATCCAGACCATCCACGCCTTCTGCGGCGCGCTGCTGCACGCCTTCCCCTTCGAGGCCGGCGTGCCGGCCGGCTTCGGCGAACTGGAGGAGGCGGCGCGCCTCGAACTGCTGGCCCGCGTGCGGGCCGATGTGGTGCTCACGGCGGCCGGGGCTCCGGACAGCGCGCTCGGCCGGGCGCTGGCCCTCATCGTCGGCACCACCTCCGACGACGGCATCGACCGGCTGATCGAGGAGCTGGTGTCCGATCCGGCGGCGCTCGACGCCACCGAGGCGGAGCTCGCCGCCGCCGTGGGCCTCGACGGGCCGGTTGCTTCGGAAGACATCGAGCGCCGCATCATCGCCGGTGCCCTCATCGGACGCGGCACGTGGATGGGGCTTGCCGAGGCGCTGATCGCGGAGGGCGGCAACTGCGCCCGCCGGGGCCGCGCGCTCCTCGAAGCGGCCGGCGCGCCTGATGACGGCGTCGCGGACGCCTATGCCCGCGTCTTCCTCAAGGAGGATGGCGAGCCTTATGGCGACAGCCAGTTCGGCCCCGCGGCGATCCGGGACAAGTACCCTCAGCTCCTTGCCGAGCGCGACCGCATCGCCCCGCTGGCCCGCGAGCTCGCCGCCGCCCGCGCCTTCGAGCGCAGCCGCGCCGTCCTCGCCCTCGGCCGCGACGCGGCGCGCCGCTACGAGCGCGCCAAGGCGGCGCGTGGCGTGCTCGACTTTGCCGACCTCGTGGACGCGGCCCGGCGCCTGCTCGCGTCGGGAGCCTCCGCCTGGGTGCACTACAAGCTCGACCAGGGCATCGACCACGTGCTGCTGGACGAGGCGCAGGACACCAGCCCCGAGCAGTGGGAGGTGATCCGCCCGCTCGTCGCCGAGTTTTTCGCCGGAGAGGGGGCGGGCTACGGGGCGCGCAATCTGCCGCGCACGCTCTTCGTCGTCGGCGACGAGAAGCAGTCGATCTTCTCCTTCCAGGGCGCCGATCCGCGCCGCTTCGACACGGTGCGGCGGGAGCTCGAGGCGGCGGCCGGCGACAGCTTCGCCCATATCGAGCTGCGCCATTCCTTCCGCTCCGCGCCCGGCATTCTGGAGGCGGTGGACACGGTGTTCCACGCCGAGGCCGCCCATCACGGCCTCTCCGCCGAGGGCGTGGCGCCGGTGCACGAGGCCATCCATGCGGCGCTGCCGGCGCTGGTGGAGCTGTGGGAGCCCGAGGCGCCCAGCGAGAAGGTCGACATCGACGCGTGGCAGCGCCCGCTCGACGCTCCTGCTACGGACGACCCGAAGGGGCGCCTCGCCCGCAAGATTGCTACGCATATTGCTACCCGGATTCGCGAGGGTTTTCCGGTCACCGGACGGCACGGCACCCGTCCGGCGCGGCCGGGCGATTTCCTCATCCTGGTGCGTCGCCGCGACTCGCTTTTCGAGGCGATCATTAGGGAATTGAAGGGCGCGCAGGTCCCCGTCGCCGGCGCCGACCGCCTCACCGTCGCCGAGCACATCGCCGTCATGGACCTCATGGCCCTCGGCGACGCGCTACTCGCTCGCGACGACGAATTGGCGCTGGCAGAAACACTGAAGAGTCCGCTCTTCGGTCTCGATGATGCCGATTTGATGAAGCTGGCGCCGGAGCGGGCCGGCCTCCTGGAGGATGCGCTCGTCGCCCGTGCCGGCGAGAATCCGAGATGGCGCGCGGCGGCGGAGCGGCTGGCGCGGCTGCGTTCGGAGGCGCGGCGGCTGCGGCCCTTCGATTTCTATACCCGCGTGCTGGGTCGCGAGCGCGGCCGCGCTGGCATGCTGGCGCGCCTCGGCCCGGAGGCGGCCGACGCGCTCGACGAGATGCTGGCGTTGGCCCGTGCCTATGAGAATGTCGAGGTGCCCTCGCTTGCCGGCTTCCTTGCCTTTTTGAGACGTGGCGGCGCCGAGGCCAAGCGCGACATGGAGGCGGGGCGCGACGAGGTGCGCGTCATGACCGTGCACGGCGCCAAGGGGCTGGAAGCGCCCTACGTCATCCTCGCCGACACGACTTCCGGCCCGATGACCCGCCGCAGTGCGGGCCTGTTGCGTGTCGAGCTGTCGGGCGGCCGGCGGGTCGCGCTGCACGCTCCCGCCAAGAAGGCCGACACGCCCGCCATGGCGGCGGCCCGCCAGCGTGGCGACGACGCCCAGCAGGATGAATATCGTCGTCTGCTCTACGTCGCGCTGACCCGTGCCGAGAGTGCGCTGGTGTTGTGCGGAGCGGAAGGTGGGCGCAAGCGCCCGGCGGACTGCTGGTATGATCTTGTCCACGGCGCCCTGGAGCCCGAAGCGGTCGAGCAGCCGGCCACCGGTTTCGCCGGAACCGTACGCCGGTGGCGCGCTGGCAGGGCGCGGACGGAAAATGAGCCCGCCGCCATTGCCTCCCCGGCTCTAACGGTGGTTGACGAGGTCGAACGCGCGCTTGCACGCTCTCTTGCCCGCCCCGTCGAGGAGGAGGCGCTACGCGTCAGCCTGCGCCCCTCGGCGTCCGGGCTTATCGCTCCGATCCCCGACGAAGCCGCTGCCCGTGCTCTGGAACGTGGTGACCTGCTGCACCGGCTGATGGCCGCACTCGCCAATCTGCCGCCGGAGGCGCGCGTCGAACCGGGGCGCCGGCTGCTCGCCGCCGCCTCCGACTGGCCGCCCGAACCGCGCGAGGAACTGCTCGCGGAGGCGCTGGGCGTGCTCGCCTTGCCGGAGCTCGCCGGACTGTTCGCGCTCGGAAGCCTCGCCGAGGTGCCGCTGGTCGGCACGCTTGACGATGGTACGCCGGTTTCCGGGCGTATCGACCGGCTCGTGGTGCGGCCTGATCATGTCGTCGTCGCCGACTTCAAGACGGATCGCCATGTACCGCGCGCACCCTCGGCCATGCCGCTTGCGCATGTCCGCCAGGTCGCGCTCTACGCCCGGCTGTTGCGCACATTGTTCCCGGGCCGGGAAATCCGTGCCTTGCTCGTCTATACGGCTGGTCCATTCGCGCATGCGCTCGATTCCGACGCGCTGGAACGCCTGGTGGAAAGCGTCACTTCGGTGTGACGTTGCCTTGACGGGGTGGGGGGCGGATACCTACCTTGCGGTCAACTTCCGTTGAATCTCAAGATTCTGAAAGGTGTCCCAATGGGCGTCGAAAAGGTGTCGGATCAGAGCTTCGAATCCGACGTGATCAATTCCTCCGGTCCTGTCCTCGTGGACTTCTGGGCGGAGTGGTGCGGTCCCTGCCGCATGGTGGCCCCGGTCCTCGACGAGGTGGCGGGCGAGCTCGGCGACAAGCTGAAGATCGTCAAGCTGAACGTCGACGAGAATCCGGCCACCGCTTCCAAGTACGGCATCATGTCGATCCCGACGCTGCTGCTGTTCAAGGACGGACAGCTCGCCTCGCGTCAGGTCGGCGCGGCGCCGAAGGCCAAGATGCTGCAGTGGATCAACAGCGCGATCTGATCAGATCTCGTCCGGAAAGAACGAAACCCCGGCGCGGTTCCCGCGCCGGGGTTTTCTTTTGTGGGCGCCGTTGTCGCATATTTTACAGGGGATGGCTGGACGTTGCCGAACTGCTCCTTCATTTGTATGGTATAATTCTAAAATATCGGGATGCAGTCAAAAATGGTCTATCTGTCATGTCCAGCATTTCTCTGACGTTCGAGAGGCCGGCGGATATGTTCCGGCGTCTTGAGTGGCGCCCGCGAGCAACGCAGTGGCGGCCTTGCGGAGCCCTCATCTTCCAGCACTGAAACGACGTGGCGGATGCTATGAGCGCAAGGTTGCCGCGGCACTGATGTTGCGCCTTTTGCTTTTAGGCACGTCGGGAATACGGGTTTTGAGCTCGGGGAAGCTGACTCGTTCCGTCATTTGAATGCTGCTCATCCGGAACGCCGATCGGATCGGTTCTGCGTTCCCCGATCATTTTTCAGACAGTGCGGATCTCACCGTGGATCAGGGCGAAGATCTCTCTTCATCGAACGACACCGACATCACGGAGGCTGCGGCTGTCCCTGTGCCGCCGGCCAAGCAACCCATCGTCATCGTGCTTGGGATGCACCGCAGCGGTACCTCGCTCTGTTCCCATATTCTGAGCGCGCTCGGCGTCGATATGGCCGACGATGTGGGGCATGGCCCGGCGAATGTCGACGGTCACTGGGAACGGTGGGAACTGGTCGACCTGCACGATCGTCTTTTGCTGGCGCTGGAACGACCCTACAACAACCCTCGCGGATATGAGCTGCGTCACGATCTGCCGCTGCCGCGTGGCTGGCGGGCCCTGCCTGTTGCGCATGCCGTTCGGCGGGACATCGAGACGTTCCTCAAGGAGCGCATGTATCCGGGGCAGCTTTTCGGCTTCAAGGATCCTCGCACCTGCCGGCTCCTGCCGCTCTGGATGGAGATCATCGAGCGGCTCGATCTGGAGCCACGGTTCGTTATCTGTGTACGCGACCCCATCGACGTCGCCCTGTCGTTGAAGCGTCGGGATGATCTGCCGGTAGCGGCGGGCCAGTATCGCTGGCTGACCTACAATGCGGACTGCTTCCGGCATGTGCGCGACGGTGCGCTTCTCGTGACGTATGAGAGCTGGTTCAATGAGCCCCAGCGCACGATCGAGCGGTTGCGGGACTTCGTGATGCCGGAGGTGCGCAAACCCATTCCTCCGGACGTCTTCGACCTCATTCAGCCGGAGCTCAACCACGGTGTTTCGAAGACGCGCTCCGGAGCTGGTTCTTCAGTCGTTTCCGATCTGTATGGGGCCCTGAAGGCTCTTGAAGCCGATCCTTCGCGTTGGCCCGCTGTCGACGCGGCCATCGCGTTTTTTGACCTCTGTCAGGCAAACAATCCCTATGGCGAAGCGCTTATGGGTGCGCTCTCGCGTGACGAGGAAAGCCGGTTGCGGATCGAGGAGGAGCGCGATGCGGCGGCTCTTGCCCGAGCCGATGTCGAGCGTCTCACCGCCGATTTGCACTATGCACGTTCCCGGCTCGCCGTGACGGATGACACCGAGCGCATGCTTCGGCTCGCCCTTGAGGAGGCACGCGAGGAAAAGGATGTCCTCAAGAGTCAGCTCGATCGCGCCCTCTCGCTCTCTGGCATGACCGCGGGCGCGACGCCTCTTGTCGCCATGCCGGGAACGGCTGATGCGCTGACGGTACTGCACGATGGGGCGGGCTTGAGCGAGGATGTCGCCCGGTTGCTGCGCTCGGCCGATCTGCGCATCCGCCGCCTGGAGCGTTCCATGGGCGCGCGTCACGACTCCACGCCTCAGGAGGGGGAGGGTATCGATCCCGTCATGCGCGGACTGACATCGGCGCAGATCGACATGATGGCACGGTCCATATTCGACCTGGAGTATTATCAGGCGGGAACAGGAACGCCGGAGACCGATCCGGATAAGCTCTGGATGGAGTTCATCGGTCGTGGCTGGGATGTCGAAATGAGCGGCAACCGCTTCTTCGACGTGCGTTACTACCGCTTCATGTCAGGTTCCATCGATGAAGCCAGCTGCCCGACTCCGCTGCATCATTATGCCGAACTGGGTTTGCCTCGACAGATCTCGCCAAGCTGGATTTTCGACGAGGCCTACTATCTACACCATAACCCCGATGTCGCGGCGGCGATCGAACGGGGCGAACTCGTGTGTGCCTTTGAGCATTTTTCCCGTTCCGGCACGGTCGAAGGACGTAACGGTTGCCCCTTCTTCAACGAGCGCCGGTATCTTGAGCTGAATCCGGACATTGCAGAGGCGGTGGCAGCAGGGGCGCTTCGCTCCGGCGATTCGCACTATCTGCAATATGGTCAGAAGGAAGGTCGCCTCTTCCGCTGATGCCTGCCGTCGGGCGGGATTGGTCGGCCCGGCAGAAGAGGAGAGGCGGTTCGCCTGGGTTCGGCAGTGCGGTCTATCGACCGCCGCAAGGGTCCCGTGCAGGTCGATTAAGTTAGCACGGTGCTGTTGATCTGGCAGCATCAGCGACTGAACGGGATTATCCCGTTCGGAGCACCACATGACAGTGGTGCGATGGTGCCCAGGAGAGGACTCGAACCTCCACGGTGTTACCCACTGGTACCTGAAACCAGCGCGTCTACCAATTCCGCCACCTGGGCACATGCCGCCGGAGCAACATGGCGGCGACACATAGTCGGGCACCCTCCATCTTGTCAACGCGCCTTTCGCGCTTCCGTGGCCGGCGAGGTGGATTTGTCACCAGTTTGCCGCGGAAGAGGCGTCTGAAGCGGGTTGCCGAGCCGATGGAGGTCAGACGTTGCCCAGCAACGCTGGACGCTCGGGCGATGGCGCGCTAATCGTCTGGCATCCCATATGCCGGGTCGGGAGAGAATGATGGTCGATGCCGCCGATTCCAACGAGTTGCCGCTCGAAAGCGAGGCCGAACTGGAACAGCGCGCCGCGCCGATGGAGCGCCTCGTCACCATCTATGGCGGCTCGGGCTTCATTGGTCGCCATGTGGTGCGCGCGCTTGCGCGTCTGGGCTGGCGCGTGCGCGTCGCCGTCCGCCGGCCGGATCTCGCCGGCCATCTCCAGCCGCTCGGCGCGGTCGGGCAGATCACCGCGGTGCAGGCGAATCTGCGTTATCCCGCCTCGGTGCTGCGCGCGGCCGAAGGTGCCGAGGTCGTCATCAATCTTGTCGGTATCCTGCACGAGGGCGGCCGGCAGAGTTTTGAGGCGGTGCATGCTTTTGGTAGCAAGCAGGTAGCGCAGGCGGCGCGGGAGGTCGGTGCGCGGCTGATCCACGGCTCGGCGATCGGCGCGGATGCTGACTCCGAGGCGTTCTACGCCAAGAGCAAGGCCGCCGGCGAGACGGTAGCGCTGGAAGCGGTGCCGGAAGCGGTCATCCTGCGACCCTCCGTCGTGTTCGGCCCCGAGGACAACTTCTTCAACCGGTTCGCCGCGCTGTCGCGGCTCTCGCCGGTGCTGCCGCTGATCGCCGGCGGCCACACGCGCTTCCAGCCGGTCTTCGTCGGCGATGTCGCGGCGGCCTTCGCCAAGGCGGTGGACGGCCTCGCCCGTCCGGGCACGGTCTACGAGCTCGGCGGGCCGGAAGTGCTCACCTTCAAGCAGCTCATGGAGCTGATGCTCGCCGAGATCGACCGCAAGCGGCTGCTGGTGCCGCTGCCGTCCGCCATCGCCGCCTTCAATGCGCGGCTGCTGGAACTGCTGCCCAATCCGCTGCTCACGCGCGATCAGGTGCGCCTGCTGGGCTACGACAACGTGGTCTCGGAAGCGGCCAAGGCGGAAGGGCGCACGCTGGAAGGGCTGGGCATCCAGCCGACCGCGCTCGGGGCCATCCTGCCGGGCTATCTCTGGCGCTACCGCAAGGCCGGCCAGTTCACCCGTCCGGAAGCTGCCTGATCCCGGCGCCGCCCCGCCACAACATTCCGCTTAAGGGAAAAGCCGCCGGAGCGTCCTGCCCGGCGGCTTTTCCGTATCCGGCCGGCGGGACGCGCGGCCCGGCAGCGCGCTCAGCCCACCAGAGCCAGCGCCACGAGGCCGACGCCGCCTACCGCGATGCGCCACCAGCCGAACGGCGTGTAGCCATGGCGCGAGACGAAGGCGATCAGCCCCCGCACCACGGTAATGGCGGCGAGGAAGGCGGCGACGAAGCCCACCGCGATGAGGATCGCGTCGTCGGAGTTCAGCGCGTCGCGGTTCTTGTAGAGATCGTAGGCGAAGGCGCCGGTCATGGTCGGCAGGGCGAGGAAGAAGGAGAACTCGGCCGCCGCCGGCTTGCTGGCGCCCAGCAGCAGCCCGCCCACGATGGTGGAACCCGAGCGCGACACGCCGGGGATCATGGCGAGGCACTGGATGAAGCCGATCTTCAGCGCCAGCAGGGGCGGGAAGGCCATGGCGTCGTCGTGCACCGGGCGCAGCTTCAGCGTGTCGACCCATAGAAGCACGATGCCGCCGAGAATCAGCATGATGCAGATCAGCACCGGCGTTTCGAACAGCACGCTCTTGATGAAGCCATGCGCCAGCGCCCCGATCACCGCCGCCGGCAGGAAGGCGATGAGGATGCCGATGACGAAGTTGCGCGAGCGCGGGCTCGACGGCAGCGTCAGCAGGATCTTCAGGAAGCGCTGGAAGTAGACGACCACGATGGCGAGGATGGCGCCGAGCTGGATCACCACCTCGAACACCTTGCCTTCGCTCTCGAAGCCCAGGAAATGCCCTGCGAGCAGGATGTGGCCGGTCGAGGAGACGGGCAGGAACTCGGTGAAGCCTTCCAGGAGACCAAGAAGGAAGGCTTCGAGCAGGGTGCCGAACGACATGGGGTGTTCCGTGGACAATTCCGTGGAGGAGGGGACGGCCCGCGACGCACGCGGCGCGCGCATCCTGTCCGCTTCGCGACGCGCGATCAACGTGACGCTGTGTCAGGACGCGGGCGCTTTTCCAAGGGATTTTTCCCGGACGACCCCGCGGTATTTCCATTTCCGGACTTTTCCCGTCGTTTTTTCGTCACGGCGCCTTCCCGACACGCCGCCATCATGAATCCGCCTAACATGGCCGCTCCATTCGAAGCGGTCGGCGTTGTTCGGAAACGGCAACGTTTGGGAGTTCTTGATGAGAAGTTTGTTTGCCGGCGCCATGATGCTTCTGGCGCTCGGCGGTTCGGCGTTCGCGCAGGGCCGCGGTTTCGTGACGACGGATGTCAACCTGCGTGCCGGTCCCGGCACCGCCTATCCGGCGGTGGTGGTCCTTGGCGAGGGGACGCCGCTCGAGATCTTCGGGTGCCTCGACGACTATAGCTGGTGCGACGTCGAGTGGGACGATGTGCGCGGCTGGGTTGCCGCCCGCTATATCGAGGCGGATTACCGTGGCCGGCGTGTCGAGTTCTACGACTACGCGCCGACCATCGGCGTGCCGATCATCGCCTTCAGCTTCAATGACTATTGGGGCCGCTACTATCGCGGTCGGTCCTGGTACTCGACCTATGACCGCTGGGGGCCGCCGCGCCGTCCCCCGCCGCCGGGCGGCTGGGGCGGTCCGGGCGGTCCCGGCTGGAACGGCGGTCGCCCGCCCGGCAACTGGGGTGGTCCCGGCTGGAACGACGGACGTCCGCCGCAGGGCGGGTGGAACGGCAATGGCCGCCCGCCCCAGCAGGGCAACTGGGGTGGCAACGGCCGTCCGCCGCAAGGCGGGTGGAACGGCAATGGCCGTCCGCCCCAGCAGGGCAACTGGGGCGGCAATGGTCGTCCCCCCCAAGGCGGATGGAATGGCAACGGGCGTCCGCCGCAGGGCAACTGGGGTGGTGACAATCGTCCGCCGCAACAGGGTCAGCGCCCGCCGCAACAGGGCCAGCGACCGCCGCAACAGGGTCAGCGGCCGCCCCAGCAGGGCCAGCCGGTGCCGCAGAACCTGCAGAACCAGCGTAACCAGTACATGCAGCGCCTCCAGCAGGCGCAGCCGCAGGGGCAGCGTCCGGGCTCCCGCGGCCAGCCCTGCCAGCCGAATACGCCCGGCTGCCCGAACTGAACCGCGCCGTCCGCCGGTATCTCCTGTGGGGAGTGCCGGCGGACGTCCGGTGGGGAATGCTCGGCGGGAAATGCTTGGCGGTCCCCGCCGGCAGGCGCCGCCGGTCTGTCGTGGACTTGAAATATTCGGGCCGCTCCTGTAGAGGGTGCAGCCTTCAAGAACCGCCCGGCTAATAAGGGCTGCCGTGGCGGTTCGATTGCTCACACTAGATTGGGCCGGGCGTCCCCTCCGGGGAAGTTGCCGGCCGTGGAGATCGAGCCAAATGCCCAAGATGAAGACCAAGTCCGGAGCGAAGAAGCGCTTCAAGCTCTCCGGCACCGGCAAGGTGATCATGGCCCAGGCCAATAAGCGCCACGGCATGATCAAGCGCACCAACAAGCAGATCCGCGACCAGCGCGGCACCACGACCATGTCTGAGCGTGATGCCTTCAACGTTCGCAAGTTCTATCTGCCCAACGGCTGACGCCCCCTAGCCAGTACCAGGAGAAACTCCCATGGCACGTGTCAAGCGCGGCGTAACTTCCCACGCCAAGCACAAGAAAGTGCTCAAGGCGGCGAAGGGCTATTTCGGCCGCCGCAAGAATACCATCCGCGTCGCGAAGCAGGCGGTCGAGAAGGCGCAGCAGTACGCCTATCGCGACCGCAAGGCGAAGAAGCGCAATTTCCGCGCTCTCTGGATCCAGCGCATCAACGCCGCGACCCGCGAGCTCGGCTTCACCTATGGTCGATTTATCGACGGTCTCGGCAAGGCCGGGATCGAGGTCGACCGCAAGGTGCTCTCGGATATCGCCATCCACGAGCCCGACGCCTTCAAGGCGCTGGTCGAGCAGGCCAAGGCCGCGCTGGAAAAGCAGGCCGCCTGATCTCCTCCCGCATGCCGGGACCGAAATGCGAGGAGCCCCGCGCGCAAGCGTTGGGGCTTTTTGCGTTGGCGGCTTTGCGCGTCGGTTCCGGGCAGCTATAAGCCCGCGCAAGCTGCCTGCCCGCCCGAACGACGTCATGGCCGGACCTGTTCCGGCCATCCACGACTTCCGCCGCACGGTGAAAGGCGTGGAACCCCGGGCCAAGCCCGGGGATGACGGCAGACCAGATACCTCTGTCCATCCGAGAAGAAACGATCATGTCCGTCGCCGCCCTTCCCGATCTCGACGCGCTGGAGCGCGAACTGACCGCCGGCATCGCCGCCGCCGCCGACGAGGCGGCGCTGGAGGCGATCCGCGTGAGCGCGCTCGGCAAGAAGGGCTCCGTCTCCGAGCTGCTGAAGAGCCTGGGCGGCATGAGCCCGGAGGAGCGCAAGACCGCCGGCCCCGCCATCAACGGCCTGCGCGACCGGGTCAACGCGGCGCTGACCGCCCGCCGGGCCGAGCTGAAGGCCGCGAGCCTCGCCAGGCGGCTCGAAACCGAGCGCGTCGACGTCACCCTGCCGGTGCGGGAGGCGCCGGCGGAAGCCGGCCGCGTGCACCCGATCAGCCAGGTGATCGACGAGCTCACCGCCATCTTCGCCGACATGGGCTTCTCGGTGGCCGAGGGCCCCGATATCGAGGACGACTTCCACAATTTCACGGCGCTGAACTTCCCCGAGGGGCATCCGGCGCGCGAGATGCACGACACCTTCTACCTGCCCACCAAGGAGGACGGCTCGCGCCTCGTGCTGCGCACCCACACCTCGCCGGTGCAGGTGCGCACCATGATGTCGAAGAAGCCTCCGATCCGCGTCATCTGCCCCGGCCGCACCTACCGCTCGGACAGCGACCAGACCCACACCCCGATGTTCCATCAGGTGGAGGGGCTCGTCATCGACAAGGGATCGAATCTCGGCCACCTGAAATGGATCCTCGAGGAGTTCTGCAAGGCCTTCTTCGAGGTCGACAATGTGAAGATGCGGTTCCGCCCCTCCTTCTTCCCCTTCACCGAGCCCTCGATGGAGGTCGACATCCAGTGCGACCGCTCGCGCCCCGGCGAGATCCGCTTCGGCGAGGGCTCGGACTGGCTGGAGATCCTCGGCTGCGGCATGGTGCACCCGAACGTGCTGAAGAATTGCGGGCTGGACCCGGACGAGTACCAGGGCTTCGCCTGGGGCATGGGGATCGACCGCATCGCCATGCTGAAATACGGCATGCCGGACCTGCGCGCCTTCTTCGAGGCGGATGTCCGTTGGCTCTCCCATTACGGCTTCCGCCCGCTCGACTTCCCGACGCTGGCCGGCGGCCTGTCGAACTGATCGCGGAGAGGAGCTAGTCCCATGAAATTCACCCTCTCCTGGCTCAAGGAGCACCTCGACACCGACGCCTCGCTGCAGGACGTCCTCGATGCGCTGAACCGCATCGGGCTGGAGGTCGAGGGCGTCGAGGACAAGGCGGCCAAGCTCAAGGGCTTCACCATCGCCTATGTGATCTCCGCCGTTCAGCACCCCAACGCGGACAAGCTGCGGGTGTGCATGGTCGACACCGGGGCGGGCGAGCCGGTGCAGGTGGTGTGCGGCGCGCCGAACGCCCGCACCGGCATGAAGAGCGTGTTCTCGCCGCCCGGCACCTACATTCCCGGCAAGGACATCACGCTCGGCGTCGGCACCATACGCGGCGTCGAGAGCCGGGGCATGCTGTGCTCGGCGGCCGAGCTGCAGCTCTCCGAGGACCATGACGGCATCATCGATCTGCCGGAGGACGCCCCGGTCGGCGTTCCTTACGTCGACTGGATCGGCCTGAACGACCCGGTGATCGAGATCGCCGTCACCCCGAACCGCGCCGACGCGCTCGGCGTGCACGGCGTGGCGCGCGATCTCGCCGCCGCCGGGCTCGGCCGGCTGGTGGAGGACGAGATCGTGCCGGTGAAGGGCGCCTATCCGTGCCCGGTCTCGGTGACGATCGCGGACGGGGCGCCCTGTCCCGCCTTCGCGCTGCGGCTCGTGCGCGGGGTGAGGAACGGCCCGTCGCCGGACTGGCTGCAGGCCAAGCTGCGGGCCATCGGGCTGCGTCCGATCAACGCATTGGTCGATGTGACCAATTTGCTGACCTTGGACCAGAACCGCCCGCTGCACGTCTTCGACGCGAAGAAGGTGCACGGCAATCTCGTCGTGCGCCGGGCGACGGCGGGCGAGAGCCTGCTGGCGCTCGACGGCAAGACCTATGCGCTGGACGAGGGCATGTGCGTCATCGCCGACGATCGCGCGGTGGAATCGCTCGCCGGCGTGATGGGCGGCGAGGAGAGCGGCTGCGACGAGGCGACGACCGACGTGCTGGTGGAATCGGCGCTGTGGGAGCCGATCAACATCGCCCAGACCGGCCGCAAGCTCGGGCTGAACTCCGACGCCCGCTTCCGCTTCGAGCGCGGCATCGACCCGGCCTTCACCTTGGCCGGACTGGAGCTGGCGACGAAGCTGATCCTCGATCTCTGCGGCGGCGAGCCCTCCGAAGTGGTGTTGGCCGGCGCCATTCCCGACACCGCGCGGGTGATCGAGTTCCCGCTGAGCCTTACCGAGAAGCTGACCGGCCTCGTCGCCACCGATGCCGAGCAGGTCGAGACGCTTGCCACGCTCGGCTTCAGGGTCGAGGGCACGTCTGGCACCGTGCGCGTGACGCCGCCGAGCTGGCGCGGCGACATCGAGGGCAAGGCCGATCTCGTGGAGGAGGTCATCCGCATCGTCGGCCTCGACCGCGTGCCCTCGCTGCCCTTCCCGCGCGACGAGAACGCCCGCAAGCCGGTGCTCACCACGCTGCAACTGCGCACCCGCAAGGCCAAGCGCGCCCTCGCGGCACGCGGCCTCGTCGAAGCCGTCACCTGGTCCTTCGTGGCGAAGGCGGAGGCGGAACTGTTCGGCGGCGGCAGCGCGGCGCTGGCGCTCGCCAACCCCATCGCCTCCGACCTCTCCGACATGCGTCCGAGCCTGCTGCCGGGGCTGGTCCGTTCGGCTCAGACCAATGCGGATCGCGGCTTCGGTGACGCGGCCCTGTTCGAGGTCGGTCAGGTCTTCAAGGGCGACCGGCCGCAGGACCAGTTCATCGCCGCCACGGGCATCCGCCGCGCCACCGCCAAGCCGGCGGGCGCCGGGCGTCACTGGTCCGGCAAGGCCGAGGCGGTCGATGCCTTCGACGCCAAGGCCGACGCGCTGGCCGTGCTGGCGGCGGCGGGCGCGCCGGTGGCGAACCTGCAGATTTCGACCGACGCGCCGGAATGGTTCCATCCCGGCCGCTCCGGCACCTTCCGCCTCGGCGCCAACGTCATCGGCCATTTCGGCGAGCTGCACCCTTCCGTGCTGGAAGCGCTCGACGCGGCGGGAGACGGGAAATCGCCGCTGGTAGGCTTCGAGGTGCTGCTCGACCGCGTGCCCGAGCCCAAGGCCAAGGCGACCCGGGTCAAGCCGCTGCTTGAACTCGCGGCCTTCCAGCCGGTGGAGCGCGATTTCGCCTTCGTGGTGCTGCGCAGCGTCGCGGCCGGTGACATGGTGAAGGCCGCTGCCGGTGTCGACCGCAAGCTCATCACGGCGGTGAACGTGTTCGACCTCTATGAGGGGCCGGGGATCGACGCGGACAAGAAGTCCGTCGCGCTCTCGGTCACGCTCCAGCCGCGCGAGAAGACCCTGACCGACGCCGAGATCGAGGCAGTGGCGGGCAGGATCGTCGCGGAAGTGGCGAAGAAGACTGGCGCCACCCTGCGCGGGTAGCCACCCAATGAACGTGATCCCCGGGCTTGTCCCGGGGATCCACGTCTTACTTCGGTCCGGAACGAGAAGTCGCGGATGGCCGGGCCAAGCCCGGCCATGACGCCGATCATGTCGTAGAGGGGCTCACACCGGCCGTCGCCGACGAGCCGAAACGCCTTGGTGGGTGGCGGGCTTCGGCGAGCCTCTCCTGGATCCCGGATCGGCGCCGTGCTGCGCACGGCTTGTCCGGGACACGGTTACGCTGGCCCGTCGCCGACGAGGCGCAACGCTCTTGTGGCGGCGGCTTCGCCGGCGCTCCAGGCGGCGGTCAGCGTGCCCCAGCCGCTCGTGTCCACATAATCGCCGGCGAGGAAGATGCGGTTCTGCAGCGGATCGGCGAAGACGCGACGTTGCGCGCCCTGTCCCGGCGAGGCCGCCGCCAGCGCCCCCCGGAACAGCGGGTCGCTGGTCCAGCGCGACGCGGAGACCTCCTTCACCGTATCGCCGGCAATGCCGAAGGTCGCGCCGAGATAGGTCCGCACGAGCGCCAGCGCGGCCGTCTCACCCTTCTCGGCGATTTCGCGGGCCTGCGCATCGGCGAAGGTCAGCACATGCACATCGCTGCCATTGATGTGCCCGCGCAGCAGGGCGGGCGGCACCTTGCCGTCAACCCCGACCCTGGCGAGCACCGTCTCGTTCGGCTCCAGCCCGAGCGGATTGCCCGGCAGCAGGAACGCCACCTGCTCCAGCGCGCCGGCCGGAATGGCGCGGAAGGCATTGGCGAAACGGGGCGGCAGCGCCGGGTTGAAGCGTATCGCACCCGCCGCGATCACCGGCGCGGGCACCGCCAGAATGATGGCGCGGGCGCGGATCGGCGTGCGCTGGTTGCGGACGGTGAGCATGTGCAGGCGGCCGGCATTGGTGATCTGCGTCACCGGCGCGTCGGTCTGCACGTTCAGCCAGGCGCCGAGCGCTTCCATCAGCGCGCCCATGCCGGCCGGGCCGGTGGTGTCGTCGGGCGGGGCGTCGCGCAGCGCCAGATCGAGTGCCGACAGGCTTGCCAGAGGGCGCCCGCAGCTCAGCGGCCCGAGGAAGGCGGCGGCCGTCGCGGACCAGCCGCTGACGGTCGCGGGAGCGCCCGATGCCGCGGCGAGAACGGCTGCGGCTGCCGGGTCCTTGCCGGTATCGGCCGCCGCGAGCAGGTCGCGCCGCGCCTTGCCGAGCGCGGCGGTGAAGGCATCATAGCCGCTCTCGTGAGCCTCGCGCCGCCCGTCGAACAGCCGGCGCCCGGAGGGCAGGGCGACGAGGCCTTGTCCGGCCGCCTGCGCGCTTTCCGCCAGCGTGCCGTCGCCGCGCGCAAAGCCGCTCGCGCCGAGGTCGACGTTCTGGCCGAAGACGTTCAGCGTCCGCGCCCGGCCGCCGAGCTTCGGCCCGGCCTCCAGCAGCACATAGGAGCGCTTGGCGTCGGCCACTTTGCGCGCCGCCGCGATGCCGGCCGCGCCGCCGCCGACAATGGCGATGTCGACATTGCCCTCGCCCATCGCCTGCGCGAAGGCGGGCGCCGGCAGCAGGGCGGCGGAGGCGGCGGCCAGAAAGCGGCGGCGGGTAAGGGAGCCGGAGAAGGGCGGCGTTTCGGTCATGCGGCGGACGTCATGCGTCGGATTCGGAAGAAGGTGCGGGCGGCACGCTAGCATGGCGGCCCCCTGCGGCGAAGCCGGCTGGACGCGCAGCGGCCTGCGAAGCCCCGCGAATCATGCTTTGTTCGCGGGGGAACGAATCGGGACTCGCGAACTGATTCGGGAATTGCAAGTCCCCGGCCGGCCCCGACCGGTTCATTTGCCGGAGCGAACGGCTTGAGAGGAACGCCGCCGCGCCTTACCTAGGGACGGTCGCCATCGGGGATCATCATGCTGCGGGACGCATTCAAGGCCTTTCTCCAGACCTTCTCACCGGAATATCGCCGGGTCCTGCTTCGCTCCATCGGTCTCGCCATCGGCCTGCTCGTCGCGCTGGGCATCGGCGCGCATTACGCGCTCACCTATTTCGTGGCGCTGGACGTACGCTGGGCGCAGATCACGCTCGATATCCTCGCCGCCTTCGGCATCATCATCGGCGCGGTCTTCCTCGTGCCGCCGGTCACCTCGCTTATCGCCGGTCTGTTCCTGGACGACGTGGCCGCGCTGGTGGAGCGTACCGATTTTCCCGGTGAGCCGGAGGGCAAGGCGCTGCCGATCGGGCGCTCGCTGGTGCTCACCGTCAGGTTCTTCGGCGTGATGCTGGCGGTGAACCTCGTCGCCCTGCTGCTGCTGCTGGTGCCGGGCGTCAATCTCGTCGTCTTCTACGTCGCCAACGGCTACCTGCTGGGGCGCGAATATTTCCAGCTGGCCGCCATGCGCTTTCGCGACGAGGACCAGGTGGCGCTGCTGCGCCGCCATCATTCCGGCGCGGTGTTCCTCGCCGGCCTCATCATCGCCGCCGTGGTGTCGGTGCCTATCCTCAACCTCATCACCCCGGTCTTCGCCACCATCTTCATGGTGCGCCTGCACAAGCGCCTGACGCGGGCCGACTACTAGGCCGGCGTCTTCTCCGGCCAGCGGCAGAGATCCGCGATCAGGCAGCGCGGGCAATCCGGCCGGATCGCCTTGCAGATGTAGCGCCCGTGCAGGATCAGCCAGTGGTGGGCGTGCAGCTTGAAGCGCTCGGGGATGACGCGCTCCAGCCCCAGTTCGACCTCCAGCGGCGTCTTGCCGGGGGCGAGGCCGGTGCGGTTGGCGACCCGGAAGAGATGGGTGTCGACAGCGATGGTCGGCATGTGGAAGGCGATGTTGAGCACGACATTCGCCGTCTTGCGGCCGACGCCGGGCAGCTTCTCCAGCGCTTCGCGGTCCGCCGGCACCTCGCCGCCGTGCTCGGCGATCAGGCGGCGGGAAAGCTCCACCACGTTCTTCGCCTTGCCACGGTAGAGGCCGAGCGTGCGGATGTGCTGCGCGACGCCCTCCTCGCCCAGCGCCACCATCTTCGCCGGCGTCGGCGCCGCCTTGAACAGGCCGCGCGTGGCCTTGTTCACTCCGGTGTCGGTGGCCTGCGCGGAGAGCACCACGGCGACCAGAAGGGTGTAGGGATCGTGATATTCGAGCTCGCCTTCGGGGTGCGGATTGGCCGCCTCGAAGCGCGAGAAGGCGGTTTCCACTTCCTGCGCCGTCCACGGACGGAAGGCGCCGCCGATCGCCGCCGCGGCGGCATTGGCGACGGCGCGCCGGCGCGGCGGCGGGCTGGCGGCCGGCGCGGCGAGGGCGGCCTTGGCGCCGGCGGCTGTTCTCTTGGCGGCCGTCTTGGCGGCCGCCGTGGGGTCCACCTTGGGGTTCGCCTTGGCTCCGGCCTTGCCGGCCGCGCGCCCGCCGGTGGCGGCGGCTCCGGCGAGCTTGCCCCTGACGCCTGCGCGCGCCGGACGGCGCGCCGAATCCCTGTCCCCATCAGCCATTTTCGACCTATAATGCCGGCCCATGAGCGCTGCCAATACCGCATCCGGTCGCGACGACCGCGATGATGCCGAGCCGACGCTGTTCGAGGCGCGGTACCATCCCTATCGTTCGCTGGACGAGCGCGGCTTCATGATCGTGATGATCATCGTCGCCGGCATCAGCTTCGTCTGCGGCCTCGCCTTTCTGCTGATGGGCGCGTGGCCGGTCTTCGGCCTGTTCGGGCTCGACGTGCTGGCGATCTGGTGGGCGTTCCGGATGAATTTCCGCGCGGCGCGCACCTGCGAGGAGATCATTGTGACGCCGAGCCTCATCCGGCTGCGCCACGTGACGCCGGACGGCACGGAATACCAGGAGGAGCTGAACCCGCTCTGGACCCGGCTGAACCGCGAGCTGCACGAGGATTACGGCCTTCAGCGGCTGACGCTGGAGATGCGCGGCCGGCCCTATGTAATCGGCAGCTTCCTACACACGGCGCAGCGCGAGGAGCTGGCGGACCGGCTGTCGCTGGCGCTGAACGAGGCCAAGCGCGGCGTGGTGCGCTCGGCGTTCTGAGGTCCGCCCTCTGGGGCCGTGTCGAAATCGGGTGGCCCCGGCCTGCGGGGCGTGGTCGGATAGGTCCAGCAGGAGGAGAACGCCCGTGCTAGCGCCCAATCTCGATGCCGCCCATCCGCTGGAGATCGCCGCCGCCGACTACGAGATCGTGCGCCGGGCGGTCGAATATGTGAATCTGCGCTTCCGCGACCAGCCGGAGGTCGAGGAGATCGCCCGCGCCTCCGGGGTCAATCCGCGCGCGCTGACCGACCTGTTCCGCCGCTGGTGCGGGCTCACCCCGAAGGACTTCCTCCAGGCGGTGACGATCGACGCCGCCCGGCGCGTGCTGTCCGAATCCGACAATGTGCTCGACGCAGCCTATGAGCTGGGGCTGTCCGGCCCGGGGCGGCTGCACGACCTGTTCGTGGTGCACGAATCCATGTCGCCGGGCGAATGGAAGACCGGCGGCGCCGGACTGGTGGTGCGCTACGGCTTCCACGCCTCGCAGTTCGGCATGGCGCTGGCCATGGTCACGCCGCGCGGCCTGTGCGGCCTCGCCTTCGCCGATGAGGGCGAGGAGGACAAGGCGCTCGCCGACATGCGCCGGCGCTGGCCGAACGCCATCTATATCGAGGATCCGCTGGCGACCGCGCCCTACGCGGCGCGCATCTTCGACCGCGGCACCTGGAGCCCGGACGATCCGCTGCGCATCGTGTTCATCGGCACAGATTTCGAGGTGAAGGTGTGGGAGACGCTGATGCGCATCCCGTTCGGCAAGGCCACCACCTATTCCAGCATCGCCAATTGCGTGGAGCGGCCGAAGGCGGCGCGCGCCATCGGCGCGGCGGTGGGCAAGAACCCGATGTCCTTCGTCGTGCCGTGCCACCGCGTGCTCGGCAAGAACGGCGATCTCACCGGCTACCACTGGGGCCTGACCCGCAAGCGGGCCATCCTCGGCTGGGAGGCGGGCCAGCTGTGCAGCGAGGGCGGCAGCTGAGCGCCGCCCGCGCTCAGTGCGCGACCGATTTCGAGAACAGGTTGACGACCAGCACGCCGGCGATGATCAGGCCCAGGCCGATGATCGCCGGCGTATCCAGTTTCTGGCCGTAGAACAGCCACGCCACGGCGGTGATCAGGACGATGCCGAAGCCCGACCATACGGCATAGGCGATGCCGGTCGGTATGGTGCGCAGCACGATGGCGAGGCACCAGAAGGCGATGCCGTAGCCTAGCAGGGTGATCAGGCTCGGCACGAGACGTGTGAGCCCGTCCGAGCGCGACAGCGCCGTCGTCGCGATCACCTCGGCGGTGATCGCGACCAGCAGCAGCGCGTAGGTGGCGAAGGAGGCCATCGGGTGTTCCGCCTCAGCCGGCGAGGTCGACGACGCTCTCGACCGTCGAATCCGCCTTCAGCCGGTAGACGACCGGCGCGCCGGTGGCGAGCTCGCGCTTCATGATGCTCTCGGGCGTGTGCTTCTCCAGCACCATGATGAGCGCGCGCAGCGAATTGCCGTGCGCGGCCACCAGAACCCGGTTGCCCTGCAGCACCTTCGGCAGGATCTCGGTTACGTAATAGGGCAGGGCGCGGGCCACCGTGTCCTTCAGGCTCTCGCCGCCGGGCGGGGGAACGTCATAGGAGCGGCGCCAGACATGCACCTGCTCCTCGCCCCATTTGGCGCGCGCGTCGTCCTTGTTGAGGCCCGACAGGTCGCCATAGTCGCGCTCGTTCAGCGCGAGATTCTTTACCACCAGCAGCCCGGTCTGGCCGAGTTCGGCCAGCGCCAGATCGAGCGTCTTCTGGGCGCGGCTGAGGTCGGAGGTGAAGGCGAGGTCGAACTGGTAGCCTTCCTCCTTCAGCCGCTTGCCGGCGCGCTTGGCCTCCTCCACGCCCTGCGGCGTCAGGTCCGGGTCGCGCCAGCCGGTGAAGAGGTTCTTCAGGTTCCACTCGCTCTGGCCGTGGCGGACGAGGACGAGGAGGCGTTCGGACATCGGTGCGTGCTCCGTGCGGTCAGAAGTCGGTGAGGCCGAGAACGTCGGTCATGGAATAGAGGCCCGGCTTGCGCCCGCGGGCCCAGCGCGCCGCGGCCAGCGCGCCGCGCGCGAAGATGCCGCGATCCTCGGCCCGGTGGCCGAGTTCGATCCGCTCGCCGGCGCCGGCGAAGATCACGTTGTGCTCGCCCACCACCGTGCCGCCGCGCAGCGTGGCGAAGCCGATGTCGCCCGCCTTGCGCGGCCCGGTATAGCCGTGCCGGGAGAACACGCCGTTCTCCTCCAGCGTCACGCCGCGCCCCTGCGCGGCGGCCTCGCCGAGCAGCAGCGCCGTGCCGGAGGGCGCGTCGATCTTGCGGTTGTGGTGCATTTCCAGCACCTCGATGTCGAAGCCTTCGTCGAGCGTGCGGGCCACGCGCCGCACCAGCGCCGCCAGAAGGTTCACGCCGAGGCTCATATTGCCGGACTTGACGATGGTCGCGTGGCGCGCGGCCGCGGCGATCTTCGCGTCGTCCTCCGGGGAAAGGCCGGTCGTGCCGATGACGTGCACGATGCGGGCCTGCGCGGCGAAGGCGGCGTAGCCCACGCTCGCGGCCGGAACGGTGAAGTCGATCACGCCGTCGGCGGCGGCGAAGAGGGTGAGCGCGTCGTCGGAGATCTTGAGCCCGTTCGCCGGCAGTCCGGCGAGCTCCCCGGCGTCCCGGCCGACGAACTCGCTACCGGGCTGGTCGACGGCGCCGACGAGAAGGAGATCGGGTGCCTCGCTGATGGTGCGCATCAGCACGCGGCCCATGCGTCCTGATGCCCCGACGACGACGAGCCGCATCTGCGTCATGTACTCAAGCTCCCTCGGTCCCCGGCGGGGTATAGCGGCCTTCGACTGCCACGAAAAGTGCGCGATCGTCGTACAATCTTCGCATCGCGGCGGCCTTCGGCTTGACGCGCGTGACGTGCGCCTGTACAGGTCGCGCAACTTTACGAAGGAGTGGCGCCGAGATGCGCAAGAAAATTATCCTTATCGTAGGACGGCGCGTCGCCGCGGAGCTTGCCTGACGGCTGCTCCGCTCACCGGTGACGCGCGGAAAATGGCCCCTGACGGGGCCTTTTGATTTTCTGGACCGCCCTTCGACATTCCCAGCTTGAGACCGACGAGTTCAAAAGGAACAAGACCATGATGCGCGAGATGACCGGCGCCGAAATGGTGATGCAGGCCCTGATCGATCAGGGCGTCGAGCACATGTTCGGCTATCCCGGTGGCGCCGTGCTGCCGATCTACGACGCCATGTTCCACCAGAACCAGGTGAAGCACATTCTCGTGCGCCACGAGCAGGGCGCCGTGCACATGGCGGAAGGCTATGCCCGCTCCTCCGGCAAGGTCGGCGTCGTGCTCGTCACCTCCGGTCCCGGCGCCACCAACGCGGTGACCGGCCTGACCGACGCGCTGCTGGATTCCATCCCGCTCGTCTGCATCACCGGCCAGGTGCCGACGCACCTCATCGGTACCGACGCGTTCCAGGAATGCGACACGGTCGGCATCACCCGGCCCTGCACCAAGCACAACTACCTGGTCCGCGACGTCAACGACCTCGCGCGCATTATGCACGAGGCGTTCTACGTGGCGCAGAACGGGCGTCCCGGCCCGGTCGTCGTCGACATCCCGAAGGACGTGCAGTTCGCCAAGGGGATGTACATCGGCCCCGAGAACATCCAGCACAAGACCTACCAGCCGCGCCTGAAGGGCGACCCGGAGAAGATCCGCACCGCCGTCGAGCTGCTGGCCAAGGCCAAGCGCCCGATCCTCTACACCGGCGGCGGCGTCATCAATTCCGGCCCCGAGGCGAGCCGCCTGCTGCGCGAGTTCGCCCGGCTGTCCGGCTATCCCGTCACCTCGACGCTGATGGGGCTGGGCGCCTTCCCGGCCTCCGACAAGCAGTGGCTGGGCATGCTGGGCATGCACGGCACCTACGAGGCCAACATGGCGATGCATGACTGCGACGTCATGCTGTGCATCGGCGCGCGCTTCGACGACCGCATCACCGGCCGCGTCGACGCCTTCTCGCCGAACTCGAAGAAGATCCACATCGACATCGACCCGTCCTCGATCAACAAGAATGTCAAGGTCGACCTGCCGATCATCGGCGACGTCCGGCATGTGCTGGACGACATCCTGACCGTCTGGCGCTCCATGAAGGTGGAGCCGGACCGGCAGGCGATCGCCGGCTGGTGGGGCCAGATCGACCGCTGGCGCGCCCGCAAGTCGCTGTCGTTCCAGCCGGGCGACCGCATCATCAAGCCGCAGCAGGCGGTCAAGGCGCTCTACAACGCGGTGAAGGACAAGGACGTCTACATCACCACCGAGGTCGGCCAGCACCAGATGTGGGCGGCCCAGCACTTCCACTTCGAGGAGCCGAACCGCTGGATGACCTCGGGCGGCCTCGGCACCATGGGCTACGGCCTGCCGGCGGCCATCGGCGTGCAGGTGGCGCACCCGAACAGCCTCGTCGTCGACATCGCCGGCGAGGCCTCGATCCAGATGTGCCTGCAGGAGCTTTCGACGGCCTTGCAGTTCAACCTGCCGGTCAAGATCTTCGTGCTGAACAACGAGTACATGGGCATGGTGCGCCAGTGGCAGGACCTGCTGCATGGCGGGCGCTATTCGCACTCCTACTCGGAATCGCTGCCGGACTTCGTGAAGCTCGCCGAAGCCTATGGCGGCGTCGGCATCCGCTGCTCGAACCCCGCCGATCTCGACGGCGCCATCCAGGAGATGATCAGCGTCGACCGGCCGGTGCTGTTCGATTGCCTCGTCGACAAGATGGAGAACTGCCTGCCGATGATCCCGTCGGGCAAGCCGCACAACGAGATGATCCTGCCCGACAACGCCGCGGCGCTCGACGAGGCCATCGACGAGGAAGGCAAGATGCTGGTGTGATCCGGCTTTCCCCGTAACCACGTCATGGCCGGGCTTGGCCCGGCCATCCAGGCCTTGCCGTGCCAAATTCGTGGATCCCCGGGCCAAGCCCGGGGATGACGGCCAGAAAGCCTTCTTGCTCGTTACAATCCGTCAGAGTTCCCCATGCCCCCGGTCCAAGAACCCGCCGAACGCCACACCCTCTCCCTGCTGGTCGACAACGAGCCGGGCGTGCTCGCCCGCATCGTCGGCCTGTTCTCGGGACGCGGCTACAACATCGACAGCCTGACCGTCTCCGAGGTCAGCCACGACACCAAGCTCTCGCGCATCACGGTGGTGACCACCGGCGCGCCGCCGATCATCGAGCAGATCAAGAGCCAGCTCGACCGGCTGGTGCCGGTGCACCGCGTCGTCGATCTTACCGTGGTCGGCAAGGCGGTGGAGCGCGAGCTTGCGCTCATCAAGGTGCGCGGCAAGGGCGAGATCCGGCAGGAAGCGCTGCTGATCGCCGACAGTTTCCGCGCCCGCACCGTCGACACGACGCTGGAGAGCTTCGTGTTCGAGATCACCGGCAAGCCGGACAAGATCGACCAGTTCGTCTCGCTGCTGGAGCCGCTGGGCCTCGTCGAGGTCTCGCGCACCGGCGTCGCCGCCATCGGCCGCGGGCCGGACGGGATGTGATGCGACGGACCGGCGTGGTGACGAGCGCGCTGGTCCGTCCGTCTGCCCGATACCCTTTCCGCCCGATACCCTCGCCGAGATGCGGTGGCTCATCTTCGTGCCTGGCGCGTCTTGCGGAGGGGCGGTGTCTCGGCTACGACGGAACCGTAACGTACGGTACGGACTTCAGAAGCGGCATTCACGCGCATGGCGACGCATCCCGACCCGAGCGGCGAGACGCTGACGGAACGGCAGCAGGCCGTTCTCGACGCCGTGCTCGCCCTCATGGTGGAGCAGGGCGGCGACCTCACCATGACGGCGGTGGCCCGGCGCGCCAGCTGCTCCAAGGAAACGCTCTACAAGTGGTTCGGCGACCGCGAGGGGCTGCTGACGGCGACCGTGCGCTGGCAGGCCTCCAAGGTGCGGGCCGGCAATTACGACCGCCAGAGGCTCGACGCCTTCGCCTTGCGCGACAGCCTGATTCGCTTCGCCGCCAACTGGCTGGGCGTGATCTCCAGCCCGACCTCCATCGCGCTGAACCGCTTCGCCATCGCCCAGGCGGGCGCGCGGGGTTCCAATCTCGGCGCCATCATGCTGGCCAATGGTCGCTTCGCCATCGGCGAGCGGCTGAAGCCGGTGCTCGATGCGGGCCGGGAGGCCGGGCTGATCGCCTTCGACGATACCGAGACCGCCTTCCGCACCTTCATCGGCCTCGTCGGCCGCGACGTGCAGATCCGCCTGCTGCTCGGCGACCGGCTGAACCTCGCCGCCACCGAGATCGAGCGCGACGCGGCCCGCGCCACCGACCAGTTTCTCACCCTCTACGGCACGGAGAAGACCGCTCCCGGCCGGAACCCGACTAACGCGTGACACAAGGAGACACCCATGCGCGTTTACTATGATCGCGATGCCGACCTGAACCTGATCAAGGGCAAGAAGGTCGCCATCATCGGCTACGGCTCGCAGGGCCGCGCCCATGCGCTCAACCTCAAGGATTCCGGCGCCAAGGAGATCGCCATCGGCCTGAAGCCGGGTTCGGCGACCGCCAAGAAGGTGGAGGCCGATGGCCTCAAGGTGCTGACCGTCGCCGAGGCCGCCAAGTGGGCGGACCTGATGATGATGGCCACCCCGGACGAGCTGCAGGCCGACATCTACCGCGACGAGATCGCCCCGAACATCCGCGACGGCGCCGCGATCGCCTTCGCCCATGGCCTCAACGTGCATTTCGGCCTGATCGAGCCGAAGTCGACCGTCGACGTGCTGATGGTCGCCCCCAAGGGCCCCGGCCACACCGTGCGCGGCGAGTACCAGAAGGGCGGCGGCGTGCCGTGCCTCGTGGCCGTGCACCAGGATGCCTCGGGCAACGCGCTCGACCTCGGCCTGTCCTATGCCTGCGGCGTCGGCGGCGGCCGCTCGGGCATCATCGAGACGACCTTCAAGGAAGAATGCGAGACCGACCTGTTCGGCGAGCAGGTCGTGCTCTGCGGCGGCCTCGTGGAGCTGATCCGCGCCGGCTTCGAGACGCTGGTGGAAGCCGGCTACGCCCCGGAGATGGCCTATTTCGAGTGCCTGCATGAAGTGAAGCTGATCGTCGACCTCATCTATGAGGGCGGCATCGCCAACATGAACTACTCGATCTCCAACACCGCCGAGTGGGGCGAGTACGTCTCCGGCCCGCGCATCATCACCGCCGAGACCAAGGAAGAGATGAAGCGCGTCCTCAAGGACATCCAGACCGGCAAGTTCACCTCGGAGTGGATGCAGGAGTATCGCGCCGGCGCCGCCCGCTTCAAGGGCATCCGCCGCCTGAACGACTCCCACCAGATCGAGCAGGTCGGCGAGAAGCTGCGCGGCATGATGCCGTGGATCTCGGCCAACAAGCTGGTCGACAAGGCGAAGAACTGATCGCGACCATCCGGTCGACGACCGAAAAAGAAGGGCGGCCCTCGGGCCGCCCTTTCCGTATCCGCTTCGGCGTGGAGCCGGTCAGACGGCGGCCGTCAGGCCCGGCTCCTTCGCCTTCTCGCCCTTGTGGTAGACGACGTAGACGTAGACCGGGATGTTCAGCTCCGCGAGGTGGCGCTCGATCAGCGGCTTCACGTCCGCCCATTCGAGGCCACCGACGCCGGTGGCGAGGCGCGGCAGGGCGAGGCTGGTGACGCCTTCCTCCCTCGCGTGGCGCGCAAGGGCGCGCAGCGCGTGGCCGACATGTTCGAGGCTCGCCTTGCCCGGGCGGCCGATGGCGTTCTCGGCCGGCTCCTGCGTCAGCAGGTTGACGATGCGTACCGGCCCGCCTTCCGCCGACACGCCGCCCCACGTCCAGATCTCCCCCGCCTTGGGGTGGTCGATGCGGCAATAGTGGCGGAAATCCTTGGCGAGCGAGGGCCAGCGCTCGCGCAGCGCCAAAGCGAGGCCGGTGTCGAAATGGTCGCCGGGAGCCACGCCATGGGCGATCGCCTGCGCGCCGCTCAGCAGGATGTCGCCTTCGACTTCGTGGATGTTCGCCATGGGTCTTCCTTCCTTACCTCACTGTCGTTCGATCCTGTTTCGGCGAACGGACGAGGCAGGTCTTTGAGGAAACGCAACGTCTCCTCACCACCCCATGAGCTTCATCGCCGCCGCGCCGGGGCCGAGCAGCAGCAGTGCCCATGCCATGGCGGAGGCGATGTTGGCCATCTGGAAGATGAAATGCGGCATGGCGAACATGCCGGCGATGAGCGGGATCACCGCGCGCAGCGGGCCGAAGAAGCGCCCGATGAACACGCTCCACGAACCGAAGCGGTGGAAGAAGCGCTCGCCGCGCTCCATCATCTCCGGATAGTTGCGCAGCGGCCAGATGCGCCGCACGCTGTCCTTGAAATAGTGGCCGATCCAGTAGGAGATGGCGTCGCCCAGCGCCGCGCCCGTGGCCGCGCCGAACCAGACCGGCAGGAAGGCGACGCCGCCGGCCTCGATGATCGGCCCGAGTCCGATCAGCACGAAGGTGGCGGGGAAGAACAGCGACAGCACGGCGAAGGATTCGCCGAAGGCGAGGATGAAAGCGACATAGGGCGCCCAGTGCGCATGCGCCTCGACGAAGGCGAGTGCCTCGCGCGCATAGGCTTCCAGCTCGATCACGCCGGTGCCCTCACAGCCGGTCGCGCAGCGCGTAATAGCTCAGGCCGGCGACCAGCAGCGGCCAGCGCATCAGCGGCCCGCCGGGGAAGGCCGGCACCGGCAGCCGCTCCAGCAGATCGAACTCGCCGAGCTGGCCCTTCACCGCCTCTCCCAGCAGCTTGCCGAAATAGGGTGCCAGCATCACGCCCTGGCCGGAATAGCCCGCCGCCGTGAGCACGCGGGGAGAAAGCCGGCGCACGAAAGGCATGCGCGTCATGGTGATGCCAAGAATGCCCCCCCAACCATAATCGATGCGCACATCGGCCAGTTGGGGAAAGATGCGCAGCATGTAGGGGCGCACGAAGGCGCCGGGGTTCGGCCGCAGCCGGCGCGTGTAGCTCTCTCCGCCGCCGAAGAGCAGGCGCCCGTCGCCGGAGAGGCGGTAGTAGTTGACGACGAAGCGGCTGTCGGCGACCGCCGCGTCGTTGGCGATGATGTCGCGCGCGCGCGCGCCCAGCGGCTCGGTGGCGGCGATGTAGTTGGCGATGGGCATGACGTAATTGTCGACGCGCCGGTCGAGCCCGTCCTGCAGCCCGTCGCCGCATTCCAGAACCCAGTCCGCCTCGACCGCGCCCTGCGCCGTGACGACGCGCACCTTCGCGCCTTCCTCGATGCGCAGCGCCCGCGACTGCTCGAACAGTCGCGCCCCGGCGCCCTGCGCCGCCCGCGCCAGCCCCAGTGCCAGGTTGAGCGGGTGCAGGTGGCCGGCGCCATGGTCGATCATGCCGCCGTGATAGACATCCGTCCCGACGAGTTCGCGGAGTTCCTCGCGGGAGAGGGGGGTAGCATGCGGGTAGCCGTAGACCTCGCGCAGCCTGCGCGCATAGGCGTGGCTGTGGGCGACGTAGGCCGGCTTGTGATCGGCGACGATGAGGCCGGGGCGCACGTCGCAATCGATGCGATGGCGGGTGATGAGGGCGTGGAGGAAGGCCTTGGCGTCCTCCGCCAGCCGCCACAGCGCCTTGGCGTCGTCAAGGCCGACATGGCTTTCCAGCCAGTCCTGATCGCGGCGCTGGCCGCTGTGGATCTGGCCGCCATTGCGGCCCGAGGCGCCGGAGCCGAGGCGGGCGGCTTCCAGCAGCACCACGTCGAGCCCGGCCTCGGCCATGTGCAGCGCGGCGGAGAGGCCGGTATAGCCGCCGCCGATGACGCAGACATCCGCCTTCACCGTGCCGGCGAGCGCGGGGCAGGGGGGAAGGTGATGCGCCGTGGCGGCGTACCAGCTTTGGGGATGGTCGATTTCGGACGCCATTACAGAACCTTACGCCAATGCTCAGCGACGCGCGAAGAGCCGTTCGATGTCGGCCAGCGCCAGGGTGACGAAGGTCGGCCGCCCATGATTGCACTGCGCGGCGTTGGGCGTCTCCTCCATCTCGCGCAGCAGGGCGTTCATCTCCTCGACCTTGAGGCGGCGGCCGGCGCGGACGGAGCCGTGGCAGGCCATGGTGGCGGCGATGTGGAGCAGGCGCCGCTCCAGCGGCAGCGCGTCGTCCCATTCCGCCGCGTGCTCGGCCAGCTCGCGCACCAGCGCGGTGACATCGGCACCGCCGAGCAGCGCCGGCACCTCGCGCACCAGAACCGCGCCGGGACCGAAGGGCTCGACGACGAGGCCCAGCGTCTCCAGCGCCGCGGAGCGCTCGTAAAGCCTTGCGGCGTCGGAAGGATCCAGCTCGACGACGAGCGGCACCAGCAGCATCTGGCGGGCGAGGCCGTCGCGCTCCATGGCCGCCTTCAGCCGCTCATAGACGATGCGCTCATGGGCGGCGTGCTGGTCGATGACGACGACGCCGTCCTTCGTCTGGGCGATGATGTAGGTTTCGTGCAACTGCGCGCGGGCGGCGCCGAGCGGGCGCTCCATGAGGTCGGGTGCCGCCGGCGCGGCGTTCGCGCGGGCATCGGCGGAGGGCGCGAAATCAAGGCCCAGCGCACTTTCGCGGCCGCCGGAGGTCAGGCCGGGCGGGCCGAAATCGAAGCGCGCCGGCGCCTCGCGGAACCCATCCGCCGGCAGGGTAGCAGAATCCGTAGCATTCGCGCCCCGGAAGGTAGCGTCAGGTAGCGTTTCGCCCCCCGGTGTCGCAGGGAGTAGCGCGTCGCCGTCCGGCGTCGCCGGCATGGCCCAGGAGCGCGTCCAGTCGTAATTGCCCGGCCGGGCCGCGCCGTGCCCCTCCGGGCCGAAATCCCGGCGGGCGAACTGGGCGAGGCGGTCCGCCGCCGTCGAGGCGGTGCGCGGCACGCCGGCGGTCAGCGCGTCGGTGAGGGTGCGCACGATGAGGGCGCGGACATTGCCGGCATCGCGGAAGCGCACCTCGGTCTTGGCGGGATGGACGTTGACGTCGACCTCGCGCGGGTCGAGGTCGAGGAAGAGCGCCGTCACCGGATGCCGGTCGGACGGCAGCAGGTCGGCATAGGCGGCGCGGATGGCGCCGATCAGCACCTTGTCGCGCACGGGCCGGCCGTTGACGAACAGGTACTGCGACAGCGAATTGGCCTTGGAATAGGTCGGCAGGCCGGCGAGGCCGGTGAGCCGGGCGCCTTCGCGCAGGCCGTCCACGTCGAGCGCGTTGGTGCCGACCTCCTGGCCGAGCACGTCGGCGATGCGGGCCCGCTGGCCGCTAGCATCCGGCGTGCGCGCCGGCCAGGTGACGGGCGGGCGCTCGTCGGTAACGAGGGTGAAGCCGACCTCGGGGCGGGCCAGCGCCAGGCGCTTCACCGCATCCACCGCCGCCGCCGTCTCGGCGCGCTCGGATTTCAGGAATTTCAGCCGCGCCGGGGTGGCGAAGAACAGGTCGCGCACCTCCACCCGCGTGCCGAAGCCGAGCGCGGCGGGCTTCACCGGCGACTTCACGCCGCCCTCGACGCGGATCTCGTGCGCGGTGTCGGCGCCGCGCGGGCGGCTGGTGATGGACAGCCGCGCCACCGAGCCGATGGAGGGCAGGGCCTCGCCGCGGAAGCCGAGCGTGGCGATGGAAAGCAGGTCCTCGCTGTCGAGCTTGGAGGTGGCGTGGCGCTCGACGGCGAGGACAAGCTCCTCCGCGCTCATGCCGCTTCCGTCGTCGGTCACGCGCATCAGCCGGCGGCCGCCGCCGTCGATGACGATCTCGATGCGGGTGGCGCCGGCGTCGAGGGCGTTCTCGACGATCTCCTTCAGCGCCGCCGCCGGGCGCTCGACCACCTCGCCCGCGGCGATGCGGTCGACGAGGGTGGAGGGGAGCAGGCGCAGCGGCATGGGAAGGCTCGATTCGAAACGGCGTCAGGACCGACTATAGCAGGGCGCCCCGCACGGGTCGTCGTCCCCGGCACGTTGTCCCGGGATGGACGTGGATGGCCGGGACACGAGGGCACGCGGGGCTGGGCCGGGCCGCCGGTGGAAGGCGTGGATGGCCGGAACGAGCCCGGCCATGACGGCCATCCGCCGCGCGTTCCTTCGCGCGTTGTTTCCGTCCGTCTATCCGGCGTGGAGCGGGCACGTCGGGGCGGTGTTCGGGAGCAAGCCGTCATCCCCGGGCTTGACCCGGGGATCCACGCCCTTCCACCGTTCGGCCGAAGGCGTGGATGGCCGGAACGAGCCCGACCATTCTATGACGGTGTCTTGCCTGCGCGCGCCTGGTGCCGGCTGCACCGAGACCGCGGAAATCGCTAGCCCGCCGCCGCCAGCCGCTCCGCCTTCTGCCGTTCCATTTCCTGCCGCTTGGTCATCACCGAGGCGATGATGACGACGACCGTGACGATGGCGATCAGGATGGTGCAGGCGGCGTTGATCTCCGGCGTCACGCCGAGGCGCACCTGCGAGTAGATGCGCATGGGCAGCGTGGTGGCGCCCGGCCCGGTGGTGAAGCTGGCGATGACGAGATCGTCCAGCGACAGGGTGAAGGCCAGCATCCAGCCGGAGATCACCGCCGGCAGGATGATCGGCAGGGTGACGACGAAGAAGGTCTTGAACGGCGTGCAGCCGAGATCGAGCGCGGCTTCCTCGAGGCTCCGGTCGAAGGTGACGAGGCGCGACTGCACCACCACCGAGACGAAGCACATGGTGAAGGTGATGTGCGCCAGCGTGATGGTCCAGAAGCCGCGGTCGAGGCCGATGGCGACGAACAGCAGCAGCAGCGACAGGCCGGTGATCACCTCCGGCATGACGAGCGGCGCGTAGACCATGCCGGAGAACAGCGTGCGGCCGATGAAGCGCCCGTAGCGGGTGAGGGTGATCGCCGCCAGCGTGCCGAGCACGGTGGCGATGGTCGCGGTGAGGAAGGCGACGCGCAGCGTCACCCACGCGGCGTCGAGCAGCTGCTGGTTCTGGAACAGCTGCCAGTACCAGTGAGTGGAGAAGCCCGCCCACACCGTCACCAGCCGCGAGGCGTTGAAGGAATAGATCACCAGCAGGATGATCGGGATGTAGAGGAACGCGAAGCCGAGCGCGATCGAGGTGACGTTGAACCAGGAGAGACCCTTGCGCATCAGCGTCCCTCCACTTCGCGGGCCTGGAGGTTCTGGTAGAAGACGATGGGTATCACCAGCACCATGAGGAGAAGCACCGCCACCGCCGAGGACACGGTCCAGGAGCGGTTCACCGAGAACTCGGTCCACAGCACCTTGCCGATCATCAGCGTGTCCGAGCCGCCGAGCAGGTCGGGGATGACGAATTCGCCCACCGCCGGGATGAAGCACAGCAGGCTGCCGGCGAAGACGCCCGGCAGCGAGAGCGGCCAGGTGATCTTCCAGAAGGCGGCGAAGGGCGGGCATCCGAGGTCGGCGGCGGCCTCCAGGAGCGTGTCGTCCATCTTCTCCAGCGCCGAATAGAGCGGCAGGATCATGAAGGGCAGGTAGGAATAGACGATGCCGATATAGACCGCCGTGTTGGTGGCGAGGATCTGCAGCGGCGCGTCCGGCGAGATGATGCCGAGCGCCATCAACAGCTGGTTGAGCAGCCCTTCCGGCGACAGGATGCCGATCCACGCATAGACGCGGATCAGGAACGAGGTCCAGAACGGCAGGATGACCAGCATCAAGAGCGTCGGGCGGATCGACTTCGGCGCCCGCGCCATGCCGTAGGCGATGGGATAGCCGACGATGAGCAGCAGCAGGGTCGAGATGCCGGCGATCCAGAGGCTGGAGCCGTAGGCCTCGATGAACTCGTTGTCCCAGCTCAGGACGTAGGAATAATTCTCGAAGGAGAGCTGGGAGAACGCATCCTTGAAGGCCTCCCAGCCGGCCGACAGGTCGAAGATCGGCTCATAGGGAGGCTGGGCGATGGCGTCCTGGGAGAGGCTGATCTTGAAGACGATCAGGAACGGCACCAGGAACAGCGCCACGAGCCACAGATAGGGGATGGCGAGGACCAGCCAGCGCCCGCGCGACTTCACCGCCATGGACGCCTCCTCAGCTCGTCAGCACCACGCCCGCATCGGGCGTGAAGGAGACATAGACCTTGTCGTCCCAGGTGATCGGCCGCTCGACCATGCGGGTGAGGTTGGGCTTGGCCGCCTTCACGCGCGTGCCGTTGGGCAGCTCCACATGGTAGATCGAGAGGTCGCCGAGATAGCCGATGTCCCAGATCGTGCCGGAGAGGCAGTTGACGCTCGGATCGGCCGGCGGGTCGAGCTCGACCCGCAGCTTCTCCGGGCGCAGGGCGACGGCGACGGTGTCGCCGACCTTGGCGGGGCATTCCTGCGAGACGCGGATCGACATGTCGGGCGCGGCTTCGGCGCGCAGCGTGACGGCGCCGGGGGCGATCGACTCGACCCTGGCGTCGAGGATGTTCACGTCACCCACGAAATCGGCGACGTAGCGGGAATTGGGCTGCTCGTAGATGATGGCCGGCGGGGCGACCTGCACCAGCTTGCCGTGGTTCATCACCGCGATGCGGTCGGCCACGGTCATCGCCTCCTCCTGATCGTGGGTGACGATCAGGAAGGTCATGCCGAGCTCCATCTGGATGTCCATGAGCTCGAACTGGGTCTCCTCGCGCAGCTTCTTGTCGAGCGCGCCGAGCGGCTCGTCGAGCAGCAGCACCTTGGGGCGCTTGGCGAGCGAGCGGGCGAGGGCGACGCGCTGGCGCTGGCCGCCGGAGAGCTGGTGCGGCTTGCGCTTGGCGAACTTCTCCAGCTTGACGAGCTTGAGCATCTCCTCGACGCGGGCGGCGACGGCGCCCTTCTCCATGCGGTCCTGCCGGAGGCCGAAGGCGATGTTGTCCCATACGCTCATATGCGGGAACAGCGCGTAGGACTGGAACATCATGTTGGTCTGCCGCTTGTAGGGCGGCGTGCCGACGAGATCCTCGCCGGCGAGGGTGATCTTGCCCTCGGTCGGCTCCTCGAAGCCGGCCAGCATGCGCATGAGCGTGGTCTTGCCGCAGCCCGACGGGCCGAGCAGGGCGAAGAATTCGCGCTCATAGATATCGAGGGAGAGGTTGTCGACGGCCGTGAACTCGCCGAAACGCTTGGTCACGTTCTGGTAGCGGATCAGCGGGACGGCCTGCGGGTCGTTCCAGGGAGCGAATTTGCGGCGGATGCCACCGATGGTCTTCTGCGTCTTCTCGGCGACGCCGGTGCTCATGCTGACTGGTCCCGTTGTACCGCTCGATGCGTCGGCTCCCGAACGCTAACCGGCTTCGCGCGGCGGCTCAACGGGGACCGTGCAAACTATTTTATCATGCACGGAAACGGGCACGGGCGCCCCGCCTTGACGGCCGCAAGGGGGCCGTGATTGCCTCAAGGCGGCGCAAATCGCGCATCAGGAAGGCAATCATGGCCAAGAAGAAGCGTTCTGAGAAGGACGTGGTTGAAGCGCCCCGCGGCGTCACCTCGCTCGCCGAGGCGAAGGCGTGGATGGCGGCACGGGGCATCACCGAGATCGAATGCGCGGTGCCCGATCTCGCGGGGGTCGGGCGCGGCAAGATCATGCCGGTGTCCAAATTCCTTTCCGGTCCCACGATGAACCTGCCGCTCAGCGTGTTCTTCCAGACCATCTCGGGCGACTACCCGCCCTATGACGACCTCGTCGACTCCGTGGTCGCCGACAGCGACCTCGTGATGGAGCCCGACTTCTCCACCCTCGCCGTCGTGCCCTGGGCGCAGGACCCGACCGCGCAGCTCATCCACGACGCCTATCACCGCGACGGGCGCCCGGTGGACCTCGCCCCGCGGCAGGTGCTGCGGAACGTCGTCGACCTCTACGCGAAGAAGGGGTGGAAGGCGGTCGTGGCGCCGGAGATCGAGTTCTATCTCGTCGAGCCGAACACCGATGCCGACTACCCGCTCAAGCCCCCGATCGGTCGCTCCGGGCGGCCGGAGATCGGCCGGCAGTCCTATTCGATCCAGGCGGTGAACGAGTTCGACGCGCTGTTCGAGGACATGTACGACTACTCCGAGGCGCAGGGGCTGGAGATCGACACGCTGATCCACGAGGACGGCGCGGCGCAGATGGAGATCAACCTGCTGCACGGCGACCCGGTGACGCTCGCCGACCAGGTGTACCTGTTCAAGCGCACGATCCGCGAGGCGGCGCTGCAGCACAAGATCTACGCCACCTTCATGGCCAAGCCGATCGCCGACGAGCCCGGCTCGGCCATGCACCTGCATCAGTCGATCGTCGACGGCGAGACGGGCAAGAACATCTTCTCCGACGCGGACGGCGACCCGACGCCGGAGTTCTTCTCCTTCATCGCCGGCCAGCAGCGCTACCTGCCGGCGGTGATGTCGATCCTCGCGCCCTATGTGAATTCCTACCGCCGGCTGACGCGCGACTCCATGGCGCCGATCAACGTGCAGTGGGGTTACGACAACCGCACGGCCGGGCTGCGCGTGCCGCCCTCCTCGCCGGCGGCGCGGCGCGTCGAGAACCGGGTGCCGTCCTCGGACGCCAACCCCTATCTCGTCATCGCCGCCTCGCTGGCCTGCGGCTATCTCGGCCTCGTCGAGGGCCTGCGCCCGACCGAGCCGCTGGAATCCGACGCCAAGGGCCTCGACTTCGAGCTGCCGCGCGGCCTGCTCGAGGCGGTGGCGGCGATGCAGTATTCCGAGGAGATCACCAACGTGCTGGGTCCGTCCTTCGTGAAGACCTACACGGCGGTGAAGCAGCAGGAGTTCGACACCTTCATGCGGGTGATCTCGCCCTGGGAGCGGGAATATCTGCTGCTGAACGTGTGAGGGCGTTGGGCGCGTCCCGCGTGAACATCGTCATGGCCGGGCTTGTCCCGGCCATCCACGTCTTGGCCGCATGACGAAGGCGTGAATCCCCGGGCCGAGCCCGGGGATGACGTTGTTGGTGTGAAAAGGCGGCCCTTATGCCTCGACCTTTTCCTCCGCGAGGATTTCCCGCACGCGCGGGATCACCCGCGTGCCGTAGAGCTCGATGCAGCGCATCATCTTCTCGTGCGGCAGCGGGCCGGCGCTGTACTTCATGTCGAAGCGCGCGGCGCCGAGGGTTTTGACCGTGTTCGCGATCTTGCGGGCCACCGTCTCGGGCGAGCCGAGATAGAGCGAGCCGTGCTCGATCTCGCGCTCGAAGGCGTCGCGGCCATAGGCCGGCCAGCCGCGCTCGGCGCCGATGCGGTCGTGCATGCGCTTGTAGTCGTCGTAGAACTCCGCGCGCGCCGCCTCGTCGGTCTCCGCGACATAGCCGTGCGAGTGCACGCCGACCGGCAGGCTCTCGCCGCCGAGCTGCTCGATGGCCTTGTGATAGAGGTCGACATAAGGCGCGAAGCGGCCGGGATTGCCGCCGATGATGGCAAGCATCAGCGGCAGGCCGTAGCGCGCGGCGCGCACCACCGATTCCGGGCTGCCGCCGACGCCGATCCAGGTTTTCAACGTGCCGTTGGCGATCGGCGGGAAGACGTGCTGCTTCACCAGCGGCGGGCGCTTGCTGCCCTGCCACGTCACGCCCTCGGGCGTCCCGTTGTCGCGCAGCAGCGCGGCGAACAGGTCGAGCTTCTCGGTGAACAGCGTCTCGTAGTCCTTCAGGTCGAAGCCGAACAGCGGGAAGGATTCGGTGAAGGAGCCGCGCCCGAGGATCACCTCCGCGCGCCCGTTCGACAGCGCGTCGACGGTGGAGAAGCGCTGGAAGACGCGGATCGGATCGTCCGAGGAGAGCACGGTGACGGCCGAGCCGAGACGGATGCGCCTGGTGCGCGTGGCCATGCCCGCCAGCACCACTTCCGGGGCCGAGACCGCGAAATCGTCGCGGTGATGCTCGCCGACGCCGATGAAGTCGATGCCGACCTCGTCCGCCAGCACCGCCTCGTCGACGAGGTTGCGGATGACCTGCGCGTGCGGCAGCGCCTTGCCGTCCGCCCCGCTGGTGACGTCGCCGAAGGTGTCGAGCCCGAGTTCGAGATGCTGTGCCATGACCATCCGCCTTTCCGCCGGCTCCGGGCCGGCGATCCCCATATGGATCGGCACGGCGGCGCGCGCATCACCTCGGCTGCAAGGACGGTCTTTCGCTTCTGCAAGGTCCGGCCGCTCACCTCCCGCCGGCGGCGAGGACATAAAAGTGCCGGGACATGAAAAAAGCCCGCTGGACGAACCAGCGGGCTTCAAGTCGGCGACACGAGGGGGTCGATGTCGCCGTAAGTTCGGGCGGGACGCGGCGTGCGCATCGCGTCATCCGCAGGAAACAAGGTCGTCGTTGCGCGGTTTCATGCCGGCGCGGGCGAGGTCCTGCTGCGAGGCTTCGCGCACCATTTCGCGCGTGGCGAGGCGGCGGGCCGCGCGGCGCTCCACCGAGCGGACCACGAGGACGGCCGTCGGATCCTGCCAGAGCGGGCCGGCCGAGGCATCGCGCAGATCGCCGCGCGTGAGGCCGATGTCGCGCAGCATGCGGTCGTCGAACCCGCCGAGCTGGGCGAGATGACGGCGGCGGCCAACGGCCCGAATGAACTGAAGGCTACCCGTGAACACGGCGATCAGCACTCCGCTCGCCGCGGTACCGAATGAGGAGAACGCGGTTCTCCGGACTTCGCCAAGATACGACATCGATTCCTCCATCTGTCGGCCGCGCGGCGATGACGCTGGGTTTTCTGATCTCGCGGCGGCCCTGGAGCCACCCGATATCGACGTCATCCGTTCGCGGCGGGATCGTTATGCCGTACCGGGATTGATCACGCTAGCGAATGTTTATGATCCGAGATATCATTCCGATTGATGATACGCCGCCGGGAGCGCCGCCGATGACCGTGTTGCTGGACATTGATCAATTAAGAACATTCATCGCCATCGCCGAAACGGGCAGTTTCACCAAGGCGGCTGATGTGGTCCACAAGACCCAGTCGGCGGTCTCGATGCAGATGAAGCGGCTGGAGGAGAGGGTCGGCAAGCCGATCTTCGCGCGCGACGGGCGCTCCTCGCGCCTCACCGACGAGGGCGAGCGGCTGCTCGATTACGCCCGGCGCATCGTCAAGCTGAACATGGAGGCGGTGGCCAGCCTCGCCAGCGCCGAACTCTCCGGCCGCGTGCGCCTCGGCGTGCCCGACGACTACGCCGACCGCTACCTCCCGGAGATCATGGCGCGCTTCTCCGCGACCCATCCCAATGTCGAGCTGACCGTCGTCTGCGATCCCTCGACCGATCTCATCGACCGCATCGACACCGGCGACCTCGACCTCGCCATCATCACCGACTGCGAGATGATCAACCGCGAGACGGAGATCATCCGCCGCGAGCAGCTGCTGTGGATCGGCTCCACCCGCCATTCCGTGCATCTGGAGGACCCGGTGCCGCTGGCGCTGGGCCGGCAGAGCTGCAACTGGCGGCAGGAGGCGATCTCCATGCTGCAGGCGGTGGGGCGGCCGTTCCGCATTCTCTATACCAGCTCGAACAGCACGGCGGTGTCGGCGGCGGTGCTCTCGGGTCTCGCCATCTCGGTGCTGCCGGAATCGGGGCTGCGGCCGGGGATGCGGGTGCTCGGCCCCTCCGACGGCTTCCCGGCGCTGGCGCCGTGCCGCATCGGCCTGCTGCGCAACCGGCATGAAGCCTCGGCGCTGGCCGACGCGCTGGCGAACCATATCGTGCAGGGCCTCGACAACATCTCCGAGGCGGCCATCGCGGCGGAGTGATCGCCGCCGCCTCTCATGCCGGGGGCGGGCGGAACCACCTCTCCGCCGCGGTGCGGGCGCGGGAAACCGGCGGGGCGAGGCCGCCGCTCAGTAGGCGCACTCGTCGAAGATCGGCTCGACCGAGCGGTTCCATTCGGTCTCGTAGCGCCGCAGCAGCACCTCGGCCGGGGTGAGGCCGGTCTCGAGGCTTTCTTCCAGCGGCTTGAGGAAGCGCGTCTCGTCGCGGCCCTGGCTGTCGCGATAGTCGCGGCGGGCGAGGCCGGCGCGGGCGATGGCGACCACCTCGCGGGCGAGCTCGCGCATGGAGCGGCCGGCGATCTCCGCCTTGAGGCCGAGCCGGGGCACGTCGTCGCGCAGCTTCTGGCGCTCCTGCGCGCTCCAGCCCCTGGCGAGATCCCAGGCGGCGTCGAGGCTCGTCGTGTCGTAGAGCAGGCCGGTCCACAGCGCGGGCAGGGCGCACAGATTGCGCCACGGGCCGCCGTCGGCGCCGCGCATTTCGAGGTAACGCTTCAGCCGCACCTCGGGGAAGATGGTGGAGAGGTGGTTGGCCCAGTCCGAGACCGTCGCGGTCTCGCCCGGCACCGCCGGGTGCCTTCCCGCCAGAAGGTCGCGGAAGGAGGAGCCGGCGACGTCGATATAGGTGTCGCCGCGCTTGATGAAGTACATCGGCACGTCGAGGGCGTAGTCGACATAACGCTCGAAGCCCATGCCGTCCTCGAAGGCGAAGGGCAGCATGCCGGAGCGGTTGTTGTCGGTGTCGCGCCAGATCTCCGAGCGGAAGGAGAGGAAGCCGTTGGGCCGCCCTTCCGTGAAGGGCGAGTTGGCGAACAGGGCGGTGGCGACCGGCTGCAAAGCGAGGCCGACGCGCAGCTTCTTCACCATGTCGGCTTCCGAGGCGAAGTCGAGATTCACCTGCACGGTGCAGGTCCGGTACATCATGTCGAGGCCGTGCGTGCCGACCTTCGGCATGTAGCCGGTCATGATCTTGTAGCGGCCCTTGGGCATCACCGGCGTCTGCGCCAGCGTCCATTTCGGGCTCATGCCGAGGCCGAGGAAGCCGAAGCCGAGCGGGGTCGCCACCTCGCGCACATGGGTGAGGTGGGTGTTCACCTCGGCGCAGGTCTCGTGGATGGTGACGAGCGGCGCGCCGGAAAGCTCGAACTGCCCGCCGGGCTCCAGCGAGATCGCCCCGCCGCCGACATTGTCGGCGAGGCCGATGATGGTGGAGCCCTCCATGATCGGCTCCCAGCAGCTCAGCGCCTGCATGCCTTCGAGCAGGGCGCGGATGCCGTTCTCGCCTTCATAGGGCACGGGATCGTGGCCCTCCAGGGTGAAGGGGAACTTCTCGTGCTCGGTGCCGATGCGGAACTTCTGCGGCGCCTTGCTGCCCGCTTCCAGCCAGGCGACGAGCTCGTCGCGGCTTTCGATGGGCTGCGTGTCGATCTGGTCTCGCGCCATAAAGGACTCCGGCGGCAGGCTGGCAGGGCGCGAGACCATACACAGGCCGGCGTTGGACGCAAATCGCCGTAACTACCGATGAAAATCGGGGAATATGGCGGGCCGGCGCCGGGCCGTTTCAGCCGGTGGCGGCGGACGAGGCGAGGACTACGGCGCGGGTGCCGGCCGGCACCCGCCGGTAGAGGTCGATGATGTCCTGGTTCAGCAGCCGGATGCAGCCGGAGGAGACCATGGTACCGATGGTCCACGGCTCGACGGTGCCGTGCAGCCGGTACAGCGTGTCGCGCCCGCCGCGGTAGAGATAGAGCGCGCGCGGGCCGAGCGGGTTGCCCGGGCCGCCCGGCAGGCCGCCGGCATATTTGCCGTAGCGCTCGGGCTCGCGGCGAATCATGTCCGGGGTCGGCGTCCAGCGCGGCCACTCGGCCTTGCGGGCGATGGTGGCGGCGCCGCGGAAGTTGAAGCCTTCCTCCCGGCCGACGCCGACGCCGTAGCGCAGCGCCCGGCCGCCCTCGCGGACCAGATAGGCGTAGCGGGCCTCGACGTCGACGACGATGGTGCCGGGCTCCTCGCGGGTGGCATAGGCGACCTCGCGCCTCAGGAAGCGCGGATCGATCCGCGACAGATCGACGGCCGGGACCGGATGGGGCTCGCCGTCGAGCGCGGCGTAGATGGCCTCATAGGAGGCCGCATGCGCGGGCGCGGAAGCAAGGGGAAGGGCGGCCTCCGCCGGCGCCGGCCGGCGCGCCGTGGCGCAGCCGGCGAGAAGGAAGGGCGCGCCGAAAAGGAAACCGCGTCGGTCGATGGCCATGGACGTCTGTGCCTCCGGAAGGAATGCGATGGGGATCGCGGCCTAGGTGCGCGATGGCGCCGGAAGCGTCCATATGTTATGGGGTAATCACTTCCATAACCAAGAGGCATGGATGGATCTCGCCGCCGCCCTGCGCGCCTTCGTGCGCACCGTCGAGCGCGGCTCGGTGACGGCGGCGGCACGGGACCTCGCCGTGACGCAGCCGGCCGTCACCAAGCATCTGCGCAATCTGGAGCGCCATGTCGGGGCGCGGCTGCTGGAGCGTTCGGCGCGCCTCGTGCGCCCGACGCCGCAGGGCGCGGCGCTCTACGAGACGAGCCGCTCGGCGCTCGCCTCCATCGATTCGGCGCTGGAAGGCGTGCGGCGCGACATGGGCGCCATCGAGGGGACGCTGCGCATCCACGCGCCCGCCTGCCTCGGCGCGCGGCGGCTGCACGGTATCGTCCTGGAGTTCCAGGCGGCGCATCCGGGCGTGAATGTCGATCTCATCCTGGAGAACCGCAGCGTCGATCTCGTCTACGAGAACCTGGACCTCGCGGTGAAATATGGCCGGCCGGAAGGGCAGGACCTGATCATCCGGCGGCTGGGGCTGGTGCGGCGGGTGCTGGTGGCGGCGCCGAGCTTCCTCGCCCGCTGCGGCCCCGTCGACACGCTGGAGCGCCTGTCGCAGATCGACCTCGTCACCACGCCCGCCGTGGTATCGCCGCGCGACATGCTGATCCTGCAGCGGGCCGGAATTCCTCTTGGCGAATCCATCGAGGTGCCGGTGCGCCCGATCCTGCGCACCAATGCCGCCGAAGTGATCGAGCAGACGCTGCTGGGCGGTCACGCGGCCGGGCCGGTGCAGGTGCTGTTCGCCGCCCGCGACCTGGCGGCGGGGCGCCTCGTGCGGCTGCTGCCGGAATACGAGGTGCGCCCGTCGGAGGTGTTCCTCGCCTATCCCTCGGTGCGCTTCATGCGCCCGGTGGTGCGGGCCTTCACCGATTTCGCGGTGCCGGCGCTGCGGGCGACGGAAGGGATCACCTGATCCGGCGCCGCCCGGTTCCGTGGGCGACCTCTCCCCGGCGGGGAGAGGTAATAAAAGGACGCCGGCTACTGCGCGGAGGCGTGGGCCAGCCAGGTCTTGACCGCGTTGAGCGCCTCGTTGCGGTTGCCGGTGCGGTGGGCGGCCTCCTGATAGACGGCGATCTGCACGTCGGCGCTGGTGCCGCCGCCGAGGATGGTGCGCAGGTGCTCCAGTTCCTCGCCGCCGCCCAGCGCCTGCGCGTCGTCGCGCAGCTGGTCGATCAGCGTCTCCACCGCCTGCGCCACCGGGACGGCCTCGCGGGCGCCACGATCGACGAAGCTGCCATGGATGCCGTAGCGCTGCGCCCGCCACTTGTTCTCCGAGGCGATGGCGCGGTCCACCGCGTCGATGCCGGCGTTGAGCCCGGGGTTGCGCACGAGATGGCGCACCAGCGCGCGGTAGAGCGCGGCGATGGCGACGGAATCCTCCACCCGCGTGCAGCTGTCGGGCGCCCGCAGCTCGAGCGTCGGGTGCTTCACCGAGGGGCGGATGGTCCACCACACATAACTCGAATCGCGGATCGCCCGCGCCGCCACCAGGGCGTCGATGTAGTCCTGATAGTCCTTGGCGGTCTCGAACAGCTCGGGCAGGCCGGTGCGGGGCAGCTCGTCATAGGCGGCGAGCCGGTAGCCCATCAGCCCGGTGCGCTTGGATTCCCAGAAGGGCGAGGAGGTCGACAGCGCCACGAAGATCGGCAGATAGGGCAGGATGCGGCGCATGACGTCGATGCGCTGGTCGGCGTCGGGCAGCTCCACATGCACATGCATGCCGCAGAGCATGTTGCGCTCGCCGAGCATCTGGAGATCGTGCATCAGCCCGTCATAGCGGCGGGTCTGCGTGCCCTTGCCGGTCTGCCAGCTCGCCGTGGGGTGCGTGCCGGAAGCGAGGAAGGCGAGGTCGAAGCCGGCGGCCACCTCGCCGAGCGAACGGCGCAGGCCGCGAAGCTGGCGGCGCGCCTCGGCGGCGCTCTCGTGCGGGCGGGTCATCACCTCGATCTGCGACTGCAGGAGCTCGCCGGAGACCGCGCCCCCCAGCTCCGCATGCACCTTGTCCATGAAGGCGCCCGGCATGCGGCGCAGCGCGCTGCGCGTTTCCCCGTCGACGATGAAATATTCTTCCTCGATTCCGATGCGGTATTCTTCTGTCGTCATGGCGTCATTCTCCGCACTCATCGATAAGGATGCAGGCAGGCATAGCTTAGCCGACGCAGAATCAATCCGCGTCGATTTCGGTGGCTTGATGATTGAAAAGTAAGACCGGAATGTGACCCCGAATTGGAGGGGTATCGAGGTCAATTTATTATAATTGTCAAAATTATATTGATGCTACTACCAGTAGTGGGCATCTCGTTTCTTGGGCATGCAGCCGCCTTTCCGCGGCCGGGGAGCGGCGCGGCACAAGGGCAGTCTTCCGATAGCCGGTGCCCCCGCGGCGGGGTGCCCGGTGACGCCCGCTAACGCGCGGGGTCGAATCCGGTTCCCGCCGGGCGCGTGCTTCGCCGCTCTTTCAGCGGGCGGCGTGCCGCGCCGCTTCCACCAGGGCGAGGGCCGCCACGGCGGCGGTGTCGGCGCGCAGGATGCGCGGGCCGAGCGAGAGCACGACGGTGCCGGGGCGGGCGGCCAGCCGGCGCCGCTCCTCGTCGTCGAAGCCGCCTTCCGGCCCGATGAGCACGGCGAGCGGGCCGTCGATCGCCGGGCGCAGCGCCGCCATCGGGTCGGCCTCGGGCGCGGCCTCGTCGCAGAACACCAGCCGGCGTTCCGGCGCCAGCCCGGCCAGCCAGCGGGCCAGCGGCTCCGGCTCCAGCACGGCGGGCGGGTTGAGGATGCCGCACTGCTCGGCGGCCTCGATCACATTGGCGCGCATGCGCTCGGTGTTCACCCGCGTCGCCTGGGTGCGGCGGGTCATCACCGGCACCAGCCGGCCGGCGCCCATCTCCACCGCCTTCTGCACCATGTAGTCGAGGCGGGCATGCTTGAGCGGGGCGAAGGCATAGTCGAGATCGGGCGGCGGCGTCTGCCGGCGCAGCCGCGCCTCGCAGCGCAGGAGCGCCTCGCGCCTGCCGCCGGCCTCGCGCACGGCGCGCCATTCCCCGTCGCGCCCGTTGAAGAGATGGATGTGCCCGCCGACCTCCAGCCGGATCACGTCGGAGACGTAATGGGCCCGGTCGCGGTCGAGGCTGACCAGCGCGCCTTCCGCCAGCGCGTCCTCGACGAAGAGGCGCTGGGCGCGGAAATCATAGGGCCGGTCGAGGGAATCATCTTGAGTTCGGGCCATGATGCGGGCCATTTTCTCGCTTATAAGCCGGCACGGTGAGATATGCCGTGATGTTGCCCAATCTTTAAGGCCCCTGTATCACGCTGGGTCAATAATACGGCACCGCCCGGCGGTTCTGATGAGAGGTTGAATATTGGAAGCTCGCCTGAAGCACCCGCGCGCCGGCATGCCGGCGCTGGCTGGCGCGCTCATCGTCGGGATGCTGCATGCGACGCCGGCCGGCGCGCAATGGATCGGCACGCCCGGCGGTTCCGGTGACGGGGCCTCCGGCTCCGGCAATGTGACCATCACCGCGCCGGCCCCGGCCCCCGGCATGCAGGGCGGCCTGGGCTCCGGTTTCGAACCGGCGCCGCAACCCGTTCCGCAGCAGGCCAACCCCAACATGGCCGAGTGCCAGACGAGCGTGCAGAAGCTGCGCACCGACCTCGAGGCGCGCGGCGGCGCCGTGCAGAAGGCGGCGAAGGCCAAGCGCCCGCCGTCCGAGCTGTGCCCGCTGTTCCGCAACCTCGCCACCGCCCAGCAGGCCTTCTATGCCTACCTCAACGGCAACAAGGCCAAATGCGGCGTGCCCGACGACGTGCTGCAGAAGCTGAAGGCCAACAACTCCCAGGTCGCCACGACGCGCAACCGCGTCTGCGAGGTGGCGAAGATGCAGGAGAACGGCGGCGGCGGTGGCGGCGGTGGCCCCAGCGGTCCGCCGGCCCAGGGTTCCGTCTCCGCCGGCCTCGGCCTGCCGAGCGGCCTTCCCAGCGTCGGCACCGAGCCGGGCGGCGTGTTCGACACGCTCGGCGGCGACGCGCTGCGCTGACCGGCCATGATGCTTCCCGCCGGCCCGGCTCCGGCCGACACCACCGGAAACTGGGTCGACCGGCGCGCGCCCTCCTTCCTGCGCCCTTTCCTGCGGCTGGCGCGTGCCGATCGCCCGATCGGCAGCTGGCTGCTGCTCATTCCCTGCCTGTGGTCGGTGGCGCTCGCCCTCCGCCTGCAGGCGGATGCGGGCGCGCCCGATTACGGGCACGCGGCGGTGCTGGTCGCCCTCTTCGCCATCGGCGCGGTCGCCATGCGCGGGGCGGGCTGCACCTGGAACGACATTCTCGACCGCGACATTGACGGGCGGGTGGAGCGCACGCGCTCGCGCCCGCTGCCGGCCGGGCAGGTGACGCTGGCCGGCGCCTTCGTCTTCCTCGGCCTGCAGGGCCTCGCCGGCCTCGCCGTGCTGCTCTGCCTGCCTCCCTTCGCCATCGCCACGGCGCTCGCCTCGCTGGGCGTGGTGGTGATCTATCCGTTGATGAAGCGGGTGATCTGGGTGCCGCAGGCGGTGCTCGGGCTCGCCTTCTCCTGGGGCGCGCTGATGGGCTTCGCCGCGCTCATCGAGGCGCTGCCGCCCTCCGCCTTCCTGCTCTATGCGGGCTCGGTGCTTTGGGTGATCGGCTACGACACCATCTACGCGCATCAGGACCGCGAGGACGACGAGACGGTCGGGGTGAAGTCCTCGGCGCGGTTCTTCGCCGGCGCGACCAAGCGGTGGCTGGTCGGCCTGTATGGCGGCACGGTGGTGCTGTTCGCGCTGGCGATCGGCGCGGCGGGCGGCGGCGTCTTCGCCTGGCTGGGGCTCGCCCTGTTCGCGGCGCATCTCGCCTGGCAGATCCGGCGGGTCGACATCGACGACGGCAGGAACTGCCTGCGGGTGTTCCTCTCCAACCGCGACGCCGGCCTGATCCTGTTCGCGGGGCTGGCCGTCCAGGCGCTGGCGGCCTGAGCGGCGGGCCGGAGCGCCCGAACGCGGGTGCCCACGAGGCTGCGCGGTTGCGGGGGCGGCCCCGGCGGTGCTAAGGAGCCGCAAACCCTTGAAAGCACGGTTCCCATGAGCATCCGCCTGCACCGCGGCGACCTGGTCGATCTCGCCCGCTACACGCCCGAGAACGCGCCCTTCGTCGCCATCGACACCGAGACGCTGGGCCTCAACCCGCATCGCGACCGGCTGTGCGTGGTGCAGCTCTCGCCGGGCGACGGCACCGCCGACATCGTGCAGATCCCGGCCGGCGCCGGCCCCGGCAGCGCGCCGAACCTCGAAAAGCTGCTCACCGATCCGCGCAGCACCAAGCTGTTCCACTTCGCCCGCTTCGACGTCGCCGTGCTCGGCAAGACGTTCGGGCTGACGGTGGAGCCGGTGTGGTGCACCAAGATCGCTTCGCGCCTGACGCGCACCTACACCGACCGGCACGGGCTGAAGGAGCTGGTGCGCGAGCTGCTCGGCGTCGACCTGTCCAAGCAGCAGCAGAGCTCGGACTGGGCGGCGGAGGAGCTGAGCGAGGCGCAGCTCCAGTACGCCGCCTCGGACGTGCTGCACCTGCATGCCCTGCAGGCGAAGCTCGCCGCGATGCTGGCCCGCGACGGGCGCACCGAGCTGGCCGAGGCGTGCTTCGGCTTCCTGCCGACCCGCGCCAAGCTGGACCTCGCCGGCTGGCCGGAAGAGGACATCTTCGCGCATTCTTGAACGGCGGCTCCCGGCGCCGTCCGGGGTCTGCCCGAGATTCGCCGACTTCTCAGGGCTTGTTGAGTTGCAGCGCCCCGTGCTTGCGCGTCAGGGCGGAAGCCGCCATCTTACGCGATGGTGGGGGTCCATCGCAGCCGGGGATACACCGTCACGCATGAACAAATACGTCGAACCTCCCGCGCGCCGCGGCGCGAGAGCGACGGAGCCGTTGGCTCGTCGGGCGACGGCGCTCGCCTCGAAGGGGGGCGATCGCTACAAGGACGCCCAGCGCCACAGCCGGCGCGTGCGCTTTTTTCGCTGGGCCCTGCCGGTCGGCGTGGTGACGGTGCTCGGGCTCACCGTGGCGGTGAACTATCTCGATCCGTTCAGCATCGCCGTCGACCTGCCCTTCGAACTGGGGCGGGTGTCGCTGTCGGGCACGCAGGTGAAGATGGAATTCCCCCGCCTGCACGGCTTCACGGCCGATAACCGCAGCTACAACGTCTCGGCGATCTCGGCCTCGCAGGACCTGACGAAGCCGGACAGCATCAACCTCGACAAGATCGACGCCAAGATGGAGCTGGCCAATAATGGCTGGGCCAACCTGACGGCGAATGCCGGCCACTATAACACCAAGACCGAGCAGCTGGAGCTGACCGAGGGGGTCCGCTTCGACACCTCCTCGGGCTATGGCGGCACGCTCAAGGACGCCGCCATCGACATCAAGGGCGGCAAGCTGGTGTCGAATCATCCGGTGGAGCTGACCTATCAGGACGGCAAGCTGACGGCCGACAGCATCGAGGTCACCCAGAAGGATTCGCGCGCCCTGCTGACCGGCAACGTGCAGCTCGACTTCAAGATGCCGCCGGCCGACGGCGACACGCGCAAGAGCACCGAGGCGCCGAAGCTTCGGGGTGCGACAACGGTGGGCGTCACCCCGTGAGCTGCGTCATTGAACGGCCACCGCGGCGCGGCTAGACAGGCAAGCATGAACATGTTGAACCGCTTCGCCGGCACCGGCCTCGCCCTTCTCGTGATCTCCGCCGCGGGCCTCGGCCCGCTGGCGACGCACGCGCTGGCGCAGCAGGGCCGCAACGTGCCGAACGCCCTGCAGGGCTTCGCCGCCAACCGCGACCAGCCGATCCGGATCAACGCCAACAGCCTGGAAGTGCGCGACCAGGAGAAGCAGGCGATCTTCACCGGCAATGTCGTCGTCCAGCAGGGCGACACGACGCTGCGCTGCAAGAAGCTGGTGGTGTTCTACGACGGCAAGGAAGCGGGCGGCGCGGCCAAGAGCGGCGAGGCGCTGGCCGCCGGCAGCCCGATCAACTCCTCCGCCATCCGCCGGCTGGAGATCATCGACTCGGTGGTCGTGACCACCAAGGAGCAGACGGCGACCGGCGAGAAGGGCGTGTTCGAGACCGCCTCGAACACCATCACGCTCACCGGGAGCCCGGTGGTGCTGACCTCGGGGCCGAACGTGATCCGCGGCAAGAAGCTGACCGTCGACCTGACCAGCGGCCTGTCGCGCTTCGACGGCGGGCGCATCGAGAGCCTGATCGTGCCCAACAGCATGAAGCAGATGGAAGGCGCCGCGCCGGGTGCGGCGCCCAAGCCTGGCGCGCCACCCAAGCCGGGGGCGAAGCCCGCCAAGCCGACGCCCTGAGGCGTTTCTGCGCCCGGCGCCCTCGACGGCGTGCGGGTGCTGGGGAGCGTTTCCGGGGCGCGGCGTCGTTCGCCTGCGCATCGTGAACCGGCGTGGATCCGCGACATGCGGGCGCTTGCGGCCCGGTTTTTGCATCTGCCATTTGCCAGCCGCGTTTAGAGCGTTTATCACCTTCCGGGTGGTGACTTCACCACGGAGGTGCGCGTGGGATTTTTCTCGACCATCGTCGGACGCGGCAAATCGGTGCCGCCGGGTTCCCAGGCCGATGGAGCGCGCGCGCGCGGCTTCGGCAGCGGCGGTCGCGCCGGCCCGCGCCCGGACGCCCTCGAGGCCCGGTTCGAGGCGGAATTCGAGGCGGCGCTGACGACCGGCCTGCGGCCCGCGCCGCCGGCGACGGCCGCAGCGTCCTCCTCAGTCTCGCCGGCCACCGACCAGGGCATGCTGCGCGCGGTGGGGCTCGCCAAGAGCTATGGCGGGCGGCAGGTGGTGCGCGGCGCCAGCCTGAACGTGCGGCGCGGCGAGGCGGTCGGCCTGCTCGGCCCCAACGGCGCCGGCAAGACCACGATCTTCTACATGATCACCGGGCTGGTGAAGGCCGATGCCGGGCGGATCGAGCTCGACGGCCACGACGTCACCCATCTGCCGATGTACCGCCGCGCGCGCCTCGGCGTCGGCTACCTGCCGCAGGAAGCCTCGATCTTCCGCGGGCTCTCGGTGGAGAACAACATCCGCGCCGTGCTGGAGGTGGTGGAGCCCAGCCGCAAGCAGCGCGAGCGCCAGCTCGACGCGCTGCTGGAGGAATTCCGCGTCACCCATGTGCGCAAGTCGCCCTCCATCGCGCTGTCCGGCGGCGAGCGGCGGCGCGTCGAGATCGCCCGCGCGCTCGCCTCGCGCCCGACCTTCATGCTGCTCGACGAGCCCTTCGCCGGCATCGACCCGATCGCGGTCGGCGACATCCAGGCGCTGGTGCGCCAGCTCACCGAGCGCGGCATCGGCGTGCTGATCACCGACCACAATGTGCGCGAGACGCTGGGCCTGATCGACCGCGCCTACATCATCCATTCCGGCACCGTGCTGATGGAGGGCTCGCCCGAGGAAATCGTGGCGAGCGAGGAGGTGCGGCGGCTCTATCTGGGCGAGGAGTTCCGTCTCTAGCATGGACAAGCCGCCGCCCGCCCCGCTCGATGCCGTCCGTGGAGAGTGCGCGCCATGTCGCTGAGCCCGCGTCTCGAATTCCGCCAGACCCAGTCGCTGGTGATGACGCCGCAGCTCATGCAGGCGATCAAGCTGCTGCAGCTCTCCAATCTCGATCTGGTGGCCTATGTCGAGGCGGAGCTGGAGCGCAACCCGCTGCTGGAGCGGCAGGTGGAGCCGGAGGGCGAGCGGCCGGGCGAGGCGGAAGGCGAGGGGCGGGAAGGCGGCGAGCGCGTCACCGATGCCGATCTCGACCCGCGCGCCGGCCATGGCTTCGAGGCCGAGGGCACCGGCGGCGAGCGTGAGGAGCGGGTTTCCGACTGGCTGGAGGAGCGGCTCGACGCCAGCCGCAGCGCCATCGAGGACCGGCTCGACACCACGCTGGAGAACGTCTACCCGGACGATTCCGGGCGCGAGCCGGCGGGCCTCGCCCCGTCCGGCGAGGCGCCGGCCTATTCGGAATGGGCAGGCGTCGGCACCGGCGGGCGCGACGATGACGGCTACAACCTCGAAGCCTTCGTTTCCGCCGAGACGACGCTGGCGGACCATCTGGAAGGGCAGCTCGCCCTGGCGGTGAGCGATCCCGTGGAGCGGCTGATCGGCCAGAACCTCATCGATCTCATCGACGAGGCGGGCTACCTCTCCGCCGACCTCGCGGGCGTCGCCGAACGGCTGGGCGCCCCGCCGGAGACGGTGGAGAAGGTGCTCGGCGTGGTGCAGAGCTTCGATCCGCCGGGCATCGGCGCGCGCTCGCTGGCCGAATGCCTCGCCATCCAGCTCAAGGAGCGCAACCGCTACGACCCCTGCATGGCGGCGCTGCTCGGCCATCTCGAACTGCTCGCCCGGCGCGAATTCACCACGCTGAAGCGGGTATGCGGCGTCGACGACGAGGACCTTGCCGAGATGGTCGGCGAGATTCGCCGGCTCAACCCCAAGCCGGGCCTCGCCTTCGGCTCGGGAATCATCCAGCCGATCGTGCCGGACGTGTTCGTGCGCGGCACGCCGGACAACTGGCTGGTGGAGCTGAACGCCGACACGCTGCCGCGCGTGCTGGTGAACCAAGCCTATTATTCCCGCGTGCAGAAGACGACGCGCAACGAGCGCGAGAAGGCGTTCCTCTCCGACTGCATGCAGACCGCCACCTGGCTCACGCGCTCGCTCGACCAGCGGGCCCGCACCATCCTCAAGGTGGCGACCGAGATCGTGCGCCAGCAGGACGCCTTCCTCACGCTCGGCGTGCAGCACCTGCGGCCGCTGAACCTGCGCATGGTGGCGGACGCCATCGGCATGCACGAATCGACGGTCTCGCGCGTGACGTCCAACAAATACATGGCGACGCCGCGCGGGATCTTCGAGATGAAGTACTTCTTCTCGTCTTCTATTTCGGCTTCCGACGGCGGCGAGGCGCATTCGGCGGAGTCGGTGCGCTTCCGCATCAAGCAGATGATCGACGCGGAGAGCCCCGACGACGTGCTTTCCGACGACACGCTGGTGCAGCGCCTGCGCGAGGCCGGCATCGACATCGCCCGCCGCACCGTCGCCAAATATCGCGAGGCGATGCGGATTCCCTCGTCCGTGCAGCGCCGCCGCGAGAAGCAGGCCGCCCTCTCGGCCGGCTGAAAAGGCCCGCCGCCGCGTGGCTTGCCGAGCTATCCACTGCCCCTCGTTGACACATTCCCTCGCGGCTCCTACCTCTTAAGGGCACCGGCCGGGCATGTAGGGGGTTCGGGCAGGGAGGGGGCGGACAGAATCGACCGCCATGCGCCTTGCCCCAGCAGAGGGACGAGTCACGATGCCGCTGCGGGTTTCTGGAAAAAACATCGACGTGGGCGAGGCGCTGAGGCAGCGGGTTTCCGACCGCGTGGCCGGCGCCATGGGCAAGTATTTCGACGGCGGCTGGTCCGGCCATGTCACCGTGGCCCGCGAGGGCTCCGGCTACCGCTCGGACTGCGCGCTGCATCTCGACAGCGGGACGGTGCTGCAGGCCCATGCGGACGCACAGGATCCCTATGCCAGCGCCGACGCCGCCATGGAGCGGATCGAGCGGCGGCTGCGCCGCTACAAGAGCCGCATCAAGCGCCGCGCCCTGAACGGGGAGGGCGGCGCGCTCGCCGAGACGGTGCCGCTGACCGTGTTCACCGCCCCCGACCACGAGGACGCCGAGCTGATCGAGGGCTGGAGCCCGACCGTGGTGGCCGAGGCGACCGCCAACCTGCCGCGCCTGTCGGTCAGCGACGCGGTGCTGGAGCTCGACTTCACCGGCGCCTCCGCGCTGGTGTTCCGCCACGCCGGCCATGGCCGCATCAACGTCGTCTACCGGCGTGGGGACGGCCATGTCGGCTGGGTCGATCCGCCCACCAGCGCCATGGCGGAAGAAGTCCATTGATCGCCCCTGTCTCCGGGAAGCGCGCGGCCGTGAGAGCGGCCCGCGCGCTTCGTCTCGCCGCGACGCGGATCACCATGTCCCGGATCGTTATGTCCCACACCGTCATGCCCCGGATTGTCAGCCACGGATCGAGTCATGGCTTTGAATGACATTTTGGCGATGGCCGCCGTGTTCCCGACCCTGCGGGTCGGCAGCAAGAAGCAGGCCCTGCAGGAGCTGTCGGCCCATGCGGCGGAGCTGCTGAAGCGGGACGAGCGGGAGATCTTCGAGACGCTGAACCAGCGCGAGCGGCTCGGCTCCACCGGCGTCGGCAACGGCATCGCCATTCCGCACGGCAAGCTGGCCAAGATGGACAAGCTGTTCGGCATGTTCGCGCGGCTGGAGAAGCCGATCGACTTCGAGGCGCTGGACGGCGAGCCGGTCGATCTGGTGTTCCTGCTGCTGGCGCCGGAGGCGGCGGGCGCGGACCATCTGAAGGCGCTGGCGCGTGTCGCCCGCCTGCTGCGCGACCCGGAGGTGGCCAAGAAGCTGCGCAATTCGCGCGACGCGGCCTCGATCCACGCCATCCTGACCGGCGCGCCGGCGACCGACGCGGCCTGAGGCGGCGGCCGGGCGATTTCGCACCGGCCGGTCGGCTTTCCCGTCGCGGTGGCTTTCCCGCTGCGACGGCTGTCATTGCGGCGGCGAGCGCCTATGTCAGAAGGCGGATAGCGTTCCTCAGGAGAGACCTCCATGGCCGAAACGTCGGTTCCCGCCAATCTTGCCCTCGCGCCGGAGCAGTGCCGCGCGGCGCGCGCGCTGCTCGACTGGAGCGCGCAGCAGCTCGCCGAGCGCGCGCGCGTGACGCTGGACTGGCTGCACGCCTTCGAGGAGGGCCGCGAGCCGGGCGAGGATGTCGACCCCGGCGAGGCGGAGCGGCTGCGCCGCGTGCTGGAGGAGGCCGGCATCGACTTCCTCGACGCCGGCGAGGCGAGCACCGGCGGCGGGCCGGGCCTGCGCATCAAGCAGAAGGCCGGCTATATCCCGTCCGAGCGGCTGAGCTCGGCCAACGACGTGTGAGGTGGTGGCGATCCTGCCCTGGTGATCGTTTCCCGGCCCGGCCCGGCGCTTCGCCTGCGGCTCCGCGGGGCCGGGAAACCATGACAGCATCGAAAAGCCCGCCGTCATGCCCGGCCTTGGGCCGGGCATCCACGCCTTCCTCGGAGCTGAGAGCCGTGGATGGCCGGGTCGAGCCCGGCCATGACGTCCCGCTATCGGGAGCCTACGGCGTGATCGCCACCTTGAGCACGCCGTCGCGCTGGTGCGAGAAGAGGTCGTAGGCGGCCTCGATGTCGTCCAGCTTGAAGCGATGGGTGACCAGCGGCTTGAGGTCGACGCGGCCGGAGGCGATGACGTCGATCAGCCGGCGCATGCGCTCCTTGCCGCCGGGGCAGAGCGTGGTGACGATCTTGTTGTCGCCGAGGCCGGCCGAGAAGGCGCCGAGCGGGATCTTCAGGTCGGTGGAATAGACGCCGAGGCTGGAGAGCGTGCCACCCGGGCGCAGCACGCGCAGCGCGGTCTCGAAGGTGTTCTGGGTGCCCAGCGCCTCGATGGCGACGTCCACGCCGCGGCCGTCGGTGAGCGCCATGATCTGCTCGTAGACGTCGCCCTGCTTGAAGTCGACCACGTCGGAGCAGCCGAGCTTGCGGGCGATCTCCAGCCGCGCCGGCACGGTGTCGACGCCGATGATGCGGGTGGCGCCCTTCAGCTTGGCGCCGGCCACGGCGCACAGGCCGATCGGGCCGAGCGCGAAGACCACGACATGGTCGCCGATCTTCACCGCGCCGCTCTCGGCGCCGGAGAAGCCCGTGGACATGATGTCCGGGCACATCAGCACTTCCTCGTCGGTGAGTTCGTCCGGCACCGGGGCGAGGTTGGCGATGGCGTCGGGCACCAGGACATATTCGGCCTGGGCGCCGTCGATGGTGTTGCCGAACTTCCAGCCGCCCATCGGCTTGAAGCCGTGCTTGGTGCCGGGGCCGTCCTGCGAGGAGCAGCCGCACAGGCAGGCATAGGAATGGCCGCTCGGCGTGATGGCGCCGGCGATGACGCGCTGGCCTTCCCGATAGCCGGTCACCTGCGAGCCGAGCTTCTCGATCACGCCGACCGGCTCATGGCCGATGGTGAGGCCCTTGGCGACCGGATACTCGCCCTTGAGGATGTGGACGTCGGTGCCGCAGATCGTGGTGGTGGTGATGCGGATCAGCGCGTCGAGCGGGCCGACTTCCGGGATCGGCTTCTCGTCGAGCACGATGCGGCCGGGTTCGACGAAGATGGCGGCTTTCATCTTGGGCATTGGGCGTCTCCTGCGTTTAGCGTCGCGGGAGAATGCCGACCCGAGATCATCGTACCATGACAAGCGTCAAAAGCCGGCCAAGGACTTGCTCGTTCGACGGTATTCGGATCAGCCGACCCCGCGCTCTGCCATCAGCCGTATCACCGCGGCGCGCAGTTCGGGAATGCCACTTCCGTCGCGGGAGGATGTGGGAAACACGATCGGGAAGGCCGCCGGCCGGCGGGCGAGCGCGGCCTCGGTGGCGGCGACGCGCTGCGCCAGCTCGGCGGGCTTGAGCTGGTCGGCCTTGGTCAGGACGATGGCGTAGGAGACCGCCGCCTTGTCGAGGCCGTCGAGGACCTCGAGGTCGATGGGCTTCAGCCCGTGGCGGGAATCGATCAGCACGAAGACGCGGGCGAGATTGGCGCGCCCGCGCAGATAGGCGTGGATGGTCGCGGTCCAAGCGTCGACCTTGTCCTTCGGCGCCTTGGCGAAGCCGTAGCCCGGCATGTCGACCAGGGTCAGTTCCGGTCCGAGGCCGAAGAAGATCAGTTCCTGCGTGCGGCCGGGCGTCACCGAGGTGCGCGCGAGCGCCTTGCGGCCGGTCAGCCCGTTGACGAGGCTCGACTTGCCCACATTCGAGCGGCCGGCAAACGCGATCTCGATGCCGCGCATCGGCGGCAGCGTGGGAATGGTCGGCGCGGCCGAGAGGAAATTCCACTCGCCCGCGAAGAGCCGGCGCCCGGCTTCGAGCTCGTCGGGCGTGAAGGCCGACGCGGCGGCGTTATCGTCGGCCTGATCCACGATCTCAGCCGGCCTTCGGCTTCTTCTTGCGGGAGAAGGTGTCCCGCAGATTGTCCCACAGTTCGATCTTCACGCCGTTGCGGCGCATGATGATCGACTGCTGGAGCACCGAGAGGGTGTTGTTCCACGCCCAGTAGATGACGAGGCCGGACGCGAAGGAGCCGAGCATGAAGGTGAAGATCAGCGGCATCCAGTCGAAGATCGCCTTCTGGGTCGGATCCGGCGGGGCCGGGTTCAGCTTCATCTGCACCCACATGGTGATGCCCATGATGATCGGCCACACGCCGAGCAGCAGGAAGTGGCCGATGACCGGCACCGTGCCGGGATCCCACGGGATGAGGCCGAACAGGTTGAAGACCGTCGTCGGATCGGGCGCGGAAAGGTCCTTGATCCAGCCGAAGAACGGCGCGTGCCGCATTTCGATGGTGACGAACAGCACCTTGTAGAGCGCGAAGAAGACCGGGATCTGGATCAGGATCGGCAGGCAGCCGGCGACCGGATTGATCTTCTCCTTCTTGTAGATCTCCATCATCTCCTGCTGGAGCTTCACACGGTCGTCGCCGTAGCGCTCGCGCAGGGCCTGGATCTCCGGCTGCACCGCCTTCATCTTCGCCATCGAGGCGTAGCTCTTGTTGGCGAGCGGGAAGAAGACGCCCTTGATCAGCACGGTGACGATCAGGATGGCGACGCCGAAGTTGCCGACGCCCTTGTAGATCCAGTCGATCAGCAGGAAGAGCGGCTTGGTGATGAAATAGAACCAGCCCCAGTCGATCAGCAGGTCGAAGCGGTCGATGTTGTAGGTCTTCTGGTAGCCGTCGACGACGCGCACTTCCTTGGCGCCGGCGAAGAGGCGCCCGTCGGTGGTGGCCTTGGCGCCCGGCGCCACGGTGACGGCATCGCCCAGGAAGTCGGTCTGGTAGGTCAGGTCGTTGCCGGCCTGCGCGGCGGAGAAGCGCGCCTGCACCTTCTCTTCCGCACCGGGGATGACGGTGGCGGCCCAGTACTTGTCGGTGATGCCGAGCCAGCCGCCGACCGAGGGGAAGGTCTCGGACTTGCGCTCGGCGATGTCCTTGTACTTGATCTCGTGGAGGCCGCCCTCCGAGGTCACGCCGATCAGGCCTTCATGCAGGATGTAGTAGCCGAGCGTGTGGGGCGTGCCGTGGCGCGAGACCAGCGCGTAGGGGTGCAGCGCCACCGGGGCGGCGGTCGTGTTCTCCACCTCGTCGACCACATGGAACATGTAGTTGGTGTCGATGGTGAGGGTGCGGCGGAAGGTGAGGCCGGCGCCGTTGTCCCAGGTCAGGACGAGCGGCTTGTCCGGCGTGAGGGTGGCGCCTTCCGGGGCGGTCCAGAGCGTGTCGGCGGCGGGCACCGCGACATTCGCGCCGGCGCCGGGCACCCAGCCGAATTCGGCGTAGAACGGGTTCGGGCCGCCCGAGGGCGAGAGCAGCACGATGATCGGGCTGTCGGGGCTGACGGTCTCGCGGTAGTCCTTGAGCGACAGGTCGTCGATGCGGCCACCCTTGAGGGCGAGGGAGCCGACGACGCGGGGCGTGTCGATGGCGATGCGCGGCGAGCGGGCGAGGGCCTCGGCGCGGGTCAGCGCGGTGGCGGGCGTCGCCGACGGGGCGGGCACCGCGGTGCCCGGGGCGGGCGTTCCGGCCTGGCCCTGCGGCTGGGCGCCCTGTTGCGCCGCCTGCTGCTGCGCCGCCTGCTGGCGCTGCTGATCCATCTGCGGGATGCCGGAGAAGTACTGCCAGGCGATCAGCACCGCCATCGACAGCACGATGGCGAGGATCATATTGCGGTTTTCACTGGTCATGGCAGCGTCTCTCCGTCGGCGTTCGCCGGGCGCTGCGGCGCGTTCTCGCGCGCAGGCTTCGACGGACGCCGGCTTCCTGAATGAAGGCGGGCGATGCCCCGCTCGATGTCTTTTACGAGATCGGCAAAGGGAGTGCCGAGCGCGGCGCGCCGGGCAACGATCACATAATCGAAACCGGACTTGCCGGCGCGCGGCAGGGCGTCGCGGACAGCCGCGCGCAGCCGGCGGCGGATGCGGTTCCGCTCGACGGCATTGCCGTGTTTCTTGGTGACGGTGAGCCCGATACGGGGCGAGGTGTCGTCGGCGCGGTCACGGCCCTGCAGCAGCAGCGGGCCGGAATTGGCGCGCAGCCCGGAGGCTGCGGCCAGAAAGTCCTTGCGCTTGACGATCCGGTGCATGGCGGGGCGCCGATCCTCAGGCGGCAGGGCGGCGCGCCCCAGCCATACGGGGCCGAAAGGCGAGGTCAGGCCGACAGGCGCTTGCGGCCATGAGCCCGGCGGGCATTGATGATCTTGCGGCCGTTGCGGGTCGCCATGCGCGCACGGAAGCCGTGCCGGCGGGCGCGCACGAGCTTGCTCGGTTGATAAGTGCGCTTCACGGGTCTTTCTCCGCTTGTTCGATGTGCCGCCCCGGACCGGAATGCTCCCTTGCTCTCCGGCACCGCGAACCTGTCGCGGCGATGAACGAACATGCAGGGGGCAACCCGACCGCGCAGGCAGCCGTGATTGGAGGCGGCTTATAGGGGGGGCGCCTGCCCAAGTCAACTTGAGAAGTCGATCCGGGCCGCCCGACATGTGCATGCCGCGCGGCGCGTGTCCACGGTCGGGACCCCGACCGCCGGCCGACGGATCGTGACGGCCCCCTCTGGCACTCGCGCCGGGGCGCCATACATCATGCAATGGGGTAATCCGTCCGACGGCAACAAGCGCGCAGCGGTGACGCTGCGTCGTTTCCATGCCGCATTCGTTGGGTCGGATAGGAAACGGTCCTGAATCCGGCGCTCGTCCGGGCAGGGATTGCACGGTCAAGGGGTGCGATGAAGAAGCGTTCGGAAGCCGGAACGGAAGCCGTTGCCCTCGCCGCCGTCGCGGCGGCGGGTGTCGACGCGCGCCCGGCCGCCGACGTGGTGCCCGCCGCGACCCGGCCCTCCGAGGCCGAGGCGCCCCGGCAGCCGCGCCATCTCGGCCTTTCCGGCAAGCTGCTCGCCTTCACCCTGGCCTTCGTGCTGCTGGCCGAGGTGCTGATTCTCGTGCCGGCGGTCGCCGCCTTCCGGCTCAACTGGCTGTCCGACCGGCTGGCCGGGGCGCGGACGGCGGCGCTGGTGCTCGACGCCGCGCCGGACGGCATGATCTCGCCGCAGCTGACGCAGGAGCTGCTGCGCAGCGTCGGCGCCATCACCGTGGCCCTGAAGCGCGACGACACGCGCCGCCTGCTCGCCTCCACCGACATGCCCCCGGAGGTCGACCACCACGCCGACGTGCGCGACGTCGGCCCGTGGCAGGCGGTGTCGGAAGCCTTCGAGACGCTGCTGGCCCGCGACGGGCGGGTCATCCGCGCCGTCGGCACGCCGCCGCGCGGCGACGGCTTCGTCGAGATCGTCATCGACGAGACGCCGCTGCGCAAGGCGATGCTGCGCTTCACCGGCAACCTGCTGCTGGTCTCGCTGGTGATCGCCGCGCTCACCGGCGCGCTGGTCTATCTCGGGCTGGCCTGGATGTTCGTCCAGCCGATGCGCCAGCTGACCCAGCGCATGATCGCCTTCCGGGCGAATCCCTCGCTGCCGGTCCCCGAATATGACGCCACCGCCCGTCTCGACGAGATCGGCCAGGCGCAGCGCGAGCTGACCGCCATGCAGCGGCAGATCGCCGAGACGCTGCAGCAGAAGAACCGCCTCGCCGCGCTCGGCCTCGCCGTGTCGAAGATCAACCACGACCTGCGCAACCTGCTGGCCTCGGTGCAGCTCATCTCCGACCGCCTCGCCGCCATCCGCGACCCGGCGGTGCAGCGCTTCACCCCGAAGCTGGAAGCGGCGCTCGACCGGGCCATCGCCTATTGCGAGCACACGCTGGCCTATGGCCGGGCGCAGGAGCCGGCGCCGGAGCGGCGCATGGTGGCGCTGGCGCCGATGGTCGCCGAGGTGCGCGACACGCTCGGCCTCGGCGCCGTGACGGAGGAGGGGCCGGGCATCGGCTTCGTCGAATCGGTCGACCGCGACCTGAAGGTCGACGCCGACCCCGACCAGCTCTTCCGCGTGCTGCTCAATCTCTGCCGCAACGCCATGGAGGCGCTGTCCGCCCGGGCGCCGAACGACCCGGCCCGCGACCAGATCCGCGTCACCGGCCGGCGCGAGGGTGCCATCGTCTTCATCGAGGTGGCCGATACCGGCCCCGGCGTACCGGAGCGCGCCCGCGCGCATCTCTTCGAGGCCTTCCAGGGCTCGGCGCGGCGCGGCGGCACGGGACTCGGCCTCGCCATCGCCGCCGAGCTGATGCAGGCGCATGGCGGCGACATCCAGCTCGTGCCCGGCACCATCGGCGCCACCTTCCAGCTCCGCGTGCCGGACCGTCCGGTCGATCTCGACGCCCACCGGGCGCTGCGCTCGCATGGCTGAGCGCGGCGCGCAGGGCCGACGGGCGACGCGGCGGACCGCCGCGACCCTCGCGGCCGGGCTGCTGCTCGCCGCGCCGGGCGTCGTCGCGCACGGCACCGCCGTGCTCGCCGCCGACGTCACCGTCTCCGGCCGGCAGATCCTCGTCGACGGCCAGCCCTTTCCGGTGCGGGGCGCCGCCGTGGAAGCGCCCCTGGCGCCGCTCGCCGGCCTCGGCGCCACCACGGTGCGCAGCTATGGCGGCGATCCCGGACCGCTGCTCGACGAGGCGCAGAAGGCGGGGCTGAAGGTGATCGCCGGCCTGTGGGTCGGCCATCCGCGGCTGGGGGCGGACTATGGCGACCGGGCCTTCGTCGAGCGCCAGCTCGCCGAGCTGGAGGCCATCGTCGCGAAGTACAAGGACCACCCCGCGCTGCTGATGTGGGGCGTCGGCAACGAGGTGGAGGTCGACCTCGCCGACGATTCGCCGGTCTGGCCCGCCATCGAGGAGGTCGCGCGGATGGTGCGGCGGGTGGACCCCGCGCATCCCACGCTCGCCGTGCTGGCCGAGACCGGCGACGCCAAGGTGAAGAAGCTGATCGCGCAGGCCCCGAGCGTGCAGGTGCTCGGGCTCAATTCCTATGGCGACGGGCTCTATTCGGTTGCCGGCCGCGCCCGCGCGCAGGGCTGGACGGGTCCCATCGTGGTGACCGAGCTCGGCGCGCTCGGCCAGTGGCAGGCGGCGCAGGCCCCCTGGGGCGCGCCCTTCGAGCCCTCGTCGACGCAGAAGGCGATCCAGCTGCGCCGCTACCTCAAGGCGCTGGACGAGGCGGAGGCCGGCGCCATCGTCTTCCTGTGGGGCCAGAAGCAGGAGGTGACACCGACCTGGCACGGGCTGCTGCTGCCGGACGGCACCGGACTGGAAGCGGCGGAGGCGATGGCCGAGGCCTGGGGCGGGCAGGTGCCGGGAAGCAACCACGCGCCGCGCATCGCCTATCTGCGGGTGGCGGACGACCCGAGCGCGCCCTTCGCCTCGTGGAGCGCCGGCGACGAGGGCTCGTTCACCCTCGACGCGGTCGATCCGGACGAGGACCTGATGGAGGTGCGCTGGTTCGTGATGGGCGAGAGCACGGCGCGGGGCGTCGGCGGCGACCGCGAGGAGGAGCCGCCCTTCTTCCCCGAGGCGGTGCGCCAGGGTGGGCCGACGGGCGCGCGGGTTTCCGGGCTCAAGCCCGGCCGCTACCGCATCTTCGCGGAGGTGCGGGACGGCCGCGGCGCGGCGGCCACGGTGAACATGCCGTTCGAGGTGAAATAGCCGGCCGGGAGGGGAGGGGCGTGGCCGGGCGAACCGACACTGGCCTGTGGAAACCTCCGCTCGTCATCGGAACGTCTTGCAATGTGCGCGGAAACGGGGTAGCTGACGGGCCCTCGCAACGGCCATGTCCGTCGCGACCAAGGCTTCCTCCGCCACGCGGAAAGAAGCCGGGCGCCCGTAGCTCAGCTGGATAGAGCACCAGACTACGAATCTGGGGGTCAGAGGTTCGAATCCTTTCGGGCGCGCCACCTTTTCTTCCGTGAAATCAGAGCGTTGTAGCAGTTGGTCATTGTCGCAAATGGCCTGCTGACCTCTTCTTCCGCCGCGTCGTCGGCTGGTCCATGCAGTTCCGGCAGACGACCAACGTCGTGCTTCAGGCGTTGCTGGTATAGCGCGCCGGCGCCTTTTGCAGTGATCGCCGACACCTTTTGCAGTGGGGCGCCCCTCAATCTGACACATCGGCTATCGATCTCGTGAGCGGCGCAATGGCGTCCGGCGCGGTGGCTTTCTCGCGCACGGGCGATCCGAGCCTCGGGGAATTTGAGCCGGCGATTGTCCTACGCCGTTATGGCCTCACGCCGGATGATCTAGATTGAAGCTCATCGAAGGCGCTGAGCGGCATAAGTAGCGAACCGGCCTCCGTCCGCGGATCGTTGGAAACCCAACCCTGTTTGTGGACATCCTCGATGAGGAGGCGCATCTGCTGTTTCTGCTCCCGGCGTGAGGCAATTTTCAAGCCTGGGAAAAGATGATCGCAGATTGCTCGCTCGCGGCCATCAAGCCCCCCGCTGAGAGCCATGATCCACATAGTGAAGACCTGTGCCTCCACGGGCATCTGGGTGGCAACTTGACCGTAATTGAACCATGCCTCGAAAAGCACGCCATCGTTGGCTTCGTCGGAGAAGCTCTCCAATAACCGTTCATCATCTCGAGGCTGCCCTCGCTTATCATTGTGATGCTTCATCGCATTGTAAAAGACAACCCGGCTGCGAACGAGCTCCGCCTCCGAGAGCTGTTGCTGACCATCAAGCAACACATTGAGCAGGCTTGGTACGCAATCGGTTTTCGCTAGACCGCCCAGAATTTCGCACCCTGCACATGCGAGCACGTGGACAGAGACAGGGTTCATGTCATTCAGGAACAGATGCAATGCCGTTCCGATCTGCATCCGTGCTACCAAACGCTTGCGATCTGTTCCCTTCATTGGCCGGCCTCCGTCGTTAGAGGGCAACGGATACGCCGTTGCGCTATTTCGAAGTATGCCGCCTCCACCTCGATACCGACATAGGGGAGACCACGCGCCGCGCAGGCGAGGCCGACCGTGCCGGACCCCATGAACGGATCGAGCACCGGCCCGTCCACCACCGACATGAGCCCCCCCATCAGCTCCACAGGCTTCCCGGCGATGTGGTGCTTTCGATGCGGCTTCGGCATGCGGAAGACGCCCGGCGCCGTGCTGCCCGCGAGCGACCGAGGCCCGTTGGTCCCCCACACGACATACTCGGCCTGGATGCGATACCGGCCCTGCTGCGGCCGGCTCGCTTCGGTCTTGTCCCAGGGGACGATGCCGCGCCAGATCCAACCCGCCGCCTGCAGGGCGTCGCTGGTGACGGGGAGCTGACGCCAGTCTGAGAACACGGCACAGATCGCACCGGGAAGCGCGACGGCGCGAGCCCGCCCGAGCCATAGCGTCGACCAGGCGAGGAAGGAGCGCTGATCGCGGGTGTCGCCGGCGAATTCGGGGTAGAGCCCACGGTGCTCCTGCGACTGGTACTTGGCACTGGTGGCTTTAGTCCGCTCGGACGCTGTGGTCCCGCCGGAGCAGTAGGGCGGATCCGCGAGCACCATGGCGAACCGGCGATCGAGCGTCGGGAGGATCTCCAGCGCATCGCCGAGGTAGAGGGTGGCGTCGCCTATCGTTTCGGCCTGAAACCGCATGCGTCTTCTCCTGAAAGACGCTCGCGGCGTTCGTGTTGGCGGGCCTCGATGGGCCTGATGGAATTCACCGTGCCGCACCGGCGGCACTTGATATCAACTTGGCCGGCGATGGCGCCGGCGGCGGAGCGGAACAGCAGTGCCCCGCATCCGCAACGATTTTCCTGCATAGCCTTCCCTGATCGAATCAGGCACCCCGGCCTTGCTCGCCAGAGCACGGGGCGGGGTGGCGGTTATGCTTTTGGGCCGCTCGCGGGCTGTGTCGCCAAACTCGACCCGCGCCGGGTAACCCCCGGACCCCGTCACCCGACTGTTGGCCAGCCAGCGCTGATGTCGATCGCGTCGAGCGCGGCCTCGTCCGGCGCCGCCAGCACCGCGTCCTTGAGCGTGCGGGCATGCTGCACGGTGCGGGCATAGTAGTCGCCGACCAGCCCTGCCAGGGTCAGTCCCTCGACCGGTGTCGCCAGCGCCAGCCGCTCGTTTTCCATGGCGATCCACCCGAGGGCGTAGGAATCCGGCCACGGGATGGCGCCGCCGATGGCGGCCAGAGCTGTCGCCGCCATAGCGGTCATGTCGGCGCGACTGGCATTGCTGAGCGAGATGTGCAGGCCGGCTGTCGGGTAGCCGCCCGCGAGGATCCCGTCACGTCGTGCATCGACGGCCGCGATCATGGCACGCTGATGCTCTGCATGGTCGGTGGTCGGCGGCGAGAGCGCCTCACCATCCCAGAGCCATCCAACTGTCACGGCCGGGTCAGGCGCCTCGATCATGGTCGAGGCGACGTCCGGGTGAAAGGCGTCCGCGATGGCGAGGCCGGCGGGCAGATCGATGATCTCGGCGACGGCGTTGTCTTGCAGACGAGCATAGCGCATCAGGCGTACTCCTCGATAACGATGACCCCGCCGCCGCCAGCGCCGCCGGTGCGCGTGAGTGCCGTACCATTTGCCGCAGCGGCGCCGCCGCCACCAGCGCCGTACACCTGGGCGGCAAAGCCGTGACCAGATGTGGTCACAAGGTTGTTTCCGCCCGCTCCGTAGTACGATCGCCCGCCCGCGCCGGAGACAAAATTGCTGTTAAACATATTGATGGCCGGATCCCCGGCACCACCGGGGATGCCGACACCGCCGCTGCCTCCAACGCCGCCCCGCGCGCCATGCTGGGTGTGCGCGGACGAGGCCTGTGCGCCGATCGAGCCCCCAAACCCTCCAATCGCCGTACAGATCGAGCCGAACGACGATGTGCCGCCGGTTAGCCCGTTATCACCGTCGACACCGGGCGCGCCGGCCCCGACGATTAGGGGGATCGGCGTCGCCGGCAGATTGGCGACACTGACATCGATCGTCCGTGTCTCACCAGCGCCGCCGCCGCCGGCCCCGCCGAAGTTGCTGGTGCCGGCGGTCAACGGACAACCGCCACCGCTACCGCCGCCGGCGGTGCAGTAGACCCTGACGCGCTGCGTCCCAGCAGTTGGGATGTAACTGGCCGCGCCAGGGGTCGCAAACGTCCGGGTGTTGATCAGCGCACCCGTGGTCGGCGCGCCAGCGATAGAATACCCCGTCGCATCCCGTACGAGCATCGCGGGGACACCGACAAGCAGCGCGCCGGCTGGCGGTTTAGCGCCCGCGACCGTCACCGGCACGGCGCCGAGGCCGTTGATGTTGATCGTCATAGCTCCGCCGCCGTTGTTGGCCGACGGGATGATCCACAGCACCTTGAGATCGTCGTAGCTCGTCGGAGCCGGATCGAGCGCGACCGCGAGCGCGTTTGCCGTGCCACCCGCCGGCGCGGCGTTGAGCCGGAGGGAGCGGATGGCTTTCAGAAGCGGCAGGTTGGCACCGGGTGGAACTATGAAACCCGCCTTCGACAAGACGGCGCGAACTTCGGATTCAACCCACAGTGCTTCCCAGCCGCCGGCCAGGCGGCGGTAGAGTTTGCCGGTATCGCTGGCGGCAACGTGCTTGGCGACAGGTGCAGCATAGTAGTGCCACCCGCCGAGGTAATAGGCGAGCTTGTGCTCCTGGCTGGCCCAGGCGCCGGTCGCGCCGGCCGGCACGAGATACAACGCATGCGCCGCCGGATTGGCGGGAGGTGCCGTTACCGTGGCGCTGTCGACGGTGATGAAGGGCCGCGTCAACACGCGGTCGAGCACCCAGCCCTGCGTTGCCAGCAGCACGGTGGGATCGACGAGGATCTGTACGGACGAGGCCGAGTCGAACACGATCGGCAGGCGCACGACGCCCTCGGTGGATGCCCCCTCGCTGATCAGCGCCACATTGATCGTCGGCGTCTTGGCGATGACGATCAGGTCGCCAGCCGCGTCATAAATGCCGGCCTCGCGCATGGTCCAGCCGCCGACGCCGGGCGGAATGATGCCCTCAACATAGAGGATACTCGGGTTCGTCGGGTGCGGGTATTTTTCGACCAGCATGGCGCGGTAGCGCTCATTGACCAACCCGGTGGCGGCCGAGGTCGGCGCGGTCTCCGCGCCGCCGCCATCGCCAAAGGCCATGGTAGAAAGGGTGAGCGACGGCCCGCCAGCAGCGCTGGCAGCGAGCTTGGCGAGGCCGATCGCCGTGACCAGGCCGTAATAGAGCTGGCTCATGCGTAGCCCTCCGGTTCGATTTGCAGCAGGGATCCGATGACGAGGCCGACACCGGCAAAGACGGGTGCCGGAATCTCCGGCACGGTCTCGGCATAGGGTTCGATCTGGATGTGAGCGGCAGTGAGCACGCCGATGCCGATCGGGCGGGCGACCTCTGCCTCCGATACGATCCGCAGGCCGTGGTCCTGGCTCCAGCGCTGCATCGCGTGGATCATCCGCCAGATGGCCCGCACCTCCTCGACGCCGTCGAGCGGGCGATCCGGCCAGATGGGCTCATCCACCGGCACCTCGATCTCGTGGGTGCCGCGAATCCCTTGCGGGCTGGTCTGCCACCACTGGATCAGCTCGGCGCGATAGCCGAGCATCTCGATGCCGCCGACGATGCCGACGCCGTAACCCTTCGGCTCGTGGAGATCCCAGGCGCGCTCGATCATCGTGCGGACGACCGGCGGCGGGAGGCCCGGCCCGACGAACTCGTCCAGGCTGTGCTCGTAGGAGAGGCTCGGCAGCGCCTCCTCCCGCACAGTCGCCGGATCGAGGAGCATCAGGTCCGGTGCGTCCATCTCGTCGAGCGCCGCCTCGAAGGCGAGCAGCAGCGCGCGCACACGAGCATCCCGCGCCATGGGCGGCGGGATGAGTTGGAGGATCGAGGTGCGCTCCGTCATCACGCCACCTCGGCCACGACGGCGAGGGAGGTCAGAACGGCAAACTCATCCTCGGCGAGTGCGCTGTAGCTGTAACCCTCGATCTCGGCCTCGACGATGCCGGGGATCTGCTTGACGGGCGAGGTGATCGCGGCGGTCGAGACACGCGGCGCCAGCGTGCGGCGCCAGACGGAGAACACGCCGCGCGCGACGCCCTCAGCCTGTGCCGACCGCGCCGCCGTATCGCCGTCGATCCACAGCCGGAGGGTCGGTGCAAACAGTACGGCCGTCGCGGGATAGACCGTCACCTCGTCGCCTTCGGGGCGTCCTTCCATCGGGTCACACGCGGCCAGCACAGCAGCGGCGACGGCGGACGGCAGGGGCAGCGCCTCGGTCAGCACGTAGATGTCGATGTCGCAGGGCTGCGGCCGGATCACCGCGACATCGAGAATGTCGGGATGGGCGCCGAGCGCCAATTGACGATAGCCGGCGCGCGGCCCGCCTCGCGAAATCCGCTCCCAGGCCCCGGCGATGCGGGCGCGCAAGGGATCATCCTTTTCCTCGTCAGCGCCACCATCGGAGAGGGTCAGCGCTGTCGCCGCCTCAACACCGGCAACCGGGTCGAGCATCGCGAGCGCTACTGACGCCTGCACGCCATTGCCCGCGACGCCCGCAACCGAGGCGGTCGCGCTGACATCGCCATAAAGCGTGCCAGGGGAGATCAGGAGGTCGGCATCCGTCAGAAACAACCCGCCGATGCCGTCGCTTCTGACACGGCTACCGGCGGGAATGATGGTGGTCGACGGGCGCGGAGCGGTGAGGCTGAAGCGGACGGAAATCCGCGCCTTGGAGGCTGCCAGCCGATAGGTCTTGAGCCGTGCGCCGAGCAGGTCGAGAAAGCGACCGCGTGCGAAGGGCAGCAGGCGCTGGATGACCGCCATCTGCTGCTCGGCCCCGCGTACCTGGAGCGCGTAGGCCATCACCTCGATCATGTACATCTCGACCTGCCCCTCGTAGAGGGTCCGGCCCATGAGCGCTTCGGCCTTCGAGACCAGAAGGCGCTTGTAGTGGAGCGGGTCGGCCGAAAAGAACTGCGGCTCACCGGCGGCGATGAGCGCGTCCAGGTCGTAGACAAAGCCGGGGTCGAGACTCATAGCAGCGCCCCGGTCAGTCGCCCGTTCAACTGGGAGAGGCTCAGCTCAGTACGCCGGATCTCGGCGGCGACATCGCCTTTCACGCGCCACGGCACGGTGATGCCGAAATGTTCGAAGGCGATGGCCCGCGTCTCGACGGGCTGCACCTCGATCCGCGTCACCCAGGTGGCGATGGCCAGCCAGATATTGCGGGAAATCAGGGGCAGCGCCTCCGCCGGCGGCCGGTCGATATAGGGCAGCAGGTCGCAGCCTTTGAGCGGGTTACATGGCACGCTCCCAATAGGTGTCAGGATGATGGTGATCATCTCCTGTTCGATGTCGTCGTAGCCCGTGACGATGCCACCCCCCGCAGGCTCGGCCTGATCGAGCGCGAGCTGCCAATGCACATGGCGGATGGTGGAGCGGTCCAGCATGGCGCGACGCTATCCGTGCGCGCGCGATCATCTGATGGGACAATGTCCCAGCTTACTCGTCGATCAGGAACCAGCCCCTGCCGGTAGAAGCATGCCCGCAGGTGGCGCGATGGCCGGCTCGGCACACGGGCGTGCCGTCGATCGAGAACCAGTCGGAGCCCTCAGCCATGGTCGGCGTCGGGGCGTGCGGCGGGAACCCATGCGGCTCCACCGGGTCGCCCAGCACGACAACAAGCTGCCCCTCGACGGTGACCCAGTCCTGCCCGCCAGCCAATTGCAGGCCGCCGGCGCTGTCGAGGCCCTTGACCGCAATCCCTGGCATCAGGCCTTCACTCCCTTGAGCTGGCCTGCCGCGATGACGACCTCGCCCGGCTTCAGCTCGATGGTCGACGATCCCGTATTCAGTATGATCCCGCCTGGGGCGCTGATGCTGAGCTTGCCGCTCCCCCGGTCATAGTCGAAAACTAGGCCACCCTCTAGGGCCGCATGCATGTGCTTCGCATCCTCGATCGGCGGTCGATCGACGTCGGAATAGCATGCGCCAAGGATGGTTCCGTCTTCACCCTTCTCATCGACAAGGCAGTTCACCTGTGCGTCGAGATCCGGCATTGCATAAACCCGGTTTTTACCTCCCGTGGCCGCCGGCTGGTTCACATTGAGCCACCAGCTCACGACCTCGTCCCGGTCGGAAAACTCCACCCGCGCCCTGGCATTCTTCTCGTCTAGCTCTACGATCTTGCCCCGCCGGTACATTGTCTACTCCGGCCGGATGACGCCATCGGCGCCCATGACACCGAGGCTGGCTGGGTTTCCCGTACCGCTGCCGGCCGCGCCGGACGCCGAAGCCCCGCTCTTCTTCGTCTTGGAGGAGGAGCTTGCAGCCTTGCCGTCCGACGCCTGCTTGTCGGTCAGGCCCTCGATATCGATCGATGTCGTGTAGCCGGATCGGCGCATGGCATGGGTCGACTTGGTGACGAGGTACGTGCCGGACTTGGCGCCGAAGGAGGTCAGGCCAATGACTACTCCGGCGACGATGGTCGGATCTCCGACCATGTCGAGTGTGCCGGAATATTTCGGGCTGTTCTTCTGGTCGAGCTTGGATTTGGCCAGCCGCTCGGCCTGCTCCTCGGACTCGACACGCACGTCCAGCTTCACGACGTCGCCGGAGTTGGTCGCCAACCCCAGGTCCTCGGCCGAGGAGGCGTCACCCTTGATCACCTTCTTGCGGCGTGGGTGCAGGTAGCGCACTTCTGCCTTGGTCGCCGCGACGTGGTCCGCGTTGCGCAGGGTGTAGCGCGTCAATGTCTGGCGAAAATCGGCCACTCGATCGAAGGTGCGCACCGGCTCGGCCGAGCGAAGGGCATTGCGGGAGGTGAAGACGAGCTTCTGCCCTTTCACCGTGAAGAAATGGCCCGTCTCCTCCGCCAACCGCTTCAGGAAGGCGAGGTCGCGCTCGCCGTTCTGGGTGATGCGCTCATAGTCGAGATCCTCGATCTCGCCTTCGAGCTGGAATCCGTGCTCGTCCGCGATCTTGCCGACGATTTCCGAGAGTGACTGCTTCTCATAAGCCTTGTGCTTCTCGGTGCGCAGTTCCTTGGTTTTGGGCGCCGACAGCCCCTTGAAGTCGACCGTGTCGCCATTGGCGTCACCATCGGCGCCACTCTCGTCGACCGTGAACTCGCCGGCCGGCTCCAGCGGCGCGTCCTCATAGCCATAGTCGAGCGTAAAGACGTCGCCATCCTGCGGCTCCCAGATATCGAGCCATGCGCCGTTGGAATTATGCACCGTGACAGACACCTCGTCAGCCTGGCCGTGATGGTGGTCGGTGTAGGTGATATCGGTCGGCCACTGAGAGAACTCGGCGGTGATATCCCGGCCCTCGTAGGTCAGCTTGAAGGAAGGTGCGCGCGGTGCCATGGCTCACCTTTTCCAGGGTGGACGCGTGGTGACGGTCGTGCTGGTCTGCTCGCGAATGGGGATCTGCAGAACGAGCCCGGCCGGCAGGATGGCCGGGATGCGCAAATCCTGTAGGAACAGATCGCGATTGGCTGCAATCAGCTCGCCCTGGCGCGCGACATCGCCATAGTAGCGAAAGGCCAGGAGGTCCCATCGCTCGCCGGCCGTCGTGCGATGAAGAAGATGCTCGCTCATCGCCGCGCCAATGCCTTGCCCGCCACGGAGCCAAGCGCCGAGGCGGTGCGTACCGCGCTGGACAGGCCGGCGGAGAGCAGATCCGGGATCGGCGCCTCCAGCAGCGACATGGTCGAGTCCAGCCGCACGACGCGCCCGCCCGATCGCGAGGTTTTCAACACCGTGCGGCCGAGCTTCTCGACGACGAAGTGGCGGCCGTTGAAAGGTCCGCCCGCGATCAGCGGCAGGGCCGTCTGCGCGGAATAGGCCGCGAACAACAGCGCCCATTGCGCCTCCGGCGAGCAGAAGCCCTCGTCGAAGAAGAAGGTGAACTCGCGCGTGTCCAGCTCCTGGCCGATATACTGGAGCACGGGCTTGCCGCGCAGCACGTCGTGGCGAGCGTAGGAATTGGCATATTCTTCGGAAAGTGCGGTCGGGCCGGTGAGCGCGCCACGCCCCGTCCCCACGCCGATTTCGATATCGCCGAGCCAGATCCGCATGTCAGTACTCCTTGCGCTGGCGGCGGCGCAGCGCTTCGTCCACCAGGCGCGCCAGCTCGTCGGCATGGTCCCGAAGCTGCTGGGCAAAGGACTGCGACTGCTGCGCGGGCGTGCCGGCCGGAATGGCGATCGACGGCGCGTAGCTCACCTGTACGGTTGCCGCGCCGCCCGAGCCGCCCGCGCCGGCACCCGCCATGCCGATCGGTAGGCCGGCCGAGCGGGGCGCCATATCGGAAAGCGCGCCGCGCATGCCGGCGGCGACCGATCGCGCCGCCGTTACCGCCGGTCCCGGCCGGATTGCCGAGGCCAGTGTCTCGGAAAACCGCACGCGGTCCAGATCCGACAGCGGGCCGACCTTGGCTGGCGAGTGCGGGAGATAGTCACGCATCTGCTGCGTGACGCCCTGGACGGCGCTCACAGCAGCGCCGGCACCGGCGCGGATGCCGGCCGCCAGCGTCGCCATCAGAGCGACGCCGTGACTGTGGAAGCTCGCGCCGGAGAGCACGGACGAGGCGGCCTGCACCGCCGCCTGCGCCGCCGGGGCTATGCCCGCGATCAGCCGCTGAGCGGCCTCGGCCTGGGCCGCCAGCTGCTGCATATCCTGAGCGCCGCCCACGGCGCCGGCGGCAACTGGAGCGCTGGCGCCGCCCCCGAACCACGAGGAAAAGTCCGGAAGGGACGGAATGATGCTCGACCAGTTCCAGTCCGGCAGCAGGCTCGACCAATCGAAGGACGGCAAGGTGATCGCCGGAATGATGCTCGACCAGCTCCAGTCCGGCAGCCACGAGGACCAATCGGGCAAGAGCGAGGACCAATCGAAGCCGGCCAGCGCATTCCATGCGTCGGCGAAAACTTGTTTGACCTGCGCCCACTTCTCCGCGAGCCAGGGCCCGATGCTGTCCCAGTTCTGGTAGATGAGATAGGCGGCCGCCGCTATGGCGGCGACGCCGGCGACGATCCAGCCGACGGGCGTCGCCATCATCGACGCACCGAACACCGCCATGCCCCGCGCTGCCGCCAGCAACAGCCCCGGCAGTGCCCTGAGCCCGGCGCCGGCCAGAACCAGCACGCCGCGCGCCATGCCCGCCAGCAAAGCCGGCAGGCTGCGCAGCCCTGCCATCGCCATGGCTGCGATACCGCGCGCCGCGCCGAGCAACAGGCTCGGCAGGCGTAGCGAGGCGAGTGCCAGTGCCTTGGTGGCAAGGGCGGCGCGGATCAGCAGCCCCGGCAGGCCGACCAGGCCGCGCGCGAGAAGGGCGATGCCGAGGATGGCGCCGCGAATGGAGCCGACGCCGAGGAAAATCAGCGAGCGGCCGAGCAGCATGACAGCGCCGGCGGCGGCGCGTGTCGCGGCTGAGAACGCCCACATGGTCGTGGAAACGGAGAGGATCGCGAGCACCCGGAGAAGTGCGAAGCTCGCCACCCATGCGCCACGCGCCATGAGGAACAGGCCGCTGGCCAGGTAGTAAATCGGCTGGGCAAAGGCCGCGGCGATCAGCAGGTAGGAGAAGTTCTCCCAGCCGCCGATGGCGGACGCCACCCGCTCCGCGCCCTGGGCAACCGTTCCAACGGCAGCAGCCAACCCTTTGGCCACTTCCCACCCCTTGGAAAGCGTGGCGATGAGCGTAGTGGAGATGTCCTTCGCCCACGCCTGGAGCGAACCATCGGCCGCCATCCGGTCGACCGCGCCAAGAACATCGCCCAGCCGTCCCTTCATCCAGTCGAACAGACCGGCGTCCATGATCATGAGGGAGACGCGCTGCCAAACATCGCCGAGATTTGAGGTCATGCCGCCCCATGTCTGGGACAGTCGGTCCATGGCCCCGGCGTATTTGTTGTCAAAGATCCAGAGCAGCGCCTTCTCGATGGCTGCCCGGTCGCTGGCCAGCGCCTTGACTACGCGCTGCTGACGGTTCTTGTCGGTGAATGCATACTCGAAGTACTTGCCTTTGGCGCTCGCCTTGACGCCGAACTCCTTCAGGCGCTCGTTCTCCCCGGTCACCGCATCCGCAATGGCCTCGACCGCCTGGATCAGCGGCTTATCCATCGCTGCCGCCGTATCGCCGAGCGTCCTGAGCGAACCGTTCATGGGCTGCAGCCCATAGGCTCGCATCTTCACGAAGGCTTCGGTGACGCCGCTCAGATCGTAGGGCGTCTTTGTCGCGAAGGCGCTGATCCAGTCCATCGACTTGGACGCGCCGGCGGCCGACCCCTCGATCGTTTCCAGAACGGCGCTGTATCGCTCGAATTCGGCCGCCGGTGTGACGAGCTGGTTCATCAGCAACCCGCCCGCGACGCCGAGCACTCCTGCCCCGGTGGCGACGCCGGCGGCAACGCGGCCGGCGCCTTTCGCTCCCTCCCACGCCTTGGCAGCGCCGGCACCCATCATGCCGCCACCCTTGACGATCAGCTCGCCCTGGCGCCGTGCGTAATTGGTGATTGCTGTGAGCGCCCTCTGCCACCCCCGCTCCGCCAGAGCGGCCGCAGATCGCGACATTTCGCCCGCACGCCGCGCGCCGCGTGCCATCAACTCCTGCGCGCGACCGACGCGGGCGAGAATGCGCTCCTGGCGGGATTGTGCTGCGAGCCCCGCCGACGCGCCCGCAGCAGCGGCCTTGCCGGCCGCTCGCGCCGCCCTTTCGACCTTTTCCTGAGCTGCGGCGGCTTTCGCTGTTGCCTTCGCCGCCTTCTCCGCGCCAGCAACCGCCGCCTGGTTAAACCCTGCAACGGACTTCTGTGCCGCGCGGATGGCGCGGCTGGCCTTGTCCTGCGCTTCGAGGAGCAGTGAGACGCGCATGGGTCAGCTCCTCCTTGTCAGGCTACCGCCGGGTTTTGCTGGCGCGGGCCGCATCCTTCGCGGCCTTCCCCTCGTCCTTGACGATCGCGATCGCCGTCTGGAGCGTCGCGTCGAATTCGCCCGGCGTCATCGCCATGAGGTCAGCCGGAGGCCAGCCCCGCCCAACCAGGAAGTGGATGTCCCGCTCGTGCGGGATCAGCCGTTTCCCTCGGCGCCCTCGGCTTCCTCATCGCTGTACAGTTCGCCGAGCAGTTCGGTGTAGTCCTTGCCGGTGATCTTCGTCTGGATGTCGTCGATCGGCCATTTCTCGCCGTTGAACAGGCATACGCGCTGAAGCAGCGCCGCCTGGGTCTTCACGACATCGCCCTTGCCGTAGCGCTGGCTGGCCTGCGTATCGGAGACATGCCAGTCGGCCGGGATGGTGACGACGACCTTGGAGCGGGAAAGGGTGTGCAAACGGGTAGGGAAGGACATGGGCGGCTCCTTATTGGCCGGGCTCAGCGCCAGCCAGTGTTGAAGTCGATCCGCGCGATGCGGTCGACGGGATAGAATGTGCAGGCGCCGCGTCCGTCCTCCCTATCGTTGATCCACACGCCGCGCTCGTCGTGGCGGTCGATGTACCCACGATGCTCGCGCTGGCCATTCGGCTGCGCGATCGGCACATTCAGATGAACGGTGGCGACTTCGCGCATGGTCAGCCCACCATCCCCAGCGCCTGGAGATAGAGATCGACGATGGCCTCGTGCTCGGCGCGCTGGTCGGCGTCCTGCTTGCGGATGCGCAGGATCTCGCGCAGGGCGGTGACGTCGAAGCCGGTGCCCTTGGCCTCGGCGAAGACGCCCTTGATGTCCTCGGCGATGGTTGCCTTCTCCTCCTCCAGGCGTTCGACGCGCTCGATGAAGGATTTGAGCTGCTCCTTGGCGAAGCCGGCAGCAGCGTCAGAGAGGGACTGGTCGTTGGGGATGTCCATGGCGATCAATCCGGCCAGACGTTTTCGCCGTTGATGCGGTAGACGCCGGCGAATGGGTCGTACTCGATGATCGGCACGTCGGAGGTGCTGACCTTCTGCGTGATCGTCTGGGTCCGGCACTCCAGCTCGTGATTGAGCATCTCACCCAGCGTGTGGCCGAAGGACGAGCGGCCGACGAACTGCACGCCGACGGTGGTGATGAGCCGGTGACTGGATTCCCGCACCAGGCCGTTGGCGTCGAACACGTCGATATAGGAGTGCATGGCCCAGCGATGCACCACCGTGGGGTTGATCACCAGTCGCTCGACGTCCTGGTCGAGGAAGTCGAAGGTGATCGAGCTTTCGATGGCCTCGATGCCGCGCGCGGGGATCTCAATCACGCCGATCATGCCCAGCGCTTCGTGCGAGATGACCTTGGTCGTGAAATCGCCCGGATCGAACTCCTTCACCCGGCCGATCAGCCGGTTGTTGTTGAGGTACAGGTCGGCATTGCTGATATGGCCGATCTTGATCGGGTCCATGAGTCACTCCATCTGGCGGCCGCTCCGGCCCGCCGCGTCAGAGGGTCACGAGGTCAGGCCGAGGGCGGTCTGCGCGAAGGAGATGTCGAGATAGCTGTCGACCGTCAGGCGCTCGGTCACGCCGACCGGCATGCAGTCGAGCCGGTAGTAGAAGCGGCCGTCCGTCGCGTCCCGCGAGGTGGTCTTCGTGCGGTCGAAGCGGAATCGGCCGCCATAGAGCGCGCCTTCGCCCTCCTTCTTGCGCAGGAAGGCGTCGACATCCTCCTCGACGTCGTCGAGGAAGTTCTTCGTCGCCGGCCGGTCGATCTTGTCCATGAGGTAGTAGAGGGCCGCCTCGTGGATCATATCGAGCACGCGGCGTACATGGATGAACTGGTGCGCCGTCGTCATGGTCGGGAAGCCGGCGGTGCGGTTTCCCCAGGTGCGATAGCCGGAGCCGAAATAGTTCATCGCGGTAAAAATGCCGGCCTCGTTCAGCGCATTCTGGTCACTGTCATAGCGGCCAGGGATGAACTCCAGGTCGCGCTCCAAGCCGAGCACGTCGCCCATCTGACGGTTGGACGGCGAGTAGTGGTAGCCGTAGGAGAGATCGCTGGCGATCATCATGCCGGCGAGGTGTTGCGAATAGGGCTGCACCGCCACGTCATCGATGACCGGGTCGTACGCCTTGAGGTGCGGATAGGTCAGGATCGCCCGCATCGACGAGGTGTTATGCGAGCCAGTTGCGCCACGCGCCTCAACCGCCTGCTGTACCGTGAGGCCGGCCGGAAGATCGGCGATATAGACGGCCGAGAGGTCGTTGGCCTGGACCTCCATTTCGGCGCGCACGCCGGCGAGCGTCGTGAAGCGCGGCGCTGCCAGGATCTTCGGAAAATAGCCGAGGGTGTTGAACATGCCGCGCGCGAGCTTGAAGCCCGAGGCGACGCCACCGGCACTGTACGTGCCGACTACATCCGCCGCCGTCACCTTCGTCGGATCCGGCATCGTGCCTTCTTTGTGCGTGTCCGGATCGAAGACGTTCACCGCCACGATGGTGCCGCCGCCCTTGCCAGACTGCACCTTGTTGAACATCGACTCGATGGCCTCGGGCAGCGAATAGCCGGCCTTGCGCGGGCCGAGCAACTCGGCGATCTGCTCGCGACGGCGGATGACGATGCGCTTGTTGATCGCCTGCGCGCGGTCTCCCGCCGTGGCATAGATGTCCTGGATGGGCGCCGTGCCGACGACGAAGGTAACGGCCGACTTGACCTCGCGGACAACGCTATTGCCCTCCAGGTGTTCGACGATCTCGGGACCGTGGTGGTAGTTGTCGGCCATGATCAGCTCTCCTGCTGGCCGCGCTTGCGGCGTTGGCCGGTCTCACCGGCGGCTTCAATATCGGCGGCGACGAGCAGCTTCTGGTCGATCCAGCCGACGACGAACGGGTGATCGGGTGGCAGACCCGTAGCCTCGCGACCCGGCACGAGCGAGCCCTCCCAGGCGACGGCGCCGGCGGCGTCGTGGAGCGTCACGGCCTGGGCCGGCCCGCGCCAAATGAAACTCTGCTGGCTCATGACGCCTCCGCTCGGGTGAACATGTTGGGACGGTCGCCGTCATCGGCGACGGAACGGGCAACTGCTGGCATGCGACAGGTGAAGCGCATGGCCCAGCGCCAGACGCTGCCCTTCTGCTGCTGCAACTCGTCGCCGGCCGGCACCATCGCGGTGCCGCCGGCGAAGGACCTGCCCTGGAACGCCAGGCGCACGGCCTCCAGCGCGTCATGGGCGCCGATCCGCCCGCCATCGGCGCCGCGCAGTGAGCGCACCAGGACGACGACCTCGTAGGTGAGCGCGCGTGTGGGCGCATAGGCCCGGCGCGGCTCGCTGTCGGAGCCGGCATAGGTCGAGCGGTCGTAGCGCAGGAAGCAGGCGGCGGTGTCGGCCTCGGGGAAGTCGAACGCCTCGGGATCGTCCGGAAATACATCGATGCGCGTGATGGTGCGCGGCAGCTGGTCTTTCAGTGCCGCGAGCATCGCGTCCTCGATGGCGGTGATCATGTTCATCGCCAGCCCTCCAACACGCCGCTCATGCGGTCGGGAGGCATCGAGCCGCCCATGGCCTCGGCGACGGTGCCGACCTCCGGCTGGGAGCCGTCGCCGTCGACATCGAGGGTGAGCTTGCCCGAAGCGATGTCGCGCAGCTGGCGCATCGCCTCGTCATATTGCTCCTTGATGGCGTCCGTCATCGCGGTCTGCTGGCCGCCCTTCGCCCGCAGGCGGTAGCGGGCGATGTCATGCGCGATGCCCTTGAGCACCTCGGGCACCACGAAGGCGCGGGGGTAGCGGGCGCGGACATAACCGTCGATCACCCCGTCCGCGTGCACGAGCGGGTCGGCGAGGCGCGCCTCGTCGATCACCCGCGCATCGCGCAGGCCGGTGCCGGCGAGCTGCTCGGCCTCATCGCCCAGGCGGGCGACGAACTCCGGCACCGTCAGATATTTCGGGGTGGCAGTCATGTTCTGACGCTCAACTGATGGTCTCGCCGAGTACGCCGATGGCGATCAGCGTTTCCGCCTCGGCCTCGGTCAGCTCGATCGTGTTGGTGTCGGGATCGTCCGGGCTGTAGCGCTGGCCGTCACGGCGCAGCGGAGACAGGACCGGATACGTCAGCCGGATCGGCTCGTCGGGCGCTCGGATCTTGGGCGCGTCATCGGTCGGGCCGCGTGCGACGCGGGCCTCATCGATGAGCGCGCCGGCGGGATGGGAGGCGGTGACGGAGGCGGCTGCAGCCGAGCCAACCTCCGTCACCTGACCGGCTTCCGGCGCGTCGCGCACCGGACCGTCACCATCAGCATGACTGCCGTCCGGATTGACCGACGCCGGGGCTCCCTCGACGGGTGCCGGCTGCGCCTGCTGCCCCGGCGCATCCTGCGCCTGCTGCGGGGCCAAGGTTTCCCCGACCAGGGCCTCGCCCCGGCCGGTGGACGACAAAGTCTCGTCCACCGGCCCGGACTTTTCGCTCGGGGGGGTATTGGTGGCGGCCGGCTTCGCCTTTCCGGCCGCCTTCACGGGCGTCGCGCGCTTCGCCATCACGCAGCGCCCTTGAACAGGAAACCACCTTCGGACCCGGTGAGCTGGGGCTGGAACTCCTCCGTGATCGGATAGATCCAGCTCTTGCGGCTCCGTTCGTAGTAGGGCTGCTCGACCAGCGGATAGCCCGACAGCCGATAGGTGTAGCCGAAGGCAGGGATCATGAAATTGGAACCAGCCGGCGCGCGATAGAACAGGAGCGCGTCGTGACCCCAGACATCGTCGGCGAGGTCGGTGTCGGCAGCGGTGTCGGACAGCACCACCGCTTTGCCGACGATGACCTCTTCCAGGTCGAAATAGCGGGCCAACATGGCAGCAGTGACGGACTCCGAGCTGGTGTACTTGAACTGCTCCTTGACTTTGGGATGGGCCGTCAGCCCGCCGAACACATCGGCGCCGATGGAAAGAACGGTCGGATATCGGCCGATCGAACGGCGAATATTCTCACGGGCCGCGCGGATCGCAGCGCCGGGATCGCTGTCCGGGTCCGTCCACTTGTCGGTGCCGGCCAGCGCGAGCTTGTGGTTGTTGTCGTAGTTCGCGGCGTTCAGCACGAGAGCCGCCGTATCGGCCTCTCGGCCGAGCCCGATGATGTCCTGGACCGCATTGATGGAAATGCTGGCCAGATCGATACCCGGCACACCACTGGCGTCGGCGCGGATCTCGTCCGGCACGAGCGCCTCAAGCGCCTCCTGCTTCATGGACACCGGATCGGCCGCGTAGCCGAACTGCACGCGCTGAGTTTCGGCGCCCGGCGCGCGGCGGGTGTTATAGCGGCGGAAGCTCTCCTTCCCGAACTTGATCGCCCTCATCGACCGGTTCGGGATGTCGGAGAAAGGCAGGACGCGATGAGCGATAAACTCGGCATTGGTGTAGCCGCGCGCTTGCGTCGTCAGGATAGGGTCGATCACCTGCGCCTGACGGCTATTCATGGCGGACATGGGAAGTCTCCGGGAGAGCGCGGCGTCGGGCCGGCGATGTGGATCAGCGGATGAGGATGCGGACGCGACCCCCGATGGGGGCGGCGTTCAGCGCGAGGCCAGCAACATTGACGTTGGCCGCCTTGGCGATCGGCTGGCCATTGGCGTCCGACACCACGAGGCCGGGGGCGGCGATCTCGGCGCCAGCGATCATGTCGACGATTCCGACAGCGACGTACGGGATGGCGTCGCCGGCAACGCCGGCCATGGCGGAGATACCTTTGACGACACCATCGAGCCCGGCCTGGGCGTTGGCGAGCGTGATGAAGCGGCGCTCGGCTACCGTGCCGGTGAGGACGGCAGTATCCTTGAGCGTCTCGATGCTTCCCATGTGCGGCGGCATGTGAGGATCTCCGGTCAGATGTTGGGATCGACGGCGCGCACCGCGTCGAGATAGCCGGTGCCGGGATGGGCGCGCTGATAGGCGAGGGCCTTTGCGTGCGCACCGAGACGGTCGGCATCGACGGACAGGCGGCCGTCGGATGGCGCCGCGAAGGAGGGAACATCCTGGGGAGCGTCGCTGGGAAGCATGCCGCCGAGGGGCACGACCTTCGGCAGCTCGCGCAGGAGCACCTTCAGCGCATCTACCGGAGCGATTGCAGCCTCACCGGCCGCGAAGGCCACGGGTGCGTTGCTGCCGCCGGCCAGCGTATCCAGCACGACGACAAGCCGATCCTGGTGGGCCGGCAGCACGCGGCCGGCCTGCGCCAGCTCGGCGGCAAAGGCGACGTTGGCGCCGTGGGTGGCCTGTCGCTCTGCGTCGGCAAGCGCCTTCTCGCGGGCGGAAAGCTCGGCCTCGCGCGCGGCGAAATCGACCGGCGCGGGCGCCGGGGCGGGGTTGGTCATGGTCGGATCCTCGGGATTGGGGGCGGCATAGGTCGGGGCCGGGACCCGTTCCGGCTCGCGGGCGGCCTCGTCGAGCCAGCGGATTTCGTAATCCGGCAGCACGCGGTCAGCGTCTTCCAGGCTGAACTTCTCGATCAGGAATTCCCGCATCCGCCGGAACAGACCGGCGGCCTCGCGCGTGCCCGCCGCGAATTCGACGGTAACGACGTCACCCGCAGCGAACGAGACGGTCTTGAGCCCCGTGACGGCCGGGGCCGCCGCGCCGAGGAACCCCACGTGGCGCGGATACCAGGTGCCGGGCTGCGGATTCGCCGGCTCGGCAGGGCGGAAGAAGGCGAGCGAGACCTTGCGGTAACGCTTGGCCTGCACCGCGTCGGCGAAGGCGGGCACGATGTCACCAATCTCGGCAGTGAGACGCTGCGCGTGGTCATCGAACGAAAAGGAGCGGGCCCAACCATAGGCCGGCGCATCGGCGGCGGGGTGGCCGATCACCACGGGCGCCGGCGCGGCGTCCGCGTCATAGTTCGCGGCGAGCCGACGCAGATCCTCGGCCGAAAAGGTGATCGCCTCGCCGCCCATGGTGACATGGGTGCCGGGTCGAAAAACCTCGATGGTGCGGGTGGCAGGCGGTGTCGCTGTCGTCATGCTGGCGACGCTAGCCGCGACAGCAAACGGATATGATGGGACAATGTCCCTGGGACTGCCGCCAGAGCATGGCGCACCGGGCGACTGCCGCCGATGGCGGCGGGCGGAGATCCTCCCCGATGGCAATGGCCGTTTGCGGCGTTTCTGACGCCTATCTGACGGCCCTTGCGCCGCGTCAGGCTATCTCGCTAGCCTCGGGAGCGTCCAGAGCCTTCCTGCGCGATCGTCGCAAAGGTCTCACTCATCGCTCATCCCCTCGACCTCCAGCCACTCCTCGACCGCATCGCGGGCGGCCTCCTCGTCCTTCGGACCGAAGCCGACGATGGGTCGGGCGGGGATCGTCACGATGACCGCCTTCAGGAAGGCGAACCCCGCGCCGCCGGCGCCGACCACCGGCACACGCAGCGCCTGGGCGTTCTTGGCGCGGATCTCATGCGTTGAGCCGAACTGATGCACCACGTCGTAGGGCGGCGCATTGATGCCGACGCGCAGACTGTTGCCGGATATCTGATAGGCGCCGGAGCTGCGCAGACGGCGCGTCACCTGAAGGATGTGCCCGCTGCCGCCGCGCTGGACGACGGTCGAGAGCGACAGCGGCGCCCAGGTGCGCCCCTGCGGATCGGATTCAGTATCGAACCGCTCGTCCTGGGTGCGCAGTAGCGCCTCGCCGACATTGCGCAGGCCGCCCTCGATGTTCTCGGTGCGATCCGCGAGCTGGCCGAGGACGCTGGCCGCGCGTTTGGCGGACTCATCGTCGAGCGCTATTTTGATTTCGCCGAGCATGGCCTATATTCCCCTGGATTGGTTCATGGCTGCAGCGGGCCGCTATCCTGCTCAGTGGGTCATGGATCCGAGCGGGCCGGAGCGGCGGCCCCGCTCTCGCTGCGGCGCCACAGCAGCGCGCCGCGTCTCTGATTGTCGAGATAAGACGCACGCGCCGGCGGAAAGACTGTGGCGCCCTGCCAGCCTGACAACGTCCAGTGAAACGCGCTGAAACCACCACCGCCTGCGGCGCGGCGGAGATAGGAGCGCACGAGCTGCACGCCGCCATCGAGGCGGCGCGCCCAGGACACCCAGATCTCGTCGGGATCGGTCAGCGTTTCGGCGAGTTGCGCGAGGTGCGTTTCGCGGCCGGCCTTCTTGACCTTCCACTCACCCGCCGCGTCCCGGAACAAGCTCTCGGATATTGCAACCACATGGCCGGCCGGATCGCGCCATGCCACCGGGGCGCCGATGTCCGCGCCGAAGGCCGAAAGAAACTCGCGCACATAGTCCTGATCTCGCAGACCAGTCGGCAACTCCGGCACAACGAAGGGACGGGGAGGTGGCAGCGGAGGAAGGTCGAGCGGCGTCATACGCTCCGCACCGGCCGGCAATATGTCGAGCGGTTGCTGCAGCTCGCGCGGCACAAGTCCCTCGGACCAGTCGCGGCCGGGCGCGTGATCCCAGCCAAAGCCGACGCCTTCCGGGACATCGACCATGTCGCCGGTCGCGGGATCGCGCACCTTGCGCGTGGGTAGAGGCGGCGCCGCCTCCGGCTCGGCGATGTCCATGCGCGTCAGATCGCGGCGGGAGAGTGGCCGGACACCGCAGGAGCAGAACCAGCCATTCGGAGGGTAGATGCGCTGCCAGATCGGATCGTCGGCACGCCAAACCTTGCCGTGCCAGGCGAGGTGCTGCTGACGCGGGCTGCGCGGCGTACGGGTCTCGCCATGGCGATACTGCCAATACGGCCGGACCTTCAGCAGGTCGGGGTGCGTCATCTGCGCATAGCGGCCGGCAGCATAGGCGGTGCGTAGATTGGTCTCGTAGATCACACGGGCGCGCCATGCCCGGCCGGCCGCGGTGTCCTCGCCGGTCCAGCCCGTCCAGCCATGTTTGGCGACGATCGCTTCAAAACGATCGCGGAATTCCGCCGGCGTGATGCCCTCGGCGATCGCCGCGTCGACCGCCCCGTGCAGGTCCGCCAGAAGCGCATCCTTCGTCGCGCCGGCAACCACGAAGGCGCGATCATGCGCGCGGCCGTCGAGATCGCGCCAGGTGCGCGTCGGCAGGCGCACCTTTTGCCGATGGAAGTCGATCGACTCCTGCATCCGCACGCGAAAATCGTCGCCCGAGGCAAAGGCGGTGCGGGGCGGCAGACGCCGGCGCTGGAATGAGAGCGGGCGAGCGGCCGGCCGGATTGACGCGAGGATGCGCGCGGCAACGCTCATCTCATTTGGTCTCGTCGATCACGTCGGCCCGGCCTGTCAGGTCGGCCAGGGTGAGAGCCGGCGTCAGGATCTCGCCCAGCGGGGTGATGTCCAGATCCTGATAGATCGCAAGGAAGCGTGCCTTTATGGCGTCGAGATCCTCGCCGGCGGCGATCGCGGCCTCGACCACGTCGCCGGCTGACGTCAGCCAGGCGTCGATCGCCGGCTGCGCGGCATCGCCGAGTAGGTTGGCGATATCGCCGACACCGTGATCGCCATGCGCGGCGAAAGCCGCGTCCAATGCTGTGCCGCCGAGCATTGCGCGTGCAGGATCGGGCGGTGGGGCGAACTGCTGTTTCAGCGCGTCGTCCGCGATCACCGACGTGCCGGTGATCTCGCCCAGGGTGGCCTCGATACCGGCCGCCGGCCGATAGCCCTTGCGCGCCAGCTCGAAGAGGTTGTCCATCTCGCTTTTCTGGCGAGCTGCCTTCTTGGTGCGGTGTTCCTCCTCGGCCGTCTCGTTCTTCGGCCGGGGACGCCAAACCTCCGGCGGCTCGGCGCCGGGCACATTAAATTCTGTGATCCAGCGAGACAGGTCGGCGATGGTGGCCGACAAAAGGTCGGCGTCCGCATCGGCAAGCCCGGACGATTCCTCGCTATGGGTTTCGCTCGCGGCGCGGGCGCCCTGGCCCTGTTGGTTGGTCGACAGGGTTTCGCCGAGCACGGCGACGCTGGTCTGCTCGTCCCAGAAACGGCACCACTCCTCATAGGTCGCCGCGCCCGAGCGCGCCGCCTCCAGAAATTCGACATCCGTGCCGATCGGCACGACCAGGGCGCCCTTCTGCACCAGGTCGAGCAGATGGTTGAGCAGCTTGTCCTGCTGGTCGGGTGGGGTGCCGAACGGATACTTGGCGACGGGCGTGGGTGAGGCGTACTTCTCCAGGAAGTGCGACCAGAAGCCGACGCCTTCGCGCTTGAACAGCACATGCCAGAACAGCACCCGGCCGAGGCCCCGGCCATAGGGGTCGGAGCCGTCCGCATCATGTCGGTGCACGATGAACTTGCGCTCCGGCAGTTCCTCCCCCTCGAAACTGTTCTCGCGGGTGAGCAGGCGCGGACGCCAATCGCGATCGAAGACGAAGCGGGCGCGCTGGTGCGGCACGACGCGCGCGGGGAAGACCTCGCCGCCGCCCACGGCCCACTCGATCTCGGCGACGGAATAGCCATAAAGCGTGGCCCCGAGCAGGTCGCGGCACAGCCGGTCAAAGCCGATCCGTTTGAGCTGGCGTTCGACGACGTCGGCCGCCTTGCGATCGACCGCACGCTTTGAGGCCGGTAGAACCTCCCATGGGCGCGAGATCACTTTCATGGTGCGCTTGTTGAGGACGGCGAGAGCATGACCGTCGCGGCGCACCTCGTCATAGAGCCGGATGCCTCGCGCGCCGCCCTTGGCCAGCAGCGTCTCGTCCTCGGAGCGCAGCACCGAGGAATAATTCGGGATGGTGATGTCATTGCCGGGCGTTGCCAGCATGCGACGCATGTCGGCCGAGAGGACCGCCTGCGGCGCGGCGGCGGCGAAGGCGGCCGGAGCGCTGGTGGCGCGGCGGCGGGATCGCTTGCTCATGACAGCCGATAGCCTCCCATGGTGTTGTGGTTGCCGACCGAGCCGCCCCGCATCGAGCCGACCGAGCCGGCGGCGCCGGCGCCGTAGCGGATGGCGAGGCTCCACAGCATTTCCAGCGCGTCAGGGCCGTCGTCATGGTCGGCGAATGGAAATTGCTGGAGCTGCTGGAGCAGCGTGGAATGAGCCGCGTTGAAGCGGATCGAGCCGACCGAGGTGTGTGGCTGCAGCCGCTCGATGCGCAGGGTCTTGTCGGCGATCTGATCTACCGGTAGGGCCGGCAGCATGACGCCCTGCCGCAGTGCCTCCGCCATCAGCGTGGTGCGCAGGAATTCCTGAAACTGCACCGTCTCTACCGCCCAGAGCTGGCACTGATATTCGCGCTGCAGGGCGATGGTGTCGGCGATGATGACGTCGGGCAGGCGCTTGCGGATCGAGGCCTCGACCACACACAGCACGGGCGAGGATCCCGTGCGATCGAGCGCGCCGACCAGTATAGCGGATGGATCTCGGCCCTTGCCGGACTTGCCGAGGGACGGATCCACCGCGCCGAAATGCAGCCACTGCCGGCTCGCCATGACGAAATAGTGCAGCTTCTGAAACGGCGCGTTCTCCGGCGTAGGCACACCCTGCTGCTCGCTGGCGAAGGCGCTGGGACTTTCGACCCGCTCTTTCATGAGCTGGAGCAGTGTCTGCATGGCCGGCCAGTTCAGCACCGCGCCCTCGTCCATCCAGACCCGGTTCTGCTCATAGAACTCGCGCGCCTGATCCTCGCCGTCGTTGCGGAGGATTTCCTCGAAGCGGTCCCACAGCTTCATGTCGCTGGGCATCGTCATCAGCGCCTTGAAGTGGTGCTTGCGCCAGCCTGGCCGCGCCGCGTTGCGCAGGATCACCGCGTCCCAGTGCACCACGGTGCCGATGTGCAGGAGATCGAGCGAGCCATCCGCCGGGCCGAGCTTGAGCACGGCTTTCAGCACCCAGCTCTCCAGCTTGTCGCGCTGCTCGGGCGAGCGGACATTCTCGTCATTCTCGATGTCGTCGAGCACGACCAGGTCGGGGCGATGAGGACCATGGCGGCGGCCGCGCAGCTTCATGCCGCCGCCCACGCCCTGGATCATGACGTTGTTCTTGAGGACGATCTCACCTTCGCGCCAGACGCGCCCCTGGCCGGCGATCTCGGGGAAATCCATGATAAGGCGCGGATTTTCCTCCAGCTCAGTCTTGATCGCCTCGATCAGCAGCGCGGCCTGGGCGTAGCTGTCCATCGCGATGATGGCGTAGCGCGAACGCCCGATGAGTGCTCGCCAGATCGGATAGATGAGCGAGATCAGCGTGGATTTCGCCGCGCCGCGCGGCGCGATCGTGACCTCACGCGCGCCGCCGCCGGCGGATGCGATGCGGGGAAGATCCGCGAACAGATGCAGATGGAGGAGTGACGGTGCCTTGGTCAGGTAGTGCGGGAAATAGGTCTCTGCGAAGTACCGGAAGCCGGTGACAGGATCGAGCACATTCGCCCGGCGGGCCTTCCGCGCCGCCGGGTCGACCGGAAATGCCTCGCATTCCAGCTCGACGCGAGCCCGGTACGCCGCAGTGAACTTCGCCAACTCGTCGCGAAACTGACGAGGCGAGAGGTCCGCCTCGATCTTCGGGACGCTGATCACTTGAGCGTATCCTGTAACGTCTCACCAAACGGCTCGATAATCTCGACGAAGGCCATGACATGCTCGGGATGCTGCTGCGCGATGTAGTCGCCAAGCAGCTCCAGCACCTTCATGGCGACGCCGAGCTGCGAAATCTGCGGCGACAGCCGGCCTGCGGCGGAAATCGTCTTGTTGAAGCTGTCGGCGAGGCTGGCGAGGATCTTGGCCTTTTCGCCCGGCGCGATATCGCTCTTGACTTTCAGATCGTCGATGGTCGCCTGATGCTGGATGACATAGTCGTCGATGACACCGGCGATCAGCGCATCGCGGCCCTCACCGGCGAGCGTCGTCGCGGCGCGCGCCGCGTCCCAATCGTCACCGGCGTCGCGGGCGTCGCGCTTCCAGCGACGCAGCGTGGATTCCGGTACGCCGACGAGCAAGGCGAGCGTGCCGAGCGACTGGCGCTCCACCACGTATTTGCGGCGGACGTCCCGTTTCTTGCCGTCATCATGCGCCATGGCGGGATCACGCCTTACCCGTCAGCTTCGCGACGATCAGGCTGGTGCCGACCGACACGGCAGCGGCCGCCACGGTGGCAAAGGTGGCGGAGCGCGTCTCGATGTTGCGCAGGCGCTCGTCCTGCTTGTCGAGCTTGCTGTCGATTTTTTCCAGCATGACATTCTGGTGCCCTTGCGTCGTGACGACACTGGCCAAGGTCGTTTCAACGCGGGCAAGCCGCTCGTGGATATCGTCGCTCATGCTGTTACCCCTTCACGGCTTCCAGCCGCAGTGCTGCTCGCCGAACTCGTTATGCGCCACCATGTTGCGAACGCTCTCGTCCGACATGGCCATCATCTCAGCCATGGTTTGTGGTCGCCAGGGTCGGTTCGTCTGGCACCAGGCGTCAGGGCTTGTTTGACGGACCGTCACGCACCCAGCGAGCGCCACGCTCGCGCAGAGCGCCATCGGAAAGACCACCGATCTCATTTTCTTTGTCCCTGTAGCTGGCGGCGGCCACCGCATTGTCTTGGTCGAGTTTGGCCTGGTGTTCCCGCCACCCCTGCTGGCGGGAACGGCGGAGCATGATGGCCGCGCCAAGGGCAGCACCGAGCCCGACACCGATCTGGAGTGCGCGGGAGAGGCCGACGACACGGATGAGCAGGAGGGTCGCGACGACGACGGTGGGCAGCGCCAACGCCGCCCACCACTGCCAGCCGATGCCGTAGACCATCAGCCAGTCGATCATGCTGGCACCGGCGCTGTGGCCGGCCAGAGGGCCGGGATGACATAGGTGCGGATGACGCCGACCGCGACGATGGTGACGCCAATCGCGGTCAAGAACATGGCGCCATAGCCGACCCAGTCGGAGAGGCTGGAGTATTCCTTCAGCAGGCCGGCCTGGTCGACGAGCTTCTGTCCGCCCTCGGCTACAGCGACGACGGAGAGGCCCGTCGCGGCGGGCTTCGCGGCGCTGGGCGGCTCGGGCACGGCAGGCGAACCAATCGCCGGTGCCGTCTCATTGATACGCGCCTCGATCGCGGCGAGGGTGACGTCGCCGGCGATGCCGTCCGCCTTGACCCCGTTTGCCTTCTGGAATGCGACGATGGCCGCCGTCGTCTTCGGGCCGTAGCGGCCATCGATCTTGATGTCATAGCCGAGCTGCACGAGCCTCTCCTGGAGAAGGCGCGTGTGCGGGCTGGCCTGCGCGGCCGCCCAGGACTCGGGCGCATCTTCATCCGCGCGAAGCAGTTCCCAGAGGCGATTGAACCAGGAGACACGCCGGTCATAAGCATTGTAGCCGCCATTGATCCGCTTGGTGAGGCTGCGAGCATCGTTGATGTCGGCAAGGTGGTTGCAGCCGTTTTCCGCCCAATAAGCCAACGCGGCGCGCAAGCAGTGCTCGGCCGTGACGATCAAATCCGGGTTGGCCTCAAGGCCGATCGCTGCATACGCTCGGCGGCCGGTCGTATGCATCGCGCCGCCGCCGCGAAACTTGTAGCCGTCGCCCGGATACACGTTGCCGAGGGTCTTGGCCTTTTTGGCATTTCCAACGCCATACACGCGCTCGAAGAGGGCGTATTCGTTCCCCGCGAGCTTGGCTGCTTCAGCCTGAGGGATTGCTGCGGAGTGCTTGCCGACGCCGAACACCTCGACGATGCGCTTGGCGGTGTACCTCCCGCTCTCCCGCAACTGAGAGAAATTCTGGGTCTCGACCGCAATTTGCGCGAGAAAATGCGCCAGCCGCAGCGGCGTGGTGAGACCGGCCGCCTTAAGCTCCGAAGCGCGGGATAGTGCAGTAACGAGGGCGGGCGCCGCACCCGGCGCGACTTCACGGACGATGGAAACGGCGGTGCGCATTTGGTTCGGCTCCGAAATGGGTCGGGGCCGACCTTGCCTCTGGCTCTCCAGCGATCTGATGGGACAATGTCCCAGTCGGGCTATTTCAGCAGGTCTTCGATATCAATCTGGCGAGGGTCCACCTTGCCGCGATTGTGCTTGCCCTTGCCTAGCGGTCGAGGCGCGCATTGCAGCCGGCTCACCGTGCGCTGCGAGCAGCCGACCAGCCGCGCGATCACGCTCTGTTCATAACCCTCGGCGGTGAGCTGGTCGATCACAGTCGCAAGCCCGTCCGTCGTCAAGAGGCGGCGAGGCACGTCCAGCGACGAATTACCGAACACGTCGATGAGCCGACGCGCATGTTTCTCGCCGATCCGATTGAGCGCATGCTCCGGCGTCCAGCGCAGCGGGATCCAGAGACGCGTGCCGCCAAAGACCCGCACAAGCTCGGTGGCCGCGTCCATGCCGCAATATTCCGTGACCTCGCGCAGCGTCTTGTACATGCCGGATTTCACGAGGGTGTAGCGGCCGTCGCTCATTCGCGATCCCTCGACCATTCGGCTTCCATCGCCGCCCAGCACGCCTTCTGTTCGCGGTCGGCGCGCTTGCTCGCGCGCTCCGCCTTCTGCGCTTCGTCCTTCAGGTTGAGGTAAATGAGCTCCAGCCGATTTCTCTCGCGGGGCTCGCCGTGCGCAAGCCACGCCTGAAACGCCCGCGTCTCGGCGCTACACGCATCGAGCCATTTTCTTAATGCGGCCTCCGACTTCGCACAAAGCGTGGTGTGCCGGACGGACAGCAGATCCACCTGACGGATACGCCACGGACGGCTCGCCTTGATCCAGGCGAGCAGCTCCTCGCGAGAGAGATCCTCAAGAGTGAGCGCCTTCATGCTGCGGCCCTCGCCTTGACGGCGCCGCGCAGCCAGATGCCGAGCTTCTGGATCAGCCGATCCCAGTGCGCCTCGCTGTAATGCTCGAAGGCATTCGGGCCGATGCGGCGGGCATATGCATAGGCGGCGAGATCGAGGTGATCGGGCCGGTGCGCGGCGAATTGCTTCCACGCGCCGATAGCGACAAGCCGCTCGAACTGCGCCAGGGCCACGGCGCGCTTGGCGCCGATCACGTCGCCCTTGCCGGCCGGCCATTCGACGCCGGCCTCGCGGGCGATCCACTTCTTCAACCCCTCGATGGCCGGCCGGGCCTGTTCCGGCTCCGTCAGAAACCGCGTATGGCTCACCCGCGTCTGACGCTGTACCCAGCCGATCATCGCCGTGTCGGCGGACGAGCGGACGATCGCGAGCTGGTAGGCGTCGAACCAGAGCGCGCGCAGAATACCGGCATAGGGGCCATCTGCCCGGCCCGCCGAACTGGTTGTCACGGGAGCAACGCCGAGATGGCGCAGCACGGCGTCGGCCTCGGCCGGCGACAGGTCCTTGGCTGAGCCCTTGCCGGTGACGCGCCGAAGCAACGCCCGGTAGTCGCCATCGTCGAGGCCAGCCTGACGGCGCAGCATGTGGATGCGCTTGAGCTGGGAAGGCAGGATGGCGGTGCTCATGACTTCCGGTCCTTCTTGACGGCCGGGCCGAGCGAGATCTCGGCGGCGAGGATTTGTCGGGTGAGGGCCGCGACGGCGCGCTCGGCATCGAGGCGGCGCCGGCAACGGGGTGCCATGCGGGACATCTGCTTGAGGAGGTCGTGACGCTCACGGATCAACCCACCGATGCGCCCGTGCAGCTCAAGTGCGAGCAGCGGCGGCATATCGGGGTGCTGGTCGCGAGCGCGGGGCATCATGCATTGCCCCCGAACAGCGGCAGGTCAGCCGGCTTGGCAAAGCGCGCGGCGTCGTCTCGGCGGGTCAGCAGCTTCCGCTGGCCGGGCGGGATCCACATGGGCGCTCGCGGCTCGGCGTCATGGACCCAGCAGACCCAGCAATAGTCTGTGGCGGTCGAGCCTTCCGGCTCCCAGCGCCCGCGGTGCATCGGCACGCGCTCGGCGTAGTAGGCGATGACGAAGGGCGGATGCTCGACGAAGAGCTTGTACCGCTCGTCGGTATGGAGCCAAGCGGTGCGAACGAGCAGCCCGACACCGCTAGCCGTGGTGGTGATTGCGCGGCGCGCGAACTCGACACCGAGGTTGAAGGGCGGATTGGTGAACACCCAATCCAGCCCATCGGCTCCAGTTTCGAGGAAGTCGGCGACATCCCCATAGCCATACGGGTGAATATCGCTGGCATCGACGAAGGTGAAGGTCTCGCGCAGCGGCTCGGCCATGTGGCCCTCGCCGCAGGCCGGCTCACATACGACGTCAGTTTCGGGAAGGACGCCGAGCACAGGCAGGGCGACGTGCTGCACGAAGGCTCGCGTCGCCCAGGGCGGCGTCGGAAAGAAGTCGAGACTGTCGGCGGGTTCATGCCGGGACGACATGACCGAGCTGCCGCCAAAAGGAAGGAGCGGCGGCCTCATGGGTCGATCTCCCCAACTGCCACCGCCAGGCCAATCACGACCTCGCTGAGACCGCGACTGTCTGCAATCGCATGAGCCTCACTCTCGCTCGCCGCGAGCACCGTCCCGCCATAGCGGCGGCCGTTCGCGGAGAATTCCGTAAGCCACAGGAGGCGGCGGGCTGTGATGACCGAAGCGGCGCCGGTGGCGAGCAGCGTCATGTCGTCGAACGCAATGCCGTCCGCCAGCGGCAGCGTCGGATGCACCACGATCATGATGCGCCCTCCGCGTCGGCGTTCTCCGGCGCCGCGAAGTACTGGGCCGCGGATCGGGAGAACTCCTCATACGTCCAGGACTCGGCGGCGGCGAGGCGGGCAAGGGCGGCCAGAAGCTCCGCCTTTTCCTCGGTCACAAGCTCCCACATCCAATACTGGGTGACCATGTCAGCCTCCCGCCATGCGGAAGGCCGCGCGCAGCCGGGCGGTCAGCGCGACATGGATCGGCGTGCCGGGCTGGCGTGCCATGCTGGCTTTGTCCATCTCACGGATGAGCAGCACGTCGTCGAACAGCGCGAGGATCTCCGCATCACTCCGTTTGGCGGCGCGCAACTCCCACACCACCTGGCCGGTAGCCGTCACGATCGAGGCGAGCACGCCGCCGCGAACGTTGTTGCGCGGCGTCTCGACGATGCAGCGCAGAGCCAGCACCGCGACATCGACCCCATGCCGGGCAATGACGCCGGCAATGGCGCCGACCGCCATGGTCTGCCCCGGCTCCTGGTCTAGCGTGGCGACGGGATAGCCCAGGATCTTCACGCCCGCCCTGGCGGCGACGTGCGAGACCGCGACGGCCGACGGCTCGCCCGCCGCCACCGCCGCCCGGTGCAGGGCGAGCGCGGTCACCCGCGTGGTCGCCCCGTTGATCGCCGTGAACGCCTCGGCCTGTTCGCCCTGTGTCGCGAGCACGACCTGACACGGGACACTCTCGATGCCGATCGAGGCCGCCGCCGTGACGCGGTGCTGGCCGTCGATGATGGCGTAGCGCCCGCCCTCGACTGGCGAGACGATCACCGGCGAGAACCGGGCCCAGCGGAACTCGGCGACGATCTTGCCGATATTGGCCCGGCCGGCGCGGGTGATGGGGCGCTGATAGGTTGGGTCAACGACGAGGCTGGTAATCTCCAGCCACGCCAGTTGCGGTGCCGGGCCGACCGTTTGGCGCCGATCGGCGCCGGCGACTTCCTCGTATCGCTCGATGGTGCGGAGCACGCTCATGTCAGCGTCCTCCGGTCGAGTTCGCGATAGGCGGCAGCAATCCAGTTGCTGAGGAGGCCGCTTTCCCCGCTGGTGCACGATGCAGTGACGCCGGCCATGGAAAGCCGGAAGCCGCTAAGAGGCTTAGTCAGCCGGTGGCGCGGATCTTTCACCAGCTCGGCGACAAGGTCGGCCGCAGCCTTGTGAAAGGCATCGCGGCTATCCCAATAGATGTCGCGGGGCGCGTCGGGTCCCGCCATGGCCGGTAGCCCGGCAACCTTCGCTTTGACGAAGTGGATGAGCTGCAGCAGTTCGTCGTCGGTGGCGCGCTTGCTCATGAACCCGGCCTCAGCGCGGCGGCGGCGCGGCCGGCCTCGTCAGCCTCCGCATAGGTTGCAAAGCGAAGCTCGGGCGGCGGCTCGTCGACGCGGTCCACATCGACGACACAGCTACTCGGGCGCTTGGTTACTTGCGCAATCACTGGGAGCGGTCCTTCTCGATGAGGTGGAGGGCGATCTCGTCCATGGAGCGATGGCGCCAGCGCGCGGTTCGGCTGAGCGCGATGGCGCGGGCACGCAGCGCGCGGGCGGTTCCCTCAGCCTCGAAGACGAGATCCGGATGGATGATGGTGGGGCGGGGCGCGCCGAACAGGCGCACCTGGGCGCGGATACCGCGCCGAGAGCGGCCGCAGGCATGCGCCGCATCGATGAGGCCTGCCTGGTGAACGCCCGTCTGGGTCAGGACATACACCAGGGCGACAGCGCGGCGCGGGTCGGTCATGGCCAGCACCTCACGCCTGCGCGCCGGGAGCGTCGACCTCGAACGGTTCGACGATAAACTCCTCGCCGGCCGAACCGATGGTCACGCCCGCCACGGTGCGCGCCCTGTCGGCCTCCTTGAGCATTGCCTCCTTGTCGACCTCCTCCTTGGTGCGGAGGAACTTCTTGCCGAGGCCCATCTGCTTGATGGCGGTGATGACATCATCGACCTTGCGCAGCGAAACCTTGGGCGGCAGGTTGCGCCACGAGATCGTGCCGGTGACGAGGTTGGCGAACTTCACCTTGCCGCCGTTGGTGAGGCTCGCGCGGTGAGCCTCCGCCCATACCTTCAGCCCCTCGGTCAGAGCGGTCACGCGCTCCTGGAGTGGCAGCACCTTGTCGGCGAGCACCTTGTTGATTTCGGCAATGCGGTCATTCGCGTCCGCGTTGAAGCGGCCGATCTCGCGGTTCAGCGCGCCGATGTCCGCGATGGCGGTGGTGGCCTCCTCGGTGGACTGAGGTACGGGGAGATTGACGCCGAGCGTCTTAGCCTTCTTGGCCATCGTGGGTCTCCATGATGTGAACGAAGCCGAGAACGAGCAGCACGCTCGCCAGACCCTGCTGCGCGGAGAGCAGCTTTTCGTCATGCGCCGCGCCCTCCGCGTCGTTGCCGATGCAGGCGTCTTCCTCCAACACCTGGAGCAGCGTGGCGGCATGCTCGGCGACGGTCGCCAGCGCGAGAGCAACCCGTGCCAGGTTGATCGCGTCGTGCACGCTCAACGTCGTGAGGCTGCGGCGATTGCTGGTGGCGAGCCGGGCGATATTCAGCGCGCGCTGAACCGTTGCCGGGTCGATCGCGGAACGCTCGTCGCTCATGACGCACCTGCCGAGCCAAAGAGCGGGCGGGGCGGGAGCCGGAGCGGGACGACATTGTCGCGCGAGATGGCGGGCTCGATAATACGATCCGTTACCGGGTCATGAAAATCGCGCGCCAACTCGGCGGCGCGGCGCGCCGCATTGTCGCGCGCAATCCGTTCGAGCGTCCTGGCGTCCTGCTCGGCACGCGAGAGGGCTGCAAACAGCTCTTTGGTGGTTTCCGGCGGCATGTAGCAGCCGCGCGCGCAATGCGGAGCGACATGGTCAGCAAGCGCATGCAGGCGGTCTGAGAGGAGTTTCGGATGACTGGTCACGCTGCGTCTCCCTGCTTGACGGGGTTGAGGGGGCAGGCGCGGCACGCCTGCCAATGCTTGATGGCTTCGCGGTTGGCGGTGGAGAGGGGGCGTTCGCGGTGCTCGCGGCAGTCGCCGGCGCGGATCTCGCGCAGGAGATGCGGGCAGGCGACATGGTCGGCGAAGATCTCGACGATGCGTGCGGCGAGCTTGCCGGTATCCGCTGGGTAGCAACCGTTCAGCGCCTGCGAGACAGCGGTGCGCGCATAGCCGAGCTTTTCGGCCACAGCGCCGCGACTGCCGAGCCGGAGCACGGCCTCGCGGAGCAGGGCGAGGCTCCGCTCGTCGAGCTGGGGATAGGTCTTCACCGGCATGGGAAGTCCTCCCCAGTATTGAGGTCGGACAGGATGCGGGCCTTCTCGCGGTACATCGGCGCGCGTTCGCCCGTGTCGCGCACGACGCGGTAGACACGGTGCCCGTTCGACGTTTCAGCCGAGCCGGGGACACGGGCCGGCAGCACGGCGAGGTAGCCGGCGCGCACGAGCAGATGGACATAGCGCTGGAGGTTCCCGGCTGCGTTGCCATCGTCCAGGGTCGCAGCGAGTAACAGGATGTCCGACTGGGTGAACCGGTGGGACAGCCGCATGGCCGACCACGCCCGCTGGCGGAACGTGTCCCGGTTCGGGCCACGCTTGCCCGTGTGCGGGCCTCGGGGGCCGGACTTCATCGGCAACCCGGCCTCAAGATGTGCCGTGCCCTCGGCCGTCAGGCTGTAGGTCCCGGCCTCCTCGCGCTCGACATAGCGGCGCTCGACGAGCCGGCCGGACGCCTTGACGATAGCGCGCCGGCTCATCGGGAGATGGGCTTCCAGTTCGTCGAGGGTGCGCAGCCCGCGCCCGAGCGCGCCCATGACGGCGATCTGGTGAGTGGCGTTGCCTTCCAAGAGACCGGGCGCCATCACACCGTCTCCGGAACCATGACCGGCTGGCCGGTAGTGCGGTTGGTGCCGATGACCTGTCCGCGCATCGCGGCGAGCGGCAGCGGATTGTCCGGCCCGTAGCCGTTGCGCCGACCGAAGCGCTCGACGATGGCGATCGTTTCCTTGATTTCGCGCGTGAACCCGCCCGAAACCTGATGGATCAGCCCGGCGAAGGCGTCATCGACCGGCACTTCGCTCAGTTCCGCCAGCAGCTTCACGACATCGGCGCGGGACGCCGGCGTGAACTCGACACGCTGGCCGACGCGGGACGAAATCTGCGGAAACGCCGTAAGGTTGTGGCGGATGCGCCCCATGCCGACGAGGATGGTGACGAGGTCCATGCTGTCGGAGAGGTCGCGGATCGTCTCCATCACGCGCTGGGAGCGCGAGAAGTGGTCGGCCTCGTCGATCACCAGCGCGAAGGTACGCTTCTGGATGGTGTAATCGCTCTGGCGGATGGCCAGCGCCTCGGTCGCCTGCCGAAAGCGATCCTTGAAGCTGTGACGCTTGGCGACGCGCATCTCGACCAGCAGATCGTCGATGAACCAGCCCGAGTCCCAGTCGCGCTTGGCACGCAGAAAGATGGCGTGATTGGTCGCGGACCAGCGGTGCATGGTCGTGGTCTTGCCGAGGCCGGGCAGGCCATCGACCACCATGAGGCAGCTTTCCGAGGCGCCGCGACGCTCCAGCGCCTTAAGGGCGCCGTTGAAACGGCCGACATTCTCGGTTTCGACGAAGACGTTGCGCATGGCGAATGCGTTTCCTTTCTGGTCAGGCGGCGGCGTGCGCGAGGGATCGCAACGCCTCGATGTCGATGCCCGCGATGCGCAGTTCCTCGCGCGCCGGGGCGGAGGCGAGCAGCTCGTCGCGGATGAATTGGATATCGGCGGGGGTGATCGCGGCGGGATGGGCGATCAGCCAACGGGCGAACTGGACGTCGTCGGTGAATGTGGGCCGGCCATTCGCGGCGGGACCGGCGATCACCGGGACAATGTCGCGGTCATCGTCGAGGGCGAGCGGGTGCAACACGGCGAGATGGTCGATCGGGTCGTGCCCTTCGAGCAGCAGCGTCGGGCGCAGCTCCTGCTCGACGATGTCCATGTGACCCTGGAGCCGACGCTTGCGGGCAGCGGCGCGCTTTTCCATGGCCGCCTGCTCGGCCGAGACCGGGACGTAGCGCGTCTTGTGCCCTTCGAAGGCCGCGACCGCGATCAGCTTGCCGGGCTGGCGCTCGCCGGCGGCGTCAAGATCGATCGCCCGGACCCAGACACGCGTGGCGTCCTGGATGTCATAGGCGACGATGACATCCTCGCCGTGGAAGGCCTCCAACTCCGGCGCGAAGTAGGAGTTGTTCAGCCACTTAACCAGCGCGCGACGGGTCGGGCGCACGACCCACGGCCGGAACAGATCCTCGGCCTCGGATTTCGTGACGAGGATCGCCTCGAAGTCCCGCGCGAACGCAGCTTCCCACGCCTCATCCGGCGTCATATGGCGGCGCTTGCCGGTGATGGCGTCGACGATGCGCGGCAGGCCACGATGCGGCCGGCTGTTGTATTCGCCAATGGTGTGGGCGGCGGCGCGGAGAAAATCCTCCCAGCGCGGCAGCAGTCGGGAGGTTCCGCTGGTCTTCAGCTCGCGGCGGGTTTCCTGATGCGCGGCCTTCTTGGCCTCCCGGTCCATGTCGCGGGAGATATAGGTCGCGTAATCCCGCGCGAGGTGGCTCCATTCGTGGTTGAGCCGCTCGACGATGCCCTTGGCTTGCGAATTGTAGGGGAGGGCACGCATCGGCGTGATGCCGAGCCGGCCGAGCAGGCCGGTCAGCGAGGCATCCATGGCGTCGTTCACATAGCCGGGACCGCGATCGGTATAGAAAATCGCCGGAATGCCCGAATGGACGCAGGCAAGGCGTAGCGCGTCGCTCACCGCAACGGCGGACTCGTCGAGCGCCGCCGACCAGCCGACGATGCGCCGCGTATGTGCATCGATGATCGTCGTCAGTTCCGGCCGAAACGGCTGGCCGTGGATGGGATGCGCGATTTCGGCGTCGAAGGTCTTGCCATCCGCCAGATAAACCGACGTGGGCAGGAGGTCGGAGGCGTCGCGGGCCGTATAGGCCTGCCGCGCTTTGAGCGCCTGCGCGCCCTCGCGGCCCCGCATCCGGTCCACCGAGCCGAGCTTGTCGAGCGTGCGGCGCACCTGCTGGTATGACGGCAACGGCCGGTCTGGTTCGTCGTTTTTCCACTTGGCAAGCACGCGGGCGAGCGTGGGCTTGCCGGGCTTGGCATACCGCGCCATGAAATCGCGGAACCACTTCGGCAGGTCCTGCGCCGTTTTGGTGAGCAGGGGCGCGAGTGCGGCAACCCCGCCCGAGGCCTTTGCCGAGCGCCAGGTGTACAGGATGCGCTCCCGGACGATGGCCTTGCCGCCGGAGCGGTCGTTGGCGACGGCGCAGGCCGCCGCCAGCGTGGCATCGAGCCGGCCGGTCTCGCTGTCGTGCGCCAGCGAGCGCACGGCCGCCGTCACCGACATGCAGCCAATCATCACGCGGCGGTCGATCTCCAGCAACAGGGCGGCGCGCGCCTCCATGACCTGCCGCTGGCGCGCCGTCAGATTTGTGGTCTCCGTGGTCGCGATCTGACGCTGCTGATCAACAGCACTCGCGGCGACCACGGCCCGTGCCTCGATGCGCGAGCGGACATCGTCCGGTAGAGCTTCGGCTTGGTACAGACGAGGGCGGCCAGTGCCGGCCCCTACTCGGAAGGGCCAGTTTTCACGGGCCGCGCGCAGCTCTGCGGCCCGCTTAGACACGCCAAGCCCCGATGCGATAATAGCGATCCCGATCTCGCTCATGCGCGCCCCCGCCACTGGCGCCGGCCGGCGCGGGCGATGCGCTCCAGGCGCTCCATCTGCTCGCGGGCCATGGCTTCCTGGATCGCGCCGACATAGCGGGCGTCGATGCTCACCCTGTCGAGCGGGTCGAGTGCAAGCTGCAGCGGGCGGTGATCGCCTGTGACGGCGCAGAGCGCGACCATGCGAGCGAACGAGATTGTGTGCTCGTCCTTGGCCTGCGACGCGTAATTGTCGAGCATCGCCTTGGAGACGCTCTCGCCGCCGAGATAAGCGGACATCTCGTCGGCGATCTGCTCGCGTGGTTTGTCGCTGGCATCCAGCACCTGGGCCACCGCAAGCGCGATACGCTCGCGCATGGTGCGGGCGCGCAGCACGCGCTCATCGGGGTGCTCGACAACCGCCGGGGGTGTCCAGTCGAACAGGTCGAGGGTGGACGGATCGCGGCGGCTCATGCGCGCTCTCCGAACATCTCGGGGCAGCGCTGACGCAGCATATCCTCGTGCCGCTGGAGCCAGAGCAGTGTGCGTTTCACGGCTTCTAGGCGGCGGGTCCGATACTCCGCGAGCGACGGCCCCATCTTCCTGCGGGCGATGATGCCGACTTCTTCAATCTGCTGGCCAAGGGCGACGCGCATGTCAGCGCCCCTCCCGAAAGAGGGCCGGGCGGACACGGCGCGCGGCAGCGCCCGCCCGGCTGACAAGTCGAGGGAGGATGCGGGTAGCCCCGCCGCCCCACCACTGGCGCAGGTGGCGCGCTTCCCCGACACTCTCGGTTGCGAACAATGAGTCGTCGAAGGAATGGGAAATGGTCAAGACACCGGCAGAGCGGGCAGCCGCGTTGAAAGAGCGGCAACGCAAAGCTTTTGACGACATGGGACGGATGCCCGCGAGCTGGAAGATTGTGCTCGCGCGGGCCGTCGTTTCCATCCTGGAGGTGCGGGAGACGATAACCGCCGATGACCTTCGCTCCGAGCTGGAGCGCTTGCAGGCCGAGCGCGCGCCATTGGCGCCGGAGGTGGAGTTTTCGGCCGAGGCGACCCGGATTGCGACAGAAATAGCCATTTCGCGTCTCGTCGAGGCGGAAACGAAGCGCAAGCAACCGACTGGCGCATGAGCGGGCCTATTCACGACCGGCCCTCCGCCTTGGCGATGGTCGCCAGCAGAACCGTCTCGCGCATCTCGGCGCTCTGAAACTGCACCGTTCCGCGCTGTTTCGTGGCGATGAGAAGCCGCTTGATCTCGCGGACGAACACCAGATCGCGCCGAAGTTCGGCGAGCATGTCGGGTGCCGCGTGGAACAGGACGGCGTTCGGGCGGTAGGTGACAGTGGCCACCGTAGCCAGGACATCGGGAATGCCGCCGACTTGGCACTTGATGAACCACGGGTGGGCGCCCTCGATGGTGTAGGGGCCACGCGTGTAGGCGGGGATCTGCTTGCTCATGCGGCGCCCCCAAAATCCTCGGGCAGCGGCATCGCCCGCCAGAGTGGTGCGGCGGGCGGGCGCTTCAGCGCCGGCGACGTGTTCAGCCACATGGCGAGGCCGTGCGCGATATCCGCGCCGGTCACTACGAGCACGCTATGCCGGTTCACGGCCTCGCCGATCAGCATGGTGGCGCCGACCGCCGGCGAGGGATCGATGGTAAGGGAGCCACTCCAGTAGATGCAGCCGGAGCGGTGGTCAGGCTCAAGGCGACCGATGACGTACATCATGGTGCTCACCACCGGGCGAGCCCGGCGAGCACATTCGCCGAGCCGATGAGAAGGGTTGCGATCACCAGCGCCTGGATCAGTGCAGCGTCGTGGCGGCGGTAACGCGGGATGGGGCGGCGACGGGACAGCGACATGTCAGGCGGCCTCATGGTTTTTGCCATGGCGCGCCTTCGCGATATCGCTATGTTGCGCCTTGTGTAGCGACGCTCGCTCAACCGGGATTCGGACCCCTGCGGAGGTCCAGTGCTCGGGGAAGAGCTGCTGGGGACTCAGGCCGAGGCGCGCCGCCAAGGCGCGTTCGATCGGGACCGATGGGCGACCTGCGGCGGTCTGCTGGATCGCCTGCGGTGATACGCTCAGGTCACGAGCGAGCCCTCGCCAAGAAAGCCCGGCAAGGCGCAGTTGCATGCGGATCCACTCCCGCCTCACAGCGGGATTTTTTGGGATGTCAGTGGTTGCGGGTGCGATTGGCATGGGAAGGGACACTAAGCGTCCATTTGGACGTGTCAACTCCGTTTGGCGCTTCGCGAACGTGCTATTTGGCCCTTCTACATGACGTTCGGACTAGTTTATTGATTTCATTTGGCTTTCTGCCTCCGCGAACGGATGCCGTGATGAGCACGTTTCTTTCGCAAAAGCGCCATTTGGTTCGCGAAGCGAGGTGGCCATGAACGTTGGTGAGCGAATCAGGCAGTTTCGCGAGAGCCGTGGCTGGACGCTTGCAGAGATGGCGAACCATTTGGACGTCGACATCACCGCTCAGTCCCTCGGACGGTATGAGCTGGGCAGACGCAGTCCAGATGCTGAGTTGCTGGAAGCCATGGTCAGGCTCGGCTGTGATCCAGCGTGGCTACTAGGTGGCTCACCTGCACCCGCCATAGAGATGCGCCCGACGGGGACATCTGATGCGGTTCTCATCGAGCGCCTCGCCTTTCGGGCATCCGCCGGCAGTGGCGCTCTTGTCATAGAGCCAACCGGTGGCACTGGTAGCGTGCGCAGCGAGCTATTGAAACGCTTGGGTTTGCGGGCAGAATATGCCCGGCTGATGGAAGCCGATGGCGACAGCATGCTGCCCACCATTCACCACGGCGACCCCTTACTTATTGACGTGTCCCCTGAAGCAAGGGCGCGGGTCGTCGACAACAAGATTTACGCCTTTACCATCGAGAATGAGGCTTACGTTAAGCGCTTGCGTAGAGAGCCGGGGCGCATTGTGATGGTGTCAGACAACCGCGACTATCCCGAGCGCGCTATTCCAGAGGGCGACTCCTTCAGGATCATCGGGCGCGTGAAATGGGTAGAGAGAGAACTTTGAGAGCAGTCGTATTGGCCATTTCTGTTGGTCTGATCGCGAGCGTGGCGCCTGCCACCGCCACAGAACCCTCAATCCTTCCGCGCATTATTCTGAAATCAAAGGCGGCTGTGACAGCGGTTCTTGGTGCGCCGGATCGTTGCGAAACCTCGACCTACGGCGACAAATGCACCTATCGGAATGGTCAGGTCGAAATCGTCTACATCAATGGTAAGGCCGACTGGATCACTTACAACAATCCGCCCGGCGTCGGTTTCTATCCGGCGGCGCTGACGCGACTCGGTGTCAACTGTCCAGTCGACATCAGCAAAATCGGCTTTGCCGGCGATACCTTTGCCTGGCGCGGCACTTGCCCAGGGCTTCATTCGGCAGCCGTGTTCGCTGGTGAGGGGGACGCACCTACCGAACCTCACAACCGCAGGGTCAGCTACATCTACATCAAGGCGAAAACGCCCTAAGCCGCAACTTTCAGCCATTCCTCGGTTGATTTGAGCGCATATTGATCGGGGCGGTCGGTGTTTTGGTCGCCGCTGCAAAAGATTGCGACGATTTCGGCCGCGAATGGCGCCCCGCTGCAAAAGGTGCGCCCCCTGTGGATTGGCCCGCCGGCCCTTGCGCTCCAAAGGCTTCCGCCCCCTAGGCCCACCTGCCTCCTACTGCAGAATGAACAGGCCCCCTACAGCTGGCCGCCGTCTGGCGAGGCAAGCCGAGGGGCCGTGTGCTGGTGCATTCGGACCAGGGGAGCCAGTTCACCAGCATCGAGTGGGCTTCGTTCCTGAAACACCACGATCTGCAGCCCTCGATGAGCCGTCGCGGCAACTGTCATGACAACGCCGTCGCCGAGAGCTTCTTCAGCCTGCTCAAGCGCGAACGCATCCGCCGCAACGTCTACCGCACGCGCGACGAGGCACGCCGGGATAGCCCTCCTAAATCGCGACTTGGCCGAATCTGCATAGCGACAGCCACGTCTTCATGCGTTTGTGAAGCAAAGAGCGTAATCGCCTAAATGATGGGAAATTGAGCGAGCGGTTCGATGTCCGTGCTCGGGGCTGCATGGCTCGTGATCCATCATTCCGGCGCTTTCCGTGATCCGGCGGGGGGCAGGTCTGCCGTCCGCTTCTAGGCAGGAGACGTGGGATGATGCTTGGAATTGCATGTTCGCGAAACGCTTCGAGGAGGCGTCGAAGAGGCTGGTCCAGGTCGAGCGCCGCGGCGCTCGGCATCGCGCTTGGGATAACGGCGCCGGGCCTTGCGCAGGCACAAACCCAGCCCGCCCGACCCAACATTCTCTTCATCATGGGCGATGACATCGGCTACATGCAGCCGAGCATCTATCATCGCGGTCTGATGGTCGGTGAGACGCCCAATATCGACCGGATCGGCCAGGAAGGCGCGCTGTTCACGGACTACTACGCGGAACAGAGCTGCACCGCCGGACGCAACGCCTTCTTCACCGGAATGCATCCGCTGCGCACCGGCATGATCATGCCGCAGCTTCCCGGAAGCCCGACCTACCTGAAGCCGGGCACGCCGGCGATTGCCAAGTTCCTGTTCGATCTTGGCTACTCTACCGGACAGTTCGGCAAGAACCACCTTGGCGATCATACCGACGCCCTGCCGACGGCGCATGGTTTCCAGGAGTTCTGGGGCTATCTCTACCACCTCGACGCCATGCAGGGCGTCAGCTTCCCGGACATCAACAAGACGCCGACCGAGCAGACCGTCGCGCCGCCTTGTCAGAACACGCCGGTTCCGGGCCTGAGCCCGACCCCCGGCGGCGTCGATCCGGCTACCACCACCTGCCTGATGCCCCCGCGTCCGGTGATTGCCTGCAAGTCCAGCGACGGTTCCGCGGCGAAACAGACCTGCAAGGACGAAGGCCCGCTGACGCTGAAGCGTTCGGAGACCGTCGACGAGGAGATTTCGAGCCACATCATCGACTTCCTCGACCGCAACAATCCCAAGGAGACCGGCAAGCCGTTCTTCGTCTGGTACAATCCGGCCCGCATGCACATCACCACCATGCTGTCGGAAAAGTATCTCGGCATGGTTGGCCAGCCCGGCGGCAAGGACTGGGGTGTCAACGAAGCCGGCATGAAGCAGATGGACGACAACATCGGCTACGTCATGAAGAAGCTCGAGGAGATGGGCGAGCTCGACAACACGATCATCGTCTTCACGACGGACAATGGCGCCGAGACCATCACTTTCCCCGACGGCGGCACCACTCCCTTCAAGGGGGGCAAGCTTTCGACGTGGGAAGGCGGCATGCGCGCGCCGATGGTCGTCCGCTGGCCTGGCCATATCAAGCCCGGCACCGTCAAGACGGACATCTTCGCCTCGCTGGACTGGCTGCCCACCCTGGTTGAGATCGCGGGCGGCCCGAAGGGCAACGAGCTGAAGGCGCAGATCGAGAAGGGCGCCTATCCCGGCATCGTCAAGACCACGCTGGATGGCACCAACCAACGCGCTTATCTCGAAGGCAAGTCGGAAAAGTCGGCCCGCGATACGTTCTTCTACTATTCCGGCAAGGATCCTTCGGCGGTTCGCTACAAGAACTGGAAGATGTACTTCTCGATGGTCTCGGATGATCCCTCAGGATTTACCCGGGGTCCGGTCCCTTACCACTGGACCCAGGTCGTCAACATCAAGCGCGATCCCTTCGAAACCTCAATCGGTTCCCAGGTGAAGACGCTCACCGGCGTAGGCGGTGCGCTTGCCGCCCCAGTCACCGCCTATGTCTATGACTGGAACATGTTGCCGATCGGTCAGGCGCTGTGGCTGAAGGAACTTGAAACCTACAATCAGTTCCCTCCGATGCAGTCTCCGGCCAGCTATAATCTTTCGCAGGTCATCGAGCAGGTGAAGGCGGCCGGGACGACGCGGGACTGACGGCCTCCAACCTTACAAGCCATGATATCCGACCGACCCGCTCTGGAGAGTGGGCCGGTCGGATCAGCCCCATCCGGTAGAGTTCGATGCTCCGCTTGATTGAGAATCTCTTTACTCGACGGTCGTTTCTGGCGACCGCAATTATCATTTCCGGCCTCGCCGCCGCGCCCCTTTCGGCGTTCGCTCAGCAGGACCCTCTTCCGTCCTGGAACGAGGGCGCCGCGAAGAAGGCGATCATTGAGTTGGTCGGGCAGACGACGACGCAGGGCGGTTCCGGTTTCGTGGTGCCGGCGGACCGCATTGCGGTCTTCGACCAGGATGGTACGACGTGGGCCGAACATCCTCTCTATAGTCAGGCGCTCTTCGCTCTCGACCGGGTGGCCACGCTGGCGCCCCAGCATCCCGAGTGGAAGAATGCCGAGCCGTTCAAGTCGGTCCTTGCCGGCGACTACGCCGCCATCTCGAAGTTCAGCGAGAAGGAATGGCTTGAAATCGTCGCCGTCACCCATGCCGGCATGAGCACGGCTGATTTCGAGCAGATCGTCCGTGACTGGCTGCCCAAATCGAAGAACCCGATCCTGAAGCGACCGGTGACGGAGCTCGTCTATCAGCCCATGCTCGAAGTCATGGCCTATCTGCGTGCCAATGGCTTCAGCACCTATATCGTGACCGGCGGCGGACAGGAATTCGTGCGGCCCTATTCCGATGGGGTGTATGGTATTCCCGCCGAACAGGTCATCGGTTCCAGCATCGTGACCAAGTACGAGTTCAAAGACGGTAAGCCCGTCCTGATGCGCGAGCCGAAGCTGTTCTTCAACGACAATTTCGACGGCAAGGCTATCGGCATCAACCTGTTCATCGGCAAGCGTCCGATCATCGCCTTTGGCAATTCCGATGGCGACCGTCAGATGCTGGAATGGACGACCGCCGGTGACGGCCCCCGGCTGGGTCTTCTGGTGCTCCACGACGATGCCGCGCGCGAATTTGCCTACGGCCCGGCCAATGGCCTGCCCGACACCGAGGTGGGCACATTTAGCCAGTCGCTCATGGAAGAGGCAAAGGCGCGCACATGGGAGGTGATCAGCATGAAGAATGACTGGGCGACCATATTTCCGAAGCCGAAGCCGTAAGCACGGTCGTCAGCCATAACTTGAGGAGTGGTCCGGTGCCGGAGGGCATGGGCAGCCCCCATGCGTATGGGAGCCGGGTTTCCATCCACATTGTCTCGGGCGTCGAACGCGATCGCTTCCGATCGCGATTGGTCCTTCGAATGGCGCGATGGGCCTTGGACATGACGACGGCCTGGAGCCGGATCCTCATCGACATGAAGAACGACGGGAAGCGGCTTTCGAGACGTGCAGTGAGGTCGGTACGAACCGGCCAAGGCCTTATTGAAATGAAGGAGGGGCCGATGGGTCTACCTGTTCAAAAGTCACTCGGGGCGCTCGTCGCGACCGCGTTGCTGGCATTCACCGGCGCCGCGCACGCGCAGGGCACGGCACCGGCGAAGAAGCCCAACATCCTGCTGATCGTCTCCGACGACACGGGGTGGGGCGATCTCGGCACCTATCTCGGCGGCGAGCGTCGCGGCATGCCGACGCCCAATCTCGACGAGCTGGCTGCCGAAGGCATGACCTTCACCAATTTCTACGGCCAGCCAAGCTGCACGCCCGGCCGCGCCGCGATCCAGACCGGTCGCATCCCCAACCGTTCCGGCATGACGACGGTCGCGTTCCAGGGGCAAGGCGGCGGCCTGCCGGCCGCCGAATGGACACTGGCCTCGGTGTTGAAGCAGGGCGGCTACAAGACCTACTTCACCGGCAAGTGGCACCTTGGCGAGGCGGACTACGCCCTGCCGAACGCCCAAGGCTACGACGTGATGAAGTACGCCTTCCTGTACCACCTCAACGCCTATACCTATGGCGATCCGAAGTGGTTCCCGGCCATGAGCCCCGAACTTCGCGAGATGTTCGACAAAGTCACGAAGGGCTCGCTGTCGGGCAATGCCGGCGGCCCCGTCACGCAGGACTTCAAGGTCAACGGCGAGTATGTGAACACGCCGGAACAGGGGGTGGTCGGCATTCCGTTCCTCGACGAATATGTCGAGAAGGCCGCGTTCGAATTTCTCGACGATGCGGCCAAGAACAAGGGAACCCCGTTCTTCATCAACGTCAACTTCATGAAGAACCATCAGCCGAACCTGCCGGCACCGGAATTCATCGGCAAGTCGATCTCGAAGTCCAAATATGCGGATTCAGTGGTCGAGCTCGATACGCGCATCGGTAATGTGCTGAAGAAGCTCAAAGAGCTTGGCCTCGCCGACAACACGCTGGTGTTCTATACCGTAGACAACGGCGCGTGGCAGGACGTGTACCCCGATGCCGGCTACACACCGTTCCGCGGCACCAAAGGCACGGTGCGCGAGGGCGGCAACCTCGTTCCTTCCATGGTCCGCTTCCCCGGCAAGGTGCCGGCCGGCACCAAGAGCGACGATATCCTCGGCGGTCTCGACCTGATGGCCTCGTTCGCCTCGCTCGCGGGGCTGCCGCTGCCGACCAAGGATCGCGCCGGCGAACCGATCATGTTCGACAGCTACGATGTGACCCCGGTCTGGTTCCGCACGGGCAAGAATCCGCGCCAGGAGTGGTTCTACTTCACCGAGAACGAGCTTTCGCCCGGTGCCGCCCGCGTCGGCAATTTCAAGTATGTCTTCAACCTGCGCGGTGACGACGGAGCCCATACGGGCGGCCTTGCCGTCGATACCAATCTGGGCTGGAAGGGTGCCGAGAAGTATGTCGCCACGGTTCCGCAGGTTTTCGACCTGCCGGCGGATCCGCAGGAGCGTTACGACATCTTCATGACGACCTTCACCGAGAGCACCTGGGCGCTGGTGCCGGCCAATGAGGCCGTCAACAAGCTCATGAAGACCTATGTCCAATATCCGCCCCGCTGTCCGTCGTCAGAACATTTGGCGCAACTCGCGGCGTAAATTAGCGGAGTGCGGGCCTCGTCTGGGGGGTGATGTTAGGCGGCGAGCTTGCGGTGCTGCAAGCGCCGATATTCGATGGTCTGTCGCTTGATCCTTTCACGCTGTTTGATGATCGCTGGAGCCCTGCCGAAGTAGGCGTCGGAGGGCGTCACGTTGNGGGCGCTGGTGCCGGCCAATGAGGCCGTCAACAAGCTCATGAAGACCTATGTCCAATATCCGCCCCGCTGTCCGTCGTCAGAACATTTGGCGCAACTCGCGGCGTAAATTAGCGGAGTGCGGGCCTCGTCTGGGGGGTGATGTTAGGCGGCGAGCTTGCGGTGCTGCAAGCGCCGATATTCGATGGTCTGTCGCTTGATCCTTTCACGCTGTTTGATGATCGCTGGAGCCCTGCCGAAGTAGGCGTCGGAGGGCGTCACGTTGTCCAGGCTCTCGTGGTAACGCTGGTGGTTGTAGTGCTCGACGAAGGCCTCGATCTGGGCCTCGAGGTCACCGGGCAGGAAGTAGTTCTCCAGCAGGATGCGGTTCTTAAGGGTCTGGTGCCAGCGCTCGATCTTGCCCTGGGTCTGGGGATGCATTGGGGCGCCGCGGACGTGGCTCATCTTGTTGATCTCGATATATTCTGCCAGCTCGCCGGCGATGTAGCTCGGGCCATTGTCGCTAAGCAGCCTGGGCTTGTGCAGCACCGTAGCGCTGTCGCAGCCTGAAGCCTTGAGGGCGAGGTCCAGCGTGTCGGTCACATCCTCGGCCCGCATGTTGGTGCACAGCTTCCAGGCGATGATATAGCGCGAGAAGTCGTCGAGCACGGTCGACAGGTACATCCAGCCCCAGCCGATGATCTTGAAGTAGGTGAAGTCGGTCTGCCACATCTCGTTCGGGCGGGTGGTCTTGGTGTGGAACGCATCGGCAGCCTTGATCACGACGTAGGCCGGGCTGGTGATCAGATCATGGGCCTTGAGCAGCCTGTAAACCGTGGCTTCCGATACGAAGTAGCGCTTTTCGTCGGTGAAGCGCACGGCCAGTTCCCGGGGGCTCAGCTCGGACTGTTCCAGCGCCAGCTCGATGATCTGGTTGTGGATCTCGGCCGGGATGCGGTTCCACACCCGGCTCGGCGCCGACGGCCGATCTGCCAACGCTTCCGGCCCGCCCTCGATGTAGCGATCGTACCAGCGGTAGAACGTCCGGCGGGGGATGCCCAGTTGCTCCAGGGTCCTGCGCGCCGACAGGTGGGACTGCTCGACGATCCTGATGATCTCGAGCTTTTCGGATGCGGGGTACCTCATTCGCCGTCGCCCCCATCCGCGATCATGCTTTTTTTGAGCAGGCGGTTTTCGAGCGTCAGGTCGGCAACGCATTCCTTCAAGGCACGGGCTTCACGCCGCAGATCCTGCACTTCGCCGGTGGTCGCGGCACGCGCGGTATCACCGGCCAAGCGGCGCTTGCCGGCTTCCATGAACTCCTTCGACCAGGTGTAATACAGACTCTGCGCGATGCCCTCCTTGCGGCACAGCTCGGCAATGCTGTCTTCGCCGCGCAGGCCATCCAGCACGATACGGATCTTGTCCTCGGCCGAAAAATGCCGCCGGGTCTGCCGCCGGATATCCTTCACCACCCGCTCAGCTGGGGCCTTTACCGGCGATTTTTTCAAGGAGGGTTGGGTCTTCATCTTCGTTCCTTCGTCACTACGACGAAGCCCCAACCCTCCTTAATTCACAACCTCAAATCTGTGCCATTGGTGCTGACGGCGGACA
>NZ_CACSAS010000001.1:371165-492254 GCF_902703545.1 Starkeya nomas
GCACCGGTCTCCTGCTCCTTCAGTAGTCCGATAATCTGCTCTTCCGTGAACCGCGATGGTCGCATCGTCCGTCTCCGTAATCGACGGACTCTACCCAAATCTGGAGGAAGTTCAGGGTCTCAGGTCACGGGGCACGCCGTTCCTGATCCAGCTCTTCGTGATCTATTACGGCGGCCCGTTCTTCGGCCTCGACCTGACGCCGCTCGTCGCCGGCGTCGCGGGGCTGGCGCTCTATGGCGGCGCCTATTTCTCGGAGATCTTCCGGGCCGGGTTCCTGTCCGTGCCGCCGGGCCAGATCGAGGCGGCGCGGATGATGGGCATCGGCCGGCTCGACATCGTACGGCACGTGCAACTGCCGCAGATGCTGGTGATCATCCTGCCCGCGCTCGCCAACATGACGGTGCTGCTGTCGAAGGAGACGGCGGTGCTGTCGGTCATCACGGTGAACGAGCTGACCTCGGTCGTGCAGTCCATCGGCTCGACCACCTTCGCCTTCGCCGAGACGCTGCTGTTCCTGGCGCTCGTCTACTGGGCATTCCTCGAAATCGTCACGGCGGCGGCGCGGCGGCTGGAGAAGCGGGTTGGCCGCTTCATGCTGCGCACGCAGGGCTGAACCGGAAAGGACGGACATGGCCGAGCGACCGATCATCGACGTGCGCGGCGTGTGGAAGCGCTTCGGCGACGTCGAGGTGCTGAAGGGCATCGACCTCGCCATCGCGAAGTCCGAGGTGACCTGCATCATCGGGCCGTCCGGCTCGGGCAAGTCGACGCTGCTGCGCTGCATCGCCTTTCTGGAGGAATACAGCGAGGGCGAGATCTACATCGAGGGCGAACTGCTCGGCTTCTCGCTGGAGAACGGCAAGCGCCGCCGGGTCTCCGATGCCGAGGTCGCGCGGGTGCGGCGCAATGTCGGCTTCGTGTTCCAGCAGTTCAACCTCTGGCCGCACATGACGGCGCTGGAGAACGTCGCCGCGCCCCTGAAGCTGGCGCGCGGCATTGCCCGCGAGGACGCGGAGAAGCGCGCCCGCCGCATGCTGGAGAAGGTCGGGCTGAGCCATCGCGCCGAGGCCTATCCGAGCCAGCTTTCCGGCGGCCAGCAGCAGCGCGTCGGCATCGCCCGCGCGCTCGCCATGGAGCCGCACATCATGCTGTTCGACGAGCCGACCTCGGCGCTCGATCCCGAACTGGTCGGCGAGGTGCTGCAGGTGATGCGCGATCTCGCTGGCGAGGGCATGACCATGGCGGTGGTGACCCACGAGATGGGCTTCGCCGCGCAGGTGGCCGACACGGTGGTGTTCATCGATCACGGGGTGATCGCCGCCTCCGGCTCGCCGCAGCAGGTGTTCCGCCACGAGGAGAACCCCCGGCTGCGCCAGTTCCTGCAGAACTACTTCGAGCGTAACGTGTTCTGGCAGGGCTCCGACGCGGCGCCGGCGTCCTGACGAAAGACGGCCGGTCGCGTGTTGCGGCGCGAAAAGGCTTATGTCTATACTTTTATTCATAAGGAAAGCCGGTGGCGCGGGAGCCACCCATAGCTTCCACGGGAACAGGAGAGACAGATGATCCAGCTTAGCCGGCGGAGCTCCGCCGTGATCCGCGCCGCGCGCTTCGCGGCGCTCGGCGTGGTGGCGTCCATGGCCTTCGCGGGCCTGGCGCGCGCCGAAGACGTGCTGGCCAAGGCGAAGGCCAAGGGCGAGCTCACCGTCGGCACCGAGCTTCAGTTCGCGCCGTTCGACTTCGTCGAGGACGGCAAGCAGGCCGGCATGAACAAGGAGATCTTCGCCGAGATCGGCAAGGAACTCGGCGTGAAGGTCACCTTCCTCGACCTGCCCTGGCCGAGCGTGCTGCCGGGCCTTGAGGCCGGCAAGTTCGACATGGTTGCCGGCCCGGCCACCATTACCAAGGCGCGCATGGAGCGCTACCGCTTCTCCTCGCCGATCGCCAATGCGACGGTCGCGATCCTGAAGAAGAAGGGCGACACCTCCATCACCAAGCCGGAAGACATCGCCGGCAAGAAAGTCGGCAGCGCCAAGGCGACCGCCCAGCTCGCGCAGCTGCAGGATTTCGCCAAGACGCTGAACCCGCCGCCCTCGGCGATCCAGGAATATGTCGACTTCAGCCAGTCCTATGCGGATCTGGGCGCCGGCCGCATCGTCGCGGTGGCGAACTCGCTGCCGAACATCGCCTACCTCGCCAAGACCAAGCCCGACGTGTTCGAGGTGGTGCAGCCGCCCTTCGGCAAGCCGGTCTATTTCGGCTTCATCGGCACCAAGGCCGAGGATTCCAAGTCGCTCATGGACGCGGTCGACGCCATCATCATCAAGATGAAGCATGACGGTCGCCTCGCGGCCCTGCAGAAGAAGTGGTTCGGCACCGAGATGGAAACGCCGGATCAGGTGACGGAAGCGAGCTTCTGACGCCCGGCGCGATCTTCGCGCCGACCTTTGAGAAACCCCGGATCGGCTGCCGCCGGTCCGGGGTTTTCATTTCCGGGAGCCGCTTCGGGGCTATCCCTGCGGCGAGAAGCGGGCGACGAGATCGTAGGCGTCGCCGCGGAAGAGCTGGCGCACCACGGTGACGGTCTCGCCGCCGCGCCAGGTCCGCCGCTCCAGGCTGAGGCACGCCGTGCCCTTCGGCACCCGCAGCGCCTCCGCCGCCCGCGCACTGGCGCCCACCGCGCAGATCCGGTGCTCGGCTTCCGTCCATGGCACATGCCGGAGCAGCCATGAGCCGGGCGGGGTCGCGGCGAAATCGGTCTCGGCCGCCTCGGGAACGCTGCTCAGGCTGATGAGGCGGTCCTCCAGCGCCAGCGGCCGTCCATTGGCCAGATGCAGGCAGGAGAGGTCCAGAACCTCGCGCGGCTGCCCCTGCGTCTGAAGGTCGGCCGGGTCCTTGGCGGTCGCGGGCCGGCGGCGGCGGCGCAGCAGCGTGTAGCCGTAGCTCTCGCCCCGGGCCGCGATCTCGCTGGGAATGTCGGGAATGTGCAGCATGGCCGAGTGCAGGCGCGGCTGCGCGACGAAGGAGCCGGCCCGGCGCCGCCGTTCCACCAGCCCGGCCGCGACGAGCCCGGCGATGACCTTGTTCACGGTCATCCGCGCGCAGCCATACTGCACCATCAGCTCGTGCTCGAAGGGAATGCGATGCCCCGGCGGCCATTCCCCGGAGAGGATCTTGGCTTCGAGGTCGGCGCGGATGCGCTGGTGCAGCGTCGGGACGGGGTCGGTAGCAGCCGGGATGTGCACGGTAGCGGTCACGCCGAATGCCCTTGTCTCGCCCGCCGGCGGCAGGATCGCGTCACCCGCGATGTCGTCACAGGATAGATATAGACATTATCATAGCCCGGCAGAATGGTGCGATGCCATCGGGGAGCGAGCTTGCCGAGGATAGCGGCTATCGGCGCTTCCTCCCGGCGGGTTGCGCCAGATGCTCGAAGAGGCTGCGCGCGGAAGGCGTCAGTTCCGGCTCGCTGCGGATGCAGACCGAAAGCCGCCGCGTGGCCCATCGGTCGGCGAGGGGAATGGCGGTGATCGGCGACGACCGCTGGCCGCGCCGCGCCGCCGTCGCCGGGATGACGCCGATGCCGGTGCCGTCTCCCGCCATCCGGCAGATGCCCTCGAAGGTGCGCATCTTCACGCGGATCTTCAGTCGGCCGCCGATATTCGCCGCCCGTGCGTCGAGATTGTCCTGCAGGGCGCCCTCCGCGAGGCCGATGAACGGTTCGCCCAGCAGCTCCGCGAACTGGAGCCGGTCCTTCGCCGCGAGGCTGTGGCCGCGCGGAACGACCGCGACCAGCCGGTCAATGGCGAAGGGGCAAAGATGCAGGCTGCCGGCATCCACGGCGTCCGACAGGATGCCGATCTCGGCGAAGCCCGCCGTGACGCTCCGGGCGATATCGAGGCTCTCCCGCTCCTTCAGCTCGATGTCGACCTGCGGATGCGTAGCCATCCAGAGGCCCAGCCGCTCCGGCAGGAATTCGGTGACGGCTGCGGTGTTCGCCAGCAGGCGAACGGTGGCGCGAAGCCCCCGGGCATAGGCGCCGAGTTCGCCGCGCATCTGCGCGATCTGCCGCAGGATGGTGCGCGCATGGTGGGCAAGCGCCTCGCCGGCCTCGGTGGGTCTCACGCCGCGCCGGCCGCGCTCCAGCAGCACGACGTCGCCGGCCGCCTCCATGTCGCGCAGCCGCTCGCTCGCGGCCGGCAGGGAGAGGCCGGCTTCGGCCGCCCCGCGGGTGATGCTGCCCGCATCCACCACGGCGAGGAACAAGCGGAGATCGCCGAGATCGAAGCGCATGCCGCCAATGATACCCCGTCACCGGCCTTCGGGAAAGCCGAAGTCTGGCTGCGGAACATCCGCATTGCCGGGGCGGGTGGATGGCCTAGGCGGAAGGCATGTTCGATCTTCCGCCCCCGCTTCTCGCCGCCGTCGCGGCGACCTTCTTCGCCGCCGGCTTCGTCAAGGGCGTCACCGGCATGGGCCTGCCGACCGTCGCCATGGGCGTGCTCGGCGCGCTGATATCGCCGCTCACCGCCGCGAGCCTGCTCATCGTGCCGTCCCTCGTCGCCAATATCTGGCAGCTCCTGGCCGGCCCGAGTTTCGGCCCGCTGCTGCGCCGGCTCTGGCCGATGATGCTGGCGATCGCGGCCGGGACGGTCCTCGGCACTTCCTGGCTCGCCAGCGGCGACACCCGCCTGACCACGGCGGCGCTCGGCGGCGCGCTCGTGCTTTATTCCGGCTACACGCTGCTGGCCCGCCAACTCAGCGTGGCCCAGCGCCTGGAGCCATGGCTGTCGCCGGTCATCGGCGCGGTGACCGGCATGGTGTCCGGCGGCACCGGCGTGTTCGTCATTCCCGCCGTGCCCTATCTGCAGGCGCTGGGGCTCGGCAAGGACGATCTGGTGCAGGCGCTGTGCCTGTCGTTCACCGTGTCGACCGTCGCGCTGGCGGCGGGGCTTGGGGTGCGCGGCGTCTTCCAGTTCGACAATCTGGCGCTATCGGCGCTGGCCATCGTTCCGGCGCTTGCCGGCATGGGGGCGGGGCAGGTCGTTCGCGGGCGGATCAGCCCGACGGCGTTCCGTCGCGGCTTCCTGTTCTGCCTGCTGCTGCTGGGCGTGGAGATGCTGGCGAGGGGATTGGCCTGAGACGACGCCGGGAAGTGGGATGCTCTCAGGGCTTAGACTGGCGTTTCCGACACGACCCCGGTGCTGCCGCGCCGTACCAGTTCCACCGGCAGCACCGTGTCGTCGGCCCGGTCGTCGCCGGCGATGCGGTCGAGCAGGCGCTGGGCGGCGCGACGGCCGATGGCCTCGCGCGGCTGGCGGATGGTCGAGAGCGGCGGCGTCATGTGCGCGACCAGTTCGATGTCGTCGAACCCCATGACCGAGACGTCGTGCGGCACCGTTATTCCATGGTGCTGGACTTCGCCGATGAAACCGCAGGCCATGGCATCGCTGGCGAGGAAGACGGCGGTCGGGCGCTCTGCCCGCGGCAGGGCGAGCCATTCGGCGCCGGCGCGGCGGCCCGATTCCAGCGTGAAATCGCCCGGGAAGATGCGCGGTGCCGGCAGGCCGTGCGCGGCGAGCGCCTGCTCGGTGCCGGCCAGCCGGGCCTCGCTCAGTACGTTGCCGGGCGGGCCGGCGACATGGGCGATCCTCTTATGGCCGAGTTCGATGAGGTGCTCGATCGCCATGACCGCTCCCTGCCGGTTGTCGATCTTCACCCGTGGCGCGGCGAGGCCGGGAATCCACTCGCAGGCGAGCACCACCGGCACGCGGCGGGACAGCCCTTCCGCCGGCAGCGAGCCGTCGAGCACGATCAGCCCGTCGGCCCGGCTCGGCTCGGCATAGGCGAGAAGCGATTCGCCCCCCTCGGCGCGGGTATCGGCCACCAGCAGATTGTAGCCAGCCGGCGCCAGCACCGAGGCGATGCCGGCGAGGATCTGCGAGAAGAACGGGTTGGACAGGTTGGGCACCAGCGCGACGACCCCGCCGGTCCGCCGGTGGCGCAGATTGCGCGCCGCCAGATTGAGCCGATAGCCGGTCTGCCGGATCGCCTCCTCCACCAGCCGCCGCGTTTCCGCGCTGACCACCTGCGGATTGGAGAGGACGCGGCTGACCGTGGCGGTGGAAACGCCGGCAAGGCGCGCTACATCCACGATTTTCGGTCTCTGGTGCTCCATTGCCCCTCCATAGACGGGCGGTGGGGCGGCTGGCAATCCGCCGGGATTGTCGGCGTTACCCCTCTTGCAACCGATTTCATAACTCCGCTACGCTGAATGCAACCGATTACAAAAAGAACGACGCCCGGCCGGTTACCGGCAGGGCGCATCGGGAGGAAAGATGCGGACGATCAAGGGGCCGGGCCTGTTTCTGGCCCAGTTCATCGGCGCCGACGCGCCGTTCGACAGCTGGAAAGCCATCACGCGCTGGGCGTCCGGCTGCGGCTATGTCGGCGTTCAGGTGCCCACCAACGACGCGCGCATCCTCGACCTCGACGCGGCCGCCGGCTCGCGGGACTGGTGCGCGCAATGGGCGGGGGAGGGCTCCGACAACGGCGTCGTGGTGACGGAGCTGTCGACCCATCTGCAGGGCCAGCTCGTGGCGGTGCATCCCGCCTATGACGCGATGTTCGACGCCTTCGCGCCGGCCGCCGTCCACGGCAAGCCGGCGGCGCGGCAGGAGTGGGCGGTCGAGCAGGTGAAGAAGGCGCTCACCGCCTCCCATAATCTCGGCCTCACCGCCATGGCGAGCTTCTCGGGCGCGCTGGCCTGGCCCTATGTCTATCCGTGGCCGCAGCGTCCGCCGGGGCTGGTTGAGGAAGCCTTCGACGAACTTGCCCGCCGCTGGCGGCCGATCCTCGACCATGCGGAGGAATGCGGCGTCGACATCTGCTTCGAGATCCATCCGGGCGAGGATCTGCACGACGGCGACAGCTTCGAGATGTTCCTCGACCGCGTGGGGCACCATCCGCGCGCGAAGATGCTCTACGATCCCTCGCACTACGTGCTGCAGCAGCTCGATTATCTCGATCACCTCGACATCTATGCCGAGCGCATCGGCATGTTTCACGTCAAGGATGCCGAGTTCAATCCGACGGGGCGCAAGGGCGTCTATGGCGGCTACCAGCCGTGGCTAGGCCGTGCCGGACGCTTCCGCAGCCCCGGTGACGGGCAGGTCGATTTCGGCGCCATCTTCTCGAAATTTGCCGCGATGGATTTCGAGGGCTGGGCGGTGGTGGAGTGGGAGTGCTGCCTGAAGCATCCCGAGGACGGCGCGCGCGAGGGGGCGGCCTTCGTGAAGAGCCACATCATTCGCGTCACCGAGAAGGCCTTCGACGATTTCGCCGCCGCCGGCACCGACCGCGCCGCCAATCGCCGCCTGCTGGGGCTGGACCGATGAACACCCCGATGCTCCACGCTCCGATCCGGCTGGGCATGGTCGGCGGCGGCAGCGGCGCCTTCATCGGCGCCGTGCACCGCATCGCCGCGCGGCTGGACGGCGAGTTCCAGCTTGTCGCTGGCGCCCTGTCCTCGACGCCGGAGAAGGCGCGTGCCTCGGCGCAGGCGCTGGGGATCGCGCGCAGCTATGACGACTTCGCCGCCATGGCACGGGCCGAGGCGCGGCGCAGGGACGGCATCGAGGCGGTGGCCATCGTCACTCCGAACCACATGCATGCCGAACCGGCGATTACGTTCCTCAAGCGCGGCATCCACGTGATCTGCGACAAGCCGCTGACCGCCACCCTGGCGGAAGCGCGAAAGCTCGCGAAGGTCGCCGGGCGCTCCGACGCGCTGTTCATCCTCACCCACAACTATACCGGCTATCCGATGGTGCGGCAGGCCCGCGCCATGGTTGCCGCCGGCGATCTCGGTGCGCTCCGGCTGGTGCAGGTGGAATATGCGCAGGAATGGCTGACCGAGGCGGCGGAGAAGCACGGCTCCAAGCAGGCGGAATGGCGCACCGACCCGGCGCGTTCCGGCGCGGGTGGTGCGACGGGGGACATCGGCACCCACGCCTACAACCTCGCCTGCTTCGTCTCCGGCCTGACGCCGGAAGCGCTGGCGGCGGACCTTTCCAGCTTCGTGCCGGGACGCGCGCTCGACGACAACGCCCATGTGCTGCTGCGCTTCGCCGGCGGCGCGCGCGGCATGCTCTGGGCAAGCCAGGTGGCGCCGGGCAACGAGAACGGGCTGCGCCTGCGCCTCTATGGCGAGAAGGGCGGGCTGGAATGGGCGCAGGAAGACCCGAACCGCCTGTGGTTCACGCCCTTCGGCGAACCCAGGCGCCTCGTCACCCGCAACGGCGCCGGCGCCGGGCCGGAGGCGGCGCGGGTCTCGCGCATTCCGCCCGGCCATCCCGAGGGCTATCTCGAAGCCTTCGCCAACATCTATGCCGAGGCGGCCCGCGCCATCCGCGCCCGGCGGACGGGTGAGGCGCCGCCGGCCGGCACGATCTATCCGACGCTGGCGGACGGGCTCGCCGGCATGCGCTTCGTCGAGGCCTGCGTGCGGTCCTCGCAGCGTAACGCCGCCTGGGTGACGCTATGAGCGCGGCGGATACTTCCCCGGTGAACGCCTCCCCGGGGCCGGTGCTGGAGCTGGTCGACGTCCGCAAGAGCTTCGGCCCGATCGAGGTCCTGCACGGGGTCGACTTCGCGCTCCGCCCCGGCGAGGTGCATGCGCTGATCGGCGAGAACGGCGCCGGCAAGTCGACGATCATGAAGATTCTCGGCGGCTTCCTCGCGCCGTCCTCGGGCGAGGTGCGGCTCGACGGCCGCCCCGCGCCCTATGCCAGCGGTGCGCAGGCCGAGGCGGCAGGCGTCGTGGTGATCCATCAGGAGTTCAATCTCGCCCCCGACCTGACGGTCACCGAGAATGTGTGGCTCGGGCGCGAGCTGGGCCGCGTCTTCCTCGATCATCGCGCCATGCGCGAGGGCACGCGCAAGCTGCTGGACGAGCTCGACAGCCGCATCGACCCGGATGCGCGCATCCGCGACCTGCCGGTGTCGGACCGGCAGATGGTGGAGATCGCCAAGGCTCTATCGCGCAACGCCCGCGTGCTCATCATGGACGAGCCCTCGGCGGTGCTGACGCATCGCGAGGTCGAGGTGCTCTTCCGCCAGATCGACCGGCTGCGCGCCCAGGGCGTGGCGCTGCTCTACACCTCGCACCGGCTGGAGGAAGTCACGCGCCTCGCCGACCGCGTCACCGTGCTGCGCGACGGCGCCGTCGTGCGCCGGGCGATGCGTGGGGAGCTGACCGAGGACGGCATGGCCACCGCCATGGTGGGGCGCGATCTCGAGGACATCTATCCCGCGCGCCGGCACGAGGCCGGCGAGCTGGCGCTGGAGGTGCGCGGCTTTTCCGTGCCGCCGCTGGTGCACGGCGTCTCCTTCACCCTGCGACGGGGCGAGGTGCTCGGCATTTCCGGGCTCGTCGGCTCCGGTCGCACGGAGCTTGCCGAGGGGCTGGTGGGCCTGCGCGCGGCGAGCGGCGAGATCCGGCGCAACGGCGCGCCGGTGCGCATCGCCTCGGTGCGGGAGGCGGCAGCACAGGGCATGGCCTATCTCACCGAGGACCGGAAGGAGCGCGGCCTGCTGCTCGACAAGAACCTGCGCGAGAACCTGACCCTTTCCACCCTGCCGCGCTTCGGCAGCCCCTTCATCTCCGCCGCGCGGGAAGAGGCCGCGCTCACCCGGGCGATCGGCGATTTCGATATTCGCGCGCCCCGCCGCGACATGGCGGTGGGCAACCTGTCGGGCGGCAACCAGCAGAAGCTGCTGCTCGCCAAGACGCTGCTGTCGGACCCGGAGATCGTCATCATCGACGAGCCCACGCGCGGCATCGACGTGGGTACGCGAAGCCAGATCTATGCCTTCATCGACCGCCTCGCCCGCGAGGGGCGGAGCGTCATCGTGATTTCGTCGGACATGCCCGAGATTCTCGGCCTGTCCGACCGCGTGCTGGTCATGCGGCAGGGTGCGATCGCCGGCGAACTGGCGGGCGAGCGCATCAGCGAGACCGATGTGGTCCGGCTGGTGATGGGCACAAGCGAGGAACGCGCCGATGTCTGACACCGCCCTTTCCCGCCCCGCCGGCGCCTCGCGCCTGCCGGCCCTCTCGGCCCTCGGCCCGCTGCTGGCGCTGATCCTGCTGGTGATCCTCGGCGCCGTGCTGAACGACAATTTCCTTTCCGCCGGCAACATCACCAACGTGCTGGCCCGTTCGGCCTTCATCGGCATGATCGCGGTGGGCATGACCTTCGTCATCACCTCCGGCGGGCTCGACCTGTCGGTGGGCTCGATGGCCGCCTTCATCGCCGGGGTGATGATCCTCGCCATGAATGCGCTGCTGCCGTCGATGGGCGTCGGCGTGCCGCTGATCCTGGTCGGCATGGCCATCGCGCTGGCGGTGGGGCTGCTGGCGGGGCTGGCCAACGGGCTTCTGGTCACGCGCGCCGGCATCGAGCCGTTCATCGTCACGCTCGGCACCATGGGCATCTTCCGCTCGCTGGTGACGTGGCTGGCCGATGGCGGAACGATCAGCCTCGACTTCGCGGTGCGCCAGCTCTACCGGCCGGTCTACTACTCCGGGCTGTTCGGTATCGCCTGGCCGATCCTCGTCTTCGCGGCCGTCGCCGTCGCCGGGCAGGTCGCCATGCGCCACACGCGCTTCGGCCGCTATTGCGAGGCCATCGGCTCCAACGACAAGGTGGCGCGCTACTCGGCCGTCGGGGTCGAGGGGGTGCGGTTGATGACCTACGTGCTGCTCGGCCTGCTCGTCGGTCTCGCCACCATCATGTACGTGCCGCGCCTCGGCTCCGCCTCGGGCTCGACCGGCATGCTGTGGGAGCTGGAGGCCATCGCCGCCGTCATCATCGGCGGCACCGCGCTCAAGGGCGGCCATGGCCGCGTCTGGGGCACGGTGGTGGGCGTGCTGATCCTCAGCCTGATCGACAACATCCTGAACCTTGCCGACCTCGTCTCGCCCTATCTCAACGGCGCGATACAGGGCGTCATCATCGTGCTCGCGGTGGTTCTCCAGCGCGGGAAATCATCATCCGCCTGAGAGCGGAGAAACGGGAGGAAACAACAATGGAACGCAGGACTTTCCTCGTCTCGACCGCAGCGGCGGTCGCGGCCGCCAGCCTCGCCACGCCGGCGATGGCGCAGGACAAGAAGGCGGTGATCGGCGTCTCGATCCCCTCCGCCACGCACGGCTTCATGGGCGGGCTGAACTGGCACGCGCAGGAGACCATCAAGCGGCTGAAGGCGACCTATCCCAACCTCGACTTCGTGCTCGCCACCGCCGGGGCGGTCGGCAAGCAGGTGAACGACATCGAGGACATGATGGCGACCCGCAACATCGACGCGCTGGTCGTGCTGCCCTTCGAATCCGAGCCGCTCACGAGCCCCGTCAAGGCGGTGAAGGACGCGGGCAAGTGGGTGACGGTGGTCGACCGCGGCCTCGCCCAGGCGGGGATCGAGGATCTCTACGTCGCCGGCGACAACACCGCCTTCGGCCGCGTGGCCGGCGAGTACTTCAAGGCCAACCTCAAGCCCGGCGCCAAGATCGTGGTCCTGCGGGGCATCCCCACCACGCTCGACAATGAGCGCGTCGACGCCTTCAAGGCCGCCGTCGACGGATCGGGGATCGAGATCCTCGACATGCAGCACGGCAACTGGAACCGGGACAAGGCTTTCTCGGTGATGCAGGACTACCTGTCCAAGCACAAGCAGATCGACGCCGTGTGGGCGGCCGACGACGACATGGCCATCGGCGTGCTGGAGGCCATCGCGCAGGCCGGCCGGCAGAAGGAGATGTGGGTCGTCGGCGGCGCCGGCATGAAGGAGATCGTGAAGCGGATCATGGACAAGGACCCGCAGCTCCCGGTCGACGTCACCTATCCGCCGGCGCTCATCTCCACCGCGCTGGAGATCACGGCGCTGCGCTTCGTCTCCAACACGCCGGTCTATGGGCGTTTCATCATCGGCTCGACGCTGATCACGCCGGACAACGCGGCGCAGTACTACTTCCCCGACAGCCCGTTCTGAGGCCGCCGCGAGGCGGGGCATGCGTCCCCGCCTCGCGGGCATCGGTGGCGCCAGACGGCGAACGGCACTGGCATTGCACGGGGCGTCTGCGCTATCCCGCAGCGTGCCGGCCTTGCCGGCGGCCAGCCGAAGGTGACAGAACACCGTGCCCGATCTCGACCTCATCGTCCGCGAAATCGCCGAAGAGATGCGCGCCCGCCCGGATCGCGGCGAGGTGGCGAGCTATATTCCCGAGCTGGCCGGCGTCGATCCGAACGCCTTCGGCATCGCCGTGGTCAGCGGCGACGGGCAGGTGGCCGTCGGCGGCGATGCCGACGTGCCCTTCTCCATCCAGAGCATCTCGAAGGTGTTCACCCTCACTTTGGCGCTCGGCAAGATCGGCGACCGGCTGTGGCGGCGGGTGGGGCGTGAACCGTCGGGCAGCCCGTTCAACTCCATCGTGCAGCTGGAGGCGGAGCACGGCATTCCGCGCAACCCCTTCATCAATGCCGGCGCCATCGCCGTCACCGACGTCATCCTCTCCGGCCACCAGCCGCGCGAGGCGCTGGGGGAGATCCTGCGCTTCATGCACTTCCTCGCCGAGGACGGCGGCATCGGCATCGACGAGGCGGTCGCCGCCTCCGAGCAGCGCACCGGCTTCCGCAACCGGGCACTGGCGAACTACATGAAGTCGTTCGAGGTGCTGGAGAATCCGGTCGACTTCACGCTCGGCGTCTATTTCCACCACTGCGCCATCGCCATGAGCTGCCGCCAGCTTGCCATGGCCGGGCGCTTCCTGGCCCATGGCGGGCGCAATCCGGCGACGGGGTTCTCGGTGGTGTCGCCGGAGCGGGCGCGGCGCATCAACGCCATCATGCTGACCTGTGGTCACTATGACGGCTCGGGCGAGTTCGCCTATCGCGTCGGTCTGCCGGGCAAGAGCGGGGTGGGGGGCGGCATCCTGGCCATCGCGCCGGGCAAGGCCTCGATCGCGGTCTGGTCGCCGGGGCTCGACGCCAGCGGCAATTCCCATCTCGGCCGCATCGCGCTGGAAGCGCTGACCCAGCGGCTCGGCTGGTCGATCTTCGGCTAGCGGGCGCTCGCCATCCGCCGGATATGACAAGAGGGCCGGACGGTCGGTCGCGGCCCTCTTGCGGAGGTATATCGAAGGCACTGTGCGCGAAACATCGTCATCGTCCGCCGATGACGTCAGTTCTTGCGGCCGGTGTCTTCCTGGATGGCCTCTTCGTGGTACCAGCTCCCGAAATTCACACGGGGCGATACCTTGAGGTCCTCGGAAGCACGCTGTTCGGCGCGACGGGCAGCGAGACCGGCACGACCACCGGTCGGGAACTGAACGATCTGGGCGCTTTCGCGCTGGATGTGGATACTCATTGCACGTTTCTCCTTTCCCGCTGCGCGTTCCCGCGTCAGCGCTCTGGATTTATATAACACCTTTTGCATGGCGTTTACGCAATATGCTTATTTTACGTTCACAATGAGCGTAGAAATTGTGCACCGCCAAAGCCGGCCCTAACATGCTGCCGGATAACGCGGCTTCCGCCCTTCCGGTTGCGTGTCGGGGTGCGGCGCAGCGGCAACACCGATCGCGGGGCGGGGCGTCAACTCCCGCTGGATTCAGGCGAATCATACCGCCGCTCGATCGGCTGATCCGGCCCGTCGCGTGCCTCCCGTCCCGGGAAAGCCCCTGTGCGCACGCGGTCTCTCCCCACTTGGCACGGTTAATGCTTCTAAGAACGTCAGCCGTTGGCGGTCGATCCTTCTCGCGCGGCCGGCAAAGCGACCTGGGGTGCTGCACCGGGTCATTAGCTATGAGAGACACGCAATGACGAAGTACAAACTCGAGTACATTTGGCTCGACGGTTACAAGCCGACCCCGAACCTGCGCGGCAAGACGCAGATCAAGGAATTCGACCACTTCCCCTCGCTTGAAGAGCTGCCGCTCTGGGGTTTCGACGGTTCGTCCACGGAGCAGGCCGAAGGCCGCAGCTCCGACTGCGTGCTGAAGCCCGTCGCGGTCTATCCCGACCCGGCCCGCAAGAACGGCGCCCTGGTGATGTGCGAAGTGATGATGCCGGACGGCGTCACCCCGCACCCGTCCAACGCCCGTGCGACCATCCTGGATGACGAAGGCGCCTGGTTCGGCTTCGAGCAGGAATACTTCTTCTACAAGGACGGCCGTCCGCTCGGCTTCCCCGAGCATGGCTATCCGGCTCCGCAGGGCCCGTACTACACCGGCGTCGGCTTCAAGAACGTCGGCGACGTCGCCCGCGAGATCGTCGAAGAGCACCTCGAGCTCTGCCTCGAGGCCGGGATCAACCACGAAGGCATCAACGCGGAAGTCGCGAAGGGCCAGTGGGAATTCCAGATCTTCGGCAAGGGCTCCAAGAAGGCAGCCGACGAAGTGTGGATGGCCCGCTACCTGCTGCTCCGCCTGACCGAGAAGTATGGCGTGGACATCGAGTTCCACTGCAAGCCGCTCGGCGACACCGACTGGAACGGCTCGGGCATGCACTGCAACTTCTCCACGAAGTTCATGCGTGAAGTCGGCGGCAAGGATTACTTCGAGGCCCTGATGGCGGCCTTCGCCAAGAACCTCGACGACCACATCGCCGTCTACGGTCCGGACAACCACATGCGTCTGACCGGCAAGCACGAGACGGCGCCGTGGAACAAGTTCTCCTATGGCGTGGCCGACCGCGGCGCTTCCATCCGCGTCCCGCACTCGTTCATCCGCAACGACTACAAGGGCTATCTCGAGGATCGCCGCCCGAACTCCCAGGGCGACCCCTACCAGATCGCTTCCCAGGTCCTGAAGACGATCTCGGAAGTCCCCGCCAAGTCCGCCGCTGCGGCGTGAGGAATTGCGCGGCGGGGTGGTGCGCTGGTGCGCTTTACCCCGTTGCCCGAACCTCCTGAGACGGACCTTCCGTCTCCTTCAAGCCAGTCCCGGTAACGGGGCTGGCTTTTGTTTTTGTGCTGGGTAAGCCCGTCCCGGTCCATGGCGCGCCTGCGCGAGGTCATCCCCGGGCTTGACCCGGGGATCCACAATGTGGGCCGGGCGCATGGATACCGAGGACGTGGATGACCGGACCGAGCCCGGCCATGACGGCGTTGACGCGGTATGGTCGTCGAGGAGGTCCGGTTCTGCGGAACCTCGCGGCCCGGCCGTTTACAGATAGGGCGAGGCCAGCCAGATGGCGCGGTTCCGCAGGCGCTTCAGGAAGGGGCGCGCGGCGAGCGTCTCCAGCGTCTCGGGCTTGCCCGCATCCATCATCGCCCCGATGCGCGCCTCGATCGCGCCGGCGATGGCGGGATCGTAGAGTTCGAGGTCCAGCTCGAAGTTGAGCCGCAGGCTGCGCGGATCGAGATTGGACGAGCCGACATAGGCCCAGCACCCATCCACCGCCATCAGCTTGGAATGGTCGAACATGCCGCCCGCCCGCCACACCGCACAGTCGCCTTCCAGCACCTGGTCGAGCTGGGCGGTCATGGCGTAGTCGACGAGCTTCAGGTTGTTGGCCGAGGGGATGACGACGTCGATGTCGATGCCCCGTCGGCCGGCCACGCCGAGCGCGCCGATGAGCTGCTGGTCGGGCAGGAAATAGGGCGAGCAGATGCGCACCCGGCTCTGCGCCATGGTGAGCGCGCCCATGATCATGTTGTGCGCGCTGGCGAGGTTGCGGTCGGGGCCGGAGGGCACCACCCGCACCGCCACCGATCCGCGCGGCTCGCTCTCCGGCGCTTCCTCCCAGGCCGGGCCGTCGAGGAATTCGTCGGTGGTGAAGGACCAGTCCTGGCTGAACACGGTGAGCAGCTGCTCCACCGCCGGCCCCTCGACGCGGAAATGCGTGTCGCGCGCGGGATCGTCGCCGCCGTAGCGGCTGGTGAACTGGGCGCGGATGTTCATGCCGCCGGTGAAGCCGAGCGTGCCGTCGACGATCAGCATCTTCCGGTGGCTGCGCAGATTGGCGTAGGGCAGGCGCAGGCCGATGAGGTTGCCCATGAACAGGTCGACCGTGACCCCGCCTTCCATCAGCCGCCCGACGATGGAGGGGCGCGAATAGCGCGCGCCGATGGCGTCGATCAGCACGCGCACAGCGACGCCGCGCCGGTGCGCCTCGATCAGCGCATCGGCGAATTCGACGCCGACCGGGTCATTGTCGAAGATGTAGCTGGAAAGCGCCACATGCCGCGTCGCTCCCCGGATGGCGGCGAGCATGGCGGGGTAGGCGGCATCGCCGCTGTCGAGCAGTTCGACGGCATTGCCGCTGGTCAGGGGAAAGGCCGCCACGCGGTCGCCGAGCCGCTTCATCGCCGAGAGGCTGGGCGAGAGCGCGACGGCGATGGGCGGGCGCTCATGGTGACGCCGCCGGTCCTGGCTGGCGCGCCGCCGGCCCGCGGCGGTCTGGCGGATGCGGTTGATGCCGGCGACGAGATAGAGGAAGGCGCCCACGAAGGGCGAAAGCAGGATGACGCCGACCCAGCCGATGGCGGCACGCACGTCGTCCTTGGTCATCGCGGCGTGGATCGCCGCGACGATGCCGATGGCCGTGCTGGCGACGAGCGTGATGTGCGGCCAGTAGGTCAACCAGAAACTGAGCATGATGCCGGCTCGATGGACCCATCGCCCGAGGGCCCTCCGCGTCCGGGCCGGCGCCCGGACGACAGGAAAGTGCTCTCGATTCAACAGACTGGAGCATTTCCTCCGCAACCGGACGATTCCGCCCGGCCACCGTCATGCTCTAGCCGGTAATCGGCGCCGCGTCATCCCCATGGTCGCAGGGCATGCCCCTGCGTCAGCGTCTTTCACGATGGCGGAGATCGAAAAGGGAGAGGCCGCCCCGGAAGCATTCCGGGACGGCCGTGAGGTGCGGATCAGCTCGCCGCCTTCAGCGGCAGCAGCGGTTCGTCGACATCGGCGGCCGGCTCCAGCGCATTGGCGATGGCCTCGTCCACCCGTTCCAGCCAGACGAATTCCAGCCGGTCCCGCGCGTCCTGAGGAATGTCCTCATAGTCGCGCCGGTTACGGGCGGGCAGCATGACGCGGGTGAGGCCCGCCCGTGCCGCCGCGACGACCTTCTCCTTGATGCCGCCGACGGGCAGCACCAGACCGCGCAGCGAGATCTCGCCGGTCATCGCCGTGTCCTTGCGCACCGTGCGCCCGCTGAGCAGCGAGACCAGCGCGGTGAACATGGCGACGCCCGCGCTCGGCCCGTCCTTGGGCGTCGCGCCCGCCGGAACGTGCACATGCACGTCGTTGGACGCGAACACCGCCGGATCGATGCCGAACTCGGCGGCGCGGCTCTTGACGAGGCTCATCGCCGCCTGCGCACTCTCCTTCATCACGTCGCCGAGCTGCCCGGTGAGGATCAGCCCGCCACGGCCGGGCACCTTGGTCGCCTCGATGAAGAGGATGTCGCCGCCGACCGGCGTCCAGGCGAGGCCGGTGGCCACGCCCGGAACGGAGACACGCAAGGCGACCTCGTCCTCGAAGATCGGCGGGCCGAGCAGCTCCGGCAGCGTATCGACGGCGATGCGCGCATGGGCGACGCTGCCGTCGGCGATGCCGACCGCGACGTGGCGGATGGCGCGCCCGATCTCGCGTTCGAGATTGCGCACGCCCGCCTCGCGGGTATAGGCGCGGATGATGGCGCTCAGCGCCTCATCCTCGACCTCGACCTGCTCCGGCCTGACGCCGTTCGCCTCCATCTGGCGGCGGACCAGGTAGCGCTTGGCGATCTGGAGCTTCTCGCTGTCCGTGTAGCCGGACAGCGAGATGATCTCCATACGGTCGCGCAGCGGGCCCGGTATGGTGTCGAGCATGTTCGCGGTGGCGATGAACACCACGCGCGACAGGTCGAACGTCACGCCGAGATAATTGTCCCGGAACGTCCCGTTCTGCTCGGGGTCGAGCACCTCCAGCATCGCCGCCGACGGGTCGCCCTGGATGCCGGAGCCCATCTTGTCGATCTCGTCCAGCATCATCACGCAGTCGCGGGTGCCCGCCTTGCGGATGCCCTGGATGATGTTGCCGGGCAGCGCGCCGACATAGGTGCGCCGGTGGCCGCGGATCTCCGCCTCGTCATGGACGCCGCCGAGCGACACGCGCACGAACTTGCGGCCCATGGCGCGGGCGATGGACTGGCCGAGCGAGGTCTTGCCGACGCCGGGCGGGCCGGCGAAGCACAGGATCGGCGCCTTGCCATTGGGCGCGAGCTTGCGCACGGCGAGGTACTCGACGATGCGGCGCTTGATCTTGTCGAGGCCGAAATGGTCCTCGTCGAGAATCCGGCGCGCCTCGGCGATGTCGATCGCCTTCTCCTCCGGCAGCTTCCACGGCAGGGCGATCAGCCAGTCCAGATAGGTGCGGATCATGCCGTATTCGGCGCTGGCGTCCTGCATGCGGCGCAGCCGGCCCAGCTCCTTGCGGGCCATCTGCTCCACATCCTCGGGCATGCCGGCATCGGCGATCGCCTTCTCCAGCTCGGCGATCTCCGCGCTGTTGCCGTCGTCCTCGCCGAGCTGCTTCTGGATCGCCGCCATCTGCTCGCGCAGCAGCACCTCGCGCTGGCGCTCGTCCAGCGACGCCTTGGTCTGCTTGCTGATCTCCTGCGACAGCCGCAGCACCTCGATGCGGTGCGCCAGCAGCCGGGAGACCTTGTTCATCCGCGCGGCGATGTCGACCGTCTCGAGCAGCTCCTGCTTCTCGTCGGGCGCGATGTCGACATAGGCGGACACGAGGTCGGTGAGGCCCGCGGGCGAGTTGGCGCCGCGCACGGCGGCGACCAGCTCGGCCGGCACCTGCGGCAACAGCTCCATCACCTCGTTCGCCTGGTTCTGCAGGTGGACGAAGCGCGCCTCGATCTCCGAGGTGCTCTCCTCGTTTTCCTCGATCCGGGTGACGCGGGCGGTGATGAAGGGCTTCTCGCGCACGAACTCGTTCACGCGGAAGCGCTGCTCGCCCTGGCAGACGAGGTGGTGCGTGCCGTCCGGCGCGGTGACGTAGCGCAGGATGTTGGCGATCACGCCCATCCGGTGCAGGTCGGTCGGGTTCGGTTCCTCCACGCTGCTGTCGCGCTGCATGAGGATGCCGACCGGCCGGCCCTCGCGCACCGCCTGCTGGGCGGCGGCGATGGAGGCCGGCCGCGCGATGGCGACAGGCATGACGACGCCGGGAAACAGCACGAAGCTGCGCACCGGCAGGATGATCAGCTGATCTTCCGGCACGTTGCCGTTGGAGGCGGCGGGCGCGCCGCCCGAAGCACCGCCGCTCGCGCCGGCATCGGCCATGCGCAACGGGGCATATCTGTCGAAATCGGGGTGTGTCATGGTTTCCGTCCCCCTTCCTCAAACCTTGCGCAGCACGATGGCGAGGCAGCCATTCACCACGCGCGGATGCGCCACCTCGTAGCGGCCGGGCGGCAGGGCGAGCTGGCGCTCGAAGCGGCCCTGCGGCAGCTCCATCCGATGGATCGTGGCGCGATGCAGTTCCGGCGGCAGCATGCGCTCGCCGGCGATGGTGAGCGTGCCGCCATGGATCGCGACGTTGATGCGGTCCGGGTCGACGCCGGGCAGCGCGGCGAGCACGAGCAGCTCGCGCTCGGTCTCCAGCATGTCGACCGGCGGCTCCCAGCACGGCACGCGATGGCGCGCCGTCGTCTCGGCGCGCTGCGCCGGCTGGAACATCTGCCGGTGCATGCGCTCCGCGCGGTTCAGCATGTCGATGGCTTCCGACCACATCCAGAGGCGGGGGTCAGTCTTCTTCATGAGGATCTCCTGGGCAGGCCGGTGGGACGTGTCCCTGGGGCCCGCGTCGCTCATATGGGTGAGCGGTCCCCACCGCGCTAGGGAGCCACGACGCCTCTCCGGGCGCTTCGGCAACGGGCACCCCCGCTGCTAGCCTGCGGCGTCCTGCGGCGGGTCGGCGATGGCGCGCAGCGCGTTGAGGATCACGGCCACGTCGATCAGTTCCTGCAGCAGCGCGCCCTCGACCGGCGCCAGCCAGCCGAAGGCGGCGGCGATCATGCCGAGCACCGACAGGCCGATGCCGGTATAGACGCTCTGCAGGGCGATGGCGCGTGAACGCCGGGCGATGCGCATGGCATCGGTCAGCCGGTCCAGCCGGTCGACGAGGATGACGACGTTCGCCGCCTCGGAGGACGCCGCCGAGCCGCGCGCGCCCATGGCCACGCCGATATCGGCGGCGGCAAGGGCGGGCGCGTCGTTCACCCCGTCGCCGACCATCATCACCGGGCCGTTGGCGTGCTCGGCGACGACGGCGCGGGTCTTGTCCTGCGGCATCATCTCGCTGACGACCGCGTCGAAGCCGAGGCCCTGGGCGATGGCATTGGCCCGCCGGGTCTCGTCACCGGTGGCGAGCAGAATACGGGAGACGCCGAGCCGCCGGAGCTGGCGCAGCACGCCGCCGGCCTCGCCGCGCACCTCGTCGGCGAGCATCAGCGCTCCCGCCAGCTCGCCGTCCACGGTGACGGCGACCGCCACGGTCCCGGGCTGCTGCGTCCAGTCGGCGATTTCGGCGTCGAACGAGCCGGTGCCGGTTTGCCGGGCGACGAAATCCCATCCGCCGAGCGCGATGCGCCGTCCGCCCACCCGGCCGACGATGCCGGCGCCGGGATCCTCGCGCACCTCCTCCGGCGGTTCAAGCGCGAGGCCCTTTTCCTGCGCGGCCGCGACCAGCGCCTCGGCGACCACATGGGCCGAGCCCTGGTCGAGCGAGGCGGCGAGGCGCAGCAGTTCGTCCGGCGTCAGCCCGTTGCGGGTGCGCACGGCGACGAGACGGGGGCGTCCGCCGGTCAGCGTGCCGGTCTTGTCGAGGAGGACGGTGCGCACCTTGGCGAGCCCTTCCAGCGCGCCGCCGTCCTTCACCAGCACGCCCCTGCCGGCGCAGCGCGAGATGCCGGAGATGATGGCGACCGGCACGGCGAGGATGAGCGGGCAGGGGGTGGCGATCACCAGCACGGCGAGCGCGCGCACCGCCTCGCCGCTGAACGCCCATGCGGCACTGGCGATGAGCAGCGTCAGCGCGAGGAAGCCGAGCGCGAAGCGGTCGGCGAGCCGCGCCATCGGCGCTTTGGACTGCTGCGCGGCCGTGACCAGCCGGACGATGCCGGCATAGGTGCTGTCCGCCGCCGCATGGGTGGCGACGAGGTCGAAGGCGTCGCCGGCATTGGTCGAGCCGCTGAGCACGGGCTCGCCATGGGCCCGCCGCACCGGCAGCGGTTCGCCGGTCAGCGCGGACTGGTCGAGCGCGGCGGAGGGACTGTCGACCGTGCCGTCCACCGGCACCACCTCGCCCCGGCGCACGAGAAGGCGGTCGCCGGGCGCGAGGTCGTCCAGCGGCACCTCGCACAGCCGCCCGTCCTCGTAGCGGGTGGCGGTGCGCGGCAGGCGGCCGAGCAGGGCGGTCATCTCGCGCGCCGCCCGGCGCTGGGCATAGGCTTCCAGCGCCTCGCCGCCGGTGAACATCAGGGCGACGATGGCGCCGGCGAGGTTTTCGCCGAAGGCCAGCGCGCCGGCCATGGCCAGTGCCGCGATCAGGTCGAGCCCGAACTCGCCCCGCCGCAGACTGCCGACGATCTCGACCGAGAGAACCGCAAGCACCGCCCCGGTGGCGGCGATCCACAGTGCGTCGGCGATATCGTGTCGGCCGGCCAGCCACGCGGCTGCGCTGATCGCCAGAACCAGCACGAGCGCCGGCAACATCGCGCGGCGCAGGGCCGTCCACGCGGCGCGCAGCCGGTCTGCTTCAGGATGGGTGGAAGAAGGAGAGGCCGCCACGAACGAACCTGACAATGAACCCGAATCGGCCGCCCGGCGTCGTGGCGACTCTTGTTTAAATCTATTCTAAAAATAACGGGGTGCCACGACAAAGCCCGCGAATTTCGCGGGCGGAGCTCTCCGCGCATGGCTTTGTGTGCGAATATGCGCCGCACGCGCCGGGCTCGGGTTGTCCGGTTGGCATTAATGAAATATTACGTAAGCTGTAATACTAACCGATCTGGCTTGGGGGCCATCGGCGGATTATGGCTTGGGCGTTGGGGTTCCTGATCGCAACCGAAGACTGACGCACGGCGCTTCATCGCGCCGCCTTGCCGTGCCCGCCCGTCACCTGTGCAGAGACGCCTAATGCGGCTTATTGGATCGTTCCTCATCGGCTCAGCCAGCTTCGTCGGCGTGGCGGTTGCCGTGGCTTGGGTGTCGAACGCCTCCGTTCCGACCCCGGCCGATGCGGCACGGGTCGATCCTGCGCTGCGGCTTGCTCCGGCGGCGCCCGAGGTGGCGAGCGCCGTGGTGGACGAGCCCTCGGCTCCGTTCGCGATGAGCGTGAACGACGTCCGCAATTTTCGGCCCGCCGGTCAGATCGCGCAGCCGGCCAGCTGGCTGTTCAACCCGGCGGTCATGCCGATCCGGCCGGCCACCGTGGCCGCCATTCCGGTGCCGGCGCCGACCTCCGAGCCGACGGTCGAGACGGTGAGCGCGGTGCCGCTGCCCATGGCCAACCCGCTCTTCGCCGGCCGCGTCATGGCGGGCGACGAGCCCGAGGATACGCTGACCCTCGCGCCGCTTCCGCCGAGGAAGCCGGCCGCGCCGACCGAGGTCGCCTCGCTGCCGCCGCCCATGGAAGAGGACGTCACGCCGGAGGAGGCGCCCGCCGCCGCGCCGGCCGCGCCCCCGGCGACCGAGCAGGCCGCCCCCAAGGACGGGCTGCGCTATCCCACCTCGGGCGACAAGTTCGCCGTCTACGACATCCGCGCCAAGAAGCTCTATCTGCCGAACGGCAAGAAGCTCGAGGCGCATTCGGGCTATGGCGACAAGTTCGACGACATCCGCCACGTCCGCGTGAAGATGCTCGGCCCGACCCCGCCGAACCGCTACAAGCTGCGCATGCGCGAGGCGCTGTTCCATGGCACCGAGGCGGTGCGCATGACGCCGGTCGGCGACCAGCCCATGTATGGGCGCAACGGCTTCCTCCTGCACCCCTATCTGCTGGGAGAGCGCGGCGATTCCAATGGCTGCGTCTCTGTGCGCGACTACGACGCCTTCCTTGCCGCCTTCAAGAAGGGCGATGTGGAGGAACTGGTGGTGGTCGAGGCCATGCCGGGGTCGTCCAAGCCGCTCAACCCGCTGCTCTCCTGGCTCACCGGCAAGCGCGACTGACGCACGCCGCCGACCTGTGTTCGGACTGATCGCCCCCGGCGCGCTCAGTCCGGCCGGTCGTCGGCGGGAGCCATCGCCCGCGCCACGCCCGGCAAATGCAGCGTGTCCGGCAGGAATTCCGGCCCGCGCCGCGACAGGAACTCGGTGAGCGCCGCCGCCGGAGGCGTCAGGCGCTTGGCGGTGCGCTTCACCACGAACCATTGCCGCACTTCCGGCAGCCCCTCGACATCGAGCACGGCAAGGCGTCCGTCCGCGACTTCCGCCGCGATGGTGTGGGCGGAGATGAAGGCGAGGCCGAGCCCCGCCATCACCGCCTGCTTGATGGTCTCGTTCGAATCGATCTCCATGCCGATGCGCGGATCGATGCCGGACTGCTGAAAGAACCGTTCCATCAGCCCGCGCGTGCCCGAGCCGGGCTCGCGCGACATGAAGGTCGCTCCCGCCAGCGCCGAGGCCGGGATACGCCGACCAAGCAGCGGGTGGTCGGCGGGGGCGATCAGCACGTGCGGATGATCGCCGATCAGCGTCTTGTCGACCTCCATGTCGAGTGGCGGTCGTCCCATGATGGCGACGTCGATCGTGTCGCCGCGCAGCCCGGCAATGATCGCCTCGCGGTTGCCCACCGTCAGCACCACGTCGATGCCGGGATGGGCGCGGGTGAAGGCGCCGAGCGCGGCCGGCACGAAATACTTCGCGGTGGAGACGAGGCCCACCGAGACGCGGCCGGAGCGCAGGCCCTTCATGGCGTCGAGGGCGGCGCCGCAATCGGCCAGCGCCTGTTCGATGCGGGCGGCGGCGGAAAGCACTTCCCGCCCCGCGGCGCTGGGCTGGAAGCGGTCCCCCGCGCGGTCGAGCAGCGGCAGGCCGAGATGCTGTTCGAGCAATTGCACCTGCATCGTCACCGCCGGCGGCGTGACGTTCAGCTTCTTCGCGGCGGCCGTGACGCTTCCGGTTTCGACGATGGCGGCGACGGCGCGCAGCTGCTTCAGTGTGGCATTACGCATATGGCATTACATTTCAGTTAAACTGAATTCTCAGGAAAGAATATTCGAATTTCCTTACGCCGACAATTCGTGCAGTCTGCCATCAACAAGAGGCGTCCGCCGCTTCGGGTTCCCCGCTCGAAGGTCTTACGGAAACGACACGCCAATGGGCACAAGCCCACGACTTAACTGGGGAAACGCCATGACACGCCCGACTTTGCAGGACCACCTGTCCAGGTGGTCGCAAGCCGATGACGTGCGCCGCGACGTCGCGAGCACCGTGCTCGCGCTTGCCGGTGCCGGTATCAAGATTTCCGAGCTTCTGGCCGCTGGGCCGCTGGCCGGCGCGCTCGCCGAGGTCCGCGGCCATCACGCGGACGGCGACAGCCAGAAGGAACTCGACGTCATCGCCGACGATCTGGTCCGCGAGGCGCTGACCGCCGCGCCCGTCGCCCTTCTCGGCTCGGAAGAGGCGGACGAGCCGGTCGCGCTCGACCCGGCCGGCACGCTGGCCGTCGCGGTCGATCCGCTCGACGGCTCGTCCAACATCGACAGCAACATGACGGTCGGCACGATCTTCTCGATCCTGCCCTTCGTCGGCGCGGAAGCGCTGCTGCAGCCAGGCTCGGCGCAGCTCGCCGCCGGCTTCCTGATCTACGGCCCCCAACTCGCGCTGGTGCTCACCGTCGGCGCCGGCACGCAGATCTTCATCCTCGACCGGGCGAGCGGCGATTTCCTGCTCGCCGAGGAACGCGCGCTGGTCGCCCCCGAGACCGCCGAATACGCCGTCAACGGCTCCAACCTGCGCCACTGGGATACGGCGATCCGCTGCTATGTCGAGGATTGCCAGGCGGGCGCCGACGGGCCGCGCGGCAAGGACTTCAACACCCGCTGGGTCGCCTCCATGGTGGCGGACGTCTTCCGCATCCTGGTGCGTGGCGGCGTCTATCTCTATCCGGGCGACGCCCGCCGGGGCTACACGCAGGGCCGCCTGCGGCTGGTCTACGAGGCGAATCCGGTCGCCTTCCTGATGGAGCAGGCGCAGGGCGCCGCGACCGACGGCCAGCGGCCGATCCTCGAACTGCGCCCCGCCCATCTGCACCAGCGCGTGCCGCTGGTCTTCGGCTCGCGCGGCGAGGTCGAACGCATCGCCCGCTACCACATCGATGCTACCGCCATGCCCGAGCGCTCCCCGCTCTTCGGCCGGCGCGGCCTGCTGCGCGCGTGAGGGAGAGGGTGATGTCGATCCACCATCCCATCATTTCCGTCACCGGTTCGTCGGGCGCGGGCACCACCTCGGTGCGGCGCATCTTCGAGCAGATCTTCCGCCGCGAGGAGGTTTCCGCCGCCTATATCGAGGGCGATGCCTATCACCGTTACGACCGCGCCGAGATGAAGCGCGTCATGGCCGAGGAGGCCGCGCGCGGCAATCACCACTACAGCCATTTCGGCCCGGATTCGAACCTGTTCGAGGAGCTGGAGGAGACCTTCCGTTCCTATTCGCAGACCGGCACCGGCAAGTTCCGCCACTATGTGCATGACGACAAGGAGGCCGCCGAGTATGGCGGCGCGCCCGGCACCTTCACGCAGTGGGAGCCGATCCCGACGCCGACCGACCTGCTCTTCTACGAGGGGCTGCATGGCGCGGTGGTGAGCGGCAACATCGACGTCGCCCGCTATGCCGACCTGAAGATCGGCGTCGTGCCGGTCATCAATCTCGAGTGGATCCAGAAGATCCATCGCGACCGCTCGCATCGCGGCTACTCGACCGAGGCCGTCACCGACACGATCCTGCGTCGCATGCCGGACTACGTGAACTACATCTGCCCGCAGTTCACCCACACCGACATCAACTTCCAGCGCGTCCCGACGGTCGACACCTCGAACCCCTTCGTCGCCCGCTGGATCCCCACGGCGGACGAGTCGATCGTCGTCATCCGCTTCAAGAGCCCGCGCGGGATCGATTTCCCCTACCTGCTCTCGATGATCCAGGGTTCGTGGATGAGCCGCGCCAATTCCATCGTGATCCCGGGCGGCAAGCTCGACATCGCGATGCAGCTCATCCTCACCCCGATGATCCTGAACATCGTCGAGAAGAAGCGGCGCGCCGCATGAGCCGGGAGGACAGCATGTTGACCAGCAACACCACGGCGCTGCGTCCGCACCAGGACCCCGCCGACATCCCCCACGACGACATGGCCAACGCCCTGCGCGCACTTGCCATGGACGCGGTGGAGCAGGCCAAGTCCGGCCATCCCGGCATGCCGATGGGCATGGCGGATGTCGCCACCGCCCTGTTCGCCCGCTTCGTGACGCTCGATCCGGGCCGGCCCGACTGGCCGGACCGCGACCGCTTCATCCTCTCCGCCGGCCACGGCTCGATGCTGCTCTACGGCATCAACCACCTGCTCGGCTATGCCGACATGGGCATCGACCAGCTCAAGCGGTTCCGCCAACTCGGCGCGATCACTGCCGGCCATCCCGAGCACGGCCATACGCTGGGGGTGGAGACCACCACCGGCCCGCTAGGGCAGGGGCTCGCCACGGCCGTGGGTATGGCGCTCGCCGAGCGCATGCTCAACGCCCGCTTCGGCGACGAACTGGTTGATCACCACACCTACGTCATCGCCGGTGACGGCTGCCTGATGGAGGGCATCTCCCACGAGGCCATCGACCTCGCCGGGCACCTGAAGCTCGGCAAGCTGATCGTGCTGTGGGACGACAACGGCATCTCCATCGACGGACGCACCACGCTCTCGACCTCGACCGACCAGCTCGCCCGTTTCAGGGCCGCCGGCTGGGACGTGATGCGGGTCGACGGCCACGCCCATCACGCGCTGGTTGACGCCATCGCCGAGGCACGCTCCACCGAGCGGCCGACGCTGATCGCCTGCCGCACCACCATCGGCTTCGGCGCGCCCACCAAGGCGGGTACCGAGGCGGTGCACGGCGCGCCGCTGGGAGCCGCTGAGATCGAGGGTGCCCGCGCCAGGCTCGGCTGGAACCATCCGCCCTTCGAGGTGCCGGAGGGCGTGCGTACCGCCTGGGCCGGCATCGCCGAGCGCGGCCGCCATGCCCGCGAGGCATGGGAGAAGCGGCTTGCCGCCTCCGGCCAGCGCGCTGCCTTCGAGGCGGCGATGGAAGGCGAACTGCCGGCCGATTTCGACGAGAAGCTCGCCGCCTACAAGCGAGAGCTGGCCGAGAGCGCGCCGAAGGTGGCGACGCGCAAGGCGTCGGAGATGGCGCTCGGCGTCATCAACGCGGCGACCGACCTCACGGTTGGCGGCTCGGCCGACCTCACCCACTCGAACCTCACCTACACCAAGGGCCTCGTGCCGGTGGCGCCGGGTGCGTATGGCGGCCGTTACCTGCACTACGGCATCCGCGAGCACGCCATGGCGGCGGTGATGAACGGCCTCGCGCTGCATCGCGGCTCCATTCCCTATGGCGGGACGTTCCTCGTCTTCTCCGATTACGCGAAGGGGGCCATGCGGCTCTCGGCGCTGATGGGCCAACGCGTCGTCTATGTGCTGACGCACGACTCCATCGGCCTCGGCGAGGACGGGCCGACGCACCAGCCGGTCGAGCATCTGGCCATGCTGCGGGCGACGCCGAACCTCTACGTGTTCCGTCCCGCCGACGCGGTGGAGACGCTGGAGGCCTGGCAGCTCGCCCTGCATGCCGAAGGCACCCCCTCGGTGCTGGCGCTCTCGCGCCAGAACCTGCCGACCTTCCGCACCACGCACAGCGAGGAAAACCTCACCGGCTATGGCGGCTATGTCGTCCGCAAGCCCAGGCGCCGGCGCGATGTGACTCTCATCGCCACCGGCTCGGAGGTCGAGCTCGCCTTCAAGGCGGCGGACCTGCTCGCCGAGCGAGACGTGGACGCCGCCGTCGTCTCGCTGCCCTGCTGGGAGCTCTTCGAGCGCCAGAGCGCCGACTATCGCCGCGCGGTGCTGGGCACCGCCCCGCGCGTCGGCATCGAGGCGGCCGGCCGCCTCGGCTGGGATCGCTGGATCGGCGAGCGCGGCCGCTTCGTCGGCATGGAGGGCTTCGGCGCCTCCGCTCCGGCAGGCGATCTCTACCAGCATTTCAACATCACGCCGGAGGCGGTGGTCGACGCGACCTGCGACCTCCTGACCTGCGCCTGAGCCGGGGGAAACGCCAATGGCCCGCATCACCCTTCGTCAGCTTCTCGACCACGCCGCCGAGCACGGCTACGGCGTGCCCGCCTTCAACATCAACAACATGGAGCAGGGCATCGCGATCATGGAGGCGGCGCAGGCCGTCGACGCGCCCGTCATCATGCAGGCGAGCCGCGGCGCCCGCTCCTATGCCGGCGACATCATGCTCTCGCGGATGATCGACGCCCTCGTCGAGATGTACCCGTCGATCCCGATCTGCATGCACCAGGACCACGGGAACAACGAGGCGACCTGCCTGTCCGCCATCCAGCACGGCTTCACCTCCGTCATGATGGACGGCTCGCTGAAGGAGGACGCCAAGACCCCGGCGGACTACGACTACAACGTCGCCATCACCCGGCGCGTGGTCGATGCCGCCCATTGGGTCGGTGCCTCGGTCGAGGGCGAGCTCGGCGTGCTCGGCTCGCTCGAGAGCGGGGCGGGCGAGCAGGAGGACGGCCACGGCGCGGAAGGCGTGCTGAGCCACGACCAGCTGCTCACCGATCCCGATCAGGCGGTGGATTTCGTCGCCCGCACCAAGGTCGACGCGCTCGCCATCGCCATGGGCACCTCGCACGGCGCCTACAAGTTCTCGCGCAAGCCCGACGGCGACATCCTCGCCATGCACGTGATCGAGGAGATCCACCGCCGGCTGCCCAGCGTCCACCTCGTCATGCACGGCTCCTCCTCGGTGCCGCAGGCGCTGCAGGACCTGTTCAACGCGTCCGGCGGCGAGATGCCCCAGACCTGGGGCGTGCCGGTGGAGGAGATCGTACGCGGCATCAGGCATGGCGTGCGCAAGGTCAACATCGACACCGACTGCCGCCTCGCCATGACCGCGCAGTTCCGCAAGGTCGGACAGGCGAACCGGTCGGAGTTCGATCCCCGCAAATTCCTCAAGCCCGCCATGGACGCGATGCGCGACCTCTGCCGCGAGCGCTTCGAGCAGTTCGGCACGGCGGGCCACGCCTCGAAGATCAAGGTGCTGCCGCTTGCCGCCATGGCCAAGCGCTACGCCAGCGGGGCGCTCGATCCGGTGATCGGCGGCGCACGCGCCGCGGCGGAATGAATCTCCCCCCTCGCGGGGACGACCTCAACCAGACCAGGGGGCGCGCGCTTTCGGCGCCGCGCCGACGGGAACGCACAGGAGAAGATCGATGAACGCGATCGACAAGACCAAGCCCGCCGAGGAGAAGCGCAGCCGCTACAGCGCCGGCGTGATGGAATACCGCAAGATGGGCTACTGGCAGCCCGATTACGAGCCGAAGGACACGGACGTCATCGCCGTGTTCCGCATCACCCCGCAGGACGGCGTCGACGAGATCGAGGCTTCGGCGGCGGTGGCCGGCGAAAGCTCCACCGCCACCTGGACCGTGGTGTGGACGGACCGCCTGACCGCCTGCGACAAGTACCGGGCCAAGTGCTACCGCGTCGATCCGGTGCCGAATTCGCCGGGCTCGTGGTTCGCCTATATCGCCTATGATCTCGACCTATTCGAGCCGGGCTCGATCGCCAACCTGTCGGCGTCGATCATCGGCAACGTGTTCGGCTTCAAGCCGCTCAAGGCGCTGCGCCTCGAGGACATGCGCCTGCCGGTCGCCTATCTGAAGACCTTCGACGGCCCGGCCACCGGCATCGTCGTGGAACGCGAGCGTCTCGACAAGTTCGGCCGCCCGCTGCTCGGCGCGACGGTGAAGCCCAAGCTCGGCCTGTCCGGCCGCAACTATGGCCGCGTGGTCTACGAGGCGCTCAAGGGCGGCCTCGACTTCACCAAGGACGACGAGAACATCAACTCGCAGCCCTTCATGCACTGGCGCGAGCGCTTCCTCTACTGCATGGAGGCGGTCAACAAGGCGCAGGCCTCGACCGGCGAGATCAAGGGCACCTATCTCAACGTGACCGCCGCCACCATGGAGGACATGTACGAGCGCGCCGATTTCGCCAAGAGCCTCGGCTCCAGCATCGTCATGATCGACCTGGTGATCGGCTACACCGCGATCCAGTCCATGGCGAAGTGGGCGCGGCGCAACGACATGATCCTGCACCTGCACCGCGCCGGCCACTCCACCTATACGCGGCAGAAGTCTCACGGCGTGTCGTTCCGCGTCATCACCAAGTGGATGCGCCTCGCGGGCGTCGACCACATCCACGCGGGCACGGTCGTCGGCAAGCTGGAGGGCGACCCCCACACCACCAAGGGCTACTACGACCTCTGCCGTGAGGACTTCGTGCCGCAGAACCTCGCCCACGGCATCTTCTTCGACCAGCCCTGGGCCTCGACCCGCAAGCTGATGCCGGTCGCCTCCGGCGGCATCCATGCCGGCCAGATGCACCAGCTCATCGACCTGCTCGGCGAGGACGTCGTGCTGCAGTTCGGCGGCGGCACCATCGGCCACCCGATGGGCATCCAGGCCGGCGCGACCGCCAACCGCGTGGCGCTGGAGGCGATGATCCTCGCCCGCAACGAGGGCCGCGACCTGCTCGGCGAGGGGCCGGAAATCCTCAAGGCGGCGGCCAGGCACTGCCTGCCGCTCAAGCAGGCGCTGGAGACGTGGAAGGACGTGACCTTCAACTACTCCTCCACCGACACGCCCGACTTCGTGCCGCAGGCCACCGCGGCGGAGTGATTGATCTGTGCCGCCTCACGACGTCATGGCCGGGCTTGGCCCAGCCATCCATGACTTCCCGCTTGCCGGAGGTCACAGGCGTGGATCCTCGGGCCAAGCCCGGGGATGACGGCGGAAGGCGGAGCCCGTCACAGCTAACAGAGCGAGACAAGACCATGCGCCTGACCCAGGGAGCCTTCTCCTTCCTGCCCGACCTGACCGACGAGCAGATCGGCAAGCAGGTCCAGTACTGCATCGACAATGGCTGGGCGGTGAACATCGAGTTCACCGACGATCCCCACCCGCGCAACACCTATTGGGAGCTGTGGGGCCAGCCGATGTTCGACGTGCGCGACGCCGCCGGCGTCATGTTCGAGCTGAACGAGTGCCGCAAGGCCTACAAGGGCCGGCATTACATCCGCGTCAGCGCCTTCGATTCCACCCACACGTGGGAATCGCTGCGCCTGTCCTTCATCACCGACCGCCCCGAGGAGGAGCCCGGCTTCGCGCTGGAGCGCCAGGAAGTCGACGGCCGGTCCATCCGCTACACGACGCGCGCCTATGCGGCCAACCGCCCGGAGGGCGCGCGCTACTGATCCGTCGGTCTCCCTAACTCCCCCGACGGTTATCGCGGTCGCCCGGTTTCCTCCCCGACCGCGAGGGACCGGTTCCGGAATGCCGCGCCCGGAACCGGTCCCCCTTTTCTCTTTCCTGGCGAGAGCCGGCCCGACGCGGCGGAGAGCGGATCATGGATGCCGTGATCGACGATCCGAACATTGTCCCGGACGCGAAGGCCCCCGTGCCGGGCGCCATCGACCTGCGTGCCGAGTTTTCGTCCAGCGGCCTTGCCGAGGTGTTCGACCAGCTCGACCGCGAGCTCGTCGGCCTGGTGCCGGTGAAGCAGCGCCTGCGCGAGATCGGCGCGCTGCTGCTCGTCGACAGCGCCCGCAAGCGCTTCGGCCTCGAAGCCGTGAGCCCGACGCTGCACATGAGCTTCACCGGCAATCCCGGCACCGGCAAGACGACGGTGGCGCTGCGCATGGCGGAGATCCTCCACCGGCTCGGCTATGTCCGCAAAGGCCACCTCGTCACCGTGACGCGCGACGATCTGGTCGGCCAGTACATTGGTCACACCGCGCCGAAGACGAAGGAAATCCTCAAGAAGGCGATGGGCGGCGTGCTGTTCATCGACGAGGCTTACTACCTCTACCGCCCCGAGAACGAGCGTGACTACGGGCAGGAGGCGATCGAGATCCTGCTGCAGGTGATGGAGAACCAGCGCGACGATCTCGTCGTCATCCTCGCCGGCTATGCCGACCGGATGGAGCGTTTCTTCACCGCCAATCCCGGTTTCCGCTCGCGCGTCGCCCATCATGTCGACTTCCCCGACTATTCGGCCGGCGAGCTCGACGCCATCGGCGGGCGCATTCTGGAGACGATGAACTACCGCATGGATGCAGGCGCGCAGGAAGCCTTCCGGCGCTATATCGACCTGCGCATGCTGCAGCCGCATTTCGCCAATGGCCGCTCGATCCGCAATGCGCTCGACCGTGCCCGGCTGCGGCAGGCCAACCGCCTGTTCAACGCCGAGCGGCCGGTGACGGCCGACGATCTGGTGACGCTCACCGCCGAGGACATCCTCGCCAGCCGGGTATTCTCCGGCGGCATCGACAGCTATCCGCCGCTCCATCCATCCAACTGAACGTCATGGCCGGGCTTGGCGCGGGGGTGACGTCGCGCCAGGTCCATACGTCAGGAGAACCCATGCCCCTCATCGCCCCTTCCATGCTGGCGTCGGACTTCTCCCGCTTCGGCGAGGAGGTGCGCGATGTCGCGAGCGCCGGCGCCGACTGGATCCATCTCGATGTGATGGACGGGCATTTCGTGCCCAACATCACCTTCGGTCCGGATGTCATCAAGGCGATGCGTCCGCATACCGATAAGCCGTTCGACGTGCATCTGATGATCGAGCCGGTGGAGCCCTATATCGAGGCCTTCGCCAAGGCCGGTGCGGACATCATCACTGTGCAGGCGGAGGCCACGCACCATCTCGACCGCTGCCTCCAGCACATACGCTCGCTCGGCAAGAAGGCCGGTGTGGCGCTGAATCCGGCCACGCATGAGAGCGCTCTCGCCTATGTCCTGGACAAGGTGGACCTGATCCTCGCCATGACCGTCAATCCCGGCTTTGGCGGTCAGGCCTTCATCCCTGACGTGCTGCCGAAGATCTATCGTCTGCGCGCGATGATCGGCGAGCGGCCGATCCATCTGGAGGTCGATGGCGGCGTCACGCCGGAGACCGCCGCCCTCTGCGCCGCGGCCGGCGCGAATGTGCTGGTGGCCGGCTCCGCCGTGTTCAAGGGCGGCGTGGAAGGCTATCGCGGCAACATCGCCGCCATCCGCGAGGCTGGCCGGCAGGCGCGCGGGCCGCGCGCCGCCGCCTGAGGCGCGCTCAGTTCAGCGCGTCCTCGGTCAGGTTGAGGATGAGGACCTGCCGCGCATTGGGCGGGATGGACGGCGAGGCGCGCAGCTCCATGTCGAGCCCGGGCCGCTTCCTCTGGATGATGCCGGCCACCTGGTTCGCCATGTCCTGCGTGGTGGAGTGGTAGGACAGCGTGTTGTTGGTCGTCTGCACGACGCCCGTATCCGACACCACGACATCAAACCCGGCGGCCTTCAGCGGGCTGGTGAAATTGTCGATCTTCGCCTTCGGCACGCTGTTGACCGGCGCGAAGATGCGCACCGTATAGCCGGCGCCCGGCAGGGCGGGCGTCGCCGGCTCGGCCTCCGCCGTGGGCGAGGCCGGTGCTGATGGCGCGGCGGCGCCGTCTCCGGGCGCTGCGTCGGATGGTGTGTTCATAGGGGTGGGGGGTACCGGCGTCGGCGATGCCGGTGCTTCGGCCGGAGCGGCATCTGCTGCGCCGGAGGAAGGCGGCGTTGCCGCCGGAGCCGCGGTGAGACGGGCGGCGATCTCGGTCTGGGCGGTGCGCAGCGCGCCGATCTCCTCGCGCAGGGTGATCACCTGCGAGGTGAGGAAGGCCGCCAGCGCCAGCAGCGCGACCAGGATCAGGCCGTACAGCACCGGCAGGGCCGGATGGCCGGTGCGCGGCGGCGGGGCCTCTGCCTTCTTGGTCTCCAGTTCGAGCCGGCGCATGTCGACCTTGAGCTGTTCGATGCCGAGCCAGCGCCGGAAAGCCTCGGGGTCGCTCGGCGGACCCTTGCTGCGGTTCGGCGGCGTCGTTGTGGTGGCGGCAGAATCCCCGTTGTTCGGGTGTGGCTTGGGTGACTCCAGCGAGGGTTCGCGCTTGTCCGTCATCTCTCACTCCTGCCCGACGCCGACATCGTCGCGCCGATCGTTCTGCCCGGTTCGGGGCGCCCGCCGCGCTGCAATCTACCGCAACGGGCGCGTCGCGCCGATCTTTCCCCGCCGATGTGGTTAAGCGGCGGAGCGAGCGCCAGCATCGCGCAGGAAAGTTCCAGAATTATGCCGCGCCCGTGCATCGGCGCCGGCCGTGCCCGTCGCATGGCTTTCGCGACATATAGATATACCCCCTATGCTATTGTCTTTGGCGGGGCGGAAGGCTAGCTTCCCGTTTGCGTGGACGCCCGCCGTTCGTCCCGTCGACAGGCAGGGGCGGCGCTCCCGACGATTTCTCACGCCAGCCCAGACAGATCGAGGCTCCCATGCCCACCTTCGCCGAGCTTCTCCAGCAGGGCGCTACCCATGGCTGGCTTTTCATTCCCAGCGCGATCCTTCTCGGCGCGCTGCACGGGTTGGAGCCGGGCCATTCCAAGACGCTGATGGCCGCCTTCATCATCGCCATACGGGGAACGGTGTGGCAGGCCGTGCTGCTTGGCCTCGCGGCCACGGTCTCGCACACGCTGGTCGTGTGGGCGATCGCCCTTGGCGGCGTCTATCTCTGGCAGGGCGTCGCGCCGGAGACCTTCGAGCCGTATCTCCAGCTCGCCTCGGCCGTGATCATCGTGGCGATGGCGGTCTGGATGATCTGGCGCACCCGCGAGGACACGCGGCTGGCCGCGGCGGAACATGACCACGATCACCACCACGGTCATGATCACCACCACGATCATCACCACGCCCATGACGACAGAGGGGGCGAGCGGATGCGCGAGATCGTTCTGGAGGTCGAGGGCTATCAGGACGCGCACGAGCTGGCGCACGCCGATGACATCCGCCGTCGCTTCATCGGTCGTTCGGTGACGAACTGGCAGATCGCGCTGTTCGGGCTTACCGGCGGGCTCATTCCATGCCCGGCGGCGATCACCGTGCTGCTGCTCTGCCTGCAGCTGCGGGAGTTCGCCCTCGGCTTCACCCTGGTGCTGGGCTTTTCGGTCGGCCTTGCCGTCACCCTCGTGGCGGTCGGCGTCGCCGCCGCGCTCGGCGTCCGGCACGCCTCGTCACGGCTGCCCTGGTTTGGTCGCGTGGCCCGCCGGGCACCCTATGTCTCGGGCGTGCTGCTGATCGTGGTTGGCCTCTATGTAGGCTGGCACGGCTGGGCCGGTCTGTCGGCGCAGGCCGCGCCGTCGGCCCTCACCCAGCCAGCGGCTCCGTGAGGCGGAGAGTGAAAATGCCGGCGCCGTCAGGCCGCCGGCGCGCGCTGCTGGCGCCGGCGGTTGCGCGGGCGCTTGGCGATCCGGCCCTTGATCATCTTGAGCGCGACGACCGTCAGCACCAGCATCACCAGGGTCACCCCGACCATCAGCAGCAGCCAGTCTCCCTGCTCGGTGGCGCCGAGCTGATCCGCGCTCTTGCCGGCAAGCCAGCCGGGGGCGAGCATGACCGGCGCCCAGACGATGGCCGAGGAGACGTTGGCGAACTGGAAGCGGCGCTGGTCCATCCGCATCATGCCGGCGACCAGCGGCATGGTGGCCCGCACCGGGCCGAAGAAGCGGCCGACGAATATCGAGGCGAAGCCAAAACGGCGGAAGAACAGCCGCGCCTGTGCCACCTGCTCGCGATAGCCCAGCAGCGGGCGGCGATGCACGACACGCGGGCCGAGCCAGCGGCCGAGCCAGTAGGAGACGACATCGCCCAGCACGGCGCCGACGATGGCGCCGACGATCACCGGCACGGGCGACACCACGCCGGTGCCGACCAGCCCGCCAATGGCGAGCATCAGGGCGGTGGCGGGAATGATGATGCCGACGAGCACCAGGGACTCGCCGAAGGCGATGATCCCGATGACGAGAGGGACCAGATAGTCATGGGCGTGCAGAAAGGCGGCCACGTCGGCGGTGAATGCTTCCATATCCTCACATGGCGGGAGAAGCCCGCCCCGAAATTTCCCCGCCCAATGTGAAGACGAACATGACCGGAGCAAGGCCCGCTCGCCGATACGTGTGCACGGGCCGCGCGCTAATCGTCGCGGGGCGCCGTGGCATGGCCGCCCGGATCGGGTATAGCTTGAGATATGAGTCATACCGTCAGGAATAAGACGCGGCTTATCGCCCGTGTCCGCCGGCTGAAGGGGCAGATGGAGGCGATCGAGCGCGCGCTCGAGAGCGAGGTCCCCTGTGCCGACATCCTCAACCAGGTCGCCTCGGTGCGCGGCGCGGTCAACGGGCTCACCGCGGAACTGATCGAGGATCATATCCGCGAGCACGTCGCGAAGGCGGAGGAAGGCGCGCGCGAGGAGGGCGTCGCCGAACTGGTCGACGTCATCCGCACCTATATGCGCTGATCGCCGCCCCCGCCGGAGGATTGAGCCCCGGCGGCAAAGCCGCGAATATGGGGCAGCCGCGCGCCGGAAAGGCGCCGGAGGGGGTGGGAGTTCCGCATTTCCATGTTGAGCCGTCTGCTGCGCCATCCGGTGGCGCTCATCATCGGCGTCGTGGCGGCGCTGTTCGCCCTTTACGAGATCAGCGTCCGCTTCCTCGCCTATACGGCGGACGCCTATGTGATGAGCGACATCGTCGTCATCTCCTCGCAGATCGAGGGTCCGGTCTCCCGTCTCGCTGTCCAGAACAACCAGCCGGTCGCCGCCGGCGATCTGCTGTTCGAGATCGAGCGCACGCCCTTCGCGCTGAAGGTGCAGGAGGCGCAGGCGACGCTGATCCAGGCGCAGGCCGATCTCGGTCTCGCCCAGGACGAGGTGAGGGCGGCGACGGCCAACATCACCGCCACGCAGGCGGTGCAGACGAACGCGCAGTCCCAGCTCGCGCGGGTGCGCACCCTGTCGGGCGAAGGCTACTCGCCCGAAGCGTCGCTGGACGTCGCGACCCGCGACGTCGCCACCGCCGGCGCCAATGTGCTGGCGGCACAGGCCCAGCTCGCCGTGGCGAGCCAGCGCGTGGCGGTGGCCACCGCCGCCATAGGCTCCGCTCAGGCGGCGCTCGCCAAGGCGCAGTACGATCTCTCCAAGACCGTCGTGACCGCGCCGGAGCCCGGCCGCATCGCGCCCTTCACCACAAGGCTCGGCGACTATCTTTCCGCCGGCAGCGAGGTGCTGGCCCTCGTGACCGAGCGCCGCCGCCGCGTGGTGGCGAACATGGGCGAGCGCCATCTCGCCCGCATCCGGCTCGGCCAGCGCGTGCTGCTCACCCTCGGCAGCGACCCGTGGGTGCTGCACTGGGGGCGGGTGAGCGGCATCGCCGCCGGCGTCGCCCGCTCGCCGCACAATCCGCGCGTGATCCCCTATGTCGAGCCGACGACCGACTGGGTGCGGCTGCCGCGGCGCTTCCCCGTCGAGGTCACGCTCGACGGCTGGCCGCCCGGCCTCGGCCTGTTCCACGGTGCCGATGCCCGCGTGCTGATCTGGTTCTGAGCGATGGACGAGGCCGCCCGCCAGGACGCGATCGACCGGGACGTCACCCGGCAGGCCTTCGCGACCGCCTGCGGCGTGCTCGCGGCGGTCTTCATCGCGCTCTGGATGGGACTTCAGCAGCCCTACTGGGCGGCGCTCAGCGTGATGATCATCGCGAATGTCGATCGCGACGCGCTGTTCACCAAGGGCGTGCTGCGCATCGCCGGCACCTTCGTCGGCGTCCTCGGCGGCTACTACATCGGCCAGTGGGTGGAGGGGCTGCCCTTCCTGCAGATCACCTTCGTCGTCATCGCCGCCGCCGTGGGAACCTATGGCCGCCAGCGCAGCGCCTATGGCTACGTCTGGTTCTACGGCGCGCTGACCTTCGCCCTCGTCATGCTCTACACCATGACGGAGCCGGGCCAGCTCTACGACTTCGCCCATTATCGCTGCTACGAGATCGTCATCGGCGTGGTATGCGGCACGCTGTCGAGCTGGGCGCTCGGGCCGCGCGCGGGGGAGCTGCACGCCCGTCTCGTCGCCCAGCCGAGCGCCACCACCGAGATCAATGCCGAGCGCCAGTCCATGGTGGCGGCGCTCGGGGCGCTGGTGATCGTCGTCACCTGGGCGCTGTTCGACCTGCCGCAGCTGCCGCAGGTGCTGATTTCCAGCCTCATCGTCGTCGACAGCGATCCGCTGGCGACACGTCATCGCGGCGCGCAGCGCATCTTCGGCTGCGTCATCGGCGGCACGGCGGGGCTGCTCGTCATCGCCATCGACGCGACCGATCCGTGGTGGTGGGCGGCGATGCTGTTTCTGGGCGTGTTCTCCTTCGCCCATATCCATCTCGGCAAGTCGGCGCAGGCCTATATCGGCACCCAGTCGGCCATCGCCTATCTGGTGACGCTGGTGAGCGCCGGGCCGCCCACCACGCTGGAGCCGCCGATCGACCGCCTCGTCGGCATCGTCATCGGCGTCAGCATCATGACCGTGCTGGTGTGGGCGCTCAATCCGGTGCGGCCGGCGGAAGAGGCGGCCTGATCAGTCGTCCCCGCGCTCGGGGGCGATCTCGTCGAGCAGCGCGCCGAGATCGGCGCCGCGCGGCACCGCGCGCCAGCGGCCGGGATGGCCTGCCGGCACCAGGATGGCCGCGCCCTTGGGGCAGATGTCGAGGCAGTCCACCTCGATCACGGCGACATGCGCGCCCTTGCGGCGCGGCTTCTTCATCGGCTTGCCGCCCTCGCGCCGGGCGATCTCCGCCCGCAGGGCCTTCGGCAGCGGCTGGTCGCCATGCGGCCCGAAGCCGCCGTCGAGCTTCTTAGCGCACTTGCGGCAGACCAGCACGACGTCCGTCCAGTCGGATTTGATCGGCTTCATCGCGCCTTCTCCTGCGCTGCATGTGGCATCGCCGGGGCGCGTTGTCGATGAGGCTGGCGGTCCGGGCTGATCGGGCAAGTCGACCGGGAAGCCGTGGTCCGGGCGTCGAGGGGGCAGACGACGCCTGGATTTCCGGCTTCCCGGCCGGTCGCTCACTCCGCCGCTGCGGGTGCGGGGAGGGCCTCGCCGTGCTGGCGCAGCGGGCGGTTGCCCGTCAGGCGGCGCAGCAGCACATAGAAGACGGGCGTCAGGAACAGCCCGAAGAAGGTGACGCCGATCATGCCGGCGAAGACCGCGACGCCCATCGCGTGCCGCATCTCGGCGCCGGCGCCGGTGGAGAGCACCAGCGGCAGTACGCCCATGATGAAGGCGAAGGACGTCATCAGGATCGGCCGCAGGCGCAGCCGGCTCGCCTCGATCGCCGCCTCGACCGGGTTGCGGCCGAGGAACTCCAGTTCGCGGGCGAATTCGACGATCAGGATCGCGTTCTTGGCGGAGAGGCCCACCAGCACCACGAGGCCGATCTGGGTGAAGATGTTGTTGTCACCCCCGCCCAGCCAGACGCCGAACAGCGCTGCCAGCAGGCCCATGGGCACGATCAGGATGATCGCGATGGGCAGCGTCAGGCTTTCGTACTGGGCCGCCAGCACCAGGAAGACGAGCAGCAGGGCCAGCGGGAAGACGAGCCCCGCCGAGCTGCCCGCCAGGATTTCCTGATAGGTCAGATCGGTCCATTCGAAGTCGAAGCCCGGCGGCAGCACCTCGGCGGCGATGCGCGCGGCCGCGTCCTGCGCCTGCCCCGACGAGAAGCCCGGCGCGGGCGCGGCGTTGACGTCGGCGGTGAGGAAGCCGTTGTAGCGCTGGGCGCGTTCCGGTCCCGCCGTCGCCTCGACCTTCAAGAGCGCGGCGAGCGGGATCATCTCGCCGCTGTTGGAGCGGACCTTCAGCTTGCCGATGTCCTCCTGGCGCGCCCGGTAGGGGGCGTCGGCCTGCACGCGCACCGAGTAGGTGCGGCCGAACTTGTTGAAGTCGTTCACGTAGAGCGAGCCGAGATAGACCTGCAGCGTCTCGAACACCGCCTGGATCGGCACGCCGAGCTGGCGCGCCTTGGTGCGGTCCACGTCGGCGAAGATCTGCGGCACGTTGATCTGGAAGGTGGTGAACTGGCCGGTGAGTTCCGGCGCCGCCATGGCCTTGGCCATGAAGGCGTTCGTCACCTCGCTCAGCGCCTCGTAGCCCTGTCCGGCGCGGTCCTCGATCTGCAGCTTGAAGCCGCCCACCACGCCGAGGCCCTGCACCGGCGGCGGCGGGAACATGGCTATGAAGGCATCCTTGATCACCCCGTATTTCTGGTTCAGCGAGGCGGCGATGGCGCCGGCGCTGAGCGAGGGATCCGTGCGCTCCTCGAACGGCTTCAGCACCGAGAAGACGATGCCCGCATTGGACGAGTTGGAGAAGCCGGCGATTGACAGGCCCGGGAAGGCGACCGCGCTGGCGACGCCCGGCTCGGCGAGGGTGATCTCGCTCATGCGGCGGATCACCTCTTCCGTGCGGTCGAGCGTGGCGCCGTCCGGCAGCTGGGCGAAGCCGACGAGATACTGCTTGTCCTGCGCCGGCACGAAGCCGGAGGGCACCGCCTGGAACAGCCACCAGGTGGCGCCGAGCATGAGGGCGTAGAACACCATCACCACGCTCTTCGCCTTCAGCACCCCGCGCACGCCGCCGCCATAGCCGTTCGACCCGCGCGAGAACACCCAGTTGAAGCCGCGGAAGAACCAGCCGAGCAGCGCGTTGATGATCCGCTGGAAGCGGTCGGGCGGTGCATGGTGGCCCTTCAGCAACAGCGCCGAGAGCGCTGGCGACAGGGTGAGCGAGTTGATCGCCGAGATGACGGTCGAGATGGCGATGGTGAGCGCGAACTGCCGGTAGAACTGGCCCGACAGGCCGGTGATGAAGGCCAGCGGCACGAACACCGCGACCAGCACCAGCGCGATGGCGATGATCGGGCCGGACACCTCGCTCATCGCCTTGTAGGAGGCATCCAGCGGCGACAGGCCGTTCTCGATGTTGCGCTCGACGTTCTCCACCACGACGATCGCGTCGTCGACGACGATGCCGATGGCGAGCACGAGGCCGAACAGGCTCAGCGCGTTGATCGAGAAGCCGAAGACGTACATCACCGCGAAGGTGCCGACGATGGAGACCGGCACCGCCAGCAGCGGGATGATGGAGGCGCGCCAGGTCTGCAGGAACACCACGACGACGATGACGACCAGCACCACCGCCTCGAACAGCGTGTGCACCACCGCCTCGATCGAGGCGTCGACGAAGCGGGTCGTGTCGTAGACGATGTCGTAGTCGACGCCTTCCGGCATCGTCTTCTTGATCTCGTCCATCGTCGCGCGGACGTTCTCGGCGATCTCCAGCGCGTTGGAACCGGGCGCCTGGAACACGCCGATGCCGACCGCCTGCTTGTTGTCGAGCAGCGAGCGCAGCGCGTAGTCGGCGGCGCCGAGTTCGATGCGCGCGACGTCGCGCAGGCGCACCACCTGCCCGCTGTCGCCGGTCTTCACGACGATGTCGCCGAACTCCTCCTCGGTCTCGAGGCGTCCCCGTGCGTTGACGGAGAGCTGCAGGTCGACGCCCGGCGCGGACGGCGAGGCGCCGACGGTGCCGGCCGCCGCCTGCACGTTCTGCGCACGGATCTCGTTGGCGACGTCACCGGCGGAGAGCCCGTGCTCGGCGATCTTCTGCGGATCGAGCCAGACGCGCATCGAGTAGTCGCCGGCGCCGAAGATGTCGATCTGGCCGACGCCGGAGATGCGCGCCAGCCGGTCCTTCACGTTCAGCACGGCGTAGTTGCGCAGATAGGTGATGTCGTAGCGGTCGTTCGGCGAGATGAGGTGCACCACCATGATGAAGTTCGGCGAGCTCTTCGCCGTGGTGATGCCCAGCGCGCGCACTTCCTCGGGCAGGCGCGGCTCTGCCTGTCCGACGCGGTTCTGCACGAGCTGCGTCGCCTTGTCGGGATCGGTGCCGAGCTTGAAGGTGACGGTCAGCGTCATCACGCCGTCGGTCGTCGCCTGCGAGGACATGTAGAGCATGTCCTCGACGCCGTTGATCGCTTCCTCGATGGGCGTGGCGACGGTGGCGGCGATCACCTTCGGGTTGGCGCCCGGATAGGTGGCGCGCACGATGACCTGCGGCGGCACGACTTCGGGATATTCGGAGATCGGCATCACCCGCAGGGCCAGAAGCCCCGCGAGGAAGATCAGCACGGAGAGGACGCCGGCGAAAATCGGCCGGTCGATGAAGAACTTGGACAGATTCATGGCGTCCTCCCCCTGAGGAGGCGATGCGTCGGCGGCTTCGGATCAGCGCGCGGCGACGGAAGTGGACGGGTCCGTCGCGGAGGCGGCGGAAGCGGTTTCCATGGGGACGATCTCGGGGGCCAGCAGGACACCGGGGCGCACGCGCTGCAGGCCGTTGACGACGATGCGCTCGCCTTCCTTCAGGCCGTCCAGCACGACGCGCAGACCTTCGCTCGGCGGCCCGAGCTTGACCTGCCGGTAAATGGCCTTGTTCTCGGTATCGACCACGAAGACGAACTTCTTGTCCTGGTCGGTGCCGACCGCACGCTCGTTGATCACCAGAGCCGGCTCGGCCTTGGAGCGGCCCATGCGCACGCGGGCGAACTGGCCCGGCACAAGGCGCCCGTCGGCATTGGCGAACACTGCGCGCAGGCGGAAGGTGCCGGTCGAGGTGTCCACCTGGTTGTCGACCAGCTGGAGATGCCCGCGCACCGGCTTGTCGGCGGTCGTGGCGGTGGTGATCTCGACGGGGATGCGATCGATGGCGTCGAGTGCCTCGGTCTGCTCGCCAAGCGTGGCCAGCGCCTCGGCGACCGCGTTCTCGTCGGCGTCGAAGCTGACATAGATCGGATCGACCGAGACGAGGCTGGTCAGCACCGGCGAGGAAGCGCCGGCCGCGACGAGGTTGCCGACGGTGACTTCCAGCCGGCCGACACGCCCGTCGACCGGAGCGCGCACCTCGGTGTAGCCGAGGTCGAGCTTGGCGGTCTGCACGGCGGCTTCCGCCGCGCGCAGATTGGCTTCCGCCTCGCGATAGGTGTTGGTGCGCTGGTCGAGATCGCGCACCGAGACGACACGGTTGTCGACGAGCTGCTTGCCGCGCTCCAGCTCGCTCTTCGAGAACTCGACCTGCGCGGCGGAGGCTTCCTTCAGCGCCTCCGCGCGGTTGAGCGCAGCGACGAAGGGCTCGGGGTCGATGGTGACGAGCAGGTCGCCCTGCTTCACCAGCGCGCCCTCGCGGAAATGCACGGAGTGCACGGCACCGGCGACCCGCGAGCGCACCTCCACCACCTCGACGGCGCGCAGGCGGCCGGAGAACTCGTTCCACTTCATGGTGTCGCGCGCCTTCAGCACCGCGACCGAGACCGGCATGGCCTGCGGGGCGGCGGCTTCCGCCGCCGGGTCGGTGGCGAGCGCCCGGCTGCTCGGCCAGGCGAGGAACACGGCCACCCCGGTCGCCAGCGCCGCCAGCGTCAGCGCGATGCCGGCCTCGCGCCAGCGGCGGCGCGGACGGACGGCAACCTCATCGCGGGCGATTGCGGCGTGTACGATATTACCGGAGGCGGCATCGGTACCGAATGCGTCGTTGCTCATGGCGATCTCCCGGCCCTCAGGCCCGAACGGTACGAACAGAGGTGGCGGACTGCTCCGCCAGAAACTGGTGAAACATGTCGCGCAGCGGGGCTGCCCACTGCGGAATGGCCTCGATGCTGGCATCCAGGCTGTCGGGCAGCGGGTCCGGCTCCTCGGCCGGCACGTCCAGCACGCGGCTCTCGACGGCGACCCCGCATTCGCCGAGACGGCGCGCATAGGCGAGGCTCTCGTCGCGCATCGGACAGTCCGAGACCGTGACGATCAGCGCGGGCGCCACGCCGCCGAGCCGGCGGGAACCGAACGGCGCGGCGTAGGGATGTGCCGCCCGGTCGGCGCTGCCGAGATAGAGATGCCAGCCATCCGCCCATTTGCAGCCGGCGGCGCCCGCCGCGGCGGCGTGGATCGAGCCCGAGGCGAGGCGCGGGTCGACCATGGGCGAGATCAGGATCTGCCCGGCGATCGGCGGCGCCTGCTGGTCGCGGGCCATCAGCGCCAGCGCGGTGGCGAGATTGGCGCCGGCCTCTTCGCCGGCGACGAACAGCCGGGCGCCGCGACCGGCCCATTTGGCCCGCTCGGCATGCAGCAGGCCAAGCGCGGCGAAGGAGGCGTTGAGCGCCGCGGGGAAGGGATGCTCCGGCGCCAGCGGATAATCGACCGAGACGACGACCGCCCCGGCCTCCGACAGCAACTGGCAGACCTTGGCGCTGCAATCGAGGTCGCCATTGGTGAAGCATCCGCCATGCAGATGCAGCACCAGCGGCGTCGGACGCACGGACGCGCGGCCGCGATAGACGCGGACCGGCAGCGCCGCCCCGTCGATCTCCAGCCTGTCCTCGGTCCACAATGCCGTCATGGCGCCCACCATCGAAATGCGGACGGCCTGCGCCACCCGATTTCGCTCTATTGCAGTGCGGCGAAAATTAGTATCGTCTCGGAACTGAAAAAATAGCCGTTCTGTGATTTCATTATTCACATATGGAAATAATGACGCGGTAACAGACCATGGATCAGATCGCCGCCATGCGGGCGTTCGTCCGTGTCGTCGAAGCCGGCAATTTCACCCGTGCCGCCGACCTCATGGAAATGCCCAAGCCCACCGTCACCAAGCTGATCCAGCAGCTGGAAGGGCACCTGCGCACCAAGCTGCTCAACCGCACCACCCGGCGCGTGCGCGTCACCCCGGACGGCGCGGCCTATTACGAGCGCGCGCTGGCGCTGCTGTCCGATCTCGACGAGCTCGACGGCTCGATGGCGCGCGCCCAGACCAGCCCGGCGGGGCGCCTGCGCGTGGACATCGGCACCTCGCTCGCCCTCAACGTCATCATTCCCGCCCTGCCGGACTTCCACGCCCGCTATCCGGACATCCTGCTCGACCTTGGCGTTTCCGACCGCCCGGCCGATCTCGTCGGCGAGAACATCGACTGCGCCATCCGCGGCGGCGATATTCTCGATCCCAACCTCATCGCCCGGCGCATCGGGCAGGTGGACCTCGTCATGTGCGCGACGCCGGGCTACATCGCGCGCCACGGCATGCCGCAGCACCCCCGCGATCTCCTGGAAGGCCACCGGGTCATCGCCTATTTCAGCCCGCGCACCGGGCGGCGCATGGCCTTCGACATGGTGCGCGGCGAGGAGAGCTACGAGTTCGATCTGCCCTATGCGCTGGCGGTCAACGATTCGACCGCCTATCAGGCCGCCGTCCTCACCGGGCTCGGCATCGCCCATGCCGTCGAGCCGCTGATCCAGCCCTATCTCGCCGACGGCACGCTGGTGCGGGTGCTGCCGGAATGGCGCAGCGAGCCGATCGTGCTGCACATCGTCTACGCTCCCAACCGGCATCTGAGCAGCCGGCTGCGCGTCTTCGTCGACTGGGTTGCCGAGCTCTTCGCCTCCAGCAACGTCTACCGCCTCGGGCCGCTCCCGCCGCCTTCCTAGTGCGTGACGCCGAGGAACTGCTTCAGCTCCGGCGTCTTCGGATCGGCGAACACCTCCTCCGGCGGACCGATCTCGTGCACGCGGCCCTGATGCATGAAGACGACGCGCGAGCACACGTCGCGGGCGAAGCGCATCTCGTGCGTCACCATGATCAGCGTCATGCCCTCGCTCGCTAGCTCCTTCACCACGGCGAGCACCTCGCTCACCAGTTCCGGATCGAGCGCCGAGGTGATCTCGTCGCAGAGCAGGGCGATGGGCTGCATGGCGAGCGCGCGGGCGATGGCGACGCGCTGCTGCTGGCCGCCGGAGAGCTGGTCCGGGTAGGCGTCGAACTTGTGGGCGAGGCCGACCCGTTCCAGCATCCTCTTCGCAATCTCCTCGGCTTCCGCCTTCGGCGTCTTCTTCACCACCATCTGCGAGAGCATCACGTTGCGCCCGGCGGTGAGGTGGGGGAAGAGGTTGAACTGCTGGAAGATCATCCCGACCTTCAGCCGGAGCGCCTTCAGATGCAGCTCGTCCGGCAGCAGCTGGGCGCCGGCGACGGAGATCGAGCCCTCGTCGATCGTCTCCAGCCCGTTGATGCAGCGCAGCAGCGTCGACTTGCCCGAGCCGGACTTGCCGATGATGGCGATCACCTCGCCCGGAGCGACGTCGATATTGATGCCCTTGAGCACTTCGTTGTCGCCGAAGCGCTTCTTCACCTCAGTGATTTCGATGAGCGACATTGAGCTTCCTCTCGAGGATCTGGGAGGACTTGGACAGCGGCCAGCACAGGCAGAAATAGATGAGGGCGACGAGGCCGTAGACCTTGAAGGGCTCGAAGGTCGCATTGGTCACGACCGTCCCCGCCTTGGACAGCTCGACGAAGCCGATGATCGAGGTCAGCGCCGTGCCCTTCACCACCTGCACCGAGAAGCCCACGGTGGGCGGCACCGCGATCCGCAGCGCCTGCGGCAGCACCACATGACGCATCTGCTGGACGTACCCCATGCCGAGGCTGGCGGAGGCTTCCCATTGCCCGCGGGCGATGGATTCCACGCAGCCGCGCCAGATCTCGGTGAGGAAGGCGGCGCTCCACAGGATGAGCGCCACGCTTGCCGCCAGCCAGGCCGGCACGTCGATGCCGAACAGGCCGAGCCCGAAGAAGGCGAGGAAGAGCTGCATCAGCAGCGGCGTGCCCTGGAACAGCTCGACATAGGTCTTCACGAAGGCCGGCCCCGCCTTGCCCTTCGCCGTGCGGGCGAACAGCAACAGCGCGCCGACGATGCCGCCGCCGATGAAGGAGACGAGGGAGAGCAGGACCGTCCAGCGCGCCGCCAGCAGGAGGTTGCGCAGGATGTCCCAGGTGGTGAAATCGCTCATGCCCGCCTCCTCACCGCGCCGTGCGTTTTGGGAAAAGCGTCCAGCCAAGGCCGCGCAGCAGCTGGCGCAGGGCGATGGCGAGGGCGAGATAGATCAGCGTCGCGACGAAGTAGCTCTCGAAGGCCCGGAAGGTGCGCGACTGGATGAAGTTCGCCGCGAAGGTCAGGTCCTCCGCCGCGATCTGCGACACCGCCGCCGAGCCCAGCATCACGATGACGATCTGCGAGGACAGCGCCGGCCAGATGCGCTGCAGTGCCGGGATCAGCACCACGTACCAGAAGGTCTGGAGGCGGCTCATGCCGAGGCTCGCCCCCGCCTCGAACTGGCCATTCGGCGTCGCCTGGATGCCGGCGCGGATGATCTCGCAGCCATAGGCGCCGAGATTGACCACCATGGCGAGGTTGGCGGCCTGCAGTTCGCTCATGCGCAGGCCGAGCGCGGGCAGGCCGAAGAAGATGAAGAAGAGCTGGATCAGGAACGGCGTGTTGCGGATCAGCTCGACATAGGCCGCCACCACTGGGCGCAGCCAGCCCGGCCCCAGCGCCCGCGCCCAGGCGCAGGCAATGCCGAGCGCCACGCCCAGCACGCCGCCCACCAGCGTCAGCTCGACGGTGATGCCGATGCCTTTCAGCAGGACCGGCCAATACTCGATCAGCCAGCCGAAATCGAACGTGTAGTTCATGCCGGCGAACTCCCGCTGGTGGAAGGATGGGCGGACGGTGGGAACGCGCCCTCTCCCCGGCGGGAAGAGGGCGGAAGCGGCAGGACGTCAGATGTCCGCCGGCAGCTTGGCGCCGAGCCACTTCTGCGAGATGGCGTCCAGCGCGCCGTCCTTCTTGGCCGCGCCGATGATCGCATCGACCTTGGCGAGAAGGGCGGGTTCGTTCTTGTTGAGGCCGATGTAGCAGGGCGAGTTCTTGATCAGGAACTTGATCTCCGGCTTCTTCGGCGGGTTGCGCTCGAGGATCGCGGCGGCGACCACGTTGCCGGTGGCGATGAGGTCGACCTGGCCGGAGAGGAAGGCGGAGATGGTGCCGTTATTGTCCTCGTAGCGCTTGATGGTGGCGTCGGCCGGGGCGATCTTCGTCAGCTCCAGATCCTCCACCGCGCCGCGCGTGACGCCCACCGTCTTGCCGGAGAGGTCCTTGGATTCCTTCACCGCCGCATCGGCCGGGCCGAACACCCCGTTGAAGAAGGGCGCGTAGGCGACCGAGAAGTCGATCACCTTCTCGCGCTCCGGATTCTTGCCGAGCGAGGAGATGACGAGGTCGACCTTGTTGGTCTGCAGGTAGGGGATGCGGTTGGCGCTCGTCACCGGCACCAGCTCCAGCTTCACGCCGAGCTTGTCGGCGATCAGCTTGGCCACGTCGACGTCATAGCCCTTGGGCGCCATGTCGGCGCCGACCGTGCCGAAGGGCGGGAAATCCTGCGGCACGGCGATGCGGATCACCTTGTTCGCCTCGATGGCGGCGAGGGCGTCGGCGGCGGCGGGGAGCGGGGCCTGCGTGGCGGCGAGCAGCGCGCCGGCGGCGAGCGCGAGGAGGGTGCGGCGGTTCATGCGGTCAGTCCTCTGGTTTGCCTGACGGGGAATGGGCGTGGGGATGCGAATGCGCATGCGGTACGGAAGGGGCGTTGCCGGCGAAGGTCGACGGCGACAGGAGTTCGCGCAGGCCGGCGAGCGGATCGGGTCGGGCGGTGAGATCCAGCCCCGCCTCGACCTTGCCGATGTGCTCGTCCATCAGCCGGGCGGCCAAAGCGAGGTCGCCCGCCTCCATGGCCGCGACGATATCTTCATGGTCGTGGCTGGATTCCTCGGCCTTCTCGGTCGGCTGGTAGAGCATCGAGATCAGCGTGGTGCGCGCGGTGAGGTCGCGGATGATCTCGGTGAGCAGCCGGTTGCCGAGCGCGTCGGCGAGATGGATGTGGAAGTCGCCGAGCAGGCAGGCGCGGGAGGAAACGTCGCCGGTCTGGATCGCCTCCCGCTCGATGGCGACATGTTCCTTGAGGCTGGCCAGCACCTGCGGCGGCACCTCGCGCACGGCCTGCAGCAGGCCGGTCTCGATGACGCGCCGGGTCTGGAACGCCTCGCGTGCTTCCTCGGCCGAGGGCTCGACCACGTACCAGCCGCGCCGCGCGCTGACCTGCACGACGCCGCGCGTCTCCAGCCGCATCATCGCCTCGCGCACCCGGGTGCGGGAAACGCCGAACAGGTCGGCGAGCTTCTGCTCGCCCAGCCTCGTGCCGGGATCGATGCGGCCGGCAAGGATGGCCGAGAGGATCGCTTCCTCGATATTGGCGGCGGCGGGGTTCATCACGCGCTCTGCACTTGCTTACAAACTTGTATACAAGGCTGTAAGCAAGCGACGTGCCAAAGGGCGGCGGGTGAGCCGACCGCACGCCGTCATGGCCGGGCTTGACCCGGCCATCCACGTCTTCGGCCCGTCGTGATCGTCGAAAAAGGCGCGGATCCCCGGGTCAAGCCCGGGGATGACGGCCTATCGGCGGGGTTCGGAGCGCCGATGCGTGGCCGGGCCGGCGCTGGCCCGCGACCAGAATGCCGCTTCCTTGATCAGCAGCCTGGAAGCGGCGCAAAAATCGACGCCGCTATTCCGCCGCCTGCTTCTTGTGGCCGAGCCGCTCGGCCAGCTTGTCGAGCAGCTGTCCGGCGGCGTCGGCGATCACCGTGCCCGGCGGGTAGATCGCCTCGGCGCCGGCCGCGAAGACGGCCTCGTAGTCCTGCGGCGGCACCACGCCGCCAACCACCACCATGATGTCCGGCCGTCCCTCGGCGGCGAGCGCGGCCTTCACCTCCGGCACGAGGGTGAGATGACCGGCGGCGAGCGAGGAGATGCCGATGACATGCACGTCGTTCTCCACCGCCTGCCGGGCGGCTTCCTGCGGCGTGGCGAAGAGCGGGCCGATATCGACGTCGAAGCCGAGATCGGCGAAGGCGGAGGCGATCACCTTCTGGCCGCGGTCGTGGCCGTCCTGACCGACCTTGGCGACAAGGATGCGCGGGCGCCGGCCTTCCTCGTGCTCGAAGGCTTCCACGCGCTCGCGCACATGGGCCACCTTGTCGGTCATGGCTCCCGCCTCCCGCTTGTAGACGCCCGAGACCGCGCGGATTTCCGCCCGGTGCCGGCCGAAGACGCGCTCCAGCGCATCGGAGATCTCGCCCACCGTCGCCTTGGCGCGGGCGGCGTCGATGGCGAGCGCCAGCAGGTTAGCATTTCCGCGCGCGCCGTTCTCCAGCGCGGTCAGCGCCGCGGCCACCGCCTGCGGGTCGCGCTCCGCCTTCAGGCGCTTCAGCTTGTCGAGCTGGGCGGCGCGCACGGCGGAATTGTCGACCTTCAGCACGTCGATCGGGGTCTCGCTGTCGGGCCGGTACTTGTTGACGCCGACCACGGTCTGGCGGCCGCCGTCGATCCGCGCCTGGGTCACGGCGGCGGCTTCCTCGATGCGCAGCTTCGGGATGCCGGCCTCGATGGCCTTGGCCATGCCGCCGAGTTCCTCGACCTCGCGGATATGGCCGAGCGCGCGCTCGGCGAGATCGGCGGTCAGGCGCTCGACATAATAGGAGCCGCCCCACGGGTCGATGGCGCGCGTCGTGCCGCTTTCCTGCTGCAGCAGGAGCTGGGTGTTGCGGGCGATGCGGGCGGAGAAGTCGGTCGGCAGGGCCAGCGCCTCGTCGAGCGCGTTGGTGTGCAGCGACTGGGTGTGCCCCTGCGTCGCAGCCATCGCCTCCACCATGGTGCGCATGACGTTGTTGAACACGTCCTGCGCCGTCAGGCTCCAGCCGGAGGTTTGCGAATGGGTGCGCAGCGGCAGCGACTTCGGGTTCTGCGCGCCGAGGTCCTTCATCAGCTTCGCCCAGATCAGCCGGGCGGCGCGCAGCTTGGCGACCTCCATGAAGAAGTTCATGCCGATCGCCCAGAAGAACGACAGGCGCGGCGCGAAGGCGTCGATCGGCAAACCCGCCGCCATGCCGGCACGGGCATATTCCACCCCGTCGGCGAGCGTGTAGGCGAGCTCCAGATCTTGCGTCGCTCCCGCCTCCTGCATGTGGTAGCCGGAGATCGAGATCGAGTTGAAGCGCGGCATCTCCCTCGACGTGAAACCGAAGATGTCGGCGATGATCCGCATCGAGGGCCCGGGCGGGTAGATGTAGGTGTTGCGGACCATGAACTCCTTGAGGATGTCGTTCTGGATGGTCCCGGAGAGCTGGGCCGGCTTCACGCCCTGTTCTTCCGCCGCCACGACATAGAGCGCGAGGATCGGCAGCACCGCGCCGTTCATGGTCATCGACACGCTCATCTGGTCCAGCGGGATGCCGGAGAACAGCGTGCGCATGTCGTAGATGGAATCGATGGCGACGCCCGCCATGCCGACATCGCCGACGACGCGCGGGTGGTCCGAATCATAGCCGCGATGGGTGGCGAGGTCGAAGGCGACCGAGAGGCCCTTCTGCCCGGCCGCCAGGTTGCGGCGGTAGAAGGCGTTCGAATCCTCCGCCGTGGAGAAGCCGGCATATTGCCGGATCGTCCAGGGCTGGGTCGCGTACATGGTCGGGTACGGACCGCGCAGGAACGGCGCGATGCCGGGGTAGCTGTCGACGAAGCCGAGGCCGGCAATGTCGTCCGGCCCGTAGAGCGGCTTCACCGCGATGCGTTCCGGCGTCTCCCAGGCCTCGCCGCCGATGGCGGGCGGCGCGACGCGCGGGGCGCGCCAGTCGAGCGTCGAGAAATCGGGAATGCGACGAGCGGAGCCGGTCATTGCGTGCCCTCCCGCGTTGCGGTGATGCCGAGCCGGCGATGCGCGTCCTGCAGGAGCGCGAGCAGGTCGCCGCCGGCCGAGAGATAGACGTCGATGCCCGCTGCCCGCCACGCCTCCTCGTGCTCGCCCGGTCGCCCGGCGAGGTAGAGCGCGGCGGCGCCGGCCGCCTTCAGCCCGGAGGCGGCGTCCGTCGCGGAGGCGGCGTAGAGATCGTCCGAGGAGCACAGGCAGGCGATGCGCGCGCCCGAGGTACGGAACGCCTCGGCCAGCGCCGTCATGTCGGTGAAGCCGTCATTGGCCGGCGCCATGATGCCGCCCGCCTCGAAGGCGGCGCGGGCGAAGCCCGAGCGCGCGGTGAAGTCGGCGGGCGTGCCGAGATTGGCGAGGAAGACCACGGGACGCGGGTTCGTCGCGGCCGCAGCCTCCCGCAGGCGTTCATAGGGTTCGGTGAGCCGATGGCCGGTGAGCGGCTCGCCCAGCAGCGCGCCCTCGGCGGGCGGCGGCGTGTTCACCCGGCGGGCGGGGGCGAGCACGGTCGGCACGGTTTCGCCGAGCAGCGGGAACTCCGAGGTGCCGGTGATCGGCAGGCGGCGGGTGGCGATGTCCTTCGCCCGCGCCGCGCGCGCCGCCGCGATCCGGCCCTGCCAGGCGCCTGAGGTCAGGCTCTCCACCATGCCGCCCTCGCGCTCGATCTGGCGGAACAGCTCCCATGCCGTCGCCGCCAGCTTCTCCGTGCGTTCCTCGATGGCGCCCGCGCCGGCGCCCGGATCGGCAACGCGATGGACGTTGGATTCCTCGATCAGGATCACCTGCGTGTTGCGGGCGAGCCGGCGGGCGAAGCCGTCCGGCAGGCCGAGCGCCTGCGTGAACGGCAGCACGGTCAGGCTGTCCGCCCCGCCGACGCCGGCGGCGAAGGCGGCGACGGTGCCGCGCAGCAGGTTCACATGCGCGTCGTGCCGGGTCAGCGAACGCCAGGCGGTCTCCATATGGATCGCCACCGGCGCCGCCTCGATGTCGCACGCGTCGAGTGCCGCCGCCCAGAGCTGGCGGAAGGCGCGCGGCTTGGCCTGCGTGCCGAACTGGTCGACATCGGCGGTCAGCGTCACCTCGATGGCGGCGGCCGCGTCCTCCAGCGACAGGCCGGCGGCTGCCAGCGCGCGCAGATAGGCCATCGCGGTCGCCAGCACGGCGGCGAGTTCCTGCGCGTCGGTGGCGCCGGCGGCGTGGTGCAGGTGCCCGTCCGCGCGCACCATCGGCGCCGTGAGCCCGCGCCCGCGCAGCGTCGATACCGTCTGGCCGAGGCGGGCGGACAGCGCGTCCCACTCTATGGGTGCGGCGCCGAGCGCGGCGAAGTCGCTGATCGGATCGAGCCCGAAGCGGATGTCGAGCGTCGCCGGGTCGCGCTTCTCGTAGAGCCGGGCGATGGCGAGCGCGATGTCGCGGGCCTGGTAGGCTCCGGCCTCGACGCGCAGCGTCACCAGATCCGGCATCACGCCGTCGAGCACCGTGACCAGTTCCTCGAAGCGGTTCGGCAGGCCGAAGCCGCCGGCCGAGGGCGCGGAGGCGAAGACCAGCGTGGCGCCGTCCGCCCCGCCGTTCAGGTCCTCCAGCAACTGCGCATTGGCGGCCGCCGGGTCGTCATGGTCGATGCGGGCGACGATCCGCCAGGGCGCGCCGGCGGGCCGCCCGGCGAGCGGCGCCGCCTCGCGCCGCCGCTCGGGCAGGGCGTCCAGCGTGTAGCCGTCCGCCGCGCGGGTGAGCATGCGCTTGTCGTAGGCGCCGCCCTTCAGCACCCCCTCGACCAGCTTCAGCCAGTCCGCGCGGGTCGCGGCCGGGAAGGTGGCGAGGTCGAGATCGAGGGGCTGGTCCATGGCGCGGCTCTCCCTGTGGTCCGCTCAGGCGAATTCGAGGATCACGGCATCGACGGCGAGGCTGTCGCCCGCCTTGGCGAGCACCTTGCTGACCGTCGCGTCGCGCTCGGCGCGCAGCACGTTCTCCATCTTCATGGCCTCGACCACCGCCAGCGCCTCGCCGGCCTTGACCTCCTGGCCTTCCGACACGGCGATGGAGACGACGAGGCCGGGCATCGGGCAGAGCAGCTGCTTGCCGGCGCCGGACTGCTGCTTCACCGGCATCAGCGCCGCGAGTTCCGCCTCGCGCCGGGTGTAGACCAGCGCGTCCACGGCGACGCCGCGATGGGCCAGCAGCGCGCCGTTGAGGCGCGGGCGTACCTGCACGCTGATCGCCTCGTCGTCGAACACGCCGCTCCACACCGGTTCCCCGGGCTGCCAGCCGGAACGCAGCTCGTGCGTGCCGTCCGGCTCGCCCTGCTCGTTCAGGAAGGTGACGATGAAGCCGCCCGCCGCGCGGTCGACCTCGCAGGGCAGGCTCAATTCGCCGAGCCGCACCACGCGCTGATGCTCGAACACCACCGCCCGGCCGGCGAGCTGGTCGGAGATCTTGCGCTTGCGGGCATTGCCCACATTGTCGATCACCGCCGCGACCGCCGCCAGCCGCCGCGCCAGCACCGGGCTCGGCTCGGTGGCGTGGAAGCCGTCGGGGTATTCCTCGGCGATGAAGCCGGTGGAGAGCCGGCCGGCGCGCCAGCGCTCATGCGCCATCAGCGAGGCGAGGAAGGGGATGTTGTGCTGGATGCCGTCGATGGCGAAGGCGTCGAGAGCGTCCGCCTGCGCCTCGATCGCCTCCTCGCGCGTCGGCGCGTGGGTGATCAGCTTGGCGATCATCGGGTCGTAATAGAGCGAGATCTCCCCGCCCTCGTAGACGCCCGTGTCGTTGCGCACGGTGACGGCGTTCTTCACGCCTTCCGCCGGCGGGCGGTAGCGCGAGAGCCGGCCGATGGAGGGCAGGAAGCCGCGATAGGGGTCCTCTGCATAGACGCGGCTCTCCACCGCCCAGCCGTTCAGCTTCACGTCCTCCTGCCGGAGCGCGAGCTTCTCGCCGGCGGCGACGCGGATCATCTGCTCGACGAGATCAATGCCGGTGACCAGCTCCGTCACCGGGTGCTCCACCTGCAGGCGGGTGTTCATTTCGAGGAAGTAGAAACTACGGTCCTGCCCGGCGACGAACTCCACCGTGCCGGCGCTGTCGTAGTTCACCGCCTTGGCCAGCGCGACGGCCTGCTCGCCCATCTTCCGGCGGGTGGCCTCGTCCAGCAGCGGCGAGGGGGCTTCCTCGACGACCTTCTGGTTGCGGCGCTGGATCGAGCATTCGCGCTCGCCGAGATAGACGACGTTGCCGTGCTTGTCGCCCAGCACCTGGATCTCGATATGGCGGGGCTGGACGATGAACTTCTCGACGAAGACGCGGTCATCGCCGAAGGACGACTTCGCCTCCGAGCGGGCGCGGTCGAAGCCGTCCTGCACCTCGGCGCGCGAATGGGCGATGCGCATGCCCTTGCCGCCGCCGCCGGCGGAGGCCTTGATCATCACGGGATAGCCGATCTCGTCGGCGATCTTCGCCGCGTGCTCGGCATCCTCGATGACGCCGAGATAGCCGGGCACGGTCGAGACCTCGGCGGCGGCCGCCGCCTTCTTCGATTCGATCTTGTCGCCCATGGCCTCGATAGCGCCGGGGTTCGGGCCGATGAAGACGATGCCGGCGTCCTTCAAGGCCTGCGCGAAGCTGGCGCGCTCGGACAGGAAGCCGTAGCCGGGATGCACCGCCTCGGCGCCGGTCGCCTTGCAGGCCGCGATGATCCGGTCGGCGAGCAGATAGGACTGCGCGGCCGGGGCGGCGCCGATATGCACCGCCTCGTCCGCCATCTCGACATGGAGCGCGTCCTTGTCGGCGTCGGAATAGACGGCGACCGTCGCGATGCCCATCTTGCGGGCGGTCTTGATGACCCGGCAGGCGATCTCGCCACGGTTCGCGATGAGTATCTTCTTGAACATGGCTGGATCTCAGAGCGGCAGGTTGTCGTGCTTCTTGAGCGGCGCCTCGACCTTCTTCGAGGCGAGCATGGCGAGGGCGCGGGCGATGCGCTTGCGCGTGGTGCGCGGCGTGATCACCTCGTCGATATAGCCGCGTTCGGCCGCCACGAAGGGCGAGAGGAAGCGCTGCTCATATTCCTTCGTCCGCTCGGCGATCTTCTCGGGGTCGTCGATGTCGGCGCGGAAGATGATCTCCACCGCCCCCTTGGCGCCCATCACCGCGATCTGCGCGGTCGGCCAGGCGTAGTTCACGTCGCCGCCGATATGCTTGGAGGCCATGACGTCATAGGCGCCGCCGAAGGCCTTGCGGGTGATGACGGTGACGAGCGGCACCGTCGCCTCGCTATAGGCGAAGAGCAGCTTGGCGCCGTGCTTGATCAGGCCGCCATATTCCTGCGCCGTGCCGGGCAGGAAGCCGGGCACGTCGACGAAGGTGACGATCGGGATCTCGAAGGCGTCGCAGAAGCGCACGAAGCGGGCGGCCTTGCGCGAGGCGTCGGCGTCGAGCACGCCGGCCAGCACCATCGGCTGGTTGGCGACGATGCCGACCGTCCTGCCCTCCACGCGGCCGAAGCCGGTGACGATGTTGCCGGCGAAGGCGCCCTGGATCTCGAAGAAGTCGCCCTCGTCGACCACCTTCGCGATCAGCTCCTTCATGTCGTAGGGCTTGTTCGGGTTGTCCGGCACCAGCGTGTCGAGCGAGGCGTCGATGCGCTCGCCGTCGTCGAAGCTCGGCCAGGCTGGCACGCCGGACTGGTTGCTGGCGGGCAGGAAATCGATCAGCCGGCGCATCTGCAGCAGGCATTCGACGTCGTTCTCATAGGCGCCGTCGGCCACCGAGGACTTGGTGGTGTGCACCCGCGCCCCGCCCAGCTCCTCGGAGGTGACGGTCTCGTTGGTGACGGTCTTCACCACGTCCGGCCCGGTCACGAACATGTAGCTCGTGTCGCGCACCATGAAGATGAAGTCGGTCATCGCCGGCGAGTAGACGTCGCCGCCCGCGCAGGGGCCCATGATCACAGAGATCTGCGGGATGACGCCGGAGGCGGCGACGTTGCGGCGGAACACCTCGCCATAGCCGCCGAGCGCGGCGACGCCTTCCTGGATGCGCGCCCCGCCGGCATCGAACAGGCCGATGATCGGCGCGCGCGTCTTCAGCGCGAGGTCCTGGATCTTGGTGATCTTCGCCGCATGCGCCTCGGAGAGCGAGCCGCCGAACACGGTGAAGTCCTTGGCGAACACGAAGACCCGCCGCCCGTTCACCGTGCCCCAGCCGGTGACCACACCGTCGCCGGGGATCTTCTCGGCCTTGTCCATGCCGAAATCGGTGCAGCGGTGCTGGACGAAGGTGTCGAACTCCTCGAAGGAGCCGGTGTCGAGCAGCAATTCGATGCGCTCGCGGGCGGTGAGCTTGCCGCGCTTGTGCTGGGCATCGATGCGCCGTTCCCCGCCGCCGAGGCGGGCGCCGGCGCGGCGCTGTTCGAGCTCGTCGAGAATATGCTTCATGGGCGGTCCCTCGGACGCTGCTTTTTCGCCTCGCGGCAATTCGCGACGGTTCTAGGCCCTTGCGGGACAAAACATAAGCTGTGAAAATGCGGATCGTAAAATTGTAAAATTTTCACAAAATCGAAGACGGGACGCGGGACGGCCATGGCCGGCATGTCGAAGAAGGTGTTCGCCGGCCACGCGGTGCGCAATGTCCGCGAGAGGCTGGGGCTCACGCAGATCGATTTCGCCCGCCGGCTCTCCCTTTCGCCGAGCTACATCAACCAGATCGAGAGCAATCAGCGCCCGGTGACGGCCGCGGTGCTGCTCGCCATCAGCCGCACCTTCGACCTCGACATTACACGTTTCGGCGCCGACGATCTCGACCGTATCGTTGCGGACCTGCGCGAGGCCTTGGCTGATCCGGTGTTCCGCGGGCTGGAGCCCAGCCTGCAGGACCTGAAGAACGCCACCACCCACGCCCCCGCCTTCGCCCATGCCTTCCTGCGCCTGCACGGCGCCATGCGCCGGCTGGAGGAACGCCGCGCCGCGCTCGACGACGCGGTGGTGTCGGTGGCGCGCGAGGTGGATGGCGGCGCGCCGCAGGAGGAGACCCGCAACCTCGCGCCCTATGAGGAGGTGCGCGACCACTTCCACTACATCGACAACTATGTCGACGGCCTCGACCGGGCGGCGGAGGAGCGCAACGCCGCGCTCGACCTCTTCGCCCGCGACGACGCGGTGCCGGTTCTGGTCCAGCATCTGCGCCAGCGCCACGACATCGTCGTCGACATGGCGCCCGCCGACCGGCTCGACGCACCCCTGCTCGCCTATGACCGCCACCGTCGCGTGGCGACGCTCGCGCGCACGCTCGACCGCGCCAGCCAGGCCTTCCGCCTCGGGACGCTGATCGCCCGTTTCGAGCAGAGCGACTCCATCGACCGGCATGTCGTCGATGCGGGCTTCCGCAGCGCCACGGCGCGCGAGGTCTGCCGGCTGTCGCTGCAGAACTACTATGCCGGGGCGCTGCTGCTGCCCTATCGCCGCTTCGCCCGGCTGGCGCGGGAGAGGCGGCACGATCTCGACCTTCTCGCCACGATGACCGGGGCGAGCCTGGAACAGGTCTGCCACCGCCTCTCGACCCTTCAGCGGCCGGGCGAGAAGGGCGTGCCCTTCTACTTCCTGAAGGTCGATCGCGCCGGCAACGTCATCAAGCGCCACAGCGCCACCCGCTTCCAGTTCGCCCGCTATGGCGGCGCCTGCCCGGTGTGGAACGTGCACGAGGCGTTCGAGCAGCCCTCGCGCACCCTTGTGCAGGTCGGAGAGATGCCGGACGGGGCGCGTTACCTGTGCCTGGCGCGCGGCACTTCCAAGCCGGCGATCCGCCACGGCCAGCGCGAGCGGCGCTTCGCGCTCGGCATCGGCTGCGAGATCTCCTATGCCGCCGAGCTCGTCTATGCGGACGGGCTGGACCTCAAATCGGCGGCTCTGGCCCCGCTTGGCGTCAACTGCCGCATCTGCCCCCGCGCCGCCTGCCCGGAGCGGGCTTTCCCGCCGCTCGACCGCGAGATCGTGCTCGACCCGGACCGCCGCGACGTCGTGCCCTTCGCCGTGCGGGAGTGAGGCGGCCGCTCACGCCGCCCCGTTGGCGCCGGTCTTTCCTCTCGGGAGCTTCCCCTCGGCCTTCTCCCGCCGGGGTTCGGCGATCCACACATAGCCCTCGCCATACTGCGTGGCGATGAAGCGCGGGCGGCGGGCATCGTCGCCCAGCTTGCCGCGCAGCCGGTTGATGAGGAAGTCGATGCTGCGCTCGGCGGCGTCCGAGCCGACGCCCGAAATGGCGTCCAGCAGCTGGTTGCGCGTCATGATCCGGTGCGCGTTGCGGATCAGCGCCGCCAGCACGGCGCGCTCCGAGCGCGTGAAGCGCACCCTTCGCCCGCGCGGGCGCGCCGCCCAGAGCAATTCCGCGTCGAAGATCATCTCGGCAAAGCACAGTCTGGCCGCCGGCTCGGTGCCTCTCCCGTTCATGCGCGTCCATCTCCCCCGCACCTTACCGGCGGTCGCGACGCGCGAAGGATCGTGCACGTTCACGACGCCTCAGATCAAATAATGTCGCAACAATTCCCCCGGACCCTTGGGGCTCTTCGAGCAGATCGTCTTAAGACGACACAGGAAATGCTCATGCACAATGCATCGCGCCCTACGCCTGAAGTGATAGTGTACTTTTGCGCCACGCTTCTTGCGCTGTCCGCCGGCGTGTGGGGCGGCGAGGCACGCGAGGTTCCGGAGGAGAGCGCCGCCTTCGACGCCACCCAAGCCGGCGACATGCCGGTCGATCTGGAACTGGTGATCGCCAGCGACGTGTCGACCTCGATGGACATCGAGGAGAAACGCCTCCAGCGCGACGGCTTCGTCGCCGCCTTCCGCAGCGCCGAGGTGCAGCGCGCCATCGCGCGCGGCGCGCGCCGGCGCATCGCCGTCGTCTATGTGGAATGGGGGAGCGCCGACCGGCAGCGCGTTGTGGTGCCGTGGACGCTCATCGACAGCCCGGCCTCGGCCTTTACCTTCGCGGAACGGCTGGCCGGGACCTTTCCCGGCCGGCTCACCTACGGAACGGCGCTCGGCAACGCGCTCGCCTTCGGCGCCCGGCTGTTCGAGCGCAATTCCTACGAGGGCGAGCGATGGGTGATCGACGTGTCCGGCGACGGCATGAGCAATCGCGGCGAGCCGCTCGAGGTGGTGCGGCGGGAGGTGCTGGCGCGCGGCATCGTCATCAACGGCCTGCCCATCGTCTATCGCGACGCGGCCGAGACGGTGCCCTTCGGCAGTGTCGGCGTGGACGAGGCGGCCACGCTGAGCCTCGTGTCGAATGACGAACTCGTCGCCTATTTCGAGACGCAGGTCATCGGCGGTCCCGGCGCCTTCGTCGTGCCGGTGAAGTCCCGCGCGCACTACGCGCAGGCGATCCGCGACAAGCTGGTGCGCGAGATCGCAGGGATGCCGGCGCCGGCGCGGCAGGCGCGCGGCACCGGCGAGGCGTCCGCCGTCGGAACGGCGCCGAACGCTCAGATATCGAGCGTGTTGTCGCGCTCCCACTGGGTGAGGTGGCGCGAATAGGCGTCCCACTCCTCGGTCTTCAGCTTGGTGTAGCCGTTGATCAGCGGCGCGCCGAGGGCGTTGCGCAGCACCGAGGACTTCTCCAGCGCGCGGATGGCGTCGAGCAGGTTGAGCGGCAGCTTCTTGGCGCCGCGCACCTTGTGCCCGTCCGTGTACATGTTGATGTCGAGCCGCTTGCCCGGATCACGCTGGTTCTGGATGCCGTCCAGGCCGGCGGCGAGCACGGCGGCGGGGGCGAGATAGGGGTTGGCGGCGCCGTCCGGCAGGCGCAGCTCCAGCCGGCCCGCATCGGGGATGCGGATCATGTGGGTGCGGTTGTTGCCGGTATAGGTGACGGTGTTCGGCGCCCAGGTGGCGCCGGAGACGGTGCGCGGCGCGTTGATGCGCTTGTAGGAGTTCACCGTCGGGTTGGTGAAGGCGCAGATGGCGTCGGCCGAGTGGATCAGGCCGCCGATGAAGTTGTAGCCGAGATCGGAGAGGCCGAGTTCGCCCGCCTCGTCCTCGAACAGGTTGGTGTCGCCGGCCCACAGCGAGGTGTGCATGTGGCAGCCCGAGCCGGTCAGGTCGATGAAGGGCTTGGGCATGAAGGTGGCGCGCAGGCCGTGCTTCTCCGCGATGGCGCGGGCCATGTACTTGAAGAAGACGTGGCGGTCGGCCGTCACCAGCGCGTCGTCGAAGTCCCAGTTCATCTCGAACTGGCCGTTGGCGTCCTCATGGTCGTTCTGGTACGGCCCCCAGCCCAGCGCCAGCATGCAGTCGCACAGCTCCTTGATCACCTCGTAGCGGCGCATCAGGGCGGACTGGTCGTAGCAGGGCTTGGTGGCGTTGTCGGCGGCGTCGGAGATCTTCGTGCCGTCGGCGTTGGTCAGGAAGAACTCGCACTCGACGCCGGTCTTCATCTGGTAGCCGACCGAGTCGGCGCCCAGCATGGTGGTCTTCAGCACGTTGCGCGGCGCCTGGGCGACCAGCTCGTCGTTCATCACGAGGTCGGAGGCGAGCCAGCCCACTTCCGGCTTCCAGGGAAGCTGGATCAGGCTCTGCGGATCGGGCACGGCGAACAGGTCCGCGTCGGCCGGGCTCATGTCGAGCCAGGTGGCGAAGCCGGCGAAGCCCGCGCCGGACTTCTGCATGCCGCCGATGGCGGTCGCCGGGACCAGCTTGGCCCGCAGCGCGCCGAACAGGTCGACATAGGAGATCAGGAAGTACTTGATGCCGAGTTCCTTGGCGGCGTGCTTCAGGTCGGCGGTGGCGAGTTCAGTGGCCATGGTTCATTCCGGTTTCGTGCTGTTCCCCGGCCCGTTCGGGCTCGTAGCTTCGACAGGGTTCGCGTCGCGCTCAGCGCGCAGGGCGGCATATTCTCGGCGTGGACGTGCAAACCCCGCGCCGAGGCGCGGGGTTCAAGGGTTTCAGAAACTGCCGGTGCTGCCCGGGATCCAGCTGGTGCCGGCCAGCGGCACGTTGGCCATGGCGGCGGCCTCGATGGTCAGCGCCACCAGGTCCTCCGGCTCCAGGTTGTGGACGTGGCTCTTGCCGCAGGCGCGCGCGATGGTCTGGCACTCCAGCGTCAGCACGGCGAGGTAGTTGGCGAGCCGGCGGCCGGCGGCGATCGGGTCGAGCCGGGTCATCAGCGCCGGGTCCTGCGTGGTGATGCCCGCGGGGTCGCGGCCCTCGTGCCAGTCGTCATAGGCGCCGGCGGTGGTGCCCAGCGCCTCGTAGTCGGCTTCCCAGCGCGGGTCGTTGTCGCCGAGCGCGACGAGGGCCGCCGTGCCGATGGCCACCGCGTCGGCGCCGAGTGCCAGCGCCTTGGCCACGTCCGCGCCGTTGCGGATGCCGCCGGAGACGATGAGCTGCACCTTGCGGTGCATGCCGAGGTCCTGCAGTGCCTTCACCGCCTGGCGGACCGCCGCCAGCGTCGGGATGCCGACATGCTCGATGAAGATCTCCTGCGTCGCCGCCGTGCCGCCCTGCATGCCGTCGACGACCACCACGTCCGCGCCCGACTTCACGGCCAGCGCCGTGTCGTAATAGGGGCGGGCGGCGCCGACCTTCACATAGATCGGCTTCTCCCAGTCGGTGATCTCGCGCAGCTCCTCGATCTTGATCTCGAGATCGTCCGGCCCGGTCCAGTCCGGGTGGCGGCAGGCCGAGCGCTGGTCGATGCCCACCGGCAGGGTGCGCATCTTGGCCACGCGCTCGGTGATCTTCTGGCCGAGCAGCATGCCGCCGCCGCCGGGCTTGGCGCCCTGGCCGACCACCACCTCGATGGCGTCGGCGCGCTTGAGGTCGTCCGGGTTCATGCCGTAGCGCGAGGGCAGGTACTGGTAGACGAGCTGGGTGGAGTGCCCGCGCTCCTCATTGGTCATGCCGCCGTCGCCGGTGGTGGTGGAGGTGCCCATCGCCGAGGCGCCGCGCCCGAGCGCTTCCTTGGCGTTGGCCGAGAGCGAGCCGAAGCTCATGCCGGCGATGGTGATCGGGATCTTCAGCTCGATCGGCTTCTTGGCGAAGCGCGTGCCGAGCACGACTTCCGTCGAGCACTTCTCGCGGTAGCCTTCCAGCGGGTAGCGCGACATGGAGGCGCCGAGGAAGAGCAGGTCGTCGAAATGCGGGACCTTGCGCTTTGCGCCGCCGCCGCGGATGTCGTAGATGCCGGTCGCCGCCGCGCGGCGGATCTCCGAGAGCGTGTAGGCGTCGAAGGTGGAGGAGGCGCGGGGGGTGGTGCGCGGCGTGTTGCTGTGGTCGGTCATCGCCGTCGCCCTCAGTAGCTCGACACGTTGTCGACGTGGAAATGGTAGAGCGTGCGCGCTGAGCCATAGCGGCGGAACTCGGAGATATCGACCTCGCCGAGGATGCCGGCGGCCTCGAGCTTGGCGGCGAGCAGCGCCTTGTGCTCCTCGCGCATTTCCTTCTCGATGCAGTCGGCCCCGAGGCCGGCCACCGAGCCGCGCACGAACAGCTTCGCCTCGTAGAGGCTGTCGCCGAGCGCCTCGCCGGCGTCGCCCAGCACGGTGAGGGTGCCGGCCTGTGCCATGAAGGCGCTCATATGGCCGACCGAGCCCTTCACCACGATGTCGATGCCCTTCATCGAGATGCCGCAGCGGGCCGAGGCGTTGCCGTCGACGACGAGCAGGCCGCCATGGGCGGTGGCGCCGGCCGACTGGCTGGCGTCGCCCTTCACATGCACGAAGCCGCTCATCATGTTCTCGGCGACGCCGACGCCGGCATTGCCGTTGATGATCACGCGCGCCTCCTTGTTCATGCCGGCGCAGTAGTAACCGACCGGCCCGTCGATCTCGACCGTGACCGGGGCGTCGAGCCCGGCGGCGACGGCGTGACGGCCGGCGGGGTTGAACACCTTCCAGTGCGTCTCGTTGGTGTCGGCGGTGAGCTTGTGCAGCGCCGCGTTCAGCTCGCGCAGCGGGGCCTGCGCGAGGTCGAAGAAGGTTTCGCCGTCCGAGACGGCAGGCTTCAGCTTGAGGTTCATGCTGCGCGATCCCAGAAATAGACCTTGGCCGGCTCCGGCTCGAAGACCCGTGCCGTCTCGATGCCCGGCAGGCCGGCGAGCGCGCGGTATTCGGAGGCGAAGGCGACGTAGCTGTCCGTCTCGGCCATGACGGCCGGCTTGCAGGCGATCGGGTCGCGCAGCACGCCGAAGCCGGTCTCGGTGCCGACGACGAAGGTGTAGAAGCCGTCGAGGTCGTCGAGCGAATGCTCCAGTGCCTCGCCCAGCGTGTCGCCGCCGCGCATGCGGTAGGTGAGGTAGGCGGCCGCGACCTCGCTGTCGTTCTCGGTGTTCACGCTCAGCCCCTCGCGGGCGAGCAGCCGGCGCACGCCGGCATGGTTGGACAGCGAGCCGTTATGCACCAGACACTGGTCCGGGCCGGTGGAGAAGGGATGCGCGCCGTCCGTGGTCACGGCGCTCTCGGTCGCCATGCGAGTGTGGCCGATGGCGTGGGTGCCGCTCATCGTTTCCAGCTTGAAGCGCTTGGCGACGTCGGCCGGCAGCCCGACCTCCTTGTAGAGCTCCATGCGGTTGCCCGCGCCCACCACCCGCACTTCGGGCGCGATGCGCGCCAGCGCCGCCCGCACGGCGGCTTCCTCGGCCGCCGGCACGCTCAGTACCGCGTGGGTATCGCGCGGGGTGACGAGATGGCCGATCTGCCCGCCGAGCGCGGCGAAGTCCGTGCCGGCCGGGCCGCGCAGGGTCAGCTTCACGAAGCCGGGCGTGCCCGCGCCATAGACCGCGAAGCCGGCGGAATCCGGCCCCCGGTCGCACATGATATCGAGCATCTCCGACAGCAGGGCCCCGAGTTCGGGCTCCAGCTTCGGCTCCTTCAGGAAAAGGCCGACAATGCCGCACATGGCGGAACTCCTGGCAGGGAAGGGTGTGGAAGGACGTGCCCAACCTTTTAGGAGCCGCCGGCGCGGGCGTCAATCAGTTGAGAATAATATTTTCTTCTGAGGAAAACATGGGGCGGGGAAAAGGGGCGTCTTACCGCTCCGGCTCGCGTGGGTAGATGATGATCGACAGATAGGTCATCGGCCGCACCACCAGCTCTTCCGGCCCGTGCGTGGCGGCGGAATCGAACAGCAGCGAATCCCCGGGCCTCAGGTGGTAGGCCCGGTCGCCGTGGCGGTAGACCACCTCGCCGGTCAGCATGTGGATGAACTCCACCCCGGCATGGCGGAAGCCGGTATAGGGCACCGCCTCCTCGCTCAGCGTGATGAGATAGGGCTCGACCGCCACTTCCCCGCCCAGCGCGTGGCCCAGCAATTCGTACTGGTGGCCGACCTTGGTGCCGCGCCGCTCGATGTGCACGCCCTGTCCGGCCGGCACGAAGGAACAGTCGCGCTTCTCCTCGAAGCTGGAGAACAGCGTGGAGATCGGCACGTTCAGCACGGTGGCGATGGATTGCAGCGTTGCCAGCGAGGGCGAAATAAGCCCGTTCTCGATCTTCGACAGCATCCCCACGGAGATTCCCGCCGCGCTGGCGACGTCGGAGACGGTGAGGTCGAGGTCGCGGCGCAGCGAGCGCACCTGCAGGCCCAGTGCCTGTTCCAGCGTGCGCTCATTGGCGAGCGGCGCGCCCGAGCCGGTGCTCAGATCCTCCGCGGCCTCGGCGCGCGCGGCCGGCTTGCGTGACGTGTCGGTCAATTCGGCGTCTCTCCGTGTCGCGGACAATGGGAGCCTTTCCGCCGGCAAAAGCCAAGCCTGCCAGTGACAAAAGCCGGGCGCCGCGTGCCGCCCGCCGTCATCGAAGCTTGGCATTCATCGTGCATCGATGACGGTAATCCCTGCTGCCCGCAAATGGTTTGGCGTCTTCCATGTATGATTACGACATGATTGTCATCGGCAGCGGCCCTTCCGGGCGCCGCGCCGCCGTGCAGGCCGCCAAGATCGGCCGGTCCGTCCTGGTCGTCGAGAAGGGCCGCCGCGTCGGCGGCGTTTCCGTCCACACCGGCACCATCCCCTCCAAGACGCTGCGCGAGACCGTGCTGAACCTCTCCGGCTGGCGCGAGCGCGGCTTCTACGGCCGCTCCTACCGGGTGAAGCAGGACATCGGTGCCGGCGACTTGATGGCGCGTCTGCACAAGACGCTCGACCATGAGGTCGAGGTGCTGGAGCACCAGTTCGCCCGCAATGGCGTGAAGACCGCGCGGGGCGAGGCCCGCTTCCTCGATCCGCACACCGTCGAGATCACCGAGGAGAACGGCGACGTCGACACCTATACCGGCGAGCACGTCCTCATCGCCGTCGGCACGCGGCCCTTCCGGCCGGACTACGTGCCCTTCAACGGCCGCACGGTGTTCGACAGCGACGAGATCGTCGACCTGCCGAAGCTGCCGCGCAGCCTCACCGTCATCGGCGCCGGGGTCATCGGTGTCGAATATGCCTCGATCTTCTCGGCGCTCGACGTGGCGGTGACGCTGATCGAGCCCCGCAACAGCTTCCTCGACTTCATCGACAAGGAGCTGATCGAGGAGTTCGTCCACGAGCTGCGCGACCGCAATGTCGGGCTGCGCTTCGGCGCCGCGGTCACCGCCATCGAGCTCGGTGCCGACGAGCGGCCGGTCTGCCGGCTGGCGGACGGGCGCTCGGTGCAGTCCGACATGCTGCTCTTCGCCGCCGGCCGGGTCGGCGCCACCGACCGGCTGAACCTTCCCGCGGCCGGGCTCGCCGTCGATCATCGCGGGCGCATCGGCGTCGATCCGAAGACGCTCCAGACCGCGGTGCCGCACATCTACGCCGCCGGCGACGTCATCGGCTTCCCCAGCCTCGCCTCCACCTCGATGGAGCAGGGCCGCGTCGCCGCCTGCCACGCCTTCGGCCTCCAGCCACCCCCGCCGCCGGAATTCTTCCCCTATGGCATCTATTCGGTGCCGGAGATGTCGACGGTAGGCATGAGCGAGGAGGAGGTGCGCCGGCGCGAGATTCCCTATGAATGCGGCATCGCCCGCTTCCGCGAGACCTCGCGCGGCCACATCATGGGCCTCAGCAACGGCATGATGAAGATGATCTTCTCGGTGAAGACGCGCCGCCTGCTCGGCGTGCACATCGTCGGCGAGGGCGCGACGGAGCTGATCCACATCGGTCAGGCGGTGCTGAACCTGAAGGGCACCATCGACTACTTCATCGAGAACACCTTCAACTATCCCACCCTCGCCGAGGCCTACAAGATCGCCGGCCTCGACGCGTGGAACCGCATGACGCGGGCCTAATCCTCGAAGCGGCCCGCCGTGTCGCGGTCGCGCGCGTAGTGGCGGGCGAGCGGGAACGGCGGCAGCCAGGACGCGCGCCGCACGGTCCAGAGCTCGTAGGTCGGCGTCAACTGGTCGGGGGCGTCCAGCGATCCGAGGTTCACCTCGATCTCGTCCCCGCTGCGCCCGAACACCGACGATCCGCAGCGGGGGCAGAAGAAGCGCCCGGCATAGTCGCGTGTCTCGCCGTCGATCGTCACCGCGTCCTGCGGGAACACCGCCGAGGCGTGGAAAAGCGCGCCGTGATGCTTGCGGCAGTCGAGGCAGTGGCACAGCCCGACCCGGTAGGGGCGCCCCGTCGCCACGAGCCGGACGCTGCCGCACAGGCAGCCACCCATGAACCGGTCCATGCTGCGCCTCCTCCCAAAAGCGCGCGGCGCCAGCATCCGCCTCGACGCGAGGGGGCGATGACGCCGCGTGTGACTGGACTAGGTAGCGCCCGCCGCCCCGCGCTTCAACGCGGCGGCGGAAGGGTTCACGCGCCGAGCTGCCGCCGCGCCGCCGTCAGCGTGTTCTGCAGCAGGCAGGCGATGGTCATCGGGCCGACGCCGCCCGGCACCGGCGTGATGGCGCCGGCGATGCCCTGCGCCTCGTCGAAGGCCACGTCGCCGACGAGCCGCGTGCCGCCACCCGGCTTGTCGACCCGGTTGATGCCGACGTCGATCACCGTGGCGCCGGGCTTGATCCACGCGCCGCGGATCATCTCCGGCCGGCCCACCGCGCCGATGAGGATGTCGGCGCGCCGGCAGACCTCGGGCAGGTCGCGGGTGCGCGAATGGGCGATGGTGACGGTGCAGTCCTCGCGCAGCAGCAGCTGGGCGAGCGGCTTGCCGACGATGTTGGAGCGGCCGACGACGACCGCCTCCAGCCCGCTCAGCGAGCCCAGCCGGTCCTTCAGCAGCATCACGCAGCCGAGCGGCGTGCAGGGCACCAGCGCGTCGAGCCCGACCGCCAGCCGGCCGGCATTCACCACGTGGAAGCCGTCCACGTCCTTGGCGGGGTCGATGGTGGCGAGCACCGCCTGCGCGTCGATATGGCCGGGCAGGGGAAGCTGCACGAGGATGCCGTGCACGTCCTTCTCGGCGTTGAGCGCGGCGATCAGCGCCAGCAATTCGGCCTGCGTCGTCGTGGCCGGCAGCTTGTGCTCGATGGAGGCCATTCCGGCCTCGACCGTCTGCTTGCCCTTGTTGCGCACATAGACCGCGCTCGCGGGATCCTCGCCCACGAGCACCACCGCGAGCCCCGGCGTCACGCCGGTCGCGGCGTGGAACGCGGTGACGTCGCTGGCCACGCGCTTGCGCAGCCCTTCGGCAAAGGCCTTGCCGTCGATCAGGCGGGTCTCGACCATCGGAGCCTCCTCAGTCGCGGAACACGACGGTCTTGCGGCCGTTCATCACCACCCGGTCGTCGAGGTGCCAGGCGAGTGCCCGGGCCAGCACGCGGCGCTCGATGTCGCGCCCCTTGCGCACGAGGTCCTCGGCGGTGTCCTGATGGGTGATGCGCTCCACGTCCTGCTCGATGATCGGGCCTTCGTCGAGGTCGGAGGTGACGTAATGGGCGGTGGCGCCGATCAGCTTCACCCCGCGCTCATGCGCCTGGTGGTAGGGCTTGGCGCCCTTGAAGCCGGGCAGGAAGGAGTGGTGGATGTTGATGCAGCGCCCGGAAAGCTTGGCCGAGAGCCCGTCGGAGAGCACCTGCATGTAGCGGGCGAGCACGGCCACCTCGGCGCCGCTCTTCTGGAACAGCTCCCACACCTGGGCTTCCTGCTCCATCTTGGTCGCCTTGGTGATCGGCAGGTAGTGAAACGGGATGTCGCCGAAATCGAGATGGGCGTAGGTCTCGCGCGGATAGTTGGCGACGATGGCGACGATCTCCATCGGGATCTCGCCGATGCGCCAGCGGTAGAGCAGGTCGGCGAGGCAGTGGTCGAACTTGGAGACCAGCAGCATCACCCGGCGCTTCTGGCTGCGCGGGCGCAGGCGCCAGTTGAGCGAGAACTTATCGGCCACGTCCGCGAACTCGGCCTTCAGCGCCTCCAGCGAGTCCGAGCCCGCCTCGCGGTCGAACATCACCCGCATGAAGAAGCGGCCGCTCTCGGTGTCGTCGAACTGCTGCGCCTCCAGGATGTTGCCGCCATGCTCGAACAGGAAGCTGGCCACCGCGGCGACGATGCCCGGACGGTCGGGGCAGGAGAAGGTGAGGACGTAGGGTTGGGTGCTCTCGGTCATGGATCTGTCTCGTCGAAACGCCGGCGGCGGCAAGGGCGATGGTGATGCGCGCGCCGGGCGGGTTTTAGGGGAGATGAGGTGTTCGTGGAAGCGCGCGACGCGCCGCCGTCAACCTCGGCCGCCGGAACCTTGGTTTTCGAGACGCAGGCCGTATTCGGCACCGCTGGCGATCAGGAAGCGGGTGAAGGCCGCCTCCAGGCTGCGGGCGACGAGCAGCCGGTAGGAAGTTTCGCCCGTCCGCCACAGCGTCACGCCGATATGCGCGATCACCGTGGTCGCGGCATCGCCGACGCGGAAGACGAGCGGGTCGAGGTCGACCAGCGCGCCCTTGGCGAGAAGGTCGGGAACGCGGGGGCCGGAAAGGTCGAAGGTCACATAGCCGTCGCCCTGCTCGGTCACGGCCGCCTCGGTGCCGAGCACCGCGCGCAGCGTGCCGGCGAGGTCGGGCTCGCTGCGCGACAGCACGAGGAAGCGTCCCGGCGCGGTGCCGACGACGGTGGTGCCGCCCTCGATCGCCGCGTGCGGCCGGTCGGCCAGCTCGACGCCGAGCGCGCGGCGCAGGCGCTCGACCACGCTCGCCGCGTGGCCCTGCCGGGCGACGGCCAGCGCGATGAAGGGCTCCTCGGCGGTGGACACGCCCACGCCGGGCTCGCCCGCCGCGCCATAGGCGCCGGCCGGCGGCACGCGGTCGAAGGCGATGCCGGCAAGCGGATCGTGAAGCGGGTCATGAGACGAACGGTCAGCCACGCAGACGCTCCCCTTCCGGATCGATGAAGCCGGGCGCGCAGACTTCTACCTCGAATTCCTCGCCGCGAACCGGGTCATAGGCGCGCACCCGCTCGCCGATCCGCTCCGGCCCGCGCACCAGCAGGCCGAGGCCGATCCAGTGGCCCAGATGCGGCGAATAGGCGACGGAGGTCATGTAGCCCTCGTCATTGGCCGTCTCCGGCCTCGCGCCGAGCGACAGGAAATGCGCCCCCGCCCGCAGCCGCCGCGCACGCTCCACCGGCCGGAAGCCGACGAAGCCCGGCCGCGCCGGATCGACGAGGCCGGGCCGGCCGGCCATGACGCGGCCGATATAGTCCTTCTTGGTCGAGGCCATCCGGCCGAGGCCGAGGTCGCGCGCCGTGGTCTGGCCGGACAGTTCGTTGCCGGAGACGTGGCCCTTCTCGATGCGCATCACGCCGAGCGCCTCGGTGCCGTAGGGGGTGATGCCGAATTCCTCGCCGGCCGCCATCAGCGCCTCGGCCAGCGCGACGCCATGGCGGGCGGGCACCGCGATCTCGTAGCCGAGCTCGCCGGAGAAGGAGAGGCGGAAGAGCCGCGCCTTCACCCCGCCCATCACCCGGCCCTCGACGGCGCCCATGAAGGGCAGCCCCTCATTGGAGACGTCGACGTCCGCGTCGACCACGCGCGCCAGCACCTCGCGCGAACGCGGGCCGGCGATGGCGATCTGCGCCCATTGCTCGGAAATCGAGGCGATGGCGACGTCGAGCTCCGGCCACAGCACCTGCAGGCAGAATTCGAGGTGCTGGTAGACCTTGGCGGCGTTGGCGGTGGTCGTCGTCATCACGTAGTGCTCGGGGCCGAGCCGCGCCGTGGTGCCGTCGTCCATCACCATGCCGTCCTCGCGCAGCATCACGCCGTAGCGCGCCTTGCCCACCGCGAGGGCCGAAAAGCCGTTGATGTAGACGCGGTCGAGGAAGCTCCCGGCGTCCGGCCCCTGAAGGTCGATCTTGCCGAAGGTCGAGACGTCGATCAGGCCGACGGAAGAGCGCACCGCCGTCACCTCGCGCGTCACCGTCTCCAGCCAGTCCTTTTCGCCCTTGCGCGAGAAATACTGCGCGCGCAGCCACGCCCCGGTCTCGACGAACACCGCGCCCTGCCGCGCCGCCCATTCATGGGTGGGGGTGAGGCGGACGGGGCGGAAATCCTTGCCGCGATGGTGCCCGGCCAGCGCGCCCAGCGAGACGGGCGTGTAGGGCGGGCGGAAGATCGTCGTGCCGGTCTCGGGGATCGAGGCACCGGTGAGGCTCGCCATGATGGCGAGGCCGGTGACGTTGGAGGTGCGGCCCTGGTCGGTCGCCATGCCCAGCGTCGTGTAGCGCTTGAGATGCTCGACCGAACGGAAGCCCTCCTTGTGGGCGATGCCGACATCCTTGGCGGTGACGTCGTTCTGCAGGTCGACGAAGGCCGCGCCCTTCGAATCCGCGACATGCCAGAAGGGCTGGAACGCGAACGCCTCGTCCTCCACCGCCGGCACGTCGAGCGGCGGCACCGGGAAGCCGAGCGCCTCGGCGGCCTCCGCGCCCTGCGCCGCGCCCTCGCGCAGCGCCGCGCCGAGGCCGAAGCTGCCATTGGCGGCGCCGGCGACGGTGAGCCCGGCCGGGGAGGCGCCCGGCACGAAGGCGGCGATGGCCTCGTTCCACACCGGCTTGCCGCCATGGTGGCAGGTCAGGTGCACGGCCGGCGACCAGCCGCCGGAGACCGCCAGCGTATCGACGACGAGTTGCTCGCGGCCGCGCGGCGTGGCGACGTCGACCGTGCGCAGCTTGCGTCCCTGCGTGGCGATGACGCGCGAGCCGGCGAGCACGCGGATGTCGCGCGCGCGGGCCGCCTCGACGAGGGCGGGGGAGACCTCCTCGCGCACGTCGACGATGGCCTCGACGCGCGCGCCCGCCTCGCTGGCCGCCAGCATGCCGCGCCAGGCGTCGTCGTTGTTGGCGAAGAGCGCGATGTGCCGGCCCGGCAGCACCGCGTGGCGCTGCACATAGGTGCCGACCGCGCCGGCCAGCATCACGCCGGGCCGGTCGTTGCCGCCGAACACGATGGGCCGTTCGGTGGCGCCGGCGGCGAGCACGGCGCGCCGGGCGATGATCCGCCACAGCCGCTGGCGCGGCTGGAAGGGCGCCGGCACGGGCAGGTGGTCGCCCACCCGCTCCAGCGCGCCATAGGTGCCGCTGTCATAGGCGCCGAACACGGTGGTGCGCGTCATCACCCGCACATTGGGCAGGCTCGCCAGCTCCGCCGCGACATGCGCGGCATAGGCGGCACCCGGCTGCCCGCCGATCTCGTGCGCCTCGGCATTCAGCCGGCCGCCGGGCAAAAAATCCTCGTCGGCGAGGATCACGCGGGCGCCGGTGCGCCCGGCCGCCAGCGCCGCCATCAGGCCCGCCGGGCCGGCGCCGATCACCAGCACGTCGCAGAAGGCGGTGGCCTTCTCGTAATGGTCGGGGTCGGCCTCCGCGGCGGCTCGGCCGAGGCCGGCGGCGCGGCGGATGAACGGTTCGTAGAGCTTCTCCCAGAAGCTCGCCGGCCACATGAAGGTCTTGTAGTAGAAGCCGGCCCCGAGGAAGGGCGAGAGGAAGCGGTTCACGCTCAGCACGTCGAGGCCGAGCGAGGGCCAGCGGTTCTGGCTGGTCGCCTCCAGCCCGTCGAACAGCTCGACCACGGTGGCGCGGGTGTTCGGCTCGCGCCGCGCGCCGGAGCGCAGCTCGACGAGGGCGTTGGGCTCCTCGGCGCCGGCCGAGAAGATCCCGCGCGGGCGGTGATACTTGAACGAGCGGCCGACGAGGCGCACGCCGTTCGCCAGCAGCGCCGAGGCCAGCGTGTCGCCGGCATAGCCCCGGTAGCTGTGGCCGTCGAAGCGGAAGGAGAGGGGCGCGGCGCGGTCGATCAGGCCGCCGCTCGCCAGCCGGTTCTTGTCGGGGCGGCTCATGCGGCGTCTCCCGGCTCGCGGGCGAGGCTGGCGCCGGCGATGGCGTGGTTGCGGGTGTCGCGCGTCACGCGCACCCACTGGCGGCAGCCATTGGCGTGGTACCACCATTCGCGGTGCGCCCCGGCCGGGTTGTCGCGCAGATAGACGTAGTCGTGGAAGCGGTCGGCGAGCGCGGAGTCCTGCGCGTCCACCGCCGCCGGGTCGGGCCGCACCAGCGTGGCGTCGCCGAGATAGCTGAACTCGTGGGCGTCGCGCTCGCCGCAATAGGGGCAGGGGATACGCATCAGGTGCGGTCTCCGGGAAGAACGATCAACGCTGCCGGCAGAGTCACCGTCATGGCCGGGCTTGACCTGGCCATCCACGTATTCCTGCCGCGCCGAAGGCGTGGATGCCCGACCCTGGGCCGAGCATGACGCAGGACCCGGCAGGCAATGCCGGTGAGAGAGCGTGCGTGCGTCATCAGTGCAGGTTCGGCTGCGCGCCGACTCCCTTCTCGTCGATGAGATGGCCGCTGCGAAAGCGGTCGAGCCGATAGGCGCCGGCGACCGCGTGCGGCTCGTCGCGGGCGATCAGGTGCGCGAAGCACCAGCCTGAGGCCGGCGTCGCCTTGAAGCCGCCATAGCACCAGCCGGCATTGAGATAGAGGCCCGGCACCGGCGCCCGGTCGATGATCGGCGAGCCGTCCATCGACATGTCCATGATGCCGCCCCACATGCGCAGGAGCCGCAGCCGGCCGATGCGCGGCATCAGCGCCATGCCGCCCTCGGCGACATCCTCGATCACCGGCAGGTTGCCGCGCTGGGCGTAGGAATTGTACCCGTCGATATCGCCGCCGAAGACGAGCCCGCCCTTGTCGGACTGGCTGATGTAGAAATGCCCGGCGCCGAAGGTGATGACGCCGTCGATCACCGGCTTCAGCCCCTCCGAGACGAAGGCCTGCAGCACGTGGCTCTCGATCGGCAGGCGCAGCCCGGCCTTTTCCGCCACGCGCGAGGAGCTGCCCGCCACGGCGAGCGCGACCTTGCCGGCGCGGATGGCGCCGCGCGTCGTCTCGACGCCGACGATGTTCCCGCCCTCGCGGAGGAAGCCCGTCACCTCGCAGTTCTGCACGATGTCGACGCCGAGCGTATCGGCCGCCCGCGCATAGCCCCACACCACCGCGTCGTGGCGGGCGGTGCCGGCGCGGCGTTGCAGCAGCCCGCCCTGGATCGGGAAGCGCGCATTGTCGAAGTCGAGGAACGGGTACATGGCCCGCACCTGCCGCTTGTCGAGCAGCTCGGAATCCGCCCCCGCCAGCCGCATCGCGTTGCCGCGCCGCGCATAGGCGTCGCGCTGGGCGTCGGAATGGTAGAGGTTCAGGATGCCGCGCTGGCTCACCATCGCGTTGTAGTTCAGCTCCTGCTCCAGCCCTTCCCAGAGCTTCATCGACCATTCGTAGAACGGCTCGTTGCCCGGCAGCAGGTAGTTGGAGCGGATGATGGTGGTGTTCCGCCCGGCATTGCCGGAGCCGATATAGCCCTTCTCGATCACTGCCACGTTGTGGATGCCGTGGACCTTGGCGAGATAGTAGGCGGTCGCCAGCCCGTGCCCGCCGCCGCCGACGATGACGACGTCATAGGAGGGCTTGGGCGCGGCGTCGCGCCAGGCGGGTTTCCAGCCGGACTGCCCGTTGAGGCCGTTGGCCAGGATGCTGAGGAAGGAATAGCGCATGAAGGGCTCGCTACCAGAGGCGGCTGTGAGCTATAGATCAGAGCCGATCCGCTGATAATATAAGTTTTGTTTATATACGCCAGCGCCGTCGTGGCCGGGCTCGTCCCGGCCATCCACGCCTTCCGCCCGCATCGGGACGGGCTGCCCGGCATGGCGCCGGGCATGACGTCGAACGGAACCGTGCTCCATGGCCGACAGCCTTCCCTTCGACCTGCGCGCGCTGGAGCTCTTCCTCGCCGTCTGCGACGCCGGCACCATGGCGCAGGCGGCGCGCCGGCTCGGGCTCACGCAGCCGGCCATCTCGCAGGCCATCGCCGACATGGAGCGGCGCATGGGCATCGCCCTGTTCGACCGCAGCGCCCGTCCTCTGGCGCTCACCGCCGCCGGCGGCGCGCTGCGCCAGCGGGCGAGCGCGCTGCTGTCGGAGGCGCGGCAGATCGCGCCGCTGCTGCGCGAGGCCGAGCATGCGCGGCTGCCGCTGCTGCGCGCCGGCCTCGTGGATTCGCTCTCGCGCGCCCTGCTGGCGCCGCTGGCGCGGGCGCTGGGCGAGAAAGCGGAGCAGGTCTCGCTGCTCTCCGGCCTCACCGCCTCGCATGCCGGCGCGCTGCTCACCCGCCAGCTCGACCTGCTGGTCGGCGCCGACGATCTCGACGAGATCGAGGGGCTGGAGCGCTGGCCGCTGGTGACCGAGCCCTATGTGCTGCTGCTGCCCGCCGCCCTGCCGGCCCCGGCGCGGGTGGTCGATCTGGGGGAGCTGGCCCGGCAGGTGCCGCTGGTGCGCTTCTCCGCCCGTTCCAAGACCGGCATGGAGGTGGAGCGGCATCTGCGCCGCCTGCGGCTCGACCTGCCGCGGCCGCTGGAGTTCGATACGCCCTATGGCGTGACGGCGGCGGTGGCGGAAGGGGCGGGCTTCGCCATCACCACGCCCCTGTGCCTCATGGAGGCCGGCATCCCGCTCGACGGCCTCGCCTGCCATCCGCTGCCCGGCCCCGGTCTGACGCGCCATCTGACGCTGATCGCCCGCCGGCAGGAACTCGGCCGCCTGCCGCGCGAGGTCGCCGCCTTCTGCCGCGAACGGCTGGCGGCCCAGCGCCCGGCGCTCGCGGCGCTGGTCGGGGAGGGGCTGGCGGCGGGCTTCGTGGTGGAGCCGTGAACGGCTACGTCTCCCTCTCCCCGTTGGGGAGAGCGGCTCTGCGGCTTCGCAATCGTGTCCCGGCCCAACCGAGGCGAAGCCGAAGCGCCGAGCCGGGAAGCGACTTCAGCCGTTATAGCGCCTCAGCGCGAGCACGGCGTTCAGCCCACCGAAGGCGAAGCTCGACGAGATGGCGACCTCGATCGGTGCGTTGCGCGCGGCGTTCGGCACGCAGTCGATGTCGCATTCCGGGTCGAACTCGTTGAAGCCCATGGTCGGCGGCAGGAAGCCCTCGCGCAGGGCGAGCACCGTGGTCACGAGGTCCAGAGCCCCCGAGGCGTTCATCGTGTGGCCGTACTGCGATTTCGACGAGGACACCGGCAGGCGGGCGAGGTGGTCGCCGAAGACGTGGCGCAGCGCCGCCGTCTCGGTCTTGTCGTTCAGCACCGTGGCGGTGCCGTGGGCGCTCACATAGTCGACCTGTTCCGGCGCGAAGCCGGCATCTTCCAGCGCGAAACGCATCGAATCCGCCGCGCTCGCCATGTCGGGAGCGGTGATGTCCATGCCGTCGGCGCTCATGCCGAAGCCGATCAGTTCGCCATGGATGGTGGCGCCGCGGGCGATGGCCCGGTCCATGTTCTCGAGCACCACGGCGGCGCCGCCCTCGCCGATGACGAGGCCGGCGCGGTCCTTGGAGAAGGGGTGGCAGCCATTGGGGGCGAGCACGCGCAGCGCTTCCCAGCTCTTCAGCATCCCGTAGGTGAGCTGCGATTCCGCGCCGCCGGAGACCGCGACGTCCAGCATGCCGGAACGGATCATGTGGAAGGCGGTGCCGATGGCGTGCGAGGCCGAGGAGCAGGCCGAGGCGACGGAGAAGGAAGGCCCGTGGATGCCGAGATCCATGGTGATGTGGCTCACCTGCCCGCTCGGCATGGCGCGCGGCACGGTGAAGGGGTGCGGGCGCGGCGCCTTGTCGGCATAGAGCTTGTGGTAGCTGTCGTCGACGGCGTGGAAGCCGACGGAGGCGGCGAAGATGGCGCCGGCGCGGTGGCGCGGCACGCCTTCGAGCGCCGGACCGGCATCGGCCAGCGCCTGCCGGGCGACGACGACGGCGAACTGCGAGGTGCGGTCGAGGAGGCCGAGCTGGCGGGGCTCGAAATGCTCCTCCGGCGTGAAGCCGCGGACCTCGGCGGAGATCTTCGTCTTCATGGTGGAGACGTCGACGCCCTGGGTCTCGCCGATGCCGACCGTGCCGGCGCGCAGCCCGGCCAGATGCGTGGGAACGTCGTTGCCCAGGGCGGAGAGCGCGCCGAGCCCGGTGATGGCGACGCGGGCTGTCATCAGGCCGACTTGGCCTTCTGCACGGCGAGAAGCTCGGCGACATGCTCCACCAGCGTGCCGACGGTCACGTCGTTGCCGCTCAGCGGGCCGTCATTGGGGATCTCGATGCCGAAGCGGCTTTCCAGCTTGAAGATCGTCTCGATGAGGTCGAGCGAGGAAATGCCGAGTTCGGAGACCGGGGTCTCCGGCGTCAGCAGGCTCGAATCGACACCCACCTCGCCGGAGATGAATTCGACGATTTCGGCGACGGCGGGATCGTCTGTCTGCATGCGTCTGCTCTGTCTCGTGCGTCGGCGCGAAGCCGGGGATTGCCGTTAGGTATCACAAAGAAAGGCGGTTGGGGCAGCAGCGTCAAATGACCGACATATGTGTCCGGCGCATGTCATCTCGTCATGTCGCGGCCGCCGCCTTCACGGCTTCACGCCGGCGCGGTGTGCCCGGATGAGCTGGGAAAGATAGAGCGCGGAAGACTTCGGCGTGCGCTGCTGGGTCTCGAAGTCCACATGCACCACGCCGAAGCGCCGGCGCTCGCCCTCGGCCCACTCGAAATTGTCGAGCAGCGACCAGGCGAAATAGCCGTTGAGCGCGCAGCCCTGCGCGATCGCCTCGCCCGCCGCCGTCAGGTGGGCGCGAAAATATTCGGTGCGCTCGGGGTCCTGCACCGTGCCGTTGGCCGGCGCGGGGTCCTCGTAGCAGGCACCGTTCTCGGTGATGAACACCGGCGGGTTGCCGTAGGAATCGCGCAGGCGCTTCAGCACCTCGACCATTCCCTGCGCGCTGATCGGCCAGCCGAGCAGCGTTGTCGGCGTTCCCGGCGGCAGGGCGCCGTAGCCCGCCTGGGCGAGGAAGGCCGCGGGGTCGTGCTTGATGTAGGACGGCCCGTAATAGTTCACCCCGAGGAAGTCGACCGGCACGCGGATCGCCTCCATGTCGCCGGGCTTCACCAGCTGCGCGAACACGTTCTCGAACGGCGCGGGGTAGCGGCCGTGGAACAGCGGGTCGAGGTTGATGGTGTTCCAGCAGGCGTCGAAGCGCTGGGCGGCGGCGATGTCCGCCTCCTGCTGCGAGGCCGGGAAGATCGGCTGCAGCGAGAACACCGTGCCGACCTTCAGGTCGCTGCGCAGCGCCCGCACCGCCGCCGCGCCCACGCCCTGCGCGAGGTTCTGGTGGTGCTGGGCCATCACGTAGCTCGGCCAGCCGGTCAGTCCCGGCGCGTGGTTGCCGAAGCCGTGGCCGAAGATGGCGTGCACGGAGGGCTCGTTGAGCATGGCCCACGGCTTCACCCGGTCGCCGAGCCGGCCGACCACGGCGCGGGCATAGTCGGCGAACCAGTTGGCGATGTCGCGGTTGTGCCAGCCGCCCCGGTCCTGCAGCGCCTGCGGCAGGTCCCAGTGGTAGAGGCAGGCCATGGGCAGGATGTTGCGCGACAGCAGCTTGTCGACCAGCCGGTCGTAGAAATCGAGGCCGGCGGCGTTCACCTGCCCCGTGCCCTCGGGGACGATGCGCGGCCAGGCGATGGAGAAGCGGTAGGACTGGAGCCCCAGCCGCGCCATCAGCTCCACGTCGTCGGCGTAGCGGTTGTAGTGGTCGCAGGCGACGTCGCCATTGGTCCCGTCGGCGATCTTGCCCGGCGTGTGCGAGAAGGTGTCCCAGATGGAGGGCCGCCGCCCGTCGGCCTTCACCGCCCCCTCGATCTGGTAGGAGGAGGTCGAGGCGCCCCAGAGGAAGCCGGCCGGCAGCTGCGGCACCCCGCCGGGCGGCAGCGGCTGCACGGCGCCGGGCTGGGGGCCGGTCTGCGCGCGCGCGGGCAGGGCCGGCAGGGCGGCGGCGGCGAGGCCGGAGGCGAGGAAGTCGCGGCGTCGGAGCATCGGCGGAGTTTCCCCTCGTTCTGCTGGAGGTCGTGTCTAGGCGGTCAGCAGCCGGATGGCGATCAGCAGCACGATGGCAAGCGCGCCCTGCAGCGCGGTGCCGAGCGAGAAGCGGGCGAGTGCCGCCCCGGGCGTGAAGCCGCCGCCCCGTGCAACCAGCCAGAAGAATCCGTCATTTATGTGCGACACGCACATCGCGCCGGCGCCGATCGCCAGCGCCGCGAGGGTCCGCCCGGCGGGATCGCCGAGGCCGAGCGGGTCGACCAGCTCCATCATCATGCCGGCGGCGGTGATGGCCGCGACCAGCGAGGAGCCCTGCAGCGTCTTGATCACGGCGGCGAGCGCGAAGGGCAGCAGCAGGGCCAGCGCCCCCGCCGGCGCGAAGCCGAGCAGCCGCTCGGCGTTCATCTCCGCCATGCCGGTCTCTTGCGCGATCTTCGACAGGCCGCCCGCCGCGCCGACGAGCAGCAGCAGCGGCGCGACCTTGGTCAGCGCCCGCCCGGCCCAGCCCTTCTCGGTGAGCCCGCCCGGCTCCCAGTGGCCGCTCAGGAGCAGCAGCAGGCCGGTGCCGACCAGCAGCAGGATGACCGGCCGGCCGAGGGCGATGAGGAATTCCCGGTTGGAGCCGCCGCCCAGCGGCTCGGAGGCGATGTCGCCGAGCGACTGCACGATCAGCAGTCCGACCAGCACGAGGCTGACCAGCGTCAGCGCCAGCGCGCCGCGCCGGGGCGCGTGCAGCGTCTCGCCGTCGAGGGCGCGGGCGGTGTCGGCCGGGTCCGGGCGGCCGCTGGCCACCGCGCGGGCGAAGGCGGTGCCGAGCAGCAGGGCGAGCAGCGCCACCGGCAGGCCGATCGCCGCCGCCTGCGTCCAGTCCGCCTGCAGGATGGTCAGGCCCGCGAGCATCACTGGCGCGGGGATCAGCAGGCCGTGGCTGGCGGAGAGGGCGAGCCCCAGCACCAGCGCCGAGCGCGGGCTGTCGCCGCCGATGCCGCGCCGCAGCGGGTCGAGTACCGCGAAGGCCGCCGCCGGGGTCGAGCCGAGGCCGGCGACCAGCCCGAGCAGCGCCAGCGGCGCGGATTGCGAGCGCCAGCCGCGCGCCCGCTGCCGCAGCCGCGCCGTGGCGCCGCTGGCGTCGGCGATCTCGGCCATCAGCGCGGCGGCCACCACGGTCAGGCCGAGCGCGTTCAGCGTCTGGCCGAAGCCGAGGCCGAAGGCCTTGCCGACATGGCTCGTCGACATGCCGGCGGCATAGCCGAAGCCGACGCCGGCGACCACGAGGGCGATGAAGGGCTGCACGCGTCCGCGCCCGGTGGCGAGCACCAGGAGGACGAGCGCGGCGAGGAAATAGGCGGCCTGGGTCAGCGACATCGGGGACACGCGGGACGGGAGAAAAGCCGGGGCGGGAGTTCCCCTTGGCTTACCCCGCGCCGCCCGTGCTGTCACCGTGGCCAAAGGACGTCGCGCGCCGGCTGCCGCGTCCGGCCGGCGCCGAAAAGACGCCGGCTCGCTCCAAGCGGCCGGGCTGCGCGAAGCGGCGCCATTGCCGCCGCGCCCCGGCTTTACTAGGTTGCCCGCCCATGATCCGCCGCGTCCTTCCCCTCGCTCTGGCCCTGTTCGCCGCCGCCGCTCCCGCGCTTGCCCAGACAAGCCCGGCGCCCGGCTTCGTGCGCACGGAGGGCACCCGCTTCGTCAATCCGGACGGCACCACCTTCCCGATCAAGGGCATGAGCTTCGGCAACTGGCTGCTGCCGGAAGGCTACATGTTCAAATTCAAGGTCCAGCGCTCCCCGCGCGAGATCGAGGACGTGATCGAATATCTCGCCGGCCCGGAGGAGGCGGAGCGGTTCTGGCGCGATTTCCGCGACGTCTATATCCGCGAGGAAGACCTCGCCTTCCTCAAGGCCGCCGGCTTCACCACCGTGCGCGTGCCGCTGCACTGGAAGTTCTTCCTCGACCCGCAGGATCCCTCCCGCGTCGACCCGGACGGCGAGGGCTGGGCGCTGATCGACCGGGTGATCGGCTGGGCGAAGGCGCACGGCATCAAGGTCATCCTCGACATCCACGCCGCTCCCGGCGGGCAGACCGGCGTGAACCACGACGACGGCGTGGGCTATCCGCTCACCTTTTACGTGCCGGAGTTCCGCCGCCGCACCATCGCCATGTGGCAGGCCATCGCCGCTCGCTACAGGGACGAGACCACGGTCCTCGCCTATGACCTGCTCAACGAGCCGGTCTCGCCCTACAGCGACACCGATTATCTCAACCCGCGCCTTGAGCCGCTCTATCAGGAGATCGCCGCCGCCATCCGCGCGGTCGATCCCAACCACCCGCTCATCCTGGCGGCGGCGCAGTGGAGCACGAATTTCGGCGTGTTCGGCCCACCCTTCGCGGAAAACCTCGGCTACACCTACCACAAGTTCTGGGCCAGCCCGGAACGGCGCGAGGTGCAGGACTACGTGAACTTCGCCAATCGCTGGGGCGCGCCGCTCTTCCTCGGCGAGACCGGCGAGCTCACCGACGACTGGAACGAGAAGTACCGCACGATGAACGAGCGCTTCGGCATCGGCTGGAGCTTCTGGACCTACAAGAACCTCGATTCCCGCTCCACCGTCTCCTCCATCACCAAGCCGGCCGGCTGGGACGACATCGCCCGTTTCGGCAGCGTGCCGCGCAGCGCATGGGAAACGATGGTGAAGCCGCCGCGCGATCAGGTGGTGGCGACGCTGCGCGCCTATGTCGAGAATGCGCGCTTCGCCAACACCACGGTCAATCGCGGCTACGTCGCCTCGCTGGGCCTGAAGGTGCCCGAGGCCGCGTTGACCGGCGCCCCCTGTGGGCGCCTCGCCTCGCTGGAGCCCGTCTCCGGCCCGTCCCAACCGGAAAACGCCTGTCCATGACCAACCATCTGTTCGACACCCTCCGGGCCCGCCAGCCAGAGCGTCAGCGCGTGTTCATCGAGACGCCGGAGGGGACGGTCTACACCTATGCCGATCTCGACCGTCGCTCGGCGCAGTACGCCAACGCGCTGGTGGCGCTGGGGCTGAAGCCCGGCGACCGGGTGGCGCTGCAGGTGGAGAAGAGCATCGAGGCGATCTTCGCCTATCTCGGCACGGTGCGCGCCGGCGGCGTGTTCCTGCCGCTCAACACCGCCTATACCGGCCCGGAGATCGAATATTTCCTCGGCGACGCCGAGGCCCGCATCTTCGTCTGCGATCCCGCCCGGCAGTCCCCGCTCGTCCCCGTCGCCGCCGGGCAGGGCGTCGCCCATGTGCTCACCCTCGACGCGCACGGCCGGGGCAGCCTGAGCGATGCGGCGGATGCCGCCTCCACCTCCTTCGCGGATGTGGCGCGCGCGCCCGACGACCTCGCGGCGCTGCTCTACACTTCCGGCACCACCGGGCGTTCCAAGGGCGCCATGCTGACGCACGCGAACCTCGTCTCCAACGCGCTGGCACTGGTCGACACCTGGCGCTTCACGCCCGCCGACGTGCTGATCCACGCCCTGCCGATCTTCCACACTCACGGCCTGTTCGTCGCCTGCAACGTCACGCTGGCGGCTGGGTCTTCGATGATCTTCCTGCCGAAGTTCGACTCCGAGGCGATCCTGACGCTGATGGACCGGGCGAGCGTGCTGATGGGCGTGCCGACCTTCTACACGCGCCTGCTCAAGGCGCCGAACCTGTCGCCGGAGGCGGCGGCAGGGATGCGCCTGTTCATCTCCGGCTCGGCGCCGCTGCTGGCCGACACGCACCGCGAATGGCGGGCACGGACCGGCCACGCCATCCTCGAGCGCTATGGCATGACCGAGACCGGCATGAACACCTCGAACCCCTATGAGGGCGAGCGCATCGCTGGCACGGTCGGCTTCCCCCTGCCGGGGGTCAGCGTGCGCGTGGTCTCGCCGGAGACCGGGCGGGAGATCAGCGCCGGCGAGATCGGCATGATCGAGGTGAGCGGCCCTAACGTCTTCAAGGGCTACTGGCGCATGCCGGAGAAGACGGCGGCCGAGTTCCACGACGGCTGGTTCGTCACCGGCGATCTCGGCCTGATCGATGCCAAGGGCTATGTGCAGATCGTCGGGCGCGGCAAGGACCTCGTGATCACCGGCGGCTACAACGTCTACCCCAAGGAGATCGAGAGCGAGATCGACGCGCTTCCCGGCGTGGTCGAGAGCGCGGTGATCGGCCTGCCGCACGCCGATTTCGGCGAGGGGGTGACGGCGGTGGTGGTCGCCCGCCCCGAGGCGACGCTGGACGAGAAGGCGGTGATCGAGGCGCTGGAAGGCCGCCTCGCCCGCTACAAGCTGCCCAAGCGCGTCATCTTCGTCGACGACCTCCCCCGCAACACCATGGGAAAGGTGCAGAAGAACCTGCTGCGCGACCAGTACAAGGCGCTCTACGCGGGGTGAGCCACCTCGATCCCTCCCTCTCCCCGTGGGGAGAGGGAAAACAGCCGCACAGCGAGGCGGAAACGGGTTGCCTCGCCGGCGAACCGGCCTAGCTTTCACCCGGGAGGAAAGCCATGGACCCGCTGGCACCGCATTATCGGGTGTTCGAGACCGCGCGCGGCTTCTGCGGCCTTGCCTGGAGCGAGGCCGGCATCACCCGTCTCCAGCTGCCCGCGCCGAGCGTCGCCGCCGCCGAGCGCCATCTGCTGCGCCGCGTGCCGGAAGCGCGTCCCGGCGAGCCGCCGCCGGAGATCGCCGGGACGGTCGCCGCCATCCGGCGCTACTTCACGGGCGAGGCGGTCGATTTCGCGCCGGTGCGCCTCGATCTTGGCGAGCAGGACGTCTTCTTCACGCAGATCTATGCCGCGCTCCGCCGCGTCGGCTGGGGCGAGACCACCACCTATGGCGCCCTCGCCAGGCAGCTCGGCGCCGGGCCGGAGGCGGCGCGCGATGTCGGACAGGCGATGGCGCGCAACCCGGTGCCGCTGATCATCCCCTGCCACCGCGTGCTGGCCGCCGGCGGCAAGCTCGGCGGCTTCTCCGCGCCGGGCGGCGCGGACACCAAGGCGCACATGCTGGAGCTCGAAGGCGTACGTCTCGGGCCGCCGGAGCCGGCGCAGCAATCGCTGGGGTTCTGACGGCGCGCCGTGTCCCGGGCCTCGTCCCGGGCCTCTAGGCCTTCAGCTTGCCGAGCACCTCGATCAGCTCGGAAACCTTGGCCCGCTGCGCGTCGGCGTCGCCGGAGGTGATCGCGTGCTCGACGCAATGGGCGACGTGATCGCGCAGCACCTCCTCCTCCACCTTCTTCAGCGCCGCCCGCACCGCCGCCACCTGCGTGACGATATCGATGCAGTAGCGGTTATCCTCGACCATGCGGGAGAGGCCGCGCACCTGGCCCTCGATGCGGCTCAGGCGTTTGAGACAGGCGTTTCGTGTGTCGTTCTGCATGCTTGCCATATACCCCCATTGGGTATATATCGCAAGTCATAGATACCTCATGGGGGTATAAGGAGGGTGCCATGGCTCACAGCGACCACGATCACGGGGCTCACGATCACGCGGCCCATGATCATGCGGCCGACGGGGACGGCAAGGCCGGGTCATGCTGCGGCGGGCACGCGGCCAGATCTGCGCAAGCACCCGCGCAGGAGCCGGTGCAGGCATCCGCACCGGGGAAGGAGCAGGCTCCATCCTCCTGCTGCGGCGGCCATCACGATCATGACGACCCCCATGGCGATGCCCATTCGCACGATCACGGACATCAGCACGATCATCAGCACGGCCATTCCCACGCCATGCCGGCCGGCGCCGCGCCCGGCGCCGCCTCCCACGCTGCCTCCCACATGGCGAAGGACCCGGTCTGCGGCATGGATGTCGATCCGCACACCGCGACGCTGAAGGCCGACCACAAGGGCATCACCTATTATTTCTGCTCGCCGGGCTGCCGCACCAAGTTCATCGCCAACCCGGAGAAGTATCTCGGCGACAAGGCCCCGGCCGAGCCGGTCCCGGAGGGCACCGAGTACACCTGCCCCATGCACCCGGAGATCCGCCAGATCGGCCCCGGCACCTGCCCGATCTGCGGCATGGCGCTGGAGCCGGTGCTGGTGAGCCTCGACGACGGCCCGAACCACGAACTGATCGACATGACCCGGCGCTTCTGGATCGGCCTCGCGCTGACCGTACCGGTCTTCGCGCTGGAGATGGGCGCCCATCTCGTCCCGGCGCTGCATCATCTCGTGCCGCCGGGCGTGTCGAACTGGATCCAGCTCGTGCTCGCCACCCCTGTGGTGCTGTGGGCTGGCTGGCCGTTCTTCGTGCGCGGCTGGCAGTCGCTAGTCACGCGCAACCTCAACATGTTCACGTTGATCGCCATCGGCACCGGCGTCGCCTATCTCTACAGCCTCGTCGCGGTGCTGGCGCCGGGCGTCTTCCCGCCCGCCTTCCGCGCGGCGGACGGTTCGGTGGCGGTCTATTTCGAGGCCGCGGCGGTCATCACCGTGCTGGTGCTGCTCGGCCAGGTGCTGGAGCTGCGGGCCCGCGAGCGCACCTCCGGCGCCATCAAGGCGCTGCTCGACCTCGCGCCGAAGACCGCGCTGCGCATCAATGCCGACGAGAGCGAGGAGGAGGTCCCGCTCGATCAGGTCGCGGTCGGGGATCGCCTGCGCGTGCGCCCCGGCGAGAAGGTGCCGGTGGACGGCAAGGTGGTCGAGGGCCGCTCGGCGCTCGATGAATCGCTCGTCACCGGCGAATCCATGCCCGTCACCAAGGCGGAGGGCGACCATGTGATCGGCGGTACGCTCAACCGCTCCGGCGGTCTGGTGATCGAGGCGGAGAAGGTCGGGCGCGACACCATGCTCTCGCGCATCGTGCAGATGGTGTCGGAGGCGCAGCGCTCGCGCGCGCCGATCCAGCGGCTCGCCGATCAGGTCGCCGGCTGGTTCGTGCCGCTGGTGGTCGCCTGCGCCGTGCTCGCCTTCATCGCCTGGGCGATCTTCGGGCCGGAGCCGCGCCTGTCGCACGCGCTCATCGCCGCCGTGGCGGTGCTGATCATCGCCTGCCCCTGCGCGCTCGGCCTCGCCACGCCCATGTCGATCATGGTCGGCGTCGGGCGCGGCGCGCAGATGGGCGTGCTGATCAAGAACGCCGAGGCGCTGGAGCGCATGGAGAAGGTCGACACGCTGGTCGTCGACAAGACCGGCACGCTCACCGAGGGCGCCCCCTCCGTCACCGCCATCGTGCCCGGGGAGGGCTTCGCGGAGGCGGAGGTTCTGGGCCTCGCCGCCGCCGTCGAGCGCCCCTCCGAGCATCCGCTGGCCCGCGCCGTCGTCACCGCCGCGCAGGATCGCGGCATCGACATCCCCAAGGTGCGCGGCTTCGACAGCCCGGTCGGCAAGGGCGCCTATGGCCTCGTCGAGGGCAAGCGCGTGGTGCTCGGCAGTGCCGCCTTCCTGGCGGAGCTGGGCATCGACACCTCGGCGCTGGCGGCGTCCGCCGACGAACTGCGCAAGGAAGGCGCCAGCGCCATCCTCGTCGGCGTCAACGGCAAGGCGGCGGCGGTGATCGCCATCGCCGATCCGATCAAGGCGTCGACCCCGCAGGCGCTGGCCGATCTCGCCGCCGAGGGCATCCGGGTCGTCATGCTCACCGGCGACAACCGCACTACGGCGGAGGCGGTGGCGCGCCGGCTCGGCATCGCCGAGGTGGAGGCCGAGGTGGCGCCCGAGGACAAGGCGGCGGTGGTCGAGAAGCTCAAGCGCGAGGGCCGGGTCGTCGCCATGGCCGGCGACGGCGTCAACGACGCGCCCGCGCTCGCCAGCGCCGATGTCGGCATCGCCATGGGCTCGGGCACCGACGTCGCCATCGAGAGCGCCGGGCTCACCTTGCTGCGCGGCGATCTCGGCGGCATCGTCAAGGCCCGCCGGCTCTCGCAGGCGGCGATGCGCAACATCCGGCAGAACCTGTTCTTCGCCTTCATCTACAACGGCGCCGGCGTGCCCATCGCGGCGGGCGTGCTGTACCCGGTCTTCGGGCTGCTGCTCTCCCCCATGGTCGCCGCGCTCGCCATGGCGCTGTCCTCCGTCAGCGTCATCGGCAACGCCCTGCGCCTGCGCACGACGCGGTTGTAGGGCGGGGGGCGGACATGAAAACGCCCCCGGAGGGTTCCGGGGGCGAGATCGGCAGAGGATCACCCGTTGGGGGCGCCGCCCGACCCTGAACAGGGGCCGGGCGAATTCACTTGCGGAAGGCTCACTCCGCCGCGATGCGCAGCGCCGGGGCGGGGCGTTCGACCGGCATGGCCGCCGCCACCTTCTCGGCGATGATCTGCGCGGTGGCGCAGGAGAGCGTCCAGCCCAGATGGCCGTGGCCGGTGTTGTAGAACACGCCCGGACGGACGCCGGCGGCGACGCGCGGCATCATGTCGGGCATCATCGGCCGCAGGCCCGCCCACGGCACGGCGCGCTCGGTGGAGACGCCCGGGAACAGCTTGCGCACCCAGTCGGTCAGCGGGCGAATGCGGTCGGCGCGGATGTCGCGATTCTCGCCGTTGAACTCGGCCGTGCCGGCGACGCGGAAGCGGTCCTTGCCGAGGCGCGAGGTGACGATCTTGGTCTTGTCGTCCAGCAGGCTGACCCACGGCGCCGCGTTCTGGCTCTGCTCGTCGTCGAGCATCACCGTGATCGAATAGCCCTTCACCGGGTAGATGTTCACCCGGTCGCCGAGCCCGGCCGCGATGGCGCGCGAGCCGATGCCGGCGCACACCACCACCGCGTCGAAGGCCAGCGTCTCGCGGCGCGGCGCGGCGTCCTCGGCGTCGGGGGCGAGCGTGAAGGCCACCTCGACGCCCGTGCCGTCCTTGCCCGTGCCGGTATGCGCCACGCGCTCGACGCTCGCCTCGTTGATGAAGCGCACGCCCTTCCGGCGGCACACCTCGGCGAGGCCGAAGGTGAACTTGTGGATGTCGCCGGTCGAATCGGAGGGGGTGAAGAAGCCGCCGTAATAGCTGCCGTGCAGCGTCGGCTCGACGGCGCGGATTTCCGAGGAGGAGAGCGTGCGGCGCTCGAGGCCGCCCTGCGCGTAGAGGTCGGAGACCTTCAGCGCGTGGTCGAAGCTCGCCTTGTCGCGGTAGATGTGCAGGATGCCGCGCGTCTCGTGGTTGAAGTCGATGCCCTCGCGCGCGGCGATGTCGAACATGTAGTTGCGCGCCTGGATGGCGAGGCGCGTGGTCTCGACCGTGTTCGCCTTGTAGTTCGGGATATTGGCGAGGAACTCGGCCATCCAGGAATATTTGTGCCAGGACGGCATGGGGTTCATCAGCAGCGGGGCGTCCGGCGTGAACATCCACTTGATGCCCTTGAGCACGGTCGCCCAGGAATTCCACACCTCGGCATTGGAGGCCGAGAGCTGGCCGCCATTGGCGAAGGAGGTCTCCATCGCGGCATAGCGCTGGCGGTCTATGACGGTGACGTCGTAGCCCTTCTCGTTGAGGGCATAGGCGGTGGTTACGCCGGTGATTCCGGCACCGATGACGGCGATGCTGCGCATGGGGCTCTCCCGCGCTTGAGGACGACGAGGCTCGAACGGCGGCGTTTCCGCTTGGCGTTCCAGCCGGCTGTCCCCATCTGTCGCGGTTACCTGAGAGCTCGCCCCGAGACGGAACGGCGACGGCCGTCGCCTTCCCGGGCTTCCCCTTCGGTGGACGTCTTGCGCTTGCGAACCGGCGCCGACGCCTCTCTCCAGATCGTCCTGACTATGCGGTCCCTGGTGCCTGAGAGTTTCCTGGGGGGTTGCTCCGTCGGCGCCGACACGTGTCCGGGAGGACTGTCGGTCTCTCCCGCATAATCATTAGCAGACGCCTATATGCATCGCACAAAAGCATGCCTCATTCAAGGGCAGAACGGCGGCGGCGGGCCGTTGAACGGTGGATTCCGCCAAAGGGTCTTGCGCCGTGTCCCGGATCGGCGCTGCAGTTCGTCCGGTACCCGGCGCGAGACTCCCCGGCCGATCCCTCACACGCCCGCCGCGTCGAGCCCGAGGTCGAGAATCGGCGCGGAATGGGTGATCCAGCCGACGGAGATCAGGTCCACCCCGCTCGCCGCGATCGGGCCGACGGTCTCGCGCGAGACGCGGCCCGAGGCCTCGGTCAGCGCCCGCCCGTCGACCATGGCGACGGCGTCCTTCAGCGTCGGCGGGTCCATGTTGTCGAGCAGCACCGCGTCGACCCCTTCCGCCAGCGCCGCGTCGAGCTGGGCGAGCGTGTCGACCTCCACCTCGATCTTCACCATGTGCCCCGCATGCGCCTTGGCGGCGCGGATGGCCGGCACCACCCCGCCGGCGACGGCGATGTGGTTGTCCTTGATCAGCACCGCGTCGTCGAGGCCGAAGCGGTGGTTGGAGCCGCCGCCCGCCTTCACCGCGTGCTTCTCCAGCGCCCGCAGTCCCGGCGTGGTCTTGCGGGTGCAGACGATCTGCGCCTTGCCGTGCCGGCGGGCGATCTCGACCAGGCCGGCGGTCGCGGTGGCGATGCCCGACATGCGGCAGGCGATGTTCAGCGCCACCCGCTCGGCGGTGAGGATGGCGCGCGCCGGGCCGTCCAGCCGCAGCACCACGTCGCCGGGCGCCACCCGCGCTCCGTCGCCGCGCTCCACCGTCACCTTCAGCGCGGGATCGACGAGGTCGAAGGCGATCACCGCCGCGTCGATGCCGGCGATCACCCCCGGCTGGCGGGAGGCGATCACGGCCTCGAAGCGGGCCCCGGCGGGGATGACGGCGTCGGTCGTCACGTCGCCGGCGCGGCCGAGGTCTTCCAGCAGCGCCGCGCGCACGACGGGTTCGATCAACAGGCGGGGCAGGGGGGAGAGGAAGGATGACATCGCTGGGCTCACTGCTGTCTTTCAATCCCTCGCGGCCGGGTCCGACCCGGCCATCCGTTCGTCTGGATCTCCGGGGCGGGTTCCCGGGACGAGGGCAAGTTCCAAAGGTCGGTCATGGCCGGGCTTGTCCCGGCCATCCACGTCTTTCGCCCTTGCGCCACGGAAGTCGTGGATGCCCGGGCCGGGCCCGGGCATGACGTCGTTCGGTTTCACGCCACCCGGCGCACGTCGCCGGCCTCGGGGCGGTCGAGCGTGGTTTCGGAATGGCGCGTCACCGCCGCCGGCGTGGGGTGGTCGGCGCGGAAATGCCCGCCCCGGCTCTCGATCCGCCGCAGCGCTGCCTCCGTCACCATGAGCGCGACCAGAGAGAGGTCGTCGCCGTTCGCATCGGCCAGGGCGCCGAGCCGGGCGGCGGCGGCTTCCAGCCCCTGCGCGTCCCGCACCACCCCGACCTTGAGGTCCATCAGCGCGCGGATCTCCGGGCGGGCCGGCGAGAGCGGGCGGATGGCGCCCGCCGGGCGGGGCGCCGGGGAGGCCGCATCCTGTCCGGCAATGTCCTCGGCGATCCATGCGGCATAGGCGAGCGCCTCCAGCAGCGAGTTGCTGGCGAGCCGGTTGGCGCCGTGCAGCCCGGTGGAGGCCACCTCGCCGCAGGCCCACAGGCCCGGCACGCTGGCGCGTCCGGCGTCGTCCACCCGGATGCCGCCCATGTGGTAATGCGCCGCCGGCCGCACCGGGATCGGCGCGCGCGCCGGGTCGAGCCCGTTGGCGCGGCACAGCGCGACGACGCCGGGGAAGCGGCGCTCGACATCCTTCAGCCGCGCGTCGAGCATCACCGTCCGCCCCGCCGCCAGCTCGGCGAAGATGGCGCGGGCCACCACGTCGCGCGGCGCCAGTTCCTGGCCGGGCACCTCGGCCATGAAGCGCTCGCCGTGCTCGTTGACCAGCGTCGCGCCCTCGCCGCGCAGCGCCTCGGTGGCCAGCGGCATCGGCGCCGGGCCGCCCGCGAGCGGGGCGCGTTGATCGCCGCTCACCGCCATGGCGGTCGGGTGGAACTGCACGAACTCCATGTCGCGCAGCGTCGCGCCGGCCCGTGCGGCGAGCGCGAGGCCCGAGCCGACCGCCCCGAGCGGGTTGGTGGTGGAGGCGTAGAGTCCGCCGAGCCCGCCGGTGGCCAGCACCACCGCGCGGGCAGGCAACGCCGCCACCCGGCCTTCGCGGTCGCGCGCGGCGACGCCGGCGACGCGGCCGTTCTCGTCGGTCAGCAGCTCGGTCGCCCGCCAGCCCTCCATCACCTGGATGGAGGGGCAGTCCCGCGCCGCCCGCGCCAGCGTCTCAAGCACCACGCGGCCGGTGCCGTCGCCCTCGGCATGGACGATGCGCCGGCGCGAATGCGCGGCTTCCAGCCCCAGCGCGAGGCTGCCATTGGCGTTGCGGTCGAAGGGCGTGCCGAGCGAGACCAGCCAGTCGATGGCCGCCGGCGCGGCGCCCGCCACGCGGCGCGCCACATGCGGCTCGGAGAGGCCCGCGCCGGCGGTCAGCGTGTCGATGGCGTGGAGGTCCGGCCGGTCGTCCGGGCCGATGGCGGCGGCGATGCCGCCCTGCGCCCAGCCGGTGGCGGCCTCCGCGCCGAGCGGCGAGGCGACGATCAGCGTCACCGGCGCCGGCGCGAGGCGCAGCGCGGTGGCGAGGCCGGCGACCCCGCCGCCGACCACGACGATGTTCTGCGGCGAATGGCTCAACGCGAAGATCCTCGGTAAGCGTCCTCAGCGGATGGCGAGCATGCGCTCGACGGCGAGGCGGGCGCGGTCGGCGATCGCCGGGTCGATCTCGACCGGCGTCGTCATGGTCTCCAGCGCCCGGCGGATGTTCGGGAGGGTGATCCGGCGCATGTGCGGGCACAGGTTGCACGGCCGCACGAACTCCACCTCCGGGTGGCTCACCGCCACGTTGTCTGCCATGGAGCATTCGGTGATCAGCACCACGCGCGCCGGCTTGTGGTCGCCCACATAGTCGGCCATGGCGGCGGTGGAGCCGGCGAAGTCGGCCTCGGCCACCACTTCCGGCGGGCATTCGGGATGCGCCAGCACCACCACGCCGGGATGGTTCTCGCGCAGGTCGCGTATGTCGCTCGGGGTGAAGCGCTCATGCACCTCGCAATGGCCCTTCCAGGCGATCAGCTCGATCTCCGGCACTTCCTTCTGCACGTTCCGGGCGAGGTATTCGTCCGGCAGCATGAGGATGCGGTTGACGCCCCATTCCTTCGCCACCGCGCGCACCACCTTCACGGCGTTGCCGGAGGTGCAGCAATAGTCGCTCTCCGCCTTCACCTCGGCGGAGGTGTTCACATAGGTGACGACCGGCACGCCGGGATAATGCTGGCGCAGCAGGCGGATGTCGGCGGCGGTGATGGACTCGGCCAGCGAGCAGCCCGCGCCCATGTCCGGCATCAGCACGGTCTTGGAAGGGTTCAGCAGCTTGGCGGTCTCGGCCATGAAGTGCACGCCGGCCATGACGATGATGTCGGCGTCGACCGTCACCGCCTCGCGGGCCAGCGCGAGGCTGTCGCCGACGATGTCGGCCACCGTGTTGAAGATTTCCGGCGCCTGGTAGTTGTGGCCGAGCACCACGGCGTTCTTCTCGCGCTTCAGCCGTTCGATGGCCTCGACGTCGCGCACGATCAACGGCCACTCGGCCGGCGTCACATGCTTGGAGACGCGGGCATAGAGATGCGCCAGCGGCAGCGCCGGGGTGGCGGCGGGAACGCTGTCGGGCGTAAAGGCGGGCGCGAAGCCCTCGGCGGTTTCCGTGCGGGCGGCGACGTTGACATCCAGCATCGCGTCCTCCCCTTATGCTCGTTTTGAGTATATCTAGGGCCAAAGAAGACCGGGCCCAAAGCCCGGCGATTGAGCTTATGCTAGGACTGAGTATAAGTCGCTGTCAACAGTCCGTCACAAATCGGGTCATTGGCTTTTTTGCGCAGCGGGCCCGCCGGCGAATTTCGACGTTGGAGTTTCGAGCATGACGTTGACGATCGGGCCGGCCGCCGAGGCGGATGAGCGGGCGGTGGTCTATCTCTGGCGGGCCTGCGGGCTCACCGTGCCCTACAATGATCCGGCGACGGATTTCCGCTTTGCGCGCGGCGGCGCCAGCTCCGAGGTGCTGGTGGCGCGCCTCGAATGCGGCCGCGTCTGCGCCACCGCGATGGTCGGCCATGACGGGCACCGGGGCTGGCTCTACTACGTCGCTGTCGATCCCATGCTCCAGCGCCAGGGCGTCGGCGCGGAGATCGTCGGCGCGGCCGAGGCGTGGCTGAAGGCGCGCGGCGTGGTCAAGGCGCAGCTTCTGGTGCGCGAGACCAACACGGCCGTGGTCGCCTTCTACGAGAAGCTCGGCTTCGAGGTCGCCCCGCGCGTGGTCATGGCGAAATGGATCGACGGGCGGGATTGAGCCGTGCCATGGGCGGTCCTCAACGCCTTGATTGTATCTCAAATGAGTTACATATAGCGGAAGGAGGTTCCGATGGCCCAGACATCCATGATCCATGTGCGCATTGACGACGAGACGAAGCGGCTTGCCTCCACCGCGGTCGAGGCGATGGGGCTGTCGCTGTCGGACGCGGTGAGGCTGTTTCTTCACCGCGTGGTCGCGGATCAGGCTCTTCCCTTCGAGCTCAAGGTGCCCAACGCGGCCACCCGCGAAGCCATCCGGGAAGCCGATCAGATCGCCCTCGCTCGCAAGGCCCGCTTCGCGACGGCCGATGATCTGATGGCGGACCTTGAAAAAGCCGGCGGGAAGTAAGCGCGCTCCGTTACCCCGGGCGTCCGATTACACCAAGGCCTTCCTCAAGGATTGGGAACGGCTGTCGCGATCGGGCCGTTTCGACATGAACCGCCTCAAGGAGGCGATGCTGCTGCTGATCGCGAATGACGCGCCGCTGGGGCCGGAATGGCTCGACCACCCGCTCAAGGGCGACTGGCAGGGGCATCGGGAATGTCACATCGGCGGCGATTTTCTGCTGGCCTACAAGATCGACGACAGCGGCAGGACGGGTGTCGTCGTCTTTGTACGGGCGGGCACGCACGCCGATCTGTTTGACGAGTGATCACCGCCGCCCGAAGCCGCCCGGCAGGCGCACGCCGGGGGCGGGGCGCTCCAGCAGCACCTCGCGGCGGAAGCGCACCAGCCGCGCCGGCCGCCCGCCGGTCTCGGCCGTGGTCTCGCCGGTCTCCTCGACGAGGCGCTGCTGCTCGATCAGCCGGCGGAAATTCTGCTTGTGCAGCCGGATGCCCGACAACGCCTCCACCGCGCGCTGGAGCTGGCCGAGGGTGAAGCTCGGCGGCATCAGCTCGAACACCACTGGGCGATATTTAATCTTGCCGCGCAGCCGCGCGATGGCGAGCGCCAGCATGCGGCGGTGGTCCTCGCGCATCTCCGAGCCGGAAGGGCCGGGGGCGGCGCGCTCGGAGCCGCGCTCGCGCAGCGCCTCGCCGACCAGCCCCGCCTCGTAAAGCAGCTCGTAGCGCTCCAGCACGCGCTCCTCGTTCCAGCCCGCCTCGCTGCCGCCGGCCGTGCCGCCGAAGCACAGCGCGACGCGCTCGGCGCGCATCTCGCCCATGCGCGAGCTCGCCGCCCCGGCCGCCCAGGCGCGCAGCCCGTGGTCGAGGCTGTCGAGCACGGCCGGGCGCCCGTCGCGCCAGTCCTCCCAGGGGAAGTAGCGGTACCAGCTCTGCCACGCCGCGTCGGTGTCGCCGGCCGGGCGCGCCTCGCGCACCAAAGCGAGATAGGCGAGGGAGAGGGAGCGCGCGCCGTCCTCGCCGCGGTCGCGGTCGCCGAAGGTGTAGAGCTGTTCGACATGGCCGAGCTCCTGCAGCGTCTGCCGCTCCACCCAGGTGCGCAGGCCCACCTCCAGCGTGCGGTGGCCGCGCTCCAGCGGGCCGGAGGGCAGCGAGTCGCGCCCGTCCTCGTGCCGGAGGGTCAGCACCTTCGGGTCGTCGCCGGTCACCGCGACGATCACCGCCGACAGGCCGATGGCCAGTCCCGGCTCGGGCGCGTCCGGCCGGTCGGCCTCGGGGGTCGGATGGGTGAGCGGCGTCGCGGGCATTCGGGCTCGGGCGGCAGTCTCTGGATCGCAGGTCGTCGGGGGCGGGGCGCATAGCGCCGTGACGAAGGATAGCATGCCTGCGCACGGACTGCTTGCGCCGGGCACGCGGGAATGGCAATCCGCCTGAGGATGAAATGGAGGCGCGCGATGAGCGGCAAGGTGGTTCTTCCCGGCGGTGAAAAGGTTCCGGCCCTCGGCATCGGCACCTGGATGATGGGCGAGCGCGCCGCGGCGCGGAAGGAGGAGGCGGAATCGGTGCGGCTCGGCATCGAGCTCGGCCTCACCCTCGTCGACACCGCGGAGATGTATGGCGACGGCGCCTGCGAGACCTTCCTCGGCGAGGCGCTCGCCGGCCTGCGCGAGAAGGTGTTCCTCGTCTCCAAGGTCTATCCGCAGAACGCCAGCCGCGCCGGGGTCGTCGCCGCCTGCGAGCGCAGCCTCAAGCGGCTGAAGACCGACCGGCTCGACCTCTACCTGCTCCACTGGCGCGGCGGCGTCCCGCTGGAGGAGACCATCATCGGCTTCGAGCACCTGAAGACCCAGGGCAAGATCCGCCACTGGGGCGTGTCGAACCTCGATACCGACGACATGAACGAGCTGTACGAGACCCCCGGCGGCGAGGGCTGCGCGGTCAATCAGGTGCTCTACAACCTGACCCGGCGCGGCCCGGAATACGATCTCCTGCCCTGGCTGGAGGAGCACGAGATGCCGCTGATGGCCTACAGCCCGATCGAGCAGGGCCGCATCAGGACCTCCGGCGTGCTCGCCGAGATCGCCGCCAAGCACAAGGCCAAGCCCTTCCAGGTCGCGCTCGCCTGGGTGCTGCGCAACCCGAACAACATCGTCATCCCCAAGGCCTCGCGCCCCGAGCACATGCGCGAGAATGCCGGCGCGCGCGACATCAAGCTCGACGGCGAAGACCTCGCCGCGCTCGATGCGGCCTTCCCGCCGCCGACCCGCAAGCGCGCGCTGGAAATGCTGTGAGCAACTCTCGCATCGGCGCTCCCGACGAGAACGCCGTCATCCCCGGGCTTGACCCGGGGATCCACGCCTTCCTCGGCTGCCGACGGACGTGGATGGCCGGATCGAGTCCGGCCATGACGTTGTGACAGGGGTGGCCGCATGAGCGACGCCTCTCTTCTCCTCGACAACGTCATCCTCGCGCGCGGCGGGCGTACCGTGCTCGACGGCGTGTCGCTGGAGCTGTCCGAGCGGCGCGTCGGCCTCATCGGCAACAACGGCTCCGGCAAGAGCTCGCTGGTGCGCCTGCTCAACGGCCTGCTCACCGCCGATGCCGGCCGCGTCGTCGTCCACGGCCTCGACGCGAAGGAGCAGGCGGCCGAGCTGCCGCGCAAGGTCGGCTTCATCTTCCAGAACCCCGACCACCAGATCATCTTCCCCACCGTCGCCGAGGAGATCGCCTTCAGCCTGGAGCAGGCCGGCCTGCCGCGCCGCGAAGCCGCCAGGGCGGCCGTTCCCGCGCTCGCCCGCTTCGGCCGCGAGCATTGGGCGGAGCGGCCGGTGCACGCGCTCTCCGAGGGCGAGAAGCAGTTCCTGTGCATCATCGCCGTGCTGGTGATGGAGCCAGCGGTGATCGTGCTGGACGAGCCCTTCTCCAGCCTCGACCTGCCCACCCGCCGCCGGCTGGAGGCGCTCATCGCCGGCCTGCCGCAGCAGGTCGTCCTCGTCGCCCATGAACTCGACGCCTTCGCCGCCTATGAGCGGGTCGTCTGGCTGCACGAGGGCAGGGTGGCGATGGACGGCCCGCCCGCCGAGGTCGTCGCCGCCTACCGCGTCTTCGCGGAATCGCTCGGATGATCTCCCTCTATCTCCCCGGGCGCACCTGGTTGCACGCCATTCCCGCCGGCTGGAAGCTGATCGCGCTGGCGCTGGTCAGCCTTACCGTGGCGCCCTTCGACAGCCTTCCGCTGATGGCGGGTCTGGTCCTCGCCACGCTCGCCCTCTACGCCTCGCTCGGCCGCGCCGCGCTGGCGCAGGTGGCGCTATTGCGGCCCATGTGGCCGCTCTTCCTCATCCTGCTCGCCCTGCACGCGTGGAACGGCGACGTCCTCCTCGGCCTCGTCGTGTGCCTGCGCATCCTCGCCATGGTGCTGCTGGCCAATGCCGTGACCATGACCACCCGCATGGACGCGATGATGGACGCAGTGGAGCCGCTGCTGCGCCCGCTCGCCCTGTTCGGCGTGGCGCCGCGCGCGGTGGCGCTGGCGGTGGCGCTGATGATCCGGCTCATACCGCTGCTTTTCGCGCTGTGGGAGTCGCTGAACGAATCCTACCGCGCCCGCACCGGAAGGCGCGGCGGCTGGCGCCTGCTCGCGCCTTTCTGTATCCAGACGCTGAGATTGTCCCATCACACCGCCGAGGCGCTGGCGGCGCGGGGCGGGGTGCCGCGCGGAAGCCGCCGATGAAGGATGTCCGATGAAGGATCGCAGCCTCGTCCAGATCGCCCTCTACGCCGCCATCTTCGCCGTGCTCGGCTTGCTGCCGCGCTTCGACCTGCCGCTGGCCGGCGGCGTGCCGATCACCGCGCAGAGCATGGGCGCGATGCTCGCCGGGGTGATGCTCGGCGCGTGGCGCGGCGCGCTCTCCATCGTGCTGCTGCTGTTCGTCGTCGCCCTCGGCGCGCCGCTGCTGGCGGGCGGGCGGGGCGGTCTCGGCGTGTTCTTCAGCCCCTCGGTCGGCTTCATCTTCGGCTGGATCGCCGCCGCCTTCGTCGCCGGGCTGATCATGCAGGCGCTGCGCCGGGCGCCGGTCTTTCCGGCGGCGCTGGTGGCCTCGGTGGTCGGCGGCATCCTCGTGCTCTATGCCTTCGGCATCGTCGGCATGTCGGCGATGGGCAGCCTGTCGCTCCTCGACGCCGCCAAGGCCTGCCTCGTCTTCATCCCCGGCGACACGATCAAGGCGGTGCTGGTCGCGCTGGTGGCGCAGACCGTGGCGCGCGGCATGCCGGAGGCGCTGCTCTCGCGCAACGCGTGAGGCCATGAGCCGGAGCGTTCCGCGCACCATCGGCGCCGGCCTTCCCGCCCTCGTGGCGGCGGACCCGGCCCGGCCGGCGCTGGTCTGCGACGCGCAGGTGCGCAGCCGCGCCGATCTCGCCGCCCGCGTCGGCGGGCTGGCGGCGTGGCTGGCCGCGCGTACGGCGCCCGGCGCCCATGTCGCGCTCGCCATGGGCAACGCCCCCTCGCTCGTCGAGCTCTTCCTCGCCTGCGCGGCGAGCGGCCGGCAGGCCCTCGTCTACGATCCCGCCTGGCCCGCGCCCTACCGTGCCGCCATCGACGCCGCGCTCATGCCGGCGCTGACGCTCGACGCCGCGCCCGACGTGCCGCCCGCGCCGTTTCCCCCCGCGCCGGATCCGCTGGCCTCCTTCTATGTCGGCTTCACCTCGGGCTCGACCGGTGTGCCCAAGGGCTACCGCCGCAACCACCGTTCCTGGATCGACAGCTTCGCGGTCAGCGCGGCCGAGTTCGGCCTCGGCGAACAGGACATCGTGATGGCGCCCGGCGGCCTCGCCGCCTCGCTGCATCTCTACGGCGTCGTCCACGCGCTGCATGTCGGCGCCACGGCGGTGATGATGCACCAGTTCCATCCCCGCCGGGCGCTGCGCCTTCTCGCCCGCCACGGCGTCACCGCGCTCTACGCCACGCCCACCCAGCTCCAGATGCTGGTCGAGGCGGCGCAGGGCGAGGCGTTCCCCTCGGTGCGCGTCATCATGATCAGCGGCGCCAAATGGCGGCCGGAGACCCGCGCGGCGGTGGAGAGGCTGTTCCCGCGCGCCGGCATCGCCGAGTTCTACGGCGCCTCGGAGCTGAGCTTCGTCACCGTCAGCCGTCCGGGCGAGGCGGTGCCGGCCGGCTCGGTCGGGCGCGCGGCGCATGGCGTCGGCCTGCGCATCCGCGACGCTGATGGCCGCGACCTGCCCGTGGGCGAGGCCGGCGCCATCTGGGTCGGCAGCTCCATGCTGTTCGACGGCTATGCCTGCGGCAGCGCGCCGGAGACGCGCCGGGAGGGCGGCTTCCTCACCATCGGCGACCATGGGCGGCTCGACGGCGAGGGTTTCCTCTACCTGCACGGGCGCGAGAAGCGCATGCTCGTCACCTCCGGCCTCAACGTCTATCCCGAGGAAGTGGAGGCGGTGCTGACCGGTCTCGACGGCATCGAGGAAGCGGCGGTGTTCGGCCTGCCGGACCCGCTGCGCGGCGTGGAACTCGTCGCCGTGCTGCGCGGGCGCTTCGAGGACGCGGCCCTGCGCGCCGCCTGCCGCGCGCGGCTGCCCGCCGCCAAGCTACCGCGCCGTTTCCTCGCGCTCGACGAATGGCCCCGCACCTCCGGCGGCAAGGCAGATCTGCGGGCACTGGAGGCCATCGCCCGCGACCGGCTGGCGGAGGGGAGGCCGAAGCGGTGAGCCGCGCCTTCCTCCTCGCCGCCCGCCGCACGGCGGTCGCTCCGCGCGGCGGCGCCTTCCGCGAGGTGGAGGCGCACGATCTCGCCGCGCCGGTGCTACACGCCTGTCTCGCCGATGCCGGCCTCGCCCCGGAAGCCGTCGACCACGTCATCCTCGGCAACGCGCTGTCCGGCGGCGGCAATGTCGCCCGCCTCGCGGCGCTGGCGGCCGGCCTGCCCGACAGCGTGCCGGCGCTCACCCTCGACACGCAGTGCTGCTCGGGCCTCGACGCGATCATGCTGGCCGCGCGTCTGGTGGAATCGGGCGCGGCGCGGGCGGTGCTGGCCGGCGGCGTGGAAAGCTGGAGCCGCGCCCCCCTGCGCGCCCGCCGCCCGAAGGCGCCCGGCGAGGAGCCGGTCTTCTACGAGCGCCCGCCCTTCGCGCCCTGGCCGGAGCGCGACCCGGATCTCGTCACGGCCATGGCGGCGCTGGCCCGCGCCCAAGGCATCGCGCGGGAGGCGCAGGGGGCCTTCGCCGTCGCCAGCCACGCGGCGGCGCTGGCGGCCCGCGCGACGTTGGAACCGGAGATCGTCCCCGTCGCCGGGCTCGGCCGTGACGCCTTCACCCGTGCCCTCGAGGCCCGGCTCTGCGCCCGCGCGCCGGTGCTGGCCGGGGAGGGGGAGTTCGCCGTCGACGCGACCGGCGTCGCGGTCGAGGCCGACGCGGCGGCGGCCGTGCTCGTCGTCGCGCCGGAAGGCCTGCCCGAGGCGCGCCGCCCCGGCATCGCCTTTCTCGACGCCGCCTCCGCCGGTGCCGCGCCGGAAGAGCCGGCGATGGCGCTGGTGCCGGCCGCCCGGCGCCTTATGGAGCACCATAAGCGCGCTCCCGCCTGCGTCGAGCTGATGGAATCCTTCGCCGCGCAGGCGCTCGCCAACATCGCCGCGCTGGGCCTCGATCCGGCCCGCGTCAACCGCGGCGGCGGGGCGCTGGCGCGCGGCCATCCCATCGGCGCCTCCGGCGCCATTCTGGCCGTCCGCCTGTTCCACGAGCTCGGGCGGGAGACCCCCGGCGCGCTCGGCCTCGCCGCTATCGCGGCGGCCGGCGGGCTCGGCAGCGCGCTCATGTTGCAGCGCGTCTAAGCAGCCGTTTGCCGCGACCCCTTCCAATGTGCAGGATGGTCCGCGAATCGTCCGCAGAAGACGATGCGAACTGTTTCCGGGGGACAGGGCCAGCCAGGACGAATGAACGCGATCTCCTCTCGCCAGCAGGACATCCTCGTGCTGGCGCGCGCACAGGGGCGGGTGAGCGTCGAAGACCTCTCCGCGCGTTTCGACGTGTCGCCCCAGACGATCCGCAAGGACCTCAACGACCTGTGCGTGCGCCGGCTCATGTCGCGCGTGCACGGCGGCGCGGTGGTGGCCTCGGGCGTCGAGAACCTCGCCTATGAGGCCCGCCGCGCCATGGCGCAGGGCGCCAAGCGCGCCATCGCCGAGGCGGCGGCCAGCATCGTGCCCAACCGCGCCTCGCTGTTCATCAACATCGGCACCACGACCGAGGAGGTCGCCCGCGCGCTCGGCGATCACGAGGACATGCTGGTGATCACCAACAACCTCAACGTCGCCACGCTGCTCTACCGCCATCCCAAGATCGAGCTGATCATGGCGGGCGGCCCGGTACGCCACGCCGACGGAGCGGTGATCGGCTCCTCGGCGGTGGATTTCGTGCGCCAGTTCCGCGTCGACTACGCCGTCATCGGCGCCTCGGCGATCGAGGAGGACGGCACGCTGCTGGACTTCGACTATCGCGAGGTGCAGGTCGCCCGCGCCATCATCGACAATGCCCGTCAGGTCATCCTGGTGGCCGACCGCTCCAAGCTGGAGCGCACCGCGCCCGTGCGCATCGGCGCCATGGCGGAGATCGACACCTTCGTCACCGACACGGTCTCGTCGCCCGAGCTGCGTAACGTCTGCCAGCGCGACCAGGTCGAGCTCATCGAGGTCGGCGGCCTCGACGACGACGGGTTCTGACCCTCTCCGGTTACAACATATGGGTGGTTAGCACCCGCGCCCTCCTGCCCTAAACTCCGGCCCGCCAACAAAGCCGGAAGGAGAGAAGAATGGAACTGCGCCGCCTTGGCCGCTCCGACATCCTGGTCCCGCCGCTCTGTTTCGGCGGCAACGTGTTCGGCTGGACGGCCGACGAGGCCGTCTCCTTCCGTCTGCTGGACGGGCTGGTCGAGGCGGGCTTCAACTTCATCGACACCGCCGACGTCTATTCGCGCTGGGCGCCGGGCCATGAGGGCGGCGAGTCCGAGGCCATCATCGGCAAGTGGATGAAGGAGCGCGGCAACCGTTCCAAACTCGTCATCGCCACCAAGGTCGGCTCCGACATGGGGCTGGGCAAGGTCTGCCTGAAGCCGGACTACATCCGCACCGCCGTCGAGGCCTCGCTGAAGCGCCTGCAGACCGACTACATCGACCTCTACCAGTCGCACTGGGACGACCCGGAAACGCCCTTCGAGGACGTGCTCGGCGCCTATGAGGAACTGATCAAGGCCGGCAAGGTGCGCCTCATCGGCGCCTCCAACCTCTCCGCCTCGCGCCTGTTCGAGGCGCTGGCGGTGGCCACCCGCGAGAAGCTGCCGCGCTACGAGACGCTGCAGCCCGAATACAATCTGTGCGAGCGCGCCGGCTACGAGGCGGAGCTGGAGCCGATCTGCTCGGGCAACGGCCTCGGCGTCATCACCTATTTCTCGCTCGCCGCCGGCTTCCTCACCGGCAAGTACCGCAAGTCGGCGGACGCGCAGAAGAGCGTGCGCGGCCGCGCCACCGTCGACAAGTACCTCAACCCCAAGGGCCTCGGCATCCTCGCCGCGCTCGACGAGGTGGCGGCGGCGCGCGGCGCCACCCCGACGCAGGTCGCGCTCGCCTGGATCATGGCGCGCCCGAGCGTCACCGCCCCCATCGCCAGCGCCTCGAAGGTGGAGCAACTCGGCGAGCTGCTCGCCAGCGCCTCGCTCCAGCTCACCGGCGGCGACATCGCCCGGCTCGACCAGGCCAGCGCCTGGAAGGCATAGGCGGCGCGGCGGCCGCGAACCGTGAAGGAACCAGGACGATGACGAAGCTGACCCCCGCCGAGATCGGCCGCCTCGTCGATGCGGGGCGGGGCGTCGCGCCGGCCGACCTCGTGGTGAAGGACGTCCGCATGCTCGACGTCATCACCGGCGCGCTCACGCCCACCGACATCGCCATCGTCGGCGACCGCATCGTCGGCACGCATGAGAGCTACGAGGGTACGGCGGTGATCGACGGCGCCGGCCTCTTCGCCGTCCCCGGCTTCATCGACACGCATCTGCACGTCGAATCCTCGCTGGTCACGCCGCTGGAATTCGACCGCTGCGTGCTGCCGCACGGCGTGACCACCGCGATCTGCGACCCGCACGAGATCGCCAACGTGCTGGGCGCGGAAGGCATCCGCTATTTCCAGCGCTGCGCCGAGCACACCGTGATGGACCTGCGGGTCCAGCTTTCCTCCTGCGTGCCGGCCACGAGGTTCGAGACCGCCGGCGCCACGCTCTCGGCCGCCGACCTCGTGTCCCTGCGCGGCCATCCCTCCGGCATCGGCCTCGCCGAGTTCATGAATTTCCCCGGCGTGCTGTTCAAGGACGCCGAGGCGCTGGCCAAGCTCGCCGCCTTCTCGGACGGGCCCATCGACGGCCACGCGCCGCTGCTCTCGGGCCGCGACCTCAACGGCTACATCGCCGCCGGCATCCGCACCGAGCACGAGGCCACCTCGCTGAACGAGGCGCGCGAGAAGCTCGCCAAGGGCATGACGGTGCTGATCCGCGAGGGCTCGGTTTCCAAGGACCTGCACGCGCTCATCCCGCTCATCTCGCCCGACACTTCCGCCTTCCTCGCCTTCTGCACCGACGACCGCAATCCGCTCGACATCGCGGAGGAGGGCCATCTCGACTTCATGATCCGCGAGGCGATCCGCCAGGGGGCGCCGGTGCACCATGTGTACCGGGTGGCGAGCTGGTCGGCGGCCAATGCCTTCGGGCTCACCGATCGCGGCCTCCTCGCGCCCGGCCGGCGCGCCGACATCGTGCTGCTCGACGATCTGGAGTCCTGCTCGGTCCGCCACGTCATCAGCGCCGGCCGTCTGGTGACGCCCGAGCTGTTCGCGGCGCGCGGCTCCGTGGAGCCGGTCGGCCTCGATTCCATGAAGGCCGCGCCGGTGGAGCCCGCCGATTTCCGCATTCCCGCCGGCGCGCCCGCCACGCGGGTCATCGGCGTGGTGCCCGGCCGCATCATCACCGAGGACATGAGCCTCGACCTGCCCGTCGTCGGCGGCGAGAAGCAGGTCGATCTCGACAAGGACGCGGTGAAGGTCTGCGTCGTCGCCCGCCACGGCGCCAACAACAATATCGGCCGCGGCTTCGTGCACGGCTTCGGCATGAAGCGCGGCGCCATCGCCTCTTCCGTCGGTCATGACAGCCACAACATCTGCGTCGTCGGCGCCGACGAGGCGGACATGGCGGTGGCGGTGAACCACCTCATCGCGCTCAAGGGCGGCTTCGTCGTCGCCGAGGGCGGCGAGGTCACGGCCGAGCTGGCGCTTCCCGTCGCCGGGCTGATGTCGGCCGGCCGCTTCGAGGAGGTGCATGACGGGCTCATCCCGCTGCGGGCGGCGGCGAAGGCGCTCGGCGTCGTGCTGCCCGAGCCCTTCCTGCAGGTCGCCTTCCTGCCGCTGCCGGTGATCCCGCATCTGAAGATCACCGATTACGGCATGTTCGACGTCGACAAATTCGCGCTGGTGGAGGGCTGAGAGGCCCCGGTCCGGTTCGCAGGTGCCGGCGATCAGGCCGGGCCGTCCGGCTCTTCGTGGCGGGTGGTTTCGCGTCCTGCCAGTTCGCGGCGCAGGCGCTCGTTCTCGGCCCGCAGCGTCGCGAGTTCCGCGCGCACCGGGGTGAGGGCGCCTTCGATCTCGGCCTGCGTGAAGCGCGGGGTGATGTGCTGCGAGCAGTTCCAGTCGAACGCCTCCACCGCGATGAGGGCGACCCGCTCGATGCGCCCGCGATAGCCCGGCACGGCCAGTCGGGCGGCAAGCTCAGGGTTGTCGGCGGCGTCGGTCATGCGCAGGTGGCCGAAGATCTTCAGGCGGTGGCGGTGGGCATAGTCCATCAGGAACAGCGAGACGCGGTCATTCGCGGTCACGTTGCCGGTGGTGATGTATTGCCGGTTGCCGCGAAAATCCGCGAAGCCCAACGTGCCGGCGTCAACAGGCGTGAGAAATCCCGCGGGCCCGCCGCGATACTGCACATAGGGCCAGCCGGTCTCGGAGACGCTGGCGAGATAGAATCCGTCGCGTGTCGCGATAAACGCCAGTTCCGCCGGCCCCAGTTGCTGGCTTTCTCCGGCCTCGGCGTCGGCGGGCGCGCGCGGACCTCCCCACGGGGCGGCGCCGCCGTAATGCTCCTGGGCGGCGGCGACGGAAGGCGTCGTGGCGATGTCCAGATATCGTCTGCCCATGGCTTTACCTTTCCGCCGACCGGACCAAGCCTCGGGCGGCCGCTTCAGTTCTGCAAGGCCCAGTCGGCCACCTGCCAGCGCATCGTTCCGCGATCATTGACCACGTGGCCGAGGCCGGGGAAGGGCATGTGCGTCGCCGCGATGAGCGCGCCTTCCGCCGCGGCGCGAGGGTAGAACGTGTCGCGCATCGCCTTGGCTGCGGCTTGGTCCTGCTCGAATAGGAAGAACACGTCGGTCGCTGCGGGGTGCACCACCGGAAAGATCATGTCGGAGACCATGATGAGGCTCTGGCCGCCATCCTCGATCCGCACGCCGATATGGCCGGGGGTGTGGCCGGCGAGGTCGACGATGGAGACGCCGCGCGCGATCTCGCGCTCGCCGTCGATCGCCTGCAGCTTCGGGTAGAGGCGCACGATCTCGTCGGCCATGCGGAAGCTGGTCTGCAGATAGTCGGGCGCGCCGTTGCGCTTGGCTGGGTCGGTCCAGTGGGTGACGTCGCGCCGGTCGATGAAGAGTTCCGCCTTCGGGTAATTGTTCTTACCGTCGAGGATCAGGCCGCCCATATGGTCCTGGTGCATATGGGTCACGATCACCGCGTCGATCTGGTCGCGCTCGACGCCCAGCGTGGCGAGCGCCTGCGGCAGCGCGCCGGTCTGCCCGATCGAGCCGGCGGGGCCGGCATCAATGAGGATGCGGCGTTCGCCATCCTCCACAAGATACTGGTTGAACAGGAAGCGCACGCCGCTCGTCCGGGCGGTGAACTGCGCGGTCGCCGCCTGCTCCACCTGTGCGGCGCTCCGCCCCGGAAAGAACGTGTAGGGCATGTCGGCATAACCGTCCGTTAGCGCCGTCACGGTGAAGCGACCGATCTTGATCTGCGCGAGCGGCGTCACGCTGACGGGGGTCCCCGGCGCCGGGCTGGCCGCGAGCGCAGGTGCGGTTGCGCCGTCCAGCAGGCTGCCACCAAGGAGGCCGCCACCAAGGAGGCTCCCTCCGACGAAACCGAGGGGCAGGCCGCCGGCAAAGGCGCGGCGTGACAGTTGAGGCATGGCGCTCTCCGTTGCTGAATCGGGATCAGCGAGCCCTCTCGCCTTCCCACGGGGGAGGCTAGGCCATGATGAATTCAGAGAGTATCCTGGCATTCTGGGAGGTATCCTCTCGAAAAATGGAAGGGTGACGTGGATCGTCTGGAGGCGATGTCCGTGCTGCTGGCGGTCGTCGAGGCGGGCAGCCTTTCGGCCGGGGCCCGGCGTCTCAACGCACCGTTGGCGACGGTCAGCCGGAAGGTCGGCGACCTTGAAAGGCACCTCGGCGTACGCCTGCTGCTGCGTACCAGTCGCGGCCTTGCCCTGACGGAGGAGGGGCGCGCCTTTGTCGCCGCCTCGCGCCGCATCCTTGACGCGCTGGACGCGGCGGAGCGGCAGGCCTCCGGCGATCATGGCGCCCTGCGGGGTGGCCTCCACGTGACAGCGCCCATCGCCTTCGGCGAGAGCTACCTGCTGCCGATCGCGCTGGATTTCCTCAAGGAGCATCCGGCGATTGATCTGCGCCTCTCGCTCGTGGACCGGCAGATCAGCCTGGCCGACGAGCACATCGACGTGGCCTTGCGGATCGGGCATCTGGCGGACAGCGCGCTGATCGCGACGCGGGTCGGCACGGTGCGCCGGGTGATCTGCGCCAGCCCCGCCTATCTCGACCGTCGCGGCGTGCCGCTTCGGCCGGACGATCTCGCCGGTCACGACGGCATCAGTTTCCAGGGCTTCGCGACCGCGCCGGAATGGCGGTACCGGGGAGACGGCGTGGCCTTTGCCGTCGACCCGCGTCCCCGTCTGGCGGTCAATACCACGGAGGCCGCCATTCAGGCCGCCCTGGCGGGTGTCGGCCTGATCCGCCTGCTGTCCTATCAGGTCGCCGATCACCTGCGCGCGGGCGACTTGCGGGAGGTGCTGACGGAACATGCACCCGCGTCACTGCCGGTGAACCTCCTCCATGCGCCATCCAATCCGCTGCCGCTGAAAGTCCGCAGCTTCCTCGACTGGACGGCGCCGCGCCTGCGCGCCCGGATGGAGCGGTGATCCGTCGGCGGCGTCGGGCGGGCGCCAAGAATCTTTGGCCGCCCTCCGGCGCGATCTGCTAGACCCTGTGCCCGAACGTCGACCCATCCGCCGAGACCCCGCGACCTAAAGATGTCCCGCCTGCGCTCGTCTGCCTTCCTGCTGCTGCTGATCCTCTGGACGCTGCTGCTGTCCGTGACCATCCCCTATTACGCGCTGCGCAACGAGCCGAGGGCGACCCGGCGCTTCTCGCGGATCTGGGCTGGCGGCGTGCTCAAAATCCTGCGCCTCGTCGGCGTCTCCTGCCGCACCATCGGCGAGGCCAACCGGCCGGACGGGCCGGCGCTCTACGTCGCCAACCACCAGTCGACCTTCGAGACCATCGCCAGCGCCGTGCTGGTGCCGGACGTCGCCATCATCCTCAAGGAAGAGCTGTACAGGATTCCGGTGTTCGGCTGGTTCCTCCGGCAATCGCCGATGATCGCCATCGACCGCGCCGGCGGCGGCACGGCGATGAAGAAGATGTTCCGCGAGGGCCGCGAGGCCGCAGCCGAGGGGCGCAGCCTGCTGATCTTCCCCGAAGGCACCCGCCAGCCGGTGGACGTGCGTGCGCCGATGCAGCGTGGCGTGGTGCTGCTCTACAAGGCGCTGGGCCTTCCCGTGGTGCCGATGGTGCACAATGCCGGCCTGTTCTGGCTGGCGCGCAGCTTCGAGATCAGGCCGGGCGAGATCACCGTTTCCTTCCTGCCGCCCATTCCTGCCGGCCTGCCGGACGCCGAGTTCATGGCCCGGCTCGATGCGGCGATCTATGACGAGCGCGACCGGCTGGTCGCCGAAGCCGGGAGGACGGCATGAGCGAGGCGGGTATCACGGAAGCGGACGCCAACGAGGCGGGCATCGTCATCGTCGGCGCGGGGCAGGGCGGCTTTCAGGCCGCCGCGTCGCTGCGCGAGGCCGGCTATGAGGGCCGCGTCGTCCTCGTCGGCGAGGAGCCGGGCCTGCCCTATCAGCGCCCGCCGCTCTCCAAGGCCTATATGAAGGGCGATGCCGGCATCGAGCAGATCGAACTGCGCCCCGCCGCCTTCTTTGCCGATCACCACATCGAGTTGGTGAACGCCCGCGCCACGGCCATCGACCGGGCGGCGAGGCGGCTCCTGCTGGAAGGCGGCGCGCGCCTTCCCTACGCCCATCTCATCCTCGCCACCGGCGCCCGCAACCGCCCGCTGCCGGTTCCCGGCCACGATCTGGCCGGCGTGTTCTATCTGCGCACCCGCGCGGATGCCGACGCGCTGAAGGGCCGGCTCGACGCGGCGCGCCGCGTGGTGGTCATCGGCGCCGGCTTCATCGGGCTGGAATTCGCCGCCGTCGCCCGCGCGCTCGGCCACGCGGTCACGGTGATCGAGGCCGCCGCCCGTCCGCTCGGCCGCGCCGTCTCGCCGGAGATGTCGGCCTTCTTCGCGCAGGCGCACGCGGCCATGGGCACGACGCTGCTGCTCGGCGCGGGCGTCGTCGCCCTGAAAGGCGAGGGCGGTCACGTCACCGCCGTCGAGACGAATGACGGCGCCGTGCATCCCGCCGATTTCGTGCTGGTCGGCATCGGCGTGGTGCCGAATGTCGAGCTCGCCGCCGAGGCCGGGCTGGAGGTGGCGAACGGCATCGTGGTCGACGCCCATCTCGCCACGCGGGACCCGGCGATCTCCGCCCTCGGCGACGCCGTCGCCTATCCCAGCCGCTTCGCCGGCGGCACGGTCCGGCTCGAATCCGTGCAGAACGCGGTCGATCAGGCCCGCAGCCTCGCCCATCGCCTCACCGGCAAGCTCTCGCCGTCCGGGGAGCCGGCGCCCTTCGACGCGGTGCCGTGGTTCTGGAGCGATCAGGCCGATCTGAAGCTGCAGATGGTCGGCCTCGCCGCCCCCACCGATGACGCCGTGCTGCGCGGCGATCCGGCGAGCCGGCGCTTCTCGGTGTTCCGCTTCCGGGACGGCGTGCTCACCGCCATCGAGAGCGTCAACCGCCCCGCCGACCATATGCTCGGCCGCCGCCTGCTCGCCGGCACGCCGGCCATCACCCCCGGGCAGGCCGCCGACGAGAGCTTCGAGCTGAAGAGCCTGCTGGCGCGTTGAGGGGAGCATCGGCGAGCACGCCCGCGCGCCGTCATGCCCGGACCCGGTCCGGGCATCCACGCCTTCCCGAACGACAGGAACCGGTCGCGCCACCCGCCGTCGCAGGTTGCACCGAACGCTACTGTTGCGACCCCGGCGCTACCGCTTTTGCTACTCAACGCTACCGTTTTTGCTACCCCTACGCTACCATCGGCCGAGCCGTTTCATCTCGGATAATCCGATGGCCTTCTCGCTGCGCCAGCTCCAGTATTTCGTGGCCGTCGCGGAAAACGGCTCCGTCTCCTCGGCCGCCCATACGCTCTCCATCTCGCAGTCGACCGTCACCGAGGCGCTGCGCGAGCTGGAGCTGGACCTTGGCTTCAAGCTGCTGGAGCGCCACGCCCGCGGCGCCGACCTGACGCTGAAGGGCCATCACTTCCTCCGTCATGCGCGAAAAATCCTCGGCGACGTGGCCGATGCCCGGCGCGCGCTCGCGGGCCCGGAGACGGCGGCGCTCACCGGGCGCCTGTCGGTCGGCGTGACGCCGCTGGTCGCCGGCTACATCTATTCCGACCTCATCGCCCGCTTCCGTCGCGCTTTTCCCGGCATCGCGGTGGAGGCGGTGGAGGACGCGGCCGACTATCTGGAGCATCTTCTCGTCGGCGGCGAGCTCGATGTGGCGGTGATGGTGCTGCCGCCGGGCCGGCAATCGGCCGCCTTGCAGACCGAGACGGTGGAAGTCTCGCCCTATCGCGTCTGGCTGCCGCTCGGCCACGCGGCGCTTGCGGAAGAGCGCGTGAGCCTGCGCGATCTCAGCGCCGAGCCGCACGTGCTGCTCACCATCGACGAGATCGCGGAAGCCTCCGAGATCGTCTGGCGCCGGCTCGGCATCCGCCCGCCGGTGGCCTTCCGCACCCGCTCGGTGGAAGCCGTGCGCAGCCTCGTGGCGACGGGGGCCGGCGTCGCCGTGCTCCCCGACCTCACCTACCGCCCGTGGTCGCTGGAGGGCGACAAGATCGAAGCCCGCACGCTGGTCGACGACGTGCCGGCGGTCGAGGTGGCGACCGCCTGGCGGCGCGGCTCGCCCCTCTCCGCCGCCGCCTCCGGCTTCGTCTCCATCGCCGCCACCCGGCATGCCGGGCGCGGGCGCTGACGACGCCCAGTAAATAGTCATCGATTTTCCCGATATCTGGCTTCTGATCTTTGGTGTGGCGCGGTGCCGGACGCAACGGCACACTTTCCTCAAAGGGCCGAAAGCGCCCGCAGAACAGAGGGACAGAACATGCCGACCATTTCCCGTTATCTGCATCTGCCGGCGCTCGCCGCCAGCGTCTCGCTCGCCTTCCAGCCCGTCTTCGCCGCCGAGATGACCGCGGTCGGCAAGGGGGAGGGCGAGGTCAACATCGTCGCCTGGGCCGGCTATATCGAGCGCGGCGATACCGACAAGGCCTATGACTGGGTGACGGAGTTCGAGAAGAAGACCGGCTGCAAGGTCAATGTGAAGACCGCCGGCACTTCGGACGAGATGGTCGCGCTGATGAACGAAGGCGGCTTCGACCTCGTCACCGCTTCCGGCGACGCCTCGCTGCGCCTCATCGCCGGCAAGAAGGTCGCCCCCGTCAACACCAAGCTGATCCCCAGCTGGGGCACCGTCGACGAGCGGCTGCAGAACGCGCCGTGGCACACGGTGGACGGCGTCCATTACGGCGTGCCCTATCAGTGGGGCTCCAACGTGCTGATGTACAACACCGAGGCGTTCAAGGGCGAGGTGCCCAAGAGCTGGAACGTCGTGTTCGAGGAGCAGACCCTGCCGGACGGCAAGTCCAACAAGGGTCGGGTGCAGGCCTTCGACGGCCCGATCTACATCGCCGACGCCGCGCTCTATCTGATGGTGACCAAGCCCGAACTCGGCATCAAGGACCCCTACGAGCTGACCGAGGAGCAGTACAAGGCGGCGCTCGACCTGCTGCGCCAGCAGCGCAAGATCGTCCAGCGCTACTGGCACGACGCCATGATCCAGGTCGACGACTTCACCAATGAGGGCGTCGTCGCCTCCTCCTCCTGGCCGTTCCAGGTGAACCTGCTGGTCAGCCAGAAGAAGCCGATCGCCTCGACCCTCCCGGCGGAGGGCGCCACCGGCTGGGCCGACACCACCATGATGCATGTCGACGCCAAGAACCCGAACTGCGCCTACATGTGGATGGAGCATTCGCTCAGCCCGAAGGTGCAGGGCGATCTGGCCTCGTGGTTCGGCTCGGTTCCGTCCGTGCCCGCCGCCTGCAAGGGCAACGAGCTGCTCGGCGCGGAAGGCTGCAAGACCAACGGCATCGAGAATTTCGAGCGCATCCATTTCTGGCGCACCCCGGTCGCCAAATGCGCGACGCAGGCCGCCGGCTGCGTGCCCTATTACCGCTGGGTCTCGGACTACATCGCCGTTCTCGGCGGGCGGTAGTCGGCCTCGCCCGCACGAATGAAGCCGGGCCAGCCCTGTTCCTCTCCCCATTGGGGGGAGGTGGCCCGCCCAGGGGTCTCGCCTTTGGCGAGCCCGAGGACGGGCTTCGCGGGTTGGTGAGGGGCGACGAGCGCGCGCAGCGTTGAGTCCCCTCACCCCAACCCTCTCCCTGACAGGGAGAGGGAGCTTCTCGCTCTGCTCCCATGGACCGACCGGACGACCATCCCAATGCACGCTCCCGCTCCCCCGCCCGTCACCCCCGCCGTCCGCTTCGAGGGCGAGATGCGGCATTTCGGGTCGGTGAGGGCGGTCGACGGCGTCGATCTTTCCATCGCGCCCGGCGAGTTCTTCGCCATGCTCGGGCCGTCCGGCTCCGGCAAGACGACCTGCCTGCGCCTCATCGCCGGCTTCGAGCAGCCCGATGCCGGCCATATCGAGATCTTCGGCGAGAAGGTCGAGGGCCTGCCGCCCTATCGTCGCGCGGTGAACACCGTCTTCCAGGACTACGCGCTGTTTCCCCATCTCTCGGTGGGCGAGAATGTCGCCTATGGGCTTCGCGTGCGCGGCGTCGGTCGGGTGGAGCGCGAGAAGCTGGCCCGCGAGGCGCTCGCCATGGTCAAGCTGGCCGGCATGGAGACGCGCCGGCCGGCCCAGCTTTCCGGCGGTCAGCGCCAGCGCGTGGCGCTCGCCCGCGCCCTCGTGGTGCGGCCCAAGGTGCTCCTCCTCGACGAGCCGCTCGGCGCGCTCGACCTCAAGCTGCGCGAGGAGATGCAGAGCGAGCTGAAGGGCCTGCAGCGCGCGCTCGGCCTCTCCTTCGTCTTCGTCACCCATGATCAGGGCGAGGCGCTCTCCATGGCCGACCGGGTGGCGGTGTTCAACGAGGGGCGGATCGTGCAGGTCGGCCCGCCGGAGGAGGTCTATGAACGCCCGGCGACGCGCTTCGTCGCCGGCTTCGTCGGCTCGGCCAATGTGCTGGAGCCGGCCGAGGCGGCGGCGCTGGGCGGCGCCGCGCGCCCCTCCAGCCTGCGGCCGGAGAAGATCGTCCTGCTCGCCGCCGATGCGCCCGAGCCTGCGGGCGCGGCCGTGGTCGAGGCGGGGATCGTCGAGATGTCCTATCAGGGCGCGGTGCGCCGGGTGACGGCGCGGGCGGCGAGCGGCCTTCATCTCACCGCCGCGGTGCCGGCCAGTGCGAGCGCCGTTGCGGCGGGAGACACGATCCGGCTCGCCGTGCCGAAGGGGGCTGTGCAGCCGATGGAGGGCGAAGGATGAGCCTCGCCACCCTCGCTTTTCCCGAACCGCGCGAAGGCATCCTGCGCCGCGTCTCGGACGTGCTCGTGCGGCGGGCGCGGCTGCTGACGCTTCTGCTCCTCGTGCCGCCGCTGCTGTGGATCGGGCTCGTCTATCTCGGCAGCCTCTTCGTCTTTCTCGGCCAGTCGATCTTCTCCATCGACGAGTTTTCCGGCACCATCGTGCGCGAGCCGACGACGGCGACGCTGCTGGAGCTGTTCCGGCCCGCCAATTTCGACATCGTGCTGCGCACGGTCGGCGTGGCGGCGGCGGTGACGGTGCTGTGCACGCTCCTCGCCTTTCCCATCGCCTATTATGCCGCCCGCTATGCCGGGCCGAAGGTGAAGGCGGGCTTCTATCTCGCGGTGATGATGCCGCTGTGGTCGAGCTATCTCGTCAAGGTCTATGGCTGGAAGCTGCTGCTGGCGAAGGAGGGCGCCATCGGCTGGTTCGCCGGCAAGCTCGGCCTCGCCGGGGCGCTGGAGGCGTGGCTGGCGCTGCCGGTGGTCGGCGGTCCCTCGCTCTCGGTCAGCTATACCGGCATGGTGCTGACCTTCACCTATCTCTGGCTGCCCTTCATGATCCTGCCGGTGCAGGCGGCGCTGGAGCGGGTGCCGCCCAATCTCATCGAGGCGGCAGGCGATCTCGGCGCCCATCCCGGCCTCGTCTTCCGCACGGTGATCCTCCCCCTCGCCATGCCCGGCGTGGTGGCGGGGGCGATCTTCACCTTCTCGCTGACGCTGGGCGACTACATCGTGCCGCAGATCATCGGCACCTCGGCTCTGGTGCTCGGGCAGGCGGTCTACACGCTACAGGGCACGGCCGGAAACATCCCGCTCGCCGCCGCCTTCTCGCTGGTGCCGATCCTCGTCATGGCGCTGTTCCTGACCCTCGCCAGGCGCACGGGAGCGTTCGATGCGCTGTGAGTTTCACCATGCACAGCGTCATGCCCGGGCTTGGCCCGGGCATCCACGCCTTCCTTCCGAGCCACGTGGCACTAGGTCCCAAGTCATGGATGGCCGGGCCAAGCCCGGCCATGATGGCGCTCTGACGGGCAGGGCGCGTTCATGATCCGCGCCCCTCTCCCCCTGAAGATCGCGGCGCTGGGCGGGCTCGCCTTCCTGCACGTGCCGCTCTTGTTCATCCTGCTCTACTGCTTCACCACCGAGGAGAAGAGCTACGCTTTCCCGCCGCCCGGCTTCACGCTGAAATGGTTCGGCGTGGTGTGGGAGCGGGCCGACATCTGGGCGGCGGTCGGGCTCTCGCTGAAGGTGGCGGTGATCGCGACCGCGCTCGCCCTCGTGCTCGGCACGCTGGCGGCGGGGGCGCTGGCGCGGGCGCGGTTCTTCGGGCGCGAGCCGATCTCGCTCTTGTTCGTGCTGCCCATCGCGCTGCCGGGCATCGTCACCGGCATCGCGCTGCGGCAGGCCTTCGGGCTGATGGAGATCCCCTTCTCCTTCTGGACCATCGTGCTCGGCCACGCGACCTTCTGCATCGTCGTCGTCTACAACAACGCGGTGGCGCGCCTGCGACGCCTCTCCCCCTCGCTGATCGAGGCGTCGATGGACCTCGGCGCCGATGCCTTCCAGACCTTCCGTCTGGTGATCCTGCCGAACATCGGCACGGCGCTGCTGGCGGGCGGCATGCTCGCCTTCGCGCTGAGCTTCGATGAGGTGATCGTCACCACCTTCACCGCCGGCCAGCAGTCCACCCTGCCGATCTGGATGCTGTCCGAACTCATTCGCCCGCGGCAGCGGCCCGTCACCAACGTGGTCGCCGTGCTCGTGATCCTCGTGACCTTCCTGCCCATCCTCGCCGCCTACTACCTCACCCGCGAGGGCGAGGCGGTGGCCGGCTCAGGCAAATAGGAGACGCTCCATGACCGCTCTTTCCGACACCGACATGCTCATCGGTTCCAGCTTCGTCGCGGGCACGGAGACGCCGGAGAACGTGCTGAACCCGAAGACCGAGGAGACGCTGATCGAGCTGCCGGAGGCTTCCCCGGACCAGATCGACGCGGCGGTCACGGCGGCGGGCAAGGCGTTCACCAGCTGGTCGCGCACCACGCCGGCGGAGCGTTCCTACCTGCTGCTCAAGCTCGCCGACCGCATCGAGGCGGAAGCCGAATCCTTCGCCACGCTTGAAGCGCTCAACTGCGGCAAGCCCCGCCACGCCGTGCTCAATGACGAGCTGCCGGGCGTGGTGGACTGCTTCCGCTTCTTCGCCGGGGCGGCGCGTACCCAGCACGGCATGGTCGCCGGCGAGTACCTCGCCGGCCACACCTCGATGATCCGTCGCGATCCCATCGGCGTCGTCGCCTCCATCGCGCCGTGGAACTACCCGCTGATGATGGCGGCATGGAAGCTCGCCCCGGCGCTCGCCGGCGGCAACACGGTGGTCATCAAGCCCTCCGAGCAGACGCCGCTGACCATGCTCAAGCTGGCCAAGGTCATCGCCGACATCTTCCCCGAAGGCGTGGTGAACGTCGTCGTCGGGCGCGGCGAGAGCGTCGGCAACGCGCTGATCAACCATCCGAAGGTGGCGATGGTCTCGCTCACCGGCGACATCGCCACCGGCAAGAAGGTGCTCACCGCCGCCGCGAAGACGGTCAAGCGCACCCATCTCGAACTCGGCGGCAAGGCGCCAGTCATCGTGTTCGACGATGCCGATATCGAGGCGGTGGTCGAGGGGGTGAAGGTCTTCGGCTACTACAATGCCGGGCAGGACTGCACTGCCGCCTGCCGCATCTATGCCGGCGAGAAGGTCTACGAGAAGCTGGTGGCGGACCTCGCCTCCGCCGTCTCCGGGCTGAAGTTCGGCCAGAGCGACGACAGCGCCAACGACATCGGCCCGCTCATCTCCGCCCGCCAGCGCGCCCGCGTCGCCTCCTTCGTCGAGCGGGCCTCCGAGTTGAACCACATCGAGATCGCGACCGGCGGCAGGATCGCGGGCAGCCAGGCCTCCGGCAAGGGGTTCTTCTACGAGCCCACCGTGGTGGCGGGCGCGCTGCAGAGCGACGAGATCGTGCGCCGCGAGGTGTTCGGCCCCGTGGTGTCGGTGACGCGCTTCTCCGATGTCGAGGAGGCGGTGTCCTGGGCCAATGACAGCGACTACGGCCTCGCCTCGTCGGTGTGGACGAAGGACGTGTCGAAGGGCATGGCGACGGCCGCCCGCCTGCAATATGGCTGCACCTGGGTGAACTGCCATTTCATGCTGGTCAGCGAGATGCCCCATGGCGGCCTCAAGCAGTCCGGCTACGGCAAGGACCTCTCGGCCTACGCGCTGGAGGACTACACGGTCGTGCGCCACGTGATGGTGAAGAACGGCTGAGGCCGCCTTCCCCGCAGCGTCCATCGCGGCCGGTCGCCTGCGGGCGGCCGGTGGCGCGCGCATAACGCCGCGCGATGGCGTATGATGCCCGGCATGTGATGGTGCCGTGACCGCGCGAATGTGATCCGCGTTGCCGAACATGACACATAATTAAGTTGGAACTTCTTCCCGTATCTGCTGTGTCGCACACTGGGTGTTTCTGTTTCGGCGCAGCTTGATGAGGGCCCGATGCGACGTGGAACCGGCGTACTGCTGTTGGCTGCCCTGCTTCTGGGAGCGGGTGTGCTCGCGCAGGAAAAGGGCTGGTTCGACGCAACCGCGCTGTTCGGCGGCAAGGGCGAGGCCAACGCGGCCCCCGAGCCGGAGACCGCGCACCGCGTGCCGGTCGAGGTGGCGCCCGCCCGTCAGGCGACGGTGACGACCGACATTTCCTCCATCGGCTCGCTGCAGTCGGACGAGTCGGTCAAGGTGGCCTCCGAGGTCGCCGGCCGCATCCAGGAAATCCGCTTCCGCGAAGGCGAACACGTCAAGGCGGGCGACGTGCTGGTGCAACTCGATGCCGCGCTGGTGAAGGCCTCGCTGGATGAGAACGAGGCCCGGCTCGACCTCGCCGAAGCCAATTTCGCCCGTGCCCAGAAGCTCCAGCAATCCGGCTCCGGCACCGCCCGGGCGCTCGACGAGGCGCAGGCGGAGCTCAACACCTCCCGCGCACTGCTGAATTCCCAGCGGGTGCAGATCGCCAAGCACACCATCACCGCGCCCTTCGACGGCGTGGTCGGCCTGCGCTCGGTCTCGAACGGCGCCTATATCGCCACCGGCACCGAGCTGGTGAACCTCGAGAAGATCGACACGCTGAAGCTCGACTTCAAGGTTCCCGAAACCCATCTCGCCAGCATCTCGCCCGGCCAGACCGTGCTCGTCACCGTCGACGCGCTGCCCCAGCGCACCTTCACCGGCACCATCTACGCCATCGACCCGATGGTCGACGTCAACGGCCGCTCGCTCAGCGTCAGGGCGCGGCTCGACAATGCCGACCTCGTCCTGCGCCCCGGCCTGTTCGCCCGCGTGGTGGTGAAGGGCCGGCAGACCCGCGACGCCGTGTTCGTGCCGGAGAGCGCCATCGTGCCGCGCGGGCAGGATCGTCTGGTCTGGCAGGTCGTGGACGGCAAGGCCCGTCAGGCGAAGGTCGAGCTCGGCCAGCGCGGCAATGGCGAGGTCGAGGTGAAGGGCGTTCCCGCCGGCGCCGTGATCGTCGTGGCGGGGCAGGGCCGGCTCCAGCCGGATGCCGCCGTGGAGGTGGTGACCCCGCCGTCGGCGCCGCAGGGCTGAGGCCGCGTCATGGGACTTTCCGAGCTCTGCATCCGCCGTCCGGTCTTCGCGACGGTGCTCAGCCTCCTGCTGGTTCTGGTGGGCATCGTCTCCTACAGCCGGCTGACCGTGCGCGAGTACCCCAATATCGACGAGCCCGTGGTCTCGGTCGTCACCACCTATCCCGGCGCTTCGGCGAGCATCGTCGAGAGCCAGGTCACGCAGGTGCTGGAAGGCTCGATTGCGGGCATCGAGGGCATCGACGTGCTGGAATCCACCAGCCGCTCGGAATCGAGCCGCATCACCGTGCGCTTCCGGCTGGAGATCGACCCCGACGTCGCCGCCAGCGACGTGCGCGACCGCGTCAGCCGCGTGCGCCAGCGCCTGCCTGACGAGATCGACGAGCCGGTGATTTCCAAGGTCGAGGCCGACGCCCAGCCGGTGGTGTTCATCGTCTTCCGCTCCGACCGCATGTCGGGGCTGGAGCTGTCGGACTACATCGACCGCTACGTCGTCGACCGTTTCAAGAACATCAGCGGCGTGGCCGACGTGCAGATCTTCGGCGAGCGGCGCTACGCCATGCGCATCTGGATCGACCGCGAGCGCCTCGCCGCCTACAGCCTCACCGTCCAGGACATCGAGGACGCGCTCAACGGCCAGAACGTCGAGATTCCCTCCGGGCGCATCGAGAGCGTGGACCGCGAGTTCACCGTCCTCTCGCGCACCGGCCTGACCACGGTCGACCAGTTCAACGACATCGTGGTGAAGCGTGCCGGCGGCGGCCAGGTGCACATGAGCGACGTCGCCCGCGTCGAACTCGGTGCCGCCGACGAGCGCCGCGCGAGCCGCTTCAACGGCGGCGCGGCGATCATCGTCGGCCTGATCAAGCAGGCGGTGGCCAATCCGCTCGACGTCTCGGCCGGTGCCCGCGCCGTGCTGCCGGCGGTGAACGAGAGCCTGCCGGAAGGCATGAGCGCGTCCATCGGCAACGACAACGCGGTCTTCATCGACCGCTCGATCAAGGCGGTCTTCCAGACGATCTTCGAGGCCGTCGTGCTCGTCGTGCTGGTGATCGTGGTGTTCCTGCGCTCCTTCCGCGCCTCGATCATCCCGATCGTCACCATCCCGATCTCGCTGATCACCACCTTCGCCCTCATGTACGCGCTGGGCTTCAGCGTGAACACGCTGACACTGCTCGCCTTCGTGCTCGCCATCGGCCTCGTGGTGGACGACGCCATCGTGGTGCTGGAGAACATCTTCCGCCACATCGAGCACGGGATGAAGCCCATCCCCGCCGCCATCAAGGGCGCGCGCGAGATTGGCTTCGCCGTCGTCGCCATGACGCTGACGCTGGCGGCGGTCTATGCGCCGGTGGCCTTCGCGCCGGGCCGCACCGGACGGCTGTTCACCGAATTCGCGCTGACGCTGGCGGGCGCGGTGATCGTCTCCGGCTTCGTCGCGCTCAGCCTCACGCCGATGATGTGCTCGCGCCTGCTTAAGCACGAGGAGAAGCCGGGCCGGGTCTCGGCCTTCATCGAGCGCCGCCTGCGCGGCATGGAGGAGGGCTATCGCCGGCTGCTCGGCGCCACGCTGCGCGTGCGACCGGCGGTGGTCGTGCTGGCGCTCGCGGTGGCGGCGACGAGCGTCTACTTCCTGCGCGTGCTGCCCTCCGAGCTGTCGCCGGTGGAGGATCGCGGCATGATCCGCGTCACCGGCAGCGGCCCGGAAGGCTCCACGCTCGCCTATACGGCGCGCTACACCAACCAGGTCGAGTCCATCCTCTCGAAGGAGCCGGAGGTCGCCAGCGTCCTCATCATCAACGGTTTCCCGGAAGTGCACCGCTTCCTGGTGATCGGCCGGCTGAAGGACTGGGACGAGCGCGACAAGCGCCAGCAGGAGCTCGTCACCGAGCTGACGCCGGAGCTCCGACGCATCGCCGGCGTCAACGCTTACGCCAACAACCCGCCCTCGCTTGGCGCCTCCAACAATTCGCGGCCCATCGAGTTCGTCATCCAGACCTCGGCGACCTATGAGCAGCTCGACGAATATGTCGACCGCTTCCTGGAGCGCATCCGCGACTATCCCGGCCTCGTCAGCATCGACAGCGACCTCAAGCTGAACAAGCCGGAGATCTCGGTGACGGTCGACCGCGCCAAGGCGGCCGATCTCGGCATCGACGTCGCCGTGCTCGGGCGCACGCTGGAGAGCCTTCTCGGCGGCCGGCAGGTGACGCGCTTCGAGGTAGCCGGCGAGCAGTACGACGTCTATGTCCAGCTCGACGCCCGCGACCGCTCCTCGCCGGCGACGCTCGACACCATCTATCTGCGCTCGGCGAGCGGGGAGATGGTGCAGCTTTCCAACCTCGTCTCGGTGCGCGAGAGCGTGGCGCCGCAGGAGCTCAAGCGCTTCAACCAGCTACGCTCTGCTACCATCTCCGCCAACCTCGCCCCCGGCTTCTCGCAGGGGCAGGCGCTCGCCTTCCTCGACCAGACCGCGCGCGAGGTGTTGCCGCAGACCGTGCAGACCGACGTTTCCGGCCAGAGCCGCGAGTTCCGCGCCGCCGGCCAGAGCCTCGCCGTCATCTTCGTGCTGGCGCTGGGCTTCATTTATCTGGTGCTGGCGGCACAGTTCGAGAGCTTCCGCGATCCGGTGATCATCATGCTCACCGTGCCACTGTCGATGACCGGCGCGCTCGCCGCGCTCTATTTCGCCGGCGGCTCGCTGAACGTCTATTCGCAGATCGGCCTCGTGACGCTGGTGGGCCTCATCACCAAGCACGGCATCCTGATCGTCGAGTTCGCCAACCAGCAGCAGGAAGCCGGCTTCGACCGCCGCGCCGCGGTGATCGAGGCGGCGGTGCTGCGCCTGCGCCCGATCCTGATGACCACTGGCGCCATGGTGCTGGGGGCCGTGCCGCTGGCGCTGGCGAGCGGCGCCGGTGCCGAGAGCCGCGCGCAGATCGGCTGGGTCATCGTCGGCGGCATGAGTCTGGGCACACTGCTGACGCTTTTCGTGGTGCCGGTGGTTTACTCGCTGATCGGCCGCATCCACCACACCGCCCACGCCGAAATCGCTCCCGGCCTCGTGCATACGCCGGCGGAGTGAGAGGCAGAAAGGGTAGTGTGTCGGTGATAAGGCAAAGCATTTTTGCCTAAGAACAATCAGCGATTGAACCCAAATGGGACCACCTAATCAAAATGGAACTCTAACTGGAGCCTCGCTTCTCCTCAACACTCTGAAATGAACGGATCCAAGGGTGGGGCCGTCTCGGCGGAAAGGCCAGTCTGAGTTCAGCGGCATAATTGGTGAAGTTGGGGTTGTGGAAGGGGTCGTTGACGAGAAGTTCGCCCCACCGCCGGCGCATGTAGCGTGCCTCGCCGTTGAAGCGCTCGACCTTGTCGGGGGCGCTGTCGGGGCCGCGCGATACCGATTCGTAATGATGGAGCTCGGCGAAGGGGGTCCAGACGACACGGTAGCCGGCCTCCCGTACGCGCAGGC
>NZ_CACSAS010000001.1:492354-532302 GCF_902703545.1 Starkeya nomas
GTCGGTGCGGTCGAGGATTCCATCGACGCACTGGCGCACGAGACCGGCGCGGTCCCGTGTGGGGATGAGGATGCTCACCAGCGGCGCTGGCGTAGGGATCGCCCACGTCACCCGGTGCCAGACCGGCGCGGCCGGATTGACCGCGACGGCGGCGCGGGTACCGGTCTCGTCGAGCCGTTCCTGGATCGCCGCGCGGGCGGCCACGATGCAGCGTTCGAGCTGTTCCTGCGAGAAGGAGCTGCCGTTCGGACTTTGGCGCCAGTGATACAGGATGGCGGGTATGTGGCGGATCTGCTCCGGCGCGCAGCGATGGACGATGCGCAGGGCCAGGTCGTAGTCCTGGCTACCCTCCAGGCCAAGCCGGAAGCCGCCGACCGCGATCACGCTGTCCCGCCGGTAGACGCCGAGGTGGTTGATGACGTTCTGGCCGAGGAGCTGCTCGTAGCTGTAGTCGGGCTTGAAGTAGGGGTCGTAGCGTTCGCCCTTCTCGTCGATCTTGTCCTCGTCGGAGTAGACGATTTCGGCATCGGGATGGGCGTTCAGCTCGACGGCGACCTCATAGAGGGCGTGCTCGGCCAGAAGGTCGTCATGATCCAGGAGAGCGACGAACGCGCCGCTCGCCAGTTCCAGGGCGCTGTTGCTGGCGGCGGAGATATGGCCGTTGCTCTCGCGCTGGACCCATTTGACGCGCGGATCGCCGGCCGCGAGTTCGGCCAGCAGGGCGGCGACATGCGGCTCGGGCGAGGCGTCGTCGGCGATGCACAGTTCCCAGTTCGGATAGAGCTGCGCCTTTACCGATTCGACCATCTCACGCAGGACGGTGGCCGGGGTGTTGTAGGTCGGCACGATCACCGAGATGAGGGGCTTATAGGGCAGCTGCGCGAGATGCGCCCGGATCGCCTCCCGATCCGCCGCCGACAGCGTGTCGTGCCGCTTCACCCAGTCACGATAGATGCGATTACCAGAATCAGCGCTTCCATGTCGACCTTCTACCTTGCCATGCTGCAAGTAGTGTCGCAGAGGTTCAACGTCAGCTCCTGCAATATCGGGATAGACCTTCCGATACCAAGCCGGGTCGAAGTCTTCTGAGGGCTTGAGGCCGGCTTTAGTGCCAACCCGGATATAGTGAAGCAGCGGGTTCAGTCCACTCTCCACGACTTCCGGATAGGTTGTTACGTACCAGCTCGTGTCGAAATGTGGGTTGGGGTCTCGCCCTTCGGCCGCTCCGTGCTCGAAGTAATGCCGAAGCAGACCACCGTCATAGTGACCTATATCGGGATTGCTGGCCTGGTACCATTCCGCATCGAAAAGACCGGATGCCTGCACCTCGATTTCTTCGGGGCGGGGAAGAGCTGCAGCACGGCGGTTGCGGGACTTTCGACGAAATGGAAGGCGGAACATGCTTCGACGGTTCTCCAAGGCCGAGATCCGGTTCCGGAGCTCGGCAATCTCGGTCTCATTACGGGATAGTTGACGTTTCGAGAAGGCGAGTTCGCGTTCGTGCGCCTGCTGGTTGCGGCTCGCCTTGGCCCGTTGCTCTTCCAGGGTCGCCCGGTTGTTCGCGCAACTCGCCTGAAGGAGTGCAAGTTGATCGCGCAGCGCGTTCAGCTCAGCTTCCACCTTCTCGATATGGGCGGAGTGCTCGCTATACTGAACGACGTCCTGCCCTCGTGCCCGCAGGCCCAGCGTGACCTCGCTCTGGTGTGTCTCGATGCCCTTCAGCGCCTCGACATTGCCGGCCTGCAGTGCGGTGAAGCGGTTCTGCAGATCGTTCATCTCTCCTTGCAGTTGAGCAAGCAGCGAACGCATTCCGGCTTCGGCGGACGCCTTGTTGTCCGAGATCCTCATCCGCGCCAGCACGAGATGCGCCTGGGCATCGAGTTCGGCCGGTTCGGGCGGCACTGATCTGCGTTCGAAGAGGATGGCCCAGGGACAGAGGAAGGAGCCGTCGTAGTCCGCGCGCGGTCCGAACCCCTGCTCCGCGAACATCTGCATCCAGTAGCGCGGTGGCTGGACGTTGATGTGGGTTTCTTCGGTGAAATCCGTGGGGCTGGACGAGAACAGGATTCGGGAGGAGGCGCGGCACATGTTCTCGACCGCGCGCCGCGCCTCGTCGGCGGGCATGTGCTCCAGCACCTCGATGCAGGTCACCAGGTCATAGCTGCCCTCGATCGGTTCGGCGATGGACCCGCATTCGCAGAATGGGCGAAGGCCGACGGGAATCTGTTCGATGGCATAGCTCGAAAAGTCGCGCCCGAAAGCCTCGATGCCCCGGCTCCGCAGGGCTTCCACGAGGAAACCGATAGCGCAGCCCGCGTCGAAGACCCTCCTGGGGTTAAGGGTCTCGTCGATCCGCCGGGCTACCTCGCCGAAGAACCTGAACCAGTGAGGCTCGTCACGGTGATAGGGCAGGCCGCAATGCGAGAGGAAATACTCTTCCCCATAACCCTGTTCAGCCACGAGACAAGTGCTCCGCCACAGCTACGTACAGTCGCGTCATCATAAGGGCGTCGGGCATTGTCGTGTAGGTTGGTTCAGGCGATCGTGCATGAAATGGAATTGTTACAATAGAAATTTCCATTGAAGTCACAAAACTGGAAATAGCTCATATAGTCCAAAGAATGATCGGAATATGATAATGTGACGGATCGAATTTTCGGAATGCAATTCCGCCTCATGCGGATAAAATATTAATATAATACTTATTTGCTATTTTCCCTGCTCGGGGCGCTGTCCGATTTTCGGCAGGTGTTCCCGTTTGATTTTCATCTCATTCAACCCGGTTTCCGATGTCGGGTGTGTGACACATGGTCAGTGCGAGATTCGGATGGATCGACGCAATAGGATTTGCACGATTCGTAAGAGATAAACGACATGCCGCGTGTTTTGCGGTCTGTCGGCTGCAGGAAATCAATTCCGGCCCAGCGGGAGCCGCCTTTTCGAAATCGTCATCCGCCCCGAGCTCCCCGCGGCGCGGTACGTACGCGTATCTACAGCATGCCGTGCCGGACGATGGAGGCTGTCGCGTCGATATCGATGCCGGCGAGTCGGGCCGACAGCCTGGTGCGGTTGGAAACGTCCATCTTCCGGAAGATCCGCAGCAAGTGAGTTTTCACCGTGCCCAGTCCGATCTCCAGCGCGTCGGCGATGTCCTGATTGGTCGAGCCGTTGCCGATCAGTTCGGCGACTTCGATCTCGCGATCGGTCAGCCCGTAGATCAGCCGCATCTGCCGGTGGCGCCGCCAGAGGCGGTGGCGGGGATGGTTGCCGAGATTGAATTCGAGATAGGGCTGGAGCGACGTGGCGATTCTCAGCGTCTCCTCACTGATCGAAGGATCGTCCGGGGATTTGAGGATACCCAGGCCGGCGAAGGGCTCGTCGTCGCACCAGAACACGAAGTCCAGCACATCGGTGACATCGCTGTCCCGCAGATAACCCCGATAATGCTCGAAGTCGCATGCTGGTGCGAGATGCCGGTCCTGGCTGATCGTGGCGATCCGTTTGCCGGAGGCGACAAGCCGTTCGATATTCAGCGGGTCGAATGGCTTCATGTCGCGGATGTAGCGGTCGATGTAGCGCATGCCCGGGCCGACAACGTCGGCCACCACCATGTGGCGACGGTCGTCGATCCAGTAGACGACCGTCGAGGAGGCCTGGAATGTGCGCATTGCCACGTCGCGGATGCGGGCGATCTGCTCGTCGGTGGCACGCGAGGGAGCGGCTCCCGAGAGTCGGGACATCATCGTCCTCCCAATCAAAGGGGCATTGCCTGCGTCCCAAGCAAGAATGCTGCCACGCTTCCGGGTTTATCCGGGGAAATGGCAGCAGGCCGTGTGCCCGGGCGCGATCTCCCTTGGCTCCGGATCGATCGTGGAGCAGATCGCCTGCGCCTTCGGGCAGCGGGTGCGGAAGCCGCAGCCGGAGGGCCGCTGCGCGGGATTGGGCACGTCGCCTGCCAGCACGATGCGCCGGCGCGAGCGCTCGCGCACGGGGTCGGGGATCGGAGCGGCGGAGAGGAGAGCCTGCGTGTAGGGATGGGCGGGGGCACCGTAGAGCCGGTCGCGTCCTGCGGTTTCCACCACCCGGCCGAGATACATGACCGCAATGCGATCGGACATGTGGCGGATGACGGCGAGGTTATGGGCGATGAAGATATAGGCGATGCCGGTGCGCTTCTGGATATCCTTCAGCAGATTGAGCACTCCGGCCTGCACCGACACGTCGAGAGCGGAGACCGGCTCGTCGAGCAGGATCACGTCCGGCTCCACGGCCAGGGCGCGGGCAATGCCGATGCGCTGGCGCTGGCCGCCCGAGAAGGCGAAGGGATAGCGGTCGGCCTGTTCGGGCAGGAGCTGCACCTGCTCCATGGCCCGCACGACCCTCGCGTGGCGTTCCTGGCTGGTGAGATCCAGCATGCGCAGCGGCTCGGCGATGTTCTCGTAGGCCGTCATGCGCGGGTTGAGGCAGGCATAGGGATTCTGGAAGACGAGCTGGATGTCGCGCCGGTACGGCCTCATCTTCGCTGGCGAGAGACCCGAGAGGTCGTTGCCGCGGAAACGGATGTGTCCGGCGCTCGGCCGGACAAGACCCATGATGGCGCGGGCGAGCGTCGACTTCCCGCAGCCGGACTCGCCGACGATGCTCAGCGTCTCGCCTTGCTCCACATGCAGGGAGACGCCGGCGACGGCGCCGACGGTGCCGACCACGCGGGAAAAGACGAGCCCCCGGTGCACCGGGAATTCCACCCGCAGGTCCTGCACGTCCAGAAGGGGCGGTAGTTCGACAGGCTCGGTATGCATGGTCAGGCTGGCTCCCGCATCAGCGTAGCGAGGGACAGCTCGCCGGCGCGGTGACAGGCGACGACCGAACGGTCGAAACGGACCAGGTCGGGCTCGCTCATCCGGCACGCAGATACGGCAAAGCCGCAGCGGGGCTCGAAGGGGCAGCCGGGCGGGCGGTCGGCGAGCGAGGGCGGCGTGCCGGGAATGGCGTGCAGATGTTCGCTCACGTCGTCGATGGATGGTACGGCCGCCAGCAGGCTGGCCGTGTATGGGTGGCGTGGCGTCGCGAAAAGCGGCTCCACCGGGCCTCTCTCCGTCACGCGGCCGGCATACAGAACGCTCATGCGATCGGCGAGGCCTGCCACCAGGCCGAGATCGTGGGTGATCAGCACGATCGCCATGCCGCGCTCCTCGCGCAGCCGGGCGAAGATCTCCACGATCTGCGCCTGGATCGTCACGTCGAGCGCCGTGGTCGGCTCGTCGGCGATCAGGAGGTCGGGATCGTTGGCGATGGCGATGGCGATGACCACCCGCTGCCGCATGCCGCCGGAGAATTCGTGCGGATACTGATCGAAGCGGCGCTCCGGTGCCGGAATGGCAACGGCTTCCAGCAGGGAGAGGGCCTTAGCGCGAAGCTCGCGCCGCGAAAGCCCCGGATTGTGCAGCCGGACCATCTCGACGATCTGCGTCCCGATGGTCTTCACCGGGTTGAGCGCCGTCATCGGGTCCTGGAAGACCATGGCGATGCGCTTTCCGCGCAGGGCACGCAATCGCCGCTCGGAGGCGCCGCAGATCTCCTCGCCATCGAACCGGATGGAGCCGGATATCCCGAAATGACGGGGCAGAAGCCCCATGACGGCCAGCATCGACAGGCTCTTGCCGGAACCGGATTCGCCGACGAGGCCGACCACCTCTCCCCGCTGGACCGAAAAGTCGACATTGGAGACGGCTGCCCGCTCGCCGTCGCGGGTGGGAATGGTGACGGCGAGACCGCGGATGTCGAGGAGAGGAAGGTTCATGTCGTCTTCCTCACTGGCGGCCGCGCGGATCGGAGACGTCGTGCAGCGCGTCGCCCAGGAAGTTCGAGCTCAGCGAAACGAGGAAGATCGCCATGCCCGGCCCGAGCGCAATCCACCAGCAATAGAAATTGGACGCGCCCTCGGCGATCATCTGGCCCCATTCCGGGGTCGGCGGCTGCGCCCCGAGGCCGATGAAGCTGAGGCCGGCGGCGAGCAGGATCACCTGCCCGACATCCATGGTCATGTTGACGAGGATCGGGCTCCAGCACAGCGGCATGATGTGCTTGACCAGAAGCCGGCCGGGCTTAACCCCGCCGACGATCGCCGCGTCGACATGGTCGAGCTTCTTCACGTTCAGCACCTGGGCACGCATCAGGCGTGCATAGATCGGCCACCAGACGATGATGAGCGCGAGTGCCGTGTTGACGAGGCCCGGACCGAGCGAGGCGGCGATCGCCATGGCGAGGAGCACGGGCGGGAAGGCGAGGGTGATGTCCGCAAGCCGCATCAGCACGTTGTCGACGATGCCGCCGAGGAAGCCGGCCAGTGCCCCGACCGCAACGCCGATGCCCACCGCGACGATCAGGACAGAGACGGCGATGGGGAGCGAGTAGCGCGCGCCATAGAGCGTCCGGACCAGCACGTCGCGGCCAAGGGCGTCGGTGCCGAGCCAGTGGGCGGCGCTTGGCGGCTGGAGGCGCCGCCCGGCGAGGCCGATCGGGTCGTAGGGCGTCCACCAGGGAATGGTGACGGCGATGACGACGAGGCTGACAAGGACAGCCACGGCAAAGATCACCGGGGCCTGCCGCCAGCCAAGATGGCGGACAAAACGGCCAACGGAGGCCGAGAGACGCGGACGCGGGCGTTCGAGCGTGCGGGCGGGGCTGAAGAGCATCAGCCGGCCTCCCGCATGCGCGGATCCGCCGCCGCATAGGCGATATCGGTCAGCAGGTTCGCAATGAGGAAGCCGAGCCCGCCGATGATCGTCACGCCGGTGATCGCGGGGTAGTCGAGGCTGCGCGCCGCATCCACCGCGTAGGAACCGATGCCGGGCCAGGAGAAGATGGTCTCCACGAGCACCGAGCCGGTGATGAGATAGGCAAAGGTGAAGCCGAGGATGGTCAGCGCCGGTATCAGCGCATTGGCGAGGGCGTGGTGGATGAGCACCCGCAGCCGCCCGGCGCCCTTTGCCCGCGCCATGGTGATGTAGTCCTGCCCGAGCACGTCGAGCATGGAGGCTCGCACCATCCGCGCGATGATGCCGACGACCGACCAGCCGAGTACCAGCGACGGCAGCACGAGGTGGCGCAGCGCGTCGAGAAAAGCCGACCCATCGCGGGCCAGCAGGGTGTCGATCAGCATGAAGCCGGTCACGGTCGGCGGGGCGACGGCACGGATGTCCAGCCGACCGGGGCCGGGGAGCAGTTTCATCTGCACCGAGAACAGGAACAGCGCGATGAGGCCCAGCCAGAATACCGGCAGGCATGAACCCGTCAGCGCGATCAGTCGCGCGAGGTGGTCGGCAAACGTGTTCCTGAATTCGGCCGAGATGATTGCCAGCACGATGCCGCCGATGGTGCCGACGATCATCGCGCAGATGACGAGCTCGAGCGTTGCCGGCAGGCGCTGGAGCAGATCGGTCAGCACCGGCTGCTTGGTGCGGAACGAGGTGCCGAGGTCGCCGTGGACGAGATTCCAGACGTAGACGGCGTAGCGTTCCGGGACGGAGCCGTCGAGCCCCCAGCGGGCCTTGGCGGCGGCAACGATCTCGGGGTTGTCGAGATTGCGCGCGCCGATGATCGAGACGAGGGGATTACCCTTGGTGAACTGCGCGAGCAGGAAGGTCGCCGTCACGATCCCGAGGAGCAGGAACGGCATCACGAGCAATCGCTGTACGACGACCTTCAGCATGGCGCAGTCTCAGGCCCTTACTTCTTCTCGATTTCGCCAAGCGGCAGGTTGCAGCAGGCGCTGTAGCGCACGCCGCTGACGTCGTTGCGGTAGGCGAGGACAAGGTTCGGGCTGACCAGCGGCACGATGATCTTGTCGTCGATCATCCTGAGGGCGAGGTCGTGATAGGCCTTCTCCTGCGCCGCGGCGTCGGTGGCGGCGAGCGCCTTGTGGTACATTTCGAGCTGTTCCTTGCCGTCGAGACCCGGCTGGCTTCCGACGCCGGCGCGCTTGGCCCAGGGCATGCCGGGCAGCATGCCGAAATACTGGACGTACTGGGCGCTGCCGAAATAGTCCGGCGCAAAGAAGCCGAGCGCGAAGGGAACTCCGGGATTGTCGATGTCGCTCGCCCATACGGTGAAGGGAACCGGCTTCAGCGAGAGCTTGATGCCGATCTTGCCGAGATCCTGCTGCACCTTCTGTGCCAACAGCGACAGGTCGACCCCGTAGACGTTCATCGCCGGGAACTCCAGTTCCATGGCGAAGCCGTCCGGATGACCGGCCTTGGCGAGCAATTCCTTCGCTTTCTCGATGTTCGAGACGGGCGCGGGCAGGTCCGTCGTGCCGGGGTAGCCGTTCGGTATGGCGGAGGGCTGCTCCTTGCCGTCGCCGCCGACCGTGAAGTCGATGATGCCCTTGTAGTCCAGCGCGAGCGCGATGGCCTCGCGCACCTCCTTGGTCAGCGGAACCGGGGCGCTCTTGGCCGCCGGGCTGATCGCTGCGTAGACGTAGTTGAAGGATGCAACGGATTTGAAGGTCGCGTCGGGGGCGGAGACGGTCTTCGCCGTATCGGGGTCGACCTGCATGGCGATGTCGGCGGCGCCGGACTGGAGCATCTGCGCCTGGGTGACCGCGTCGGCGGTCTGCTTGAGCACGACCCCGGAGATGGCCGGCTTCTTCCCCCAGTATTTGTCATTGCGCGTGAGGCGCAGGGAATCGTCAGCGGTGTATTTCTCCAGCACGAACGGGCCGGCACCGGCCGAATTGGCAAGGAACCAGGTGTCGGAGGTGTCCGAGGTCGCCGCGTCGTCCTTCGCGTTGGCGCCGTTGGCCGAAGCGAGCTTGGAGTTGATGATCCCGGTATAGGGCGCCGCAAGGATGCCGAGGAATTCGGAGTTGGGCGTGGTCGCGGTGATGACCACGGTCTTGTCGTCCTTCGCCTCGACCGACTTCAGGCTGTCCATCAGGTAGGCCGGGCCGCCCTTGATGTTCTTCAGGCGCTCCAGCGTCCATTTCACGTCGGCCGCGGTCACCGGGCTCCCGTCGGAGAAGGTGGCGGCCGGGTCGAGGTGGAAGGTGAAGGTGGTGACGTCCGGGCTCACCTCCCAGCTCTTGGCAAGGCTGGGGATGATGGTCTGGTTGTCCGCCGCCAGCGTGAGCAGCGTCGCATAGACCGACGAGAGATAGATCTGGCAGGTGTCGCAGTAAGCACGCGCCGGATCGAGCGAATTGATGTCCATGTCGCGGGCCACGACGATCGGCCCGTCGGCGGCTCCTGCCTTCGGCGAACCGAACGGCAGGAGGAAGACGGACGCCAGCAGCGCGGCGGCGAGGCGTGTCGAGAGAGCGGGACGGGAACGTCTGGCCATGGCGGTATCTCCGGACGAATGGGGCGGAAGGGCGGGAACGCTTAGGCGGTGGCCGGCGTGAGCGCGCGCACGCTGCGGAATCCCAGTTCGGCGGCTTCGAGCGCTCGGGCGATGTCCCCGGGCGTGTGCGCCGCGCTGAGGAACATGTTGTGCAGCGGATGGAAGTAGACTCCCGCCTTGATCGCCGCCGAGCAGAAGGCGAAGCCCTTGCGGGCATCCGCATCGTCATCGAACAGCATCAGCGGCATCTGCACGGGGCCGGTCTGGCGGATCGGGATGTCGTAGGTGGCGCTCAGCGAGGCGAGCCCCTCGCGCAGCAGCGTGCCCATGCGCTCCATATGCGCGATGGCGTCGTCGCGGCGCAGGATGCTCAGCGTCGCCACGGCGGCGGCCATCGACATCGCGCCGCACCAGAAGGATCCGGTGGTGAAGATGGACTGCGTCGCGGCGCGGAAGCGGTCATTGCCGGTCACCGCCGCCAGGGGGAAGCCGTTGGCGATGGACTTGGACCATGCGGCGAGGTCGGGCTGTACGCCGACCCGTTCCCAGCTGCCTCCGAGAGACAGGCGAAAGCCCGCGCGCACGTCGTCCACGATCAGCGCGGCGTCGGCATCATCGGCGGCGGCGCGGGCGGCAGTCGCGAACTCCACCGTGGGCAGTTGCTGGTCCTTGCCGTAATCGTGCTTGAAGGCGCTGACGATGATGCCGGCGAGATCGCCATCTGCCTTGGCGACGGCGGCATTTAGGCTCTCGATGTCGTTGTAGTCGTAGGTGAGGATGTGGGCGCGGTCCTCGGCTGTGACGCCGATGAGCGAAGGCGAACACCACGGCACGGCGCCGTGATAGGCGCCGTTGGCGACGAGGATCTTGCGTCTTCCCGTGCCGGCGCGGGCGATGGTCGCCGCCGTCGTCGTCGCGTCCGTGCCGTTCTTCTCGAACTGGGCCCAGTCGGCGTGGGGGATCAACTCCACCATCAGCTCGGCCAGTTCGACCATCGCCTCGGCGGGGCCGTTCATGGCGTCGCCGCGCTGGTACTGGGCAAAGGCGGCGGCGTCGACCTCGGGATGGTGGTGGCCGAGAATGATCGGCCCCCAGCTGCACATGAAGTCGAGATATTCGTTGCCGTCGACATCCCACAGCTTCGTGCCCTCGGCACGAGCAAAATACTGGGGGTAGCCCTCGGGCAGATCCTTGGCGTGCATGTGTCCCCACATGCCGCCCGGAACCACCTTCATTGCCCGTTCACGCAATGCGCGATCAAGCGAATTGCTCATCGTCGCTTCTCACCTGTGCATGCCTAAATTTCAGCCGCAAAGGTGTTCGGGCGAGGCCGGAGCGTCAATCTACCGAAAGTAAGACCCCGCGCATTCGATGGGGGGTTCTCCCGCGAAAGCTACGATTGCCGCTTCGATCCGGCGGCGTTCGCGCGCCCCTCCCTCTCTCACCCAGCCGCCGCGCGGCGCTTTTCGTCGCGGCGGAGCTGTGTCACGTCGTGCTGGAGCGTCAGGCCGCGGATGATCGGGTGATCCCAGATCGTGCCGCCGGCCGGCGCCGCGAGCGGGGAGGGGGTGACGGGCAGAGCCTCGACCAGCGCGTCGGCGTCCGGCAGGTCGACCGGGGTCCAGTTGGCGTCGATCGCGGCCATCAGCGCCGCCCAGTCCGTCGGCGCTCCGCGCGGCTGGAGATAGGCGCGCAGCCGCTCGCGTCCCAGCCCCCGATAGAGATCGATGATCCGCAGGTCGACGGTGGAATCCGCGCCCAGATCGAGGTCGCCGGCTCCTGTGCCCGCCGTCGCCGGCGAGAAGTAGAGGCACGGAATGCCGTAGCTCTCGGCGATCACCATGCCGTGCAGGCTGGTGGAGACGATGCGCTCGCAGGCGCGGATCTCGTCGATCTTGTCGCGCAACCCGTCGATCGAGATCGGCGTCACGGTGGTGATCAGGTGCACGTCGTCGCGGAATTCGGCCGGAATCCGGTAGCGCAGCAGTTCCTCGCGCGGATGGGCTTCCAGCTCGCGGTCCGCCAGTTCCGAGAGGTGCAGGATGCAGCCGAGCTTCCACTTCTTCGCCACCGGCGGCGCGTGGAAGCGCGGCAGCAGCCAGACGGGATCGCCATAGACGCCGGAGCCGCGCCCGCCGCCGTTCAGCAGCGCTTCCGAGACCGGGCCGCGCGTGGCGTTGACGTGGAAGCGCGATCCCGGCGGCGGCACGAAGGCCTCGCGTTCCGGCTCGGGGCGGGAGGGGTTGCGCCAGTTCGAGCAGCCGGTGCCCCAGAACCAGACGTCACCGCCGGAAAAACCATGCCCGATCGTGCCGACCGCCGCCATGCGCGGCGCGTTCGACTGGGTCGGCAGCCGGTGCACCGGCTTGCCGCTGACCAGCGCCACCATGACCGGGCTCAAAGCATCTCCAAAATTGAGATAATTCATTTGTAAAGTCGAACCGGCCCAGCCGAGCGGTATGCTGCCGGTCCGTTCCACGAGTTCGTCGAGTATTGCGGCCATGAGAACTCCCGACACTTGATCAGAAAACACCGCCTATCCGGCACATATAGTCGTCGGTCTCGATCTGCCGCGCAATGACGCGGCGTTATGATTTATCTCCGGAAAATCCCATCAATCCGCCCCGATCGCGCCTCGTTATGCTGCGGTGCCGTTCCGCTCTGATTGCAGTGCGGTGTGGGCGCAACCCTTTGGGCGTGTCTCCCGGCGGCTTTACCTGCATAAGATCGTATTCGTCATGTTTCTTTGAGGTGTCATGGTATTCGACGGATCGAAAGAGGTATAAAAATGCCGGAGAACACCAGAATATTACTCGTATATCCGAGATTTTCTGGTCCTTCCTTCTGGAATTTCAGGGAGACGTGCACGCTGGCGGGAGCCCGCTACCCGTCGCCCCCGCTCGGCCTGATCACCGTGGCGGCGATGCTGCCGGCGAGCTGGGAAGTGCGGCTCGTCGATCGCAATGTGGAGGATCTGGGCGAGCAGGACATCGCCTGGGCCGACCTCGTGCTCACCGGCGGCATGCTGCCCCAGCAGAGCGACACGCTGCACATCGTCGAGATGGCCCATGCCGCGGGCAAGCCGGTCGCCATCGGCGGGCCGGACGCGACCTCCAGCCCCGAGCTCTATGCCTCCGCCGATTTCCGCGTGCTGGGCGAGGCCGAGGGCGTCATCGACGCCTTCATCGCCGCCTGGAACGCCGGCGAGACCTCGGGCGACTTCATCGCCCCCAAGTTCCAGGCGGATGTCACCCGCACCCCGGTGCCCCGCTTCGATCTGCTCGATTTCCGCAACTACCTCTTCATCGGCGTGCAGTTCTCGCGCGGCTGCCCGTTCACCTGCGAGTTCTGCGACATCATCGAGCTCTATGGCCGCGTGCCGCGCACCAAGACCACCGGCCAGCTGCTTGCCGAGCTCGACGCGCTCTACGCCCTCGGCTATCGCGGCCATGTCGATTTCGTCGACGACAACCTCATCGGCAACAAGAAGGCGGTGAAGGCGTTCCTGCCCTCGCTGATCGCGTGGCAGAAGGCGCGCCGTTATCCGTTCGAGTTCTCGACGGAAGCCTCCATCAATCTCGCGGACGACGCGGCGCTGCTCGATCTTCTGGCCGAGGCCGGCTTCTTCACCGTCTTCGTCGGCATCGAGAGCCCGGACGAGGACGTGCTGCGGACGGCGCTGAAGAAGCAGAACACGCGGCGCGACATCGTCGCCAGCATCGAGAAGATCTATGCGGCCGGCATCGTGGTCATCGCCGGCTTCATCCTCGGCTTCGACGACGAGAAGCCGGGGGCCGGGGAGCGTATGACGGCGCTGATCGAGGACGCGCCGATCCCCATCAGCATGGTCGGGCTGCTCTACGCCCTGCCCAACACGCAGCTCACCACCCGGCTGACCCGCGAGGGACGGCTGTTCGCCGGCCACGGCGTGGACATTGACGACGGGCTGGGGTCCGACCAGTGCGTGGCCGGGCTCAATTTCGTCACGCGCCGCCGGCGGGAGGAGATCCTGCGCGATTTCCACGGAGTCATATCGAGGATCTACGCGCCTGACGTGTTCTTCGAGCGCGTGGCGCGGGCCGGGGGCAAGCTACGCGTGCGCTCGATCAAGGGTGGCTTCAACCTCGGCCGCGCGATGGCGGACGCCAAGCACCTGATCCGCTTCATGGCCACCGCCACGGTCAAGCATCCGCGGCTGGCGGGCCGCATCGCCTGGCTCATCGCCCGGGGGCTGTTCACCCACCCGACATCGCTGCCGCCGATGGTGAAGATGGCGATGCTCTACGCCCATCTCGGCCCCTTCAGCGGCTTTATCTGCGACGAGATCTCCTCGCAGATAGGCGCCATAGAGGAGGGCTCATGGTCGATGCCGGAGCGGGTGCCGGTACCGGAGCCGGAGTTGATGCCGGCCCTCGCGCAGGGATAGCGGCCGCCGCTTCGCGGCTTCAGCCGGCCAGCTCGCCGTCGATGCGGGCCGCCGCCCGCCGCCATGTGCGCCGGCCCGCCCGCTTCGCGTCGTACATGGCGGCGTCGGCCGCCCGGATGAGGCTTCTCACCGTGTCGCCGGCCTGCGGATAAAGCGCCAGCCCGGCGCTGGCGCCGATATCGAGCCTGGTCCCGTCCTCATAGGCATAGGGCTCGCCGACCCGGGCGATGATGGCTTCCATCACCGCCTCGGCCCGCTTCGGATCGCCGATGATCAGTGCGAACTCGTCGCCGCCGACGCGCGCCAGCGTGTCCTCCGGCTCCAGGCAGGTCTTCAGCCGCTCCACCACGGCCGCGATCAGCCAGTCGCCCACCTCGTGGCCGTGGGTGTCGTTCACGGACTTGAAGTCGTCGAGGTCGAGATAGGCGATGGCGAAGCTCGCCGCGCCGGCCAGCGCGTCGGTCAGGCGCTCGCCGAACAGCCGGCGGTTGGGCAGGCCGGTCAAGGCATCGTGCCGGGCGAGGTGGGAAAGCTGCTTCTGCTCCTCGGCCTGCATGGCCAGCCGTTCATGGAGCTGGTGATTGGCGTCCGCCAGTTCCTGTGTGCGCTGGCGCACGCGCTCCTCGAGGTCCTGGTTGTTCCGGCGCAGTTCCTGCTCGGCATCCTTGTGCTGCGTGATGTCGACGAACAGCGCCACGAGCCCGATCTTCCGTGCCGCGTCGCCCGCGGCCGGCGACGCCCAGAGGAAGGAGGTGATGACGTTGAGCCAGATCAGTCCATCCTCGCGGTAGAAGGCGAGGTCGCGTGCGTGCTGGAGCGCGGGATCGTAGATCGCGTCCAGCACGGCCTGCGAGAAGTCGTCGTTCGCCGCGTGGTCGAAGAACAGCGAGGCGAAGGGCTGCCCGATGGCATGCCCGCTGTCGACGCCGAGCAGATGCGCGGCGGCGGGGTTGAAGACCCGGACATAGCCCTGAAGGTCGAGCACCACCACGCCGCCTTGCATGTACTGCAAGATGCCATCGTACATGGCGCCGGAGATGACCATGGGCCCACTCGTCTCGAGGATATGTAGGCTGGCGTCGCAGCGGCCGCGCCCGAGCGCCCACATCGCGCATGGGGGACGGCATATGGTTAGATATTAGATCGAATATCACATTATGTGTGCCGGCGGCAGCGGCTTCCTGACAAGCCGGCCCGGCCGGAGTCGCAGGTTCGTCAGGTCGCAGCTTCGTCAGGTCGCTGGGGCGGCAAGCACCTTGTCGATGCGGTGGCCGTCGAGGTCGAGCACCTCGAAGCGCCAGCCGCCCCATTCAAGCGCCTCGCCGACGGTGGGCAGGCGCCCGAGCCGTGCCAGCACGAAGCCGGCCAGCGTCTCGAAGTCGTCGCCGCCGCGCATGTCCTCCAGCGCCAGCGTCCGCTCGACCTCGTCGACCGGCATGCGCGCATCGAGCAGCCACGAGCCGTCCTCGCGCGGCACCGCGTAGGGCGCTTCCTCGCCGGCAAGTTCCGGCAGGTCGCCGGCGATGGCGGTGAGGATGTCGGTCGGCGTCACGATGCCCTCGAAGGCGCCGTGCTCGTCGACCACGATGGCCATGTGGACGGGCGAGCCCCGGAACTGGTCGAGCAGCTTCAGGATCGGCAGCGTCTCGCTGACATAGAGCGGCTGGCGCAGCGCCTTGCCGATGTCCAGCGTGCCGTCCGTGCGGTACTGGGCGAGCAGGTCCTTGGCATGGACAACGCCCAGCACCTCGTCGACCTCGCTGCGGCAGACCGGGAAGCGCGAGCGGCCGCTGCGGCGGATTTCGTCCATGATGGCATCGGGATGATCCTCGATGTCCAGCCAGACCGTGTCGACGCGCGGCACCATGATCGAGCGGACGTGGCGCTCCGCCAGCGTCAGCACACGCTCGATCATGGTGCTTTCCTCGGCGCTGAAGGCGGGTACCCCGCCGGCCGTCGAGGCGATGACGGCCAGTTCCTCCGAGGCCTCGGGCGCGCTCCCGCCGCCGCGCAGCAGGCGCAGCACCGCGCGCGAGGTTCGGTCGCGCAGGTCCATCGTGGTCACGCGCTTGCGCACGTTGCGCCGGCCGGCCTGGTTGGCGGCCTCGATCAGGATCGAGAAGCCGATCGCCGCATAGAGGTAGCCCTTGGGAATGTGGAAACCGAGGCCCTCGACGATGAGGCTGAAGCCAATCATCAGCAGGAAGCCGAGGCACAGGATGACCACGGTCGGATGGCGGCTGACGAAGGCCATCAGCGGGCGGCTCGCCAGCATCATGACGAGGATGGCGACGATGACCGCGATCATCATGATCGACAGCTCGCGCACCATGCCGACGGCGGTGATGACGCTGTCGAGCGAGAACACCGCGTCCAGCACGACGATCTGGGCGATCACCTGCCAGAACACCGCATAGGCGGCGTTCGACGCCTTGGTTTCGTGCGCGCCTTCGAGGCGCTCGTGCAGTTCCATCGTGCCCTTGAAGAGCAGGAACAGGCCGCCGAGGATCAGAATGACGTCGCGCCAGGAAATCTCGCTGCCCAGCACCGTGAAGAGCGGGTAGGTGAGGGTGACGATCCACGAGACCGAGGCAAGCAGGACGAGGCGCATGATCAGCGCCAGCGACAGCCCCAGTATGCGGGCCTTGTCGCGCTGATGCGGCGGCAGCTTGTCGGCGAGGATGGCGATGAAGACGAGATTGTCGATGCCGAGGACGATCTCGAGGATGACCAGCGTCGCAAGGCCGGCCCAGGCAGCGGGATCGGCCATCCATTCGAAGAGCATCGGTTCAGTTCCGGGATATGAAGGACATCAGAAGATCTGGGCGATGAGGAAGAGCGCGGTTTTCACCAGCGCATAGACGACGCCCCACACGAGGCCGGCGGACAGCACCGAGAAGAGCAGGCCGGCCGCGATCCACAGCCCGTCCCTTTCGAGGACGCCGAGCGCCATCACGCAGATGGCGAAGGCCGGCAGCATGTTGCCGAGCGGGATGGGCAGGAAGAGGACGACCGCGAGGAGGAAGCAGACGATGCCGACCAGCCGCTCCATCGGCATGGTGCTCATCCAGCCGAGGCGGGGTGCCAGCAGGGCCTCGCCGCGCGCCAGCCATGGCCGCGCGCGCATCACCACCGCCTCGAAATCGGCGCGTGCCATCGAGCGGTTGGCGATCATGCCGGGCAGCCAGGGCCGCATCCCGAGGGCGAGTTGGGCGGCGAGGAAGATCAGCGGCGCGCCGAGGACCGCCGACAGGCCGGGCGGCGCCGGCAGCGCGTTGGGGAAGGCGAAGATGAACAGCAGCGCCGCCAGCGCCCGGTCTTCCAGCGCGGTGAGCAGGTCGCGTATGGCGATACGCTCGCGGCGCTTGTCGGCGGCCAGCGCTGCCAGCAGGTCGGAGAGACGACTCTCGCCGTCTATGTCCTCGCCATCGGTGGCGGCGGATGGCCGGGCGCCCGATCCGAGGTCGTCGACGCTCATGACCGGCCGGTCTCCACGACGATCGCTCCACCCACAGCAAGGGCCACGCCGGCCGCGGACTCGAGGAAGCCATCGGAGGCGCCGGGCGCGTCCGGCGCCGGTGCGGCGGCTGGGCGAGGGATGAAAGTCGGTCCGCTCGGCCCCTTCGTGGTGCCGTTCGCATGTCGTGGGCGAGCCTGCCCGGCATGGGCGGCGTCGAGGCTGTCCTGGGCCTCACCGAGCGCCCGCGCCTGAACGAGTATGGTCTGCGCCATCAGATAAGGCGCATCGGGCTGCCGGGCGACGAGTTCGGCGATGAGCCGTTCCGCCGCCGCATCCCAGCGGAGCGGCAGTCGGCGCGCCTCCGCCAGACGCGCGAAGAGTTGCTCGATGGCCTGCTTCTCATGCGGTTTCATGGCCGTGGAACCTCAATGCGCGTCGGATGTGGCGGGACGGTCGGCGAGGGTGCCGATCGCTCCTTCGAGCAGCGGCGTGTCGACCTTGGCGACGAACGCGTAGTTGATGTGGCCGGCCTGCCAGTGGGCGGTGGTGAAGCCGTCGCGGCGCAGCAGCGTCGGGGCGGCGATCGCGGCGGTGTCGGAGCGCACGGCGAACAGCGTGACCAGGCCGAAGGCGCCGGTCTGGATGGCGATCTGCAGGCTCGGCCCCTGCGTCGAGGGGAAGACCTGCACGTCCTCGATCTCCCAGCTCGGCGGCAGGTCGGGGACGATAATCTCGGTGGCGGCGCGGATCTCGCTGGCGTCGAGGGCCCGCGTCTCGATCTGCGAGGCCATGGAGAGGCGCAGTTCGGTGGCGTGATAGGCGCGCACCGCGTCCTCCACATAGGCGGGCGGAAGATCGCGCGCGGCAACCCGGCTCACCACCCAGGAGCCGAGATAGGCATGCGCCAGCCAGCCGCTGCCGATCAGCGCCATTACCGCCGCGCCCTTGCGCAGGCGCCGCATCCACAGCTGGCGGGCGAGGCCGCGCTCCAGCCGGCGCGCCGCCGCGACGTTCCCGATGGCGGGAGCATCGCCGGCGCCGCCATAAGCGAGGCGGACCTCATTCCAGCTGCGCATGTCCGCCATCATGGCGACGGCGGCATCGGCATTGCCGGACAGGTGCGCCTCGATCTCGATCATCCGCGCGCGCGGCAGCTCGCCGTCGAGATAGGCCTGAAGGTCGTGTTCGGGGATCGGGTCAGATGTCATCGGCACCCCTCACCAGCTTCAGCCGCCTTTGAGCACGCCCCGTCTCCGCTCCGGCGCTCTCGCCCGCCTCGCCCATGATGCGAAGCGCCATGCGGGCGCGGGCGAGGCGCGACATCAGCGTGCCGGCGGGGACGCCCAGCACCTCGGCCGCCTGGGTGTAGCTCATGCCCTCGACCGCGACGAGATGGAGCGCGGCGCGCTGGTCCTCCGGCAGCTCCTCGACGGCGCGGCGCACCTGGCCGAGCCATACGCCCTGCTCCTGAACCGGCTCGACGACATCCTCCCGCGTCGGCGCCTCGCGCGTCGCATGGGCCGCGCGCACGGAGCGGGCGCGGGCGTCGTCGATGAAACGGTTGTGGAGGATGGCGAACAGCCAGAGCCGCAGGTTGCTCTCCGGCCGGAAGGAAGCTCGCCGTTCATAGGCCAGCACGAGCACGTCATGGACGAGGTCGTCCGCATCGGCACGGTGTCGCGTCAGGGCGAGCGCGTAGCGGTGCAGGGCCGGCAGGTGGCCGACGACGTCGAAGCGGGCGGATTTGCTCATCGCCCATTAACGGACGAGGCGGGCATTTTATTCCCTCGCCGCGGGGGTTTTTTGACCAGTGCTGTTCCGGAGGCCGGTGGAGAGGACCCGCCGGGCTGGTCCATCCGGGCGTCGGTGGCCGCAGCGCCTGCCAGCAGGTGCCGTTTCGCGGTCTCCACCACCTCCCGCGTGAGCTCCGCCAGCCGGTCGGCGGCAAGGCGGTTCACCTGCCAGTACAGGGGCACATCGAGCGGCGTGCCGGGCACCAGTTCGACGAGCCGGCCGGATTGCAGATGCGCGTGCACGAGCTGGGCCGGGTTCATCCCCCATCCCATGCCGGACAGGCTGGCGTCGACGAAGCTCTGCGTCGAGGGCAGCCAGTGGGTGGGAAAGGCGAGGTCGGCGCCGAGCATCTGGCGTATCCAGCGGTCCTGCAGCCGGTCCTTCTGGTTGAAGGTCAGGGCCGGGGCGTTGGCCATCGCCGCCGCGGTGACACCTCCGGCGAAGTACCGGGCCATGAAGTCCGGGCTCGCCGTCGCATGGTAGCGCAACGCGCCGAGCGAGAGCCGCCGGCAGCCCTGTATCGGCTTTTCCACGCTGGTGACGGCCGCGATCACCCGCCCACGCTGCAGCCATTCGGCGGTATGCTCCTCGTCGTCGGTGGTGACGTGCACGAGATAGGGCGAGCGCTTGGCGAAGTTTGCCAGCGCCGACAGGAACCACGTCCCGAGGCTGTCGGCGCTGGTCGCGATGTGCAGCGTCACCCGCTGCGGCGGCGCGCCGGGCTCGGCGAGGGCCGGCAGCTGCTCCAGCAGCTCGCCTTCCAGCATGCCGACATTCTCCATATGACGGCAGAGCCATTCCCCTTTCTCGGTCGCCGTGCAGGGCGTGCCGCGCGCGATCAGTACGACGCCGAGGCGTTCCTCCAGCTGCTTCACCCGCTGCGAGATGGCCGAGGGGGTGACGTTGAGGCTCCGCGCAGCCTTCTCGAAGCTGCCGGTCTGGACGACCGCCGCGACGGCCCGGAGGGCGGAATAATCGAGCATGGATTAGCCTGGCTTAATCAGGATTAGGAACATTAACTATCCTGAATGGCGTCGTCGCGCTACCGGAACGACTACTCGCTTGGAACTGTGTGGTTATGAGTTTTCCGGTTTATGTGACGGGTCTTCTGATGGGCCTGAGCCTCATCGTGGCGATCGGCGCCCAGAACGCCTTCGTGTTGCGTCAGGGGCTGCGCAACGAGCATGTGTTCGCCGTCTGCCTCACCTGCGCGCTGTCCGATGCGTTGCTCATCGTGCTGGGCGTGACCAGCTTCCGGCAGATCGCCGCGCTGCTGCCATGGCTCGATCCGGCGATGCGCTATGCGGGGGCGGCGTTCCTCATCTGGTATGGCGCCCGCAGCCTTTATTCCGCGCTGTTCTCCTCGGGAACACTGGCAGTGGGGGAGGCGGGCGCGTCGAGCTTCCGCCGCACCCTGATGATGTGCCTCGCCCTCACATGGCTCAATCCGCACGTCTATCTCGACACGGTGGTGCTGCTCGGCACCATTTCCACCCGCTTCCCCGGAGACGAGGCCTCCTTCGCGGCGGGCGCGATGACGGGCTCCTTCCTGTTCTTCTTCTCGCTCGGCTATGGCGCCATCCGCCTGCAGCCGGTCTTCGCGACCCCGGTGGCGTGGCGCTGCCTGGAAGGGCTCATCGCGCTGACCATGTGGGTCATCGCCTTCAAGCTGCTGACGGGTGTGTGACCCCCGCCGGCCGCCGATCCTCAGGACATTCGCGGTTGCCGGCCGCGCTCGCGCCGCGCCGCGCCGGCCCAGACGTCCTCGCCGATGCGCCACAGCGGCGGCATCCGGGTGAAGGGCGGGATCGTGTGGGCGATGACCGCGATGGCGAGGCGCCCGTCGGCGCCGAGCTTGGCGTGGATCGCCTTGACGTGCGCCTTCACCGTGTCGACGCCGACGTCGAGGATCGTCGCGATATCCTCGTTCGACTTGCCGCGGGCGATCCACGAGCCGACTTCCAGCTGGCGCGGCGTCAGCTCGGGGAAGGCGATGCGCAGCCGGTCGGCGGGTGTCAGGGTGGCGAGGGTGCGCTGGAAGGCCTGCCGATAGCTGCGCACGATATGTGGGCGGAAGGCCTCCAGCCGGTCGCGCTCGGCGTCGCTGAAGGTCGAGCGCCCGATCACCCGATATCCGTTGATCGTCAGCACATAATCCTCGTGCTGCATCACGATCGACATGATGTGCCGGGCGTTGGAGGGCAGGAATACCTCCTGCGCGATCGGCAGGGCGAGGAACTCCTCGTCACTGAAGAAGTCGGATTCGCGCAGCGCGCGCTCGCCGAAGAAGGCGGGATCGTAGCCCCAGAAGGCGTGGCTGTGCATGTGGCGCGCGAAGGCCGCGATCCCCTGGGCCCGCCGGGCCGGGTCGTCTTCGATCGACAGCATCGAGCGGAATTCGCCGCTCGTGTGATGGAATTCGGAATAGGTCACGACATCGGCGTCGATCAGCCGGCCGACACCGGCGAACAGCGCGCCCGGCAGGCTCAGCAGGTCGGGCTCGGCCTCGTAGAGGACGATGATTTCCTGCGCGAGCCCCGCATCATGCGGTCTACTCTTTGGGGTAATGGCACGTTCCGCCGCCTGCATTGCATCATTACCCGTCGCGCGATGTGTAGCCACGCCCCTTCACCATGCTAGCGCACGGTCGGGGGGCGCGCGACGGCTTTTGCGCTTGTGCTGGGCATGCATCCCAATTTTTTAAGGCGTTCTGGAATACGAATGATTTGTATCAATTTTCGTATAGTCCCCATGGCGCCCCTTCTTTCCTTGGGTCGGAAAAGTAGCTTCCCTTGTTTCTGAAGCGCTATGCTCACCGTGGCGGGTGCCAATAGTTGTCCGTCGACAGCATTTTCCGGGCTTCACCCTTACGGGTAATGGCAGCGCGCATGCCGCTCATCTTAGATCGCGCCGCCAGCGGGCAGGGGAGCCTCCTCGAACGCGCGGACCGGCCCTCGTCCGTCCGCGCGCACCTCTTTGCTGGGGATTTCCCACGGACCGATGGAGCCAAGCATGTGGAACGACCCGGTCGCCAACACGCCGTCGATCGTCCAGACCAATTTCGGCCCCTGGGGCACGTCGCTTCCGGCTGATGGGGAGAGTTACTGCGCCCCGACCTCGGTCGTGATGGGGCTCTATTATCTCGGCAGCAACGGTTTCACCCAGCTCGCCCCGGCGCGCTATGCCGGCCCGGATGACCGCGAGAGCATCCTGTTCGAGCGGCTGATCGCCGGCATGCTCGGCACCTCGCCCACCCAGGGCACCACGGTCCTGTCGGGCCTCGCCGACTATTTCGCCGCCCGCGGCCTCGGGCTGGACCAGTACACCTATATCAGCACGGGCGTGCCCGATCTCGAATGGCTCGACACCCAGCTCGCCGCCAACGACGCCGAGGATCCGCAATGGATCTCGCTCACCGTCTTCTCGGTGGGCTGGTTCTACAAACCGAAGGAGGACGACCCGGGCTGCGGCTGCACCCTCTGCAATGACGGCGGCCACACGCTGGCGCCGCTCAAGGTCGACCTGTTCACGCAGAAGGTCACGATCAACAACGCCTATCCGATGTCCTTCCTCGACGTGCCGAACGAGCCGTCGAGCAACCCGCAGACCGTGGCGCTCCAGCTGGTGCCGGCGGGCATGACGGTGGAAGGGCTCGACGACCCGCAGCAGTACAGCGAGGTCATGACCGACATTCTCGGCAGCGGCGACAACTTTGCCATCCTCTGGCTCGCCGCGAGCTGGACCATCGCGGCCTCGGCGCTTCCCACCACGCCCGGCTACGCGCCGGCGACCTGGCAGATCGATGGCCCGAAGAGTCTCAACACCAACGAGGCGACGCTGACCGTGCTGGCCCCGCTCGCCGGCCAGGGCGGCTTCGTGAAGTATGGCGAGGGAACGCTGCTGCTCGCCGCGTCCAACCGGCTGATGGGCCGCAACGAGGTCTGCAACGGCACGCTGGCGAGCACGCTGACGACCGACACGCCCTTCGGCACGTGGACCGTCGTCCTGCGCAACGGCGGCACGCTGGCGCTCGCGCCGGAAACCTCCGACCTCGTGACTGTGCGGATCGCCCCGGGGCATCTCGCGCGCTTCGTCGTCGAGGCCGGCGGCGGCACGCTGCGGCTGAACGGGGTCAACAGCTATGCCACCACCATCGGCGGGGGCGAGGACGGGAAACTGCCGAACATCGTGCGCGACAATGCCGGCACCCTGACCCTTGCCCCCGGCGGCGGCATCGCGGCGCTGGGCACGAGCCAGAAGGTGCTCGTCGCCGGCACCGGCGACAACCTTCCCCCGCTCGTCGACGGCATCGTCTCTCCCGCCATTCTCGCCGTCGACACTGACGCCGCCGCCTCGGCGAGCTTCCTGACCTACGACACTTCGAACGGCTTCATCGCGGCCGCGCCGACGCTGTCCTCCAGCCTCGGTATCAACGGCGTCACGGCAAGCACGGTCTACGAGGTCGTGGACGACCAGACGGTCGATAGCGGCGGCGCCCCGCAGGTGGCGGCGCTGGAGCTGAATGGCGGTGCCGTGTCCGGCGGCGATGCCGAGCTTCTGGTCGGCAGCCAGGCGTCCGGCCATGTGGCGGGCGTGGTGATGAATGCCGGCAGCATCAGCGTCGACACGCTGGTGTTCGGCGCCGCCGAGGCGGTCGTCTACGGCGCAGCATCGGACGGGCTGGAGATCGCCTCGACGTTGAGCGGCAGCGGCGGCCTGAGCATCTTCGGCCCCGGCACGCTCACCCTCTCCGCCGACAATGGCTCCAGCCTTTCCGGCGCGGTGAACGTGAACGCCGGGACCCTCGTCGCCGCCGGCGCCTCCGCGACGGGTTCCGGGGATGTCCGGGTGCGCTCCGCGGCGAGGCTCGAGGTTCCCGGCAGCATCGCCGGGCCGGTCGAGGTCACGCAGGGGGCGACGCTGTATCTGAACAACGGGACGCTCTCCGGCGCCGTCTCGATCGCGGGCATCGGCACCGACAGCCCGATGCCCGGCGGCACCCTCGAAGGCGCCGGCGTCATCTCCGGCGCGGTCACCATCGGCGGTACCGTCCGTCCGGGGACGCGGGCCGGCCTTCTGGAGTTCCAGGCGACGACCACGATCGCCGGCACCGGCATCATCTACTGGCGGCTGGAAAAGCTGGTGGCGGATGTCGATTCCAGGCCGGGCGAGGGCTGGAACGGCTATGTGTTCAACGATGCGAGCAGCGGCGTGGGCGTCTCGGGCGACGCGCCCATGTATCTGCTCGAATTCGCCGGGCTCGGCGTCCATCCCGATGCCGGCGATCCGTTCTGGAAGCAGCCGCGTCGCTGGCAGTTCATGATGTTCCCGAACGGCTACGCCGACATCTGGTTCGGCGACGGCAACTTCTCCTACAGCGCGGGGAATTTCGGCCTGGTCCTCGAGGCGGACAACTCGGTCTACCTCACATGGACGCCGACCTCGCCGCAGGGGCCGGCACAACGGCGCCGTGAGCAGGCGAGGGCACGCCGCAGGCACCTCTCGCCCGCGCGGCCGGCGGCTTGAGCGCGGCGGCCGGTCTTGACCTCACCGTGCCGCGACGGGAAAAGCCTCTGTCGCGCGTCCGGGCTCCGTATGGCGCGGCCAGATATCGGAGGTCCCGTTGAACGGCGAAGAGCTGAAGAACATCCTGTGCCGGCTGGAATGCGGAATGGTGCTGACGGTGCCGGACGAATGGATCGACCGCATCATCCCCGGCTCGCACGTCACCCGTGTCCGGCTCGTCGGCGAGATCGCCCGGCAGTATTTCTGCACGCACCGGCAGGATTTCGGCACGCAGAGCTTCGAGAAGCAGGAAGTCCCGGCGACGGGCTGAGCGGGTCGCTCGGCCCGCGCGCCTAATACTCCTCGTAGCGGGCGGGGTCCTGGTCGAAGGTGCGCCCGTCGGGACGCGCCAACGTGGCGATCGACGCCATGTCCTCGGCGGACAGCGCGAAGTCGAAGACCGACAGGTTTTCCACCTGCCGCTCGCGGCTGGCGGCCTTTGGCAGGGGGATCGCGTCGAGCTGCACGTGCCAGCGCAGGATCACCTGCGGGATCGTCCTGCCGAGCCGCCGGGCGATCGCCCCGATCGTCGGATCCTCGAGAAGCTGATTGGCGCGGCCGAGCGGGCTCCAGGATTCGGTGACGATGCCGTGGGCCCTGTCGAAGGCGCGCTGTTCGGCCTGCGGGAAATAAGGGTGCAGCTCGACCTGGTTGATGGCCGGGACGACCCCGGTCTCACTGATGATCCTTTCGAGGTGAGGCGGCAGGAAGTTGCACACGCCGATGGAGCGGAGCAGGCCGCGCTTGCGGGCCTCGATCAGCGCCTGCCAGGCTTCGACATACAGACCCTTGCTCGGGTTGGGCCAGTGGATCAGGTAGAGGTCGTAATAGTCCAGCCGCGCGCGGTAGAGCGATTCCTCGATGGTCGCGATCGCCTCGCGGAAGGGCTGGCGTCGGCCGGGCAGCTTCGAGGTGATCCGCAGCTCTGCACGCGGCACGCCGGCCTGCCGGACGGCTTCGCCCAGCGCGCCCTCATTCTCGTAGCTGAAGGCGGAATCGAGCAGCCGGTAGCCGGCATGGATGGCGCTCACCATCCCCGCCACGCCCTCGGTGCCGTTCAGCTTGTAGGTGCCGAAGCCGATCTTCGGCAGCGTCGTGCCGTCGCTGAGGGTGACGCCGGGAACGGCGATGGCCGACATGGAATGTTCCTCTGCTTGCATCGCGACAGGCTAGGCCGCGACGCCGCGCGATGAAAACGAATTCGTGGATTGGCGTTCAGTCCGATGGAGAATGGGGGCCGGGGCCGTGAACCTCGCGGACCAGATCGAGCCACGCCTGCGCCGCCGCCGGGAGATAGGCTCCGCGTCGCCAGACCATGGCCATGGCCCATTCCGTGTCCGGCTCCTTCAGGAGCACGTGCCGGACCGCCGGGTTGCGTCGCTGGGTGGCGATCATGCGGGGCAGGAACGCGATCCCGAGGCCGGCCCCGACCAGTTCGACGATGAATTCGAGCTGGCTGCTGCGGGCCACCACGTCCGGCTCGAACCCCGCGCGCCGGCAGGCGTCGAGGATGACCCGGTGCAGGGTGAAGCCGCTCTCGAACAGGATGAACGGCGTGTCCCTGACCTCAGCGAGGGTGACCGAGCGCCGCGTGGCCAGCGGGTGATCCGACGGCAGCAGCGCCACCAGTGGCTCGCGCCGGACGAGCTGCCAGTCGAATTCCTCCGTGGTCGGCAGCAGGGCGCCGGCAAAGTCGATCTCGCCCGCGCGCAGGCTCTCCTCGAGGCGGGAGCTGCCATACTCCACCAGCCGGACCTCGATGCCGGGGTAGCGCTGGCGATAGACGGCGAAGAGCGGCGCGAACAGCGTGCTGCTGCCGACCGGCGGCAGGCCCAGCCGCAGGGAGCCGCGCTTCAGCCCGCGTATCTCGTCGAGCTCGGCGAGGAGATCGTCGCGGTCGGCGAGAAGCTTCACGCCCCGGCGATACACCGCTTCCCCGGCGGCGGTCAGCACGCTGCGATGGCCGATCCGGTCGAGCAGCGGCGTGCCGAGTTCCTCCTCCAGTTGCTTGACCGCCTTGCTCACCGTGGATTGCGTGGCGAACACGGTCTTGGCCGCCTGCGAGAAGCCGCCCTGGCGGACCACTTCGACGAAGGCACGGAGCGGGCGGAATTCCATTTAAAGTCCGATTTGGAATGATCATTAGTCAATCAATTCATTTTCATCATGCTGCAATGCGACATAGCTTGTCGAGAGGAGATACCCCGATGAGCACGCATTACAGGCTCGCTCGTTTCATCCATCGCAGCGCCTGGCTGCAGATCGGCCTCGTGGCCGCCTTCTGGCTGGCCGGCGAGGCGTGCGTGCGCGCCCTTGCGCTGCCGCTTCCCGGTGGCGTGGTGGGACTGGCGCTTCTGCTGGTCCTGCTCGCCACCCGCAGGGTGAGCGTGTTCAGCATGCGGCGCGGGGCCCAGCGGCTGCTGGCCGACATGCTGCTGTTCTTCGTGCCGGCGGTTCTCGCCGTGCTCGATCACCGGGAGTTTCTCGGGCTGGTCGGGCTGAAGATCCTGTTCGTCATTCTCGTCAGCACCGCGGCCGTCATGATGGTGACGGCCCTTGCCGTCGATTGCTGCTACCGCTGGAGGCTCAGCCATGTCGGGGCTAAAGCCGCTCATCGCTGAGCCCGTCTTTCAGGCGCTGCTCTGGTCGGCGGTGACGATCGGCTTCTACTGGGCCGCCAAGCGCCTCTATGCGCGATGGCCGCGCTGGTGGCTCATGCCGCTGGCGGTGACGCCGGTGCTGGTCGCCGTCGTCGTGCTTCTGCTGCATGCGAGCTATCACGACTATATCCGCGGGACGAAGTGGCTGGTGCTGCTGCTCGGCCCGGCGACCGTCGCCTTCGCGATCCCGATCTATGAGCAGCGCGGGCTCATTCGCCGGCACTGGCCGGTGCTGCTCGTGGGAATGGTCGCCGGCAGCCTCACCGCGATCGCCTCCAGCTGGGCGCTGGCCGCCATGGTGGGGCTGGATCACACGCTCCTGCTCAGCCTGCTTCCCCGCTCCATCAGCACGCCCTTCGCCATGGAGGTGTCCGGGGACATCGGCGGCGTTCCCGACCTGACGGCGGTGTTCGTCGTCGTCACCGGCATCGCCGGCGCCGTCATCGGCGACATGATCCTGGCGCGCGTTCCGCTCGTCTCGGCTCTCGCCCGCGGCGCGCTCTTCGGCGTCGGCGCGCATGGCGCCGGCACCGCCCGGGCGCACCAGCTCGGCGAGACCGAGGGCGCGGTGGCCGGTCTCGTCATGGTGCTGGTCGGCCTGCTCAACGTGCTGCTCGCGCCGATTGTCGCCCGTCTCCTGGGATAGGGCGGGGGGCCTGCGCGCTTCCCCTGAAAAATAGGCCCCGTCCTGCGAAACAGGAGCGGGGCCAGTCGATATGCGAGGAGCTTTGGGGGACGCTCTCCGCGTTGGCCGGAGGTGGGTCCGGCAATTGGGCTGCGCCCGTGACCAGGCCGGCTGGAACAGGCGGGGAGGCGGGGCCGGTCGGCCGCGCCCATCGGGTGTCGCCGCGTGCCGAAACTGCCCGGCATAACCCAACGAGGCGCCCGGAGAGTCAACGCGCCTGTCTGTCGACATCGCAGTTAACTATCAGAAAACATTCACAAAGACCCTTCGGCCGCTTCGGTCGGCATCAGGTCGGGCGCGGAGTCTGCCTCGTGAATGTTCTTCCGCCAGTAGGAGGGCTGGACCCCCCACATCTGCCGCATGATCGAGCCGAGATGGCTGTTCGAGCTGAAGCCGGCCTGCCGTGCGACATCGCTTAGGGCCTGTTCGGTGTTGATGATCAGGTGCCGCGCGCAGGCGAGGCGCGCGGAGATCACATATTGATGCGTCGTCTGCCCCGTCGTCCTCTTGAATGCCCGCCCGAAATGGGCCGGCGAAAGCCGGGCGATATCGGCCAGCTCGTGCAGCGGCAGCGGTTTTCCGAGGTTGGCCTGGATGTAGTCGTTCACGCGCCGCCAGGCGCTCGGCGAGAGCCCCCCGGCGTGCGGCCGCAGCATCGTCGGCTTCAGCGACGAATAGTTGCGCAGCAGATGCGTCGCAAACAGCGTGACGAGCGCGTCAAGGCTTTCCGCGCAGCCCATCTCGGCATTCTCGACCTCGTATCGCATGTGCAGGGCGAGGTTATGGGCCCTTTCGTCGATGATGCCGAGCTTCGGCGGCCGCAGTTCGAACGTGTCCCTGTCGAACTCCGCGCCGGCCAGACGCTGCAGGCGCTCGGGCTCCACCGCGACCAGAAGATTCTGCTTCTCCACTCCCCAATGTGCGAAGAGCTCGCTGTCGGCCGGGACGATCTCCAGCGATCCCACGGGTGCGAAGCCGGGCGTCCGGCGGTCGCTGTTGAGCGCCATCTGGCGTTCCGGCTGCGCGGTGAACAGCACCAGGGCCATATGCGAGGGGGCTGTGAAGTGAATGGAGTTCGGCCCCGTATGCGTGCGGGTGACAGCCCCGCCCTCGAACTCGAACTTGGGTCCCCACTTGTCCGGCACACCCTGCAGCATCATGCCTGCATCTCCCCGCACCCAAGATGAACCGATCGCCACCTGCCGTTTTCGATCTCCCGGCGGCAGATGGGCCCCCGGTCGGGGTTGCAGGGCCTCTCCTGCGTCGCCCTCCCGGTTTCGTGGATCGGAATCCACATATCAATCGATGCGTGGTTTCTAACAAGATGCCGCTTTTCCGCTGCTCATAAGTTGGGAGCAGGGTGCGATCAAACCGGCAGCATGAATTGCGCGTCAGCCGGCGCGGAGGGCCAGCGTAAGGCATGGCAGACAAAGGCTTCCCGCCCTCCGGGGCGGAGGGGACGCAGGGTTCCCGGCGCCTCAGCCTCTCGCCTGATTTTCGATCATCGTCTCGATGGCGCCGATCGCGGCCGCGATGTCGGCGATCTTTCGCAGCGCATTGTCGGACGGCATCGCGCCCGCGCGTGCCGTGGCGCGGATGAGGTCGCGCTGCGCCTTGAGCAGATGGGCATGGAGCGCCGCCAATTCGTCCGTTTCCGAGGGGGAGGGCGGCGGCGCCGGAGCGGGCACATGCCCGCCGGTGGCCTCGTCCAGTTCCCGCCGTCTTGTCTCGAGGCGTGCCCATGAGCGCCGGCTGGCGACGACGTAGCGGCGGCGGTCCTCGTCCGTCAGCGTCATTCCCCTCGCTTTGGCGATATCGCGCGAATGATCGGCCAGGGCGGCTTCGAGATGGGAAAGGGCTTCTTCTATCCGTGCGTTACGCATGCCGTAGCGTTCTTCGCGCTCGAGTGCCGGGGGATGGCTCGGTTTGTTGACGCCGCCCTTTCGTGGACGTCGTCGAGGTGTGGCAATACGACTCTGCCGAAGCAAGCTGATCATCCCGAGGCCCTGGTTGTCATCCGCAGCTTAGGTATATTCTGGTGACAGATGGTGCCGTCCGCCCGGATTTGCAGGGGGGCTCGGCGCGGAGAGCCGTGGCAACGTCCGCCCGGCCGGCGCGGGCGAGAGCCCTCCGCCGAGGCGGCATCCACGAGGAAAGAGCGCGACTCAGTCCGTCACATCAGCGGCGCGAAGACGGAAATGGCCTTCGGGTGAACCTTGAAATGGGCCGGCGTCGAGGTGACGATCTCGCCATCGGCGTTCACGGGCATGGGCTTGCGCGTCGCGATGTCGAACTCCACGCAGCGCGCCGTTCGCACTTCCCGCCAGGCACCATGGGTTCCGGAGCGGAACGAGCGCAGCATCAGCGCCATCTTCCAGAGATTGGTCATCTCGAGGCTGTAGAGATCGAGGTGGCCGTCGTCGATCTCCGCGTCCTCCTGAACGACGTTGCCGCCGCCGTAATGGCGTCCGTTGCCGACCGAGATCTGGTAGGTGTCCACCTCGACCGACTGCCCCTTCTCGGTGATGGTCGCATGGAAGCGGCGGGCCTTCGCCAGAACCTTCAGGGCGGCGAGCGAATAACCCAGCCGGCCGAAGTGCTTCTTCAGCACCGGGTCCAGCCCCTCGGCGAGCCTGGCGCTGAGGCCGATGCTCGCGACATTGAAGAAGGCGTGGCCGTTGACCGTGCCGAGGTCGACCCTCCGCGTCTCGCCCTTCACGATGACAGCGGCTGCGTCGACCAGATCGTCGGGGAGTTCCAGGGTCCGGGCGAGATCGTTGGCGGTTCCCATCGGGATGATCCCCATGGGCAGGCCGCTTTCCATAACCGCCATGCCGGCCGAGGAAACGGATCCGTCCCCGCCGCAGACGATGATCAGATCCGCCTCTTCCTGCAGCCGGACGATGTCGCGCGCGATCTCCGGCAGGGCCTCGAACGTCTCGACCCGGACGTCGAGGCCGCCATCTTCCAGCCGACGGATGACGGGCCCGATTTCTTCCTGCCCACGACGAGCCTTCGGATTGCGGAGGAGGAGCGCGCGGCGTCTTGTCATGGGGCTCGCTGAATGGGAGGAGGCGGCATTATCGGGTGACGACTATGGCGGCACGGCGACGAGGGGGCCCGCCTGTTCCGCCGGGGCAACTCAAGGCGTCTTGGAACTCTCTTCCGCGCGCCGACGTTCGCAGGGTAGAGCTGTCGACATAGGCTGTGTCGTCATCGAAGTGCGCACCATCGATCCGAACTTTCTCTCGCGGACAATGAGTGTGAAGGTGGGCTGGATGCGCCCGGCTGTTCGGAGGCCGAGCTTAGGCTGGCGCCGCGAAGCCGTCCTCCGCGCCGAACCCAAGGCGGTGACATGGAACCGTTCCGCGCCCGCCACGTTTATCGTCACCCAAGCTAGGAGAAGAACATGGCCACCACCCCCGATTTCGCGAAGGTTTCCCAAGACATCGAGGCGCTGCGCGGCGACGTCGCCAAGCTGGCGGAATCGCTTTCCGGCCAGGCGGACCAGGTTCGGCAGGCGGCCCGCCGGGGCGCGGCGAGGGCCGGCGCGGCGGTGGACTACGCGTTGGCCGGCGGCAGCGATTTTCTGGAGGACGCCGGCGAACGCGCGCGGACGGCTGCCGACGAGCTTTCCACGCTCGCCCGTCGCCATCCCGTCGCCGCCGTGGCCGCCATCGTCAGCGTCGGGCTCATCGCCTTCCTGGCGGCGTCCCGGCGCTGATCGGAAGGGGAGGGCTGCTCCGGCAGCCCTTCCGTCGCGGCCTTCTTTCGCCCGCAATCCTCGCCTATATCCCGATGGTCGAAAGATCGACGTGCCCGCCCGGACTTTTCGAGCGCGGGTCTTTTCCAAAAACATCCCAAAATCACCGCAAGCCCGCCAATGGCGCGCGTGCGCAAAGGATTCCATGAATAAAAACGCCAAGCGCGGCGAAGATCGCCGCATCATCGATACGCCTGCCGTCCGTTCTCCTGCCGACTGGAAGCCCGAACCCTGCGGCCTTACCCGCGAGCAGATCCGGGCCATCATTATCGAGCAGATCGGCTGAGCCACCGGGCGAACCGCCTCAAGGGCGCCCGCTCGCCGGCCGGATCTATCGGCGCGGAATGTCGCGCTGATCCGGGCCATACTTGAGATAATTCCTCTTTCCGCTCCCATCGTCGCCCGTGCCGGGCGAGTCAGGTCGAGCCGTCGCTGGCGGCGGCTCGACCTGATATGCCGACACGCGCGGGCGGCGAAGCCGCCGGTATCAGGCGCGGCTGAGCCGGCAATGGGGGCTTCCGGTGGAGAAGGGGGAGGGAGCCGGGACAGGAGCCCGCCTGCGTGCTCATCCGCACGTTGATCATACGTGCGCTGGAATGATGTCCGGCGCGCGGCTCCCTGCGTTTTCCCGGAGCATGCCGAATTACGGAGACCCGGCAGCGGCAACATTCCTATGAACGCAAAAACGCCGCCCTGGCGGTTAGTCCGGGGCGGCGTTTTTGTTGGATTTCGTATTGAAGCGATGCTGTTCTTTGCAGGCCTGGCAGCGACCTACTCTCCCAGGTCTTGAGACATAGTACCATCGGCGCTGAGGAGTTTAACGGCCGAGTTCGGGATGGGATCGGGTTCAGGCTCCTCGCAATGGCCACCAGGCCGGCAAAGGACACACCCTTAGGGCAACCGACACCTCTTCGTCCGGCGACTTGCCGGTCGCTTGAACGACCATCTCGTCGAGAAGAACATCAGAGGAGCGCCGAACCCGCCGTTGCGGTGGCGCCGCGTCGATGGGCGCCTTATAGGGGGAGCCCCTCGGATCTGTCAATCCCGCCGAATCGGCCACATTGCATTTTTATGTAGGAGGGCGGTCGAGGCGTTCAAGGGCAGCACGGCTTGGCATCGCGAAAGGCGCGGCCACGCTGGGGTTTTCCGCCCGCCTGGCGTTGTCCACAGCTTCGGAGGATCCCGTCGCCGGCATGCCCCCCGCCGCACTGCCGGCCGGGCACGGACACCCGATCGCCGGCCGGTGCCCGTGGTTCGGCGATCGTGTTCTTATCCGTCATGGCGCGTCTCGAACCCACTTGAAGCGGCACCCCGGCCCCCTTATGGTGCCGCCACCTGAGCGGGCGTAGTTCAATGGTAGAACGGCAGCTTCCCAAGCTGCATACGAGGGTTCGATTCCCTTCGCCCGCTCCAGCGTCCCCCTCCGATAGATCCTTGGCTTGCCGCTCGAGCGCTGAACGACGCGTTCCCCAGCGCGTTCCCGATTTCTGTTATGACGCGTTCCGCCCGGCGCGATCCCCCCGCTAGGATGCGCGCCGTATGGGATTGGTCAGGTCGACCGGAAAGGCTGGAGGCTTCGCGTGAGCAGGGACGCCCTCGTTTTCTACAGTGCCGTGGATGACTCCGCCGCCTGGCGCGCGGCGCTTGCCGCCGAATTGCCCGATCTCGATTTCCGCGCCGATCCCGACATCGGCGATCCCGCCGACATCCGCTATGCGCTCGCCTGGGCGCCGCCCGCCGGTTTCTTCGCGCGCTTTCCCAATCTCCAGCTCGTCACCAATCTCGGCGCCGGCGTCGACGCGCTGGTGCGGCGCGACGATCTCGTGCCGGTCAAATTCTCCCGCCTGTCGGATCCCGGCATGGTGGCGATGATGACGAGCTATGTCGTCTTCGCCGTGACGCGCTATGCGCGCGACATTCCGGTCTTCGAGCGGGCCAAGCGGCGCGGGGAGTGGGAGTATGTGCATCCGCGTGCCTTGTCCGAGATCCGGGTCGGCGTTCTCGGCCTGGGCGAGCTCGGCGGCGCGGCGGCGCGCACGCTGGCGGCCATGGGCTTCACCGTCACCGGCTGGTCGCGCACGTCGAAGCGGATCGAGGGCGTCGCCTCGCTGACCGGCCGCGAGGGGCTGGAGCAGGTGCTGGCGGGCAGCGAGATCCTCGTCTGCATGGTGCCGCTGACCGGCGACACCCATCATCTGCTCGGCGCGCGCGAGCTGGCCCTGATGCCGCGCGGCGCGAAATTCGTGAATGTCGCGCGCGGCGCGCTGGTGGACGAGGCGGCGCTTATCGAGGCGCTGCGTGCCGGGCGCATCGCCGAGGCCACGCTGGACGTCTTCGAGACCGAGCCGCTGCCGGCCGGCCACGCGCTTTGGTCGCTCGATAACGTGCTGATCACCCCGCACATGGCGAGCATCACGGTGCCGGCGCTCGCGGCCCGCGACGTGGCGGAGAGCATCCGGCGGGTGCGGCAGGGGCTCGCGCCGCTGCACGAGGTCGATCCGGCGCGCGGCTATTGAGGCCCCGTGCGGGCGAGGCTCCGCGCGGGTCAGGCGTCGCCCCGTCGGCGTCGCTCAGGCGAAGATCGTCTCGGCGCCGACCGGTCGGTGGAAATAGAAGCCCTGGAACAGCGTGGCGCCGAGCTCCTTCAGCCGCGCGAGCTGCTGTTCCTCCTCCACCCCCTCGACGACGAGTTCGAGGCCGAGCGAGCTGGTGATGGAGACCGCCGCCTTGATCTGCGCCTCGTCGATCGGGTCGTTCAGCAGGTCGCGTGTCACCGTCCAGTCGATCTTGATGCCGTCGACCGGCAGCTGCTTCAGCGCCTCGAAGGAATTGTAGCCGTTGCCGAAATCGTCGAGATAGACGTGCAGGCCGTGCGTGCGCAGCGTGGAGAGGAAGCTCGCCACCTGCGCGGCGTCGTACATCTCGTCGGTCTCGGTGATCTCGATCCGCAGCGCCCTTTCGATCCCCGGATTGGCGTCGATGAGGTCCAGCAGCTTGCGCTGGAAAGCGGTGTTGGCGAGCGTGTGCACGCCGAGATTCATCGAGACGTACTGGTCCTCGCCGCGCGCCAGCAGCTGCATGGCGAAGTCGACGCACTGGCGGCACACCCAGTTGTCGATGCGGCCCATCAGGCCGAGCCGGCGCGCCGCGGGCAGGAACTGCGCCGGGCTGTAGGAGGCGTCCTCGCTGTCGATGAGCCGGATCAGCGCCTCGTAGCCGCACACGCGCTGCCGGGTGTCGACGATGGCCTGCAGGTGCAGCCGGAAGCGGTTCAGCTCCAGCCCCAGCCGGATGCGCTCGGCCCAGCCCACCCGCTGGTGCGTGGTGTGCACCTTGGGGTCGCCGAGGTCGTAGAGCTGCACCCGGTCGCGCCCGCCCTCCTTGGCCACACGGCAGGCCGTGTCGGCGGCGGCGAGCAGGCCCGAGGGCGTCTGCCCGGGCTGCGCCAGCGTCAGGCCGATGCTGGCGGTCAGCGTCAGGCGATGTCCGCCGGCGCGGAAGGGGTGGGTCTGGAGGGCCGCGTTGAGTCGGTTGGCGATGCCGGTGACTTCCGCCTCGTCGAGGCCGGTCAGCACGATGGCGAATTCGTCGGCGCCGATGCGCGCCAGCGTGTCGTCGGCCCGCAGCTGGGCCCGCAGGAAGCGACCGATATCGCGCAGCAGGTCGTCGCCGGCGGCGTGGCCGACCGCGTCGTTGATGCCGTTGAAATGATCGACGTCGATCACCCCGACCCAGAAGGTGCCGGTCTCGCCGTCGCGCTGGAGCTGGTCGAGCCGCTCCTCGAGCGCGAAGCGGTTGAGCAGGCCGGTCAGCATGTCGTGGCGGGCCTGCTGCGCGATGAGGCGGGCGAAGTCGGCCAGCGCCTCGGTGTGCTGGCGCAGCTGCTCGCGCACGGCGACGAGTTCCGCCTCGCGCTTCTTCTGGGCGGTGAGGTCGGTCCAGATGCCGACCGAGCCGCCGCCGGGCAGCGGGTTGTGGCTCGCCAGGATCCAGCCGCCGTCGCGCAGCGGGATCTCGACCGGCCGCTCGCCGCTCTTCGCCGCCGCCCGCCGCAGCGCGCCGACCGCGCCTCCGGCCTGATGGGCGAAGAAGCCGTTCGCCGAGGCCTCGTCGAGCACGTCTGACAGGCGGCGCCCGGGCTCCAGCGCGGCGTTCGACCCGGCGAGCATCTGCCGCAGGCCGCTGTTGGTCTGCACGATCCGCTCCTCCGCATCGAGCAGGACGAGGCCCGCCGCGATGCCGTCGATGGCCTCGTGCAGCCGGGCCTCGGAGGCCTTGAGGCGCGAGACGTCGGACCAGGTGGCGACGGTCCACAACTCAGGAGTGCGGTTTTCGCGTACCTGCACCCAGCCGCCATCCTCCAGCGGGATGAGGAAGGGCTCGCCGTCGGCGTCCGCGTGGTGCCGCAGCCGTTCCGCGACATAGCCGTCGCGGTTCGCGACCCGGCTCATCTCGCCGTCCGGCACGGAGGCGAGCGCGAAGAAGGTCAGCCCCTGCAGGTCGCCCAGCGGTTCGAGAAAAGGAAAAAGCTCGATGAAACGGCGGTTGTGGAAGACCAGACGGTCCTGGTCGTCGAAAACGGCGAAGCCGTCGCGCGTGGCGTCCAGCAGCCCGGCGATGGCACCATCGCCGATCCCGTCCGCGCCCGTTCCCGCCGCTTGCGGGTCGGAGCCGCTCCTGTTCGTCCGTCCCGTCCGCACCATTCCGAATGGTCCATCCATCCGGCTTACGCTTCCACAACCGTAAGGTGGTCACGGAATTGCGTTTTGCCCCGCCCGTCATTCTGAGGAATGCGAGCCCAGATCAAGTAGAATACTATTTCGTGGCACGTGCAACCCGAGCGAACCTGCGAAAAATGTGCTCGACCCGACAAAGTTTGCGTATGGTATACGAAAATGACATGGAGGAATTCATGGCTGTTCGTTCGTCGGGAAGCGGAACGACAGGCCGTTGGGTGGCGATGATCGGCGCCGTTGCCCTGCTGGGTGCGGCGATCGGCCTGTGGGCGCGTCACGGTGCGGCCGTTTTCTTCGACATGCTGGCCGCCGGTATCGCCTATTGTTTCTGAAAGCGGGGTGCCGCTCCGGCAACCCTTGCCCCGAACCCTCCTTCGTGGTCGCCATGTCCAATCGTCGCGTTCTCCTGCTGCTGGCCGCCTTCGTGGTCGGTGCCGTCGTCATCGTCGCCAGCGCGCTGGCGCTGCTGCCGCAGACCCCGACCGCCGTGTCCACCCAGACCACCATCGGCGGGCCGTTCGAGCTGACCGACCAGGATGGGCAGAAGGTCACGCAGGACACCTTCCTTGGCGCGCCGACGCTGGTGTTCTTCGGCTTCACCCATTGCCCGGACATCTGCCCGACCGCGCTGTTCGAGATGTCCCAGCTCTTCGAGGCGCTCGGGCCGGACTCGCGCAAGGTCACCGGCCTGTTCATCACTGTCGATCCCGAGCGCGACACGCCGGAGGTCATGAAGTCCTATCTCGGCAGCTTCCACCCCAGCATCCAGGGGCTGAGCGGTACGCCTGAGCAGGTCGCTGCGGTCATCAAGGCCTACCGCGCCTACGCGAAGAAGGTGCCCACCCAGGGCGAGGACTACACGATGGACCACACCGCCATCGTCTATCTGATGGGCAAGGACGGCAGCTTCGTCGCCCCGTTCAATCTCAAGCGCCCGCCCGCCGAGGCCGCCGAGGACCTGCGCCGCTACCTCTGACGGCGATCCGCCGGAGGAGGCGCGTGCGCCGCCGCGAGGTGCGCGCCAGGCCGTGCTCGGTCTTCTCCCAGCGGTGCGGCGCGACGATGAGCTGGAAGAGCGCGCGCCACGCGGCAGCCGACAGCATCAGCCAGTAGACCGGCATCAGCGCCAGGACGCGCGTGGTCCCCGGCACCTGTCTCCGCCGCATGCCGATCGCCGTCGAGAGCGCGGCGCTGCCATAGCCGGCGAGCAGCACGCAGGGCCAGACCGCGTCGAGGAACTGCGTCGCCCGGGAAGGGATCGCCTCCGGCGGGCGCCAGAGGTCCAGCAGCAGCACGAAGCCGAGGAAGGGGTGCAGCAGCGCGGCCGTCATGTTACGCGAAGGATCGGGTGTCAGTACCGGACCTAGGCGGGATTAGCCGGGATCAGCCGGGAAAGCGCGGTTCTGCAAGGGTTTTGGCGGCACCGGGCAGGAACTGCCGCGCGAAGGATCATATGTCAGCGATCCGCGGCGCCGAGAGCGGCGCGAAGGATCATGTGTCAGTGACGGCCGCCGCCGCGGCCGCCGCCCGGCTCCTGGTCAATCCGCGCCAGGAGCAGGTGCAGGAGCGATGTTCCGTACACCACGCAAAAGGGAATTCCGGCGGGTCGTCGAGTAGCTTCCGAGCCATGGCATCGCACCCAGGGCAGCATGGCTGGGGACCGCGCACGAAAACTGCGGCGACGAAGACGCGGCCGAAACAGGGCAATGTGCGCGCGCGGTAGTCCTTCATCCGCTGGCAGCGCAACAAGAAGTCCTCGTCCGGCGCATTCACCACGCCACCGGCCCGATCTCGCGCTTGTAGATAGTGCGGAAAAGGGTTGCGGCCTGCGCTTGGGCGGCGGACCGCTCCGCCGCGTCGAGCTTTCCGCAGTAAACCTTCAGGTTTCCGATGTCGGTGGTGTCTACCTTCGGGCTGCCCGACGCGATGATCACGATGCGCCACGCACAGCCGAGCGAACGGTTCGGCAAAACCATGTTGCCACAACCGTCGCTAAGACAAAAGGCGACGTTGCGCTGCCCCTGGTAATCGCCTTTCCAAGCTTTGCGATTATCAGCTTCAAGCCGGGAGATCATTTTCTTACATGATGTCGCCTCGTCGGCGCCGGCGCAGTAAAATCCATTGAGCGGCAGTTCGACGACTTCTGCCGGCTGCGCCAGCGAAGCCGAAGCGGTCAGGCCGACGGCCGCTAACGTCGACAAATTCGCGATAATCCAGCGTCTCATGGCCGCAGTCCCTTCACGCAAATCCTACGTACACGAACAGAATACCTTTCGGGAGGTAGCGTTATCCTGCCGGCTCCATACCAACCTCAAGCCGAGCGTTTGCCGGAGCCGGGCTGCTCGGTGATCAGATCTTTTCGCAGCTGCGCGCCAGTTAGCTTCACCATTGTGAACCGCTCGTCGGGATCGTCCGTCGCGTCGACAATAATCTTGTATTTTTCTGCACTTAATCGACCAAGGTCGACCATGGAAAGCGGCCTGCCGGCATCGCTATAGGCCCGTGCGACCATCTCAGTGACGCGCCCGAGCAGTTCCTCGTCGGGAGTGAAGTGGGCCCAGGGCTCGGGTTTGGGCGAGGCCGCACGCACGCCGGTCAACAGCCATGTCAAGTCGCAGCCGGCGTCATGGAGCTTCTGCAGGACAGCAACCTTCGGAGTCGTCTTTCCGTGCTCATAATCCTGGTAGGTACGAAAAGCTGCGCCGACCTTCTTGGCCATCGCCTTTTGGTCCAGATGCAATGATTCGCGAAACTGCCTGAGACGTTCGCTAAGCGAAGCGTCTTCGGTGGGCTCTTTGCGAACGGAATCCACCATCCTCATCGCTCACTTCGCAAAGGTGGATTGCGCAGCAGAAACAAAGAGATACGCAGAAAATCGTGCGTTCGCGACCGACGACGCTTCGCGAAGTGCAGAATGGTGCGTTGACACGCACGGTTTTCCGCGCATTCTCGTTGCCATGGCAGTAGCAAACGCAACGATAGACATCCCAAAAAATCCCGCCGTGAGGCGGGCGTGGATCCATATGCAGCTCAAGCTGTCCGGGTCTTCCTGGGCGTCTCTCTCGGCAGAAATCGGCGTGTCCCGTCAGGCGATTCAAGCGACCGCCGCAGGTGTCCCTTCGCTGCCCATCGAAAACGCCTTGGCGTCGAAGCTCGGCGTAACGCCCCAAGCCCTGTTCCCGGAGCATTGGACGTCAGCCGGTGCCCGAATCCCCAAACAGCGCACCGAACTACACAGGGCGAAGAATAGCCGATCGCCCTCGCCCTGCCATGTCGAAAAGCGCGAGGTCGCCTGACATGCCTTTCCTTCCGCAGCTCCGTAGCCGTCGCCGCACACCGAAGCCGGGCGAGGTGTTGACGCAAATGCTGGTCATAGCCGCGCTCCTGCTCGGTATCGCCCGCATTCTTTCGCTCATCGGCCGGTGGTGAGCGCGATGATGTACGTCATCGGTCGCCTCGCCCCCGATCACCCGAGTGGGTGCGTGTACTGGGACGGCTGGACCAAGGTCGAGGGCGGTCC
>NZ_CACSAS010000001.1:532402-1030955 GCF_902703545.1 Starkeya nomas
TCGAAGGCCGCACCAAGGATCGCCATGTGTTGTGCGTCGAGACCAGCGATGCGGGCCTCGTCGGGCTCCTTGGGCCGTGTTCATGGGGTGGCGGTCGGAAGATGACCAAAGACCTCGTCCGGGCCGGCGTGCACCCTCTGGACATCATCATCGGCAGCGAGGCAGACGGCCGGTGGACCTTCAGAACGGCGATCGACTGGATGTTCTGGACCGCCGAAGATCAAGACGCTCTTGAGGACCCTCAAACGGCCTCTTAACGAGCTCCACACGGGCCCGCCGGCGGGGGGCGTTCAAACCGCCCATTAGACCGCTTCAAGCGCTGACATTTGATCCTTCGCGAAATGACATTCGATTTTGCGCGCTACACGTCAGCCCGCCGCCGAGCAGCAGCGCCAGCACCACCGCGCCCGGCAGGCCCGTTCCCTGCACCAGCCGACGCGGATGCCGGGAGTGGACGAGGAGCGTCTGCATCCATCCCTTGTACCAGCGTGTGCGCTGGCGCATCCACGCCGGCAGCCGGCGGGGAGCCTCCTCGTCCGTGGTCGAGGCGATGACGGCGGTCCGCCAGCCGGCGGCGGCGAGCCGCACCCCGAGATCGGCGTCCTCGGTGACGTTGAACGGGTCCCAGGCGCCGACCCCTTCCAGCGCCTCGCGGCGAAAGTGGTTGGAGGTGCCGCCCAGCGGCAGCGGCAGGCCATAGGCGCCGAGCATCGGCAGCATCACGTCGAAATAGGCGGCGTACTCGGCCGCGAACTGCCGGGTGATCCATCCGTCCGCCAGATTGTCGATGGCGAGGCGCGCCTGCACGCAGCCGATCCGCTCGCCGCCGTCGCGCTGGAACACCGCGCAGGCCTCGCGCAACTGCAGCGGCTCGGGCATGTCCTCGGCGTCGTAGATGCCGATGATCGTGCCGCGCGCGAAGGGCAGGGCGGCGTTCATCGCCTTCGGCTTGGTCCGCGGCCCCGCATCGGGCGCGACGATCACCTCGAAGCCCGGCCGGCCCGCATGCGGGGCGAGCGCCGCCGCCGTCGCCGCGTCGTCGGGCTCGATGACCAGCAGCACCTGCAGCTTCTCGCGCGGATAGTCGAGCGCCGCGAGTGCGTCGAGAAGCTGCGGCACGACCCGCGCCTCGCGATAGAGCGGCACGATCAGCGTGTAATAGGGCAGGGCGTGGTCCCGCCGCAGCGGCGCCGTGGGCGCCTGGGGCGCGAGCGTGCAGGCGGTGAGCTGGAGGATCGCGCCGCCGAGCAGCACCAGGCTGAACAGCACCGCCATGACCCATGTGCCGACGATGGACGTCGCGTTGACGATCAGGAACAGCGCGGCGAGCGCGAGGATGCCGAGCGCGAGGCCGCTGCGGGAGGCGCCGAGCGTGCCGGCCGAGAGATCGGGGCGGCGCTCGCGCAGGCGATAGGCCGCCCGCCAGCCGAGCTGCACCTCGAAGCGCCGGCGCACCAGCGCGGCCAGCCGTTCCGGGCTCGTCAGCGCCACCCGCTGCCGTAGCCGGGGATCCCGCGCGAGGTCCGTGGCGAACCGCCGGAGGGCAAGCCCACGCGCGGCGACGACGAGCCGCCCGTCGGCGCGGCGCATCAGCCCCGTGCGCAGCATCGCCGCCATGTCGTCGTCGTGCAGGCGGGAAGGGGAGGTGGCGGGCCCCGCCTCCAGCGGCTCGAAGCCGACGCCCAGCGTGCGGGCGGCGCCGCGGGCGAGTTCATCCGACGAGGCGACCCCGCTGGCGAGCAGCACCTCGTCGACGCCGACATCGAGGCGGCGCGCGCGCCGGCGCGTGTAATGGATATCGGCGGCCGACAGCCGGCCGGCCATTGCCGCCGCCTCCGCCGGCAGCGCGCGCGACGGATCGGCGGTCCGCGGCGCGGATTCCGCCCGGCTCGTCACTGGCGTCATGAGCGGCCCCCTCGCCTAGTCGACACCGAGACGGTAGAAGTTCGCTGCGGCGCGGCCGGAGCCGGACGACGAACGAGGCGAGTGTGCGGTATCTTACTACAGTAAGCAAATCTCCCGGTGCCGGGCGCATTGGCCTTGCCCTTGGCGTCGCGCTCGCCTGTCTGGTCGGGGGCGCGCTGGCCCGGCCTGCGGCCGCCCAGTCTCCGGTCGCCCAGTCGCCCGCCGCCCAGCCTGCAGCCGCCCCGCCGGCAGCGGCCCAGCCCGCTCCCGCGCTACCGGCGCCGCCGGCCGCCGGAACGCCTTCCGTCGTGGTGCCGAGCTTCTGGGATCCCAAGCGCCGGCCGGAGCGGCCGGACGTCACGCGCCTGCCGACGCAGATCCGCTTCGTGGCCACCGAGGACTATCCGCCCTTCAGCTTTCGCGGCGAGGATGGTCGCCCCACCGGCTTCAACGTCGATGTCGCCCGCGCCATCTGCACCGAGCTCGCCATTCGCTGCACGCTGGAGATCGTGCCGTTCGAGGCGCTGGTCGAGGCGCTGGAGAGCGGCAAGGCGGACGCCGCCATCGGCGGCATCGCCGTCACCCCGGCGAGCCGCGAGCAGATCGATTTCACCGACCGCTATTTCCGCTCGCCGGCCCGCTTCGTCGGCTCGCGTGGCGACGCGCTCGCCGAGGTGACGCCGGACGCGCTCGCCTCGAAGAAGGTCGGTGTCGTCGCCGGCACCGCGCATGAGGCCTATCTGCGCGATTTCTTCGGCGAGATCGCCATCCGGCCCTATCCCGACGCCGAGGCGGCGCGCGTAGCGTTGCAGAAGAACGAGGTCGACCTCGTCTTCGGCGATGGCGTCCAGCTCGCCCTCTGGCTCAACGGCACCGGCTCCGGCAATTGCTGCCGCTTCGTCGGAGGGCCCTTCACCGAGAGCCTCTATTTCGGCGAAGGCATGGGCATCGCGGTCAAGCGCGGCAACGATGCGCTGCGCCAGTCGCTGAACTACGCGCTCGCCCAGCTCTGGGAGGAAGGGGCCTATACCGACCTCTATCTGCGCTGGTTCCCCATCAGCGTTTATTGACGCGCATTTATTGACGCCGCCTGCCGCACTACCTAGAGCATGCGTCCGGGCGCCGGTAGGGCGCCCTTTGCCGCTATTTGTGTCGACAAAGCCCAGGAGGGCAGATCATGACGGCGACCGCTCAGGTCGAGGATGTTGCAGCCGAACTGCATGAGCTGGCGGAGAATGCCGGCGCGTGGCCGTTCGAGGAAGCCCGCAAGATCGTCGAGCGTCTGAAGCGGAAACCCAAAGCCGAGGTCCTGTTCGAGACAGGCTACGGCCCTTCGGGACTGCCGCATATCGGCACCTTTGGCGAGGTGGCGCGCACCACCATGGTGCGCCACGCGTTCCGCGTGCTCACGCAGGACAAGATCCCCACGCGGCTGCTCTGCTTCTCCGACGACATGGACGGCATGCGCAAGATCCCGGAGAACGTGCCGGATCCGGTCGCGCTGCGTCCCTATCTCCAGATGCCGCTTACCAAGGTGCCGAACCCGTTCGGCGGCGACTATCCGAGCTTCGGCCACCACAACAACGCCATGCTGCGGCGCTTCCTCGACACGTTCGGCTTCGACTACGAGTTCGCCAGCGCGACCGATTACTATTTTTCCGGCAAGCTCGACGCGGTGCTGCTGAAGGCGGCCGAGAAGTACGAAGCGATCATGGAGGTCATGCTGCCGACGCTCGGCGAGGAGCGGCAGGCGACCTATTCGCCCTTCCTGCCGATCTCGCCGACCTCCGGCCGCGTGCTCTACGTGCCGCTGAAGGAAGTCAACGCGAAGGCGGGCACCGTCACCTTCACCGACGAGGACGGGGTGGAGAAGACCGTTCCCGTCACCGGCGGCAATGTGAAGCTCCAGTGGAAGCCGGATTTCGGCGCCCGCTGGGCGGCGCTCGACGTCGATTTCGAGATGTTCGGCAAGGATCACCAGACCAACGCGCCGATCTACGACCGGATCTGCGAGATCCTCGGCGGCGTGGCGCCCGAGCACTTCGTCTACGAGCTGTTCCTCGACGAGAACGGCCAGAAGATCTCGAAGTCCAAGGGCAACGGCCTGACCATCGACGAGTGGCTGACCTATGCGAGCCCCGAAAGCCTGGCGCTCTACATGTTCCAGTCGCCGCGCTCGGCCAAGAAGCTGCACTTCGACGTCATCCCGAAGGCGGTGGACGAGTATTTCAGCTTCCTCGCGCGCTACCCCTCGCAGGACTGGAAGAACCGGCTCGGGAACCCGGTCTGGCACATCCACTCCGGCAACCCGCCGGTGGAGGAGCTGCCGCTCAGCTTCGGCCTGCTGCTCAAGCTCGCCTCGGCCTCCAATGCCGAGGACAAGGCGGTGCTGTGGCGCTTCATCGAGCGCTACGCGCCGGGCACCTCGCCCGAGACGCATCCGACCATCGACAAGCTGGCCGGCTACGCCGTGCGCTACTTCATCGACCGCGTGAAGCCGCGCCGCGTCTTCCGCGCGCCGGACGAGGTGGAGGCGCAGGCGCTGGCCCGTCTCGACGCGGCGCTGGCCCTGCTCGACGGTCAGGATACGCTCGATCGCCGCGACGCGATCCAGAGCGCCGTGCTCGATGTCGGCCGCGCCGAACCGCGCTATCAGGACCACAAGCGCAAGGGGCCCGAGGGCGGGCCGGGCGTGTCCTTCGCCTGGTTCAGCGCGCTCTACGAGCTGCTGCTCGGCGAGAAGGAAGGCCCGCGTTTCGGCGGCTTCGTCGCCGCCTACGGCATACCGGAGACGCGGGCGCTGATCGCCCGGGCGCTCTCCGGCGAGCTCGCCAAGGGCGCCGCCTGACCCGCAATCCTGAATGCCGGCCGCGCCGGTTCCCCCGACGGAGCCCGGTGCGGCCGGAGACAGCGACATGGCGAAGCGACGCAAGGGACAGATCGATCTCCGGGTGGACGATCCCCAGCAGCTTCTCGACATGCTCGATCCCTTCCCGTTCCGCGAACGCGGGCTCGACGGGGAGGTCGACGAATACATCTGCGAGCATGCCGGCGAGGTGCCGCCGAACACCCATCTGGCCATCGCGGTCCATCTGCCGGCGGCGCAGGCGGCCGGCGCCCTGGCGCAGAGCCTGCCGACCATCGTGCAGCAGCATTTCGCCCATCAGGCGGAGCGCCGCAGCGGGGAGCTGGCCAAGCTGTTCAGCGTCGGTCGCAAGGCGCTCTTTGTCGGGCTCGTCGTGCTGGCGCTCTGCCTTGTCGCCGGCCAGTCGCTGGTGAACCTCTTCCCCAATTCGCGCCTGGCCGAGGTGGTGATGGAAGGGCTCGTCATCCTCGGCTGGGTCGCCAACTGGCGGCCGATGGAGATCTTCCTGTTCGACTGGTGGCCGCTGGTGCAGGAGCGCCGGCTCTATCGCCGCCTCGCCCGTGCCGGCGTCACCGTCGTGCCCTACGAGGCGACCTGACTTTCCTGCTGGCGGCCGTCGTCCTAGGCTGGTCCAAAACCGGAGGACGCCATGGCCGACGACCACCCCCACCACGCTGACGATCACACCCATGACGAGCGCTGGAAGCATGACGGCGTGCGCGTCATCAAGGGCGACCGGCTCGATCCCAACACCGCGCAGACCCCCGGCATGTTCCGCCAGGCGGCGATCAACCATGCGCGCGTCGGCGCGCAGAAGATCTGGGCCGGAACGGTGACGATCGAGCCCAACGCCAAGACCGGCGTGCACCATCACGGGGCGCTGGAAAGCGTGATCTATGTCGTGCGCGGACGGGCCCGCATGCGCTGGGGCGAGCGGCTGGAATATGTCGCCGAGGCCGAGGCGGGCGATTTCATCTTCGTCCCGCCCTACGTCCCGCATCAGGAGATCAACGCCGATCCCGACCAGCCGCTCGACTGCGTGCTGGTGCGCTCCGACAACGAGGCGGTGGTGGTGAACATCACCGATGTCGAGCCGGTGGAGAAGCCCGAGGCGGTCTACTGGGTCGACCCGATCCACCGGCCGCCGGAATAGCGCCCTTTAGCCCGCCGGGCGCGCCGCCAGCGCCTTCTCGCGCAGCGCGCTGAGCGAGGTGGTGGGCGTGATCGCCTCCGGGTCGAGCTTCACATGCACGATGGCCGGCACGCCGGCCGCGAACGCCGCGTCGAGCGCCGGGACGAACTGCGCGTCCGTCTCCACCGTCGCGCCGAAGCCGCCAAAGGCGCGGGCATAGGCGGCGAAATCCGGGTTCCTCAGCGTGGTGCCGAAGACCCGCGCGGGATATTCGCGCTCCTGATGCATGCGGATGGTGCCGTACATGCCGTTGTCCACCACCACGGCGACGATCGCCGCGCCGTACTGGACGGCGGTGGCGAATTCCTGCCCGGTCATCAGGAAGTCGCCGTCGCCGCACACCGCCACGGCGGTCCGTGCCGGATCGGCGATCTTCGCCGCCACGGCGGCCGGCAGGCCGTAGCCCATCGAGCCGGAGGTCGGGGCGAGCTGCGTTCCATAGGCGCGGAAGCGGTGGAAGCGGTGCACCCAGATGGCGAAATTGCCGGCCCCGTTGCAGATCACGGTGTCCTTCGGCAGACCCCGGAGATAGCGCACCAGCGTCGCCATCTGCACCGGGCCGGCATTGGCCGGCGGCTCCTCGGTCCAGGCGAGATAGTCCGCCCGCGCCGCCTCCCGCCACGCGCGCCACGCCAGCTCCTGCGGCGGCTGCACGCCTTCCAGAGCGGCGGCGAAGGCGCCCGACGAGGCGTTGATGGCGAGCGTGGGCTGGTACACCCGGCCCAGCTCGTCCGGGTCGGCGTGCACATGCACGAAGGGCACGCCGGGGTCGGGAATGCCGAACAGGCTGTAGCCCTGCGAGGGCACCTCGCCGAGCCGCCCGCCGGCGAGGATCACCAGGTCGGCCTCCTTCAGCCGGGCGACGAGCTTCGGGTTGACCGAGAAGCCGATGTCGCCGGCGAAGCAGGCATGGTCGGCGGGGAACAGCATCTGCCGGCGGAACGAGACCGCCACCGGCAGGTCGAAGCGCTCGGCGAAGCGCGTCACCGCCGCCACCGCCTTCTCGTTCCAGCGGGTGCCGCCGAGGATCATCACCGGCCGCTTCGCCGCCCACAGCAGGCGCTGCAGGCGCATCATGTCCGCGAGCCCCGGCCAGGTTTCGGCCGGCTCCACCGCCGGCGCGTCCGGCACCGCGGCGATCTCGCTCAGCACGTCCTCCGGCAGGGCGATCACCACCGGCCCGGGCCGCCCCTGCAGGGCGACGCGGAAGGCGCGCGAAACGATCTCGGGGATGCGCGCCGCCTCGTCGATCTCCACCGCCCATTTGGCCAGCGGGCCGAACACGGCGCGGTAATCGACCTCCTGAAACGCCTCGCGCCCGCGCATCGAGCGCGAGATCTGGCCGACGAACAGGATCATCGGCGTCGAATCCTGCTGGGCGATGTGCACGCCCGCGCTCGCATTGGTCGAGCCCGGCCCGCGCGTGACGAAGCAGATGCCCGGCCGGCCGGTCAGCTTGCCCGAGGCTTCCGCCATCATCGCCGCGCCGCTCTCCTGCCGGCAGACGACGAACTCGACCTTCGTGTCGGCGAGCGCGTCGAGCACGTCGAGATAGCTCTCGCCCGGCACCCCGAAGGCGCGGGTCACGCCATTGGCGAGCAGCGTGTCGACGAGGATGCGGGCGCCGGTGCGGGGAGCGGGGGAGGTGGTGGCGTTCATGGCGATGGCACGGGATTCGCGGCGGGAAAGGCCGGCACTCTAGAGCATTTTCGAGCGAAGTGGACACCGGTTCGCATGAAGAAAATGCGTCAAATCAAGGAGCTGGAGCTGGACGCGGGCCAGGGCGAGGGGGCGTTTCGGAGCGGTTCCCGTTCAGGCGAAGCCGATCCATCGTCCCGCGACCAGCGTCGCCAGCCACAGCAGGCCGGACGCCGCCGCCGACAGCGCCACCCCGGCGCTGACCGGTGCGCCGTCGAGCGCCCGGCGATAGGCCGGGTTGGCGTGCTGCACGCCGATATTCGCCAGCGCTGCCGCGAGCAGGGCGAGCTTCGCCTGAAAGGCGGGGTTGGCGACATATTCGGCCGGCCGCACGCTGAACAGCCACAGCCCGGTGACGAGCGCCAGCGCGAGGCCGCTTCCCGCGACCCGTGACAGCAGCGGCCCGACCACCCCCAGCGGCACGCTCCGCAGCCCGCCAATCAGCCGCAGGTCCAGCGTGAGGATGCTGCCCAGCAGCAGCGCGATTCCGAGGATGTGGGCGGCGTTCACGAACAGATAGGCGGTGCCCGAGCCCTGCAGCCAGCGCGCGCCGGGCCATCCGCCGAGAGCCGCGAGAAGGTCCATGGGGGCGCTCAGTTGGTGATGCGCTCCGGGTACATGTCGTAGTTCCTGCCGGCGATGGTGATGCGCACCGCCTTCATGTGCGGCTTGGAGGCATCCCGGTTGCGGTTGCCGAGCACGGTGATGGCGTCGCCGGGCTTGGCGGTGTTGCCGGTGAAGCCGGAATCGGCGGTCTGGCGGGGATTGCCGAGGTCCACCTGCCACACCGTGCCGTCGCTCGCCGTCACTTGCAGCGAGGGGTGGGGCGGGGCCATGGAGATGGTCTTGATGGTGCCCCGGAGCGTCATCTGTTCCGCCTCGGCCCAGCTCCAGCCGTGATGGGCAAACGCGGGGACGGCGAGGGCCGAAAGGATGACAGCACCGCCGAGGCCGGCGGCGAAAAGGCGGGAGGTCGCGGTCATGGGAGCGTCTCCTGTCGCTGGGGAAGCTGCCCCAGACTAGGACGCACCCCCACGCCTGCGCGACCCGCCTCCGTCTCACATCTTCGGCAGCGGCGTCGGCCGCAACGGGAGCGTCGTCGTGCCCGGCCTTGAGCCGGGCATCCATGACGTTGATCGGACAGGCATTCCCTCAACCTCTCCCCGGGGAGAGGTCGCCGCGCAGCGGCGGGTGAGGGGGGCGCACGCTTGCGGAGCATCGACGCCCCTCACCCCAACCCTTTCCCCCCACGCGGAGAGGGAGTGCGCCGCAGACGACCTCGGCTCTTGCCGCAGGAGGGCGACGATCTTTCGGTCAGACGTCCACGCTCGCCCGCAGCGCGTTGTCCTGGATGAACTCGCGGCGGGGCTCCACCACGTCGCCCATCAGGCGGTTGAACAGGTCGTCGGCGTCGGCGACCTCCTTCACCTTCACCTGCAGCAGCGAGCGGGCGTTGACGTCGAGCGTCGTCTCCCACAGCTGCTCGGCGTTCATCTCGCCGAGGCCTTTGTAGCGCTGCAGCGCGATGCCCTTGCGGCCGGCGTCGGTCACCGCGTCGAACAGGTCCATCGGGCCGTAGACCACCGTGTCGGCGCCCTTGCGGCGCAGCGTGGCCGGCTCGGCGTGTACTTCCTGAAGTTCGGCGGCGAGCGTGTCGAGGCGGCGCGCCTCGGCCGAGCCGACGAAGGTGGCGTCGAGCACCGCCACTTCCTTCACGCCGCGCACCGTGCGGGTGAAGGTGAAGCCGGCGCCGTCCGCCGTGCCGGTCCAGCCGCGCTCGGTGTCATCGGCGATGGTGTCGAGCCGCCCGGCGATGACCGTGGCGGTCGCGGCGGCCCGCTCCTCGTCGAGCAGCAGGCCGGGGGCGAAGGCGCCGGCGATGGCGGCCTGCTCGACCACGGCGCGGTTGTAGCGCGGGTGCAGCACGTTCATCACGTGGCGGAAGGTACGGGCGGCCTCCAGCGCGTGGCGCAGGTCGCCGCCGGCGCGCACCTCGCCGGAGGTGAGCAGCAGCGAAGCGTCCTCGAGGCCCTGGTTGATCAGGTAGTCCTCGAGCGAGCGCTCGTCCTTCAGATACTGCTCGGACTTGCCGCGCGAGACCTTGTAGAGCGGCGGCTGGGCGATATAGACGTGCCCGCGATCCAGAAGTTCCGGCATCTGCCGGAAGAAGAAGGTCAGCAGAAGCGTGCGGATATGGGAGCCATCCACGTCCGCGTCCGTCATGATGATGATCTTGTGGTAGCGCAGCTTGTCGACGTTGAAGTCGTCGCGGCCGATGCCGGTGCCGAGCGCGGTGATCAGCGTGCCGATCATCTCGGAGGACAGCATCTTGTCGAAGCGCGCGCGCTCCACGTTCAGGATCTTGCCGCGCAGCGGCAGGATCGCCTGGAAGGCCCGGTTGCGGCCCATCTTGGCCGAGCCGCCGGCCGAGTCGCCCTCGACGATGAACAGCTCGGACTTGGCCGGGTCGCGTTCCTGGCAGTCGGCCAGCTTGCCGGGCAGGGAGGCGACGTCGAGCGGGTTCTTGCGGCGGGTGAGTTCACGCGCCTTGCGCGCGGCCTCGCGGGCGGCGGCGGCTTCCACCACCTTGGTCACCAGCGACTTGCCCTCGGCGGGGTGCTCTTCCAGCCAGGTGCCGAGCGCCTCGTTGACGAGCGCCTCGACCACCGGGCGCACCTCGGAGGAGACCAGCTTGTCCTTGGTCTGCGAGGAGAATTTCGGGTCCGGCACCTTCACCGAGAGCACGGCGGTCAGGCCCTCGCGGCAGTCCTCGCCGGTGGGCTCGACCTTCTCCTTCTTGGCGATGCCCGAGCGCTCGGAATAGCCGATCACCTGCCGCGTCAGTGCGGCGGCGAAGCCGGTGAAGTGGGTGCCGCGGTCGCGCTGCGGGATGTTGTTGGTGAAGCACAGCACGTTCTCGTGGTAGCTGTCGTTCCACGACATCGCGCATTCGACGCTGATGCCGTCCTTCTCGGCGCGGATCACGATCGGCTTGGGCAGCAGCGCCTGCTTGGAGCGGTCGAGATACTGCACGAAGGCCTCGACGCCGCCCTCATACATCATCTCCTCGCGCTTCACTTCGGCATGGCGCGCGTCGGTCAGCACGATGCGCACGCCCGAGTTCAGGAAGGCGAGTTCGCGCAGCCGGTGCTCCAGCGTGGCGTAGTCGAATTCGATATGGGTGAAGGTCGCGGGGCTCGGCACGAAGGTGACCATGGTGCCGCGCCGGCCCTCAGGCGCCGGGCCCTTCACCGCCAGCGGCGCCTCGGCGTCGCCGTGGCGGAAGCGGATGTGGTGCTCCAGCCCATTGCGCCAGATGGTCAGGTCGAGCGTGGTGGACAGCGCGTTCACCACCGAGACGCCGACGCCGTGCAGGCCGCCGGAGACCTTGTAGGAGTTCTGGTTGAACTTACCGCCGGCATGCAGCTGGGTCATGATGACCTCGGCCGCGGACACGCCCTCTTCCGGGTGGATGTCGGTCGGGATGCCGCGGCCGTTGTCGGTCACGGTGACCGAGCCTTCGGCGTTGAGCGTCACCGTCACCTCGTCGGCATAGCCCGCCAGCGCCTCGTCGATGGCGTTGTCGACCACCTCGTAGACCATGTGGTGCAGGCCGGAGCCGTCATCGGTGTCGCCGATATACATGCCCGGGCGCTTGCGCACGGCGTCGAGGCCGCGGAGCACCTGGATCGACTGCGCGCCATAATCCTCTCCGTTCGAGGACGGGGCGGCGGCGTTGTCGGGTTCGGCCATGGATATCAGCTCTACGAATCGTTTGAATTGACAGAGATTTATAGCGCAATCGCGCGGTTATTTCGTGGCCACCAGAACCGCCGCGCCCGCCATGGCGGTGCCGCAGGCCCGGTTCACCAGCCGCACGCCGCGCGCGCTGCCGACGAAGTGCCGGGCCCGGTGCGCCAGCGCCACATAGGTGCTGAACACCAGCGCCAGCACCACGGCGATGATGCCCGAAAGCTCGGCGAAGCCGAGCACGGTCAGGCGGTTGAGGTCGACGATGGTCGGCAGCAAAGCGAGATAGAAGGCCATCGCCTTGGGGTTGCCGAGCGTCATGCCGAGCCCGGTGAGGAACAGGCCGAAGCGGGAATCCGTCTCGCGGATCTGCACGGCCTCGCCGATCTGCGCCTGTGCCGTCCAGAGCTTCCAGGCGAGGTGGACGAGATAGCCGGCCGCCGCCAGACGCACGAGGAAGAACAGCGAGCCCAGCGCCGCCGCCAGCGCCGCCAGGCCCAGTGCCGCGGCCGCCAGCCACACCATGTCGCCCAGCACGATGCCGGCGACCAGCGGCGCCGCGCCCTCGCGCCCGCGCACCAGCGTCCGGGCGATGATCGCGATCACGCTCGGTCCGGGGGAGGCGGCGGCCAGCGCCAGCGCGGCGGCGAAGATGAGGAGGTCGATGACGGCCATGATGCCCTAACGTGCGTGCGCACTTGCGTGCACGACTGTTCACACGCGTACGTACGCGCGCGAGGCCCTTCAGATACGCCTTCGGGGCGCCGAATTCAAGATTCCGCGCCGCATGCAGGGCACGCCGCGCGGCCTATCGCGCGTCCGGCGGCATCGCCTCGACACGCCCCGGCGTCACCGCGAAGCGTTCGGCCCGCGCGTCCAGCGCGGCGAAGGCGGAAGGGTCGGCGCCGGTCATCCACACCTGCCCGCCCAGCGCGTCGAGCGCCTCGAACAGCGCGGCCCGGCGGGCGGGATCGAGATAGGCGACGACGTCGTCGAGCAGCATCACCGGCGCCATGCCGGCCATCTCGCCGACGAGGCGCGCATGGGCGAGGGCGAGGCCGATCAGCAGCGCCTTCTGCTCGCCCGTCGAGCCCTGCGCGGCGGAGATCGCCTTGGGGCCGTGGCCGACGATCAGGTCGGTGAGGTGCGGGCCGTCCAGCGTGCGGCCGGCGGCGCGGTCGCGCGGCCGGCCGGCGCGCAGCGTGGCGCGGTACTGGTCCTCGACCACGGTCGCCGGCTCGCGCCCCAGCGCCCGCTCCACCTCGCCCTCCAGCGCCACCGTCGCCCAGGGAAAGGGGGAGGCGCTGTCGGGGGCGGCCTCGCGCCCCTTCGCGATGCCGGCGGCGAGGCGCCGCACGGTTTCCAGCCGCGCCGCCGCCACCGCCACGGCCAGCGCCGCCAGTTCCTGCTCGACGGCGTCGAGATAGCGCGGATCGGTGGAGGGCTCTTCCAGCAGCCGGTTGCGCGCCCGCAGCGCCCGCTCCAGCGCGTTCACTCGCGCGCCGTGCTCGGCGTCCACCGCCAGCACCAGCCGGTCGAGAAAGCGGCGGCGGTCGGAAGGCGGGCCGAGGAACAGCCCGTCCATGTCCGGCGTCAGCCACGTCACCCGCACATGGTCGGCGAAGGCGGCGGCTGAGCCCACCGGCTCGCCGTCGACGCGGCAGCGGCGCGTGCGGGCCTCGCCGTCGGGCTCGACGCCGGTGCCGAGCGTGACCTCGCCATAGGCGCCCTCGACCACCGCCGAGACCGCCCATCCGGCAGCCTGCGTCCCGTCCGGCCCGCGCGCGGCGAACTGGTCGAGCGAGGCGCGCCGCAGGCCGCGCCCCGGCGCGAGCAGCGAGATGGCTTCGAGGAGGTTGGTCTTGCCGGCGCCGTTGGGGCCGATCAGCACCACCGGCCCGGCACCGGCCCGCAGCTCCGCGACATGGTAGCTGCGGAAATCCGTCAGTCGCAGGCGGGTGATGCGGGCGGGCGGGGTCGTGCGGGGGCTCACACGCGCATCGGCATCAGCACGTAGAGCGCGCCGCGCTTGTCCGGGTCCTGCACCAGGGTGGGGGAGCCCGGATCGGCGAGCTTCAGCTCGGCCGTGCCGCCTTCGATCTGCGAGGTGATGTCGAGCAAATAGCGGCTGTTGAAGCCGATATCGATCGGCTCGGCGGCATACTCGACCTCGATCTCCTCGGTCGCGCTGCCCGAATCCGGGTTGGTGACGGAGAGGGTCAGCTTGCCGTCGGCGATGGAGAGCTTCACCGCCCGGCCGCGCTCGCTCGCCACGGTCGACACGCGGTCGACGGCCGAGGCGAAGTCGGCCTTGTCCACCACCAGCGTCTTGTCGTTGCCGAGCGGGATCACGCGGCCATAATCCGGGAAGGTGCCGTCGATCAGCTTGGAGGTCAGCACCACGCGGTCGAGCGAAATGCGGATCTTGGAGCTGGAAAGCTCCACCGTCACCTCGGCGTCGGCGTCCTCGGCGAGGCGCTGGATCTCGGCGACCGCCTTGCGCGGCACGATCACGCCGGGCATGCCGGTGGCTCCGGCGGGCGCCGTCGTCTGCGCCTGCGCCAGGCGGTGGCCGTCGGTCGCCACCGCGCGCAGCACCGGGCCGCCGGCGTCGGCGACGTGCAGGTAGATGCCGTTCAGATAATAGCGGGTCTCTTCGGTCGAGATGGCGAACTGCGTCTTGTCGACGAGCCGCTTCAGCTCGCCGGCCGGCAGGGTGAAACTGTGCGTCATCTCGCCGGCGGCGAGGTCCGGGAACTCGGTCTCGGGCAGGGTCTGCAGCGCGAAGCGCGAGCGGCCGGCGCGCACGGTCAGCGTGCCGCGGTCGCCGGAGGTCTCGATCTGCACCTGCGAGCCCTCGGGGAGCTTGCGGACGATGTCGTAGATGGTGTGCGCCGGCACGGTGGTGGCGCCTTCCTGGCCCACCTCGGCCGGGATCGTCTCGACGATCTCGATGTCGAGGTCGGTGGCACGCAGCGCGAGGCCGCGCGCATCGGTGCGCATCAGCACGTTGGCGAGGATCGGAATGGTGTTGCGCCGCTCGACGACACGATGAACGTGGGCCAGAGACTTGAGCAACTCGGCCCGCTCGACGGTGACCTTCATGGCCGCGACACCCGTGGCTTTACGAGAAAAGGAACGCGCACGGGGCGCGGCTGGCAGGGCTCGCCCGGCCATGCGCCCCGGACGGACGGCGCGGGCGCGCCGCCGGGGGCGTCGACATTGCCGTCAGCGGCGTGCCAAGGCAAGCGGCGCTTCCTGTGGAAGCGCTGAATTGGTGGGGAAATCTGCGGGAATGACGGGGAAAGCGCCCGGCGGCCCGCAATGGCGGCCTCGCCCGGCGCTCGCTCCGATGGGCGCCGACGCGCGGCGCCCCTTCTCACTCGTCGTTCACCAGCCGCTTCAGCGTCTCGACCTCTTCGGCCAGCACGCGGTCGGTGCCCACCAGCCCGTCGATCTTGCGCACGGCATGCAGCACGGTGGTGTGGTCGCGCCCGCCGAAGCGCCGGCCGATCTCCGGCAGGGAGCGCAGGGTCAGCGTCTTGGCGAGGTACATCGCGATCTGGCGCGGTTTCACCACATTGGCGGTGCGGCGCTGCGAAAGGATGTCGGCGCGGCTGACATTGTAGTGCTTGGCGACGATGCGCAGGATGTCGTCGACGCGCACGCGCTTGGGCTCGCTGGAGCGCACGAGGTCGCGCACGGCGGTCTCGGCCATTTCCAGCGTGATGGCGCGGGAGGTGAGCTGGTTGTGCGCCAGCAGGCGGTTCAGCGCGCCGTCGAGGTCGCGGCCGTTCTGGCCGCAATTGCGGGCGATGAAGTTCAGCACGTCCGGCGGCACGGTGAAGCCAGGATGCTGCTGGGCGAGCATGGCGACGCGGGCCGAGAGGATCTCCAGCTTCAGTTCCTCGTCGAGCGGGGCGATCTCCACCACCAGCCCGCCGGCAAGGCGCGAGCGCACGCGCTCTTCCAGCGCGTCGAGTTCCGCCGGCGGACGGTCGGCGGCGATCACCACCTGACGGCCGGAATCCATCAGCGCGTTGAGCGTATGGCAGAATTCCTGCTGCACGCTCTTGCCCTGCAGGAATTGCAGGTCGTCGATCACCAGCGTGTCGATGCCGCGCAGCTGCTCCTTGAAGGCGAGCGCCGACTGGCTCTTCAGCGCGGCGACGAAGCCGTACATAAAGCGCTCGGCGGTGAGGTAGACGACGCGGCGGCCCTTGTCGGCGCCGGCGGCGGCGATGGCCTGCAGGAGATGCGTCTTGCCGAGGCCGACGGCGGCATGGAGATAGAGCGGGTTGAACACCGGGCCGCTGCCGACCGCCGCATCCGCCACCTTCTGCGCCGCCGCATGGGCGAGGCGGTTGGAGTCGCCCAGCCGATAGGTCGCGAAGGTCAGGCGCGGGTCGAGCGGCGAGCCGTTCGAGACCTCGGCCGAATTGGCGGTGACCGCGGCGGACGCGTTCGCCGGTTCGGCGGCGGGGGCGCGGGTCGCGACGGCCGGCGTCACGGTGCGGATGGTCGCCGGCGCGCTGCCGGGGGCGCGCAGCACGGCGGTGCGCACGATCAGCTCGACGCGGTCGGCCGAGGCCTCTTCCTGCCAGAGCGAGGCGAGGCGCTCGATATAGTGCTGCTGGATCCAGGTCTTCAGGAAGCGCGTGGGCACGGAGAGCCGCACCGTGCCGTCATGGATGCCGTCCAGTTCGAGGCGCGGGAACCAGCTCGAATAGACCTCTTCGCCGATCTCGGCGCGCAGGCGCCGGCGAACGCGGTCCCAGGCCCCACGGGCATCGGCGTCCAAACCTGCCCGGGCTCCGGCTCGTGCGGCCGCGCCGGAAAACGGGCCCTGGCCTGAGGGTTCGATGCCATCGGATTTGAACATGATCGCTCCGCGTTTCTTGTGCGGTTGTTGGGAAAGCACGAAGGGGACGACACCGCAGCGATGGCTTGCGCGGCCATCGGGGTCGGGCACCCTTCAATGCGCATGGAAAGGCTGACGCGCCTTCAGCAGGCCGTCTGTCAATCGCTCGGCGATGTCCTTAGACGACCGGAGTGGAAGCCTCAACCGGGAGGCTTGCCGAAGAAGACCTGGGGCTCGGAACAGACGTCGCCTGACAGAGGGTCCGGTGATTGATCGTGGCAGATCTGCATGTTCGCCGTGGGATCGGCGATGCAATCTGGGCACGCACCCTCGCGCGCGTTCGTTCGCGTCATCATAGCAGCCCCTTTACGGCAAGTTCGTTTGCCGCCCTAAACAGTCTTCGTTTTTATAAGTGCAACTATATAAGCACGCTGTTACGCACTACACGTGTGGGTTCTCCCCGGTTGCCCGAGGAGACGTGTGGTTTCGCAAGAAACATTGCGAAATGCCGAGGAGTACGGGTGATGATTACAGCACACGACGCGCTCCTCACGGTGAAATGAGCAGTTCGAAAACTCAACTTTTCGCTGAGGTGCCCGGCGGAACCGGATGAACTCACCATACACAGGCCCCCCCTCCGGTGCAACGCCGTTGGTGCAGATGAGAGCTGTTCGAGGCGCGCAGGCGGGGTGATTCGGCCGCCCAAAAAAGAACCATCAGTCGGCAAATCTCTGAGTCACTTGCAAGATTCAGCGGGCTCGGATGACGGGTCTTTCCGCAGCTAATTTTCCCTCCCGCAGCGCGGTCGGGGCGTGGGGCGTGCCGATTCGGAAGGTGGGTTCCGGCGTGGGGAATAAGGTATTGAGATATATTGCATATTTTTGCGCGACGGATTGCGGCGAAATCGGCTCCGTATGAGCTGCTGCGCCTGCTTCGTGCGTTCGGAAGAGTCAAGTCTGCGCGGGAGTCATTAACCGGTTCCTTCCGGTTCGTTAACGTCGTGTGACAGTTGGGCAACGGCCTCCACGACGGCTCCATGACATCCCGCCCCGCGCCTCCCGCCGCCCGTCCGGAGGCGCTGGCCTCGGCGGCGGCGAACGCAAAAAGCCCGGCACGACGGCCGGGCTTTCTGCAAACTTGCGGTTGTGTGTCGCTAGGGAAGCGACCGGCCGCCGAAACTCAGGCGCTGAGCTTGGCGAGGCGCTGCGTCAGGCGCGAGACCTTCCGCGAAGCGGTGTTCTTGTGCAGCACGCCCTTCTGGGCGGCGCGCATGATTTCCGGCTCGGCGGCCTTCAGCGCGACGCCGGCGGCGTCCTTGTCGCCGGCGGCGATGGCTTCCTCGACCTTGCGGACGAAGGTGCGCATCCGCGAGCGGCGGTTCTTGTTGATCTCCGTGCGGCGCTCGATCTTGCGAGCCGCCTTCTTGGCGGAGGGCGTATTGGCCATCGGCCGTCCTCTTCGTCGTCGCAGGAAACGGCGATCGCCGCTCGTCCCGGAATTCGGTTGCAAAGGATAAAGCGGAGCCAACCCGGAGGAGCCCCGCGCGAGTGGCGGGCTTATAGTCGGAGGGCGCGGTGCCGTCAATATGAAAGGCGCGCACCAGCCCTGCACGGGAGGGGTTTCGCGCGCCTCGTCCTTACGGCGCAAACCTTACCGGTTCTGAAACGAGGCGCCCCGCTTCTCGGCGAAGGCGGCCATGCCTTCCTTCTGGTCGGCGGTGGCGAACAGCGCCTGGAACAGCCGGCGCTCGAATCGGATGCCCTCGGCGAGGGTCGTCTCGAAGGCGCGGTTGACGCTCTCCTTGGCCATCATCACCGAGGGGAGGGAGAGGCCGGCGATGGTCTCGGCGACCTTCATCGCCTCGGCACGCAGCTCGGCCAGCGGCACCACCCGCGAGACCAGGCCGTAGCGGTCGGCCTCCTCGGCGGTCAGCGTGCGCCCGGTGAGGCACATCTCCATCGCCTTGGCCTTGCCGATGGCGCGGGTGAGGCGCTGCGAGCCGCCGGCCCCCGGCAGGATGCCGAGCTGGATCTCCGGCTGCCCGAAGCGGGCATTGTCGGCGGCGAGGATGATGTCGCACATCATGGCGATCTCGCAGCCGCCGCCGAGCGCATAGCCCGCCACCGCCGCGACCACCGGCTTGCGGCAGCGCGACAGCCGCTCCCAGCTGGTGATGAAGTCGTCCGTGTAGGTCGCCGGGAAGGCCAGCGGCTGCATTTCCTTGATGTCGGCGCCGGCGGCGAAGGCGCGCTCGGAGCCGGTGAGGACGATGCAGCCGATGCCGGCATCGGCCTCGAAGGCGTCGAGCGCCCGGCCGAGTTCGGCGATCAGTTCCCCGTTCAGCGCGTTCAGCGCCTTCGGGCGGTTGAGGGTGATGACGCCGACGCGCCCGTTGGTCTCGACGAGAATGTTGTCATAGGCCATGGCGCGGCGTCTCCTCTCGCGTGGCATGGGGTGTCGGGCGGCAGGCTACCGCAGAGCGGCAGGCTAGCGCTGACAGGCGGCACAATAAAAGGTCGAGCGCCCGCTCTGCACAAGCCGGGCGATGGTGCCCCGGCAGCCGGGGTTCAGGCAGGCCTCGCCCTCGCGGTCATAGGCGCGGAAGGTGTGCTGGAAATAGCCGAGCGTGCCGTCCACCTGCGCGTGATCGCGCAGCGTCGAGCCGCCGGCGGCGATGGCTTCCTCCAGCACCAGCCGGATGGTCTCCACCAGACGGCGCGCGGCGGCGGTTGGCTTGCCGGCGGCGGTGACGAGGCTCGCCGCCGGCCGCTCGGGAGAGAGGCCGGCGCGGTGCAGCGCCTCGCACACATAGATGTTGCCGAGTCCGGCCACGACCTTCTGGTCGAGCAGCGCCGCCTTCAGCGGGGCGCGCCGTCCGGCCAGCTCCCGCGCCAGGCTCTGCGCGTCGAAGCCGCCGCCGAGCGGCTCGGGGCCGATGTCGCGGAACAGCGGATGTTCATCGAGAGCGGCGCGCGGCACCAGCAGCATGGCGCCGAAGCGGCGCGGATCGTTGTAGATCACCTCGACGCCACCCTCGAGGCGGAAGGCGACATGGTCGTGCGCGGCGGCCTTGGAGCGCGCCATGACGAAGTCGCCCGGCGTCTGCGGGATGCCCGCGTCGGGTTCGATGCGGAACGAGCCGGACATGCCCAGATGCATCACCAGCACCTCGGGCGTCCCCTCGGCGCCGGCGTCGAGGTCGGCCAGCAGGTATTTGGCGCGCCGGCCGAGGCGCAGGATGCGCCGGCCGGTCAGCCGCTCGGCGAAGCGCTCGGGCAGCGGCCAGCGCAGGTCCGGGCGGCGGGCGACGGCGGCGAGGATGCGCCGGTCCTCCATGACCGGGGCGAGCCCACGCCGGACGGTCTCGACTTCAGGAAGCTCGGGCATGGCCGGCGGACCTCACGCGGGGAACGGCAATCGGCGGGGACACTTTATTATATGGGGAGCAGCCCCAGCTCCCGCAGGAAGCCGCGCAGCTCGTCCACGTCGCGGAAGCAGTGCGCCCTCAGCCCGGCGGCGATGGCGCCCTCCGCATTGGCGCTCTTGTCGTCGATCATCACCGCGTCGGCCGGGTCGACGCCGTAGAGCGCGGCGAGGCCTTTATATATGGCGGGGTCGGGCTTCTTGCTGCCGAACTCGGCGGCGACGTGCATGGCCGGGCCGAACAGCGCGCGCAGCCCCGGCACCAGCACGTCGAAATGCTCCTTCATGATGTGGCCGTTATTGGTCAGCAGCGCGATGGGCACGCGGGCGCGCACCTGCGCCACCAGCCCCAGCACCTCCATGTCGAGCGTCATGGCGAGGGCGCGCGTGCGCAGCCATTCGGCGCGGCCGAAGGGGATGCCGATCGCCCCGGCGATGGCGGAGAGATAGGCGTCGGGCATCAGCGCCCCGACATCGGAGGCTTCCTCGATCCCGCTGGTCCAGATCAGCCGCTCGACATCGGCGACCGTAAGCCCCGCCATCGCGCCGATGGCAGCGCGCCGCGCATCGACGTCGTAGCGCAGCAGCACGTCGTCCATGTCGAAGATGACGAGGCGCGGCGGAGCGGGAGGGGGTGTGTCGGAGGGGGCGGGGGGCACCTGCGCCTCCTCACGGAAGCGCGTCGAAGCCTTCGCCGAAGCCCTTGAGGCTGAGCGGGATGCCGATGCCTTCCTCCGGCGTCTGGAAGACGATGAAGGTGGCGTTCTGGCCGGTGCGCATCTGGCCGATCAGCTTGTCGTCCATCACCACCTCGGCGACGCAGCCATTGGGCACGCAGCGCACGAAGCCGGCGCGGCCGACATCGACGTTGTCGATCTTCAGCCCGAGGCCGGAGGGCAGCAGCACGCCGAGCGGGGCCAGCACGCGCAGCAGGCGGCTCTTCTGGTCGATGGTCTTCAGCACGATGACGGTGAGGCCGACATTCGGGCGGTCGTCCGCCTGCACGCTCTGCAACAGCACGCACTGTTCGGCCTGCGCTCCGGGCGGCGTGTCGCAGCGTATCTGCCATTCGCCGTGCACCGAGCGCACGACACCCTGGGCCGACGCATGGTCGGCGGTGGCCAGAAGGGCTGCGACGGCAAGCACCGCAAAAAAGGCTGAACGGAGTGCCGCGAGGCCGGGCATGGCTCTCTCCTGAAAATGTCGTCCGGTATGTCTTCTAAAGAATCGCCAGCCGGGGACAAGGCGAATCGTCGCCGTATCCCCGCCGACGCCGTCAGGCAGGAGCGGGTACAACGCCCGAGCGCGATGTCAAGAATGCGGCGCCGGGGCTCGCCTTGCAGGTAGAACAGTTCCAGGCACCCGACGTCATGTCGCAGGAGCAGGGGGGCTCCGGTGCGTTGCTCAGGTGTCCTTTTTGTGTTTGATGAAGATCAAATGCCACTGGCCCGACACGCGATCGCCATCGCCGTTACCGGGTCGCGGGGAGTTGAATGGGAGTGACGTTCGCGATGAAATCGTGGATCCGCAACACGGCGCGTATGGCCGCCGGCTTTGCCGGAGCGGTCTTCGGCCTGCTGGTGCTGCTTGGCACGGGGGCCGCGCTGGCCGGCACGGGACAGCCGTCGCCGTGGCAGATCAATCTTCAGGGGGCCGCCTCTCCGGTGATGGAGAGCATTCACTCCTTCCACTTCTTCCTTCTGGTGATCATCGTCGCCGTCGTCCTGCTGGTGCTGGTGCTGCTGATCGTCGTGATGGTGAAGTTCAACGAGAAGGCCAATCCGGTGCCTTCGCGGACGACGCACAACACCCTCATCGAGGTGGTGTGGACGGTCGTGCCGGTGCTGATCCTCGTGGCGATCGCGATTCCCTCGTTCCGTCTGCTCTTCCTGCAGCTCGACCTGCCGAAGGCGGACCTCACCGTGAAGGTGACGGGCCACCAGTGGTACTGGTCCTACGAGTATCCCGACAACGGCGCCTTCGCCTTCGACAGCATGATGGTGCAGACCGCCGACCTGCAGCCCGGCCAGCCGCGTTTGCTGGCGGTCGACAACGAGGTCGTGGTGCCGGTCAACAAGGTGATCCGCATCCAGGTCACCGCCGCCGACGTCATCCATTCCTTCGCCCTGCCGTCCTTCGGCGTGAAGATCGACGCCCTGCCGGGCCGCCTGAACGAGAGCTGGTTCCAGGCGACGAAGGAGGGGGTGTATTATGGTCAGTGCTCGGAACTCTGCGGCAAGGACCACGCGTTCATGCCGATCGCGATCCGCGTCGTGAGCGAGGCGGATTTCGCCAGCTGGGTCGAGGAGGCCAAGCAGAAGTTCGCGGCGGTTGACGCGCCTGCGCCGCAGGTCGCGCAGATCGAGCCGGCCGCCGGGGTGGCCATCTCGGCGCGCTGAGGCGCGCCGATACCGCGATTTAGAGTTTCGAAGCGCGCGAGAGCGCGCGAATGAGGGACGGTTCTATGGCAAACGCAGCCGGTCACGCGGGCGATCCGACGGGTTGGAAGCGCTGGGTCTACTCGACCAACAACAAGGACATCGGCCTGATGTACCTGATCTTCGCCATCGTGGCGGGGATCGTGGGCGGCATCCTGTCCATCGGCATCCGCATGGAGCTGCAGGAGCCGGGGATGCAGATCTTCGCCGATCCGCAGACCTTCAACGTGTTCACCACCGGCCACGGCCTCATCATGATCTTCTTCATGGTGATGCCGGCGATGATCGGCGGCTACGGCAACTATTTCGTGCCGCTGATGATCGGCGCGCCGGACACCGCCTTCCCGCGCATCAACAACGTGGCCTTCTGGCTGCTGCCGCCCTCCTTCGCGCTGGCGATCATGTCGCTCTTCGTCGAGGGCGCGGCCGGCTCCACCGGCTTCGGCGGCGGCTGGACGATCTATCCGCCGCTCTCCTCCAAGCTCGGCCATCCCGGCCCGGCGATGGACCTGCTGATCCTGGCGCTGCACCTGTCGGGCGCGTCCTCGATCCTCGGCGCGATCAACCTGATCACGACGATCCTGAACATGCGCGCCCCCGGCATGACGCTGCACAAGATGCCGCTCTTCGCCTGGTCCCAGCTCGTGACCGCCTTCCTGCTGCTGCTGTCGCTGCCGGTCCTGGCGGGCGCCATCACCATGCTGCTGACGGACCGCAACTTCGGCACCACCTTCTTCGACCCGGCCGGCGGCGGTGATCCGATCCTGTTCCAGCACCTGTTCTGGTTCTTCGGCCACCCCGAGGTGTACATCCTCATCCTGCCGGGCTTCGGCATCATCTCGCACATCGTGTCGACCTTCTCGCGCAAGCCGATCTTCGGCTATCTCGGCATGGCCTACGCGATGGTCGCGATCGGCGTGGTCGGCTTCGTCGTGTGGGCGCACCACATGTACACGGTCGGCCTGTCCTCCTCGACGCAGGCCTATTTCGTCGCCGCCACGATGATCATCGCGGTGCCCACCGGCATCAAGATCTTCTCCTGGATCGCGACGATGTGGGGCGGCTCGATCTCGATGCGCGTGCCGATGCTGTGGGCGATCGGGTTCATCTTCCTGTTCACCGTCGGCGGCGTCACTGGCGTCGTGCTCTCCAACGCCGGCATCGACCGCTCGCTGCACGACACCTATTACGTGGTGGCGCACTTCCACTACGTGCTGTCGCTGGGCGCCGTGTTCGCGATCTTCGCCGGCTGGTACTACTGGGCGCCGAAGATGTTCGGCTACATGTACAGCGAGACCATCGGCAAGATTCACTTCTGGCTCACCTTCATCGGCGTGAACCTGGTGTTCTTCCCGCAGCACTTCCTCGGCCTCGCCGGCATGCCGCGCCGCTACGCGGACTATCCGGACGCCTTCGCCGGCTGGAACTTCGTCTCCTCGATCGGGTCCTACATCTCCGGCTTCGCGGTGCTGGTGTTCCTGTTCGGCATCTGGCGCATGTTCGCCAACAAGGTGCCGGCCGGCGCCAATCCGTGGGGCGAGGGTGCGACCACGCTGGAGTGGACGCTGAGCTCCCCGCCGCCCTTCCACCACTTCGACGTCCTGCCCAAGATCAAGTGATCGGCCGGACGGCGTGAGGGAAAGATCCGGCGCGATTTCGGTCGCGCCGGTCGCATGAAAAGGGGAGGGCGCGCCGCTTCGGCCCGCCTCCCGCAGGACCGGCGGCCGCCCCGCGCCATGCGCGCCAGCGAGCGCGCCCCGCCGGGAACGGACGCATCGCCAGGGCCGCGGCCCCGGCCCGATGCCGGAGTGAGTTGATGAGCGACGTCGCCTCGCGCGAATACGACCTGAGCCAGACCGAGCCGCGTCCGCTCGACGCGCCGTCCTATGCCTCGGTGTCGGACTACATCACGCTGCTCAAGCCGCGTGTCATGTCGCTGGTGATCTTCACCGCGCTGGTCGGCATCGTGCGCGCGCCGGGCGAGGTGCATCCCGTCATCGCCTTCACCGCGCTGCTGTGCATCGCCATCGGCGCGGGCGCGTCGGGCGCGCTCAACATGTGGTGGGACGCCGACATCGACGCGGTGATGAGCCGCACCAAGCGCCGCCCGATCCCCGCCGGCCACGTCACCCCCGGCGAGGCGCTGGCCTTCGGCCTGACGCTCTCGGTCGGCTCGGTGCTGGTGCTCGGCCTGCTGGTCAACGAGCTCTCGGCCGCGCTGCTTGCCTTCACCATCTTCTTCTACGCTGTCGTCTACACGATGTGGCTGAAGCGCTCGACGCCGCAGAACATCGTCATCGGCGGCGCCGCCGGCGCCTTCCCGCCCATGGTGGGCTGGGCGGCCGCCTCGGGCGGCATCGGGCTGGAGAGCATCCTGCTCTTCCTCATCATCTTCTTCTGGACCCCGCCGCATTTCTGGGCGCTGGCGCTCTACAAGTCCGGCGACTACGAGCGCGCCGGCGTGCCGATGCTGCCCGTCGTGGCCGGCACCGCCGAGACGCGCCGCCAGATCCTGCTCTACACGCTCATCCTGGTGCCGCTCGCCATGTCGCCCTTCTTCCTGGGCATGGCCGGGCTCGCCTATGGCGTGGTGTCGGGCATCGCCGGCGGGCTCATGCTCCTGCTCGCCGTGCAGGTCTATCGCCGCCGTGAGGGCGCGCCGGCCGAGCAGGCCGCGCGCCGGCTCTTCGGCTTCTCGATCCTCTATCTCTTCCTGCTCTTCGCCGTCCTGCTCGTGGAAGCGGTGGCGCCGGCCGGTCTGGGGCTGTGAGCGCATGCTGGCGAGGGTGACCATGGCCGACGAGAACAAGACGCCGCAGACGCCGAAGCTACAGGCGTCGAAGCCGCAGACCCCGGCTCCCGAGATCGAGGGCGTCGTGCTCACCGAGGAGCAGAAGCGCCGCCGCCGCGCCCGCTCCGTCGCGATCGCGCTGACGCTCGCGGCGCTGTGCGTGCTGTTCTATGTCGTCACCATCGTGAAGCTCGGCCCCGCCGTGCTCATCCGGCCGTTGTGAGGGTGTGATGGCGAACGCTCCCGACCCCCGCCCCGAAGCGCCGCTCGCGTCGGCCCCGCGCCCGGCCCGCCGTCATCGCGTGGTGGCGCTCAGCTGCGCCGCCTTCGTCGCGACCATGGTCGGCGCCTCCTATGCCGCCGTGCCGCTCTACCAGATGTTCTGCCAGGTCACCGGCTTCGGCGGGGCGACCAAGGTGGCCGCGGCGGCGCCGGAGAAAGCGCTCGACCGCGAGGTGGAGATCCGCTTCGACGCCAATGTCGCCCCGGGCCTCGCCTGGTCCTTCGAGCCGGAGCAGCGCTCGGTGACGGTGCGCGTGGGCGAGACCAAGCTCGCCTTCTACAAGGCCACCAACCGCAGCAGCGAGCCGGTGACGGCGACCGCGACCTACAACGTGGCGCCGGCCCAGTCCGGCTACCACTTCGCCAAGATGCAGTGCTTCTGCTTCGAGGAGCAGACCCTGCAGCCGGGCGAGACGCTCGACATGCCCGTCGTCTTCTTCGTCGATCCCGCCTTCGTCGAGGATCCGGAGATGAAGGGCGTCAAGACCATCACCCTTTCCTACACCTTCTTCCCCAAGGCGACGCCTGTCGCTGCCGGCAAGGCGAAGGACGGAAAGGCACCCTTGTAGACGGGCGGAACGCCACATTGCGGCCGCGGTGACGGCCCGCTAGAGAAATAGACGGAACGGAGAGCGCGACCCATGGCCCAAGCCCACGCTGAAGCCCACGCCAAGCAGCACGATTACCACCTCGTCGAACCGAGCCCGTGGCCGTTCGTCATTTCGGTTTTCGCCTTCGTCCTCGCGGCGGGCGCCGTGTTCTGGATGCATGGCCAGCTCACCGCCCTGGTGATGGCGGCCGGTTTCATCGGCGTCGTCTACACCATGATCGTGTGGTGGCGGGACATCATCCGCGAGGGTGAGCACGAGCACGCCCACACCCCGGTGGTGCAGCTTCACCTGCGCTACGGCATGATCCTGTTCATCGCCTCCGAGGTGATGTTCTTCGTCGCCTGGTTCTGGGCCTTCTTCGACGCCTCGCTCTATTCCGGCGAAGCGATCAACTACACCCGCGCTGAGTTCACCGGGGGCGTCTGGCCGCCGAAGGGCATCGAGACCTTCAACCCGTGGCATCTGCCGCTGCTGAACACGCTGATCCTGCTGACCTCCGGCACCACGCTGACCTGGGCGCACCACGCGCTGGTCCATGGCGACCGCGAGAGCGCCAAGTGGGGTCTGTGGCTCACCGTGATCCTCGGCGTCCTGTTCTCGATCCTGCAGGGCTTCGAGTACAGCCACGCGGAGTTCGCCTTCTCGGGCAACATCTACGGCGCCACCTTCTTCATGGCGACCGGATTCCACGGCTTCCACGTCATCGTCGGCACCATCTTCCTCGCCGTGTGCCTCGGGCGGCTCTATGCCGGCCACTTCACGCCGACCCATCATTTCGGCTTCGAGGCGGCGGCCTGGTACTGGCACTTCGTCGACGTCGTGTGGCTGTTCCTCTTCACCTTCATCTATGTGTGGGGCAGCGCGGGCGCTCCGCACTGAGGCCGGCACGACAGCAGATCGAAGGGGCGGCTTCCGGCCGCCCCTTTTTCATTCGGCAGCCGCCTTTTTCGTTCAAAGGCGAGCCGGCATCAGATATGCGGCATCGGTCATCCCCCGGATTTCCAGCCGCGGGCGAATGGGAGTAGAAGCCGCTCATGGATCTTCAGCCCTTCCACACCGGTGTCTCGCCTTACGCGGCGGGGCTCACCTGCAGCTGCCCGCGCTGCGGCCGCGGCCGCCTGTTCAACGGCTTCCTCACCGTCGCGCCGTCCTGCGACAAGTGCGGCCTCGACTACAGCTTCGATGATTCCGGCGACGGCCCGGTTGTCTTCATCATCCTGGCGGCGGGCTCTCTGGTCGTCGGCCTTGCGCTCTGGGTGGAACTCACCTGGGCGCCGCCGCTGTGGCTTCACGCGCTGCTGTGGACGCCGCTGGTGCTCATCTCGACGCTCGGCCTGCTGCGGCCGCTCAAGGCCACGATGATTGCCCTGCAATACGCCAAGAAGGCCGAGCCCGGGCGTCTCGACAAGGGCGGCTCGTGACCCCTTCTCCCGCGTCCCCGGTCGCCGGCGCTTCCCGGCAGTCCCGGCCGGCATGGCGCAAGCTGCTGCCGGCGGCGCTGGTCGTGCTCGCCGTCTTCGGCGTGCTGGTCGGCCTCGGCACCTGGCAGATGCAGCGCCTCGCCTGGAAGGAAGATCTCATCGCCAAGGTGCAGGCGCGCGTGCATGAGCCGGCCCAGCCGGTGCCGGTCGAGGCGGAATGGCCGCAGGTCGGCTACGAGCAGGACGAATACCGCCATGTCACCGCGCAGGGGCGCTTCCGGCATGATCTGGAAGTGCAGGTCTATGCACTGGTCGATTCCGCGCCGGACGGCTCCGGCGGGCCGGGCTACTGGGTGGTCACGCCGCTGGTGATGGCGGATGGCTCGACCATCCTCGTCAATCGCGGTTTCGTGCCGCTCGACCGGCGGGCGCCGTCGAGCCGGGCGGAAGGGCAGGTGGACGGTCTCGTCACCGTCACCGGCCTGCTGCGCATGCCCGAGGATGCCGGCCCCTTCACCCCCGGCAACGATCCGGCGAAGGACAGCTGGTTCGTGCGCGATCCGCTGGCCATCGCCGGGGCGAAGGGCCTCCTGCGCACCGCGCCCTTCCTCATCGACGCCGACGCGGCGCCCAATCCCGGCGGCTTGCCGGTCGGCGGGCTGACGCGGGTCAATTTCTCCAACCGCCATCTCGAATACGCGCTGACCTGGTACGGGCTGGCGGCGACGCTGCTTGCCGTCTTCGCCGCTTTCGTGTGGTCGCGCCGGCGCCGCTGAAGCGCTACACGGTGCTACTGCGCGCTACTCCCATGGCGCCCTTGCGCTACGGTTTTTGCTACCCGCTTGCTACCGTTGCGATACGCGCTGCTACCCAAACTGCACGCGGCGCCACCGATTGCTTGCCTCCGGCCGGCCCCGCCACTAGTTTGCCGCCGACTTTTCCAGCGGAGGCGCGTGTGCGCTACATCTCGACCCGCGGCGAGGCTCCCGTGCTCGCCTTCTCCGACGCCCTTCTCGCCGGCCTCGCGCGCGACGGCGGCCTCTACGTGCCCGAGACCTTCCCGGCCCTGGCGCCGCAGGAGATCGCCCGGCTCGCCGGCCATTCCTATGCCGAGGTGGCGGGGCGGGTGATCGCGCCCTTCGTCGACGCGGTGTTCACGCCCGAGGTGCTGCGCCCGATGCTGGAGGAGGCGTATGCCAGCTTCCGCCATCCCGCCACCACGCCGCTGGTGCAGATCGCCCCGAACCGTTTCGTGCTGGAGCTTTTCCACGGCCCGACGCTCGCCTTCAAGGATGTGGCGATGCAGCTTCTCGGCCGCATGATGGACCATGTGCTGGTCGAGCGGGACCAGCGCGCCACGATCGTCGGCGCCACCTCCGGCGACACCGGCAGCGCGGCCATCGAGGCGTTCCGCGGCCGTGCCCGCACCGACGTGTTCATCCTCTATCCCGCCGGCCGCGTCTCCGAGGTGCAGCGCCGCCAGATGACGACGGTGCCGGACGCGAACGTCCACGCCATCGCGGTCGAGGGCACGTTCGACGACTGCCAGGCGCATGTGAAGGCGATGTTCAACAACCACGCCTTCCGCGACCGCCTGCAGCTCGCGGGCGTCAATTCCATCAACTGGGCCCGCATCGTCGCACAGGTCGTCTACTATTTCGTCGCCAGCGCCGCCCTCGGCTCCCCCCATCGCCCGGTTTCCTTCGTGGTGCCGACCGGCAATTTCGGCGACGTGCTCGCCGGCTTCGTCGCCAAGCGCATGGGCCTGCCGGTCTCGAAGCTCACCATCGCCACCAATGTGAACGACATCCTCGTGCGCACGCTGAATTCCGGGCGTTACGAGGTGACGGGCGTGGTGCCGTCCTCCTCGCCGTCCATGGACATCCAGGTCTCCTCGAACTTCGAGCGCGTGCTGTTCGAGGCGCTGGACCGGGATGCCGGGGCGCTGCGCGGGCTGATGGCGTCGCTCAACCAGTCGGGCGCCTTCTCGCCATCGAACCGGGCGCTTGAGGCGATCCGCGCCGATTTCGACGCCGGTCGCACCGACGAGGCGCAGACCGCCGAGACCATCGCACGGGTGCGCCGCGAGGCCGGCTACCTGCTCGACCCGCACACGGCCGTTGCTGTTTCCGTCGCCGAGCGCATCAAGCACGATCCGCATGTGCCGCAGGTGGTGTTGGCGACCGCCCATCCCGCCAAGTTCCCCGACGCGGTGGAGCGGGCCTGCGGCGAGCGCCCGGCGCTGCCGCCCCATCTCGCCGACCTCATGGAGCGCCCGGAGCGCACCCCGACCCTGCCCAACGACATTTCGGCGATCGAGGCCTATATCGCCAGGCATGCCCGCGCGGCGGAGAATGTCGCGTGAGCCGGGACGACGCGCCGGGCCCGCGCATCACGCGGCTCGATAACGGCGTGACCGTCGTCACCGACGCGATGCCCCATCTCGCCACCGCCTCCCTCGGCATCTGGGCCGGGGCCGGGGCGCGCGACGAGGAGCCCGATGAGCACGGAATCTCACACCTGCTCGAACACATGGCATTCAAAGGCACGAAGCGCCGCTCCGCCCGCGCCATCGCCGAGGAGATCGAGGCGGTTGGCGGCGACATCAACGCCGCCACCAGCGTCGAGCACACGACCTACAATGCGCGGGTGCTCGGCGAGGACGTGCCGCTCGCTCTCGACGTGCTGTCGGATATCCTCACCGAGCCGGCCTTCGACCCCGAGGAACTGGCACGCGAGCACAATGTGATCGTGCAGGAGATCGGCGCCGCGCTCGATACGCCGGACGACCTCGTCTTCGACCTCTTTCAGGAGCGGGCCTTTCCCGGCCAGCCGATCGGGCGCTCGATCCTCGGCACGCCCGAGACGGTGCGCTCCTTCGGGCCGGACCGGCTGCGCGCCTATCTCGCGCGCAACTACCGGGCACCGAAGATGATCGTCGCCGCCGCCGGCGCGGTCGAGCATGAGGCGGTGGTGGAGGAAGTGGCCAAGCGCTTCTCCGGCTTTGCTGCCGCGGACAAGCCAGCCCCGGCGCCGGCGCGCTATCAGGGTGGAACGGAAATCGGCGGAGGCCGTGACCTCGAACAGGCGCACATCCTGATCGGTCTGCCGGGCTTGTCCTACCGCGATCCGGCCATTCACGCCCTGCAGGTGTTCACCAACATCCTCGGCGGCGGGATGTCCTCGCGGCTGTTCCAGGAGGTTCGCGAGGCGCGGGGCCTGTGCTACGCAGTCTACTCCTTCCACTGGGGCTATGCCGACACCGGCCTGTTCGGCGTCTATGCCGGCACGGATGGTGGCGACGTGGACGAACTCGTCGACGTGGTGGTGGACCAGATCGAGACGACGATCGAGACGCTGAGCGAGGGCGAACTGGCCCGCGCCAAGGCGCAGGCCAAGGTGGGGCTGCTGGCGGCGCTGGAAAGCTCCGGTGCCCGGGCCGACCAGCTGGCCCGCCAGATGCTGGCCTTTGGCCGGCCGATCCCGCTGGAGGAGATCGTCGCCAAGGTCGAGGCGGTCACCCTCAATGACGCCAAGGCGGCCGGCCGGGCCCTCGTGGGGCGGGGGCTTCCGACCTTTACGGCCCTCGGCCCGGGAAAATCTCTTGAAACGGCGGCGCGCATCGCGGAACGTCTGTCGGCAGCATAATCCGCCTTACGGCATCACGCATGGCCCTGTTCCGCACGGTTTCCTGGCATGAGCCGCCGATGCTCATCGAAGGCGAGCGCGTGCTGCTGCGCATGCCGCAGATGTCGGATTTCGCGGCATGGTCCGCGCTGCGCGAGCAGAGCCGGCCTTTCCTGACGCCGTGGGAGCCGACCTGGCCGCCCTACGATCTCACGCGCGGCTCGTTCCGACGCCGCATGCGCCGCTATGCGCGGGACGTGCGCGAGGACATCGCCTATCCCTTCCTCGTCTTCAGCGCCGCCGACCGGACCCTGCTCGGCGGCGTGTCGCTTTCCAATGTCCGGCGGGGCGTCACCCAGACGGCCAGCCTGGGCTACTGGATGGGTGCGCCCCATGCCGGCAAGGGCTTCATGGGCGCGGCGGTGCGCACGCTCCTGCCTTTCGCCCACACGACGCTCGGCCTGCGCCGCATCGAGGCGGCCTGCCTGCCGCACAACACGCCGTCGATCCGTTTGCTGGAAGGCGCCGGTTTTCGGCGTGAAGGCTATGGGCGGGAGTATTTGTGCATCAACGGCCTGTGGCAGGATCACCTGCTTTATGCCCGTCTGGCGGGCGACCCGATCGGGCCGGCGCAGGGTCTTGAGGTCCCCAGTTTAGTGCCGTTCGAAAGTGGAAAAGAGTTGAGCGGTGACGCCTAATCTGGAACGTCTAAAAATTGGATCGACGAAGACTTGCCAGATCGCATCACGCAATCGATAGATCGGCATTTGCCGATTGACGGCGTCGAGGATTAGCGCGAAAAAAAAGCAGAGAGCCATTTTTAGAATAATTCTAAAAGGCTGATCACTTCGGTTCTGCCTCTCGATGATCGTCTGCTCGTGCAATGTGCTTTCCGACCGTCAGATCCGCAGCGCGGTGACGGAAACGGAGGCGGCTGTCCGGACGGTTGGGCAGGTCTACCGTTGTCTCGGCTGCAGTGCCCAGTGCGGTCGCTGCGCGCGTACCATCCGCAAGCTCATCGACGATGTGAACGCCTCGAACTGCGGCGGCTGCCCGCTGGATTGCCCGGTCTCGACGCATTCCCATGCCGCGCATGACCACGCCCTGCAGGATCATGCAGGCCATACGCACACTGCTCACGCCAACGATCTTTCCGCACTTATTGTCGCGGCGGAGTAAGGGCCGCCGCTTTCCCGGCATGGCGTATGCGGGGGAAGGGTGCACGAGTCGGTTGCCTATTTATTAGAATTTTTCTAAACAGGTAGCGCATGCTCAAGAAAAGAGAGGCGCTGCCATGAAGGGCGATCCCAAAGTCATCGAATATCTCAACCGCGGCGTCCGGTCGGAGCTCACCGCGATCAACCAGTACTGGCTGCATTATCGCATGCTGGACAACTGGGGCTACAAGAAGCTCGCGGCCAAGTGGCGTGCCGAGTCCATCGAGGAGATGCAGCACGCGGATCGTTTCATCGACCGTATCCTCTTCCTCGAAGGCCTGCCGAACCTGCAGGTGCTCGATCCGCTGCGCATCGGCCAGGACGTGAAGGAAGTCATCGAGTGCGACCTTGCGGCCGAGATCGAGGCCCGGGCGCTCTATCAGGAAGCCGCGACCTACTGCGATTCCGTGCAGGACTATCCGAGCCGGGACCTGTTCAAGGAACTGATGGCGGACGAGGAAGGTCACATCGACTTCCTCGAGACCCAGCTCGACCTGATCGCCAATCTCGGTTTGCAGCTCTACGCCCAGCACCACATCGGAGGCCTGGACTGAGCGGCACGCACCCGTGCGGACAAGACGGAGGCCGGTCCCCGCGACCGGCCTTTTTCGTGCGGACCGGGGAAGTGTTTTCGGCGCCTCTCCAATCCCGGTCCACTACATTTGCATTAGACTTATTCTAAGTTATTGATCTAACGTAGCTTTTCATTGACCGTCCCATAGCCCTCGGCTACCGCCTGCGCGCACCTTACGTCAATCCCGCTTCCGGCCGGTCCGGCGGGGCGACTGCACGCAGGAGACGCCAATGACCATCAGAACGCCGAACGCCGTCACTCGCCGCCTCGCGCTTGGCGGTTTTCTTGCCGTCGGTCTTGCCTTCGCGCCGCTCGCGACTTCGGCGGAGGAGGTCGTCAACGTCTACACCACCCGCGAGCCCGGCCTCGCGAAGCCGGTGTTCGACGCCTTCACCGAGAAGACCGGCGTCAAGGTCAACAGCGTGTTCGTGAAGGATGGCCTTGCCGAGCGGGTGAAGGCCGAGGGCGCGGCCTCGCCGGCCGATGTGTTGATGACCGTCGATATCGGCAACCTGCTCGATCTGGTCGATCAGGGAGTGACCCAGCCGCTGAAGTCCGACGTGCTGGAGAAGGCGATCCCCGCCAATCTGCGTGGCCCGACCGGCGACTGGTTCGCCGTCTCCATGCGCGCCCGCGTGGTCTATGCCTCGAAGGACCGGGTGAAGCTTGACGCCATCACCTATGAGGATCTCGCCAAGCCGGAGTGGAAGGGCAAGATCTGCATCCGCTCGGGCAAGCACCCCTACAACACCGCGCTGATCGCCGCCTACATCGCCCATCACGGCGAGGCGAAGGCCGAGGAATGGCTGAAGGGCGTGAAGGCCAATCTCGCGCGCAAGCCGGCCGGCGGCGACCGCGAGAACGCCCGCGACATCCTCGGCGGCATCTGCGATCTCGGCGTCGCCAATTCCTATTATGTGGGCCTGATGCGCTCCGGCAAGGGTGGCCCCGAGCAGGAGAAGTGGGCCGAGGCGATCAACGTCATCCTGCCGACCTTCGAGGGCGGCGGCACCAATGTGAACATCTCCGGCGCCTCGCTCGCCAAGAACGCGCCGAACCGCGACAACGCCGTGAAGCTGCTGGAATTCCTGGTCTCGCACGAGGCGCAGGACGTCTATGCCAAGGCGAATTTCGAATATCCGGTGGTGGCCGGCTCGCCGGTCGATCCGATCATCGCCGCCTTCGGCCCGCTGAAGATCGACAATCTGGATCTCGCCAAGATCGGCCAGTACCGCAAGGTGGCGGCCGACCTCGTCGACAAGGTCGGCTTCGACAACTGATCACAACGAAGGGCGGCGCCTCGCGTGCCGCCCTTTCCGTTGCGCCGGCGGGAAGGCCGGCGTCTTGGTGGTGAACGAGCATCCATGAGTTCGGTGACGACGGATCCGGCGGGGGGCTACCGGCCAAGCAGCGTTTCCGGCATCGTCGGCGCCAGCGGTCGGATCCTGCGCGCCGGTGCGGTCGCCATCGTCGCACTGGTGCTGCTGCCCATCGCCGCCCTCGTCTTCACCGCCGCGCAGAGTTCCGGCGATCTGTGGCCGCACATCCTGCGCAACGTGCTGCCGGTCGCCATCACCGATACCGCGCTGCTCGCCATCGGCGTCGGCCTGATCGCGGGCACCATCGGCACCGGGACCGCCTGGCTGGTGGCGGTGTGCCGTTTTCCCGGACGCGGCATCTTCGAGTGGGCGTTGCTGCTGCCGCTCGCCATCCCGACCTACATCCAGGCCTATGTCTATGTCGACGCGATCCATCCGCTGGGGCCGATCCCCACCGCGATCCGCGCCGCCCTGGGCATGACGAACCCGCGCGATCTGTGGCTGCCGGAGGTCCGTAACCTGCCGGGCTGCATCGTGCTGCTGGGCCTCGTGCTCTACCCCTATGTCTACCTGCCGGCGCGTGCCGCCTTCCTTGTGCAGACGGCCTCCGCCCTGGACGCGGCGCGCACACTCGGCCATGGCGCGACGGGCACCTTCTTCCGCATCGCCCTGCCACTCGCTCGCCCGGCCATCGCGGTGGGGGTGACACTGGCGCTGATGGAAACGGTGAACGATATCGGCGCCTCCGAATTCCTCGGCGTGCAGACGCTGACGCTCTCCATCTATTCCACCTGGCTCAACCGCTCGAGCCTGCCGGGCGCGGCGCAGATCGCGCTGTTCATGCTGCTGGTGATGATCGCGCTCGTGATGCTGGAACGCTGGGGGCGGCGGCATATCAGCCACGCCAATGTCGGCGCCCGCTCGCGCCCGCCCATGCGGCGCCAGCTTGCCGCCGGGCAGGCGACGCTCGCCTTCCTCGCCTGCCTGCTGCCGGTGGCGCTCGGCTTCCTGCTGCCGGCCGGACATCTCGTCCACGCGGCCTATGGCCGGTACATGTTCAACGGTCTGCCCGAGACCGTGTTCGTGGAGACGCTGAACACGGCCTTGTTCGCGGCGATAGGAACGGCTCTGGCGCTTGGCTGCGGGCTGCTCCTTGCCATTGCCGCGCGGACCGGGACGGTGCGTTCGTCCCGGCTGCTGCGCCTGGCGGCGGTCGGCTACGCGGTTCCCGGCACGGTGCTGGCCGTCGGCCTGCTGGTGCCGCTGGCGGGATTCGACAACCTCGTCTCCTCCACCGTCCAGTCGCTCGGCGGCACAGCGACGGGGCTCATCCTCTCCGGCTCCGGCGCAGCGCTGATCATCGCCTATGTGATCCGCTTCCTGGCGATCCCCGTCGGCGCGCTGGAGACCGGCTACGAGAAGGTCGGGATGACGTTCGACATGGCGGCGCGCAGTCTCGGCGAGCGCCCGGGCGGCGTGGTGCGCCTGATCCATCTGCCGCTGCTGCGCCCCGCGCTCGGGACGGCGGCGCTGCTGGTCTTCGTCGACTGCATGAAGGAACTGCCGGCGACGCTGATGCTGCGCCCGCTGAACTTCGAGACGCTCGCGAGCCACGTCTACAGCGAGGCCGCGCGCGGTTCCTACGAGGACGGCGCCTTCGCCGCCCTGCTCATTGTGCTGGTCGGCTTGATTCCGGTGATCCTGCTGGCGCGGCTAAGCCGGCCGCGCCATGATCAGGAACCCAGTTCCGGCAGGTCCCGGTAGAGCTCCAGGGCTTCCGGATTGGCGAGGGCTTCGGTGTTCTTGACCGGGCGGCCATGCACCACGTCGCGCACGGCCAGTTCGGTGATCTTGCCGGAGCGTGTGCGGGGAATGTCGGCCACTGCGATGATCTTGGCCGGAACGTGCCGCGGGCTGGCGCCGGTGCGGATCTGTGTCCTGATGCGCTTCTCCAGATCGGCATCGAGGCCGACGCCCTCCTTCAGCCGCACGAACAGCACCACGCGCACGTCGTTGTCCCAATCCTGGCCGATGGCGATCGCCTCGACGATCTCGGGGATCTGTTCTGCCTGGGCGTAGATCTCCGCCGTGCCGATGCGCACGCCCTGCGGGTTGAGCGTCGCGTCGGAGCGGCCGTGAATGATGATGCCGCCATGCTCCGTCCATTCCGCGAAGTCGCCGTGGCACCACACATTCGGGAAGCGCTCGAAATAGGCGGCGCGGTACCTAGCACCCTCCGGATCGTTCCAGAACATCACGGGCATGCAGGGGAAGGGGCGGGTGCACACCAGCTCGCCGCGCTCGCCGGTCACCGGCTTGCCCTCGTCCGACCACACCTCGACCGCCATGCCGAGGCCGGGAGCCTGGATCTCGCCTTTGTAGACCGGCGAGGTCGGGTCGCCGAGCACGAAGCAGGAGATGATGTCGGTGCCGCCGGAGATGGAGGCGAGATGCAGGTCTGCCTTGATCGCTTCGTAGACGAAGCAAAAGCTCTCCGGCGCCAGTGGCGAGCCGGTCGAGGTCAGTGCCTTGAGGGCGGAGAGGTCATGCGTCTCGCCGGGGCGGACGCCTTCCTTACGCAGCGAGTCGGTGTACTTCGCCGAGGTGCCGAACAGCGCGAAGCGTTCCTTCTCGGCATAGTCGAACAGCACGCCGGGTGTGGGCGCGAAGGGCGAACCGTCGAACAGGCACAGCGTCAGCTCGCTGGCGAGGCCGGTCACCAGCCAGTTCCACATCATCCAGCCGCAGGTGGTGAAATAGAACGCCCGATCCCCCGGCGCGAGGTCGCAGTGCAGCCGGTGCTCCTTGATGTGCTGGAGCAGCGTGCCGCCCGCGCCGTGCACGATGCATTTGGGCACCCCGGTGGTGCCGGAGGAGAACAGGATGAAGGCCGGGTGGTTGAACGGCAGACGCTCGAAGGTGAGCGGGGCCGGCGCGAAGGGGGCGATGAAGGCGTCGAGCGAGGCGCCGTTCGGCAGGCCGGCGGCGACTTCCTCGGCATTGCCCAGATAGGGCACGATCACCGTGCGCACCGCGGTCGGCAGATGCGGCACGACGTTCCTCAGCTTGTCGCCGATGGAGACCCGCTTGCCGTTGTACCAGTAGCCGTCGCAGGCAACGTATACCTTGGGCTCGATCTGGCCGAAGCGGTCGAGAATGCCGCGCTCGCCGAAATCCGGCGAGCAGGAGGAGAAGACGGCACCCAGCGAGGTGGTCGCCAGCATGATGGCGATGGTCTCGGGCAGGTTCGGCAGCGTCGCTGCCACCCGGTCGCCCACGCCTACGCCCGCCGCGCGCAGCGCCTGCTGAAGCCGGGAGACGAGCTCCGTCAGTTCGCCGAAGCTGACATGGCGCTCGACCTTGTCCTCGCCGCGGAAGATCAGCGCCACGCTCGCGGGATCGCGCGGACGCAGCAGGTTTTCGGCGTAGTTCAGCGTCGCCTCGGGAAAGAACCGCGCGCCGGGCATGCGGTCTGCGTCGACCAGCGCGGGCCCCCGGCGGTCACCGATGACGTCGCCGAGTTGCCAGATCTCTTCCCAGAACGTGCTGGGCTGCTCGACCGACCAGCGATGCAGCGAGCGGTAGTCGCTCAACGCTGTACCGTAGCGGGCATTCACCGTTGCGATGAAGGAGGCGATCCCGGTACGTGCGACCCTTTCGGGGCTCGGCCTCCACAGCGGTTCCTGGCCCGTCTCGCCCATTCGTCCCCTCCGTCGCCTCACGCCGCGCCGCTTGCCGGATCGCGGTCCGCCTCTGCGACGACTCATAGCGCCGGGCCCGGCTTCTGTCAGGCCATCAAACAGACACAGACAGCCAACATGTTGCAGCCGCTCAGGAGGGGCTTGTGTCCGCCGGCGCGACCCATCTTTCGGCTTATATCCAGGCCGATGCCGGGTCGCATGCTTGCGCCGCTTCGCCCCAATGCTGTAGCGAGGCTTCGGGGGCAATAACCGACGCTAATAATGAAGAAACTCGTTCCGATCCTTCTTCTGCCCGTTGTGGTGGCGCTGGCCGCCGGCATTCTTGCGCCCAAACTCGCCTCGGAAGCGCGGCTGAGGAGCGAAGTGGAGACGATGGTGCAGGCGGCGATCGGGCAGCGCCCCGTCATCGACGGCGCCGTGAGTTTTTCGGTTTTTCCCTGGCCGGCCATCGACATGGCGGGCGTGTCCATCGACCATCCGCGCGCGCGGCTCGAGGCGGGTTCGGCGCGAATCGTGCTCGACCTCCTGCCTCTGCTTACCGGCCGCGCGAGCGCCGACCATATCGAGCTGACCGATGCCGACCTCACCCTGGCCGATCCGGGCGAGGGGGTGGACGCGCTGGCGGCGCTGGTCGCGGGTCTCGGTACCGCGCAGTCCGAGGCCGATGTCTACGTGACGGATGGCAGCCTCAAGATCGCTCATGCCGATGGCGACGAAGCGGCGATTCCGGAGGCGGACATTCGTCTCGGCTGGCGCGGCGGGCGTGACGCCACGGCGAAGGGGCGCGTGGTCTGGCGCGGCGAGCCGCTGGAGGTGGACGCTACGCTGAGCGGCCTCGCCGCTCTCGCTTCGGGTGGAGCGGGCAGTCTGCGCCTGTCGCTCTCGGGCGCACCGGCCGAGCTGTCCTTCCAGGGCGGGGCGCGTCTTGCCGGCGGGCCGGTGGTCACCGGCGCGCTCACCGTCGCGTCGCGGCAACTTCGCGATGCTTTGGAATGGCTTGGGCTCGACGCTCCCACGGAGCGTGGCTTCGGCGCCTTCAACCTGCGCGCCAATGCCCTGCTGTCGGAACAGGGCGCGGTGCTCAGCGAGGCCCGTATTGATCTCGACGGCAATTCCAGCGTGGGTGCCTTCAACCTGCGCCTCGACGGTGGCCACGCCAATCTGCAAGGCTCGCTCGCCAGCGAGTCCTTCGATCTTTCTCCCTATGGGCAGCTCAGCCTTGCCGGTTCGCAGGGCGGTAGCTGGAGCCGAGAATCGATCGATCTTCGGCGTACGCGCGCGCTCGACGCCGACCTGCGCCTTTCCGCCACGCAGCTGCGCGTCGGTGATGCCGTCTTGCAGCGCATGGCGGCGAGTGCCGCGCTGAAGAGCGGCAAGCTTTCCATCGCCATCGGCGAGGCAGAGGCGTGGGGGGGCATCTTCCGCGCTGCCTTGCATGTGTCGCCGGTGGACACGGGCTCCGGCGCGGATGTGCGTCTCGATCTTTCCGCCGACGACGTGGCGCTGGCCAAGGCGCTGGGTGAACTGTTCCGGCTGCAGCGGCTGGAGGGCACGGGTTCCTTTCGCCTCTCGGCGGGAGGCTCCGGCGCGAGCATGATGGAAATCGTCCAGAAGCTGAGCGGGGCTTTCACACTGACCGGCGAGAACGGCGCGCTGGTCGGCATCGATGTCGGGCGCATCCTGTCCCGTCTGGAAAAACGTCCATTGTCGGGCGCGGGCGATCTGCGCGGCGGGCGCACGCCTTACGACGACATTGTCATCGACGCGAGCATCCGGGACGGCATCGCCAAGCTGGATCGCATCGATCTCACCAGCGCCAAGCTGCGCATCGCCCTTTCCGGCGAAAGCTCGATCGCCCAGCGCGATCTCGATTTCGCGGGCACGGCGCAACTCGTTTCGGAAGCGGGGCAGAAAGCGGAAACGGCGAAGACCGGCGCGGTCGCGGCGGATGCCGCTCGCGCCGCGCCCGTCGCCTTCGAGCTGCCCTTCATCGTGCGGGGCGAGTGGGAGCGGCCGATCGTTCTGCCGGACCCGCAGGCGCTTATCCGCCGTTCCGGCGCCGCGCGCCCGCTCTTCGGAAGTCCTGACGCGATGGGCGTCGCCGGGCCGCTGCCCTGAGGGAGCACTAGGAGCCGGGCGTGCCGCGGGCTCCCCATTCCCCTTCGACGTCTTTCATGTGGCGTTGTGAGACGGGAACGCGCTGACGGTTCCTGAGGTGCAAGGTGCCCGTACGCCCCGCTCGACGGCATCTTCCGCCACCCGCGGGCGCGGGGTTCGCATTCGAAAGCGTCTTGGCCGCGTTGATATGCCGGGCGGCAGCACCTGTGCCTTGCTCCATCGAGCGGCGAGAGGCGAGGCGGCCGACCCATGCTTCCACTCGACGGCCCTCGGCCGCGCGCTACGCGACGCGCTGCTGTTGCCGGTCGCCGAGATCGCCGGCAACGCGAAGGGGCCGGCCTGCTCCCAGCGTTGGCTCCGCTTCTCCGAGCTACTCCGCCAGCACGCGCGTCGAGGGGAAGGTGATCTCGACGATGGTGCCGACATCCACTGCGCTGCGGATGTTGAAGCTGGCGCGGTTGGCTTCGGCCAGCGCCTTGGTCAGCGGCAGGCCGAGGCCGGTGCCGCCCGAGCCGGCTCGTCCGGAGGTCGCGATCTGGCGGAACGGCTCCATGGCGATGGCGACGTCCGCCTCCGACATGCCGATACCGGTGTCGCGCACCCTCAGCACCACCTCGCCGTTTTCGGTCAGCGTGGTCGACAGGATCACCTGGCCGCCCGGCTGGGTGAACTTCACCGAGTTGGAGACGAGGTTCAGCACGATCTGGCGGATCGAGCGCGCATCCGCCACCACCGGGGGAAGGTCGGTCGCCAGCGAGGAGCGCACGACGATGCGCTCGCGGTTCGCCTGCGGCTGCATGATGCCCATGCACTGCTGCACGATCTCGTTGAGCGACACGCTGGTGAAGGCGAGGTCGAGCTTGCCGGCCTCGATCTTGGAGAGGTCCAGCAGGTCGTTGATCAGCGAGATGAGATGCTCGCCGGAGGCGTGGATGTCCCTGAGATAGTCGCGGTAGCGCTGGTTCTCGATGGCGCCGAAGCGCTCCTCCATCATGACCTCGGAGAAGCCGATGATGGCGTTGAGCGGCGTGCGGATCTCGTGGCTGATCTTGGCCAGGAAGTCGGACTTGGCGAGGTTGGCGCGCTCGGCGAGGCGCTTGGCCTCGATGAGTTCCTCCTCCGCCTTCTTCCACTGGGTGATGTCGCGCAGCACAGCGCAGAACTTGGTCGGGTCCTCGCCGACCCGGCCCACGGTCATGAACAGCGGGATCAGCCCGCCCTCGCGCACGCGGCCGATCACCTCGCGTCCGTCGTTCAGCACGCTGGCGACGCCGTTGGAGGCGAGGCCGTCGAGATAGTCGACAGCGGCGCGGTGGCTCTCGGGCGCCAGCAGCAGGGTGAAGGCCTCGCCCTTCACGTCGCCGGCGTTGAAGCCGAACAGGGCTTCCGCCGGATGGTTCATCGACAGGATGGTGCCGGCGGCGTCGATCAGCACCACGCCGTCCGTCGCGGTGTCGAGGATGGCGCGCAGTTCGCGACTGGAGCTTTCCGCCTCGCGCAGGGCCAGTTCGGCCTGGCGCAGGCGCTCGTCCGCCTCGACGGCCGGGCTGACGGGCGCGCCCGCGACGCGGTGAAGAACATAGAGCATCGCCATGCCGCCCTCCCACGGGGCGGACATCAACCGGGCCTCGACAGTTATCGGGAGACCGGCGGCGGTCGTGATGGTCAGTGCGCGTCCATCATCCTCATCGGCTTCCGGTGCATCGCCGAACAGGGCGGCGAGGCCGCCGGCAGCTTCCAGCGCGGCAAGGTCGGCATGGCCGGTCCAGTCGAGCAGAGCGCGGTTGGCATAGAGCAGGCGGTCGCCCCGGAAGGCGATCATGCCGAGCGGCAGGCGGTCGAGGACCGGGCGCTCGCCATCGGCCAGCACCCGCTGCAGCCCGTCCGGCTCCGGCCGTGGAGCCGGCGTGGCCGGAGCGATGACGGAGGGCGGTATCGACACCGGAGGCGAGGGGGCGGCGGCCTCGTCGCGGAAGGTCGGTGCTTCCGGAGTGGTGGCTTCCTGCGCGTTGTCGGGGGCCTGCGCCTCCTCGGCAGGGGTGGGAACTTCCGATGCGGGAAGATCGCCGAAATCGTCGACACCCTCCAGCCGGGCACCGAGCGCGCGGGCGATCTCGCGGAAAGCGTTGCGCTCGCCGTTGGAGAGGCCCTCCCATGAGGCACGCGCGTTCTCGCCACGGCCGTTGTCGGTGCGGGCTCCTTCGCCATTGCCGCGCAGTGGCACGACATTGGGCGCGGAAGGCACGATGCTGAGCGTGACACGAACCGGCGGCTGGCCTTCCGTCGCGGCGGGAGGCATGGGCGCGGCAGGAGGTGCGGGAGCGACCGGCGGCTGAGGCGTCGCCATGCGCGCCGGCGCGGTTGGTGTCACGGGTTCCGGCGCGGCCTCGCGGACGAGCCCGGCGGGGACCGGCTGGCGACCCTTCACGATGCCGAAACCGCGCATACCTTCGCCGCGGATGGGCGCGCCGCCAAGCTCGATGTCGAGCGCATCGCCGTGGGTCGTCGGCAGCAGCACCGGCAGATGATTGAAGCTGAGCCCTTCCAGCACCGCCCGGTGGGCGCCGGGCGCGCCGAGCGCGTGCCAGTCGAGGCCGGCGAGATCCTCGGGCGTGCGGCCCAGCGCGGCGGCAAGGCGGGGGTCGACGGCGCCGAGCCGCGCGTCAAGGCCGGTGCGCCAGGTGAAACGCGCAGGCAGGACAGGGGCGGTGGGCTGCTCGGCCGGCGCCGGCCCCACGCTGGCCGGTGCCGCCGCCTCGATGGCGGGCACCGCATCCAGTCCGACGAGCAGGACGGCCCGGGCGGTGCCCGAGACGAGCAGGCTGCAGGCGAAGGTGGCGGGAGTGAGCCGGCCCGGCAGGCGCAGGCGTTCCATGCGCGCCGGGCGGCCGGGACGCAGGCCGGGGGCGAGCCGGACGGCGAAGGCGGCGGCGCTCGCCTCGTCCAGAACTGCTCGGCCGGCAGCGTTGGCGGCGATGAGCGTGCCATCGGCATGCACGAGAACGGCCGGCGCCGCCGCCGCAAGAGCGGTGGCCGCCTGAGCACGCAGCGCTTCGATCGCCGCGCCGCCGAAACCGTCCATCGGTGTGTTCATCGTCGTCCGAATGATCCCGCCGGCCCAAGCCGGAAGCAGATGGCGGGCCGAGGGACGGTCCACCGCTGAAGCCTAACAATAGTGCGGGCCGGCGTCCGGTGCCATGCGGACCGGCCCTTGTCGCGCCAGCTTCATCGTTTCCGGTTAATCGGTTCCCACCGATCCCGGTTAATCAGTTGCAACCGGCGAGACGATGCGCGGCCGATTTCGATTGCCTTTTGCGACGCATATAATACTTTCGTCGTAGGCATAGGCCCGAATTGATCGGCGGCCGGGAGCGATTACCATAAAAGCACCATTCAGGAGGGAGTTTGCGCGATGGCCGATGACCCGAAACTCGAAATCCCTCCGGAGCTGCGTACCATCGCCGAGCAGGGCGTGGATCAGGCGCGCGCGGCGATCGATGGCTTCCTCAATGCGGCGCACAAGGCGCTCGACGATGCCGGGCGTCAGCTCGACGTGGCGCATGACAGTGCGCGTGATCTTGGCCGGACCACGCTGGAATTCGCGGAAGAGAATATCGCGGCCGGGTTCGACTTCGCCTCTCGCCTTGCCAAGGCCTCCACGGTCGACGAATGGGCGCGCCTGCATGCGGAATATGTGAAGGAGCAGGCCTCGCGCCTCACCGAGCAGGCCAAGACCATCGGCGAGCATGCCGGTGCCGCCACGGGCCTCGCCACCGGGAAGAAGACGGGGAAATAGTCCCTGTCCGGGTCTCCCGAACGGCGCATGGCGACCTATTTCCAGCGCAGTGACGAAAAAATCGCTCAGTCGGGTTGATTGTGCATTGCAATATGATATTGCAGTGCACAATTATGGCGTACGAGACATGGCAGGGCATCGGGAACCGCTCCTGACGCTGCGTCTGCCGGTCACGGCGTGGCCGCCCGCGCGGGAGCGGCTGTCGCCTTTCTGGTTTCGCCGCGTATGCGAGGAGAGAACCCATGGTTGAGGCCACCACCGCCACCCCGAAGAAGGCCGCCAAGGCCGCCACGTCCGCTTTCGAAGCGGCGCTGCCGAAGCTCGACATCCCGGCCAACCTCGAAGTGCCCGCCGTCGTGCGGGAGATGGCCGAGAAGGGCGTGCAGAGCGCGCGCGACGCTTACGAGAAGCTGAAGTCGAGCGCCGAAGAGACCACCGACCTGCTGGAAGATGCCTATTCGACCGCTTCCAAGGGCGTGGCCGAATACAATGCCGTGGCGCTGGAGTCGCTGCGCACCAACGTGAACGCGGCCTTCGACTATGTCGGCGCGCTGCTCGGTGCGAAGTCCGTCTCCGAGGCCGTCGAGCTTTCCACCGGTCATCTGCGCAAGCAGTTCGACGTGCTGTCGGCCCAGGCCAAGGAACTGTCGACCATCGCCCAGAAGGTGGCGACCGACACCGCCGAGCCGATCAAGGCCTCGGTCGAGAAGACCATCAAGAAGTCGGTCTGATCGCCGTCGCGGTGCCGCGCTCGTCGTCGCGGCCTGCTCGGAAAGCTGTTCGGGAAAACCCGGTCCGCCATGCGGGCCGGGTTTTTTCGTGCGTGCCGAAGCGCCGGGAAAGCTGCGCCGAAAAAACGCTCGCGTCCGGCGTTTTTCCCGCGCCGGCGTGCCTTGACACCCCTTCGCGGCCTGCCTATCTCGGCGGCGGTTTGGCACTCGTTTGGGAAGAGTGCTACTAACTGCCCAGCCTATTGCTGCTCACGAGCGCCATGCCGGCGCGAGACAGGAAGACCGAGGATCAACCGATGGCCAAGCTGAAGTTCCGCCCCCTGCATGACCGCATCGTGGTGAAGCGCCTCGATGCCGAGGAAAAGACCGCAGGCGGCATCATCATTCCCGACAGCGCCAAGGAAAAGCCCTCGCAGGGCGAAGTCGTCGCCGTCGGCCCCGGCGGCCGCGACGAGGCCGGCAAGCTCGTGCCGCTCGACGTCAAGGCCGGCGACAAGGTGCTGTTCGGCAAGTGGTCGGGCACCGAGGTCAAGATCGACGGTCAGGACCTGCTGATCATGAAGGAATCCGACGTCATGGGCATCGTCGGCTGACGCTGGCTGAAGACCCTCGACGCAACACCATTCAGGAGTAGGCCACATGGCTGCCAAGGACGTAAAATTCGCCGGCGATGCCCGCGAGCGCATGCTGCGCGGCGTCGACATTCTTGCCAACGCGGTGAAGGTCACGCTCGGCCCGAAGGGTCGCAACGTCGTCATCGAGAAGAGCTTCGGCGCTCCCCGCATCACCAAGGACGGCGTGTCGGTCGCCAAGGAGATCGAGCTCGAGGACAAGTTCGAGAACCTCGGCGCGCAGCTCGTGCGTGAGGTTGCCTCCAAGACCAACGACCTCGCCGGCGACGGCACCACCACCGCCACCGTGCTCGCCCAGGCCATCGTCCGCGAGGGCGCCAAGTCGGTCGCCGCCGGCATGAACCCGATGGACCTGAAGCGCGGCGTCGATCTCGCCGTCGCCGAGGCCATCAAGGACATCTCCAAGCGCGCCAAGAAGGTGAAGAACACCGACGAGGTCGCTCAGGTCGGCACCATCTCCGCCAACGGCGATGCCTCGATCGGCGAGATGATCGCCGGTGCGATGCAGAAGGTCGGCAACGAGGGCGTCATCACCGTCGAGGAAGCCAAGACCGCCGAGACCGAGCTCGAGGTCGTCGAGGGCATGCAGTTCGATCGCGGCTACCTCTCGCCCTACTTCATCACCAATGCCGAGAAGATGACCGTGGATCTGGAAGATCCGTACATGCTCATCTTCGACAAGAAGCTCTCCGGCCTGCAGGCGATCCTGCCGGTCCTCGAGCAGGTCGTGCAGTCCGGCAAGCCGCTGCTGATCATCGCCGAGGACGTCGAGGGCGAGGCCCTGGCCACGCTCGTCGTCAACAAGCTGCGCGGCGGCCTGAAGGTCGCGGCCGTGAAGGCGCCCGGCTTCGGCGACCGCCGCAAGGCCATGCTCGAGGACATCGCCATCCTGACCGGCGGTCAGGTGATCTCCGAAGAGCTCGGCATCAAGCTGGAGAGCGTCGGCCTCGCCATGCTCGGTCGCGCCAAGAAGGTGATCATCGAGAAGGAAAAGACCACCATCGTCGATGGCGTCGGCAAGAAGAAGGACATCGAGGGCCGCGTCGCGCAGATCAAGGCGCAGATCGAGGAGACCACCTCGGACTACGACCGTGAGAAGCTGCAGGAGCGTCTGGCCAAGCTCGCCGGTGGCGTCGCGGTCATCCGCGTCGGCGGCGCGACCGAGGTCGAGGTCAAGGAGAAGAAGGACCGCGTGGACGACGCGCTCAACGCCACCCGCGCGGCGGTCGAGGAAGGCATCGTCCCCGGCGGCGGCATCGCCCTGCTGCGCGCCAAGAAGGCGGTCGAGAAGCTGACCTCCGACAACGCCGACATCGCGGCCGGCATCAAGATCGTGCTGCGCGCGCTCGAGGCGCCGATCCGTCAGATCGCCGAGAACTCCGGCGTCGAGGGTTCGATCGTGGTCGGCAAGGTGCTCGAGTCGAAGGACCAGAACTTCGGCTTCAACGCCCAGACCGAGCAGTTCGTCGACATGATCGCCTCCGGCATCGTCGACCCGGCCAAGGTCGTGCGCACCGCGCTGCAGGACGCCGCTTCGGTCTCCGGCCTGCTCATCACCACCGAGGCGATGATCGCCGACCTGCCGAAGCCGGCGTCGGCTGCCCCGGCGATGCCGGGCGGCGGTATGGGCGGTATGGACTTCTGATCGAAGTCCGACACGCTTCGAATACGGACGGGCGCGGCGTAGGCCGCGCCCTTTTCGTTTGCGCGGGTGCCGGTCGGCGGCGACGTCAGATCGGCGGCAGGTGGAGCCACTCAGCGGCGGCGCTGAGGACGAGGTCGACCGCCAGCGCGGCGAGGATCATGCCCATCACCCGGCTGATGATCGAGGCGCCGCCACGGCCGATGAGGTGCACCAGCCGCCCAGCCGCCAGCATGATCGCCAGCGTCACCAGCAGGACGATGCTGAAGGTGACGATGGTCATGGCCCGCTCCGGGAAATCGTGCCGGGCATTGTCGGTCAGCACCACAGCGGCGAGCATCGCGCCCGGACTGGCGATGGAGGGGATGGCGAGCGGATAGATCGCGATCTCGACCGGGTTCTGCTCGGCCGGTGCCCGCGCGTCCATATGGCTGGTGCCGTGGATCATGCTGAGCGCGAACAGGAACAGCACGATGCCGCCGGCGATCTGGAAGGACTCGATCGAGACGTCCATCGAGCGCAGCAGCCAGTGCCCGGCCATGGCGAAGAACACCAGCACGCCGAAGGAGACGAGTACCGAGAGCAGGGCCGCCTTGTTGCGGTCGGCCGCGTTCAGGCCGGCGGTGACGGCCAGGAAGACGGGGAGGGTGCCGAGAGGATCGATGACCACCCAGAGGGTGACGAATTCCTGTATGCGTTCAGACCAGTTCATCGCCTGCCCGTGTTCAACCTAACGTCACGTCGCCCGATTCCGCCTGCCGGCGCTACTGCGGGATGGTTGCATCCCGTCCTTCCGGGCGCCATCGTGCGTCATCGCATCCGAGTCGTCGACCGGGAGGCGGTACTGACGCCTATCTGAGACCCCTGAACATGGCCGCCGCACGACAGAAGCCGGACTTTTCGTTGGAGCGCGCCGCTCTGAAGGCCGGCGAGGCACCGGTGGCCGGGGCCGACGAGGTAGGGCGGGGCCCCTGGGCGGGGCCGGTGGTTGCCTGCGCCGTGGTCCTCGATCCCAGGCGCGTGCCCAAGGGGCTGGACGATTCCAAGCGGCTCACGGCCGTGCGGCGCGAGGCGCTGTTCGACGAGATCTGCGCCACGGCCGAGGTGTCGCTGGCCTTTGCTCCGCCCTCGCGTATCGACGGCCACAACATCCGGCAGGCGACGCTGTGGGCTCTCGCGCAGGCGGTCGCGGGCCTGCCGTGCAGGCCGCGTCTCGTGCTGGTGGACGGAAACGACCTGCCGCCGCTCGCTTGCGCCGGGCGCACGATCGTCGGCGGGGATGCGCTCGTCGCCTCGATCGCGGCGGCGTCCATCGTCGCCAAGGTAACGCGCGACCGGCTCATGGCTTCGCTCGGCCACGCCCATCCCGGCTATGGCTTCGAGCGGCACATGGGCTACGGCACACCCGAGCATCAGGCGGCGCTGGCCCAGCTCGGCGTCTGCCGTCACCACCGCACGTCCTTCGCGCCGGTGCGCGCGCGCCTTGCCGGCAAGACTGTCGTCGAGACGGCGGAGCTTGCCGAGCTCGACGAGGCTTAGTGATAGCCCTCGCCTTCGCGCACCTTGCCGCGGAACAGCCAGTACACGAAGGCGATGTAGCCCAGGATGATCGGCAGCATGAAGATGGTGCCGATGAGCATGAAGACCTGGCTCGCCGGCGTGGCGGCGGTTTCCCACACGGTCAGGCTCGGCGGCACGAGATAGGGGAAGATCGAGATGCCGATGCCGATATAGCCGAGCAGGAACAGGCCGATGACGCCGAAGAAGGGCAGGTGCTCATGCCCCTTGTCCAGCCAACGCCAAACGGCATAGGCGAGCAACAAGGTGAGCAGCGGCACCGGTGCCAGATAGAACAGGTTCGGCGTGGTGAACCACCGCTCGGCGATGCGCGGGAAGGCGACGGGGGTCCACAGGCTGACGATGCCCATGAAGACCAGCACCGCAACCAGCAGCACCTTGGCATGGGCGCGGGCGCGGATCGCGGTGGCGCCATCTGTCTTCATCACCAGCCAGACGCTGCCGATCAGCGCGTAGCCCGCGACGACGCCGAGGCCGCATAGCGCGGCGAAGGGCGTTGCCCAGTCCAGCGGGCCACCGGCGAACGCGTTGTTCTCCACCTTGATGCCCTGCACGAAGCCGCCGAGCAGCACGCCCTGGAAGAAAGAGGCAAGGGTTGAGCCGCCGGTGAAGGCGATGTTCCAGAGATACCGGCTGGTGTCGGCGACATGGCGGAACTCGAAGGCGACCCCGCGGAACACCAGCGCCAGCAGCATGAAGATGACCGGCAGGTAGAGCGCCGGCATAACGATGGAGTAGGCGAGGGGAAAGGCGACGAGCAGGCCGCCGCCGCCGAGGATGAGCCAGGTCTCGTTGCCGTCCCAGAACGGGGCGACCGAGTTCATCATCTGGTCTCGCTCCCGGTCGCTGCCGGCGAAGGGGAAGAGGATGCCCATGCCGAGGTCGAAACCGTCCAGCACCACATACATCGCGATCGCCACCGCCAGCAGCAGCGACCAGATCACGGGCAGGTACCATTCCATGCCGAGGCTGATGTCCATGACTCATTCTCCCGCGGCGTTGATGGCGGCGCGCGTCGCCTCGTGAGCGGAGGTGAGCGGCCGGTTCGGCAAGCCCTCGGGCGGCTCCAGCGCCGGACCTTCGGGACCCTTCACGATCAGGCGGTTGATGTAATAGATGCCGCCCGAGAAGACGCAGGCATAGACCAGGACGAACAGGGCGAGCGTCGTCGCCACGGCCCAGCCGGCAACCGGCGAGACGGCATCCACCGTCCGCAGGATGCCGTAGGCCACCCAGGGCTGGCGGCCGACCTCGGTGACGAACCAGCCGGACAGGACGGTGATGAAGCCGATGGGCCAGATGTGGCGGATCGGCGCGAGATACCAGTCGCTCTCGAACAGCCGGCGGCGCCACAGCAGGAAGGCGCCCAGCCAGCCGACCGCGATCATCAGCAGCCCCATGCCGACCATGACGCGGAAGGCGAAGAACGGAATGGCGACCGGCGGCCGGTCCTCCGGCGGGAAGGCCTTCAGTCCCTTGAAGGTGCCGTCCCAGCTATGGGTGAGGATGAGGCTGCCGAGATGCGGAATGGCGATCTGGAAGTCGTTGCGCTCCTCGGCCTCGTTCGGGATGGCGAAGAGCACCAGCGGCACGCCGCCCGCCACACCGTCCGTCTCGCCCCAATGGGCCTCGATGGCGGCGATCTTCTCGGGCTGGTGCTCCAGCGTATTGAGGCCGTGCGCGTCGCCGATGAAGGCCTGGACCGGGGCGAGGATGGCGATGAGGCCGATGGCCATGCGCATCATGGTGCGCCCGTCCTCGGGATGGCGCCCGGCATAGACATAACGGGCGCCGACGGCGAGCACGACGAAGGCGGTGGTGAGGTAGCAGGCCGTCACCATGTGGGCGAAGCGGTAGGGGAAGCTGGGGTTGAAGATCGCCGCCAGCCAGTCCACCGGATGGGCGACACCGTTGACGAGCTCGTAGCCGGCCGGCGTCTGCATCCAGCTGTTGGCGGCGAGGATCCAGAAGGCTGACAGCGAGGTACCAAGCGCCACCATGATCGACGAGAGCACGTGGAGGCCGCGCGGCACCCGGTTCCAGCCGAACAGCATGATGCCGAGGAAAGTGGCCTCGAGGAAGAAGGCGGTCAGCACCTCGTAGCCGATCAGCGGCCCGATCACGTTGCCGGCGACGTGGGAGAAGCGGCTCCAGTTCGTGCCGAACTGGTAGGAGAGCACGATGCCCGACACCACGCCCATGCCGAAGGACACGGCGAAGATCTTGGTGAAGAAGCGGGCGATGCGATGGTAGCGCTCGGCACCCGTGGTGATCCACAGCACTTCCAGCGTCGCGATATAGGCCGCGAGGCCTATGGTGAAGCTCGGGAAGATGATGTGGAAGGAGATGGTGAAGGCGAACTGGATGCGCGCCAGAAAGACGGGATCGAATTCCATCGGGCTCCCCCTGTACCATCACCGCTTACGAACGGTGATGGCGGTAGATTAAGCCGGCTGTTGTTACCATGGAATAACTCAAATCAACTGTCCGCTAAGATATTCCCGTCGTGCGGGAGCGGGCGTCAGTCGTTCGAGCGCGCCGGCAGCGCGGCGAGGCGGCTCTCTATGGCCAGCATGTCGCGCCAGGCCATGCGCTTGCCGAGCGGCGTGCGCAGCAGATAGGCCGGGTGGAAGGTGGCGAGCGCGGGAATGACGCGCGTGCCAGTGTCGTAATCCATCCAGCGGCCGCGTGCCTTGGTGATGCCGTCACGGATGCCGAGCAGCGTCTGGGCCGAGGGGCCGCCGAGACAGACCAGTACGTCGGGATTCGCCAGTTCAATCTGCCGCCGGATGAAGGGCAGGCAGATAGCGGTCTCCTGTGGCGTCGGGGTGCGGTTGCCGGGCGGACGCCACGGCACGATGTTGGCGATGTAGGCGGCCGTGCGGTCGATGCCGATGGCGGCCAGCATGCGGTCGAGCAGCTTGCCGGAGCGGCCGACGAAGGGCTTGCCCTCGATATCTTCGTCGCGACCGGGTGCCTCGCCGACCAGCATGAGCCGCGCCTTCGGGTTGCCGTCGGCGAAGACGAGCCGCGTGGCGGTGTGCTTGAGCGGGCAGCCGTCGAAGCGCTCCAGCAGTTCGCGCAGGGCCTCGAGGGTTGGTGCGCTCGCGGCGGCCTCGCGGGCCTCGACGGCGGCGAGGTCGGGCGGCGGTGGTGCCTCGCCCGGCAGGGCCGGACTGGGCTGCGGTCCCGAGGGCGCGCGGTGCGGAGCGGAGGCGGGGCGCGGGGAGGTGAAGGCGGGAGGAGCGGTCGCAGTGCGCGGGCCGGCCCCTTCCGCCGGCCGTGTGGCGAGGCGGGCGGCAGCGACGCTGCGTTCGGCGGCGCTTTCGGCGAAGCGGTCGACCGGCTCGTCACCCAACGCGACATCGACGCCCGCCTCCACGTGGAAGGCGAGGTTGTCGGCAATCGTGTCGTGGCGGCTAAGTGTCGAACTCATAAGGGGCATTCTTCGCGTCGGTTCGCTCATCCTATCCGTCGGACGGACGGTTGTCAGGCCGGGACAAGCGTGGAAGAAGTCCAATCAGCAGGTTGCGTCGGCGGAGGCAGGAAATGGACGCGGCAGAAATGCCGGCTCGCGAGGCCATGGAATTTGATGTCGTGATCGTCGGCGCGGGCCCGGCCGGCCTCGCCGCGGCGATCCGGCTGAAGCAACTCGCCGAGGATCTCGCCGTCGTGGTGGTTGAGAAAGGTTCGGAGGTCGGCGCGCACATCCTTTCTGGCGCGGTGATCGACCCCGTGGGTCTCGACCGGCTGTTCCCCGACTGGCGTGAGGATCCCGACGCGCCGCTGAAGACGCCGGTGACGGACGACCGCTTCTATTTCCTCGGCCCTGCCGGTGCGCTGCGGCTGCCCAACGCGCTGATGCCGCCGCTGATGAACAATCACGGCGCCTATATCGGCTCGCTCGGCAATGTCTGTCGCTGGCTGGCAGCGAAGGCCGAGGCGCTGGGCGTGGAGATCTATCCCGGCTTCGCCGCCGCCGAGGTGCTCTATGACGAGGCCGACCCGTCCAAGGTCGTTGGCATCGCCACCGGCGACATGGGGATCGGCCGCGACAGCGAGATCACCGACCGCTTCACCCGCGGGATGGAGCTGCGCGCCAAATATACGCTGTTCGCGGAAGGCGCGCGCGGCCAGCTCTCCAAGCAGCTCATCGCCCGCTACGATCTCGGTGCGGGGCGCGAGCCGCAGAAGTTCGGCATCGGGCTGAAGGAGCTGTGGACCGTGCCGCCGGAGAAGCACCGGCCCGGGCTGGTGCAGCATTCCTTCGGCTGGCCGCTCGACAGAGCGACCGGCGGCGGTTCGTTCCTCTACCATATGGAGGACAATCAAGTGATGGTGGGCTTCGTCGTTCACCTCAACTACGCCAATCCCTGGATCGCGCCGTTCGAGGAATTCCAGCGCTTCAAGACGCATCCGCTGGTGCGCGGGACGCTGGAGGGCGGCAAGCGCATCTCCTACGGCGCGCGGGCGATCACCGAGGGAGGCTTCCAGTCGGTGCCGAAGCTGGTCTTCCCCGGCGGGGCGCTCGTCGGCTGTGCGGCCGGCTTCGTCAACGTGCCGCGCATCAAGGGCAGCCACAACGCGGTGCTCTCGGGCATGCTCGCCGCCGAGGATGCGGCGAAGGCGCTCGCCGCCGGCCGCGCGCACGACGTGCTGGAGGGTTACGAGGCCGGATGGCGCGGCTCCGATATTGGCCGCGACCTGTGGAAGGTGCGCAACGCCAAGCCGCTCTGGTCGAAATTCGGTACCTATGTCGGCATCGCGTTGGGCGGGCTCGACATGTGGACCAACACACTTTTCGGTTTTTCGCTCTTCGGCACGCTCGGTCACGGCAAGCCGGACCACGCGACGCTGGCGCCGGCCGACAAGGCGAAGAGGATCGATTATCCCCGGCCCGACGGCGTCGTCTCGTTCGACCGGCTCTCTTCCGTGTTCCTGTCGAACACCAATCACGAGGAGGATCAGCCGATCCACCTCAAGGTCGCCGACCCGGCGCTGCAGAAGGCGTCGGAGCACGACGTCTATGGCGGCCCCTCGGCCCGCTATTGCCCGGCAGGGGTCTATGAATGGGTCGAGGAGGGGGGGGCGTCCGGCGGCGCGCGCTACGTGATCAACGCGCAGAATTGCGTTCACTGCAAGACGTGCGACATCAAGGACCCCAACCAGAACATCACCTGGGTGGCGCCCGAAGGCGGCGGTGGCCCGAACTACCCGAACATGTGAGACAGGCATGCCGGCACGGCTTCTCGCAGCGCTTCTCGTCGCCGGCCTTGCTTCCTCCGCCGTGGCGCAGGAGGCGCCCGACTACGGCCGCTACCGTGAAGGATTGTTCCTGCGCTACCTGAATGCCGAGCCGGGCGCGCTCGACGCCGTACCGCGCATCGGCCTCTCCTTCGGCGGCGAGCCGTTGCGGGCGGAGCTCGATTCCGGCTCGACGGGGATCGTGGTCGCGGCGGAATTCCTGCCCGGCTTCGAACAATTGCCGTCGCAGGGACCGGCCCGGCTCACCTATACGAGCTCCGGCCGCGTGATGCTCGGGCAGTGGGTCGTGACGCCTGTGTCGCTGGTCGGCCGCGAGGGGGCGAGCGTGCAGACCGAGCCGATGCCGGTGCTGGTGGTGACCGAGGTGCAGTGCCTCGACCATGCGCGCGACTGCACGCCGACGACCAGCCCGCGCAACGTCGCCATGGTGGGCGTCGGTTTCGCCCGCGAGGGCGACCAGCAGAACCAGAGCACGCCGGACAAGAACCCGCTGCTGCGCATCGCGGGCGGCGCGGGGCCCCGCCGGCAGGGCTATATCCTCGCCTCCGAGGGCGTGCATGTCGGCCTCACCCCCGCCAACACGCGCGGGGCCTTCCGCTACCTCAAGCTCGACCGCCGGCCGGACGGGACGGACTGGCAGGCGACGCCGGCCTGCGTCTCGCTCCGTGGAGCAACGCCGCCGGCGTGCGGCACGGCGCTCGTCGATACCGGCGTGTCGGTCATGTACATGACCGTGCCGGCCGCGCAGGCCGCCGGTGCCGAAGGCACGCTGCCGCCGGGCACGCAGGTGGCGATCAGCGTCGGCCGGGGCGAGGCGGCCTTCCCGCTCTACGGCTTCGCGGTGGGAGACGGCTCACCGCTCGCCCCGAGCGCCATCCACCTGCGGGTGGCGGAGGACCGGACCTTCGTCAACACCAGTTTCCACCTGCTGAACGGCTATGACGTGCTGTTCGACGGGGAGGGCGGCTATGTGGGCTTCCGCCAGCGCTAGAACAGGCTGAGCACGAAGGCGGCGAGCAGGACGATGGCGCCCCAGAAATCGGTGATCATCGCCACATTCTCGCGCATGTTCCGGTGCGGGCGCAGGAGGTGGTTGACGCCGGCGAGGCCGAGGAACAGCCCGCCGATGAAGGCGACGGGTAGCGCCCAGATCGAGAAGACGATCGACAGCACGCCGGCGAGGCCCGTCGACACGTTGGCGAAGCCGAGTTCCTGCGCCAGCACGTGCACGCGCGGCTCGTCGATGCCGAGGATCGTCTTCGCCGTGTAGCCGGGCCGGAAGATCTGCGAGAGGCCGGCGACGAGCAGGCGCACGCCGACCGCCCAGAAGACGAACCATTTGGTGGCCACGGCGAGGAAGCCGCCAATGCCCGTGGTCGTGGCCATCTCCGTGCCGATGCTGATCAGCGGCGCGACCACCATCGTCAGCAAGACGATCACATAATACATCGAATCCCCCACCGTTCCGACCACGCGGACCCCGCGCGAATGTGCGAATGCACGCGAGGCAGAGTCAACGACGGCGAGGGCGTCGTCCCCGCCGTTTCCGTCAGGGCGTAAGAGTCTTCGCGAAAAAAAAGGCGAGGCCACACCTGCCTCCGGCGGGACGCTCGCCCGCGACGCGCAAGGGCACGCCGGGTTTGGGCGCGCCGCGTCTGGGCGGTGGCTCGTCACGGAACTGTAATACCAGCTTCATCCACCCGTCACGACGCGCCGCTACCCCAAGCCGGACTTCAACAGGCCGGCGGGAGATCCGATGGCGGCAGCGCTGCAACTCGATCGTGTGAGCAAGACCTATGGCGCGATGTGCGCCGTGGACGACGTCTCGCTCACGATACGGGAAGGCGAACGCGTGGCGCTGATCGGCGCTTCGGGTTCGGGCAAGTCGACGCTGATCCGGCTCGCTTCCGGGCTGATCCTCGCCGACTCGCAAGGGCGGGGCACCGGCGCCGTGCATGCCTTCGGCGTCAAGGTGCAGGAAGCCGGCCGACTGTCTGCCGAGGTACGTTCGGCGCGCCGCAACATCGGCCTCGTCTTCCAGCAGTTCGCTCTCGCCGGGCGCCTGTCGGTGATGACCAATGTGATGGTGGGCGCGCTGGGGCGGATGAACGCACTGCGCGGCACACTCGGCCTCTTCAATTCCGACGAGCGTCGCACCGCCTATGCGGCCCTTGCCGAGGTCGGCATCGCCCAGCACGCCGCTAAGCGCGCGCGCGAGCTTTCCGGTGGCCAGCAGCAGCGCGTCGCCATCGCCCGCGCCCTGGTGCAGGGCGCCCGGCTCGTTCTGGCGGACGAGCCCATCGCCTCGCTCGACCCGAAGTCGGCCAAGCGCGTGATGGACACGCTGGTGACGATGAGCCGCGACCACGGCATCGCGCTGGTCGTCTCGCTGCATCAGGTGGACTACGCGACGACCTATTTCGACCGCGTGATCGCGATGAATGCCGGCCGCGTCGTGTTCGACGGCCCGGCTTCCCGCATCAACGCCGGCTTCCTTACCGAACTCTATGGCGCCAGCGCCGAGGAACTGATCCTGCCGAGCCAGTTCGCGGTGACGCCGCCGCCGGCCGAGGCCGTCCTTTCCCAGACCGTATCCTGACAGGAGCTACGTCCATGAAACGCCTGATCGTCGCCGGCCTTGCGCTGGCTGCCCTCGCCAGCGCTCCGGCGCGTGCCGAGGAAGTGAAGGAGCTGAACTTCGGCTTCATCTCCACCGAGTCCTCCGCCAACCTCGCCAAGAGCTTCGAGCCCCTTCTGAAGGACCTCGAGAAGGCGATCGGCGTGCCGGTGAAGCCCTTCTTCGTCGGCGACTATGCCGGCGTGATCGAGGGTATGCGCTTCAAGAAGGTCGATATCGGCTGGTTCGGCAACAAGTCGGCCATGGAAGCGGTGGACCGCGCCAACGGCGAAGTCTTCGTGAAGACCGCCAAGCCGGACGGTTCCTCGGGTTACTATTCGCTGATCGTCACCAATGTCGACCGCAACGACATCAACGATCTCAAGGACGTGCTCGACTGCTCGAAGGGCTACAACTTCGGCAACGGCGATCCGAACTCCACCTCGGGCTTCCTCGTCCCGAGCTACTATGTGTTCGCGCTGAACAATGTCGACCCGAACAAGTGCTACAAGCGTGTCGTGACCTCGAACCACGAGGGTAACCTGCTGGCGGTCGCCAACAAGCAGGTCGATTTCGCCACCAACAACACCGAGAACGTCTCGCGCCTCCAGGCGACCCGTCCGGAAGAGGCGAAGAAGATCAAGGAAGTGTGGCGCTCGCCGATGATCGCCGGCGATCCGATCGTGTGGCGCAAGGACCTGCCGGCCGACCTGAAGGCCAAGATCTACACCTTCTTCATGACCTATGGCCGCAACGGCACGCCGGAAGAAGTCGCGCATGCGCGTGAAGTCCTGGCCAAGACCTCGGACGGCTGGGGTCCCTTCCTCGCCTCCTCCGACGCCCAGCTTCTCCCGATCCGCCAGCTCGAGCTCTTCAAGACCCGCGTGAAGGTCGAGAAGGACGAGAAGATCTCGGCCGACGACAAGGCCGCGCAGCTCAAGAAGATCGACGCCCAGCTCGCCGATCTCGAGGCCCAGCAGAAGAAGCTGCCGGCCATGTGAGCCGCGGCGGGCGCCGTGCGCCTGCCATACCTGCCGGAAAGACGGGTCCCGGAGCGGCCGAAAGGCCGTCTCCGGGATCGCCGCAAGAAGACGACCGAGACCACGGCCGGACCATCGGCCGAGACCGCCGAACCGAGACGCCCGGCAACGGGACATGATCCTTGCCGCCGCCTCGACGCGGCCGGGCTGACGACAGGGACACCGCGATGTTTGCCACCGAGACCGACCGTTCCGCCCATCGCGCTGCCGAGCGCGCCGTCGAGCGCACCATGCCGGCCCCGCCGGTGACGCCGCTCACCACGCGGCTGACGCATCTCGCGCTCGCCGCCGTCGCCGTCGTCATCCTGGTCTTTGCCTGGCACGAGGCAGAGATGAACCCGGCGCAGCTGATGCGCGACGCCGGCAACATGGCGACGCTTGGTGCCGATTTCCTGCGTCCCGACTTCACCGACTGGGACGTCTATGTGAACGCCATGGTGGAGACGCTGGCGATCGCCATCTGGGGCACGCTGCTCGCCGTGATCGCGGGCATCCCGCTGGGCATTCTCTCGGCCGACAACGTGGCGCCGCACTGGCTGGTCTTCCTCGTGCGGCGGCTGATGGACGCCTGCCGCGCCATCAACGAGCTGGTCTTCGCGCTGATCTTCATCGCCGCCGTGGGGCTCGGCCCCTTCGCCGGCGTGCTGGCGCTGTTCGTGCACACCACGGGCGTGGTGGCGAAGCTGTTCTCCGAGGCGGTCGAGGCCATCGACCCGGCGCCGGTGGAGGGCATTCGCGGCACCGGCGGCACCTGGCTGCAGGAGATCATCTACGGCGTGCTGCCGCAGGTTCTGCCGCTGTGGATCTCCTACGCGCTGTACCGTTTCGAATCCAATGTCCGCTCTGCGACCGTGCTTGGCATCGTCGGCGGCGGCGGCATCGGCATGACCTTCAACGAGACCATGCGCGGCTTCCTCTATTCGCAGGCCTCCGCGATCCTGATCATCGTCGTGCTGACGGTTTCCGTGCTCGACATGGTCAGCCAGCGCGTCCGCAAGAAGTTCATCTGAACGGGCAGGCGCCGAAACCTCTCCAAACCTTAATCTGGCGGCCACTGTCCGGCCAGTATCGGCGCGCCTAGATGGCGGGAACCCGCCGTTCCCGGAGAAGCTTCCTTGCGCGCCATCCTCTCCCTGCTTGCCGATGTCTGGCGGCTTTCCATCCCCTATTTCCGTGGCGAGGACCGATGGCGGGGCGGCGCGCTGCTCGCGGGCGTGGTCGCGATGGAGGTCGGCTGGGTCTACGCGACCGTGCTGATCAACGAGTGGAACAACGCCTTCTACAACGCGATCCAGGAGAAGGACTACGCGGCCTTTACCCACCAGCTCTGGCTGTTCTCCTTCTACGCCGCCTGCGCCATCGCCGTGGCGGTCTACCAGGTCTATCTGCGCCAATGGCTGGAGATCCGCTGGCGCACCTGGATGACGGAGAAGTACCTCACCGCCTGGCTGGCCCATGAGACGCACTATCGGATGCGGCTGAAGGGCGACACGGCGGACAACCCCGACCAGCGCATCGCCGAGGACATCCGCACCTATATCGGCCAGACCATCAGCCTGTTCATCGGGCTACTCAACGCGGTGATGACGCTGGCCTCCTTCGCGGTGATACTCTGGGGCCTGTCGGGAAATTTCTCGTTCAATCTCTTCGGCAAGAGCTGGGACATTCCCGGTTATCTCGTCTGGGCGGCCTTCGCCTATGCGGCGCTCGGCACGCTGATTGCCCATCTCATCGGCCGGGTGCTGGTGAAGTTGAACTTCGACCAGCAGCGCTACGAGGCGGATTACCGCGTCGATCTGGTGCGCGTGCGCGAGAATGGCGAGCAGATCGCGCTGATGAACGGCGAGCCAGTGGAGCGCGAGCGGCTGCTGGGGCGCTTCGGGCATGTGGTGCACAATTTCTGGGGCATCATGATCGCCCAGAAGCGGCTGACCTGGTTCACCGCCGGCTATGGCCAACTCTCGGTGATCTTTCCCTTCGTCGTCGTGGCCCCGGCCTATTTCTTCGGCTCCATCCAGCTCGGCCAGCTCATGCAGACCTCCTCTGCCTTCGAACGGGTGCAGGGATCGTTCTCCTTCTTCATCGGCGCCTATTCGACGCTGGCGGAATGGAAGTCGGTGGTCGACCGTCTGGTCGGCTTCGAGAAGTCGGTGATGGCGACGCAGGCGGAGACGCTGCGCAGCCAGTTTCGCCAGATGTCGGCGAAAGGGAGCGCACCTCTGGAGCTTGCCGATATGGAAGTCCGCCTGCCGGACGGGCGGGCCTTGCTCACCGTCGACGGTCTGGAGATCCACCGGGGCGAGCGCGTGCTGCTGACCGGCCCTTCCGGCAGCGGTAAGAGCACGCTGTTCCGCGCCATAGCCGGCATCTGGCCCTACGGGCGTGGCGAGGTGTCGCGTGCGCCGGGCGCGCGCGTGCTGACGCTGCCGCAGCGACCTTACCTGCCCATCGGCTCGCTGCGCGGCGCACTGGCTTACCCCGACCCGGAGGGAAAGTACGGTAGCGAGCGGTTGCGCGAGGTGCTGGAGACCGTCGGTCTGCCGGGCTTTGCCGCGCGTTTGGACGAACAGGGCCTGTGGCCGGCGATCATGTCGGGTGGCGAGCAGCAGCGGCTGGCCATCGCCCGCGCCCTGCTGATGAAGCCCGACGTGCTGCTGCTCGACGAGGCGACCTCTGCCCTCGACGAGCCGGGGGAGGCGGCGCTCTATCGCGTGCTGCGGGAGAAGCTGCCGGAGACGGCGTTGCTGTCGATCGGCCACCGCTCCACCCTGCTCGGCCTGCATGAGCGGCACATCGAGCTGCGGCGCGACGCGCAGGGGCCGGCCCGGCTTGAGGCAACCCGCCTCGCCACGGCGTAACGCGACCTCAGCGCGGCGCGTGGGAGGCGCGGCCTTCCGCCTCGATCGCCAGCGTGCGTTCCAGCAGGATCTCGTAGATCGGCCGGCCACCGAGCCACTGCGAGGTCATGTTGGCGAAGATGGCGGTGAGCATCACCGGCACCAGCACGGCGTAGGCGCCGGTGAGCTCCAACACCAGCACCATCCCGACCAGCGGCGCGCCGATGGTGGCGGCGAACAGGCCGCCCATGGCGGTGATCGCGAAGGCGGTCTGCGCCTGCTCGGGCAGAGGCAGCACGGTCGCCAGAGCCGAGCCGTAGCAAAGGCCGATGGTGGTGGCGAGCGCGAGGATCGGCGCGAAGATGCCGCCGGCGACGCCGGTGGAATAGCTCGCCATGGTCATGACGAAGCGCAGCAGGACGATGACGGCGAGGATGGCGAGCGGCCGGCCTTCCCTGGTCAGCTCGACGGCAAGCAGTTCGCCGCCCTGCGTCGCTTCGGGCAGTACCAGCACAAGCACACCGATCATGAGGCCGACGATGGCGGGGAAGATGTAGAAGGAGTGCCGCAGGCCGAGTGCGCGCACGCGGTCCAGCGACCAGACCAGTGTACGGTTGAACGCGACGCCGACCACGCCGAGCAGCACGCCGAGGCCGATGAAGGCCGGCAGCAGCCCATAGGGCATCGTCGAGACCTCGAGCAGCATGTAGGGCGTGTCGCCGGTCAGATACTCGGTTACCACGGCGCTCGCGATGGAGGCGAGGACGACCGCTATGTAGGTGCGCGAGCTGTAGGGGAATTGCCGACGCGTCTCCTCGATGACGAACAGTACCGCTGCCAGGGGAGCGTTGAAGGCGGCGGCGAGTCCGGCCGCGCCGCCGGCCGCCAGCAGGCCTCGCATGTCTTCCGACGACCATTTCATCAGGTCCGACGCGGCCTTGGCGACCGAGGCGCCGATATGGATCGTCGGTCCTTCCCGGCCGAGAACCAGGCCGGAGGAGAGCGACAGCAGGCCGCCGACGAACTTCACCGGCAGCACGAGATGCCAGCGCACCTCGCGCAGCCCCTCCATCGCGCCCTCGATCTCCGGCACGCCCGAGCCGCTGGCCTCCGGCGCGAAGCGGCGTACCAGCCAGAGTGAGACGAGGGTCATGATGGCGGCGACGACGGCCGCGGCGGCATAGAGTGCGGGGCCTTCCAGCCGGAGCGTGCCCTGCAGATAGGCGGGCCAGGCGGCTCCCAACCCATTCACGCCGGCATGGAAGGCGGAGCCGAGAACGCCGACGACCGTGCCGACCAGCGCGGCCACGATGTAATAGGCTCCGTTTCCTGCGCCCGCCTTCATGCCTTCCCCCATGCTCCCGACCTGTGGTGCATCGGTAGCATTGCAGGTCGGGAGCCGGAAGGATCGCGGGCCGTTTTCGGGCGGTCCCGATGCCACATCGTTTGATGTGCGACGTAACATCGGGGTTTCCGCCGGAAAGGCGGAGGGCTCAGGGCAGAGCCGGCGCGTAGGTGGAGACCGGCTCGACCGTGTCGATGAGCTTGTGGCTCTTCATGAATTCACCGAAGCGGGCGTAGCGTTCGCCGTCCAGCGCGGCCGGCGCGTGGGTGAAGCGGCGCAGCGTGTCGGTCCAGGCGGTGCGGTTCAGTTCGTCGTCGAGCTTGGGGTTGGCCTTCACGAAGATGCCCCATGCCTCGTCGGGATGGTTGAGGACATAGATCGTGGCGTCCTCCACCGCGGCTAGGAAGCGCTTGAGGCGGGGATCGGCGAGCTTGTCCTTGTGGGCAACGTAGATGAGCTCGTCGAACACCGGCACGCCGTGCTCCTCGGGGAAGAAGGCACGGCCTTCCTTGCCCTCCAGCCGGATCTGGGTGAGCTCGAAATTGCGATAGGCGCCGATCACTGCATCGACCTTGCCGGAGACGAGGGCGGGCGAGAGGGCGAAATTGACGTTGATCATGGTGACGTCGCCCGGCTTGAGCCCGGCGCTCGCCAGCATGGTGCCGAGCAGCGCGTCCTCGAAACCGGCCACGGAATAGCCGACCGTCTTGCCTTTCAGATCGGCGATGGACTTGACCGGCCCGTCCTTCAGCACGACCAGCGCGGTGAGCGGGGTGGAGACCAGCGTGCCGATGCGCGCGAGCGGCAGCCCCTCCTTCACCGAGAGATAGAGGTTCGGCTGATAGCTGACAGCGATGTCCGCCTGCCCGGCGGCGACGAGGCGCGGCGGAGCGGAGGGATCGGCGGGCGGCACCAGCTCGACATCGAGGCCGTGCGCGTCGAAGAAACCCTTCTCCTTCGCGATGATCAGCGGCGCGTGGTCCGGGTTGACGTACCAGTCGAGCAGGACGGTGAGCCTGTCGGCGGCGCTGACGGGGACGAGGCCGAGTGCGAGGACGAATAGCAGGCCGGCCGTCTGCGCGGCGAATTTCTTGAACATGGATCTCCTCCCATCTGGAGATCCGGCGCATGAGCTCTCGGGGGAAATCCGGCGCGGGCACCACGCTCTGCGTGGATCGGGCTCCGCCATCGTTCCGTCCCTTCGCCGGCATGACCCGGATCAGGTTCAAAGGGTCTGGCGGCTGCCATCTCAGCCCCTTCAGCCTTTCGGCCGGCGGGACACCCCTCGGACGCCGGCACGCTAGCATCGCTGGCATGCCAGGGCAAATGGAAGCCGGCGCTCACTTTCCGCGCCAGCCGTCGAGATAGACGGTGCGTTCCACCCCGGCAAAGCGGCCGAGGCGTACGAGCTCGGCGTCGAGGGCGGAAAGGCGGGCCGTGGAGGCGCGCACGCCCGGCTCCAGCCACAGCCGGCGCACGTCGAGCGTGCCGGCCTTGCGGTCGGCTTTCATGTCGATGCGCCCGACCAGTCGATCACCCTCCAGCAGGGGGAAGACGTAATAGCCATAGACCCGTTTCGGCGCGGGCACGAAGACCTCGATGCGGTAATTGAAGCCAAACAGCCGCTCCGCCCGGTTGCGGTCGCGCAGCAGCGGGTCGAACGGGTTGAGCACGCGCAGTCGGGCGGGTGGCGGCGGCAGCGAGGCGAAAATGTCGGCGCTGCCGGCGAAGGCGTGCGAGGCGCGGGGGCGCGAGCCGTCCGCCGGGGTGATCAGCACCGGTTCCAGCCGCGCGGCGTTGCCGGCCACCCACTGGCGGGCTTCCTCCGGCGAGATGAGCCCCCAGAAGGCGGCGATCTCGCCATGGGTAGCGAAGCCGAGCCTTTCCAGCGCAGAGGTGCAGGCCCAATCGACGAAGGCCTCGCGCGACACCTCGCCCCCGTAGTGGCGGGAGGGGATCACGCGCTCGGCGAGATCGTAGACCTTCTGGAAGCCTTCGCGCCCGGCGATGGCGAGGTTGCCGGTGCGCCAGTGATATTCGAGCGCGGTCTTCTCCGGGTGCCAGTTCCACCAGCCACCCGGCGGGCGCTTCGGGGATTCGGTATCCTGCTCGAAGTCGCGGGCCATGAGGCGGCCTTCCGCCTGCACCCGCTCCAGCACGTGGTCGACATAGCTCTCGAAGCCGTTCTCGTGCCAGGAGCGCCAGCGGTCCGCCAGCGTCTCCTGCGCCCGGGCGAAGCGGTGCTTCCAATAGGCGAAGAAGTCGCTCGGGATGATGGCCGCGTCGTGCGTCCAGTGCTCGAAGAGCTCGCCATCCTTCTCAAGCAGGGCGGCAAGATGTTCGCGCCGGTAGGTCGGATTGCGCGAGAACAGAATATGGTGGTGTGCTCGCTCGACCGTCGCGATGCTGTCCACCTGTACGAAGCCGAGGTCGCGGACGAGTTCCAGCAGTCCCGCCTTGGTGAGCTTGCCGCGCGGTCGGCTGAGTTCCTGCTTGGCGAGGAAGATGCGTCGGACGTCGGAATTGGAGAGGTGAATCGCCATGCCGCATCTTGGCAAAGTTCCCTCTTTGTTCCAAGCGCCGGAGCGCACCCGATCGGGGAGGCTACGCCGGTGCCGTTTCCGGGGCCCAGGGCAGCAGGCGGGTCAGGACGCGGTCGACGAGGGTGAAGAGCAGGAGCGCCACGGCGAGCAGGATGGCGAGCGCGGCGAAGACCATGTCGGTCTGCATCCGCGCGTTGGAGTAGAGCATGAGATAGCCCAGGCCCGCCGAGGCGCCGACCCATTCGCCCACCACTGCGCCGATGGGCGAGACGGCGGTGGCGACGCGCAGGCCCGAGGCGAGCGCCGGCAGGGCGGCGGGGATGCGGATGAAGCGCAGCGTCTGCGCGATGCCGGCGCCGTTCAGCCGCGCGAGGTCGACGAGGCCCTGCTCGGTGCGGGCGAGGCCGTCATGGAAAGCCGAGGCGACGGGAAAGAAGATGATGAGGCTCGCCATCACGATCTTCGAGGCGAGGCCGAAGCCGAACCAGATGACGAGCAGCGGCGCGATGGCGAACACAGGCAACGCCTGCGCCACCAGCAGCACCGGCCGCATGGCGCGCCGCGCCAGCGGCGAGGCCGCCATGGCCAGCGCGCAGGCGATTCCCAGCGCCGAGCCGCAGACGAGGCCGAGCAGCATCTCGCCCAGCGTGATGGCCGCGTTGTGGGCGAGGACGTCCGCGTTGTTCCACATGGCGAGGCCGATCCGCAGCGGGCCCGGCAGGATGTAGGCCGGCAGGCCGAACAGCCGGACGGCGCCTTCCCACAGGGCCAGAAGCACGAAGGTGATGGCGAGCGCGCGCCCTATGGCGGCCATGCGGCGAATTCCTACATCAGTTACAGCACTTATAGTCGGCGGGCGGCGGCTGCGCGACCGTTGCCGCCGTCGGGCCGAAGCGGTGCGGGACTACTTGACGGCCGTCAATGGGACGACACTTGATTGGAACAATATTTCAAAGGGACAGAGAGGAGGAACCGATGATCAAGGACATTCTCGTCAGCCTGCGCGTGGGTGAGGGACCGGGCGACGTTGCCGTGGATTATGCGGCATCGGCCGCGGCGGCGCTCGGCGCGCATCTCACTGGCGTGGCGGTGAGCTACGAGATCGATGTGCCGCCGGTCTACACGGAAGCCTTCTCGACGGATTTCATCGAGGCGCAGCGGGCGGAAAGCCAGCGGCTCGCGCAGCAGGCGGTGGAATATTTCGGCGAGGCGGCTCGCTCGGTGGGGCTGTCCGGCGAAGTGCGCCTGATCGACGGCACGCCGGGCGGCGCGGCCGAGCAGATCGGCGTGATGGCCCGCCTTTATGACCTCGCCATCGTCGGCCAGGCCGATCCCGACCGCATGGGCGCCGAAGAGGTGATCACCGAGGCGGTGCTGTTCGATTCCGGGCGGCCGGTGCTTATCGTGCCGCGCAAGCAGCAGAAGCCGTTCTCCGCCAAGCGCATTCTCGTGGCGTGGGACGGCGGGCGCGCGTCGGCGCGCGCGGTCGCGGAGGCCCGTCCCCTGCTCGCCCATGCCAATCTGGTCGAGGCGGTGGTGGTGGACAGCGGCAAGTCCCGGAAGGGCATCGATCTTCCCGGTGCCGACCTCGCCCGCCATCTCGCGCGCCACGAGAAGACCGTCGAGCTGCGCCGGCTGGTACCGGGCGCCGACGAGAGCATCGTCGACGTACTGCTGAAGGAAGTGGCGGCGCGCGACATCGATATCGTGGTCATGGGCGGCTACGGCCATTCGCGGCTGCGCGAATTCGTGCTCGGCGGCGTCACGCGCGACATGCTGGAGCGCATGACGGTGCCGCTGCTGCTGGCGCATTGAGGCGCCGCAGGAGTTGCGTTCAATCAGGCCCGGCGCTCTCTCGCGCCGGGCCTTTCTTTTAGGCGGGCTTGCCGAAAGTCGATCTTAAAGCGGCGCGTGGCAGCGTCGGCTCGTCGCGTCGAGGCCGTCTGGCGCTCGAGCGGCAAGGGTGGGGGAAATGACGATGAAACGAGTTCTCGCGACCGCGCTGGCCTTGATGGCCACGATCAACATGTCCGTCGCCTGTACGGCGGTCGACCTTGCCGCGGCCGACGGCAGCGTCATTGCCGGACGCACCATGGAATGGGCGCTCGACATGAAATGGACGTTGGTGAGCCAGCCCAGGGGCACCACGCTGACGCTGACCGCGCCGAAGGCGAGCGGCCTGCCGCCGGTGAGCTTCACCACGAAATATGCGGTGGTCGGCGTGAGCGCGGCCATCATTCCTGGAGGCGCGCTGCTCGACGGGCAGAATTCCGAAGGCCTCTCCATGAGCGGCAACTTCCTGCCCGGCTTCACCCAGTACCAGACGGTGACGAAGGACGATAAGGCCTATCAGTCCGTTCTTACCTTCGGATCCTGGGCGCTGGGTGGCTTCGCCAGCGTCGCCGAGCTGCGGACCGCCCTGCCGGGGATGAGGGTGTGGGCCGACGATACGCTGCCCACCGGCCCGACGCCGGCGACGCTGCATTTCGTCTTTGTCGACAGGAGCGGCGCGGGCATCGTGGTCGAATATGTCGGCGGCGAGCTGAAGATCCATGACAACGCCGCGCACGTGCTGACCAACGCGCCGACCTATGACTGGCACCTGAACAATGTGCGCAACTATCTCAGCCTCTCCACGGTCGCGGTGACGAGCCAGCGGGTCGGCACCACCAACGTCACAGAGCTCGGGCAGGGCGGCGGGCTGATCGGCCTGCCGGGCGACTACACGCCTCCCTCGCGCTTCGTGCGCGCGACGATGCTGCGCCACAACGTCACCCAACCGAAAGATGCGGCCGAGGCGGCGCAGGCCGTGGGTCACATCCTCAACAATGTCGATATCCCGCTCGGCATCGCCGAGTTCAAGCAGCCGGACGGCACGCTGGGCTCGGACTACACGCAGTGGGTGGTGGTCAAGGACCTGACCAATAACCGCCTGATGATCGCCGACTACGCGCACCGGCTGAACTATCTGACCATCGACCTCGCCCCGCTGTTCGCGCAGGACAAGCCGAGCGCGAAGCTAGTGGACGATCTGCCCTATCCACAGCCGGTGGCGGGCGCCGAGGTGCTGGCACCCTGAGCGGGCCCGCGCCTTCGATAGACACCGGATCGGCCATCATCTGGCCGCGCGCTTGCATGGTCGCTGCGCGGCGGTTCAGACGAGGAGGTCCGGCCATGTCGAAAGAACGGGCGCGTGCGGTGGATGCCTTCGCCGCTGCCTATGCACGCAAGCGGGGCGGGCGCGTTCGCGTGCGGCCCGACGTGTGGCGGGAGCTGCGGGAGGCCGGCGCGGACATGTCGCTCTACATCTGCGACGCGCGCTAGCCGTCCTTGGCGGTGTCGGGATCGCCCGGCGAGAGAACGGCGCGGAACTCGTCCGGCAGCATCACGTTCTCCGGCGCCTCCTTGAACATCGGCGCGATCTGCTCCGGCGTGTAGCCGGCATGGCCGCAGCCGATCGGCGTGAGCTGAAAAGTGAGATCGGGCCGCGCCCGGGCGAATTTGAGGAACCTTCGGACGAATTTCTCGATCTCGCCGAGCGGCAGCGTCTCGATGTTCCAGTCCTTGGTCGGAATGGCGAAGCTCGTGCCGGTGAGGCCGAAGCCGACGCCCCATTCCGCCCCGCGATTCTCGTAGGCCCAGCGGGCGGCGCCGCCGCCGTGGATGCCGGCGAGATTCGAGCCGAAGACAAAGACCGGATTGCGCGCCATGACCATCTCTCCTCCCGCCATCTCTGGCGAATGAGGACGCCGGGGGTCAAGCGAGAAGAACGCAATCGGCCCGTCCGGCAATACCGGCAGGAAGCCTAGGGGCGGAAATGTGCGTGAAAGCTTATCTGGTACAGCTGGGTGGGCTCGAACCACCGACCTCCGGTTCCACAGACCGGCGCTCTAACCAACTGAGCTACAGCTGCGTGCCAGAACGGCGCGGAACCTACTTTGGCGGCCCGCGCTTTGCAAGACCGCCGCGTCCGCTTCGTGCAGGCCGTGGACAAGAATGCGACAGGGCGGGGAGAAGGTCTTCAATCGCGCCGGAAAGCAAGGTTAGCGACGAAGCCGACGGCGAGGGCGCCGAGCGCGGTGACGATGCCATAGAGCCAGGGGTGACCCTGCGCCGTGCTGGCGACGGTTTGCTCGAAGTCGATCTTCGCCACTTCCAGCGTCAGCGCCCCGCGTTCGGAGAGGGCTCCATCGGCGAAGGTCTTCACCACCACGTCATAGGTACCGATCGGCGCCGTGCCGGGGATGGGGATGGCGGCGCGGAAGACATGCGGCGCGATGAACTCGACGCCATCGGTCTTCTCGACATAGAGGCCCTGAGCCTGTTTCACCCGGAGGAAGGCCTGCCGGAACGGATCGCCCGCTACGACGTCGGCATAGTCGCTACCCACGCGCTGAAGCAGGTGATTGTTGGCGAAGCCGGCCTGCTCCTGCCGTAGCACCTCGGCATCGGCCATCAGGGCGGGATCGCGGTTGCTCAGCACGGCAAGGTAGGAAGGGGCCGCGAGAAAGGAGCGGCTGTCGACATTGACCCACAGGCCGAGCCGGCGCTCCTTGCGCCAGGTGACGAAGCTCTCGTTCGGCCCGCGAACGGTAACGACGACGTCATAGAGGCGCGAATCCCGGCTTGCCTCGTCCGCGCCGATGACGCCGAACAGTACAATGCTCTCGCCGGCGAAACTCGACGTAATGGTGACGCGCGACTTGGAGAGCGACAGCACGAGGCCCTCCGCCTGCGCCGGAGCGGCAAGTGCCAGGAGGAGGAAAAGTGCGAGCGCCCGGCTCATCGCGCGCGCTCGTCGATGGTGACGGCGTAGAGATCGGCCGGGCGGGTGGTCTGGTCCACCGCCACGCGGAGGCCGACCGCGAGCACGAGGAGGCCGAGCAGCAGGCGCAGGTTCTCCGCCTTCATCGACTGCCCGGCGCGGGTGCCGAACTGCGTACCGATGGTGCCGCCGACCATCAGGACGAGCCCGAGAACGGCGTCCACGGTCTGGTTGAGCACCGCGTGCATGACGATGGCGGCGACCATCGTCACAAGCGTGAGCATCAGCGAGGTCGCGACCGAGGTCAGCGTGGGCACGCGCAGGAGGTAGATGAGCGCCGGCACCAGCAGGAAGCCGCCGCCGATGCCCATCAGCGCGCCGAGGAAGCCGATGGCGAAGCCGATCGTCACCACCGGGATGGCGGAGACATAGATCCGCGACTGGCGGAAGCGCATCTTGAACGGCATGCGCAGGAACCACGGGTGCGCCCCTGGCCGCTTCACGCTCGCCTTCTCGCCTCGCCACTCGCGCAGCAGGGCGCGCAGGCTCTCGACCACCATCAACGTGCCGATGGTGCCGAGAAGGACGATGTAGGTGATGGCGATGACGAGATCGAGCTGGCCGAAGCGGCGCAGCACCATGAAGGTGACGACGCCTGCCAGCGTTCCTGTCAGGCCTCCCGTTAGAAGCACCAGGCCGAGCTGCACATCCACCAGCTTGCGCCGCATATAGGTCAGCGTGCCGGAGAAGGACGAGGCGGCCATGTGGGTGGAGACGCTCGCCACCGCGACGGCCGGGGGCACGCCGAGGAAGATGAGCAGGGGCGTCATCAGGAAGCCGCCGCCCACACCGAACATGCCCGAGATGAAGCCCACCGCGATCCCCATGGCGAGGAGGGTGAAGATGTTCACCGGCAGTTCCGCAATCGGAAGGTAGATCGTCACAGAATGGTTCCCGCAGGCGGGCGTCGCTTCCGCGCAGGATTTAGCAGCATTTGGCTAACAGCGGGTGACCGGCCGCATGCGGCCCTCTCGCGCAAGCGCGCGCGAAGGCAACCGGTTTCGTTATGTAATACATTATTATTTGTAATTAAATTATCATTTAGAGACAGTGCGTGTAGTATTATGATGTTACAAATCCGAGGCGTTTGCGATCGTTTCAAGATTATTATTAGGAATTATTCGCATAGGGCATGATTTCTGACTTAACGTCAGCGGGGCGCGTGCTAGCCTGCGAGCGTCAACGGACCCGCACGAGGTCCGGGATTCTAGGAGGAAACCAATGTCCATAATCCGGCGTGGCCAGCGTTCCGCTGTGCTGCTGGCGTCGACCATGCTCGCGGGCGCCATGATGATCGCGGCTCCGGCGCAGGCGCAGCAGTCGACCGACAATCTCGAAAAGCTGTCCAATTTCCAGTCCACCGGCGCCTCCATGGAAATGGAGACGGTGCCGCAAACCGGTCCGCGCGTCGATGCGTTCAACAAGACGCTCTCGGGCATCAAGCTGCCGGACGGCTTCAAGATCTCGCTCTACGCCATCGTGCCGGATGCGCGCGAGATGGCGGTCGGCCCGACGACGGGCGTCGTCTTCGTCGGCACCCGCAAGGCGAAGGTCTGGGCGGTGACGGACCGCGACAAGGACCGGGTGGCCGACGAGGTGAAGGTGTTCGCGCCGTCGATCCAGTTCAAGCTGCCGCACGGCGTGTGCTTCTCCAAGGACGGCTTCCTGTTCGTGGCCGAGCAGAACCGCGTCCTGCTCTTCCCGGCGGCGGAGTTCTTCTATGAGGGGCCGGACGTCGCGGCCTTCAACGTCGTCAAGCAGGGCGAGCTGATCCCGCCGAACGAGGAATCGTTCAACCATACGGCGCGTGTCTGCCGTATCGGGCCGGACGACAAGCTCTACATCACGCTCGGAAACCCCTTCAACGTGTTCGCGCCGGAGAAGTTCGATCTCTACAAGAAGAACGGCATCGGCGGCATCGTGCGCTTCGATCGCGATGGCAAGAACCGAGAGGTCTATGCGTGGGGCATCCGCAACTCGGTGGGCATGGACTTCAACCCGAAGGACAAGACCCTCTGGTTCACCGACAACCAGGTCGACGGCATGGGTGACGACATCCCGCCCGGCGAGCTGAACCGGGCCACCAAGGCGGGCCAGAATTTCGGCTTTCCCTATTTCGGCGGCGGCTCGGTCCGCACTGCCGAATACAAGGACCAGACGCCGCCGGCCGACGCGGTAAAACCGGAGGTCGAGATGCCGGCGCACGCCGCCGATCTCGGCATGACCTTCTATACCGGCCAGCAGTTCCCGCAGAAATACCGCGGCGGCATCTTCTCGGTGCAGCACGGCTCGTGGAACCGCACCACGCCGGTGGGCGCACGGGTCATGTTCACACCGGTGAAGGAGGATGGCACCGCCGGCAAGCCGGAGGTGTTCGCGGAGGGCTGGCTGACGCCGAACGGCGAATATCTTGGCCGTCCGGCCTCGGTGGCGCAGCTCAATGACGGTTCGCTGCTGGTGTCGGACGACACGTCCGGCGCGATCTACCGCATCTCCTACGGCAACTGAGCCGCCTCGCTCCCGCTGCCCACGGGCGGCGGGAGCATTCCATCGATCGCCGGGAACAGCTTATGAAATGGTCTTTCTTCATGCCGCTCCTCGCGGCATCGATGTTGTGCGCGCCGGCCATGGCGCAGGATGCGAAGGCCGGGCGGGCCAAGGCTTCGGCCCAATGCGCCGTCTGCCACGGGCAGAACGGCGTCGCCCAGATGCCGACCGCGGCAAATCTCGCCGGCCAGCAGGAACTCTATCTCGTCAAGGCGCTGGAGGACTTTCGCTCCGGCAAGCGCGAGAACGAGATGATGACGGTGGTCGCCAAGGGCCTGTCCGACGCCGATATCGCCAACCTCGCGGCCTGGTTCGCTTCCATCCCTGTCACCGTTCAGCCGCTGCCCTGACGGTGGCCGGAATGGCGAGACGACACTGGCCGGCGAGGGCGACGAGCAGCGCTTCCAGCGCCCCCCGAAGCCGTGCCTGCGAAAGCGCGCCGGGACGCGGCAGCGGGATATGGACGAAGACGGCGAGGCGCGGTCCGCCGTCGGCCCGTCGCCCGGCCCTCGCCCAGCCATAGGCACGCCAGGCGAGAGCGTTGCAGATATAGCGGCCGGCATCGCGCGAGAGGTGCGCCGGCACGCCGGCTTCGCGCAGGGCCCGGAGCAGCGGCATCGCCGCCGCCGCAACCCGGCGGCTGGCCGGTGCCCCTGTCTCCAGGAGGCGTGCGGCGGGACGTTTGCGGGTCACATCCGGAAAAGGGCCGGTGGCGTTGCGGGCCAGCGTCTCGATGGCGACATGGCGACGGCGCCCGGCGACGCCGAGCATCAGCACGATGTCCGGATCGAAAGCGTCGAGGGTCGCGGCGAAGGCCTCCGCCTCGGCCCAACTCGTCGGTAGGATGCTCAGGGTGATGTCGGCTGGCCTGAGCCGCCGGCTGCGGGCCAAGGCGCCCGCCAGCACCGCGGAGGGGTTGCGCGGCATGCCGGGAAAGGGGCCGAAGCCGGTGACGAGGATGCGCGGGCCGGTGCCGTGCGGCATCTCAACCGGTGCGCTCGGCGAGCGCCCGCGCCAGCGCGTTCTCGAGATCGGCGAGCTGGAACGGCTTGTTCAGCAGCGGGCGATCGCGCCACGCCTCGTCGATGGCGCAGCCGGTGTAGCCGGTGGAGAAGACGATGGGGATGCCGTGGCCGGTGACGGCACGGGCGATGTCGTAGCTGTGCCCCTCGCCGAGATTGAGGTCGAGCACGGCGACGTCGAAGTCGCGATGACGGGCGGCGACGAAATTCAGCGCGCCGGCGATCCGGCTTTCGGTGCCGACAACGACGGCGCCCAGCTCTTCCACCATGGCTTCGATCATCGCGGCGACCAGCGTTTCGTCCTCGACAATGAAGACACGCTGTCCGGCCAGCTCGCGCCGCTCGTCCATTCGCCCCGTTACCCCTTCGCCCCAGGCATCCACAGCCGGCTCCGATCCGGCAGCGGCATTTTATGGTTAACGAATAGTTTACCGCCAATCGGGCTTTTTTGCGCGCCGGCTACCAGCCGAAGAGACGCGCGATCTTCGAGGCCCCGAGCGTGGGCGACAGCGTGCCGGCGGCGACGGCGCGCTCGATCGCCGGAAGCTCGGCCCGCAGCGTGGCATCGGCGCGCATGCGGTCGCGCAGGCGGTCGTCGAACAGCGTCCACATCCACTTGACCTGCTGGGCGCTGCGCTTGTCCGCGAATGCGCCCGCGAGCTCCGCGCGCTCGCGATGCAGCCGCACCTGCGACCACAGCTCCTCGATGCCGGCGCCGGTGAGGCCGGAATAGGTGAGCACCGGCGTCGACCAGTGCGCCTCGCGTCCGCCGAGCACGTGCAGTGCGGCGCGATATTCGCTGGCCGCCGCCTTGGCCCGAGTGGTGTTGGCGCCGTCCGCCTTGTTCACCGCCACGATGTCGGCAAGCTCGATGATGCCCTTCTTGATGCCCTGAAGCTCATCGCCGGCGCCAGGAAGCATGAGCACGAGGAAGGTGTCGGTCATGTCGGCGACGGCGGTTTCCGACTGGCCGACGCCGACCGTCTCCACGAGGATGACATCGTAGCCGGCGGCCTCGCACAGCAGCATCGTCTCGCGGGTGCGTGCCGCAACGCCGCCGAGCGTGCCGGCCGAAGGCGAGGGGCGCACGAAGGCCCGCTCGTCCATCGAGAGGCGGGCCATGCGGGTCTTGTCGCCGAGGATCGACCCGCCCGTGCGGGTGGAGGAGGGGTCCACGGCCAGCACCGCGACGCGATGGCCCTGATCGAGCAGATAGCTGCCGAGCGCATCGATGGTGGTGGACTTGCCAACGCCCGGCACACCGGTGATGCCGACGCGCATCGCCGCTCCGGTGAAGGGCAGCAGCGCCTGCAGAAGCTGCTCCGCCAGCGCGCGATGCTCGGCCTTGCGCGATTCCACGAGCGTGATGGCCCGCGCCAGCATGGCGCGGCGGCCGGCGCGCACGCCTTCCACGAGATCGTCGAGCGAGGGGAGGGGCTGGGCGTGGATCAAATCGGGGACCTGCGCGTTGTCGGGGGGATGCTAGAGCATTTCCCCAGGCGAGAAAATCGTCTGGACGGGAAGATGTACTCCAGGCTCTTGAAACTAGAGCATTTTCCTTCCGCGAGGGTGGTCCAGCCATCCGAACGGGCGACGGCTCCGGCAGCCACCCCTGCCCGACGAGGCACGAACCTTATCTCAACAGGGAGAGCCCCATGAACTGGGATCGGATTGAAGGCAACTGGAAACAGCTCAAGGGTCAGGTGCGCCAGCAATGGGGCAAGCTGACCGACGACGATATCGACCGCCTGCACGGCAAGCGGGAGGAGCTGGAGGGCGTGCTGCAGGAGCGCTACGGCCTCGCCAAGGATGAGGCCAACCGGCAGATCGACGACTGGACCCGCCGCTTCAAGATGTGACGGCATCGCGCATGCGGCACGATGCGCGACCGGAACGCAGCCCCCCGCCTTCCGGCGGGGGGCTTTGCGTCAGGGATGGGCGAAATCCCAGTAGAGCTTGCGGGCCTTGCGGTAGACCGGCCCCGGCTGAAGGTCGCGCTCCTCGATGCGGGTGATCGGCGAGACCTTGGAGTAGTTGCCCGTCGTGAAGATCTCGTCTGCGCTCTTGAAATCGGCCCAGTTGAGCGTGCCCTCGATCACCTCGACGCCGGCCTCGCGCAGCAGGCCGATGGTGCGGGTGCGGGTGATGCCGGCAAGGAAGGTGCCGTTGGCAGCCGGCGTCAGGGCGACACCGTCCTTCACGATGAAGATGTTGGCGGTGGCGAGCTCCGCCACATTGCCGAGCATGTCGCACAGGGCGGCATTGTCGAAGCCTCGGCTATGGGCCTCAACCAGCGCGCGGCTGTTGTTGGGGTAGAGGCAGCCCGCCTTGGCGTCGGTGACGGCGCATTCGATGGTCGGGCGGCGGTAGCGAGACAGGGTGATGGAGGTGCCGCGCGTCGGATCGGGCATGGCCGCGTCGTAGATGCTGAGGCACCAGCGGGTCGATTCCGGGTCGGCGTCGACCGTGCGCGCGCCGGGATACTCGGCCCAGTACATGGGACGGATATAGAGCGCGGCGTCCGGCGGGAAGCGCTTCAGCCCGGCATGGGTGAGTTCGACCCACTTCTCGACGGAGACGACCGGCTTCAGTCCCATGGCGACCGCCGAGCGGTTGATGCGCAGGCAGTGCAGGTCGAGGTCGGGCGTCACGCCCTCGAAGGCGCGGGCGCCGTCGAAGACCGAGGTGCCCAGCCAGGCGGCATGGGTGCGCACGCCCATGATCGGCACGTTGCCCTCGTGCCACGCGCCGTCGAAATAGGTCCAGGTCTGCGAGTGTCGTGACATGGGCGCGCCTCCTACTGCGCCAGCGCCGCGAGGATGCGGACCCAGCTCCGGATGCCCTTGTGGAACGAAGTGAGGTCGTACTTCTCGTTCGGCGAGTGGATGCGGTCGTCGTCGAGCGAGAAGCCGACAAGCAGCGTGTCCTGCCCGAGCACCTTCTTGAACTGCCCGACGACCGGGATGGAACCGCCTTCGCCCACCGTGACCGGCGGCGTGCCCCATTCGTCCCCCAGCGCCTTGGCGGCCTTCGCGAGATCGGGATTGTCGTGCGTCACGGCGACGGCCGGGCTACCCTCGCCGCCGAGGAACTCGACCGAGCAGTCGGCGGGGATTTGCGCGCGGATGAAGGCGCGCACCGCGTCGCGTACCCGAACCGGATCCTGGTTCGCCACGAGGCGGCAGGAGATCTTGGCGGTGGCGATGGAGGGGATGACCGTCTTCGAGCCTTCGCCGATATAGCCGCCCCACATGCCGTTCACCTCGAAGGTGGGACGCGAGGAGATGAGCTCGATCAGCAGCCGGTCCTTCTCGCCGGAGGGCAGCGAGAGGCCGACCGGCCCGAGGAAGTTCTCCGGCGTGAGGTCGAGCTTCGACCACGCGGCCTTCATGTAGTCCGGCGGCTCGACGACGCCGTCGTAGAAGCCGGGAATGGCGACATGGCCATTGGCGTCGTGCACGGCGGCGATGGCCTTGGAGAGCACGTGCAGCGGATTGGCGGCAGCACCGCCATAATAGCCCGAGTGCAGGTCGCGGTCGGCGGCGTGGACGACAATCTCGTCATGCATCAGGCCGCGCAGCGACAGGATGATGGAGGGCGTCTGCGCGTCCCACATGCCGGTGTCGCAGACGAGCGCGAGGTCGGCTTTCAGTTCGTCCTTATGCGCGGCGACGAAGGGGCCGATATTGGCGGAGCCGCTCTCTTCCTCGCCCTCGACCATCACCGTCACCTCGACGGGGAGCTTGCCGGTCGCCTTGACGAAGGCGCGGCAGGCCTCGACGAAGGTCATCACCTGTCCCTTATCGTCGGCCGAGCCGCGGGCGACGATGCGCTTCACGCCCTCCGCGTTCTCGACGATGCGCGGCTCGAAGGGCGGGCTCTCCCACAGGTCCAGCGGATCGACCGGCTGTACGTCGTAATGGCCGTAGAACATCACGCGCCGCTCGGCGCCGCCGTTCGAGGCGGCGGTCACAATGGGGTGGCCGGGCGTGTCGTTCAGCTTCGTGGCGAAGCCTAGCGAGGCGAGGTCGTCCGCCAGCCACTGGCCGGCGCGGCGGCACTCTGCGGCATAGGCGCGGTCGGTCGAGATGGAGGGGATGCGCAGGAAGGCGAAAAGGCGCTCGATGGAGGCATCGAGATCGGCGTCCACGGTGGCGAGAACGCGGTCGAGATCGGCCATGGCCGGGGTCCTTGTCCTGGAAAAGTCGTCCCGGCGCGGTGTCGGCTGGCGTCGGAAGGGCCGGTTCGGGGGAGTAATCCCGGCGCCGCGGTGATGCCGCCCGCCGGGACATGGCATCAGGGAGGGCTAGCGGCGCCGGGCGCCGCCGAGCACGTTGCGCAGGATCGCCTTGGTGACTTGATTGGTGACTTCGCGGGTGACCTGCCGCGTGACCTGCTCGCCGACGCTCATGCGGCCGCGCGGGCGCGTGCCGAACAGGCCGCCGAGCACGCTTTCCAGCAGGCCGCCGCCGGCCGTGGCATCAGCCTCGGTGGGGGCGGGGTTGTTGCTGCGCGAGGCGGGCGTCGGCGCGGCCTCGGCCGGCGCGGTCTCCGCGGCGCGCTTAGTCAGCACCTCATAGGCGGATTCGCGGTCCAGCGTCTGATCGTAGACATCGCGCACCGGGCTCTGCTGGATGGCGAGCTGGCGCAGCTCCGGCGTGATCGGCCCGACGCGGCCGGCGGGCGGGGCGATCAGCGTGCGCTCGACCATGGAGGGCGTGCCGTTGCCCTCCAGCATGGAGATCAGCGCCTCGCCCTTGCCGAGCTCGGTGATGACCTGAGCGGTATCGAGCTTGGGGTTGGGGCGGAAGGTATCGGCCGCCGCCTTGACCGCCTTCTGGTCGCGCGGTGTGAAGGCGCGCAGGGCGTGCTGCACGCGGTTGCCGAGCTGGGCGAGCACGCTCTCAGGCACGTCGAGCGGGCTCTGCGTGACGAAATAGACGCCGACGCCCTTCGAGCGGATGAGGCGCACCACCTGCTCGACCTTCTGCAGCAGCGCCTTGGGCGCCTCGTTGAACACGAGATGCGCCTCGTCGAAGAAGAAGACCAGCTTGGGCTTGTCCGGGTCGCCGACCTCGGGAAGCTCTTCGAACAGCTCGGAGAGCAGCCAGAGCAGGAAGGTGGCGTAGAGCTGCGGCGAGCCCATGAGCTTGTCGGCGGCGAGCAGCGAGATCGTTCCGTAGCCCGAGCGCGGGTCGATGCGCATCAGGTCGCTGATCTTCAGCGCCGGCTCGCCGAAGAACTTGTCGGCGCCCTGGTTCTCCAGCACCAGCAGCGAGCGCTGGATGGCACCCACCGTGGCGGCGGAGACATTGCCATAGGTGGTGGTGAGCTTGGCCGCGTTCTCCGCCGTGAAGGCGAGCATGGAGCGCAGGTCCTTGAGGTCCAGCAGCAACAGGCCCTGCTCGTCGGCGATGCGGAAGACGACGTTGAGCACGCCTTCCTGCACCTCGTTGAGGTTCATCAGCCGCGCCAGCAGCAGCGGCCCCATCTCGGAAACAGTGGCGCGGACGGGATGGCCCTGCTCGCCGAACAGATCCCAGAAGATGACCGGGAATTCGTCCGGCACGTAGTCGACGCCGATTTCCTCGCAGCGCTTGATGATCCATTCCTGGCCTTCGCCGGGCATGGCGATGCCGGAGAGATCGCCCTTGATGTCGGCGGCGAAGACCGGCACGCCGGCACGGGAGAAGCCTTCCGCCAGCGTCTGCAGCGTGACGGTCTTGCCGGTGCCGGTGGCGCCGGTGGCGAGGCCGTGGCGGTTCGCCAGCCTGAGAGTGAGATATTCCGGCTTTTCGCTCTTGCCGACGAATATCTTGCCGTCGATGTCTCCGGACATGGCCGCCTCCTGCCAGCGAACTGTGAACGCGCGAACCATGCGCGCTTCCTCGGCCACCTTTAGAGCGCAGGCGGGGGCGGTTCGGCAAGCGGTGCCGCACGCTCACCGCCGTCTCAATCGTGGCCTCGACCATCGAGCGGCTTGCGTTCCGCGTTACGGCGCGCGATTTGGAACGAAAGACCGCAACGCCGGGAACATCATGGCCTGCCTCACCCCGCCCACCCAACGCCTCTTCGACGCGCGCGGCCGCCGGCTCGATTATGCCGACCGCACGCTGGTGATGGGCATCCTCAACGTCACGCCCGATTCCTTCTCCGACGGCGGGCGGAGCGCGGCCCTGTCGGACGCGGTGACCAATGCCTGGCGATTGGTCGACGAGGGCGCGGACATTCTCGACATCGGTGGGGAATCGACCCGGCCCGGCCATACGCCCGTGCCGGCAGAAGAAGAATTGCGGCGCGTGCTGCCGGCGGTCGAGGCGCTGGCCGAGCTGCCGGTGCCGATCTCCATCGACACGCAGAAGGCATCGGTGGCCGAAGCGGCGCTTCAGCGCGGCGCGGCCATCGTCAACGACATATGGGGGCTGATGGGCGACCCGGAGATGGCGCGCGTCGCCGCCGCCTACGATGCGGGCGTGGTGGCCATGCACAACCGGACCAATGTCGATCCGGCCGTGGATATCGTCGCCGATATCGTGGCCTTCTTCGAGCAGTCGCTGGAGCGCGCGGCGCGCGCCGGTATCCGGCCCGAGCGCATGAGCCTCGACCCCGGCATCGGCTTCGGCAAGACCTTCGAGCAAAACCTGCGCGCCCTCTCCGCGCTCGGGGAGTTCGTCCGGCTCGGCTTCCCGATCCTGCTGGGCACTTCGCGCAAATCGCTGATCGGCAAGGTGATCGAGACGACGCCGGCCGAGCGGCTGCCGGGAACCATCGCGTCCAACGTGCTCGGCATTGCGGCTGGCTGCGCCATCATCCGCGTCCATGACGTCGCCGCCCATGTGCAGGCGGCGCGGGTGACGGAGGCGATCCTTCATGCCTCCTGAATTCTTTATCCGCCGGCCGCGCAAGGTCGAGAGGCGCATCGCCTATCTCTGCCTCGGCTCCAATCTCGGCGACCGGGCGGGGACCATGGCGAAGGCGGTGGGGCTGATCGCCCGCACCGGGTTGAAGATCATCGCGCGCTCGTCGCTCTACGAGACGCCGCCCTGGGGGCCGGTGCCGCAGGGGCCGTATCTCAATATGGTGGTGGCGGTCGAGACGGAGCTTTCCGCCCGCGAGCTGCTCAACATGCTGCTCGGCGTCGAGCACGCCTTCGGGCGTGACCGCACCCGCGAGGTGCGCTTCGGGCCGCGTACGATCGACATCGACATCCTGCTCTACGGCGACGAGGTGGTGGCAGAGCCGGATCTCGAAATCCCCCATCCGCGCATGATGGAGCGCGCCTTTGCGCTGATTCCGCTGGCCGAACTGGCGCCGGATCTCGTGGTGCAGGGCGTGCCGGTCCGCGCGGCACTGGAGAAGCTCGACCGCAGCGGCATCGTGAAGGTCGATCCCCAGCCCGTGACCTATTGACGGGCGGTGCGGAAACGCAAAAGGCGGCGGATCGCTCCGCCGCCCTTGGATCCGAGGTGCCGTCAGCGGCAGACCTCGACATTGCGGTAACGCGGCTCGCCCCAGCGGTTGTAGAAGGTCTGGGTCTCGGTCCAGCAGCGCGGGCGATAATAGTTGTTCGCGGCTCCGGCGGCGAGGCCGCCCACCACCAGGCCACCGATGATGCCGGCGGCGACGGCGGCGCCGTTATTGTGGCGACGGTGGCCGTAGTAGTAGCCAGGTCCTCCCCAGCCCGGGCCGCCCCAACCGCGGCCGTGGCCGCGCCAGCCATCGGCTGCGGCGGGAACGGTGGAAGCGAGGGTGAGGCCCGCCAGGGCGAGCGCGGCGAGCCTGGTAGCATTGGAGTAGCGGATCATGGCGTCCTCGGTAAACTCTGCTAGTCGCTCGCGGCCGGGATTGGCCGTTGATGGAGGCAAAGCTAGCTCCCGTCCCCCGAACCCAAACTGAACCGGCTGTTGCAAAAGGTTCATCAAACTGAACGCATTCCAATCCGTCCGTTCATCCGGCGTTCATCCCGGAAATCAGGAGCGCAGCTTTGCCGGACTACGACAGGGAAGGTCTCGTAAGCGCCTGGGCATTCGACGGCGCGGGTGGAGCGCGGCGGATCGACTGGGACGAGATCCGGCGCGGGCCGCCGGACGGAAACGGCTTCGACTGGATCCATCTCCAGCAACTCGATCATGCGCATGGCCGGACCTGGCTGTCCGATGACAGCGGCATCGATCCGTCCATCGTCGAGTCGCTGAACGCGGCCGAGACGCGCCCGCGCTGCGCACTGTTCGACAATGGTGCCTTCCTCAATCTGCGCGGCATCAACCTGATGCCCTATTCGCTGCCGGACGAGATGCACTCGATCCGCTTCTGGGTGGAGCCCCGCCGTATCGTTTCGGTGCGCAAGCGCTCGCTCTCGGCGGTGGGCGATTTCGAGGATGCGATTGCGCGCGGGCGGGCCCCGCGCACGCAAGGCGAGTTCGTCGCCGACCTGTCCATGCGGCTGGTGGACCGGATGGACACGGTGATCACCGCGCTTGCCGAGGACGCCGACGAGCTCGAAGAGCTGGTGCTCAGCGCCACGCTGTCCAATCTCAGTCCGAAGGTCTCGGAGGTCCGGCGCGTCGCCATCATCCTGCGCCGCTACATCGCCCCGCAGCGCGAGGCGCTGAACCATTTCTCGCTGGAAGATGCCGAATGGCTCTCGCCGCGCGACCGCAACCGGCTTCGCGAGGCCGCAGACCGGGTGACGCGCTTCGCCGAGGAACTCGACTCGGTGCGCGACCGGGCGGCTGTGATCCACGACCAGATGGTGGAGCGTCGCGCCGAGCAGATGAACCGCTCCATGCTCATCCTCGCCGCCGTGACGGTGATCTTCGCGCCGTTGACGCTGATCACCGGCCTGATGGGGATGAACGTCGAGGGCATACCCGGCTCGCAGGACCCGAACGGTTTCTGGGGGGTGACGGTGCTGGCGGCGCTTCTCGGCGTCGGTCTCGTCGCGTTTCTGCGCGCGATACGCTGGCTGTAGGTCCCTTTCCGCCCGGGCCGGCGGTATTACATTGAAAACGGGCGGAAGCCGCGAAGGTCGCCTCTTCCGCGGGAGGAGCGTGTCATGACGCGCGTGATTCCGATCGGCTGTGCCGGAGTGCTGGCGACGATTCTGGTGGTCGCTGCCGGAGCGCCGACGGCGAAGGCCTATGAGTTTACCGGCACCTTCCCGGGGGGAGACTGCCGCCGGATGGCGGCGTCCACACCGCCGGCGAAGCTCTGGTACGGCCATTTCACCGGCCGCCGGCAGTCGCCCTGGAATGTGGACTTCATCGAGGGCCGGACGGTGGACGGCTGCTTTCGCACCAAGGCGGAATGCGACAACTGGCTCTACCAGTGGCGCTCGGCCTGGCAGCTCAATTTCTGGAACGACTACTGCGTCAGGGGATGGCCGCCCGCGCCGCGCGGATGGCGCCCGCGCACGCAGGGCCAGTAGAACGCAAAACGCCGCCGCCCGGTCGGGCAGCGGCGTCCATGCGGGACCTGCGAACGGCCCGAAGGCTCAGACGGCCTTGGAATAGAGCTGGGCGACGTATTCCCAGTTCACCAGGTTGTCGACGAAGGCCTTGAGGTAGTCGGGGCGGCGGTTGCGGTAGTCGATGTAATAGGAGTGCTCCCACACGTCGACGCCGAGGATCGGGGTCGCGCCCTTGACCAGCGGGCTCTCGCCGTTCGGGGTCTTGTCGATGACGAGCTTGCCGTCCTTGACCGCGAGCCACGCCCAGCCGGAGCCGAACTGGGTGACGCCGGCCTGGACGAAGTCTTCCTTGAACTTCTCGACCGAACCGAGGTCCTCGACGATCTTCTTCTCGAGCTCACCCGGGATGGCGCCGCCGCCATTCGGCTTCAGCCAGTTCCAGAAGTGCAGGTGGTTGTAGTGCTGGCCGGCATTGTTGAAGAGGCCGGCGTTCTTGCCGTAGGAGCCCTTGACGATCTCCTCCAGCGACTTGCCTTCCCACTCCGTGCCCTTCAGCAGGTTGTTGCCGTTGTTGACATAGGCCAGGTGGTGCTTGTCGTGGTGGTATTCCAGCGTCTCGCGCGACATGTACGGGGCGAGAGCGTCGTAGGAATAGGGAAGATCAGGAAGCGTGAAGGACATCGAATCTGTCTCCGCGAAATGAAATCCGGCCGAACCCCGGCGCGGGAGCTTCCGCGGGTGCGCGAGCACCGCGAAAGATCGGCGCTGATTAGATAGGTCGGTATCGACCCGCGGACAACCAAAAGCATCGCGCGCGCCCGATTTCTTCCCCCGCCTTCGGAGGGGTGGAAAAGAGGCGGCCGTAGGGGAGAGGCACGGCGCTTTCGTTAAAGCGACACTAGACGTAAGGTCTCATAATGAAGGACCGGCTGCGAATCGGTCCCGTGGAGTTTGTTGATGGGTGCAATAGTCATCGGAATCGGGGCGGCGCTTGCCGTGCTTGGGTTCGTCCTGGGAGCGATGGGCTACGGCTCTTCGGAGACGGCCGGAGCAGGCCGCATGATGACGGTCGGCAGTTCCATTTTTATTGGTGGACTTCTGCTCGTTGCCCTCGGTTCCATTCTGCGGGTCTTGCGTGAAATCGCCGACAAGCTGGAAGGCGCGGTGCATTTCGAGCCGGAGGAAGACGAGTTCCACACCGGCCACGGCCCGGCGGGCTACGTCGCCGCCGGCCATGCTCCGGGAGCGGCTTCCGTGGCGTCCGCCCGTGTCGTGGAAGAAGAGGAATTCGTCGCCGTTTCGACCGCCCTCCCGGAAGACGAGCCTGCCCTGATCGAAGAGCCGACGGCGGAGGAGCGTGGACTGCCGTCCTGGTTCCGCCGCAAGCGTCAGGAAGAGGCCGGGCTGGCACGGGACGAGGAGGTGGAGCTGGAGCCCGAGGCTTCGCCGCTCGTGCGCGAGCCGGCGCCTGATTTCGATTCGCTTCCCTCGCCCCGCCCGGCTCCTGCGGAACCGTTTCGCGCGGAGCCCGTGCGGCCGGAGCCGTCGCGGGTCGAATCTTCCCGTATCGAGCCTCCGCGCCGCGAGCCGCCGCCCTTCCTTCGCACGGGCTCGGCCGAGCGCCCGGCGCCGGGTCTCGGGGGCGAGACCTTCGAGCCTCGCGTACCCGAGCCGCGTCTGCCCGACCCCCGCGCTCCTGAACCCCGTGCTCCCGAAACGCGCCTTTCTGAGCCGCGCCCTCCCGAGCCGCGCCCGTCGCGGCCGCCGGAGGAGGCTCCCGCCGAGCCGCCGGCGTTCCTGCGCGATGCCGATCTTCTCTCCGGCGAGCCGGAAGTGGAGGAGCCGGAGGCGGAGCCCGACGTCACGGTGCTGAAGTCCGGCACCATCGGCGGCATGGCCTACAAGCTTTATTCGGACGGCTCGATCGAGGCGGACCTGCCCGACGGCACGCTGCGCTTCGCCTCGCTGCAGGAGTTGCGCGACCATGTGTCCGGCGGCGCCAATCGCGCCTGAACCGACCAGCCGATGACATAAAAGGAAGGGCGCCTCGCGGCGCCCTTCGTCGTTTCAAAGCCCTGTCGCGGCCCCTGCCATGGCCAGGGCGAAGGCGTAGACCATGGCGGTTTCTTCCAGCCGGTCGAAGCGCCCGGCGGCGCCTCCATGGCCGGCTTCCATATTGGTGCGCAGCAGGAGGGGCCGACTGTCGGTCTTCGTCTCGCGCAGCCGCGCCACCCATTTCGCCGGCTCCCAATAGGTCACCCGCGGATCGGTGAGGCCGGCGAGCGCGAAGATCGCCGGATAGTCCTTCGCCGCGACATTGTCGTAGGGCGAATAGGCGCGGATGGTGGCGAAGGCTTCCGCGTCGGTGATCGGGTTCCCCCATTCCGGCCATTCCGGCGGGGTGAGGGGCAGCGTGTCGTCGAGCATGGTATTGAGCACGTCGACGAAGGGCACTTCCGCGACGATGCCGGCAAAGAGGGCCGGCCGCATGTTCGCGACGGCACCCATCAGCATGCCGCCGGCCGAGCCGCCATGGGCGACGATGCGGTCGGGCGCGACGATCTTCTCGGCCACCAGATGTTCGCCGGCGGCGATGAAGTCGGTGAAGCTGTTGGTCTTCTTCGCCAGCTTGCCTTCCCGGTACCAGCGCCAGCCCTTCTCCGTGCCGCCGCGTATATGGGCGATGGCGTAGACGAAGCCGCGATCCACCAGCGACAGGCGCGAGGTGGAGAAGCTCGCGGGAATGGAGATGCCGTAGGCGCCGTAGCCATAGAGGAGGCAGGGGGCGGTGCCGTCGAGCGGCGTATCCCTGGCGAAGAGCAGCGAGACGGGAATGAGTTCACCGTCCGGCGCCGGGGCCATCAGCCGGCGGGTGACGTAGCGCGCCGGATCGTGCCCGGAGGGCACTTCCTGGCGCTTGCGCAGCACGCGGGCGCGGCTCTCGACGTCATAGTCCCACACCTCGGAAGGGGTGGTCATCGAGGAATAGGTGAAACGGATCTCGGTCTTGTCGAAACCGTAACCGGGGTCGAAGCCGAGCGCATAGGCCTCCTCGGCGAAGGCGACGACATGCTCCGATCCGTCCTTGAGTGCGCGCACCACGATACGCGGCAGGCCATCCTCGCGTTCCAGCCGGACCAGATGGTCACGGAAGGCGCTCTGCGAGAGCAGGAGCCTGCCCGGCTTGTGCGGCACCAGATCGCGCCAGTTGGCGCGCCCGGGGCTGGCGAGCGGGGCGGTGACGATCTTGAAGTCCTCGGCCTCGTCGGCGTTGGTCTCGATGATCAGGCTCTCCACGCCTCCGAGGGAGGGGTGGTGCTCGACCCCGTAGCGCAGGCCCGGCTCGCGCGGCTCCACGCGGACCGGCGGGGCGAGCGGCGCGTGCAGGTCCAGCAGCCAGACCTCGCTGGTGTCGTGGTCGCCGCAGGAGATGAGGCCGAAGCGGCCGGATTGCGTGCGCCCGAGCGAGACGAAGAAGCCCTTGTCCGGCTCCTCGTAGATGAGCACGTCGTCGGCCGGGTCCGAGCCGAGCAGGTGGCGGTAGACGAAGCTCGGACGGTGCTCGGCGTCGCGGCGGATGTAATAGATGTGCCGGCCGTCCGTACTCCAGAGCACGTCTCCGGTGGTCTCGGTGACCACGTCCGGCAGGTCGACGCCGGCGGCGATGTCGCGGATGCGCAGCGTGTAGTACTCCGACCCGGCCTCGTCGGCCGTCCAGGCGTACAGCGCGTGGTCGGGCGACTGCTGGGCGTCGCCGAACTGGAAATAGGCCTTGCCCTCGGCCAGGGCATCGCCGTCGAGCAGTATCGTTTCGCCCGCGACGGCGCCTGCCGGCCGCCGGCAGATCAGCGGGTGCTGGCCACCTTCGCGGAAGCGGGTGAAATAGGCGTAGGGACCGTCCGTCGCCGGAACGGATGCGTCGTCTTCCTTGATCCGCGCGCGCATCTCCTTGACGAGGGTGCGGCGCAGGTCGGCATGCGGGGCGAGCCAGGCATCGGCGGCCGCGTTCTCCGCCTCCAGGAAGGCGCGGATGTCGGCATCGAGCACGGACGGGTCGCGCATGACCTCGCGCCAGTTATCGGCGCGAAGCCAGGCGTGTGGGTCGACCAGGGTCTGGCCATGGAAGCTGCGGACCAGCGGCGGATGGGCGGGGGCCGTCACGGCGGGGCGCGTGTTCACGAGGCGGCACCCGGCGCGGTCGGCTCGTCGGCCTTGAAGGAGAGGGCGACGCCGTTGATGCAGAAGCGTTGCCCCGTCGGGCGCGGGCCATCCGGGAAGACATGGCCGAGATGGGCGTCGCAGGTGGCGCAGCGCACCTCGATGCGATGCATGCCGTAGGAATGGTCGTGATATTCGGTGACCGCCTCGGCATCGACCGGCTGGAAGAAGCTCGGCCAGCCGGTGCCCGATTCGAACTTGGCGTTGGAGCGGAACAGCGGCGCGCCGCAGCAGACGCAGCTGTAGAGGCCGGGTTCCTTCTGCGACAGATGCGGGCCGCTGAAGGCGCATTCCGTGCCGTGGCCGCGCGTCACGCGGTACTGCTCGGGGGTCAGTTCGGCACGCCACTGCGCGTCCGTCTTCACCACTCTGGGTCGGCGGGAGGGCTGGTTCATCGCGGAATCCTTGAGGTTTTCCGCAGAGATAATCGTCCCCTCCCGCTCCGGCAAGTGTTGGTGCCCTTCACGAAGTCTTGCCTTGCCCCGCAAGAGGCCGGAGCCAGCTTGAAAATAGGCAGCTTGCCCAACTTGAGCTTGATCTAGCTCAGGGACAGTCTGGCGCCCCTGGGTCAGCACGCAGAATTGTGTTGGAATTTGTTCGAAAAATCTTGTTATCGGCGGGCGCGAAGTCTATCTATCAGATTGTATCCAGGCGCCGAATGAAGATGCGCCGACGTGACGTATTCCCCTGCACGTCTGCGGATGCGGCACGGCGCCCACATGTGGCGTCACGGTTTATCGATGTCATTTGAAGAACGAGCCATGAGCGACACCAAGGACGCTGACAGCTATATCGAACTGGCCGCCGACATCGTCTCGGCATATGTGAGCAACAATGCGGTTTCGGCCAATGATCTGACCGCCCTCATCGGCGATGTGCACGGCGCCCTGCAGCGCGTGGACAAGGGCCAGGCCGAGCCGGTCGTGGAGCCGCTGAAGCCGGCGGTGCCGGTCAAGAAGTCCGTCATGCCGGACTACATCGTCTGCCTTGAGGACGGAAAGAAGTTCAAGTCGCTGAAGCGCCACCTGCGCACGCAGTACAACCTCACGCCGGAAGAATACCGCGAGAAGTGGGGTTTGCCGTCCGACTATCCGATGGTCGCGCCCAACTATGCGGCGGCGCGCTCGGCGCTGGCCAAGGAGATGGGCCTCGGCCAGCAGCGTCGGCGTTCCGCGCGCGGTTGAGACACGAAGCTGAGACGCGCGGCCGGTTCGCCGGCATGAAAGAGAACGGAAGGCCGTCACCTGGGGTGGCGGCCTTTTTCGTTGCGCACGTCGGCGTGCTCCTGTGTTGCGCCGACAACCGGTGGTGGGCCTTCCGCCTCAGCAAGCAGCCGGCGCAGGGCCGCGTGACGCAGGGCGTCATAGTCCACGCCGCAGCGGGCCGCGCGGCGCTCCAGGCGAAGCATTCGGCGCAGATTGATACGGCGCTCCTCGCCGGATCGTCCCAGAAAGGGCCGCAACGCGGCGGCCCGGGCGGCGATGGCTTCCGCCGGTTCATCGCTTCGTACCGCCCGGATGCGGCGGGCTCGACGGGTGTGCATGTTCAACCTCGCTGATCCATGCGCGCCAGTATCGGCAAGGTGGCGAGGGGTGCGGATAAATTTCCTATTTTCTGAACGGCGCAGTTCTGATTGTGGCTTCTGTGTACAATGTTCTCTTTTTGTTCTTGATTGCGGGCGGCGTGGATTATAGGCTTGTATTCCTATCAAGGAGGCAGCCCCATGCTCCCACGCAGCGAAGTCGAAACGGCCGATTCCACCCATCCATTCCATACCGACGCCCCCCGCAGAGAACCTTGCCTTGTGGCGGCGATGCATGCCGCGGAAGCGGTGGGCGTGCCGGTCGATGTCGTCATCGGGTCGCGCCGGCGTGATAGCCGCTGCACCTCGGCGCGGGCGCTGGGAATGTATCTGGCCCATGTCGGGCTTGGACTACCGATGACCCGCGTCGCGGCCGGTTTTGGCCGTCACCGCTCCACCGTCGCCCATGCCTGCCGCAAGATCGAGGAACGTCGCGAGGTTGCCGGCTGGGACCGCTGGGTGGCCGCGCTGGAAGAGAGCGTGCGCGGGCTGGCGGGTGCCCCTATGTCGGGAGGCGTGCATGTCTGAGCCGCGGATCGACCATGTCGAGATCGAGATCGACGGTGCGCGGACACGCGTCGCCGTCGATCTCGAGGAAAGCCCGCTCGGCTGGCTCGCGCGTCGGCGCGGGCGGGACGGCCGCAGCTTCGTCTCACCGGTACAACTCATCGCCGGCGAGCGGCTCCGGGTGGATTTTACCCGCGCGGGAATGACGCCGCGCCTCGGTGCCGACTGGGAAGCGGTGGCACGCGGCAGCCGGCGGGGGCTCGTCCCCGGCCTCAATGCGTCGGAAGCGATGCTGGCGGCGCGTCAGCGCCTGTCACGCGCGCTGGAGGCGACGGGACCGGAATTCTCCGGCCTTCTGCTCGATGTGTGCTGCTTTCTCAAGGGGGTGGAGCAGATCGAGCGGGAGAGGGGCTGGCCGGCGCGCACCGCCAAGGTCGTCCTGTCGCTCGCGCTCGACCGGCTGGCCCGCCATTACGGGCTGGGGGAGGTGGCGCAGGGGCCGGAGCGAACGCGCGGCCGCGCCTGGAGGGCCGGCGAGGCGACGGGCGATCCGTCTCAGTAAACCGTCTCAGTGAACCGTGTCGGCGAGGACCCGCCGCGCCTCGGCGCGGATGCGCTCGACCATGGAGCGCAGGCCGTTGGAACGCTGGGGCGTCAGGTGCTCCTTGAGGCCGATGCGCTCGAACACCGAGGTCGGATCGGTGGCGGCGATGTCATGGGCCGGACGGCCGGAATAAAGCGCCAGAAGGATGGCGACGAGGCCGCGCACGATGTGGGCGTCGGAGTCGCCGAGGAAGACGAGGTGCGGGCCATCGTTGTCCGGCCGGGCCTCGCTCACCAGCCAGACCTGGCTGGCGCAACCCTGCACCTTCGACTGCTCGGTGCGTCGCTCCTCCGGAAAGGGCGGCAAGGTGCGGCCGAGCTCGATCAGGTAGCGGTAGCGGTCGTCCCAATTATCGAGAAGCTCGAAGTCCTCGATGATGCTGTCGATCTTTGATGTCATCGGCGCCTCTTCAGCCGCATATAGGGGCGCCATGGGGGCGAGCGCAATGGCTGGGGCCGCTTGCGCACCTGCTCTTTCGTCGCGGCTGCTGATGCTCAGGCCGGGCGCCGGGGAGGACGCGGCACGGCGCCGGCTGCCGGCTCGGCGGGGGCTTCCGCCGGCGATGCGCCGGTGACGGCGGGCGGTGTAAGCGGCAGGGACGCGGCCGGCTGGCGCGGACCCTGCCATCCCGGGCTGAGGTCGTGGGCGTTCAGCGTGTCGCCGGCGGGCGTGCCCGCGGCGCGGGCGGCCGCCTTGCGCTTTTCCTCGATGATCTGTTCGGACAGATAGCTCAGGGCGAAGCGGGCGCCGGCTTCCGCGCGCTCGCCGATGACCTCGATGAGCCCCGCGCCGATGGCACAGGCATTGGGCTGGCGCGCGCAGAAGCCGCTCGCGTCGGCGACAGCCGAAGTGGCGGCCGAGAGCGCGTCCATTGCGCTGACCTTCGAATCCGTGACTGCCGTGGTGCCGTTCGACGACGGCCCGCCTACCACTGCGGGCAGCAGCAGGAAGACGACGGTCAGCCAGAAACCGATGCGCAACAGGAAAAACATGATCCGTCTCGCGGAAGCTCGCCTCGATGGTTCTTCAGGTGCCGCAGAATAAGGGCTCCGGGTTGCTCAACCGGTGTCGGAATCACGAAAATTCCGACGATCGCGGAAAGCGGCTGTTAAGGACGTCGCCGTTTTAGGGTTCGCTTAAACCCCTGCATGGCAGAGTGCCTCGCGACGGCACGGATGCCTCCCGAAACGGTTGCCACGAAACGGTTGTCATGCCCCGATCCTACGCAAGCGACCTTCTGGTGGACGAAATCGACCTTGGAAGCGAGCGCGTCGCGATTCCTTCCTTTCGTGCCGGCTGGCGCCGCTCGGACCTGTTCATGATGGTCCTTGCCGCTGCCGCCAGCACGGCGATCCTGTTCAATGCGCTGGGGCTGCAGCAGGGGCGGTCGGGCACAATGCCGCGTCAGGCGGCGGCACCGACTCCTACGGCCGCGCCCGCCGACATCCGTCAGGTGAATGGTTCCGGCGGTGCCGCGCCGCAGGCCGCGACCAGCGCGCCGCAAGCCGCGCCCGCAGCCTCGGCTCCCGCGCAGCCCGAGACGCCTCCGGCCTCGCTCGCCGTGGCGCCGCTGCCGCCGACCAAGCCTGCTCCTCCTGCGCCGCGCCCGGCCGCCGTTGCGGCGGCCCCCGCCGCGCTGCCTGCGCCCGCCCCTGTGGCGAATGCGTCGCCGGCCGGGCTCGTTCCGCCCGGCGAGGTGCCGGTGTCGCCGCGCATCATGGATGTCCAGAAGGCGCTGGCGCGGCTCGGCTACGGTCCCATCCGCATCGACGGAAAGCTGGGGGCGACGACCGAAGAGGCTATCCAGCGCTTCGAGCGCGACCGCCGGCTGCCGGTGACCGGGCAGCTTTCCGACCGCGTGATCCGCGAACTGAACGCGGTCGCGGGCCTTTCCATCCAGTAGGATGACGAGCCGCCTCAAGAGCGCGATCTGGGTCTCCGCCCTCGTGCGCCGCGCGAACGGCGCGGGCGCCTTCACCGCCGTGCGTCGGCGCGGGGCCGAGGAGGCCGGTGCGATCTTCGTGAAGGTGGCGACGCTCGACGGCAACGCCGCGCTCTACGGGCCGGCCCTGCCCTCGCTCGATCGTGAACCCGAGCCGGGAGAGCGGCTGTTCACGCCGCTGCTGCCGCCGGGCAGCCCGGAACGCGACGCGGAAGAGCGGATGGCGCGCGAGATGCGTTACGATTCCGACCTGTGGTTCGTCGAGATCGAGGACCGGGAAGGCCGGTCCTTCCTCGATCTGGCGACGGACTAGCCGTTGCGGCGCCGGTCCTCGGCGGTTTCCGGCGGGGCCTGGGCGGCGGAGTACGGAACGGCATAGCTGCGCATCGAGGGCGCATCTTCCGGCCGCTCGCGCGTCGGGCGCCGGCCGGAACGCCAGGACGCCACCAGATGCTGGGCACTGGCGAGCGGAAGCGAATCGAACATCTCGGCAAGGCGTGCCATTTCCTCCGCCGAACGGCCGGTGGCCGGATGCAGGCGGAACAGGACCCGCGAAAGGATGGCGAAGGACAGGCCGAGCGTCCGTGCGGCGACCGCCATCGCCTGGCCGGTGGGGTCCGCCACGATGCGGGCGGCATTCTCTGGCGTGACACTGAGCGTGCGTTCGATGAGCCGGGCCAACTCGCCGGAGCCGGTCGCCTTGGCCGCGTCGAGCAGGGCATCGATGAAGCCAGCCGGGGGAACGACGGCGCGTTCGACGAGCGGCAGCGGCGGCAGGGTGACGAGCCGGGCGATGAGGGCGGCACGCTCCTCTGGGCCGGCGGCGAAGAAATCGATGGCTGACGCGGGCGCGCTCTCGGGGTCGGGCAGGTGGGCCCCGGGAGTTCCCGTCTCGGCTTCGGCGTCGCCGGCAGCCGACATCTCGGTCGGTTCCGCCGTCACCGCGACCGGGGGAGGGGCAGGGCCCGTATCGTCGACGGTGGCTGCCGCGGATGGGGCCGCAGCGGGTTCCTCCGCCATCTCGCTCGTCCCGTCCGGTGAATCCTCCCGCTCCCCCTGTTCCCGGCGGTGGTGCACCAGCTCGGCGATGCGACGGGCGAGGGCGGGAGAGACGTCGCGGCGCGCCGCGATGGCGGCGAGGTGCGCCGGGGCGGCGCGCTCGGCCAGATCGGCGAGATCGGCTTCGCTCAATACCGGCGAGAGGCGGAGGACCGGGCCGGCGAGGGAGAGCGGCGCGGTCGCGAGATAAAGGGCCAGTGCACGCGGCATTGCCGGATTCGGCGCCAGTTCACGGATGTGCTTGGCGGCGACCGGCACCTCGACCGCTTCGATGAGGCGTATGGCGAGGGTGACGAATCGCGCCTCGGCCGCCTCGTTGTGGACGGGATGCCGGAGGAACTCCTGAACGAGCAGCCGCAGCATGTCCGGGCGCGTGTCCCCGAGCGAGTCCGGATGGACGCGCCGCGCCGGGTCGATCGGATCGGATGGGCCGAAGCCGGGGGTGGAAGGCATGGACGGCGGAGCGCTCGCGAATGGTATCTGACACTTCCGACGGGAAGCGCGAAACCAAGCTAGGCGGCGAACGTTAGAAAGCCGTTAACCATAATGACCCGTACTGGGGGTCAGGTCCGGTTGACGGAGCAACGGAGGGCGCGATGGGCGCGGTGGTGCCGTTTCCGATCCGTCGGGCGCAGGGGAAAACCCGCGGCGTCCGTGTGCCGCCCGATATGACGGGCGAAATCGTCATTCTTCAGGTCGTGCAGTTCGTGCGGCCGGAACAGGTGCCTCTGGTGCCTGCCGCCAAAAAGTCTCGCATCAAGGTCAGTGCCCCGATCCGCGAGCCGCTATGAAGCGGGGCCGCAGGTCGCGGCATCCATCCGCGCCCGAACCTCGTCGCGGGCGCCGCGCTCGCGCACCAGCGCGCGGATGATGACGATGCCCTCGTCGCTGGGCGATTCGACGATCAGGCGGTCAGCCGCCGTCACCTCTTCGTCCTCCGGCAGCGCGGCGCGCTGCTTGGCATTCATCAGATCGAGCTCGATGATGCTGCGCCCGGCCGAGCGGTCGTTGATGGCGTAGAAGGGCATGCCGTAGCGCGTGTAGAACGACACCGAGGTGTAGTCCTCGGTCGTCGGCACCCGCACCTTCAACGGCCCCTCGCCGAGATCGTAGAGGCACACCGCCGAGATGAAGGCCGGATCGGTTGCCGGCAGCACCGCGCCGAGCGCGGAGGGATCGTCGATCTGCGCCACCATGTTGGGGCTGCCGACGGCGGAAAGGCGCGCATAGGCGTCCTGCTCGGCGAGATAGGGCAGCATCAGCACCGCCACCAGATGAACGATGGCGCCGAGCACGATGCCCGCGACGATGGGCAGGATGAGGCGGGTCATCGGCGTGCGCTCCCGCGAAGCGAGGGGAAGCGGCACGCGGGCGACGGGACAAGGGCGTTCATGACGGGCGGTCCCACGGGCAGCGCTCCGTCACCAGATTGGGCATCTGGGGCGCATCGCTGGTGCGGTTGGCGAGGCCCACCGGGGTGTCGTAGAGGCGCAGGGTGAGCACGATGCGGTCGCGCGCGCCGGTCGGCAGCCAGTTGCCCGGCCGCGCCCGCGGCCCGAGCAGCACGTCGAGCGTACCGTCGCGGTTCCAGACCACTTCGGTGCTGGTGAAGCCCGAACGATCGGCGGCGTTCTCGATCAGCCGGCCCTGGGCGTCGGTCGCGGTGAGCGTCCACAGGCGCGCCTGTGGCACGCTGCCGGACAGCCGGATGTCGCAGCGCCCGTCGAGCGCCCGCCCGTTCGCATCGACGGCGGCGGTGAAGGCGATGCCGTCCGCCAGTTCGAGCGGCAGTTCGCCGGCCCGCGCGAGGGCGGCGCGCGCATAGGGATCCGCCGTTTCCGTACCGGCCTTCGGCCAGGTCTCCCACGGGCCGGAGCGCACCAGGCCGGGGCCGTAGCCGTTCACCGTGGTGATCCAGGTGAGGCCGAGCCCGACGGCGGCGCCGATAGCCAAGGTCAGAAGGAACAGCAGGGAACGCACGGTCGGCAGCAATCCGGTGAAGCGGGGCGCCTCATGCATGGGCGCATGCGGCACGAAGGTCAATCGTGGGCGTAGTGTCAGTTGCTTCCGGCCTGGGGTGAGCCGGGCACCGCCACCGGTTCGGCGGCGGCGGTCGGACGGCGAACCGGTTGCCCCGCCGCCTCGCGCAGCCGGGCGGACAGGCCCATCAGCCGTTCGGCGGAAGCGGGTGTGAGGGTGACGGGACGCTGCACGCCCTCGATCTCGAGCGGTGCCGCCTGCGCGACCGCGCCGTCGAGCTTCGGCGCGGGCTGGTTGCCGAGGCCCGGCGTCGGCTTCAGCTCGATGCCCTGATGGGCGAAGGCCATCACCTTCTGCCAGGTCATGGCCGGAAGCGAGCCGCCGGTCATTTTCTTCGTCGAGGCATAGTCGTCATTGCCGAACCAGATCGCCCCGACATAGTTGCCGGTGAAGCCGACGAACCAGGCATCGCGATAGGCGTTGGTGGTGCCGGTCTTGCCGGAGACCTTGGTGCCCGGGATCATGGCGCGCCGGCCGGTGCCGTTCTCCACCACGCTGTTCAGCATCGGATTGATCATGGCGATGATCTCGGGCGGGATGATCTGCTTCGGCTTGGGCGCGTTCTGCGCAAAGCTCCACACCGGATCGCCCGCCGGGGTGCGCATCTCGACGATGGCGTGGGGGTCGACCGAATAACCTCCGGAGGCGAAGACCGAGTAGGCGGTCGCCATGTCGACTACCGTCACCTCCGCCGCGCCGAGCGGCAGGGCGCGGGTGATCTTGAGTTCCGTGCGCAGGCCCATCGCATGGGCGAGGTCGACGATGCGCCCGCGCCCGATCGCCTCGGCGAGCTTCACCGCCACCGTGTTGAGCGAGCGGGTGAGGGCGCCGATGAGCTGGATCGAGCCGGCATAGGAGCGGCCGTAATTCTGCGGGCACCAGTTGCCGATGCAGATCGGCCCGTCGACCACGATGGTGGTGGGCTTGTATTTACCGGTCATCAGCGCCGCCGTGTAGACGAACGGCTTGAACGAGGAGCCGGGCTGGCGCAGCGCGTCGGTGGCGCGGTTGAACTGGCTCTCGCCATAGTCGCGCCCGCCCACCATGGCGCGCACCGCGCCGTTCGGCTCCATCACCACCATGGCCGACTGCTTGGCGCCGTAGTCCTTGCCGAACTGCTTGAGGCTGTCGCGGATGGCGGTGTCTGCGGCCTTCTGGATATTGGGATCGAGCGCCGTGCGCACGACGAAGGAGCGCTCGGCATAGCCTCTGGGCAGGGTGTCGACGATCTGCTTCACCTGATCGAAGGCGTAGTCGAGATAGTATTCCGGCAGGTCGTCCTGCTTGCGGTCGATGGGTGTCGCCGGGTTGCGGCGGGCGCCGAAGACCTGGCCCTCCGTCATGAAACCGGCGTCGACGAGATTGTCGAGTACGACGCTGGCGCGTCCGCGCGCCGCCGGCAGGTTGACGTGCGGGGCGAACTTCGACGGGGCCTTGAACAGGCCGGCCAGCATGGCCGCCTCGGCGAGGTTCACGTCGCGGGCGGACTTGCCGAAATAGTACTGCGCCGCGGCGTCCACGCCGAAGGCGCCGCCGCCCATATAGGCGCGGTCGAGATAGAGCTTGAGGATCTGGTTCTTGGTGAGGTGGAACTCCAGCCACAGCGCCAGGAAGGCTTCCTTGATCTTGCGCTCCAGCGTGCGCTCGTTCGACAGGAACAGGTTCTTGGCGAGCTGCTGGGTCAGCGAGGAGCCGCCCTGCACGACGCCGCCGGCGCGCGCGTTCGACAGCACGGCGCGGAAGGTGCCGGGGATGTCGATGCCGAAATGCTCGTAGAAGCGCCGGTCCTCGGTGGCGAGCACCGCCTTGATCAGGTGATCGGGGAACTCCTCCAGCGGCACGGTATCGTTGTGGCGGATGCCGCGCTCGCCGATGGTGTTGCCGTAGCGGTCGAGGAAGGTGACGGAGAGCTCCGCCTTCTTGAGCCAGTCGTCCGAGGTCTCGTGGAAGGCCGGCACGGCGAGGGCGAGCACGAGCACGGCGCCGACCGCGCCCCACGTCATGCCCTCGGAAGCGAGCGAGATCGCCCAGCGTCCCGGTCCCTGCACGTTGAAGCGCTCGGTGAAGGCGACGAAGCCATCCCACGCTCCGCGCAGCCGCACGCCGCCCGAATAGATCGTGCTGTCGATCCAGGAATCGATCGCCAGCAGGGCATTGCGGATCCGCTTGCCGGCGGTGCGCGGTGCGGGCGCGCGTTCGGGCGGTTCCTGCGTATCCTGCGGCCGGCTGTCCGGCGGATCGGTGTTCGGCGTATCGTTCAAGCCCGTACTCCCGGGGCGCCCGGACGTTCCGTTCATGGCATCGCGCCCTTATAGCGAAGCCCGTGCCGTCGGACGAGGGCGGCATGAAGGCTCGCCAGAGCGAACGTGCAACGCTATCTAAGGTTTGATTGCCGGTTCGTGAAGCGCGGGGCCGGCTTCCTGATTATCCGACGGAAACTCGACCCTTATGGCTTACGACACGGCCGAGGATGCGGCCGATAGCGATGCAGCGCCGTTCTGGCGCACCAAGTCTCTGGAAGAGATGGATTCTTCCGAGTGGGAGAGCCTATGCGACGGCTGTGGCCGCTGCTGCCTCGTCAAGCTGCAGGACGAGGATACCGACGCCATCGCCTATACCGACATCGGCTGCAAATTGCTCGACGAAGACGGCTGCCGTTGCCGCGACTATCCCAACCGGCAGGCGCAGGTGCCCGATTGCGTGCGCCTGACGCCCGAGGCCGTGCGCTCGCTGAGCTGGCTGCCGCCGTCCTGCGGCTACCGGCTGGTTGCCGAGGGGCGTGACCTCTACTGGTGGCACCCCCTGGTCTCGGGCGATGCCGAGACCGTGCATGCGGCGGGCGTCTCCGTGCGCGGCAGGGTCCCGGTGCTGGAGGACGAACTGCCGCTGGAGGATTACCTCGACCACATGGTGCGCTGGCCGGTGCGCCTGCCGCGTGGGGCGATGCGCAAGGCCAGACGCTAGCGGGCAATCAGGGCGTGGGGCCGCCGCCGCCGCGCTCGTCGGCATATTCGATGCCGTTCTGAACCTGCTGGATCGCCTGCTGGATCAGCTCGATCGCCGTCTCGCGGTGGCCGCCCTTGTTCGGCGTCGCCTCGCGCAGGGAGGCCAAGGCGGAATAGAGCGCTGACAGCGCCCGTTCCATATTGCCCTGATAGGCGGAGGCCGGCAGCACCGGCAGGGTCGCGAAGGCTGCGGCGAGGGCGCCACCCGCCGCGAGCGCCGAAAGGTCACGGCGCGTCATCATCTCTTTGGACATGTCGATCTCCATCTCTCCCGGCAGAGCGAGCATGGATCGGCATCTCGCCGCGGGCAATGGAAAAGCCGCGCGTGAAGGTCGGCTGTCCGGGCATCTAGCGCAGAAGCGGCGCGGTCAGAAGCACAACCGCGAAGGCGCTGACAGCCGCGGCCCCGACCCGCGGCACCAATCCGGTGCGTCCGGCCGCTTCCGCTGCCCGTCCCATCAGGGCGCCGACGCCGATCCAGCCGAGGGCGACGCCGGCCGTGAGGCCTGCAAAGGCCGCAAGATAGAGCCAACCGGCCTCGGCCTGCAGCGGCACGATGCCAAGGGCGAAGACGATGGCCTTGGGATTGAGCAGCGTGGTCATAAAGACCCGGGCGGGCGTGACGATGCCCGCGCCGGCGGCAGGGCTCGCCGCGCCGTGCCAGAGCTTCCACGCGACGTGCAGCAGATAGAGGCCGACCAGAAGCCGCAGCGTCAGCCCCAGCGTGGGCGAGGCCGCCACCACCGGGCCGAGCAGGTAGCCGATGAGCGAAATGGAGATGAGATAGCCCGTCGCCTCTGCCGGAATGAGCGGCAGCGCGCGCCGGAATCCCGCCGCCGCGCCGGCCGTGGCCAGCAGCGTGTTGGTCGGGCCGGGAGTGGCCAGCAGCGCCAGGACGGCGAGGACGAACAGGACGGGATCGGTCATGCCGCCCTGTCTAGCGGTGATCGCCAAGCGCCCGCATCGGGGGCTCTGCTTAGGCGCCGACGGTCGCCCCGGCCGCCGGCAGAGCCGGAAGGCCGGGGGAGACGCTCTTCGGGGCAGGTCCTCTCAGAGGGCGAGGACGCTCTTGTCGACCTGGGTGATGTCCTTGACGCCGGTGAGCGCCATGGAGACGTCGAGCTCCTTGCGGATGAGCTCGATGCCCTTGGCCACGCCCGCCTGGCCACCGGCGGCCAACGACCACAGGAAGGCCTTGCCCATCATGCAGCCCCGGGCGCCGAGCGCGACGGCCTTGAGGACATCCTGACCCGACTGCACGCCGCCGTCGAACCAGATCTCGCTCTTGCCGCCGCCGATGGCGTCGACGATCTTCGGCAGCGCGGAGATCGAGGACACGGCGCCGTCGAGCTGGCGGCCGCCATGGTTGGAGACGACGATGGCGTCCGCGCCGGTGGAGGCGGCGATCTTCGCGTCCTCCACATCGAGCACGCCCTTGAGGATGAGCTTGCCCGGCCAGATCGAGCGGACCCACTCGACATCCTTCCACGACAGGGAGGGGTCGAACTGGCCGGCGATCCACTGCGAGAGGGTGGTGAGGCTGTCGGCGCCCGGCACGCGCTCGGCGAGGTTGCCGAAGGAATGGCGCTTGCCCATCAGCACCTTGGCCGCCCAGACCGGCTTGGTGGCGACGTCGATGGCATTGGCGAGGGTGAGCTTGGGCGGAACGGCGAGGCCGTTCTTGAGGTCCATGTGGCGCTGGCCCTGGATCTGCAGGTCGAGCGTCAGCACGAGGGCCGAGCACTTGGCGGCCTTGGCGCGCTCGATCAGCGATTCCGAGAACTTGCGGTCCTTCATCACATAGAGCTGGAACCAGAAGGGCTTGTTCACCGCGCCGGCCACGTCCTCGATCGAGCAGATCGACATGGTGGAAAGAGTGAAGGGGATGCCCGCGGCGTGCGCGGCGCGGCAGCCGTGGATTTCACCGTCGCCATGGAACAGGCCGGTGAGGCCGGTCGGGGCGATGGCGAGCGGGAGGGAGACCTTCTCGCCGATCATCGTCGTCGCGGTCGAGCGTTCCGAGACGTCGATCATCACGCGCTGGCGCAGCGGGATGGCGGCGAGGTCGGCCTTGTTGGCCCTGAGCGTGGTCTCGTCATAGGAGCCGCGGTCGGCATAGTGGAAGATGGCGCGCGGCACCTTCCGCTTGGCGATGGCTCGCAGGTCCTGGATGTTGGTGACGGTGACCATCGTGCGGGCTCCTTGCAGAAGTGTTTCGGGGGAGGCTGATACGCCTCCCCCGGTTTACGTCAATGGTGGATGACGAGGCTGGTGAACGGCCAGACATAGGCCTGGAGCGTGACCAGCAGTCCGACCAGCACCGCGAGCGCGATGGAATGGAAGAACACGTACCGCAGGATGGTACCTTCCGAGTTCTGCCAGCCGGTCGCGGTGGAGGCGACCACGATCGACTGCGCGTCGATCATCTTGCCCATCACGCCGCCCGAGGAGTTGGCGGCGGCCATCAGCGTGGGCGACAGGCCGAGCTGCTCGGCGGTGATCTTCTGCAGGCCGCCGAACAGCACGTTCGACGCCGTGTCCGAGCCGGTGAGCGCAACGCCCAGCCAGCCGAGCATGGTGCCGAACAGCGGGTAGAACGGCCCCGTCATCGCAAACGCCAGCCCCAGCGTGGCATCCAGGCCCGAGTACCGGGTCAGGAAGCCTAGGGCCAGCATGATGGCGATGGTGGCGAGCGAGTAGCGCACCTTCCAGATCGTGCGGCCGTAGATCTTCACCAGACCCACCGGCGAGAAGCCCATCAGCAGGCCGCCGACGATGGCCGACAGGAAGATGCCGGTGCCGGTCATCGACAGGATGTTGAAGTTGAACACGGCGGCCTCGGCGTGCGCGGTCGCGACGACCGGCGGCACCTTGAACACCATGTTGTGCAGGCCCTCGAACGGGATCTTCGAGATGAAGATGGCGTCGAGCGCGGTCTTCACCTGCGGGATGCCCCAGGCGAACACGAACACGGTCAGGATCGCCCAGGGCAGCCACGCGCGCACCAGCGCGCCGGCGGTGGGACGGTCGGCCGAGAAGTCGGTGGCGGTCTTGGTGGTGAGCCCTTCCGAGCCGTCGCCGTTCGTGCGGCCCTTCAGCGCGGTCGAGGTCCAGATCTTCTTCGGCTGCCAGACGCGCAGGAAGGCGATGAGGCACAGCATCGACACGATGGCCGCCACCACGTCCACCAGCCACGGGCCGTGGAAGTTCGAGACGAGGAACTGCGGCAGGGCGAAGGTGACGCCGCAGACCAGGATGGCCGGCCAGATCTCCATCATGCCGCGCCAGCCCGCGAACGCCCAGATGAGCCAGAACGGCACGATCAGCGAGAAGAACGGCAGCTGGCGGCCGATCATCGCCGACAGGTCGAGCAGGTCGAGGCCGGTGACGGCCGCCAGCGCGATGACCGGGGTGCCGAGCGCGCCATAGGCGACCGGGGCGGTGTTGGCGATCAGCGACAGGCCCGAGGCGGCGAGCGGCGAGAAGCCGAGGCCGATGAGCAGCGCCGCGGTGACGGCGACCGGCGTGCCGAAGCCCGCCGCGCCCTCGAAGAAGGCGCCGAAGGAGAACGCGATCAGCAGCAGCTGCAGGCGGCGGTCGCCGGTGATGCCGGCGATGGAGCGCTGCAGCGTCGTGAAGGACCCGTTGGCCTCGGTCAGCTGATGCAGGAAAATGATGTTGAGAACGATCCAGCCGATCGGCATCAGGCCGTAGGCGGCGCCATAACCGGCGGCGAGACCGGCCTTGTCCGCCGGCATGCCAAACAGGAAGACGGCGATGACGAACGCGGCCACAAGGCCGGCAAAGGCGGCGACATGCGCCTTCATGTGCAGGAAGCCGAGGCCGACAAGCATGACGACAATCGGCACCGCAGCGAAGAGCGTCGACAGCGCCAAGCTGCCGAACGGATCGTATACTTGGTTCCAGGTCACGGGCGTTTCTCCGGGGGCAGGGGAACGGAGTTGCTCTCCGCTTATGGCGAATATGCTTGGGCGCGGCCTCGACCGTGCCAACCTTCCCAGGCTGGAAGGAGGTTACAAAAAAGTCTCGTTTGGTAAGTTCGTCTTACCAGACGAGTCAATTGGTTCTCAGCTTAGCCATTGGTTGTAGTGCGGCCAGCGGACGACCGAAAATAATATAGGAAAAACAATGGGGAGGGAGCCGACCGTGGAAAGGCTACGGACACCGAAGCTCGCCGAGGCGATTGCCGAACATATAGAAAGACTCATTCTCGAAGGCGTTCTGCGCCCCGGCGAGAAGCTGGCCAGCGAGCGCGACCTCGCCGAAAGGCTGGAGGTCTCGCGCCCTTCGCTGCGCGACGCGCTGGAGATTCTGGAGCGGCGCGGGCTGCTGGCGACGAGCCGCGACGGCACCCGCGTGACGCAGTTCCTCTCCGGCCTGACCGACCCGCTCGCCGGGCTGCTGCAATCCAACGAGCAGGTGACGGCGGACTATTTCGAATATCGCGCCGCCGTCGAGCGCACCGCCGCCGGCCTCGCCGCCGTGCGGGCCACCGAGCCGGAGCGGCAGGCGATCCGCGACTGCCTCGCCGAGATGGAGGCCGCGCATCAGGCGCAGGAGGCCGACCGCGAGGCGGAAGCCGACATCGTGCTGCACCGGCTGGTCTACGCGGCCTCGCACAACCTCGTCATCCTGCACGTCATGCGCGCCTTCTCGGAGATGCTGCGGCGGGACATCTTCTTCAACCGCACCAGCCTGTTCACGCAGGCGGAGTTCCGCGACGCGCTGCTCACCCAGCACAAGGCGATCGGCGAGGCGGTGGTGGCGGGAGACCGCGAGGCGGCGGAGAGGGCGATCTACGACCACCTGAAATTCACCGGCGACACGGTGGAGCGGACGCGGCGCGACGCCGCGCGGGTGGACCTCGCGGTGCGCCGGCTCAACCGCTCCACGCTTCTGTCGCCGTGAGCGGGCGCGTGTCGCCGTGAGCGCGCGCGGAGCGGAAAAATGCCGCCGATCGCCGCGAGCGACTGTCCATCGGCCCGTTTAGAGAGTAGGGAAGGCCGATGAAAATACTCGATCGCTTCCAAGACCGTCAGCAAGCCTCCGCCACCGCGAAGGCCCGTCTCGTTGCCCGCCTCGCCGAACGGCCCAGCGCGGACGACCCCGCCGTGATCGCCCGTGCCGCCGAGCGCAAGGCCGCGGCGGAAGCCCGCGAGGCCGCCCGGATCGCCCGCAAGGAAGCCGCCGCCGCCGCGGCGGAAGCCGCAGCCGCAGCCGCGGAAGCCGCGCGCGCCGCCGCCGCCGAGCAGGCGGTCGCCGACGAGGCGGCCCGGAAGGCCAAGCGCGACGAGCGCTACGCCGCCCGCAAGGCGCGCGTCGGCCAGCGCTAGCCTCGGGCCAGCCAGAGAGACAACGCCTCACCGGCGCGGCGGGACACCCGTCGCGCCGTTTGCCTTCGCGCTGCTGCCTTCGCGCCGCTTGCGTGGCAGCGTCAGCCGGCCGCGCGCTGGCCGGCGAACTGGCCGCCATAGCCGCGCTGGGGAACGCCGAGCGTCTGTTCGAGGATGAGCTGGCACACCTTCATGCCGGCGCGCAGGCGGATGGGACGCGGGCCGAGATTGATGATCTCGAGCTGGATGCGCCCGGTGGAGCCGGCATGGATGGTCGGCGCGGTGAGATGAACGATGAGGCCGATGCGGGCGAGCGAACTCTTGCCCTCCACCCGCGCGGCGAGGCGCGCCCCGGCGCGCAGGTCCACCCGCTCCAGCGTCCAGCCCAGCACCAGCCGGCCCGGATCGAGCACGAAGCCGCCGTCGCCGATCTCGATATCGTCGGCCATGCCGGTGATGGCTTCGCAGAAGCTGTAGCCCGGCCCGGCGGGATCGATGACCGGATCCTCGCCCTCGGCGGGATCGCGGTACAGGGTGAGGCGGCTGTCGAGGCGCAGGTCCACGCCATTGGGCGCGTAGAACTCGGCCGGAGGGGCGGGGTCGATGGCGACGGAGCCTTCGGCCATGGCGTCGAGAATGTCGCGGTCGGTCAGGATCAAGGGGATCGGCTCTCCACAGATCAGCGCAACGTCAGGATCGGTAACATGGTTTTCCCGGCCGGGGAACGGCGCGGGGTGCGCGGCACATGCACGCCCGGATGCCCGGCCATGCAAGAAGCGTTGTGCGCGAATGCAATGAATCGGGCTTGAGCATCGCGCGGCGCCGCCCGAATGTAACCGTCGATGTGATCCGCCCGTTTCCGGGCGCAGCAATTGGAGTTTCTGATCGATGTCTGGCCTTCCCAAGCTTCTCGGCATTTCCGGCAGCCTGCGTTCCGGCGCCTTTTCCACCGCCGTGCTGGAGGCCCTGAAGGTCGCCATCGCTTCCAAGGCCGAGCTGACCGTGCTCACCCTCAACGACGTGCCGCTCTACAACCAGGACGAGGACGGCGCCACGCAGCCTTCCGGCGCGGCGGCGCTGCGCGCGGCCATCGCGGCGGCGGACGGCGTGATCTTCGCCTCGCCGGAATATAATTACGGCCCCTCGGGCGCGCTGAAGAACGCCATCGACTGGGGCTCGCGCCCCTATGCCAAGGGCGCGCTGCTCGGCAAGCCGGCGCTGGTGATCACCTCCTCGCCGGGCTCGACCGGCGGCATCCGCGCGCAGGCGCAGGTGCGCGAATCGCTGAGCGCGGCCGGCGCGCGGGTGGTGACCTATCCCCACCTCGCCATTCCCAATGTCGGCGACAAGATCAAGGACGGCGCGTTCGCCGACGAGAAGACGCAGAGCTTCGTGACCGGCGGCGTCGACGCGCTGCTGAAGGAAATCCGCCTGACGGCGCTCGCCAAGAGCGCGTGACGACGGGCGCCATGAGCGCATGACGGGGGCGCCGGCTGGCCGGCATCCCTTCCCGCAGATCGATCCCGGAGCGGCTGGCAGGCCGTCTCCGGGATTTGCGTTTCGGGGGAGCGGATTGGCCTGCCGGCGCTTGTCCGTACAGCGCTTTTCCCGATAGCGGTTTTTCCTTGAGAAGCCGGGGCGCTCGGTCACTATGTCCGCCGCCTTGCCATGGGGGAGACCCGAATGCCCAGCCAGCCCCGACCGACATCGGCGCGCCTTCGCTCCGGCGGCCCTGCGCGCGTCCTTCGCGCGCCCGCCTTGCTCGCGTCCACCTTGCTTGCGCCCGCTCTTCTCGCGTCCACCCTGATCAGCCTCGCGCTGCTGGCCGTGCCCGCCGCGGCGCAGGGCGTCTCCCGCGAGCGGATCCAGGCGGCGCTGCCGCAGCTCGACGTCATGGCCGCCAGGGCGGTGGCGGACGGGCAGGTGCCGGGGCTTTCCATCGCCATCGTCCACGAGGACGAGGTGGTGTTCCTCAAGGGCTACGGCCTGCGCGAGGCGGGCCGGCCCGGCGCGGTGGACGCGGACACGGTGTTCCAGCTCGCCTCCTTCTCCAAGCCGATCTCCGCCACCATCGTCGCGGCGCTGGTGAGCGAGGGCGTGGCGGACTGGGACGACACCGTCGCCGCGCTCGACCCGGCTTTCCAGCTCCACGATGCCTATCCCAGCCAGCAGGTGACGGTGCGCGACCTGCTCGCCCACCGCTCGGGGCTGCCGGGCGACGCCGGCAACGAGCTGGAGGCGCTCGGCTACGACCGCGCGACGATCCTCGAGCGGCTGCGGCTGGTGCCGCCCTCGTCGAGCTTCCGGGCGGGCTATTCCTATTCGAATTTCGGCTACACCGCCGGGGCCCTCGCCGCCGCCGCGCCGACCGGCAAGCCGTGGGAGGAGGTGGCGCGGGAGAAACTGTTCGGGCCGCTCGGCATGGGCTCGACCTCCGCGCGCTACGCCGATTTCATCGCCCGCGACAACCGCGCCGCGCTGCATATCGGCGGTATCGGCCGCTGGGCGGCGAAGCTGAAGCGCGAGCCGGACGCGCAGGCGCCGGCGGGCGGGGTCTCCTCGAACGCGCGCGACCTGGCACGCTGGCTGCGGCTGGAGCTCGCCGGCGGCACTTTCGACGGCAGGCGGCTGATCGCGCCGGAGGCGCTGGCCGCCACCCACCAGCCGGTGATGGCGCGGGGCAACAACCCGGTGACGGGCGCCGCCTCCTTCTACGCGCTCGGCTGGAACGTCGAGTTCGGCCGGCACGGGCTGAGCTGGGGCCATGCCGGGGCGTTCAGCGTCGGCGCGCGCACGCTGGTGACGATCTACCCCGAGGCGAAGATCGGCATCGTGGTGCTGGCCAACGCCTTCCCGACCGGCGTGCCGGAGGGGCTGGCCGACAATTTCCTCGACCTCGCCTTCGACGGCCGGCTGGAGAAGGACTGGATCGGCCCGTGGAACGCCGGCTATGAGGGGTTGTTCGGCCCGGCGGTGGCGGCGGCGCAGAAGCGCTACGCGCCGCGCCCGGACCCGCTGCCGGCGGCGCCGCCCGCCGCCTATGCCGGGCGCTACGCCAACGCCTATGTCGGCGCGGCCGAGGTGGCGGTGGCAGACGACGGGCTGGAACTTCGGCTGGGGCCGGAGGGGAAGGCGCGCTTCACGCTCACCCATTTCAACCGCGACGTCTTCACCTACACGCCGACGCCGGAGCTGCCGAACATGCCGGTCGGCGTCAGCTTCGCGCTCGGCCCGGACGGGCGGGCGGAGGCGGTGACGATCGAGGATCTGAACGGCTTCGGGATGGGGACGCTGGAGCGGCAGTGAGCGGCGGGCTCACTCCCCCACCTGCCAGTCGCCGGGCTGCTCGGGGGCGATGGGGGTGAAGAGGGCGCGATCGGGCTTCAGGTCGAGGAGCGGGGTGCCGTCGACGCAGTCGAGCCCGCGCACCAGCAGCACGCCGTCGCCGTCGATGCTGATGAGGCGGGCGATGGCGGTACCGATGGGGTTGGGCCGCACCGGCGCGCGCAGCGAGAACGTGCCGTGCAGCTCGCCGTCATTGGCGGGGCTTTGCAGCACGAGGTCGCGGCGCGACAGGTGCATCCAGTACAGCACCTCGATCCGCGCATAGGCCTCGATGCCGGCCAGCGCCCGCTGCCACGGCTCGAAGATCTCGACATGGCAGAGCGGCCCGTCCGGCCGGCCGAGGCGCGGGGTCTCCAGCCGCGAGGTCCACGGCGTGCGGATGCGGCCGATGAAGACGAGGCCGGCGTCGCGCGCGGCCGGCGGGTCGACGGCGACCTCGCCGTCCCTGATCTCGTTGAGACGGACGATGCCGGCCTCCCCTCAGTCGACGGCGATCATGACGTCGGAAGCCTTGATGACGGCATAGGCCTTGCCGCCCTCCTTCAGGCCGAGCTCGTCCACCGCCTCGTTGGTGATGGAGGAGGTGATGACCTGACCGCCGCCGATGTCGATGCGCACATGCGAGGTGGTGGCGCCCTTGGTGACCTTGAGGACGGTGCCGGGGACGATGTTGCGGGCGCTGAGCTTCATGGCGTTTTCTCCTGTGGGATGGGATCGAGCACGCGGACGGAAATCCGCGCGATGTCGAAGACGTTGCGCGCCCCGCGCCGGTCGCCCGGCACGATGAGGCGCGGAAGGCGGTCGGCGGCGCGGGCCTCGCCCTCGCGCGCATAGGCGAGGAGCACGGGCGTGTCGCCCAGCTCCGGCGCGAGGTCGGCCGCCGCCAGCACGAGCGTGTAGCCGTCGCCGGCGGTGACGACGACGAGGGTGCGCAGCAGCGCCGGATGGTTCGCCGGATCGACGAAGCCGTGGCCGGCGAGCAGGTCCCACAGCCGCGTGCCGGTGTAGCGCGCCTTTTCCTCGCCCTTGGAGGTGAGGAAGGCGACCTCCCGAGTCTCGGCCGGCAGGGCGTGCAGCGCGTCGAGCGGCAGGGCGACCTCCTGTCCCGGCGCCGGTCCCACGAGCATCACCGGATCGCGCGCCGCCGCCGGGACGGCGAGCAGCGCGAGAAGGACCGGCAGGGCGGGGATCAGGCGGGGCAGGGGCATGGGGACGTGCTCAAAGGTATATCCGAAGGGATATATGAAGGCGCCGGCCGGGGCAATGCGCGGCGTGGGGCGGGGTCATGGCCGAAGAGTCTTTCCTGGGTCCCGGATCGGCGCTGCACGCCGTGCCGCTTGTCCGGGACACGGCGGCGCGCGGCCGATGGGGCGATGCGCCGCCCATACCGGATGGGAGCCGTCCCCGTGCACCGTCATGCCCGGCCTTGGGCCGGGCATTCAGACGTTCCGCCGGGTCGGAGGCGTGGATGGCCGGGATGGGCCCGGCTACGACCGCGAGAGGCGGAAAGGTTGCTTGTGAAGGGCGTCCGCACGGGTGGCTTTGGCGGGATATCGCGCTTGCAGCTCCGGCTATGGCCAAGAAATCCTATTATAGGAAAATAGTCCTTGACAGCGTGACGCTGCCGGGGTAGGTTTTCGTCATGCTCCACAAATGCGTCGAGAGGCCGGGCGGCCTTCCTGTGCGGGGCATAGGGATTGGCGGCGCTGTCCGACGGGCGCGCCGGGGCCGGCCTTCGGGCCGGCTTTTTTGTTTCCAGCCTCATACGGGGAGGTGGCATGTCGGCAGGTAGTCGCATCGCTCCGAGTGGACGGAACCTCTCGCCGGCGGCGCTCATCGAGGCGCGGCAGCTCTATGAGGAGACCAACGTGCCGGTCGAGAGCATCGCGGTGCTGCTCGGCATTCACAAGACGACACTCTATCGCCACGCCCGGCACAAGGGATGGCGCTCGCGCCTTCTCGACGGCCGGGTGCCGTCGGCCGTCGCCGGGCAGGCGCCGGTGCCGGCGGGGCCTTTGACGGAGGCGGCTTCGGTTCAGCCGGGCGTCGCTGCGCCGGATTTTTCCGCGTTGGCCGCCGGCGTGCCGGAGGCTTTGGGCGGCGAGGTTTCGGGCGGCAAGGTTTCCGGTGGCGAGGCTTCGGGCGGAGAGACGGCGGGGACGCCGGTCGCGGGGCGGGACAAGCTGCCGCGCGGCGAGCTGATCGCCCGGCTGGTGCGACGGATCGAGGCGGAGATCGCCGCCATCGAGCGGCTGATCGCCCGCGCGGGCTGCGAGCGCGTGACCGACGGCGTGGCCGAGACCGAGCGCGCGGCGCGCACGCTGGCGGTGCTCGTGCGCTCGCTGCGCGAATTGTCGGCGCTGGAGACCAACGGGCCGGACGGGGACGAGGATGACGCCAGCCGTGACGCCGACGCCTTCCGACGCGAGCTTGGCGAAACTCTTGAACGTGTGCTGGCGGCAGGGGAGGCTCCCTGAGGCCATCGCCGCGCTGCCGCCGGGAACGGCGGAATGGCTGCTGCACCACTGGCCGCTGATCGGCCGGCCGGCGCAGCAGCCGCCGCGCGCGGCGCAGGGCGGCGGCGACTGGCTGACCTGGCTGGTGCTGGGCGGGCGCGGGGCCGGCAAGACCCGCGCCGGCGCCGAGTGGGTGCGGGCGCTGGTGTTCGGCCGGGCCGGGCCGCCGGCCGGGCGCATCGCGCTGGTGGCGGAAAGCCTCGCCGACCTGCGCGAGGTGATGGTGGAGGGCGTCTCCGGCCTGCTCAGCGTGCATCCGCGCCACGAGCGGCCGAGCTGGGAACCGACGCGCCGGCGCCTCGAATGGCCGAACGGGGCGGTGGCGCAGGGCTTTTCGGCGGACGACCCGGAAAGCCTGCGCGGGCCGCAATTCCATGCCGCCTGGTGCGACGAGCTGGCCAAGTGGCGCTACGCGCAGGCGGCGTTCGACATGCTGCAATTCGGGCTGCGGCTGGGCCGCCGCCCGCGCCAGATGGCGACCACGACGCCGCGCCCGAACCCGCTGATCCGCGCGCTGATCGCCGATCCGCGCACGGCGGTGACGCGGATGGGCACGGCGTCCAACGCGGCGCATCTGGCGCCGACCTTTCTGGAGACGGTGGTCGGCCGCTATGCCGGCACGCGGCTTGGCCGGCAGGAGCTGGACGGCGAGCTGATCGAGGACCGGCCGGACGCGCTGTGGAACCGCGCGGCGATCGAGGCGGCGCGGGAAGGCGCGGCGCCGGAGCTCGTCCGCCAAATGGAGCGTGTGGTGGTGGCGGTGGACCCGCCGGCCTCCTCGCGCAAGCACGCCGACGCCTGCGGGATCGTGGCGGCGGGGATCGACCGCGACGGCATGGTGCACGTGCTCGGCGACGAGAGCGCGCAGGGGCTGACGCCCATCGGCTGGGGCGGCCGGGCGGTGGGGCTGTTCCACCGGCTGGAGGCCGACCGGGTGGTGGTGGAGGTGAACCAGGGCGGGGAGATGGTGAAGACCATCCTCGCCGGGATCGACCCCGCCGTGCCGGTGAGCGAGGTGCGGGCGACGCGCGGCAAATGGCTGCGCGCCGAGCCGGTGGCCGCGCTCTACGAGCAGGGCCGGGTGCGTCATGCCGGCGCCTTTCCGGCGCTGGAGGACGAGATGTGCGATTTCGGCCCCGAGGGCCTGTCGAACGGGCGCTCGCCCGACCGGCTGGACGCGCTGGTCTGGGCGGTGACGGCGCTGGCGCTGGGGCCGCGGGAGGCCGCGCCACGGGTGCGGCGGGTGTGAATGTCCAGACGTCATCCCGGACGGTCCGCAGGACCGATCCGGGATCGCGACCAGAACGGAGAGCGATCCCGGCTCTTCGGCTTCGCCTGCGGCCGGGATGACGACCTATTTCAGGAGTCCTCATGAAGCTCTTCTCATTCCGCCGGCCGGCGGCGCCGCCGGAGGCCAAGGCCTCGCGCACGCAGGCGCTGGTGGCGCTGCTCGCCGGACACCGGCCGCAATGGACGCCGCGCGACTATGCCGGGCTGGCGCGCGAGGGCTATCTGCGCAACGCCGTGGCGCATCGCTGCGTGCGGCTCGTCGCGCAGGCGGCGGGCGAGGTGCGCTTCACCCTGATGGAGGGCGGACGGGAGAGCGAGGCGCATCCGCTCGCCGAACTGCTGGCGCGCCCCAACCCGCGCCTTTCCGGCACCGGGCTGATGGAGGCGCTGGCGGCGCATCTGATGATCGCCGGCAACGCCTATGTCGAGGCGGTGGCGCTGGGCGGTGAGCTGCGCGAGCTGCACGTGCTGCGCCCCGACCGCATGCGGGTGGTGCCCGGCGCGGACGGCTGGGCGCAGGCCTATGAATACACGGCGGGCGGGCGCAGCGTGCGCTTCGCGCCGGAAGACGGGGGTGGGGCGCCCGTTGCGCCGATCCTGCACATCGCGCTGTTCCACCCGCTCGACGACCATTACGGCGCCCCGCCGCTGGAGGCGGCGCAGGTGGCGCTGGACCTGCACAACGCCGCCGGCGCCTGGAACAAGGCGCTGATCGACAACGCGGCGCGGCCTTCCGGGGCGCTGGTCTATGGCGGGGCGGGCAACCTCTCCGACGAGCAGTTCGACCGGCTGAAGGAGGAGCTGGAGCAGAACTTCTCCGGCAGCGCCAATGCCGGGCGGCCGCTGCTGCTGGAGGGCGGGCTGGACTGGCGCCCGCTCTCGCTCTCGCCCAAGGACATGGATTTCCTCGAGGCGCGCAACGCGGCGGCGCGGGAGATCGCGCTCGCCTTCGGCGTGCCGCCGATGCTGATCGGCATTCCCGGCGACGCCACCTATGCCAACTACGCCGAGGCGAGCCGGGTGCTCTGGCGCCAGACCGTGCTGCCGCTGGCGCGCCGGCTGGGGCAGGAGCTGGCCGGCTGGCTCGCCCCCGCCTTCGGCGAGGCGCGGCTGGCGCTGGAGCCGGATCTCGACGCCATCGCGGCGCTGAGCTTCGAGCGCGAGGCGCTGTGGCGCCGGGTGAGCGAGGCGGACTTCCTCACCGACGAGGAGAAGCGCCAGGCGGTGGGCTACGGGGCGGCGGACTAGGAAACACACGACGTCATGCCCGGACGTGATCCGGGCATCCACGCCTCGGCCGATGAAGGCGTGGATCCCCGGGTCAGGCCCAGGGATGACGGCGATCTGTGTGGAGGCGATCCATGAACACCCTCATCGAGGCATTCGCGGCCAAGGCGGACCTCGCCCATCTCGCGCTGCTGATGTGGGCGCTGGGCGCCTCGGCGCTGGCGGCGCTGGCGCTGCGCGAACTTGGCCGCGCGGTGCGCCGCTTCGACGACTTCGTGCGCGAGATCGCGCGCTTCAACGCCCTGTTCGGCGATTTCGGAGACGAGGAATGACATCCACGCCCCGCATCCGGGCCTTGCTGCCCGGCGGTTTCCATCCCGGCGGTTTCCATGGGGTGCGCGGCCGCCTGCCGGTGTCGAGCCGGGCCGGCGACGCGCCGCAGGTGTTTCGCCGGTTCGGTCGCACGCTCGGCCGGCTGGAGCGCGCCGCCGCCACCCGCCGCCCGCGCGGCGACGGGGAGGGCGCATGAACGGGTGGACCCATCCCGCCGCGCCGATCCAGACCAAGGCGCAGCCCGGTGCGCTGGCGCGGATCGAGCCGGACGGCAGCTTCGAGGGCTATGCGGCGCTGTTCGGCCGGGTCGATCTCGGCCGCGACCTGATCCTGCCCGGCGCGTTCTCCCGCTCGCTCGCCGAGCGCGGCGCGCCGGGGGTGCGCATGCTGTTCCAGCATGATCCGGCCGAGCCGATCGGCACCTGGCTGTCGCTGCGCGAGGACGGCGTGGGGCTGCATGTGCGCGGCCGGCTGACGCTGGACGTCGCCCGCGCCCGCGACGTGCTGGCGCTGATGCGGGCGGGGGCGATCGACGGGCTCTCCATCGGCTTCCGCGCGGTGGAAGGGCGCACCGACCCGCGCACGCGGGTACGGCGGCTCTCGCGCATCGATCTGTGGGAGGTGTCGGTGGTGACCTTTCCCATGCAGCCGGACGCCCGCATCGCCGGCGTGAAGCACGCCCCGCTCGCCGCCGCCATCCGCCGCGGCGCCCGGCGCCTGCGCGCCCTGCCGGGGCTGCGGCCGGCGATGGCCTAGCGGCCTTTTCGGACCGTCATGCCCGGACTTGTTCCGGGCATCCATGACCTTGCCGATGAAGGCGTGGATCCCCGGGCCAGGCCCGGGGATGACGGTGCTCTTTCGTCATATCGAACATGGACATGAGCAACATGGATCTCAGCCATTCCGCCCCTGAAGTGAAGTCCGTCGCCGGCCCGGAGGTCGCGGCGGCGTTCGAGGAGTTCATGGGCGCCTTCGAGGCGTTCAAGGACGCCAACGACCAGCGGCTCGGCGAGCTGGAGCGGCGCTGCGTCGACGCGGTGACCGCCGACAAGGTGGAGCGCATCAACGCCGCCCTCGACACGCAGAAGGCGCTGATCGACGAGCTGACGCTCAAGGCCCGCCGCCCGGCGCTGGGCGGCGGCGATCTCGCGACCGGCTTTGTGAGCGATCTGGCCGCCCGCGAGCACAAGGCGGCGTTCGACGCCTATGTGCGCACCGGCGAGGCGGCCGGGCTCAAGCGGCTGGAGGCCAAGGCGCTCTCCGCCGGCATCGGCGCGGACGGCGGCTATACCGTGCCGCAGGAGACCGAGCGCGAGATTGGCAAGCGCCTGACCGCGCTCTCGCCGATCCGCGCCATCGCCGATGTGCGCACCATCTCCGCCGGCACCTACAAGAAGCCGTTCATGACCTCCGGCCCGGCGGTCGGCTGGGTGGCGGAAACGGCGGCGCGGGCGCAGACCGCGAGCCCGGTGCTGGACGAGATCGCCTTCCCGGCCATGGAACTCTACGCCATGCCGGCGGCGACGCAGACGCTGCTCGACGATTCGGCGGTGAATATCGACGAATGGCTCGCCATCGAGGTGGAGGCGGCCTTCGCGAGCCAGGAGGGCACCGCCTTCGTGACCGGCGACGGGATCGCCCGGCCGAAGGGCTTCCTCGCCTATGACACGGTGGCGGAGAACGCCTGGGAATGGGGCAAGCTCGGCTTCATCGCCACCGGGGCGGCCGGCGACTTCCCCGCCGCCGGCCCGGCCGATCCGCTGGTCGACCTCGTCTATGCGGTGAAGGCCGGCTACCGCCAGAACGGCAGCTTCGTGATGAGCCGGCGCACGCAAGGGGCGGTGCGCAAGCTGAAGGACGAGAACGGCCAGTATCTGTGGGCGCCGCCGACCGCGCCGGGGGCGCAGCCGAGCCTGCTCGGCTTCCCCGTCCATGAGGCGGAGGACGTGCCGGAGATCGGCGCGGGCAGCCTTTCCATCGCCTTCGGCGACTTCCGGCGCGGCTATCTGGTGGTGGACCGGGCCGGGGTGAGGGTGCTGCGCGATCCCTATTCGGCCAAGCCCTATGTGCTGTTCTACACGACGAAGCGCGTGGGCGGCGGCGTGCAGGACTTCGACGCCATCAAGCTGCTGAAGTTCGCGGCCTGACCGCGCCGGCGCGGGAGAGCGCGGCGCAAAGAAAAGGGGCGCCCGGAAGGGCGCCCCTTTCAAGACGGCCAGTCATGCGGGATCAGCGGTTGCTGCGGGCGTCCTGCGCGACCGAGGCCTTGATGTAGGCGTCGGAGACGGTGGGGACGGCGACCGCGGCGTTGCGGCCTTCGACGATCTGCGTCACGGCCGGACGGCCGTAGAGGCTGGGATCGCGACCGCCATCCGCCTGGGCGGCAACGGAACCGAGGGTGGCCAGCGCGACGGCGGCAAGAACGATCTTGTTCATGATGGAATCTCCTGTCGGGGACCGGCGCTCGCTCTCATGGGGGCGCCGGATTGTCGGGAAGGGTTGTCGGAAGGGATCAGCGATTGCTGCGGGCATCCTGCGCGACCGAGGCCTTGATGTAGGCGTCGGAGACGGTGGGGACGGCGACAGCGGCGTTGCGGCCTTCGACGATCTGCGTCACGGCCGGACGGCCGTAGAGGCTGGGATCGCGACCGCCATCCGCCTGGGCGGCGACGGAACCGAAGGTGGCCAGCGCGACGGCGGCGAGGAGGATCTTGTTCATGGTGACTTCTCCTGAAGAGTGGAGGCGGGTCGTTGTGGCCGCGCCGTTTTCATGAGGAGAAGCTAGGCTCGGCCCATCTGCATTGCCAGTTGTGTTATGGCGCTGACGACATTGCGCATGTGCAATGAGTTGGCCGTGCAGACGGGGAAGCGGGGACTTGCCCCACGATGGAGCGGCCGGGAGTTTTCGACAGGCCGGACCGGCGCGGGCCGGGGAACCGGGAGGCGGTGAGCCGGACCGGCGCGGGGCGCTTGGTGAGGGTTGCGTCGACGCCGCGCGGGCGCCGCTTCAGCGGCCCATGCCGCGCGCGGTGGCGTCGATCCAGGCGCGCTGCGGGCCGACGAGGGTGGCGCCGGTGACGCCGCCGCAGCCGCGCGCGCCGCCAGCCGCCGTGGACCAGCCGATGATGCCGGCGACCACGCCGTCGAGCAGCACCGGGCCGCCGCTGTCGCCGGTGCAGCCGCCCTTGGCCGCGCCGTCGGACAGACGGACCATGATGCCGCCGGTGGTGCCGATGCTGGGCAGATCGACGCTGCGCAGCGTGCCGGCCGACTTGCCGTCGCCGTCCTTCGTCACGCCGAAGCCGGCGATGGTGAAGGCGGTGCGCCGGGCCGGCAGGGCCGGCTGGTCGGAGAGCGCGGCCGGGCGGAAGCTCGACGGCAGCCCTTCGGCGAGGCGAACCACGGCGAGGTCCGGCGTCGGGCGCCGGGTCTCGAAGGAATTCGGATCATAGGCCGGGTGCAGGGCGATGCGGGTGACGGGGACCAGCCGCGGCGCGCCGCCGGACTCGAACACCACCACCGCGTAATCCGCCGCCGGCTGCACGCAATGGGCGGCGGTGAGCAGCGCATTCGGCGCCAGCACCACGCCGGTGCAGGAGGCGCCGCGCGTCGAGACGATCATCGCCGTTTCCGCCTTCAGCGCCGGATCCGCCGGGCGCCCGCCGACGATGGCGTGGGCGGGCACAGTGAAGACGAAGGCGGCGAGGGCGGAGAGGATGAGGCGGCGCATCGGAGATTCCGGGTGTGGGCGCCGCCGTTGTGGCGGCGGCCGAGCGCGACGTCAATCGGCACCCGCATGAACGACGTCATGCCCGGGCTTGACCCGGGCATCCATGTCTTTTTGCCAGGCGCGTCCAGGCGGCACCGCGTGGATGGCCGGATCACGTCCGGCCATGACGTCGCCGTGTGGGGCGGGCCTTCCAGACATATTGCAGGAGCATCCATGCCCGCGATCCTTCTCGCCGGGCCGGCGGCCGAGCCGATCACGCTCGCCGAGGCCAAGACCTATCTGCGCGTCGACCACGACGCCGAGGATGCGCTGATCGCCTCGCTGATCACCGCCGCGCGGGCGACCGTGGAGGCGCTGACGCGGCGGGCGCTGATCGACCAGAACTGGCGGATCGTGCGCGACGCCTGGCCGGCGAGCGGGCTGATCCCCGTGCCGGTGAACCCGCTGCGGGAGATTCTCGCCGTCCATGTGGTGGATGCCGGCGGCGCCGAGGTGGCGGTGCCGGCCGACGCCTTCACCGCCGACACGGCGCGGCTGCCCGGGCTGATCCGGGTGGGGCGCGGCGGCGTGCCGGCGCCGGGGCGGGCGCTGGCGGGCATCGCCATCGACATCGTGGCCGGGCATGGCGCGAGCGCCGACCACGTGCCCTCGCCGCTGGTCGAGGCGGTGCGGGTGGTGCTGGCGCATTTCTACGAGCACCGCGACGTGCCGGGGCCGGGGGCGGCCTTTCCCGCCCGGCTCGACGCGCTGGTCGCGCCCTTCCGGGTGACGCGGCTATGAGCGCGCCGGGCGGGGGCATGGGCACGGGCACGGGGGCGCTGCGGCACCGGCTGGTGCACGAGACGCCGGTGGAGACGGCGGACGGCATGGGTGGGGTGACGCGCGCCTTCCTTGCCGTGGACGCGCTGTGGGGCGCGATCGAGACCAGCGCCGCGCCGGCGGAGATCGCCGACCGGCCCGGCGCGGTGCTGAGCCACCGGGTGAGCCTGCGGGCGCCGGCGACGGTGCAGCCGGGCGACCGGCTGCGGCTGGGCGCGCGGCGCTTCCTGGTGGAGGCGGTGAGCGATCCCGAGGGGCGGGGGCGGCGGCTCGTCTGCGACTGCCGGGAGGAGACGCCGTGAGGTTCGCGATCCGCCTGAGGGGACTGGAAGCGCTGCGCGACAGGCTGGCCGGTCTGGCGGCGCGGCGGGCCGCGCGGCCGAACGGGAGGTGGCGCCGATGAGCGGGGCAATGGGTGCGGCGGTGGCGCTGCGCCGGGCGATCCATGCGGCGCTGTCGGGGGACGCGGCGCTGACCGCCGCGCTGGGCGGCGGGCGGGTGCACGACGTGCCGCCGGGCGCGCCGGACTTCCCCTATGTGACGCTCGGCGAGGCGCAGGTGACCGACTGGTCCACCGCCACCGAGAGCGGGGAGGAGCACCGGATGACGCTCGCCGTCTGGTCGCGCCAGGGCGGGCACGGGGAGGTGCACGCGCTCGCCCATCTGGTGCAGCAGGCGCTGCACGACGCGGCGCTCGAGCTGCCGGGCCACCGGCTGGTGAATCTGCGCTTTTCCAGCGCCGAGATCCGGCGCGAGCCGGGAGGACGCAGCTACCGCGCGCTGCTGCGGTTTCGCGCGGTGACGGAAACCGATTGAGGTTTTCCCGATGTGTGAGGAACTGGCCGCAAGCGACTCCGGCGACTCGGGAATCTGCGTGAATCTGAATCTGAAGATGAAGCGACTTGGCGGCGTTTGCTGAACCAGCCTGTCAACGCCCGCGCGGCGCATCCGGGCACCGCATGGGAGGCAATCTACCCCATCGCGGTTAACCGTCTCTGAATACCGACGGGCGCGAGCCCCTGCAAGGAAAGGATCGAGCCGATGGCGGCGCAGAAGGGCAAGGATCTCCTGCTGAAGATCCACGACGGAACGGCCTATGCGAGCGTGGCGGGGCTGCGCTCGCGGCAGATCGCCTTCAACACCGAGCCGGTCGACGTGACCCACGCCGAGAGCGCCGGGCGCTGGCGCGAGCTGCTCGCCGGGGCCGGGGTGAAGCGGGCGGCGGTGGCGGGCTCGGGGGTGTTCAAGGACGCCGCCTCGGACGCGCTGATCCGCCAGAGCTTCTTCGACGGGACGATCCGCCAGGCGCAGATCGTGGTGCCGGATTTCGGCGCCATCGAGGGACCGTTCCAGATCACCGCGCTGGAGATCGCCGCCGAGCACGACCGCGAGGTGACGTTCGACATCGCGCTGGAGAGCGCGGGCGAGATCACCTTCGCGGCGCTGTGAGGACGACGATGGCGAACCGGCATCGCGGCGAGATTTCGGCCGAACTCGACGGGCGGACGTGCACCCTCGTGCTCACGCTCGGCGCGCTGGCCGAGCTGGAGGACGCCTTCGGGGCGCAGGATCTGGTGGCGCTGACCGAGCGCTTCGCCCGCGGGCGGCTCGCGGCGCGCGACGCCATCCGCATCGTGGCGGCCGGCCTGTGCGGGGCGGGCGAGAGCGTCACCGAGGACGAGGTGGCGCGCATGACCACGCCGGGCGGCGCGGCCGGCTTCGCGCGGATCGTCGGCGAGCTGATCGCCGCCACCTTCGGCGCGGCGGGGGAAGGGGCGGGGCGTGCCGTCTCCCCGCCGGGCGCGGCGGATGTCGCCGGCACCGATGTCGCCGGCGAGGGAGGGGCGGCGGAGGACGGCCGCCCTTTCGGGCCGGCGGGGCGTTGAGCGGGACTTCGCGGGAGCGCGGATCGGATGCGGTCCGGGCGTTTCCGTGGGAGGCGGCGATGGCGTTCGGCTTCGGCCGCCTGCGGCTGTCCTCCGAGGCCTTCTGGCGGCTGACGCCGCGCGAGCTGGCGGCGGCCATCGGCCGGGAGACCGGCCCGGCCCACGCGCCGCTCGACCGCGCGAGCCTCGCCGCGCTGATGGCGCGGTTCCCCGATTGAGGGGGAGCGAGCCCCGGCGGGCGGGCGCGCGTGGGGGGGCGGTCTGCGCGTGCGGCGGGGAGACGGCTTCCGCAAACTGGCGCCTCACCTCCGAGACCGTGGGGCACTCTGTATGCGTGCGGGGGAGACGGCCGAAGAGTTTCTCCTGGGTCCCGGATCGGCACGGCGCGCGGCGCCGCTTGTCCGGGACGCGGGGCGGGCCGGGCAGATCGGGGGAACGGGTGGGCGCCCGCCGGGTGGTAGCGGTTGCTTCGACCTCTCCCACAGGAGAGGTCGTCGCGCCACGCCGCATAGCGGCGGGTGAGGGGCGCACGCTTGCGGCGTATCGAAGACTCTCACCGAGCCTCGAAGACCCCTCACCCCAACCCTCTCCCCGACGGGGAGAGGGAGTCGACGCGGGGGCGCGACGGCCCCGGGAGGGCGGCGCCGGCGCTCGGGGCACCCGGTTCCGCGCCGGGACAGAACGGCGCGGGTCCGTCCTTAACGGGCGTTCTGGCGCGCGGCGATGGGCCGTTCGGTGCGCGCAAAGGGGCGGCACCGGCCGCTCGTCGGCGGGCGCTTCCGGTTCGCGTGGGTGTGCGGGCGATCATGACATCACTCCAGCGGCGGGCACGACATGGCTGACGGTTTTTCGGACGATTCCCTGACGGTGGAGATCGACGCCGACACCAGCGCCTTCCGGCGCGAGATCGGCGAGGCGGAGCGGCTGGCGAAGGGGTTCGGGCGCTCGCTCGGCGACGCGCTGATCGGCGCGGCGGTGAAGGGGCGCGAGGCGGACGACGTGCTGCGCTCGCTGGCGTCGCGGTTGTCCTCGCTGGCGCTGGACATCGCCTTCAAGCCGCTCGAGCAGGGGCTCGCCGGCCTGCTGCAGGGCCTTGTGGGCGGCGGGCTGGGAAATATCGGCGGCGCGCTGGGCTTCGCCAGCGGCGGGGCGTTGGCCGGCGGGCGCGTGCTGCCTTTCGCGCAGGGCGGGGTGGTGGCGGCGCCGACCTATTTCCCGATGGCCGGCGGCAATCTCGGCCTGATGGGCGAGAGCGGGGCCGAGGCGATCCTGCCGCTGCAACGCGGCCCGGACGGCCGGCTCGGCGTCGCGGCGGGCGGCGGGCGGCGCGGCGTCAGCGTGACGGTGAACGTCGCCACGCCGGACCCGAGCGCCTTCCGCCGCTCCGACGCCTATCTGGCCGGGCTGGTGGCCCGCGCGGTGGCGCGCGGGGAAAGGAGCCTCTGAGCTACCTTTTCCCACCCTTCTTGTTGGCGGCCTGAGCCAGTGCTGAAGCGGCCACCGATACATGATGCGGAAGTCCCGGCATGGACCGGGATGCCCTGTGAGCGATCGCCGGGGCGCCTTCGCCATGGCGCCCTTCCTCGCGCGCCTCGAGATTTCGATCCATCTCCCAGAATTGCGGGTGGCCGACATGCCGGGTTTTCACGAGACGCTGTTCCCGCTCGACATCGCGCTGGGCGCGGCGGGCGGGCCGGAGCGGGCGACGGAGATCGTCACCACGCTGACCGGCCGCGAGGAGCGCAACACGCGGCTCGCCCATTCGCGCCGGCGCTGGGACGCCGGCTATGGGGTGAAGTCGCTGGCGCAGCTTTCAGGCGTGGTCGCCTTCTTCGAGGAACGGCGCGGGCGGCTCCACGGCTTCCGCTGGCGCGACCGGCTGGACCATTCCTCCGCCGCGCCGGGCTCCGCGCCCACCCCGTTCGACCAGCCCATCGGCATCGGCGACGGCGCGCGCATGGTCTTCGCGCTGGCCAAGACCTATGGCGGGGCGCACGCGCCCTATGTGCGGCCCGTCGCCAAGCCGGTGGCCGGCTCCGTGCGGGTTGCTGTCAATGGAGCCGAGCGCACGGCCGGCGCGCATTTCACGGCGGACCCGACCAGTGGCGCGGTGAGCTTCCTTGCCGGCCATGCGCCGCCCGCCGGGGCGAGCGTCACCGCCGGCTTCCTGTTCGACGTGCCGGTACGCTTCGACACGGATTTTCTGGAGGTGAACCTCACCGCCTTCGAGGCGGGGGAGATCCCGCGCATCCCGATCCTGGAAATACGGATCTGAGGGGCGGAGCACCGTCATCCTGAGGTGCCGCCGCAGGCGGCCTCGAAGGATGGGACCGTGGCGTCGGGGCGAGCCTCCTTCGAGGCCGGATCGCTGGCCGGGCGCCTCAGGATGACGGCGTGCCGAGGGGCGGAGGTGGTGGTCGAGAGGGGTGTGCCGGAGGGGGCTGCATCTTCGAAGCGGGAATTCGACGCATCCCGATCCCGAGACGAAGGGGCGGCCGAGAGGGTCGGGCATCTCGGGATGCCGGTGTGCCGGTCAGGACGGAGACCGGACGGGGCGGAAGGGTGACGCCTGCCGGGAAGGGCGGATCGAACCATGAGGAACTGCCGATGAGGGATATTCCCGCGCCGCTTGCCGCGTCTCTGGCCGGCGGGGTGACGACGCTGGCGCGCTGCTGGCGCATCACCCGCCGCGACGGGGCCGTGATTGGCCTGACCGAACATGACGAGGACCTGTTCGTCGACGGCACGGGCTTCCGCTCCGCCAGCGGCGCGAGCGGCAGCGAGGACGCGGCCGCGCTCGGCTTCGCGGTGGGCGGGGGCGAGATGTCGGCGGCGCTGACCTCCGAGCTGATCGACGAGGCCGATCTCGACGCCGGCCGCTATGACGGAGCGCGGATCGAGCTGATCCTCGCCGACTGGTCGGCCCCGGCGCATTTCCTGCTGTTGCGGCGGGCGAGCCTCGGCGAGGTGCGGCGCGAGGGCGGGAGCTTCACCGCCGAGCTGCGCGGACAGGCGAACCAGCTCAACGTGGTGCGCGGGCGGCTGTTCACCTCGGGCTGCGACGCCGATCTCGGCGATGTGCGCTGCAAGGTGGCGCTGGCCTCGCCCGCCTATGCCGGCGCCGGCACGGTGGCGGCGGTGGAGGGGCCGGGGCTGGTGGTGGCGGCCGGGCTGGAAGCCCATGCCGCCGGCTGGTTCACGCAGGGCCGGCTCGCCTTCACCTCCGGCGCCAATCAGGGCTTCGTCACCGAGGTGAAGACGCACGGCACGGCCGGCGGGGTGCGGCTGGAGCTGTGGCAGCGCCCGCCCGAGCCGATGGCGGTGGGCGACGCCTTCACCGTGAGCGCGGGCTGCGACAAGCGCTTCGAGACCTGCCGCGACCGCTTCGCCAACAGCCTGAATTTCCGCGGCTTCCCGCACATGCCGGGCAATGACGCGGTGCTGCGCATCGCCGTGCCGGGAGGGCAGTGACATGGGAAGTGACATGGGCGGGCGCGAGATGGGCGGGGGCGAGACGAGCGAGGGGGATGCCTTGCGCGCGCGCATCGTCGCCGAGGCGCGCGGCTGGATCGGCACGCCCTATCTGCATCGCGCCTCGCTGAAGGGGCAGGGCGCGGACTGCCTCGGCCTGGTGCGCGGGGTGTGGCGGGCGGCGATCGGCCCGGAGCCGCAGCCGCTGCCGCCCTACGCGCCCGACTGGGCCGAGGCGACGAAGGCCGAGCAGATGGCGCAGGCGGCCGGCCGGCACATGCGCGCGGTGGCGCCGGAAGACGCCGCGCCGGGCGACGTGCTGCTGTTCCGCTGGCGCGAGGGGTTTCCCGCCAAGCACGCGGCGGTGCTGGTGACGCGGGAGCGCATGGTGCACGCCCATGACGGGGCGGCGGTGGCGGAGGTGTTCCTCGCGCCCTGGTGGCGTCGGCGGCTGGCCTTTGCGTTCGCCTTTCCGGGGGCGTGAGGGCACGCCGGCATGCGCGGCCTCCGGCCGGGGAAGGCGTGGATGGCCGGGACAGGCCCGGCCATGACGGTGTTCATCCTCCTGCCGCCTTCCCGGATACTCCGCAGGCGGGCGGAAGCGATGCTTTCCTTGATCTCTCGCCGGCGGGGACAGGTCGTCGCGCAGCGACGGGTGAGGGGAGGCGGCGGAAGCCCCTCATTCCAACCCTCTCCCGGCGGGGAGAGGGAGCCGGCTGAAGCGCGACTTTTGAATCTGCAGCACGGGACACTTGATCCTGCACCAATCATAATGGGGGCAAAAGTCCCGCTTAAGGGGTCGGTAAGAGGCTCTTGAAGCTCTCTTACCGCGAACGGCCCAGAGGGGCGTCGTCGGCCTGACCGAACAGCAGGTCGAGAGCCGGCATTCGCTGCTCCGGTGCCAGCTTCAGCAGGGCGTCGAGGTCCGAGCCCTTGTTCGCCATCGGCGTGCCCGCGATGCGGGCGCGCACCTCCGGTTCCAGCGCCGCGCGAGCAAGGGTCCGCTGGAGCGAGCGCTCCGACATGCCGAGCCGCTCGCACGCCTCCTCTGAGAAGCGCGGCACCAAGTCGCCAAAAATGGCGGCTTGATCCGATCGCCGGTCGCCACCGTGCTTCGTCTGCGGGTTCAGCTTCTCGTAGAGGCGCTTCTTCTCGGCAAGGAACACCGCCCGATCGAGTTCGGACAGATCGGCGCGGTAGAGGTTTTCGTCAATCTCGCGCAGGCGCGCCCGGTCGGGGTTGAGGTCGAGCACGACGGCGTCGATCTCGGTCCAGCCGAGGACCGTCGCGCCGGCATGCCGGTGACCGCCCGTCACGAGGACGAACTTGCCGGGCTTCTTCGGTGCGGGACGTACCTCGATCGGTACGTTCAGCCCCTCTTCCTTCATGTTGGCGGCGAGGAGAAGGGCGCGGTCCTCGTCGATCGCCCGCAGGCGGTCGGTGACGATGATGTCGGCGAGTTTGATGGACTGCACGTCGCGCATGTCTAGGCGGCTCTCTCGATTAGACGCTGACAAGCCGCTTCGCCGCTCCTAACGTCACGACGGTTGCGGTGTCCGGGTATGCGCGAGCCGTTCTTGCGGTAGCGGCTCGGCCAGATTTTTCGGGGGGAGAGGTCGAGAAAGGCGGCGATGGCCCTCTCGCCTTCAAAATGAGGGCGGCGGGCGGCGACACGGCAGGCGCCCTCGGATAACCTGTTGTCGCGGGACAGCTTCTCGAAGCTGGAACCCCGCATGCGAACAGCGGCCTTGATCTCTTCCGGGTGCCAGTCACCGTTGGAGAGAACGGTCACAGTCCACCGGCCGTTTGCTTCGCGGATGGCCATCATCGATCCTTGGAAAGCCCGGCGGGACAGGCCGGGTTTTTCGGAAGGCACTTAGTACGGTTCGGGATGAAGAATACCGAAAAAATTGGTCAAAGGAACAGAAAAAAATATGGCACAAGCCACAGGTCGATTGGTCGCCGGCTTGGTCGCTCTAAATTATTGATTGGATACAGAAAAAATTGGTCGTGCCGTCCCTGCCAGTGGACACGCCTCCATGGCACAGCTCAGGAGGCCGGCTGTGCCACATGACGAAATCAGGGGGCGGCTGAAGCTCATCCGCGAATCGCTCGGCCTGAGCCAAACGGCAATGTCCGAGAAGATCGGGGGAGGTAAGGGCACGTGGCAGAACATCGAGGCCGGCAATAACCCCCCGAATGGCACCACGCTTCTAGCGATTGCCGGGCTCGGCTTTAATCCGGGCTGGATACTGACGGGAATTGGCCCGATGCGTCTCGCCGACACGCCCATCGATCGCGAGAGCGTGGAAACGGCCATTGACCGCGAGCTTATGGGGCGCGTGGTCGACTCGATCGCTCGGCTTTACCGCGAACTTGCAATCTCGCTGTCGCCCGTTGATTTAGGCCGTCTTAGCGCTGAGAAATACGAGGAAATCGCGGCGGCGTCCTCGGACCCGGCCGAGCGTATGGCAATGGTCAAGCTGATGGCCGTGCAGCTGAGGAAGGAATTGCTCGCCCCGCCTCAAGCTGATGTCAGGAAAGACCGGGCCTGAGGCTCGTGCTGGTGTTTATTGTATCGGCAAGCACGCTGAGGTTGTTTAGTGGTATCTGCGGACCATCCAGCGTTCAACTGCCCGGCGCCGCCGTCTTTGGTCTATAACGTCGCACGCCCGGCGACAGGCGCGGCTGGGCCGTTTAAGAGGTGTTTTAGCGATGGCTAAGAGCGGGGACGCGACGGGGGCCCTTTCTGCAAGACCATGTGTCCCGCCGCGCCGATTTGGTACGGCTCTGCAAAATCGCCCACCGCGCCCGCCCGCCACGCCGAGGTCACCGGAAGCCAATGCCCACGGTACTTTGTCCGGCCCCGTCCGGGTTCATCCGGCGTGATCCGGGCTCTGCAAGATCAAATGTCTTCACTCACCGGCGGCGTCTTGTCCGCCATTTGATCGGGAGCTTCCATGGCCACACTTGTTCTCGGCGCGCTGGGCGGAACCATCGGCGGGGCGCTGTTCGGGCCGCTCGGGGCGATGGCCGGGCGGGCGCTCGGCGCGCTCGGCGGGGCGGCGATCGATTCCATGGTGCTGACCCCCGGCCGGCGCAGCGAGGGGCCGCGCCTGACCGAATTCGGCACCATGACCTCGACCGAGGGGGCGGCCATGCCGCGCCTCTACGGCCGGGCGCGACTGTCGGGGCAGGTGATCTGGGCGGCGCCGGTGGAGGAGGTGGTCTCGACCCAGACGCAATCGGCCGGCGGCAAGGGCGGCGAGCTCGCCGGGGGCGTCACCACGACGACCTACCGCTATTTCGGCAGCTTCGCGGTGGGGCTGTGCGAGGGGCCGGTGACGCGTATCGGCCGCATCTGGGCGGACGGGCGGCTGCTCGACACCACGCGGCTTGCCGTGCGGCTGCACCGCGGCGGCGAGGACCAGCTGCCCGACCCGCTGATCGAGGCGCGCGCGCCGGGGGCGCCGGCCTATCGCGGGCTCGCCTATTTGGTGTTCGAGCGGCTGCCGCTGGCGGGCTTCGGCAACCGCCTGCCGCAGATCTCCATCGAGGTGGAGCGGGCCGTCGGGGAGCTGGAGAACCAGCTCCGGGCGGTGACGATGATCCCCGGCGCGACCGAGTTCGGCTACGAGCCGCGCGAGGTGGTGCGGGTCGACCGGCCGGGCGTCTACCAGCCCGAAAGCCGGCATGTGACGACCCATCCCAGCGACTTCTCCGCCGCGCTGGACCAGCTGCTGGCGAGCTGTCCGAACCTCGAGCGGGTGGCGCTGGTGGTCTCCTGGTTCGGCACCGACCTGCGGGCGGGGGCATGCGAGGTCCGCCCCGGGGTCGAGCGGCGCCACAAGCCGACGCAGATCTTCGGCCTGAACAAGGAATGGACGGCGGCGGGCGAGACGCGCGCCTCCGCCTATCTGGTCAGCCAGCACGACGGGCGGCCGGCCTATGGCGGCACGCCGGCCGACGACAGCATCGTCATGGCCATCACCGCGCTGAAGGCGCGCGGCATCAAGGTGACGCTCTATCCCTTCGTGATGATGGACATTCCCGCCGGCAACGCGCTGCCGGATCCGTGGAGCGGGGCGGGCGCGCAGCCGGCCTATCCCTGGCGCGGGCGCATCACCTGCCACCCCGCGCCCGGCCGGCCCGGCTCGCCCGACGGCACGGCGGCGGCGGCGGCGCAGGTGGCGGCGCTGTTCGGCGCCGCCGGCGCGGCGGACTATGCGGTGGCGGGGCAGCGCGTGGTCTATTCCGGGCCGGAGGAATGGACGCTGCGCCGCATGGTGCTGCACTACGCGACGCTGGCGGGGATCGCCGGCGGGGTGGAGGCGATCCTCATCGGCTCGGAGATGGCGGCGCTGACGCGCGTGCGCTCGGGCCCCGGCGTCTATCCGGCGGCGGGCGCCTTCGCGGAGCTGGCGGCGGAAGTGAAGGCGATCGTCGGCGCGGGCACGCAGGTCGGCTATGCCGCCGACTGGACGGAATACGGCGCGCATGTGCGGGAAGGGGGAGCGGAGGTGCGGTTTCCGCTCGACCCGCTCTGGGCCGCGCCGGGGCTCGATTTCATCGGCATCGACTGGTACCCGCCGCTCGCCGACTGGCGCGACGGCGACGCCCATCTCGATGCGGCGGCCCATGAGAGCGGCTACGACCGCGCCTATCTCGGCGGCAACCTGAACGCCGGCGAGGCGTTCGACTGGTACTATGCGGACGAGGCCGCCCGCGCCGCGCAGGCGCGCGTGGCCATTACGGATGGGGCCTATGGCGAGCCGTGGATCCACCGCCAGAAGGACGTCGCCTCGTGGTGGGGCAACGCCCATCACGAGCGCGTCGGCGGGGTGCGGCTCGCCTCGCCCACGGCCTGGGTGCCGGGCTCCAAGCCGATCCGCCTGACCGAGATCGGCTGCCCGGCGGTGGACAAGGGCGCCAACCGGCCGAGCGTGTTTCCCGACCCGAAATCCGCCGAGGGTGGCGTGCCGCCCTTCTCCAGCGGGCGGCGGGACGACCTGATCCAGCGCCGGCACCTCGAGGCGACGCTCGCCGGCTTCGCGGGCTCGCTCGCCGTGAACCCGCCGGCGCCGGGCCTGCCGGGCGGGCGGATGGTGGACCCGGCGTCGATCTATGCCTGGACCTGGGACGCACGGCCCTTCCCGGTGTTCCCGCTCGCCCGCGACGTGTGGGCGGACGGGGCGAACTGGGAGAGCGGGCACTGGCTGACCGGCCGGCTCGGCACCGCCCCGCTGGCGGAGCTGACGACGCGGCTGGCGGTGGATTTCGGCGTCGAGGGCCTGGATACCTCGGCGCTGCGCGGCGTCGTCGACGGCTATGTGATCGACCGGCCGATGACGGCGCGGGCGGCGCTGGAGCCGCTGGCGCGCGGCTTCGCCTTCGACCTCACGGAGCGCGGCGGCGCGCTGGCCCTGCGCCCGCGCGGCGGGCGGGTGCGGGCGGTGCTGACCGACGCGGAGATCGTGACCGGCGAGGGCGTGTCGGCGCCGCAACTGGTGCGCGCGGCGGAAGGCGAGCTGCCGGCGAGCGCCACGCTGGGCTTCATCGACGGGGCGGCCGACTACCGCCGCGCCACCGCCGCCTCCCGTCGCCTTGCCGGTGGCGCGCGAGCGGAGACCGGGCTCGACATCGCCATGGTGGCCGATCCCGGCCTCGCGGCGGGGCTGGCGGAGATGTGGCTGCAGGACATGTGGGCGGGGCGGGATAGCGCCAGCTTCGCGCTGCCGCCCTCCTGCCTCGCGCTGGAGCCGGGCGACCTCGTGCAACTCGACCGCGACGGGCGGGCGCGGCTCCTGGAGATCACCGCTATCGAGGACCGCGAGGCGCGGGTGGTGAGCGCGCGCGGCATCGACCCTTCCGTGTTTGACCTCGCGGTGCGCGTGGGGCGGCCGGCGCAGGTGGAGATGCCGGCGAGTGCCGGGCCGCCGCAGGTGCAACTGCTGCAGCTGGCGCTGCCGGGCGGCGAGGGCGGCGCGGTGCTGGCCTGGATGGGCGCCTTCGTCGCGCCCTGGCCGGGCGGCCTGAATGTGTGGCGGGCGGTGGACGGCGGCAGCTTCCAGCCGGTCGCCACCCTCGCGGCCCCGGCGGTGATGGGCGCGACGCTGGCCGACCTGGCGCCGGGCCGGCCCTGGTGCTGGAGCCGCACGAGCCTCGACATCGAGCTCGACGGCGGGCTGGTCGCCGGGGCGAGCGAGGAGGCGGTGCTGGGCGGGGCGAACGCGCTGGCGCTGATCGCCCCTTCCGGGGAGGCGGAGGTGATCCAGTTCACCGAGGCGGTGCTGACCGGCGAGCGCCGCTGGCGGCTGACCGGGCTGCTGCGCGGCCAGCTCGGCACCGAGGCGCGGGCCGGTGCCATCTGGCCGGCGGGCACGCGGCTGATGCGCGTCGACGCGAACCTCGTGCCGGTGGCGACCGGGCTCGACATGCTCGGGCGCGCCGTCGTCTACCGCATCGGCCGGGCCGATGCCGACCATGGCGACGCCGCCGTGAGCGAGCTTGCGGCGACGATCGGGCCGGCGGCGCGGCTTCCCTTTGCCCCGGCGCATGCGCGCGCCCGGCGCATCCCGGCCGGCATCGCGCTGGGCTGGACCCGCCGCACGCGGGCGGACGGCGATTCATGGGATCTGGTCGAGGTGCCGCTCGGCGAGGCGAGCGAGGCCTACCGCGTCGAGATCCTGAACGGCGCGACGGTGGTGCGCGCCTTCACCGTGAGCACCCCCGCGCTGACCTATGAGGCGGCGCAGGAGATCGCCGATTTCGGCGCGCCGCAAGGCTTCCTCGACGTGCGCATCGCCCAGCTCTCGGCCGCTGTCGGAGCGGGCGCGGCGCTGGAGGCGCGACTGCGGCTTTGAGGGCGTGCCCCCCTACCGTCATGCCCAGCCCGGCCGGCATCCATGACTGGCTCGGCGGCCGAGCGGAAGGCGTGGATGGCCGGGTCGAGCCCGGCCATGACGGGGGCGGGGGCTCGCGGCCTTCGACACTCCTCTCATTCCGATCTCTCTCAACTCGCCTCCCTCGCAGGGGAGCGCGGCCGGAGTTCTTCATGTCCGAGACCACACCCCATCTCGCGCTGCCGCTGATGGCGGCGGCGCAGGCGCAGAAGCATGTGACGCACAATGAGGCGCTGCTGCTGCTCGACGCGGCGGCGCAGCTCGGCGTGATCGATCGGCTGCGCACCGTGCCGCCCGCCGCGCCCCAGCCGGGCGACCGGCACATCGTGGCGCCGGGGGCGGGCGGCGAGTGGGCCGGGCATGACAACGAGATCGCGCTGCATGACGGTGGCGGCTGGCGCTTCCTGATGCCGCGCGCGGGCTGGCGCGCCTATGTGGACAGCGACACGCGCGCCCTCCAGTTCGATGGAAGCGGCTGGCGCGACATACTGGTCGGCTCGGCCTCGGGAGGGCGGGCGACGCTGCGGGTGGTCGAGGAAGATCTCGCGCTGGCCGGGGCCTTCGTCGAGAGCAGCATCGCCATCCCGAACCGGGCGATCTGCCTCGCCGTGGCCAGCCGCACCCTGGAGACCGCGACCGGAGCGACGGCCTATGAGGTCGGCGTCGCCGAGGAGACATCCAAGTTCGGCGGGCTGCTGAGCATTGCCGCCGGCGCGACCAATATCGGCGTGATCGGGCCGCAGGCCTTCTATGCGGCGACGCCACTGCGTATCACCGCGCTCGGCGGAAGCTTCACGGGCGGCCGCGTGCGGCTCGTGCTGAGCTATTTCGTCTTCGGCATCTGACCGCCGGCCGACTATTCGGCCGGGCCGGGCGTGCGGTAAGCGGCCGGAGGCGTCGTCATGCGGGCCGGCGTCGCGACGATGCGGCGCTGGGCGCTCTCCACCACCTCGGTGAGCTTTTCCAGCCGCTTGAGCCGGGCGATCTCGTTGTTGAGGCGGTCGATCTCGCGGCCGACCGCGTCGCAGATCGCATGGTAGCTCTCATGCGTCAGGCGATCGCGCATGAAGGCAACTTCATGCGGCCGGCCGGGGGTGGCGCCCTTCAGGACGAAGGGTGCCGTAGCGAGGAGGGCCTCGGCCTGAACATGGCCTGAGGTTTTACGCGCATCGTCGAAGATACTCCTCAGATCGTCGACGAGTTGATCCGACTTTCCCATACCGAGCAACGCCCCTTTGCTGGATGTTGCGCAAATCGTCCATGAAATTCCCGAAAATTGCAACGGACGAGCGGCAACGGCTGGCGCTAATAACGCGATTCGTCCCCAGCGGGTTCCGTTTTTTGCGCTGATCCCTTCCTCCATTACCGGAGAATACGATGACCGCGGCGAGCTTCGAGGGGGCGCTCCGGCGCGTCCTTGTGCATGAGGGCGGCTATGCCGACCACCCGGCCGATCCCGGCGGGGCGACGATGAAGGGCATTACCCAGCGCGTCTATGACGGCTGGCGCCGGCGGCAGGGGCTGCCGGCGCGGGCGGTCCGCCGCATCGCGGCCGGCGAGGTGGCGGCGATCTATCGCCGGCAATACTGGGACGCGGTGCGCGCCGACGACCTGCCGGCGGGGCTCGACTACTGCGTCTTCGACGGGGCGGTGCATTCCGGGCCGGCGCAGGCGGCGAAATGGCTTCAGCGCGGCCTCGGCGTCGTCGCCGACGGGCAGGTCGGCGAGGCGACGCTGGCGGCGCTCGCCGGGCGCGCGCCGGCGGCGCTGGTCGACGCGGTGTGCGACCGGCGCCTCGCCATGCTGCGCGGCCTGCGGACCTTCCCGACCTTCGGCGCCGGCTGGACGGCGCGCGTCGCCGAGGTGCGCGTGGCGGCCCGGAGCCTAGCGCGCGGCGGCGCGGGGCCGGAGCCGGCCATGCTCGTGCAGGGGCCGGCGGACGCCAAGGCCCGGCCCGCCGACACGCGGCTCTCGCGGACGCCGGAAGGGGCGGGCGGGCTGATCAGCGGCGGCGGCGCGCTGGGCGCGGTGATCGCCGAGCAGGCCGACCGGCTGGCGCCGCTCGCCGGCTTCGCCGAGACGCTGAAATGGCTGTTCGCGGCGCTGATGCTGGCCGGAGTGGCGCTGACGCTGGCCGGCGCGCTGCGGCGCGTGCGGGCGGGCGAGGCGGCGCCGTGACGGCACTGCTGGGCCTGCTCGCCAGCCCGCTCGGGCGGGCGGCCGTGCTGCTCCTCGCCGTGCTGGCGGCGATGGCCGGGAGCTATCTCAGGGGACAGGCGGCGGGCGGCGCGGCCTGCCGGGCGGAAGGGGAGCGCGATGTTCTGGAAACCATCGAGCGGGCGGCGCGCGCGCGTGCTGATGCTGACCGGCGCCATGCTGACGAGCGCCGGCTGCGCGACGACGACGCCTTCCGCCGCGACTAGGGGCGCGTGCGGCGCCTTCCGGCCGATCTCATGGGCGCGCGCCGACACCGGTCCGACCATCCGGCAGGTGAAGGCGCACAACGCGGTGGGGCGCGAGCTGTGCGGGTGGCGGGGAGCGCCGGCGGCCTCCTGACCTGACAGCGGCGCCGTTGGGTGGCATTCTCCCCGCGCCGCGCCCGCTTCGCGCGGCGATGCGTCGAGGAACTGCCGTGCGCCTGCTCGTTGTCGAGGACGATCCCGATCTCAACCGCCAGATGTATGAGGCGCTGAACGACGCCGGATACGCCGTCGACCGCGCCTATGACGGGGAAGAGGGCCACTATCTCGGCGAGACCGAGCCCTATGACGCGGTGGTGCTCGACATCGGCCTGCCGAAGATGGACGGGCTCTCGGTGCTGGAGGCCTGGCGCCGCGAGGGGCGCAAGATGCCGGTGCTGATCCTCACCGCGCGCGACCGCTGGAGCGACAAGGTGCAGGGCTTCGACGCCGGCGCCGACGACTATGTCGCCAAGCCCTTCCACATGGAGGAGGTGCTGGCGCGCATCCGCGCCCTGCTGCGCCGCTCCGCCGGCCACGCGGCGAGCGAACTGACCTGCGGGCCGGTGATGCTCGACACCCGCTCGGGCCGGGTGACGGTGGACGGGCGGCAGGTGAAGCTGACCTCCCACGAGCACCGCCTGCTCGCCTATCTCATGCACCATACCGGGCGCGTGGTCTCGCGCGGGGAACTGGTCGAGCATCTCTACGACCAGGATTTCGACCGCGATTCCAACACCATCGAGGTGTTCGTCGGGCGGCTGCGCAAGAAGCTCGACGTCGACGTGATCCAGACCGTGCGCGGGCTCGGCTATCTCCTGGCGGCGCCCGAGAGCCCACGCCAGGAGGCGCCGTCAAAGGGAACGCCCGGCTGATGCGCACCGGCTCGCTGGCGCTACGCCTGTTCATCTCGGCGACGGTGATCAGCGGCGCCGTGCTGACGATCACCGGCTTCGCGCTGCATTCGGTCTATCGCGACGCGGTGGAGCGCGCCTTCGATCAGCGGCTCGACGTCTATCTCAAGACCATCGTGGCGGACGTCGCCAACTCCGCCACCGGCAGCATGCCGGAGCCGACGACGCTCGGCGACCCGCTGTTCAATTTCCCGATCTCCGGCTGGTACTGGCAGATCACCCGCACAGACGGGGCGGCGCCGCAGGTGAAGACCTCGCGCTCCCTGCCGGAGGGCAAGCTGCCGCTGCTGTTCGAGCGCGAGGGCCGGTCCGACGTCTCGGGCCTGCGCGAGGGCTATGCGAAGGGCCCGGCCGACCAGAACCTGCGCATCGTCGAGCGCGTGGTCGATCTCGGCGAGGACGGGCGCTACGCGGTGGCGGTGGCGGCCGACGCCGGCGAGATCGAGGAGGAGGTGCAGGCCTTCGACCGCGCGCTGGAGCTGACGCTGGCGGTGCTGGGCGGAGCGTTCCTGCTCACCCTCGTCTTCCAGGTGCTGTTCGGCCTGCGCCCGCTCAAGCGCATGCTCGCCGCGCTGCACGACGTGCGCACGGGGCAGGCGGACCGGATCGTCGGCGACTATCCCGTCGAGATCGCCCCGCTCGCCGCCGAGGTGAACGCGCTAATCGAGACCAACCGCGAGATCGTCGAGCGCGCCCGCACCCATGTCGGCAACCTCGCCCATGCGCTGAAGACGCCGATCTCCGTGCTGCAGAACGAGGCCGCGCGCGCCGCCGCGCAGGGCGACCCGCTCGCCGCCAAGGTGGGCGAGCAGGCGGAGATCATGACGGGGCAGGTGGCGCACCATCTGGAGCGTGCCCGCATGGCCGCGCGCGCCTCGGTGGTCACCACGGTGGAGGAGGTCGGGCCGATCGTCGGCAAGCTGGCGGGGACGCTGGCCAAGGTCTATCGCGGCCGGGGGATCGAGGTGGAGGCGGAGGTCGCCGACGGCGTGCGCTTTCGCGGCGAGCGGCAGGATCTGGAGGAGATCCTCGGCAACCTCGTCGACAATGGTTGCAAATGGGCGCGCTCGCTGGTCGAGATCGCCGTGGCGCCGGTGCCGGGGACGGCGGGCGAGCGCGACTATTTCGAGATCACCATCGACGATGACGGGCCGGGGCTGACGCCGGAGCAGCAGGCCGAGGCGCTCAAGCGCGGCAAGCGGCTCGACGAGACCCGGCCCGGCTCGGGGCTCGGGTTGTCGATCGTCTCCGAGCTGGCGGGGCTCTATGGCGGCCGGCTGGGCCTCGACCGCTCGCCGCTCGGCGGGCTGCGCTGCGTCGTGCGGCTACCGGCGGCGTAGGAATGTGACATGGAATGTGACCAGGACGCTTGAAGCCTCGTCATGGCCGGGCTTGGCCCGGCCATTTACGCCTTCGGTGCGGCGTGGAGCGCCCGGCAAGTCGTGGATCCCCGGGCCGAGCCCGGGAATGACGGTCCATAGGCAGTGTCGGCAGACCAATTGCGCGTCGACCTGCGGTGTCCCGATATAGGTGACGGAGCCGCGCTTTCGCCCTATTCCTCACGCTTGGTGCGGCAAAGTTCCGTGACTGTGCTGGAGGGATTCGTTTCATGCGCGCATACCAACTCGTCGCCGTCGGCCTGGTCGGAGCCACCCTTGCCGGGTGCAGCACCGCCCAGGAAAACCCGAACACCGTCGGCGGCGCGGCTCTCGGCGCGCTGGCGGGCGGCGTGATCGGCGCCGCGGCCGGCCGCAACGTGGCGGGCGCGGCCATCGGTGCCGCCGTGGGCGGCCTGATCGGCGGCAGCATCGGCAACGCGCTGGACCAGCAGGATCGGGCGCGGGCGCGCGACGCGGAGATGCAGGCGCTGGAATACGGCAACCCCGGCGCGCCGGTGAGCTGGCGCGGCGACAGCGGCGCCTACGGCACCATCGTCCCCGGCCCGGCCTATGCGCGCGGCGGCTCGCCCAAGTGCCGCGAGTTCACCCACACCATCTATATCAACGGCCAGCCGCAGACGGCGCGCGGCACCGCCTGCCGCAACCCGGACGGCACGTGGTCGCCGGTCGCGGGCTGACGTCGGCTTCCGGTCACGGCTGACGCCTTGGCCTCTCACGGGCGCGGTGCGGACCCCCGCACCGCCGACCTGTGGCGGGTTGACGCAAGGTCCCGTCGCGCTCTCGCGACTGTGAGCCTGCGTCGATCGGACTGAGGCTGTTACGGATTGGCGACAGCGTTCCGGTCGGCTACCTCAGCGCATTAGAGGAAGACTAATGTTGCTGTGGATCGCCTTCTCGCTGATGACCGGCGCCGCCATTCTGGCGGTGCTTTGGCCTTTGCGCTCCGTGGCTGCCGGCGTGCCGGCGGCGGCCAGCGCCGCCGAGGCCGACCTTGCCGTCTATCGCGACCAGCTCGCCGAGATCGAGCGCGACCGCGAGGCCGGGCTGATCGGCGCGGCGGAAGGCGAGGCGGCGCGCACGGAAGTCGCCCGTCGCATCCTGCGCGCCTCGGCGGAGGCGGAGCAGCAGAAGGCGGCGTCGAAGGGCGCGGACACGCGCCGGCGCGCCGCTGCCATCATCGCGCTGATCGGCGTGCCGGCCATGGCCGGCGGTCTCTATCTTTTCCTCGGCTCCCCGCTCTATCCGCCGCAGCCGCTGGCCCAGCGGCTGGAGGCGCGGCCCGACCAGACCGACATCGCTATCCTCATCCGCAAGGTCGAGACGCATCTCGAGGCCAACCCGAATGACGGGCGCGGCTACGAGGTGGTCGCGCCGATCTATTCGCGCCTGGGACGGCTCGACGACGCGGCGCGCGCCTGGTCGAACGCCATCCGCCTGCTCGGTTCCAACGCGACCCGCCAGACCGGCCTCGGCGAGGCGCTGACCACGCAGGCCGGCGGCGTGGTGACGGCGGAGGCCAAGGCGGCCTTCCAGGCGGCGCTGGCCGCCGATGCCAAGGACCCGAAGGCGCGTTATTTCCTCGGCCTCGCCGCCGAGCAGGACGGCAAGCCCGCCGAGGCGGGCCGGATCTGGGGCGCGCTGGCGGCGGATTCCCCGCCGGATGCGCCGTGGCTGGGGCTGGTGCGCGAATCCATGGCGCGCGTCGGTGCCGCTCCCGCGCCGGCGGGAGCCGTTGCCGGGGCGCCCGGTCCGAACGCCGCCGATGTCGCGGCCGCCGAGAGCCTCACCCCCGAACAGCGCAGCCAGATGGTGCGCGGCATGGTCGAGCGGCTGGAAACCCGCCTCGCGGAAGACGGCAACGACATCGAGGGCTGGCTGCGCCTGATGCGGGCGTGGAACGTGCTGGGTGAGGCGGAGAAGGCCAAGGCCGCCGCCGGCGAGGCCCGCGCCCATTTCGCCAAGGACGAGGGCGCGCTTGGCCGCATCGATGCGCTGGCGCGCGAACTGGGTCTCGGGAGCTGATCATGACCCGCAAGGGACGCCGCCTTCTCCTCATCTCCTGCGCGCTCGGCGTGCTCGGCGTCGCCGCCGGCGTGGTGCTGTTCGCGCTCAACGACACCATCGTGTTCTTCCGCTCGCCGAGCGAGATCGCCGCCGAGCGGACCGCGCCCGGAACGCGGCTGCGGCTCGGTGGCCTGGTGAAGGACGGCAGCGTGGTGAAGTCCGACAACACACATGTGCGCTTCGTCGTGACCGACGGCGGGGCCGACGTGGCGGTGAACTATGTCGGGCTGCTGCCGGACCTGTTCCGCGAGGGACAGGGCGTGATCGCCGAGGGCGTGATGGTGCCCGACGGCAGCTTCCGCGCCGACAGCATTCTCGCCAAGCATGACGAGAACTACATGCCCAAGGAAGTGGCCGACGCCCTGAAGAAGCAGGGTGTCTGGAAGGAAGGGGAGACGGCGCAATGAACCCGGAGATCGGGCATTACGCGCTGGTGCTGGCGCTCGCCGTCGCCATCCTGCAGACCGCCCTGCCAATCTGGGGCGCGCGCACCGGCGACGCGGCGCTGATGCGGGTGGGGCCGGTGCTGGCGCTGGTCTTCGCCGGCTTCGTCAGCCTTTCCTTCGCGACGCTGGTCACGGCCTATGTGCAGTCCGATTTCTCGGTGCTGAACGTCGTCGAGAACTCGCACTCGGCCAAGCCGCTGCTCTACCGCATCACCGGCACCTGGGGGAACCATGAGGGTTCCATGCTGCTGTGGGTGCTGGTGCTGGCGATCTTCGGGGCGCTGGTGGCGCTGTTCGGCGGCAACCTGCCGGCCCGCCTGAAGGCGAACGTGCTGGGCGTGCAGGGCTCGGTGGCGGTGGCCTTCCTGCTGTTCATCCTGCTGACCTCCAACCCCTTCATCCGCGTCGTGCCGGCGCCGGCGGAAGGGCAGGACCTCAACCCGATCCTGCAGGATATCGGCCTCGCCATCCATCCGCCGCTGCTCTATCTCGGCTATGTCGGCTTCTCCATCACCTTCGCCTTCGCCGTGGCGGCGCTCATCGAGGGGCGGCTCGACGCTGCCTGGGCGCGCTGGGTGCGGCCCTGGGCGCTGACCGCCTGGGCCTTCCTGACGCTGGGCATCGCCATGGGCTCCTACTGGGCCTATTACGAGCTCGGCTGGGGCGGCTGGTGGTTCTGGGACCCGGTGGAGAACGCCTCGCTGATGCCGTGGTTCGCCGGCACGGCGCTGATCCATTCCGCCGTGGTGATGGAAAAGCGCGACGCGCTGAAGGTGTGGACGGTGCTGCTCGCCATCCTCGCCTTCTCGCTGTCGCTGCTCGGCACCTTCCTCGTGCGCTCGGGCGTCCTGACCTCGGTGCACGTCTTTGCCGCCGATCCCTCGCGCGGCGTGTTCATCCTCGCCATCCTGATCTTCTTCATCGGCGGCTCGCTGGCGCTCTACGCGCTGCGCGCGCCGACGCTGCGCCAGGGCGGCATCTTCGCGCCGGTCTCGCGCGAGGGCGCGCTGGTGCTGAACAACCTGCTGCTGACGGCGGCGGCGGCGGCGGTGTTCGTCGGCACGCTCTACCCGCTGGCGCTGGAAGCCTATAACGGCGCGAAGATCACGGTCGGGCCGCCCTATTTCAACCTGACGGTTGGCGTGCTGATGCTGCCGGTTGCCTTCGCCATGCCGTTCGGGCCGCTGCTGGCCTGGAAGCGCGGCGATCTCGCCGGGGCGGCGCAGCGGCTGATGGCGGCCTTCGGCGCGGCGCTGGTGGTGGCGGCGCTCGCCGCCTATGCGCAGGGCGGCGGCCCGGTGCTGGCGCCGTTCGGCATGGGGCTGGCGGCGTTCGTGATCATCGGCGCGGGAGTGGAGATCTTCGAGCGCGCCGGCTTCGGCCGGGTGCCGCTCGCCACCGCCTTCGCGCGCCTGCGCGGCCTGCCGCGCTCGGTCTTCGGCGGGGCGCTCGCCCATGCCGGCGTAGGGATCTGCCTGCTCGGCATGATCGCGGAGACGAGCTGGAACGCGGAAGGCGTCGCCGGCGTGCGGGTCGGCCAGAGCCTGAATGTCGGCGGCTACGAGCTCACCCTCGACCGGCTGGAGCCGCGCAGCGGGCCGAACTACCGCGATCTCACGGGAGTGTTCTCGGTGCGGCGCGGCGGGGTGGACGTCGGCACGATCGAATCCTCCAAGCGCCTGTTCACCGCCCGCAACATGCCGACCACCGAGGCCGGCATCCGCACCCTCGGCCTCAGCCAGCTCTATGTGAGCCTCGGTGACGAGCTGCCGGGCGGCGCGGTGGGCGTGCGCGCCTACTGGAAGCCGCTGGTGACGCTGATCTGGCTCGGCGCCGTCATCATGGCGCTCGGCGGGGCGCTGTCGCTGACCGACCGGCGCCTGCGCGTTGGGGCGCCCAAGCCCGCGAAGAACAAGCCGGCGAAGAAGCCGGAGAACGTCGTTCCGGCGCCGGCGGAGTGAGCGGGATGCGTGCGGCGATCGCCCTTTCCCTGCTGGCCCTGACGCTGGTCGTCCGCCCGGCCGCGGCCGTCCAGCCTGACGAGATCCTGCCCGACCCGGTGCAGGAGACGCGGGCGCGCGAGCTCTCCAAGGAGCTGCGCTGCATGGTTTGCCAGAACCAGTCGATCGACGATTCCGACGCACCGCTGGCGCGCGACCTGCGCCTTCTGGTGCGCGAGCGCATCACGGCCGGCGATACCGACCGCGAGGTGCTGGACTATCTCGTCGCGCGCTATGGCGAGTTCGTGCTGATGCGCCCGACCTGGCATGGGGCCAACGTGCTGCTGTGGGGGGCGCCCTTCGCCGTGCTCGTCATCGGCGGCTTCGGCCTGTGGGTGGCCTATCGGCGCCGCGCTGCGACCGTGCCGGCCGCCGCCGCGCTCAGCGCCGAGGAGGAGGCGCGGCTGCGCGACGTGCTGGCCACACACGGTGCCGGCGATGCTCCGGCCGACGTTACGAAAGTTTAACGCCGCCGCCAGCCTGCGTTAAGGAGACGCCCTCTACGTTCCCGTTCAAGCCTCCCTGAGGGGAGTGAGATTTGTCGAACGAGGAACGACACATGTCGCGCAACGCGCTCAACCAGACCCGCACCGCTTCGTCCACCCTGCGCGGGAGCCGTTCGCGGCTGCTCGCCGGCGTCTTCACCCTGGCGCTCGCCGGTGGCGCCGTTGGCGCCTTCGTGATCCCCGAGACCGTCACCCCCGCCTTCGCCCAGCTCTCCACCAACCAGCCGGCCGGCACGTTCTCCTTCGCCGACATCGTCGAGAAGGTTTCCCCCGCCGTCGTCAGCGTGAAGGTGAAGAAGGACGAGGAGCAGGTCGCGGCGAATGGCGACGAGGACTCCCTCGGCGGCCAGAACGTTCCCCCGCAGATCGAGCGTTTCATGCGCCGCTTCGGCTTCGGTCCGGGCGCCCCCGGCGGTCCCGACATGGGCCCGCGCCGCGGCCCCGGTCACCGCGCCGTCGTCGGCCAGGGTTCCGGCTTCTTCATCTCGGCCGACGGCTATGCCGTGACCAACAACCACGTGGTGGACGGCGCCTCCGAGGTCGACCTGACCACGACCGACGGCAAGACCTACACCGCCAAGGTGGTGGGCACCGATCCGCGCACCGACATCGCGCTGATCAAGGTCGACGGCAAGTCGGACTTCCCGTGGGTGAAGCTCGCCGAGAAGGCGCCGCGCGTCGGCGACTGGGTGGTCGCGGTCGGCAACCCGTTCGGCCTCGGCGGCACGGTGACCGCCGGCATCGTCTCGGCCCGCGGCCGCGACATCGGCTCGGGTCCGTATGACGACTTCATCCAGATCGACGCCCCGATCAACCGCGGCAACTCCGGCGGCCCGACCTTCGGCCTCGACGGCGAGGTCATCGGCGTGAACACCGCCATCGTCTCGCCCTCGGGCGGCAATGTCGGCATCGCCTTCGCCATTCCCTCCGAGACCGTCTCCGAGGTGGTCGCGGCGCTGAAGGAAGGCGGCCAGGTGGCCCGCGGCTATGTCGGCGTGCAGATCCAGCCGGTGAGCGACGATGTCGCCGAGGCGATGGACCTCAAGCAGGCGGAAGGCGCGCTGGTCGCCCAGGTGCAGCCCGGCACGCCCGGCGAGAAGGCCGGCCTCAAGCCCGGCGACATCGTGACCGCGATCGACGGCGCGACCATCAAGGACTCCCGCGAGATGTCGCGCGAGATCGCCCGCAAGAAGCCCGGCACCACGGTGAAGCTGAGCGTGCTGCGCGACGGCAAGGCGATCACCGTGCCGGTGACGCTGGAGCAGCTCCCGACCAACGTTGCCTCGGCCGACAAGGCCCAGGGCGGCGAGGAGCGTGAGCAGGGCACCCGCGACGTGCCGCGCCTCGGCCTCTCGCTGGCTCCCGCCAAGGGTGTCGCCGGCGCCGGTGACATCGGCGTGGTCGTCACCGAGGTCGACCCGAACGGCCCGGCGGCCGAGCGCGGCCTGAAGGCGGGCGACGTCATCCTCGACGTCGGCGGCAAGCCGGTGATGACCCCCGCCGACGTGCGCGACGGCCTCGCCGCCGCCAAGAAGGACAACCGCAAGGCCGTCCTGATGCGCGTCAAGTCCGAGCAGGGCACCCGCTTCGTCGCGATCTCCCTCGGCGATCAGCGCGGCTGATCCCCGGCGGACCTGAGAGTTCCGGTTGCGGCTCGTTCCGTCGCCCCTTGGGCTGCGGCCGGTTCGGTGGCGCGGGGAGTCCGAAAGGGCTTCCCGCGTCATCTTTTTCGCAGGGGCGCAGGCACGGCTTCCCTGACCATGGGAGCGATAGGCGCGAGGCTCGAAATGACGTACATGGTGACGAATTCGAATCCCACCGCCGCCGCCGATTCCCCGTCGCGTCACGATGGCCCGGTCATCGACCTCGCGGATATCCGGCGGGCCACCCGCGAGTCCGCCGAAGAGTCCCCCATGCGCCTGCTCATCGTCGAGGACGACCGTGACGCCGCCGACTATCTGCGCAAGGCGTTCCGCGAGACCGGCCATGTCGTCGACGTCGCGTCGGATGGCGAGGAGGGCCTCGCCCTCGCGCTGGACGGGGGCTACGACGTGCTGGTCATCGACCGCATGCTGCCGCGCCGCGACGGCCTGTCGCTGATCACCGAGCTGCGCGGACGCGGCGACAAGACGCCCTCGCTGATCCTTTCCGCCCTCGGCCAAGTGGACGACCGCGTGACCGGCCTGCGCGCCGGCGGCGACGACTACCTGCCCAAGCCCTACGCCTTCTCCGAGCTGCTCGCCCGCGTCGAGGCGCTGGCGCGGCGCGGCGGTCCGCAGGCGACCGACACGACCTATCGCGTCGCCGATCTCGAGCTCGACCGGCTGGCGCATCGCTGCACCCGTGCCGGGCAGGAGATTCCGCTGCAGCCGCGCGAGTTCCGCCTGCTCGAATATCTCATGCGCCATGCCGGGCAGGTGGTGACGCGCACCATGCTGCTGGAGAATGTGTGGGACTACCATTTCGACCCGCAGACCAACGTGATCGACGTCCACGTCTCGCGCCTGCGCTCGAAGATCGACAAGGGCTTCGATCCGCCGCTGCTCCATACGGTGCGCGGCGCGGGATACATCATCCGTGACGGCGCTCGGTAAGCTCATCCGCACCACCGCGTTCAAGCTGATCGCGGCCTATCTGCTCGTCTTCGCGGTCTTCGCCGGCTCGGTCATCGCCTATCTCGGCTGGCACACGCAGCGTCTTGTCACGCGGCAGGCGATCGAGGCGATCGAGAACGACACACGCTTCATGCAGGCGCAGTTCGAGCGCGGCGGCATTTCGCGCCTCGTGCAGGTGGTGACGCGCCGCGCCCGCGCGCCCGATGCCGGGCTGCTGCTGCTGACCAGCTTTTCGGGCGAGCCGCTCGCCGGCAACGTGCTGAACCTGCCGCTGAACTTCCTCGACAAGGAAGGCTGGCGGGAGATCGACTATGTGCGCTCGGAGGAGGCCGCCGGGCCGCCGAGCCGGGCGCTGGTGCACGTCATCTTCCTGCCGGGCGAGTTCCGCCTGCTGATCGGCCGCGACATCGTCGAGCGCGAGGAATTGCGCCAGATCATCATCGGCCCGGCGGTGTGGGGGCTGGTGCTGCTGGTGGTGCTCGGCGTGGCCGGCAGCCTGTTCGTCACCCGCCGCGTGCTCAAGCGCATCGACCAGATGACGGCGATCTCCGACGGCATCATGGCCGCCGATCTTTCCGGGCGCCTTCCGGTCGCCGGGACGGGCGACGAGTTCGACCGCCTCGCGCTCAGCGTCAATGCCATGCTGGAGCGCATCGCGGCGCTCATGGCCGGGCTGAAGGAGGTCTCCGACAACATCGCCCACGATCTCAAGACGCCCCTGACACGCCTGCGCAACCGCGCCGAGGACGCGCTGCGCACGGCGAGCGGCGACGAGGAGTGGCGCGCCGCGACGGAGCAGACCATCGAGGAATCCGACGGGCTGATCCGCACCTTCGACGCGCTGCTGATGATCGCCCGCGCCGAGGCCGGGCAGGCCAGCGCGCGCATGGTGCGCTTCGACCTCGCCGATACCGCTTCAAGCGTCGCCGAGCTCTACGAGCCGGTGGCCGACGAGGCCGGGCTCGACCTCGTGGTCGAGGCGCCGGGGCCGCTGCCGATCCACGGCGTGCGCGAGCTGTTCGGGCAGGCGCTGTCCAACATGATCGACAACGCGATCAAGTACAGCGCGCCCGACACGCCCGGCGAGCGGCGCGAGATCACGCTGACGGCGACGCGCGAGGGCGAGCGGGCGCGCCTCGTCGTCGCCGACCGCGGGCCCGGCATTCCCGAGGCGGACCGGCCGCGCGTGCTGGAGCGTTTCGTGCGGCTGGAGGCGAGCCGCACCCGTCCCGGCTTCGGGCTCGGTCTGTCGCTGGTTTCCGCCGTGGTGCACCTGCACGGTGGCACGCTGTCGCTGGAAGGCAACGATCCGGGCCTGCGGATCGTTATCGAGCTGCCGCTCGATCTTTCGGATGAGACGCCGCCGGCGTGACGGCGGGAGCAATCACCGGCGGATCGGGGTAAGGTTGCCGCAGAGGGAGGCGGATACGTATGGCGGCGCGGCGGGGCAAAGCGGCGGGCAAGGCGGGAGCGGCAAAGGCGGCGGGAGCGGCGGTGCGGCCGGGGGCGGACGAGCGCAGCCTCGTGGCATGCCTGCGACACGACGCCGGCTTTCCAGTGCCGGACGGGCTGCCGGCCGCGCTGAAGGATGCCATTTCCGACGCGCAAAAGGCGGTGCGCACGCGCATCGAGAACCTGCTGGCGGCACAGCCGCAAGCGCGCGCCGTGCTGGCCGGCATCGCCGACCATTCCCCATTCCTGACCGACCTGATCCGCGTCGACCCGGCGCGGCTGGTGCGGGTGCTGGAGGGCGATCCCCTCGACACGCTCGCCGCCGCCCGCTCCGCCACTGTGGCGGCGCTGGAGGCGACCAAGGACGAGGACGCGGCGATGGCGGCGTTGCGCCGCCTGCGGGCGGAGACGGCGCTGACGGTCGCGCTGGCCGACATCGGCAACGTGTTCGACCTCGCCACGGTGACGGCGGAGCTGACCGCGACGGCGGACCTCGCCATCGCGCTGGCGGTGGATTTCCTCGTCCGCGAGGCGGTGGGCGCGCGCAAGCTGAAGAAGGTCGGCGACGAGGGGCTCGGCTACACCGTGCTCGCCATGGGCAAGCACGGGGCGCGCGAGCTGAACTATTCCAGCGACGTCGACCTGATCGTGCTCTACGACCCCGAGGTCGCGCCGCTGGGCAAGGACGTGGAGGCCGCGCCCTTCTTCGTGCGGATGACCCAGCGCCTGGTGAAGCTGATCCAGGAGCGCACCGGCGAGGGCTATGTGGCGCGCGTCGACCTGAGGCTGCGCCCGGACCCGGCCTCGACGCCGGCGGCGCTCTCGGTGGACGCGGCGCTCGATTATTACGAGCGCGAGGGCGCTACATGGGAGCGCGCGGCCTATATCAAGGCGCGCCCCATCGCCGGCGACATCAAGCTCGGCCACGCCTTCCTGCGCCAGCTCGCCCCGTTCGTCTGGCGGCGCGCGCTCGACTACGCGGCGGTGGCGGAGGTCCATGCGATGAAGCAGGACATCCACGCCTTCCGCGGCCATGAGGCGATCGCCGTCGAGGGGCACAATGTGAAGCTCGGGCGCGGGGGCATCCGCGAGATCGAGTTCTTCGCCCAGACGCAGCAGCTCATCGCCGGCGGGCGCGACCCGCGCCTGCGCACGCCGCGCACGCTGGAGGCGCTCGCCGTGCTGGCGGAGACCGGCTGGATCGGCGAGCCGGCGCGGGCGGAGCTGGACGAGGCCTACCACTTCCTGCGCCGTGTCGAGCACCGGTTGCAGATGGTGGCGGACGCCCAGACCCATACCCTGCCCGAGGACGAGGAGGCGCTCGCCGGCTTCGTGCGGTTCATGGGCTATGAGGACCGCGCGGGCTTCGCGCAGGCGCTGACGGTGCGGCTTGCCCGCGTGCAGGACCATTATTCCAAGCTGTTCGAGGACGCCCCGCCGCGCGCGGTGGTGGAGGGGCGGCTGGAGTTCCCGCCGGCCAAGGACGACCGCGAGACGCTGGCGACGCTGAGCGGGCTCGGCTATGCCGACGCGAAGGCGGCGAGCGCCACGGTGCGCGGCTGGCTGGCCGGCGAGCCGCGGGCGCTGCGGCCCGAGAGCGTGCGCGAGGAGCTGGCGGCCATCGTGCCGCTGCTGATCGACGCGCTGGCGCGCGGCGGCGCTCCCGATGCCGGGCTCAACGCCGCCGACCGCTTCTTCCGCGAGATGCCGACCGCGCTGCGCCTGATGCCGGCGCTGCGGCACAATCCCGACCTCGTGCGCCTGCTGGCGACGATCCTCGGTACCGCGCCGCGGCTCGGCGAGATGCTGGCGCACCGGCCCTCGCTGCTCGATGCGCTGCTCGACCCGGCCTTTTTCGGCACGCTGCCCGACGAGCCCGAGCTCGCGGCGCGGCTCGACGCCGAACTGGAGCTGGCCGAGGACGAGGAGGACCTGCTCGACCGCGCCCGGCGCTTCCGGCAGGAGCACCATGTGCTGATCGGCGTGCGCATCCTCTCCGGCACCCTGCCGGCGGCGCGGGCGGGGGAAGCCTTCGCGCGGCTGGCCGACATCCTCATTAGGGCGCTGGAGAAGGCGGTCGCCGCGCGCTTTCGCGAGGCCCATGGCCGCCTTGTCGGTGCCGAGGTGGCGGTGCTCGCCATGGGCAAGCTCGGCGGGCGGGAGATGACGGCGGGCTCGGATCTCGACCTCATCGTGCTCTACGATTTCGACGAGGAGCACCCCGAGAGCGATGGGCCGCGCCCGCTCTATGGCGGGCAGTATTTCGCCCGGCTGACCCAGCGCCTCGTCAGCGCGCTGACCACGCCCACCAATGCCGGACAGCTCTACGAGGTGGACCTGCGGCTGCGCCCGTCGGGTCGCGCCGGTCCGGTGGCGACCAGCCTGCCGCGCTTCGAGGCCTATCAGGCCGAGGAGGCGTGGACCTGGGAGCACATGGCGCTGACGCGGGCCCGCGTGGTGGTGGCCTCTCCGGCCTTCCGTGCGCGGGTGGAAGCGGCGATCGGCGAGGTGCTGCGCCGCCCGCGCGATGCGCGCCGGCTCGCCGCCGATATCGTCGACATGCGCGGCGCCATCGCCGACGAGAAGGGCGACGACGCGCCCTGGGACCTCAAATATGCGCGCGGCGGGCTGATCGACATCGAGTTCATCGCCCAGTACCTCGTCCTCGCCCACGCGGCGAATGAGCCGCGCATCGTCGATACCTCGACGCTGCGGGTGATCGAGGCGGCGCGCCGTGTCGGGCTGCTCGACGCGCAGGACGGGCAGGTGCTGGCCGATGCCTGCCGCCTGCTGCACGACCTGACTCAGGTGCTGCGCCTCGCGCTCAGCGGCCCCTTCGTGCCGGGCGAGGCGAGCCCGGCGCTGCGCCGGCTGCTGGCGCGGGCCGGCGCGATGCCTGATTTCTCGACGCTGGAGGCGCATCTGTTCGACACGCAGCGGCAGGTGCGGGCAGCCTTCGAGCGGCTGCTGAGCACGGAGCCGCAGCGCCGGCGCAAGCGGGCCTGAAAGCCCTCTCTCCGCTTCGTCGGGGCGAGGAAGCTAGGCGAGCTTCTCCGCCACCCGATCGGCGATGGCGAGGCTGGCGGTGAGGCCGGGGGACTCGATGCCGAAAAGCTGCACCAGCCCCGGCACGCCATGCTCGGCCGGGCCGTCGATGCGGAAGTCCGCCGCCCGCGCACCGGCCGGGACGATCTTCGGCCGGATGCCGGCATAGGCCGGGTTCAGCGCGCCGTCCGGCAGCGCCGGCCAGTAGCGGCGGATGGCGGCATAGAACGTGTCCCCGCGCGCCGGATCGACATCGTAGTTCGGCGCGTCGATCCATTCCGTGTCCGGCCCGAAGCGGGCCTGCCCGCCAAGGTCGAGCGTCAGGTGCACGCCGAGCCCAGCCTGTTCCGGCACGGGATAGACGAGGCGGGAGAAGGGCGCCCTGCCGGACAGGGTGAAATAGGAGCCCTTGCAGAAATAGGCGGGCGGGATCGTCTCGGCGGGAATGCCGGCGATGGCGCGGGCGAGCGGCACCGCGCCGTGGCCGGCGGCGTTGACGAAGGTGGAACACGTGAGCCGCATCGGCTCGGCCCCGCCGACCTCCAGCACGATGCCGTTCGCCGTCACCTCGCCGCGCAGGACCGGCGCGTTGAAGGCGATCATGCCGCCGGCATCTTCCAGATCGCCGCGATAGGCGAGCATCAGCGCGTGGCTGTCGACGATGCCGGTGTAGGGCGAGAGCAGGGCCGCCTCGGCGGAAAGCGCCGGCTCCAGCGCCCGCGCCTGCGCCCCGGTGAGCGGTTCGAGATCGGTGACGCCGCAGGCGCGGGCATGGGCATCGATGGCAGCGAGTCGGTCGGTCTCCGCGGCGCTAGCGGCGACGATGAGCTTGCCGCAGCGCCGGTGCGGGATGCTGCGCTCGGCGCAATAGGCATAGAGCGCGTCCCGCCCGGCGACGCAGAGCCGGGCCTTCAGCGTGCCGGGGGCATAGTAGATGCCGGCGTGGATGACCTCGCTGTTGCGCGCGGAGGTGTCCGAACCGACGAGCCCGGTCGCCTCCAGCACCAGTACCTCGCGCCCGCGCAAGGCCAGCGCGCGGGCGACGGCGAGGCCGATCACCCCGGCCCCGGCGACCACGCAGTCGACCGACGATTCCTCACTGGCGCTCATGCGGCGATCTTATTCGGCGGGAACGCTGCGGCCACTGCGATATTGCAGCGCCGGCCGTCCGTTGAGCGGCAGGCGGATGACGATCGTGGTGCCGACGCCTTCCGAGGAGCGGATGCGCATCGTGCCGCCATGCAGCTCGACCAGCGACTTGGCGATGGCGAGGCCGAGGCCCGATCCCTTGTGGGTCTTGGTGAACTGGCTTTCCACCTGCTCGAACGGCTTGCCGATCTTGGCGAGCGCGCTCCTGGGGATGCCGATGCCGCTGTCCTCGATGACCAGCAGGGCGGCGCGGGCGGAGCGGCGGGTGCGCACGGTGACGCGGCCCTTTTCCGGTGTGAACTTGATGGCGTTGGACAGCAGGTTGAGGGCGATCTGCTTCAACGCCCGCTTGTCCGCCTCGATGGTGACGGCCTCGTCGGAATCGGCGCTGATGGTGAGGTGCTTCTCGTCGGCGCGCACCGACATGACGCGGATGGCGTCGGCGATCACCTCGTCGAGCGCGACCGGCTGCAGGTTGAGCTGCACGCGGCCCGCCTCGATGCGCGACATGTCGAGGATGTCGTTGATGACGTCGAGCAGGTAGCGGCCGGAATCGCGGATGTCGCGGCAGTATTCGTTGTACTTGTCGCTGCCGAGCGGGCCGAACAGGCCGCTCTCCATCAGCTCGGAGAAGCCGATGATGGCGTTGAGCGGCGTGCGCAGCTCGTGGCTCATATTGGCGAGGAATTCGGACTTGGCGCGGTTGGCGTCCTCGGCCTTGGTCTTCTCGTCGGCGTAGTTCTGGGCGAGTTCGGCGAGCTGGAGGGCCTGCATCTCCAGCGTCTGCTGCGATTTGCGTAGGTCCGCGACGAGGGCCATGAGGCGCTTCTCGCTCTCCATCAGCCGCTCTTCGTGACGCTTGAGCGCGGTGATGTCGGTGCCGACCGAGACGTAGCCGCCATCCTTGGTGCGGCGCTCGGCGACCTTGAGCCAGCGGCCGCCCTCGAGCTGGGCCTCGAAGGCGCGGGCGCCTTCCTCCGGCCTGTCCTCGGGGCGCAGCGGAATGCGCACGACTGGCTGGCGGGCGAGGGAGGCGACGGCGTCGAACTCGGTGCCGGGGATGACATTGGCGTCGCCGATCCCGTGCAGCGACTGGAACTTCGAGTTGCACATCACCAGCCGGTTCGCGCTGTCCCACAGCACGAAGGATTCGGAAATGCTCTCGATGGCGTCGCGCAGGCGCATGTCGGCGGTAGCGGTGCGCTCGGCGAGGCGGCGCTCCTCGGTGACATCCACGGCGATACCGACGAGATGGGGCGGCTCACCATTTTCCTGCGGCACCACCTCGGCGCGGGCGCGCAGCCAGATCCAGTGACCGTCGGCGTGCTTCATGCGGAACACCCGGTCGATGGTCCGGCCGGGCTTGTCGGCGATTTCCTTGGCGATGTCGTAGAGGTTGGTGTCGTCGGGATGGACGAGGCTCGCTACCTCGCCGAAGGAGACCAGCTCGTCGCGCGGCTCGTGGCCGATGATCTCGAACATCGATTCCGACCAGAACATGCGCCCGCGGCCCATGTCCCAGTCCCACAGGCCGCAGCGCCCGCGGGAGAGGGCGGTGTCGATGCGCGCGCGCACCGTCTCGTAGATGCCGTCGGCCTCGCGGGCGCGGCTCGCCTGCCAGTGGAAGGCGAAGCCGAGGATGAGCAGCACCGCGCCGGTGGTCGAGAGCAGGGTGACGGTGAGGATGGTGTCGGACTGCCAGGTGGCCAGCGCGCCGGCGAGCGGCTGCACCACGACGAGCTGCATCGGTGCGCGGGGCAGGTTGCGCACCGTGGCGAGCGCCGGCGAGCCGTCCGGCATGCTGACATCGAGGACGCCGGCATTCTCCGCGAAGATGGTCAGCGCCTGCGTGTTGGCGAGGAGTTCGCTGAGCTCCGCCGGCGCCGTCGCGGCGTCGTCATGCGCGGCGAGCACCTTGCCGCCGGCGTCGACCAGACCGTAGCGGCGGCCATCCTCGGTGGCGCGGGGCGGCAGGCTGGATTTGAGCAGGGTGTCCGGCCCCATGGCGGCCGGGTCGTGGCGGCCGGTCTCGCTGGCGATGGCGGCGGCGAACAGCGCCAGCTCGTCCTTCGCGTTGGCGATGGCATCGGCGCGGTAGGCGCGGATCTGCACCACGGCGGCGATGGCGATGGAGGCGATGAAGGCAATGATGAGCGCCGGCACAGCCTTGCGCATGAAGGGCTCTGCGTCGACCAGCCGCTGATACGCAGGTCGCGCCACCGAGCGTGCAAGCCCTCGCATGGCTTGTACGCGCACGGACGCGCCTGCAGCGTTGGCGCGAGCCATCGCCGGCCTCCCCCGAAGTCCCAATACCCGTTCCCATCTTGATAGGAGCGATGTGCCGCATCTCTCCGAATCACCCTGATTTGAATCGAATCGGCCCCTCCCTGTCCAGAGTCCTCGGGAGTCAAGTTAACGATTCGGCAACCTCCGGGTGGTCCCGCGGTGCTGCGATACGTGGCGGAAGCCGACAGCGGCCGCGGCGGAAGGCGACAACCGCGTCGCATGGACGCCGCGCGGCGCCCGATGTTATGCGCTGACGCCCGATTTCGGGTGCCAGAAGGGAGAGACGACCACATGAGCGACATCTGGTTCCGCACCGGCGAGGCGACCGTGCTCGCCGCCGACGGGCAGTTCACCGACGCCATGCCGGAGGTTCTGATCGGCTCGGTCCGTGGGCCGGCCGGGCATGCCTTCGCCTCGATGATGGGCCAGGTCCAGGGCCACACCCGCATGTTCGTGGTGCGCGACCTGAACCAGATGGTGCGTCCGGCCACCATGATGACCACCAAGGCGACCATCCATACGCTGGAATATGTCGACCTGCTGGGCGGCGTGGTGCAGGGCGCGATCGGCGATGCCATCGTCGACGCGCTGGCCGAGGGCATCCTGCCGAAGGACCAGGCCGACGAGCTGTGCATGATCGTGATGGTGTGGCTCGACCCGCGCTGCGCCGAGGATCCGAACCTCGACAAGGCCGACCTCTACCGCACCAATTACGAGGCGATGAAGATCGCGCTCGAACGCGCCATGACCGGCAAGCCGACGGTCGACGAGCTGATCGCCAATCGCAAGACGATCAAGCACTACGCGCTGGATGGCGTGGTGGAATACTGAGGCTCAGCGCCGGGCCGTCGAGCCCGGCGCGGCTGTCCCGTCCGGGGCGGGCGGAACCCCGTCCGTGACCGGCACGGGGCTCATGGAGCCGTCCGCGCCCAGCACGAGGATGCGGTTCCGCCCCGCCTGCTTGGCGGCGTAGAGCGCGCGGTCGGCGCCGGCGATGAGGCCGGGGCTGGGCAGGGGCGGCGTGTTCGCGTCGTACAGGGTGATGCCGATGCTCACCGTCACGATGCCCTGCGGGGTGCCGGCGTGGGGCAGGCGCAGCGCCCGCACCGCCCGCAGCATGTGCGTGGCGACGGCGATGGCGTCGCTCTCGTCGGTGTCGGCGAGGATGGCGGCGAACTCCTCCCCGCCATAGCGGGTGACGAGGTCGCCGGCCCGGCGCGCGCAGCCGCGCAGCGCCTCGGCGATGCGGCGCAGGCACTCGTCGCCCTCGATATGGCCGTAGAGATCGTTGTAGGTCTTGAAGTCGTCGACATCGATCATCATCAGCGCGAGCGAGGGCTTGTGCCGCCCCGAGCGCTTGATCTCGTGCGCCAGCACCTTGTCGAACTTCCGCCGGTTGGGCAGCTCGGTGAGCGGGTCCATCTCGGAGAGTTCGGTGAGGCGGCGGTTGGCCTCGATCAGCTCGCGTTCCAGCCGCTCACGCTGGCGCACCGTGGCGGCCAGCTCCTCCTCGATCTGCTTCTGCCGGGTGATGTCGACGCTGGTGGCGAGCAGGCGCAGCGGCCGGCCTTCCGCGTCGCGCTCGACGATGCGCCCGCGCCCGAGGATCCAGCGCCAGCGGCCGAACTTGTCGGGTACGCGATAGACCGCCTCGAAGATGTCGCTGCTGCCGGCAAGCACCTGCTCGTAGCGCTGCACCACCATCGGCCGGTCGTCGGGATGGATGATGCTCCAGGGGGTGCGCTCGTTCTCCTCGGGCGTATCGTCCGGGCCGAAGCCCAGCGCCATCTTCCAGCGCGGCGAGCGCCGTACCACGCCGGAGCGGATGTCGAGCTCCCACACCCATTGCCCGGCGCTTTCCAGCGCCACGCCGATGCGCCGTTCGCGCTGGGCGAGGCCGGCGCGCAGCAGACGGCGGCGGGTGATGTCGGTCAGCGCGATCGACAGGCTGGCGGACTTGCCCTCGACGTCCGGCACGGCGCGCGCGGAGGCGAGATAGGTGCGCCCGCTCGCCGGATCGGACCATTCCTGCTCGGAAACCGCGCGGCCTGCGGCCACCCGCTCGAACCAGCGGCGCACGAGGGCCGAGGACCCCGGCAGGAAGTCGTCGACGGGATGCCCGACGATCTCCTGAGCCGGCCGGCCGAGCAGGGCGGCCATCTGCATGTTGACGGCGAGCAGCCGCAGGTCGTCGCTCACGACGCACAGCGCAACCGGCGCCTCCGCGAGAGCCGCTTCCGATTGCACCCGGGCCGCGTCATTCGACGGGAGTGCGTCACTGCTCATCGACCGGCTTTCCCTCCGCCGCGACGCAGTCTAGCGCCGATCCGCACCGCCCGGAATGCCCGGAAACCCGATAACTATACAGTTGTCCAATGCGGCGGATGCGGGTCGGAGCGGCGCCCGGCCGGTGTTAGGCCGGTTCCAGCGAGCGCGAGACGATGTCGCCGACATCCGGCGAGAGGCCCGGCTTGGCGGCGACGCGGCGCAGGGCGCGCTCGGCCGAGGCGCGGCGTCCCGGTTCCAGCGAGCGCCAGCTCTTGAAGGCGGCGAGCAGGCGCGCCGCCACCTGCGGGTTGCGTCCGTCGAGTTCCAGCACCGCGTCGGCGACGAAATCGTGCCCCGCGCCGTCCGCCCGGTTGAACTGCGTCTGGTTGGCGCCGGCGAAGGAGCCGACGAGCGAGCGCACGCGGTTGGGGTTGCCCCACGAGAAGGCCGGATGGCCGGTGAGCCCCCGTACCCGTTCCAGCGTCCCCGGCTCGGCGATCTGCGCCTGCAGGGCCAGCCATTTGTCGACCACCAGCGGATCGTCGCGGAAGCGCTCGTAGAACGCCGCCAGCGCCTCCTCCCGCGCGTCGGGCGCGTTGTGGGCGAGCACCGACAGGGCGAGGAAGCGATCGGTCATGTTGTCCGCGTCGCGGAAATGAGCGAGCGCCCGCGCGAGGCCAGGCGCCGTGCCTCCCGCCGCGAGCAGGTCGAGGCAGGCGTTGCGCAGGGCCCGCCGGCCGGCGGAAGCGGCGTCGGGCGCATAGGCGCCGGTCGGGGCATGCCGGTCATAGGCGCCCTCCAGCGCCGGCCTCAGGGCCGCGCTCAGGGCGCGCCGCAGCGCCTGGCGGGCGTCATGGATGGCGTCGGGGTCGACATCGTCGGCGATCTCCCGCGCGACATCGCTTTCCGACGGCACGGAGAGCGCCTGGGCGATGAAGGCGGGATCGAGCGTGGCGTCGGACAGCGTCGCGCCGAGCGCCTCGACGAGGGCGGCGGGGGAGGGCAGGTCGCGCCCGGTGCGCCGCGCCGCCGTCGCCTCGACCAGATGGGCGAGGGCGATGGTCTGGGCGGCATCGAAGCGGTTGAACGGATCGGCGTCGTGGCGGGCGAGGAAGACGAGGTCCTGCGTGGTGAGGTCGCTGGTCAGCTTTACCGGCGCGGAGAAGCCCCGGTTGAGCGAGGCCACCGGGCGCTCGGCCACGTCGCGGAAGACGAAGCTCTGCCGGGGCCGGGTGACCAGCAGCACGCCGCGCTCGGCATTGGTGCCGTCGTCGAGGCGCATCGGCAGGTCGTTGCCGTCCGGCCCGACGAGCCCGAGCGCGAGCGGGATCACCATGGGCTGCTTTTCAGGCTGGCCGGGCGTCGGCGGCAGGGTCTGGACGACATCGAGTCGATAGGTGCGTGCCTGCGCGTCCCAATGGCCGCTGACGGCGAGGTGCGGCGTGCCCGATTGGGCGTACCACAGCGCGAACTGGGTGAGATCGATCCCGTTGGCGTCGGCGAAGCAGGCGAGGAAGTCCTCCACCGTCGCGGCGTCGCCGTCGTGGCGGTCGAAGTAGAGATCCATGCCGGCGCGGAAGCCTTCCTCGCCCAGCAGGGTCTTCAGCATGCGCACGACCTCGGCGCCCTTCTCGTAGACGGTCGCCGTGTAGAAGTTGTTGATCTCGCGATAGGTCGAGGGGCGCACCGGATGCGCCAGCGGGCCGGCGTCCTCGGGGAACTGGTGCCCCTTGAGCAGGCGCACGTCGGAGATGCGCTTCACCGGGCGCGAGCGCTGGTCGGAGGAGAATTCCTGGTCGCGGAAGACGGTGAGCCCTTCCTTGAGGCAGAGCTGGAACCAGTCGCGGCAGGTGATGCGGTTGCCGGTCCAGTTGTGGAAATATTCGTGGGCGATGATGCCCTCGATATTGGCGTAGTCGGCGTCGGTCGCGGTCTCGGGGCTGGCGAGCACGTATTTGTCGTTGAAGATGTTGAGGCCCTTGTTCTCCATCGCGCCCATGTTGAAGTCGGCCACGGCGACGATGTTGAACACGTCGAGGTCGTACTCGCAGCCGAACACCTCCTCGTCCCAGCGCATGGAGCGCTTCAGCGCGTCCATGGCGTAGCCGGCGCGCTCGGTCTTGCCCGGCTCGACATAGATGCCGAGTTCGACCTTCTTGCCGGTGGCGGTGACGAAATGGTCGGTGATGCGGTCGAGCCGCCCGCCGACGAGGGCGAACAGATAGCTCGGCTTCGGCCAGGGATCGTGCCAGATCGCATAATGGCGGCTGGTGCCCTCGACGGCGCCGCTCTCGACCGGATTGCCGTTGGCGAGCAGCACGGGCGCTTCCTCGCGCTCGGCCTCGATGCGGGTGGTGTAGACGGCGAGCACGTCCGGCCGGTCGGGAAAATAGGTGATGCGGCGGAAGCCTTCCGCCTCGCACTGCGTGCAATAGGCGCCGCTGGAGCGGTAGAGGCCCATCAGCTTGGTGTTGGCCGAGGGGTCGACGACCGTCTCGATCTCCAGCGTCAGCGCGCGCTGCGGCGGGGCGAGGACGGTCAGCGTGCCGGCGGTGGTGACATAGGCGCTGCCGGCAAGCGGCGTGCCGTCGAGCGCGATGGACTTCAGCGACAGCTCGTCGCCGTCCAGCACGATGGGCGAGCCCTCGCGGCCCTCCGGATTCGGCCGCAGCGCGAGCCGGGCGAGGATGCGGGTGGCGGTGGGGTGCAGGCGCACGTCGAGATGCACCGTGTCCACGAGCCAGTCCGGCGGCCGGTAATCGCTGAGGCGGACGGGCTGGGGCACGGCATCGCGCGGCATTGGAAGGCTCCGGTTCTTGGGCGTAGCGCCATCTGGTCCTTCAAGAGTTAGGCCTTCGCGCGCCGAACCGAAAGCCCCCGCTGGAGGGGGGTGCCCCGGAATGGTCAGAGTTGTCGTGACAATCGGGGAACCGCTTCGGCAGAGATTCGTTAGTCGTTCCGGGAAAGCTTGGGATTAACAAACGACAGGATGGCTCGGCATGCAGGAGAACGTGAGCTCCGAGAGGTTCGACGCGCTCGATTCGTGGAGGGGGCTATGCGCCATCATGGTAGTGATCTATCACTACATCTACGTTGTCCGGGTTGACGTTCTGCATTCTACGCTGGTTGCCAATTCCTATCTGTTTGTCGACTTCTTTTTCGTATTGTCCGGCTTCGTCGTCTGCCATGCCTATCGCAGCCGTATCGGCGATGCGCGGCAGGCTGGCGGCTTCCTTTTGCGACGGGTCGGGCGGCTCTGGCCGCTGCACCTGACCGTGCTGTTCGCACTGATGCTGGCGGTGATGGCGATCAATCTCGGCGGCCGGCATCCCGAGCAACTCATGATCGAGGCCGGCACCGGCAACTACTCGATGCGCGCGCTGCTGCTCAACGCGGCGCTGCTCAACTCCATGGGCTTCTACGGCGTGGCGTGGAACGGCCCGGCCTGGAGCATCGGCGCGGAGTTCTACACCTACACGCTGTTCGCGGCCGTGCTGCTGCTGGCGGGAGCGCGCCGCCTGCCGATGGTGGCGGCGCTGCTGTCGCTGGCGGCGATGGGGGCGGTGCTGGCGGTGGCGCCGACCTACATGAACGTGACGGCGGATTTCGGCTTCCTGCGCTGCATCGCCGGCTTCTTCGCGGGCGTCGTCGCCTGGCACGCGCATCGGCGCTGGCGCGACCGGCGGCTGCCGGCCGCCGGGCTGTGGGAGGCGGCTTCCGTGGTCGCCATCGGCCTGTTCATCGTCGCCGCCGGCACGGGCCCGGATCAGGTGCATCCCTGGAGCGTGGCGGCGCCGCTGGTCTTCGCCGCCGCCATCCTCGTCTTCGCCCGTGAGAAGGGCACGCTGTCGGCGCTGATGCGCACGGCACCGCTCGCCGCGCTGGGGCGGTGGTCCTATTCGATCTATCTCATCCACATGCCGCTGCTGATCGTGCTCGGCTACGGCATCTGGCTCTATGGCGACGTCGCCGGCATCGCCATGCGCCAGCCGGTCGAGGTGCTCGGCTATGAGAAGCAGCTCTATGACCTCGGCGGGCCGGGCGCCGCGCTTGCCGTGCTGGCCGTCTTCACCGGCCTCGTGGTGGCGCTGGCGGCGCTGAGCTACCGCCTGGTCGAGGCGCCGTGGCGCGACCGCTTCGCGGTCTTCGCCCGCAATTACGAGAGGGGCGGACGCAGCCTCGCGCCGCTGCCGCCGCGCACGGTCGCCTCGGTGGCGGTGCGGGCGGAGGAGCGGCGTTAGCGCGGTTCGCCCGCGGCGCTACCGCGTGCGGGTGATCTCGACGCCGGCGTCGCCGAAGATGCCGGCGATCGGGGCGGAGGGCTTGTGCACCTCCACCCGCACCTTCTCCACGCGCGGATAGCGGGAGAGAACCGTCTCGGCGATGGCCTGGGCGAAGGCTTCCAGAATGTGGAACCGGTGGCCGGCGGAGACCTCGTGAATGGCCTCGAACACCTTCTCGTAGCCGACCGTCTCGCCGTAATTGTCGTGCGCGGCGGCGGGGCCGGTGTCGAGCCACCAGTCGATGTCGACGACGAAACGCTGGCCGAGCCGCGCTTCCTCCTCGTGCAGCCCGTGATAGGCGTGCAGCTCGACGCCTCGAAGGAAGATGCGGTCGGACATGGGGATGGCGTTCCGGCGTGTCGGTTGAGAGGGATCAGGCGGGCGAGAGGGCGGCGGCCAGCAGGCCGACCGCGACGGCCGGCGCGCAGTCGGCGGCCTGCCCGGCGAGGGCTGGATCGTCGGTCAGCACGTCCGCGAGGTCGAGATAGGCGAGGCTGCGGCGCTCGGCGAGCCGGGCGGCGATGAAGCGTCCGACCCCGGCGCCGACGATCATGCCGGGCTCGGTTTCGAGACCGGACACGACGCAGTCGAGGGCACGGCCGAGGCGGGCGGTCTGCGCTTCGGCGAGATGGCGGGCCAGCGCCTTCGCCTTGGGCAGCGTCGCCGGGGTGAGGTCGTGTCCGACCATGCGCAGCAGGCGGCGGGCGCTCGCCTCCTCGGTCTTCGGCCCGCCATCGGCGCTGGGGTGCAGGTCGGCGCCCTCCGGCAGGTCGCCGGCGAGGCGGTGGACATCGGCCGTCGTGGCATAGTGCTCGGCCATCAGCGGCAGCCAGCGGCCGCCGAACGGCGCCTCGGCGGCGAGCGCCATCACCGGCGTGCGGACGGCGCCGGTATAGATGAGCTCATTGTTCGCCAGCCGCTCGGCATCGGTGAAGCCGCGCGCCGCCACCCGGCCGCTGCCGAAGGGAATGAGGTCGGCAGTGGTCGAGCCGATATCCATCAGGATGCCGTCCGGCAGCAGATGCGCCAGCACGGCGGCGGTGGCGTACCAGTTGGCCGAGCCGATGGTGTCGGCATGCGCCGCCGCCTGCTCGGGCGCCACGAAGCCTTCCGGCCCGGCGAAAAGGGCGAGCGGCGCGCCGCCCAATTCGCGCATCAGCAGCGCGGCGGTGCCGACGACGCCGGCATGGCGGTCCGGCCAGAGGTCGGCGACCTCGGCGGTCATGGTGACGGCGGAGGTCGCGTCCGGCCCGAACTCGCTCCGCAATTCGTGCACCGCGCCGGCGAGATGGTCGGCGCCCTTCCACACCGGGCAGGCGGCGATGCGCACCGCTTTCAGCCGGCCGTCGGCGCCGAAGGCGGCGAGCTTCACATGAGCGCCCCCGACATCCCATCCAAGGCGGACGATATTCTTCACAGCAGGACCTCGACGAGCAAAGCGGGCGGGAGACGGGGCAGGTCGGGCACCATGCCCTCGCGGATGAACTCGGCGAGGAAGGCGACCGGGTTCACCCCGAGCGAACGGCGCAGGCCGACATAGGCGGTGGTGAGGCGCGGATTGATCTCGACCACCACCGGCCCCTGCGGCGTGGCGATGTAGTCGACCCCGACGATGCCGTGCAAGCCGGGCAGCGCGGCGCCGATGCTCCCGGCCAGCGCGCGCAGCGGCGCGTCGGCCGGGAAGGCGCCGACCGTCAGCCCGCTGAAATGGAACCGTCCGTCCGCCCGCGTCACATGCTGGCGGTTGGCGGTGAGCACATGGGTGCGACCTTCCTGGCAGAGCAGGGTGAGGCTGGCGGGCATGCCCTCGACCAGCGGCTGGGCGATGAAGCCGGCGGGGAAGGGCGGGGCTGGACGATCCGGCGAGAGGTGCACTTCCTCCGTTCCCGTCCCGTCATCCGGCTTGGTCACGAAGGGGCCGGCGACCTCGGCGGGCACGGCCTCGATCGGCCACGTCGGCACCACCGGAATGCCGGCCGCCGCCAGCGCTCCGGCGGTGGCGCGCTTGCTCGCGCACAGCGCCAGCGTCCGCTGATCGGGAAGGATCACCCGGCGGTTGCGCGCCCGCAGCTGCCCGGCGAGCTGTTCCAGCACGCCGCCGGTCTCCGGCGCGATGGGCCAGCAGCAATCGGCCTCCTCGGCCATCATGTTCCAGATCGAGCGGGGATCGTCGCCGAGGCGCAGCGCCGTCGAGGTGCCGCGTGGGGGAGGCGGCAGGCGGGCGTCGTGCGTCGTGACGACGCGCACGCCGGGAAGATCCTCCAGATCGCCGATGAGCGTGTCGCGCATCAGCGCGGCTTCGGCTATCAGCGAGCCGGGCGGCTCGCCGCCGAGATAGTCGCCGCCGGTGACGGTTTCCAGGACGAAGACGTGCATCATCGATACGTCGGAAAAGGAAGAGCAGGGTGGAACTTATACCGGTGATCGACCTGATGGGAGGTGCGGTCGTGCACGCCCGGCGCGGGGCGCGCGACGCCTACCGTCCCATCGAGACGCCACTCTGCGCCGGTGCAGGGCCGCTCGACGTGGCGGACGGGCTCCTGGCGCTCGGCGCCTTCCGCACGCTCTACATCGCCGATCTCGACGCCATTGCCGGAAAGGGCGGCCACGACGCGGTGCTGGGCCGCCTCGCGGCACGCCACCCCGCGCTCGCCCTGTGGGTCGATGCCGGCGAAGCCAATCCCGAAGCGCTCGCCGGCCGCGTCGCGCAGGGCCCCGGCCGGCCGGTGGTCGGCAGCGAAAGCCTCGCCAGCCTCGATGCGGCGGTGGAAGCGCTCGCTGCCGGCGGCGGGGTGCTCTCTCTCGACTACGGGCCGGAGGGCCCGCGCGGTCCCGCCGAACTGCACGCCCGGCCGTCCCTGTGGCCGGACGCGGTGATCGTGATGACGCTGGCCCGTGTGGGGGCGGGGGAGGGACCGGATCTCGACCGTCTCGGCGACATTCTGGCGCGGGCCGAAGGGCGGCGCGTCTATGCCGCTGGCGGGGTTCGCGACGTGGCGGACCTTCATCGGCTGGCCGATCTCGGCGTCGCCGGCGTGCTGCTGGCGAGCGCGCTGCATGACGGGCGTCTGTCCCGGCACGACATCGGCACCTTCACCGGCTGACGAGAGGGGCGGCGAACAGCGTGGCGACCGTGAGGTCGGCGCTGGTGCCGGGATTGAGGCCGCGCGCCTTGAGCGCCGCGTCGAAAGCGGCGAGCGGGCGGTGACGCTCGTCGGCCGGCGCGCGGAAATCGATGCGCGGCAGCAGCGCGGCGGCCTCCATGCGCACCTGCTCGGCCGTCTCGGCTCCGAACTTGCGCAGGATATGGCTGTCGGGAAAGGCGGCCATGAAGGCGAGATGCACCGCCTCCGTGCGCGCTTCCGGCTCGGCGCCGTCGAGTGCCTCGAAGCGGGCGAGACCGATGTCGAACAGGTCGGCGAAGCCGTTGGCGTATTGCCGGGCGATGAGGTCGCGCTCCGCCGCCAGCGCCATCGCCTCCCGAAGGCCGATGCGGGCGGGGCCGGCGACATCGTGCTCGTCCTGCCGGCCGAGCCCGCCGGGATTGGCGGCGGCGATGCCCCGGAAGGCGGCCTCCGCATCGGCGATGTCGAGGCTGTCCAGCACGTCCTGAAGACGGGCGCGCAGCGGGCCGGCGCGCTCGGCCGCCGCCGCCAGCGGGGCGCAGAGCAGCACGATGCCGAGATTGGTGTTGAGCCCCGCCACCTTCAGCGAAGCCTCGACAGCGCCCTCGATGCGGACGCCCACCCGCGCGCCGGGCGCGGCGATGAAGGGCGCGGCGGCGGTGGCAGCCCGCTCGAAATGAGCGACCTCCATGCCGTGGCCGGCGCTGAAGCGGTGCACATTGCCCGGCTTCAGCGCGTCGAGCTCGGCGAGGCAGGCGGCGCGGAAGGCGGCTGCGATGGCGTCCGCCTTCATGTCGCGGGAACCGGCGCGAGGGTGGCGGCGAGATGGCGGGCGAGGGCAGCGGCGACGTCGATGTCGGTGGCCCGCTGCAGCCCCTTCCAGGCCGGCATGGAGTTGACCTCCAGCACCTGCAGCGCGCCGCCCGCGTCCTCGATCAGGTCGACCCCAGCATAGTCGGCGCCGACGGCGGCGGCGGCGCGGATGGCGAGCTCATGAGCGCGCGCGTCGAACGGCGCGGGCACGCCGACCGCGCCCTGATGAATGTTGGTGATCCAGCGCGGCGAGCGGCGCAGCATGCTCGCGACGACCGTCTCGCCGATGACGAAGACGCGCCAGTCCTGATAGGTCTCGGCCTCGGGCGCGGCGACGAAATCCTGGAGATAATAGATGCCGCCCACCTTCTCCGGCTCCGGCAGGGGAGAGCGGCGCGGAATGCGGCGGATGCCGCGCCCCTGCGCGCCGAACAGCGGCTTCAGCACCATGTCGCCCGGCGCCTCGTCGACCAGCGCCTGCATCGCCGCGCGATCCTCGCCGACGAAGCTGCGCGGGGTCGGCAGGCCGGCGCTGGCGATGAGGAAGCTGGTCATGGACTTGTCCACGCAGCGCTCGATGGCACGCGCGTCGTTCATCACCTTCACGCCGGATTCGCGCAGCGCGTGCAGCAGGCCGAGGCGGGCGGTGATCTGCTCGGTGGAGCCCTTGTCGATCAGCCGCACGAAGGCGGCGGCCGGCAGCCGGTCGCCGAGACCGGGCAGCACGAGGCCGTGCGCCGTCTCGCCGATGGCGAAGCCGCAATCGTTCAGCGAGAGCACGAGGACGTCGAAGCCCTCGTGCTCGATCGCCGCCTTGAGGCGGCGCGTGTGCCAGTCGGCATCCTCGGTGAAGATGACGACCGTATCGGAGCGCGTGGCGCTCATGCGAAGGAGCGCTCCAGAATCTCGTCGTGGAAGGCGCCGAAGGTGAAGCTGCGGCCGGTTTCCAGCGCGGTCACGGTGACCCGCGCCGGGCTGAACAGCATCGGGTCCATGGCGTAGAAGTCGCCCTTATAGGCGGTGAAGATCTCCGCGAAGGTGCGGCCATGGTCGCGCGAGGAGGAGCTGGGCAGTCCCTCGGCCAGCTCGCGCGCCTCGCTTTCCGGCCCGGTCACGAAGAGCTGCACGTCGCCGCCATAGAGCGTCGCGTCGTTGGTGCGGCCCATCGCGGCGACGAAGTCTGGCGCCGGCGGCGGCAGGGGCGACGAGCCGATGCCGTCCACCACGCGGTCGAGTGGAAAGTGCAGCGCGTGCGTCTTGTGCAGCGCCACCTCCAGCACGCGGGCGACGATCTGCACCGTGCCGGCGAGGCTGCTCGTGGGGGTGAGGATCAGCGTCAGCTTCTCCGGTGCGACGCCGCATTCCTCGGCGATGCGCGCGACCAGGCTGTCGGGCGGGGTGCGGTCGACCTCCAGCACGAGGCAGGCATGGTCGGCGCTGTCACGATAGCCGAGCTCGCCGAACAGCGTCTCCTTCGCCCAGAGCGCGCGGGCGGGGCCGGAGCCGAGGGCGAAGAAGTCGCCTTCCGCCAGGCTCCAGCCGGCATACTGGCTGCCGAGGCAGGCGATGACCGGATCGGCCGTGGTGACGGTGATCATCGTGCCCCAGCGCGGGAAGCGCCCGGCGGTGTCGACGCTGACCCGGCCGAGCCCGCCGAGGCAGATCTCGGCGATGCGCCGGCCGGCCTCGATGCCACCGCGCGCCTTGATGCCGGCATCGACGATGCGCGCGCCGCAGGGGCTGCGGCTCACGTCGAGGCGCAGCACGGCGGCCTTGGCGATGAGGTCTTCGACGAGCGGCGCGCTCAGCGCGGCGACGCTCGGCCGCAGGAGTTCGATGGTGTCGCTTTCGATGGTGTCACCCATGGGGTCTTCACTCCGCGGCTTGGCGGTCGGCTGTGTTCAGCGTGCGCCAGAGATGATCCATGCGCCGCGACAGGGTTTCGCGGGCGTCGATAGTGTCGTGTCCGGCCGCGAGCACCGTGCAGACGGGCTCGCCGGCGTCGAAGCGCGTGCCGTAGCGGGGGCGGTCCGCCACCCACTCGGGCAGCGGATCGAGCCGCATGTCGAAGGCGGCCGGCGCGTAGAGGACGCCGGCGGCACGCGCTTCCACGCCCGCGCCGGGAGCGAGGAGGGCAAGCTCCGGCAGCCGGCCGGCGCAGGCGTCGATATGCAGGCGCAGAAGCGGCGGCAGCGGCGGCCGGTCGAAGATGTCCAGCGTCGCGCCGGGGCGCGGGTTGATCTCGAGGAGCGACCAGCCCGCTTCTCCGACCATGAGATCGGCACTGGCGAGGCCAACGAGGCCGTTGGCCTCGACGAGGCGCGACAACGCATCCGCCACGTCCCGCGCAATCCCGTCATCGAGGCGGATCGGCCCCGCCGCCCCGCCATAGCGGAACGGCGTGCCCTCTGCCGGGGCGCACCATTGCTCGGAGAAGGCGAGGAGCCGTGCCGTGCATGCGTCGCCCAGGAACAGCGCCGAGACGCTGCGGCCCTCGACCTGCTCCTGCAGGTACCATCCCTCGCCGCGCGCCATTGTCGCCGGCCGCACATGCGCGCCGCCGGCGCCGCCGACCTGCTTTTCCAGCGCCCGCATCCCTTCCGGCGCAGCGCCGTGGAGGAGGCGCGGGTGGGGGATGCCGAGGTCGGCGAGCAGGCGCTCGAACACCGCCGGCTGCTTGAGCCGGGCGAGCGTGTCGGGACCGCAGCCGGCAAGCCGGTAGCGCGCGGCCAGCGCGCCGACGATTTCCGGCGCATGCTCGAAACCCGTGCCGAGCACGACCGGGAGGGTGTGCCCCGCATGGATGTCGAGCTGGTCGAACAGCTCGCCGGGGTCGATGGCGAAGCCGGGATGACGGCGCAGCGCGATCGTCTCGACCGCCAGCGCGCGTGTATCCTCGTCCCCGAACAGGTCGAGGGCGACGGCGCGCAGGCCGGCGCGGCGGGCGGCGGCGGCGAGGCCACGCGCGGCGATGCCGAGGACGACGACATCCGCCTTGTCCTCAGGCGGTGAGCGATCTTGCCAGGAAGAAGGCATCCTCGAACCCGACCGTCATCGCCTTGGACGTTACCCGCATCTGTTTCAGCAGTTCGTGCTGCACGCGGTATTTGAGATGGCCGATGGTCAGCGCGCCGATGCCGACCGCCCCGTTGGCGAGCGGCTTGCCGTCGGCATGGGCGTCGATGCCAGCGATGCCGGCGGGCGGCACGGCGTTGACGTCGGCGGCGACCTTGAGCCGCTTCGCCCCGGCCAGCGCCTCGGCCGACAGGATCTCGACGCCGGCACGCCCGCAGGCGAGCACCACCTCGGCATCGGCCAGCAGGCCGCGCTTGTCCTCGTCGCTCTTGCCGACCGCGCCGGCGAGGTCGACCCCGAAGCGCTGCTTGAAGTCGCGCGCCTTGGCGGCGACCGCCTCCAGCTCGCGGTGGCTGACCAGCGTCACCTCGGCGCCCGCCTGTGCGGCGATCACGCCCGCGATGCCGCCGACCACGCCGGTGGCGCCGTAGACCTGCACCTTTACGCCCTTCAGCCCTTCCGGGTGGCTCGGGCGCAGCTTCAGCTCGACTTCGGCCACCATGGCGGCGGCGGTGGTGAAGGAGCCGGCCGGATCGACGAAGACGGAAATCTCGAAGGGCGGGAACAGCACGCTCTTCGCCTTGTCGGCCATGTCAAGGGCGAGGCCCGCGTCCTTGCCGCCGATGAACAGGCCGGTGCGCGGGGCGGCATCCGGATGGCGCGAGAACATCATGTCCTGCGTCAGGTCGCCGACCTCGTCGAGCGTCACCCCCGAATAGGGCAGGATGGTCGCATAACCGGCGTCGACGGCCATGTTCACGTCGAACGGGCTGACGTGGCGAAGCGGCGAAATGATGTGAAGAATGGGGGCGATATCCGCCATTGCGTTCATTCCCTAGGTCAGAAACGGGCCTTGCGGCCTCTCATGCGGAGGAAAAGGGAGCGACGCGGGCGTTACGCCAAAACCGCCGCTAGCACTGCTCGACGCAGGCAAGCCACTCGATGCGGGCACCGGCATTGCTGCCGCGCACGCAGTCGAAAGCCAGAGCGGGCCGGTCGCCGAAATGGGCGCGGGCCTCGCGGATGAGCTGATCGGCCTCGTCCGGGCTGCCGAGAATGGCGAATCCGGTAGGCCCCCAGGAACTCTGGCCGAGACCGCGCAGACCGCGAGCCTCCAGCCAATCCATCACCTCGGCGACGGATGAGCTTGTATAGCGGCCACCCTGGGCACTCGCATAGTGCTCTCCGAGCAGCCGCTGCATTTCGCCGACCGCCGCGGCGAAGTAATCCACATCCGCTTCGGCCAGAGCGGGCAGCGCGACCATGACCGCGAGCCGCGCCATGTGGCCGGCCAGCGTGTCGGCGAAAGGCGGCAGGCCCTCCATCGCCTTCACTTCCTCCGGGCCGCTAAGTCCCTGATGCGCGTGGTCATATACCAGCAGGATGCGCCAGTTCTCGGGGAAGGGCAGGCGCGAGAGGATGGGGGGCGGCGCGTCCGAGCCGCGCTTCTTGCCGCCATCGAGGATGACGCCGCCCTCGGTGAAGGCGCCGATGCCGATGGACGAGCGGGCGCCGCGACCCAAAGCCGCGCCCACTTCGCGGGGCGAGATGTCGCGCCCGTGCAGCAGGCACAGGCCGGTCGCCACGGCAAGGCCGAGCTGGGTCCCCGAGCCGAGGCCGGAATGCGGCGGTAGCGCCGATTCCACCGTCACCTCGACCGCCTTGTCGAGGCCGAAGCGGGTCGCCGCCTTCTCCACCGCCGCGACCGCGCGGCCGGCATCGGGCCCGCTGGCGGAAAGCCGCTCCGCGCGCTGCATGCGCACCACGGTGGACGGCCGGTCGAGCGTGATTCCAAGGCTGCCGAAGCGGCGGCCCAGCGTGCCGGCGAGATCGAGGAATCCCAGATGCAGGCGGCCCGGCGCGATGATGCGCACCGTGGCCCGGTCGGTCCCCTCGTTTGCCGCCTCGAAGTTTCGTGTTGTGCTGTTCACGGGCGTTTCCTCGACCGCCATCGTAAGGCGGGGAGCGCGGCGCGGACAAGCCGGCCGCGTCATTTACGGGTTTGCGGGAAGCGCCGGCTGCGTGCTACCGAATCAGGAAAAGCCGCTCGCGACAGAACGAGCGGACGCCGCCAGGAGGACGCCAGGACATGGCGCTGGATCCGAAAAAAACCTTCACCGACAACGAGGTGGAGGAACGCCTCGCCGTCGAGCTGCCGCACTGGAAGCTCAAGGACGGCTGGATTCGACGTACCTACCGGACGTCGAGCTGGAAGGGCACGCTGATGGTGATCAATGCCGTGGGGCATCTCGCCGAGGCAGCCTGGCACCATCCCGACATCACCGCCTCCTATGCCTGGGTCGAGGTGCGGCTGGTGTCGCACGACGTGAAGGGCATCACCGAACGGGACTTTCAACTGGCGAAGAAGATCGAAGAGGTCGTCGGCTGGCAGCCGGGGACCGAGCCGGACAGCGCGCTGGAAGGCACGCCGCGCGGCGATCTACGCTTCTCCTACATCAAATACGATTGAACGATTGCGATAAAGCCATGGCCGGAGCTTCGACCGAAACGATCCATGACGTGGTGTGCGGCTTCTGCGGGCTGGGCTGCGACGACCTTTCCGTCGAGGTCGAAGGCCGGGACGTCCGCGCCAAGGGGAGCATCTGCCCCGAGGCCGCGCGGCTGCTGCGTCGTCTCGACGTTCCCGACCGTCCGGCGAGCGTCGCCGGCGCGCCGGTGAGCCTGGACGAGGCGGCCGCGGCCGCCCGGCGCATTCTCACGGAGGCGCGGGCGCCGGTGATCGGCGGGCTGGGCACGGACATGGCAGGCGCCGGGGCGCTGGTCGATCTCGCCATCCGCTTCGGCGGCGTGCTCGACCACTATGCCTCCGACGGTCTTTTCCGGAACTATGCGGCGACGCAGCGCACCGGCTGGCTCTCGACCACGCTGGCCGAGGTCCGCAACCGCTGCGACGTGCTGGTGGTGGTCGGTGACGATCCGTCCGCCGTCTGGGGGCGCCTGTTCGAGCGCTTCTTCCCCGAGACGCCGCTTTTCGCCGATCAGGGCCGCAAGGTCGTCTTCCTCGGCAGCGCGCCGGGCGAGAAGGCGAAGGCCCACCTCGCCCGCGCCAAGGTCGTCCATCACGCCGCGAGCGATGCGGTGGCGGCGCTGGAAGCCCTCGGCAGCTTCGTTGCGGGCCGTCAGCCTCCGGGCGAGAGCTTCGGCGGGATCGCCGCCAACGCGCTCGCCGGCCTCGCCGAGGAACTGCGCAGCGCCCATTACGCGGTGGTCACCTGGAACGCGGCGGAGATTGACGACGGCGATCTCGTGGCCGAGCGGGCGACCGCGCTGGTCGACGCGCTGAACGTCACCACCCGCGCCGGGGTGTTCCCGCTCGGCGGGCGCGACAACATCATCGGCGTCAACCAGCTCATGCTGTGGCGGATCGGCTATCCCCTGCGCACGGCGATCCGGGGGCAGGAGAGCGCGCATGACGGCGTGCTCTACGCCAGCGAGGCCGCGCTCGCCGATGCCGACGTGCTGGTCTGGGTCTCCGCCTTCGGGCCGGAACCGCCGCCGGCCTTCACGGGCAAGGTGATTGCACTTGCCCATCCCGAAACGGTGTTCGAAAAAGAACCGGATGTCCTGATCCCTGTGGGCACTCCCGGCGTGGACCACGCCGGCACGGTGTTCCGCATGGATTCCATCGTGAGCCTGCCGCTCGGCGCCTTGCGCGTCGCGACGCTCCCCAGCGTCGCCGAGGCTGTGCGTCGTATAGCGGAGGGGTGAATGCGGATAAGGCTCAAGGGCGGGCGTGTGCTCGACCCGGCCAATGACGAAAACGGCGTCGCCGCCGGCAGGGCGCGCGACATCGAAATCCACGACGGGCGCATCGTCGCGCCGACCGACCTCAAGGCCGACGCCGAGTACGATCTCGGCGGCGACATCGTCATGGCCGGCGGCATCGATCTGCACAGCCACATCGCCGGCGGCAAGATGAACCTTGCCCGCCTGCTGATGCAGGAGGACCGGCGCGCCTGGCCCGAGCTGCCCGGCAATTTCTGCGGCTGCGGCGGCGGGCGGGCGGTGCCGACGGCGCATGCCACCGGCTGCCGCTACGCTGAGCTTGGCTACACCACGGTGTTCGAGCCGGCCATGGTCGGGGCGAATGCGCGCGGCGCGCATCTTGAGATGGCGGACATCCCGAATCTCGATACCGGCGCCTATCTCGTGCTCGGCAATGACGACTTCTTCCAGCGTCTGCTGGCGGCCGGCGCCGGGCAGGAGCAGGTGAACGCCTATGTCGGCTGGATGCTGGAGGCGACGCAGGCCTTCGCCATCAAGATCGTCAATCCGGGCGGCATCAACGCCTTCAAGTTCAACGCCCGCAAGATGGACCTCGACGAGGCCAACCCGCATTACGGGGTGACGCCGCGCAAGGTGCTGACCACGCTGATCCGGGCGGTGACGGAGCTGGGCATCCCGCATCCGATCCACCTGCACGGCTGCAATCTCGGCGTGCCGGGCAATGACGAGACGACGCTCGCCACCATCGCCGCCGCCGAGGGGCGCCGGCTGCACCTGACGCATCTCCAGTTCCATTCCTACGGCACGGAGGGGGACAAGCGCTTCTCCTCCTCCGCCGCGCGGATCGCCGAGCTGGTGAACGCCAACCCGAACATCTCGGTCGATGTCGGGCAGGTGATGTTCGGCCAGACCGTGACCGCCTCGGCCGACTACATGTCGCAATACCGCAACCGCGCCCTCGCCAGCCCCAGTAAGTCCATCGGCATGGACATCGAGCTGGACGCCGCCTGCGGCGTGGTGCCGTTCGAGTATCGCGACCGCAATTTCGTCAACGCGCTGCAATGGGCGATCGGGCTGGAGCTGTTCCTGCTGGTCGAGGATCCCTGGCGGATCTTCCTGACCACCGACCACCCCAATGGCGGCCCCTTCACCACCTATCCGCACCTGATCCGGCTGCTGATGGACCGGGATTTCCGCAACGCCCAGCTCGCCACCCTCAACAAGGCGGCGCAGAAGCACACCATGCTGGCGCAGATCCGGCGCGAATACTCGCTGGAAGAGATCGCCATCCTCACCCGCGCCGCGCCGGCCCGCATCCTCGGGCTCAAGGACAAGGGTCATCTCGGTCCCGGCGCGGTGGCGGACATCGCCGTCCACAAGGAGGACGCCGACCGCGAGGCGATGTTCTCGACCACGCGCTTCGTGTTCAAGAACGGGCGGTTGATCGTGAAGGACGGCGTGGTGGTGGAGCTAGCGCAGGGCACCACCCATGTCGTGCGGCCGGAGTTCGACCGCGCGATCCAGAAGGACATGGACCGCTGGTTCGACGAGGCGGTGGGCCTGAAGGCGCAGCATTTCCGCGTCGCCGACGGCGAGCTGCGGGGCGGCGCCGGTCCCACTGTCCTGAACTGCCAGGGGGTGGTGCCATGATCCTCAACGGCGTCGAGATCCGCGACACCTTCGCGGAAGCCTTCCCGATGGTCGGCACCCGTCTCATCGTCACCGCCGACACGCCGGAATGGGCGTTGACGGCGGGACGCACCACCACCGGCTTCGCCACCTCGGTCATCGGCTGCGGCTGCGAGGCGGGCATCGAGCGCGTCCTCGCGCCCGAGGAGACGCCGGACGGGCGGCCGGGCGTGTCGCTGCTCATCTTCGCGATGGACTTCAAGCAGTTGAAGACCGTCGTGCCGCTGCGCCTCGGCCAGTGCGTTCTGACCTGCCCGACGACCGCCTGCTACGCCGGCATCGAGACCGGCAAGCGCGTGCCGCTGGCCAAGACCATCCGCTACTTCGCGGACGGGCATCAGATCTCCAAGAAGATCGGCGACAAGCGCTTCTGGCGCCTGCCGGTGATGGAGGGCGAGTTCGTCTGCGACGAGGACACCGGCTCGGTGGACGGCGTCGGCGGCGGCAACTTCCTCATCCTCGCCCGTTCCCGTGCCGCTGCCCTGAAGGCGGCGGAGGCGGCGGTCGCGGCGATGGGAACGGTCGAAGGCGTCATCCTGCCCTTCCCGGGCGGCGTGGTGCGCTCGGGCTCCAAGGTCGGCTCCAAGTACAAGGGGCTGTTCGCCTCCACCAATGACGCCTACTGCCCGACCCTGCGCGCCACGCGGCCCAGCGCCCTGCCGCCGGAAGTCGGCTCGGTGCTGGAGATCGTCATCGACGGCGTGAGCTTCGAGGCGGTGTCGGAGGCGACGCGCGTCGGCATTACCGCCGTCTGCGCGCTCGGCGCGGAAGGCGGTGTGGTGGCGGTCGATGCCGGCAACTATGGCGGTAATCTCGGCCCGTTCCACTTCAAGCTGCGCGAGATCATGAAGGACAGCGCGGGAGGCGCGGCATGAGCGGGGTTTCCCTGAAACCGCGCGCGCCCTTCGAGGCGCGGGTGGACTTTTCCGGCATCACGCCGGCCGTCACCTGTCCGCTGACGCTGCGCGAGCTGGAGCACCTGCCGGTGCCCCATGGCGCGCGCAGCGTGAAGCTGGCGGAGCTGTTCTTCATCGAAAGCGCGCCGGAAGGCGTGCTGCTGATCGAGGGCGGGGACGAGCGGCTCGACGGTGTCGGCGCCGGCATGCTGGAAGGCGAGCTGATCGTCGACGGGCCGGTCGGCGCCTGGGCCGGGCGCGGCATGGGCGGCGGCGTGCTGCGCATCGCGGGCGATGCCGGCGATTTCCTCGGTGCCGAGCTTTCCGGTGGGCGGATCGAGCTGGCCGGCAAGGCCGGCGCGCATGCGGGTGGCGCGAGCTCCGGCTCGCGGCGCGGCATGTCCGGCGGCGTGCTCAAGATCGGCGGCAGCGCCGGTCCACGCGCCGCCGAGCGCCAGCGCGGCGGCCTCCTGCTCGTCGCGGGTGACGCCGGCGAAGGGCTGGCCACCGACATGATCGCCGGTACGGTGAGCGTCGGCGGTGCCGTCGGCCCGCTTGCCGGGCGCGGCATGAAGCGCGGCACGATCTTCCTGCGCGAGGTGCCGGCGCTGCCGGCCGGCTTCGTCGATACCGGCGCGCACGAGCTCATCGCGCTGCGCCTCATCGCCCGGCGCGTGCCGGAGCTGGCGGAGGTACTGGCCGGCTGGACCCTCGCACGGCGTATCGTCGGCGATACGCTGCTCGGCGGGCAGGGCGAGGTGCTGGCGCCGGAATAGGGCCGGGGCGCCGGCCATTCGCGCGCGGGCCGTTCAAGCGGTCTTATGACGTAACGTCATGATCGCAGGCCCGGTTTCGTGATTAGGGGTGGCCGGCGCCGGGGGTGTAAATTCTTCCTCCGGCGCCGGGCGCCCCGTTCGGCGTGCGAACCACAGGAGGCACTTATGGGCCGAATGTTCGTCGATTGCCGGGAAATGCCCGGCGACAAGAAATGCTCCGTCGCCATCGCCGCCGACAATGAAAAGGAACTGCTCGACGCGGTGGCCCAGCACGCGGTTTCCGTGCATGGCGCCACGGATACGCCGGAGCTTCGGAGCCAGCTCAAGAAGGCGATCCATCAGGGCACGCCTCCCATGGCGGTTCACCGCGCCGCCTGACGCGACCTTGCCGTTCCCGGCCGATGGTGCGCGGTCCCGGCCGGCCATCCACGGTTTCCGCCCGCAAGGGCATCAATCCCCGGGCAAAGCCCGGGGATGACGTGGTTCATGTGGCCGGCGCGGCCAGAGCGGGTTCCGCGCCGCCACCTCCGCCCCTACAGCAGCGTTCCCTGCAGGATGAGCAGCGCGACGCTGAAATAGATCACCAGGCCCGTCACATCGACGAAGGTCGCTACGAAGGGCGCCGAGGCGCTCGCGGGGTCGAAGCCGAGCCGCCGCAGCACGAAGGGCAGCATCGAGCCGATCAGCGAGCCGAAGGTGACGATGGCCACCAGCGCCGCGCCCACCGTCGCCGCCACCAGCACCCAGTGCTCGCCGTAATCGTGCAGGCCGAGCATCTGCCAGGCGGTGATGCGGGCCATGCCGAGCACGGCGAGGATGGCGCCGAGCACGAGGCCGGAGGGCAGCTCGCGCAGCGCCACGCGCCACCAGTCGCGCACCTTGATCTCGCCCAGCGCCAGCGCACGGATGATGAGCGAGGTCGCCTGCGAGCCGGAATTGCCGCCCGAGCTCATGATGAGCGGGATGAACAGGGTGAGCACAATGGCCCGCTCCAGCTCGTCCTCGAAATGCTGCATGGCGTTGGCGGTGAGCATCTCGCCGAGAAACAGGATGGAGAGCCAGCCGGCACGCTTCTTCAGCATGTTGAAGAAGCCGATCTCCATATAGGGCTCGTCCAGCGCTTCCATGCCGCCGAACTTCTGCACGTCCTCGGTATTCTCCTCGATGATCGCGTCGATCATGTCGTCGACGGTGACGATGCCGAGCACATGCTCGTTCTCGTCGACCACCGGCACGGCCAGCAGGTCGTATTTGGAGATGAGGCGCGCCACGTCCTCGCGGTCGACGAGCGGGGTGGTGGTGATCGGGTCGTGCTTGGGCGCCACGGTGAGGATGGGCTGGCCCGTCTCGCCGGTGATCAGCTGGCGCAGCGTCACCGCCTTGATCAGCTTGTGGGTGATGGGGTCCAGCACATAGATCGCGTAGATCGTCTCTCGGGTGCGCTCGATCTGGCGGATATGGCGCAGCGTCTCGCCGACCGTCCAGGTGGAGGGGACGGTGACGAACTCGGTCGTCATCAGGCTGCCGGCCGTGTGCTCGGGCCAGGCGAGCAGGCGGTTCAGTTCCCCCTGCGTTTCCGGCGGCAGACGCGCGAAGAGATGCGAGCGTGCCGGCTCGTCCATCCAGCGAAACAGGTCCGCCGCGCGGTCGGCGGACATTTCGGAGACGAGGCGCACCGCCTCCTCGACCGGCAGCGCTTCGATGAGCTCGCTGGTCAGGTCGACGTCGGGCAGGTCGAGAATCTCGACCTGCTGCTCGCGCGGCAGGCTGGCGAGCACGGCGGAAGCGGTCTTCGGCTCCTGCTCGTCGAGCGCTTCGGCGATGTCGGCGGGGTGTTCCTCGGCGAGCTCGGCCGCAAGGGCGGCGGCGTCCACCGTCTCGTCGTTGCGGCGGAGATCGTCTCGGCGGTCGTCACGGCGGAAATTGTCGCGGCGCTCGGGTGCCGGATTCCGGTTGTCTTCCATTTCGGCTCTCTTTCCGACGTCCGGCCTTCGGAAGGCGGGCGCAGGGAGCCGAAACCCAGATCAGTTCTGCGGTCGGCTCACGGCGCCGGCCGCCGCCGGCCGGACAATCGACTGTAACTGTCGCTGGGCATGGTTAGGGGATTCCGATTTCGCCACGGTGACACGCGGCGCGGGGGAGATGGACCCGCGCGGGCGGGGAGTCAACCCTCGTGAAATCAGGGGCGCGGCAGGTCGCTGGGAGCGCGCAGCCGGGCGCTCACCTGGCCGAGCCGCAGGGGATCGAGCGTGCCGGAGCGCCCGCCCGCGCACAGCGCGCCGCGAAAGCCGAGATAGTCCGCGCCGACGCCGATCAGGCCCGGTATGTCGTCGATCCTCAGCGAGCCGGCGAGGCCGGTGATCAGGCCGTGACGGCGGGCTTCGCTCACGAACTGGCTCAGCGTCAGCGGGTCGAGATGTTCGGTCAGCGAGCCGGACTTCTTGTCCGCCGTGTCGATCATCACGCCGGCGAAGCCGGCGCGCCCCAGCGTGCCGATGAGGCCGAAATCCGGTCCCTCGTCGGCGAACATCACGCCGATCAGGCGGGTGCGGGCGGCGAGCGGGGCGAGCGCTTCCACGCATTCCCCGGCATGTTCGGAGGCGAACAGGCCGAGCTTGACGATCGGCACGCCGGTGGTGGCGACCCGTTCGGCGGCGGCGCGCATCAGCGCCGGCACCATGGGCTGGTCGCCGGCGGTGGCACTCAGCGCCGGGCGTGCGTGCGCGGGCATCTGCGTGCCCCAGGCGTTCCACAGCATCACTGCGGCGGTCAGCGCCTCGGTGCTCCACGCACCCAGCGCACCGAAAGCCGGCTGCTTGAGATCGACGATGTCGGCGCCGCCCGCGCGTGCCAGCTCCATCTCATGGAGATCGGCGACGCTGGCGAGCAGGCCGGGCGGGGTCTCGCTCATGCCGGGCTCACGACGCCCGCTTGCGGCGGTGCTCGGCGACGGCCTCGACCATCCAGCCCCAGGCTTCCAGTTCCTCCGGCCCGGCGGTCTTCTCCACCGCGATGGCGAGATAGGCCATCTCCTGGTCGACCTTCTCGTCGGGCAGCATGGTGAGGCGGCTCACCAGCACGGCGGCCTCCAGCACCGCCGCCTTGGCGCGGTTCAGCCCCTCGAAGCGGCGGTGGCCTTCCGAATGGTAGGTCTTGCAGAAGAATTTCGGCCGCTGCGGATCGTCTTCCGCCCGCTCCACCGTGATCTCGTCATGGGACAGCGCATCGGCGAGGCGCGGGCACTCGATATGGGTGGATTTCATCACCTCGACGGGCACGCGCCGGCCGGCGACGCAGCCGGCGAAGATGCGCACGTCGTCGGTGAAGTTGATCACCGCGATGCGGGTGCTGGCGAGGTTGTCCAGCGTGCGCGAGGGGCGGAAAGGCTGGAGCAGATAGCCACCCTCGATCACCGTCGCACCCATCGGGGCGATGTGCGGCTCGCCCTCGCGCGAGCGGGTGGTGACGATGACTTCACGGATCACTTGAAGGCGCCTTTCCCGATGCTGCTGGCTTGTCGACCTTGGCCTGCAAGGTCGTGCCGGCTTCCTTGAATGTCAAACGATGGGCCTCCTCCGGGCTGCCGGCGATCTCGCCGGCGACACCCCATTTCAGGCCCTCGTCCTGCGCATAGCGCTTGCCGAGCTTGTAGGCGATCTCGGCGCGCGCCGTCTCTACGCCGAGATAGAAGGCGTGCGCCCCGTCGTCCTCGACCTTGAGGTGCGGGAACAGCGCGAAGGGATCGGCCGCGACGTGGTGGCCCTCGCGGTTGTAGACGTGGATGCCGTCCTCGGTCACGTCGATGCGGAAATTGCGGTCGCGCACCTCCTCCGCGAGGCGGGCGATGTCCTCGGGCGAGGCGGGGAAGGGCTTGCGGTCGCGCAGCGCCATCAGCCCGCCGCCGAAGCCCTGCGGCAGTGCTCCGGCCTGCCGGGCGGCGTAGAATTCGCGCCGCGCGCGGTCGAACTCGCGCACCGCCGTGCGGCAATGCGGGCTCACCTGCACCGCCAGCACCGCCTGGATGTGCAATTCGGAAATCATCCCCATCAATATGGCGTTGATGCCGGTGGTGTCGGCGTCGGTCAGCTCGGTGACGTTGCCGATGCCCATCAGCATCGGGATGTCGGGGTAGCGCCGGCGCAGCTCGGCGTAGCGCACCACCGAGGGCGTGAAGCCGTAATGGATGGGGTCGAGGATCGGGTCGGCGTAGAAGGGCTGGCCGGCGGCGAGGCAGGCGTCCACGGCGCGGCACAGGGAGTCGAGATCGCCCTGCTTCGCCGGCACGAGAACCGGCACCGCCGTCCCTTCCTTGGCGATGTGCAGGTTGTCCTCGTTGAGGCTGAGCAGGAAATCGGCGCCGGCGCGGGTGGCGCGCGCGAGTTCGGTGAGATCGAAGCTGTCGACGCTGACCTTCAGCTCCTCCGCGTGCAGGGCGGCGATGGCTTCCTCCAGATGCGGGAAGGCCGTGTCGGGCATGCAGCCGAGATCGACGACGTCGGCCCCTTCTCCGCGCAGGTAGAGCGCGCGCGCGACGATGCCCTCCACGTCGAGCACGGTGGCGTCGACGATCTCGGCGAAGATCGTCACGTCGTGCTTCGACAGGTCGACCGCCCGGCGCTGCTGGCCGAAATAGTCGGGAATATCCGCCATCTCGTCCGGCCCGCGCGCGAAGGGCACGCCGAAGAAGCGCTCCAGCCGGTCGAGATCGCCGCGGAAGCGGCCGGGCATCAGCACCCGGTCGGTGCCCTCGGGCAGCTTCAGCCGGCGCTCGACGATCTCCGCCGTCATCAGCGCCGCGACCTTGACCCCGACATTGACCACCACCGGGTCGAGCGCCGCGTCGGCGATCTCGCCGGCGATCTTCGTCAGGCGCGGCTCGGCCAGCGAGCCGGTGACGAGGGCGATCCTCGAAGGTTTCCTCGGGGCGGTGGAGGCGGTGTCGGACGCGTTCTCGTCAGCCATCGACGGGGGCGGCCTTCTCGGCGAGGTGCAGCCGGCGCGCGGCGATGGCGTCCTCCAGCTCGCGGATCGATTCGACCACTGTGGTGTCGTCGAACTCCTTGAGCTTGGCGGTGTTCTCGAGGTCGATGCGGCGCGGATAGACCGGCACCGGGCCCTTCGGCGCCATGGTGATCATCTCTGGCGCGGTGTCGCAGGCGAAGACGATGGCGTGCACGCGGCATTTTCCCGCCTGCGCGAAGCAGTTCGTCACCAGCGTGTCGGAAATGCCGAACACTGCCTTCGCGACCGTGTTGGACGAGGCGGGCGAGACCACCAGCGTGTGGTAGAGCCCCTCGTAGAAGCGCCCGACCGGGGCGGAGCTCGCCGTGGTCTCGTGGAAGATGCGGGTGTCGGCCGGCAGCTCCTGCTTGTACATGCGCAGCACCTCTTCCGCCGCCTTGGAGACGAAGAGGTCCACGGCATCGAGCGCCTTGATGAGGGCGATCGACTCCGTGAAGAAATGTCCCGAGCCGGTCAGCGCCCAGGCCCAACGCGGATAGACACCCTTCTTGACGCTCATGCCGCGAGGCTCCCATGTTCGAGCGAGGCCAACGCCGCCTCGACCGTCGTCACCGCGACGGGGCCGGCAAGGCGCGCGGCGAAGGCCGGAAACAGCGGATCGACCAGCCCGGCGGCGGCCCAGTCCGCCGGCGCGCTGCCCGGCGCGGCGGCGGTGGACTTTACCAGCACCAGCCCGGCGGCGCCGGTCTCGCCGGCAAGCCATGCGGCGAGGCTGTCGGAGGTCAGGTCCCAGCTCTCCGGCAGGTCGCGCGCGGCCAGCGCCATGCGGGCCGGCAGCCAGAGCGCGGCACGCCCTTCGGCCTGCGCGCGGGCGATGGCTTCCGGTCCGTCCGCGAGCGCAATATGGGGGGCGAGGTCGGCGAAAGCGATGGCGGTCTGCTCCATGGCGAGGATCGCCATGCGGTGGCAGGCACCCTCGCTCAGCGACAGGCGCGGCTGCAGCACGCGTACACCGTCGGCCAGCGGGCCGCCGCCGGCGACGAGGAGCAGCGGCGCGCCATGCCGCGCCAGCGCGCCGAGCAGCGCCGGCAGGCGCGGATCGCCGGTCAGGCTGCCGCCGAGCTTGACGATCTCGGGGCGGCGGGGGAGTTGAAGGTCCGGCATGGTCTGACTTCCATTCGGGGCCGAGAGGCTACGCCAAACGCCAGGCCGCGCAAGCCGGCGCAAGGCGCCGCAATATCAGCAAAAACTGCCGGGCCAAAGGCGGCAGCGCATAGAAAAAGGCCCGAGGTGAAACCCCGGGCCTGACAAGGTGACGATCAGTCAGACGGCTGCCCGCCTGTATCAAGTACGCCGGAGCATGCGCCTCGGAATCGCGATTGTCGAGCGCTGATTCGCGCTCTCACGCGTGCTTTATCGGCCTGACGTAAGGGCGTGTAGCGCGATACCGCCGGCGGTCGCGACGTTGAGGGAATCGAAGCCGGCCCTCATCGGAATGCGCACCGTGCGGGTGCGGGCGAGGATGGATTCCGGCAGGCCCGGTCCCTCGGCGCCGAGCAGCAGCGCGGCGCGCTTCGGCCGGCGGATATCGCCAAGCGCGGTCGCGCCGGCCGGGCTCAGCGCCAGCAGCTCGAAGCCGTGGGCGGCGAGAAGATCGAGGATCGCTTCCGCCGAGCCTTCGCGGGCGAAGGGCACGACGAGGCTGCCGCCGACGGAAACGCGGATGGCCTTGCGATAGAGCGGGTCGCAGGAGGCGAAGTCGAACAGCGCGGCATCGGCGCCGAAGGCGGCGGCGTTGCGCATGATGCCACCGACATTGTCGTGGTTGGTGATGCCGAGCGGCACCACCACCAGCGCCTCCTCGGGAAGCGAGGCGACGAGTTCCGCCATGGAAGGCATCTCGCCGCGCAGGCCGACGCCGAGCAGGCCGCGATGGATATGGAAGCCGGTAATGCCGTCGAGGATCGGCTGGGCGGCGGTGTAGATCGGCAGGTCGTCGGGCGCCTGCGCCAGCAGGTCGCCGAGAGCATGGACGCGGCTCTCGGCCAGCAGCAGCGATTCCAGCGCGAAGCGGTTGCGGGCTGAGAGCGCGACGTCGAGCACGGTCCGCCCCTCGACGATGAACCGCCCGCCGCGCCCGACGAGGTCGCGCTCCTTGATCACGCGATAGGCGTCGATACGCGGGTCGTCGGGCGAGGCGAGGGGGGCGAGGGTGGGCATGGCGCGTCTTATCGTCTTCCGGCGCCGATGTCGCGGCTCAGCGGGGCAGAAGGCGTGGATGCCCGGCACAAGGCCGGGCATGACGGTCATCATCTTGGGGCACGGTCTGCATACAGAGCGACGTCATGGCCGGGCTTGGCCCGGCCATCCACGCCTATCTCACTGGTAGGTCGTCATCCCGGCCGAAGCGTAGCGGAGAGCCGGGATCGCTCTCCAATCGGCATGCGATCCCGGCTCGGCCTACGGCCGTCCGGGATGACGGCACGTGTGGAACCGGGCTCACGCCCCCAGTTCCTCGCGCAGCATCTCGAGCTCCAGCCACTGCTCCTCGGCCTTCGACAGCTCGGCGTGCTTCGCCTCCAGCGTCGCCGAGGTCTTGGCGAAGCCGGCCGGGTCCTTGGTGTAGAAGTCCGGCGCCTGCATCTTGTGGGCGAGCCTGGCGATCTCTTCTTCCAGCGCGGCGATCTGCTTGGGCAGCTGTTCCAGCGCGTGCTTCTCCTTGAAGGAGAGCTTGCGCTTCGACGTCGGCGTCGCCGCCGCGGCGGGCGCGGCTTCCGCCTTCTCGGCCTTCGGCTTGTCGACCGTGCGCGCAGTGACGCCCTGACCGCGCTGGGCGACCATGTCGGAATAGCCGCCGGCATAGACGGCCCACGTTCCGTCGCCCTCGAAGACGATGGTGGCGGTTACGGTGCGGTCGAGGAAGTCGCGGTCGTGGCTGACCAGCAGCACGGTGCCGGCATAGTCGTCGATCATCTCTTCCAGGAGGTCGAGCGTTTCGAGGTCGAGGTCGTTGGTCGGCTCGTCGAGCACCAGAAGGTTCGAGGCCTGCGCCAGCGCGCAGGCGAGCAGCAGCCGCCCGCGCTCGCCGCCCGAGAGCGAGGACACCGGCGTGCCGGCCTGCTCGGGCGCGAACAGGAAGTCCTTCATGTAGCCGATGACGTGGCGCGGATTTCCGCCGATGAACACCTGGTCGCCGCGCCCGTCGGTCAACGTGTCGCGCACCGAGCGGGTAGGGTCAAGCTTGGCGCGGCGCTGGTCGAGCGTCGCCATTTCGAGATTGGTGCCGAGCTTCACCGTGCCGCTGTCGGGCGCCAGCTCGCCGGTCAGCATCTTCAGCAGCGTCGTCTTGCCGGCGCCGTTGGGGCCGACGATGCCGATGCAGTCGCCGCGCTGGATGCGGATGGAGAAGTCGCGGACGATCACGCGCTCGCCGAACGATTTCGAGATGTGTTCGGCCTCCATCACCACTTTGCCGGAGGTTTCGGCCTCGGTGGAGGTCAGGGTGACCGTGCCGAGAGCCCGGCGGTGCTCGCGGTACTGCTTGCGCAGGTCGGCCAGCTCGGCGACGCGGCGCATGTTGCGCTTGCGCCGGGCGGTGACGCCGTAGCGCATCCAGTGCTCCTCGGCGACGATCTGCCGGGCGAGCTTCTGCTGGTCGCGCTCCTCTTCCTCCAGCACCTGGTCGCGCCATTCCTCGAAGAACCGGAAGCCGCGCTCCATGCGCCGCGTCTGGCCGCGGTCCAGCCAGACGGTGGCGCGGGTGAGGTCTTCGAGGAAGCGCCGGTCGTGGCTGATGAGCACGAGAGCGGAGCGGGTCGAGGCGATCTCGCTTTCCAGCCATTCGATGGCCGGCAGGTCGAGATGGTTGGTGGGCTCGTCGAGCAGCAGGATGTCGGGCTCGGGCGCCAGCACGCGGGCGAGCGCGGCGCGGCGGGCCTCGCCGCCCGACAGGCTCGCCGGAGATTCCTCGCCGGTGAGGCCGAGTTGTTCCAGCAGGTAGCGCGCGCGGTACTCCTGGTCGCCCGGCCCCATGCCGGCCTCGACATAGGCGAGGGTGGTGGCGAAGCCGGAGAGGTCCGGCTCCTGCGGCAGATAGCGCACCGTGGCGCCGGGCTGCACGAAGCGCGTGCCGGAATCTGCTTGCACAAACCCGGCGGCGATCTTGAGCAAGGTCGACTTGCCCGAGCCGTTGCGGCCGACGAGGCCGACGCGCTCGCCCTGGGAGACGGAAAGCTCCGCCCCTTCGAGCAGCGGCGTGCCGCCGAAGGTGAGCTTGATGTCCTGAAGCAGAAGAAGAGGTGGCGCCATGGCGCGGGGATAGGGGATGCGCGGCCGGCGGGCAAGGGGCAGACGCCGGAAGCCGCCCCCTCCGGCACGGCGTTATTCCGGCAGTCCGTAGCGGTGGAAGACGGCGGCGAGCTTGTTGCCGTCGGGATCGCGGACATAGGCCGCATAGAAATGCGGCGTGTAGTGCGGGCGCAGGCCCGGCGCGCCCTCGCTGCTGCCGCCATGGGCGAGCGCGGCGGCGTGGAAGGCGTCCACCTGCCCGGCGCTGGCCGCGCGCATCGCCACCATCGGGCCGTTGCCGGGCTGCGGGGCGTTGCCGTCGAAGGGATGGCACAGCCAGAGGCTGACGCCGCCGTCATAGTCCGGGCCGTAGCCCGCCCAGCCGGGCGTCGCATCGTCGCTGCGGCTCTGGCCGAGGCTCGCCATTACCGGATCGTAGAAGGCGAGGGAGCGGTCGAAGTCCGAGACGCCGAGCGTGACGTAGAGGATCAGCGAAGGCATATGGATCTCCTGTCCTGCCGCGGGATGTACCGCGATCCTGATGCAGGGGCGGGACGGGTCAAGCGCCGGCATCCGGGCTGCGGCGATAGAACATGGTCGCCTGGCACGCGCCCTCCTGACCCGCGCCGCGAGCGCGCCTATGATCCGGGAACGACGCCACGCAGCCAGCCATCCGGACGCCGCCATGCTCTCCACGCCTTCCGCCGACCTCGCCCCGCTCCTTGCCGCCATCGCTGGGCGGATCGGTGCCCAGCACGTGCTGACCGACCCGTCCGACATGGCGCCCTATCTGCGCGAGGAGCGCGGGCTCTATCAGGGGCGGACACCGGCGGTGCTGCGGCCCGGCACCAGCGAGGAAGTCGCCTTCATCGTCGGGGCCTGCGCCGGCGCGGGCGTTCCCGTCGTGCCGCAGGGCGGCAATACCGGGCTGGTCGGCGGGCAGATGCCGTTCGGCGAGGTGCTGGTGTCGCTCGCCCGGCTCGACCGTATCCGCAACGTCGATCCCGTCGACATGACGATGACGGTGGAGGCAGGCTGCATCCTCGACAAGGTGCACGAGGCGGCGGAGGCGGCTGGCTGCCTGTTCCCGCTGCACATCGCCTCGCAGGGCTCCTGCCGCATCGGCGGCAATTTGTCGTCCAATGCCGGCGGCACCGCCGTGCTGCGCTACGGCAATGCGCGCGAGCTGGTGCTCGGCCTCGAGGTCGTGCTCGCCGACGGGCGGGTGTGGAACGGCCTCAAGCGGCTGCGCAAGAACAACGCTGGCTATGACCTGAAGCAGCTCTTCCTCGGCACCGAGGGAACGCTCGGCATCATCACCGCCGCCGTGCTCAAGCTGTTTCCCCGACCGGTGCAGCGCACGACCGCCTTCCTCGCCGTGCCCGACCCGCAGGCCGCTCTCGACTTGCTCAAGCGCCTGCGCGGCGAGGCGGGGGACGCCCTCACCACCTTCGAGCTGATGGCGGCCTTCGGCGTCGAGACGGTGCTGAAGCACATGCCGGGCGTCGTGCGTCCCTTCCGCGACACCCATGACTGGTATGTGCTGGCCGAGTTCTCCACCCCGACCCGCGCCTTCGACCTCGCCGCGCTGATGGAGGAAAGCCTCGGCGCGGCGATGGAGGCCGGCGAGGTGACCGACGCGGTGATCGCCGCCAGCGAGACGCAGGCGGCCAATATGTGGCGGCTGCGCGAGGACATGTCGGAGGCGCAGAAGCACGAGGGCGGCTCGATCAAGCACGACGTCTCAGTTCCGGTTTCGCGGGTGCCGGAGTTCCTCGGCCGGGCGCTCCCCGCCTGCATGGCGGCGCTGCCGGGGCTGCGGCCCTGTCCGTTCGGCCATGTCGGCGACGGCAATATCCACTTCAACCTCAGCCAGCCCGTGGGCATGGAGAAAGCCGCCTTCATCGGCATGTGGGAGACCTTCAACCGTATCGTTCACGACATCGTGGTGGACATGGACGGCTCCATCGCCGCCGAGCACGGCATCGGCGTGCTCAAGCGCGAGGAACTGGCGCATTACGCGGACCCGGTCGGCCTCGACCTGATGCACCGGCTCAAGGCGGCGCTGGATCCGGCGGGTGCGCTCAATCCCGGAAAGGTCATCGCTTCGTAGTTGGCAATATTTCTCAGTCTAGAACGATGATAAACTGGATTTCGTCAGCGTATTCATTGTTTTGAAGCGTTCTACAGTTGCCGTTTCGGGCGTTTTTATATTGTCGAGCGCGCGCTTGCGGGTTTATGGAAGCCGGTAACTGACGGGCCGGCCCGCCGATACGTCCGTGATGGAACGTGTGGCGTGGCGGCCGACCGGAACTTCGGAAACCCGCCATGCCGACACTTCGCAGGACTTCTCCGCATCGCACCGGCCTGAGCGCGCTGCTGGCGCTCGTCGTTCTGCTCGTCGCTCCGGCGGGGATGCAAGCCCTGGCGCAGCAACCGGCGGTCGAGGCCCCGGCCCAGCCTGTCGTTCCCGTGCAGACGGCGCCCGCCATTCAGCCGCCGGCGGCCCAGTCGCCGTCTGTTTCGGCGCCGTCCGTCCAGACCCCGGCCCCCGCCGCCCGGACGGGCGCGCCCGCGACCCCGGAAGTTGCCGATCCGCTGGTGCCGCCCCTGGCCCCGGCCGGCACGGCGGCCGATGCCGGTGCGGCGCCCGGCGCTTCCGATCCCGCGCTGGCCACGCCGGCCGGGGAAGGCGAGGACGCCTCCGTCGTCGCCCAGCTCCCGCACGACCTGTCCCCCTGGGGCATGTTCATGGCCGCCGACTGGGTGGTGAAGGCGGTGATGATCGGCCTCGCCTTCGCCTCGGTCGTGACCTGGACGGTCTGGCTCGCCAAGTCGCTGGAACTGATGGTCGCCAAGGCACGCCTGCGGCGCGCGCTGAGAGGCTATCTCGCCAGCGCCTCGCTGGACGAGGCGCGTAAGGTCGGCGCCGCCGGCCCGGCGGGTGCCATGCTGCGCACCACCGATCTCGAGCTCCAGCGCTCCGGCGACCTGCCGGCCGACGGCATCAAGGAGCGCGTGTCGATTTCGCTCAGCCGTATCGAGGTGGCGGCGGGGCGTGCCATCACGCGCGGCACCGGCCTGCTCGCCACCATCGGCGCCACCGCCCCCTTTGTCGGCCTGTTCGGCACGGTGTGGGGCATCATGAACTCCTTCATCGGCATCTCGAAGGCGCAGACCACCAATCTCGCCGTGGTGGCGCCGGGCATCGCCGAGGCGCTGCTCGCCACCGCCATCGGCCTCGTCGCGGCCATTCCGGCGGTGGTGATCTACAACCACTTCTCCCGCCAGGTGTCCGGCTATCGCGTGCTGATGGGCGACGCCTCGGCCGAGGTGCTGCGCCTGCTCTCCCGCGATCTCGACCGGCGCGACGTGGCGCGCCGCGCCCGTCCCGAGGCGGTGCGCTCCGAGGCGGCGCGCCTGCGCGCAGCGGCGGAGTGAGCCGGCATGGCCGCCAAGCTCCAGAGCAGCGACAGCGACGATCTCGTCGAGAACCACGAGATCAACGTCACGCCGTTCATCGACGTGATCCTGGTGTTGCTGATCATCTTCATGGTGGCCGCCCCGCTCTCCACCGTCGACGTGGCGGTGGACCTGCCGGCCTCCAATGCGCAGGTGCAGCCGCGCCCCGACAAGCCCGTCTACCTCACCGTGAAGGACGATCTCGTCCTCGCCCTCGGCAATGAGGACATCGCGCGCGGCGAACTCGGCGCCACGCTGGACCGCACCACCGAAGGCAAGCGCGACACGCGCATCTTCCTGCGCGCCGACAAGGCGGTCGCCTATGGCGACCTGATGGAGGTGATGAACCTCCTGCGCGCGGCGGGCTATCTCAAGATCGCGCTGGTCGGGCTGGAAATGGCCGGCCAGCCGGCCGCCACGCCGGGTGCTCCGGCGGGTGCTGCCCCCGCTGGCGCGGCCCCCGCGAACCCGGCTCCCGCGGCTCCTGCCTCGGGGGCGCCGGCCCCATGAGCCTTCTGCTGCTCAAGGGCGGCCCGCGCCACAAGCTGCGCGAGGCCGGCATCTGGCTGACCTGCGGCGCCGTCGTGCTGGCGGTGCATGGCGGGGCGCTCGGCTACATGATGTCCGAGCCGCCGATCGTCGCGGCCGAGGAGCCGGCGGCGATCATGATCGAGCTTGCCGAGATGCCGGTCGCGCCGGAGTCCGAGCCGCTCGAGCTGCCGCCCGGCCCGCAGATGGTGGAAGCGCCGGAGAAGGTCGAGGAAGAGGTTCCGCCCGATCCTCTTGCCAAGGACGAGGACGTGCCGCCGCCCGAGCCCGTGGAGGAAGAGGAGCCGGTGCCGGAAGTGACCGAGTCGCCGGCCCCCGAGATCGAGGTGCCGTTGCCTCCGCCTCCGCCGCTCGCCGCCGAGCTGAAGCCGCGCGAGAAGAAGCCCGATCCGCCGAAGCAACGGCCGAAGCCGAAGCCCAAGCCGCGCGAGCGCGACAAGAGCGACAAGCCCCCGGCGCCGCGCACTACCTCCGCGCCGTCGCTCGACGCGGCGCGCTCGGACCGTGTCGCCGCCCCGACTTCCGGTGCGTCGTCGGCGAATAGCCGGGCGCCCGCCAATTGGCGCTCGCGGCTGATGGCCCATCTCAACCGCCACAAGCGCTATCCCGGCGGGGCGAGCGGCAGCGGACGGGCGCGGGTGTCCTTCTCGATCAACCGTTCCGGCCAGGTGCTCTCGGCACGGCTGGCCGGCAGCTCGGGCAATCCGGCCTTCGATCAGGAGGCGGTCGCCATGGTCCGCCGCGCCTCGCCGGTCCCGGCGCCGCCGCCGGAAGTGCCGGGTGGCACCATCGTCTTCACCGTGCCGGTGCAGTTCAGCCCGCGGTAATGGCGGGTGAGGACGGGGAGCTAGCCGAGATCGGCGAAGGCCGGCGCGTGGCGCAGGTCGCCGGTGCGGGTTGGCAGGTCGCCATCGAGCGCCAGCGCCATGAAGTACGGTCCGGCATAGGGCGAGGCGAAGCCGGCGGCGAGCCCGGCATCGAAGCCGAAGCGGCGGTAATAGTTCGGCTCGCCCAGCACGAAGATGGCCTGCCAGCCGTGACGGAGGGTATGGTCAATGGCGGCGTGCACCAGCGCGGCGCCGATGCCCTGTCGCTGCCGGTCCGGCCGCACCGCCAGCGGGCCGAGCGCGAGGGCGCGCAGCGGCGCCGCCATGCGGCTGAGCAGAACATGGCCGAGCAATGCCTCGTCCGCGCCCACGCCCTCGACCGCCACGAGCGACAGCACCACGTCACCGTCCGCCTGCAGGCGGTCGACGAGATCGGCCTCGACCGGCTGGCCGAAGGCGGCGCGGTTCAGCGCATGCACCGCCGTCCGGTCGGCGGCCGTCTCGGGGCGGATGTCCATCTCGCCAGACGAGCCGGTGCTCAGCTTACGGCCCAGCAGGCGACGAGCTGGGCGCCCTTGCGCTCCAGCGGCGGCATCTCCACCCGGCAGCGGTCCATCACCAGCGGGCAGCGCGGGTTGAAGGGGCAGCCCTTGGGCGGATTGAAGGGCGAGGGCAGCTCGCCCTCCAGTACGATGCGGTCCTTCCTCGCCTCGGGGTCGGCGACCGGCGTCGCCGAGAGCAGCGCGCGCGTATAGGGGTGCTTGGGCGCGCCAAAGATGGCGTCGCGCGGGCCGTGCTCGACGGCGCGGCCGAGATACATCACCAGCACCTCGTCGGCCATGTGCCGGACCACGCCGAGGTCATGGCTGACGAACACATAGGCGACGCCGAGGCTCTCCTGCAGTTCGACCAGCAGGTTCAGCACCTGTGCCCGCACGGAGACGTCGAGGGCCGAGACCGGCTCGTCGAGCACGAGGATTTTCGGCCGCAGCACCAGCGCGCGGGCGATGGCGATGCGCTGGCGCTGGCCGCCGGAGAACATGTGCGGGTAGCGCCCGTGATGCTCCGGCCGCAGGCCGACGCGCTTCATCATGTCGAGCGCCCGCTCGCGCCGCTCAGTGGCGGAGAGGGTGGTGTTGACCAGCAGCGGCTCCTCGATCGCCTTGCCCACCGTCTGGCGCGGGTTGAGCGAGCCGTAGGGGTTCTGGAACACCATCTGCACCTCGCCCCGGTAGCGGCGCCGCGTGGCGGCGTCGGCTTCCGCGACATCGGTGTCGTCGAGGCGCAGCGCGCCCGAGCCGGGGCGCTCGATCAGGGTGAGCATGCGGGCGAGGGTGGACTTGCCAGAGCCGGATTCGCCGACGACGGCGAGCGTCGAGCGCGGCGCGAGGCGGAAGCTGACGCCGGCCACCGCCTTGACCGTCGCCGATTTGGCGAACAGCCCACGCGACACTTCGTAGCTCTGCGCGAGGTCGACCGCCTCCATCACCGCGTCGGTGGAGGTGCGGGTGGGGAGGGCGGCCTCCGTGGCCATGACGGGAACAGGTTCGCTCATGCCGCGATCTCCCGGCGTTGCGGCACGCCCGCGAGCAGCGGGGTGTGGCACAGCGCGAAGCCGAACTCCGCTCCCGCGCGCGGCGGCGGTACGTTGCGGCAGGTGTCGGTGGCGAAGCGGCAGCGTGGCGAGAACAGGCAGCCCTTCGGCCGGTCGGCCAGCCCCGGCACCACGCCGGGAATGGAGGGCAGCATCCGCCCCTGCGCGCGCTCGGGCAGCGCCGCGAGCAGGGCGGCGGTGTAGGGGTGGTGCGGATCGCGGAACAGGCCGCGCGTCTCCTGCATCTCCACTTGCTGGCCGGCATAGTGCACGCAGACCCGCTGCGCCGTCTCCGCCACCACGCCCATGTCGTGGGTGATCAGCACGAGGCCCACGCCGCTGTCCTTCTGCAGGCGGAGCAGAAGGTCCAGTATCTGCGCCTGTATCGTCACGTCGAGCGCGGTGGTCGGCTCGTCGGCGATGATCAGCTTCGGCTTGCAGGCGAGCGCCATGGCGATCATCACGCGCTGGCTCATGCCGCCGGAGAGCTGGTGCGGGAAGGCGCTCAGCCGCCGCTCCGGCTCGGGGATGCCGACCAGTTCCAGCAGCTCGACCGCCCGCGCCTGCCGCTCGGCACGCGAGAGGTCGAGATGCGCCTTCATCGCCTCGCGGATCTGGAAGCCGACGGTGAAGCAGGGGTTCAGGCTCGACATCGGCTCCTGGAAGATCATGGCGAGGTCGCGCCCGATGATCTTGCGCCGCTCGCGGGCGGAGAGGGCGAGCATGTCGCGCCCGTCGAAGGTCAGCCGGTCGGCCGTCACCGTGGCGGTCCATGGCAGGAGGCCCATTACCGCCAGCATGGCCACCGACTTGCCGGAGCCGGATTCGCCGACGATGGCGACCAGCTCGCCCGCCTCGACGTCGAGGTCGACCCCGTCCACCGCGCGGAACGGGCCGCGGGAGGTGGCGAAGGTGACGGACAGGTTGCGGATGGAGAGCAGGGGCATCAGCTTCTCCTCAGCTTCGGGTCGAGCGCGTCGCGCAGGCCGTCGCCCATCAGGTTGATCGCCACCACGGTGACGAGGATGGCGAGGCCCGGCAGCGTCACGATCCACGGCGCCGAGCGGATGAATTCGCGGCTGTCGGCCAGCATGGCGCCCCATTCCGGCGTCGGCGGCTGCGCGCCGAGGCCGAGGAAGCCAAGCGCGGCGGCCTCGAGGATGGCATCGGAAATGCCGAGCGCCGCCTGCACGATCAGCGGCGCCAGGCAGTTCGGCAGCACGGTGACGAACATCAGCCGGACCTTGCCGACCCCCGCCACCTGCGCCGCGACGACGTATTCCTTCGACAGCTCGGCGATGGCGGCGGCGCGCACGAGGCGCACATAGCGCGGCAGATAGACCACCGTGACGGCGATGATGGTGTTGGCGAGGCTCGGCCCCAGCACCGCCACCACGAGGATGGCGAGCACGAGGCTGGGGATCGCCACCACCACGTCCATGATGCGCATCACCACCACCTCGACGCCGCCGCGCATGAAGGCGCTGGCGAGGCCGAGCACGATGCCCAGCGCCACCGAGACGACCATCACGGAGAGGCCGATGCCGAGCGAGATGCGCGCGCCGTAGATGAGGCGCGAGAGCACGTCGCGCCCCACCGCGTCGGTGCCGAAGGGGAACTGCCAGCTTCCGCCCGCCCAGACCGGTGGCTGCTGCACGAACTGCCGGAACTGCTCGACCGGCGAGTGCGGCGCCACCCATGGGGCGAAGATCGCCAGCAGCGCGATGAACGCCACCACCATGAGGCCGAGCACCGCGCCGCGGTTCTCGCTGAAAGCGGACCAGAAGGCGCGCAGCGAGGAAACCTCGGGCGGCACCGTTTCCACCATGGCGATGGCGGCGGGATCGAAGGCCGGGCCTTCCCTCATGTTGTCACCCGCCATGCTGTCACCCGCCATGACGGATCCTCGGGTTGATCGCGACATAGAGCAGGTCGACGATGAGGTTCACGAGGATGACGATGCCCGAGATCAGCATGATGCCGCCCTGCAGGGCCGGGTAGTCGCGGCGCGAGATCGACTCGATCAGCCATTTGCCGACCCCCGGCCAGGCGAAGATGGTCTCGGTCAGCACCGCGCCGGCGAGGAGCGTGCCGGTCTGCAGGCCGATCACCGTCACCACGGGGATCAGCGCGTTGCGCAGCGCGTGCAGGCCGACCACGCGCAAGGGCGAGAGCCCCTTGGCGCGGGCGGTGCGCACATAGTCCTCGCCCAGCACCTCCAGCATGGAGGAGCGCGTCATGCGGGCGATCACCGCCAGCGGGATCGTGCCGAGCACGATGGAGGGCAGGATGAGATGCGCCACCGCCGCGCCGAACGCGCCCTCCTGGTCGGAGAGCAGGCTGTCGATCAGCATGAAGCCGGTGACGGGCTCGAAATAGTAGTTGATCAGGTCCATGCGGCCGGAGACGGGCGTCAGCCCGAGATATTCCGACATGAACATGATCAGCAGCAGGCCCCACCAGAAGATCGGCATGGAATAGCCCGCCAGCGCCGCCGTCATCACCGTGTGGTCGAAGATGGAACCGCGCTTCACGGCGGCCAGCACGCCGGCCGGAATGCCGAGCACGATGGCGAAGACCAGCGCGCAGAAGGCGAGTTCCAGCGTCGCCGGGAAGAGGATGAGGAATTCGTTCAGCACCGGCGTCTTGGTGACGATGGAAACGCCGAAATCGCCGTGCAGCAGGCCGTTCGCATAGTCGAGGAACTGCTGCCAGATCGGCCGGTCGAGGCCGAGCTCGTGGCGGAACTGGGCGAGGCGCTCGGGCGAGATGCCGCGTTCGCCGGTGCGCACCTCGATGGGGTCGCCCGGAACCAGACGCACCGCGACGAAGGTGACGAACATCAGCGCCACGAAGGTCGGCAGCGTCAGCGCGACGCGGCGGAGAAAGAGTTTCAGCATGTCGGTGCGGGGGATCCCGTCGAGGCGGTGTGGCTGCCGGACGTGTCGCGGTCGGACGCATCGTGGCCGGGCATGTCCCGGCCGGGTGCGTCCCGGTCATCCACGATGCCGCCTGCGTGCAAGGCGTGGATCCCCGGGCCGCAGCCCGGGGATGACGGTGAAGCGGTGATGGCCACGCCCGGCGGCGTCGGCCTTTTCATGTCACTTCAGGTCGACGCCGTAGAATTCATGCCGGCCGAAGGGGCTGACCTTGTAGTCGACCACTTCCTTCCGGGTCGGCTCGTAGACCACCGAATGGGCGATGGTGAACCAGGGCGCCTCTTCCTTGAAGATCACCTGCGCCTGCTCGTAGAGCTTGGTGCGCTCGTCCTTGTCGGCGATGGTGCGGGCCTTGGTGATCAGCGCGTCGAAGTCCTTGTTGCACCACTTGGCGAGATTCTGGCCACCCTTGCGCGCGGCGGGGCAGCCGAGCAGGAAGAAGAAGTTGTCCGGGTCGCCATTGTCGCCGGTCCAGCCGAGCTGGCCGGTCATGTGCTCGCCTTCCTGCATGCGCTTGCGGTACTCACCCCACTCATAGGAGACGAGCTTGGCGTTGATGCCGAGCTTGGAGAGATCCGACTGCATCATCTCGGCGATGCGCTTGGCGTTGGGGTTGTAGGGGCGCTGCACCGGCATCCACCACAGGTCGATGTCGAGCGGCGTCTTCACGCCCGCCGCCGCCAGCATGGCCTTGGCCTTCTCCGGGTCGTAGGCGTAGTCCTTCACGGCGGTGTTGTAGGACCAGATGGTCGGCGGGATCGGATTGACCGCCGCCTGACCGGCGCCCTGGTAGACGTCCTTGATGATCGCCGCCTTGTCGATCGCCAGGTTGAAGGCCTGGCGGACCTCCTTCTTGTCGAAGGGGGGCTTCTCGACGTTGAAGGCCCAGTAGGCGATGTTCAGGCCCGGCTGCGAGAGCAGGTTCACCGCCGGGTCGGTCTTCATGCCGGCGATGTCGGCCGGGTTGGGCGCGATCATCACATGGCACTCGCCCTTCTTCAGCTTGGCGTAGCGCGCGGTCGGGTCGGGGGTGATGGCGTAGACGAGGTTGTCGATCTTGGCCGGGCCCTCGAAATAGGCCGGGAACGCCTTGAAGCGGATCACCGCGTCCTTCTGGTAGGTCACGAACTGGAAGGGGCCGGTGCCGACCGGAATCTGGTCGAGCTGCTCGGGCGCGCCCTTCTTCAGCAGGAAGTCGGCATATTCCTTCGACATGATGGTGGCGAAGTCCATCGCGAGGTTCGCCAGCATCGGCGCGTTCGGCTCGGTCAGCACGAACTTCACCGTGTAGTCGTCCACCTTGTCGATCGACTTGAGCAGGCCGGGCATGCCCATGTCGTTGAAGTAGTCATACGCGCCGCCCGTAACCTTGTGATACGGGTTCTCGGGCTTCCACTGGCGCTCGAACGAGAACAGCACGTCGTCGGCGTTGAAGTCGCGGGTCGGCGTGAAGCCGTTGACGCCCGAGTGGAACTTCACCCCCTTGCGCAGCTTGAAGGTGATCTCCTTGCCGTCGTCGCTCACCGTCCAGCTCTCGGCGAGGGCGGGAACGACGTTGGTGGTGCCGCGCTCGAATTCGACGAGCTGGTTGTAGACCGGGCGCGCCGCGTCGAAGCTGGTGCCGGTGATGTTGAGCGCGGGCGTGAAGTTTTCCGGGCTGCCTTCGGAGCAGTAGACCAGCGTCTTGGCCGCGTAGGCGGGCGCCGCGAACGCGGTGAGCATGGCAGCCGCAAGGGCCACTTTCGTGTTGATGGCCGGCATGGAATTAGTCCCCTCTTGAGGACGGCGGCTGGCGTTCCCTGTTGATCGGGATGGCCGGTTTTTGGTCGCCGCGGTCCGATCTCGAAACTGAAACACGTGTCCGAATATTGCGCAATCACACCCCACCCCCCGACCAAAGTCGCATGACGCAGGGGAGCCTTGAAGCCGCGCGCCGGGTCGGCAACCCGCCGGATGCATCCTGCCGTGCGAAGTTGTAAGAGCATGGAGCCGGCGTCATCCGTCGCTCGTCGCCGCCGGCTCGTTCGGGAGATTTTCTCATGAGTGCCGCGCCGTCTTCCGCTCTCGCCGCCGCATCGGCCCCCGCCAAGCCGGCACGGGCCGTCTTCGACTGGGCCGATCCGTTCGGCCTCGATGACCAGCTCACCGAGGAGGAGCGGCTGGTTCGCGACACGGCGCGCGACTACGCGCAGGAGAAGCTGCTGCCACGCGTCGCCTCCGCCTTCATGGAGGAGCGCTTCGACCGTGAGATCATGAACGAGATGGGTGAGCTGGGCCTGCTCGGTCCCACCATCCCGGAGGAATATGGCGGCGCCGGCCTCGGCTATGTCTCCTACGGCCTCGTCGCGCGGGAGGTGGAGCGGGTGGATTCCGGCTACCGCTCGGCCATGAGCGTGCAGTCCTCGCTCGTCATGCACCCGATCAACGCCTATGGCAGCGAGGCGCAGAAGCGGAAATTCCTGCCGAAGCTGGCCACCGGCGAGCTGATCGGCTGCTTCGGCCTCACCGAGCCGGATGCCGGCTCCGACCCCGCCGGCATGCGCACCCGCGCCGAGAAGATCGACGGCGGCTATCGCCTCACCGGCTCGAAGATGTGGATCACCAATTCGCCCATCGCCGACGTCGCGGTGGTGTGGGCGAAATCGGCCGCTCATGACAACGAGATCCGCGGCTTCCTGCTGGAGCGCGGCATGAAGGGCTTCTCGACCCCGAAGATCGAGAACAAGCTCTCGCTGCGTGCCTCCATCACCGGCGAGATCGTGATGGACGGCGTCGAGGTGCCGGAGGAGAATCTGCTGCCGGCCGTTTCCGGCCTCAAGGGCCCGTTCGGCTGCCTCAACCGCGCCCGCTTCGGCATCGGCTGGGGCGTGATGGGCGCGGCGGAGGCCTGCTACACCTCGGCGCGCCAGTACACGCTGGACCGCAAGCAGTTCGGCAAGCCGCTGGCGGCGACGCAGCTCATCCAGAAGAAGCTCGCGGACATGGCGACCGAAATCGCGCTGGGCCTCCAGCTCGCGCTGCGCGCCGGCCGTCTGTTCGACGAGGGGCAACTCCCCGTCGAGGCCATCTCGATGCTGAAGCGCAACAATTGCGGCAAGGCGCTCGACATCGCCCGCCTCGCCCGCGACATGCACGGCGGCAACGGCATCTCTGGCGAGTTCCCGGTCATGCGGCACATGGTGAACCTCGAGACGGTGAACACCTACGAGGGCACGCACGACATTCACGCCCTGATCCTCGGCCGGGCGATTACCGGGCATCAGGCGTTCTTCTGAGGGTCTCGAAGCAGCCCGCCATCCCCGGGCTTGACCCGGGGATCCACGGCTTTCCTCACGCGCCAAAAAGTAGATGGCCGGGCCCAGCCCGGCCGTGAGGGTGTGAGTGCGGGGAGGTTGTCTATTCGTCCGCCGCCACGGCCGCGATCAGCATCTGCGCGGTGGCGGGGTTGAGTGCCAGCGGAATGTCGTAGACCAGCGCCACCCGCATCAGCGCCTTCACGTCGACGTCGTGCGGCTGCGCGGTCAGCGGGTCGACGAAGAACACCAGCGCCCGCACCCGGCCTTCGGCGATCAACGCGCCGATCTGCTGGTCGCCGCCCAGCGGGCCGCTCTTCAGCCGGGTGAGGCGCAGCTCCGGGCAGGCTTCGAGGATGCGCCCGCCCGTCGTGCCGGTGGCGACGATCTGGAAACGGGCGAGGACGTGCCGGTGGGCGATGGCCCAGGCGACCATCTCGTCCTTCTTGCTGTCATGGGCGACGAGGCCGATGAGGCCCGGCCCAAGCGAGGCACCCAGCGTCATATGTTGTACATGAGGTCGGCGTTGGGCGTTTCGGCGAAGACGATCATGTCCTGCAGCGACATGCCGTCGAGTATGTCCGACATGGCGTCGCGCACCTTGCTCATGGTGATGCGCACCGAGCAGGTCTTAAGGTCCTCGCAGTCCTGGCAGGGGACGTAGGCGCTCTTGCTGGCGCAGTTGATCGGCGCCAGCGGCCCGTCCAGCGTGCGGATGATGTGGCCGATGCGGATCTCGCGGGGCGACTTGGCGAGCGCATAGCCGCCGCCCGGCCCCTTCTTCGAGCGCAGCATGCCGGCGTTGCGCAGTTCGAGCAGGATCGCGTCGAGGAACTTCTTGGGGATATTGTTCGCGGTGGCGATTTCCTGGCCCATCGCGCTCGATCCCGGTTCGAGCCGCGCAAGGAACAGCATGGCCTTCAGGCCGTACTTGCCTTTGTTGGTCAACATATCCGCATATCACCCAGCACGCGCGGCCGGAGCGAATCTCCGCCGGCAACACGCTATATAGATGGTAGATCAGTCGGACTTTTACCAGAAGGCGAAATCAGCGGGCGGTTTCCGCAACGGCGACAGGGGGAGCGGACGGCGCGTCGCGGAACGGCTGCGCGAAAAGGACGGCGCCCACAACGGCGCCATAAGCCAGGGCGAACAGCAGCTTGTCGCGATAACGGCGGATGCCGGCCTGACTCATCGATCCCTCTCCAACTGAGAAGGATAATCTATCAACAATATGGATTTTGTAAAGCCGCTAGGCCGGGGCGAGCGCCGCGCCCGCCTCGAAGGCGGCGGTGAAGGCGGCGACGCGGCGGTCGATGCGGATGTCGGAGGTGCGCAGCGGCCGGGCGAGCGAGAGCCCCTCCAGCGAGCGGGCGCGCGAGAGCGCGACATAGGCCTGCCCTGCGGCGAAGGCGCCGCTGTCGAAGTCGATGCGCACGTCGTCCAGCGTCAGCCCCTGCGCCTTGTGCACCGTCACCGCCCAGGCGGGGACGAGGGGCAGCTGCGTGTAGGTGCCGACCACCTTGGCCGCGACCTTGCCCGTCGCCTCGTCCCAGTCGTAGCGGATGCGCTCCCAGCTGGTGCGCTCGATCTCGACCAGACCGGCCCCGTCCAGCCGCACGAAGGCGCGGTCAGGCGCGAGGCCGGTGACAGTGCCGACCGAGCCGTTCACCCACTGCTTTTCGGGGTCGTTGCGCACCATCATCACCCGTGCGCCGATCTTCAGCGCCAGCGTCTCCGGCACCGGCAGGCGGTCATTGGCGAGGTCGAACTCGCCCTCGCTCTTGCCCTCGTAGAGGCGTCCTTCATCGTGCAGGGCGTCGAGGCCGCGCCGGTTGTAGGCGTCGACCCGCATATTGGTCGGCGCCAGCACCACCGGGATGCGCCCGGGCCGGTGCTCGCGGTAGGAGGCCTCATTGATGGCGGCCACCGCCTCCGCCACATAGCGGCCGGCGCGCAGCTCGGCGAGGACGCCGACAAAGGCGTCGTCGGTCTGTCGGTGCACCTGCAGGAAGGGCAGGCGCGTCGGCTCCACCTCGCGCAGCACCCGCGCGTCGAAGGCGAAGGGGCCCTCATAGCCGAGATGGCCGAGGATCTCGCGCTCGGCCGTGGGCACCACCGGTGGCAATTGCAGGAAATCGCCGACCAGCACCACCTGCACCCCGCCGAAAGGCTCGGGGTTGCCGCGCGCGATGCGCAGGGACCGGTCCACGGCGTCGAGAACGTCCGCCCGCACCATCGAGATCTCGTCGATGACGAGGCGTTCCAGCTTCTTCATCAGCGTGCGCTTCGGCGAGCGCGGCTTCACCTGGTCGGGATCGACGAGGCGCGGCGGCAGGCCGAAGAAGGAATGGATGGTCTGCCCACCGAGCTGCAACGCGGCGACGCCGGTCGGCGCGAGAAAGGCCTGCCGGCCGCCGCCATGCCGCCGGAGCGCGTGCAGGAAGGTGGTCTTTCCCGTGCCCGCGCCGCCCAGCACCATCACCAGCGGCGCGCCGGAGCCGACCACGGCGAGCGGTCCGGCGAAGGCGTTCTCCGGGATGGCGGGACGAATCGGCAGCGACGTTTTCTCGTTCATCGGCGCAATGGAGCACAGGAGGGACGACGGGGCGAATATGGGGACGGCTTCCGTGGACCGTCATCCCCGGGGCTTGGCCCGGGGATCCACGACTTGGGCTGGTCGCACGGCGTTCCCGAAGACGTGGATGGCCGGGCCAAGCCCGGCCATGACGGCATGCGGGTGGACCGCGTCTGACCGATCTTCTCGATGATTCAATGCAGCTTGATCAGCGCCAGCCCGGCGACGATGAGGGCGGCGGCGAGGATGCGCTCGCGGCGCAGCGGCTCGTGCAGCACCACCACGGCGATGACCGCGCCGAACAGCACGCTGGATTCGCGCACCGCCGCGACGAGGCCGATGGGCGCCTTCGTCATCGCCCAGATGGAGATCCAGTAGGCGGCGAGCGACATCGCCCCGCCGGCGAAGCCCGGCCCGATGAAGGAGAGCGTCGGCGCCAGCGCGCGCGGCCCCTTCCAGGCGAGGCCGACGAGGGTGATCAGCAGGCTGTCCATCACGAACAGCCAGGAGGTGTAGAGGTGCGGCGAGGAGGCGCTGCGCGCCCCGAGGCCGTCGACCAGCGTGTAGGCGGTGATGGAAAGGCCGCACATCAGCGCGAGCCGCAGCGCCGTGCGGTCGAAGGCGGCGAAGCCGGCCCGGCGCCAGGCGATGGTCAGGATGCCGAGCGCCAGCAGCGCCACGCCGAGGAAGCCCTGCGCGTCCACCGCCTCGCCCACCAGCGTCACCGAGAGGATGGTGGTGAGCAGCGGCGCGCTGCCCCGCGCGATGGGATAGACGAGCCCCATGTCGGCGCGCCGGTAGGCGCCGCTCAGCGTCAGGTAGTAGACGAGATGGATGAGGACCGAGGCGAGGATCCACGGCCAGACATGCGGCTCCGGCAGGCCGAGATAAAGCGCCACCGGCAGGGCGATGATGCCGCAGGCGGCATTGACCAGCACCACGGCGAGGAAGGGATCGAGCCGGATCTTGAGGACGGCGTTCCAGCCCGCATGCATCGCGGCGGCGGCGATGACCGCCATGAAGACGCTGGGTTCCATGAATGGGGGACAGGCCTCAGGGGGCGATTCGTAAATTGCTGCGTGCGCGCAAGCTTAGCTGGAGAGCGTCGTGGAGCGCCGCATCTTCTACCGTCGGTGGATCGATCGACGTGGAGCCTGCCGATAACCGCCAGATCCGCCGTCATCCCCGGGCTCGGCCCGGGGATCCACGACGTCCTGCATGGAACCGGACCAAGGCGTGAATGCCCGGGCCAAGCCCGGGCATGACGTTCGACAGGGGAGTGGCCGCCTGCGAGGGCGGCCCCGTCTCACACACCCAGCTGGGTGACGAACTTGGTGTTCACATAGGCTTCCATGGCCTCGGTGCCCCCTTCCGAGCCGTAGCCGGAATCCTTGATGCCGCCGAAGGGCGTCTCCGGCAAAGCAAGGCCGTGGTGGTTGATCGAGACCATGCCGCTTTCCACCCGGCGGGCGAACTCGTCGGCGCGGGCGGAGGAGGTGGTGTAGGCATAGGCGGCGAGGCCGTAGGGCAGGCGGTTCGCCTCCTCGATCACAGCTTCAGTGGAGGAGAAGGGCATGATCGGGACGATCGGCCCGAAGGGCTCCTCGTTGAGGATGCGCGCGTCGGCCGGCAGGTCGGTCAGCACGGTGGGCTGGAAGAAATAGCCCTTGTTGCCGATGCGCGAGCCGCCAGCGCGCAGCGTGGCACCCTTGGAAACGGCGTCGGCGGTCAGCGCCTCCATCGCCTCGACGCGGCGCGGATTGGCCAGCGGGCCCATGCGCACGCCCTCGTCGAGGCCGTTGCCGACCTTGATCGCCTGCACCGCCTCGGTGAAGCCGTCGACGAAGCGGGCATAGATGTCCTCGTGCACGAGGAAGCGGGTCGGCGAGACGCAGACCTGCCCGGCATTGCGGAACTTGGCGCCGGAGAGCAGCTTCACCGCCACGTCGACGTCGGCGTCCTCGAACACTACCGCGGGGGCATGGCCGCCGAGTTCCATGGTGACGCGCTTCATGTGCGCACCGGCCAGCGCGGCGAGCTGCTTGCCCACCACGGTCGAGCCGGTGAAGGAGATCTTCTTCACGATCGGGTGCGGGATCAGGTAGCTGGAGATTTCCGCCGGCACGCCGAAGACGAGGTTGACGACGCCCTTGGGCAGGCCGGCATCCTCATAGGCCTTGATCAGCGCGGCGCAGCTCGCCGGGGTCTCCTCCGGTCCCTTCAGGATCACCGCGCAGCCGGCGGCGAGCGCGGCGGAAACCTTGCGAACGGCCTGGTTGATCGGGAAGTTCCAGGGCGTGAAGGCGGCGACCACGCCGACCGGCTCGCGGTGGACGATCTGCTGCACGCCGGCGGCGCGGGCGGGGATCAGCCGGCCATACTGGCGGCGGGCTTCCTCGGCGAACCAGTCGATGGTATCGGCGGCCGCCTGCGTCTCCATGCGCGCCTCGGGCAGCGGCTTGCCCTGCTCCATGGTCATGATCTGGGCGATGCTCTCGGCGCGCTCGCGCAGGAGCTCGGCGGCCTTGCGCATCAGCTTGTAGCGCTCGTGCGCGGCGGTGTGGCGCCACACGGCGAAGCCCTTCTCGGCCGCCGCCAGCGCCGCGTCGAGATCGGCCCGGCTGGCATTGGCGAGGGTGCCGATGGTCTCTTCCGTCGCCGGGTTGATGATCGGCTGGGTCGCCGGTGCACCGCCGTGGTTGCTGCCTCCGCGCCACTGGCCGTCGATGAAGAGCTGGACGTCGGGATAGGACACGGAGTGCTGCATGGCCGAACCTTTCAAGCTAGGATGCTGGGCATACCTAATCGCCCCGGCGCCGGACGGGAAGGGGTAAAGGTAGCCTGCCGTAGGGGAATTGGATCCAATTTCGCTTTTCAGCGAAAGTCCGTGCCCCGCGTTGAGTGAGCGGGGCTTTGATGTTCTTCGACGACGCCGATCTCGACAACCTGCTGCGCCTGCTGGCGGCGACCGTCATCGGCATGGTGATCGGCACCAACCGCGACCTGAAGGGCAAGGTCGTGGGCATGCGCACGCTCGGGCTGGTCTGCATGGGGGCGACGCTGGTGTCGCTCACCGCGATCCGCGTCGGCGAGGTCGCGCTGCATCCCGACGCGATGAGCCGCGTCGTGCAGGGGGTGCTTCAGGGCGTGCTGACCGGGGTCGGCTTCATCGGCGCCGGCGTGGTGCTGCGCAGCGACGCGGAGGGGATGCAGGGCCACCGGCTGACGACGGCGGCCACCGTCTGGGCGACCGCCGCGCTGGGCATCGCCTGCGCGCTGGCGAGCTGGCGCCTGATCGCGCTGGGGATGCTCATCACCATGGGGCTTCTGGTGGTGGTGAACCCCATCGAGCGCCTGGTGGAGCGCGTCGCGTCCCGCGCCGGCATCAGGGGCGACAGCGGGCGCCCGCCGGATGACGGGACGCCGGACCCCGGCTGACCGGAGGAACCGGCCAGCCTTCGGGGCGGTGTCAGCGCGAGTCCTTCAGGATCTCGCGCTTGCCGGCGTGGTTGGCGGGGCCGACGATGCCTTCGTTCTCCATCCGCTCCATCAGCGAGGCGGCGCGGTTGTAGCCGATCTGCAGGCGGCGCTGGATGTAGGAGGTCGAGGCCTTTTTGTCGCGCATGACCACCGCCACCGCCTGATCGTAGAGATCGCCGGCTTCCTCGCCCATCGCCGTGCGGTCGAACACCGCGCTTTCCTCGGCGACCGGCTCCTCGTCCTCTTCCGCCGTCACCTCGTCGAGATATTCCGGCCGCGCCTGCGCCTTCAGATGCTCGACCACGCGTTCGACCTCGCGGTCGGAGACGAAGGGGCCGTGCACGCGGGAGATGCGCCCGCCGCCGGCCATGTAGAGCATGTCGCCCTGGCCCAGCAGCTGCTCGGCGCCCATCTCGCCCAGAATCGTGCGTGAATCGATCTTCGACGTCACCTGGAAGGAGATGCGGGTCGGGAAGTTGGCCTTGATGGTGCCGGTGATGACGTCCACCGAGGGGCGCTGCGTCGCCATGATCAGGTGGATGCCGGCGGCGCGGGCCATCTGGGCGAGGCGCTGGATGGCGCCCTCGATGTCCTTGCCGGCGACCATCATCAGGTCGGCCATCTCGTCGACCACGATCACGATGTAGGGCAGGGGAGCGAGATCCATGATCTCCTCCTCCTCCAGCATCTCGCCGGTCTCCTTGTCGAAGCCCTTCTGCACTGTGCGGGTGATGATCTCGCCCTTGGCGGCGGCCTCCGCGACGCGGGCGTTGAAGCCGTCGATGTTGCGCACGCCGAGGCGGCTCATCTTGCGGTAGCGGTCTTCCATCTCCCGCACCGCCCATTTCAGGGCGACGATGGCCTTCTTCGGATCGGTGACGACCGGGGTGAGCAGATGCGGGATGCCCTCATAGACGGAGAGTTCCAGCATCTTCGGATCGATCATGATCAGCCGGCACTGTTCCGGGCGGTGCCGGTAGAGCAGGCTCAGGATCATCGTGTTGATGGCGACCGACTTGCCCGAGCCGGTGGTGCCGGCGACCAGCAGGTGCGGCATCTTGGCGAGGTCGACGATCACCGGCTCGCCGCCGATGGTCTTGCCAAGCCCGATGCCGAGCTTGGCCTTGGCCGCCTCGAATTCGTGGCTGGACAGCATCTCGCGCAGCCACACCGTCTCACGGCGCTGGTTGGGCAGCTCGATGCCGATGACGTTGCGGCCCTCCACCACGGCGACGCGAGCGGAGAGGGCGCTCATCGAGCGGGAGATGTCGGCGGAGAGGCCGATGACGCGGCTCGACTTGATGCCGGGCGCCGGCTCCAGCTCGTACAGCGTGACGACGGGGCCGGGATTGGCGTCGATGATCTCGCCGCGCACGCCGAAATCGTGCAGCACCTGCTGGAGCTTCACCGAATTGCGCTCGAGGAATTCCTCGGAGAGCTCGTAGTCCGGCTCGTTGGTCGGCGGTTCGGTCAGCAGGTCGAGCGGCGGCAGTTCGTAGTCGGCCGCCTCCGCGAACGCCGGCTGCGGGGCGGGGCGTGCCGGAACCACCGGAGCGGCGGGCCGCGGCGTGGCCATGGGCGCGACCGGAGCGCGGGCGGGCGACGGCTCGGCCGAAACCGGCGTGGCCACGACCGGTGCGGACACAACCGGAGCAGCCACGACCGGCGCGGTCGCGACGGGAGCGGCCGGGACAGGCGCCGCCGGCACCATGCCGAACATCGGCCAGGAGAAGGAGACGTCGGACGGCGTGACGCTGTAGCCGCCGAAGCTCGTCGGCCCGGCTTCCGGCGCGGCGGCCTCCGGCATGGCGCTCGCCGTGTCGGGGATCTCCTCGACAAGAAGCGGCTCGTCGGCGTCGTTCGCGGCGTCCATGCGGAACGTCTCGTCCTCGAACGCATCGTCCTCATAGGCCGCCGGGTCGAACGCCTCGTCTTCGTAGCGGCTGTCCTCGTAGCCTGCGTCCTCGTCGCCGTACCCGTAGCGCTCGTCCGCATAGGCATCGGCCGCAACGGCCTCGTCCTCGTCGAGGCCGGCATCGGCGGCGACATGCTCCGGGGGCCTATCCTGCGGCACCATATCCTGCGGCGCGGGGGTGACGGGCGGCGTGTCCCAGCCGAGCTGGATCATGCCGGCGATCTGCCGGATCGAACTCGGCGCCTCGGTCGGCAGGGGGGTGATGGGCAGTGCCTGGAGGGACATCGGCTGGACGGGCATCGGCTGGGCGGCGAAAACCGGCGCTTCCGGCGCGACTTCGGCCACCTGCGGAGCGGCCTCGGGCATGGCCGGCGGAACCGCGTCCGGCGTCGGCTGGTCGGCCAGCGCGCGGCGGGCATGGGCGGCGATCAGCGCCTTCGGCACGGCGCCCAGCGGCGGCTTGCGCGGCGGCACGCGCAGCACCGGGGTCTGCGAGGGGCGGGGCGGGAGAACCGCCGCGGCCGTCGCCGGCGGTTCCGGCAGGGCCGGCGCGGGCTCGGGTGCCGGCGGCTGGCGCAGCAGATAGTCCGGCGTGCGGGTGAAGCGGGTGTTCGGCGGCATGGTGAAGGGTTGCAGCCAGCTCGGCACCACCTCGCGCGGGGCGCTCGCCGGGGCCGGCTTCATGCCCCGCGGCATGCCCTTCGGCGCGGCATGCGGCGCCTTCTCGGCCTGCGTCACCCTGGGGGCGTACGTCACCTGCGGGTTGGCCCGAGAGAACACATGGGTCGGGCGCGCCGGGGCGCCCGTGTTCTCGGAAGCCTTATCCGCCTTCGGATCGGAGGGATGCGCCGGGTTACGCATGGGACGCTGGAACCTTTACCGCTTCTGCCGTTGGGCCTCGCGCCGGGAGGCGCGCAGGGCGCCGTCTCGGCCGTGCTCCATGGTTAGGAGCACAGCGTTAACGAACGGTATGGAGCAGCGGTTTTTCCCCCGGCGAAGACCCTCCGTTCCGGCTGGCGGCGCAGACCGGCGGTTCAGACCCGTGGCTCAGACCGGCAGGCCGAGCGTGGCGCGGATCTCCGGCGCCATCAGGTCATGCGTCTCGGGATGCTTCATCATGTAGCGGCCGAACACCGAGCAGCGCGGAACCACCGACAGGCCACGCTGGCGGGCGCTGGCAAGCCCGGCCTCGACCAGCCGCGTCGCAAGGCCGCGCCCGCCGAGTTCCGCCGGCACCTCGGTATGGGTGAAGATGATGTGGTCCGGCGCGAGAATGTACTGCGCGATCGCCAGATGGCCCTCCAGGTCGATTTCGAAGCGGTCGGCGGCGCGGTTGTCGCGCACCGGAATGTCGCCGTTCATGCTCATGCTCTGCTCCTTGGGGCGCCCCTTATGGGTCTGTCGCAGCGTTCGGACGCCATGGGATATTGTCGACCAAAATGCGTGCCGCGTCGCCCCCCGATTGATCGTGCGGGATGAATTTCTCGACCGGGTCCGATATAGCGCGGCCGACCTCATCGGGAAGGCTTCGCTCATGTCCTCACCCACCCGTCGTCCGCCGCAGCCGGAATGGCTGGCCGCGCTGGAGCGCCGCCGCTCCGTCTCCGCCGCCGGTCTCCACGCCCCCGGGCCGGACCCGGAGGAGACGCGCCGGCTGCTCGCCATCGCCGCCCGCGTGCCCGATCACGCCATGCTGGTGCCCTGGCGCTTCATTCTCATCGAGGGCGCTGCGCGCGGCGAGGTCGGCGCCCTGCTGGCGGAAGCCTATCGCGCCCGCAACCCGCAGATGCCGCCGGAGAAGCGCGAGAAATTCGCCGGCATCATGGCGCGCCTCTTCCCCGCGCCGCTGGCGGTGATCGTGGTCAGTCGCCCGGTCGGCGGCACGATGATTCCCGATTTCGAGCAGGAGCTGTCCGCCGGCGCAGTGTGCATGAACCTGCTTACCGGCGCGCGGGCGCTGGGCTTCGACGCCATCTGGGTGACGGGCTGGGCGGCCAGCGATGCGGAGGCGCGTCGCATCCTCGGCCTCGGAGAGGGCGAGCGCGTCGCCGGCATCCTGCATGTCGGCACGGCGGCGGAAACGCCGGCGGACCGTCCGCGCCCGGATGTCGAGGCGCTCACCACACGCTGGGCGCCGCCGGAATGACGCGGCGCCTGTAAAGGCCGTCTGTAAAGCGCGCCTGCAAAGGCGGGCGCCCTGAATCGGAAAGGCCGTGCCGGTTTCCCGGCACGGCCTTCGCTTTTTGGCGTTTCCTCGAAGGGGTAAGCCGCGCTCAGGCGGCGGCTGCCTGCGCCTGCTTGGCCTCGCGGCGGCGGCGGGTCAGCACGAACTCGGTGTAGCCGTTCGGCTGCGTGCGGCCCTCGAAGATGAGGTCGCGCGCGGCGCGGAAGGCGACGCCGTCATAGGCCGGGGCCATCGGCGTGTAGTCGGGGTCGCCGGCATTCTGCCCGTCGACCACCTTGGCCATGCGGCGCAGCGTCTCCTCGACCTGCTCCGGGGTAACGACGCCGTGCAGCAGCCAGTTGGCGACGTGCTGGGAGGAGATGCGCAGCGTGGCGCGGTCTTCCATCAGCCCGACATCGTGGATGTCCGGCACCTTGGAGCAGCCGACGCCCTGGTCGATCCAGCGCACGACATAGCCGAGGATGCCCTGGATGTTGTTGTCCAGTTCCTCCTGCACGGCGGCCGGCTCCCAGTTGCCGCGGTCGACCGCCGGAATGGTCAGCAGGTCGCGCTTGGAGGCGCGCGCCCGCGAGCGCAGCTCGGCCTGGCGCTTGAACACGTCGACCTTGTGATAGTGCAGAGCGTGCAGCGTGGCGGCGGTCGGCGAGGGCACCCAGGCGGTGTTGGCGCCGGCGAGCGGATGGGCGATCTTCTGCACCAGCATGTCGGCCATGCGGTCCGGCATCGCCCACATGCCCTTGCCGATCTGGCCGTGGCCGTCGAGATGGGCTTCGAGGCCCGCGTCGACGTTGTTGTCCTCATAGGCCTTGATCCAGGCCTGCGCCTTCATCTCGTTCTTGCGCACCATCGGGCCCGCCTCGATCGAGGTGTGGATCTCGTCGCCGGTGCGGTCGAGGAAGCCGGTATTGATGAAGACGACGCGCTCGCGGGCGGCGCGGATGGAGGCGGAGAGGTTGGCGCTGGTGCGGCGCTCCTCGTCCATGATGCCGATCTTCAGCGTGTTGGCCTCGAGGCCGAGCAGCTTCTCGACGCGGGCGAACAGCTCGACGGCGAGGGCGACCTCCTCCGGGCCGTGCATCTTCGGCTTCACGATGTAGACCGAGCCGGCGCGGCTGTTGCGCAGCTTGCCGGTGCCCTTGAGGTCGTGCAGCGCAATCAGCGTGGTGACGGCGGCGTCGAGGATGCTCTCGGGAATCTCGTTGCCCTGCGCGTCCAGCACGGCGTCGGTCAGCATGTGCTGGCCGACATTGCGCACCAGCATCAGGCTGCGCCCGTGCAGGGTCAGCCCGCTGCCGTCCGGCGCGGTGTAGTGGCGGTCGTCGGCGAGGCTGCGCTCCACCGTCTCGCGGCCCTTGGCGAAGGTGGCGCTGAGCGTGCCCTTCATCAGGCCGAGCCAGTTACGGTAGACGAGTACCTTGTCTTCGGCGTCGACGGCCGCGACGCTGTCCTCGCAGTCGACGATGGTGGTGACGGCGGCCTCGATCACGATGTCCGCGATGCCGGCCGGGTCGGTCTTGCCGATGCGGTGGGTGCGGTCGATTACGATGTCGATGTGCAGGCCGTGATTGACCAGCAGCACCGAGGAGGGCGCTTCCGCCGCGCCGTCGAAGCCGGCGAACTGCGCGGGGTCCTTGAGACCGGTGACGGCGCCCGAGGCCAGCGTGGCTTCGAGCTTGCCGCCGCTCACGCGATAGGCGGTCGCGTCGGCGTGGCTGCCGGTGGCGAGCGGCACGCTCTCGTCGAGGAAGGTGCGGGCACGCTCGATCACGCGCTGGGCGCGGACGGCGTTGAAGCCGTTGGAACGGCTGGCGCCGTTGTCCTCGGGCAGCGCGTCGGTGCCGTAGAGCGCGTCGTAGAGGCTGCCCCAGCGGGCGTTGGCGGCGTTGAGCGCGTAGCGGGCATTGGTCACCGGCACGACGAGCTGCGGTCCGGGAATGCGGGCCAACTCCTCGTCGACCTTGGCGGTGACGACCTCGAAGGGCTCGGGCTCGGGCAGCAGGTAGCCGATCTCGGCGAGGAAGACCTCGTAGGCGGCGGGGTCGACCGGCTTGTTCCTGTGCGCGCGGTGCCAGGCGTCGATCTGCGCCTGCAGCTCGTCGCGGCGCTGCAGCAGTTCCTTGTTGCGCGGGGCGAGGTCACGCACGATGCCGGCGAAGCTCTCCCAGAAGGCGGCTACCTCCACCCCGGTTCCGGGGATCGCTTCATCGTTGATGAAGTCGACAAGGGTGGAATTCACCTTCAGGCCGGCGACGTCGGTATAGCTCATGACGGGTTCCTTCGGTCGAATGGAAGGCAGGCGTCGCCTTGCGGCGACACCTCTTCGATTGTGCTATGCAATGTGGACGGGTGCGGCGCAATATCGCACATAGTCGGAGAGGCGCGCCCCGCAAGGGGGCGCCCTCTTCACTTCGGCGGCTCGCGCGGTGTTGAAGCCGCGCAAGCCGATGAAGGTGTCATCCCGGGCCGCCCGGCCTTTGCCGGACCGCGAAGCGGACCTTCCCCAGGCCCGCTCCGGGCTCGCCGTGCTCACGTCCCGGGATGACGAGCTCTCAGAACTGCGCCGTCTCGGTGGATTCCTTCATCGCCGTGGTCGAGGAGGCACCCTCGCTGAGCACGGTGGCGATGGCGTCGAAGTAGCTGGTGCCGACCTCGCGCTGGTGGCGCATGGCGGAGAAGCCCTTCGCCTCGGCCGCGAACTCCGCCTGCTGCAGCTCGGAATAGGCGGCCATGCCGTCCTCGCGGTAGCGCCGCGCCAGCTCGAAGGTGGTGAAGCACTGGTTGTGGAAGCCGGCCAGCGTGATGAACTGGTAGCGGTAGCCCATCGCCCCCAGCTCGCGCTGGAAGATCTTCATCTGCGCCTTGTCCATGTGCTTGGCCCAGTTGAAGGAGGGCGAGCAGTTATAGGCGAGCATCTTGCCCGGATGGACCTTGTGCACGCCCTCGGCGAAGCGCCGCGCGTCCTCCAGGCTCGGGGTCGAGGTCTCGCACCACAGCAGGTCGGCATAGGGCGCGTAGGCGACGGCGCGGGCGATGCCGGCCTCGAAGCCGCCATTGTAGCGGTAGAAGCCTTCCGGCGTGCGCTCGCCGGTGATGAAGGGCCGGTCCAGCTCGTCGATGTCGGAGGTGATGAGCCGGGCGGATTCCGCGTCCGTGCGCGCCATCAGGACGGTCGGCACGCCGAGCACGTCGGCGGCGAGACGCGCGGCGTTGAGCGTGCGGATGAACTGGCGGGTGGGCACCAGCACCTTGCCGCCGAGATGGCCGCACTTCTTCTCCGAGGCGAGCTGGTCCTCGAAATGGACCGCGGCCGCGCCGGCCTCGATCAGCGCCTTGGTCAGCTCATAGGCGTTGAGCTGGCCGCCGAAGCCGGCCTCGGCGTCGGCGATGATCGGCACGAAGAAGTCGTATTCCGGCCCCTTGGCGCCGTCGGCCTTCTCCATGGTCTGGATCTGGTCGGCGCGGGCCAGCGCCTTGTTGATGCGCCGGACCACCGCCGGGACGCTGTCGACCGGGTAGAGGCTCTGGTCGGGGTACATGTCGCCCGACGAGTTGGCGTCGGCCGCGACCTGCCAGCCGGAGAGGTAGATCGCCTCCAGCCCCGCCTTCACCTGCTGCACCGCCTGGATGCCGGTGTAGGTGCCGAGCGTCGGCACGTAGTCCTGGCTCTGCAGCAGTTCCCACAGGCGGCGGGCGCCGTTCTGCGCCAGCGTCTGCTCGATGCGCAGCGAGCCGGCGAGACGGGCGACCTCAGCGGGCCCGTAGGTGCGGCGGATGCCGTTCCAGCGCTCCGGCGCCCAGTGCGGGGCGGGGAAGCTGTCGGGCGTGGTGCGAAGCGTGTCCAGCATGGTTCTTCTCGGCTGATGTGTCGGAAAGGGGTGAGGAAGGCGCGGGCGCCGTGGAGGGGTCGGCACCCGCGCGGGCCGGTCCGCGGGTCGGGGCGCGTCGTGCGTCCTCAAGGCGGATCGGCCGGAAGCGCGGCCTGGCAGCCATCCCGCTAGCGGGCCCGGCGGGTATAGGTGGCGGCCACGAGCTGGCGGCCGTCGAGGAGCGACAGCAGGTCCTGCCCGGTGGGCAGGGCGAAGCGGTGGCGGCCGATGCGGTGGACCACGGTGTAGTCCTGCTCGGCGAGGCCCTGTTCGCGAAACGCCCGGCTGATCTCCTCGGCGGTGCCGCCGACGATGGTGACGAATTCCTCGCTGCCGTCGGGCTGGCCGTCATGCTGATTGCGTGTCATCTCCGTTCCTCCGTTCGAGGTGTGATGTAAAGATTTAACACTCGACACGGAAAGGCAATAATTATAATGATTTGAGCGTGTTAAGCTGATAAGACTTGTAAAGTTTACACGCGTGTTTTGTAAATCGAGCAAAGGAGGCGGCCATGCTCGCCACCGAACCGCGCATCGGCAGCCGGGTGCAGAGGCTGCGCCGCACCAAGCGTATCTCGCAGGCGGACCTCGCGACCGCGCTCGGCATTTCCGCGAGCTATCTCAACCTCATCGAGCACAATCGCCGGCGCATCACCGTGCCGCTGCTGATGAAGATCTCCGGCTATTTCGGCATCGAGCCGGGCGAGCTGGTGGAGAATGACGAGCCCCGCCTCGTCGGCGACCTGATGGAGCTTTTCAGCGACGAGCTCTTCGCCGAGCACGCGCTGACCAACCAGGACATCCGCGATCTCGCCGCCTCCAACCCGACGGTGGGCCGCGCGGTGGTGCGCCTGTTCGACCAGTTCAAGACGCTGCGCGAGGCGCACCGCACCGGCGCCACCGGCGCGCTGGACGACGATGCCGGCTCGCATCCGGCCACCGATGCCGTCTCCGACTTCATCCAGGAGAACGCCAATTATTTCCCGACGCTGGAGGCCGCCGCCGAGCGCATCCGCCGCGACATCGACTTCGCTTCGGATTCCTTCGAATACGGGCTGAAGACCTATCTCTCCAACGTGTTCGGGCTGAACTGGCGCTCCGCCTCGCTGCCCGCCGGCATCGCCCGGCGCTACGACGCGGGCGCGCATGAGCTGATCACCGCCGAGGTGCTGCCGCCGGAATCGGCGCTGTTCGCCGTCGCCCACCAGCTCGGCCTGCTCGCCGCCTCCCGGCAGATCGATGAGCTGATCGAGGCCGGCAACCTCTCCGCCGACGCGCCGGTGGTCACGCGCAACGCGCTGGCGAGCTATTTCGCCGCCGCGCTCATCATGCCCTACGAGCCGTTCCTGAAGGCGTGCCAGGAGACGCGCTACGACATCGAGCGCATCCAGCGCCGCTTCCGCACCAGCTTCGAGCAGATCTGCCACCGCATGACCACGCTGCAGCGGCCGGGCATGAGCGGCATCCCGCTGCATCTCGTGCGCACCGACATCGCCGGCAACATCTCCAAGCGCTTCTCGCTGTCGGGCATCCACATCTCCCGCCATTCCGGCGCCTGCCCGCGCTGGAACGTCTACGCCGCCTTCTTCCATCCCGAGCGGATCAACGTGCAGGTCAGCCAGATGCCGGAGGGGCAGCGCTATTTCTGCATTGCCAAGTCGATCACCAAGGGCGGCTACCGGCACAACGCGCTGCGCCGGCACCTGTCCATCGGGCTCGGCTGTCACATCAGCCATGCCCAGCAGATGGTCTATTCCGACGGCATCAACCTCAACGATCCCTCGCAGACCGTGCCGATCGGCGTGGGCTGCCGCATCTGCCCGCGGCTCGACTGCGAGCAGCGCGCCCAGCCGCCCATCGACCATCGCTTCACCCTGAACGAGACCGACATGTCCGAGAGCTTCTACGCCCCGGCGCGCCGGGCGGTGTGAGCGCGGGCGCCTCGTTTCCCGCTACCCGCCTCGTGCGTGGGTCATGCGCGCCGAGGGTGTCTGGACGATCCCGCCGGCCGGCTTACATGTCAGCCGACCGGTATCGCACGCCGGGGCGCCCGCGCGCCCCGCGACGGGCGGTGCCATGGATCCATCAGGACGGGAGTTGCGCATGAGCGCGTCCGAATACACGCCGCCGAAGGTCTGGACCTGGGACAAGCCCAGCGGCGGCGCCTTCGCCAACATCAACCGGCCGATCGCCGGGGCCACGCATGAGAAGGAGCTCCCCGTCGGGCGTCATCCGCTCCAGCTCTATTCGCTGGCGACGCCCAACGGGCAGAAGGTCACGATCCTTCTGGAGGAACTGCTCGCCGCCGGGCACGCCGGCGCGGAATACGATGCCTGGCTGATCCGCATCGGCGAGGGCGACCAATTCGGCAGCGGCTTCGTCGCGGTCAATCCGAACTCCAAGATCCCGGCGCTGCTCGACCGTTCGGGCGACACGCCCGTCCGCGTCTTCGAATCCGGCGCGATCCTGCTTCATCTCGCCGAGAAGTTCGGCGCCTTCCTGCCCGCCGATCCGGCCCGGCGCGCCGAGTGCCTGTCCTGGCTGTTCTGGCAGATGGGTAGCGCGCCATATGTCGGCGGCGGCTTCGGCCACTTCTATGCCTATGCGCCGGTGAAGATCCAGTACGCCATCGACCGCTTCACCATGGAGACCAAGCGCCTGCTGGACGTGCTCGACCGACGTCTGGCGGAGAGCGAGTATCTCGCCGGCCCGGAGTACAGCATCGCCGACATCGCCTCCTTCCCCTGGTATGGCGCGCTGGTGAAGGGCTGGGCCTACAACGCCGCCGAGTTCATCTCCGCGCAGGACTACAAGAACGTCCTGCGCTGGGCGGACGCGATCGCCGCCCGGCCGGCGGTGCAGCGCGGGCGCATCGTCAACCGCACCTGGGGCGAGCCCTCCGAGCAGTTGCACGAGCGTCACGACGCCAGCGACTTCGAGACCCGCACGCAGGACAAGCTGGCGGCGCAGTAGCGCCGCGCTTCGACGAGCCGGGCGGCCTTGCGGGGCCGCCCGGTTTCCGCCTTAAGGGAAAATACCTGCGCAAAAATACTTGCGTTTTTATGATTGCAATTTTCTGCAATTGAATTACCTCAAGAGACGGCAGGAACGGACCTGCCTGCTCAGGGGACGGACATCATGACCCGCAATCTCGGAAGCCTCGACCGCACGCTGCGCATCCTCGTCGGGCTGGTTCTGCTGTCGCTGCTCTTCGTGCTCGACGGCGGCGCGCGCTGGTTCGGTCTGGTCGGCCTCGTGCCGCTGCTCACCGGCCTCGTCGGCAACTGCCCGCTCTATTCCGTGTTCGGCTTCTCGTCCTGCCCGCTGAGCGGGCGCAAATGAGGCGCGGGTGACGACGCGAGGAGCGAGCCATGACCCAGAAGCCTGAAGTGACAGGGTTTTTCGACCCCCGCACATGGTCGATCCAGTATGTCGTCGCCGATCCTTCGACGAAGCGCTGCGCCATCGTCGATCCCGTGCACGATTTCGACGAGAAGTCCGGCCAGACCGCCACCCTCAACGCCGACCGCATCCTCGACTTCGTGCGGGAGCGCGGCTACGCGGTGGAGTGGATCCTCGATACCCACCCGCACGCCGACCATTTCTCCGCCGCCCGCTATCTCAGGCAGAAAACCGGCGCCCCGACCGCCATCGGCGAGCGGGTGAAGGACGTGCAGACGCTCTGGAAAGGCTATTACAACTGGCCCGACTTTCCCGCCGACGGCTCGCAATGGGATCGCCTCTTCGCCGACGGCGACACCTTCAAGGTGGGCGGCATCGACGCGAGGGTGATGTTCTCGCCGGGCCACACGCTGGCCTCCGTCACCTATGTGATCGGCGACGCGGCCTTCGTCCATGACACGCTGTTCATGCCGGACAGCGGCACGGCGCGGGCGGATTTTCCCGGCGGCAGCGCCAGCGTGCTGTGGACGTCGATCCAGGACATTCTGGCGCTTCCCGACGAGACTCGTATCTTCACCGGCCATGACTACCAGCCGGGCGGGCGCCGGCCGTTGTGGGAATCCACCGTCGCCGACCAGAAGGCGACGAACATCCACATGGCGCGGTGCAGGACGCAGGCGGACTTCGTCGCGATCCGCGAGGCGCGCGACCGGAGCCTGCCCATGCCCAAGCTGATCCTGCAATCCCTGCAGATCAACACCAACGGAGGACGGCTGCCGGAGCCGGAATCGAACGGGGTCCGCTATCTCAAGATCCCGCTCGACGTGCTCAGGGGAGCCGCCTGGGACTGACACGATGATCGAGACGCTCTCCAGCGAGGTTGCCGGAATGAAGGCCCGGGTCGACGAGGCCTCGGCCTTCCTCAAGAAGCTGTCGAACCCCGACCGGCTGCTGGTCGCCTGCGCGCTGGTCGACGGCGAGCGCTCGGTGCGCGAGCTGGAGGATTTGCTCGGCATCCGCCAGCCCGGCCTGTCGCAGCAGCTCGCCGCGCTGCGCGAGGCGGGGCTGATCGTCGGACGCAAGGAGGGCAAGCAGGTCTTCTATCGCCTCGCCGACCCGCGGGTGGAGACCTTCATCATCACCATGCACCGGCTGTTCTGCGCGCCTTCGGGCGGCGAAGCGGCCGGGCAGGGGCAGGAAAATCATGACTGAGTTCACCCCCGTCGCCTCCCTCATCGGCGGCATGCTGATCGGCCTCAGCGCCGTGCTGATGATGCTGCTGGAAGGGCGCATCGCCGGCATCAGCGGCATCGCCAGCCGGGCGCTGCCGCCCTGGCGCGACAATGCCGTCGCCGGCCGGCTGGCCTTCATCGCCGGCCTCGTCGTCGCGCCGTTCCTGGTCGCCGCCGTCACCGGGGCGCCGGTGGTCCAGACGGTTTCCTCCAATACCCTGTTGATGCTCGCCGCCGGCCTGCTGGTCGGCTTCGGCTCGGTGTGGGGCGGGGGCTGCACCTCGGGCCATGGCGTGTGCGGCCTGTCGCGCCTGTCGCGCCGCTCCTTCGTCGCCACCGCCATCTTCATGGTGGCCGGCTTCCTCACCGTCTTCGTCGTCCGCCACCTGATCGGAGGCTGAGCCATGTCGATCCTGGTCAATCTCGGCCTCGGCCTGCTGTTCGGCGTCGGGCTCATCGTCTCCGGCATGGGCAACCCCGCCAAGGTGCTGAACTTCCTCGACCTGTTCGGCACCTTCGATCCCTCGCTCGCCTTCGTCATGGGCGGGGCGGTGGTCGTCGCCTTCATCGGCTACCGGCTGGTGCTGGCGCGGCCGGCGCCGCTGCTGGCGGAGCGCTTCCAGGTGCCGACGCGCACCGACATCGACGTGCGCCTCATCCTCGGGCCGGCGCTGTTCGGCATCGGCTGGGGACTCGGCGGATTCTGCCCCGGCCCGGCCTTCACCGCCCTCGGCCTCGGCGCGCCGGGCACGCTGGTCTTCGTGCCGGCCATGCTCGCGGGCATGTGGGCGGCGCGGGCGCTCGCCGAACGCCGCGCCTGACGCCGGGCGGGAACGCTCTTCCCGCATCACACCCGTGCGATCCGGACAGATCGGCGTTTCCCCTGTCGCAGGATTGGAATAAATCGCGGCTATTAATTTCAGAAATTTCTGAAATTATCGTAGACGACGAATTTCGAGGCGCCTCCCGCCTCCGCCAGCCAGGACCCCGCCGCCGTGAACCTGCCGCCCCTCATCCAGTCCTTCGTGCTGCATTTCGGCGAGATGGGCAGCCGCTGGGGCATCAACCGCACGGTCGGGCAGATCTACGCGCTGCTCTATGTCTCGCCCGAGCCGCTTTGCGCCGACGAGATCGTCGAGGCGCTCGGCATCTCGCGCTCCAACGTCTCGATGAGCCTGCGCGAATTGCAGGCGTGGAACCTCGTCCTGCTGCGCCATCTGCCCGACGACCGGCGCGACTTCTTCACCACGCCCGATGATGTCTGGCAGATCCTGCGCACCCTCGCCGAGGAGCGCAAGAAGCGCGAGGTCGACCCCACCCTCTCGGTGCTGCGCGAGATCCTCATGCAGCAGCCCGGCAGCGAGAAGGAGCGATACGCCCAGCAGCGCATGGCGCAGATGCACGGCCTCATCGAGCAGCTCACAAACTGGTACGACGACGTGAAGCGGCTGGAGACCGAGCGCCTCGCCAACCTGCTGAGCCTGGGCTCGAAGATCAGCCGCCTGCTGGAGACCAAGGACCGGATCGTCTCGCTCGGCCGCCGGTCCAAGGCGAAGGCCAGTGGGGCCCAGCCGGCCGATATTCCGCCCGGCGACGGCGAACCGGATGGCGGAGCGACGCGGTGACATGAGCGCCACCCCCGCCACAGCCACCCCGGCGACAGCTACCCCCGCGATAGCCCCCGGCGCCGCATCGGAGCCCGCGCCCGCCCGTCGGGCCGCCTCGGATGCCGTTCCCGGCCTGCGCGCCGCCCTTGCGTTGCAGATCGCCGCCGCGCTGCTCTGGCTGCCGCAGGCGGCCCTGCTCGCCGGGGCGGTCGCGGCGCTCGCGTCCGGCGGCGGACTGGCCGAGGTCACGCTGCCGGCGGCCGGCATCGCCGCGCTTGGCCTCGTGCGCGCGCTGGCCGAGGCCGGTGGCGGACGCATCGCCTTCCGCGCCGGGCGGGCGGAACTGTCTCGCCGCCGCGCGGCGGCGGCCGTGGCGCTGGCGCGCCGCTCCCCGCTCGATATCGCCCGCCCTCCCTCCGGCCTCACCGCCAGCGTGCTGGCCGAGCAGGCGGAGGCGGTGGTGCCTTATCTCTCGCGCTTCCTGCCGGCCCGCTACCGGGCGGTGGTCGTGCCGCTGGTCATCCTCGCCTGCGTGCTGCCCCTCTCCTGGGCGGCGGCGCTCATCCTCGCGATCTGCGCGCCGCTGATCCCGCTCTTCATGGCGCTGATCGGCTGGCGGGCGAAGGAGGCGAGCGAGGCCCAGCTCGTCGAGATCGGCGGCATGAACGCCTTCCTGCTGGACCGGCTGCGCGGCCTCGCCACCATCCGCAGTTTCGGCGCGGTGGAAGCCACCGCCCGGCGGCTGCGCGCGGATGCGGAAAATCTCCGGCAGCGCACCATGGCGGTGCTCCGGATCGCCTTCCTGTCCTCGGCGGTGCTGGAGCTGTTCTCCGCCGTCGGCGTCGCCATGGTGGCGGGTTATATCGGCTTCCATCTGCTGGGCATGATCGGCTTCGGCGCGTGGGGAGCCCGCCTCGGTCTCGGCGAGGGCCTGTTCATCCTGCTCGTCGCGCCGGCCTTCTTCGAGCCGCTGCGCGACCTCTCCGCGGCGTGGCACGATCGTGCCGCCGGGCAGGCGGCCCTTGCCGCGCTCGACCGGCTGGGCGCGGACGGCCTGCCGGTGGTCGGCACGGACGAGCCGGTGCCCGCGCGTTCCGGTGGCGCGCCGGAAGTGCGGCTGGAAGGCGTGCGCTTCGTCCATGCCCACCGTGCCGGTTCCGGTTCCTCCGCGCCGCTGTTCGACGGCTTCGATCTCACGGTGGCGCCGGGCGAGCATGTGGCGCTCTTCGCGCCGAGCGGCGCCGGCAAGTCGACCCTGCTGGCGCTCGTCGCCGGCCTCGCGCCGCCTCAGGCCGGGCAGGTCTTCGTCGGCGGCGAGGCGCTGACGGGCGAGAGCGCCGCGCGCCTGCGCGCCGGCATGGCCTATATCGGCCAGCAGCCGCACATCTTCGCCGGTACGCTCAAGGGCAATATCGGTCTCGGCCGCGCCGGCATCGACGCCGGGGCGGTGCGCGCCGCCCTGCGGGTGGCGCGGCTGGAAGAGGTCGCCGCGCGGCGCGGGCCGGCCCCTATCGGCGAGGGCGGGCGCGGCCTGTCGGGCGGCGAGGCGCTGCGTCTCGCGCTGGCACGGCTCGCGGCGACGCCCGATGCCGGCCTCATCCTCGCGGACGAGCCGACCGCCCATCTCGACAGCGACACGGCGGCCGAAGTGGCGGACGGCCTGCTGGAGCTGGCGCGCGGGCGCACGCTGATCCTCGCCACCCACGATCCGCTTCTGGCGGCGCGGATGGACCGGGTGATCCCGCTCGGCAACGGGGAGGTGGCCCCATGACCGCGCTGCGCTCCATGGGCGCGATCCTGCGCCTGTTCTTCGCCGAGCGCCGACTGGCGCTGCTGGGCGGCATCGCGCTGGCGGCGCTGACGCTGATCGCCGGCACCGCGCTGCTCGGCCTGTCCGGCTGGTTCATCACCGCCACCGCCCTTGCCGGGCTTTCCGCCGTCGGCGCCGTGGCCTTCGACGTCTTCGCCCCCTCGGCCGGCATCCGTTTCTTCGCCATCACCCGCACCGTCGCCCGCTATGGCGAGCGGCTGGTCACGCACGATGCCGCGCTGGCGGTGCTGGCGGGCCTGCGCGAGCGGCTCTTCCTCGGCTGGGCGGCGCCCGAGGCGGCGGGCCGGCTCGCGGATCGTCCCGCGCGGCTGCTGTTCCGCCTCACCCTTGATATCGACGCGCTGGATTCGCTCTATCTGCGCGTGCTCGTGCCGGTGCTGGCGGCCATCGCGGTCACGCTGGCGGCGGCCGTCTTCATCGGCTTCATCGATCCGGGCACCGCGTTCGCCTTCGCCGCCGTGGTGCTGGGCTGCGGCTTCCTGATCCCGCTTCTGGGCCTGCGCGCCGCGCGCCGTCCGGGGCGCCGCCGCGCCCATGCGCTGGAAGTGCTGCGCGCCCGGGCCATCGATCTGGTGGCCGGCCAGACCGAGCTCGTCATGACCGGCCGTCTGGCCGCCCAGCGCGAGGCCTTCGTCGAGGCCGACCGGCGGCAGGGCGAAGCCGACGACGCGCTCAACCGTGTCGAGGTCTTCACCGGCGCCGCCCTGTCCGCCGCCGGCGGTCTGCTGCTGGCGCTGGCGCTGCTCGTGGCGGCGGCGCTGAAGGGGGAGGGCGTCGTCGACGCCCCGCTGGCGGCGCTGCTGCTGCTCGTCGCGCTCGCCGCCTTCGATCCCTTCGGGATGCTCAAGCGCGGCGTTGTCGAATGCGAGCGCGCGCTCATCGCCGCGCGCCGCGTCGCGCCGCGTCTGGCCGCTCCCGTCGTGGCGTCCGCGCTGCCGGCGCCGGAGCCGGGCGTGGCCCTGCGTCTCGATGGCGTGGCCGTCGGTCATGCCGGCTCGACCCGCCCGGTGCTCACCGGCGTCGATCTCGTCGTCCGCGCGGGCGAGCGGCTGGCCATCGTGGGCACGAGCGGGGCGGGCAAGTCGACGCTGCTCGCCGCCATCGCCGGGGAGATCGGCATCAAGGTCGGCCGCCTCGCCGCCGTGCCCTCGACCCTGCTCACCCAACGCACCGAGCTGTTCCGCGACACGCTGCGCGGCAACCTGCTCATCGCCGATCCCGATGCCGACGACGCCCGCCTTCTCGCCGCCCTCGAGGCCGCCGGCCTCGGCGAGGTGGTCGCCGCCCTGCCGGAGGGGCTCGGCACGCTTCTGGGCGAGGGCGGTCTCGGCCTCTCGGGCGGACAGGCCCGCCGGCTCGCACTCGCCCGTCTGTTCCTGCGCGCCGCGCCGCTCTGGCTGCTCGACGAGCCGACCGAGGGACTGGACGGTGCTACGGCGCGCGACGTGGTAGCGCGAGTAGCAGCCGTGTCGCACGGAAACGCTACGGTTTTTGCTACTCACCTGCGACGCGAGGCGGAGGTGGCCGACCGCATCGTCCTCATCGCCGACGGCCGCATTCAAGCCATTGCCAACAAAGGAGAACCGGCGTTCGACGCCGCGCTCGCCACGCTTCGACCCGACTAGACACCCCCGAAGACCGACAGGAGACCGGAAAGCAACCGGAACCGACCATGGAACTCGATGTCGTCGACCTCTCGCGCCTGCAATTCGCAATGACGGCGCTGTATCATTTCCTTTTCGTGCCGTTGACGCTGGGACTTTCGGTGCTCCTGGCGGTCATGGAGACGGTCTATGTCATGACCGGCCGGCGTATCTGGCGGCAGATGACCAAGTTCTGGGGCACGCTGTTCGGCATCAATTTCGTGCTCGGCGTCGCCACCGGCATCGTGATGGAATTCCAGTTCGGCATGAACTGGAGCTATTACAGCCACTATGTCGGCGACATCTTCGGCGCCCCGCTGGCGATCGAAGGGCTGATGGCCTTCTTCCTTGAGGCGACCTTCGTCGGCCTGTTCTTCTTCGGCTGGGACCGGCTGTCCAAGATCGGTCATCTCATCGCCACCTGGGCCGTTGCTCTGGGTTCCAACTTCTCGGCTTTGTGGATTCTCATCGCCAATGGCTGGATGCAGAATCCGACCGGCGCGGCCTTCAATCCGCAGACCATGCGCATGGAGATCACCGATTTCTTCGCCGTGGTGACGAACCCGGTGGCGCAGGCGAAGTTCGTCCACACCGTCTCCGCCGGCTACGTGACGGCTTCCATCTTCGTGCTCGGCGTCTCCGCCTGGTACCTGCTGAAGGGCCGCCACATCGAGATCGCCAAGCGTTCGATGACGGTCGCCGCCTCCTTCGGCCTCGCGGCTTCGCTGTCGGTCGTCGTGCTGGGCGACGAGAGCGGCTATCTCACGACAGAACATCAGAAAATGAAGCTCGCCGCCATCGAGGCGATGTGGGAGACCGAGCCGGCGCCGGCCGCCTTCACCGTGTTCGGCCTGCCGAGCCAGACCGACCGGGAGACCCATTTCGCCGTGCGCATCCCGTGGGCGCTGGGCCTCATCGCGACGCGCTCGCTCGACACCGTCGTGCCCGGCATCGACGAACTGGTGCGGAAGGCGGAGGATCGGATCCGCGACGGCATCGTCGCCTTCGACGCCCTGCAGAAGATCCGCGCCGCCAGCAGCCCGGCCGCCATCCCGCCGCAGGTCCGCGAGGCGTTCGAGGACAACGGCGCCGATCTCGGCTACGCCTTGCTACTGCGACGCTACGTCGACGACCCCCGCCAGGCCACACCCGACCAGATCGCGCAGGCCGCGTGGGACACGGTGCCGAGCGTGCCGACGCTGTTCTGGTCGTTCCGCATCATGGTCGGGCTCGGCTTCTTCTTCATCGCGCTCACCGCGAGCTTCTTCTTCCTCTCGGCCCGCCGGCTACTCGATTGCTACCGTCCCATGTTGTGGGTAGCAGTACTTGCCATTCCACTACCGTGGATTGCGGCTGAGCTTGGCTGGGTGGTGGCGGAATTCGGCCGCCAGCCCTGGATCATCGAGGGCGTGCTGCCGACCGCCGCCGCCGTCTCCAGCTTGGGCGCTGCCACCGTGCTCACCACGATCATCGGCTTCGCGCTGATCTACACGGTGCTCATCATCATCGAGATGACGCTGATGGTCCGCGCCATCGCCAAGGGGCCGGAGCCGGATGAGGAGCCGGACGCCGAACTCGTTCCCGCCAATCTCGTCGCCGCGGAGTAGGGCTATGATCCTTCACACGCTCATCGACTACGACACGCTGCGCGTCATCTGGTGGCTGCTGCTCGGCGTCCTGCTGATCGGCTTTGCCGTGATGGACGGCTTCGACCTCGGCACGGACATCCTGCTGCCCTTCGTCGCGAGGACCGACCTCGAACGGCGGGTGGTCATCAACTCGGTCGGCCCCGTCTGGGAAGGCAATCAGGTGTGGCTGATCCTCGGCGGCGGCGCGATCTTCGCCGCATGGCCGCCGCTCTATGCGGTCTCCTTCTCCGGCTTCTACCTCGCCATGTTCGCGATCCTGTTCGCGCTCATCCTGCGCCCCGTCGGCTTCAAGTACCGCTCCAAGCGCGACAGCGCGCTGTGGCGCGGAGCCTGGGACTGGGCGCTGTTCATCGGCGGCCTCGTGCCGGCGCTGGTGATGGGCGTGGCGGTCGGCAATGTGCTGCAGGGCGTGCCCTTCCATCTGAACAACGACCTGCGCATCTTCTATGACGGTACGACGCTGTTCGAACTGCTCAACCCGTTCGGCCTGCTGTGCGGGCTGCTCTCGGTGGCGATGCTGGTCATGCACGGTGCCGGCTGGCTGGTTCTGAAGACGCAAGGCGACGTCGCGGTGCGCTCCCGGATGGCGGGCAGCGTTGCCGCGGTGCTGACCATCGCCCTGTTCGCGCTTGGCGGCGTGTGGCTGTGGTTCGGCGACGAAGGCTATCGCATCACCGGCGGGATCGTGGCCGGAGGGCCTTCCAACCCGCTCGCCAAGACGGTCGAGCTGGCCCCCGGCGCCTGGTTCGCCAACTATGCCGCGCATCCCTGGATGCTGGCGGGGCCCGCGCTCGGCCTCGTCGGCGCGCTGGCCTGCCTCGTCCTGCTGCGCGTCCGCGCCGAAATCGGCGCGCTGCTGGCGAGCGCCGTGTCGATCTTCGGCATCATCGCGACGGTGGGGCTGTCGATGTTCCCCTTCATCCTGCCGTCCTCGCTCGATCCGGGGTCCAGCCTGACGGTGTGGGACGCCTCGTCGAGCCATCTCACTTTGTTCATCATGCTGGTCGTGACCGTGATCTTCATCCCGATCATCGTCGCCTACACCACGTGGGTTTACCGCGTGCTGTGGGGGAAGGTGGACGCGCGGGCGATCCAGAACGACAGCAGCCACGCCTATTGAGGGAAGGAGAGCGACATGTGGTACTTCGCCTGGCTTCTCGGCCTGCCGCTGGCGGCGGCCTTCGCCGTGCTCAACGCCATGTGGTACGAGCTGATGGACGATCTGGCCCGTTCCAGGGCCAAGCCGCAGCCGGCCTCGGCCAGCGCGCGCCGGCCGCGCTGAACGGACGGATTGTCCTGACACGACAAAGGGCGCCCGCGCGGCGATGCGCCGGGCGCCCTTTCCATTGCGGTGGGATCAGGCGCACAGGCGCGTGAGTTCGCGGATGTCGGCGACCTGCTCGAGGCGGCGCACCGTCTCGATGATGGCCTCGGTCTTTGCCTTGTCCCACTTGGCAAACTCGGCGCAGCCGCGGAATTTGTCGGCGGCCTCGTCATAGGTCATCGGGTTGGCCGGGCTGCCCTTGCCGAAGTCGGAGCGGCCGGAGATGGTGCGCCCGTCCTTCATGTGGATGTCGATGATGGTGGTCATCTTGTCGTAGCCGGCGGCCTCGGCCTCCGGGTGGACGTGGAAGTTCACCTTCTCGATCATCGCCTTGACGTCTTCGCGCTCGACCACCTCGTCGGTGAACTCCGGCAGGCTGCCGCGCCCGTCGAGCAGCAGGATCGCCATGCAGAATTCCATGGAAAACTTGGCCTGAAGCTCGTTCTTCGGGCAGTGATGAATCAGCGCGTTCGGCATGTTCTGGTTGGTGCCGACATCGACGCGCTCGACATCCTCCGCCTTGATCCCATGGGTGCGGATCAATTCCAGCATCTTGGTCATGCCCGGATGGGTGAGCGAGCCCGACGGATGCGGCTTGATCGAGACGCCGGGGAAGACGAACGTCCAGGGCTGGCCGAGCTTGCCGACGATCGCGCCGGCATCGAAACCGCCACCCGCCGCCTGGAAGAAGCCGCGGGGCGCCTCCAGGATCTTGTCGGTCGTGGTCCAGCCGAGCGCGGCGAAATCAGCCGCGACGACGCCGCTCTCCGAGGAGCGGCCGGCATGGAACGGCTTCATCATGGTGCCGAAGTTCTCGCGCAGGCCGGCCGACTGGCTGCCGGCGCAGCCGAAAGCGCGCACGACCTGCTCGACATCCAGCCCCTTGAGCTTCGACGCGGCGGCGGCAGCGGCATAGGTGCCGCAGGTCGCGGTGGCGTGGAAACCGTGCTGGTAGTGGCGCGGGTTGATCGCCTCGGCGATCTTGCACTCCACCTCGACCCCGAGATGGTAGGCGAGCATCGTATCGGCGCCCGACCGGCCACCGGCCTCGGCGACCGCCAGCGCGGCGGGCAGCGCCGGGGCGGTGGGGTGGGTGAGCAGGCCGTAGACACGATCCTTGGCGACGGCGAGCTGGGTGTCGTCATAGTCGTCGGCGTGGATGCCGACGCCATTAGCGAAGGCGGCGAAGCGCGGGGGCACTTTCAGCGAGGTGCCGATCACCGTGGCCGGTCCGTCCTTGATGCCGAGGCCGGCCAGATAGGACTGGATGTATTCGCCGCTCTTGGCCACCGAGCCGGACAGGGCGAGACCGATGCCGTCGAGGATCGACTTCTTGCCGAGCTCGATCACCTCCGCCGGCAGGTCGGCATAGCTTGTGCCGACGACGAATTCGGCGACGTCGTGGGTGAGCCCCTCGACGATGGGCTGGGCCTGCGCGGGGTTGGTCTGGTGCAGCGTCATGGAGCGTTTCCTGTTGTTCGTTCAGCGTGTGGCGTGGCTCAGGCCGCCGGCGCGCGGGCCAAGGAGGAGGGGAGCGCGCCGATGATGGCGTCGGTGAGCTCGCGGGTGCCGGCCTTGCCGCCGAGATCGCGGGTAAGGCTGTCGCGGCGGGCGAGCACCTCCTCGATGGCGCTCTCGATGGCGGCGGCGGCGGCCTCCTCGCCGAGATGGCGCAGCATCATCGCGCCGGACCAGATCTGGCCGATCGGGTTGGCGACGCCCTTGCCGGCGATATCCGGCGCCGAGCCGTGCACCGGCTCGAACATGGAGGGATATTCCTTCTCCGGGTTGATGTTGCCGCCGGGCGCGATGCCGATCGACCCGACCACCGCCGGACCCAGATCGGAAAGGATGTCGCCGAACAGGTTGGAGGCAACGATCACGTCGAACCAATCCGGATTGCGCACGAAATGCGCGGTCAGGATGTCGATGTGGAACTGGTCGGTGGTGAAGCCGGGATATTCCGTGGAAATCGCCGCGAAGCGCTCATCCCAGTACGGCATGGTGTGGCTGATGCCGTTCGACTTGGTGGCCGAGGTGACGTGCTTCTTGCGGCCCTTGGCCAGCTCGAAGGCGTAGCGCATCACGCGGTCGCAGCCACGGCGGGTGAAAATGGACTGCTGCATCACCAGCTCGTCGTCGAGCCCGTCATAAAGCCGGCCGCCGATGGAGGAATATTCGCCCTCGTTGTTCTCGCGCACGACGTAGAAGTCGATCGAGCCGGGCTCGCGGCCCTTCAATGGGCTCTCGACGCCGGCGAGCAGCTTCACCGGGCGCAGGTTCACATACTGGTGGAAGCCGCGGCGGATGGGGATGAGCAGGCCCCAGAGCGAGACGTGATCCGGCACGCCGGGAAACCCGACGGCGCCGAGGAAGATGGCGTCCTTGTCGCGGATCTGCGCGAGGCCGTCCGCCGGCATCATGGCGCCGGTCCTGGCGAAGCGTTCGCAACTCCAGTCGTAATGGGTCCAGTCGAAGGAAAAGCCGCCGGAGCGCGCAACGGCCTCCAGCACGCGCTGCGCCTCGGGCACGACCTCGTTGCCGATCCCGTCGCCGGGAATGACCGCTACGGAATATGTCGTCATGGGAACTCCTGAATGTCTGGCGGCACGGCCCGGAACGTCCGCCGGTGGAGGGATGGTGTTCAATCAATCGAAAACTGTCAACAGTTTTTAGAAAAGGTGGCTCCCGAATGGCGGCGTGGGAAGGTATGTGTATGGATTGAGATGTGGATATTTACGTTTATTTGAAAGGATTTTCTGGCTCTCGGCGCGGTCTTTTTGGGTGCCCTAGCGGAAGATTGGGTCGGCGACAGAATGCTCGAGATTGTGCCGATTATGACCATTAGTGTTGACAATGTCCTTTTTCACGGATGAAATGTCGCCATGCTCCGACGCTCGCCCGCCAGCCCCGCCCGTACTCCGCGCACCGCGTCCTTCGTGCCGGTGATCCAGCGCGAGATCGAGCGCATGATCGGTGCTGGCGAGCTGACCGGCGGGACGCGCATCAATGAGAGCTCGCTGGCGCTCAAGCTCGGCATCAGCCGGGGGCCGGTGCGCGAGGCCTGCCGGGCGCTGGAGCAGATCGGCCTGTTGCGCAGCGAGCTCAATCGCGGCTTCTTCGTGCGCGAGGTCAGCACCAAGGAGGCGCTGGATCTCTACGATATCCGCGCCGGCCTGTTCGGCACTGCGGGGCGGCTGGCGGCGTCCATCATCCCGACCACCCAGCTGCGCGCACTGGAAGAGCTCATCCGGCAGATGGAGGCGGCAATCGATGTGCCGGATATCGCCGCCTTCTACACGCTCAACAACGAGTTCCATCGCCAGGTGGTCGTCGCTTCCGACAACGCCAAGCTGATCGAGCTCTATCCGTTGCTGGAGGCGGAACTGCACCTGTTCCGCCGCCGTGGCCTCGTGCTGCCGGGCTCCATGCGTACCTCGAACGACGAGCACAAGGCGATCCTCGACGCTCTCAGCCAGAGCGACGGTACGGCCGCCGCGCGCCTTCTCGAACGGCACATCCTCGCCGGCAAGGCGCGCTTCCTGCGCACGCTGGAGGACGAGACGGCCACCGACGCGCGGCCCGGACCACTCGATCCACGAAATTCCCGTTTCAAAGACAGGTAAGTGCCATGACGCGCGATCCGCTCCCCGTTCTCGCTCTCGTTCCCGGCGACTGCACCGGCATCGGTCCGGAGCAGACGGCACGCCTTCTGGTCGAGGGCGGCATGCGCGAGGTGGCACGGCTCGTGGTGGTCGGCGACGCCCGCGTATTGGAGATGGGAGCCGGTCATGCGGGCGTCACGCTGAACGTGCGGCGCTACGCTTCCCCGGCGGCGGTGGACTGGAGCGCCCCCGAAATCCCGCTCGTCGACCTCGGCAACATCGATCCGAGCGGGTTCGAGCTGGGCGTGGCAAACCCGGATTCAGGCCGGTTGACGGGCGACACGCTTGCCCGCGCCATCGACTTCGCCAAGGCGGGCGAGGTCGACGGCGTGTGCTTCGCCCCGCTCAACAAGCAGGCGATGTTCAACGGCGGCTGGCGTTTCCCGGACGAACACAAGATGTTCGCCCACCTGCTCGACCACAAGGGCCCTTTCAGCGAGATGAACGTGCTGGAAGGCCAGTGGATGACCCGCGTCACCTCGCATGTCTCCCTGCGCACGGCGCTCGATCAGGTGACCTTTGAGTCTGTCTGCGGCGCGCTGCGGCTCGCCGACGAGACGATGCGCAAGGCGGGCATCGAAAACCCCCGCATCGCCGTGGCGGCGCTTAACCCGCATGGCGGGGAGGGGGGGCTGTTCGGCACCGAGGAGATCGAGATCATCCGCCCGGCGGTCGAGGCCATGGCGAAGGAGGGGATCGACTGCAGCGGGCCGTTCCCGTCCGATACCGTCTATCTGAAGGCCTTCGCCGGCGCCTATGACAGTGTGCTGGCGATGTATCACGACCAGGGGCAGATCGCGACAAAGCTCAAGGGCTTCAACAAGGGCGTGACGATCACCGCCGGGCTGGAAGTCGTCTTCACCACGCCGGCGCACGGCACGGCCTTCGATATCGTGGGCAAGGGCGTGGCTGATATCGGGGCCTTCCAGTCCGCCGTCCGCCTCGCCGCCCGCGTGGCGGCGCGCAGGATCGAAGCGCGCGCCGCTGCCTGAGGGCGATGGCAGCGGAATGGTCAGTCGATGCGCGAGGCGCCGTCGACGGCGGCGATGAGGCGGCGCTTGGCGAGCGCGACATGCCGCCAATGCGTCATCTGCGCCCGGTCGCCGTCGCCGGAGGCCAGCGCTTCCAGCATGGCGCGATGCTCGCGGTTCGACACGGCGAGGCCGCCGCCCTGAACCAGCGCGCGGGCCCGGAACAGATGCAGCTTGTTCACGAAGCGGTGGTACTCGGCCATCAGCGTGCGATTGCCGCACGAGCTGACGATGAGATTGTGGAAGGCGAGATTGAGGGGGTAGTACTCGTCGAAGCTGCCCCGCTCGGCGACCACGTCCATCTCGTCGACCAGCCGCGTAAGCTCGGCGAGCAACTCGTCGGTCATCCTCTCGGCGAGCAAACGCCCGGCCTGGCCGAACAGCGCGGCGCGCACGTCGTAGATCTCGATGGCGTCCTCGACCGACAGCCGGCGCACGAAGACGCCCCGGTTGCGCACGACCTCGACGAGGCCCTTGGCTTCCAGGCTGCGGGTGGCCTCGCGGATCGGGCCGCGGCTGGTGCCGAAGCGGTTCGAGAGATGGATCTCGTTGATCCGCTCGCCCGGCTCCAGCTCGCCCGTCAGGATGAGGCGCTCGAGCTCCTTCTCGAGCGCGCTCGTGAGGGAAACGCTCTTCACAACGGAGAGATCGTTCAAATGACCGGAATCGCTTTCCATGCTCATTCGTTAATTGTAAACAATCTCAGGCTGGAAGGCTTGTAGTATCTACGCGACGTGACGGGAAGCGCCCGGTGTCGCGTCATTCTGTCGTTCAATAAGGCCGATCACGGCGCGCGTCACCTCGTCCGTGCGGGCCGTGCCGCCGAGATCGGGCGTCAGCGTCGTTCCTTCCGCCGTTACCCGTTCGATGGCATCCATGAGCCGCCCGGCTGCTTTCGCCTCGCCCAGATGCTCCAGCATCAGCACGGCGCTCCAGAAGGCGCCGATAGGATTGGCGATGCCCTTGCCGATCAGATCGAAGCCGGATCCGTGGATGGGCTCGAACATCGATGGGGCCGAGCGGTCCGGCGCCAGATTGGCGGTGGCGCCGATGCCGAGGCTGCCGCTCAGCGCCGAGGCGAGATCGGAGAGCACGTCCGCGTGCAGGTTGGTGGCGAGCACCGTATCCACCGTGCCGGGGCGCAGCACCAGCCGCATCGTCATGGCGTCGACCAGCATCCAGTCGACGTCGAGGGCGGGGAAGTCCTTCACCACGGAGCGGCACACCTCGTCCCACAGCACCATGCCGTGGCGCTGGGCATTGGACTTGGTGACGATGGTGAGCTTGCGCCGGGGGCGGGACATGGCGAGTTCGCAGGCGAAGCGGGCGATGCGCTCGACGCCGGTGCGGGTGAAGACCGAGACGTCGAGGCCGACCTCGATCGGCAGGCCGCGATGTGCCCGTCCGCCGGCGCCGGCATATTCGCCCTCGCTGTTCTCGCGCACGATCACCCAGTCAATGTCGCGGCCGAGATCGGGGCGCAGCGGGCCGGTGATGTTGGGCAGCAGCCGGGAGGGGCGCACATTGGCGTACTGGTCGAGGCCCTGGCAGATGGCGAGGCGCAGTTCCCACAGCGTGATGTGGTCTGGGATCTTCGGGTCGCCGACAGCGCCGAAATAGATGGCATCGAAGCCGCGCAGCGTATCGACGCCGTCGTCGGGCATCATCTTGCCGACACGTCGGTAGCGATCCGAGCCCCAGTCGAAGCTCTCGAAATCGAAGCCGAAGCCGCCATCGGCCGCCGCCAGCGCATCGAGCACCTGCCGGCCTGCGTGGATGACGTCGGAGCCGATGCCGTCTCCGGGAATGAGAGCGATCTTATGCCGCCGCATGAGCGTGGTTCTCCATAAAGCCAAGGATGGCGTCGACCATGTCGATCTGGGTGCCGGTGCCGCGAATGTCGGGGGTGCGGGTGGCGGGGTTCGCCAGCGCGGCGTCTATGCCGGCCTTCATCAGGGCGCTCGCGCGGCCGGCGGCGGGAAGGTTCCGCCGGCGGCCGAGCCATTCGATCAGCATCCGGGTGGATTCGATCATCGCGTAGGGGTTTGCCAGCCCCTTGCCGGCGATATCGGGCGCGGAGCCGTGCGTCGCCTGCGCCATGGCGATGTCGCCACGCCCGATGCACAGGCCCGGCGCCATGCCGAGCCCGCCGACGAGACCGGCTGCTTCATCGGTGAGGATGTCGCCGAACATGTTGGTGGTCACGACGGTGTCGAAGCGCTGCGGCTCGCGCACCAGCTTCATGGCGAAGGTGTCGACGATGACTTCCTCGATGGCGACATCGGGAAAGTCCTTGCCGGCGCGGTAGCACTCCTCGACGAACATGCCGCAGCCGAGCTTGAACACCGTGTTCTTGTGCACGACCGTCAGCCGCTTGCGGCGGGCCCGGGCGATCTCCAGCGCCGCCAGCGCCACCTTGCGGCTGCCCTCGCGGGTGATGACGCGGACCGAGATGGTGGTGTCGTGCGTCGGGCGGAATTCGCCGGAACCTGCCACCACGTTGCGGTCGGGCTGGAAGCCCTCATTGTTCTCCCGCACGATGACGAGATCGATATCGTCATAGAGGCAGCCGAGGCCGGGATAGGACCGGGTGGGACGGACATTGGCGAAGAGGTCGAAGCTCTTGCGCAGGATCGGGTGCGGATTGATGGCTTCCGGCACCTTCGGATAGGCCTGATGTCCGATGGGCCCGAGGACGAAGCCGTCCAGCTCGGCCAGTTTCTCCAGCGTGCCGGGCGGCATGGTGTGGCCATGCTCGTCCAGCGCCCGGTGGCCGATGGGCATGGGCTGCCAGTCCACGGCAAGCCCGCAGGCGCGCGCGGCCGCGGCGGCGATGCGGTGGGCGGCGGGCACGATTTCATGCCCGATATCGTCGCCTTCGAGAACGCCGATGCGCAGAGGCGTGTGCGTCGTCATGGCCTCACTCCGCCGCGTCGCGCAGGCCGGCGGGCACGGAAGCGCGGGCGATCTCGCCCACATCCGCCAGCTCCGGCAGGCGCCAGCACAGGGCCATCAGCCGGTCTGTCACTTCGGTGCCGACCACGAGGGCGGACTGGTGGGCGAACTTGCGCTCGAGCTGTTCGTTGCTCAGCGGCCGGTCATGGCTGCCGATGGCGCGCTCGATCACGCGCTCGATACGCCGGCCGTCCTCGAACTCCACCTCGATGACGACCGAGGCTTCGTGGATCGAGGGATCGGAGGTGGCCTCCACCTTGCGGCGCAGGGCGATCAGCTCCAGCGCGTTGGCCGCCTCGTCGGTGAAGGCGGTGGGCGACCCGTCGCCACGCAGCAGCGCGCAGGCAGCGGCGTGGAAGACGCTGAACTTGGTCTCCAGCCCTGTCTTCGGCTCACGCTTGCCGGTCAGCTCAAGCACAAGCGGATTGGTACGCAGACGCACCGCCGCGATGCGCCCGACATCGGCGCCCAGTTCCTCGCGAAGCTGCTGGCAGCCATCGATGGTCGGATGGATGACGATGCCGCAGGCGAAGGGCTTGTAGGAGTTCAACCCCGCTTCCCAGCGTTCACCAAGCCCGCCGAGGATCTCCTCATAGTCCTGCTTGGTCGAAAGCACGTTGGCGAAGCCGCGCGGCGCCTCGATCGACTGCAGCGAGCTGTCGAAACCGGCCTGGGCGAGGAAGGCGGCGAGCGCGCCGTTCCGTGCCGCCGCACCGGGATGCAGGCTCTTGCACATGGTGCCGAACATCTCGCGCAGGCCCGAGGCCTGCGTGGCGGCGATGCCGAGGGCCCAGGTCATCTGCCGCTCGTCGAGCTTCAGCATGTGGCCGACGGCAGCGGCGGCGCCGAACACGCCGGTGGTGCCGGTGATGTGCCAGCCGCGGTCGTAATGGTCGGGATAGACGCTGTTGCCGATCCGGCACTCGACCTCCACGCCGACGATCAGCGCGTTGAGGAAGTCGCGGCCGGAGAGGGGGTGGTATTCCGCCGCGGCGAGCAGGGCAGAAGCGACCGGGCCGGCGGGGTGGATGATGGTCTTCAGATGCGTGTCGTCATAGTCGAGCACATGCGAGGATATGCCGTTGACGAGCGCCGCGTTCGGCACGTCGAGACGTTCGCCGCGGCCGATCACCGTCGCCTGTGGCTTGCCGGCGAAGGGGGTGATGCCGGCGAGTGCCCGGTCGACGGTCTCGTGGCGCGCACCACCCACGGCGCAGCCCATCCAGTTGAAGAAGGTCCGCACGCCCTCCTCGCGTACCGGGGTGGGAATGTCGTCGAGCCGGCACCCCACGATCCAGGCGGCGAGCTTCTTCGTCACGTCTTTGTCGGACATTTTCTTCTCCTTTAAACGAGGCCGCGCGCGATGCCGCCGTCGACATTGATGGCCTGGCCGGTGACGTAGCTGGCGAGTGGGCTGGCGAGCCACGCGACCATCACCGCGATCTCGGCTGGCTCGGCGAAGCGCCTGAGGGGGATTTCGTGCGAGAATTCCTCGAAGACGTCCTCGATGGCGACGCCGCGCTCGGCGGCGATGCGGGTGGCGCGGTTGATCCAGAGCGGGGTCCTGGTGCGGCCCGGCCCGACACTGTTGATCCGAATGCCCTGTTCGCCGAGTTCCAGCGCCAGCGTCTTCACGAGGCCGAGCAGCCCGGCCTTGTGGACGTTGGTCATGACCTGATGCGCGTAGGGCATCTTGGCCGCGGCGGCGCCCAGCGTGACGACGGCCGGCGCCTTGCCCTTCGCGAGCAGCGGCACGCCGGCGCGGATGGTGCGCACGGTCGAGAGGACGTTGAACTGGTAGCTGGCCAGCCAGTCCTCGTCGGTCAGCTCGGCGAAATCGGCGCGCACGCTGCCGCCGACGGCGCTGACGAGGATATCCAGCGCGCCCCAGCGTCGTCCGGCCTCCTCCGCCAGCGCGGTGGCCGATTGCGCGTCCTTCACGACATCCGCGACGAAGATGTGCGGGGCACGACCGCTCGCCTGGACGAGGCGTGCGGCGGCGGCCTTGAGATTGTCGCGGCTGCGTGAAGCGATGATCACCTCCGCGCCTTCACGCAGCAGAATGTCGGCGGTGGCCTCGCCGATACCGTAGCTGCCGCCCACGATGATGGCGCGACGGCCGTCAAACCCCAGATTCATAATGGCTCCTCAGGACAAGGCGGTAGACGCGAAACACCACCAGGATGGTCGAGGCGATCACCGCGATGCGCACGATGTGAAAGGCGGTCACGAGCTCGGCGTCGGCGTGCATGGCCTTGGCGGTGAGCACCATCTCGGTGATGGCGGCCGGCGCCAGGGCGAGGAAGCTCGTCGTCAGGGGCAGGCCGGTCGCAAAGGAGAGGACCTCCGCGCCGATGGCGGCGGCGAGGATCAGCAGCAGCGCGACCAGCAGGCCGGCGGCAGCCACGCGGGGCAGGCGCATGAACAGATCGCGCCGGAACCGCATGCTGAGCCAGACGCCGATCATGATCTGCGCCGCCACGATGAGTAGGCCGGGCACCGCCACGTTGAGCAGTCCGGAGGCGCCGAGCGCCGCGCTCGGCAATAGCGAGCCGAGCAGCCACGGATTGGGGATCACAGTGGGACGCAGAAGCTGGGCGCCGAGATAGGCGACGGCGAGGGCCAGCAGCAGGAGCATCACGTCATGCGAGGTGGCGGGATCGACGGCGGTGACCGTGCCCTGTTCCCCGAAGGCGAACACCATGAAGGGCACGACGCTGACCACGGTCGTCACCCGCAGGGCGTGGACGATGGAGACGGCATTCGTGTCGCCGCCCCGCGCCGCGGCCACCACCGCCATGTCGGCCATGCCGCCGGCGGCGGTGGCGAAGAAGGCCGTGGTCGGATCGATCCGCGCAAGCGGACGCATCAGCAGGGCGCCGAGGAAGGTTGCGGCGATGATGTAGAGGGTCGCCGCCAGCATCGCCGGGAGCAGCTCCAGCGAGACGAGCAGAAGATGAGGCGTGAAGCGCATGCCGATGGCAAGGCCCACGATGACCTGTCCGATCTCGCGCAGATGAGGGCCTGCCTGCAACGGGACGCCCAGCAGGGTGAGCGTGCCGCAGACGAAGAGCGGTCCGAGCATCCAGGGCAGGGGAATATGAATGAGCGAGGCCAGATAGCCGGCGACGGCGGCGATCGAATAGGTCGCAATCAACCGCAGCCACCAGCGGAACACAGGGGAGCCCAGCGCGCCGGTCTGGTTCGAATCCTCTGGGATTTCGGCCATCAGCTGTCCGCCGCTCCGGCGCGCCGATCAAAAGCCTTCACGGCTGATGCCGGTGGCAGTCGTGAGCGGTCGGGCGAGCCGATGGACATGGCGAATCTCCCATGGCTTCCATCTCGAAGCGGCAATGTCCGCCGGCGGAGCCTGGAATGATTGAGCCAGCTTGAGTGAAAACTGTCAACAGAACAAAGGTGCTGCATTCGCGTAGCGAGCGGCACGTCCATGCGGTTCGGTCGCTAATTTCATTGACAAGAAAAGCAGTGGCCGCGCTGACTTGCCCCATGACGCTCTGGTATTCCAGCGAAGCGGTCTGCAAATCTGTTGACAGTTGACGGATGCGGAGACAGTCTGAGTCCCAGCCTGAACCCACACGGTCGCGCAGCCATTGCCACGAGACGACCGATTCAGATGGAACGGCGGGAGGAAAACATGACAGATTTCACACGCAGAGATGCATTCAAAATCACGGCGGGCGGGCTGGCGGTCGCCGGCGGTTTCGTCGCCATGCCGTCCATCGTGCGCGCCGCGAACTATCCCTCGCGCCCGATCAACGTGATCGTGCCGTTCGCGACGGGAGGCTACAACGACCGACTCTCGCGCGCTTTCATGCCGTATCTCGAAAAGGAGATCGGCCAGCCGATGGTAATCGTGAACAAGCCGGGTGCCGGCACCCAGCTCGGCAATTCCTATGCGCTGAACCAGCCGGCAGACGGCTACAGCATCCTGTGCACGTCCGCGGCCCCCTATATTCCGCTCACCGTCCTGCTGCAGAACGCACCCTACAAGGTTGAAGATTTCGCGATGCTGAACCTGCCGTCGCGCGACTACACGCTGGCGGCCACTTCGGCGGGCAGCGAGATCAAGACTTTCGCGGAGGTGATCGAGAAGCTGAAGGCCGATCCGGGCAGCCTGAGCATCGGCGTGCAGCCGGCTTCCGCCGACTACGCCAACATGATCCTCGCTTTCCAGGCGGCCGAGATCGACCCGACCAAGCTGCGCATCGTGACCTATGATGGCGGCGGTCCCGCCCGCAACGCCACGGCCGGCGCGCAGGTCGATGTCGGCTTCGTCGGCGGCGAGGGCTTCCTGCCGCTCAAGTCGAAGATCCGTCCCCTCGCCATCTTTGCGGGCGAAAAGGTCGATTGGTTCCCCGAGGCTCCGCTGGTCTCCGAGAGTGGCCTGAAGACCGACTTCGTCGAAGGCTCGCAGCGCGGCTGGGCGGTGACGACCAAGCTCAGGAACGAGCAGCCCGAGATCTACAAGTTCCTTGTCGGTGCGGTTGAGCGGGCGAGCAAGAACCCGAAGGCCATCGAGACGCTCAAGCTGCAGGAACTGGCAACGACTTGGTACGGCCCCGAAGCGTCGGACAAGGCCTATCTCGACAACGCCGCCAAGATGGCCAAGTACGTCGACCTTCTGAAGTAACCCGCATCAATGGAAGGCGGACGGCGCCCGTTCTCCGTCCGTCTTCGCTCTCCTTCCTCTGGCTAACGGAGATGACGATGCGCATCGGTCGGCACACCTACGCCATCGACTACGGCCATCTGACACTCATCACGCTGATCGCGGTTGCTATCTTCTGGTATCTGCTCGACGCCCGCAGCGTTTCGCTCAGCATCAACAATATTCTTCTGGTCCAGCCTGTCGCGATATTCGCGCTGGCCATGTACCTCTTCATCCTTCCGCAGTGCTTCCGCAAGGTGGATGCGCGGGAGATGGCGAAGGAGCCGGCCGAGCAGGACCCGCTGTCGCCGACCCTGCCCTCCGAACGTTCCGATATGATCCGCATGGCGGCGCTCGGTATCTCGCTGGGCCTGATGGTGGTGCTCCTCGATGTCATCGGCTTCGACATCGCGCTGTTCCTGTTCACCGCCGCCGCCATGGTGATTTGCGGCGAGCGCCGGCCGCTTCACCTGCTGATCTTCTCGCTCGTCGTCACCGTGGTCGCGATCTACGGCTTCCGCGCGCTGATCCCCTTTCCCATGTTCACCACCATCCTGTGAGGCGCGAACATGATCGATCTTTCCGCCTTTCAGGATGCGCTGGGCATCATGTTCTCGTCGGTCGGTTCCTGGGGATGGATCGTCCCCGGGCTGATCGTCGGCCTCGTCTTCAGCGCCATTCCCGGCATCTCGATCACCATGGCGATGGCGATCGTGCTGCCGATGTCGCTCTACATGGACTTCTTCTCGGCCATCGTCTTCCTGACCTCGGTCTATACCGGCGCCGGCTTCGGAGGGTCGGTACCGGCCATCCTGATGAACATACCGGGGTCGCCATCCTCCTTCGCCACGACCTTCGACGGCTATGCCATGTCGAAGAAGGGCGAACACAATGAGGCGCTGGGCTACGCGCTGTTCGCTTCCACCATCTGCGGCATTGGCGGCTATCTCCTGCTGCTGCTCGTGGTGGAGCCGCTCGCCGACATCGTGCTGCGCATCGGGCCGGTGGAGATGTTCGCGGTGGCGATCTGGGGCATGCTGCTGCTCGGCTCTCTCGGCTCGACCTACATCAGCCGCGGCCTGCTCGCCGCCGCCTTCGGCATCCTGCTCGGCACCGTGGGCATGAACACCGCCGGCTTCACCCGAGGCACGATGGGCATTCCGGTGCTGCTCGACGGCATCGCGCCCATTCCCGCGATGATCGGCCTGCTGGCGGCGGGCCAGCTCCTGAGCCTTGCCGGCCGTGACTACATCATCGAGGCCGAGGGGGCCCGCGAAGTCAGCGTGCGCCGCATCCTCAAGGGCTGCTGGGGCACGCTGAAGTTTCCGGGCGTGCTGCTGCGTGGCTCGATCATCGGTATCGTCATCGGCGCCGTGCCCGGCGTCGGCTCGTCCATCGGCAACCTCATCGCCTATGCGGAGACCAAGCGCACCGCCAAGGACAGCGCGACCTTCGGCAAGGGCAATCCCAAGGGCGTGGTGGCGGCCGAGTCCGCCGTCGCCAGCGCCGAGGGCGGGTCCATGGCGACCATGCTGGCGCTCGGCATTCCCGGCGGCGGCGCGACCGCGATCCTGATCGCGGCGTTCATGATGCACAACATCGTGCCGGGCCCGAGCTTCATCGAGACGCAGAAGCCGATGGTCTATGCCATCATCCTCAACAACATCGTCCAGGCGATCGTGCTGCTGGCGGTGGGCATCGGCTTCATCTACGTCGCCTCGAACATCGTCCGGGTCCGCACCCGCTACGTGCTGCCGGCCATCCTCGTCATCGCTACCCTCGGCACCTACGCCGTGACCGGCGAGACGGCCGGGCCGATAACGCTCTTCGTCTTCGCCCTGCTCGGCTACGCGCTCGCCCGCTACCAGTACCCGGTCGCGGCGGTGGTGGTCGGCATCCTGCTCGGGCGCATGCTGGAAACGGAGTTCCTGCGTTCCTACCAGCTCAGCGGCGGCAACCCGCTTTACATCCTCGAGCGTCCCGGCGCGCTCGCCATCTTCGCGGTGATGTTCGCCTCGCTGGCGATGACCGCCTGGGGCAAGCGCAAGCAGAACAAGGCCGAGGCCGAGGAGGAGGCGGCCATGCTGCGCCTTCAGCAGGAGGACGCGGCTCGCGGGGCTCACTCCACGGCCAGCAAGGGCTGAAGCTGCCCGTCTCCCGATTGCTCCCCCAGCGGGGCGGGTGCGAACCCGCCTCGTTTTGTTGAGCGGTGGATCACAAGAAAAAAGCCCCTCCACCGGCGATGGAGGGGCTTTCGACTTTGGGAATGCTTGTGCGTCAGGCGAGCGTGTCGATGGGAACCCAGCCGAAGGAAGCGCGCTCATCTTCGTCGAGCTGGGCGACGAGACCCATCTCCCAGGCGAGGTAGCGACGCGAGGCTTCTTCGTTGCCGTCATGGCGATCGTGCACGAACCAGATGCGGTCCAGCGCTTCGCCCCGGCTCATCGGCCGGCGTTTCCCGTCGATCGCCCAGCCGGCCGTGGCGCAGGCATCGAGGTCGGCGGCGAGCCAGTCACAGGCGATGCCGTGTTCCGAAAGGTCGACAGCCATCGCGGCGGCGGCGCCGGCATCGCCATGGAGCAGTACCCGCTCGGTGCCGGTCGGCAGTTCGATGGTCCGGCCGCGCAGGGTCCAGTGCGCGCCGGCGAGGCGCCGCTCCTCCCATTCGGCGGAAGACCGCAGATCGAGCACCGGTACGCCGCCCGCGGCGCGCCTGGCCGCGGCCGAGGGGGAAAGCGCGACCAGCTCTGCCGGCGGCTTCAAGCCGGAAGGGGGGACCGACAGGGCCGGCGGATCGTTTTGATCGCTGAGCGTAAGGACGTGCACCTCGTAGCCGAGTGCGCGCAGGAAAAGCCCGGCGAGCCCGGCCCGGAGCCCGGTGTCGTCCATCAGGATCAACCGCGCATGGCGGACGCCGACATATTGATCGGTCGCCTGCACGAGCTGCCCCGTGAGCACGGGAACGGCGCCCGGCACGGGCCGGGCCGAGCGTTCGGTTGGGCTGCGCAGGTCGAACAGGAACGTCGTCCGACCTTTCTCGGTGAGCCATGTCTGGGCTTGAGCGACCGTGGCGCAAGGCAACTGGGCGGTGGCGATGAGGCGGTCGGCACGCCGGCGGCTGATGGCCGCTGCCTCGTCATCCAGTTCGGGCATCGGGCTGGGCTCTGCGCCGCGCTCCAGCGGCAAACCCGCGAGCGCCCAGCCCTGCGTTCCGTTCTCGAGAGCATAGACGGGGTTGCGAACGCCGAGCGCGCGCAGGCCAAGTGCGCCCACGATGCCGCGCGTGCGGCCGGCGCAGGTGATGACGATGGGCGTCCCTTCATCCGGAACCGTGGCGGCGAGGCGATGCGCCAGCTCGCCATTGGGCACGCAGCGAGCCCCGGCGATGCGCATCTTGGCGAACTCGCCGGGCGGCCGTGCGTCGAAAAAGGCGTGCGGCTTGCCCTCGCGCTGCCAGAGGGCAAGCGTCGCGGCGGGGATCATCCTCGGGTGGTGATCGTGTTCGAGCAGTTCCCCGAGCGTTTTGCTGGGCACGTTGACGCCCGCGAAGACGCCGAACCCGGCCGCTGCCCAGGCCGGCATGCCACCCGTAATGACCGCGAGATCGACATAGCCGCAGGCGGCGAGTCGCCGGGCGGCCTTCTCCGCCGTGCCGTCATCGTCGTCGATCAGAAGAATCGGACAATTCCGGCGTGGAACCAGCGAAATTGCCGACAGTTCCAGCCGGCTATAAGGGCAAGGGATCGCGAAGAGTGCATGCCCGTCACCGAAGGCGGCCGCCTCGCGAACATCGAGGAGGGCCACCTCGTCTCCGGCATGGAGACGGCTCTTCGCCGTCTCCGCCGTCACCTGGGTGAAGGTCATGCCACCGGCTCGCCGCGGAAGAAGCGATAGAAGGCAGCATAGATGAGATCCGGCCGATGCTCGGCCGGATAGTGGCCGGTCGGTACGGAGAAGCCAACCAGATCGTCGGCCCATTCCGACCACGCCTCGACCGGCTTGAAATGGCGGCCGCAATGGCTGTTGTCGCCCCAGATCACCAATGTGGGGCAGGCGATGCGTCGCTTGCCGTAGTCCGCCGTGTCCATGTCGAGATCGACGGTGATGGTGGCGCGATAATCCTCGCAGACGGCGTGGATCTGCTCCGGGGTGGCACAGCGTATATATTCCTCCATCGCATCCGGCGTGAAGATGTCGAGGCCGACGCCCTTCTTGTTGAGCTTGTAGCGCATGTAATAATCGAGATCGGCGCCCAGCAGTTTCTCCGGGAAGGGGGCTTTCTGCGCCATGAAGAACCAGTGGTAGCTCTCGCGCGCCCACCCGAGCGTGATATTGTTCAGCACGTGGTGGGTCGGCACGATGTCGAGTGCCGCGTAGCGGGTGATGCGCTGGGGCTGGTCGAGGCACATGCGGAACCCGACGCGCGCGCCTCGGTCATGGCCTGCCACCGCGAATGTCTTGTGACCCAGTGCGTCCATGACGTCGAAGGCATCCTCGCCGATGGCCCGGAAGGAATAGCCGGAATGATCCTCGCCGCCATAGGGCTTCGAGCTGTCGCCATAGCCGCGCATGTCGATGGCGACGACGGAGAAGTCGCGAGCGAGCGAGGGGGCGACCTTGTGCCAGCTCACCAGCGTCAGCGGGTTGCCGTGGATCAGCAGGAGCGGCGGTCCTTCGCCGGCGGTGGCGACGTTGATCTCGGCGCCGCGCGTCTTGATGCGGTGACGGGCGAAGCCCTCCATCAGCCGGGTGGACGGAACGAGCTCGGGCACGGCTTCTGCGATGGCCATGGGCGTTTCCTCTCCTGTTTCCGATTTCTGTCTACTCCATTGTTGCCAACTGTCAACAATTTGGTCGACGTGTCGCGGGAGGTGGAGGGGCCTTGACGTGGCTGCTCGCGATGGCCGCGCCTACTGCGCCCAGTAGGCGCGGTCCGCGATGGCGGAGGCGTCCGGCAGCGGCTGGTCGGCGGGGCGCGGGTGGATGTTGGTGTAGTCCTCGCACAGGGTCATGTACCAGAGGCTGCTCTGGCCGGTGCCGGGGTCGACGATGCTGCGCACATAGGCGTCGTCATGGCCGGGCGCATCGGTGAAGCGGGTGCGCAGCGAAATGTCGAACGTGCCTCCGGCCGGTGGGCTGCAGCGGCCGCGCTGGCGCAATTCGCGGGCGAGGTCGGCGGCCGAGCGTCCGCTGCGCGGATGGACCCAGCCTTCCCGCGCCCATTTCTCCCAGCGGGAGAGGCCGAATTCGCGCGTCCAGTAGGTCTGCTCCATCTGCATGGTGCGGCCGGGAGAGAGGCCGTCACGGCTCGCCTGCGCGAAATGGCTGGAGACGATGGAAGTCATCTCGCGGCCGGACTTGTAGCGCATGGGCGTGACGAGCCAGGTCGTCAGCGCACGGCGGAAGCGGGTCGGGCAGGCGGTGGGAAGCTGGGAGGCGGAGCCCGTGGCGAGGCGGCTGAGGAACACGCCGAAGCCCGTTTCGCCCGTCGCCGGAACCTGCGCCGGCGCGATCACCCAGCCGCGGAAGAAGCGGCGGGAAGAGCTGCTGCCGTCACGGCAGAACGGCGTCTGGTAGATCGACAGCGCGACCGGGCTGTAGCTGCCCATGATGAAGCCGTAGCCCTCGTCGTGCCACTGGATCGAGGCGGTGCCGTCCTCCGGCCGCGCGGCGCCGTCGCGGCTGCCGCTGCACGGGGAGGGGGGCACGCCCTGCGTCGAGGAGATTATGCGCGTCTGGCCTTCGCGCTCCACCGGGCGGTTGAGCTTGCGAACCGTGCCCCCGTCGTCGGTGCAGCCGCGGCCGGGGTTGAGGAAGTTGCGCAGCTCGTAGGGAGGAAGCTCGTCCGCGCGGATGTTGCGGCGTCGCTCGCACCCGGCATCGCCGGGGACCATCGAGGGCACGATGCGGTCGGCCGCGTCGACGCAGACGTCCATGACCATGTAGTCGGCGATGGAGGTCGGCTCGGCCGCCCGGAGCGGCGGGGCGAGGCAGCCGAGCAGCGCCACGCCCCACACGAGATGAATTCCGCGCCTCATATTGCCTCCCCGGTTGCGGGCGAAGCGCTATTCCGTCCAGGCCACATTGCCCGAGCGCGCCACCGAGCTGATCATCAGCGCCATGCGCAGGAACTTGGTGAACTCGGCGGCGGGCGAATTCGCGACATAGACGATGTCGCCGGCGCGCACCGGGAAGGCGCGGGCGACGAAGTAGCCCGTCGGATCCTTCAGGTTCAGGCGGTAGACGACCGGCACCTCGCTGTTGCCGGACAAATGCGGGGATTCCGGATTGATCGCCCGCAGCACGCCCGCCTGCTCGTAGCGGAAGATGAACACCCCGCTCGGGTCGGCCTGATTGTCGATCAGGCCGCCGGAGGTGCCCATCGCCGAGGCGACGGTGAAGTCCTCGCGGTCGATCGGCATCTCGCCGGCGCTCTTCACCGCGCCCAGCGCCGTGAAGGTCTGCGGCCGACGGAACACGTACACCGTGTCGCCCGGCTGCATGAAGATGTTCTCGTCCGGCTTGGCGAGGACGGCGGTAAGGGGCATCGTCGTGCTGCGCTTGCCGCGCGTGACGCGCAGGAAGGTCTCGTGCGGCGAGGCCTTGATGCCGCCGGCCTGCGCGATCACTTCCAGTAGCCGGTCGCCCTTGACGTTGAGGTTTACCCGGCCCGCGCCGGTGAGGTCGCCGACCACGACGACCGAGGAGGCGGTCTGCTGGGGCAGCGTGACCAGCACCTGCGGCTCGATGGCCTTGCCCTTCAGCCCGTCCTCGATGGTCTGCGCGATCTGGCTCGGACGCTTGCCGACGACCGAGATGTCGCCGACATAGGGCACCTTGATGCGGCCGTCGCGGTCCACCGTCTGGATGGGCAGCGTCTCGCTGCCGGAGCCGGCATCGACACCGCCGCGCCCGCCGAACAGGCCGCCGGAGCCGGCTTCCCAGATCGAGATGGAGACGGCATCGCCGACATTCACCCGTGTTTCCGGCGCCGCCTGGCGGGCGCCGAAGCTGCGCGCGAGGCTGGTCGAACGCCATTCGCGCATCGCGTTGATCGCGCGGCTGTCGACGTCGACGATCTCGTAATCGGTCGGCGTTTCCCGTGGTGACACGACCTCCTGGGTCAGAGGCCCCGACCCGGAGAAGAAAACACATCCACCAAGCGCCATACACAACGCTGCAAGCCCGGTGAGGCGGGCCGTCGCACCAAGTTTAAGCAAGTCGGCCAATCCCTTTGAATATAATCCGGGACTTATAGAACAGATAAAGGTTCAGAATTCGCTATACGGGCGAAACTGGCGGAACATATTCACTCAATGTGTTCGGAATAACACAAAAAAATGAACTAAATTTCCGTTTGTTACTATAGTACCGTCACTTGTATACAATAGAGCATGCGGACGCGGACGCCGGCCGCGAGAGGCCGGCGTCCGCTTGCTTCAGGTGGGGGATCTCACTCGGCCGCGGGCGGCAGAGCGGTCTGGCGGGAGAAGAAGTGGCGTTCCGCCTTGAGCGCGCGGCGTGCCGCCTGGATGCATTCCTTGCGCTTCTGGATGCTCAGTTCCTTCCACGCCGTCTGGTCGAACTCGACGAGGCGACGGGCGACGAAGCGTTCCAGCTGTCGGCTGATTTCGGGCATGTCGGTCATAGTGGCTCCTCCAGAGTAAGGTCGGGAACGTCCCGACCGAAAGCGATGGACAGGTTTCAGGCCAGTGGCCCGAAGGGCTCGTCGACGTAACGCTCCTCCGTATCGTCGTCCTCCAGCGGGGCGTCCGCCGCGCTGTCGTCGATGGTCCGGTAGAGGCGTATGGCGTCGCCGATACGGTCGAACATGTGCAGTTGCCCCTCATGCAGTACGGCGCCGATGTCGGCGAAGCGGCGCAGCATCTGCGGGGACCGCGTGGTGAAGATGAGCGTGGCCTGCGCCCGCCGCGCCTGCACCAGTTCGGCACAGCGCTCGCGGAAGACGCCGGCCCCGCCGAACAGGGCCTCGTCCGCGATGAAGATGTCGAACGGCATCGCGTAGGAGGCGGCGAAGAGGAAGCGGGCGCGGCGCTCGCGCGTGTAGCTCGACAGCGGATGGTCGATGGCCTCGCCCATCTGCGCGAAGCGGGCGACGAAGCGGGCCGCGGCATCGCCGTCGAAACCATTCACCCGGGCAACGAAATGCAGGTTCTCCCGGCCGGTCAGCGCCGCGTGATAGGCCTGCGTCGTCGCGACCGGCGGCGAGATGGAGCCGACGCGGCGTACCTTGCCGTGGTCGGGCAGGGTCGAGCCGCCGATCAGGCGGATGAGCGTCGACTTGCCGGCGCTGCGCGCCCCGAGAATGCCCACCGAGGCCCCGCGCGGGAACGCCGCGTTGAGATGCTCGAAGACGTGGTTCGGCCCGCGCGCGGAGCGGAACGTCTTGGCGATGTCGCGCATCTCCACCGCCATCATATCAGCCTCGGACGGAACACACGCTCGAGCGCAAGCCCGATCAGCAGCGACACGAGGCCGAAGCCGATCAGATAGGACTTGTCGAGGGTGAGGGTGGGATAGGTCAGGTAGAAGCCCGAGCGGAACCATTCGAGCCCGTGCAGCAGCGGGTTCCAGCTCAGGAAATAGCGGATCGGCGGCGGCATGAAGTCGGGCACGAAGAACACGCCGGACATGAAGATGAGCGAGCGCGACAGCACCCCGTAGATGATCGCCCAGAGCCGGAAGAAGGCGCCGATCACGCCGTTGATCAGGCCGACGCCGATGGCGAGCAGCGCCGTGGCGGCGAAGCCCTGTATGGCGAGCATCGGCCGGCTGGGGATCGCGTCCTTCACGCCGGTCGCATAGATGAAGGTGAACAGCAGGATGGCGACGATGAGCAGCGTCGCTGTCTCCAGCAGCGCCCGCGCCAGCATGATGTCGAGCGGCTGTATGGGTGCCAGCGCCCGCACCAGCCCGCTGGCGCGGATGGCGCCGGTCGTGCGCCCGGAAACGTGGGTGAACAGGAAGAACGGCAGGATGCCGGTGCCGAGGAACAACAGCAAGCTGGTGCCGAAGTCCGGGCGGCGGCCGATGAAGGTGAAGATCGTCATCATCATCGTGAGCTGGAGGATCGGCTCCAGCAGCGCGAGCAGATAGCTCAGCCGCGATTGCACCGAGCGCAGCCGCATCTCGCGCAGCATCAGGGCGATGATGACGCGTCCCTGCGTGCGCAGGCCTTCCGCGATCCGGCTCAGGTCCGGGCCGCGGCGGGGTGCGTCGAAGGGGGGTATGTAACTCATCGCGCTAGGCTTTCCCGCTCACGCCACGTGGTCGCGGATGGACAGGAAGATCATGACGCTGACGAACCACAGCGCGCCTGCCGCCAGGAACACGATCAGCGTCGAGATCAGGCGCTGCGGATACTGGCTGGACTGGGCGATGGCGGGCTGCACATAGGTCGCGACATAGGTCTGCTGGGACGCCGCCTCGGAGCGTGCGAGCTCCAGCGCGGCCAGCGTCGTGTCGTAATACTTCTCGGCGAACTGCCGGCTGAGGTCGACGTCCTCATAGTTCGACAGGACGTCGGACAGGCGCGACTGCGTCCCCGCCGCCGTGCCGGTGGAGGCGTCGGTGGTCTGGCCGTCCCGGCCGCCCTTGCCGATCTCGCGCTCGGTGGTCGCGATCTGCTTGGTGGTGGCGGCGATGCGGCTCTCCAGCACCTTCACGGTCGGGGCGTTGGGGTCCATGTAGGTGCGCAGCGAGGCGAGCTGCGACTGCAGGCCCGCCAGTTCCCCGCGCAGTTTCATCGCGAGGTCGAGCGTGCCGCCGGCGGTGCGGGCGGCGTCGGGGGTCTGTTCGAGGTCGCGGAACCGGCGCATGTCGGCGCGGGCGCCGCGCAGGCGCTCCTCCGCGCGCGATACGTCCGCCTCGGCGAACTTGACCGCGTCCCGCCGCGAGCGTGCCGAGATGTCGTTGATCAGCTTCTCGCTCTGCGTCACCAGCGTGGCGGCGATCTTGTGGGCGTCCTCCGGGGTGAAGGCACGCACGCGCACGAGCGCGAGGCCTGTCGCGAGATCGAACGAGGCGTCGATCATCGACTGCCAGTAGCTGACCAGATTCTCCATCGTGTCGTCGCCGCGCAGCCGCGAGAGACGGTCGACGCCGGAGCGGGAGTACATATCCCGGAGGTCGACCGTCGCCATCAGGTCCTCCACCGCCTGCCGGCTGGTGAGGTAGTCGATGACGAGGAAGTTGTCAGTATAGACGCCCGCCCGCGCGGCGGCGCCCAGCGCGCTGGTGGCGGAGGTCGTGCCGGCCGGCGCGAAGTCCTGGTTGCGCACCGCGAAGCGGAACTCCGATACGTACTGATTGGAGACCATCAGGCCGTAATAGAGGCCCGCCGCCAGGGTCGGCAGCACCACCATCAGCAGGAACGATGCCCACAGCCCGGCCGAGCGCCGCCGGCGCCGCGAGCGCGGCAGGCCCTCGGTGATCTCCGAACTCTCCGCCTCGGACAAGGCGAAGGCGTCGCGCCGGGCGACCGGGCGCGCGGACCGGGGCCGGGCGCGGACCGGGGCCTCGTTGGTCGCGTCGATGTCTTCGTGCGGCACCGGCCGCAAGGCCTTGGCCTTGGGAAGGCCGAGAGGCGGTGTCCGGTCCCGGGAGGGCGGCAAATCCTTGGATGCGGACAGGCCGAGAGCTGGGTTCAGTTTACTCATGAGAATAACCTTTCCCGACGCGCGGCGCCCCCGCGATGTGTGTTGAAAAGCGGTATCTCTCTGCTGATAGGCAGACTTCAGCTTCAATATAAGCGTAGATATCGAACTCATTATTGTGTTTTTTCTCGTGGAAAAATTCAATTTTATTGTCTAGCTTCGCCTCGACTGTACGAAGCGTGCGTGAGGAGTTGCGGTGAATACCATCAAGGCGGCCGCGGTAATTTTCGTTCTGGCGATCATGGTCGCCGGTGCCGGCTGGCTGGATCGTCAGGCTGTGCCGCAGCGCGCGCGGGCGATGCGCCCGCCCGTGGCCGCGCACCTTCTGGGCAGTGTCGTCATGGGCTGGCTCTGGCTGCTCTGGCTCGGCCTGTCGGCGCGCCCCTTCTTCGCCGCGGCGGCCGCGCTGGCGACGCTCGCCGTCTTCGTGCTGATCTCGCGCGTGAAGCACGCGTATCTGCGCGAGCCGCTGGTCTTCAGCGATCTCGGCTTCCTGCCGACGCTGCTCCGCCACCCCGACCTGTTCTATCTCGGCCGCGCCAGCGCGGCGGGGCTGGGGCTGGCCGTCATCGTGCTGGGAGGCCTGATTGCCGCCTGGACCTCGGTGGAGCCGTCCGCCCTCGGCGGTACGGCGCAGCTCGCCGCCCTGGCGCTCGTCCTGCTCGTCGCCGCCGGCTTCGCCCTGCGGCCCGCCGGGCTTGCGGGCGTCCTCGCCCCGCTCGAGAAGCCCCTGATGGAGACCCCGGCGAATGTCTTCGTCGGCACGCTGGGATTGAGCGTCTCGCTGGTCGCCGGCTTCGTCTTCTGGCGCCGCGACGGCAAGAGAGCCGGGCCGGGTGGAATGGCCGGCGTCCCGGCGGGGGAAAGCCCGTACCGTGCTATCATTATCCTGCAGGCGGAATCCTTCGCCGACCTGCGCCGGGAGGGCGTCCCGCTCGACCTGCCGAACCTCGACCGGCTGCGCCGCGGGGCGATGGCACACGGACGGCTGGAGGTTTCCTGCTACGGTGCCTACACCCATCGCTCCGAGGTAGAGATGCTGACCGGCGTGCCCTTCGCGCGCCAGCGCATGGACCGCTTCGATCCCTATCTGCGGCCGCAGAAGCTGGCCCCGGCCTCGCTGGCCCGGGCGCTGGGGGGCGCCGGCTGGCGCACCGTCTTCCTGCACCCGCACGATGCCCGCTTCTTCCGGCGCGACCGGGCGATCCCCCGTCTCGGCTTCGCGCGCTTCATCGGCGAGGAGGCGTTCGCGCCGGGCGACCGTTTCGGTCCCTATGTCGGCGATCGCGCCGTGGCCCGGCGCATCGTCGAGGAGATCCGGGCGGCGAGCTCGGCCGACGAGCCGCTGTTCCTCATGTCGGTCTCGATGGAGGCGCACGACCCCTACGGCCCCGGCCGCCTGTCCGGCATCGCCGACCCCGTGCAGCAATACGCGCGTCATCTCGCCAATGCCGATGCCATGCTCGGCACGGTGGCGGCAGCACTCGACGCGCTGACGGACCGCTCGCTGCTGGTCTTCTACGGCGATCATGCTCCGATCCTTCCCGGGCATGAGGGGTTGGCGGACGACACGGCCACGGACTACCTCGTGCTCGAATGCGGCTGGACGGCGAAGCAGAGCGCGCGGACGTCCTCGACGTGCTCGCCGGCCGGAATCAACGGTCTGCTGCGCTCGCTGCTCGCGGCGGGACGCCAGCCGGCCACCGGACGCGGGGTGCCGGTCGGCCGGGCCACGACGTCGATGATGCGGTCGACGATGGAGAAGTGATCCGACCAGCGCGGCATCCACAGGCCGGAGAGCTGGCGCATCTGTGCGGCGCGTGCCTGCGAATCCGGGCGGGCATATTCCTCGATCGCCCGCGCCCAGCCGAGCCCGTCGATCGGGTCGAGATAGCAGGGCGCGGAACCGGCGATGTCGCGGAAGGCCTGCAGGTCGGAGCAGATCACCGGCACGCGCAGCGCCATCGCCTCGAACAGCGGCAGGCCGTAGCCCTCGGCGAAGGAGGGGAACAGCACGGCACGCGCCTGCTTCATCAGCCGGCGCAGGTGCACGTCCGGCAGGCGGTTGCACTCCAGCACGTGGTCGCCGAGCTTCCGGCAGCGCTCGATGATGTCGATGACGTTCTCGTTCTCCCAGCCGCGCCGGCCGACGATGATCAGCTTCGGCGCCTTGGGGCCCAGCTTCTCCACCAGCACGCGCCAGGCATGCAGCAGCACGAGATGGTTCTTGCGCGGCTCGATGGTGCCGACGGTGAGGAAGAAGGGATGGGCCGGCGGCGGCGGCGCTTCCTCGGTGTCGAACTCGTCCTCCACCCCGAGCGGGCTGACGATGGACGGGGGCACCGCCATGCCGCTGCGCTCGGCGAAGGATTTGAGCTGGTTCAGCGTGTGATGGGAGTTGCTGATGATCGCCTCGGCGGAGGCGAGCACGGTGCGCATGCGCGTCTCGTGCTTCTCCGCGTCGCCCGGGCGGACGTACTCCGGGTGGGTGAGCGGGATGAGGTCGTGCACGAGGTACATCGGCCGCAGCCCGTGGCCGCGCACCATCGAGCGCACGCCGTTGATCGAGTTCAGCCCCTCATGCGAGACGTTGAGGTAGACGGCGCCCTGCGAGTTGCGCCGGCGCATCAGCCGCGGCAGCAGGTTGACCGGCGACAGCAGGCGCTTGAGCGGTGGCAGCATGTCGGGCAGGGCCGAGCGCAGGGCCGGCGCGGTATCGACCGGGGGGAGCGTGCCGGGCGCGAGGTCGAGGAAATTCTCGATCGCCACCAGCTCGCGCCGCGTGACCCGGCTCTCGGACTGCTTCCACTTCAGCGCCAGCGTGTCGATGAAGGCGGAGACGGTATCGGCGTCGAGATACCAGGTCGACGAGCGCACCCGCGCGACGAAGGCCGTGCGGTCCTTGTACTGCCGGTTGCCGATCAGGTGGCGCGCATAGGCGAGCTCGACCCGGTCGATGCCGGTCGGCGTCGCCTGCGCCGAGCGCCGCAACAACCGGGTGATATCCAGCACGACCCTCATGTCATTCCCCCAAGCGCCGCACGCGCCGCCGCATCGTGATCCCCCTCCGCAAACCCCAGCGCGGCGAGGAGGCGGGTGCTCTCGTCGAGTTCCTCGACCAGGATGCGGACGGTGTCGTCCAGCTGTTCCTGGTCATGGTCGGCGGTGATGAAGAAGCGCAGCCGGGCCGATTTGTGCGGCACCGCCGGATGGATGATCGGCAGCACGTTGACCCCGCGCGCGAGCATCCGCTCCGAGAGCAGGACCGCCTTCAGCGAGTCGCCCACCATGACCGGCGCGATGGCATGGCCTTCGGCGGTGCCGGTGGAGAGGCCGGCGGCCTGCGCCGTCGCCAGGAAATGCCGGGCATTCCTCTGAAGCGCGGCGACGCGGCCGGTATCCTCGCCCATGACGTCGAGGGCGGCGAGGGCCGCGCCCGCCGCCGCCGGCGGCAGGCCGACGCTGTAGACGAAGCCCGGCGCCGTCACTTTCAGGAAATCGATGAGCGGCTGCGGCCCGGCGATGTAGCCGCCGCAGGAGGCGAGCGACTTGGACAGCGTGCCCATCCAGATGTCGATCCGGGCGGGATCGAGCCCGGCCTGCTCGGCGATGCCGTGCCCGTGTGCGCCGAGGACGCCGATGCTGTGCGCCTCGTCCACCATCAGCCAGGCGCCGAAGCGTTCCTTCAGCACCACCAGGCGCGACAGGTCCGGCGCGTCGCCGTCCATCGAGTAGAGCCCCTCGACGACGATGAGGGCCCGGCGGTGGCTGCCGCGCTCGTGGATGAGCATGTCTTCCAGCGCGTCGAGGTCGTTGTGCGGGAAGGACCGCCGCGCCGCGCCGGCGAGCTCGGCCCCGACGATGACGCTGTTGTGGATGAGCGCGTCGTGGAACACCACGTCGTCGGCGCCGACGAGGCTGCCGATGGTGGTGACGTTGGCGGCGTGGCCGGAAACGAAGACGACGGCGTCGTCCGCACCGTGAAGGCTGGCGAGCCGGGCCTCCAGCTCGCGGTGGATCGGCCGCTCGCCCGCCACCAGCCGGCTGGCCGAGACGCTGGTGCCGTAGAGCTCCATTGCCGCCTGCGCGCCGCGCCGCACGTCGGGGTGGCCGTTGAGGCCGAGATAGTCGTAGGAGGCGAAGTTGATCACCTCCCGCCCCTCGATACGGCTCACCGCCCCGGCCCGTCCCTCATGCGCGCGGAAGAACGGGTTGCCGATGCCGAGCGCCTCGCCCGTCGCCCGGATGAGGCGCAACTCCTCGAAGCCGGGAAGCGTCTCGAACGACGTGTCGTAGCTGGGTGTCACGGCGGGGCGCGCGGGTTCCGGGGCGCGCTGGCGCATGCGGGCGAGGAGTGTCGCCCTGGCGGTCGCGTCGAGCCGGATGCCGTCCTGAAGGGTCATCGCAGCAGGCTCCCGTCACGGCGGTTCTCGGCGCCGATCCGCGCCTGCAGGGCCTCGATGGCGCCGGCCGAGGGCTCAACCCGCAGATGGCGGTCGATGAGGCCGGCTCCCTCCTCGGGAAGATGGATGCCCGGCGCCAGGATCGCGTCGCCGCCCGTCTCGGCCGAGGGGCGCAGCTTGCGCATGACCTTGTCGGCGACGTCCTGCAGCGTCGCTCCGGCGCCAAGGCCGAGCATGGGCAGCGCGACCTTGTGGCGGCGCTGCATCTCCATGTCGAGCTCCAGCGCCATCAGCGAGTCCATGCCGATGTCCCCGAGCGGGCGGGTCGGGTCGATCTTCTCGGCGGGCAGCCGGAGGATGCGGCCGACCTCGGCGCTCAGCAGGCGCAGCACGGTGGCGCGCGCCTCGCTGTCGCTTTGGTCGGCGATCAGCGCGAGCATCCCGGCTTCGGCATCGCTGTCCGTGTCTTCCGCGAAGGCCGGGCGCAAGGCGGCGAAGCTGGCGCCACGCATCACCGCGAGTTCGCGCGCCGCGCGCCAATCGACGGGCGCGTGAACGGAAACCGGCGGCGCGTCTGCCGTGGCGAGACAGGCGCCGAGGTGATCGAGCGCCTCGGCGGCGCCGAGCATGCCGAGCCCAAGCCGGCGGCTCAGCTTCTCCGAGGTCGCCGCATCGCGCGCCAGCACGCCGGCATCGGAGATCGCCCCCCAGGCGACGGCCAGCGCCGGACGCCCCTCGGCCCGGCGCCGGCGCGCCAGACCTTCGAGATAGGCGTTCGCCGCCACATAGGCGGACTGGCCGGGATTGCCCACCAGCGTCGTCGCCGAGGAGAACAGCACGAAGTAGTCGAGGTCGAGGCCGGCGGCGGCGGCATCGAGGTTGCGGGCGCCATCGACCTTCGGGGCCAGCACGGCTTCGAAGCGGTCGTGGTCGAGATCGCGCAGCAGCGCGTCGTCGAGAACCATCGCCGTGTGCACGATGCCGGCGACACGCCCGTAGCGGGCGGCGAGCCGGGAAAGAAGGTCGGAGCAGGCGTCGGGATCGCGGGCGTCGAGCGTCTCCGCGACGATCTCGGCCCCTTCCACCGTCAGGGGCGGCTCGATGATGCCGCGCCGCGAGGCGACCACCACGTGGTGCGCACCGTGCTCCGCCAGCCAGCGGGCCGTCTCCCGGCCGAAGCCGCCGGTGCCGCCGACCACCACATGCACGCCCTCGGGCGAAGCGGCGAAGGCGGCGTCCGCCACGGGACCGGGGGCGGCTCCGGTCGGCAGGTACGCTGGCGGCCGGATGAGGATCTTCCCGACATGGCCGGAGCTCTGCATCAGCCGGAAGGCCGAGCGCACGTCGTCGGCGGCGAAGAGGCGATAGGGCAGCGGCCGCAGCGTGCCGGCCTCGAACAGGCGGGCAAGCTCCGCCAGCATCTCCTTCACCAGCGCCGGCCGGGCGGCGATGAACTGGTCGGCATCGACGCCGAAATAGGTGAGGTTGCGCGCGAAGGGACGCAGGCCGAGGCCGGTATTGGCGATGAAGTCACGCTTGCCGAGTTCGACGAAGCGGCCGAACGGCTTGAGCGCGCGCAGGGAAAGCTCCATGGCGCGGCCGGCGAGCGAATTCAGCACCACGTCGCAGCCGCCCGCTGCCTTCAGCCGTTCCGCGAACAGCGTGTCGCGGGAATCGTGAACCTCGTCGGCGCCGAGCAGCCGGACCAGCGCCCGCTTTTCCGGCGAGCCGGCGGTGGCGACGATGCGCGCGCCGCGCGCCTTGGCGATCTGCATCGCCGCGAGGCCGACGCCGCCGGCGGCGCCGTGGATCAGCACGGTCTCGCCGGCCTCCAGCCGGGCGCACTGCACGAGGCCGTACCAGGCGGTGAGGAAGGCGACGGGCAGCGTCGTCGCCGCCTCGATGTTCATGCCGGCCGGCACCTTCAGCGCCGCGGCGGCGGGAAGGGTGGCGTGGCTGGCGAAGGCGCCGGGCGCGAAGGCGACGATCTCGTCGCCGGGCACGAGGCCGGCGACATCCGGCCCCACGCGGGTGACGGTACCGCCGCCCTCGAAGCCGAGCGTCGGGCCGGCGAAGCCGTGCGCCAGCATGTCGTCGCCGATGAGCCCCTGCGCGAACATCACGTCACGGAAATTGAGGGCGGCGGTGGAGATTTCGATCTCGATCTCGCCCGGGCCGGGGGCGCGGCGCGCCTGCGGCTCCCAGGTGAGGCGGTCGAGCGAGCCCGGCCGTTCCATCACCAGCCGCACGGCGGCGTCCGGCTCGCCCGCCGGTGCCGGCGCGGCGGCGATGCGGACGGCGAGAAGCCCATGGGCGTCGAGCACCAGCTCGCGTTCGTCCGCCAGGCCGGCGATGGCGCGGGCGAGATCGGACACCGCCGCCGCGTCCAGCGCCGGACGGTCGATGGCGACGAGCTTGATGTCGAGATCGGGATATTCGTTGATGACGGTGCGGCCGAATGCCCAGAGCGCGGCGGCGGTGGGCGCCTCGCCAAGCGGATTGCCCGCGACGAGAAGACGAAGGGCCGGCGCCTTGCCGCCCGCGCGCATGGCCTCCACCAGCCCGCGCACCTCGTCCATGACGGCGGCGAGCGAAGCGGCGTCGTCGGCGGCCTCCAGCCGCAGCACGAGAATGTTCCCGGTGCCGGCGCTTGCCGCGTCGGCGGGATCGGCGTCGAGCCGATGACCGCGCTCGCCGATCAGGCAGGAGAGGGCGTCTGCCTCGTACAGCGCCGCGATGCCCCCGGCGGCCGCGCGCTGTCGGGCGGGCTCGGTGGTTGCGGCGGCAAGGATGGCGATCTCTGTCATAGCTCGCGCGTCGGACAGGGGGCGGGCGTGCGGCAGGGGTGGCACATCCATCGTCAGCAGGCGGGCGAAGCCGCCCGGAGCGACGCGGAGCGCCGCCAGCGCGCCGCCGGGGCGCAGCGTGCCGAGCAGGTGGCGCGTCGCCTCGTCGGTGGCATCGAGCGGTTCACGCGGATCGACATGCAGCACGAGGTCCGCCGTCGGCAGCGCATCCTCCTCGCACAGCGTCATCCCCACGCGGGGCGATATCCGGTCGGCAAGGCGCAGGCGCGCGGCGCTGTCGGCGGGCAGCACCGCCAGCGAGATCGCGCCGGAGGCGACGAGGGGGCGCAGACCGTCCAGCGTCGTGCCATGCCGTTCCACGAGCAGCACGGCGAGGGGCGCCTCGCCGTCGCGCGCGGCGGCCTCGACCAGCGCCACCGCCTGCGCGGCGACGGTCCGGGCGGCCGGTGATCCGGCCTCCCACTGGTCGATGAGGCCGACGGGATGGGAGATCGAAACGGCCCCGCGCAGATGATCGGCGAGATCGGCCGCGAGGCGGGCGCCGATGGCGAGCTCGGCGGCGCGGTCCGGCGCCGTGTCGGCGATCTCGTGCAGCAGCGGCTCGGGCGCGGGAAGATCGCTGTCGGCCTCGACGCGCCAGCCTTCTTCCGGCGTGTGGCGGGCGAGACCGCCCTCGGCGAGGAGCCGCAGCAGGGCGAGGAAGGTGGTGCGCCGCTCGTCGGCGAGAGCGCCCCGGCCGACCAGCGCATCGATATCGACCGGCATTTCCGTGGCCGGTTTCCCGATGACCGCCGTCACCGCGCGGTGGGCGATGGCATAGGCGAGGGCATCGAGCACGAGCAGGTCGTCGGCGGCCGGCACCTCGTCCCGCGCGTCGAGGAAGGCCTCGATCCGGGCCGCGGTCCCGGTTCGCGCCGGCCCGAGGCGGACGAGGCTCTGGCGGAAATCGCGGTCGAATTCTTCCGTGGCGGCAAGGGCGACGGCCCGCAGTTCGACGCCGTCGATGCGCGCGACCTCGGCGTCCTCGGCATCGAACAGGGCGACGTCGAGGGCGAGCGCGCGCGGGCTGGCGCGATGAACCGTCAGCGTCGCCCGTACCGGCGGCGCGGCGCTGCGGACGGTGAGCGCGGCGAAGCGGACCGGCAGATAGGCCGAGCCGGCTTTCGAGGGCCCGCCCTGCGCCGCCACGTCGGCCGCCATCACCAGCCCATGAAGAGCGGCATCGGCCAGCGTGGGTGGCAGCACATAGATGCCGGGCTCCGGCGCCTCGGCCGGCATGAGATCGAGATGGATCCGCGTCCCGGCGCGGCGGGCGGAATGCACCAGCCGGAAGGCCGGGCCGTAGTCGAGGCCGAGCCGCGCGGCGCCGGCATAGAGCGCGTCGGCATCGAGGACGCTCTCCGCTTCTTCCGCCGGTGGGGCCGGCAATGCCTCGGCGACCGGCACGCCGGCGTCGGCGAGGACGCGTCCCCGGGCGTGAATGGCCCATTCCTGCGAACCGCGGGCCCGCGAGCCGATGGTGACGCCGCCATCGGCCGCCATCCGCACCTGCGTCTCGACGCTCTCGCCGGGCGTGAGCCGGAGCGCGGTGAAGATGTCGAATTCCTCCAGCCGCAGCCGGTCGGTGCCCAACGTCTCGCGCCCCGCCGCCAGCGCCATCTCGGCGAGGCCCGTCGCGGGCACGACGGCGTTGCCGCCGACCTTGTGGTCGGCGAGGAAGGGGCGGGAATCGAGGTCGAGCAGCCCGCGCCATTCGCGCCCGTCGCCATGCAGGCGGGTGCCGAGGAGCGGATGGTGTCGGCCGCCGGTGCCGGTCAGGTCGACCGCCTCGCCGGTGCGCGGCGGACGGATCGGCTGGCGGTGCCACGGCGTCTTGGGCAGGTCGATCCGCCCCGGCGCGGCGGCCGGGCCGAAAAGCCGCGCCTCGTCCATCGCCGCGCCGTTGACCAGCGTCGCCAGGATCGTGCGCCCGATCGGGTCTTCGTCCGCCCCGTCCTTTTCCTGCAGCGAGGCGAGCACCGTCGCCGGCCGCCCGGCATCGGCGAGGATCTCCCGCACGAAGCCGGTGAGCACCGCCTTCGGGCCGATCTCCAGGAAGATGCCGATGGAGTCGTCCTGCGCCAGCGTGCGGATGGCGGGATCGAACTGCACCGGCTGGCGGATATTGTCCCACCAGTAGCCGGCGTCGAGCGAGGCGTCGTCGACGATCTCGCCGGTGAGGCCGGAGACGAAGGAGATCGCCGGGGCCTGCGGCACCAGCGGTGCGAGGGCCTCGATGATCGCCTCGTAGAGCGGGCCCATGCCGGGAGCGTGGAACGGGTAGTCGATGCCGAGGCGCTTGCCGACGACGCCCTGCCGGCGGGCAAGGCGCAGCACCGCGTCCACCGCGCCGGCCGGGCCGGAGAGCGTCACGCCCTTCGGCGCGTTGAAGGCGCCGATGACGACGTCCGGCTGCTCGGCGGCGGCGATGAGTTCGCTGGCCCGGTCGGGGCTTGCCATGAGAAAGGCCATCAGCCCGGTGCCGCGCGTCTCGGCCTGCAGGCGGCTGCGCCAGTAGATGAGGTGCGTGGCGTCCGACAGGTTCAGCGCGCCGGCGACATGGGCGGCCGCAATCTCGCCGACGCTGTGGCCGACCACGGCGGCCGGCTTGCAGCCGGACACCATCAGCACCCGGGCGAGCGCGACTTCCAGCGCGAAGATGAGCGGCTGGGCGATCTCGGTGGCGGCGAGCGTCGTCTCGTTCGGCGGCTGCCGGAAGGCGGCGGCGAGCGACCAGCCGGCCAGCGGCTCGAAGATGGCGTCGATCTCGTCGACGGCGGCGCGGAAGCCGGCGCTGGCGTGCCAGGCCGCGTGGCCCATGCCGGCATATTGCCCGCCATTGCCGGTGAAGACGAAGGCGACCTTGGTGCCGGTCCCGCGCGCGGTGCCGCGCAGCAGGGCGCCGTCCTTGCCGCCGCGGGCGATGCGGCGCAGCTTGCCGGGCGCGTCGGGATCGTTGGCCGGGATGGCGAGGCGATGCTCCAGCCGCGCGCGGCCATGCGCCACGGCATGGGCGAGGCGTTCCGGTTCGGCTTCGCTCTCCAGCCGCCCGGCATAGTCCTCCGCAAGCGCCGAGAGCGCCTCCGCGCTGTGCGCCGAGAGCATCAGCACCGGCGCCAGGGATGCGGCGGTGGTAGGTACCTCATGCGCCTCGGGAAGGCGGATGACGGCATGGGCGTTGGTGCCGCCGAAGCCGAAGGAGGAAATGCCGGCGGCGCGTGCGTCCGCGTCGAGCGCCAGCGCTTCGGCGGCGGGGCGCAGGTTCAGCGCCTCGAAATCGATGTGCTCGTTCAGCGTGTCGAGATGCAGCGAGGCCGGCAGCTCGCGCCGTTCCAGCGCGTTGAGCGCCTTCAGCAGCCCCGCGAGCCCGGAAGCCGGTTCCAGATGGCCGATATTGGACTTCACCGAGCCGATGGGCAGCGGCCGCGTGCGGCGCGTGCCGATCGCCTCGCCGACGGCGCGGGCTTCCGCCGGGTCGCCCACCAGCGTTCCCGTGCCATGCGCCTCGATGAAGGCGAGACTGTCCGGGTCGATGCCGCGCGCGGCGTAGAGTTCCTCGAGCAGGCGCTGCTGCGCCCGGCTCTCCGGCATGGCGATGCCGAGCGTGCGCCCGTCGGAATTGGTCCCGCTCGCCATCACCACGGCGCGGGGCGTCGCGCCCATCGCACCGGCGGGACCGAGACGACGCAGGATCGTCACCACCCCACCCTCGGCACGGACATAGCCGTCGGCGCTGCCCGAGAACGGCCGGCAGCGCCCCGTCGGCGAGAGCATGCCGGCGCGGGCGAAGCCGACGAAGTTGAACGGGCTCGCCAGCACGTTCACGCCTGCCACCACGGCGGTGTCGATCTCCCCACTTTCGATGGCCTTCACCGCGCGGTCGAAGGCGACCAGCGAGGAGGAGCAGGCCGTGTCGATGGCAAGGCTCGGGCCGGTGAAGCCGTAGACGTGGGAGATGCGGTTGGCGACGATGGACAGCGCGTTGCCGGTGACGAAATGGGTGTCGGCCGCCGCGATGTCGGCGACGAAATGCAGCGAATGGTCGAGCGAGGAGGCGCCGACGAAGACACCGACATTGGCTCCCGCGACCGCCGACAGCGGAATGTTCGCGTCCTCGAACGCCTCCCGCACCAGTTCCAGCAGCAGGCGCTGCTGCGGGTCGATCTGCTCGGCCTCGCGCGGGGAGAGGCCGAAGGCGCCGGGATCGAAGCCGTAGATGTCGTCGAGCACGCCCGCCGCGAAGGTGTAGGAGCGGCCCGGCACGCCACGGCCCGGATGCAGGAAGCGCTCATGCGACCAGCGGTCGGCCGGAATCTCGCTCACGGAGCATTCGCCGCGCGCCAGCAGCGACCAGAACGCCGCCTCGTCCGCCGCACCCGGCAGACGGCAGGCGCAGCCGACAATGGCCGCGGCGTGCACCGGCTGCGGCGGGACGGCGTGCGGGGCATCCGCTCCATGAACGATGCGATCCAAACGGCACCTCATACGGCTTCGCCGGATGTCGACAACCGACCATGCGGCAGGCCGGTCGCCTCATGCGGCGATATGGTCGAGCGGAACGGCAACGGAACCGGAGCGGGTAGGGCGGGCCTCAGGACTGGGCGTCCGCCGCGACATCGGCGGACGCGGCCGGCTCACCCGGCGCCGCGTCCTGCTTCTGCCTGACCCGCTCGATCCGTTCCGCGATTCGGGCGCCGACCGCGCCGGTCCAGTTCGCGAAGTCGTACTTCTGCACGACCCGCTCCTGGCCGGCCTTGGCGCGAACGGCGCGCAGGTCGGCATCTTCGGCCGCCTCGTACATGGCCCGTGCGGCGGCCTCGACGTCGGGGATGCCCCACTGGCCGATATAGCCCCGGCTCGCCAGAGATTCCGGCGGCGCAGGCGTCTGCTGCACGGGAACGAGGAAGGCGTTGTCCACGTCGCAGAAGTCCTGCGAGCCGGAATAGTCGGAGACGACGACCGCCTTCTCCGCGAACATCGCGTCGGCGATGACGTAGCCGAAGCCTTCCGAGCGGTGCAGCGAGACCATCGCATCGACGGTCCACAGCAGCGTCCAGTATTCCTCCGGCGTCAGATTGCCCTCGACGATGGTGATGCGGTCGTCGCTGGCGATCCGCTCCTCGATCTCCTCCCAGTAGGAGTCGATGTTGCTCCAGTGTCCGGGATTGACCTCGCGGATCTTGATGAGGAGCCGCACGTTGAGGTCGCTGCCGTCGAAGGCCCGCTGGAACGCCTTCACCACATCCAGCGGGTTCTTGCGCACGATCGACGAACCGAACTCGGCCGCGGTGAGGAAGATGAACTCAGACGGGTCGTGCCGGAAACGGTCGAGGAACGGCACATAGGCGAGCGGGGTGTGAAGCCCCTTGTCGACCACCGTCACCGGCACCGGGGTGATCTTGCGATAGGCCTCGGCGACGTAGTTGCTCGGCGTCCAGATCTCGTCGACGGCGAGCGCGCCGAGCGTGTGGTTCGCCGGCGGGCGGTCGCTTTCCCACAGATAGAAGCCGATGATGTGCGCGTCCTCGCAGATGCCGGCGAAGCGGGCGATCATCTCCGGCGCGCGGTCGGCGTTCACGCAGAGCAGGACGACGCGGGCACGCACCCCGACGGCCGGGTTGTAGCCGGCATCCGGGTTCACGCAGGCGCCGTCATCCGCGTTGAAGACGAGCGGGTTGAAGCTGGAAAGTGCCTCGACGAACATGCTGAGATTGCGGCCGACGCCGGTCTCGTTGGCGTGGCCGATAATGACCAGGTCGCACCGCGGCACCGCGTCCTGCACCGCCGGCGGCAGGCCCTCGACGCGGCCGGCGGCGGAAAGGACGGCGAGCTCGGGAATGCGCTCATAGACGTCGTGCCGCAGCCGTTCGCGCCAGAACTCCGCGCCGCGCTCGGCGATGGCCCGCTCCGGGCTGGGCGTGTCGGCGAGGATGGAGATCAGCGCGAGATCGAAGCGGGTGAAGTCTCCCGTGCCGCCGGCGCCCCAATAGGCCCGCCAGACATGCGGGGCGAAGGAGAGGCGGTCGGGCTGGGTGACGTCGAGCGCCACTTCCTTGAAGCTGGTGAGGCGGGCGAAGCCCTCCTCGCGCATCCGGTTGCCGAGGCCTTGGTCCTCGAGCAGGAACAGCCAGTACCAGCTCCAGGGCAGTTCCCGGTTGCGATACATGTCGGCCGGCGCGGAGAGCGAGCGGCGCAGCCCGTCCGAGACCAGCTTGACGTTGTTCTTGTCGGAGATGAAGGGTGCGGTGGCGAACTTGTACTGGACGAGGCGCAGCCCTTCCTCGGTGAAGATGTCGATGTGCGGGTAGTGCCGCCGCCAGAAGGCGAAGAGGGTGAGGCTGATCTCGTGCTTCATCACCCGACGGTTCATCACCGGCTCGCTGAGAAGCGTGTGGATCTCGTCGGTCAGGCAGAAGACCTGGCGCTTGTACCAGTCCTCGAACACCTCGGAGACGATCCAGTTGGCCACCGACTGGCCGCCGGACAGCTTGCCCTGCAGGCCGAGCCGGTTCGCCATGTAGCGGGTATAGACCGAGGCGCGCCAGCGCGCGGCGGGTTCGTCGGAGGTCTCCAGCCGGCGGGTGACGTTGGGAATCTCATGCCAGACGAGGTGATGCAGGCGTGCGTCCCGCGCGCTCGCGCCGAGGCCGATGACGAAATTCGCCAGATCCTCGCGGGTCTCCGCATCCGGCCAGAGATCCTGCCCGGCGAACGGGCCTGCGGCGGCGCTGGCCCCGTCGATCCCCAGCCCCATCTGCCGGTGCGCGGAGAGCTGATGGCCCGTGCTGTGGATGGGCATGACGGCTTCCGGCGAGGTCGTGCGCTCGAACACCGTGGTGCCGTCGATCACCAGGCGCAGCGTGACCGGCTTCAGCACGTCGGACCGGTTGAAGCCCCAGACGAGGCACTGTCCGTCTTCGACGAACACGCCGCCGACGACGTGCGGGTCATTCGCAATTCGTAAGTAATTGTGGCGCGAATCGGCCAGATGCTGAGCGTTCAGAAGTTGTTCTTCAGGTTTTACGTCGCCTCCGCTGACGCGAAGGTCACGCAGATTCTCGGCCAGCGACGCGATATCCGCCTGTCCGAAATCGTGCCCAGCCTGACGCCTGAAGGTCTCGAGATTCATGAGCCACCCGTTTCGCTGGTCGACGTGTTTTTACAGAAACAACCCCTGGGCACCGTCACATAGCCCCGCAAACGGTGCACGAGGTGTGCATTGCAGCATCAAAAGCAAACGGCTGTCTAGATACTTTTTCATGTAGTACTGCACCAATATGTTGTACCTGAGGTATCTGATAACCGAATTTGCTTAGTAATATGTCTCCATGCTGCGAATGTAACGAATTTCGAATTAATCTTTTACCGTTTCATGGCGAGTCATGATGCAATCGACAGTCTATTTAGACTCATCTGAATGCGGCGATAACATGAAACCTAGCGTAAAGGTGCAATAATACCGATTGATTGTATCAATTGATTGATCCGCTCTATCGACGTGACCAATCATTGGTTGTTGCGTTGCGGCCGCTTGCTTCTTGCGGTGCATGTGGCCCTGGTATGCCAGCGGCGGGGAGGGCACGGGGTGTTCCGCAACGGCATGGAGGGCGTGCGAGCGGCCTCGCGAGCGGCTCTTTGCCCCGTTTCCGCCCAAAAGGTTCCAAATTCGAAAATATTTTCGTTGGTGTGGACAGCGGAAACGAAAGTAGTCATTCTACTGGAAACAAGACCCCGATAAGGGAGCTTCATGCGTCGGTTATTTCGACATTGCTTTCAGTTCGTGAGGTAGTATGCGGGCACCGCTGGAAGATATCGTGCGGGCCGAGGGTGAGGTCAGGCTCGGATGGGCCGGTTCGACCACCCTCATGGACTATCTGAATTTCGAGGACGCCCTCAGTCCCGTCATGACGGCGATGGTGGGTGGCCTGCCGGTGCGGCGCGTGCCGGCCAAGTCGCGTTCCGTGCGGATGGCGGCCATCGGGGCGATCGGCCATACGTTCGAGGGCGGCGAGGTCCACGTCTGGGGCACCGGCTGCTCGCCGTGGAAGAATCCGTCCGCGCCGGCCGACCGGCGGGTCGCCTTCGCGCCGTCCGGTCACGGCGCCATCGTGCTGCACGCGACCAGTGGGCCGGTGGCGGAAAAGCTGATGAGCAACGGCGGTCCGCGTCCGGGCCTCTACGGCGATCCCGCCTGGCTGCTGCCGCGCTTCTATCGCCCGCGCATCCGCAAGAAATGGAAGCTCGGCGTCATCCTGCACCTTTCCGAGCTTGCCGACCGCTCCTACGAGGCGCGCCCGCAGCCGGCCTTCGCGCGCTACCGCGTCCCGGAGGAGTTCCGGGACGACGTTCACCTCATCACCACGGTGACGCCCCTCGGCGTGCCGGCGCTCAAGGCCAAGCTCGACGAGATTCTCGCCTGCGAGCGCATCGTCTCCATGAGCATGCACGGGCTGGTCGTCGCCGAGGCCTACGGCATTCCGTGCCTGTACTTCCCGCCGCTGCCGGAACCCCGCGGCCTCGGCCGCCTGGAGCTCGATCCGGACGGGCCGGCGGACCTGCGGATCGTCGACCTTTATCTCGGCCTCGGTCGCCGGCACGTCGCCGCCTATTTCCAGGACCGCGGCCTGCCGACCGACTGGCAGGCGGTGATGGATGCGGTGGACCGCGCCTGGGAGCCGGCACAGTTCGACGCCGATCGCCTGATCGACGTCTTCCCCTTCTCGCCGGCGCCGCTCAAGGCATCGTCGGGCAGAAGCATCTGGGATCATCCGACCATAAAGGGACTTGTCTTGCAGCATGACGTGGCCCTGCTGCGCCAGCAGGATCGTGACACCGAGGGCGAGGTCGAAGCGGAGGCTCCCGCCGCGGCGCCCTCTTCGAACCAATCGCCGGCGCGCGCGTTGAACGGGGCGCGGCAGAGCGAACCCGAGATCAGCCCGGTGATGAACGGGGTCGCGGCCGAGCCGAAGGGGCCCGCACCGCAGATGACGCCCGAGGTCGCCACCCTCCTGCGCATGAACGCCGACCGGATATCCATTCCGTTGTCGTGGGCAGCGACGACGCGGGAATCGCCGCACGCGAATCTGGGCGATACGCTGAGCGCGCTCATCGTCGCCGGCATGGCCGGCGTGCCGGTCCGCCGGGCCGGGTTCGACCAGCCCATCGAGCGCATGGTCGCCGTCGGCACCATCGGCCACAACCAGCGCAACGGCGTGCTGCATTTCTGGGGCACCGGCGTCGACGCCGAGCGCAATCCGGTCGATCCGCTGGTGCGCGGCTATGTGCGCCCGTCCGACACCCAGTTCCACATCCACGCGCTGCGCGGCCCCAACAGCGCGCGCACGCTGCGCGCGGCCGGCATGCACGTGCCGGATATCTTCGGCGATCCGGTGTGGATGCTGCCGCGCTTCTGGCCGATGAAGGATGTCGAGAAGACCCACGATCTCGGGGTCATCCTCCACATCACCGAGCTGGAAGACCGCACGCTGGAGGCCGCCGTGAAGCCGGCGCTTCGCCGCTACGGCATTCCAGAGGCCTTCAAGGACCGCATCCGGCTCATCAACACGCACTGCCCGCCGACCCCGGAAGGCATGCGCCGCAAGGTGGCGGAGATCGTCTCCTGCCGCGCCATCGTCTCCACCAGCCTGCACGGTCTCGTCATCTCGGAGACCTACGGCATCCCCTGCGCCTGGTTCGCCACCTATGGCGACGGCGAGGGGCGGATGCTCGAACTGGGCAATCCGCAGCACCAGATCGACCACCGCATGCGGGATTTCTATTCCGGCGTCGGGCGTTCGACCCTGTCTTCCTATTGTCTCGACCGCTCGCGGCCGACCGACTGGAACGCCGTGCTGTCCTGGGTCCACGGCAAGTGGCAGCCGCTGGTCTATGACGACACGCCGCTGATCCGCGCCTTCCCGATGCCGCTCGCCGTATCGCCGGAGGCGCCCTCGTGGCCGCTGCCGGGCGAGATCGTCGATCGGATCGACTATTGAGCGCCGCCACGGCGCAAGGCGCGGCGATGAACCGCGTGGAACATGCGGGCGTCGCCTTCGACGTGCCGCGCCGGACGGCGACGGGAACGTCGTCCGGAATGGACGAGGACACCCGGCGCCGGGGCGGGGGGAAGGGCCTGGCCGGGCGTTGCTTCCTGTTCCTTCAGGGGCCGGCCTCGCCCTTCGGCTGGCGTCTCGCCCGTGCGCTGCGTCGGCGCGGGGCGCGCGTGGTGAAGGTGAATCTGTGCGGGGGCGATGTGGTCTTCTGGCCCGGCCCCGCGCGGTTCTATCGCGGCAGGCCGCAGGATTGGCCCGCCTATGTGGAGCGGCTCATGGCCGAGGAAGCGGTGAGCGATCTCGTGCTGTTCGGCGACTGCCGGCCGTATCACGCGCCGGCGGTGGCGGCCGCTCGCGCGCGCGGCGCCGGCCTGCATCTGCTCGAGGAAGGCTATGTCCGCCCCGGCTGGATCACGCGCGAGCGCCATGGCGTGAACGCGCATTCCGACCTTCCGCGTACGTCCGAGGGCGTGCGGGAGGCATCGGCCGGCCTGCCGGAGGTCATCCGCGCGGCGGAGGCGCTGCCCGAGCCTTTCGCCCGCCGCGCGCTGTGGGACATTGCCTGGCACGCCGGCCATGCCGCTCTGGCGCCGCTGTTCTTCCGCTACCGGCGGCACACGCTGGTGCATCCGGCCGCCGACTATGCTGGCTGGCTGGTGCGCTGGTTCAGTGCGCCGGCAGCGGCCCGCCGGGACCGGGCCGCGATGTCCCGTCTCGCGGATGGCCGCCCCTATTTCCTGCTGCCGCTGCAGCTGGAAGGCGACTACCAGATGCGGGTGCATTCGGACTTCCGCTCGGTGGAGGAGGTGGCCCGGCTGGTGCTGGGCTCCTTCGCGAGGCAGGCCCCGTCGGGGGCACGTCTCGTCGTCAAGCGGCATCCCTATGACACCCGCCTGCCGGCGACCGGCCGGATGATCGCGCGGCTCGCCGATGAATATGGGCTGGCGGACCGCGTCGTCTTCATCGAGGGAGGCGACATCGATGCGCTGGTGGTGGCCAGCGCCGGCGTCGTGCTGGTCAACTCGACCACGGCGGTCATCGCGCTGCGGAACGGGCGTCCCCTGAAGGTGCTCGGCCGCGCTACCTACGACATGCCGGGGCTCGCACATCAGGGCTCCCTCGATGCCTTCTGGCGCGAGACGCCGCGGCCCGATGCCGAGCTGGTGCGGGCCTATCGCCGGCTCGTCATCGCCCGCACGCAGATCGCCGGCGGCTTCTTCGCGCCCGCCGCCATCCAGCGGGCGGTGGACGGGCTGGTCATGCGCATGGTGACGGAGGGGGCGCCCGCATGAGCGGCCGGCACATCCTCATCACCGGGGCCTCGGGCGGGATCGGCGCCGCGCTGGCCCGGCACTATGCGAGGCCCGGCGTGGCGCTCGTGCTGGTCGCCCGCCATGCGGGGCGCCTCGGTGCCGTCGCCGAGGCATGCCGCGAGCGGGGCGCGCAGGTCAGCGCCCTGACGCTCGACGTGCGCGAAAGCGAGGCGCTGGCCGATCTCATCGCCCGCTTCGACGCGGAAAGGCCCATCGACACGGTGATCGCCAATGCCGGCGTCGAGTCGAGCCTTGGCCGGGAAGGGCAGGCCGAGCTGCTGTCCGACGCGCTGGCGCAGATCCGCACCAATTTCGAGGGCGCGGTGGCGACGGTGCTGCCGCTGCTCGATCCGATGCGCGCGCGGGGCGCCGGGCGCGTCGTCCTCGTCGCCTCGCTGGCCGGGCGCATGCCGCTGCCGGACCAGCCGACCTATAGCGCCACCAAGGCGGGGCTCATCGCCTTCGGCGAGGCGCTGCGTCCCGTGCTGGCCGCGCGCGGCGTGAGCCTCACCGTCGCCTGTCCCGGCTTCGTCGCGACCGGCATGAGCCGGGACTATGGCGGCTGGCGGCCGCTGGAATGGAGCGCCGAGCGGGCGGCGGCGGCCATCGCCGCCGCGGCCGATCGCGGGGCGCGCGGGATCGCGTTCCCCTGGCCGCTCGTCGCGCTGGTCGGGCTGGGGCGCTGCGTGCCGGCGCGGCTCCGGGAATGGGTGCTGCGGCTGTTCTTCGTCGCCGACATCCGGCGCGGCGCGCCGTCTACGCGCGTGGGCGGCATGGTGCGGGTGGAAGGTGAATCTGTCCATCGATGACAGAAATGTTTCACGCTTTCGCCCTATTGGTAAATATTCGTTTCGAATATACGTCTCGAAAATGAAATAATATTTGAAATAAATCATACGTCGACTCTAATGTTGACGTATTTTGTCTTATATATACTATCTCGCATGTGCGAAATCTGACAATTCAGACCCTATTTCAATACCGCGTCGACGTCGCAACGTGAGGAGAACAACCGATGGCCGCTGGCTCCAAGATCGTCCCTGTCATTCTCGCGGGCGGGTCCGGCACCCGGCTCTGGCCGATCTCGCGGGATTCGCTGCCGAAGCAGTTCCTGCCGCTGTCGACCTCGGGCGGCACGCTCTATCAGGACACGTTGCAGCGCGTTGCGCCGGGCGAGATGTTCGCCTCGCCGATCATCGTCACCAATGAGGAATTCCGCTTCTTCGCCCAGCGCCAGGCCCGCGAGGTCGGCATCGAGCCGACCGTGCTGCTGGAGCCGGTGCGTCGTGATTCCGCACCTGCGCTGATCGCGGCGACGCTGCTCGCCCAGAGCCTGCACGGCGACGAGGCGACGCTGCTGGTGCTCGCGGCCGATCACGTCATCGGCGACACCGGCCTCTTCCACGAGGCCTGCCGCAAGGCGCACGGCGCCGCCAAGCTCGGCAACATCGTCACCTTCGGCATCACCCCGACCGAGCCGCGCACCTCCTACGGCTACATCCGCCGCGGCGCGGCGCTGAACGGCGGCTCGGCCGCGCAGGTCGAGGCCTTCGCCGAAAAGCCGACCGCGGACGTGGCGCGCGACTATGTCGAGGCCGGCTATCTCTGGAACTCCGGCAACTTCCTCTTCCCCGCCCATGTGATGCTGGAGGAGGCGGAAGGCTTCGAGCCGGAGATCGTCGACGCGGTCCGCCGCGCCGTCACCACCGCCAAGAATGATCTCGGCTTCTGCCGGCTCGGCGCGGACTTCCACGCCGCTCCCAGCCTGTCCATCGACTATGCGGTGCTGGAGCGCACCAGCCGCGCGGCCGTCGTCGAGGGCAATTTCCCCTGGTCGGACGTCGGCAGCTGGAACGCCATGCGCGAGATCGGCGAGACCGACGAATTCGGCAACGTGCAGCGCGGCCCGGTACGGGTCATCGACGCCGAGAATTCCTACGTCCATTCCGAGGGCCCGCTCGTCGCGGCCATCGGCGTGAGCGGCCTGTCGGTGGTCGCCACGGGCGACGCCGTGCTGGTCATGCCTTCCGAGCGTTCCGAGGAGGTCAAGCACCTCGTCGCCTCGCTCAAGAAGGAGCGCCGCAACGAGGCCAACGAGCATCCCAAGTGCCACCGGCCCTGGGGCAGCTACGAGACGATCAATCTGGGCGGCCGCTTCCGCGTGAAGAAGATCATCGTCGATCCGGGCGAGCGGCTGTCGCTGCAGAAGCACCACCACCGGTCCGAGCACTGGATCGTCGTGCGCGGCACGGCCGAGGTCACGGTGAACGAGAAGGTGTTCATGGTTCAGGAGAACGAGTCCACCTACATCCCGCTCGGCGCGGTGCACCGGCTGACCAATCCCGGCCGCATCCCGCTTGAGCTCATCGAGGTGCAGGTCGGCTCCTATCTCGGCGAGGACGACATCGTGCGTCTGGACGACGTGTACAACCGCGTCGAGGCCCCTGCGGCCGTCGCCGTCTCCTGAACGAAACAAGAGAGGACAAGCGAGTGATCGCACCCACCCTGCGCAGCATCGTGCGCGACACCGGCGTCGTTCCGCTCACCTGGGCCGCCGCCACGCGCACGCAGCACTACCTCAACCTGGGCGACGCCCTCAGCCCGGTCATGGTCGCGCTGCTGTCCGGCAAGCCGATCATGCACCAGGCCCACGACTCCACCGGCACCCGCATGGCGGCGGTCGGCACCATCGCCCAGAACCTCAAGGGTGGCGACATCTCGGTCTGGGGCACGGGCTCGTCCCGCTACCTCAACCCGGTGCAGGAAGGCGAGCGCGTGCTGTTCCGGCCCGATCCCGCCTCGCGCTACCGCGTGCACGCCACGCGCGGTCCGGTCAGCCGGGCCATTCTCGGCGAGGAGAACGCGGTCGGCGCGCCGGTGTTCGGCGATCCGGTGTGGGCGCTGCCGCGCTTCTACAATCCGAAGATCGAGAAGAAGTGGGAGATCGGCGTCATCGTCCATCTCTCCGACCTCACCGACCGCTCGCTCGATACCAAGCCGCGCGAGGCCTATGAGCGCTATCACATCCCGCCGGAGCTGGAAGGCAAGGTCCACATCATCAACACGCTGACCGCGATCAGCTCGAGCGCGATGCGCGAGAAGCTGGACGAGATCCTCGCCTGCAAGCGCCTCGTCTCGACCAGCCTGCACGGCATGGTGTTCGCGGAGAGCTACGGCATCCCCTGCCTCTACTTCTCGCCGCGCGGCGCGCCGGAAGGGCTGATCAACCGCAAGCTCGACCCGGACGACGGCTACGATCTGCGCATCACCGACCTCTATCAGGGGCTCGGCCGCACGCATCTGCCGGTCTATGTGCAGCGCCGCAACCGGCCGACCGACTGGGAGCACCTGATGTGGTCGATCGACCTGGCGTGGGAGCCGATCGACTTCGACATCGATCCGCTCATCGACGCCTTCCCCATCGACGTCGCCCCGGTTCGCGCGGCGAAGGGAAGCGACGTGTTCGAGCTTCCGCTGATCCGCGACATTCCCTACGCGCATGTGGGTGGTCCCGCGCCGGCGCGTGCCCGGGTGCCGGAGGCGCACGCTGTTGCGGGGTGACGAGAGCGGCGCGGGCGCGCCGCCGGTCCGTTCGACGGTTTCGCGGCCGACGCGCCGCGGAACCGTGATGATCGACGGGTACAATCTGGCGCTGGAAGCGGGCACGGGTGTCGCCACCTATGCCCGCAACCTGAGCTTCGCCTGCGGCGAGCTCGGCTACCGCACCGAGATCCTCTACGGCACGCGGGCGGCGCCCAGCGCGGACCCGCTGCTGCGCGAGATCGCGTTCTTCGATCCCAATGCCGGCTCGCCGTCCTTCCTGTTGGAACTCAGCCGGCGGCTCATGCAGCTGTGCACCTCGCCGCTCGGCATCCGCGCGCGGGAGGTGCCGATGTCCGGCAAGGTGATCTCCCGGGCGTTCCAGTCGCGCATGCCCCATTACGACCGGATCTGGAACGCGCCGGAGCTGTTCTCGCGCAGCTACTGGCATTTCCATGCCTACAAGCGCTTCCTCACCGTGGGCGGCGTGACGCGGCCGGAGCTGATGCACTGGACCTATCCGCTGCCGATCCGGCTGCCGGGCACGCGCAACATCTACACGCTGCACGACCTGGTGCCGCTGCGCCTGCCCTTCACCACGCTCGACAACAAGAAGTTCTACAAGCGGATGATCGAGGGCGTGCTCAGGCGCGCCGATCACATCGTCACCGTCTCGGAGACCTCGAAGCGCGATATCGTCGAGCTGTTCGGCTATCCCGAGGAAAAGATCACCAACACCTATCAGGCGGTCTCGATCCCGCGGAAATACGCGGAGAAGCCGGACGATCTGGTGCGCGAGGAAGTGGAGGGGGCCTTCGGCCTGCCCTACAAGGGCTACTTCCTGTTCTTCGGCGCCGTCGAGCCGAAGAAGAACATTTCCCGCCTGATCGAGGCCTACCTCGCCTCGCAGGTGGAGGAGCCTCTGGTGCTGCTCGGCAAGACGGCGTGGAAGGCGGGGGAGGAGCTGCGCTTCCTCAACGAGGGCTCGAACCGCTATCTGGAGCAGCTCGACAACCTCACCTTCACCCGCGACCGCGTGCGCCGCTTCGACTACGCGCCGTTCCCGCTGCTGGTCAGCCTGATCCGCGGCGCCAAGGCGCTGGTGTTCCCCTCGCTCTATGAGGGCTTCGGCCTGCCGGTGCTGGAGGCGATGTCGCTCGGCACGCCGGTCATCAGCTCCAACACCGCCTCGCTCCCCGAGGTGGCGGGCGACGCCGCGCTGCTGGTCGATCCCTATGACCCGCGCGCCATCGCCAACGCCATCAAGACGATCTCCACGGATGGCGAGCTGCGCGCGGCGCTGTCGGCGCGCGGCCGCGCGCAGGCGGCGCTGTTCTCGGAAGAGCGCTACCGCGAGAGGCTGTCGGCGCTCTACGACAGGCTGATGCCGGCGGACGGCGCCGTCGTCTGACGCCGCCGCCCATGCGGTGCGCTATGCCACCGCGCCGGACTTGATGTAGTCCACCATCTGCGTCGCCACCGTGCCCCAGCCGTCGTGGAAGCCCATCTTCTCGTGGGAGTCGCGGGTTTCCTCGTTGCCGTGGATGGCGAGCGCCGTGTAGCGCGTGCCGGACCCCACGGGCGTCAGGATCAGCGCGCCGGTGAAGAACGGGTTCGGCGCCGGGCGGAAGCCGGGCAGCAGCGTGTCGGTGAAGACGAGGCGCTGCTGCGGGACGACGTCGAGATAGCAGCCGGCATTGTCGTGCTCTTCGCCTTCCGGCGAGCGCATCACCGTGCGGAAGACGCCGCCGGGCCGCAGGTCGATCTCGCAGGCGGAGATGCTCCACGGCTTGGGGACGAACCACTCCTTCAGATGGGCCGGCGTGGTCCACGCCTTCCATACGAGATGGACGGGCACGTCGATCTCGCGTTCCAGCTTGAGGTCGTATTTCGGGTCGAACGTGGCGAGGGGCGAGGTCATTCCGGCGTCTCCTCCTTCATGGACAACAGGTAACTGTCGAGCCGGTCGAGCCGCTGCTCCCACAGGGTACGCTGGCGGCCGAGCCAGTCCTCGGCGAGCTTCAGCTGCGCCGTTTCGAGCTGATAGGTCCGCACCCGCCCCACCTTGCGCGAGCGCACCAGCCCGCAGCCCTCCAGCACCTTCATGTGTTCAAGGAAGGAGGGCAGGGCCATGCGGTAGGGGGCGGCGAGTTCGCTCATCGACGCCTGCTTGACGGTCAGCCGCTCCACCACGTCCCGCCGCGTCGGGTCCGCCAGCGCGCGGAAGATGCCGTCGATGACGACGGCGGGCGGGGCGGGAGATTGGACGGCAGGCGGCATGGAGATCCTCGAACGGGACGGTGCCGGCAACAGGAGCCGTCACCTCGCATCTGTCTATCGGACGTCAATACTTAGGTCAATAACTAAGTATTTGGACGTGCCGGAAATCCCGCCGGGCGGGGCGTCCGGTCGAAGGCGGGAAGCCCGGCCGGAAGGGCCGGGCGGAAAGGGTCAGATGACAGTGACCTTGCCGGTGGCGAGGTCGTAGACGCCGCCGACGACCTTGAGCTTACCGTCGCGGATGAACTCGGAGATGATCGGCGTCGAGGTTTCCAGTTCGCGCACATTGTAGCGCACGTTCTCGACGATCGCCGCGTTGAGCTGGTCCTCGGGCTTGGCCTTCAGCACGATCTCGACGGCCGGCTTGATGTTGCTCACCAGCTCGCCGAGATGGCCGGGCAGGCTGATATTGTCCTTCACCACCTTGATGGTGGCGTCGACGGCGCCGCAATTGGTGTGACCCAGCACCATGATGAGCGGCATGCCGAGGAACTTCACGCCGTATTCGAGGCTGGCGAGCCCGTCGTCATTGACGAAATTGCCGGCGACGCGGACGACGAACAGTTCGCCCGGCCCCTGATCGAAGGCCAGTTCCGGCGCGACACGCGAATCCGCGCAGCTCACCAGCCCGGCGAAGGGGTGCTGCGACAGCGCGCGGGCGGCCCGGCCGGCGGAGAAATCCGTGCAGTTCGGCGTCCCGCCGGCGTAGCGGGCATTGCCCTCCATCAGCCGCTTCAGCGCCTCGTCGGGGCTTATCGCGTTCGGCGCGGTAGCCGTCGTCGCGGTGTCCGCGGAAGCGGGCAGGGCGAAGCCGCCGAGAAAGGCGGCCGAGGCCACGCCCAGCCCGGCGCCGAAGACGTGGCGGCGGGACAGGGCAGGGCGTTCATCATCGTGGTGGCTGTGGTCGACACACATGAGGTTTCCTCTCTGGATCGATCTGTTGTTGGTGCGGCGTGGGTCGGCCGCCGGGCGGACATCCGTGCGGCCGCGATGTTCCTGCACATGCGCGCTTTCGCTCGCATATCCGTCCGCTCGCTTACTTCAGCGGGTGTGTCGGACGGATATCGCGTGAAGGTAGGTTCGTTCCGGGCCGGAACGCCAGTATTTCTATGCGGCCATCCGGGGCCAGCCCAAACTTTGCAGGTATCGCGCGGTGCCGAGACGACGGTCGATCGAGGGAGACGCGGCCCCCACCGGACGCCCGGCGCAGGTGCTGCCGGAGGGTTTCGGCGCGCGGGCCGACCATCTGCTGCGGCACCCGCGCTTCCGGCCCGCTCTCGCCCGCTACTGCGCGAGCATGTCGGCCGGCGCGTCGATCCGCTGGCCCTATTACAAGCTGTTCGATCAGCTCGGGCGTTACCTCGTCTGCTTCATGCTGATCCACAACTACTACGCCTGGCGCTACCGGGGCGGCCCGCCGCCGACCCTCTCCGCCCTGCAGAAGGTGGCGGGGGTGAGCGCCCGCCACACCGCCGGTTTCGTCGCGGCGCTGAAGGCCGGGCGCCTGGTGGAGGTCGCGGCCGATCCGGCGGACCGGCGCGCCACGCTGCTGGTGCCGACCGCCATCGTCATCGCGGAGATCGGCCGCTCCATGCGCCTCTTCGTCGAAGCGGTCGACGCCATCGAGGAACGCCGCCCCGGCCATGCCGAGGCGCTCGCCGATCCCCATCGGCTCGGCGACCTGATCAGCCGTTCGGCGGCCTATGTGCTGGCGAACGGCACGCTGCTCCACGCCTTTCCCGGCGTTCTCCACTTCACCCAGCGCGATTGCGGCTATCCGCTGCTGACGGCGGTGGTCGGCCGGCACTATGCGCAGACGCTCGACGCCGCGCCGCCGGCCGAGCCGCTGCTGCGGCGGGCGCTCGCCGGGCGGCTGCAGGTCTCGCCCGCCCATGTCGGCAGCCTGCTCGCGGAGGCGGAGGCGCGAGGCTGGTTCGCGGTGGGGCCGGGCGGGTCGGTCACCTGGATGGCCGAGCCCTTCCTCGACGAGTTCGAGCGCTGGTCCGCCTGGCAGATGGCGCATTTCGAGGCGCTGCGCGAGCCGTCGGACGAGGCCCCGGCGGCCCTGCCCGCGTGACCCGGCGCGCGCGGGATCGGGTCGCGAGGGATGCTCTCCCCCGCGACGAAATGCACCGCGCGCGATGGAGCTTTCCACGTCTAGGATCGTTCTAACCGGGGCGCTATGATCGGCGCCCTGTCGCAGGCGCCGCGTGAGACGGCGCCGTTCAACGATGTCTGCCTGGAAGGACGCCATGAATCGCTTCGTCATCACCGCTGCCCTGCTCGCGCTGGGCTCCACCGCCGCCCTCGCCCAGAGCCCGGCCGGCGACCCGGCCAAGGGCGCCAACGTCTTCAAGAAGTGCATGGCCTGCCATGCCGTCGGCGAAGGCGCCAAGAACAAGGTCGGCCCGGAGCTGAACGGCATCGTCGACCGCAAGATGGGCGCGGTAGAAGGCTTCAACTATTCCGACACGCTCAAGGAGCACAACGCCAAGGGCGACGTGTGGACCGCGGAGGTGCTGAGCAAGTACCTCGAGAATCCGAAGGCTTACATGCCGGGCATCAAGATGGTGTTCGCCGGCCTGCCCAAGGAGACCGACCGCGCGGATCTGCTCGCCTATCTCTCCGGCTTCAACGCCGACGGCACCAAGAAGTAAGATCGCCGCCCCCGCGCCCGACGCGGGGGCTCATGACGCCGGCCCCTAGCTCGGTCGTCCCATGCCGGTCCCGTTCCGCCCGGATCGTCGCCGCCTTCTCGCCCTCGGTGCCGCGCTGGCAGCGGGGGGCGCCGGGGTCGTGCGTCCCGGTTCCGCGGCGGCCGCCGGGCCGTTGCCGCTGGAGCGGGTCGCCGACGGCGTCTTCGTCTATCGCGCGCCCTACGAGCTGATCGCCCCCGCCAATGACGGGGCGATCGCCAACATGACGTTGGTGGTCGGCAGCGAGGCCGCGGCGGTGGTCGACACCGGCAACAGCCGGCTGTCGGGCGAACGCATGCTCGCGGCGGCGCGGGCCGTCACCGACCGGCCGCTGCGCTACGTGATCAACACCCACATGCATCCCGACCACACGCTGGGCAACGCCGCCTTTGCCGGTGAGGGCGTGCGCTTCGTGGGGCATCACAAGCTCCCGCGCGCCCTGTCGCTGCGCAGCGAGACCTATCTCGCGCAGGCGAATCGGCTGCTCGGGGCGGAGGCGGAGGGCACCCGTATCGTGCTGCCCGATCTCCTCGTGGAGGACCGCCTCGCGCTCGATCTCGGCGGGAGGGCGCTGCAGCTTGAAGCGCATCCCACGGCCCATACCGACAACGACCTGACGGTCTTCGATTCGGCCACCGGCACCTGGATCATGGGCGATCTGCTGTTCGTCGGGCATATCCCGACCCTCGACGGCAGCCTGCAGGGATGGCTCGCGCTGCTCGACATGCTCACCGCCCGGCGGGCCGCGCGAGCCGTACCCGGGCACGGCCCGGCCAGCGTCGCATGGCCGCAGGCGGTGGCGGCCGAGCGCGCCTATCTCGACGGCCTGCGCACCGATGTGCGTCGCATCATCGCCGAGGGGCGGCCGATGAGCGCGGCGCCGGACCTCGCGCGCCCGTCGGAACGCGAGCAATGGGCGCTGTTCGACGAGTTCAACGCGCGCAACGCCATCGCCGCCTATCATGAGTTCGAATGGGAATAGTTCTGTTGCGGCGCAGCAGGCGCGTCCGCGGCGGATCATGGTAAGTTCAAGTATAAATCCCTGGTATATTGTATTTTTGTTCGCACTTGCAGCAAAATCATAATAAGAGCTCTTTCTCTAAGAGTTCTTATTGCGCGCCCCAGGAATTCGGATTAGCCTCGCTTTGTCTTCGGCTTCAACGGCTTTCGGGGGAAGTCCCGATCCGGTTCGTAGGCCAGCTTGGGGCAGGTGCCCCCGTGAAATCCGGCTGCTTCTCCCCCAGCCGGTCGTGACACGCTGCCGAGGACGAAAGGTCAGAACGGCAAAACAAGCCGCGGCGGATCGATCGTTATGGTCGGTCCCGGAGGATCGTTCAGGAGGAGAGTAGGCATGCGCAAGCTTTTTGCGGCGGCATTGATGAGTGCTGCGGCAGTCTATGCTTGGCCGGCTTCGGCCAATGACGGGCTGATGAAGATCATCAAGGACCCCAAGCAATGGGGCATCCAGACCGGCGACTACGCCAACACCCGCTATTCCAAGCTCGACCAGATCAATGCCGCCAATGTCGGCAAGCTTCAGGTCGCCTGGACATTCTCGACCGGCGTGCTGCGCGGCCATGAAGGTGGTCCGCTCATCATCGGCGACATGATGTATGTCCACACGCCGTTCCCCAACATCGTCTATGCCCTCGACCTGAACGACGACGGCCGGATCGTCTGGAAGTACGAGCCCAAGCAGGATCCGAACGTCATCCCGGTCATGTGCTGCGACACCGTCAACCGCGGTCTCGCCTATTCCGACGGTATGGTCTTCCTGCATCAGGCCGACACGACGCTGGTCGCGCTCGACGCCAAGACCGGCGAGAAGAAGTGGTCGGTGGTGAACGGCGATCCCAAGAAGGGTGAAACCAACACCGCCACCGTTCTTCCGGTGAAGGACAAGGTGATCGTCGGTATTTCCGGCGGCGAGTTCGGCGTGCGCTGCCACGTGACGGCTTACGACACCAAGACCGGCAAGCAGATCTGGCGCGGCTATTCCATGGGCCCGGACAGCGACCTGCTCGTCGACCCGGAGAAGACCACGGCGCTCGGCAAGCCGATCGGCAAGGATTCCTCGCTGAAGAGCTGGGAAGGCGATCAGTGGAAGATCGGCGGCGGTTGCACCTGGGGCTGGTACTCCTACGACCCCGAGACCAACCTCGTCTATTACGGCTCGGGCAACCCCTCGACCTGGAACCCGGCCCAGCGCCCGGGCGACAACAAGTGGTCGATGACCGTCTGGGCGCGTGACGCCGACACCGGAATGGCCAAGTGGGTCTACCAGATGACCCCCCACGACGAGTGGGACTATGACGGCGTGAACGAGATGATCCTCACGGATCAGCAGTTCAACGGCCAGCCGCGCAAGCTGCTCACCCATTTCGACCGCAACGGCTTCGGCTACACCCTCGATCGCGTGTCCGGCGACCTGCTCGTCGCCGAGAAGTACGATCCGGCGGTGAACTGGGCCACCAAGGTCGACATGGACCGCAACAGCCCGACCTTCGGTCGTCCGCTGGTCGTCTCGCAGTACTCGACCGCTCAGCAGGGCGAGGACGTGAACACCAAGGGCATCTGCCCGGCGGCGCTCGGCACCAAGGACCAGCAGCCGGCGGCCTTCTCGCCGAAGACCAACCTGTTCTACGTGCCCACCAACCACGTGTGCATGGACTACGAGCCGTTCCGCGTCAGCTACACCGCGGGCCAGCCCTATGTCGGTGCCACCCTGTCCATGTATCCGGCGCCGAACAGCCATGGCGGCATGGGCAACTTCATCGCCTGGGACAACACCAAGGGTAAGATCGTCTGGTCGCTGCCCGAGCCGTTCTCGGTGTGGTCGGGTGCTCTCGCCACCGCCGGCGACGTGGTGTTCTACGGCACGCTGGAAGGCTACCTGAAGGCGGTCGACAGCAAGACGGGCAAGGAACTCTACAAGTTCAAGACCCCGTCGGGCATCATCGGCAACGTCACCACCTACGAGCACAAGGGCAAGCAGTACATCGCCATCCTGTCGGGTGTCGGTGGCTGGGCGGGCATCGGCCTTGCGGCCGGCCTGACCGACCCGAACGCCGGTCTCGGCGCGGTGGGTGGCTATGCGGCCCTGTCGAACTACACCAACCTCGGTGGTCAGCTCACGGTGTTCGCTCTGCCGAACTGAGGCATGAAGGGCCGGCGTCCTTGGGGCGCCGGTCATTTCCAGCAAGTGCGGGGGGCCTGGCCGCCGGTCGAACCGGCGGGCCAGGCCCCACCGTCTCAGGCCCTTGGGCCTTATGAAAATCTTAGAACAATTCCGAACGAGCGCTGTCGGCCCGGGAGCCGTGCGCGCTTCGACCGTCGGACATGGCCCCCTCGCGGCGCCCCCTGAGGAGACTGCTTCATGAAGAATACCGTTCGCGGATGGCTTGTTTCCGGCGCTCTGCCGGCGTCCGCCGGCGTGTCGGCTCTGATCCTGGCGGCCGCCCTTGTTCTGCCCGTTCCCGCCCTTGCCCAGCAGGCCGCTCCGGCGGCGACGAGCGCCGAGCCGGTCGTCAAGGAGAGGGACGATCTGGGCAAGTACACGCTGCCTGACGGCGATCCGACCTACAACATCCAGCCCGACGGCACGATGGACTGGTACACCTATTCCGGTTACCGCCGCTATCACGCCGAGTGCCACGTCTGCCACGGCCCGGACGGCATGGGTTCCACCTACGCCCCGGCGCTCGCCACCTCGCTGAAGACCCTGACCTATGCGCAGTTCATGGAAACCGTGGTCAACGGCAAGAAGACCGTCGGCGTCGGCACCGCCGACCAGGTCATGCCGGCCTTCGGCGAGAACAAGAACGTCATGTGCTACCTCGACGACATCTACGTCTACCTCAAGGCCCGCGCCGACGGCGCCCTTGGCCGCGAGCGGCCGAGCAAGCGCGAGGACAAGGCGAAGGCGTACACGGACAATGAGAAGCAATGCTTCGGAGGCTGACGTGATGGCGGGCGTGCGCGCGGTGGCCGGGCCCTCCGCCGGCCTTGCCGGAAGGGGCGTCGCGGCGCTGATGCCGGCGCTCGCCCTTGCCCTTGCCCTCGCTCTCGCCGCTCCCACGCCCGCGGCGGCGCAGGTGTCCGACCTCGTCGACCGCTCGACGCTGCGGGTCTGCGCCGATCCGGCGAACATGCCCTTCACCAATGAGGAAGGGCAGGGCTTCGAGAACAAGATCGCCGAGCTCATGGCCGAGAAGCTCGGCCTGCCGCTCGACTACACGTGGTTTCCGCAGGCGACCGGCTTCTACCGCATGACGCTCGGCGCCAAGCGCTGCGATGTGGTGATGGGCTATGTCGCCGGCGGCGATCCGGTGCTGAACACCAATCCCTACTACCGCTCCGCCTGGGTGCTGGTCGCCAGGAAGGACAGCGACCTCGCCGGCGTCGACACGCTGGAGGATCCGCGCCTGAAGGGTCGGCGCATCGGCGTCGTCGCCGGCTCGCCGCCGGGCGACCTGATGACCCGCAACGGGCTGATGCCGATGGCGAAGCCCTACGCGCTGATGGTCGACCGCCGCTTCGAAAGCCCCGCCGAAGCGATGATCGCCGACATCGACAGCGGCGACATCGATGCGGGCATCCTGTGGGGGCCGATCGGCGGCTATTACGCGAAGAAATCGCAGATCCCGCTGTCGATCGTGCCGCTGGTGAAAGAGAAGGGCGACCCCTCGCTGGTCTACCGCATCACCTTCGGCATCCGGCCCGGTGAGCTGAACTGGAAGCACCAGCTCAACGAGTTCATCAAGAGCCAGCAGGGCGCCATCGATCGCATCCTGCTCGACTATGGCGTGCCGCTGCTGGATGGGCAGGACCGTCCCATCGTGCAGGCCCCCTGAACGAGGCGCGGGAGGAGGCGATGAGCACCCGTCCCGAGAAACCGCTCAGCCGCCTGGCGTGGCTCGGCATCGCCGGGCTGGCGGTCGTGCTCTACGCGCTCGCGCCCTCCACCGGGCGCGGCGAGACCGCCGTGCCGGAGCCGGACGGCTACCGCATGGACGGCTACCGCGCCCCGACGCCGGCCACGCTGCGCGGCGCGCGGGTGGTCGATACCGCCGGGGCGGAGAAGCTGTGGCGCGACAAGGCGGCGCTGTTCGTCGACGTGATGCCGCGCGACGTGAAGCCGGCCAATCTGCCGCCCGGCACCATCTGGCGCGACAAGCGGCGCGACGACCTGCCCGGCAGCGTCTGGCTGCCCAATGTCGGCTACGGCGCCATCACCGCCGAGACGGACGGCTATTTCCGCCGCAGCCTCGAGACCCTGACCGGGGGCCGGCGCGATGCCGCGCTGGTGTTCTACTGCCAGACCGATTGCTGGATGAGCTGGAACGCCGCCCGTCGGGCGCAGGGCGAATACGGCTACACCAACATCATCTGGTACCCGCTCGGCAGCGACGGCTGGGCCAAGGCCGGCCTGCCGCTCGAAGAGGCCAAGCCCTTCCCTTGACATCCGTGACCCGGCGGCCCTCCCGATACCGCCCTGCCGGCGGCGGCGAAAATCAGGTTATGCTCGCCGCATGGAAGATCCGGAAACCGGCCCGCATCGGGAATTCAGGCTGACGCCGCGGCTCATCGGCCTGCCGCTCGTCGGTTCGTGGCTCGCCGGCCATTGGGTGGCGGGGGCCGGCTTCATGGCCGCCGCGCTGGTCGCCGCCGTGCCGCTCCTCGTCGTGACGGCGCCGCTCGCCCTGCTGCTGATCTTCCTGCACAGCCCGGCCTATATGCTCCACCAGGTCGAGGAGCATGCCGGCGACCGCTTCCGCCGCTTCGCCAACGCGGTCGTGTTCGGCGGACGCGAGGGGCTGAGCACGGCCGGTGTGCTGGTCATCAATGTCGGCGTCGTCTGGACGCTGAACCTCGCCGCGCTCTACGCCGCGCTATTGTGGGGGCCGGGCTACGGGCTGGTGGCGCCCTATGCGGTGCTGGTCAACGGGCTGACGCATATCGGCGCCCGGCTGCGGCTCGGCGTCTACAATCCCGGCCTCGTCACGGCGGTGGCGCTGTTCCTGCCGCTCGGCCTCGTCACCATCGCCGTGGTCGGAAGCGCGCCGGGCGTGGACTGGCGGTTCCATGCCGTGGCGCTGGCGGCCGCGGTGCTGCTGCATCTCGCCATCATCGCCTATGTCGCGTGGCGCCTGCGCCGGCTCGGCCGGGCGGCGCCGCGCGGCTGAGGCTCACTCCATCACGTTCTGGATGGCGCGGGCGAGCGAGAAGGCGCGCTGTTCCAGCAGCACCGGGCTTTCGCACACGGCCGTCATCGCCTGGTTGCGGGCGTCGTAGATGCGGGTGTCCCAGAGCAGGCGCTGTTCCAGCTCCGCCGCCTTCGCCTTGTCGGCGTCGCCGGTCGCGGCCTTCTTCGCCTTGGCGAGGTCGAGGCTCTCGTCCTTGATGCGCTTGGAAAGCTCGATCTGGTGCTGCGAATAGCGCTCGATGCCGCTGATGATGCGGCTGCGCCGGGCGTTGATCTGGTCGAACACGCCGGCGAAGAGCCGGGTCAGCCGCTCCTTCTTCTCCGCGCCGGCCTTGCCGGCGAATTCCTCGATGCGCCTGGTGGCGTCGTCGATCGGCGTGCGCTGGGCCACCAGCACCGGCACCAGCTCGGCGACGGCGCGGTCCTCCTGCCAGGCGAGGTTCTCGATCGACGGGCCGGACCACATCTGGCCATAGGCGAGCACGGGCACCTTGCGCTGGATGCACGGCCACAGCCCGCCGGTCGGGGCGGCGGCCAGCGCCGGGGCGGCGGTCAGCAGCAGGAGCGGGACGGCGAAACGCAGGCTTCGGAAAGGCGTCGCGGGCATTGGCGTTTCCTCGGGTGTTCCTCAAGGCGTCTGGTTGGGGCCGCTAGGGGCCCCTTGTTGTTTGGCCGGCTCAACGGGCGGTCTCCGGCCCGCCGCGGCGGGCCATGACGCCGGCGGAGGGATCATACGCCAGGATGGACGCCGCGAGGAACACGAGCGCGCAACCGGCGACGACAAGCGCGGAAAACGGCTCGAACTGGCCGTAGAGCGCGAAGCGGATCAGCTCCACCGCATAGGTGAAGGGGTTCAGCGTGCAGATCCACCACAACACGAGGCTGCTCTCCTGCACCCGCCAGAGCGGGTAGAGGGCGGAGGAGGCGAAGAACATCGGGAAGATGACGAAGTTCATCACGCTGGCGAAGTTCTCCATCTGCCGGAACACGGAGGACATCAGCAGCCCCATGGCGCCGAGCATCAGCCCGGTCAGCAGTAGCGCCGGCAGCACGGCGAAATAGCCGATGGGCGGCAGCTCCACCTCCCAGAACCACGCGATGGCGAGGAAGGCGTAGACCTGCAGCAGCGAGACGCAGATGCCGGCGACGAGTTTGGAGACCAGCAGGAACCAGCGCGGATAGGGGCTCACCAGCAGGATGCGCATGGCCCCGACCTCGCGGTCATAGACCATGGAAAGCGACGACTGCAGCCCGTTGAAGAGCTGGATCATCGCCACCAGCCCCGGCGTCACATAGACCTCGTAGAGCACATAGGTGTCGTAGGGCGGGATGATCGAGACGCCGAGCACCGAGCGAAAGCCGGCGGCGAAGATGAACAGCCACACCAGCGGGCGCACCAGCGCGGAAAGGAAGCGGCCGCGCTGGTTCAGGAAGCGCAGCCCCTCGCGCCAGCAGATGCCGGCGAGCACGATGAAATAGCCGCCGAGCGGCAGCCGGAAGCGGGGCGAGGGGGCGCTCATGGATGCCTCCGATGGCGGGCCCGTACGCGCTGGTGGCAACTCCCTCCCTTTCCCCAGCGGGGAGAGGTGGCCCGCGAAGCGGGTCGGTGAGGGGTGACACCATGGCGGCGCGGCGAAGCCCTCTCTCCCCCGCGAGAAGAAGGAGCAGGTCCAACGGTCGGTAGCGATGCGTGCCTCATGCCGCCTCCGCCTCGTCGCCGACCAGCTTCAGGAAGGCGGCGCCGAGTTCGTCCGTGCCGGTCTGCGCCAGCATCTCCTCATAGCTGCCGCGCGCCCGCACCCGGCCCCGGTGCAGCACCACGATGCGGTCGCCCGGCTGGATCTCCTCGATGATGTGGGTCGCCCACAGCACACCGATCGCCTCCTGCGCCACCAGTTCGCGCACCTGCGCGACCAGCGCCGCGCGCGAGGCGATGTCGAGCCCCACTGTCGGCTCGTCCAGCAGCAGCAGGCGGGGGCGGTGAATGAGCGCGCGCACGATCTCGACCCGGCGCATCTGCCCGCCGGAGAGGTTGCGCACCTTGTCGCGGGCCCGGTCGGCGAGGCCGGCCTGCGCCAGCAGCTCCATCGCCCGGCGGCGGCCGGCGCCGAAGCCGATGCCGTGCAGCGTCGCGTGGTACAGCAGGTTGTCGAGGACGGAGAGCTCGAGGTCCAGCGTGCGCGCCTGGAACACCACGCCGAGCTGGCTCAGCGCCGCCGCCGGCTGGCGGCGCACATCGTAGCCGAGCACGTGGATCGCGCCGCTGCGGTTGTCGTAGAGCCGGGTGACCAGCGAGAAGAGCGTCGTCTTGCCGGCGCCGTTCGGGCCCAGCAGGGCGGTGAAGCTGCCGGCCGGCACATCGAGGCTGACATCGTCCAACGCCTTGCGGGCGCCGAAGGTGTGGGTGACGTCGCGAACCGCCAGCGCCGGCACGGCCGCTGGCGCCGCCCCGGCTCCGCGAGGGGAAGCCGTCTCGCGAGGCTGTTCCGTCATGGCGTCTCCCGCGTCGAGAGAAGAAAAGTCCCCGGCGCGGGCCGGGGACAGTGTTCACGAGGAGTATAAGTGGAAAACCTGGCGGGCGCCGCCGTCACTTGACGATGAATTCGCCCTTCATGCCGCGCTCTTCCATGCCCTTGCAGTACCAGGCGTAGTTGCCGGGCTTGATGGGCACGAAGAACATCTCGGCCTCGCCCTCTTCCTCGAATTCGAGCTCGGTGAGGTGGACGGCCTTGATCTCCATGCCGCCGGCCTCGACCTTGCGCAGGAAGATGTTCTGGAACAGGCCCGGCGACTGCCAGGCGCATTCCTTCTTGCCGGTGGACTTGATGGTCAGGGTGTAGGACTTGCCGGTCTCCAGCTCGTATTTCTGCTGGGAGACGCCGAAGCCGGAATCGCCGAGCCCGACGGTGAGTTCCTCCAGCTCGGTCGGCTTCAGCGTGAGGTCACCCTTGGCATAGGCGAGACCCGAGAGGGCGAGCGTGGCCACCGCGGCGATGGCGAAATGCGTCTTCATGGCGAATCCTCCGAATGGTGCGTTTTGCTTGCTGTTGTCGCGGGTCACGGAACCACGACCACGCCCCAGGGCGCGCGGCCGACGGTGACGGATTTGGTGACCTTCTCCTCGGCGACATCGATGATGGAGATGTCGTTCGAGTTGCCGTTGGTGGTGACGAGGAACTTCTCGTCCGGCGTGAAGCCGAGCTGCCAGACGCGCTGGCCGACGAGCAGGTACTTCTCCACTTCCAGCGTCTTGGCGTCGATCACCGCCACCCGGTTGGCCGGGCCGAGCGCGACGAAGGCCTTGGAGCCGTCCTTGGTGATGCGCACGCCGACGGGCTGGATGGCATCGTCGGTCACGCCGGGGATCTTGAAGGAGATCTTCTTGATGATCTTCCAGGTCGCCGGGTCGACCACCGCCACCGTTCCGCCGACCTCGGCGGAGATCCAGAGCTGCTTGCCGTCCTTGGAGAATTCGGCGATGCGCGGGCGGGAGTCGACGAGGATGTTCTCGATGATCTCGTTCGTCGCCGTGTCGACCACATGGGCCATGTTGGTCGTCTCGGAGGTGTTCACCATGAACTTGCCGTCGGGGCTGATGCCCATGCCCTCCGGTTCCACGCCGACCGGGATCTCGACGATCAGGTCGTTGTTCTCGACATTCACCACCGTGACCATGTTGTCGTCTTCGTTGGCGATGTAGAGCGGGTTGCCGGACGGATGCAGCACGAACAGTTCGGGATCCGGCCCGGAGCGCAGCGTCTTCACCAGCTTGAGCGTGGCGGCGTCATACACCTCGACGCGGTTGTCGTCGGAAGCGCACAGATAGATCAGCTTGCCGTCCGGGCTGGCGATGATGCCGCGCGGGCGCCGGCCGGTCTTGATGGTCTCGATGACCTTGAGCGTGTCCATGTCCACGACGCTCATCGTGTGGTCGCGCTCGTTGGAGACGAAGGCGCGCGGGCCGGCCTCGGCGGGCAGGGCGTCGGCCAGCATGAGCCCGGCGAGGGTGGCCATGCCGACGGACAGCATGAACGGGCGTTTCATTCGGTTCCTCCTGGCAATCATTTGGTCTTATTGAAACGTGCAGGCCGATTCCGGTCGGTCGAAGCCGAGCGTGTCGAGCGGCGAGCTCTGGTGCAGGAAGCCGGCCTGCGGCGAGAGCGTCACCGTGTTGGTGGCATGGGTGAGCAGGATCGGCTGGCGCAGCTGGTGGTCCCAGTCGCGGAAGCTCGCGGCGACGCCCTTGAACACCGGCAGGTCGTAGTCGGGCGCCAGCATCTGCGCCTTCACCTTGGCCGGGTCGCTGCTGCGCGTCTTCAGGCTGGCCGATCCGATGGCGAACACGCCTTCCCACATCTGGAAGTCGAGCGGCTGCATCAGGCGCTTGGACTGCTTGAAGAAGCGGCTCTGAAGCTGCGAGGCGCCCCAGTTCTCCATGGTCGGGTGCCAGGAGAGCGGCATCAGGCCCTGCGTGCCGGCGATGGGGCGCGCGAGCCAGGTGTTGTAGGGCAGGATGTCGCCGAACTCGCCCAGCTCGTCGGCGACGATGAGGATGTCGTACTCGCCGACCTGCGTGCCGCGCGGCACTTCCGACTGGGCGGTGGCGCGGGCGTCCGGCCCGTAGTCCCATTCCTTCTCGGCGACGATCTTGCCGCCGAACTTCTTGGCCGAGCGGCGCACCGCCTCGGCGTAGAGCTTGTCGGCGTCGGTGCGCCCGACCATGAGGAACCAGTTGCGCCAGCGCTTGGTCACCAGGAACTGGGCGAGCGCGTCGGCCAGCATGGCGCGGCTCGGCGCGATGTGGAACACGTTGGCGCGGCAGTCCTTCTGGCGCAGGCGGTCGTCGGCGGCGCCGACATTGACGAAGATCACGCCGCTGTCCTTGAACGCGTCGGCGATCTTCACCAGCTGCTCGGCCGGCACGTCGAGCAGGATGAAATTGTTGCCGGCCTCGACCAGCTTCTGCACCGCCGGCAGCGGGTCGCCGTCGGTCGGCACGATCTCCGGGGTGAGCTTGTAGTCCAGCTTGAGGAAGCGCCCGCTGGTGAGGTTGTCGCGGATGCCGAGCTCGGCGCCGGCGATGCCGAGATCATCCGGCGGCATCTGCAGCGGCGCGATCCAGGGCGGGGGCACTGGCATCTGCCGCACCACGCCGATCTTGAAGGTCTGCTCCGGCGGAATCGGCGCGGCCGGCTTCGCCGCGAGCGGCGGGGAGGAGGGGGTAGCGGGTGCCGCGGGCGCCGCGGGCGCCGCGTCTTGCGCGCGCGCAAGGCTCGTTGCGCAGGCTGCCGCTATCAGCACCGCTCCCGCGGCGCTCGCCATCCATCTCATCGGCATTCCATCCCACGGCTGATGTCTTTGTCCGCGACAAGTGTCTTCGGAACTTTTCTCGGTTGCCGTGGGAAAACTCTACGCAATCGAAATCAAGCATTCAATAAAATAGCGCACATAAGAAACTAATAAGAAAATGTAACGCCGTCGTTATCCAAAGCATATCACATGTATTAAAATCGGGAACTTTTTCCCGGTGGCTTGCGGGAGCGTCTTCCGGCGATATGATTGCCACATGTCGGGAACAAAGCCGGCGCAGGGAGGCAAAATAGGATGAGTGCTTTCAGCCGCACCGGCAGGCTCGCCGCTCTCGTCCTCGGCCTGGGACTCGTCTTCGCCGCCGATGCCCGCGCGGCGACGCGCGTGGCGGTGTTCGACTTCGAGCTGTTCGACACCAGCGGCGAGGCCGGTTTCAACGGTCCCCGCCCGGCGGAAGCGAAGCGCCTCGCCCTCATCACCGGGGAGGTGCGCCGCCGCCTGAAGGACGCCGGCTATGAAGTGCTCGACCTCACGCCCGAGGCGGCCCGCATCGCCGAGGCGACGCCGTTCCGCAACTGCAACAGCTGCGAACTCCCCATCGCCCGCTCCCTCGGCGCGCAGATCGAGGTGATCGGGCTGGTGCAGAAGGTTTCCAACCTCATTCTCAACATCAATTTCCAGCTGCGCGACGTCGCCACCGGGCAGGTGCTCCGGGCCGGCAGCGCGGATATCCGCAACAACACGGACGAATCCTGGCTGCGCGGCGTCTCCTATCTCGTGCGCAACCGACTGCTCGATCCCCCGCTGACCGGGAAGGCCGCCCCATGACGATTCCGCATGTTTCCGCCGCGCTCTCGCGCCGCGCCTGGCTCGCCGGCGCCGCCGCGCTGGCGGGGCTGCCCCTGCTCGCGGCGCTGCCCGGGGCCGTCATGGCGCAGGGGAGCGGGGTGGCGGATCCCGCGCTGCGGCTGCGCATCGGCACGCTGAAATTCGGCACGCTCAACTGGCTGCTGGAGACCATCCGCGCCGAGGGGCTCGACCGTCGCGAGGGCCTCTCCGTCGAGAGCGTGGACCTTGCGAGCGGGCAGGCGACGACCGTCGCATTGCAGGCGGGCGACGTCGACCTCATCGTCAGCGACTGGCTCTGGGCCCTGCGCCGCACGCAGGATGGCGAGCGCATGCGCTTCGCCCCGTTCTCCAACGCGCTCGGCGCGGTGATGGTGGCGGCGGACGGTCCGGTGAAGGGCCTCGCCGATCTCAAGGGCCGCAAGATCGGCGTGGCCGGCGGCGCGCTGGACAAGAGCTGGCTGCTGCTGCGCGCCTATGCCAGGGCCGAGCTCGGCGTGGACCTCGCGACCGCCGCCGAGCCGGTCTTCGGCGCCGCGCCGCTGGTCAGCGAGCAGCTCGCGCTCGGCCGCGTCGACGCCGTGCTCACCTTCTGGCCCTATGCGGCGCGGCTCGATGCGCGCGGCTTCCGGCGGCTGCTGGACGTGAAGGACATCATCAAGGGCCTCGGCATCGATCCCGCCCCGCCGCTGGTCGGCTTCGTCTGGCGCAACGCCGTGATGGCGGAGAGGGGCGCGGCCATCGCCGGCTTCCTGCGCGCCGCGGCGGCGGCCAACCGCGTGCTGGCGACGAGCGATGCCGCGTGGGACCGGATCCGCCCGCTGATGCAGGCGGCGGACGACGCCGAGTTCGCGCGCCTGCGCGACTACTACCGCGCCGGCATTCCCGGCAGCTTCGGCGAGGCCGAGCGGGTCTCCTGCGCCCGGCTCTACCAGGTGCTCGCGCAGACCGGAGGGGAGGAACTGGTGGGGCCGAATCCCGGCTTCGACCGCGCGCTGTTCGGCCCCGTCGGCGAATAGGATAGGGAGAGCATGTCGGCCGCCGCCCGCCTGCTGCTGACCGCCGTCTCGCTGCTGGTGCTGGTCGCCGTCTGGCAGGTCGCCGCGCTCTGGGTGGCCTCGCCGCTGCTGCCCGGCCCGCCGGCCGTGCTTGCCGCCATGGTGCGCGCGACGGAGACCGGAGCGTTGCCGACCAACATCGCCATCACGCTCGGGCGTGTGGCCGCGAGCTTCTTCATCGCCATGGCGGTCGGCTCGGCCATCGGCATCGCCCTTGGCCGCTCGGTGGCTCTCAACGAACTCTTCGGACCGTGGGTCGTCGTGCTGCTCAACCTGCCGGCGCTGGTGGTGATCATCCTCTGCTATGTCTGGTTCGGCCTCACCGAGGCGGCGGCCATCACCGCGGTGGCGATCAACAAGATCCCCAACGTCGCCGTCACCATGCGCGAGGGCGCGGCCGCGCTGTCGCGCGATCTCGACGAGATGGCGAAGGTCTATCGCCTGCCATGGTCGCGGGCGCTGCGCCACGTCACCTTGCCCCAGCTCGTGCCCTTCTTCGCCGCGAGCGCCCGCTCCGGCCTCGCGCTGACATGGAAGATCGTGCTGGTGGTGGAACTGCTCGGCCGCTCCAACGGCGTCGGCTTCGAGTTGCAGACCGCGTTCCAGCTTTTCGACGTGGCGACCATCCTCGCCTATGCGCTGGCCTTCACGGCGGTGGTGCAGCTCATCGAGGTCGGGTTGCTCCAGCCCTGGGAGCGGCGGGCCAACAGGTGGCGGCGATGAGCGCGATCGCGATCGACATCGGCGAGAAGCGCTATCCCGCGCGGGCCGGCGCGCCGGCGCGGGATATCTTCCGCGCTTTCCGCCTCGACATCGCGTCGGGGGAGTTCCTGGTGCTGCTGGGCGCCTCCGGCCTCGGCAAGACGACGCTGCTCAACATCGTCGCCGGGCTCGATCGGGAGTATCGCGGCACGGTGCGCTTCGATGCGGGGGGCGGGGCAGGCGCGGTCGCGCCGCGCATCGCCTATGCCTTCCAGAATCCGCGCCTGCTGCCGTGGCGCACCGTGCTGGAGAATGTCGCGCTGCCCCTGCCGCCGGGCGAGGAGAGCCGCCGCCGGGCGCTGGCGATGCTGGAGGAGGTGGGGCTTGCCGAGCTGGCGCCCGCCTATCCCGAGCGCCTGTCGCTCGGCCAGCAGCGCCGCGTCGCGCTGGCCCGCGCCTTCGTCATCGAGCCCGAGGTGCTGCTGATGGACGAGCCCTTCGTCTCGCTGGACGAGGCGGGCGCGGCGCGGCTGCGCGATCTGCTGCGCCGCCTGCTGGCGGGCCGTCCGGCGACCGTGCTTTTCGTCACCCATGACAGCCGCGAGGCGGTGGAGCTGGCGAGCCGCATCGTCGTGCTGGAGGGAACGCCCGCGCGGATCGCCCACGATATCGGGCTTCACCTGTCGCGCGAGGAGCGCGCCGCGCCGGGCCGGCTGGAAGAGCTGCGCCGGGCGCTGGCCGGTGCTGCCGGCTGAGCCCTCCGCGGCCAATCCCCCATTCCGGCGACCGGCCGTCGGCGCGCAAAATGAAAAGGCCCGGAGCACGAGGCTCCGGGCCAGTCAGTCGGTAAGATGGGCAATCGATGGGCAGGAGAAGGCGGTTTCCCGCCGTCCCCGTGGCGCAAGTAACGACGGCGCGCCGTCGTCACTTGTTCAAAAAGATCGCCGCCAACCGCTGGAGCAGGCCCTTCGGATACTGGGCCGCGGGCGGTGGTGTTGTCTGCCCAGGGTTGCTTCCGATCTAGGCGGCGAAGGGGTGCTTGGCCGAAGCGGCCTGCGACAGGACGTCCTTGATCTTCGGCTCGCCGTCGACGGCGCGCTTCAGGGCTTCCTTGGTCGCCTGGTAGTTGAACTGCTGGATCTTGGCGTCATCCGCCGCTTCCCAGTGGATGAACACGCCGACCGAGATGAACAGGTCGTCGGCTTCTTCTTCCGGGATCACGCCTTCGGCGACGCTGTCGACGACAGCCTTCGCGACCGCGTACTGGGCCGGGCCGAACATCTGGACGGCCTGACGGGCGTCCTTGATCGTCACCTTGTTGAACAGGATGGTGTTCGGCTTGGCGAGCAGGTTCGGGGTCACGACGGCGAGCAGCGAGGTGAAGCCGTCCTTGTTGTTGGTCAGCGCGTTGACAAAGGCGCTTTCCGCAGCCGAGCCGCGCGGGCCGATGATGAGGTCGATGTGAGCGACCTCGTTGCCGTCACCCACCAGCGACTCGCCGATGAGCACCTTGTTGATCTTGGCCATCTAATCCTCCCAGAACGGGGTTGCATGATAAGGGACGGGAATTGCCCCTCTCGATGTCCCGGCTATCTTTGTTGCAGCGTTTGGGAACCAAACCGGTTGGCCCGATAGCGCGACCAGACACGTAACGAGCGAGAGACTGGCCCGCTTCGTCTTTATCCGCAAGGGATTCTTCATCCGTATGACGTCGCTGCGGTAGCTTGCCCCATGCTTTCTGCTGCCGTGCCGGAAGCCGCCCCGGCGGATGCGAATTATGGCGGCATGGTCAAAAGAGCGGCAGCTCTGTATCCCGCCGCGATCACGGACTATGCTGCGGCGTGAAGCTGATCGGTGGCGTCGGGACGCCCGGCCCCCCGAGAGGTAGCCGCGTAGCGTGTTTGCGATGTGGTCTGTTTTTTGCTGCAATGCAGCGAAATCGGCGCGACCCAACTGCCGCGGGCGGCGTATGGGTCGGGTTCAGTTCAGTGAAAGGGGGAGCGCTCGGGCGGCTTCGAACCCACGCCTCGAGGACGACTTATGGAGCTTATTCTTTCCATCTGCCTCATCGCGAATCCCGGCACCTGCCGCGAGGAGGCCGTTTCCGTCAGCGCGGAGCTTCGCCCCGCGCCGGTCCAGTGCATGATCGGCGCGCCGCCGGTCATCGCCGAGTGGAGCGAGACGCACCCGAAGTGGAAGGTCACGAAGTGGCGCTGCGCCCGTCCCGGCGCGGCCGGCCGCGACATCTGACCGGCGCCCGCGCGTTTCCCACGCCGCCGTTTTTCCCGCCGGTTCCTGCTGCATCGCAGCGTGCACCGTTCCCTGGTCCGTGGAATCATTGAAACGTCATTGATTTGCGATGGCGTTATCCAGTGAGGCGGCATGGGAAGGGGCGTGTTCGGGCGTGGCTTGTTCGCGTCGCTCAGGGCGCGCATGGCGCTGCTGCTGTCCGTCGCCGTGCTGGTGACGGCGGCCTCGACAGCGGCGCTCGTCCTCGCGCTCGGCGCGGCCAACACGCAGCTCGACCGGCTGGTGTCGGCCCAGCATCGGCTGGAGCTGCTGTCGGTCATCTCCGGCCGCATCGGCGACTACGCGCTGATGGCGCTGCAGACGGCGCAGCAGCCGAGCGCGCGCACCTATGAATCGCTCGTCGCCGCCCGTCAGGCCGCGCTGACCGCCTTCGAGCGCTTCGAGAACACGCTGTCGGACGATGTGCTGCGCTTCCAGGACGAGGAGCAGCGCACGCTGATGGCGGCGCGCAGCCGCACCGTCGCGCGCCTCAAGGCGCAGTTCGAGGTGCTCGACCGTCAGGTCGCCGGGGCGCTCGCCAATCCCGAGCCCGCGACGGGCGTGCGCGTCGTGCTCGACGTCTTCGCCGCCGGCTTCGGCGGTCCGCTGAGCCAGTCGATGGAGGAGGAGCGCACCGCCGCTCACAACGCCCAGGTCGAGGTGCGCCAGCTACGCGATCGCACCATACGCTGGGGATTGATCGGCGTGGCCTTGGCCTGCCTCGTCGCGGTGCTGCTCTATCACCGTCTCGGCCGCTCGCTGGTCAATCGCGTCGCCGATGTCGCCGCCGCCGCCGCCGCCATCGCGCGCGGGCGCTCCGACACCCGCATCGCCGTGACCGGCCATGACGAGCTCAGCCTCGCCATGGCGCGCTTCAATCGCATGGCGGCGCATCTGGCCCGCCGCGAGCAGCGGCTGGTGGCGGCGCAGAAGCACCTGCAGGAGACCGTCGACGCGCGCACCGCCGAGCTGCGCGCCGCCAATACGCGGCTGGAGAATGTCGACCTCGCCCGCCGGCGCTTCTTCACCGATGTGAGCCACGAGCTGCGCACGCCGCTCACCGTCATCCTCGGAGAGGTGGAGATCACGCTGCGCCCCGCGCAGCCGCGCGAGGAGGACCTCAAGGCCGCGCTGCTGGTCATCCAGTCCCGCGCGCGCCGCCTGCACCGCCGGGTGGAGGATCTCCTGCGCATCGCGCGGTCGGAGAGCGGGCAGATCGAGCTCGACCGCTCGCTGTTCCTCGTCGACGAGCTGCTGGTCGACGTGCGCGAGAGCATGCTGCCGGTGGCGCGCGCCGCCGGGCTCGCGCTGGAGATCGCCTGCCCATCCGAAAGCCTCGCCGTCGACGCTGATCGCGACTGGCTACGCCAGACGTTCGACGGGCTGGTCGCCAATGCCGTGCGCCATTCGCCGCCCGGCGAGACCGTTCATCTGGAAGCCGCGCGGGAGGGCGACGAGGTGGTCATCCGGGTGCGCGACCACGGCACCGGCATCCCCTCGGACGAACTGCCGCACGTGTTCGAGCGCTTCTGGCGCGGCGCCACCGGCACGCGCGAGGGCACCGGCTTCGGCATCGGCCTGGCACTGGCGAAATGGATCGTCGACCGCCATGGTGGGCGCATCGAAATAGAAAGCGGCGCCGGAGGAGGCGAGGGGAAGGGGGGCACCTGTGTCACCGTCCGCCTGCCCGTACCGGTGCCCGACATGACGTTGGAGGCGGCCCAATGAACATTCTCATCGTCGAGGACGATCCGGACATCGGCTCGCTGCTGCGGCGCGGCTTTTCTTCCGAGAGCTACGACGTCCAGCTCGTGGGAGATGGCGAGGAAGCGTTGCGCGCGGCCAATGGGCGGGCGTGGGAGGCGATCATCCTCGACGTCATGCTGCCCGGGCGTTCCGGCATCGAGGTGTGCAAGGCGCTGCGGGCCGGCGGGCAGACAGCGCCGATCATCATGCTCTCCGCCCGTTCCAGCGTGAACGAGCGCACCGAGGGGCTGATGGCGGGGGCGGACGACTACATCGTCAAGCCCTTCGCCTTCGAGGAGCTGCTGGCGCGGGTGAAGGTGCAGGCGCTCCGGCGCAGCAATGCCGACGGCGAGCCGCGCACGCTGGCGGTGGGCGCGCTCGCGCTCGATCTCGAAACCCGGCAGGCCCAGCTCGGCGGCACCCGCGTGCGCCTGACCGAGCGCGAGGTGGAACTGCTGGCGCTGCTCATGCGCCACCCCGGCGAGCCGCTCTCGCGCGCGGACATCTTTGCCGCGCTGTGGGCCGGCCATGGCGGGGCCTCGCTGAATGTGGTGGACGTCTATGTCGGCTATCTCCGCCACAAGCTGGCGGAAGCGCTGCCCGATGGCGGGCATCTCATCGTGACGGTGCGCGGGCGCGGCTTCATGCTCGACGCCGAGCCGGCGTGAGCCGCGAGAGGGCTTCCGGCGTATGTTCCGCCACCGTTCGCGCTGGTATAATGTACGCCTGAACGAAAGATGATCACGCCTTTCTTGACGAAGGCGAAAATGATCCTCACATTGCTAGGGCGGTGTAATAACCGCAAATCAACATGATCTCTTATGATCTTCTTATGAAGTAAAAAGAGATCAAAAATTCGAGGAGGAAGAAATGGCCTGGACCACTCCGCGCATTGTTGAAGTTTGCGTCGGCATGGAAGTCAACGCCTACTATCCGGCTGACTTCTGAGCCTTGAGGGGCGGGTTGGCGCGAAGTCGCTTTGCCGATGATAACGTCCCCGTCCCGCTTCAGGCTCGTCGTCCTCGGGTCGGCCGCGGGTGGCGGATTCCCGCAATGGAACTGCCGCTGCGCGGTCTGCTCGCTTGCCTGGGCCAATGACCCGCGCGTGCGGCGGCGGACTCAGGCATCGATTGCCGTGAGCGCCGATGGCGTCCATTGGGCGCTGGTCAATTGCGCGCCCGAAGTCCTGTCGCAGATCCAGTCCGTGCCGGCGCTGCACCCGCAGGCGGGTTTCCGGCATTCGCCGGTGGCTGCCGTGCTCCTGACCAACGCCGATATCGACCACGTCGCCGGGCTGCTCAGCCTGCGCGAGGCGCAGCCTTTCACGCTGCTGGCGACGCCCTCCGTGCAGGGGGTGCTGCGTTCCAGCAGCGCCTTCGACGTACTGGCGGAAGGCGTGGTCGCGCGCCGGGAGGTCGAGCTGGGCTCGTCCTTCGATCTGGTGGAGGGCGTCAGCGCTACCATCTTCCCGGTGCCCGGCAAGATCGCGCTTTATCTCGAAGCGCGTGAGACGGCCGAGAAGGGCGCGCTCGCCACCGATGTCGAGGGCGAGCAGACCATCGGCGTCGAGCTGCGGGCAGGGGGCCGCCGGGTGCTCTACATTCCCGGCTGCGCGGCGATGACCGACGCGCTGCGTGCCCGCCTCGACGGGGCCGATCTCGTGCTGTTCGACGGCACGCTGTGGCAGGACGACGAGATGGTCCGCGCCGGCGTCGGCACCAAGACCGGCGCGCGCATGGGGCACATGTCGATGTCGGGCGAGAATGGTTCGATCGAAGCTTTGCGCCAAGTCAATGTGGGCCGAAAAATCTATGTTCACATCAACAACACCAATCCGGTGCTTGTTGATGGCTCGAAAGAGCGGATCGCGGCAAATAAAGCCGGATGGGAGATCGCTCAAGATGGGATGGAGATCGCCCTATGACTACGCTTCTTTCGCCGACTGAACTTGAAGGGCGCCTGCGGGACGTGGGCAAGCGCCGCTATCACAGCCTGCATCCCTTTCATCGTCTGCTGCACGGCGGCAAGCTGAGCTTCGGGCAGATCCAAGCCTGGGCGCTCAACCGCTACTACTACCAGGCGATGATCCCGGTGAAGGATTCCTCCATCCTCGCCCGCATGGAGGAGGCGGAGCTGCGCCGCGTCTGGCGCCAGCGCATCATCGATCACGACGGCGACCATGAGGGTGAGGGCGGCATCGCCCGCTGGCTGGTGCTCACCGACAGCCTCGGGCTCGACCGGCACTACGTGACCTCGCTCTCCGGCCTGTTGCCCGCGACCCGCTTCGCGGTGGATGCCTATGTGCATTTCGTGCGCGAGAAGAGCCTTCTGGAGGCCATCGCCTCCTCGCTCACGGAGATGTTCTCGCCCGGCATCATCGGCGAGCGTGTGGCCGGCATGCTGAAGAACTATGATTTCGTCTCGAAGGAGACGCTGGCCTATTTCGACAAGCGTCTCACCCAGGCGCCGCGCGATGCGGATTTCGCGCTCGACTACGTGAAGCAGCACGCGCGCACGCCGGAACAGCAGGAAGCGGCCATCCGGGCGCTGGAGTTCAAGTGCGACGTGCTCTGGGTGCAGCTCGACGCGCTCTATTTCGCCTATGTCGAGCCGAAGATGGCCTATCCGGGGGCGTTCGTCCCGAAGGAGGCGTGATGACCGAGATTCTCGTCGCGACCGGCATTCCCAAGCTCGCGCGCGGTGTGCGCCTGCGCCACGACGAGGCGCGCGGGCAGTGGGTGCTGCTCGCGCCCGAACGTGTGCTCAACCCGGATCCGGTTGCGGTCGAGATTCTCAAGAAGGTCGACGGCACCCGCTCCATCGACGCCATCGTCGACGAGCTGGCGAGCGCCTTCACCGTCGACCGCGAGCGCGTGGCGACCGATGTCGATGCCTTCCTCGCCGGTCTGGTCGAGAAGGGAATGATCGAGATCGCCTCGCCGCTGATCGGAGACGCGGCATCATGAACGTCGTGGCGGACCCGCATACGCACCGCGAGGCGCCGGTCCGCCCGGCGCCTCCGGCGCCCTACGGCATGCTGGCGGAGCTGACCCACCGCTGCCCGCTGCAATGTCCCTATTGCTCGAACCCGGTCGAGCTCGACCGCCGCAATGTCGAACTCGACCTCGACACGTGGAAGCGGGTCTTCTCCGAGGCCGCTCGGCTCGGCGTGCTGCAGGTTCACCTGTCCGGCGGCGAGCCGACGGCGCGGCGCGATCTGGAGGACATGATCCGCCACTGCGTCGAGGTCGGCATCTACACCAACCTGATCACCGCCGGCGTCGGCGTGACGCCGGAGCGGCTGCAGGCGATCTCGGACGCCGGCATCGACCATGTGCAGCTCTCCTTCCAGGGAGCCACGGCGGAGATGACCGACAAGGTGTCGAATTTCCGCGGCGCCCATGAGCGCAAGCTCGCCGTGGCGCGCGAGGTGCGCCGGCTCGGACTGCCGCTGACCATCAACTCGGTCGTGCACCGGGCCAACATCCACCAGATCCCGGCCTTCATCGACCTCGCCCTGTCGCTCGACGCCAAGCGCATCGAGATCGCCCACTCGCAGTACTACGGCTGGGCGCTGCGCAATCGCGGCGCGCTCATGCCGACGCGCGAGCAGGTGTTCTGGGCGCTCGACGTGGTGGAGGAGGCGCGCGCCCGGCTCAAGGGCAAGCTGACCATCGACGCGGTGGTGCCGGATTATTATGCGAAGTACCCCAAGCCCTGCATGAATGGCTGGGGGCGCCAGTCGCTCAATGTCACGCCGTCGGGCAAGGTGCTGCCCTGCCACGCGGCGGAAACCATCCCCAGTCTCGATTTCTGGAACGTGCGCGAGCATTCGCTGAGCGAGATCTGGACGGACTCGCCCGCCTTCAACGCCTTTCGCGGTACGGACTGGATGCCGGAGCTGTGCAGGAGCTGCGAGCGCAAGGAGATCGACTGGGGCGGCTGCCGCTGCCAGGCGATGGCGATCGCGGGCGATGCCGCCGCGACCGATCCGGCCTGCCACAAATCCCCGCTTCACGCCCACATGCTCGCCCTCGCCGAGGCCGATGCGGAGGGATCCTCCGAATATGACTACCGGCGCTACCTGACGCCGGATCGCCCAAGCTGACCGGGAGCGCCCCCATGTTGCGTCTGGCGACCACCTTCGCCGCTGCTACCTCGACTGCTACTTCAATCGCTACTTCGATCGTTGCTGCTACCTCGATTGCTACGCTTTTTGCTACTGCCGCCCTGGCCGGTCCGACAGCTTCCGAGCTGTTCTTCGACACGCCCTATCTGTCGAAAATCGAGCCCGGCACGACGCTGAATTACGCCTACAAGCACGTGACGAGCGAGGCGAAGCTGGGCGACAGCTTCGACGAGACGCTGGAAATGAAGGTCTCGGCGCCCGCCGACGACGCTTCCAAGCGCATCGCCGATGTCGTCATCCATCGCGGTGACAAGGAAGGCGAGGCCGGCCCGTTCCCCACCATGAACGGCAATCCGATCTCGCTCATCCTGCTGGAGCGCGACGTCAAGGAGATGGCGCAGCTCAGCAAAGGCAGCCCCTTCTACCTCCGCAACCGGGTTCGCGAGCATCTCGGCACCGGAACGGTGGAGCCCGCGCGCTTCACCTTCAACGGCAAGGAGATGGAGGGCTGGAAGCTCACCATGCTCCCCTTCGCCACCGATCCCAACAAGGACAAGCTGCAGGAACTGGCCAGCCGCCGCTACGAGTTCCTGTTCTCGGACGCGGTTCCGGGCGGGCTGTATTCCATCGGTGTCGTCACGCCCAGGGCGGACGGGACCTCGAACATCATCGAGACCAGCCTGACGTTGACCGGCGCTTCCGCGACGCCGGCGGCGAAATAGGCGGCCGGCCGGGAGGAACTGCCATGACGAAAGCCACCGGGACCGCCTTGCGTGTCGTCGCCGGAACCTTGCTGGCGCTGACGTTCGGGGCCGGCGCGGTCGCGGCTCAGGAGGCCGCCCCGGGGCTTTCCCCCGGCCTCGCGCCGGGTGTCACGCCGGGCGTGACGCGGCCGGCTCCCTCGGCCCCGCAGGCCGGCCTGATCAACGATTATCCCACCGTCGCCCGCGCCGATTACGTGTTCGGCTGCATGGCCGCCAACGGCCAGACCCGGCAGGCGCTGGAGAAGTGCTCCTGCTCCATCGACACCATCGCCACCATCCTCCCCTACGAGCGCTACGTGGAGGCCGAGACCATCCTCAGCGTGGGGCAGGTCGCGGGGCAGCAATCGGAGCTGTTCCGCAACACCGGCATCTTCCGCGACATCGTGGCCGAGCTGCGCCGGGCGCAGGCCGAGGCCGAGGTGACCTGCTTCTATTGAGGGCGTGCCGGCGGCGCGTCAGCCCGCCGGCTTCAGCTCGCCGTTGAACCTGCTTCCGTCCGTATCGGCGGCATCGACGCGAATCTCCTGGCCGGTCGGCTGGTAGGTGAAGCGGATCGCCGGGTCCTCGCTCAGCGAGATGCCGCCCGTCATCGAGAAGATGAGCTCGTCGCCCTGCTTTACCTCGATGTCGTCGACGAACTTGGCGGGGATATAGGCGCGGGTGAGCGGATCCATCTGCAAGCCCGAATAGTTGGGATGCCGGATCATGAGCTGGAGCTGCGAGACGCGGCTCGCCTTGGTGGGGTCGCCCAGCTCGCCGGCATTCACTGATTTCAGCTTGAGCTGGCCGAGATTCTTCAGCGCGGCTTCCTCGTCCTTCATCGCCGGAGCGGAGCAGCCGCCGGAGGCCTTCACATAGCGCTCCGCCATGTGCAGCGTGCCGTCGCTGGTCTCGGCGATGGCGCGGACGAAGGAATAGGAGTTCACGCGCAGCCGCGTGCCGAGGGCCAGGTCGTGGCGCTCGCCGCCGAAAGTGAAGGTTGCCGCGACCGGCGCCGGGTTTTCGTCGACGATGAGCGTGAGCTTGCTGACGGTGCGCGGATCGCCCTCCGGCAGCATCACCTCGACCTCCACGGGCACCATGGCGGCATCCTCGGCGCGCTTGGGGGCAGCGAGGCGGATGAGCGGGCTCGATTCCTCGATGGCGCGCTCGCCGAACACGTCCGGCTTCAGCGCGTTCCATGTGGCGTCGGCGCCCGGCTCCTGCGCCGCCGCCGCGGTGACGGCCAGGGCGGAGAACAGGGCGACGGCAAGGACGAGGCGGATACGGCGATGCATGGAAACCTCCCGGGCCCGTCGGATCGTTGGCTGTCCGGCGGTTCGGGTCATCATACACTGAACTGGCGTAAATTGCAGGCACGAAGAGGCGAGCGGACGGCCCCATCATTTTGACGCAGCGATCGGCTTCCTCCCGCGGCCGGCCGATGCCATGTTCCCGCCGGACCGCCAACATTCGGCATCACAGGAAAGTCCGTCATGCTCTCGCGCCGTTCGCTCTTGAAGACCCTTGCCGCCACTCTCCTTGCCGCGCCGCTGGGCATAACGGCGCTTTCGCAGGCGCAAGCGCAGTCGGTGCCGACCAGCCGCCCGCCGGCCCCGCGCCGCGAGCCTCGCCCGGCGCCGCGCCGTGGCTACACCTGGGTTCCCGGGCACTGGGCGTGGCATCCGCGCCGGGGATGGGTCTGGACGTCGGGCCACTGGGAAGAGAACCGTCGCGGCTTCGAATATGTCGGTCCTCGCTGGGTGCTCCGTCGTGGTCAGTGGGTGTATGAACCTGGCCGCTGGGTCCGTAGCTGGCGATGAAGTTTTCTCGGTAAGAATTTCTTCGGTGATGCTTGGTGCCCTACGATTGTAGGGCGCATCGGCCGGCGATATTCTCTCCTCGACTCAAACTGGGGGAATGCCCGAATGTCCAAGTCTGTTGCCGTCAAGCTTACCGTCGTCGCCGTCGTCGCTCTGATCGCGGCGGGCTGCTCCAACACCCAGCGCCGCGCCGGCACGGGTGCCCTGATCGGTGCCGGCACCGGCGCGGTGATCGGCGGCATCGCCGGCGGCGGCACGGGTGCGGCGTGGGGCGCGGGTATCGGCGCGGCGGCTGGCGCGGGCATCGGCGCCGCTACGGCGAACTGAACCGTTCCAGAGAAGGGGCCGGGGCCTTATGGGTTCCGACAGCCGCTTTTTCGATGAGGCGGCCGCGTTTCCGAGCCGGGGCGCGGCCGTTTTCATGAGGCGTTTCGATTTTCATGAGGCGTTTCGATTGCCCGGAACGGAGACGAGCGTGACGGTCACGATCTACGGCATCAAGAACTGCGACACGATGAAGAAGGCGCGCGCTTGGCTCGACACGCACGGCGTCGCCTATGACTTTCACGATTACAAGACGTCCGGCATCGACGCCGCGCATCTGAAGGAATGGGCCGGCAAGGTCGGCTGGGAGCCGTTGCTCAACCGCGCCGGCACCACCTTCCGCAATCTCACCGACGCCGAGAAGGCGGATATCGACGAGGCCAAGGCATTCCGCCTGATGCAGGCCCAGCCTTCGCTCATCAAGCGGCCGGTGCTGGATGCCGGCGGCAAGGTGATCGTCGGCTTCAAGCCGGAGATCTACGAAAAGCAGTTCGGCTGACGGTCCGGCGGGACGGAAGCGCTCCCCCGCCTCTTGATCCGACGCGGCTTCCCTGCCACATCCGCGCGCATGAACGCTCTCTCCAATTCCGCCGCCTCGCCCATCGCGCTCGAAGTCGCGCGCCGGCGCACCTTCGCGATCATCTCGCACCCGGACGCGGGCAAGACCACGCTGACCGAGAAGCTGCTGCTGTTCGGCGGCGCGATCCAGCTCGCCGGACAGGTGCGCGCCAAGAAGGACCGCCGTTCGACCCGCTCGGACTGGATGGCGATCGAGCGCGAGCGCGGTATCTCGGTCGCCACCTCGGTGATGACCTTCGAGTTCGGCGGCCACGTGTTCAACCTGCTCGACACGCCGGGCCACGAGGACTTTTCGGAGGATACCTATCGCACGCTGACCGCCGTCGACGCGGCGGTGATGGTGATCGACGCGGCCAAGGGCATCGAGGCGCGCACGCGCAAGCTGCTGGAGGTCTGCCGCCTGCGCGACATTCCGATCATCACCTTCATCAACAAGATGGACCGCGAGAGCCGCGACCCGTTCGAACTGCTGGACGAGATTGAGAAGACGCTGGCGCTCGACACTTCCCCGATGACGTGGCCGGTTGGGCGCGGACGCGATTTCGTCGGCACGATGGACATCGCCACCGGCGGCATGCGCCTGCTCGACGGCGACGAAGGCAAGACCGGTCCGCTCAGGCAGATGAGCATGGCGGAGATCGCCGCGCTCAACGTGACGCTGGATGAGGCCGCGCTGGAGGAAGAGCTGACCCTCGTGCGCGAGGGCTGCAATCCGTTTGAACTCGGCGCCTTCCTTGAAGGCCATCTGACGCCGGTGTTCTTCGGCTCGGCGCTGCGCAATTTCGGCGTCGGCGACCTGCTGGAAGGTTTGGGGCGCTACGCTCCGCCGCCCCGCGCACAGCAGGCCGACGCGCGCAGGGTGGAGGCCGAGGAGCCGCGCATGACGGCCTTCGTCTTCAAGATCCAGGCGAACATGGATCCGAACCACCGCGACCGCATCGCCTTTGCGCGCCTGTGCTCGGGCAAGCTCCAGCGCGGCATGAAGGCCAAGCTCGTGCGCACCGGCAAGCCGATGAGCCTCGCCACGCCGCAATTCTTCTTTGCGCAGGACCGCCAGCTCGCCGAGGAGGCCTATGCCGGCGACGTGGTTGGCATTCCCAACCACGGCAATCTGCGTATCGGTGACACGTTGACCGAAGGCGAGGAAATCAACTTCGTCGGCGTGCCGAGCTTCGCGCCGGAAATCCTGCGCCGGGTGAAGCTGCCCGACGCGATGAAGGCCAAGAAGCTCAAGCAGGCGCTGCAGGAGATGGCGGAGGAGGGCGTGGTTCAGGTGTTCCGCCCGACCGACGGCTCGCCGGCGCTTGTCGGCGTGGTCGGCCCGTTGCAGCTCGACGTGCTGAAGAACCGGCTGGAGGCCGAATATGGCCTCGAGGTCGGCTTCGACATGTCGGAGTTTCAGCTCGCCCGCTGGGTGTCGTCGGAAGACCCGAAGAAGCTGGACGAGTTCGCCGCCGGCAACCGCCTCTCTACCGCCGAGGATCTAGATGGCGATCTCGTCTTCCTCAGTCCCTCGGCCTTCATGATCGGCTATACCGGCGACCGCTGGCCCGGCATCGTCTTCACCGACGTGAAGGACGTGAAGAAGGCAGCGTGATCACGCCGGATCCGGCGCCGAGGGCGGCGACCACTGTGCGGTCGCGCCCTTCGCGCTTGGCGCGATAGAGCGCGGTGTCGGCCTGGCTGAATGCCTGGTCGAACAGCATTCCCCGCGTGCCGATTCCAATGCCGGCGCTGGTGGTGGAGGTGAAGCCTTCCTGGTAGAGCACCTGCGCGGCGAAGCGCAGCCGCACCTGCTCCGTCTGCAGCAGGGCGAGGTCGAGCGTCCGGTGCGGACGGACCAGCACGAACTCCTCTCCGCCGATCCGTGCCGCCTGCTGGCCTTCCGACAGGCTCTCGCGAAGCACCTGAGCGAACAGGGCGATGACGCGATCGCCGGTCGCGTGGCCGTGCGTGTCGTTGATCGACTTGAAGTGGTCGATATCGAACAGCACCACCGTGATGTCGTCGGCCAGCGGCTCGGTGCCGATCATGTCGAACAGGGCACGGCGGTTGAGCAGTCCGCTGAGCGAATCCGTCATCGCCTCGCGCTTGTGGGCGCGGGCGAGCCGGGTCTGGTTGAGCGCCAGCGTCATCGCGCCGATGCCCGGCACGCCGGCTATGACCGACAGCACGTTGAAGTCCTCCGCCCAGTTGGCGGGCGGGCCATCGAGAACGAGCCTGCCGTCGAAGGCCAGCACCAGTGCGCAGGCCGCAAAGGACGTGCCGACGAAAAGATAGAGGCCGCACATGCCGGCGATGGCACCGGGCGCCTCGGCCCGGGTCTGCCAATACTCGAACGCCGTGAGTGCCAGCAGCGCCGCAGCCGAGAGGTTCACCAGCATGAAGCCGGCGCCGTCATAGCCCATCGCGAGTGGCGTGAGGGCGATGGGCAGGCTCGCCATACCGATGAGAATGCGCCCGCGCGGCGAGCCTCCGAGGCGAAAATAGAAGGCCGCGCCGTACAAAATTGAGAGGCCGGTGAGGAGGTGGGCGAATGCGATGGTAGCAAGCGAGTAGTGCGGATTGGAGAGATAGAGGCTGTAGAGGAACACGTCGCAGACGATGAAGCCGGCGGCGATGGAGCAGATCAGCAGGTATTTGTCCGCGCGCGCGGTGGACCAGGTGCCCAGCAGGATGATCGACAGGCAGATCGCCGAGAAGCCGATGGCGATGAGCAGCGACGTGTAGTCCAGCAGCATGAAGGCCCACCTGCGCAAATGGCCTTCAGCCGGGCCGTCGGTAGCTCCGGCATGTGCCTACCGACGCTAGCAATGCCCCGATCAACGGGTAATGACAATGCGCGTATTGGCGCGCCCGTAATCATTCACAAGCGCGAACAGCGTCGCGGCGTTGCCCGGATGCAACCGGACGCAGCCATGCGAGGCCGGACGCCCGAGCCGGTTCAGATCGTTCGTCCCGTGAATGGCATAGCCGCCGTGGAAGAAGATCGAGTAGGGCATGGGCGAGTTGTAGTACTTGCGCGAGAAGTAGCGCCGATGCAGCCGTTGCGGCCGGTAGCTGCCGACCGGCGTGCGGTAGCCCTTGCGGGCGGTGGAGACCGGCCAGACGTAGCGCGGCACCCCGTCCACCGAGACCTTCATCACCTGACGCGACAGATCGATGTGGGCCGTCACGCTCTGCGCACCGGCCGGCGCGGCGAGAAAGAGGAGCATGCCCCCAACGAGGGCGGCAAGAAGATGTCTCATCCCGGCATCCCCGACATTGTGGCGGTATTCTGGCACGATACCGGCGACGGCGGGAGCCTCGAAACGTCTTATGGTTTACACATCCGGCTGATCGGCCGGCATCGGATCGCGCCACAGGCACGCGGACCGACGCGCGAGGGGACGGGCAAACGGACGCGGCCAACCCGGATGGCGCTCCGATTGGAAACGATCTAGCGTCGCGCCGGAATCCAATCCGGGAGCGCATTTCCATGATCCTGATGCTGGCGGGCCTCGTCCTGTTCGTTGCCATCCATATCCTCACCGCGCGCCGCAAGATCGGCGCGGCGGCGTCCGCCCAGCTCGGCACGACGACCTACCGCGTCATTCACGGTGTCGTCGCCCTCGCCGGCGTGCTGCTGATCGCCTATGGCTACGGCCAGTGGCGGGCTGAAGGGCCGGCGCAGCTCTACGATCCGCCGGTCGGACTGCGTCATCTGGCGCTGCTGCTGATGCTGATCGCGTCCATCGCCACCGTGGCCGCATTGGTGCCGAGCCACCTCAAGGCATGGCTGAAGTTTCCCTTCCTGGTGGCGATCAAGACCTGGGCGCTGGCGCATCTGCTCGCCAATGGCGACGCCGCCACGGTGACGCTCGCGGTGGTCATCCTCGCCTGGGCGGTGGTGATGCGCATCATGGCCAAGCGCCGCGGCGCGCCGCTGCCGGTGGCTCCGGCCGGCTGGGGCGGCGACATCATTGCGATCGTCGGCGGTGTCGTGCTTTATGCGGCCCTTGCCTTCTGGTTCCACCCCTACATCGTCGGGGTGCCGGTGATGGGCTGACCAAGCCCTTACAAGAACACGAGGAAACCGCCTGAAATGTCCGTCCAGTCCGCCGCGCGCCGTCTGACCGCACCGGATATCCGTGCGAAGAAGGGCGGCGATCCGATCGTCTCGCTGACCGCCTATCACGCGCATACCGCCCGTCTCATCGACCCGCATGTCGACTTCATGCTGGTGGGCGACTCGCTGGGCATGGTGATGCACGGCATGGAGACCACCGTGCCGGTGACGGTCGACATGATGATCCTTCAGGGACAGGCGGTGATGCGCGGCTCCGCGCGGGCGCTCGTCGTGGTGGACCTGCCCTTCGGCTCCTATGAGGGCTCGCCCCAGCAGGCCTTCGCCACCGCCTCCCGCGTGCTCAAGGAGACCGGCGCCGGCGCCGTGAAGCTGGAAGGCGGGCGCCGCATGGCCGAAACGGTGCGCTTCCTCGCCGATCGCGGCGTGCCGGTGATGGGCCATGTCGGACTGACCCCGCAGGCGATCAACACGCTCGGCTCCTTCAAGGCGCTCGGGCGCGACGAGGCGAGCGCGGCGCTGATCCTCGACGACGCCCGCTCCATCGCCGATGCCGGCGCCTTCGCCATGGTGCTGGAGGCGATCTCGGAGCCGCTGGCCCGGCAGATCACCGAGGAGGTCGCTCCGCCGACCATCGGCATCGGCGGGTCGGTGGCCTGCGACGGGCAGATCCTGGTGCTGGAGGACATGCTCGGCCTGTCCGACCGCGTGCCACGCTTCGTCAAGAAGTTCGCCGAGATCGGCCCGGCCATCGGCGCGGCCGTGGAGGCTTATGCCAGCGAGGTGCGGGGCCGCAGCTTCCCCGGGCCGGAGCATGTCTACGCGCCGAAGAAGGGGTGAGGCGCCGGCGGGGCGGCGGCCTTCGGACCGTCATCTCCGGGCCCCCGGCCGTGACGAGCCAACTGGCGCCCGGCGGCAAATTACGATGGGCAGTGGAGAGGCGGCGCGCCGATTTGCCTTGTTGAAGCCGCATCGCTAGTTTACCCGGCCTTTCAGATACCGCCCGGCGCCTGTGTGCCGGCGCCTTGCGACGAGTTCCACGGACCGACATGGCTGACATCTTCCACGAGATCGACGAGGATCTGCGTCGCGAGCGTTTCAACCGTCTCTGGACGCGTTACGGCGCCTATGTCGTCGGTCTCGCGGTGCTGATCGTCGTCGCTGTCGCCGGATGGCGCGGCTATGAATGGTGGCGCCTGCAGCAGGATCAGGCGGCCGGCGCGCAGTTTGAGGCCGCGCTGCAACTCGCGGCGGATGGCAAGGCCGCCGAGGCGGATGCCGCGTTCCAGCAGATCGAGAAGGACGGCACCCCGGGCTATCGCGTTCTCGCGCGCTTCCGCGCGGCGGCCGAGCTGGCCAAGACCGACCGGGCCGCTGCTGTCGCCGATTACGATGCGCTCGCCAAGGATCCGTCGATCAGCCGGCTGATGCAGAATGTGGCGCAGATCCGCGCCGCGCTGCTGCTGGTCGATACCGCGCCGTTCGCGGATATCGAGGGCCGGGTGAAGCCGCTCGACACGCCGGAAGGCGCCTTCCGCTATTCCGCGCGCGAGATCATCGGTCTCGCCCAGTACAAGGCCGGCGACTACAAGGCGGCGACCGATACCTTCACCGCGCTGCTGAACGATGGCCAGATCCCTCCCGGCCTGCGCCGTCGCGCCGAGCTGATGCGCACGCTGGCGGCCGCTTCCATGCCGCTTCCGGCGCCGGCCGCGGCCCCGACCTCCGCTCCGGCTCCGGCAGATGCGCCGGCCGCCGCTCCTGCCGTGCAGTGAGGAGAAGCTCCATGCACCATGCCAAGCTCCGGTTGCGCCGCGCGCTGCTGCTGGTCCCCGTGCTCGGGCTGACCCTCGCATCCGCCGGCTGCGAGACCCTCGAATCGCTGAACCCCTTCAACGAGCGCGAGAAGCCCCTGCCGGGCGCGCGCCAGCCGGTGTTCCCCGAGGGCGTGCCGGGCATCGACTACAACCAGGCTCCGCCGCAGCCGGCCAACTCGGCCTATGGCCTGTCGACCGAGCCTTCGGCCGCTCCCGCCGCGCCCGCCTCGGGCACCACTCCGGCCCGCTGACCGGCGCGGAGGCGCCCCCATTCCATGACGATGACCGTCGCCATTGTCGGCCGGCCCAATGTCGGCAAGTCGACGCTGTTCAATCGCCTCGTCGGCAAGCGCCTCGCGCTGGTCGACGACCGCCCCGGCGTGACCCGTGACCGGCGCGAGGGCGATGCCCGGCTCGGCCATCTCTCCTTCCGCGTGATCGACACGGCGGGGCTGGAGGAGGCCAAGGCCGAATCGCTCGAAGGCCGCATGCGGGCGCAGACCGAGGCGGCCATCGACGACGCCGACGTGCTGCTGTTCCTCATCGACGCCAAGGCCGGCGTCACGCCGAGCGACCGTGCCTTCGCCGAACTCGCCCGCCGTTCCGGCAAGCACACCATCCTGGTGGCCAACAAGGCCGAGGCGCGGGGCTCGGAGGGCGGCACGCTCGATTCCTATGCGCTGGGCCTCGGCGAGCCGGTGGAGCTTTCCGCCGAGCACGGCGACGGCATGGCGGACCTCGTGCGCGCGCTGGCGCAATGCCTGCCGGACGACGAGGACGAGGAGGAGGGCGGCGAGGGCGGCCGGCGCATCCGCGTCGCGGTGCTCGGGCGGCCCAATGCCGGCAAGTCCACGCTGATCAACGCGCTGCTGGGCGAGGACCGGCTGCTGACCGGCCCGGAGGCCGGCATCACCCGCGATTCCATCGCCGTGGATGTGGAGCGCCACGGCGTGGCGCTGCGCGTCTTCGACACCGCCGGCATGCGCAAGCGCGCCCGCATCGACGACAAGCTGGAGAAGCTCTCCGTCGCCGATGGCCTGCGCGCGGCGCGCTTCGCCGAGGTGGTGATCGTGCTGATGGACGCCACCCATCCCTTCGAGGAGCAGGACCTGCGCATCGCCGACCTCGCCGAGCGCGAGGGGCGGGCGGTGGTGCTGGCGCTGTCGAAGTCCGATCTCGTCAAGGACCAGCCGGGCTTCGTCACCCGCATGCGCGGGGAGGCCGACCATTGGCTCCCGCAGCTGCGGGGCGCGCCGGTGGTGCTGGTCTCCGGCCTCACCGGCGAGGGGCTCGATCGTCTCGTGCGCGCGGTCGGCCAGGCGCATGAAGTGTGGAACCGCCGCGTCGCGACCAACCCGCTCAACCGCTGGCTGGGCGAGGTGACCAGCGAACATCCGCCACCGGCCGTCTCCGGCCGTCGCATCAAGCTGCGCTACATCACCCAGCCGAAGGCGCGCCCGCCGAGCTTCGTGCTGTTCTGCTCGCGCGCCGACGCGCTGCCGGAGAGCTATGTCCGCTATCTCGTGAACAATCTGCGCCAGAGCTTCGATCTGCCGGGCGTGCCGATCCGGCTCACGCTGCGCGAGAAGGACAATCCCTACGCCGAGAAGGACTGAGCGGGATCGGTCGACGGAATGCAAAAGGGACGGCTCGCGCCGTCCCTTTTTTCGTCTCGTGCGGGGGCGTTCACACCGGAACCGGGAACGCCTTGAGGCTGCGGGTGGGGAAGTCGTAGAGGCGGCCGGTTTCCTCGAAGCCCGGCAGGCAGAGGGCGAGGATGGCGGCGGCGACCTCTTCCGGGGCCGGGAGGGTGTTCGGGTCCTCGCTCGGGAAGGCCTTGGCGCGCATGCGGGTGCGGATCGGCCCGGGGTTGATGAGGTTCACCTTGAGGTTCGAGATGTTCATCACCTCCGCCGCCCAGGTGCGGGCCAGCACTTCCACCGCAGCCTTGGTGATGGAATAGGGCCCCCAATAGGCCCGCGCCTTGTGCGCGGCGCCGGAGGAGACCAGCACGGCGCGGCCGGCGGTCGACAGGCGCAGCAGCGGATCGAGCGAGCGCACGAGGCGCCAGTTGGCGGTCAGGTTCACGGCCAGCGTGTCGTCCCACTCCTTGGGATCGATCTGCGCCAGCGGCGTCATCGGGCCGAGCACGCCGGCATTGCCGACGAAGATGTCGAGCTTGCCGAAGCGCTCGTAGAGAGCGCCGCCGAGCCGGTCGATGCCCTCGCCGTCCTTCATGTCGAGTGGCACCAGCGTCGCGGTGGAGCCGGCCGTGACGATGGCGTCGTCGAGCTCCTCCAGCGCGCCGGTCGTGCGGCCGATGGCGACGATGTGCGCGCCGGCCTCGGCGAGGGCGAGGGCGGTCGCCTGGCCGATGCCGCGGGTGGCGCCGGTGACGAGGGCGATGCGCCCGGCGAGCGGGCGCGCGGACGTGTCCGCCACAGGGATATCCGGCATGGGGTTTCCTCGAACGCTTACGTGTCGTCGGTCATGACCACCGACGGCGCGGAACGCCGGGCGGGGCCGTGAGTGACCGCTTCGATGTTGTTGCCTTCGGGGTCGAGCACGAAGGCGGCGTAATAGCCGGGATGATAGTCCCGCAGGCCCGGCGCGCCATTGTCGCGCCCGCCGGCGTTCAGGGCGGCGGCGTGGAAGCGCCGCACGGTTTCCTCGTCCGGCGCCTGGAAGGCGAGGTGGGCGCGGCCCGTGGTCGGCTCGCCGGCGCTGACGAAGAGTTCGTCGGCGAAGAAATAGCCTTCGCCGTCGACCACCGGGATGCCGAGCACCTCAAGCGCGGCGCCGTAGAAGCGGCGGCAGGCCTCGAGATCCTTCACCACCAGCTGGATGTGGTCGATGAGGCGGCCGCGATGCCATTCCCGAAGCTCGACCACGGCGTGTCAGCTCGCCTCGGCCAGCAGGGAGAGCTGGCGCGGCGAAACCTCGCCTTCGCGGTCGGTCAGCGGGGTCGGATACTCGCCGGTGAAGCAGTGATCGGTGAACTGCGGGCACACGGGATCGCGGCCCTCATAGCCCATCGACTTGTAGATGCCGTCGATGGAGAGGAAGGCGAGGCTGTCGGCGCCGATGTAGCGGCGCATGCCTTCGAGGTCATGCGTCGCGGCGAGCAGCTTGTCGCGGTCCGGCGTGTCGATGCCGTAATAGTCGGGGTGGGTGATCGGCGGCGAGGAGATGCGGAAATGCACCTCGCGCGCCCCGGCCTCGCGCATCATGCGGACGATTTTGACCGACGTCGTGCCACGCACCAGACTGTCGTCGATCAGCACGATGCGCTTGCCCTCGACGACGGCGCGGTTGGCCGAGTGCTTCATCCGCACGCCCTGGTCGCGCACCGACTGGGTCGGCTGGATGAAGGTGCGGCCCACATAGTGGTTGCGGATGATGCCCAGCTCGTAGGGAAGGCCAGAAGCCTGCGAGAAGCCGATGGCGGCCGGCACGCCGGAGTCCGGCACCGGCACCACGAGGTCGGCATCGGCCGGCGCCTCGGCGGCGAGCTGCATGCCCATGGTCTTGCGGACCTGGTAGACCGAGCGGCCGCCCACGACCGAGTCCGGGCGGGCGAAATAGATGTACTCGAAGATGCAGGGGCGCGGCGGCACGCTGCCGAAGGGGCGCAGCGTCTCCACCTTGTCGGAGGAGAAGACGATGACCTCGCCCGGCTCGATGTCGCGCACATGGCGCGCACCAATTATGTCGAGAGCGCAGGTCTCGGAGGTCAGGATCGGGTGGCCGTCGAGTTCGCCGAGCACCAGCGGGCGGATGCCGAGCGGGTCGCGGGCGCCCACCAGCTTCTTGTTGGTGAGGCCGACGAAGGCATAGGCGCCCTCGATGGAGCGCAGGGCGTCGACGAAGCGTTCGGTGAAGCGGGGGCGCTTGGAGCGGGCGACGAGGTGGAGCATCACCTCGGTGTCGGAGGTCGACTGGCAGATGGCGCCGTCACGGATGAGCTGGCGGCGCAGGGTGAGGCCGTTGGTCAGGTTGCCGTTGTGGGCGATGGCGAACCCGCCGCCGTCGAGCTCGGCGAAGAGCGGCTGCACGTTGCGCAGGATGGTCTCGCCGGTCGTCGAGTAGCGGACATGGCCGACCGCGATATGGCCGGGCAGGCGCTTGATCGCGTCGCCGTCGGAAAAGGCGTCGCTGACGAGGCCGAGGCGGCGTTCCGAGTGAAAACGGCTGCCGTCATAAGTGGTTATGCCGGCCGCCTCCTGCCCGCGATGCTGCAGGGCGTGCAGGCCGAGGGCAGTGATCGCCGCGGCGTCGGGGTGCCCGTAAATGCCGAACACGCCGCACTCCTCGCGCAGCGTGTCCCCGTAGTCGTCGTAGAAATCGTCGGCCACCGCCGATTTCGGCGCCACGTCGTCAACAGTCAGGTCGGCCATAGGACCATCGCTCCTCGGCGCAGTTCGAGGCTGCGCCCGCTCCACTAGCTCAAATGCAACAGCGCCCCGGGACGGCTTTGTCCCACGGGCGCGGTCGAATTAAGGCGCCGGCGGCGACGCCGGGCCGGGAGTGGCCGGGGCCGTGCCCGGATTGAAGGGCTCCGGCGGCGGCTCGTTCGGCTCGGCTTCCTTCGAGTTGCGAATGTCGCGTATCAGGCTCTCGGGATCTTCCGGCAATACGGAGATGAGCCAGTCACCCGCACTTTGCAAGACCACCTTCGCCCGCGCGTCGCGAATCCAGTCCGGCTGGCCCTGCTCGTTCTGGACCAGCCAGTTGAAGAACAGGAAGGCCACAACCATGATCAGGAAGCCGCGGGCGAGGCCGAAGAGGAAGCCCAGCGTGCGGTCCAGCGCGCCGATGCGGCTGTCGAGCACGAGGTCCGAAATCCGCACCGTGATGATCGAGACGATCAGCAGGGTGAGGAGGAACACCGCACCCACGCTCGCGGCCATCGCGAAGGTGTCGTTGGCGATATACTGCTTCGCCAGCGGCAGGACGTGGGGATAGGCGTAGAGGGTGACGATCGCCGCGGCGACCCAGGAGGCGATGGCGAAGACCTCGCGCACGAACCCGCGCACCATGGCCAGAAGGCCGGAGATCACCATCACGGCGACAAGGATGATGTCGAGCAACGTCAAGACGAGCGCACCGTGATCCTAGCGGCTTTCGACAGGAAAGCGCAGCGAATCTGCGCTGTTCCGGCCCCGTAAGGGACCGCGCGACGTATAGCGCGGAGCAGGGCGTCCGTCATCCCTCTTGCCGCTCGCGGGAGGCGCTGCGGCGGCCCCGGGCGGCGATGTTGGCGACGATATCCCCAAGAGAGGTGACGGTATCGATGGCGAGGGGAGGCTCCTGCGTCTCCTTCGAGGCTCCGTTTCCCTTGCCCGCGCCCTTGTCCGCGTTCTTGCCGGACCCCTTGGCTTCCGGCGCGACGGCGCGGTTGAATCCCAGCTTGGCGGCTTCCTTGAGCCGGGCGACGGAATGCGGCACGGCGCGCACCGCGCCGGTGAGGCTCACCTCGCCGAAATAGACGCTGTCGGCGGGCAGCACGGCGCCCGACAGCGAGGAGACGAGGGCGGCCGCCACGGCGAGGTCGGCGGCCGGCTCGCTGATGCGGAAGCCGCCGGCGACGTTGAGGTGCACGTCATGGGCGCCGAGCTTGATGCCGCAGCGCGCTTCCAGAACCGCCAGCACCATGGAGAGCCGGCTCGGGTCCCAGCCGACGACGGCGCGGCGTGGCGTGCCGAGGCTCGTCGGCACGACAAGCGCCTGGATTTCCACCAGCACCGGGCGGGTGCCCTCCATGCCGGCATAGACGGCCGTGCCGGGGGCGCCGCTGTCGCGGTTCGAGAGGAACAGCTCGGAGGGGTTGGCTACCTCGCGCAGGCCGAGGCCGGTCATCTCGAACACGCCGATCTCGTCGGTGGGCCCGAAGCGGTTCTTCTGCGCCCGCAGGATGCGGAAATGATGGGCGCCGTCGCCCTCGAAGGAGAGCACCGCGTCGACCATGTGCTCGACCACGCGCGGGCCGGCGATCTGGCCATCCTTGGTGACATGGCCGACGAGGATGACCGCGGCGCCGGCGCGCTTGGCGTAGCGGATGAGGATCTGCGCCGAGGAACGCACCTGCGTGACCGTGCCGGGGGCGGATTCCACCGTGTCGGTCCACATGGTCTGGATGGAATCGATCACGACCAGAGCGGGGCGCTTGCCCTCGGAGAGGGTGGCGACGATGTCCTCGACATTGGTCTCGGCGGCGAGCTCGACCGACGAGCCGGCCAGACCGAGGCGCTCGGCGCGCAGGCGCACCTGCGCCACCGCTTCTTCGCCCGAGACATAGATGATGCGGTGTCCCGCATTGGCCAGCGCGGCCGAGGCCTGGATCAGCAGGGTCGACTTGCCGATGCCGGGATCGCCGCCGATCAGCAGCACCGAGCCAGGCACCAGCCCGCCGCCGGCCACCCGGTCGAGCTCGGAGATGCCGACGCGCACGCGGGGAGCGTCCTCCGAGGTGCCCGACAGGCTCTCCAGCGCGATGAGCCGGCCCTTGCGCCCGCCGCGCAGATTGGCGGGCAAGGTATCGGAGGCGGCGGTTTCCTCGGCGATGGAGTTCCACGCGCCGCAGGAATCGCAGCGCCCCTGCCAGCGCGAATGCACCGCGCCGCAGATCTGGCAGATGAAGGAGGCGGCGCGTTTGGCCATGGGCGGTCGGAAATCCGGATTGAATCGATCCGTCGAGGTTCTACCGCCATTTGGCGCGAGAACAAACAGGGATCAAATTCGCGGGTGCGTGCGCTATACCCAGCGGCGGTGATAGCGCCGGCCGAGGGAGGTGAGGATCTCGTAGTCGATGGTGGCGGAATGGCGCGCCAGGTCCTCGAGGCCGAGCCCGTCGCCGAGCAGGGTGGCGAAGTCGCCCGGGGAGACGGCATCCTCGGGCACCTCGGTGATGTCGAGGGCGAGGAGGTCCATCGAGATGCGGCCGATCAGCGGGCAGCGATGACCCGCCACCACCGCCTCGGCGCCGGGACGGAGATCCGAGGCGCCGGCCAGCCGGGGAATGCCGTCGGCATAACCGGCCGAGAGGATGGCGACGCGCGACGGGCGCAGGGCGGTATGCGCGGCGCCGTAGCCGACCGTCTCACCCTCGTGCACATGGCGCACCTGCGCGATCCGCAGCTCCAGCCGCACCACCGGCCGCAGCGGCGCGACATCCTTGCGCGGGCGGCCGCCATAGACGGCGATGCCCGGCCGTACGAGATCGAAATGCAGCGCGCGATCGCCGAGCGCGCCGGCCGAATTGGCGAGCGACGCCCGCACGTCCGGGAACAGCGCGGCGATGGCCCGGAAATCCTCGAGCTGGCGGGCGGTCAGCGGATGGTCGGGCTCGTCGGCGCAGGCGAGGTGGCTCATCAGCAGGGCCAGCGTGAAGCCGATCTCGTCGCGCCCCTCGGCGAGGTTCACCGCCTCCGTCGCCGACAGGCCGAGCCGGTTCATGCCGGTGTCGACATGGACGGCGGCGGGCAGGGCGGTGCCTGTATCTTCGCAGAACGCGCTCCAGCGCTCGATTTCCGACACGCTGCCGAGAACCGGGCACAGCCGCTTGTCGCGATAGGCCGCCTCGGTGCCGGGGAAGAGCCCGTTGAGCACGAAGATCTCGGCCTCGGGGAGCAGGTTGCGCAGCTCGCGCGCCTCGCTGAGCAGCGCGACGAAGAAGGTGCGCGCTCCCGCCTGCCAGAGCGCCGAGGCCGCCGGCACGAGGCCGATGCCGTAGCCGTCGCCCTTCACCACCGCCGCGCAGGCGGCCGGCGTCACGCGGCGGGCGATCTCCTCGTAATTGGCGCGCAGGGCCGCGAGGTCGACGGTGAGGACGCCGCCGGCTTCGGGCGGGGGAATGTCGTGGCTGGTAATGTCGTGGCTGGTCACGATGGCGAACTCAATGCTCGGGCAGCCGGTCGTTCTGGGCCAGCGTGGAGAAGCGGGTGTACTGGGCCTCGAAGGCGACCTTCACCGTTCCGGTGGGGCCGTGGCGCTGCTTGCCGATGATTACCTCGGCGATGCCCTGCGCCGCCTTCATGTCCTGGTCCCACTTGAACCATTCCTCGGTGCCTTCCTTCGGCTCGCGGCTCTTGAGGTAATATTCCTCGCGGAACACGAACATCACCACGTCGGCATCCTGCTCGATCGAGCCGGATTCGCGAAGGTCGGACAATTGCGGACGCTTGTCGTCGCGCGCCTCGACCTGACGCGAGAGCTGGGACAGCGCCATGATCGGCACGCCGAGTTCCTTGGCGAGCGCCTTGAGGCCGGTGGTGATCTCGGTGATCTCCTGCACGCGGCCCTGCGACGAGCTCTTGGAGGAGCCGGTGAGCAGCTGGAGGTAGTCGACGACCATGAAGTCCAGCCCGCGCTGGCGCTTGAGCCGGCGGGCGCGGGCCCGCAGCTGGGCGATGGAGATGCCGCCGGTGTCGTCGATGTAGAGCGGGATCGTCTGCATCATCTGCGCGCAGCTGGCGAGCTTGTCGAACTCGTGCTCGGAGATGTCGCCGCGGCGGATCTTGTAGGAGGCGATCTCGGCCTGCTCGGCGAGGATACGGGTGGCGAGCTGCTCGGCCGACATTTCCAGCGAGAAGAAGCCGACCACGCCGCCGTTGAGCGGCCGGATCGAGCCGTCCGGCAGCGTCTCCGACTGGTAGGCGGCGGCGACGTTGAAGGCGATGTTGGTGGCGAGCGAGGTCTTTCCCATCGCCGGACGGCCGGCGAGGATGATGAGGTCGGACGGCTGCAGGCCGCCCATCATCTGGTCGAGATCGTCGAGGCCCGAGGCGGTGCCGGACAGATGACCGTCGCGCTGGAAGGCGCGGCTGGCCATGTCGACCGCTTCCTTCAGCGCGTCGTTGAAGCGCATGAAGCCGCCGTCGTAGCGCCCGGTCTCGGCGAGCTCGTAGAGGCGCTTCTCGGCCTCCTCGATCTGCTCCTGCGGGGTGGCGTCGACCGGGGCCTCGTAGGCCTCGTTGACGATCTCCTCGCCGATGGCGATCAGGTCGCGGCGCACCGAGAGGTCGTAGATGGTGCGGCCGTAATCCTCGGCGTTGATGATCGTCGTCGCCTCGGCGGCGAGGCGGGCGAGATATTGCGGCACGGTGAGGCCGGCGATGTCGAACTCGCCCGGCAGGAAGGTCTTGAGCGTGACCGGCGTCGCCACCTTGCCGGCGCGGATCAGCGCCGCCGTGGTCTCATAGATCGCCACATGGATCTGCTCGAAGAAATGGCGCGGCTCCAGGAAGTCCGAGACCCGGTAGAACGCCTCGTTGTTCACGAGGATCGCGCCCAGCAGCGCCTGTTCCGCCTCGATGTTGTGCGGGGCGGTGCGATAGGTCGCGTCTGTCTCCGCCGCGGGGCGGGCAGGGGAATCGAGCATATCTCTTCCGGGTGCGGATGGGCTGCTGCAACAGCTACCTTCACCCCGGCGCCGAGTCCGGGGTGAATCGCGCACGCCTCATTTTGTCCTGTGGAGGGCCTGTGGAAAGCTAAATCTTGCTTGACGCCCTCCGGCCTCCCGAGCCGCCCCGAGGCGGGGGCGCTATTCCCCCGCCAGCCGCAGGCCGGGACGGTTCTCGCGTTCGATCCTGCGCAAGGCTGTCTCGGCTTCGGCGATGTAGTTGCGCGTCAGCGGCACCACGCCCTCGCGCTTGGCGAGCTGGATCTGGAAGATCATCATTCCCTGATGGCGGAACGCCATCTCGGACGAGGCGAGATAGAATTCGAACATCCGCACGAAGCGCGAATCATAGAGCCGCTCCACCTCCTCGCGATGCGCCAGGAAGCGCTCGCGCCACGCCTTCAGCGTCTCGGCATAGTGCAGGCGCAGGATCTCGATGTCGGTGACGAAGAGACCCGCGCGCTCGATGGCGGGAAGCACCTCCGACAAGGCCGGGATGTAACCGCCGGGGAAGATGTACTTGGCGATCCACGGATTGGTGATGCCGGGGCCTTCCGAACGGCCGATGGAGTGGATCAGCGCCACGCCGTCATCCTTCAGAAGCTCCGCCACCCTGCCGAAATACTCGTCGTAATGGCCGACGCCGACATGCTCGAACATGCCGACCGAGACGATGCGGTCGAACGGGCCGGGCACGTCCCGATAGTCCTGCAGGCGGAAGTCGGCGCGTTCGGCGAGGCCGCGCTCCTCGGCGCGGCACCGGGCGACACCGAGCTGTTCCTGCGAGAGGGTGACGCCCGTCACCTGTGCCCCCGTATGCCCGGCGAGGTAGAGCCCCATGCCGCCCCAGCCGCAGCCGATGTCCAGCGCGGTGAGGTCGGGCTTGTCGAACAGCAGCTTGGCCGCGATGTGCCGCTTCTTGGCGAGCTGCGCGTCGTCGAGCGACTGGTCGGGCGTCTCGAAATAGGCGCAGGAATATTGCCGGTCGGCATCGAGGAACAGCGAATAGAGCCGCCCGTCGAGATCGTAATGGTGCGCGACGTTCTTCTGCGAGCGGTCGCGCGGATTGAACTGCGCCAGCCGGCGGAACAGGAAGCGCAGCTTCATAAGGAATTTGGCGCTGGCGCTGGGGACCTGGAGCCCCACCTGCGCCATGAGCAGGGCGAGAAGCTGGGCGATGTCGCCCCGCTCGATCACCAGACCGCCTTCCATGAACGCCTCGCCGAGCTTCAGCTCGGGGTCGAGGGCGATCTGGCGTTGCCAGGCGTCGGAAGTGAAGCGGACTTCGAGAGGTTCGCCCGTTCCGTCGCCGAAGGTGGCGCGCGTGCCGGAAGCGAAAGTGACGACAACGGAACCGCGGCGCACGACGCGCGCAAGAACCTGCGAGAGCAACCGTTCCATCGGCCAACTCCAACGGTACCGGCAGTCGGCGACGACAAACCACTAAGGGGCGTCCCCGCGTGAAGACCGCCTGCCCATCGCGTGGGCATGTTCATGATGTGCAAATCATTGCATCACAACATTTTCCTCCTCGCAACAATCCAAACGTTGCCACGCATGCAAAAAAGCCCGGCCGCAAGCGGCCGGGCTACGCAATTCGACGTATTCCGCAGGGTAATTGCTTCAGGCCTGTTCGGCCTCAGCCTCGGTCTCGGCCTCGGCCGGAGCCTCCTCCAAGTATTCGTCCTCGTCCTCCTCGTCGCGGATGACGGTGAGGTCTTCACCGCGCGACTGGCGCTCGGCTTCCTCGGCGCTGCGGGCGACGTTGGCGCGGACCGACACTTCGACTTCCGGGTGCAGGGTGACGGGCACCTCGTGCAGGCCGATGGTCTTGATCGGGTGGTTGAGGACGATCTGCTTGCGCTCGACGGTAAAGCCGGCGGCGGTCAGCGCCTCGGCGATGTCGCGGGTCGACACCGAGCCGTAGAGCTGGCCGGTCTCGCCGGCCTGGCGCACGAGCACCACGATCGTGCCGTTCAGCTTCTCGCCGACCTTGGTGGCCTCGTTCTTCAGTTCGAGGTTGCGGGTCTCGAGCTGGGCCTTCATCGATTCGAAGCGGGTCTTGTTGTCCTTGGTGGCGCGCAGCGCCTTGCCCGAGGGGAGGAGGAAATTGCGGGCGTAGCCGTCCTTGACGCGGACGACTTCACCCATCTGGCCAAGCTTGGCCACGCGCTCCAGCAGAATGACTTCCATTTCAGTTCTCCATTCGATTCGTCAGATTTCAGGAATGAGGGGGGTCAGCCGTCATTGGCCGCCGGCGGTCCCCCGGAGGGGTTCCCGCGCCGGAAGCGGCCACGAAGGCCGAAGAGGGTTTCGGCGAGGCCGAGCAGGGCGAGCGCCGCGAAGGGCCAGCCCAGCGCCAGCGCGGCGATCCACACCGTGGCGATGACCAGCGTCCGTCCGGCGGCGCCACGGGTGATCCAGTGGATCGCCGCGATGCCGACGAGCGCGAAGGCCATGACCAGCGTGGCGCTGAACAGCTCGGCCAGCAGGCCGACGAAGCCGCCGGCGAGGCTGGCGGCGATGAGCGTGCCGGCCAGCAGCGCCACGCTGGCGCGCGGCAGGGCAATGGCGGCGAGGTCCGGCCACGGGCGGATGAGGCGCCCGGACACGCGGGCGACATGGGCGCCGAGCCAGAGATTGGCGAGCTGCGTGACCATCGTCACCACGGCGGCGGCCGGGGGCATGACGAGGACCAGCAGGTCGACCAGCCGCTCCATGTCGGCGCTGCCCGCGCCCGGATTCTCCTCGAACATCGCCTGGAACAGCGAGCGCAACGCCGCCTGATAGCCTTCGACGCTGCCGGCCACGAGCGGGATCAGCGCGGCGACGGCCAGGCAGCCGAGAATGGCGGCGGCGAGCACGATGCGGCCGACGGGGAACCATTCGAGCGGGCCGTCCGGCTGCTCCTGCCGCGCCATCAGCGCGAGATAGGAGAGCACATAGGCCGGCAGGCCCACGCCGGCGACATAGGCGAGCAGCAGCTCCAGCCCGAAGAAGACGCCGATGGCGACCGCCGCCGCGGAGGCGGCGACCAGCGCGGAGAGGTGATTCCAGCCGAGGCCGACGATGAGGACGGGAAGCGGCGCGAGATAGAACAGGGGCAAAGCCAAGGCGCTGCCGGTGGCCACTGTCGCCACCAGAAGGGCTGACGCCGCGCCGGCGCCGAAGGCTATGAGCCAGTTCTGAACCATCGACGAGCTGTCCCGCTCCGAGCGGTTAGGAGCGGATCATCGTCCGCCCCAGCCAAGGTCCTTCGGGAATGTCCCCGCGGACCTGTCGGAAAATAAAGGTCGAAACGTCCCCGGCCGGAGCCGGGGACGGAAAATCTTACGCGATCAGCGGATCACGAAGGGCAGCAGGCCGAGGAAGCGCGCGCGCTTGATGGCCTGGGCGAGCTCGCGCTGCTTCTTGGCGGAGACCGCCGTGATGCGCGAGGGGACGATCTTGCCGCGCTCGGAGATGTAGCGCTGCAGCAGCCGCACGTCCTTGTAGTCGATCTTCGGCGCGTTGGCGCCGGAGAACGGGCAGGTCTTGCGACGGCGGAAGAAGGGGCGACGCGCGCCCGTGTTCGCGGACGAGCCGCCGGTGCCACCGAAAGCCATCACTCAGTCTCCACGTTGGCCGGAGCCTCTTCACGATCACGGCGCGGGCCGCGATCACCACGGTCGCCGCCGAAGCCGCGTCCGCCACCGAAGCCGCGGTCGCCGCCGAAGCCGCGATCACCGAAGCCGCGCTCGCCGCGATCGTCGCGGTCGCGCTTCTGCAGCATGACCGACTGGCCTTCCTCGAGCTCCTCGACGCGGATCGTCAGGAAGCGGAGGATGTCCTCGTCGATGCGCATCTGGCGCTCCATCTCGGCCACGGCAGCGGCCGGGGCGTCGATGTTGAGCAGCGAGAAGTGCGCCTTGCGGTTCTTGCGGATGCGATAGGTGAGGGTCTTCACGCCCCAGTACTCGGTCTTCTGGACCGAGCCGCCATTCGCCTCGATAACGCCCTTGAAGCGGGCGGTGAGTTCCTCGACCTGCTGCGCCGTCACGTCCTGGCGCGCGAGGAACACATGCTCGTAGAGAGCCATGTCTCGTGCCTTTCCTAATGTTCCGCACTATTGCGGCCATCGTCCCGACGCCGAGCCCTTCGAGCCCCGGAAAGGCTCGAAATATCTCGAAGGCGGGGACACGGGACGACGAAGACCCTTGAGTCTCCTGCCGCGCCGGCCGCTTCCCCTATAGGGAAATCGACGCGCGCAACCGTCCGTTCAGCCCCCGGCCGGGACCGACAGTGGGCGCGCTTATACGCGAAATGCACCGGAAATCAAGGCGCACGGCCCTTGCGCGGCGCAGCGGAAGGGTGCCGAACTTGACACGGCGCGCTGGTCAGTGTTCCTGCCCGCGCCAATTCTAACGAATGGACCACGCGACGTCATGAGCAGCGCCTACGTATTTCCCGGCCAGGGCAGCCAGGTCGTCGGCATGGGCAAGGCCCTCGCCGAGAACTTCGCCGCGGCCCGGGCCGTGTTCGACGAAGTGGACGAGGCTCTCGGCGAGAAGCTGTCCTCCGTCATGTGGAACGGGCCGATCGAGACGCTGACGCTGACCGCCAACACCCAGCCGGCGCTGATGGCGGCCTCGCTCGCCGCGCTGCGCGTGCTGGAGAGCGAGGCGGGTCTCGACCTCGCGCGCGACGCGGCCTTCGTGGCCGGCCATTCGCTGGGCGAATATTCGGCTCTGGCCGCCGCCGGTTCGATCTCGATCGCCGACACCGCCCGCCTGCTGCGCCTGCGCGGCACCGCCATGCAGGCGGCGACGCCGGTGGGCACCGGCGCGATGGCCGCCATTCTCGGCCTCGACTTCGACAAGGTGGCCGCGGTGGCCGCCGAGGCGGCGCAGGGCGATGTCTGCGACATCGCCAACGACAATGCGCCGGGCCAGGTCGTGGTTTCCGGCAATGCGGCGGCGGTCGAGCGCGCCTGCGAGATCGCCAAGCGGGAAGGCGCCTCGCGCGCGATCCTGCTCACGGTGTCCGCGCCCTTCCATTGCAGCCTGATCGCCTCCGCCGCTGACGCCATGCGCGCGGCGCTGGCCGGCGTCGAGGTGCGCGCGCCGAAGGTGGCGCTCGTCGCCAACGTGACCGCCGCGCCGGTGAGCGATCCCGACACCATCCGCGCGCTGCTGGTGAAGCAGGTGACGAGCACGGTGCGCTGGCGCGAATCCGTCGCCTTCATGGCGGAGCAGGGCGTGACCCGTCTCGTCGAGGTCGGCACCGGCAAGGTGCTGTCCGGCCTCACCAAGCGTATCGCCCGCCAGGTTGCCGCCGCGAATGTCGGCACGCCCGAGGACGTCGCCGCCTTCGCCGCCGTCCCGGCGGAAGCGTGAAGCACCCGGCTTGAGAGATTTCAGGAGATTTCCGTGTTCGATCTGACTGGCAAGACCGCCCTCGTCACCGGCGCGACCGGCGGCATCGGCGGGGCGATCGCCAAGGCGCTGCACGCGCAGGGCGCCACCGTCGCGCTCTCCGGCACGCGCCGCGAGGTGCTGGAGAAGCTCGCCGCCGAACTCGGCGAGCGCACCCATGTGCTGCCCTGCGATCTCTCCAATACCGAGCAGGTGGAGCAGCTGGTCCCGCAGGCCGAGGAGGCGTTGGGCGAGCTCGACATCCTGGTCAACAACGCCGGCATCACCCGTGACGGCCTGTTCGTGCGCCTCACCGACGAGATGTGGGACACGGTGATCGCGGTGAACCTGACCGCCGGCTTCCGCCTGACCCGCGCCGCCGCCCGTTCCATGATGCGCCGCCGCACCGGCCGCATCATCGGCATCACCTCGGTGGTGGGCGTGACCGGCAATGCCGGGCAGGGCAATTACGCGGCCGCCAAGGCCGGCATGATCGGCATGTCCAAGGCGCTCGCCAAGGAAGTGGCGGCGCGCGGCGTGACGGTGAACTGCATCGCGCCGGGCTTCATCGCCACGCCGATGACCGACGTGCTGAACGACAAGCAGAAGGACGCGATTCTCTCCGCCGTCCCGGCCGCGCGCCTCGGCACGCCCGAGGACATCGCGGCGGCCGCCGTCTACCTTGCCTCGAGCGAGGCCGCCTATGTCACGGGCCAGACGCTGCACGTGAACGGCGGGATGGCGATGATCTGATTCAGCCCGCGGAGACCGGCGTTAACCAGTGCTTTACGGTGCTGGTTTTGCCGGTTGAAGTGTGCTAACGACCGCCTCGGCTCACAGGGGTGGACACCGCGATCCCAAAGCGGACAAGTCCGGTCACTTCCTGTAACTCGGGGCAGAAAACAGGCCGCCAAAACCGCGTTCGCGCGGGGGCCAGATGGAACAACGTAGCAACCTCCGGATACGGACGAGGGTGAACCGATGAGCGATATTGCCGAGCGCGTGAAGAAGATTGTAGCCGAGCATCTGGGCGTGGAGCCCGAGAAGGTTACCGAGAATGCGAGCTTCATCGACGACCTCGGCGCCGACAGCCTCGATACGGTCGAGCTGGTCATGGCCTTTGAAGAAGCCTTCAACTGCGAGATCCCGGACGACGCCGCCGAGACGATCCTGACCGTCGGCGACGCGATCAAGTTCCTGGAAAAGAACGCGGCCTGAGGCCGTTCGGCGCGCTGCGGCGGCTTCTCCGTCGCGGCGCCTATGTTTGAGAGTTCTCCGGAGACATCGGATGAGGCGCGTCGTCGTTACCGGCCTCGGCATGGTGACGCCGCTCGGCTGCGGCGTGGACACCACCTGGGAGCGTATTCTCGAAAGCAAGAGCGGCGCACGCCGCATCGACACTTTCGAGGTGAGCGACCTGCCATGCCAGATCGCCTGCTCGGTCCCGCGTGGGGACGGCAGCGACGGCACGTTCAATCCCGATCAGTGGATGGAGCCGAAGGAACAGCGCAAGGTCGACGACTTCATCGTTTACGCGATGGCGGCGGCCACGCAGGCGCTCGACGACGCCAGGTGGCACCCCTCGACCTATGAGGAGCAGATCACTTCCGGCGTGCTGATCGGCTCCGGCATCGGTGGCCTGCAGGGTATCGCCGAGACCAGCCTTCTGCTGCAGGAGCGCGGTCCGCGCCGGGTCTCCCCCTTCTTCATTCCCGGCCGGCTGATCAACCTCGCCGGCGGCTACGTGTCGATCGCGCACGGCCTCAAGGGGCCGAATCACGCGGTGGTCACCGCCTGCTCGACCGGCGCGCACGCGATCGGCGACGCCGCCCGCCTCGTCGCGCTCGGCGATGCCGAGGTGATGGTGGCCGGCGGCACCGAATCGCCGATCAGCCGTATCGGCATCGCCGGCTTTGCCGCCTGCCGCGCGCTGTCCACAGGTTTCAACGACACGCCCGAGAAGGCCTCGCGCCCCTATGACCGGGATCGCGACGGCTTCGTCATGGGCGAGGGCGCCGGCGTGGTCGTGGTCGAGGCGCTCGAGCACGCGCTGGCCCGCGGCGCCAAGATCTATGGCGAGATCGTCGGCTACGGCATGTCGGGCGACGCCTTCCACATCACCGCTCCTTCCGAGGACGGCGACGGCGCCTATCGCAGCATGCAGGCGGCGCTGAAGCGGGCCGCCATCACGGCGTCCGAGATCGACTACATCAACGCGCACGGCACCTCGACCATGGCCGACGAGATCGAGCTGGCAGCGGTGCAGCGCCTGCTCGGCAACGCGACCGCGACGGCCTCGATGTCGTCGACCAAGTCGGCGACCGGGCATCTGCTCGGCGCGGCCGGCGCCATCGAGGCGATCTTCTCGCTGCTGGCGATTCGCGACCAGATCGTTCCGCCGACCATCAATCTCGACAATCCGTCGGTCGAGACGCCGATCGACCTCGTGCCGCACAAGGCGCGCAAGCGGCCGGTCGAGTACGCGCTGTCGAATTCCTTCGGCTTCGGCGGCACCAACGCCTCGCTGGTCTTCAAGCGCTACGCGAACTGATCGCGCGGCGTTCACGATACCGGGGAAAGCGTAGCTTCCCCGGGCGGCAGAGTTCCCGCTTTCGCCATTTTTTCGGGTAGTCTGCCTCTGCGTTGCGCGGCTCGCGGACGCCAGGTGATGAGCCTCAGGTGAGGCACCCCAGGCGAGGCACTCAGTGACCGATCAGATTCCCCCGACACCGACCCCTGCCAGCGCGCCCCCTCCGGCCAAGCCGGCGGAGAAGCGGCGCACCTCGCGCCATGCGCACCATCCGGTGATCGTGGCGGGCAGTGCCTTCTTCACGCTGCTGCTCATCGCCATCGTACTGGGCGGCGGCGCGCTGTGGTACGGCAAGTCGCGCTACTACGCGCCGGGCCCGCTGGCCGAGGACAAGGCGGTGGTCGTGCCCAACGACTACGGGGTTATGGACATCGCCGACCTGCTGGTGAAGCAGGGCGTGATCGACGACAAGTGGGTCTTCGTCGGAGCGGCCGTCGGCACCCGTGCCTCGGGCAAGCTGAAGGCGGGCGAATATGCCTTCGCCAAGGGCGCCTCGATCCAGCAGGCGCTGGGCACGCTCGTCTCCGGCAAGGTGATCGAATACACCGTCACGATCCCCGAGGGGCTGACCAGCGACCAGATCGTCGAGCGGCTGACCGAGGTGGCGGAGCTCTCCGGGGCCATCCGCCAGGTGCCGCGCGAAGGCAGCCTGATGCCCGACACCTACAAGATCACCCGCGGCACGACGCGCGAGGACCTGCTGCGCCGGATGATGCGCACGCAGGACGCCACGCTCAAGGAGGTCTGGGCCAAGCGCGATCCCGACCTGCCGCTGAAGACGCCGGAGGAACTGGTCATCCTCGCCTCCATCGTCGAGAAGGAGACCGGCGTGGCGGAGGAGCGCCCGCAGGTGGCGGCCGTGTTCCTCAACCGTCTGAACAAGAAGATGCGGCTGCAGTCCGACCCGACCATCATCTACGGTCTGGTGCGCGGCAAGGGCCGGCTGGAGCGCCCGCTGACGCGCACCGACATTTCCACGCCGACCCCGTTCAACACCTACACCATTCCCGCGCTGCCGCCGGGGCCGATCGGCAATCCTGGTCGCGCCTCGCTGGAGGCGACCGCCAAGCCGGCGAAAACCAAGAACGTCTACTTCGTCGCCGACGGCTCGGGCGGCCATGCCTTCGCCGAGACGCTGGAGCAGCACAACCGCAACGTCGCGCGCTGGCGGCAGATCGAGCGTGACCGCAAGATCGACCCGACCGCCCAGCCCGCCGGAACCTCCGGCACCACCGGCGCGACCGCCATCGACTGAGCCGATCTCGCGGCCGATCTCGCGGGTGCGCGCCGGCTTGAGGCCGGCGCCGCCCGCCGTTATGTTCCGCCCGCCGCGAGGGGCGGGCAGGGGGACTTTATGGCGCTGGCCAGCATGACGGGCTTCGCACGCACGCAGGGAACGAGCGGTGCGTGGAGCTGGGCCTGGGAACTGAAATCGGTCAACGGCAAGGGGCTCGACGTCCGGTTGCGGCTGCCGGGCGGCTGGGAAGGTCTGGAGCCCGGCCTCAAGCAGATCGCCTCGCGCGTGCTCGCCCGCGGCAACGTCAACGCCAATCTCTCCCTCGCGCGGACCGACCCGGACGTCAGCGTGCGCGTCAACGAGGACGTGTTGCGCGCCGTGGCGCTCTCGGTGCGCCGCATCGCCGCCGACCTCGACGCGCCGCCGGTGCGGCTGGAGAGCCTGCTCGGCCTCAAGGGCGTGATGGAGATCACCGAGGCCGAGGAAAGCGAGGCCGAACGCCGCGCCGCCGAGGCGGCGGTCGTCACCGGCTTCGAACAGGCCCTGGCCGACCTCGCGGCCATGCGCGCGCAGGAAGGCGCCGCGCTGGGCATCGTGCTGAACGAGCGGCTGGACGGCATCGCCGCGCTCACCGCGGCGGCGGAGGCGAACCCCGCCCGCCAGCCCGAGGCGATCCGCGCCAAGCTGGCCGAGCAGGTGCGGACGCTGATCGGCACCAGCCCGAATTTCGATCCCGACCGGCTGCATCAGGAAGCGCTGCTGCTCGCCTCCAAGGTCGACGTGCGCGAGGAGCTCGACCGGCTGGTCGCCCACGTCGCCGCCGCGCGCGCCATGCTGGGCGAGGGCGGCGCGGTGGGGCGACGGCTGGATTTCCTCGCGCAGGAATTCAATCGCGAGACCAACACGCTCTGCTCCAAGGCCAACGACGTGTCGCTGACCGCCATCGGGCTGGAGCTGAAGGGGCTGGTCGAGCAGTTCCGCGAGCAGGTCCAGAACATCGAGTGAGGCGCATGACCAGCCCTTCCCAGATTTCCGTCGTCCGCCGCGGCCTGATGCTGGTGCTGTCCTCGCCCTCGGGTGCGGGCAAGTCGACGCTGGCGCAGCTCCTGCTGAAGGAGCATCCCGAGATACATCTCTCGGTCTCGGTGACGACGCGCGAGCGGCGTCCGAGCGAGGTGGAGGGTATCCACTACCATTTCATCAAGCGGGAGCGTTTCGAGAAGCTGCGCGAGACCGGCGATCTGCTGGAATCGGCGGAGGTGCACGGCAATTTCTACGGCACGCCGCGCGAGCCGGTGGAGAACGCGCTGGCCGCCGGCAAGGACGTGCTGTTCGACATCGACTATCAGGGCACGCTGCAGCTCTACGAGAACATGCGGGCGGATATCGTCGGCGTGTTCATCCTGCCGCCGTCGGCCAACGAGCTGAAGATGCGGCTGGAGCGGCGGGCGGAGGATGCCTCCGGCGTCATCGAGAAGCGCCTGAAGAACGCCCGCACCGAGATCGCCCACTGGCGCGAATATGACTACGTGCTGGTCAACGAGGATCTCAACACGACCTTCATCAATCTCCAGGCGATCCTCGCCGCCGAGCGCCTGCGCCGCGAACGCCAGCTCGGCCTGCCGCCGATCGTCGAGCGGCTCGATCAGGAACTGGCGACGCTGACGTCCTGAGGGCCGCCGGCGTTGCCATCGGTGGCGCTGCCCTTGCGCAGAGCCACCCAGGCATTCGCCAACGCGACGAAGCCTTCCACCGGCACGCGCTCGGCCCGCTCGGTCGGCTCGATGCCGGCGACGCCCAGCAGTTCACCCACATCCACGCCGAGGCTCTTCAGGCTCTGGCGCAGCATCTTGCGGCGCTGGCCGAAGGCGGCCTCCGTCACCCGCTCCAGAGCCCGCAGGTCGCAGGGAAGGGGATGCGGGCGGGGCACGATGTGCACGACGGAGGAGGTGACCTTGGGCGGCGGCACGAAGGCGGAGGCCGGTACGTCGAAGGCGATGCGCGCTTGTGCCCGCCAGCCGGTGAGGATGGCCAGCCGCCCGTAATGATTGGTGCCCGGCGCGGCCACGATGCGCTCGGCGACCTCGCGCTGGAACATCAAGGTCAGGCTCTCGTACCATGGCGGCCACGGATCGGCGGAGAGCCAGCCGACGAGCAGCGGCGTGGCGACGTTGTAGGGCAGGTTGGCGATGATGCAGGCCCGCCCTTCCGCCGACACCAGGGCGCGGTAGTCGGCCTCCAGCGCATCGCCCTCGACGATCTCCAGCCGGTCGGGATAGCGGGCGGCCACGTCGGCCAGCGCGGCCACGCAGCGCCGGTCGCGCTCGATGGCGACGACCTTGCGGGCGCCGAGTGCGAGGATGGCGCGGGTGAGGCCGCCCGGACCGGGGCCCACCTCGACGACCGTCACGTCTTCCAGCCGTCCGGCGGTGCGGGCGATCTTCGAGGTGAGGTTGAGGTCGAGCAGGAAATTCTGGCCAAGCGACTTCAGCGCCGAGAGCCCGTGCTCCCGGATGACCTCGCGCAGCGGAGGCAGGTCGTCGATGCTCATGAGCGCCGCGCCCGCTCAGGCCGGAAGGCGGGCGGCGGAGGCGGCCCTGTCGCGGTCGGCGAGCCGGCGCGCGAGCCGCAGCGCCTCGATCAGGCTGGACGGATCGGCGCGGCCGGTGCCGGCGATGTCGAACGCCGTTCCGTGATCGGGCGAGGTGCGCACGAAGGGCAGGCCCAGCGTCACGTTCACCGCGCGGTCGAAGGCGAGGGCCTTCACCGGCGCCAGCACCTGATCGTGATAGGCGCCGATGGCAACGTCGTAGGTCTTGCGGGCGGCGGCATGGAACAGCGTGTCGGCCGGAAGCGGGCCGCGCGCGTCGATGCCTTCCTGACGCAGGGCCTCGACGGCCGGGCGCGTCACGATCTCGTCCTCCAGCCCGAGCGTGCCTTCCTCACCGGCATGCGGATTGAGCCCGCAGATCGCAAGCCGCGGGGCGGCGATGCCGAAGCGGCGGGTCAGGTCGCGGGCGGTGATGCGCGCGGTCTCGACCAGCAGCTCGCGCGAGAACAGGTGAGGCACCTCGGCGAGCGGCACATGGATGGTGGCCGGCACCACGGCGAGTTCCGGCGACCAGATCATCATGACCGGCCGGGGGGCGGGATCGCCGGAGAGATGGGCGAGGTACTCGGTGTGGCCGGGAAAGGAGAAGCCGGCGGCGTAGAGCACCGCTTTGGAGATGGGATTGGTGACGATGGCGGCGGCACGTCCCGCCTGGACGAGCCCCACGGCCGTATCGATCGCCGCACGCGCGGCCGGCGCGCTCGACGCATCCGGGCGACCGGGCGCCGCCGTCGCGGCGGGACCGGTGGGGACGACGGGCAGGGCAGTGGCGAAGTGCGCGGCCGCGTCTTCGGGAGTGCACGCGACGACCGGCACGGCAAGGCCGAGATGGGCTGCGCGGGCACGCAGCAGCTCGGCATCGCCGGTGATGAAGAAGGGCGGAAGCTGGTGCTCTTCCCGCCGCAGCCAGGCGGCGAGGGCGACATCGGGGCCGATGCCAGCAGGCTCGCCCGCCGAGAGGGCCAGGGCGGGCGAGAAAGCGCGCGTCATGGCCGTATCAGCGGCGGTACTGGATCATGGCGGACTTGCGCGCGTCCTGGAGCAGGCGCTTGGAGACCGCCTCGAACTGCTTGTTCTCCAGCTCCGCGCGCACTTCGCGCTTCTGGGCGCTCTCGCCGACGACCTCGCGGCGGGCGCAGATGGCGACCATCTCGATGCCGGCGCGGGTGACTTCCGGCGGCGTGAGCTGGCCGACCGGCGTCTCGTCCATGAGCTTGCGCACGGGAGCGCTCATGTCGGCGCTGGTGCGGATCACCGGATCGCGCACCACGGTCTCGCGCATGCCGCGCACCCGGTCGACACTGCCTTCGCAATCGTTGAAGGTCTTGCGCAGGCTGTTGGCCTCGCCGAGGCGCCGCGAACGTTCCGCCGGATTGGCCGTGCGGCCGACGACCAGGACGACCTGGCGGATGGTGTATTCGGTGGTGCGCTGGGCGCGGGTGAGGTCCTCGCCCTTGGTCTGAAGGGCGGCGAACACGTCGGAATCACGCACCGTGGCGGCCGAGGAGAAACGGCCGCGCACATAGTTGTTCCACACATAGTCCGCCCGCATCTTGGTCTTCAGCATGCGGGCGTCGAGGCCGGACTGGGCGAGCGCCTGGGTGAGCTGGTCGGCCGTGCGGCCGGAACGGCTCGCCATGCGGGCGAACATGCGGTTCAGCTCTTCCTGATCGGCGACGATACCGTAGCGCTCGGCGGTGATGATCTTGAGCCGCTCGTCGATCAGGTCCTCGAGCGCTTCCTTCTGGGAGAGGTTGCGGCGCTCGGTGAGCTGGGTCAGCTTGGCGCGCTGCGCGACGTCGAAATTGGTGATTGGCTGGCCCTGCACCATGACGAGGATCTGCTGGGCCTGGGCCATGGCCGGCAGGGCGGTGGCGGCACCGAAGGCCACGAAGCCGGCAACAAGTGCCCGGGCGAGCCCGCTACCCACCCGACGCCGGCCGTCCGGCCGGCTATCCCGCTTCCAAGCACGTCCGAGCATTTCCGTTCCGCTCTCCTCCGGTCCGCCGTCAGGCGAACGATCCCGCAATCGACGCTGTTCTGATCGGCGGATGTGGCGTCAATGCGACGCTTACCGTCAGTTGTCGCTCGATGATCCGAAGCCCGATCCGACATCCGTCTGGAAGCCGACTTCGCCCAGCGTCTTGAGGGTGATCGTCACGAGGACCGTATCGACCCGCTGGCGGTTGCCGCTCTCGGTGTAGTCCGAGCGGTAGCTGAGCGCCAGACCGAAGCATTCGTCGATATAGGAGATGCCGAACAGCGTGTAATCGATCTCGTCGAGGTTAAGGTTGTAGCGCGCCGCAGCCCGGATGCTCCAGTTCTCGTTCAGCTTGAGCGTGCCGGTACCGAGAATGCCTTCGCGCTCCTCGTAATAGCCGAGCTCGGGCTGGGCCGTGTACAGGCCGTACAGGGCGGAGACCGACAGCTTGTTGAAGAGCTGGGCGCGCCCCTCGACCTCGTAGCGCTGGACCGACCAGTCGTCGCGGTCGAAACGGAAGCGGTTGATGACCGAGAAGTCCTTGGTCGGCTGATAGTAGAGGCGCGCGACATAGTCGGACGCGTCGTCCTGCAGGCCCGACTCGGCACCCGTGTTCGCCATGTCCTCATAGGCGTACGAGTTCTTACCGAAGAGCTGGTAGGACTGGCCGAACAGCGCGTTGATCTGGCTGCCGTCGTTGAAGTTGGCGGTGTACTGCACGCCGACATTGGCGCGCCCGCCGCCCTCGACGCGGTCATAGCCGGAATATTTGTTGATCTCGAACAGGTTGGTGTCGTCGAAGATCAGGCTCTGCGCGTCTTCGTTCGGGAACTTGCCGATATCGCTCTCGTCCGGGCGGATGATGACCTGGGCGATGGGCTCGATCGTCTGGGTTCCCCAGCTCTGCGTCGCGATGAACGGGTAGCGGTATTCGAGGCCGACGGCCGGCATGGCGCGCACGAGCGACTCGTCGCCGCTGGGCAGCCACGGATAGTCCTCGGCCTCGGTCTGCACCGACGCGACGTCGAGCTGCATGTTGAAGAACGGCGTCCACATCTGGCCGGCCGAGTCGATGACGGTCCGGCGCCAGTCCACCACGCCGGACAGGCGGGTGTAGGTGCCGGCCATGCCGCGCATCAGGCAGTCTTCACGCTGCTTGGCCGGATCTATGCCGACCTTGGTGAGGTCGCACTGGTTGGTGGGGCCGTCATAGAGCGTCGGAAAGGTCGGCGCGAAGGCCGCCGAGGTGGCGCGCAGGTCGATCTCGTTGCGCGTCAGGCTGGTGAAGTTGACGTCATAGCTGAACTGGCCGCCAAAGACCGACTCGCCCAGCGTCTTGCTGTAGTCGATCACCGGGTGGATGACCGGCTGCTGGTCCTGGATGTCGTAGGCGGTCAGGCCGGTGAAATACATCGCCCGCGCGTCGAAATAGCTGCGGTCGCCCTGACCCACGAGGTAGAGCTGCGAGGTGACCTCGCGGACGTTTTCGCCGATGAGCTTGTAGTCCTGCAGGAAGGTCTCGTCCGACGTCAGCCAGCCGTCCCAGCCCCAGTACCAGTTCTCGTTGATGTTGAAGCGGCCGTGCGTCTCGACCATGCCGCGCTGGTCGCGATAGCCGGGCTGACCGAAGAACTCGTCCTTGTCCTGCTGCTCGATGCCGGCCGCGCGGATGCTGTAGCTGCCCGTCTCCAGCCGGTGGCGGAACTCGCCCTCGAGCATCACGCCCTGCTTGGAAACGATGAGCGGCGAGAACGTCACGTCCATGTTGGGCGCGATGTTCCAGAAATACGGGATCGAGGCGCCGTAGCCGATTTCCGACGTGTGGATGAAGGTCGGGATCAGGAAGCCCGATTTCCGCTTCACCGTCGGATCCGGCATCTCCATATAGGGAGCCCACGCGATCGGAACGCCCAGGAACTCGAACCGGGCATCCTCGAAATAGATCATCTGTTCTTTTTCTTTGTGGATGATCTTGGCGGCCTTCACCTGCCAGAACGGCGGCTTCTCAGGCTTTTCCTTACAGGGTTCGCACGGCGTGTAGGCGCCGCTGGTCAGCACCGTCGTGTCGCCGCCGGAGCGGTCGGCGCGCGCGGCGACGAAATGCATGTCCTCGGCCGTGTCGATGCGCAGCGAGTTCACGAAGCCGTCGGTGAAGTCCTGCGACAGGTCGAGATTGTCGGCGGCGATGACGGTGCCGTCCTTGTCCTTGAGACGGACGCCACCTTCCGCGCGCAGGCGGTTGCTGTTGCGGTCATAGACGACGCGCTTCGCCTCGAGGACGGCGCCGTCGTAATAGATCTGGACGTTGCCTTCCGCGATCACCTCGTTGCGCGTGTTGTCGTAGACCAGCTGGTCCGCCGTCACGAGCATCTTGGCGTTCGGGTCCGTCTGGCGATTGCCGACGATTCCCGCCGCGAGAGGCGAGGTTCCTGGATTTTGGGCAAAAGCCGTCGACGCCGGTCCAAACGCGACCAGCGTAGCGGAAGTTACCGCGAAGAGCAGCCAACAGGCAGAAGCGTTGAGTCGGCGGCGATGCCGCTTGCCCACCGTTTCTGCCTGGCCGGCGATCACGCTGCCGACCTTCATCCGTCCTCCCGGTGAAGCAGGATGAGAACTCCCATCAGTGCCCCAACGACCGCTGGAAACCACGCTGCAATAACGGGATGCACAATCCCGGCCTCGCCAAGGTCCTCGGCGAGCTTGGTAGACACATAAAGCAGAAAGCCGGCGGTGACGCCACCGAGAATCGTCTGCCCGATCCCGCCGAACCGGAAAACGCGCAGGCTTACCGAGGCGGCAATAAGTACCATCGCGAGCAGCAGCATAGGCCGCGCCAGAAGGCTCTGATATTGCAGCCGGTAACGCTCCGCGCCGAACCCGACGCGGGTTGCCGCGTCGATCGCGGCCGGCAGGTCCCAGAACGGAACGGTATCGCTTTGCAGCGTTTCCTGGACCTGATTCGGCGTGAGGTTGGTGGCGAGCATGTAGACCTCATACTCCTGCAACCCTATTCCAGGAGTTAAGACGCGCGCATTTTCCAGCCGCCATGCACCGACATCGAGGACAGCCCGGCGCGCCTCGATGCGCTCGATGAGCTTGTCGTGATCGTCGAACAGGAAGACGTTGACGCCGGTGAGCTCGCGCCCGCCATTGCCGGTGGCCGCCGCCTGGATGATCGCCTGCCCGTCCACGCTCTGCTGGCGCATCCAGAAGCCGCCGGTGGTCGTGGAGAACAGGCCGGTCTGCCGGTTGAATATCTCCGCCTCCATCCGGCTGGCGCGGTCCTTGAACTCGGCCGAGGCGGGATTGTAGACGGTCGTCGAGAACACGCCGAGCAGCACGGCGAGCAGGCAGGCGGGTGCGATGAACTGCCACGCCGAGATGCCCGCCGCGCGGGCCACCACCAGTTCCAGCCGCCGTGACAGCGTGAGGAAGGTGCCGATGGCACCGAAGAGCACGGCAAAGGGCAGAAGCTGCTCGGTGAAGAACGGCATCCGGTAGAACACCAGCAGGGCCAGCGTGCCGAAATCGACGTCGCGCTCGCCCACGCGCCGCGACAGCTCCAGCAGGTCGATGAGCATGATCAGCCCCGCGCACCCGACGAAGATGCCGAGCACCGAGGAGAGGAATCGCCGGCCGAAATAAACCCCGAGCGTGCGCCCGATCACGAGGCGGCTCCGCTGCTGTCCCGGACGATGTCGTCGTGTCGCGTCATGTAAGGTCCTAGTTCACGGTAGCGCGCACCACGCGCTGCGCGAGCCGGTCCACCCGGCGCCGAATCGCTTCCGGCATGCGCGGCTTGAAGCGGCCGCTGAGCGAGAGCAGGGAGCCCACGATGAAGACGATCGGCACGATATACACGAATGGTATGAGATCGGGATTGCTGCGCACCTGATTGATGAGGCCGAAGCTCGTCACCTGCAAGGTGATGATGAAGGGGGCCGTCGCCGCCAGCGCCAGGCCGCGGCCCTCGCGCGTGGTGCGTGGTTCCGCCAAGGCCGCGCAGGCGATGCCGAAGAAGGCGAGCACATAGAGCGGCAATGACAGCCTTCGGTGGATCTCCTCGGTGAAGCGCCCGGCTTCCAGAAGGAAGGCGACGTCCTGCGAACTGGGATTCAGCAGGTCGCGGAAGGAGCGCTCCGGCGCGCGGTAGACCGTGGCTTCCCCGTTCGAGGTGAAGGGGGAGAGGTCGAAGGCGTAGCGCTGGAATTCCACCACGTTGCTGTCCGGCTTGCCGGTCGTGCGGCGGTGGATGGCGCCGTCCTCCAGCACCAGGAAGGTGCCCTCGGCGCTGTCGACCACCTGCCCGCGCTCGGCGAGGTAGGTGTTGACCTGATTGGGATCGCGCGCGTCGTTGATGAAGATGCCGCCGAGCACGCCGTTCGCGTTGCGCTCGCGCACATGGAACACCATGCCCTGCGCCAGCGTGGTGAAGCGGCCGGGCTGGGCGATGAACGCCACCACGTCCGCCCGCACGCGCGAGATCTCGAACCGGAACTGGCGCAGCGCCGCCGGCACCAGCTCGAGCGAGAGCGCCGCGCAGCACGTCGCCACGATGAGCGCGAGAATCACCAGCGGACGCAGGAAGCGCCACGTCGAGATGCCCGCCGCGCTCGCCACGACGATCTCGGAATCGCTGTTCATGCGGAAGAGCGTGTGCGCGACCGCCATGAACAGCGCCGCCGGCGCGAGGCCGAGGATGAGCGCGGGCAGGGCGAGGCTGGTGATGAAGACGAAGGCCAGGATGGTCTGGCCCTGCGTGGTCATGATGTCGAGCTCGCGCAGCGCCTGCGTGACCCAGATCATCGCGGTCAGCACCAGAAGCGTTCCCAGAAAGGCCGTGGCGGCCGATCGGAACACGTAGCGGTCCAGGCGGTTCATCGAGCGGCGTTCCCTGACTTTCCGAATCTGCGAAACGTCCGCCGCCCCGGCGCGACCGTCTTCACTCCCGATGAATAATTGCCCGCGCGATCGGGCGCAAATCGGGCAGCGTGGCCTAATCGTCGCGATCGCCCCGGGAGGCTCGTCGCCCGGCCCGCATTCGGCTAAAGAGAAGGGATCGACTGCCGAGGCCATTCAAGGTGCGAAAATGCCCGATAACGTGAAGATCAGTTTCGCCAAACTCCCGACCGCCCTGGAAGGGATCGTCGTGCTTCTCGCCGCCGAGCCGGCGGAAGGGGAGGGCCCCGCCTTCGCTCCGGCGGTCGAGGCGCTGCTCGCGCCTGCCGGCGATCTGGTGTCGCGCGCCGCGAAGGCGGACCGCTTCACCGGCAAGAATGGCAAGGTGCTCGAGCTCGTGGCGCCGACGGGGCTCGACGCCTCGCGCCTCATCGTGGTGGGCGTGGGCAAGGCGGCCGAGCTGAAGTCGCTCGACTGGCTGAAGATCGGCGGTTCCATCATGGGCCGGCTGCCGGCCTCGGCGAAGGACGTGGGCGTGGTGCTCGCGCTGCCCGGCGGCGAAGTGCCGGCGGAGGCCGCGGCCGAAGTGGCGCTGGGCCTGCGGCTGCGCGCCTATTCCTTCGATCGCTACAAGACCAAGAAGAAGGCCGACGAGGCGACGCCGAAGCCCAGGGCGACTCTTTATATAGGGGACGACGCGGCGGCGAAGCGCGCGTGGAAGAAGCGCGAGGGCACCGGCGAGGGCGTGATCATCGCCCGCGACCTGGTGAACGAGCCGGCCAACGTGCTGACCCCGACTGAATTCGCCAAGCGCACCGGCGACCTCGCCAAGGTCGGCGTCGACGTCGAGGTGCTCGGCGAGAAGGAACTGCGCAAGCTCGGCATGGGTGCGCTTCTCGGCGTCGGCCAGGGCTCGGCGCAGGAGAGCCGCGTCGTGGTGATGCGCTGGAACGGCGGCAAGGCCGGCGAGGCGCCCGTCGCCTTCATCGGCAAGGGCGTGGTGTTCGACACCGGCGGCATCTCCATCAAGCCGGCGGCCGGCATGGAGGACATGAAGGGCGACATGGCGGGCGCCGCCTGCGTCGTCGGCCTGATGCACGCGCTGGCGAGCCGCAAGGCGAAGGTGAACGCGGTCGGCCTCATCGGCCTGGTGGAGAACATGCCCGACGGCAACGCGCAGCGGCCGGGCGACATCGTCACCTCGATGTCCGGGCAGACGATCGAGATCATCAACACCGACGCCGAGGGCCGCCTCGTGCTCGGCGACGTGCTCTGGTACGCCAAGGAGCGCTTCAAGCCGCAGTTCATGGTCGACCTCGCCACGCTCACCGGCGCGATCATGGTCGCGCTCGGCACCGAGCATGCCGGCCTGTTCTCCAACAATGACGCGCTTTCCGAGCGGCTGACCGATTCGGGCCTGTCGACGGGCGAGAAAGTGTGGCGCCTGCCGCTCTCGCCCGACTACGACAAGCTGATCGATTCCAAGTTCGCCGACATGAAGAACACCGGCGGACGATTCGGCGGCTCGATCACCGCCGCGCAGTTCCTGCAGCGCTTCGTCGGCGACGTGCCGTGGGCGCATCTCGACATTGCCGGCACGGGCATGTCCTCGCCGGCGAACGAGTTCAACAAGAGCTGGGGCGCGGGCTGGGGCGTACGCCTGCTCGACCACCTGGTGGCGCGCCACTACGAATCGTGACGTGCCGGGGCCTGCGGTGGAAATGTCTGCCGCAGGCCGAACGGCAGAGGGATGAGCGAAGCCCTTCATGACGGAAGTGTTCTTCTATCATCTGCAGAGCCGGCCGCTCGAGGCGGCGCTGCCGCAGCTTCTGGAGAAATGCCTGGAGCGCGGCTGGCGCTGCGCCGTCCAGACGACCTCCTCCGAGCGGGTCGACGCGCTCGACCAGCTGCTGTGGACCTATGACGAGGCGTCGTTCCTGCCGCACGGCACCGATCGCCAGCCCGAACCGGCTCGCCAGCCGATTCTCCTCACCACCTCCGAATCGAATCCGAACGAGGCTGCGGTCCGATTCCTGATCGACAGCGCGTCGATTCCGGACCTCTCGCCCTATGAGCGGGTGATTCATCTGTTCGACGGAAACGATTCCGACGCCATCGATCAGGCGCGTGGCGCGTGGCGCGAGGCGCGGGCCGGAGGGCACGAGGTGGCCTATTGGCAGCAAGGGCCGGACGGGCGCTGGCAGCGGCGCTGAATCCGGCGGGATGGCGGCAGGCCGTGCCATAATTCAACGGTGCGGCTCGTTCGGCGGCGTTTGACGCCTTTTGTTAAGCCTTGATTTACCAAGGCTTTCCACCATGGCCCCTGCGGGAGCCATCTGCCGGCCGGGCCGTCGTGAAAATTGTGTCTCGATGGCAACACTTCGATGCCGAATGGTCAGCCAGGGCACTTTCCGGCCACTTTCGCTTTGCACCGCCGGGGCGTTTCAAACAATATCACTGTGGATGCCGCGCTTCGCGGCGGGGTCCTGACAACCGAAAACCCAACATTGGTCCAATTTGGGGGAGAATGAAGTGAAGACGGTCATCAAGAATGTGCTGCTCGGCTCGGTCGCCGGGCTTGCTATGGTCGGGACTGCTGCGGCGGCCGATCTGCCTGTGAAGGCGAAGGCTGCGGAATACGTGAAGATCTGCTCCACCTACGGCGCGGGCTTCTATTACATTCCGGGCACCGATACCTGCCTCAAGGTCGGCGGTTACGTCACCGCTGATACCTACTGGACGGATCTGGACGTCAAGGATCGCTACGCTGGTCTGCCGGTCGTCGGTGGCCGTCTCGATCCGGACGGGCAGTTCGACTTCACGACCCGCGCGGCGATCCAGCTCGACGCCCGCACCCAGACCGAGTACGGCACCCTGCGTTCGTACATCGAAGCCCGCTTCGAGGCTGGTGAGTCGTTCGGCTACGGCCAGAACGAAGACGGCACCTCCTTCGGCTTCGACGACGTCGGCGGCAGCGATGCCTACCTGAAGTACGGCTACATCCAGTTCGCCGGCTTCACCTTCGGTCGCGCTCAGTCGACCTTCGACTTCTGGGCCGGCGACTTCTGGTACGGCATCCGTCCGGGTAACTTCTACTCGGATACGACCACCCAGCTCGTGTCGTACACCGCTGACTTCGGCAACGGCTTCTCGGCGACCATCGCCCTCGAAGACGGCTATGCTCGCGACGGCGACTTCGGCGGCACCTACTTCCTGCCCGACTTCACCCTCGACTCCGGGCAGCAGGTTCCGGACGTGGTGGCCAACATCGCTTACGAAGGCACCTGGGGCGCCTTCAAGCTGTCGGGCGCTTACCACGACATCGGTGACGTCTCCTGGTTCGGCGCGCCGGTTTACGGTTCGGACAGCTCCGGCTGGGCGGCTCTGGCCGGTGTTCGCTTCGACTTCGCTGAGACCACCACCCTGTACGTCGAAGGCGCTTACGCCGACGGCGCGCCGGGCTACCTCGGCCTGAAGGGCGCGATCCCGACCGTTGACTACTTCGGCAACACGGTCTCCGGCTGGTACGTCGGTGGTGCTCTGCAGCACTACTGGACCCCGTCGGTGTTCACCAGCGTGGTCGGCAGCTACACCCAGACCGACTCCTTCCAGATCTTCCCGGACGTCAGCGCTGAGTTCGTTGGTTACAACGTCGGCGCCAACATCGGCTGGATCCCGGTCAAGGGCCTGACCCTCGTCCTGCAGTACGACTACCTGTCGGCTGAGTACAAGGGCACGGACGCCTTCTTCCTGCCGCCGGTCGGCTACAGCGAAGAGACCACCCAGAACCGCATCACCTTCTCGGCGAAGCGTTCTTTCTGATCTCTTCCGAGATCCTGACTACGGAAAGCCCCGGCCTTGTGCCGGGGCTTTTTGCTTTTGAGCCGATGCGGATGGGAAGGGGTGAGCCCGGATGCGCGAGGGCGACGCTGGTGAGGGCTCCGCCTGCCTGCCCCTTTGATCGCCGTGTGCAACGGGCAAGGCGCTCAGCCCGACAGGTGCGCGGAGAGTTCGCTTTTTCCGGCACATGGAGAACCCCGTTCGAAGCCATCCTGATACGGATCGGCGAACGGGCTCGGCGTGGCCGAAAATCGGCGGCGCGTTACGAAAGGTGGTGAGCCCGCGGCAGGGCGTGGAGGCCGACGGCAGGGAGCCCCTTCCGGGGCCTTTCGTTCAGGAGGCCATGGCCTCGTCGAGCGCCGTCGAGTGCTCCAGCCACTCTTCTTCCGCCCTTGCCAGGGCCAGGGCGGCGTCGGCGCGCTCGCGGGCGAGGCGCTGGGCTTCGGCCGGATTCTTCACATAGAGCGCTTCGTCGGCCAGCTTCTCATCGAAGACGGCGATGCCCCTCTCCAGCTTGGCCATCGCGGTCTCGATCTCCTTGATCTTCTTGCGCAGCGGAGCCGTCTCCGCCCGCCGGTCGGCGGCCTGCCGCCGTTCATCGGCGCGCGAGCTCGTCGCCTCCTTGCGCTGCGAGGAGGCGCTGCGGCCGACGACGAGCTTCTGATACTCGTCGAGATCCCCGTCATAGGGGCGCACGGTTCCCTCGGCGACCAGCCAGAGGCGTTCGGCACTGGCGTCGAGCAGCGAGCGATCGTGGCTGATCAGGATCACCGCGCCGGGAAAGTCATTGATCGCTTCCATCAGCGCCTGACGCGCGGCGATGTCGAGATGATTGGTCGGCTCGTCGAGGATGAGCAGATGCGGTCCGTGGAAAGCCGCGAGGCCGAGCAGCAGCCGGGCCTTCTCGCCGCCGGACAGCGCGGAAATGGTGGTGTTGGCGGTAGCGCCGGAAAAGCCCATCTCGGCGGCACGCGATCGTACCTTGGCTTCGGGCGTCTCCGGCATCAGCCGGCGCACGTGATCGTAGACCGTCTCGCCGGCGACGAGCTCGTCGAGCTGGTGCTGGGCGAGATAGGCGATCTCCAGGCCCGCCGCCTGGACCATCTTGCCGCCGAGCGGCGCCAGGCGCCCGGAAATCAGCTTGGCGAAGGTCGACTTGCCGTTGCCGTTCGGTCCGAGCAGGGCGATGCGGTCGTCATGGTCGATGCGCAGGGTGAGGTTGCGCAGGATCGGCCGTCCCGGCTCGTAGCCGGCGGATACGCCGTCGAGGGTGAGGATGGGCGGGGAGGGAATACGCTCGGGGTGGCGGATGGAGATCGCCGCCGCGCTTTCGCCGACGGCCTCGGCGATCGGGGCCAGCCGCGCCAGCGCCTTCAGCCGCGATTGCGCCTGCCGCGCCTTGGATGCCTTGGCGCGGAAGCGCTCGACGAAGGCCTCCATGTGCTTGCGCTTGGCTTCCTGCTTGAGGCGCGCTTTCTGGTCAAGCGCCTGCTTCTCGGCCCGCTGGCGCTCGAAGGAATCATAGCCGCCACGCCAGAGCGACAGCTTGCCCTGGTCGAGATGCAGGATGAACTGCACGGATTCGTTCAGCAGCTCGCGGTCGTGACTGACGATGAGCACGGTGCGGGGATAGCGGGCGAGGTAATCCTGCAGCCAGAGCGTGCCTTCGAGATCGAGATAGTTCGTCGGCTCGTCGAGCAGCAGCAGGTCCGGCTCGGCGAAGAGCACGGCGGCGAGCGCCACGCGCATGCGCCAGCCGCCGGAGAATTCCGAGCAGGGCCGCTGCTGCGCCGCTTCGTCGAAGCCGAGGCCGGCGAGGATGCGGGCGGCGCGGGCGGGAGCTGCATGGGCGTCGATATCGACGAGGCGCAGCTCGATCTCGGCGATGCGGGCCGGGTCCGTCGTCTCCTCGCGCTCCCTCAGCAGATGCGCGCGCTCGGTGTCGGCGGCAAGCACGACGTCGATCAGCTTCTCCGGCCCGGCGGGGGCCTCCTGCGCCACCTGACCGATGCGCGCGCCGGCGGGAATGCGGATGTCGCCGGTCTCCAGCGCGATGTCGCCGGTGATGGCGCGGAACAGCGTCGTCTTGCCGGTGCCGTTGCGGCCGACGAGGCCCACGCGCCCGCCCTCGGGCAGGATGGCGGAGGCATGGTCGATCAGCAGTCGCCCGGCGACGCGCAGCGAGATGTCTTCGAATACGATCATGGAGCGTCTTGTGCCGTGCAGTCACCCGCCCGGCAAGAGCGATGGCGGGGCTCGAGGCGCCTGGCGGAGCCTTTGCGACGCCTAGCCCGGCCGCGCGAGGCCGCTCTCGCGCTGGAAGGCGATGAGATCGAGCGACGGCGCGCCCTCATTGCCGAGAAAACCGCTGACGAGGCAATGCAGCTGGCCCCGGTGGTGGGTCTGGTGATTGAAAAAATGGTCGAGCACGGAGGCGAGCGGCTGGACGAAGCGGGCACCCGCCACATTCGCGTAATACAGCTCCGCCGCGAGGGTGGCGGCGTCGAGGCCGTCCATATGGGCGGATATGCGTGCATCCTCGGCGGTCCGTGCCTCGGCAAGCTCCGGCAATGTCCGGAACAGGATGGTATCGAGGCGCGCCGGCTCGTCGCCCGTGCCGGTGATCCGCCGCATCCACAACCGGTCGCCCACAAGCAGATGGTTCAGCGTGCCGTGCACCGAACCGAAGAAGGCGCCGCGATCGGCCCGGTACTGGCCGTCGTCGAGCCGGCCAACCGCCGCGTAAAGGCGCCGGTTGGCCCAGGCGTTGTAGGCGGCGAGATCGCGGTAGCGGCGGACGAAGAGCTGGTCGGGCGTCATGGCTGGGCTCGCGGGGACAGGGATCCGGTGCCGCTGGGCGGCGCTGCACACTGATTGGGCCATGCTGCCCGGGCGGGATGTCGTTGGCCAATTCCCTCTCGTGATGGCCGCCATCACACGCGCATGTGAATGGTAGGCCGATCCGTGCCCCTCAAGGGCTTGACCCGAATCGCCGTGAGGCATCTCCTCGCCGGAGGTACGTACCTATGGGGCGTATCCCAATTCGGGCGTCATTGAACAAGGAATAGGCGCATGAAGAAATATGTCGCTGAATTCATCGGCACCGCCGTTCTGGTGCTTTTCGGGTGCGGTTCGGTCGTCGTGACCGGCTTCGCCGAGGCCTCGCCGGTCTGGTTCCTGGCGGTCGCCTTCGCCTTCGGTCTGTCGGTAACGGCGATGGCCTATGGCATCGGGCCGATCTCGGGCTGCCACATCAACCCCGCCGTCAGCGTCGGCGTGTGGGCGGCCGGACGTCTCTCCTTCGCTGACCTCATCGGCTACATCATCTTCCAGGTGCTCGGCGGCATCGCCGGCGCGGCGCTGCTCTACCTCATCATGTCCGGCAAGATCGGCGGCTTCGATATCGCAACCGCGGGCCTCGGCCAGAATGGCTGGGGTGAGGGCTATGGCCGCAATTTCGGCCTCTCGACTGCGATCCTTGCCGAGCTGATCGGCACCTTCGTGTTCCTTGTCGTGATCCTCGGCGCGACCAGCAAGGCCGGCACCACCCCGGTCGCGGGCCTCGCCATCGGCCTGACGCTGGTGCTGATCCACATCGTGTTCATTCCGGCCACCGGCGTGTCGGTCAACCCGGCCCGCAGCATCGGCCCGGCGCTGTTCGTCGGCGGCAAGGCGCTGGAGCAGCTCTGGCTGTTCGTCGTGATTCCGCCGATCGGCGCGCTGATCGCCGGCCTGCTGTTCAAGGCCAAGCTGCTCGAAGACTGAGTTCGGCATCGAAGGCACCGGGCGGCGGAGGATGCTTCGTCGCCCGGTTCTTTTCCGGCATCCGGACGGGTGCCCAGAAACGGCGACGGTCCGGACCGGACCGTGCTTGCGGCGACAAAATAAACCCCGGCCCTGCGAGGACAGGACCGGGGCTTTTTTTCGAGCGCGTGCCGGGTCGGCGGGAACGGCCTGCGTCGAGCGATCTTCCGTTGCCGGAACGCGCTTATCCTGCACGCGCCAGTGCAACGGCGGCTGAACGCGCCGTTGGCCGATGTTCATCTTCCGGCGGGCGGATAAAAGTTGCCCCGGCTCCCTGGGGGAGGAGCCGGGGCGCTAAGGGCTCGCGTGGGGCTTGGGGGAGTGGGGATGCCGCGAGCCAAGTCTCGAAAAGCCAGCGTCAGTAGCAGACCGCGCGTTCGACCTGGACCATGCGGCCCGCATCGCTCAGCCAGCGGCCCTGGGTCACGCAGTCGCCGGCGACTTCCTCAGTCGGAATCTCCACCGTCGCGACCGGTACCTGACGCTTGAAATATCCAGTGGCGGATGCCGCGCCGATGAACAGGGCGGTGAAGCCCATGGCTGCAGCAACGGCGCTTATGACAATGGTCTTGAACATGCCCGCACCTCATCCACCACCCGGTGGACGGGGCCACCGGCGTTCTAACCTGTCATTACTTCTCTCTCAACTTCGGAAGGAGACGCGGAGGCCGCCACATACTCGCCAGCGTCGCGATTATTTCTCGCGCGTCTGGCGGAACGAAACAATACGCGTTCGTTCATACGTGTTTGCCTCAATCCAATCCGTTAACGTCCCCTTAACGTGCGTGCTCGCGGTAAAGTTCCAAGGGGCGTTCATGAAGTCGTGATCGACTTTTATTCGGCGAATACGCAGCGGCGTTCCCTGATCATGCGCGGCGCGCCGTCCGTGAAGGTGGCGCGGCGTTCCATGAAGCAGGTCTTGTAGCCCGCCGGCTCTTCGGCGCTGGTCGTCGCGTCGGCGGGCGGCAGGAAGGAAAGCGTGAGCAGGCCAACCACGATGGCGGCCGCGCTCAAGGCAATGATCAGGCACTTCTTCATCTTCGTCATCCCTGCGGGCGGTCGGCCGCCTCGTGTCGACGAACAGATGGCGCGTTGCGCGACGCTCCGCAACCTAGCCCTTTCGACGTCGCACGATTCCACCGGACAGCTGTCCAAACGCTGTCGAGAACGCCGCGTTCCCTCATCTTGTCCGGATCGGGAGGCGCCGCTATAAGCCGCTGCGAACCAACGTCCCCCACAGTCCCAGGGAATGAGACCATGGCGCTCGAGCGCACTTTTTCGATCATCAAGCCCGACGCCACCCGGCGTAACCTCACGGGCGCCATCAACGCCTATATCGAGAAGGCGGGCCTGCGCATCGTCGCGCAGAAGCGCATGCTTCTGACCCGCGCCCAGGCCGAGACCTTCTACGCGGTGCACAAGGAGCGCCCCTTCTTCGGCGAGCTCGTGGACTTCATGATCTCCGAGCCGATCGTCGTGCAGGTGCTGGAAGGCGAGAACGCCGTCGCCAAGTACCGCGACGTGATGGGCGCCACCAACCCGGCCAACGCCGCCGAAGGCACCATCCGCAAGGATTTCGCCCTTTCGGTCGGCGAGAACTCGGCCCATGGCTCCGACAGCCTGGACAACGCCAAGATCGAGATCGCCCAGTTCTTCGCGGGCAACGAGATCGTCGGCTGATCGCCACAGTTCTCGCGGCTTCCTCCGCTAAGGTCACGCCCCGTCGGTACATGCCGGCGGGGCGTTGTCGTTTTGCGCAGCAGCGTAGAACTGCGCGCCCGCAGCACGATCCGGCCAGGAAATTTCGGTATTCGGGCTTGGCCACCCCATGAATTATTATGTATGTTGCTGTCATGGCGCTGCGGGGGTCCGGCCACGGAGAAGTGGCCCGCAGCGGGGATGCCGTTATGGCGCGCCAAGAGCGCCCGGGAGTGGGCCCGCCGGAGCCACCTCCTCTTGCCTCACCGTAGCACGGCGCGCCAACGCCGAACGAACCATATTCTTGTCCCGTCCACGCGGACGGGCGGTGAGGGAACGACAATGAGCTATCTTGAGCCGCTTTTCTGGCTGGCACTGCTGAAAATCATCTGGATCAACGTGCTGTTGTCCGGCGACAACGCCGTGGTCATCGCCATGGCCTGCCGTTCGCTGCCCGACCGGCTGCGGCGCACCGGCATGATCCTCGGCGCGGGCGTCGCCGTCGGCATGCGTGTCGTCTTCACCGCCATCATCGCGGTGCTGCTCGGCCTGCCCTGGCTGCGCATCGTGGGTTCGCTGGCGCTGATGTACATCGCCGTCGATCTGGTGCTGCCGGAAGAAGCCGAGGATGGCGGCGTCGCGGCTCATGACAGCCTGTGGCGCGCGGTCGGCACCATCGCCGTGGCGGATCTGGTGATGAGCCTCGACAATGTGGTGGCCATCGCCGCCGTGGCCGACGGCAACTGGGCGCTTATCGTCATCGGCCTCGTCATTTCCATTCCCATGATCATCGCCGGCGCGGCGCTGATCATGGGCCTGCTGTCGCGTTTCCCCGTGCTGGTCTGGGCCGGCGCGGCGTTGCTCGGCTGGGTCGCGGGCGAGATGTTCATGTCGGACGTCAAGGTGCTCGAATATCTCGGTGAGAGCGTTGTCCATAATGTCGAGTACGTCGCTGCCGCGGTCGGCGCGGCACTGGTGCTGGCGATCGGATGGACGCTGTCGCGCCGGCGCAGCGCGCATTCGACGGGTTCGCACGGTTCGTAAGAGCGTCGGGATTCCCTCCCCGTAGACGCCCGCGGCCTCGCACGTCGCGGGCGTCTTCAGTTCGAGGGGAGAATGCTGGCCTACTTAATAAGGTATGCCAGTTTTCTTCCCATGACGGGGGACAGGAAACTCTCGCGACGCATCAAGGCTTAGACGATCAGAGAGGATAAGATGGATTTCACAAGCCCCGTCTTCTGGGTGTCCCTGCTCCAGATCATCTGGATCGACCTGCTGTTGTCGGGCGACAACGCGGTCGTCATAGCGCTGGCGTGCCGCTCGCTGCCGGAGAAGCAGCGCAAATGGGGCATCCTGCTCGGCGCCGGCGCGGCCGTCGGCCTGCGCATCCTGTTCGCCCTGGCGGTGTCCTTCCTGCTCGGCGTGCCCTTCCTCAAGGTGGTCGGTGCCGTTCTGCTGTTCTGGATCGCGATCAAGCTGGTCCTCGACGAGGGCGGCGAGGGGCATCATGTCGAGAGCGCGGACAGCCTCTGGAAGGCGGTGCGCACCATCGCCATCGCCGACGCGGTGATGAGCCTCGACAACGTGGTCGCCATCGCCGCCGCGGCGCGCGGCCATGCCGAGCTGTTCATCTTCGGCCTGCTGCTCACCATCCCGCTCATCGTCTTCGGCTCGCAGCTCATCCTGAAGCTGATCTCGCGCTTCCCGATCCTCGTCTGGTTCGGCGCGGCGCTGCTCGGCTGGATCGCCGGCGAGATGCTGGTGAGCGACAAGGTGGCGCTGGAGGCCATGCAGGGCTGGTCGGCGAACCTCGTCGAGGTGGTGCAGGACCCCGAGGATCCGATCGGCCTGAAGGCGGCGGCGCTGCCGCACTATCTGGCGGCGGTGATCGGCGCGGCCTTCGTGATCGGCTTCGGCTGGATCGTGAAGAGCCGCCGCTCGGAGGCCACCGTCGGCTCGCACTGAGCCGGTCCTCCGTTACGGTGTGAAAAGACAGGGCGCTCCGCTACCATGGTGGCGGAGCGCCTTTTCATGAATCAGCATATCTCGCCGACCATCCCGCCTGTCCGCACCGGCTATTCCGCCTGCCCGCACGACTGCCCCTCCACCTGCGCGCTGGAGATCGACATTTCCGGCGGGCGCATCGGGCGCGTGCGCGGCTCCAGCGCCAACACCTTCACCGCCGGGGTGATCTGCGCCAAGGTCGCGCGCTATGCCGAGCGCGCGAACCATCCCGACCGGCTGACGCAGCCGCTGCGGCGTGTTGGACCGAAGGGGGAGGGTGCCTTCGCTCCCATCTCCTGGGATGAGGCGCTGGACGAGATCGCGGAGGCGTTCCGCAAGGCCGAGCGCGCGCACGGGCCGGAGGCGGTCTGGCCCTATTACTACGCGGGCACGATGGGGCTGGTGATGCGCGACGGCATCAACCGGCTGACCCACGCCAAGGGGTATTCGCGCTTCTTCTCATCGATCTGCGTCAATCCGGCCTGGAGCGGCCTGCTCGCCGGCACGGGCAGGCTGGCGGGGCCCGACCCGCGCGAGATGGCCAAGGCGGATCTGGTGGTGATCTGGGGCACCAATCCGGTGGCGACGCAGATCAACGTGATGACCCATGCCATCCGTGCCCGCAAGGAGCGGGGCGCGAAGATCGCGGTGGTCGACGTCTATCGCTCTCCGACCATGGAGCAGGCCGATATCCCGGTGCTGATCCGCCCCGGCACGGACGGTGCGTTGGCCTGCGCCATCATGCATGTGCTGTTCCGCGACGGTTTCGCGGACCGCGCCTATCTCGCCGCGTTCGCCGACGATGCCGCCGGCCTCGAAGCGCATCTTCGCACGCGCGATCCGGAATGGGCGGCCCACATCACCGGCATGCCGGTCACCGAGATCGAAGCCCTCGCCCAGGCCATAGGCCGGACGCCGAAGACCTTCATCCGCGCCGGCTACGGCTTCACCCGCTCGCGCAACGGCGCGGTGGCGATGCACGCGGTGAGCTGCATCCCCACCGTGACCGGCGCCTGGCAGCACGAGGGCGGCGGCCTGTTCCATTCCAACAGCGCCATCTATAGCTGGAACAAGCAGATGGTCGAGGGGCGCGACATCCGGGGCGTCACCTCGCGCGAGCTCGACCAGTCGCGCATCGGCGACATCCTGACCGGCGATCCGGAAGCGCTGGTCGGCGGGCCGCCGGTGACGGCCATGCTGATCCAGAACACCAATCCGGTGTCGGTCGCTCCCGATCAGGAGAAGGTGCGGCGCGGCTTCGCGCGGGAAGACCTGTTCGTCGCCGTGCACGAGCAGTTCATGACCGAGACGGCGCGGATGGCGGATATCGTGCTGCCGGCGACCATGTTCACCGAACATGACGACCTCTATCAGGGCGGCGGCAACCAGTATGTCATCCTCGGCCCCAAGCTGGTGGAGCCGCCCGGCGAATGCCGCTCGAACCATGAGGTGATCTGCGCGCTGGCCGAGCGCCTCGGTGCGGAGCACCAGGGTTTCCGGATGAGCCCGCGCGAGCACATCGACTGGATGCTGCAGGCGACCGGCCGCGGCACGGTGGAGGAGCTGGAGGAGAAGCGCTTCCTCGACATCCAGCCGGATTTCGAGACGGCGCACTATTTGAAGGGCTTCAGCTGGCCGGACGGCAAGTTTCGCCTCAAGCCGAACTGGGCGAAGGTGCCCTATGCGGCGCCGGCCAAGTTCGGGCCCTACGAGACCATGCCGCAATGGCCGGACCACTGGGCGGTGATCGAGGAGGCGACGGAGGATTTCCCCTTCCGCCTCGTGACCTCGCCGGCCCGTTCCTTCCTCAATTCCAGCTTCACGGAGACGCCGGGCTCCATCGCCCGCGAAAAGCGGCCGGAACTGATGGTCCACCCCGAGGACGCCGCTGCGCACGGGCTCGGCGAGGGCGATCTCGCCCGGGTGACGAGCGAGCGCGGCGCCGTGCTCCTCCATGTGCGGCTGTTCGACGGGCTGCGGCGCGGCGTGGCGGTGGCTGAATCGATCTGGCCGAACCGCTCTCATCAAGGTGGCCGTGGCATCAACAGCCTGACGGGCTCCGACCCCGTCGCCCCCGTGGGCGGCGCGGCGCTGCACGACAACCGGGTGCGGATCGAGCGGGCGTGAGGCGCGCCCTTATCCCGCCGGTGGCACGACGAGGGCGGGAGGGATGGTCTCGAATTCGTCGACGGCGACGCGGTTTCCCGCCAGCCGCGCCCGGCCGTCGCTGACGAGGCGCAACGCGGCCGGATAGATCACGTGCTCCTGCTCCAGCACGCGCGCGCCCAGCGTGTCCGGCGTGTCGGCCTCCAGCACCGGCACGGCGGCCTGCATGATGATCGGCCCGACATCCATCTCGGCGGTGACGAAGTGCACCGTGCAGCCGTGGATCTTCACGCCTTCCGCCAGCGCCCGCTCATGGGTGTGCAGGCCCTTGAAGCTGGGCAGCAGGGCGGGATGGATGTTGATCATCCGGCCCGACCATTTCTGGGTGAAGCCGGCGGTGAGAAGGCGCATGAAGCCGGCCAGGCACACGAGGTCGACCTGCTCCTCCGCCAGCGCCGCGTCGAGCGCCGCGTCGAAACCGGCGCGATCCGCGAAGGCCTTGTGATCGATGATGCGGGTCGGGATGTTGGCCGCCTGCGCGCGGGCGAGGCCGTGCGCGTCGGGCCGGTTGGAGATCACCACCGCGATCTCCGCCGGAAAGTCCGGCGCGGCCGCCGCCTCGATCAGCGACATCATGTTGGAGCCGCGCCCGGAGATGAGGACGGCCACGCGGGGCTTCGTCATCACGGACCTCAGAGCCGCTCGCCGACGGCCAGCGTGCCATCATAGACGGTATGCGCGGAGCCTTCACCCGGCTCGATGGCACCGAGATGCACCACCTCCTCGCCGGCATCGGCGAAGGCGTCGGCCACCGTCTCGGCATCCTCGGGCGCGCAGACCACGACCATGCCGATGCCGCAGTTGAAGGCGCGCAGCATTTCCTCCGGCGCGACCTTGCCCACCTGCGCCAGCCAGCGGAACACCGGCGGGACGGCGAGCCCGGAGAGATCGATGCGCCCGATCGTGTGCTTGGGCAGCACGCGCGGGAGATTCTCGGTGAGGCCGCCGCCGGTGATGTGGGCGAGCGCCTTCACCTTGCCGGTCGAGCGGATCGCCGCCAGCGAGGACTTCACATAGAGCCGCGTCGGGGTGAGCAGCGCCTCGCCGAGCGTCACCGACGGCGCGAACGGCGCGGGCGCGTCCCAGGGGAGCCCGGAGACCTCGACGATGCGGCGCACCAGCGAATAGCCGTTGGAGTGCACGCCGGAGGAGGCGAGGCCGAGAAGCACGTCGCCCGGCCGCACGTTCGGCGAGGGCAGGAGATGGCCGCGCTCCACGGCGCCGACCGAGAAGCCGGCGAGGTCGTAGTCGCCATCGGCATACATGCCGGGCATTTCGGCGGTTTCGCCGCCGATCAGCGCGCAGCCGGCCTCGGCGCAACCCTTCGCGATGCCGGCGACGATCTTCGCGCCGACATCCGGCGCGAGCTTGCCGGTGGCGAAATAGTCCAGGAAGAACAGCGGCTCGGCGCCCTGGACCACGAGGTCGTTGACGCACATGGCCACGAGGTCGATGCCGATGGTGTCGTGCCGGCCGGTCTCGATGGCGATCTTCAGCTTGGTGCCGACGCCGTCGGTGGTGGCGACGATGAGCGGGTCCTTGAAGCCGGCGGCCTTGGGGTCGAACACGCCGCCGAAGCCGCCGATCTCCGCGTCGGCGCCGGGCCGGCGCGTCGCCTTCACCAGCGGCTTGATGAGGTCGACCAGCCGGTTGCCGGCGTCGATGTCGACGCCCGCGTCGCGATAGCTGAGGCCCTTGTCCGTACCGCTCATCTCAACCCGTTCCGGCCGTTTTTCGAGGATGTCGGGGGCTTAGCCGCTTATCGGCGCCCCCGCAAGCCGGAGCGGGTTCGGGGTCAGCGCTTGCCGGCGTGATCGATGCCCAGCGCGATCAGCCCGGCCGTCAGTCCCCAGAAGGCCGAGCCGATGTCGAACAGCGACACGCCGGAAGCGGTGACGGCGAAGGTGAGCACGGCGGGAAAGCGCTTGGCTGCATCGCCCATGGCGGTGCCGAGCGCGTTCACCAGCGGGCCGAGCAGGGCGAGGCCGGCAAAGGTCGCCACCAGTCCGGGGGGGAGGGCGGCGATGAGCGCGACGACGAAGGCGCCGCCGGCGGCCAGAACGAGATAGCTGAGCGCGTAGAAGGGCGTCGCCATCCACCGCTTTTGCGGATCGGGATGGGTGTCCGGCCCGGTGCAGATCGACGCCGTGATGGCGGCGAGGTTGCTGGTCAGCGAGCCGAAGGGCGCGGTGATCAGCGAGGCGACCGCCGTCGAGGCGAGGATGGACTGGGTGGGCGGCTTGTAGCCGGCCGCCTGCAGCACGGCGAAGCCCGGCAGGTTCTGCGAGGCCATGGTGACGACATAGAGCGGCAGGCCGATACCGATCAGCGCCTGCGTGTCGAAGCGCGGCAGGATGAATTCGAGTGTCGGCAGCGGCGTGCCGGAGGGCAGCGGTCCGACGAGGCCGAGGAAGAAGGCGAGCGCGATGCCGATGACCAGCACGGCGAGCACCGAGCCGAACGGGCTGATGCGCCGGGCGACAAGGAAGACCAGCACGAGCGGCAGCACCAGCAGCGGATCGGCCTGCCCGGCGGTGAAGACGGCGGTGCAGAAGCGGAACAGCACGCCGGCCAGCATGGCCGCGGCAATGGCGACCGGCAGGCGCTGCACCAGCGAGCCCAGCGGCTTGACCGCGGCGGTGATCAGAATGAGCACGCCCGCGAGCAGGAAGGCGCCGACGGCGGTCTCCACGGTCAGCCCGTGCGAGCCGGCGATCAGTGCCGCGCCCGGCGTCGTCCAGGCGGTGATGATCGGCATGCGGTGGCGCCAGCCGAGCCAGGCGGAGGTCAACGCCATGGACAGGCACAGGCCGACGACGCCCGAGGTCGTCTGCCCCGGCGTGGCGCCGACCGCCTGCGCGGCGGCGACGATCAGGGCGAGCGTGCCGCCGAACCCGACGAGGGCGGCGACGACGGCGGAGGTGACGAGGGAGGAGCGCATCGGAGGGATCACGGCAGGCAGACCAGGACACCGCCTTGTGCCACGTCGCGGCCGATGCGTCACGGTCCCGCAGGGTGAAGAGTGGCTCTTCTTCCGCGAGGCAGGCGCCGGCGGCGGGCCGTGGCGGCCGCCCGGACCACCCCACCGGCCCTCCCGGCTGTGAATGGCGGGGGCGGTATCGCTTGTACATCGCTCGCGCCGCATTTTCCTGTATCTATGATGCGACGCGTAACGGTTGTTGGTGAGGTGCGTTCGCATGGCCTGGCACAAGCAGGTGACGTTCTGGCTGACCGTGCTGGCGCTGTTCATCGCGGCGGCCTGGCTGCTCAGCAGCGTGCTGCTGCCCTTCGTCGCCGGCCTCGCGCTCGCCTATTTCCTCAATCCGGTGACGACCCGGCTGGAGCATTGGGGCGTCAACCGGCTGGTGGCGTCGCTGGCGGCGATCGCGCTGACCCTGCTGCTCGCCATCCTGCTCATGCTGCTGGTGGTGCCGATCTTCGGCGCCCAGCTCGCCGCCTTCATCCAGCGGCTGCCCGAATACATCGTCAAGCTGCAGAATCTGATGACCGGCGAGCGGGCCGAGTGGCTGCGCGACTTCGTCGGCGACCGCATGCCCAGCATCCAGCAGGGGCTCGGCGATCTGGTCACCCAGGGCGCGGCCTACATGCTCACCCTGATCCAGGGGCTGTGGACCGGCGGGCAGGCGCTGATCTCGCTGTTCTCGCTGCTCGTCATCACGCCGGTGGTCGCCTTCTACATCCTGAACGACTGGAACCACATGGTGGAGAAGGTCGATTCCTGGCTGCCGGTGAAGAACCGCGAGGTGATCCGCAGCCTCGCCATGCAGATGGACCGCGCCATTGCCGGCTTCGTGCGCGGGCAGTCGATGGTGTGCGTGATCCTCGGCAGCTTCTATGCCGTCAGCCTCACCATGGCGGGGCTGAACTTCGGCTTCGTCATCGGTTTCGTTTCGGGGATCATCACCTTCATCCCCTATGTCGGCTCGCTGACCGGGCTGGTGCTGGCGGGCGGCGTCGCCATCGTGCAGTTCTTCCCCGACTACACCATGATCGCGGTGGTCATCGGCATCTTCATCTTCGGCCAGTTCATCGAGGGCTACATCCTCTCGCCCAAGCTGGTCGGCGACAGCGTCGGGCTGCACCCCGTCTGGCTGATGTTCGCCCTGTTGGCCTTCGGCTATCTGCTCGGCTTCCTCGGCCTGCTGCTCGCCGTGCCACTGGCGGCAGCCGTGGGCGTGCTCGTTCGCTTCGCCATCAGCCGCTACCTCGAAAGCCCGCTCTACACGGGCGAGGGTGAACCCTCGGGCGCGCCGCCGGAACCCGCCCTGACGGCGCCGGAAGTGCGGGCGCACTGAGCCATGGCGTCGCGCCAGCTGCCGCTCGACCTCCCGCACGCCGACAGCCGGACACGGGACGACTTCCTGCCCGGTCCGGCGAACGAGGCGGCTCTGGCGCTGATCGACGCCTGGCCGGACTGGCCGGCGCGCGCGGTCGCGCTGGTGGGGCCGGAGGGGTCGGGCAAATCGCATCTTTCGGCCATCTTCGCGGAGGCGGCCGAGGCGCCCGTCGTGGCGGCGGCGGCGCTCGACATCACCGCCATTCCCGTCCTGCTGGCCGGCGGCGCGCTGGTGGTGGAGGACCTCGGCGAAGGGCCGCTGCCCGAGGCGGCGCTGTTCCATCTGCTCAATCTGGTCGGCGAGCAGCGCGCCAGCCTTCTGGTGACGGCTCGCCGCTCTCCCGCCGCACTGGCGGAGACGGTGGCGACGCGGGATCTGGCCTCGCGCCTGCGGGCGATGCCCGCCGTCACGCTTGGGCCGCCGGACGAGCCACTGCTGGCGGCGGTGGCCGTCAAGCTGTTCGCCGACCGCCAGATCGTTCCCGACGAGGGGCTGCTGAACTACCTTCTGCCGCGCGTGGAGCGCTCCATCGCCGGCCTTCGCGATATCGTGGCCGAGCTCGACCGCGAAGCGCTGGCCCGCAAGCGACCCCTGACGCGGGCGCTGGCGTCGGAATTGCTGCGTGCCCGCATGGCGGTAGCGGAAGGCGAGGGCCTCAGCCACGAGGAGACGTCCGACGCCGTGCCCGCCCACCCCTTCACGACTTGACCATAGGTTAGGCGCATCATGTCATCCAGCCGTCACGAAGCCCGGCGACCTTCCCGCCGGACAAAGCGGGTACCCCGCAAGAAGGATGGAGTGGCAAGGGTGAGCGAAACCGAATCGCAGGTCGAGGCGGAAGTCGAGGTGGGACAGGCCCCGGCGCATGAGCCCGTGGCGACGCGGCCGCTCGAGGACGAGCTGATGACCTCGCCCGAGCGCTTCATCAACCGCGAGCTTTCCTGGCTGCAGTTCAACCGCCGCGTGCTGGAAGAGGCGTCCAACGGCGAGCATCCGCTGCTGGAGCAGCTGCGCTTCCTCTCCATCTCCGCGAACAATCTGGACGAGTTCTTCATGGTCCGCGTGGCGGGGCTGAAGGAGCAGGTGCGCGAGGGCTATGGCGGGCGCAGCCCGGACGGGCTGACCCCGGCCGAGCAGCTTCCGCTAATCGGCGCTGCGACGGCGCAGCTTGCCCAGGACCAGCAGGCGCGCTGGGGCGAGCTGCGGAAGGAGCTCGTCGGCAGCGGTATCGTGCTGGTGGACGGCGCGGATGTCGAGCGCACCGACCGGGCCGTGCTGGACGACTTCTTCCTCGCCCACGTCTTCCCGGTGCTGACGCCGCTGGCTATCGACCCGGCGCATCCTTTCCCGTTCATTCCCAACCTGGGCTTCTCGCTGGCGCTCCAGCTCTCCCGCATCCATGACGGGCGGGCGATGAACGCGCTCATTCGCGTACCGGCGAAGATCGACCGGTTCATCCGCCTGCCGGACGGCGAGAACGGCACGCAGCGCTTCATCACCCTGGAGCAGATGATCGGCCTGTTCATCGGCCGCCTGTTCCCCGGCTATCAGGTGAAGGGGCAGGGCGGCTTCCGCATCATCCGCGACAGCGACCTCGAAGTGGAGGAAGAGGCCGAGGACCTGATGCGCCAGTTCGAGACGGCGCTGAAGCGCCGGCGCCTCGGGCAGGTGATCCGGCTGGAGATCGACGCGTCCATGCCGGAGGAGCTGCGCTCCTTCGTGGCCCGCGAACTCGGCGTCGCCGGGGACGAGATCTTCCTCGTGGACGGCGTGCTGGCGCTCAACGAGTTCAGCCAGCTCGTCGGCATCGATCGGCCGGACCTCAAGTTCAAGCCATATAATCCGCGCTTTCCCGAGCGCATCCGCGATCATGCGGGCGACTGCTTCGCGGCGATCCGCGAGAAGGACCTCGTGGTCCATCACCCCTACGAATCCTTCGACGTGGTGGTGCAGTTCCTGCGTCAGGCGGCGCGCGACCCGAACGTCGTCGCCATCAAGCAGACGCTCTACCGAACCTCCTCCGACAGCCCGATCATCAAGGCGCTGGCCGAGGCGGCGGAGGCCGGCAAGTCGGTCACCGCGCTGGTCGAGCTCAAGGCGCGCTTCGACGAGGAGGCGAACATCCGCTGGGCGCGTGATCTGGAGCGCGCCGGCGTGCAGGTGGTGTTCGGCTTCCTGGAGCTGAAGACCCACGCCAAGCTGTCGCTGGTGGTGCGCCGCGAGGGCGGCTCGCTGGCGAGCTACTGCCATGTCGGCACGGGCAACTACCACCCGATCACGGCCCGCATCTACACCGACCTGTCCTTCTTCACCGCCGATCCGGTGATCGGCCGCGACGTGGCGCGCATCTTCAACTTCATCACCGGCTACGCCGAGCCGGCGGAGCTGGAGACGATGTCCATCGCCCCGCTCACGCTGAAGAAGCGCATCCTCGAGCACATCGACGCCGAGATCGGCTTCGCCAAGGCCGGCAAGCCGGCGGCGATCTGGCTGAAGATGAACTCGCTGGTCGATCCGATGATCATCGACGCGCTCTACCGCGCCAGCCAGAACGGCGTGCCGATTGACATCGTGGTGCGCGGCATCTGCTGCCTGCGTCCCGGCGTGCCCGGCCTGTCGGAGAACATCCGCGTCAAGTCCATCGTCGGGCGCTTCCTGGAGCACGGGCGCATCTACGCCTTCGGCAACGGCCACGGCCTGCCGCATTCGGAGGCGGCGCTCTACATCTCCTCCGCCGACCTGATGCCGCGCAATCTCGACCGCCGCGTCGAGACGCTGTGCCCGATTACCAACCCTACCGTCCACATGCAGATTCTCGACCAGATCATGGTCGCCAACCTGCGCGATAACCAGCAGAGCTGGAACGTGTTGCCCGACGGCTCCTCGCAACGCATAGTGCCGGCCGAGGGCGAGGAAAAATTCAACGCCCAGCAGTATTTCATGACCAATCCGAGTCTGTCTGGACGTGGCAAGTCGCTCAAAGAATCGTCGCCGCGAAACCTCCTCCGACGCCGCGAGCGTGCGTGATCGCATGAGCGATAATTCGCGTGAGGCCGGCGACGGCCTCGTCTCCGGTGCGCCGATCGCGGTGATCGACATCGGTTCGAACTCGGTGCGTCTCGTCGTCTATGAGCGCCTGTCGCGCAGCCCGACGCCGATCTTCAACGAGAAGGCGTCGTGCGGGCTGGGGCGGGAGGTGCTGACCACCGGGCGGCTCAATGCCGACGCGGTGGCGAAGGCGCTGTCCACGCTGCGGCGCTTCCGCGTGCTGTGCGACCGCATGGGCGTCGGCAAGCTCTATGTGCTGGCCACCGCCGCGACGCGTGATGCCTCGAACGGGCCGGACTTCGTCGCCGCCTGTACCGAGATCTGCCGGACCGAGGTCGAGGTTCTGTCCGGCAAGCGCGAGGCCCAGCTCTCTGCCCTCGGCATCCTTTCCGGCGTGCACCACGCCAATGGCGTGGTGGGCGATCTCGGTGGCGGCTCGCTGGAGCTCGCGGACCTCCACGGCCAGCGCATCGGCTCGGGCGCGACCTTCCCGCTCGGCGGTCTCGCGCTACAGGACACGTCCGGCCGCTCTCTCAAGAAGGCGGACAAGATCGTCAAGGACCTGCTGACCAAGGAAACGCACCTCGAGCATCTCAAGGGGCGGACCTTCTATGCGGTGGGCGGCACCTGGCGCGCGCTGGCGCGGCTGCACATGTTCCAGCGCGGCTACCCGCTGCATGTGATGCACGGCTATTTCATCCCCGGGAAGGAGGCGCTCGAGTTCTGCCGCCTCGTGCGCCGCGTGCCGGTCGACACGCTCTCGCGCATCGACACCGTGTCGGACGTGCGCCGCCCCCTGCTCGCCTATGGCGCGCTGGTGCTGGAGCACATCATCCGCATCGGCAAGCCGGCGAACGTCTACATCTCGGCGCAGGGCGTGCGCGAAGGGTTGCTCTACGAACTGCTGTCCGATGCCGAGCGGCGTGCCGATCCGCTGATCGCCGCCGCCGCGGAGCTGAACGAGGTGCGCTCGCGCTCCCCCGCCCATGGCGCGGAGCTGATCGACTGGACCGACCATTTCATGGAGACGACCGGCATCGACGAGAGCGTCGAGGAGAAGCGGTTGCGTCACGCCGCCTGCCTGCTCTCCGACATCAGCTGGCGGGCGCATCCGGACTATCGCGGCGAGCAGAGCCTGAACCTCATCGCCCATGCCGCCTTCATCGGCGTCGATCATCCCGGCCGCGCCTTCCTGGCGCTGGCGATCTACTACCGACATGTCGGCCTGATCGACGAGGACCTGTCGCCGCGCATCCGCGAGCTGGTCTCCGCCCGCTTCCTCGACCGGGCGCGCATTCTCGGCGCGGCGATGCGGGTCGCCTATATCCTCTCCGCCGCCATGCCGGGCACGCTGCCGCTGACGCCGCTGACGGTGGAGCGCGGCAAGCTGGCGCTGAACCTCAAGGGCGATCTCGCGCCGCTCGGCGGCGAGCGCATCGCCAACCGGCTGCGCACGCTGGCGCGGCTGATCGGGCGCGATCCGCTGCTCGTGACGGAGTAGGGGCGTCCCGCTCCGTCCGCTTCTTTCCTGAGAAGACCGGCGCTCTTAGGCGTCCGGCCGGTCGAGTGCGATGACGCGCCCGCGTTGCATGGCGAGGGCGAGATGGCCGGACTTGAGCGCCAGCGCCCGGTCGCCGAACAGCTCGCGCCGCCAGCCGTGCAAGGCCGGCACGTCCGGTTCGTCTTCCGAGGCGATGCGTTCGAGATCGTCGACGGTGGCGATGACCTTGGCGGCCACGCCGTGCTGCTCGGACGTCATGCGCAGCAGGACCTTCAGCAGCTCGACCGTCGCCGACGCACCATTGGAGAGCGGCTTGTCGCGCTCGATGCGCGGCAGGGTCTTGGGATCGCGGGCGAGGCCCGCCTTCACCGCCTCGACGATCATCTCGCCGGCGCGCGAACGCTCGAAGCCCTTGGGAATGGAGCGCAGCTGGCCCAGCTTCTCGATGGTGGCGGGGTGCTGGGAAGCGATCTCGCCGATCACGTCGTCCTTGAGGATGCGCGAGCGCGGCGTATCGCGGGACTGTGCCTCGCGCTCGCGCCACGCCGCCACCTCCATCAGCACGGCGAGGTCCTTGGGCTTGCGCGCGCGCGAGCGCAGGCGTTCCCAGGCGCGCTCGGGCTCCTGACGATAGGTGTCGGGTGAGGTAAGCACCGCCATCTCCTCGCCCACCCAGTCGGCGCGGCCGCGCTTCTTCAGGTCCGCGTCGAGCTTGAGGAAGACGTCGCGCAGATGGGTGACGTCCGCTTCCGCATAGGCGATCTGCGGGGCGCTGAGGGGGCGGCGGGACCAGTCGGTGAAGCGCAGCGACTTGTCGAGCACGTGGCCGGTGAGCCGCTGCACGAGCTGGTCGTAGGAAATGGAGTCGCCGTGTCCCAGCACCATCGCCGCCACCTGGGTGTCGAACACGGGATGGGGGATGATGCCGGCGAGGTGCCAGACGATCTCGATGTCCTGCCGGCCGGCATGGAAGACCTTCAGCACCTTCTCGTTCGACATCAGCGCGAAGAAGGACGAGAGGTCGATGCCGTCGGCTACCGCGTCGACCACCACCGCCTCGTCGGGGCTGGCGAGCTGCACGACGCACAGCTTCGGCCAGAAGGTGGTCTCGCGCAGGAATTCCGTGTCGACGGTGATGAAGGGATGCCGGGCCAGCCGCTCGCAGGCGGCGTCGAGAGCGTCGGTTGTCGTGATCATGTTCATGTTGAACCGTTACATAGCGGAGTCGGGGCGGCGATACGACTCCCGAATGGCGCCGCCGGCCCGCCGGCAAGCGTTAACCATCTTCGACTAGCATCGATGACGATTCGCAGCCGGGCGTACCGGCTGTCCGCGCACCATCCCAAGGGGACCATTCATGAAGAAGGCAATGCTTGCTCTCGCCGCCGCCGGGGTTCTGGCTTCGGCGTTCTCCGCCCATGCGGCCGATCGCGTCGATGCCGGCGTACTGGTCTGCTCCGTCGGCTCCAGCATCAGCATGATCGTCGAGTCCAAGCAGGAGCTGAGCTGCACCTACAAGCCGACGCAGGGCCCGGACGTGACCTATACCGGCGTGATCCAGCGCGTGGGCGTCGATCTCGGCGTCACCGGCGCGGGCATGCTGACCTGGGGCGTGGCCGCCGTGACCAAGGCCGTGGCGCCCGGCGCGCTGGCCGGCAAGTATGCCGGCGTTTCCGGCGATGTGGCGCTCGGCGTCGGCGTCGGCGCCAACGCGCTGGTGAGCACCGACAATTCCATCGCGCTCAACCCGGTTTCGGTCGAGGGCAATATCGGCGCCTCGCTGGCGCTGGGCGTTGCCGAGCTGACGCTGACCTACAAGCCGTGAGCCTTCGCGCTGGCGCCGGGACCCTTTCGGCACCAGAGCATTCTTGACAAAGCCAAGCCTCGCATGCACCCCTCCGCGCGCCCCGCGCAGAGGGGTGTTTTGTTATTTCCGCCGCGGATCGGCGGCACTCAAGCCCGGGAAGATGCCATGCACCGCTATCGCTCGCATACCTGTGGAGCCCTTCGCGCGAGCGATGTCGGCGCCACCGCGCGGCTGTCCGGCTGGTGTCATCGCATCCGCGACCATGGCGGCGTGCTGTTCATCGATCTGCGCGACCATTACGGCCTGACGCAGGTGGTGATCGATCCCGACAGCCCGGCCTTCAAGCTGGCCGAGACGGTGCGTTCGGAATGGGTGATCCGCGTGGACGGGCGCGTGCGCTCGCGTCCTGCCGGCACCGAGAACCCCGAGCTGCCGACCGGCCAGGTGGAGGTCTACGCGGCGGAAATCGAGGTGCTGGGCGCCGCCGCCGAGCTGCCGCTGCCGGTGTTCGGCGATGTCGAGTACCCGGAAGAAACGCGCCTGCGCTACCGCTTCCTCGACCTGCGCCGCGAGAAGCTGCACAAGAACATCATGACGCGCGGCGCCATCATCGACGCCATGCGCGCGAAGATGAAGGCTCAGGGTTTCTTCGAATTTCAGACGCCGATCCTGACTGCTTCCTCGCCGGAGGGCGCGCGCGACTTCCTCGTGCCGAGCCGCCTGCATCCGGGCAAGTTCTACGCGCTGCCGCAGGCGCCCCAGCAGTACAAGCAGCTGATCATGATGAGCGGCTTCGACCGCTACTTCCAGATCGCGCCCTGCTTCCGCGACGAGGACCCGCGCGCCGACCGCCTGCCGGGCGAGTTCTACCAGCTCGACCTGGAGATGAGCTTCGTCGAGCAGGACGACGTGTTCGCCGCCGTCGAGCCGGTGATCACCGGCGTGTTCGAGCAGTTCGCCGACGGCAAGCCGGTGACGAAGAACTGGCCGCGTATCCCCTATGCGGTCTCGATGCAGAAGTACGGCACCGACAAGCCGGACCTGCGCAACCCGATCGAGATGCAGGACGTCTCCGAGCATTTCCGCGGCTCGGGCTTCAAGGTGTTCGCGCGGCTGCTGGAGGCCGAGCAGAACCGCGTCTGGGCGATCCCAGGCCCGACCGGCGGTTCGCGCGCCTTCTGTGACCGCATGAACTCGTGGGCGCAGGGCGAGGGCCAGCCGGGGCTCGGCTACATCATGTGGCGCGAGGGCGGAGAAGGCGCCGGCCCGATTGCCAACAACATCGGTCCGGAGCGCACGGCGGCGATCCGCGACCAGCTGGGTCTCAAGGAAGGCGATGCCGCTTTCTTCGTTGCCGGCGATCCCTCGAAGTTCGTGAAGTTCGCCGGCGCCGCCCGCACCAAGGTGGGCGAGGAGCTGAACCTCGTCGATCACGACCGCTTCGAGCTCGCCTGGATCGTCGACTTCCCCTTCTACGAGTGGAGCGAGGACGAGAAGAAGATCGACTTCTCGCACAACCCCTTCTCCATGCCGCAGGGCGGGCTCGACGCGCTGAACGGGCAGGACCCGCTCACCATCAAGGCGTTCCAGTACGACATCGCCTGCAATGGCTACGAGATCGCCTCCGGTGGCATCCGCAACCACCGTCCCGAGGCGATGGTGAAGGCGTTCGAGATCGCCGGCTATGACGAGCAGACGGTGATCGAACGCTTCGGCGGCCTCTACCGCGCCTTCCAGTATGGCGCGCCGCCCCATGGCGGCATGGCGGCGGGCGTCGACCGCATCGTGATGCTGCTGTGCGGCACCACGAACCTGCGCGAGATCTCGATCTTCCCGATGAACCAGCAGGCGCAGGACATCCTCATGGGTGCGCCGAACGAGGCGACGCCGAAGCAGCTTCGCGAGCTGCACATCCGCACCAACGTGCAGGATAAGTGAGCGCTTCGGCGGCTCTTGCCTGCGGATAAAGGGAAAGGGCGGCCGCGAGGCCGCCCTTTGCTTTTGGAGGATCGGTCGCGCCAGTAACCGGGGTTCAGGGCGTGTCGGCGACCTCGACGTCGAGCTCGTCGACGACGCCGAGCGGGTTGTCGCCGTTCAGCGTCTCGACGATCGTCATCACCGGGAGCGGCTCGCTGCGCGGAGTGATGCGCAGCGCCAGCGTGCTCATCGGCTTCTGGATGAAGCTGACGAAGGCCTGCACCGCGGGGCCGAGCTCGGGCCGCTCCGACACCGTCTCGGACAGTAGCAGCTCGGCGAAGCCGGCGAAGAGCTGGCGGATTTCCGCCGGCTTGATCCCCTGTTCCTTGGCGGCCTCCTCCAGCTTCTGGTCGTAGAGGCCGGCATCGGTGACGCTGATGACGAGCTGGCCCAGATTGACCTGCGCCGCGCCGGCGATGGCCTCGTCGGGCTGGGCGGAAAAGACGGAATCGTCCACGTCGTTCAGCGTGAGCCTGGCCGAAACGGCAAAGGCGTCGGACACTTCGACATAGATGGGATCGAGCGTGGCCGTTCCGCTGCCCTCGTTCCAGTCGGCCTTGACGTCCATCGCGACGTTGACGCGCTGCGCCTGACCCGGCACCAGCGCGAAGGCCGTATCGGCGGCGCTCACCGCGTCGGTGGGGCCGGTCATGCGGAGCGTGGCGGCGATGCGGGTCGGCAGCGCGTCGGTCTCGCCGTTCCAGGAGAGCGAGAGCTTGTCGATATTCACGGGCTCGCCCTTGTCGGTGGGGGCTTCCGCGTCGTCGAGCTCGAAGGTTCCCAGCACGCTGAAAAGCCGCGCCGGCCAGTTGAGCAGGGCCTTGGCGTCGCGGGTCGCCTCGGCGGCGAGGTCCATCATCGTGCCGGGCCGAAGGCCCCCGACGAAGAGCCGGGCGACGCGGAAGGTCTTGCCGTCCGCCTCGGTGCCGCTGAGCTTGTCGAGCGCGATCTGGTCGAAGCGGCCGCCTTCCAGCGGACCGGCCTTGAGAGAGGCGAGGGACGCCTTGCCGCCGTCCGGCGTGGTGCCGTCCATGCCGTCAAAGACGATGGAGCCGATGCGCAGCCCCTCGTCATAGACGCCGGCCACGAGCTGCATGATCTGAGCGGCTTCTTCCGGCGAGGGCTCCTTGCCCTGCGCGGCGAGCTGCTGCAGGCGCTGGCCCATGGCGAACAGCTCCTCGGCCGGTATGGCGGAGGGGCGGATGGCGAGGTCGCGCAGCGCCATGGACTTCCAGCGCTGGCGCAGGCCTCCGTCGGTGGTGACCTCGTAGCCGTCCACCGAGATGGCGCCATAGACGGTGCGGAACGCATCCGCCGCCAGCCGCCGCTCCGGATCGAGCAGGACGAGCATGGCGCCGACATCCACCCCTTCGGCGCTGACCCGGCCGACGGAGCCCTTGCCGGCATTCTGGGGGGCGCCGCCGAGGGTGAAGGTGGAGGGTTCGATCGTCGCGGTGGCGAAGCGGCCGTCGACCAGCCGTTCGAACGTCACCGCGCCATGGGTCACATCGGTCTCGATCCGCGAATCGCCGGCGCCGGCGCGCGTCGAGACCGTCGATTCGGGAATGGCGATGCGGTCGGCAGTGACCTGCTCGAGGAAGGCCAGCGCGACCTGCCATGCGGTTCCCGCGCCCGGCGTCGCGGAAGGAATCTCCAGCGCCGTCACGTCGATGCGCGGCGCGCGGTAGCTGGCGTCGATCTCCGGCGCCAATGGCAGCGGCCCGTCGAAGGCGATGCCCTCGATCTCCACCTTTTTGGCGAAGAGGCGGGCGGGGGAGGGGCGCTCCACGCCGGTGGCGAGGAAGGAGGCGACCTTCAGCGCCCCCTGACCCGGTGCGGCAAGGGCGATGTCGCGCAGCTCGAAGCGGCCGTCGAACACATCGTAGCGGACCTCGCCGGTCGTCGCCTCCACGCCGTTCGCCTTGAGATTGGCCAAAACAGCGGCGACATGGCTGCGGGCGAGATAGCCGACATAGAAGGTGAAGCCGAAGTAGCCGCCTATGCCGGCGACCAGAAGAGCGACGAGAGCGACGATGAACGTCTTGCGCATGCGGGCATGACCTGAGAAGGACGGGGGCGCGGCCTCCGGCCGCACGCCTGGGAGGGCACCATAAACCAACCGTCGAAAGGCGGGCATTACAAAATGGGAAAGACGTTGTACGGCGAAGCAGAAACCCTATGCTCCGCCGCCAGCTCCGGGGGAAGGAAACGTCATGGCGTCTTATATTTCCGATGATCTGCGCTCGGGCGCGATGTTCTATCACCGCATGCCCCGGCCGGGTAAGCTGGAGATCCAGCCGACCAAGCCGCTCGCAAACCAGCGCGATCTCGCTCTTGCCTATACTCCCGGCGTTGCCGCCGTCTGCGAGGCGATCGCGGCCGACAAGCCGCTGGTCTCCGAGCTTACCGCCCGGCAGAACCTCGTCGCGGTGGTGTCGAACGGCACCGCGGTGCTCGGCCTCGGCAATATCGGCCCGGAGGCTTCCAAGCCGGTGATGGAGGGCAAAGCGGTCCTCTTCAAGAAATTCGCCGGCATCGACGTCTTCGACATCGAGATCAACGCGCTGGAGCCCGACCACGTGGTGAGCGTGGTGGCGGCGCTGGAGCCGACCTTCGGCGGCATCAACCTTGAAGACATCAAGGCGCCCGAGTGTTTCGAGATCGAGACCCGGCTGCGCGAGAAGATGAACATCCCGGTGTTCCACGACGATCAGCACGGCACGGCGATCATCGTCGCGGCGGCGATCGTCAACGCGCTGCACATCGGCGGTAAGCAGCTGTCGGACGTGAAAATCGTCACCTCCGGCGCCGGCGCGGCGGCCATCGCCACGCTCAACCTGCTGCTCTCCATGGGCGCCGCGCGCGAGAACATCTGGGTCACCGACATCGAAGGCGTGGTCTATGAAGGCCGCGAGAAGCTGATGGACCCCTATAAGGGGGCCTTCGCGCAGAAGACCGACGCGCGCTCGCTCGCCGAGGTGATCGTGGGCGCGGACATCTTCATCGGCCTGTCGGCCGGCGGGGTGCTCAAGCCCGAAATGCTGAAGACCATGGGCGAGCGTCCGCTCATCATGGCGCTGGCCAACCCGACGCCGGAGATCATGCCGGACCTCGCCCGCGAGGCGCGCCCGGACGCGATGATCTGCACCGGCCGCTCGGACTTCCCGAACCAGGTCAACAACGTCCTGTGCTTCCCCTTCATCTTCCGTGGCGCGCTGGATGCCGAGGCGACCACGATCAACGAGGAGATGAAGGTCGCGGTGGTGAACGCCATCGCCGAGCTGGCGCGGGAGACGCCTTCCGACGTCGTCGCCCGTGCCTATGGTGGCGAGACGCCGGTGTTCGGCCCCAACTCGCTCATTCCCTCGCCCTTCGATCCGCGCCTCATCCTGCGCATCGCCCCGGCGGTCGCCAAGGCGGCGATGGATTCGGGCGTCGCCAGGCGGCCGATCGCCGATTTCGACGCCTATCTGGAGCAGCTCGACCGTTTCGTGTTCCGTTCCGGCCTGGTGATGAAGCCGATCTTCACCCTCGCCAAGCAGGCGCCCAAGCGGGTGATCTACGCCGAGGGCGAGGATGAGCGCATCCTGCGCGCCGCGCAGGTGGTGGTGGAGGAGGGACTGGCGCGCCCGATCCTCATCGGCCGTCCCTCGGTGATCGAGACGCGCCTGCAGCGCTTCGGCCTGTCCATCCGTCCGGGCCAGGATTTCGACCTCATCAATCCCGAGGACGATCCGCGCTACCGCGACTATGTGAGCACCTATGTCGAGCGCGCCGGCCGCCGCGGCGTGACGCCCGAGCTCGCCCGCACGCTGGTGCGCACGACGCCGACCGTGATCGCCGCCCTGGCGGTGCTGCGCGGCGATGCCGACACCATGCTGTGCGGCGTGGAGGGGCGCTTCATCCGCCACCTGCGCCACATCCGCACCATCATCGGCATCGCGCCCGGCGTGCGCGACGTGGCGGCGCTCTCCATGCTGCTGACGTCGAAGGGCGCGTTCTTCCTGTGCGATACGCAGGTCACGCTCGACCCCTCGGCCGAGGATCTGGCCGAGATGGCCCAACTCGCCGCCGCGCATGTGAAGCGCTTCGGCATCGAGCCGAAGGTGGCGCTGCTGTCGCATTCCGACTTCGGCAGCCGCGACGACGCCAGCGCCACCAAGATGCGCGATACCCTCGAGCTGCTGCTGGAGCGCGCGCCCGGCCTGATGGTCGACGGCGAGATGGAGGGCGACAGCGCGCTGGTGCCCGAGATGCGCGAGCGCGTGATGCCGGAGAGCCGCCTGCAGGGCGTCGCCAACATCCTCGTGATGCCCAATCTCGATGCCGCCAATATCGGCTACCAGATGGTGAAGGTGTTCGGCGATGCGCTGCCCGTCGGGCCGATCCTGCTCGGCACGGCGCGGCCGGCGCACATCCTCACCCCCTCGGTCACGGCGCGTGGGATCGTGAACATGACGGCCATCGCGGTGGTCGAGGCGCAGGGCTGCTGACCGCTTCACGGTTCGCTCGCCAGTTTGATCGGGCGCAAGGGCGCCCGCTCACCGGATCGGCTAGGCAGGTGCGAGGGATCGCGCCTGCCTTTTTCCTGGAGAGTTTCATGTCGCATCGCTGGACATTCGCCGCCCTGCTGGCCGCCGGGCTGGCCCTCTGCTTCGCCGCGCCGGCGAGCGCGCGCAATGACACGGCGCGCGGCGCCCTGATCGGTGGCGCGACCGGCGCGGTCATCGGCGGCGCGGTGACGGGGAGCGGCGGCGGAGCCGCGGCGGGAGCGCTCATCGGCGCGGGAACGGGCGCCGCCGTCGGCGCCAACCGCAGCCGCCGTGCGCGCTCTTCTTATTTCTGGCGAAACGGGCGGTGCTATGTGCAGCAGCGCAATGGCCGGATCGTGCGGGTGGACCGCCGCCACTGCCGTTGAGCGGGTGCTTCGTTCCGCTCTTCAGTCAGCATCGGAGCGATGACGTAGCGGAATGTTTTTCGCCGAAAAGCTTCTTTGTGCTCGAAATGTGGCCGTTCCTGCCGTGGAATTGCCATATTTCTGACCAAGCTGCTGGGCGGCACGAATTTGTCTGAATGACTGGGCGACCCTCCGGGCGAGCGGTTTTTCGCAAAAGTCGGCTGCGAAATCGGCGGTCCTCGCGGGGCGCCGGCTGTTACACAGGTCTCGAAGGTTCTTTCTAATGGCGGATACCGGCACGGTTAAGTGGTTCAACGAGCAGAAGGGCTATGGTTTCATCCAGCCCGACAGCGGCGGCAAGGACGTGTTCGTCCACATCAGCGCGGTCCAGCGTTCGGGCCTGCAGGGCCTGCGCGACGGTGACAAGATTTCCTTCGAGCTGCAGACCGACCAGCGCTCGGGCAAGACCTCCGCGGTCAACCTGCGCCCGCTCTGAGCCGCGCTTTCGACGCGCGCGAAACGGACTGGGTTGTCCGTTTGGAGGAAATACAATGTCGTCGCTCCTCTTGGATCGACGACATTTCTGCTGCGGGCGATTCATATAATGTTGCTGCCCCTTGCAAAGACAGCCATTCGCGCTAGTCTCCTGCGCAGACTTTGGCTGGACTCTGGGCCGTTTCACCTTGCGCACGCAGGTGCACGTTCAGCTTTTCTTCCAAATTCGACCCAGCGGTGGGGGCCATGTCCCCGCTGAATGTGCAACCTCGATGCGAGAGACTACCCACTATGTCTACCCAGACCGGCACCGTTAAGTGGTTCAACGACCAGAAGGGCTACGGCTTCATTCAGCCTGATGGCGCGGGCAAGGACGTGTTCGTCCACATCAGCGCGGTCCAGCGTTCGGGCCTGCAGGGCCTGCGTGACGGCGAGAAGGTGTCCTTCGAGCTGCAGACCGACCAGCGCTCGGGCAAGACCTCCGCGGTCAACCTGCGCGTCGGCTGATTGCCGGAGGCGCCCGGCGGGCCGCCTCACACGATCAAGATCGGAAAAGCCGCTGGCCTTGGGCCGGCGGCTTTTTTGTTTCCGTGCTCATGGTCGAAGGGCGGGGCATGGGCGCCTCGTCCCGGTCTCAGGCGGCGCGCCCGTTGAACGGGGTGGGCGAGAGTTCGGCAAGATCGACGCCGTGCAGCGCGCGCACATTGACCGCCACCATCGCCGAGCCGTCCGGCGCGGTGCCGCGGGCAAAGGACTCGACTCCGCAGGCCGCGCAGAACAGATGGCTGATCACATGGCGGTTGAAGCGGTATTCCTTCAGCTTGTCCTCGCCGCTGAGCAGCGCGAAGCCGCTCGTCGGCGCGAAGGCGAGGATCAGTCCCTTGGTGGTGCAGATCGAGCAATTGCAGGCGATCGCCTTCGACAGGTCCAGGCTCGTCTCGAAATGGACGGCGCCGCAATGGCAGGAGCCGCTGAAACGGCGCAGCGGCGCGGGCTGCGATACGTCGTCCGTCGTCACCGCGCCTGTCTCCTGATCCGTGCTCATGTGCTCCTCCCGGCGAGCTTTCATTGGCGCGCACCTTCCGCCAGCCGGGGAGGGCCGTCAAACGCAAACGGCCGGGCAAGCGCCCGGCCGTCGCGTCTGTCGATGTCCGGCGAACTCAGCTGCAGCCGGTGGTCGAGCCGCAGGTCTCGCACTTCAGGCAGGTGCCGTTGCGCACCATGGTGAAGTTCTGGCACTCGGGGCAGGCCTCGCCCTCATAGCCCTTGGCGCGGGCGATGGCACGGGCCTCCGCCTTGGTCGGCGCGGCCGCCGCGGCGACCGGAGCGGTGGCGGGCGAGCTCCAGGGCAGGGCGTCGGTGCTGCCGGCCGCCTCTTCCTCGGCTTCTGGCTCGGCCTTGAGGGCGGTCGCGCCCTGGATGCCGCCGCGCAGGGCGGTGACGTTCGAGGTGGCCGGCGCGACGGTCGTGCCCGCCGGCACCACCATCAGGCCCACCGACTTGCCGCGCGTCAGGCCCTTGGAGACCATGCGCGAGGCCGGGGTAGCGGTCGGAGTCGCCTTGCCTTCGTCCACGCCCTTGCCGAGCGCGTCGAAGTTCGACTCGCCAGCGTCGACATGACCGAGATCGTTGCGGCCGAGATAGGACACGGCCAGTTCGCGGAAGATGTAGTCGAGGATCGACGTCGCGTACTTGATCGTGTCGTTGCCCTGCACCGGGCCCGCAGGCTCGAAGCGGGTGAAGGTGAAGGCGTCGACGTACTCCTCCAGCGGCACGCCGTACTGGAGGCCCAGCGACACCGAGATGGCGAAGTTGTTGATGAAGGAGCGGAGCGCCGCGCCTTCCTTGTGCATGTCGATGAAGATCTCGCCGAGGCGGCCGTCATCATATTCGCCGGTGCGCAGATAGACCTTGTGGCCGCCGACCACCGCCTTCTGGGTGTAGCCCTTGCGGCGGTCGGGCATCTTCTCGCGCTCGTGCACGGCGACGATGCGCTCGACGATCTTCTCCACCACCTTCTCGGTGATCTGCGCGGCGCGGGCGGCGGCGGGCTTGTCGAGGAACGCCTCGATCGCGTCCTCCTCGTCCTCGTCGTCGGCGATGAGCTGCGAATTCAGCGGCTGCGAGAGCTTGGAGCCGTCGCGGTAGAGCGCGTTGGCCTTCAGCGCCAGGCGCCAGGAGAGCAGGTAGGCCTCCTTGCAGTCCTCGACGGTCGCCTCGTTCGGCATGTTGATGGTCTTGGAGATCGCGCCCGAGAGGAAGGGCTGCGCCGCCGCCATCATCAGGATGTGGCTGGTGACCGAGAGGTAGCGCTTGCCGATGCGTCCGCAGGGGTTGGCGCAGTCGAACACCGGGTAGTGCTCGGTCTTCAGGAACGGCGCGCCTTCGAGCGTCATGGCGCCGCAGACGTGGATGTTGGCGGCTTCCACGTCCTTCTTGGTGAAGCCGAGATGGGCCAGCAGGTCGAAGGCCGGGTCGGCGAGCTTGTCGGCCGGCACGCCGAGTTTGGCCAGGGCCTCGTCGCCGAGCGTCCAGCGGTTGAACACGAACTTGATGTCGAACGCGCTCTTCACGCCGGCATCGATCTTGGCAAGCATCGCGTCGTCGAAGCCCTTGGCACGCAGCGTCGAGTGGTTGATCGCCGGGGCCTGGGTGATCGAGCCGTGGCCGACCGCATAGGCCTCGATCTCGCCGATCTGGCTTTCCGAGTAGCCAAGCGTGCGCAGCGCTTCCGGCACGGCGCGGTTGATGATCTTGAAGTAACCGCCGCCGGCCAGCTTCTTGAACTTCACCAGCGCGAAGTCGGGCTCGATGCCGGTGGTGTCGCAGTCCATGACGAGGCCGATCGTGCCGGTGGGCGCGAGCAGCGTGGTCTGGGCGTTGCGGTAGCCATGCTCCTCGCCCAGCGCCAGCGCCTGGTCCCAGGTCGCCTTGGCGCGCTCGACGAGGATCGGCTGCGGGACCTTGGCATGGTCGAGCGGCACGGGGTTGGTGTTCAGCCCCTCATAGCCGCCCTTCTCGCCATAGGCGGCGCGGCGATGGTTGCGCATCACGCGCAGCATGTGCGTGGCGTTCGGCTTGTACTCAGGGAACGGGCCGAGCTCCTTGGCCATCTCCGCCGAGGTAGCGTAGGCGACGCCGGTCATGATGGCGGTCAGCGCGCCGCAATAGGCGCGGCCCTCGTCGGAATCATAGGGAATGCCGGAGGTCATCAGCAGGCCGCCGATATTGGCGTAGCCGAGGCCGAGCGTGCGGTACTCGTAGGAGAGCTTGGCGATCTCCTTCGAGGGGAACTGCGCCATCAGGATCGAGATCTCGAGCACGACGGTCCACAGCCGGCAGGCATGCTCGTAGCTCTCCACGTCGAACGTGCCGTCCGCCTTGCGGAACTGCAGGAGGTTCAGCGAGGCGAGGTTGCACGCGGTGTCGTCGAGGAACATGTACTCCGAGCAGGGGTTGGAGGCGCGGATGTCGCCGCCCGCCGGGCTCGTGTGCCAGTCGTTGATGGTGGTGTGGAACTGGATGCCGGGATCGGCGCAGGCCCAGGCCGCGTAGCCGATCTTCTCCCACAGCTCCTTGGCCTTGAGCGTCTTCGTCACCTTGCCGGTGGTGCGCGAGACGAGGTTCCACTCGCCGTCGGCCTCGACCGCGGTGAGGAAGGCGTCGTCGACGCGGACCGAATTGTTCGAGTTCTGGCCGGAGACGGTGAGATAGGCTTCCGAATCCCAATCGGTGTCGTAGATCGGGAATTCGATGTCGGTGTAGCCCTGGCGCGCGAACTGGATGACGCGACGGATGTAGTTCTCCGGCACCTGCGCCTTCTTGGCGGCGCGGATCTCGCGCTTCAGCGCCGGGTTCTTCTCCGGCTCGAAGCAGTCGTCGTCCTCGCCCTCGCAGTTTACGCAGGCCTTCATCACGGCCTTCATATGCTTGGCGACGGTCTTGGAGCCGGTGACGAGGGCGGCGACCTTCTGCTCCTCCTTCACCTTCCAGTCGACATAGGTCTCGATGTCGGGATGGTCGGCGTCGACCACCACCATCTTGGCGGCGCGGCGGGTGGTGCCGCCCGACTTGATGGCGCCGGCAGCGCGGTCGCCGATCTTCAGGAAGCTCATCAGGCCGGAGGAGCGGCCGCCGCCGGAGAGCTTCTCGCCCTCGCCGCGCAGCGCCGAGAAGTTGGAGCCGGTGCCCGAACCGTACTTGAACAGGCGCGCCTCGCGCACCCACAGGTCCATGATGCCGCCCTCGTTCACCAGGTCGTCGGAGACGGACTGGATGAAGCAGGCATGCGGCTGCGGGTGCTCATAGGAGGACTTGGAGCGCGTCAGCTTGCCGGTGGCGTAGTCGACATAGAAGTGGCCCTGGCCGGGGCCGTCAATGCCATAGGCCCAGTGCAGGCCGGTGTTGAACCACTGCGGCGAGTTCGGCGCGGCCATCTGCATGGCGAGCATGTAGCGATGCTCGTCGAAGAAGGCCTGCGCGTCCTCCTCGCTATCGAAATAGCCACCCTTCCAGCCCCAGTAGGTCCAGGTGCCGGCGAGGCGGTCGAAGACCTGGCGGGCATCGGTCTCGCCGATGAAGCGCTCCTTCTCGGCGAGGGCGCCGAGCGCCTTCTCGTCGGCGGCGCCGCGCCAGAGGAAGGAGGGAACCGTCTCCTCCTCGACCTTCTTCAGGCGCGCGGGGACACCCGCCTTGCGGAAATACTTCTGGGCGATGATGTCGGTCGCAACCTGGGAGAAATGCTCGGGCACGTCGATCCCTTCGAGGCGGAACACCACCGACCCGTCGGGATTGCGGATTTCGCTGGTCGCCTTGCGGAACGCGATGTCCGCATAGGGTGAACGGCCGGCCTTCGTGTAACGGCGCTCGATGCGCATTCTCTTCGTCCCCGCTTCGCGGCGAGCCCTGTCGTCCGGCCCGCTCATCGACATTCAAAGCCACGGATCTCGGTCCGCGCACGCCTGTCTTCCGGCAACGTGATCGACCTGACGGCCGTTCCGCTCCCGCTTGTTTTTGGCACGCACAACGCCCCGCCGGGATCAACATGCCGACGACGGAGTCCGCTTCAATCTGGATGATGCCGGGCACAAAACCTACGCTGCGTCCGACGAGGCCAAACTGGCCGACTCCCTTTTTTTCGTCAACCTTCCGTCACAAACTCTAGTGTGGAAGGGATGAAAAATATCTAAATATAGATGGTGACGCCAGTCCTCGCGCGCCACCCCGCGAAGCTCCAATCGAGCGCGGATTCGCGCCGTGAGTCCAGTCTGAATGCAGGTGGTCGCGGAGGGGCGGTGAAGAACGGGGATGTCGGGCATGCCTCTGTCGGGAGCGCACGGCAGGGATGCGCGGGCCGCGAACTGACCTACCGGCATCTGGACAGGCGGCCCCCGCGCCCTCAAATGGCGTGTCTCCGCCATTTTTGCCCCGGCCATATCCCATGACCCAATCCACCGACGCGGCTCCCGCCGCCGGCGCGCTCACCTTTTTCCTGCTCGCGCTGGCGGCGGGGCTGGGCGCCGCGAATCTCTACTACGCCCAGCCGCTCATCGCGCTGATCGCCGACGACATCGGCCTCGACGAGACGCTGGCGAGCCTCGTCGTGACGGTCGGCCAGATCGGCTACATATTGGGGCTCCTGCTGCTGGTGCCGCTGGGCGACATACTGGAGAACCGGCGGCTCATCGGCTCCATCATCCTCGCGGCGGCGGCGGGTCTTGGCCTCGCCTTCGCCTCCACCACACCTTCGCTCTTCCTGCTCGCCGCGCTGGTCTACGGCATCGGCTCGGTGGTGGCGCAGGTGGCGGTGCCCTTCGCGGCGCATCTGGCGCGGCCGGAGGAGCGCGGGCGCAAGGTGGGCAGCGTGGTCAGCGGGCTGATGACCGGCATCCTGCTCGCCCGGCCGGTGTCCTCCATGGTGGCGCACTGGTTCGGCTGGCGGGCGGTGTTCCTGATCGCGGCGCTGGCGATGCTGGCTTTGGCCGTCGGGCTGCGCGCCGCGCTGCCGCAGCGCCATCCCGGCGGGAAGGCGACCTATCGCGCGCTCGTCGGCTCGCTCTGGCCGCTCATGCGCTCGCAGCCGGTGCTGCGCCGGCGCGCCGCCTATCAGGCCACCATGTTCGGTGCCTTCACCCTGTTCTGGACCGCCGTGCCGCTGCTGCTCTCGGCGCCGCAATTCGGGCTCGGGCAGCAGGGAATTGCCATCTTCGCGCTCGCCGGGGCGGCGAGCGTCGTCATCTCGCCGCTGGCCGGCTGGTTCGCCGACCGCGGCTTCTCGCGCGCGGCGACGGGCGTGGCTCTCCTTCTGGCGATCGCCGGCTTCCTCGTCACCGAACTCGGCGCGGCGATGTCCTCGGTCGTGGTGCTCGCCATCGGCGCCATCGTGCTGGACTGCGCGGTGACGGCAAATCTCGTCTTCGGGCAGCGGGCCATCTTCATGCTGGCGCCGGAGATCCGCTCGCGTCTCAACGCGCTCTATATCGCGACCTTCTTCTTTGGCGGCGCCCTCGGCTCGGCGCTGGCGAGCCCGCTCTACGAACGGGGCGGCTGGGGCGCCGTCACCATCGCCGGCATCACCATCATCGCCCTGGCGCTCGCCTACTACACGACGGAGTTCCGCCGCCGCGATTGAGCGCCTCGCTCCATCGTGCGTAAGCGCCGCGCGGGCGCTCGCGCGGCTGGACACCGGGCGGCTCGGGTGGCATGTTCCGCCCGAGCTTTAAAGCCGGCGCAGGGACGAATTCCGTGAAGCTTTCCGACTTCATCACCGAGACCTTCACCTGGTGGAAGGGTCAGACCATGGGCACACGTTTCCACACGTGGCGCTACGGTGAGTTCGTTGGGGAGGACGAGTTCGGCAATCGCTACTATCGCACCAAGGGTCGCAAGATCGACCCGACGCTCGGCTTCGAGCGCCGCTGGGTGATCTTCAACGGCTATGCCGAGGCGAGCGCCATTCCGCCGGGCTGGCACGCCTGGATGCACCAGCGCTCCGATGTGCCGCCGAGCGAGGAAACCTACGTTCCCCGCGAGTGGCAGAAGCCGCATCGCCCCAACCCGACCGGCACGGCGAACGCCTATCACCCGCCGGGCTCGACGCTCGGCTTCGGTCACCGCCCGGCCGTCACCGGCGACTACAAGGCCTGGACGCCCGAGTGACATCGCATCCGCCGGCAAGGCGCGCGGGGGATCGTGCACCCGTGTCCCGCTCGCCCCGACATCGCCGCATTGCCCCGCATCTTGGCCGGTGGCGCGCCCCGGACGAGGCGCGCGGCTTTCGAGGCTATCCGATGTTCGCCGGTCCGCTCCGTTCTGCGCTCCTGACGGCCGTGGCGCTCCTCGCGCTCGCCGGCCCGCTCGCCGCCCAGCAGGGCTGGCAGGGCGGCGTCGATTCGCAGCCGCTGGCGCCGCCGGCCGACGTGCCGTCCGGCGCGGTCGACAATCCCGATTCGCCTCCGCCCGGCGGTCCCGGCGTTCCCTCCATCATGGAGGATCCCGACGCGGACGCGCCGCGCGCGCCGGCCCCGACACAGCCCGAGGTGCCCGGCCAGGCCACGGTCGGTCCCAGCGGCGACATCGAGGTGGTGCAGCCGCCCGATCAGAAGATCGAGAACAAGACCGCCGTGTTCTCCGGCCTCGACAAGATCACTGGCCGCATCATCAGCTTCGACGTTGCGATCAACGAGACCGTCCAGTTCGGTGCGCTCCGCATCACGCCGCGGGCCTGCTACACGCGCCCGCAGACCGAGCAGCAGAACACCACGGGCTTCGTCGAGGTCCAGGAAATCACGCTGGAAGGCAAGATGCAGCCGTTGTTCGGTGGCTGGATGTTCGCGTCCAGCCCGGGCCTGCACGGCGTCGAGCACCCGATCTATGACGTGTGGCTGACCGACTGCAAGCAGAGCGCGCCGGTGATCGCCTCGCCGGGCGGCCAGCAGTAGAAATCGCCCTCGCCATCCGCCAGGGCCTGCGACAGTAGCCGGTGATAGTGCCGCCGGGGCACCTCGATGGCGCCGAAGCTCTTGAGATGATCGGTGACGAACTGCGTGTCGAGCAGGGTGAAGCCGCCCTGCTTCAGCCGCGCCACGAGATGCACCAGCGCCACCTTCGAGGCGTCGCGCGCGGTGTGGAACATGCTCTCGCCGAAAAAGGCGCGGCCGAGCCGCACGCCGTAGAGCCCGCCGACCAGCTCGCCATCTTGCCACGCCTCCACCGAATGGCAGTAGCCGCGCGCGAAGAGATCGCAGTAGAGCTTGCGGATGCGCCGGTTGATCCAGGTGGAGCCGCGCCCTTCGGCGGGTGCCGCGCAGCCGTCGATCACCGCCTCGAAGTCATGATCGATGCGGACCTCGAAGCGGTCCGAGCGCACGGTGCGCGCGAGCCGGCTCGAAATGGAGAACCCGTCAAGCGGAATGACGCCGCGCCGCTCGGGCTCGATCCAGTAGAGGCCGGGGTCGTCCGCGCTTTCGGCCATCGGGAAGATGCCGCAGGCATAAGCCTTCAGCAGCACTTCCGGGGTGATCTCGACCTGATGTTCGCGCGGGTGTGACATGCCGCCAGCATGGCGGAGATGCGCGGCGCTGTGAAGGCGCCGCGCATGGGAGACTCAACTTGCCGGCTCGCCTTCCGCGAGGAAGTGCTCGAGCCAGTGGATGTCGTAGGCGCCGCGCTTGATGTCGTCGTTCTCGACCAGCTCGCGGAACAGCGGCAGCGTGGTCTCGATGCCTTCCACGACGAACTCGTCGAGCGCGCGACGCAGGCGCGCCAGGCATTCCTCGCGGGTGGCGCCGTGGACGATGAGCTTGCCGATCATGCTGTCGTAATAGGGCGGGATCACGTAGCCCTGATAGACGGCCGAATCGATGCGCACGCCGAGGCCGCCCGGCACGTGCCAATAGGCGAGCTTGCCCGGCGAGGGCCGGAAGGTGCGCGGATGTTCGGCATTCACCCGGCACTCGATGGCATGGCCCTTCAGCACGACGTCTTCCTGGCGGAAGCTAAGGGGCTCGCCGGCGGCCACGCGGATCTGCTCGCGGATGAGGTCGAAGCCGGTGATGGCCTCCGTCACCGGATGCTCCACCTGGATGCGGGTGTTCATCTCGATGAAATAGAACTCGCCATTCTCATAGAGGAACTCGATGGTGCCGGCGCCGAGATACTGCATGTCGCGCATCGCCTTGGCGACGGTCTCGCCGATCTGCGCGCGCTGTTCCGGCGTGATCACCGGGGAGGGGGCCTCCTCGAGCACCTTCTGGTGCCGGCGCTGCAGCGAGCAGTCGCGCTCGCCCAGATGCACGGCATTACCGCGACCATCGCCGAAGACCTGGATCTCGATGTGGCGCGGCGTGCCGAGATATTTCTCGATATAGACCGCATCGTCGCCGAAATTGGCGCGCGCTTCCGAGCGGGCCGTGGAGAGCGCCGTGGACAGCTCTTCCGGCGAGCGGGCAACCTTCATGCCGCGTCCGCCGCCGCCGGCGGCGGCCTTGATGAGCACGGGGAAGCCGATCTCGGCGGCGACACGGGCCGCTTCCTCGTCGGTGGAGACCCCGCCTTCCGAACCAGGCACGCAGGGGATGCCGAGCTTCTTGGCGGTCTTCTTCGCCTCGATCTTGTCGCCCATGATGCGGATATGCTCGGGCTTCGGTCCGATGAACTTCACGCCGTGGTCGATGAGGATCTCGGCGAAGCGGGCATTTTCGGACAGGAAGCCGTAGCCCGGATGCACCGCCTCGGCCCCGGTGATCTCGCAGGCGGCGAGGAGGGCCGGGATGTTGAGGTAGCTGTCCTTGGCGGGCGGCGGGCCGATGCACACGCTCTCGTCGGCGAGCTTGACGTGCATGGCGTCGGCGTCGGCGGTGGAGTGCACCACGACGGTGGCGATGCCGAGCTCCTTGCAGGCGCGCAGCACACGCAGCGCGATCTCGCCGCGATTGGCAATCAGGATCTTGCCGAACATCAGGCGGACCTCACTCGATGATCAGGAGCGGCTCGCCATACTCGACCGGCTGCGCATTCTCCACGAGGACACGGGTCACGGTGCCCGCGCGGGGAGCGGGGATCGCGTTCATGGTCTTCATCGCCTCGACGATGAGGAGCGTCTGGCCTTCCTTCACCACGGAGCCGACATCGACGAAGAACTTCGCGCCGGGCTCGGGGCCGAGATAGGCGGTGCCGACCATCGGCGAGGTGACGAGACCGGGGTGCTTCGACACATCCTCGGCGGCAGCGGCAGGCGCGGCGCCGATGGACGGGGTCGGCGCGGCGGCGATGGGAGCGGGTGCGGCCACGGCCACCGGGGCCGGCGCGGCGTAGACCGTCGGCGCGGCGCGGGCGACGCGGATGCGGAGATCCTCGTGCTGCACCTCGATTTCGGTGAGGTCGCTCTCGGAGAGCAAGTTGGCGATCTCGCGCACCAGCGCAGGGTCGATGTTGGGCTTGTTGGTTTTCATCATGATCCTGTGACGGTGCTCACCGTCTCCCCTTCAGCTCACTCGACTGCCGGCGAGCGCGTCGATGGCGAGCCGGTAGCCGTCGATCCCCAGCCCGCAGATCACCCCACGGGCGACCGGCGAAATGTATGAATGATGGCGGAAGGCTTCCCGCGCGAAGACGTTGGACAGGTGGACTTCGACGAGATTGAGGCCGACCGCCTTGATGGCGTCGGCGACAGCGACGGAGGTGTGGGTGTAAGCGGCGGCGTTGAGAACGACGCCCAGCGAGCCGCGCGCTTCCTGAAGGAAGGTGACGAGCTCGCCCTCATGGTTGGTCTGGCGGAAGACGAGCCCGAGGCCGTGGCGCTCGCAGGCGGCGCGGCAGGCGGCCTCGACATCGGCCAGCGTCGCGCGGCCGTACACCTCCGGCTCGCGCGTGCCGAGCAGGTTCAGGTTCGGACCGTTGAGTACATGCACCGTATCGGGCATCGCGCCTCAGGAAGCCAGCCGCCGCCCGACCCGTGTCGGAACGGCCGCGGGTTTATAGGCAATGGCTTGGCTCACGCCAAGCCCTGCCGTGCTTTGCGGGCGAATAACCCCCAGCCGGTTATGCGCAGCCGGTGTCCGGGTAGTCCCGGCGGCTTGATGCCGTTCAACACTGGGTCTTGCCGCAGGACCGCATGGACTGGATGGCGTCGCGGATCTGGTCGTGGCCGACCGCGCCGACGATGACCGAGTCGCCCAGCACGTAGCTCGGCGTGCCGTCGATGCCGAGCGCGTCGGCGATCTGCAGGCTTTCCTGCAGCGAGGCGTCGATCTCCGGGTTCGCCAGCGCCTTCTCCAGCTTCGCCTTGTCGATGCCGACGTCGGCGGCGGCTTCCAGTGCCTTGGCCTTGTTGGCCTGACCGCGATCGCTGAGCAGCTTCTGGTGGAAGGCGTAGTACTTGTCCGGTTCGGTGAGGCGCACGGCGACGGCGACGCGCGCCGCCTCCACCGAGCCCGGGCCGAGCACCGGGAATTCCTTCAACACCACCTTGAGCTTGGGATCGGACTTGACCAGCTCGACGAGGTCGCCGAGGGCGCGCTTGCAGTAGCCGCAATTGTAATCGAAGAACTCCACGAGGGTGACGTCGCCCTTGGGGTTGCCGACGACCACGCCGCGCGGGGAATCGAAGATCAGCGGCTTGAGCTCGGCGAGCGCCTTCTGGCGCTGACCCGCCTCGGCGGCGGCCTGGCGCTTCTGGAGCTCCATGATCGCTTCCTGGATCACCTCGGGGTTCTTCAGCAGGTAATCGCGGATGACGCCTTCGAACTCCTGGCGCTGGGCGTCGTCGAGCGCGGAGGCGGGCGTGAGGCTGGCGCCGGCGGTGAGGCCGAAGACGAGCGCGGTGGCGATGGCGCCGCGTCCGAGACGGCGAAGGAAGGTCAGCGGCGGCATGGGTATCTCCGAGGGAAAGGGGCGTGGCAGGGGGCCAACCGCCCCGGCATGGGTCGAACCGGCGTCGTCTACGGCGGGGGCTTCTTCCGGGCGCGTGGATCGACGGGCGGCTTGTAGTTGACGATGTCGTCGGCTTTCAGCCATCCGGGCGTGCCGAGCTTGAAGCCGTTGCGCGCCCGCGTCGCCAGCTCGCGCGAGAGGCGGAAGTCGCCGCCCATGAAGGCGGACTGCGCGGAGGCGAGGTCGGCATTGGGAATGTCGCCCTTGCGGCCATAGGCCATGGCGAGATAGCGCCAGCCCGCCGGTGAGGACGGCTCGCGCTGGAGGCTGAAATTCAGCTCGCGCACCGCTTCGTCCATGGTCGACTTGTCGTCGGTGGCGACCAGCGCCTGGCCGAGGAGCATGCGGATGAGCGGATTGCCGCCGGACAGCGCCACGGCGCGGCGCAGCGGCGCTACCGCCTCGCGGGCCCGGCCCGCCTCCAGCAGCGCCTGACCCTTGATCTCGTGGAAATAAGCGTTGTTCGGCTGCTCGGCGATCAGCGCGTCGATCTGCCGGACGGCGTCGGGCACCGCGCCGAAGCGATAGGCGGAGATGGCGCGCGCATAGCGGGCCGGCAGCGAATTGTCGGAGCGCGGATAGACGCGGCTCACCGCTTCCGGCGGCTGGGTGAAGCCGACGAGCTTGGCGCGCATCATGTCGTGGCGGGCTTGCAGTGTCGGCGAGTCCTTGGTCTCGAAATAGGGGCTCTTCTGCGCCAGCTCGGACAGGAGCGCGATGCGTTCCGTGGCCATGGGATGGCTCAGCACATAGGGATCGACCCGCTGGCTGAGGAACATCTGGTCGTTCTGGAAGCGCTCGAACGTCGTCAGCATGCCGCGCGCGGACTGCTTGGTGGCGTTGAGGTAGGTCACCGCCGCTCGGTCGGCGGAGGCTTCCTGCCCGCGCTGGTAGGACAACAGCGAGCGGCGGATGATCTCCTGCGGCGCGGCGATGGCGCCCGCGGCCGCCCCGCCCATATTGGCGCCAGCGGAGGCGCCGGCCGCCACGCCGCCAGCCGCCAGCAGCATGGCCACGATGGAGGCCGTCTGCGCGGCTTCGAGCTGCTGGCGCATATTCGCCAGATGGCCGCCAGCGATGTGGCCGGTCTCGTGCGCCAGCACGCCGATGATCTCGTTCGGTGTCTTGGACTGCTTCAGCGCACCGATGTTGATGAAGATGCGCCGGCCGTCGGCGACGAAGGCGTTGAAGCTGTCGCTGCCGACCAGCACCACCTGGATGTTCTGCTGGCTCAGGCCGGCGGCCTTGAAGATCGGCCGCGTGTAATCCCGCAGCAGCGTCTCGATTTCCGCGTCGCGGATGATTCCGGGCTGCCGGCCTTGCCCCTGTGCCTGGGCCGCCGGGCCGGCGAGCGTGGCGGCGGCGAGAAGGCCGAGCCCCTGCGCTACGCGCGCGGCCATGCGGGCGAAACCGCCGGGACCGGCGGCGCTTCGCCGAAGCGGGGGGTTGTCAAGCAGCGGTGCAGGCATCATCCATCGACACGAGCGAGTTCGGGGCGAACTGACGCTGTTGCGGCAACAGGGTCAAGCCTCGGTTTCATCATCTTCTATTGAACGTCAGCCGAGACGAGCCGGAGAATACGGCGCAGATACGGCGGTTCGGCAAGGTCTGGCAACATGAACCCGACATCCACGTCACCCCGTCTGGCGGCGGCGGCCGCGCTGACCGGCGCTTCGCGCCGCAGCGAGATCGCGCCCTTCATCGTCATGGACGTGATGGAACGCGCGGCCCGCATCGAGGCGGCCGGCGGGCATGTGATCCACATGGAAGTCGGCCAGCCCGCCGCGTCGGCTCCGGCCGCGGCACGCGAGGCGGCGCGCCGCGCGCTCGACCACGGCCGCATCGGCTACACCACGGCCCTCGGCCTGCCTTCGCTGAGGGCGCGCATCGCCCGCCATTACGGCGAGACCTACGGGGTCGATCTCGACCCGGCGCGGGTGGTGGTGACGACCGGTTCCTCCGCCGGCTTCCTGTTCGCCTTCCTCGCTCTGTTCGAGCCGGGCGACCGGGTGGCGATCGCCAATCCCGGCTATCCGCCCTATCGCCATATCCTCACGGCGCTCGGCTGCGAGCCGGTGCTGATCGAGACCGACGCCGCCTCGCGCTGGGTGATCACGCCCGAGGCGCTGATCGAGGCTCATCGCAAGACGCCGCTCAAGGGTGTGCTGGTGGCGAGCCCGGCCAATCCCACCGGCACGATGATGCGCCCGGAGGCGCTGGCCGAGCTCATCCGCACCGCCGAGGAACTCGGCATCCGCTTCATCTCCGACGAGATCTATCACGGGCTGGACTACGCCTTCCCCGCCTCGACGGCGGCGGCGGTCAGCCCGAACGCGACGATCATCCATTCCTTCTCGAAGTACTTCTGCATGACCGGCTGGCGGGTCGGCTGGATGGTGATGCCCGAGGGGCTGGTGCGGGCGGTGGAGCGGCTGCAGCAGAACCTGATGATCTCCGTGCCGACGCTCTCGCAGGTCGCCGCCGAGGCCGCCTTCGATGGCGCGGCGGAAATGGAGGCGGTGAAGCACGGCTATGAGGTCAACCGGCTGATCCTGACGGAAGGCCTGCCCAAGGTAGGCCTGCCGGAGTTCCTGCCCGTCGACGGCGCTTTCTATCTCTATGCCGATGTCTCGCATTTCACCGACGATTCGGCGGCCTTTGCCCGGCGGCTGCTCGACGAGGCGCTGGTGGCGGCGACGCCGGGCGTCGATTTCGACCCGCATCGAGGCCATCACTATCTGCGCCTGTCCTATGCCGGCGCGGCCGACGAGATGCGTCAGGCCGTCAACCGCATCGGCGACTTCCTGCGCAAGGGCTGAGCCCGGCTGAGCTCGCTCCAAAAAAGAAAACGGCGCCGCGAGGCGCCGTTTCCGTATCGTGGGCCGGGAGTGAGGAACCTCACTCACCGAAGATCTTGCGCTGCCACCAGCCGGTGCGGCGCGGACGATCATCGGCCGGGGCGGGGGCGGAAGCCTCGACGGCGGCGGGCGTCACGGCCTCGGGCTCCTCGGCGGGGGCCACCGGCGCTTCCGCAACCGTCTGCGTGGCGGCCGGCGCCTCCGGCGCGGCCGGGGCCACCGTCTCGTCGGTCACCACCGGAGCGGGCTCGCGCACCGTGGAGCGGCGGCGGCGCGGCTTGGGCGTCTCGACCGGCGCCGGTTCGGGCTCCGGCGCAACGGCCACGGGGGCCGGCTCACGCACGGTGCTGATCGTCCGGGCGGCCTTGGCACTTGCCGGCTCGGGGCTCGCTTCGGCGTTCTCGGCCGCGGCGCTCTCCGGGTTCGCCTCGTCGGCCGCCTTCTCCGCGCGGGTGCGGCGACCACCGCGACGGCCACGACGCGGACGGGCCTCCTCGGCCGGCGCTTCGGCCGCTTCAGCGGGAGCTTCCGCCGGCTCGGCGGCGACAGGCGCCTCGGCGACGGCCTCGCTCGTCACGCTGGCAGCCGCTTCGGCCGTCACCTCGGCCGGGGCCTCGTGACCTTCCGCGGCGGCGTCATCGGCCTCGCCATCCTCGCCATCGTCCTCGAACTCGATGCCGGCAGCATCGCTGCCAGCCTCGCCGTCGGCGGAACGATGACCGTTCTCGTTCTGGCCACCACCGCGACGCCGGCGCCGGCGCCGGCGCCGGCGGCGTCCACCGTCGCCCTGAGCCTGCTCGCCCTCGCTCTCGGCGGAGGCCGGCTGGCTGCGGCCCTCGCTGGTCTCGACCTCTTCCTCGTCGATCTCATCCTCGGCGATGGCGATCTCGTCCTCCGGCTCGATCACCACCTCGGGCGGACGGGGCAGGGGGATCGGATTGGCGACGGGCTCGCCCTTGTCGATGGCGAAGGGCGTCAGCCCGGTCAGGGTCGGATCGGCGGAGATGGTGATGAGAACGCCGAAGCGCTCCTCCAGCTCATGCAGGTGCGCGCGCTTGTGGTTGAGCACGTAGAGCGCGTTCTCGGTCCGCGTGCGGATGACGAGATTGTGCGTGTTCGAGCGCTGGAGCATGTCCTCGGCGGCGCGCAGCAGCTGCAGCGCGACCGAGGGCGAGGAGCGCACATGGCCGGTGCCGCCGCAGTGCGGGCAGACCTCGGTGGAGCTTTCCAGCACGCCGGTGCGGATGCGCTGGCGGCTCATCTCCATCAGGCCGAAATGCGAGATGCGGCCGAGCTGGATGCGCGCGCGGTCGTTCTTCAGGCATTCCTTGAGCTTGCGCTCGACCGCCCGGTTGTTGCGCTTCTCGTCCATGTCGATGAAGTCGATCACGACGAGGCCGGCGAGGTCGCGCAGGCGCAACTGGCGGGCCACCTCCTCGGCGGCCTCCAGATTGGTCTTCAGCGCGGTGTCCTCGATGTTGTGCTCGCGGGTCGAGCGCCCGGAGTTCACGTCGATGGAGACCAGCGCCTCGGTCGGGTTGATGACGAGATAGCCGCCGGAGCGGAGCTGCACCTGCGGCAGGAACATCGCGTCGAGCTGGCTCTCCACCCCGAATCGGGTGAAGACCGGCTGCAGATCCTTGTAGACCTTCACGTTCTTCGCATGGCTCGGCATGAGCATGCGCATGAAGTCCTTGGCCTCGCGATAGCCCTCGTCGCCGGCGACCAGAACCTCGTCGATGTCCTTGTTGTAGAGGTCGCGGATCGAGCGCTTGATCAGCGAGCCTTCCTCATAGACCAGCGAGGGCGCGGTGGAGCCGAGCGTCAGCTCGCGCACATTCTCCCACAGCCGCAGCAGGTATTCGAAGTCGCGCTTGATCTCCGGCTTGGTGCGGTTGGCGCCGGCGGTGCGCAGGATGACGCCCATGCCCTCCGGCACCTCGAGGTCGGAGGCGACCTCCTTCAGCCGCTTGCGGTCCTCGGCCGAGGTGATCTTGCGGGAGATGCCGCCGCCGCGCGCGGTGTTGGGCATCAGCACCGAGTAGCGGCCGGCGAGCGAGAGATAGGTGGTGAGCGCGGCGCCCTTGTTGCCGCGCTCTTCCTTCACGACCTGCACCAGCATGACCTGCCGGCGCTTGATCACTTCCTGGATCTTGTAGGTGCGGGCGCGGCCACGCGGGGCGGCGCGCTCGGGCACTTCCTCCAGCGCGTCGTCGGAGCCGACCTCGTCGACGACCTCTTCCTCGCCGGCGATTTCCTCGACCTCGCCGCCGGCCTCATCGTCCGAGGAGGGGCGGCGCCGCGAGCGGCGGGCGGGGGCCGCCTCGGCGGCTTCCTCGCTGGCAGGAGCGTCGCCGGAGGCAGCCTCCTCGGAGACGGCCTCGTCGCCGGCTGTGGCCTTGGCCGCGCCGCGGCTACGGCGGGAGCGGCCCTTCGGCTTCTCCTCGGCCTCGGCCTCGGCTTCCTTGCGCTGCTGGCGTTCTTCCTCGGCGAGCAGCGCCTGCCGGTCGGCGACCGGGATCTGGTAATAGTCGGGATGGATCTCGCTGAAGGCGAGGAAGCCATGCCGGTTGCCGCCATATTCGATGAAGGCGGCCTGGAGGGAGGGTTCTACCCGCGTGACCTTGGCGAGGTAGATGTTGCCGCGGAGCGGCTTGCGGTTGGCGGCCTCGAAGTCGAATTCCTCGACTCGGTTGCCGCGCACCACCACGACCCGAGTCTCCTCGGGATGGGTGGCGTCGATGAGCATCTTGTTGGCCATTGAACTCTCATGTGCGGCAGCGGCCGCGTCGACGTCCCTGAGGACGCCGGACGGCGGAGGCCGTGCCTGTAAGCGGTGACCGGAAGCGGGATGCGGCGGGAGGGACGGAGCGCCTCGCATGCGGGGCGCCGACGCGATGCAGGGGCCACAGGGCGGCGGGCATGTGCGCGACGGGAAAACCCGTGGCGCATGTCACCCCCACTCGCCGGCTGACGCATCATCGTAGGCTGCCGTCCATTCCTCGACCGAACAGGACAAGCCGCGACCGCGCGCGATCCGGCTCGAGACATATGGCGTCGAAAATCGCGGGCGCACGAAATTTTGAAACTCGCGCGTGAAGACCGCGTCCGATGGCCCGGGAGAGACGGAGCGGAGCCGCGATCCTGCAACGCGCGGCCAAGCCTGACCGCATTCGGCACCGCCACGCGCTCCTGAGGGGAGCCCAATCGTCGCTATGTGCCGGGCCCATCCATCGCTGGATCGCCCATCGCCGCAGGGACCGCGAAAGCCGGACGTCAACGGGCGACCCGGAATGCGAACCATATGCGTGCCCTTAATAGCGGCATGCGTGCCGATTTGGCAAGGATCGCGTCCGACCGAAATCCGGGCGGTGTCGCCGTTGCCCGGCAGCCACGCCGTGCCGCCACGACGAATCGGCAGGCAAGGAACGGTTAACGCTTCGTTCGTATTTCGTTAGAAGGGTCGGGTAGAGGAAGGTCGCTTTCCTCTGGATGGGCGAGGCGCAGAATCGGCGCGGGAGACGGTACGCGAGGATGGTAGTGCGCGCGGGCATGCTCGGTCTCTGGTTGGCGGCGCTCCTGCTGCTGCCGGCGGGGCTGTCGTCGTCCACGCCGGCCCGTGCCAACGAGCCGGTCGTGGCCAGCGATGCCCGTCTCGCCGGGGATGGCGAGCGTACGCGGCTGGTGGTCGATCTTTCCCGTTCCGTGCCGCTCGGCGCCTTCACCCTGGCCGATCCCTACCGCGTGGTCATCGACATTCCGGACGTCGTCTTCGCGCTGCCGGCCTCGGCCGGGCAGGAGGGGCGGGGACTGGTTTCCGCCTACCGTTTCGGGCTTTTCGCCCCCGGCAAGGCGCGCATCGTCATGGACGTCGCCGCTCCGGTGACGATCGACAAGGCCTTCGTACTGGAGCCGATGGACGACCAGCCGGCGCGTCTCGTCGTCGATCTGGTGAAGACGGACCGCACGAGCTTCCTGAAGACGGTGGCCACCCCCGTCCGGCGCGCCGAGGAACCGGAGATGCCGAAGGCGGAGGTTGCCGAGGCCGGCGACACGCGGCCCGTCATCGTGCTCGATCCCGGTCATGGCGGCATCGATTCCGGCGCGGTGAACTCGGGATTCGGCGTCACCGAGAAGCAGCTCGTGCTGTCGGTTGCGAGGCAGTTGCAGGAGCGGCTGGACAAGACCGGCCGCTACCGCGTGCTGATGACGCGCAGCAAGGACACCTATGTCTCGCTCGGCCAGCGCGTGCGCTTCGCCCGCGAGAACGCCGCGCGGCTCTTCATCTCGTTGCACGCCGATTCGCTCGGCTCGCGCGACGGCGATGTGCGCGGCGCGACGATCTACACCCTCTCCGACCGCGCCTCCGACGCCGAGGCGCAGCGGCTCGCCGATTCGGAAAACAAGGCCGACATGATCGCCGGCCTCGACCTTTCCGAGGAGCCGGCGGACGTGGCGGGCATCCTGTTCGACCTTGCCCAGCGCGAGACCCGTAATTTTTCCGCGCAGTTCGCCCGGACCCTGGCGGGTAACGTGGCCAACGCGGCGCGGATGCACAAGGCGCCGCTCAAATCGGCGGGATTCAAGGTGCTGAAGGCGCCGGACGTGCCGTCCGTGCTGTTCGAGCTCGGCTATCTTTCGAGCGCGAAGGACCTTGAACTCATGACATCGGCCGATTGGCAGTCTAGTGTGACCGAAGCCATGGTCGGGGCGATCGACGCTTACTTCGCGACGCAGAAACCCCATGACGCTGTTCCGGCCGCTCTGCCCGCGAGTATCGGCGGGACGGGCGGCGAGCCATTGGCCTCCACCCGGCCGGAACCAGCCGCGATTAGGCCATAGTTGCCACGCACACGGTGCCGTTCAGGGCGACGACAGGATAACGACACGCGGCGTGCGCGCGGCGGCGTCTTCAGCTACGGGGTCTAGGCCGCATGCGGCTGCTTCTGCGGTTTTTGGGGTTCATGTTCGCCCTCGGCACGATCGTCTTCGTGGTGGGCGGAGCCGTCGCCGGCTATTTCGTGTGGAAGTTCTCGCAGGATCTGCCGGACTACTCGCAGCTGCAGAACTACGAGCCGCCGGTGATGACGCGCATCCACGCGACGGATGGCTCGCTGCTGGCCGAGTACGCCAAGGAGCGCCGGCTCTACCTGCCGATCCAGAACATTCCCAAGCGGGTGATCGACGCCTTCCTCTCCGCCGAGGACAAGAACTTCTATTCGCATGGCGGCATCGACCTGTCCGGCATCGGCCGTGCGGGCTATGCCTTCCTGCAGAATTACGGCTCGGGCCGCCGCCCGCAGGGCGCCTCGACCATCACCCAGCAGGTGGCGAAGAACTTCCTTCTGACCAACGAGGTCTCGATCGATCGCAAGATCAAGGAAGCCCTGCTGGCGCTGCGCATGGAGCGCGCCTACTCGAAGGAGAAGATCCTCGAGCTCTATCTCAACGAGATCTATCTCGGCATCGGCGCCTACGGCGTCGCGGCGGCTTCGCTGCTGTATTTCGACAAGTCGGTCGGCGAACTGACCGTCGCCGAGGCAGCCTATCTCGCCGCCCTGCCGAAGGGTCCGAACAACTACCACCCCTTCCGCCGCCACGAGGCGGCCGTCGACCGCCGCAACTGGGTGATCGACCGCATGGCCGAGAACGGCGTGATCACGCAGAAGGAGGCCGACGAGGCCAAGGCGACCGACCTCGCCGTGACCGTCCGCCCCACCGGCGCGCAGATCTTCTCGGCCGAGTACTTCGCCGAGGAAGTGCGCCGCGAGATTTTCGAGCGCTATGGCGAGGACAAGCTCTATGGCGGCGGCCTGTCGGTCCGTACCTCGCTCAACCCGAAGCTCCAGCAGATCGCCAAGAAGGCGCTGCTCGACGGGCTGACGCGCTATGACGAGCAGCGCGGCTGGCGCGGTCCGGTCACCCGCATCGAGACCTCCGGCGACTGGGGCGCGCGGCTCGCGGATGTGCGCACCTTCACCGACATTCCCTGGCGCCTCGCCGTGGTGCTCGAATCGGACGCCAAGGGCGCGCGCATCGGGCTGCAGCCGCAGCGGGATCGCTCCGGCGTGCTCAGCAACCAGCGCGACGTCGGCGTCGTCACGCCGGATGGCGTGAAATGGGCGCTGCGCGGCAGCAAGAACGGCGTGGCCGGCGTGCTGAAGCCCGGCGACGTGGTGTATGTCGAGCCCGTCGACGGCAAGCCCGACCAGTGGCGCCTGCGCCAGCAGCCCAACATCGAGGGCGCGCTCGTCGCGATGGACCCGTCCACCGGGCGCGTGCTCGCCATGGCGGGCGGCTTCTCCTTCGACGAGAGCCAGTTCAACCGCGCCACCCAGGCGCAGCGCCAGCCCGGCTCGTCCTTCAAGCCGTTCGTCTACGCCGCCGCGCTGGACAATGGCTACACGCCTTCCAGCGTGATCATGGACGCGCCGTTCGAGCTCGCCCAGCAGGGGCAGGCGACGTGGCGGCCGGAGAACTACTCCGGCAAGTTCTACGGTCCGCAGACCCTGCGCTTCGGCATCCAGCAGTCGCGCAACGTGATGACGGTTCGCCTCGCCAATGATCTCGGCATGCCGATGATCGCCGAATACGCCAAGCGCTTCGGCGTATCCGACAACCTGCTGCCGGTGTTGTCGATGTCGCTCGGCGCGGGCGAGACCACCGTACTGCGCATGGCGGGCGGCTACTCGATGTTCGCCAATGGCGGCAAGCGCATCAAGCCGACCTTGATCGACCGTATCCAGGACCGTTACGGCAAGACCATCTACAAGCACGACGAGCGCGAATGCCGCGGCTGCGACGCGGTCTCCTGGACCGGCCAGAACGAGCCGGTGCTGATCGACCGTCGCGAGCAGGTGCTCGACCCGATGACCGCCTACCAGATCACCTCGATGCTGGAAGGCGTGGTGCAGCGCGGCACTGGCACGGCGCTGAAGGAGCTCGGCAAGCCGATCGCCGGCAAGACGGGGACGACCAACGACGAGAAGGACGCCTGGTTCGTCGGCTACACCCCGGACATGGTGGTCGCCGTCTATCTCGGCTTCGATTCGCCCAAGCCCATGGGCAAGGGCTCGACCGGCGGTCTTATCGCCGCCCCCGTGGTGCGTGACTTCATGAAAGTCGCGCTGGCGGATCGGCCGGCGGTGCCCTTCCGCGTGCCGCCGGGAATCAAGCTCATCCGCATCAACCCGAAATCCGGCTTGCGCGCCGGGGCGGGTGAGGGCTCGATCCTCGAAGCCTTCAAGCCGGGCACGGCGCCGCCGGACAATTATTCGATCATCGGCGCGACCGATTCTTCCGGCCAGCCGACCCAGATCAATCCTGAAGCCGACCGGGCGGTCGGCGCCAGCGGCACCGGCGGCCTTTACTGAGCCGGTGCCGGCGTCGCTCCGGCTTCAGCCGTCGAAAGGCGAGGCGCGGAACTCCGGCAGCGCCTCGGCGCGGGCAGCGTAGCGCGCCACCGTCGGGAAGGCGTCGGCCGGCACGATCTCCGGCACGAGGTTGCGGGTGAAGGTCCACGCCACCGCCGTCGTGATGTCGGCCTGCATCGGCCGCTCCCCGATCAGCCAGCCGTCGCCGGGGCCGATCTCCTGCTCGATCTCGCCATAGGCGGCGAGAAGCTGGGCGCGCACCCGGTCGAGCCATGGCTGGTGGCGCTTCTCCTCCGGACGCAGCTGGTGTTCGTAGACGATCTGCACCGTCTTCTCGCAGGCGGCGAGCGCGAGCCCGACGAGACGCTGGTGGCGCGCATGCGTCGCGATGTCCGGTGGCACAAGCGAGCGTTTGGGATCGGCGAGACGCTCGACGTGATCGAGGATCAGGGTCGAATCCATCAGCACGATGCCCGTGTCGGTGACGAGGCTCGGTGCCTTCACCACCGGGTTGATGGTGGCGAAGTGGTCGTAGTGGCGGAACACCGACACGGGCTCGTGCGCATAGCGCAGGCCCAGAAAGTTCAGGGATATCGCCACGCGGCGGACATAGGGCGAATCCAGCATGCCGATAAGGCGCATCTCGGTCTCCATTGCAGACGCGGTACCGAGCATGGCAGCGACGCGCGCGGCGGCACATGCTAACTCATCGGCCGAATGAGGAATTCTCCGATGGATTCAAGGTCGTTTGCCCCTCTGCCGCGCCATCTGCGCGATGCCGGCCTCGACGACAAGGATGTCGAGATCGTGGAAGCGCTTCAGCTCGACGGGCGCATGCCGATGTCGGAGCTCGGGCGGCGCATCGGCCTGTCGCAGCCCGCCACGTCCGAGCGGGTAAAGCGGCTGGAGGAGCGCGGCGTCATCACCGGCTATGGCGCGCGGATCAGTCTTCCGGCGCTTGGACTCGACATGACCGCCATCATCCGCCTGAAAACCGCGCACGAGCATATCCGCGCGTGTCTGCGGCAGTTCGAGGAACTGCCGCACATCGTCGAGGTGCACCGGGTGACCGGGGACGACTGCTTCATTCTCAAGGCGATCGTGCCGGCGCCCGAATATCTGGCGACGATCGTCGATGCGATCGGCCGGTTCGGGGCGGTCACCACATCGGTGGTGTTGCGCAGCGAGGAGCCCAAGCCCGTAGGGCGTGCGCTCATGATGGCGGCGCGCGGCAGGGCATGAGCGTCGCATCGCGGGCAGGGGCGTTTACAGCCCTCGCCAAGGCCTCTATTTTCCGCCGCCTTCCGCGTCCTTTCGAGAGTAACCATCATGCGCGCCGAGCTCGCCGCGAGCGTCGACGAAATCCGCGAAGCCGCCACCCTGCTGCGGCAGCACATCGATTTCGACCGTTCCAAGGCCCGCCTCGCCGAGCTGAACGCGCTCGCCGAGGACCCGAACCTGTGGAACGACCCCGAGCGCGCGCAGAAGCTCATGCAGGAGCGCGGCACGCTGGAGGATGGACTCGGCGCCATCGAGCGCATCAATCGCGAGCTGGCCGACAATGTCGAACTGATCGAGCTTGGCGAGGCGGAAGGTGACGAGGGCATCGTCGACGAGGCGGCCGCTGCGCTCGACCGCCTCAAGGCCGAGGTCGCCCGCCGCCAGCTCGAGGCGCTGCTTTCGGGCGAGGCCGACGCCAACGACAGCTATCTCGAAGTCCATGCCGGTGCCGGCGGCACCGACAGCCAGGACTGGGCGCTGATGCTGCTGCGCATGTACACGCGCTGGGCCGAGCGGCGCGGCTTCAAGGTCGAGCTGATCGAAGAGCAGGCGGGTGAAACCGCCGGGCTGAAGTCCGCCACCATCCTGGTGAAGGGGCACAACGCCTATGGCTGGCTGAAGACCGAGGGCGGCGTGCATCGCCTCGTGCGCATCTCGCCCTTCGATTCGAATGCGCGGCGCCAGACTTCCTTCGCCTCGATCGACGTCTATCCGGTGATCGACGACCGCATCGTCGTCGACATCAAGGAAGCGGACGTGCGCGTCGACACGATGCGTTCGGGCGGCGCCGGCGGCCAGCACGTGAATAAGACCGAATCGGCGGTGCGCCTCACCCATATCCCCACCGGCATCGCCGTGGTCAGCCAGGGCGACCGCTCGCAGCACAAGAACCGCGCCACCGCCTGGGACATGCTGCGCGCCAAGCTCTACGAGATGGAGCTGAAGAAGCGCGAGGCGCAGGCTGCCGCCGATCAGGCCGCCAAGACCGACATCGGCTGGGGCCACCAGATCCGCTCCTATGTCCTCCAGCCCTACCAGCTGGTGAAGGACCTGCGCACCGGCGTGACCTCCGGCACGCCGCAGGAGGTGCTGGATGGCGACCTCGACCCGTTCATGGAAGCCGCGCTGGCCCAGCGCGCCTATGGCGGCGGCCCGGCGAGCGTCGAGGACGTCGACTGACACCCCCTCCGCTCCGGCAGGCGGGTTTCAGAGCGCCTTGGCGGCCGCGAGCACTTCCTCGGCGTGGCCGGCGACCTTCACCTTCGGCCACAGGCGGGCGATTCGGCCCTCGCGGTCGACCAGCACGGTCGTACGCTCGACGCCCATATATTTGCGCCCGTACATGCTCTTCTCGACCCAGACGCCGTAATCCTCCAGCGTCCGGTGCTCCTCGTCGCCGGCAAGCGCGAAGGTCAGCCCCTCCTTGGTGCGGAACTTCGCGAGTGCCTTGTCGGGGTCCGGGGAAATGCCGACGACACGCGTGTCTGCCGCGTCAAACTCAGCTTTCAGGCGGTTGAAGTCGTGAGCTTCGATCGTGCAGCCCTGGGTGCCGGCCTTCGGATAGAAGTAAAGTACCAGCTTGCGTCCCCGGCAGGACGCGAGCGTCACGCTCTCGCCGGTATCGGTCGTCAGGGTGAAGTCGGGTGCCGGTTCTCCGATGGCGATCTTGGCCATTTGCCTTCCTTTCGGCGTGATTGGAGGTGATCGGCTGAGGGCCTTGCTGTTCACGGGGAGTGAAAGCAAGGCGTCAGCCAGCGTGTGGAAAGATGTCGCCGCTCGTCCGCCGCGCGGGCATTATGGCGAAGCTTGCGGGGATTCGAGCCGTAAATGAAAGAGCCGACGACGCACGGGCCGGAGTCCGGCGGGAAACGCCGCACCGGGAAGCTGCGCATGCGCCGCGCCGCGAAGGCGGCTGCCGTGCGGTGCGCCGTCCCCAGTGGGCGTCCGCGCTGGCTGCGGGTCTGCTATTGGTCGGGCGGTTCGGTCTTCATTCTCCTCGCGGCCCTCGTGGCGACCGGCTACCTTCTCTTTTCCACCGGCATGATCACCGTCGACATGGCCCGCCCCTATGTCGAGCGGGCGCTGGAAGCGCGGATCGGTGAGGGGCGCACGGTGCAGATCGGCGCCATCGTCGGCGACCGGGCGCCCGGCGGCGGCATCCTGCTGCACGCCAACGACATCACCGTGCGCGACGTCGACGGCGATGTCATCGCCACGGCGCCGCAGGCCGAGGTGGCCCTGCAGGACAGCTGGCTGCCCTGGCTCATGCAGCCCAAGCGCATCGATCTGGTCGGCGTCCGGCTGAACATATTCATCGACTCGCAGGGGCAGCTCGCCGTCTCGACCGAAGGCGGCGCAACGCTGCGCACCACGCCCGACGGCCATCCGGTGAAGGGCCCGGCGGTGCAGATTCCCCCTGTCGCTTCCGCGCCGGTGGCGACCTCGGCTTCCGCGCCTCCTGCCGAGCCTCCCGCGGTCGCCTCTTCCGATGCCGCACAGCCGACGCCGTTCGGGCCGCTGCGCCTCGCGGGCCTCGCGGCGCTGGCGGAGCAGATCGACAAGGGCGGCCTCGACGGCGGCAAGCTGAGCGAGGTCGGGCTCAAGGACGGCGTGCTCGTCATCCGCAAGGAGGCGAGCAGCCGCCAATGGACCTTCGACAATATCGACCTGTCGCTGTCGCGTCCCGCCGAGGGCGGGGTGGCCTTCGACATGCGGGCCGGCGGCACGGACGGGCCCTGGTCGGCGCGGGCGACCATCGGCGCTCTCGTCGACAAGCAGCGCCATCTCGCGCTGGAGATTCGTGACCTCGCCCCGCGCGACCTGATGATCGCCGCCGGCAAGGCGAGCGGCGACATACTGGCGACCTCGCCGCTCTCGGTCGACCTCGAAGCGGTCATCGACCGGGCCGGCCTGCTGGTCTCGACGCAGGGGCGTCTGGCGGTTGGGGCCGGCGAACTCCAGCTCGGCTCGGACGATGCCGGCCGCATGCTGATCGACGAGGTGGCCATCGCCTTCTCCGTCGATCCCAATCGGCGCGTGGTGGACCTTACCTCGGTGGATGTGCAGGCCGGGCCGTTCAGTCTGGATCTGGCCGGGGTGGTGCAGATGCCGGCGGATACGGCCGGCAAGTGGACGCTGCACAGCTCCTCCGCCAAGGCGGTGTTCGGCGGCGGCGGTACCTTCGCCAAGAAGGAACCGCCCCTCATCCTCGACAACGTCGACCTCGGTCTTTCCTTCGATCCTTCCGCGCAGCGCATTTCCATCGATCAGGGCGTGCTCAAGGGCCCGCAGGGAGACGTGACGCTGAGTGGCGCACTCGACCTCGGCGCCGCCGCGCCGTCCCTCGCCATGACGGTCTCCACCTCGCCGATGACGGCAACCGCGCTGAAGCGGCTCTGGCCGGTGGTCGCCGCGCCGGCGCCGCGCAAATGGGTCTACGACAACCTCATCTCCGGTGACGTGACCGCGGCCCAGATCGTCTTCAACGCGCCGCTCGACTCGATCGGCAAGAAGGACAAGCCGCTGGCCGAGGATGCGCTGAGCATCAACATCACCGGCGTCAATGGCCGCTTCCATCCGGTGCCGGGCCTGCCGCCGGTCGGCGGCGCGGATGTGAGCGTGCGCGTCACCGGCCGCACCGTCCATGTCCAGGTGAGCAAGGGCGACATGGAGACGCCCGGCAAGCGGCGGCTGAGCGTGACGGAAGGCGTCTTCGATATTTCCGACACCGCGCCCGAGAAGCCGGAAGCCAAGGTGAAGGTCGTGGTCAATGGCGCGGCTGCCGCCGCCATCGAGCTGTCCAACATGCCGCCGCTGCGCGGTCCCGGCATGGTGCCCATCGATCCGTCGACGGTGAACGGCACCATCGCGGGCACGGCCCAGATCAGCGTCAAGCTTTCCGACGACATCGCCCCGTCGGATGTCGACTATGCCTTCGATGCCGACCTGACCGATTTCGATGCCGCTAAGGTGGCGTTCGGCCAGAATCTCGACGATGCGAAGGTGCGGGCCTTCGTCACCCCGGCCGCCACCGTGCTGCGCGGGGAGGGCAAGTTCGGCGGGGCGCCCGCGAGCTTCGAGTACAGCCGTCCTGCCTCGGGCGACACCACCTTCGTGCTGGCGGCGACGCTCAATGACGCTGCCCGCGACAAGCTCGGCCTCGATCTCGCCGGCATATCCGGTTCGGTCGGCGTCAAGCTTTCCGGCATCATCGGCACCAAGACCAAGACGGCGGATGTCGATGTCGACCTCACCGGTGCTCGCCTTGCCGAGCTCGTGCCAGGCTGGTCGAAGCCGGCCGGCCGGCCCGCTCGCCTCACCGCGAAGGCGACGCTCACCGCGTCCGGCACCCGGCTCGACGATCTCGTCGTCACCGGCCAGGGGGTCAATATTCGCGGATCCGTCGAGCTGGACGCCGATGCCAGCCTCGTCAGCGCCAACCTGCCGACCTTCCAGCTTTCCGACGGCGACAAGGCCAATGTGAAGGTCGAGAACGTCGACAACGCGATGAAGATCACCGTGCGCGGCGACGTGATCGAGGCGCGCGCCTTCCTGAAGAGCCTGATGGAAGCGCCCATTGCCGGTCGCGAGAACGAGAAGCCGGCCGACCTCGATCTCGACGTCAAGCTCGAGGTGGTGGTGGGCAACAATGGCGAGACCATGCGCCAGGTCTCACTGAACCTGTCGCGCCGCAATGGCGACCTGCGGGCCTTCTCGCTTGCCGCCCGCGTCGGCCGCGACGGCGGCGTCGCCGGCAATCTGGCGGCGCAGGCCAACGGGCGGCCGCGCCTGCAGGTGGCGACGAGCGATGCCGGTGCGCTGCTGCGCTTCGTCAATCTCTACGCCCGCATCTATGGCGGCGATCTGTGGGTCGATATCGACGCCCCCAGCGGCGACGGCAAGCCGCAGGTCGGCGTGGTCAACATGCGCGACTTCGTGATCCGTGGCGAACCCGGTCTCGACCGTCTCATCGCGGCCGCGCCGGCCACCGCGCGCAACGGCCGTCCTCAGCCCGGCTCGGCCATCGCGTTCCGCAAGCTGCAGGTCGATTTCCAGCGCTCCGCCGAGCAGCTCAACATTCGCGAGGGAGCGATCTGGGGGCCGACCATCGGATCGACCTTCGACGGCACGCTCGATTTCGCCTCCGACCGCATCGCGGTGCGCGGCACCTATGTGCCCGCTTACGGGCTGAACAACCTGTTCAGCCGGCTGCCGGTGCTCGGATTCTTCCTCGGCGGCGGGCCGAACGAAGGGCTCGTCGGCGTGACCTACGAGATCGTCGGGCCGCTGGCGGGGCCGACGCTACGGGTCAATCCCATTTCCGCCGTGGCGCCGGGCTTCCTGCGCAAGATTTTCGAGTTCCGCCAGGCGCCGGATCCGACGCCGCCGGCCGTGGTCCCGACGCGGTAGGCCAAATCCGTTCCTAAGTCGTCAATCCCGGTTAATCCGGCATCCCAGCCAGAACACCGTCATGCCCGGGCTTGGCCCGGGCATCCACGACGTGGAACCGGGGGCCTGCGGAAAGACGTGGATGGCCGGGCCAAGCCCGGCCATGACGTTGTGAATGCAATGACGGTTGCCCAGGAGGTCGACCGCGAATGCCTCACACCGGCCGCAGCAGGACGTGCTTCTTCTTGCCGAGCGACAGCTTGACCACGCCCTCGGGGGTGAGGTCGCGCGAAGTCAGCACGGCCTTCTCGTCGGTGACGGTGGTGTCGTTCACCTTCAGCCCGCCGCCCTTGATCTGCCGGCGCGCCTCGCCGTTCGAGGCGACGAGCCCGGTCTTCTCGGCGAAGGCGACGAGCACGCCGATGCCGGCATCGAGTTCGGCCGCCGGAACCTCGACGGTCGGCAGGTCGGCGCTGACGCTGCCTTCCTCGAAGGTCTTGCGGGCGGTCTCCGCCGCGGCTTCCGCCGCCGCGCGGCCGTGCAGCATGGCGGTGACTTCGGTGGCGAGGATCTTCTTCACCTCGTTGAGCTCCGCCCCGCCAAGCGACGAGAGCCGGGCGATCTCCGCCATCGGCAACGTAGTGTAGAGCTTGAGGAAGCGCGGCACGTCCGCGTCCTCGGTGTTGCGCCAGTACTGCCAGAACTCGTAGGGGCCGAGCATGTCGGCGTTCAGCCATACGGCACCGCCCAGCGTCTTGCCCATCTTGGCGCCGGAGGCGGTGGTGAGCAGCGGCGAGGTCAGCGCGTAGAGCTGCGGGGTGCCCATGCGGTGGCCGAGATCGATACCGTTGACGATGTTGCCCCACTGGTCGGAGCCGCCCATCTGCAGCCGCACGCCGTAGCGCTTGTTCAGCTCCACGAAGTCGTAGGCCTGCAGGATCATGTAGTTGAACTCGAGGAAGGACAGCGACTGCTCGCGCTCGAGCCGCATCTTCACGCTGTCGAAGGACAGCATGCGGTTGACCGAGAAGTGCCGGCCGACGTCGCGCAGGAACTCGAGGTAGTTGAGCTCGCGCAGCCATTCGGCGTTGTTGATCATCATCGCGCCGCGAAGGCTGTCGCCGTGGTTGCCGTCGCCATAGTTCAGGTAGTTCGAGAACACCCGCTTGATCGAGGCGATGTTGGCCTCGATCGTGTCGACCGTCATGAGCTGGCGCGCCTCGTCCTTGAAGGACGGATCGCCGACCATGCCGGTGCCACCGCCCATCAGCGAGACCGGCCGGTGGCCGGTCGCCTGCAGCCAGTGCAGCATCATGATCTGGATCAGGCCGCCGGCATGCAGGCTCGGCGCGGTCGGGTCGAAGCCGATATAGGCCGTGACGGTTTCCTTCGCGAAAAGATCGTCGAGGCCCTGTTCATCGGAGATCTGATGAATGAAGCCACGCTCGTCCAGCGTGCGGAGGAAATCGGATCGGAACTTGCTCATATCGGGCCTGCGGGCATCAACGCCATGTTAGGAACGGCGGGTCATGTATCAGCTTCGCGCGGCGAAAGCACCCCGAGCCGGCGCATGCGAGGAATGAAGATGCCCCATCCCCTCAAGGTGATCGGCCTGATGAGCGGCACCTCGCTCGACGGGGTGGACGTCGCTTTGATCGAAACCGACGGCGAGAGCGTCGCCGCTTTCGGCCCTTCCCGGACCTATGCGTATTCGTCGGACGACCGCGTGCTCCTCGTCGAGGCGCTGGAACTGGCTCGCGGGCTGACGGATCGTGATGCCCGCCCCGGCGTGCTGGCCGATGCCGAGCGACGGCTGACGGAGCGCCACGCCGAGGCGCTGGCGGCGTTCTTCCGCGAGTTTCCCGGGCATCGGGACGTGGCCGCCATCGGCTTCCATGGGCAGACCGTGCTGCACCGCCCGGAAATCCGCCTGACCGTACAGATCGGTGATGGACCGGCCCTGGCGCGGGCCGTGCGGCTTCTGACGGGCGGTGCGGGCCCGTCGCTCGTCTACGACCTGCGCGCGGCGGACGTGGCCGCCGGAGGGCAGGGCGCGCCGCTGGTGCCGGTCTATCACCGGGCGCTGGCGCGGGGGCTGGCGCTACCCGGTCCGCTCCTGGTGCTCAATCTCGGCGGCGTCGCCAACATCACCTATATCGACGCGGATGCCGATCCCGTCGCCTGCGACACCGGGCCGGCCAATGCGCTGATCGACGATTTCATGAAGGTGCGCACCGGCGTGCCGGTCGACCGCGATGGCGCGGCGGCGGCGGCGGGGCGGGTGGATGAAGCCGCGCTCGCCCGGTTGCTCGATCATCCCTTCTTCGCGCGCAAGCCGCCGAAGTCGCTGGACCGCAACGATTTTCGTGAATGGGTCGCCCTCCATGGCGGTCTCGACCTCATGAGCACGGAGGACGGCGCGGCGACGCTTACCGCGTTGACGGCGGCCTGTGTCGGCGCGGTTTTTCCGCATCTGCCGAAGCGCCCGGTGACCCTGATCGCGGCCGGCGGCGGGGCGCACAACCCGACGCTGCTGCGCTTCCTGCGCGAGCGTCTCGGCATCCCTGTCCTGCGGGCGGAGGAGGTCGGCTGGTCCGGCGATGCGCTGGAGGCGCAGGCTTTCGCCTTTCTGGCGGTCCGCTCCATGCGCGGACTCGCCCTGAGCTTCCCCACGACGACAGGCGTGCCGCAGCCGATGACCGGCGGCATCGTCGTGCCTGCGGCCGCATCGCAGGGAAGTTGAATCTGATTTTCAGAAAAATTGAATATCAGTACTGAATGTCGCAGTATTCCTGAAACGCATTAGTGCGATGCAAAATGCGATGATGCGCTGCACAATATTCTGCGTAAATTGAGGGCTCCCGGAAGTCCGGCTCGCCAGGCAGGCAGCTTCCTATCAACACGCCTGGACAGAACTTTGGAGCTTCGAGATGCGCAGCCTCATTCGCGATATTCTGCCGCTTGCCGTCGCCGGCGGTCTCATCGCCGTCGCCGTCATCGCCCCGGTGCGTGCGGCCGACAAGCCGGCCGGCCTGCGTCCGGCCACCGCCCAGAAGATTCAGCTCGGTTATGTGAACGGCGTCGCCTACTACACGACCGAGAACGATGGCTACCATGTCGTCGCCACGCTCAGTGTCGCCGATGGCGCGCCGGTGCGTGTCGCCGCCACCTTGCAGCCGGAGCAGGCGGTGAGCTTCTCCGTGCCCGGCGGCATGGAAGGCGTGACCCGCACGGTCGAGATCGCCCGTCGCGGCGATGTCGTGACCGTCACCGAGCCGGCGCGGCTCGTGCTCAACTGAGCGGTCTTCTCTCCCCCAAAGAAAAAAGCCCGGCGTTCGCAGCGCCGGGCTTTTTCGTTTGTCGGGACCGGAGGCGAAGCTCAGGCCGGGCTCACGCCGCGCTGGTCTTCTTGGCGGTTTCCGGCAGGCGCTTGTCGAGATAGGCGCCCACGACCTCCATCAGCTCCTCGGTCTTGCCGTCGAAGAAGTGGTTGGCGCCCGGCACGGTCTGCTGGTCGATCACGATGCCCTTCTGCGTCTTGAGCTTCTCGACCAGGCCGGTGACGGCCGAGAAGGGCACGACCGCGTCCTTGTCGCCATGCACGAACAGGCCGGAGGACGGGCAGGGCGCGAGGAAGGAGAAGTCGTAGAGGTTCGCCGGGGCGGCGATGGAGATGAAGCCCTCCACCTCCGGGCGGCGCATCAGCAACTGCATGCCGATCCAGGCGCCGAAGGAGAAGCCGGCGATCCAGCAGGCGCGCGCGTCCGGGTTGATCGACTGCGCCCAGTCGAGCGCCGCGGCGGCGTCCGCCAGCTCTCCCTGGCCATGGTCGAACGCGCCTTGGCTGCGGCCGACGCCGCGGAAGTTGAAGCGCAGCGTCGAGAAGCCCCGGTTCACGAACTGGTAGTAGAGGTTGTAGACCACCGGATTGTTCATCGTGCCGCCGAATTGCGGGTGCGGGTGCAGGATGATCGCGATGGGCGCGTGGCGCGTCTTGGCCGGCTGGTAGCGGCCTTCCAGCCGCCCCTTCTCACCGGTAAAAATGACCTCAGGCATGAAGTTCGTGACCTTGAATGCGGCGGGGGAAGGCGAAGTCCGTCAGGAGGGGACGCTGAACCTGCGTCCGGCGTGGGTCCCCGGGGGTGGCAGCCTTACCGCCTGCGCCTTGACGACATAGGGTTGGAGCCCTAACTTATTAGAATAATTCTAATATTCTACGTTGGGTTGCGGTCGCGTCGCGTTCAACCAGCGCGACCGGCGCTCCTTCGCAGAAGACGGGACGCCAAGCTATGCCGGAGGCCGCTTGAATTTGCAAGCATCTCGCGGAAGAGGCGGGCAGACTTGGCGACGCTTTCCTATATAGGGAGCGGATCTGGCATTTCGAGCCGCAGGAAGATGAGCGAACGCACCTATCTCGATCATAACGCGACCTCGCCGGTCCGCCCGGAAGCGCGGGCCGCGCTGCTCGACGCGCTCGACGCGACGGGCAACGGTTCGTCCGTGCACGGCGAAGGGCGCGCGACACGCTCGACGATCGACACGGCCCGGCGGCGGGTGGCGGCTCTGGTCGGGGCCGACCCGCGCGGCGTGATCTTCACCGCCGGCGGAACCGAGGCCGACACGCTGGGGCTTACCCCGGATTACCAGTGCGGCGAGGAAGCGCTGACCTTCGACGTGCTTCTCGTCAGCGCTGTCGAGCACGCCGCCGTGCTGCGCGGCCACCGCTTTCCCGCCGATCGGGTCGAGGTGCTGCCGGTCGACGCCCGCGGGCGCGTGCTGCTCGACGCGCTCGACGCGGCGCTGGAGCGCCATGCGGGCGAGGGGCGTCGCGCCCTGGTCTCGGTGATGCTGGCGAACAACGAGACCGGCGTCGTTCAGCCGGTCGCGGAGGTGGCCCGGCGCGCCCATGCCCATGGAGCGCTCGTCCATACCGATGCGGTGCAGGTCGCCGGGCGCATGCCGGTCTCGATCTCCGATGTCGGCGTCGACCTCATGTCGGTGTCCGCGCACAAGCTCGGCGGGGCTCCGGGGGCGGGGGCGCTGATCGCCGCCGATCCCGATCTGCGGCCCGCGCCGGTCTTCGCCGGCGGAGGGCAGGAGCGCGGCCGGCGCGCGGGCAGCGAGAACGTGCCCGCCATCGCCGCCTTCGGGGCGGCGGCCGAGTGCGCCGCGGCCTGTGCGGAAGCGGATGCGATGCGCATCCATGCCTTGCGCGAACGGCTTGAAAGCGCTCTAAGGTGCGAGTTTCCCGAGCTCGTTCTGCTCGTCGGCGATGTCGACCGCCTGCCGAACACGTCGTGCCTCGCGCTCCCGGGCGTGCCGGCCGAAACCGTGGTCATCGCGCTCGATCTCGCCGGTGTGGCGGCGAGCGCCGGCGCGGCCTGCTCGTCGGGCAAGGTTGCCGCCTCGCATGTGCTGGAGGCGATGGGCGTGCCCGAGCGCATCGCGCGTTCGGCGATCCGCCTGTCCTTCGGCTGGTCGAGCGGGGAAGAGGATGTCGACCGGACCATCGGCGTGTTCCGCCGGGTGGTGCCGGGACTTTTACGCCGCCGCGCCGCGGCGTGAGGAAAGGGCCGCGCTCGCGCGGCACACGAAGACGCAGGCGAGCATCGGGCGCACGGTGTCCGCATGTGAATGTTGACCTGACCCGCGGGCCTTGACCCCGCGTGGGAGAGGAGATGAGACGATGCCGGCCGTACAGGAGACAGTGGACCAGGTCCGCTCCATCGATGTCGATCAGTACAAGTACGGGTTCTTCACCGAGATCGAATCCGAGAAGGCGCCGAAAGGCCTGAGCGAGGACACGGTCCGCTTCATTTCGGCCAAGAAGGAAGAGCCGGAATGGATGCTGGAGTGGCGGCTCGAGGCGTTCCGTCGCTGGCAGACCATGCGCGAGCCGGACTGGGCGCGGGTGAGCTATCCGCCGATCGCCTACCAGGAGCTCTATTACTATTCCGCGCCGAAGCGGAAGGAAGGGCCGAAGTCGATCGACGACATCGACCCGGAGATCCTTGAGACCTATGAGAAGCTCGGCATTCCGCTGCGCGAGCGCGATGCGCTGCTCGGCATCGAGAGCGGCGGCGCCAAGGTGGCGGTCGACGCGGTGTTCGACAGCGTCTCGGTGGCGACCACCTTCAAGGAGGAGCTCGCCAAGGCCGGCGTGATCTTCATGCCGATCTCCGAGGCGATCCGCGAGTATCCTGAGCTGGTAAGGAAGTATCTCGGCTCGGTCGTGCCGGTCACCGACAACTTCTTCGCCACGCTGAACTCGGCGGTGTTCTCCGACGGCTCCTTCGTCTACGTGCCCAAGGGCGTGCGCTGCCCGATGGAGCTGTCGACCTATTTCCGCATCAACGAGCGCAATACCGGCCAGTTCGAGCGCACGCTCATCATCGCCGACGAAGGCGCCTATGTGAGCTATCTCGAAGGCTGCACGGCGCCGATGCGCGACGAGAACCAGCTCCACGCCGCCGTGGTCGAGCTGGTGGCGCTGGCCGATGCCGAGATCAAGTACTCGACGGTGCAGAACTGGTACCCCGGCGACAAGGACGGCAAGGGCGGCATCTTCAACTTCGTCACCAAGCGCGGCGATTGCCGCGGCGACCGTTCCAAGATTTCCTGGACGCAGGTGGAGACCGGCTCGGCCATCACCTGGAAGTATCCGAGCTGCATCCTGCGCGGTGACAATTCGCAGGGCGAGTTCTACTCGATCGCCATCTCGAACGGCCGCCAGCAGGTCGACAGCGGCACCAAGATGATCCACCTCGGCAAGAACACGTCGAGCCGCATCATCTCCAAGGGCATCGCCGCCGGTCACTCCGACAACACCTATCGCGGTCTCGTCTCGGCCCACCGCAAGGCGACCGGCGCGCGCAACTTCACCAATTGCGACAGCCTGCTCATCGGCGATAAGTGCGGCGCACACACTGTGCCCTATATCGAGTCGAAGAACTCCTCCGCGCAGTTCGAGCACGAGGCGACGACCTCGAAGATCTCCGACGACCAGCTCTTCTATTGCCGCCAGCGCGGCCTCGATCCCGAGGAGGCGACGGCGCTGATCGTCAACGGCTTCGTCAAAGACGTGCTGCAGCAGCTGCCAATGGAGTTCGCGGTGGAAGCGCAGAAGCTGATCGCGGTGAGCCTGGAAGGCTCGGTGGGCTGACGCTCCAAGTCGTGGATGCCCGGGGCAGGCCCGGGCATGACGCCGGATTTTTCAGAACCCTCGCATTCGTCATGGCCGCATTTGATCCGGCCATCCACGGATCGGGTTCAAGACAACGGAACAGATGAAATGGCCATGCTCGAAATCGACAATCTCCACGCCAAGATCGACGGTGAACACGGCAAGGAGATCCTCAAGGGGCTGTCGCTGAAGGTGAACCCCGGCGAGGTGCACGCCATCATGGGGCCGAACGGCTCCGGCAAGTCGACGCTTTCCTACATCCTCGCCGGCAAGGAAGACTACGAGGTCACCGACGGTTCGGTCACGCTCGACGGCGAGGACCTCCTGGAGATGGAGATCGACGAGCGCGCCGCGAAGGGCGTGTTCCTCGCCTTCCAGTACCCGGTCGAGGTGCCCGGCGTCGCCACCATGACCTTCCTGCGCTCGGCGCTGAACGCGCAGCGCAAGAAGCGCGGTGAGGAGGAGATCTCCACGCCGGACTTCCTGCGTCTGGTGAAGGACAAGGCCGGCCATCTCGGCATCAGCCAGGACATGCTGAAGCGCGGCGTCAATGTCGGCTTCTCCGGCGGCGAGAAGAAGCGCGCCGAAATTCTCCAGATGGCCATTCTGGAGCCCAAGCTCTGCATCCTCGACGAGACCGATTCCGGCCTCGACATCGATGCGCTCAAGATCGTCTCGGAAGGCGTCAACGCCCTGCGTTCGCCCGACCGCGCGATGATCGTCATCACCCACTACCAGCGCCTGCTGAACCACATCGTGCCGGACTTCGTGCATGTCATGCACAAGGGCCGTATCGTCCGTTCGGGCGGCAAGGAGCTGGCGCTGGAGCTGGAAGCCAATGGCTATGCCGAGTACCAGCAGGACGCGGCGTGAGGAGGGGGCGATGAACGCTGAGATACGTCCCATCCGCACACCGGCCGAGCAGGCGCTGATCGCCGAACTCGGCAGTCTGCCGGCCGGCACCGACCGCCTCGCCGATCTGCGCCGCGCTGCCGCTCGCAGCTTCGAGGAAAACGGCCTGCCGCACCGGCGGGTCGAGGAATGGAAATACACCGACCTGCGCACGCTGATGCGCGAGGCGACCCCGGTCGCCGGCACCGCCGCCGTCGCCGAGGCGGACGCCCGCGCCAGGCTGCTGCGCGAGGTCGAGGCCCGCCGCATCGTCGTCGCCAATGGCGCGGTGGTGCCGGAGCTGTCGGACCTCGCGGGTCTTGAGGAAGGCCTTACCGTCACCACGCTTGCCGACGCCATTGCGGCGGGCAACGAGGTACTGAGCCGGCTCGGCGGCATCCTGCCGGGCCGCTACGACGCCGCGCTGGCGCTCAACACCGCGCTGGCGAAGGACGGCATCGTCGTTACCGTCGCGCCGGGCGTCGAGATCGCGCGGCCGATCCATGTGGCCCACGTCTTCGCCGGCAGCGCCCCGGCCGCGAGCTATGCTCGCTCGCTGGTCGTCGTCGGCGCCGGCGCGAAGCTGACCTATGCGGAGAGCTTCGAAGGGCCGGAGGGCATTGCCTATCAGGCCAATGCCGCGACCGAGTTCGTGGTCGGCGACGAGGCGCATCTCGACGTGGTGCGGCTGCAGGAGGACGGTGCCAGCGCCTTCCATCTCGCTACCCTGCTGTTCGATGTCGGCCGTGAGGCGCAGGTCCATGCCTTCACCTTTGGCCTCGGTGCCGGCGTCGCCCGCACCTCGCTCTACGCCACGCTGTCGGGTGAAAGCAGCCAGGTCGGCTTCAACGGCGCCTCGCTGCTGAAGGGCCGCCAACACGCGGATTCGACGCTGTTCGTCGATCATCAGGTGCCGGGCTGCGAGAGCCGGGAGCTGTTCAAGACCGTGCTCGACGACAGCGCGCGCGGCGTGTTCCAGGGCAAGATCGTCGTCCGGCAGGCGGCGCAGAAGACCGACGGGCGCATGATGAGCCGCGCGCTGGTCCTCGGCGAGGACGCCGAGATGGACAACAAGCCGGAGCTGGAGATCTTCGCCGACGACGTGCAGTGCGGCCACGGCGCCACCTGCGGCGATATCGACGAGGAGCTGCTGTTCTACCTGCGTGCGCGGGGCATTCCGCTCAAGGAGGCGCAGAGCCTTCTCGTGCAGGCTTTCGTCGGCGAGGCGGTGGAGACCGTCGAGCACGAGGGGCTGCGCGAGGCGCTGGTCGAGCGGGCGGAAGCCTGGCTCAGGGCGCGCGCGTAAGGCGCGGCGAGGCCGCGTTGGGATCGTCATGGCCGGGCCAAGCCCGGCCATCCACGTCTTCCTTCCACGCGTGAGGCGTGGATGCCCGGGTCGGGCCCGGGCATGACGGCGTACCGAAAGCGCCGTCCGTGACGGGTGAAGCCATGACCACCATCCACCCCGCCGTTGCCAACGGCACCTACGACGTCGCCCGCGTGCGGCAGGATTTCCCCATCCTGTCCAAGCAGGTCTACGGCAAGAAGCTGGTCTATCTCGACAATGCCGCCTCGGCACAGAAGCCGGTGCAGGTGCTGGACCGCATGCGGTTCGCCTATGAGAACGAGTATTCCAACGTCCATCGCGGCCTGCACTTCCTCGCCAACGCGATGACGGAAGCCTACGAGCAGGCGCGCGAGCGCTGCCGCGCCTTCCTCAACGCGCCGACGCTGGAGGAGGTGATCTTCACCCGCTCGGTCACCGGCGCGATCAATCTCGTCGCATCCTCGCTCGGCCAGTCGATCCGGGAGGGCGACGAGATCGTGCTCTCCATCATGGAGCACCACTCCAACATCGTGCCGTGGAACTATCTGCGCGAGCGCAAGGGCGCGGTGATCAAGTGGGTGCCGGTGACGGAGGACGGGTCGTTCGACCTCGACGCCTTCAAGGGGCTGCTCACGGAGCGCACCAGGATCGTCGCCGTCACCCACATGTCCAACGTGCTCGGCACGGTGACGCCGGTGAAGGAGATCGCCCGTCTCGCCCATGAGGCCGGCGCGGTGGTCGTGGTCGACGGGGCGCAGGCGGCCGTGCACATGCCGGTCGACGTGCAGGATCTCGGCGTCGATTTCTACGGCATCACCGGCCACAAGCTCTACGGGCCGACCGGCATCGGCGTGCTCTATGGCCGGCGCGCCCTGCTGGAGACGCTGCCGCCCTATGAAGGCGGCGGCGAGATGATCCGCACCGTCACCGAGGACGGCGTCACCTATGGCGAGCCGCCGCACCGCTTCGAGGCCGGCACGCCGCCCATCGTGCAGGCGATCGGCCTCGGCGAGGCGCTCGTCTACATGGAGAGCCTCGGCCGCGAGCGCATCGCCGCGCACGAGGCTTCGCTCGGCGCCTATGCCCGGCAGCGCCTGTCGCAGATCAATTCGGTGCAGATCTATGGCGATGCGCCGGGCAAGGGGGCGATCTTCGCCTTCGACGTGAAGGGCGCCCATCCTCACGACATCGCGACCATCATCGACCGTGCCGGCGTCGCCGTTCGCGCCGGCACCCATTGCGCGATGCCGCTTCTGGCGCGATATGGTGTGACGGCGACGTGCCGGGCGTCGTTCGCGCTCTACAACACGCATGAGGAAGTCGACGCTCTCGCCGACGCCCTCATCAAGGCTCAGGACCTCTTCGCATGAGCGAAACCCAGACCTCTGAAGGCCCGAACGCTCCCGCGATCGATTCCGCGATTCCGGCGGAAGAGCTGGAGCGCCTGACCGACGACATCGTCGCGGCGCTCAAGACCGTCTACGATCCGGAAATCCCGGTCGACATCTACGAACTCGGGCTGATCTACAAGGTCGACATCGCCGACGACCGGCAGGTCGCCGTGGAGATGACGCTGACCACCCCGAACTGCCCTTCGGCCGCCGAGCTGCCGGGCATGGTGGAAGGTGCGGTGGCGAGCGTGGGCGGCGTCTCCGGCGTCACCGTCAACCTCACCTTCGATCCGCCCTGGGATCAGGGCCGGATGTCGGAGGAAGCCCGTCTCTCGCTGAACCTCTGGTGAGCCGGGCATGGCGGCGGGGAGCGAGGGCATCGGTGCACCGCCCCTCTCCGGCGTGCTGGAGACCGGCCTTTACGTCGACGACCTCGGCCGCGCCCGCTCCTTCTATGAGGACGTGCTCGGCCTGAAGCCGATGATCGCCGATGCGCGCTTCTGCGCCTATGGCGTCGCATCCGGCAGCGTGCTGCTGCTGTTCCTGCGCGGCGCCACGCTGGAGCCGGTGCGGATGCCCGACGGGATCATCCCCCCGCATGACGGCCATGGCCCGCTGCACTACGCGCTGGCGATCCCCGCGGACTCGCTGGAGAAATGGGCCGTCCATCTCGAAAAGCGGGGCGTGGCGATCGAAAGCCGCGTGGAATGGAAAGGCGGCGGGGCCAGCCTCTATTTTCGCGACCCGGACAACCATCTGGTCGAACTGGCGACGCCGGGGCTCTGGCCGAATTATTGAGCCAGCGCGTCGGGAGATCGTTTCGCCGAAGGGTCTCGCGCGGGGCCCGGCTCGGCGCTTCGCCTTCTGCCTACTTTCCCGCGATGGCTGATCCGCGCCGCGTGATCTTGTGTCGGGCGGTGCTCTGCCCCATTTTAGGATCACCGATCCGCCGGCCTTTAACCGGCGCCGATTAGGAGAGCTGACATGGCCGAAATGCGTTCCCGTCCTCCCGTAATGACGCTGACCGAAGCGGCTGCCGAGCGCGTGCGCGCGGTGATGGCGCGGTCCGAGAAGCCGCTCGTGGGGCTGCGGGTCGGCGTCAAGAACGGCGGCTGCGCCGGCATGGAATACACGATGGAATTCGCCGAGGAGGCGGGCCGCTTCGACGAGGTCATCGAGGACAAGGGCGTGAAAGTCCTGATCGACCCCAAGGCGATCCTCTATCTTCTCGGTACCGAGATGGACTTCAAGGCCGACAAGCTCTCTGCCCAGTTCGTGTTCAACAACCCGAACCAGACCTCGGCCTGCGGCTGCGGCGAATCGGTCGCGATCACCCCGGTCCAGCAGGAAACGGTCGGCGCGGGCGCCTGATCGCGGGAGGGCGCGGGGATGGACGAGGCGGCGATTGCCGACATCTTCGCCGCCTTCCGCCCGGTTCGCTGCCGGCGCATGTTTGGCGGGTATGGCCTTTACGCCGAGGGCGTCATGTTCGGCGTCTTCGTTGGCGAGCGCATCTATCTGAAAGCCGATGCCGAACTCGCGCGCACGCTTGAAGGCGAAGGCGCGGAGGCGTTCACCTATGAGCGAAGCGGCAAGCGTGTCGCTCTCGGCTTCTGGTCGCTGCCCGAGGCGGCGCTCGACGATGCCGATGCGGCGGCCGAACTCGCCGGCCGGGCCCTGCGCGTCGCGCTCGCGGCTGCCGCGGCAAGGCCGCCGGAGCGGCGCCGGAGCCCCCGGAGCCCGCGTCCGCGCTGAATCCGACCGGATTTTCGCCGTTGCCATGGAGGAGCGATCCATGGAGCGACGGGCACGCCGGGAAATGTGGGGGCTGGCAGTCGCGAATTCGGGTGGAAGCGGAAGTATCGCCGTCGCCGGGCTACCGGGGCTGGCAAACGGGCGCGCCGGCTCGCGGCGCGCCGGAGGCTGGCGGGCTGCTCAGCCCGCCTTGATCTTCACCGGGCGCAGCAGGAAGGCCGGCAGGTGCGAGGTATCCGCCGGCTCGTCCACCGGCGCGCGCTCGCTGCGGCGGTGGGTGAGGGGCGTGACCGGCGCGCGGGGCGGTGCCGGCGGGGCCTTTTCCTTGCGCTCGCGCGGATGCGCGGGGGCACCCTGAGCGGGCTCGGCGTCCTTGCGGCGCCGTGCCGGCTTCGCCGACGGAGCAGCGGCCGGCGCGGCCGCGAGGTCTTCCTCGGGTTCGTCGACGGCGGCAACTCTCTCGGCACCGTCGCGGCGACGTGCCGGGCGGGCACCGCGCCGCTCTTCCCTGCCGCGCTCGGTTCCACCGCGTTCCTCGCGCCCGCGCCGCTCCTTGTCGCGACCGCCGCGCGCACGCGGCTCGGAGGCGGGCAGGGTGTCGAGCGAGGAGCCTTCCTTCCAGTCGATGGCGCGGCCGATCAGCTTCTCGATGGCGGCCAGCGATTTGGAATCGGAGGGGGTGACGATCGTGTAGGCGACACCGGCGCGGCCGGCGCGGCCCGTGCGGCCGATGCGGTGGACGTAGTCCTCCGCGTGGTGCGGGGTGTCGTAGTTGAAGACGTGGCTCACCGCGGGAATGTCGAGGCCGCGCGCGGCGACGTCCGAGGCGACCAGCAGGTTCGCCTCGCCGGTGCGGAAGGCGTCGAGCGCCTGCATGCGCGAGCGCTGGTCCATGTCGCCGTGCAGGGCCACCACCTTGAAGCCGTGACGCTGCAGCGACTTGTGCACCACCGCGACGTCGCGCTTGCGGTTGCAGAAGATGATGCCGTTCTGCAGGTTCTCGGAACCGTTGATGAGCGTGCGCAGCGTCTCGCGCTTCTCGTAGTCCTCCTTGCCGGAGGCGACGAGGAGCTGGGTGATGGTCGAGGCGGTGGAGGAGGGGCGCGAGGCCTCGATCTGCACCGGGTTCGACAGGAACTGCGAGACCAGCCGCTGGATTTCCGGCGGCATGGTGGCCGAGAAGAACAGCGTCTGCCGGGTGAACGGCACCAGCTTGCAGATGCGCTCGATGTCCGGGATGAAGCCCATGTCCAGCATGCGGTCGGCCTCGTCGATGACGAGGATCTCGATGCCGGAGAGCAGCAGGCGCCCGCGCTCGACATGGTCGAGCAGGCGGCCCGGCGTGGCGATCAGCACGTCGACGCCGCGCAGCAGCTTGGCGTCCTGGTCGCCGAAGGAGACGCCGCCGATCAGCAGGGCGACGTTCAGCTTGTGATTCTTACCGTACTTGACGAAGTTCTCCTCGACCTGCGCGGCGAGTTCGCGCGTCGGTTCGAGAATCAGCGTGCGCGGCATGCGCGCCCTGGCGCGGCCCTGCTCCAGCAAGGTGAGCATCGGCAGCGTGAAGGCCGCGGTCTTGCCGGTGCCGGTCTGCGCCAGGCCCAGTACATCGCGGCGGGCGAGCACGTGCGGAATCGCCTGCGCCTGGATCGGCGTCGGCTCGGTGTAACCTGCATCGGCGACGGCCGAGAGCACCTTGTCGCTCAGGCCCAGTTCGTTAAAAGGCATCTGGGGTCAATTCTACGGCCACGCACCGCTGGCCAATTCCCACGAGCCGTGACCGGGGATGGCTGCTTCGTCGTCGCGCGGCGCGCATCGGTCGGATATGATCGGACGACGCGTCGCACCATAGGCGCAACGCCCGCAAAGTCAACGAGTTTCGCCGCTTTCAAGGGTTCCACGGTGCATTCCGGCCCGGTAAGCGGTGCAGGAAGGCAGGTCGCGCGATGAGCCGGGCATTCGTGAAGGAAGACAGCGGCGCCGATACGCTGCCCGAGCGGCCCGTCAGCGCGAACCGGAATCTCGTCACCCGGCGCGGTCTCGCGCTGATCGAAGCCGAGGCCGCGCGCCAGCGCGAGGCGCTCGCCGCCGCCGGCGCGCGGGGAGACCGCGACGGCGTCGCGCAGGCCTCGCGGGAGCTGCGCTACTGGTCGGCGCGGCGGGCCAATGCCGAGCCGATCGACCCGCCGCAGGAGGGCGAGGCCGTCACCTTCGGCATGGCGGTGACGCTTGAGGACGGGAACGGCCGGCAGCGCCGCTTCCGCATCGTCGGGGAGGACGAGGCAGACCCGAAGGAGGGGCGCATCGCCTGGGTCTCGCCGGTGGCGCGCGCCCTCATGGGCAAGTGGACCGGCGACGAGGTGAGCCTTCCCGGCGGCACGATGGAGATCGTCGCCGTCGATCCGCAGCCCGAGACCTTCTGAGCGCCGATGCTCATCCCCTTCGAGACCCTTCTCGTCTTCGCTCCGGCCGCTCTGGCGCTCAATCTCACGCCGGGCAACGACATGCTGTTCTGCCTCGGCCAGGGCATGCGCTCGGGCGCTCGGGCCGGTATCGCGGCGAGCTTCGGCATCGCGACGGGCGTGTTCCTGCACACGCTGGCGGCGGCGGTCGGGCTGGCGGCGCTCATCGCGACCCACCCCGGCGCCTTCGAGGTGATACGCTGGGCGGGCGTCGCCTATCTCGTCTTCCTCGCCTTCCAGGCGTTTCGCGGCTCGGCGACGCTGCCGGCGCCCGATGCGGCGCAGCCCCTCCGCTCCGCCGCGCGGGCGTGGCGCGAAGCGGTGCTGGTGAGCCTGCTGAACCCCAAGGTCGCGATTTTCGTCTTGGCGTTCCTGCCACAATTCGTCGATCCGGCGCGCGGCAGCACCTTCGTCCAGTTCATGCTGCTGGGCACGGTGCTGAACATCGGCGGCACGGTGATCAACGGCCTCGTCGGTGGTTTCGCGGGCACGATCGGCGGATGGTTGTGGAGCCGCCGGCGCATTGCTGCCCTCTTCCAGCGTTTCACTGGTGTGGTGTTCCTGGCGCTTGCCGCGCGTATTGCCTTTGAGCGACGTTGACGCTCTATTCAGCGGCTTCCGCTAGGTTTGGGTTTGCCGGACAGGGGTGAGCCAAGGTACGACGCGCGAATGAGCCGACCGAAGAGCGATGATGTCGAGTGCGTCGAGCAGACAGGGTTGTTCGATACCGCCTGGTATCTGGAGCAACATCCTGATGTCGCGGGATCGCGTGCGCGTCCTCTTGAACACTATCTCCTGAGCGGCTGGCGCGAAGGCCGCCATCCGTCGCCCTACTTCGACGGCTCGTTCTACCTTTCCGCTCACCCCGACGTGGCGGAGGCCGGCGTCAATCCGCTGCTGCACTATGCCCGCTGGGGGCGGGACGAGGGACGCGCCATCCGGGCGCTGGAGTGGACCGACACGGCGGCCGACGAGGTCGCCTTCTCGGTCATCCTCGCGAGCTTCAACCGCGCCGGCATCATCGACGACGCGATCCGTTCCATCCTCGCCCAGACGCATCGCAAATTCGAGCTGATCATCGTCGACGACGGCTCCACCGATGGCACCGAGGACCTCGTGCGCGAGCGCTATGCCGCCGAGCTGGCGGAAGGGCGCATCGTCTACATCCGCTTTTCGCGCAATCTCGGCGTGTCGGCCGCCCGCAACGCCGGGCTGCTGGCGGCGCGCAATCCCTGGATCGCCTATGTCGATTCCGACAATGTGGTGTCGCCGCGCTTCCTCGATGCCTTCGCCCGCCGCATCGTGGTGCATGACGGCACGCTGACCTTCTATGCGCGCTTCCTGCAGGAGAGCGTGCCGCGCGCCGTCGGGCGGCCCTTCGATCTCGAGGAGCTGCGGCGCAGCAATTATATCGACCTCGGGGTCTTCATCCACCACGCCACCTGCTTCACCGAACTCGGCGGCTTCGACATTAGCCTGCGCCGGTTGGTCGACTGGGACCTGATCCTCAAATACGTGCACCGCTACCCGCCGGTCTATGTCGGCGAGGTGCTGATGACCTATCGGGACCGAAACGCGGGTGGGCTTGGCCGCATCACCGACCGCGAGCCCGTCTCCCTGCCGATGGTTCGCGTGCTGCGGCGCTACAACGTCTGCCCGACTGTGACCAGCCTGATCGTCTGCTACAATCAGGCGAATTTCATCGCCGAGGCGATGGAGAGCGTGCTGGCGCAGCGCGGCGATTTCTATCATGACATCGTGGTCGCCGATGACGGTTCGACCGACGGCACCGCTGACATCGTCCGCGACTACTGCGAAAAGCACAAATGGCGGATGCGTTCGATCGGCGACGGCGTCAATCGCGGCATCTCCGGCAATTTCCGCCGCGGCTTCGCGTCGGCCGGCGGCGCCTATCTCGCCGTTCTGGAGGGGGACGACTACTGGAGCGACCGCGACAAGATCGCCAAGCAGGTGGCGTTCCTCGATGCCAATCCCGATTGCTCGATGGTGTTCTCCAAGATCGAGGTGAAGACGCCCGGCAAGTGGCGGCACTCGACGCTGGAGCGGCAGGACCGCCTGCGCAAGAACAAGCTGGACGCCGCCGATTTCCTCGCCGATCCGAGCCTGAACCTCATCGCTAACCTGTCCAGCTGCATGTTCCGCAGCGACCTGATGAAGGCGCTGCCCAACGTGCTGTTCCGGCACCGGCTGAGCGAGATGGGGCTCGCCTTCTACCTCGACCGCTTCGGCGCCATCGGCTACCTGAACCAGCCGATGAGCGTCTATCGTCAGCACCCGCAGGGGGTCTGGAGCGGGGCGACGGAGGAGATGAAGCTCAGCAGCGGCCGTCAGGTGCGCGAGGTGGCCAAGATCGTCGCGCGTGAGCGCTACAAGGCGCAGATCCAGGCCATACTCGACCGGCACTACGCACAGGCCCCGTCCAGCTGAACGGGGGCGGGCAGCGTCTCTGCCTCAGATATCCAGCAGTTCCTCGTCGGCGAAGGCCGCCCGCTCGGAAATGAAGGCGAAGCGGCTTTCCGGCTTGTTGCCCATCAGACGCTCGACGATGTCGGCGGTGGCGGCGCGCTCCGCCTCCTCGATGGTGACGCGCAGCAGGGTGCGCGTCTTCGGGCTCATGGTGGTTTCCTTGAGCTGCGCCGGCATCATCTCGCCGAGGCCCTTGAAACGGCCGATCTCCACCTTGCCGCGGGAGGAGAACTCCGTCGCCAGCAGCTGGTCCCGGTGCGCCTCGTCTTTCGCATAGAGCGTCTTGGCGCCCTGGCTCAGGCGGTAGAGCGGCGGCACGGCGAGGAACAGGTGGCCGTTCTCGATCAGCTTCGGCATCTGGCGGAAGAAGAAGGTGACGAGCAGCGAGGCGATGTGGGCGCCGTCCACGTCGGCATCCGTCATGATGATCACGCGCTCGTAGCGCAGGTCTTCCTCGCGGTACTGGCCGCCGGTGCCCGCGCCCAGCGCCTGAACCAGGTCGCCGATCTGCTGGTTCTGAGCGAGCTTGTCGCGGCCGGCGCTGGCGACGTTGAGGATCTTGCCGCGCAGCGGCAGCACGGCCTGCGTCTGCCGCTCGCGCGCCTGCTTGGCCGAACCGCCGGCCGAGTCGCCCTCGACGATGAACAGTTCCGAACCGGCGGCGGAATTGTTGGAGCAATCCGCCAGCTTGCCGGGCAGGCGCAGCTTGCGCACGGCGGTCTTGCGGGAAATCTCCTTCTCCTGCCGGCGGCGCAGGCGCTCCTCGGCGCGCTCCACCACCCAGTCCAGCAGGCGGTTGGCCTGTGCCGGGTTGCCGGCGAGCCAGTGGTCGAAGGGATCGCGCAGGGCGGTCTCGACGATGCGCGTCGCCTCGGCGGTGGCGAGCTTTTCCTTGGTCTGCCCCTGGAATTCCGGCTCGCGCACGAAGACCGAGAGCATGGCAGCGCAGCCGGCCATGATGTCATCGGTGGTGACGATCGCCGCGCGCTTGGTGCTGCCGGTGCGCTCGGCATGGTCGCGCAGGCCCTTCAGCAGCACCGAGCGCAGCCCCGCCTCATGGGTGCCGCCCTCGGCGGTGGGGATGGTGTTGCAATAGGAGGAGATCGAGCCGTCCGCATCGCCGAGCCACGCCACCGCCCATTCGGCGGAGCCGTGGCCGCCGGGACGTGAGGTCTTGCCGGCGAAGATGTCGGGATGGACCAGCGTGTGGCCCGCGATATCGGCGGCGAGGTAGTCCTTCAGGCCGCCCGGGAAGCGGAAGGTCGCCTTTTCCGGAATCTCGGTGCCGGCGACGAGCGAAGCGTCGCAGCTCCAACGGATTTCCACCCCGCCGAAAAGATAGGCCTTGGAGCGCGCCATCTTGAACACGCGGGCCGGCTTGAAATGCGCGCCCTCGCCGAAGATCTGCGCGTCGGGGTGGAAGCGCACGCGGGTGCCGCGCCGGTTCAGCACCCGGCCGACTTCCACGATGGGCCCCTGCGGCAGGCCGCGCGAATAGGTCTGGCGGTAGAGCGTCTGGCCCCGTGCGATCTCGACCTCCAGCACGTCGGAGAGCGCGTTGACCACCGAGACGCCGACGCCGTGCAGGCCGCCCGAGGTCTCGTAGACCTTGCTGTCGAACTTGCCGCCGGCGTGCAGCGTGGTGAGGATGACCTCCAGCGCAGACTTGCCGGGATATTTCGGGTGTTCCTCGATCGGGATGCCACGGCCGTTGTCGGTCACGGTGAGGAAGCCGTCCTCGGTCAGCTCCACCTCGATGAAGCTGGCATGTCCGGCGACGGCCTCGTCCATCGAGTTGTCGATCACCTCGGCGAAGAGGTGGTGCAGCGCCTTCTCGTCCGTGCCGCCGATATACATGCCCGGCCGGCGCCGCACCGGCTCCAGCCCTTCCAGCACTTCGATATGGGCAGCGGTGTAGCCGTTCTCGCCGGGCGTCGCCTCGCCCCGTCCCGCAGGCGCGGAGGGCTTGGCGGCCGGACGAGCCGGGCGCGGGGAAGGGGCGGCGGCGAAGAGGTCGTCGGAATTCGACATGGGCGAGGGTTTGGCTCGGATCTCTTGGAAAATGATTCGATGTCCATAGCACTATGGCAGGCGTCAGCCTAAACCGGAACGCTCCGTGAACATAGTGGGGCGGCGATGCAGGGGGATCATGCGTTTGTGCATGTGCGGCCGTCTTCCGCCGGACATGCATAAGGTGTAATGGCGCACGTCCATGCGCGCAGGCCGTCATCGTGGCGGGCCGCGCCGGCAGGAAGGAATGCCACCATGACGGAGAGCAAGGCGCGGATCGCCATCCTCGGGGCCTCGGGCTACACCGGCTCGGAGCTGCTGCGCCTGCTGCTGCGCCATCCGCGCGTGGAGATCGTCGCCCTCACCGCCGACCGCAAGGCGGGGCAGGCGGTGGCGGACGTGTTCCCGCAATTCGCGCCCTTCGCGCTGCCGAAGCTGATCACCATCGAGGAGGTGGCGTGGAAGGACGTCGATCTCGTCTTCTGCGCGCTGCCTCACGGCACCACCCAGCTGGTGATCAAGAAGGTCTTCGAGACCGCGCCGCATGTGAAGGTCGTCGATCTCTCTGCGGACTTCCGGCTGCGCGACGACGGCGCCTATGAGCGCTGGTACGGCCATCCGCATCAGGCTCTGGAGCTCCAGCAGGAGGCCGTCTACGGCGTCGTCGAGCTATACCGGGACGATATCCGCAAGGCCCGGCTGGTCGCCAATCCCGGCTGCTACACCACGACCGCCATCCTGCCGGTGGTGCCGCTGATCGAGGCCGGCGCCATCGACCCCGAGCAGATCGTCATCGATGCCAAGAGCGGTGTCACCGGCGCCGGCCGCTCCGCCAAGGAGTCGCTGCTCTACGCCGAGGTGACGGACGGCATGCACGCCTATGGCGTGGGAAGCCATCGCCACATGGCGGAGCTCGACCAGGAGTTCTCCAAGGCCGCCGGCCGCAGCATCGTGCCGAGCTTTACCCCGCACCTCATCCCGATGAGCCGCGGCATCTACGCGACGATCTACCTCAAGACCGGAGCGGGCGTCGGCGCGCAGGGCGTCCATCGCGTCCTGGCCGACTTCTACAAGGGGCAGCCCTTCGTCCACGTCCTGCCGCTGGGCCAGGTTCCGCAGTCGCGCTTCGTGAAGGGCTCCAACATGGCCTTCATCGGCGTGATCCAGGACCGCGCGCCCGACCGCGTCATCGTCATTGCGACGACCGACAATCTGGTGAAGGGCGCTTCCGGCCAGGCGGTGCAGAACATGAACCTCGTGCTCGGCTATCCCGAGACGCTGGGGCTGGAGCAGATCGCTCTCTTCCCCTGAGCGTTCATTCCCGGCCGCTCACTGCGGATGGACGGCGAGGCTCGCCTTGAGAGCCGAGCCGTCCCATCGCCACGTGCTCCAGCAGGCGTCGCCCGGCTTGGCGCCGTCACACGCGAAGCGATCGACCCAAAGCGCGAGCGTGGTGGCATCGCCCTCCTGCGCCAGCGTCGGGTTCGCCCCGCGCAGGTCGAGCGGCGCGTAGCCGGCGCTCGACAGGGCGATGGCGACCGTGCAGCCGTCATTGGCGCAGAAGGCGGTGGCCGCGCCTTCGCAGCGCAGGTTGGCGCTGTTCAGCACGTAATCGGGCCTGCCGTCACGATCGAGGTCGCCGGTCATGGTTTCCGGGGCGGCATTGCCCTTCAGGGTGCCGCCGAGTTCGCGGCATTGCCGGCCGAAGGCGGCGATGCGGTCGATCACCGGCTGCGGCGCCGGGGGAGCGGGCGGAGCATCGGCATCGGCCTGCCGCGCCAGATTGCCGATGGCGCTGGCGACCTGCTCCTTCAGCGTGGCGATGCGCGCCTCATAGAGGCGGGCGAGGCAGGCCGCATCGGCTCCGCATGCGCCGCGCGCGGTCAGGAAAGCCTGCGCGTCGTCCCGCCGGGCGCCGCTTGCGCCCATCAGCAGCGGGAAACGGCTATAGGCGTACCAGAGGGCGCCCATCTCGCTGTCGAGCGCCGAGAGGGCGGGGGTGGCACAGACGGCGCGCTCGTCCGGCGTCCGCGTGCGGCCGCAATCGAAGCTGGCCGCGGCCGCCGGAGTGCCCTCCAGCGACGGCAGGGCGAGGCCCAGCGCCACCAGCGTTGCCGCGGAAATACGGCTCACGCCTTCACCTTCACATAGCTGCCCGGCGCGTCCTCGATGGCGGGGAAGGGGCCCGTGCCCGGCACGCGCCCGGGCACGCGGCGCCCGTCCTGCCGTTCAATCCAGTCGAGCCAGTCCGGCCACCACGATCCCGGATGCATCTCGGCCTTGGCGATCCAGTCGTCGAGCCTGCCGGTCGGCGGGCCGCCGGTCCAGTACTGGTACTTGCCGCGCTCGGGCGGGTTGATGACGCCGGCGATGTGGCCGGAGCCGGCCAGCACGAAGCGTCCGGAATTGCCGAAGAGCTGCACGCCGAGGAACACCGAGGCGGCCGGCGCGATATGGTCCTCGCGGGTCGCCACGCTGTAGATCGGCATGTCGATGTCCTTCAGCTTGAGCATTTTGCCGGCTAACATAAGGCTGCCCTGGGCAAGCCTGTTATCGAGGTAGCAATTGCGCAGATAGAAGGAGTGGTTGGCGGCGGGAAGGCGTGTCGAATCCGCGTTCCAGTAGAGAATGTCGAACGGGAAGGGTGCCTGTCCCTTCAGGTAGTTGTTCACGACATAGGGCCAGATCAGGTCGTTGGCCCGCAGCATGTTGAAGGCGTTCGCCATCTGGCGGCCTTCCATCACGCCGGCTTCCAGCATCTTGCGTTCGAGATTGGCGACCTGCTCCTCGTCGATGAACACCTTCAGGTCGCCCGCATAGGTGAAGTCGACCTGGGTGGTGAGGAAGGTCGTGCTGCGCACGCCGACATCCTTGCCCGCCGCCGCCAGCCAGGCGAGCGCCATCGCCAGCATGGTGCCGCCGACGCAATAGCCCACCGCGTGGAACTGCTCGGTGCCGCAGGCCTTCTTGGCGACCTCGAAGGCGGTCAGCACGCCGTCGCGCATGTAGTCGTCGAAGCTCTTGCCGGCGAGTTCGGGGCCGGGATTGACCCAGGACACCATGAACACCGTCAGCCCGTTCGCCACCGCCCAGCGGATGAAGGATTTCTCGGGGGAGAGGTCGAGCACGTAGAACTTGTTGATCCACGGCGGGATGATCACCACCGGCGTCTCCAGCACCGTCTCGGTCTGCGGCGCGTACTGGATGAGCTGCATCAGCTCGTTCTGGAAGATCACCTTGCCGGGCGTCACCGCGAGATTCTCGCCGACCCGGAACTTCGAGTTGTCGGTCTGGCGGATCTTCAGGTCGCCGCCGCCGGCCTCGATGTCCTCGGCGAGCATCTTCATGCCGCGCACGAGGTTGGCGCCGTTGGAGGCCAGCGTGGTGCGCAGGAGCTCGGGATTGGTGAGCACGAAGTTCGAGGGCGAGACCGCGCTGGCGATCTGGCGCACGTAGAATTCGGCCTTGTGCTTGGTGTGCGGCTCGATCTCGGCTTCCTCGACCATGTTCTCCGCCCAGTTGGCGGTGAGCAGATAGGCCTGCTTGAGGGCGTCGAAGAACGGGTTGGAGGTCCATTCGGGGTCGACGAAGCGCCCGTCGCGCGCGCCGGGCTCGACGACCGGGCGCGCCTTCTTGCCGCTGAGCTTCTTCAGCGCCGAGGACCACAGCGACAGGTAGCCGCCGATCAGCCGCGACTGCGCCTCCACCGTCCGCTGCGGATCGGCGAGCCAGTATTCCGCGACATTGCCGAGCGTCTTGGCGACGTCGGCGAGGTCCTCGGCGACCTCGTCCTTGATCCGGCCGTCCTCGCGCGGGCGCAGATAGGCGGCCATGGCCCGCCCGCCCTCCTCCATCATGCGCGCCAGATTGGCCGCGAAGACCTCGAGGTCGATGGGCCCGGCCGCGGCCCGTGCGGCTTCCTCGGGGGTGGTCGAGGCGTGCGGGGCCGGCATGGGAGCGGCGGCGGGTGCCGGCCGGGTCGGCGGCGGCTGGAGCGGGGCACGGGGGGCGGCCGTCGGAATCGTGGCGCCGCGCCGCGTGGTCGTCCCACGCCGGACGGCGGCCGCGCGGGCGCGCTTGGCGGCGGCGGGGTTGCCGGTGGGCGGCGTCGTCGCCGTCGCCTCGCCTTTCGCGGGCGGGGATGCGGCTGGCGGCGCGGGCGTCTTGGGTGACGTCTTCACCGGGGTCGCACCGCGGGCACCGGCTCGTGCCGGCGCGGCAGGGGCCTTGGCCTTGCCGGCTTTCGCCGAGGCGGTCTTCGGGGAGGGGGACGTGGGGGCGGGCGCCGTCGGCGTGGGCACGTTCGAGGCGGCGTGCCTTTCCCCGGTACGGCGCCTCGACGCCGGAGCCTTCGGCGCAGCGGTCCCGGAGGTTGCGGTCTTCGGTGCCGCGATCTTCGCCGCCGGCTTGGTCGCCGCTTTCGCTGCCGGCTTGGCCGGCGGCGTCTTGGCCGGCGGTGTCTTGCCGGATGAAGTCTTGCCAGACAAAGCCTTGCCGGAAGGCATCTTGGCGGAGGTGGCCTTGGCGGTGGTTGCCTTCGCAGCGGCCGGCTTGGTAGCGGTCGGCGTGGCCACTGACGTCGCCGCGACCTGCCGCGACCTGCCCGCTGCGCTCGGCTTGGATGGCGCGAGCTTGGGCTCAACCGAGCCGGGGGCAGAGGCCTTGCCCGCTGCCTTGGCTGGCGCGCGCTTGGCGGCCGATGCCTTCACGGATTTGGATGCCGCGGCCGGCTTCGCGCCAGCGGTTTCCTTCGCCGGAGGCGCTGGCGGTGTCTGGGGCGCGGGTTCGGAAGCGACGGGTGGAATTGCTGGCTTGGGCATCGAAGGATTGGCCGGTATCCTGCTCGTGCGACGGTTGCTCACCGCTTGTCCCCGCGGGTAGGTGCGTTCATAGGTAGCCATAATAGACGCGCCATCCGGTGCTAGCGAGTGCGTAACAGGCCGGAGGGGGAAAGCGTTGCCGGAAGTTTCGGAGAGGCCGGGTTTGCGCCGCAGGGATTGGAAGGGTTGGAGCCGTCCGGGAGCCGCCGTGCTCGTTCTTGCCGGGCTGCTGCTCGGCGGCTGCGCTTCGGGCGGAATATCGAACGACGCCCTCGACACGGCTACCTCCAGCCCCGCCTCCACCTCCGAATCAACCGGAGCCGCATCAGCCGGAACGGCGCCGCTGACGGCGCAGACCGACGGCTCGCGCGCCGCCCCGGCGCCCAAGGGGCGCGAGAAGGAGAAGGAAAAGCCCTATCCCAGCTTCGGTGCGCCCGCCCAGGTCGGCGACATGCCGGTGATGAGCAAGGATCAGTCCTCCAAGCTGCAGCAGGACCTTGAAACGCTCGCCCGCGAACGCGAGAGCAAGCTGCAGCGGCAGATCGAGGAAGAAGAAAGTCAGGATCAGCCGTAATTCCCGGCAGGGACATCATTCTTCTGCCCATTTAGGCTGACATCCGTCGATGTGCGGGCGCATGAAGAGTGATATGTAGCGCTCGTTGCGCCGTTCCCATGAGAGAAGGAACGGCTTGGAGCTTGAGACCCATGACCGATTTCCATCGTATCCGCCGGCTGCCGCCTTACGTGTTCGAGCAGGTCAACCGCGTGAAGGCCGCCGCCCGTAACGCCGGCGCCGACATTGTGGACCTCGGCATGGGCAACCCGGATCTCGATGCCCCGGCTCATGTGACCGAGAAGCTCAAGGAGACCATCGGCAAGCCCCACACCGACCGCTATTCGGCGTCCAAGGGTATTCCGGGCCTGCGCCGCGCGCAGGCGGCCTATTACGAGCGCCGCTTCGGCGTGAAGCTGAATCCCGACACGCAGGTGGTCGCGACCCTCGGCTCGAAGGAAGGCTTCGCCAACATGGCGCAGGCGATCACCGCTCCGGGCGACGTGATCCTCGTGCCCAATCCCAGCTACCCGATCCACGCCTTCGGCTTCCTCATGGCGGGAGCGGCGATCCGTTCGGTGCCGTGCGAGCCGGGGCCGGAATTCTTCCATGCGCTGGAGCGCGCGGTGGCGCACTCGATTCCCTCGCCGCTGGCGCTGGTGCTCTGCTATCCCTCGAACCCGACGGCCTGCGTGGCGGATCTCGATTTCTACCGCGACGTCGTCGCCTTCGCGAAGAAGCACGATCTCATCGTGCTCTCCGACCTCGCCTATTCCGAGGTCTATTTCGACGATGTGCCGCCCCCGTCCGTGCTTCAGGTGCCCGGCGCGATGGACGTGACGGTGGAATTCACCTCCATGTCGAAGACCTTCTCCATGGCCGGCTGGCGCATGGGCTTCGCGGTCGGCAATGAGCGCCTCATCGCGGCGCTGGCGCGGGTGAAGTCCTATCTCGACTACGGCGCCTACACACCGATCCAGGTGGCGGCCACCGCCGCGCTCAACGGTCCGCAGGATTGCATCGCCGAGATGCGCTCGGTCTACAAGAAGCGCCGCGACGTGCTGGTGGACAGCTTCGGCAAGGCCGGCTGGGACATTCCCTCGCCCTCGGCCTCCATGTTCGCCTGGGTGCCGATCCCCGAGAAGTTCCGCCACCTCGGCAGCGTCGAGTTCGCCAAGCTGCTGATCGAGAAGGCCGACGTCGCCGTCGCGCCGGGTGTCGGCTTCGGCGAGCATGGCGACGATTACGTGCGCATCGCCCTTGTGGAGAACGAGCAGCGCATCCGTCAGGCGGCCCGCAATGTCCGCCGCTTCCTTGAAACGGGCGCGGAAACATTGCACAACGTCGTCCCTCTCGCCGCGGCGCGTTGACGCTCGCTCCTCTCGGGCGGCGCCGTTTCCTGGTCTTTTGTTGAGTTCGGACAAACTATGGCGCTGCCGCTGAAAATTGGCATCGCCGGCCTCGGTACGGTCGGCGCGGGCGTGGTGCGTATGCTGGCCCGGCGCGGGGACGTGATTGCGGCGCGGATCGGCCGGCCGGTCGAGGTGGTGGCGGTGAGCGCGCGCGACCGTTCGCGCAACCGCGACTGCGACCTTTCCGGCATGCGCTGGTACGACGACGCCGTCGAGCTGGCCCGCGATCCCGATATCGACGTCTTCGTCGAGCTGATCGGCGGCCATGACGGCGTCGCCAAGGCCGCCGTCGAGGCGGCCATCGCCGCCGGCCACGACATCGCCACCGCCAACAAGGCGCTGCTCGCCCATCACGGCGTCGCGCTTGCCCGCGCAGCGGAGGAGAAGGGCGTCGGCATCCATTTCGAGGCGGCGGTCGCCGGAGGCATCCCCGTCATCAAGACCCTGCGCGAGGCGCTGCTCGGCAACGAGATCACCCGCGTCTCGGGCATCCTCAACGGCACCTGCAACTACATCCTGACGCGGATGCAGGAGGAGGGGCTGTCCTTCGACACCTGCCTCGATCAGGCGCAGCAGCTCGGCTATGCCGAGGCCGATCCGACCTTCGACGTCGACGGCTTCGACACCGCCCACAAGCTCTCCCTGCTCGCCGCGCTCGCCTTCGGCGTGAAGCCCGACCCGGACGCGATCCACGTCGAGGGCATCCGCACCATCACGCTCGCCGACATCGAGGCGGCGGACGAGCTCGGCTACCGCATCAAGCTGCTCGGCGTCGCCGCCCGCACCGGCCATGCGGTCGAGCTGCGCGTGCACCCCACCATGGTTCCCAAGCACTGGCCCATCGCGCAGGTCTCCGGCGTCACCAACGCGGTGGCGATCGACGGCGACGCGGTGGCGCTGACGCTGGTCGGTCCCGGCGCGGGAAGCGACGCGACGGCCTCCGCCGTCGTCGCCGATCTGTGCGACGTCGCCGCCGGCCGGGGCGGCGCGCCCTTCGGCTGGCGGGCGGAAACCCTGCGGCCGGCGGAGAAGGCAGCAATCCAGCGTCATGAAGGTGGGTATTATATCCGCCTTGCGGCGGTCGACCGGCCTGGAACGGCGGCGGCCATCGCCCGCCATATGGCCGAGCAGAACATCTCGCTCGAGTCCATCATGCAGCACCGGCGCGGCCGCCCGCATGGCGGCGAGCGCGCGGAAAGCGCGGAAGACCCGGCGCCGGTGGTGCTCATCACCTACGCCACCAACGAAGACGCGGTGCGCCGCGCGATCGACGCCATCGATCTCGATGGCGTCATCGCCTCGCCGCCGCAGGTGATACGGATCGAGAAGGACTGAGAGGGCTGGGACGATGGCGGAGATTACGGTCAAGGCGGGCCAGGCGCTCGAGCGTATCCTGACGCTTGAGCTGGTGCGCGTCACCGAGCGTGCGGCGGTTGCTTCCGCGAGCCTGCGCGGCCGCGGCGACGAGAAGGCGGCCGACAAGGCGGCGGTGGACGCCATGCGCCGCGAGCTGAACCGCCTGCCCATCGCCGGCCGCATCGTCATCGGCGAGGGCGAGCGCGACGAGGCGCCGATGCTGTTCATCGGCGAGGAGGTCGGCACCGGCAAGGGCCCGGCGGTCGACATCGCCGTCGACCCGCTCGAAGGCACCACGCTCTGCGCCAAGAACATGCCGGGCTCCATCGCCGTCATGGCGATGGCCGAGGGCGGCACGCTGCTCTACGCGCCGGACGTCTACATGGAGAAGATCGCCATCGGCCCCGGCTATCCCAAGGGCACGATCGATATCGACGCTTCGCCTGAGGACAACATCCATTCGCTCGCCAAGGCGAAGGGCGTGAAGCCGTCCGAGATTTCGGCGCTGATCCTCGACCGTCCGCGCCACGCGGCGATCATCGAGGCGGTGCGCAAGACCGGCGCGGCCGTGCAGCTCATCACCGACGGCGACGTCGCCGGCGTGATCCACACCACCAACCCGGAAGAGACCGGCGTCGACATCTATCTCGGCACCGGCGGTGCGCCGGAAGGCGTGCTGGCGGCTGCGGCCCTGCGCTGCATCGGCGGCGAGATGTACACGCGCCTCATCCTCGACACCGAGGAGAAGCGCGAGCGCGCCAAGAAGATGGGCGTCAGCGACCCGAAGAAGATCTACACCATCACCGACATGGTGCGCGGCGACTGCCTGATCGCGGCGACGGGCGTCACCACCGGCAACCTGCTCAAGGGCGTGAAGTACGACAAGGGCGTGGTGAAGACCCACACCGTCGTCATGCGTTCGGCCACCGGCACGGTGCGCTGGATCGAGGCCGAGCACCGCGACCTCTCCAAGTTCCATCTCGGCTGAGACCGCCGGTCGCCGTTCCGTTCCGGGCGGGGTGCGCGAGCGCCCCGCCTTTTCTTTGCGCTGGCTTCCCTGGAATGGCCCTTCCGGAAAGCCCGTTCACGGCCGCCGGGGGGCTTTGGCGACGGCTCGGTGTGCTGTATACCAGAGCGTCGCCGGTGCGCGGTCCATGCGATTGCGGCCGGGAGAACGCAAAGCCAATTGCCAAAGCCAAAGGGAACGACCCATGCCCGCCCCCCATTCCGCGCTTCCCGCCCTGCTGGCCAAGATCGACGCCCTCATCGAGGCCGACAAGTTCAGGGAGGTCGCCGAGACCTTCGCGGCCTTCGTCAAGGAGCACCCGACCACCAGCTACCTCGCCGCCGAGCCGATCCCGTTCAAGCTCAACGTGCGCTTCTCGAAGAAGCACGGCTCCTCGGCCACCACCACCTTCACCCTGCGCCACACCACCTGGGCCTCGGACGTGTCGGTCGCGCTGAAGCAGAGCCCGGAGGCCTTCGCGGCGCTGGTCGCCAAGTACGAGGCCGATCTCGCCGAGATTGCCAAGACGGTGAAGAAGGTCGCCTGAGCGCGCCTTCGCCGACGCATGAGGGAAGGCCGGCCACGGGGCCGGCCTTTTTGTTTTCCGGCGGTGCCGATCTGAAGGCCGTCATGGCCGGGCACGACGTGGTGTGGGTAATGGCCGGCGGCCTCGGGCGACTGCCTTCAACCCTTGTCATCCCGGCCGGAGCGTAGCGGAGAGCCGGGATCGCTTTCCATCCTGCGTGTGATCCCGGGCCGGCCTTGGCCGTCCGGGATGACGGCCGACGAAAACGGGATTACGCCCGCGCCGCGCCCTTCAGGAAATAGTCCACCCCGAGCTGCACCATGTCCGGCTGCGAGGCGTGCGGGCCGGGATGCTCGATATAGGTGAGCTCGTAGCCCGCGCCCCGCAGCTTGGCGGCATGCGCGCGGCCGGCGGTGTTGATCGGCGTCTGCGTGTCCTGCTGGCCGTGGGCGACGAACACCTTCGGGGAGCCCTCCTGTGCCAGCACGGTCATGAAGCCGGCCGAGAAGGCGAGGATGTGGGAGACGATCTGCCCGTTGCTCAGCCCGGTCGACAGCGAGTAGCTGCCGCCGTCCGAATGGCCGGCGAAGGCGAAATGGTCCGGGTCCAGCGTGAAGCGCGAGGCGACCTCCGCGAGGCCGCGGTCGAGCCGCTCGCGGTCGGGCCCGTTGCCGGCGATCACGATGTCCCAGGTGGGAAACTGCGACTGCGGCACCAGCAGCAGGAAGCCGCGCTCCTCCGCATGCCGGCGCATGATCGGCATGATCTTCTCGGCGCTGCCGCCACCGCCGTGGAACAGCGTCATCAGCGGCGTCGGCCGGGCCGGATCGATGCCCTCCGGCACGACCAGCACATAGTCGCGCTCGTCGAACAGGCCGAGATCGTGACGGCCGGCGGGAAGCGCCGGGCGGGTCGGGGCGGCGTGGCGGAAGTCGAGGCGGCCGAGCAGGGACAGGTTGAGCATGGCGCGCACCATAGTGCGCCCGCCGGTTCACGCAAGAAGGCGAGCGCGCGCCCTGTGCCATGAAGGGCACGCAGGGCTGATCTTGCCGCCGGCCTCTTTGCACGCGAACGGTGGAACGTTATCAGCGGCATTGTCGCGCGCGACTCGAATGCCGCGCCGGCGGCTAGCGGTTCGCCCAGAGGCCGCCTTTCCGCGTCCTCCCGCCTTCTGGTCCGCAATGCCGCTCAGGGACAAGCTGCTCGCCGTCGCCGTGATCTGCTTGTGGGCGCTCAACATGATCGTCATCAAGCTGGGCGTGGCGGAACTCCCGCCTATGCTGACCACGGCGCTGCGCTTCACGCTGGTTTCGGCGCTGCTGGTGCCGTTCACCTGCCTCTCGCGCAGGCAGCTGCCCGGCGTGCTGCTGGTGTCCGTCACCTTCGGCACCATCCATTTCGGTCTGCTCTTCGCGGCGCTGGAGCATGCCGAGGCGGGAACAAGCGCGGTCGTCATCCAATTGGGCGCGCCCATCGCGACGCTGCTGGCCTGCCTCTGGCTGCATGAGCCGCTCGGTCTCGTCCGGCTCGCCGGCCTCGTCATCTCGGTCGCCGGCATTGTGATCCTCGCAGCCGGCCCCACGCTGCCGCCGCCCCTGTCGCTGGTGCTGCTGGTGGTGAGCGCCAGCGGCTGGGCGGTGACGAACCTCATCGTCAAGCAGATGCCGGGCATCCGGCCGATGACGATGATGGGCTGGTCGTCGCTGTTCTCGGTCCCGCAGCTCCTGCTGGCGTCGTGGATCTTCGAGGCGGATCGTTGGGGAATGGTGGCCACCGCCGGCTGGAACGGCTGGTTCTCGGTCCTCTACAGTGCTGTCGGCTCGTCGATCATCGCCTATGGCATCTGGTACTGGCTGCTGCAGCGGCATTCGATCAATGCCGTGGTGCCCTATTCTATGCTCAACCCGCTGCTCACCGTGCTTTTCGGCATCGTGCTGATCGGCGACGATCCGTCGCCGGTGAAGATCATCGGCGCGCTGGTCATGGTGGTGGGCGTGGCGCTGATCCTGCGCAAGCCGACCACCACGCTGCCCGATACGGCGTGACGGAGCGCCATTTGACAAAGGCCTGACGTCATCCCCGGGCTCGGCCCGGGGATCCACGCCTCTCTTCTGCCTGTCTGAAGTCGTGGATGGCCGGAACTCAAGCTTGCCTGAGTTCCGCTTCCAACAACCGAAGCCGGCAACTGCCGGCTTCGGGACAAGCCCGGCCATGACGGCGTCCGGTGGAAGCCTCACTTGGCCTTCAGGAAATCGCCGACTTCGAGCAGGATCATCTCGTTGTCGTCCGCCTTCTTCGGGTCGCGGCTCGACGAGAAGGGCAGGTTGTTGTCGTTGCCGACGACGATGTGCGTGGCATCGACCACGTCGACATTCTCGATGGTGAAGAACGGAAAGGTCAGCACGCCGTCATTGAGCGGCTTGCGGGCCTTCTTGTCGGGGTCGGCGATCTTCATCAGGTCGATATGGCCGATCTTGCGCACCGGCTGGCCGACATTCGCATCCGTCAGCTCGACCTTGTAGACGCGCTTGAACTTGGCGAGGTCGTGGAAGCAGTCCGGGCCCTTGGTGCCTTCCGCGCAGGCCTTGTCGGCAGTGCCCTCGGCATTGTCGCGCTCGATGATCAGGCCGGTGGTGCCGTCGATCATGTTGAAGTCGCCGATCGCGTTGCCGTTCTGCTCCAGCACGTACTGCCACACGCGGCCGGTCCACTTCTGCTGACCGATGTCGAATTCGAGGATCGGCAGGAATTCCTTGCCGTCGGCGGTCTTCTGCCAGTCCTTCTTCGCCGCGTCCCAGAGCGGACCTTCGAGCAGGGCGTAGAGGAACTTGCCGTCCTTGGAGGCGGCCATGCCCTCGAAGCCCTTGGAGCGGCGGGCGTTGAACTCGGCCGGCTGGTTCGGCGCGCCGGCGGAGGCGACGAGGTAGTTGTCGGGGGAGCGCACCGGCGCCTCGCCGGCGACCGTGTCGAACACGGCGAGCACCTTGCCGGTCTTGTCGGCCTTGATCAGGAAGGGGCCGAACTCTTCCGCGATCCACAGGTCGTCGCCGATGATCTGGAAGCTCTCGAGGTCGAAGTCGGAGCCGGTGAGATAGCGCTTTTCGGTGCCGTCATGGACGATGCGGAACGGCACCTTCTTGTCGGGGTCGGTGAGGAAGACGGTCTCGACCGGCTCGAAGGCGCCCGTGGCCCAGTCGATCTTGTAGCGGTTGAGATAGAGCGCCGAATCCGGGCTGTTGGCCTTGGAGCCGAAGCCGTTGTCGGTGAGGATCCAGAAAGTGCCGTCCGGCATCACCTTGACGCCCGAATGCCCCTGGCGCGGCTGGCCCTTGAACGGCACGGAGACGCCGGTCGGACGCCCGCCGGACTTGCCTTCCACCGTGCCGATGGCCTCGACGCGCTTGCCGGTCGTGTACTTGCCGGAGGTCTTCAGGTCTTCCGGCGCGTCGGCCGGCATCTCGATGAAGCTCTCCGCCGGCAGCACGGCGTGGCCGGCGAGGGTGGCGGGGTAGGTCTGGTCGGCACGGGCGCCGGAGGAGGCGAGGGCGACGAGCGCCAGCGCGGCGCTCGCGAGCAGGGAGTGGCGGGAGACGATGCGGGCCATGGCGGTTCTCCGTTGGGAAGGGGCGGCGAAGCCGGGAGCGCCCTTCCTGACCCGCCGCCATGTCGGCCAAGCAACGAAGCGATGACGGAGCGATGACGCTCCCCGCCCGCGTCGCGGCTCCTATTGGCCGGGCGAAAACCGCGGCGCAGGCGTGCCGTGCGCGGGGAACGGCTTCATGCGCGCGGCGCATCGTGCTTATCCTGCGGGCCATGAGTCTCGTCCTTCCCACCGCCGCGCCGGCGCCCCGGCCGTTCCTCGGCGTCTCCCGCTCGGTCACGGGCCGCTTCTGGCGCGAGCGCCTCGACGCGCGCGCCGCGCAGGCCACCCTCGCCATGGTGCAGCGTCACGGCGTGCCGGAGATCCTCGCCCGCGTGCTAGCCGGGCGCGGCGTCGGCATCGACGAGGTCGAGGCGTGGCTCGACCCGACCGTGCGCCGCCTGCTGCCCGATCCCGACACGCTCACCGATATGGGCGCCTGCGTCGCCCGGCTGGCCGACGCGGTGGTGAAGGGCGAATCCGTCGCGGTGTTCGGCGACTACGACGTGGACGGCGCCACCTCGACCGCCCTGCTGGTCGAGGTGCTGCTCGCCGGCGGGCTCGATCCCGCCTTCCACATTCCCGACCGCATCTTCGAGGGCTACGGCCCGAACATTCCCGCCATCGAGGCGCTGGCCGCGCGCGGCGCGAGCCTGCTCGTCACCGTCGACTGCGGCACGATGAGCTTCGAGCCCTTCGCCCGCGCCCGCGAGATCGGCCTCGACGTCGTGGTGATCGACCATCATCAGGCGGGCGAGACGCTGCCCGCGGTCGAGGCGCTGGTGAACCCCAACCGCGTGGACGACCTCTCCGGCCTCGGGCACCTGTGCGCCGTCGGCCTCGTCTTCGTGGTGGCGGTCGGGCTGGTGCGGGAGCTGCGCCGGCGCGGCTGGTGGAACGCGGAGCGGCCCGAGCCGGACCTGCTGGCCAGCCTCGACCTCGTGGCGCTCGGCACGGTGGCCGACGTCGTGCCGCTGCTCGGCCTCAACCGGGCCTATGTCACCAAGGGCCTCCTCCAGCTGAGGAAGCGCGAGCGCCCCGGCCTCACGGCGCTGATGGACGCCGCGCGCCTCTCCGGCCCCCCCAAGGCCTGGCACCTCGGCTTCCTGCTCGGCCCTCGCATCAATGCCGGCGGGCGCATCGGCGACGCGGGTCTGGGCACCCGGCTGCTGCTCACCCGCGATCCCATCGAGGCGCAGGCGATCGCCGCCGAGCTCGACCGGCTGAACACCGAGCGCCAGCAGGTCGAGCGGGCCATCGTCGCCGAGGCGGAAGCCGAAGCCGAGGCCGCCCTCGGTCTAGCGGGCGAGGGGGCGGTGATCCTCTCCAGCGGGCAGGGCTGGCATCCCGGCGTGGTCGGCCTCGTCGCCGCGCGGCTGAAGGAGAAGTTCGGCCGCCCGGCCTTCGCCATCGCCTTCACCGGCGAGACCGGCGCCGGCTCGGCCCGTTCCATCCCCGGCGTCGATGTCGGCCGGGCGGTTCGCGGGGCGGTCGAGCTCGGCCTTCTGGTGAAGGGCGGCGGCCACGCCATGGCGGCGGGCCTCACCGTGGCGCGCGACCGGCTCGGGGACCTGCGCGCCTATCTGGAGGAGGCGCTGACCGTCTCCGTCGAGGAGGCGCGGGCGGTGGACGAGACGATGATCGACGGCGCCCTCTCGGCGGCCGGCGCGACGCCGGATCTCGTCGACCTCATGGAGCGGGCGGGGCCCTACGGCGCCGGCAATCCGCAGCCCGTCTTCGCCTTCCCCGCCCATCGCGTCGTCTATGCCGAGGCGGGCAATGCCGATCAGGTGCGGGTGCGCCTGCGCGGCTCGGACGGGGCGGTCATCTCCGGCGTCGCCTTCCGCGCGGCCAACGCCCCGCTCGGTCAGGCGCTGATGGCGGCGCGCGGCCAGCAGGTCCATGTCGCCGGAACGCTCGATCTCGACACCTGGCAGGGGCGCACGCAGGTGAGCCTGCGCGTCAGCGACCTCGCCTCAACGGAAATGCCGTGAGAATACATGGCGTTGCACCAGGTTCCGGAATCAGTTCGTCAGACTGTTGAATCGGTGTTTGAAGCCGTCGCGGAACCTCTTCCACCAGCGGAATCGCCCACCGCGTTCCCCGGCCCAAGCGGCTGGCGGCACTGCGGAATTAAGACCGCGTTAACCCTGAATCGAAAGCTCAGCCGGTGATTCCAAGCCACGACAGCGACTCGCGGATTCCCTCGGTAGCCGTCATCGGCGCCGGCCCGGCGGGTCTGATCGCCGCCGAGACGCTGGCGCGGGCCGGCTACCGGGTGACGGTCTATGAGCGCATGGCCTCGCCGGCGCGAAAATTCCTCATCGCCGGGCGCGGCGGGCTGAACCTCACCCATTCCGAGCCGCGCGCGCCGTTCCTCGCCCGCTACGGCGCGGCGGCGGAGTGGCTGGCGCCGATGATCGACGCTTTCCCGCCCGGCCGGCTGCGCGCCTTTGCCGAAGGGCTCGGCGAGGCGACCTTCGTCGGGTCGAGCGGCCGCGTCTTCCCCAGGAGCTTCAAGGCGTCGCCTCTGCTGCGCGCCTGGCTCGGGCGGCTGGAAGGGCTCGGCGTGCGGCTGGCGAGCCGGCACCGCTGGCTCGGCTGGGGCGCCGGGGGAGCGCTGCGCTTCGAAACCCCGGAGGGCGAAGGCGAGGTCGCCTGCGACGTCGCCATCCTCGCGCTGGGCGGCGCGAGCTGGCCGCGCCTCGGCAGCGACGGCGGCTGGGTCGCGATCCTCGAGGAGCAGGGCATCGCCGTCGCGCCGCTGCGTGCCGCAAACAGCGGCGTGCGCATCGGCTGGTCGGACGCGTTCCGCACCCGCTTCGCCGGCGAGCCGCTGAAGCGCATCGCGCTCGCGGTCGAGGGGGTGAGCGTGCGCGGCGAGGCGATGATCGATGCCGCCGGGCTGGAGGGCGGCGCGGTCTACGCCCAGTCCGCCCGGCTGCGGGAAGCCATCGCCCGCGAGGGGCAGGTCGTCTTCGAGATCGACCTGCGGCCGGACCTCGGCCTTGATGCCCTCGCGGCCCGGCTGGCGCGCGCCCGCAAGGGCGAGACGCTGGCGAACCGGCTGCGCAAGGCGGCCGGCCTTGCCCCCGCCGCGGCGGGTCTCCTGCGCGAGGCGGCGTTCCCGCTGCCGGCCGAGCCGGAGGCGTTGGCGCGGCGGATCAAGGCCGTTCCGCTGGCGGCGACCGCCATGGCGCCGCTGGAGCGGGCGATTTCCTCGGCCGGGGGCATCGTGCGCGCCGCGCTCGACGAGCGGCACATGCTCCGCGCCTGTCCCGGCGTCTTCGCCGCCGGCGAGATGCTGGATTGGGAGGCGCCGACCGGCGGCTATCTCCTGCAGGCGAGCTTCGCCACCGGCTTCGCGGCAGCCTTTGGCGCGCTGCAATGGCTGAACCGCCCCGCGCCGGAGGCGTGGGCCGGTCCGTGGGCGGCCGGGGATGAGAGTGAAATGGCGCGGGACGACAGCTGAGGGAGCGCGTGCCGTCGTCCCGCGCGGTTCACGAGACCTGCCGGGATAAGGGTCTCGCGAAGGATTTGCCGGTAAGTTCGATGATCGCGAGTGGTATTCGCGGTTCGTCGTCGGCGTTGCGAGGATAAATACGCGTGCTTTTCGTCATGTACAACGATTATCTTCCGATATTATTATAGTTCTAAACTATTGCATCCTGCGTTTTTACTTTGCCGGCGACGGTGCTCGCGTCCGCGGCTTGCGCCGTCCGCACCGGGCGCTTAACTCCCTGCGGTGAGGGGCGCGACGCGACGGGACGCGAGAGGTAGGCATGGCACGTCTGTTCTTCCGCCGGGGATCGGCCGGCGAGGCCGCACCGGACGCCGCGCGCGAACTCGCCGCCAAGGCGCGCGTGCTGCTGGGCGTGGGCGAGGAAACCACCATCTCGATCAGCGAGATCGCGTGCGGCGATCCGGCCTGCGGCGGCGCCGAGACGGTCGTGCTGGTGATGCGGCCCGGCCGGCGCACCGAGGCGGCCAAACTCATGAAGCAGCTGTCGACCGTGACCGACGACGAGCTGGCCGAGGCGCTCCAGCCGCTTCTTGACCCTGCGTCATGAGCGGGAGGTGGCGGAACAAGTATTGCTGCGGATTTACATGTCTTCCGCGCTTGTGTTTCGTGTCGTCGCAGTATGAAAGCGTTCTAAAGTAGGTCCGAACACTTGCGACTTCTTGGGGCGCTGGCGTAGGAGTCTCCCGCTATGACGCCGCGACGCCGGCGGGAGGAGACATTCCATGCGAGCCAGATCACTGTTCGCCGCGCCGCTTCTCGCGGCCGTTGCGCTGGGTGCCATCGTTGCGGCCGGCCCGGCTGCGGCCGACAACGCCCCGAAGGTGCGCGACATCGTCGTCACCTACGCCAACATCGCCGAGGCGATGTATGCCGACAGCCTGAAGACCGCCAGGGACCTGCAGACGGCGGTCAACGCCTTCGTCGCCGAGCCGACCGAGGCCAATCTCGACAAGGCGAAGGCCGCCTGGAAGGCCGCCCGCGTGCCCTACCAGCAGACCGAGGGCTACCGCTTCGGCAACGCCATCGTCGATGACTGGGAGGGCCGCGTGAACGCCTGGCCGCTCGACGAGGGTCTGATCGACTATGTCGACAAGAGCTACGGCGACTCCTCCGACGAGAACCCGCTCTACACCGCCAACGTGATCGCCAACACCAAGATCCGCGTCGGCAAGAAGACCATCGACGCCTCGAAGATCACGCCGAAGCTGCTCGACAGCCTTCAGGAGGCGGGCGGCGTCGAGTCGAACGTCGCCATCGGCTACCACGCCATCGAGTTCCTGCTGTGGGGCCAGGACCTCAACGGCACGGGCGCCGGGGCCGGCAAGCGCCCGGCCACCGACTACTCGACCACGAACTGCACCAACGGCAATTGCGACCGCCGCGCCGCCTATCTGAAGGCCGCCACCGACCTGCTCGTGTCCGATCTCGAGGACATGTCCAAGGCGTGGGGCGCCAAGGGCAAGGCCCGCGCTGCCGTGGCGAAGCAGAAGGACAAGGCCGCTCTCGGCACCATCCTCACCGGCCTCGGCTCGCTTTCCTATGGCGAGCTGGCGGGCGAGCGCATGAAGCTCGGCCTCATCCTCCACGATCCCGAGGAGGAGCACGACTGCTTCTCCGACAACACCCACAACTCGCACTATTATGACGAGCTGGGCATCGCCTCGATCTATCGCGGCAAGTACACCCGCGTGGACGGCAGCGTCGTCGAGGGCCCGTCCGTCGCCGCCTACGCCGCCGCTCTGGCGCCGAAGGCCGCCGACGAGGCGAACGCCAAGGTCGACGCCGCGCTCGCCGCGCTCAAGGCCATCAAGGACGAGGGCGACAGCGGCAAGCAGGCCTATGACCAGATGATCGGCGAGGGCAATGCCGAGGGCAACGCCCTCGTGCAGAAGGGCGTGGATTCGCTCGTCGCCCAGACCCGCGCCATCGAGGGCGTGGTCGGCGCGCTGAAGCTCAAGATCAAGGTCGAGGGCTCGGACAGCCTGGACGATCCGTCCAAGGTCGGTCAGTGAGGCCATGATGAAGAAGAGCGGCGCGGGTCTCTCGCGCCGCGCCTTTCTCGGCGCGGGCGCGGTCCTCGGGGCATCGGCGCTGCTCGCGCCGACGCGCACGGGACAGGCGCGGGTTCCCGCGCCCTTCGCGCCGACGCGGACGGTGGCGCTGAAGGCCGGCGAGGCCGAGCTGAAGCTGCTCGGGCCCGACAGGCCGGCGACCCGCATCCTCGCTTATGACGGCGAGCCGTTCCGCACCTTGCGCCTTCCGCGCGGCACCCGGCTTCAGGCGACCTTCCTGAACGGGATGCACGAAGGCTCGACCCTGCATTTCCACGGCATCCGCATGCCGAACGAATATGACGGCGTGCCGACCCTGACCCAGCCGCTGGTGCAGCCGGGCGGAAGCTTCGTGCACCTGCTGCCGCTGGACGATCCCGGCACCTTCTTCTTCCATCCCCATTGCGACGAGACCGGCCAGGCGGGGCGGGGGCTGGTGGGCGTGCTCATCGTCGAGGACCCGCGCGATCCGGCATTCGACGCCGAGCACGTGCTGACGCTCAAGGACTGGCGGCTCGCCGACGATGGCGGCTTCCTCGAGCTCTCCGAGCCCAACGGCGCCTCCAGGGTCGGCACCTTCGGCGCCACGCGCACCGTCAACGGCGCCGTCTCGCTGAACCTGACGGCGCCGGCGGGCGGGGATGTGCGGCTGCGCATCCTCAACGTCGATTCCACCCGCATCATGGATATCGGCGTCGAGGGCGGCGAGGCCTGGCTCATCGCGGTGGACGGCCATGCGCTCAGGCCCGTGCGGCTTGACGACCTGCCTGACGGCGTCTGGCGCATGGGGCCGGCGCAGCGCATCGACGTCCATCTGCGCATGCCGCGCGACGGCAGCCCGGTGCAGGTCGGCGACTACCGCGCCGCCGACATCTACCACTTCGCCACCATCGCCGCCGAGGGCAAGGTTGCCCGGCCCCGCAAGGGACCTCTCGCGCTGCCGAAGCCCGAACTGCCGCGCCCGGACATGAAGAAGGCGGAGCGCTTCTCCTTCACCCTCCAGCAGGCGACCGACGCGGCGGTGAAGGACATCGCCCTGCCGCCCGACGACCCGCTGGCCAAGGCGCTGCTCGACAGCCTGTGCGTCGGCTCGACCACCTATTGGGGCATCGATTCCGAATCCTGGCCGACCGGCAGTCGCCGCAACGTGCCGCCGCCGCTGGCGCGCATGACGACGGGCCGCTCCTATGCGGTCGAGATCAAGAACGAGACGCGCTTCCCCCATCCCGTGCACCTGCACGGCCACGCCTTCGAGGTGCTGTCGTCGAGTCTCGACCGCCTGCCGCGCCATTTCGCTGATACGGTGCTGGTGCAGCCCGGCGAGGCGGTGACGGTCGCCTTCGTCGCCGCGCCGGGCGACTGGGTGTTCCATTGCCACATCCTGGAGCATATGGAGACCGGGATGATGGGCTGGTTCCGGATCGTGTGATGGGCCGCCGCCACCATGCCCGGCGCCCGGCGCCCTCCTCGGGCCTCCGGTCGCTGCGTGCCGTCCTGCTCGGCCTGGTGCTTCTCCCGGCGCCCGCCCTTGCCGAGGACAGCCGTCTCGACGCCGCCATCGGCAAGGCGCTGTTCGAGCGGCCCTGGGTGCCGGCGCCGAGCTCCACCCGCGCCAATGACGGCCTCGGCCCGCTCTTCGACGCGCGCTCCTGTTCCGCCTGCCATCCCGGCGGCGCGCGGCACGGCGCCACGGCGCTCGACCGGGCCGGGCGGCCGGACGGGCTCGGCCTGGTGCTGTCGCTGTTCCGCGCCGATGGCCGGGGCGATCCCGTCTATGGCCACCGGCTGGAGACCATGACGCTGCCGGGCGTTCCGGCCGAGGGCACCTTCGCCGTCTCGGTGGAGAAGGGCCGCCGCGTGCCGCGCATCGAGGTGCCCGGCTACGGCCCGCTCGATCCGGCGACGCATGTCTCCCTGCGCGCCGCGCCGGACCTGCGCGGGCGCGGCAAGCTGGAGCTGGTGGACGACGCGACCATCCTCGCCCTCGAGGACCCGGACGATCGCGACGGCGACGGGGTGCGCGGCCGCGCGCGGCGGCTCGAGCCGCCCGAGGGCGGCTCCGTCGTCGGCCGCTTCGGCTGGAAGGCGAGCCACCCGACGCTGGCGGGCCAGACCTCGGAAGCCTTCGCGCTCGATCTCGGCCTGTCGACGCCGCTGCGGCCCGAGCCGTGGGGCGACTGCACGCAGGCGCAAACCGCCTGCCGCAGCGCGCCGCACGGGCGCGACGCGGAGGGCGAGCCGGAAATCTCCGCCGCTATCGTCGACCGCATCGTCGCCTATCTGCGCGGCCTCAAGCTGCCGGTATCGGAGGCGGATGCGCTCGGCGCGGGCGCCGAAGCGCGTGGTGCGAAGCTCTTCGCCGCCACCGGCTGCGCCGCCTGCCACCGTCCCTCGCTGCCCATGCGCGGCGGCGGCAGCGTGTCGCTCCACACCGACGTGCTGCTGCATGACATGGGCGCTGGACTGGCCGACACCTCCGGCGTGCCGGGCGCGGCGGCCGGCGAATGGCGCACCGCGCCGCTGGCCGGCATCTCCGGCGCGCTGGCGCGCGGTGTCGGCCTGCTGCACGATGGCCGCGCCGCGACCGTCGCCGAAGCCGTGGGCTGGCACGACGGCGAGGCGGCGGGCGCCCGCACCCGTTTCGAGGCGCTGGACGCGAGGGAGCGCCGGACGCTGATCGATTATGTCTCTTCCCTCTAGAGCGAGGCCGACCATGAACCGCTCCCCCTTCGCCGTGGCGCTGGCGCTGGCGAGCCAGATCGGGCAGGCGGCGCAGGGCGTGCCCGCCATCGCGGCCGCCACCGCGCTCATCGGCAACATCTTCGTCAGCCGCGCCCATGCCGCCGCGATCTCGGCGCCCGACGTGGTCGAGAGCTGGCTGCTGCCGCGCTACGACACGCTGCTTGCCGGCGCGAAGGCCCAGCAGGAGGCGTGGGAGGCTTTCTGCAAGACTCCTTCCGCCGAGGGCGTGGCCGGGCTGAAGGCGCGCTTCGCCGCCGTTTCCGATGCCTGGGCCTCGGTGGAGTTCATCACCTTCGGCCCGGTGATGCTGTCGCTGCGCGCGGATCGCTTCAACCTGTTCCCCGAGCGGCGCAACGCCGTCGGGCGCTCGGTGGCGGAGATCGTCGCCGATCCAACCGACGAGCGCTTGCAGCCGGACCGCTTCTTCCGTCTCAGCGCGGCGGTGCAGGGCCTGCCCGCGATGGAGCGCCTGCTCTATGACGACGGCGCCGAGGCGGCGCTGCTGTCCGGCCCGGAAGCGTTGCGCCGCTGTGCCCTCGGCCGGGCTGTCGCCGGCAACCTCGCCATCATCGCCGGCGAACTGCGCGACGGCTGGGGAAGCAAGAGCGGGGGCCTTCTTGCCCAGCTTCTCGCCGGCAAGGCGGACCCCGTCTACTTCCCCGAGCCCAACGCCCTGCTGAGCCAGATCGTGACCGATCTCGCCGGTGCCTATCAGCGCGTCGTCGACCAGCGCCTGCTGGTGGTGCTGGGCAAGAACCCGGACGAGGCCAGGCCGCTTCTGGCCGACCGCCGCCGCAGCGGCCTGTCGAAGGAAACCATCGTCGCCATCATCGCCAGCGCCGGCGAGCTGGCGGAGCGCCTCGCGCAGGGGCTCGCCGCCAAGGATCAGGCGAGCATCGCCAAGACCATGCAGGCCGCCCGCGCGGCCGCCGAAGGATTGCCCGACGACATCGGCGCGGCTGCGACCACGGCGCAGGGCCGCAAGACGCTGGAAGGCGCGGCCGCCGCTTTCAAGGCGGCGCAGGCAAGCGTCGCCAGCCCGCTGGCTGCCGGCCTCGGCGTGCCGCTCGGCTTCAACGCGCTCGACGGCGACTGAGGGGAGGCGGGGATGGGACGTCTCGATCTTTCCCGCCGCTCGCTGCTGGGCCGGCTCAGCGGCCTGGCGGTCGCGCCGCGCGTCCTGTTCGGCGGCGGCGCGCACGCGCAGGATCATCTGCTGGAAGCCGAATGGCTCGCCACCGCCGGTGTCGAGGGCGGCTTCGCGCCGGTGGTGCTGGCGCCCGATTTCGCCGCGACGTCGGTCGGTGCCGGCACGCAGCGCCTGCATTGGGTGGAACCGAGCCCGGACGGGCGGACGGCGGTGGCCGTTGCCCGCCGTCCCGGCACCACCGCGGTGCTGTTCGACCGGCGCGCCGGCTCCGTGCTGGCGACCTTCGAGCCGGGCGAGGGGCGGGTGTTCTCCGGCCATGGCCGGTTCGTCGATGGCGGCCGGCGTTTCCTCGCGGTGGAGATCGACCGTGCCAGCGGGCAGGGCACGGTCTCGCGCCGCGTGGTCGAGGCGGGCTTTGCCATCGAGGCGGAATGGGCGTCCTCCGGCATGGGGCCGCATGACATGCTGCCGGCCGGCGGCGCGCTCGTCGTCGCCAATGGTGGCATCGAGCCCCATACGCCGGAAGCGCTCGGCGCCGAGATCGCCGGCTCCAGCGTCGCCCGGCTCGATCCCGTCACCGGCGCGGTGCGCTCCGTCGCCGAGCTGGACGAGGATCTCGCCTCGTTGTCGCTGCGCCATCTGACCTCCGGCCACGACGGCTTCACCGTGGTCGCCGCGCAGGACCTGCTGGCGGACGGCATCGCCCGTCCGCTCCTCTACGCGGTGGAGGCAAACGGCCTGCGCGCCTTCGACGCCCCGGAGGAGGCGTGGCGCGGGCTGCGCACCTATGTCGGCTCGGTGGCGCTCGATGCCTCCGGCGCCTTCGTCGCGGCGGCGAGCCCGCGCGGCAACATGGTCGCCGTCTGGCGCCGGGACGGGCGCTTCGTCGGCACGCTGCCGCTGGTCGATGGCTGCGGTCTGGCGCCGACGCGCGAGCCGGGCCGCTTCCTCGCCACCAGCGGGCTCGGCGAGACCGTGCTGATCGGCACCGATGGCGAAAGCCTCGGCGTTCTGGCCCGGCGCTCCGGCGGGCCGCGCTTCGACAATCACGCGGTGCTGGCAGCCTGATAGACGTGCGGGCCTTTCCTTTTGCCCGCCGCCGGATAAAACGGATGCACAGCGTTCGAACGCCGTTATTCCGAATCCGGTCCGTGGAATGAATTCCCTCTTCGCCTCCCTGCCGACCACCGTCTTCGAAACCATGTCGCGCCTCGCCCGCGAGCATGACGCGGTCAATCTCGGCCAGGGCTTTCCCGACGATCCCGGTCCGCTCGACGTCCGGCAGAAGGCGGCCGAAGCGATCGTCGACGGCTGGAACCAATACCCGCCGATGATGGGCACGCCGGAGCTGCGCCATGCCGTGGCGGCGCATTATCGGGCGTGGCAGGGCCTCGACCTCGATCCCGAGAGCGAGGTCATGGTGACGTCCGGCGCGACCGAGGCGATCGCCGGCGCGCTTCTCGCCCTCATCGAGCCGGGCGACGAGGTCGTGCTGTTCCAGCCGCTCTACGACGCCTATCTGCCGCTCGTGCAGCGGGCCGGCGGCGTGCCGCGGCTCGTGCGGCTAGTGCCACCGCACTGGCGGATCACCGAGGAAGCGCTGGCGCAGGTCTTCTCGCCGCGCACCCGCCTCGTGCTGTTCAACAACCCGCATAATCCCACCGGCCGCGTCTTCGGGCGCGACGAACTCGATACCCTCGCTCGTTTCTGCACCCGCTCCGGGGCGGTGCTGGTCAGCGACGAGGTCTGGGAGCACGTCATCTTCGACGGCCTCTCCCATCATTCGGTGCTGTCGCTGCCGGGGCTGCGCGGGCGGGCGGTGAAGATCGGCTCGGCCGGCAAGATCTTCGGCATGACGGGCTGGAAGGTCGGCTTCGTGTGCGCCGCGCCGGAGCTGATGCGGGCGCTCTCGCGCGCCCACCAGTTCCTCACCTTCACCACGCCGCCGGCGCTTCAGCAGGCGGTGGCCTACGGGCTCGGCAAGGAGCGCGACTGGTTCCTGTCGACCCGCGCCGGGTTGCAGCGCTCGCGCGACCGGCTGGCGCGGGGCCTCGCCGGGCTCGGCTTCAGCGTGCTGCCCTCCGCCGGCACCTACTTCCTCAACGTCGATCTTGCTCCGCTCGATCCCGCCCTGCGCGACGAGGCGTTCTGCCGGCGGCTGGTGGAGCGCGAGCGGGTCGCCGCGATCCCGGTATCGGCGTTCTACGCCGAGCAGCCGGTGGAGAGCGTCATCCGCTTCTGCTTCGCCAAGACGGATGCCACGCTCGACCGGGCGCTGAACCGTCTTTCCGCCGTCGGCGCCGAGCGGCTGGCGGGCACCTCCGCCTCGGATGCATACAAGTAGCGGGCGCTCTCGGGCAAACGCCCGAAATGTGACTATTTTGCCTATTTATTGATCGTTTCTGTCGTTGGGGCGGCCGGGCTGCGGTGAGACCCGGCTTGGTGGGGCCGGGCGCCCGACCTTTGGCATGCCCATTGCTCTTGTTTCCTTCGGCGCGCGGACGGGGGTCCTGCGCGTGAACTCCAGAAGGGAACAACGATGCTCAACCTGTTCACCCAGGCGCGGCGTGCAGCCGGTCGCGCCGCCGTCGGCGCGGCGACGCTCGCGCTGGCCGCGGCCAGCGTGCCCGCTCACGCGCAGGAAACGATCAAGGTCGGCGTGCTGCATTCGCTGTCGGGCACCATGGCCATCAGCGAGACCACGCTGAAGGACACCGTGCTGTTCATGGTTCAGGAGCAGAACGCGAAGGGGGGCGTTCTGGGCAAGAAGCTGGAAGCGGTGGTGGTCGACCCGGCGTCGAACTGGCCGCTCTTCGCCGAGAAGGCGCGCGAGCTGATCGAGAAGGAGAAGGTCGCAGTGGTGTTCGGCTGCTGGACCTCGGTGTCCCGCAAGTCCGTGCTCCCGGTGTTCAAGGAGCTGAACTCCATCCTGTTCTATCCCGTCCAGTACGAGGGCGAGGAGAGCGAGCGCAACGTGTTCTACACCGGCGCCGCCCCGAACCAGCAGGCGATCCCGGCCGTCGACTACCTCATGGAGAACGAGGGCGTGAAGCGCTGGGTGCTCGCCGGCACCGACTACGTCTATCCCCGCACCACCAACAAGATCCTCGAAGCCTATCTGAAGTCCAAGGGCGTCGCCGCCGAGGACATCATGATCAACTACACGCCGTTCGGTCATTCCGACTGGCAGACCATCGTCGCCGACATCAAGAAGTTCGGCTCGGCCGGCAAGAAGACCGCCGTCGTCTCCACCATCAACGGCGACGCCAACGTGCCCTTCTACAAGGAGCTCGGCAACCAGGGCATCAAGGCCACCGACATCCCCGTGGTCGCCTTCTCGGTCGGCGAGGAAGAACTCGCCGGCATCGACACCAAGCCGCTGGTCGGCCACCTCGCCGCGTGGAACTACTTCCAGTCCGTCGACACGCCGGAGAACGAGGAGTTCATCAAGAAGTGGCGCGGCTACATCAAGAACGACAAGCGCGTCACCAACGACCCGATGGAGGCCACCGTCATCGGCTTCGAGATGTGGGTGAAGGCGGTCGAGAAGGCCGGCACCACCGAGCCGGACAAGGTCATCCCGGCGCTCATCGGCGTCTCCGTGCCGAACCTCTCGGGCGGCTTCTCCACCATGATGCCGAACCACCACATCACCAAGCCGGTGCTCATCGGCGAGATCAAGGATGACGGCCAGTTCGACATCGTCGAGCAGACCCCGGGCCTGATCGTCGCCGAGGAATGGTCGCCCTATCTGGAGGGCTCGAAGGACCTGATCGCCGATTGGCGCGCGCCGATGAACTGCGGAAACTTCAACGTGAAGACCGGCAAATGCGGCGGCGCCGGCCAGTGAGGCCGGCCCCCGGGCGGGGTTCGTGACCTCGCCCGGCCTTCCGAACACGACCGGTCGCCCCCGGGCGGCCGGTCCGCGTACCGCCGTCGCCGCCGGAGCCCGCTCCGGCCATCCCCAGCGCCCAATCGACGGACGATGATGATCCCAAGCGCTCGCCTTCGCCGCCTGAGCCGCGTGATGCTCCTCGCGCTCGCCGTGCTGTCCGCCTCCGCCCTCGCCGGGCGCGCCGAGGCGCAGGACGTCGGCGGCGCGCTCGCCCAGCTCGCCACCAACAAGTACGACGACACCGAAGCCGCCCTTTCGGCGCTGGCGCTGAGCGGCGATCCGGCCGCCGCCGGCATCGTCTCGGCGCTCGCCGAGGGCAGGCTGGTCTTCGGCGGCACGCCGCCCCGCGTGTTCATCCAGGGGGAGGGCGGGGCGCTGCTCGATCCGCTCACCCGGCAGCCGGTCGCCGATGCGCCGGCGGTGAAGCCCGTGCGCGTCAACAACCGCGTCCGCCGCGCCATCGAGGCGGCGAGCGGCGCGCTGTCGCTGGTCAGTCCGGATCCCGCGAAGCGTCTGGAGGCGGCGCAGGCCGTCGGCCGCTCGCGCGACGCGGCGGCGCTGCCGGCGCTCGACGCCGTGCTGGCGAAGGAGACCGACCCGAAGGTGAAGTCGGCTCTGGCGCTCGCGCGCGCCTCCATCGTCATCGGTCAGGCCGGCGTGCCCGAGGCCGACCGCATCGCCGCCATCGAGGTGGTGGGCGCGCAGGGCAATCAGGACGCGCTCGCCCTCCTGCGCAGCGTGCCGGCTGATGCCTCGCCGGCGGTGAAGGACGCCGCCGCCGCCGCCATCGCCGGCATCGAGCGCAACCTCGCTTTGTGGGGTGCGGCACAGAACGTCTGGTACGGCCTGTCGCTCGGCTCGGTGCTGCTGCTCGCCGCCATCGGCCTCGCCATCACCTTCGGCGTGATGGGCGTCATCAACATGGCGCATGGCGAGATGGTGATGCTGGGCGCCTACACCACCTTCGTGGTGCAGGAGCTGATCCGCACCCACAATCCCGGCCTGTTCGACTGGTCGCTCATCATCGCCGTGCCGCTGGCCTTCCTGTTCACCGGCCTCATCGGCGTGATCATCGAGCGCACCGTCATCCGCTTCCTCTATGGCCGGGCGCTGGAGACGCTGCTCGCCACCTGGGGCATCTCGCTCATCCTGCAGCAGGCGATCCGCACCCTGTTCGGCCCGACCAACCGCGAGGTTGGCGCCCCGAGCTGGATGTCGGGCTCCTTCGAGATCGGCCAGCTCTCCATCACCTATGGCCGGCTCTGGATCATCGTCTTCGCGCTACTGGTCTTCGTCGCCCTGCTGGCCGTGCTGCGGCTCACCCGCATCGGGCTGGAGATGCGCGCGGTGACGCAGAACCGGCGTATGGCCGCCTCCATGGGCATCCGCACCAACTGGGTGGACGCCATGACCTTCGGCCTCGGCTCCGGCATCGCCGGCATGGCGGGTGTGGCGCTGAGCCAGATCGACAACGTCTCGCCGAACCTCGGCCAGAGCTACATCATCGACAGCTTCCTCGTCGTGGTGTTCGGCGGCGTCGGCAATCTCTGGGGCACGCTGGTCGGCGCCATGTCGCTCGGCGTCGCCAACAAGCTGCTGGAGCCCTATGCCGGCGCGGTGCTCGGCAAGATCGCGCTGCTGGTCATCGTCATCCTGTTCATCCAGAAGCGCCCGCGTGGCCTCTTCGCCCTCAAGGGGAGGTCGATCGAAGCATGAGCATGACCGATACCCGCCCGCCGGCCCTTCTCACCACCAGTGGCCTCGTCTTCCTCGGCGTGCTCGGCGCCGCGGCGGTGCTCGTGCCGGCGCTCAATCTGCTGACGGCGCCGGACAATGCCCTGCACGTGCCCACCTATGTCGTCTCGCTGCTCGGCAAGTACCTCACCTATGCGCTGCTCGCCCTCTCGGTGGATCTCATCTGGGGCTATGTCGGCATCCTCTCGCTCGGCCACGGCGCCTTCTTCGCGCTCGGGGGCTACGCGATGGGCATGTACCTCATGCGCCAGATCGGCCCGCGCGGCGTCTATGGCGATCCGGTGCTGCCGGACTTCATGGTGTTCCTCAACTGGAAGGAGCTGCCCTGGTTCTGGTACGGCTTCGACCTGTTCCCCTTCGCCGCGCTGATGGTGCTGCTGGCGCCGGGCATCCTCGCGCTGGTGTTCGGCTGGTTCGCCTTCCGCTCGCGCGTCACCGGCGTCTATCTGTCGATCATCACCCAGGCGATGACCTTCGCCCTGCTGCTGGCCTTCTTCCGCAACGACATGGGCTTCGGCGGCAATAACGGCCTGACCGACTTCAAGGACATTCTCGGCTTCAACATCCAGGCGGATGGCACGCGCGTCGTGCTGTTCGTGCTCTCCGCCGTGGCGCTCGGGCTCGGCTATGTGCTGTGCCGCTTCCTCGTGCGCTCGCATTTCGGCAAGGTGCTGGTCGCCATCCGCGACGCGGAAACCCGCGTGCGCTTCACCGGCTATAGGGCGGAGAACTACAAGCTCGTCGCCTTCGTGGTCTCCGCCATGCTGGCGGGCATCGCCGGCGCGCTCTACGTGCCGCAGGTCGGCATCATCAACCCGTCGGAGTTCTCGCCCGCCAACTCCATCGAGATCATCGTCTGGGTGGCGGTGGGCGGGCGCGGCACGCTGGTCGGCGCGGCGCTGGGGGCGGTGCTGGTGAACTACGCCAAGACCTACTTCACCTCCGGCCTGCTCGCGCCCTACTGGCTGTTCATGCTCGGCGGCCTGTTCGTCGCCGTCACCCTGTTCCTGCCCAAGGGCATCGTCGGCACCTTCTACGACTGGCGGGCCCGCCGCCGGGCGAGCGACGACATTCCCGGCGCCGAGCCGGCCGCCACGCCGAAGCCGGCCGAGTGAGGGGAAAGCGATGAGCGATACCGAAACGCTGATCCCGGACATCGAACCCGACGACGGGCTCGGCGCGGCGAAGAAGACGCTGACCGAGGCGCTGCTCTACCTCAACGCCGTGACCGTCACCTTCGACGGCTTCCGCGCGCTGAACGAGCTGTCCTTCACCGTCGATCCCGGCGAGATGCGGGCCATCATCGGCCCGAACGGCGCCGGCAAGACCACGATGATGGACGTGATCACCGGCAAGACCCGCCCCGACAAGGGCGACGTCTTCTTCAACGGCGGCACCACCGACCTGACCCGGCTCGACGAGACCGAGATCGCGACGCTGGGGATCGGCCGCAAGTTCCAGAAGCCGACCGTGTTCGAGAGCCACACCGTCCTCGACAATCTGCGCCTCGCGCTGAAGGGGCAGCGTTCGGCGCTGCCCAACATCTTCCGCCGCGAGACGGCGGCCGAGCGCGAGCGCATCGACGCGATCTTCGAGACCATCCGGCTGACCCAGCATCGCGACCGCCTCGGCGGGGCGCTGTCGCACGGCCAGAAGCAGTGGCTGGAGATCGGCATGCTGCTGGCGCAGGACCCCAAGCTCCTCCTCGTCGACGAGCCCGTCGCCGGCATGACGGATGCGGAGACCGCGCAGACCGCCGAATTGCTGCGCGAGATCAACGCCAACGGGCATTCCGTGGTCGTGGTCGAGCACGACATGACCTTCGTGCGCGATCTCGGCGTCAGGGTCATGTGCCTGCACGAGGGCTCCGTGCTGGCCGAAGGCACGCTCGATCAGGTCAGCGCCAATGAGCGCGTCATCGAAGTCTATCTGGGGCGCTGACGGCATGCTCGAAGTCGACGACATCAACCTGTTCTACGGCGCGGCGCAGGCCCTGCGCGGCGTCTCGCTCACCGCCGAGCCCGGCAAGGTCACCTGCGTGCTCGGGCGCAACGGGGTGGGCAAGACCAGCCTCATGCGCGCCATCGTCGGGCAGGCGCCGGTGGCGAAGGGGGCCATTCGCTTCAACGGCGAGGACATCACCGCCATGGCCCCGTCCGAGCGCGCCCGGCGCGGCATCGCCTTCGTGCCGCAGGGACGCGAGATTTTTCCGCTGCTCACCGTGGCGGAGAATCTGGAGACCGGATTCGCCCCGCTCAGGCGCGCCGACCGTTTCATCCCCGACGACGTGTTCTCGCTGTTCCCGGTGCTGGATTCGATGATGCGCCGGCGCGGCGGCGATCTCTCCGGCGGCCAGCAGCAGCAGCTCGCCATCGGCCGGGCGCTCACCATGCGGCCGAAGGTGCTGGTGCTGGACGAGCCGACCGAGGGCATCCAGCCGTCGATCATCAAGGATATCGGCAATGCCATCCGCTACTTGCGGAGCAAGGGCGACATGGCCATCGTGCTGGTCGAGCAGTATTTCGACTTCGCTAGGGAACTGGCGGACCATTTCATCGTGATGGAGCGCGGCGCGGTCGTTCTGTCGGGCGACGGCGCCGCACTCGAGGACCCCGATGTACGCAACCGAATTGCCGTTTGAGCCCGCTCCCGCCTCGATCCCGGTCGAGCGGCGGGGGCAGGGGCGGCTCTCGGTCGAGGTGCGGGCGCTGGAAGGGCGCACCGTGCGCGGGCGTATCGAGGAGGCCGGCTTCGCCCGCGTCCGCTTCCCGCTCTCCGGCCGTCGCGGCCGCTCGCTGGAAGCGGTGATGATTAACACCGGCGGCGGTCTCGCCGGGGGCGACAGCGCGCAGACCTGCCTGTGCGCGGGGCGCGATGCCCAACTTGTGGTCACTACCCAGGCCGCCGAGAAGGTCTATCGCTCGGATGGCGCAGTCTCGCGCATCGGCGTCGAGCTGACGGCGGAAGCGGGCGCGTCGCTCGACTGGCTGCCGCAGGCGACCATCGTCTTCGACGGCGCGCGCATCGAGCGTTCCATCGCCGCCGATATCGCGCCGGACGCGCGTCTGCTGCTCGTCGAGCCCGTCGTGCTGGGTCGCACGGCGCGGGGCGAGCGCCTGTCGCACGGCCGGCTTCACGACAGCTGGCGCATCCGTCGCGGCGGGCGTCTGGTCTATGTGGACGGCCTGCAGCTCGACGGCGACATCGCTTCGACGCTCGACCGCCGCGCCACGGCTGGCGGCTGGGCGGCCTTCGCGACCATCCTCCTCCTCGCGCCCGATGCCGAGGGCCGGCTGGAAGCGGTCCGCGAGGCGCTCGGCCTGCCGGATGAGCTGCCGGAGAACCTCGACGCCGGCGCCAGCGCCTGGGACGGCATGCTCTCCGTCCGCCTGCTGGCCCGCGACGGCGCGCCGCTCGATTCCGCCATCCGCCGCGTCGTCGGCGCGCTCGGCGTCGCCGAGATCCCGCGCATCTGGCATTCCTGATGCAAGTACCGTTCGCTTTTGCAGAGCCGGAGACGTACCGATGAATCTGAGCCCGCGCGAGAAGGACAAGCTCCTCGTCGCCATGGCGGCCATGGTGGCCCGCCGCCGCCTCGAGCGCGGCGTGAAGCTGAACCATCCCGAGGCGGTGGCGCTGATCACCGACACGGTGGTGGAGGGCGCGCGCGACGGCCGGACGGTGGCGGAGCTGATGACCCTCGGCACCACCGTGCTCTCGCCCGAGCAGGTCATGCCGGGCGTCGCCGAGATGATCCACGAGATCCAGGTTGAGGCGACCTTCCCGGACGGCACCAAGCTCGTCACCGTGCACGAGCCGATCGCCTCCGCCGGCCACGCGGCCGGCGCGCCGGGCGAGGTGCTGGTGGACGAGGGCGAGATCGAGCTGCTGGCCGGCCGCGAGATCGTCGCCATCACCGTCGCCAACACCGGCGACCGGCCGATCCAGGTCGGCAGCCATTACCACTTCTTCGAGACCAACCCGGCGCTCGCCTTCGAGCGGGAGAAGGCCCGCGGCATGCGCCTCGCCATCCCCTCCGGCACCGCCGTGCGCTTCGAGCCCGGCCAGAGCCGCGAGGTGAAGCTGGTCGCCCTCGCCGGCAAGCGGGAGGTCTACGGCTTCCGCCAAGACGTGATGGGCGCGCTGTGACGCGCTGAACGCGGCCCGCCCTTCGCCCCGCCTCCCGCCCTTCGCCTTCGCCCGAACGGAATTCCCCATGTCCATCAAGATTTCCCGCGCCGCCTATGCCGACATGTTCGGCCCGACCACCGGCGACCGCGTCCGTCTCGCCGACACCTCGCTCGTCATCGAGGTGGAGAAGGACCTCACCGTCTATGGCGAGGAGGTGAAGTTCGGCGGCGGTAAGACCATCCGCGACGGCATGGGCCAGTCGCAGGTGACGCGCGCCCAGGGCGCCGTCGACACGGTGATCACCAACGCGCTGATCCTCGACCACTGGGGCGTCGTGAAGGCCGACATCGGCCTGCGCGACGGGCGCATCGCCGCCATCGGCAAGGCCGGCAACCCGGACATCCAGCCCGGGGTCGACATCGTCATCGGCGCCTCGACCGAGGTCATCGCCGGCGAGGGCAAGATCGTCACCGCCGGCGGCTTCGACAGCCACATCCATTTCATCTGCCCGCAGCAGATCGAGCACGCGCTGATGAGCGGCGTCACCACCATGCTGGGCGGGGGCACCGGCCCGGCGGCGGGCACCAACGCCACCACCTGCACGCCGGGCGCCTGGCACATCGAGATGATGCTGCGCGCCTTCGACAGCTTCCCGGTCAACCTCGCCATCTCCGGCAAGGGCAACGTCTCGCTGCCCGGCCCGCTGGTGGAGATGATCGAGGCCGGCGCCTGCTCGCTGAAGCTGCACGAGGATTGGGGCACCACCCCGGCGGCGATCGACAACTGCCTGTCGGTGGCCGACGACTACGACATCCAGGTGATGATCCACACCGACACGCTCAACGAGAGCGGCTTCGTCGAGGATACCGTCGCCGCCTTCAAGGGCCGGACCATCCACGCCTTCCACACCGAGGGCGCCGGGGGCGGCCACGCGCCGGACATCATGAAGGTGGTCGGCCTGCCGAACGTGCTGCCGTCCTCCACCAACCCGACGCGGCCCTTCACCGTGAACACGCTCGACGAGCATCTCGACATGCTCATGGTGTGCCATCACCTCGATCCGCTGATCGCCGAGGATCTCGCCTTCGCCGAGAGCCGCATCCGCAAGGAGACCATCGCGGCCGAGGACATCCTGCACGATCTCGGCGCGATCTCGATGATGAGCTCGGACAGCCAGGCCATGGGCCGGCTGGGCGAGGTGATCACCCGCACCTGGCAGACCGCGCACAAGATGAAGCTCCAGCGCGGCCGGCTGCCGGGCGATACCGAGCGCAACGATAATGCGCGGGCCAAGCGCTACATCGCGAAATACACCATCAACCCCGCCATCGCCCATGGCGTGTCGCGCCATATCGGCTCGGTGGAGAAGGGCAAGCTGGCCGATCTCGTCGTCTGGTCGCCGGCCTTCTTCGGCACCAAGCCGGACATGGTGATCAAGGGCGGCGCCATCGTCGCCGCGCAGATGGGCGATCCCAACGCCTCGATCCCGACCCCGCAGCCCGTGCATTACCGCCCGATGTGGGGCGCCTATGGCAAGGCGCGGACGGCGACCAGCCTCACCTTCGTCTCCCGCGCGGCGGCGGAGCTCGACGTCGGCGGCCGGCTCGGGCTCGAGAAGTCCGTCGTGGCGGTGGAGAACGTGCGCGGGGGCATCGGCAAGGCGTCGATGATTCACAATGGCGCGACGCCGCAGCTGGAGATCGACCCGGAAACCTATGAGGTGCGGGCGGATGGCGAGCTGCTGACCTGCGCGCCGGCGACAGAGCTGCCCATGGCGCAGCGCTACTTCCTGTTCTAAGGATCGGGGTTCAGGCTGCGCGCCAGCCGAAGCCTTGCTCCGAAGGAGACCATCATGATCCGTGCCCGTCAGGTTCTGCCCGCTGGTAGCTGGGACGTCGCGACCGCCGCCGATCGCGTCGTGCTGCCTCATGACGGGCGCTATCGCCGGCGCATCGCCATGCGCGGCGAGGGCGATGTCGCCTTCCTGCTGGACCTCGACGAGGCCACGCGGCTGAAGGATGGCGACGGGCTGGCGCTGGAGGACGGGCGCACCGTCGCGGTGGTCGCGGCCGAGGAGCCGGTGGCGGAGATCGTGGCCCGCGACGCCCATCATCTCGCCCGCCTCGCCTGGCACCTGGGCAACCGCCATGTGCCTGCGGAACTGCTGGCCGACCGCATCCGCATCGCCCGCGACAGCGTGCTGGAGGAGATGGCGCGCGGCCTCGGCGCGAGCGTGGAGGTGGTGGAAGCGGCCTTCGAGCCGGAGGGCGGCGCCTACGAGGCCGCCGAGGCGCACGGCCATCACCACGAGCATGATCACCACCACGGCGAGGCGTGCGGCTGCGGCCACGATCATCACGATCACGACCACCATCATGGTCACGAGCACCATGATCATGAGCACGGGCAGGAGCACGGCCATAAGGCCCGCGAGCGCGACGTGCTGCACGTCCATGGCGAGGGCCATGGTCACGAGCATGCCCATGAGCACGGCCATGAACACGCCCACGAACACGGCCACGCCTGCGGTTGCGGCCATGATCACAGCCATGATCAGCACGGCCACGATCACGAGCATCACGACCACGAACACCACGGTCATGAGCATCATGGCCATGGCCACCGGCACGGCCACTAGGATACGGGATGAGCGAGGCCGCCACAGCGCCGGGAGGCGCCTCGCCCGATCTGCTGGCGCTCTTCGTCTGGCTGTCGCCGGCCTATCCGGTGGGCGCCTTCGCCTATTCGCACGGTCTCGAATGGGCCGTGGAGGCGCAGGACATCCGTGACGTCGCGTCGCTGATCGGCTGGGTCGACGACCTCCTGCGCCATGGCGGGCCGTTCGCCGATGCCGTTCTGCTGGCCCATGCGTTCCATGCCGTGGAGGCCGGAGACGAGCCCCGCCTCGTCGAGGTGCTGGAGCTGGCCGCCGCTTTCGCGCCATCGCGGGAGCGGCAGATGGAGACGCTCAACCAGGGCGACGCCTTCGTCACGGCGACCCGCGCTGCCTGGCCCGCGCCGATATTCGAGCGGCTGGCGGCCATCTGGGACGGGCGCGTGGCCTATCCGGTGGCGGTGGGCATCGCCGCCGCCGCCCATGGCCTGCCGCTGGCGCCGACACTGGCGGCCTATCTCAACGCCGTGGCGGCGAACCTCATCTCGGCGGCGGTTCGCCTCGTGCCGCTCGGCCAGACCGATGGCAACAAGGCGCTCGCCGCCGCGACGACCGCCGTGCGCGAGGTCGCGCGACTGGCGGACGCGGTGCCGCTGGAGCGGATCGGCGGCGCGGCGCTCAGGTCCGACATTGCATCCATGCGTCACGAGACGCAGTACACGCGGCTGTTCCGCAGCTGAAGGCAAGGGGGAGTTTCATGGCGGGAGGTTCCATGGCGAGCGAGACCAGCGGCCCGCTCCGGGTCGGCATCGGCGGCCCTGTCGGCTCGGGCAAGACGGCGTTGATGGAGGCGCTGTGCCGGGCCTTCCGCGACCGCTACGACCTGTGCGCCATCACCAACGACATCTACACCAAGGAGGATGCGGAAATCCTCACCCGCGCCGGCGCGCTGCCGGCCGAGCGGATCATGGGCGTGGAGACGGGCGGCTGCCCGCACACCGCCATCCGCGAGGACGCCTCCGCCAATCTGGCCGCCATCGCGGAGATGCGCGGGCGCTTCCCGAAGCTGGACCTCATCCTCATCGAATCCGGCGGCGACAACCTCGCCGCGACTTTTTCGCCCGAGCTCGCCGACCTCACCATCTACGTCATCGACGTTTCCGCCGGCGAGAAGATCCCGCGCAAGGGCGGCCCCGGCATCACCCGTTCGGATCTTCTGGTGATCAACAAGGTGGACCTCGCCCCGCTGGTCGGCGCCTCGCTGGAGGTGATGGACCGGGATTCGCGCCGGATGCGCGGCCGCCGGCCGTTCGTCTTCGCCAATGTGCGAGCCGGCGACGGCGTCGCGGAAGTGGCGCGCTTCATCGTGGAGACCGGCGGTCTCGCCGAGAGCCCGGCCGAAGCCGCGGCGCACTGACCGGAGCGGAGTACTTCTAGACTCCCGCTCGGCGATGCGCTGGTATACGGGAATATCGGCCTTGCCGTGGGGGCCTGGCCGGGTCTGAGCGGGTCCAGCACCTTCTCTTCGCGTTGGTCCTCACGCTGCTGCCGACCCACCGGGTGTGCGATGGCATTTCCGACGCCGGACAACGAGGCCGAACGGCTGGCCGAGCTGCATGCGCTGGAGATTCTCGATACGGGAGCCTCCACCGCGCTGGACCGGGTGTGCATGCTCGCCCGCGAAATGCTGGGCGTGCCCTGCGTCGCCGTCGGGCTGGTCGACCGCGACCGGCAATGGTTCAAGGCGAAGGCGGGCATCGACTGGGAAGGCACGTCGCGCGAGCATTCCTTCAGCACCTGGACCATCATGTCGTCCGAGGTGATGGTCGTGCCGGATGCGAGCCGGGATCCTCGCTTCACCCAGAACATCTTCGTCACCGGCGAACCGCATATCCGCTTCTACGCCGGCGTTCCGCTGGCCCTGCGGGCGGGTCTCAATATCGGCTCGCTGTGCCTGTGGGGGCCGGAGCCGCGCACGCTGACGGATTTCGAGATCGAGCTGATCTCGCATCTGGCGAGCGTGATCGTCGACCAGTTCCGGCTGCACGAGGCGACGCGGCGCACCAAGCGCGAGCTCGACCATCGGCGGATCAGCCAGAGCCTGCTGGAAATGCAGAGCCGCGAGTTGTGGCGACGGCAGAGCCTGCTCGCGCAGACCGAGCGGCTGGCCCGGATCGGCGGCTGGGAGTTCGACGTGGCGACCGAGCGCCTGAGCTGGTCCGACGGCGTCTACCGCATCTACGGGCTGGCGCCGGGCGTCGAGACCGACATGCAGGTGGCCTTGTCGCACTTCCCGCCGGAGGCGCGGCATCATTTCCAGAAGAAGTTCGAGACGGCCCTGCGCAACCGCGAGCCCTTCGACATCGAGCTGCCCTTCGTCGACGCCCTCGGCAACCATCGCCTGGTGCGCAAGTCCTGTCAGGTGGAGACCGAGGCCGGGCAGGTCGTCCGGGCCTTCGGCATCCTGCAGGACGTGACCGAGCAGAAGGAGACCGAGCAGCGCATGTGGCACATGGCCAATCATGACGCGCTGACCGGTCTGCCGAACCGCGGTCTGATGCGGGAGCGCCTGGAGGCGGCGCTGCGCCGTTCGCGCCGTTCGCACCGCTATGTCGGGGTGCTGCTGGTCGATCTCGACCAGTTCAAGGACGTCAACGACACGCTCGGCCACGACGCCGGCGACGCGCTGCTGATCGAGGCGGCCCGGCGGCTCACCGCCTGCGTCGGCGAGGTCGATACGGTGGCGCGCCTCGGCGGCGACGAGTTCATCGTGCTACTCAGCCGCATCGACAGTGCTACGGATGCTACCGTTGCAGCCCAGCGCCTCCTAACCACCCTCCGCCAACCTTTTAGTTATCGGCGGACGGCGCTTTCTTGCCGTGGTAGCATCGGGGTAGCAGTTGCGCCCGATCACGGCACCGATCCCTCGACATTGCTCAAGAATGCCGACATCGCGCTGTATCGCGCGAAGGCGGCGGGGCGGGGGGTGGCTGTCGAATATGACACGCGGATGCAGCAGGCCACCGAGCAGCGCATCCAGCTCTACACCCGCGTCCGGGTCGCGCTGGAGAATGGCGAGTTCCAGCCCTACTACCAACCGAAAGTGTCGCTGCGTACCGGCGCCATCGTCGGCTTCGAGGCGCTGATGCGCTGGCGGCACCCGCGGCGCGGGCTGCTTGGCCCGCAGGAGTTCGGGCAGGCCTTCGACGACCCCGATCTCGCCGGCATCATCGGCGAGCGCCTGCTGGCGCTGACGACGCGGGACATGGCGGGCTGGGTCGCGCAGGGGTGCGAATTCGGCCATGTCGCCATCAATGTCGCCTCGTCGGAGTTCATCCGCGGCGGGCTCGCCGAACGGGTCCTCGCGGCGCTCGACAGCTCGCGCATCCAGCCCGAAAGGCTCGCCATCGAGGTGACGGAGACCGTGTTCCTCGGCAGGGGGACGGAGACGGTGCGGCACAGCCTGCAATCGTTGAACCATGCGGGCGTGCGCATCGCGCTGGACGATTTCGGCACCGGCTACGCCTCGCTCTCGCACCTCAAGCAGTTCCCGGTCGACCGCATCAAGATCGACCGCTCCTTCGTGCACGACATCGAGCACGACATCGACGACGCGGCCATCGTGCGCGCGGTGATCCATCTCGGGCAGAGCCTTGGCATCGAGACGGTCGCGGAAGGCGTCGAGACGGTCGCGCAGGCGTCCTATCTGCGCGCCAATGGTTGCGATCTGGCGCAGGGCTTCCTCTATTCCAAGGCCCTGCCGCCCTCGCGGATTCCCGCCCTGCTGCGGGCCTGGAACCCCGCCGACGTGGTGGCGCCCGGCAACGCCGCCGCCGTGGTGAGCGTCGCCGGCTGACGCGGCGGTGCGCGGGGGGAACACCATCCCGGCGAATCCTCTGGTATGATCAGCCGGCTTGGGACGGGGATTCCACCAGATGAAGTCAGTGAGTGCGGGCCGGAGCGGACGGGACGCGCCGCTTTATGCCCGGGGCGGTCTGCGTCTTCCCGACCGGATCGTCGAATTGTTCGATGCCGGCAGCCGCTCCGACCGCCATGCGTGTCTCTTCCTCGTGCTGCTGTGCCTCGCCGCCCTGCTGCCGGGTTTCTTCTCGCTGCCTCCCGTGGACCGCGACGAGGCGCGCTTTGCCGAGATCACCCGTCAGATGGTGGAAACCGGCAATCTCGCCGAAACCCGTCTGGGCTGGGAAGGAAAGCGGACGCGGGCCTTCGGCCAGCACTGGGTCCAGGGGGCGATCGTCGCGGCGGCGGACGCTGTCGGCGTGCCATCGGCGATGCAGCGGATCTGGTTCTACCGACTTCCGTCGCTGCTCGCCGCCATCGCCGCCGTTCTGCTGACCTATTGGGCCGCACTGGCCTTTACCGGGCGGCGGGCCGCGCTGTTCGCCGGCAGTCTCCTGGCCGGCAGCGTGGCGCTCGGCGTGGCGGGGCGTCTGGCCGTGCCGGAAGCCGCGCTGCTCGCGGCCATCGCGGCGATGATGGGGGCGATGGGACGGCTCTACCTGGCCGAGCGCCATGTTGCCTTCCGTGATGCCTCTGCCCTCGATGTTTCGGCGCGCCACGACGCCGCGCCCGATGACGTCACCGGCAGACAGCGGGACCGGAGACTGGCCCTGATCTTCTGGGGAGGTCTGGCGTTCGGGCTGTTCGCCAAGGGCCTGCTGACCCCGCTTTACGTGGTGCTGCCGCTCGTCGCGCTCGTCGCCGTCGACCGCTCGGCGCGTTTTCTCCGCCGGGTGCGATCGATGGGGGGACTGGCCCTTATCGTCGCCGTGGCCGTGGGATGGTTCCTGCTGCGGCGCTACGGGGCGTTCGACACGCAGGAGGGGCTGGTCGCCCGGACGCTGCTCGGCCGCGTCGCATCGGACTATCAGGGCTTCAGCGGCTTGCCGGGAGTCTATTTCCTGCTGTTCTGGGGGCTGTTCTGGCCGGCCGCGCCGCTCGCCGCGCTCGCCGCCCCCATCGTGTGGAGGGCCCGCCGGCTGGGTTCGGTGCGCTTCCTGCTCGCCTGGGTCCTGCCGGCCTGGCTGCTGTTCGAACTGCTGCCGACCAAGGTGCCGGCCTATGTGGTTCCGACCCTGCCGGCGATCGCGATCCTCGTCGCTCTCGCGGTGGAACGGGGCGCGCTGGCGCTCGGCAACACGAAGCTGGCGCGGCTGCTCTGGCTGTGGCCGCTGATCGGCGCGGTCATCGCCGTGGCCGCTCTGCTCGGCCTCGCCGTGCTCGACCGCACGACGAGCGTGCTTGCCTGGCCGCTGCTGCTCATCGGCTTCTTCGCGCTGGTCATCGCGGCCGGTTCGGTGCGGGAATACGGCATCGAGAAATCGGCGCTGGTGGCCATTGTCGGCATGCTCGTGTCCGGCTTTGGCGTGATGCAGCTCGTCTTGCCGCGGATCGAGAGCTTCTGGCTGTCGCCGCGCCTCGTCGCCGTGGCGGCGCAGGAGCGCTGCGCCGTCCAGAGCGGGAGCATTCAGGTCGGGGCGGCCGGGTATGACGAGCCGAGCCTCGCCTTCCTGCTGCCGACGGCCCCGCGCTATTTCGACGGGGCGGGGGCGGCCGATTTCCTCAAGGCGGGAGGCTGCCGCATCGTCTTCGTCGAGCGGCGGCAGGAAGCGCGCTTCGCCCGCCGGGCGGAGGCGCTGGGCCTGCGCATCCAGCGCGGCGCGGACATACGCGGCTTCGACTATAACGGCCTGCGCGAGATGCGGCTGACGCCCTATCGCAGCGGTTCCTAGGGCATTCCCGAGCGAACGCCCGGAACCGCTGCCGGTTTCAGCGCGCCGTCGCGAGCACGGCAAGGCCGCGTTCGAGGTCGGCGATGAGGTCCGCCGGGTCTTCCAGCCCGATATGAAGCCGCACGCCGGGGCCTCCCGGCGCCCAGCGCGTGGCGGTGCGATAGCTGGAGCAGTCGAACGGGATGGCGAGGCTCTCGAAGCCGCCCCAGCTATAGCCGAGGCCGAACAGGTCGAGGCTGTCGAGGAACGCATCGACCGCCGCCTTGGGCGTGGGCTGCAGGATGATGCTGAACAGGCCCGAGGCGCCCTTGAAGTCACGCTTCCAGAGCTCATGACCGGGACCGCCGGGCAGGGCGGGATGCAGAACCCGCAGCACTTCCGGCCGTCCGGCCAGCCATTCGGCTACCGTGATGGCGGATTGCTGGTGGCGGGCGAGACGCACGCCCATGGTGCGCAGCCCGCGCGCGGCGAGGAAGGCATCTTCCGGCGCCACGGTGATGCCGAGGTCGCCATGGGTGAGATGCACGCGCCGGAAGGCGCGATCATTGGCGGAGATGGTGCCGATGTTGAGGTCCGAATGGCCGCCGAGATATTTGGTGCCGGCCTGGATCGAGATGTCGACGCCGAAATCGTGCGGCCGGAAGAAGAGCGGCGTCGCCCAGGTGTTGTCCATCAGCGTGAACAGGCCGTGCTGCGCCGCGACGGCCACGATGGCCGGCACGTCCTGGATTTCGAAGGATTGCGAGCCGGGCGATTCGAGGAAGATGGCGCGCGTGTTCGGCCGGACGAGATCGGCGATGCCGCCGGCTATGAGCGGATCGTAATAGGTGGTCTCGATGCCGTAGCGCCGGAGGATCTCGTTGCACACGCGGCGCGTGGGCTGATAGGCGCTGTCGACCATGAGCAGGTGGTCGCCGGCCTCGAGAACCGAGAGCAGGGCGAGGCTGACGGCGGAGAGGCCGGAAGGGGTGAGCACCACGCCCGCGCCGCCTTCGAGCCCGGCCAGCGCGACCTCGAGCCCCTCCAGCGTCGGGTTGCCGCGCCGGCCATAGGTGTAGCGGCCGGTATGGCCCTCCAGATCGGCGACGGTGGGAGAGAGCACGGTCGAGCCGCGGACGACCGGGGTATTCACGAAGCCGTCAAAACGCTGCGGGTCGCGGCCGGCGGTGACGAGTTCCGTATCGACGGAGTATCTGCGGGCGTTCGAGCCTTCTGGTTGTTTTACCATTCCTAATGCCTGTTCACGCGTTCAGCCGAAGGTCGATTGAGAGAGGACGGGAGGGCCGGCGTCAAGCGCTTGACCGGACCCGTTTGCGGCGTTCTGATGACGTCCGCGTCTGGCGCGGCGGAGAGAGGGGTCGATCCGCCGCTACCGTCAGACGAAGGAAGTAGGCATGCTCCGCTCCCTCACCGTCGTCACGGCATGCGAATTGCTTTTCCTTTCGCCCGTGCTGTCCGCGCCGTCGCGGCGAGTACGTCAGCTCAAATCCGAATGAAGAAGGCTGCCATCATGAAACGCCTCCTCTCCACGTTCGCCCTCGCGGGGGCCTTCGGGCTCTGCGCCGCCGGCGCGCAGGCCGCGGCCAAGCTCGATCAGGTGAAGGCCAAGGGCTTCGTCCAGTGTGGCGTCAGCCAGGGCCTGCCCGGCTTCTCGTCGCCCGACGACAAGGGCAGCTGGACCGGCCTGGACGTGGACTTCTGCCGCGCCGTCGCCTCCGCGATCTTCAACGATCCCACCAAGGTCAAGTTCACGCCGCTCTCGGCCAAGGACCGCTTCACCGCGCTGCAGTCCGGCGACATCGACATCCTGTCGCGCAACACGACCTGGACGATCACCCGCGACACCTCGCTGGGCCTGAATTTCACCGGCGTCACCTATTATGACGGCCAGGGTTTCATGATCCGCAAGGACAAGAAGGTGAACTCGGCCCTGGAGCTCTCCGGCGCCTCGGTCTGCACGCAGACCGGCACGACGACCGAACAGAATCTCGCCGACTATTTCCGCGCCAACAACATGACCTACGAGGTCATCGCCTTCGCGAGCAATGACGAGGTGGTCAAGGCCTACGACGCCGGCCGCTGCGACGTGATCACCACCGACCGTTCCGGCCTCGCCGGCGAGCGCCTGAAGCTCACCAACCCCGACGACCACGTCGTGCTGCCGGAGATCATCTCCAAGGAGCCGCTCGGCCCGGTGGTCGCCCATGGCGACGACCAGTGGTTCGACATCGTGAAGTGGGTGCTCTTCGCCCAGATCAACGCCGAGGAGCTCGGCGTGACCTCCAAGAACGTCGAGGAGCAGCAGAAGTCCGCGACCAACCCGGAGATCAAGCGCCTGCTCGGCACCGAGGGCAAGTTCGGCGAGGGCATGGGCATCGGCAACGACTGGGCCTTCCAGATCGTCAAGGGCGTGGGCAATTACGGCGAGATGTACGACCGCAACGTCGGCCCCGCCACGCCGCTGAAGCTCGAGCGCGGCGCCAACGCGCTGTGGACCAAGGGCGGCCAGCAGTACGGCATGCCGATCCGCTGACGCTTTTCTGACGGGCTCCCGGCGAAGGCCGGGGGCTCCTTCTTCCCCGGCAAGCTGGCGGCAAAGTCCGGCACCGGACGCTAATCGGCCTCGAAAGAGGCGAGGGGGATCATGTCGGATCTGGTCGAGCCCGTTCAGGGGCATTCAAAAGGCGCGTCGTTCATCAACGACCCGAAAGTACGCAGCATCGGCCTGCAGCTCGTCGCACTGATACTCGTCGTCGTGTTCGGCTGGATGTTCATGGAGAACGCCCGCGACAACCTCGCGGCGCAGAAGATCGCCACCGGCTTCGGCTTCCTCGACAACACCGCCGGCTTCGGCATCAGCCAGACGCTGATCCCCTACACCGAGACCTCGACCTATGGCCGCGCCTTCGTCGTCGGCCTGCTGAACACGATCCTCGTGGCGGTGGTCGGCATCTTCCTCGCCACCATCATCGGCTTCCTGGTCGGCATCGGCCGGCTGTCGAAGAACTTCGTGGTGCGGCTGATCTCGACCACCTATGTCGAGGTGCTGCGCAACCTGCCGCCGCTGTTCCAGATCCTGTTCTGGTACCTCGCCGTGCTCAGCGCCCTGCCGAGCCCGCGCGACAGCATCAGCCTGTTCGGCGAGGTGTTCCTGTCCAATCGCGGCATCATCATCCCGCGCCCGCTGTTCGGTGACGGCTACGGCATCGTGCTCTGGGCGATCGGGCTGGCGCTGCTGCTGGCGATCCTGTTCGGCCACTGGGCGGCCGGGCGGCAGGAGGAGACCGGCCGCCGGCTCCCGGTGCTGTGGATCAACCTCGCGTTGCTGATCGGCATTCCGCTGATCGCCATGATCGTCACCGGCTTCCCGATCACCTTCGAGCGGCCGGAGCTTAAGGGCTTCAACTTCGCCGGCGGCATGCGGGTGATCCCGGAATTCGTCGCGCTCACGCTGGCGCTGGCGACCTACACCGCCGCCTTCATCGCGGAGAACGTGCGCGCCGGCATCCAGTCCGTGAGCCACGGCCAGACCGAGGCCGCCCACTCGCTGGGCCTGCGCAACGGGCCGACCCTGCGGCTCGTCATTATCCCCCAGGCCATGCGGGTGATCATCCCCCCGCTCACCAGCCAGTATCTCAACCTGACCAAGAACTCCTCGCTGGCGGTGGGCATCGGCTATCCCGACCTCGTGGCGGTGTTCGCGGGCACCTCGCTGAACCAGACCGGCCAGGCGATCGAGATCATCGCCATCACCATGGGCGTGTACCTGCTTCTGTCGATCATCACGGCGTTCATCATGAACGCCTACAACAAGCGCGTCGCGCTGGTGGAACGGTGAGGGCCGGCCATGAGCATGACCTTTGACGACGGAACCTTCATCCGCACCGAGATGGTGACGCCGCTTCCTCCGCCGGTGCGCCGGGTCGGCGCCATCGGCTGGATGCGCGAGAACCTGTTCTCCAGCGTCCTCAATACGATGCTGACCATCGCGGGCATTCTCGCCGTGCTGTGGCTGGTACCGCCGCTGGTGCGCTTCATGCTGATCGACGCCGTATGGACCGGCGAGAACCGCGAAGCCTGCCTCGGCCCGGGTGTCGGCGCCTGCTGGCCCTTCATCAAGGCGAAGTTCGGCCAGCTCATCTACGGCTTCTACCCGATCGACCAGCGCTGGCGGCCCAACATCGTCTTCGCCGCCGGCCTTCTGCTGATGGTGCCGCTACTGGTGCCGAGCTGGCCGCTGAAGCGGCTGAATTCGCTGCTGTTCTTCGTGGCCTACCCGATCATCGCCTTCGTCCTGCTGACCGGCGGCAACATCAACGCCTCGGCGTTCCTGTTCGAGCGTCTCGGCCTCGTGCGCGCGATCACCGGCGATGTCACGGTCGCCGGTGTGAACGTGGCGTTCTGGGTCGATTACGTGCTGACCGCGCTGCTCGTCATGGCGGTGGTCGGCGGGCTCATCGCCGCCCTCGGCGGCAATGGCCGGGCGGCGGCCCGCGCCGCCATGTGGGTCTTCCTCGCGTTCGGCGCCCTTGTCCTCGTCTGGGACATCGACTTCGGCCTCTCCTATGTCGAGACCCGGCAATGGGGCGGGCTGCTGGTGACGCTGGTGATCGCGGTGACCGGCATCGTCGCCTCGCTGCCGCTCGGCATCCTGCTGGCGCTCGGACGGCGTTCGCAGATGCCGATCGTGCGGCTGCTGTCGGTGATCTTCATCGAGTTCTGGCGCGGCGTGCCGCTCATCACCGTGCTGTTCTTCGCCACCTACATGCTGCCGCTGTTCCTTCCGCAAGGCACCAATCCCGATGCCCTGCTGCGCGCGCTGGTGGGTGTCGCGCTGTTCTCCGCCGCCTATATGGCGGAGGTGGTGCGCGGAGGCCTGCAGGCGATCTCGAAGGGACAGTACGAGGGGGCGATGGCGATGGGGCTGACCTGGAGCCAGATGATGCGCCTCATCATCCTGCCGCAGGCGCTCACTCTGGTCATTCCGGGCATCGTGAACAGCTTCATCAGCCTGTTCAAGGACACGACGCTGGTGCTGATCGTCTCGATCTTCGACTTCCTCGGCCAGCTCCGGGCGTCGTTCACCGATCCGAACTGGGCGAGCCCGGTCACGCTCTACACCGGCTTCGCCTTCGCGGGCCTGGTCTATTTCCTCTTCTGCTTCGGCATGTCGCGCTATTCTCTCTTCGTGGAGCGGCGGCTGAACACCTCTCACCGGCATTGACGGAGGCCTCTCATGACCGAAGCTCATTCGATCGTCCCGAGCGATGAATTGCCTGCCGTGCACACGCCGCCGAGCCGGGAGGTCGCCGTCGAACTCGTCGGTGTTCACAAATGGTACGGCGAGTTCCATGTGCTGAAGGACATCAACCTGCGGGTGCTGCGCGGCGAGCGCATCGTCATCTGCGGCCCGTCCGGCTCGGGCAAGTCGACCATGATCCGCTGCATCAACCGGCTGGAGGAACACCAGCAGGGCACGATCATCGTCGACGGCATCGAGCTGACCAACGACCTGAAGCGGATCGACGAGATCCGCCGCGAGGTCGGCATGTGCTTCCAGCACTTCAACCTGTTCCCGCACCTCACCGTGCTGGAAAACCTCACTCTGGCGCCGATCTGGGTGCGCAAGATGCCCAAGAAGGAGGCCGAGGAACTCGCCATGCACTTCCTGCGCAAGGTGAAGATCCCCGAGCAGGCCAACAAGTACCCGGGCCAGCTCTCCGGCGGCCAGCAGCAGCGCGTCGCCATCGCCCGCGCGCTGTGCATGAAGCCGAAGATCATGCTGTTCGACGAGCCGACCTCCGCCCTCGACCCGGAGATGGTGAAGGAGGTGCTGGAGACCATGGTGAGCCTCGCCGAGGAAGGCATGACCATGCTCTGCGTGACGCATGAGATGGGCTTCGCGCGGCAGGTGGCGAACCGGGTGATCTTCATGGATGCCGGGCAGATCATCGAGATGAACGAGCCGAACGCGTTCTTCTCCAACCCGCAGCACGAGCGCACCAAGCTGTTCCTCAGCCAGATCCTGCACTGAGGCGCCTCTGCGCGTCCTTCGTCGTCCCGACGCCGCCTCACCGGGACGACGTCATGGCCGGGCTTGGCCCGGCCATCCACGCCTCTGCCGAGAATGCCGAGCCGCAGTGTCCAGCCGCGAAGCCGTGGATGCCCGGGCTGAGCCCGGGCTTGGCGGGACAAAGGCTGTGGGTCGTGCCGCGCTCAGTCGGCCGGGCCGGTCGCGACCGGCTTGTCGGACGAGCCCCACTCGGTCCACGAGCCGTCATAAAGGGCCTGCGGCGGCGTGCCGATGGCATCGAGCGCCAGCCACAATATGGCGGCCGTCACGCCCGAGCCGCAGCTGGTGATGACCGGCGCGGACGGGTCGATCCCCGCGTCCTTCACCGCGGCGCGGATCGCCGCCGGATCGGCGAGGCGGCTGTCCTTGACCACCTCGGAGACCGGCAGGTTGCGCGCGCCCGGAATATGCCCCGGCCGCACGCCGGCGCGCGGCTCCGGCACCTCGCCGCGGAAGCGCTCGGCGGCGCGGGCGTCGAGCACCTGTGCGCTGCCGTCGGCGAGCCGCCGGGCGACGTCCTCGATGCCGGCGACCCAGGCGCGGTTGAGCTTTGCGTCGAAGCGGGCGGGCAGATACGGCGCCTCGCCGGATTCCGTCGGGCGGCCCTCGGCCAGCCATTTCGGCAGGCCGCCGTCGAGGATGGCGACGTCGATGGCGCCGAAGGCGCGTAGCGTCCACCACACGCGCGGCGCGGAGAACAGGCCGACACTGTCATAGACGACGATCTTCATGTCCTTGCCGATGCCGAGCGCTTCCATCGCCGCGGTGAAGATGGTCTCGGAGGGCAGCATGTGCGGCAGGCCGCTCGATGTATCGGCAATGGCGTCGATGTCGAAGAACACGGCGCCGGGAATGTGCGCCTTGAGGTATTCCTCGCGCCCCTTCCGGCCGGTCGCGGGCATGTGCCAGGAGCCGTCCACGATGACGAGGTTGGGCGCGCCGAGATGGGAGGCGAGCCATTCGGTGGAGACGAAGCGGCTGTCGGTGGGCATGGGAGGTTCCTCGCGGAGCTTGGGATGGCGCCTGCGCCACCGAGCCGGGGTGGCAGGGCCGGGACGGCAGGTCAGGCCCAGGCGACGCGCACGCGGCGGTTCTGCTGGCCCTTCTTCTCGATCTTCGTCACCTGCACGGGGCCGATCTCGTCGAGGCTGCGCACATGGGTGCCGCCGCAGGGCTGGAGATCGAGGCCCTCGATCTCGACGAGGCGCACCCGGCCGGTGCCCATGGGCGGCTTGACCGCCATGGTCTTCACCAGCCCCGGATTGGCGAGCAGCTCCTCGTCGCTGATCCAGCGCTCGCCCACCCGGGCGCCGGTGGCGATCATCTCGGCGAGCCGTGCGGTCAGTTCGTCCTTGTCGACGCCGGCTTCGGGGATGTCGAAGTCGAGCCGGCTTTCCTCCTCGCCGATCGAGCCACCCGTGACCGGGTAGGGCAGGGCGACGGAAAGCAGGTGCAGCGCCGTGTGCATGCGCATCCGCTTGTAGCGCGTCGGCCAGTCGAGCCGCAGAAACACCGCCTCGCCCGGCTCGGGCAGGGGCGAGCCGGGCGCCGCGACATGGATGACGTCGACCTTCGACGGGCCGTAGACGGCGGTCTCGATGGCGATCTCGCTGCCGTCCGCGCGCACCAGCGTCCCCCGGTCGCCCGGCTGGCCGCCGGCGGTGGCGTAGAACACCGTGCGGTCGACGGCGATGCCGCCGTCCGGTGTCAGCGCCGTCACCACGGCGGAGGTTTCCTTCTGGTAGGCGTCGTCGCGGAAGAGGAGAATGGTTGCCATCAGACCAATACGTTGGGGACGTCCACGCTGCGTTCCAGCCAGCCCGGCACGGGCAGGCCCTTCTCGCGCAGGAAGTCGGGGTTGAACAGCTTGGACTGGTAGCGCGTGCCGTAGTCGCACAGCACGGTGACGATGGTGTGGCCCGGGCCGAGTTCCTTCGCCAGCCGGATGGCGCCGGCGACGTTGATGCCGGTGGAGCCGCCGAGGCACAGGCCCTCGTGCTCCAGAAGATCGAACACGATCTGCACCGCCTCGGCGTCGGGGATCTGGTAGGCGGTGTCGATGGGCGCGCCTTCCAGATTGGCGGTGATGCGGCCCTGCCCGATGCCCTCGGTGATCGAGGAGCCCTCGGCCTTCAGCTCGCCCGTGGTGTAGTAGCTGTAGAGCGAGGCGCCGAACGGGTCGGCGAGCGCGATGCGGATCGCCGGGTTGCGTGCCTTGAGCGCGATGGCCGTGCCGGCCAGCGTGCCGCCGGTGCCGACCGCCGCGACGAAGCCGTCGACCTTGCCGTTCGTCTGCGCCCAGATCTCCGGGCCCGTGGTCTCGATATGGGCCTGCCGGTTGGCGACATTGTCGAACTGGTTGGCCCAGACGGCACCGTTCGGCTCGGTGGCGGCCAGCGCCTCGGCGAGGCGGCCGGACACCTTCACATAGTTGTTCGGATTCGCGTAGGCGACCGCCGGGACCTCGACGAGGGTCGCGCCGGCGAGGCGCAGCATGTCCTTCTTTTCCTGGCTCTGCGTGTCCGGGATCACGATCACCGAGCGGAAGCCGAGCGCGTTGCCGACCAGAGCGAGGCCGATGCCGGTGTTGCCGGCGGTGCCCTCGACGATGACGCCGCCGGGCTTGAGCTGGCCGCGCGCCACGGCGTCCTGGATGATGAAGAGGGCGGCGCGATCCTTCACCGACTGTCCGGGATTGAGGAACTCCGCCTTGCCGAGGATGGTGCAGCCGGTGGCTTCCGAGGCGCGCTTGAGCTTGATGAGTGGCGTGTTGCCGACCGCCTCGACGAGACCGTTGCGGATATCCATGGCGCTTGTGTCTTCTACGCTTATGAAAGGTCCACGAAGTTAGTGGGCCATTACCGGCTCGGCAACCGGATTGAGCGTCAATCCCCGCGAATGCGCGCGAAGCGGGCGAGGGCGCGCTCGCGGGCGGCGGGGTGCTCGAGAACCGGGAACGGATAGGTCTCGCCGAGCACCACGCCGGCGCGGCGCAGCATCTCGGGCGCCGCCGTCCAGGGTTTGTGGATGACCCCGGCCGGCAACCCGGCGAGTTCCGGGACGAAGCGGCGGACATAGGCCCCGTCCGGGTCGAAGGTCTCGCCCTGGGTCACCGGGTTGAAGATGCGGAAATAGGGGGCGGCGTCGGCTCCCGAGCCGGCGACCCATTGCCAGCTCGCGGGATTGTTCGCCGGATCGGCGTCGACCAGCGTGTCCCAGAACCAGGCCTCGCCGCGCCGCCAGTCGGTCAGCCCGTGCTTGATGAGGAAGGAGGCGGCGAGCATGCGCACGCGGTTGTGCATCCAGCCGGTCTGCCAGAGCTGGCGCATGCCGGCATCCACGATGGGATAGCCGGTCCGCCCCCTGCGCCACGCCCGCTCCAACGCCGGATCGTCCTGCCACTCGAAGGCGTCGAAGCGGCGATTGACGTTGGTGCCGGCGAGGTCCGGGAAATGGAACAGCAGGTGGTAGGAGAACTCGCGCCAGTAGAGCTCGCTGATGAGCTTCTCCGTGTCGGCGGGCGATGCCGCGCCTGCGTCGGCCGCGTGGCGCACGGCGGCGAGCACCTGATGCGGCGAGATTTCGCCGAAGCGCAGATGGGGCGACAGGCGCGAGGTGCGCCCGAGGTCGGGGCGGTCGCGCAGCGTCGCGTAGCCCGCGAGGTCGTCGTCGAGGAAGGCGGCGAGGCGTTCGCGCGCGCCGCGCTCGCCCGGTGTCCAGCTTGCGCGCACGCCGGCGGCCCAGTCCGGCGCCGTCGGCTCCAGAGCCCAGTCGTCGAGCCGGTCGCTCCGGGCGGAACCGGCGAAGGACCATGCATCGTCCGCACGCGAAGGCGTCCGCACCGCCTGCCTGCCGGCGCTGCGATAGAAGGGGGTGAAGACCCGGAAGGGATCGCCGGCCTGCGTGCGTACCGTCCACGGCTCGTGCAGCAGGCTGCCGCCGAAGCTCTCCACCGCGACGCCCCGGTCGGCCAGGGCGCTCTTGAGAGCGGTGTCGACGGCGATCTCGGCGGCGCCGTAGCGGCGGTTCCAATAGACGGCGGCGGCGTTCAGCTCCTCGACGAGCGTCGGCACGATGTCGCCCGCCCTGCCGCGCCGCAGGATCAAGCGGCCGCCCTTCGCGGCGATGGCGGCGGACAGGGACGCCAGCGAGCGCCCCAGCCACCAGCGCGCCGCGCCGCCGAGCGGGCGCAGCCTCTCGCTTTCCTCGTCGAGAACATAGGCGAGAGCCAGCGGCCGGCCGCTGGCCTGCGCCGCCTTCAGGGCGGGGTTGTCGTCGAGGCGCAGATCGTCGCGGAACCAGACGAGGGCGCAGGAGGGGGAGGACATCACGGGGGCACCAGCGTTGCCCGCATTTTACCGGAAAGCAGGGCGGGGAGATCAAGCCGGCTGTTCGGCGGTCGCCGGATATATTAATGATGATCGTCATGAAAAAGGATTGGCCGTCCGTGCGGGCGGCCATCGGCAACCATGGAGCCTTCTCATGACCTCCGTTTCATCTCCCGGCACCGCCCTTGTCACCGGTGCTTCCAGCGGCATCGGGAAAGTCTATGCGCAGCGGCTGGCGCGGCGCGGCTACGACGTCCTGCTGGTCGCGCGCGACGGCGCACGTCTGGAAGCGCTGGGGGCCGACATCACCGCGAAGACCGGACGGAAGGCCGAGTTTCTCGTCGCCGATCTCGGCAATCCGGCCGATACCGGGGCGGTGGCGGCCCGCATCGCGGCGGACCCGGCCATCACCCTGCTCGTCAACAATGCCGGCATGGGCGTGGAGCGGCAGATCGTCGGGGCGGATGCGGACAAGGTGGACGCGATGGTGCAGCTCAACGTCGCCGCGCTCACGCGCCTTTCCGTGGCGGCGGTGAACGCCTTCACGGCGCGCGGCCGGGGCACGCTCGTCAACATCGCCTCGGTGGTCGCGCTGATCCCGGAGAACTTCCTCGGCGCCTATGCGGCGACGAAGGCCTATGTGCTTGCCCTCACGCAGTCGCTGCAGAGCGAACTGAAGGACAGCCCGGTGCGGGTGCAGGCGGTGCTGCCCGGCCTGACCGCTACGGAGTTCTTCGATCGCGCCGGCATGGACAAGGCGACCCTGCCGCCGGAAATGGTGATGTCGGCGGAGGATCTGGTCGAGGCGGCGCTCGCCGGGCTCGATCTCGGCGAGACGATCACCATTCCCGCGCTACCGGATGCCGCCGACTGGCAGAGGCTGGTCGACGACCGGGTGCGGATGGCGCCGGGGCTCTCCCTCCGCCATCCCGCCGCGCGCTACGGGGTCGGCACGGCCGTGCCGGCCTGATGCCCCGTCAGTAGTCCCACTGGGCGCCGATGCCGACCTCGGCCGAGCCGTCGGCGCCCGTCGCGCCTTGCAGTCGAATGTTCTTGGTGACGTCGACATCGACGGTCACGCGGCTCGATCCGGCGGTCGTGCCCTGGCGCACGCCGAGATAGATGTTGTCGTTGAGCCGCCGGCCGACGCCGACCTGACCGCCCGTGCCCTCGGCATTGGCGCCGACTTCGAGGCTGTCCACGCCGAGCGAACGGCGCACATTCTCCAGCACGCTGGCGCCGCCGGAGAACTGCGCGATGACCTGCGCGAGCTGGATGGCCTGACCCGAGTTGAGCGAACCCGCATCGCGGCCGAACAGCAGCCGCGAGACCACCTCGTCCTGCGGCAGGGTCGGCGTCGAGCTGAAGCTCACGGTCGGGCGCGATGCCGGGCCGGAGACCAGCACGCGGGCGGTGATGTCCGAGGAGGTGGTCTCGGCGATGAAGTCGAGCTCGGGATCGGTGGTGCCGGTGAAGGTGATGTCGCCGCGGGTGAAGGTGAGGCGGCGGCTGCCGAAATCGAAGGTGCCGCGCCGCATCTGGAAGGCACCCTGCGTCACCGGGGCGCGGCTGGTGCCGGTGAGCTTCAATTCGCCGCCGAGCTGGGCCTCCATGCCGAGGCCGCGCACGAAGACGTTGTTGTTCGGCGCGGAGACGACGAGGTCGAGGGCGATGCCGTTGCGGTTTTCGGCGGTGGCGCGCTGGTTGGCCGGGGCGGTGCGGGTGCTCCGCTTGCCGGCGTTCACATGGCGGACGTTGAGGTCCTGCACGCCGCCGGGGAAGCGGTCGGGCACGTTGATGTCCAGCGCGCGCAGCACCAGCCGGCCGGTGAGGCGCGGCCCGTTGAGGAAGGCGCCTTCCACGCCGACGCGCCCTTCGGCGACGAGGCGCATCAGGTCGCTGTTCACCAGCGCCGCATTGGCGAGGTCGATGTCGATGCGGCCGGGATAGCCGGCGTTCGGATCGAGCGCGACATTGCCGCGCCCCGTCACGCTGCCGCCATTGGTGGTGCGGGCGCGCAGGGTGGTGAGGGTCACGGAGCGGTCGGTGCCGGTGATGACGGCCTCGATCTGGTCGAGGGCGACGCCGTTCACTGCATCGTCGAAACGCCCGCCGCTGAGCCGGACCGTGCCGCCGGCGCGGGGAGCCGCCGCCGTGCCGCGCACGGTGGCGTCGACATTGGCGGTGCCGGTGACGCGCGCGCCCGTGGTGGCGAGCATCGGGTTAGCGATGGCGAGGTTGATCGCGCCGCGCAGGGCGAGATCGAGCTCGCCGGCCCCGAGCGGCGCCGAGCCGGTGATGGTGAAGCCCTGGACATGCTGGCCGGCGATGGTGGCGCGGATCTGCGCCCGCCCGCCGCCAAGCGTGCCGTTGGCGGTGATGTCGAACGGGCCGGCGCCGGAGCTGGCGATGTCCGGGTTGCTCAGCCGCGTCACCCGCAGCTCGTAGGTGCCGCTGGGATCGGCCGCGCTGCCGCGGAGGCGGGCATTGCCGACCAGCGTGCCGGAGAGGTTGAGGCCCGGCGAGGCGAGGTTCGCCAGCGACAGCGGCAGGGCGCGCAGATCGACGGCGAGGTCGAGATTCTGCCCGGCCGAGCTGGAGACGGTCGCGGTGCCGCCGCTGGCGGCGAGGGCGAAGCGGTCGATGGTGACGGTGCCGCCGGAGAGGGTGAAGGTGGCCGGACCCGTCGTCGCGGCATTGACGCCGCCGCGCGCGGCGGTGAGGCGGTCGAGCCGGAAGCGCGCGCCGCCCTGCAGCGGCTCCAGCCGCCCGTTCGCCCGCAGCGTGGTGCCCTGCGCCAGCGCGTCGAGGGTGAGGTCGGTGCCGGAGGCGTTGCCGTTGGCGCGCAGCGAGGCGGTCTCGATGGTGACGCCGGAGAGATCGACGGCACGCAGCTCCGTCGTGCCGTTCAGCAGCGGTACGCCCAGCGCATCGCGCACCGTGGCGTCGATGGTGGCGGAACCGACGGAGCGGCCGAAGGCCCGCAGATTGGCGGCATTGGCCTTCACGTTCGCATTCTGCCGGCCATCGGCGACGGAGAGGCCGATATCGGCGTTCAGCCGGCCGGCCATCTCGGTGAGAGCGAGGGCGGCGATATCGGCGAGGTCGCCGGCGGCGAGGGTGAGCTGACCGTCCGCCAGACCCGCGGGGGAGACGGAGACGTCGCCGCGCGCGCTCACCGAGCCGATGGCGAGGTCGAGGCCGGAGACGCGCCGCGCGCCGTCCGGCTGGGTCGCCAGCGCCGTGGTGCCGCGGGCCGGCTTGCCGGCGATCTGGCCGGAGAGGTTGAGCGTGCCGGCGAGCGCGCCGGTGAGATCGCTCGCGGCGATGTCCAGCGCGAGATCGCGGATGGGGCGCCCCTCGGCGACACCCTGCGGCACCAGAACCCTGGCGGTGACGCCGAGCTTTTCCAGCGTGCCCGAGAAGGCCGCATTGGCCTGAAGCGCGCCGCCGAGGCGCTTGTCGAGGCGGGAGAGGTCGTCGAGCGCGAGATTGGCGGTGAGGTCGGCGAGATCCGTGGCGATACGGCCGTCGACGACGAGCGCCAGCCCTTCGGCATCCACCTTCAGATTGCGGACGGACAGGGCATTCGCTCCGTCGCGCGCCAGGGCGCCCGCCGCGTTGAGCTCGCGGCCGATGAGGGCGTCGACCTGCGCGATGCCGGTGGCGATCCCGCGGGCGTTGGCCTTCAGCTCGATGCTCGCGCGGTTGAAATTGTCGCTCGCCGCGATCTTTGCCGCCAGCGTCGCCTGCCCGGCGAGGGGGCGGCCGGCCAGCGGGGAGAACGCGGCGAGGTCGAGCCGGGACACGTCGAGGTCGCCGTCCGCCGCGCGGGTTCCGGCGCGGCCCGAGAAGGTCGCGGTGAGGGCGGCGAGGCGGATGGTGAGGCCGGTCAGGGCGGGATCGCCGCCGGCCGGCACCTCGGCGCTGGCCTCGAAGGTGCCGCCGGTGCCGAGGGCGCCCGCCACCTTCGGGTCGCTCGCCGTCAGCCCCTGCACGTCGCCGGCGGCGGTGATGGCGAGGCTGCCGTCGGCGGCGGGGGTCGTGCGCAGCGTGGCGGCGAGGGTGGAGGCGCCATAGCCGGCGCCGGCGAGCGCCTCGCCGGTGAGCCGCGCCTCGACGGCGGGGGCGCCCAGCGCGCCCTTCGCGGTGCCGTTGACGCGCACGCCGCCCCAGGTCGCGCCGGGCGCGAGGGCGGAGAAGCGGCGCGCCTCGCCGAGCGTCAGGTCGAAGGCGAGATCGGCGTTGGCGGCGGCATCGAGCGTGCCGTTGGCGGCGGCGTTGAAGCCGGCCGCCTGCGCGGTGGCCTTCTCGATGGCGATGTTGCGCCCGGCATCGATCGTCGCCGCTCCGGCGAGTTCGGTGCGTCCCTCGAACAGCGGGGCGATGCTGGCCGGCAGCACGCGGGCGACATCGGCATCGATGGCGAAGGTGACGCGGTGGCCGGCGGGAATGGCGCGGATGCCGGCGGCGCCGCTCGCCTCGGCGATGTCGCCGACGGTGAGGCGGAGCTGGCCGTCCCAGGCGTCGAGCGGGCCGGCGCCCTTCAGCGTGGCGGCGAGCTCGGGCAACCCGTCGAAGCCGGCCGCGCGGGCGATGAGGCCGCCGGCCGGTTCGCGCGCGCCGATATCGAGGTCGAGCCGGCCGCTTTCCGGGGCATAGGCGACCGAGCCGGAGACGCTGCCCGGCGCGTCGCGGCGCTCCAGCGCGAAGGTGAGGGACAGGCCCTGCGTGAGCGAGGTGAGATCGGCGGAGGCGTTGAGCGAAAGCCGGGCGGCATGGCCGACCACCGGCTCGCCGAGCACGATCTCGGGGATGGAGAGACTCTCGACGCGCACGGGGAAGGCGAGGGAGGAACTGCTGGAGGAGGATTCCGCCGCCTCGGAGGGCGGCAGCTCGGGACGGCGCTCGACCTCCACGCGCGCGGCGGAGAGCGTGGTGACGTCGAGCCGGCCGCCGAGGAGCGCCAGCGGCCGCCAGGCGAGCCGGGCCTGCTCGACCCGCCCGAAGGGACCTTTGGCGTCGGCCAGCTCGATCGCGTCCACGCTCATGTCGAACGGCACGAAGCCGCCGATGCCGCTGATGCCGACCTTGAGGTCCGGGGAGGAGGCGAGGGAGGAGCCGAGGCTCGCCAGCAGCGCCTTGCCGGGCGGCGTCTGCAGCACGCCGAAGGCGGCCAGCAGCAGGGCCGCCAGAGCGAGGACGAGGATGCCGAGATAGCGGAGTGCGCGTCGCATCAGAAAGCCTGCCCCAGACTGACATAGACGCCGAAGTCGCCGTCTTCGGGTCCCGGGTTGAGCGGGAAGGCGAGATCGAGGCGCAGCGGCCCGATCGCCGTATAGTAACGCAGGCCGACACCGGCCGAGTACTTCATGCCGTCGAAGTCCGGCCATTCGGACGCGAAGGCCGAGCCCATGTCGAAGAAGGGCACGATGCCGATCGTGTCGGTGACGCGCACGCGCGCCTCCACCGAAGCCTCGAAGAAGCTCCGGCCGCCGATGATGACGCCCTCGGCGTTGCGCGGGCTGGCGGACTGGTAGTCGTAGCCGCGCAGCGAGCCGCCGCCGCCGACATAGAAGCGCCGCTGCGGCGGCACGTCGTAGAGGTCGGTTCCGAAGATGCTGCCGGCGGAGACGCGGCCGGCGAGGATGAAGCGCTTGTCCTCGTCGAAGGCGTGGTAGGTGGCGAAGGAACCCTTGATCATTGCCGGGCCCGCACCGGCATCGCCGAAATAGGCGAAGGGCTCGACCACGCCGGAGGCGCGGATGCCACGCGAGGGGTCGAGCTTGTTGTCGGTGCTGTCGTAGGTCAGCTCGAAGGGGATGCCGACGATGGTGTAGTCGCGGGTGCCGGTGGTGTCCTCGACGCGCGACTGTTCGAGGTCGAGGCTCACCTGCAGGTTGAGCTGATCACTGTAGCGGTGGCGCACGCCGGTGAGCAGGGTGGCGGCTTCGCGCACATAGGCGTTCGTCACCTCGCGCAGGATGGCCGCCTGCGCCACGAGGTCGTCCTGTGCCGTGTAGATGCCGGGTTTCACGAAGGCGGCGGACAGCTTGTAGCCGAACGGGTCGGCGTCCGGCACGGCTTCCGACTTCTCGCCGAACCAGGAAACCTGCGCGTCGAGCCGCAGCGTCTCGCCGCCGCCGAACAGGTTGCGGTGGCCCCAGAAGGCGTTGATGGCCGACCCTTCGGTGGAGGAATAGGTGGCGCCGAAGCCGACATAGCGGGGCTTGCGGGCAGACACCTCGATATGGATCGGCAGGCTGCCGTCGGCGTCCAGCTTGTCGGCTTCCTGGATGCGCACGCTGGCGATGGCCTCATATTCCAGCAGCCGGCGCCGCAGACGATCCAGCACCTCGGGCGAATAGGGCGTTCCCGCCGGGATCTCGATCCGCTCCTCGATGAAGCCCGGCGTGAGGAAGTCCGCGCCCGAGACGGTGAAGCGGCCGAAGGTCGCCACCGGGCCGGGAGAGACGTAAATGGAGACATCGACCGACTTCGTCGCGTGGTCGGCGGTGACCTGCTTGTCGGCGATGCGGGCGAAGGGGTGGCCCGCCCGGCGCCAATGACCCACGAGAGCGCTTTCCGCGTTCACGACGGCGGTGGCAAGCGCCGGTTCGCCGGGCACGAGGCGCAGCCGCTGCAGTGTCGGCGCGTCGGGCAGCGGGCGATGGGTGGCGGCGTCGAGAATGGCGACGCGGCCGAAATGGAACTGCGGACCGGGCGTCACCTCGACGCGGACCGGCACCGGCCCCTGCCGGCGGGCGGCTTCCACGACCTCGAAGACATTGGGCGCATCCGGCGGGCTGCCCGCCAGGGTGATGCGGATGTCGCCGGCGTAATAGCCCGCCGAATAGAGTGCGGCATTGATGTCGCGCCGATCCGCCAGCGCGCGGCGGACGAGGCCGGCGGCGCCGGAGGGCGGGCGCTGGCTGAGGGATTCGAGATTGGACGCGCTCGTCACCGCGTCACGCAGCGAGCTGTCGCCGCCCTTCACCTCGATCGTCACCTTGTACGGCGTCGCGTCGGGGGCCGGCTTGCCGGCATCACCCATCGGGCGGGGGCTGAACAGATTGACCAGCGGGCCGAACAGGCCGGAGTTGGATTCCTGGCTGGAAGCGTCCTGGTCGCCGCCGAAGATCTGGGCGGAGGCCGGGACGGCAGGCACGGCGAAAGACGCCACCGCGACCAGTGTCGCGAGCGGGCGCCGCATGGGCCACAGGCACAGGAGCCACGTTTTTTTCTGGCTCGCCAACAAATTCCCCCCGACCGACGGTTCCGACCACAGGGGTACCGCCGCAGCCGGTATCCCGATGAAGCCGCGAACCTACCGCCACGGCAGTGAATATTAGCTTGCCAAAGAAAGGCAGCCCTCTGATTGCCGTGGCGGGCCCCTAGCGTCAACCTTGAGGCGGTACTTGGGTTCCGCTTGTGGTGCGGTGTTGCCGTATCGTTGCCGGAAACATCCCGGCAACGGCCGAATATGCCGGGAAAAAGCAAAAAGGCGCGGATGTCGCCATCCGCGCCTCTCGTCAGCAGCGCCCGGGGGGCAGGCGCCGCTATGTCGTATCCAGCGTCGGCTCGGCCGACAGCGTAACCTCAGCGGGTGCTGCGGCTGTTCTGCTCGATCTGCTGCTGGATGTAGGGCTCAACGCCGGTGGTCGGCGCCGCCACGGCGGCGTTGCGGCCTTCCACGAGGGCCGCGCCGGGAACGGCGTGCTGGGCCGAGGTGCGGATGGTCTCGTTGTAGGCGGCACGTTCGGCCGGATCACGCGACTCGGCATGGGCAGCGACGGTGAGGCCCAGCGTGGCGACAGTAGCGGCGGCGAGAATGAGCTTGTTCATTGTTCCGTTTCCTTTTCTTTCGAGGGGGCGACCGTCGGAGGCGGCCCGCCATTTGGTGAAACGGAAGCTATGTCCGGCATTGGTGCATTGCACGATGTTGATTTGCATCCACGTATTTGCATGGTTGCAATAACATGTCGGTGAGCGAGACTTGATCGTACGCGATCTAATTCCTACCCAATAAAGGGCTCAAAAATACGTGAGTCGGCTAAAGCTTTTCATGCAAACGATCTGCGGCGATCCGGCCCGGCAGCCGTGCCGGCCGGCACGGCGGGTCAGTCGCCCAGATGTCGCCGCAATTCGGCGGCGAGGGCCGCGATTTCCTGCGCCCCTTTCGAGCCGGGAGCGGTTTCCATCACCGTCAGCCCGTCGCCCATGCTGGCGGCGAACGCTACCCTGTTACCGAGACGTGTCTCGGCGGCGGGATGACCAAGGGCGAGAATCGCCTCGCCGATCTCCTGCGTGAGCGCGGCGCGGGACTGGGCGCGATTGATGACGAGCAGGGAGGGCGTGCCTTCCTTGGCGATCATGTCGAGCGTCGGCTGCGTCGCCCACAGATCGATCGGCGTAGGCTGCACCGGCACGGCGACAAGGCTGGCGGCCTCGATGGCCGGGCGGGATTCGACATCGGATTTCGGCGGCGTGTCGATGACGACGAAGCCGTAGTCGCGCGCCAGGCTGCGCGCTTCGCGGCGCGCGCCCCAGCCGGAGGCCGTGCGGAAGGAAAGGCCGGTCCGGTCCTCGCCGAGCGTCTGCTCGCGCGCCTCGAACCATTCGCCGAGGCTTCCCTGCGGGTCGCAGTCCAGCAACGCGACGCGGGCGCCGTCGAGCGCAAGGGCAATGGCAAGATGGGCGGCGAGCGTCGTCTTGCCCGATCCGCCCTTCTGCTGGGCAATGGTGATGATTCGGCCGCTCATCGCTGGTGCCTCCCGCCGGGTTCAGGTTTGCACTGCAACCAGCGGGCGGCAACCGTTTAGTGACGCGAGGTCAGCGGCATTTCCTCACGCGCCGGCGGAGGAGCCGCCGAGGACGACCACCTTGGCGCCGACCGGAACGCGATTGTACAGGTCGATGGCGTCCTGATTGATCATGCGGATGCAGCCGGAGGAGACGTTGGTGCCGATCGAATAGGGCTCCAGCGTGCCGTGGATGCGGTAGAGCGTGTCCTTGCCGTTCTGCCACAGATACATCGCCCGCGCGCCGAGCGGGTTCGACGGCCCGCCGGCGACGCCGAGGCCGCTCTGCAACTGGGAGAGCTGCGGCTTGATGTCGGGGCGGCGCGCGATCATCTCCTTCGGCGGATACCAGTCCGGCCATTCCTGCTTGGAGTTGATCGTGGCGGAGCCGGACCAGCCGAAGCCTTCCTTGCCGACGCCGACGCCGTAGCGCATCGCGGTGCCGCCGGGCTGCACGTAGTAGAGGAAGTGCTCGCGCGGATCGATGACGACGGTGCCCGGCGCGTGCGGCGTCGAATAGGGCACCTCGCGGCGCAGATAGATCGGGTTGATCTTCGAGGTGTCGACCGCCCCGATGGGGAACTTGTCGGAGACCGGCCCGTAGGTGCCGGTCGGCGCGTAGGCGGTGACGGGCGTCGCCGGCGCAATCGGCGTGACGGGCGCGCTCGCCGTCGTCGTGCGGGGCTTGCAGCCTCCGAGGGCAAGGGCCGCTCCGGCCAGGGAAAGACCGAGCACGGCACGACGATCAAGGTTAGGCATGGTTCGCAACCCTCCGCACGTTCACTTCGCACATATTAATGCGATTATGGTGAACAAGTTCTTGCCGAGCGCGTGAGCGGACGTTCAGCCGGGACGGGGGAGGGAGCGGACCTCGTCGACCCACGAATAGTCGAAATAGCCGTCGCGGGCGAGCGCGTGCAGCCTGTCGGTGCGCACCAGCCCGTTCTCGATGAAGGCATCGTCGATGTGGACGCCGACGATCTCGCCGAAGGTGACGTGCCGGCCGGAGGAGGCGCCGTGGCGGTCCTTCACGTCGAGCGTCTCGATCCAGACGCATTCGAGCGCGCAGGGGCTGGCGGCGACACGCGGCGGCTTGACCAGGCGCGAGGGGGCCTGTTCGAGCCCGGCGAGATCGAATTCGCTCTCGTCCGGCGGAATGGCCTTCGAGGTGAGGTTCACCGCCTCGATCAGTTCGATGGTGGCGAGGTTGCAGACGAAGGCGCCCGTCGCCATCACGTTGCGTACCGTGTCCTTCAGGCCGGCGCTGGAGAACATGAGAATGTCCGGCTGCTCGCTCACCATGTTGAAGAAGGAATAGGGCGCGAGATTCGCCACCCCGTCTTGCGACAGGGTGGAGATCCAGCCGATGGGACGCGGCGCGACGATGGCCTTCAGCGGATTGTGCGGCAGGCCATGGTTGCGCCGCGCGGGCTCGTAGAACATCGCGTCAGAACCTCGTCACGATGTCGGAGAGCGCCGGGCGGGGGCGGTCTTCCTGCGGGCGGCCGAGCGTGCCGATATGGACGAGGCCGATGAAGCGCTCGTTCTCGGCAAGGCCCAGCGCGGCGCGCGTGCGCGGATCGTAGGCGTACCATTCGGTGAGCCAGGTGGCGGCATAGCCGAGGGCGTGGGCGGCCAGCACCAGCAGCGTGCAGGCGGCGGCGCCCGACAGGGTCTGCTCCCATTCCGGGATCTTCACATGCGGGCCGGCCCGGGAGACCACGCCGACCACCAGCGGGGCGCGCGAAAGGCGCGTGCGCTCGATGGCGACGCGGTCGGCGTCGGCTTCCGGGTGGTCCTGCGCGAAGACGGCGGCGATGGCCTCGCCGGCCCGCTCCCGCGCCTCGCCCTCGAAGACGACGAAGCGCCAGGGGGCGAGCTTGCCGTGATCGGGCACGCGGGAAGCGATGGCGAGCATCTCGGCCAGCTCGGCCGGCGACGGGCCGGGGGAGGCGAGGTCGAAGATCTTCGGGCTCTTGCGCGTCTTCAGCAGGGTCAGCGCGTCGATCCTGGAGGCGGTCTTTGCGTTGGACATGTCGTTCATGGCAATCCTCGTCGTTCCCTTGCGCGTAGCATGGCAGGCCGCCGGCCACCAAGACGCGGAGGTGTGATCGCGCGGCCGGGCGGGGCGCGTTTCAGCGACTTGAATTTGCCGCCGTTTGGGGGCACCAACGGCCCCCATGTCACACGCGAGCCGCCATCCGGTCTTCCCTGTCCCCGTCCGTCGCGATCGGGCGGGGCATGGCGCTGTCCGGGCGCTGCGGTTCTCCGCCGTCGCGATCGGCGCGCTTCTGGCGAGCCTGCCGGCGCAGGCCCAGACGCGCACGCCCCTCGACCAGCTCGGCGGCTCCATACCCCATGCGCAGGCGCTGCCGTCGCAGGCCATGCCTTTCGTCGGTTCTCCGCCCCCGGCGGGCAAGCCCTCGGGCAGCGCCGGCCCGGCGGCGCGGCTGCCTTCGGGCGGGCAGGAGAGCGCGGCGGCCGATCCGCACACGATCCTGCCGCAGCCGCCGGCCGGCAAGGTCGCCATCGGCATGAGCGCGCGCTTCGGCGACAAGGAGCCGCTGATCCCGCGCGGGCTGGTCTGGCGCGTCTTCGCCGACCGGCCGGAAGCCTCCGGCGCCTATCCGCTGGTGGCCGAGGCGGCCGATCCGGCGCCGGTATTCTTCCTCTCGCCCGGCGGCTACGTCGTGCACGTCGCCTACGGCCTCGCCAGCGTGGCGCGGCGCATCGTGGTGGGCGAGGAATCGCGGCGCGAGCAGCTCGTTCTTCCCGCCGGTGGCGTGACCCTGCACAGCGACGTGAACGACAAGCCGATCCCGGCGCAGAAGGTGACCTACGATATTTTCGAGGGCAGCTTCCTGCAGGGGCGCGCTTCCAGCCGGCCCTATTTCCGCGGCGCCAATTCCGGCGACCTGATCATCCTTCCCGCCGGCGACTATTACGTCGTTTCCACCTATGGCGAGGGCAACGCGGTGATTCAAGCGGATGTCGCCGTGGCCCCGGGCAAGGTGACGGACACGACGCTGCACCACCGCGCCGGCGAGGTTTCCCTGCGGCTGGTGAAGATCGCCGGCGGCGAGGCTCTGGCCGACACGCAATGGTCGGTGCTGACGCCGGGCGGCGACAGCATCAAGGAATCGATCAACACCCTGCCGGTCTTCGTGCTCGCCGAGGGCGAGTACACGGCGGTCGCCCGCTATGACGGGAAGACCTACACCAAGGAATTCACCGTCGAGGCGGGCAAGGATGGTCCGGTCGAGGTGCTGCTCGGCGAGCAGGTGACGGCGCCGAGCCTCGATGTTCAGGAAGGCAGCGGCGACTGAGCCGGGGTCGGAAGCGTCGATCCGACACTCCCGGCGATCATGGTCAACGTTTTCTTAATCGGGCGACACCCATCATCGGCCATCCATCGGATGCAGCCGGGAGTCGGCCATGATCGTGCGTCAGTTTCTCGAATGGGCGCGTACGGCGCCAGAGGACGCCCGCGCCAAGGCAGTGGCCGCGCTGGCGCGAGCCTATGTCATGCCCGATCTCGGTGCCGACGACCGTGCCGAGATGGATGCGGCCCTGCCGGAGATCGCCGCCGATCCCTCGCCGCTGGTGCAGCTCGAGCTTGCCGCCGCGCTGAGCCATCACCCGCTGGTGCCGGCCGATCTGGTTCTCCAGCTCGCGGGGCTTCCCGGCGAGGCGGGCGAGGTGGTGCTGGCCCAGTCCCCCGTTCTGAACATGCGCGAGCTCATCGGCTTCTGCACCTCCGGCACGCCCGCCCGTCAGGCGGCGATCGCCCGCCGCGCGGACCTGCCCGCGCCCATCGCGGCGGTGATCGCGGAGGTCGGCAGCTTCGACGCATGCCTCGCACTTGCCGGCAACGCGACGGCCGACGTGCCCGGCTTCGCGCTGGGCCACATCGTCGCCCGCTTCGGCGACGTGCCGGAACTGCGCGAGGCGCTGCTCGCCCACCCTGATCTGCCGGCCGCCGCGCATCACGCGCTGATCCGGGCCGTCGCCGGCACGCTTTCGGCCTTCGTCGAGGAACGCCAGTGGCTGGCGCCCGGCGAGGCGGCCCGCGTGACGCGCGAGGCCTGCGATCAGGTGACCGTGACGGAAGCCGCACGCCGGCAGAGCGAGGATGTGCGGGCGCTGGTCGAGTCGCTGCAGGAACGTGGCGAACTGACCTCGGCGCTGGTGCTGCGCTCGCTGCTCTGCGGGCAGGTGCGGCTGTTCCTCGAGGCGGTGTCGGTGAGCGCGGGAATTCCCGTCGATCATGTCGCGGCGCTTTCGGCCGACCGCTCGGGCGAGGCGTTCGACCTGCTCTATGACCGCATCGGCCTGCCGGCCGGCGCACGGATTGCTTTCCGTACCGCGCTGAAGGTGCTGCAGGCGGAGGCCTATCTCGACGAACTCGACGAGACGCCGGGCCTGAAGCAGCGGATCATCGACCGCGTGCTGGCGGAATATGACGCGCTTGGCGAGGGGCCCGAGGATAACCGGGTCGTGGGCCTGCTCCGCCGCTGGCAGCTCGAGGCGCGCGCGCAGGACGCCCTCGCGGCCTGACGCCGCGCGTCGGCCCCGCGCGATCAGCCGAACTGTTCCGCGAGGATGCGTTCCTCGATGGAATGATCGCGGTCGACCAGCATGGTCATGGACGAGTTCCGGTCCAGCTTCGCCCGCACCGCCACCACGTTCAGCACCTGAAAATGGTCGGCGGTGGCGTTCACCGGCCGCTTCTCGAATTCCAGCACGGCGATGTCGACCCGCGCGCTCTCCGGCACCAGCGCGCCGCGCCAGCGGCGGGGCCGGAAGGCGGAGATGGGCGTGACCGCGAGCAGCGGCGTGCCGATGGGCAGGATCGGACCCTGCGCCGAGAGATTGTAGGCGGTCGAGCCGGCCGGGGTGGCGACGAGGACGCCGTCGCAGATCAGCTCCTCCATCCGCACCTTGCCGTCGATGGCGATGCGCAGCTTGGCGGCCTGATAGGACTGCCGGATGAGCGACACCTCGTTGATCGCCCAGGCGCGGTGCTGCCTTCCGTTCACATCGGTCGCTTCCATCATCAGCGGGTGGATGACCACGCGCTGCGAGGCGGCGAGGCGCGCGGGCAGGTCCTCCTCGCGGAAGCTGTTCATCAGGAAGCCGACCGAGCCGCGGTTCATGCCGTAGATCGGCTTGCCGCTGTCGCGGAAGCGATGGAGCGTCTGGAGCATGAAACCGTCGCCGCCCAGCGCCACGACGACCTCCGCCTCTTCCGCCGCGATGTTGCCGTAGCGCGCGACGAGGCGGGCCTGCGCCTGCACCGCGTCGGGCGCCTCGCTCGCGACAAAGGCGATTCGGCCATATGCTGGCGCGGAGTCGGCTTCCACGCTGCTCTGACCGGCGGGGCGGGCGACTTCGTTCATGCTGGACGGCCCGATGCGTGGTTGGGGGGAAGGCGATGCCCGAAGGCGGCTATAGCACAGTCATGATCTATACGACGTGGCCCGGCAGCGTCGAGGCGGAAGCTGCCGGCCATGCCATCGTGGCCGACGGGCTGGCCGCCTGCGTCAATATACTGCCCGGGATGGTGTCGATCTATCGCTGGCAGGGCGAGATCGAGCGCGCGAACGAGGTGGTGATGCTCCTCAAGACCCGCGTCGACCTTGCCGAGGCGGTGGCGCAGGCGGTGCGCGCCCGCCATCCCTACGAGACGCCGGCCGTACTGTTCCTCCCCGTCATCGGCGGCGACGCCGATTATCTCGACTGGATCGCCGACGAGACGGAGGAATGAGGGACGGGCAGGACGATTTGCATGAAGGTTGCCGTCATGCCCGGGCTCGGCCCGGCCATGACGTGGGTGGATCGACGGGCGCTGCCGTAGAATGAGCGACGCCGGCCAGCGACACGAACGCACTCCGCTTCAGGCGTCCGGGACACAAGGGACATCAGCCCTCGGCGCCGCGCAGATAAGGCTCAACCGGACCCTTCAGCTTCACCGTCATCGGGTTGCCGGCGCGGTCCTTGGCCTTGCCGACCGAGACGCGGATCCAGCCTTCGCTGACGCAATATTCCTCGACATTGGTCTTCTCGGCGCCCTTGAAGCGGATGCCGATGCCGCGCTCGAGCAGCTCGGCGTTGTAATAGGGGCTGCTCGGGTCGCTCGACAGGCGGTCGGGAAGGGTGGTGTCGGTCATGGCCGTCCTCGGGCTGGCGATGGAAAATCGGCGGCGAGACATAGCCGCGCCGCCGCTCCCTGCCAAGCGCCCAGGTTCACCCGGCGCGGGAAGCGCCCGTCCTCAGAGCACCGGGCTCCAGATCGCCGGCACCGCCGCGTAGCCGTTGCCGTCCTTGCGGATGAAGCCGGTGGCGGGGAAGGGATAGTGGTAGCCGGTGAGCTGGAGGCGCTCGGCGGCGAGCATGTCGTAGATGCGCCGCCGGGTCTGCGCCGCCTTGTCGCCGTCCATGTCGAACTGCACCTGCCAGTCCGGATTCGGGGCGAAGAGGATCGGCGTGTTGGTGACGTCCGACTGGATGAACAGCTTGCCGTTGCCGGAAGCGAGCACGAAGGCGGTGTGGCCCGGCGTGTGGCCGGAGGCGTCGACCGAGGTGAGGCCGGGCGCGATCTCCTTGTCCCAGCCGTAGCGGGTCACCTTGCTGTCGATGTCCTTGAACACGCGGCGCACGTTCTCGAAGTTCGCCTTGAGCCCTTCCGGCGCGCGGCTCATCTCGCCCTCGTCCATCCAGAAGGCCCATTCGGCTTCCGGCACGAGGATCTCCGCATTGGGGAAGGCGAGGCCGCCATCCTCGGCGCGCAGGCCGTTGATGTGATCGCCGTGGAAATGGGAGATGACGACGGTGTTGACGTCCGCCGGCTTCACCCCCGCCCAGGCGAGGTTGGTGCCGAGCTTGCCGACCGTGGACGTGCCGGGCTGCGGGCCGTTGCCGGTGTCGATCAGGGTCAGCTTGCCGCTATTGTTGATGAGCAGCGGATTGAACTGGATCGACATCTGGTCCTTCGGCTGGAAGGCGGCTTCCAGCGCGGCGTTGACCTGATCGCGCGAGGCGTTGCGCACGAAGCCGTCGGCCAGCGGGAAGCTGCGCACGCCGTCGTTCACGGCCGTGACCTCGATGGCGCCGACCTTGTAGCGGTAGAGGCCCGGCACCTGCTGGCCGGTCGCCGTCAGCGCCTCGGCGGGCGTGGCACCGACAAGCGCCGTGCCCGTGAGGGCGGCTGCGGCGGGCAGCGCGCCGGCGCCGAGCATGAGGCCGCGGCGGGACAGGCGGGGCATGGGCGGGTTTTCCATGGGACAGGCTCCGTGACGGGAGAATCTCGCGGGCGGAAGGCTAGGAGCCTGCTTCCCGCCGGTCACGCCGCCGGGAGTCACGTTGGCGTGAGAACGCTCAGAACCGGTAGCGGTAGCCGATCTCGATGCCGGTGTAGCTCGGGTTCCCGTTCGACCAGTCGCGCTCGATCATCACCGACATGCTGTTGTGCGGGTCGAAGCTGTAGCTCACGCCGGTGGCGATCTCGGGAGTGTCGTAGTCGTTCGAGGTGTCGAAGGCGTTGCGGTAGCGCAGGCGGAAGATGTTCCACGTCCATTTCTCGTCGATCGGCGTGGAGCCGGCGAGCATCAGGTAATAATAGGGGAAGTCCGTTGAACCGTCCGACTGGATGAAGTGCTGGCCGATGCCGACCGTGCCCGTCAGCGACAGCTTGCCGATGTCGTAGGTGTAGCCGATGCTGAACTGGAGGTTGGCCTTCCAGTCGCTGGTGCCGGCCGTGTCGTAATACTTGGCCGAGCCGGACAGCGTGACCTTGTTGTCGAAGGTATGGGCGACGTCGAGCTGCCAGTCCGAGCCGGTGGTGGCGCCGAAATCCTCCGGGCCCCGCTCGGTGGTGAAGGCGCCGCCGATGCTAGTGCTGCCGGCCGCGGCCGGGGCCGTCGCCGCCGCGAGCGCGGCGATGCCGGTGAGCATGATCAGGCAGTAGCGCATCGTCCCCCACTTCCCGCCGCCGGAGTGGAGCGCCTGCTGCTCCACGACACGCGGTCGGTTTCTGTCATGCCTAGCGTCGGCGTCGGGTCCCGCGTTTCCTCGAAGCACGGCCGAAACCCGCGTCAGCGCTTCGGCTTGCCCTTCAGCAAAACATAGCCGGTGGCGGCGACGAGGGTAAGCACGACGAAGATGACGCCGACGACGTTGATCACCGGCGACAGGCCGAAGCGCAGCCGCGAGGCGATCTCGGTGACCAGTGTCCATTCCCCGCCGATGGCGAAGACGGTCGTATTGTAGTTCTCGAAGGATTGCAGGAAGGCGACGACGGCGGCGGTGAAGCAGGTCGGGGCCAGGAAGGGCAGGGTGATGCGGCGGAACACCATCGTGTGGCTCGCGCCGAGGTCGAGCGCCGCTTCCTCCAGCGTGCGGTCCTGGCGCTGGAGACGGGCGAGGAAGAGCAGCATCGCGTAGGAGGCGATGAAGCTCGACTGCGCCATGACGGCGACGAACAGCCCGCCCGGCACGCCGAATTCGCGCCAGAAGATGAGGCTGGAAATGCCGAGGATGATGCCCGGCGTCAGCACCGGCGAGACCAGCACCGAATAGAGGAAGGTGCCGGAGCGCTGGCCGAGCCGGGTGAGGATCAACGCGCCCGACAGGCCGGCGGGGATCGACACCGCGATGACGCCGAGCGCCACCAGCACCGAGTTGACGAGGCCCTGCAGCAGGCGCTGGTCGTTGGCCAGCGCCACGAACCAGTGCAGCGTGAAGCCGCGCCACTGGGTGACAGACGGGTAGTCGTAGGAGTTGAAGGCGGCGGCCGACATCACCGCCAGCGGCAGGAAGAGATAGAGGACGAACAGGCCGATATAGATGTTCAGCACCAGCCGTGCGCCCGCGCTCTCGGTGGCGGTGCTCATGGGCAGGCTCCGGCAATGCCGACATTCGGCTGACGGTATACGGGCTGGATGAGGCTGGAGGGTAGCGGGATCGCCGTCATTTTGCGATGTCCCTCAGGCCGACGCCGAACAGGCGCATCATGATGAGGATGAAGGCGGTGCACACGACGAGCAGCGACACGGCATAGGCCGAGCCCATGTTCCAGTTGTTGCTCTCGTAGAACTGCCGGTAGACGAGCTGGCTGAACCAGTCGCCGCCCTGGCCGCGCGTCATGATCGCCGGCACCGAATAGGAGCCGGCCGACAGCATGAAAGTCATGATGCAGCCGACCGCGATGCCCGGCTTGGCGTGCGGGATGATGACCCGCCGGTGGATCCGGGCGGTCGAGGCGCCGAGGTCGCGCGCGGCCTCGATCTGGTTGCGGTCGAGCGTCTCCAGCGTGTTCACCATCGGGAACACCATGAAGAGCACATAGGTGTAGATCATCGCCAGGAACACGGCGGACGGGTTTTCGAGGAATGGAATCCAGCCGCGATTGTCGAGGTCGACGACGCCGAACCAGCCGAGGATGCCGTTGATGACGCCGCGATAGTCGAGGATCATCAGCCAGGCATAGACGCGCAGCAATTCATTGATCGCATAGGGCACGATCAGCGCCACCATCAGGATCACCGCCTTGTGCGGCCCGCTGGCGAGCGCCACCACATAGGCGACGGGATAGCAGACCACCAGCGCCAGGGCCGTCACCAGCAGCGCGTAGAAGATGGTGCGCACGAAGATGTAGAAGTGCAGGGCGCTCATCCGCGTGAAGTTGGCGAAGCCGTAGGTCTTCGGCGGGTTCTTCTCCTCGGCCTCGAGCGTCGCGATCTCCGCCTGCTTCTCGGCGAGCGCCTTGTCGAAGGCGGCCTGCTTCGCCGGGTCGGTCTCGGCGTTGCGGTCGAGCTCGATCAGGGAGATGTCGTTGTAGAGCCGGTCGATGGCGAGCGAGACATCGCCCTTGGAGTCCCGCCACCACAGCGACTGCTCGACCATGGCGCCGAGGGGCACGAGGATCAGCACGAGGATCCACAGCAGCGTGATGCCGGCGATGAGAGTGGCGAGCGGCCGGCCATAGGCGCGGGCGAGGCTACCCATGGGCGAGCGCTCCGACCGGGAAAACGAGGGCGTCGCGCGTGCCGAAGGAAAGGCTCAGCTCTTCCGGCAGCTCGCGGACATTGGGGCCGTTCGGAACGGTGACGGTGAGGTTCTGGCCGGCGGCGGCGCAGACGAGGTGCACTGAGGCGCCTTCGAGGCTGCGCGAGGCGAGGCGGGCGGCGATCACGTTCTCGCCGGCCGGCGCGCCTCCCACGCCGAGCGCGATCCGCTCGGGGCGCACAAGAACCAGCGCGGCCTCGCCCACGGCGAGCGGACCCTTCACCCGGCCGCTGAGGCGCCCGACCGGCGTGTCGGCCTGCACGATGTCGTCCGTGAGGCCGGCGACGGTGCCGTGCAGCACGTTCTGCTCGCCGACGAAGCTGGCGACGAAAGGGGTGGCGGGATCGGCGTAGAGGGTGTCGGCATCCGCCACCTGCTCCAGCCGGCCGCGGCTCATCACCGCCACGCGGTCGGACATGGCGAGCGCCTCGCCCTGGTCGTGGGTGATGTAGATGAAGGTGATGCCGACGCGCCTCTGGATGGCGCGCAGCTCGGTGCGCATATGCTGGCGCAGCTTGAGGTCGAGCGCCGAGAGCGGCTCGTCCAGCAGCAGGACGGAAGGCTCGACGGCGAGCGCGCGGGCAATGGCGACGCGCTGGCGCTGGCCGCCGGAAAGATCAGCCGGCTTCTTGTCGCCGAAACCTTCGAGCGCGACGAGTTCCAGCAGCTCGCGGGCCCGGCGCTGCCGCTCGGCCCTGGGGACGCCGCGCGCCTCCAGCCCGAAAGCGACGTTCTCGGCCACGCTCATGAGCGGGAAGAGGGCGAGATTCTGGAAGATGAGGGCGGTGGGACGCTCGTTCGGCCCCTTGCCGGCCATGTCCTCGCCGCCGATCAGCACCCGCCCTTCGGTCGGCTGGATGAAGCCGGAGATGGTGCGCAGAAGCGTGGTCTTGCCGCAGCCGGACGGCCCGAGGATGGAGAAGAACTCGCCGGCGTGGATGGCGAGGTCGGTCGGCTGGACGGCGATGGAATCGCCGAAGCGGATGGAAACCTTGTCGAGACGGACGTCCTTGCCGCGCATGGGCGATGCTTTCGATCTCGGGGCGACGCAAGTGGCGGCGGGGCTGCTGGGGGAGGTGCCGGGCACGCACCCGGCCCTTCATGTCGTGGGCTCATGAAGGGAAGCCGTCATCCCCGGGGAGGCCCGGGGATGACGCTCATCGACGCTGCGACAGCGGTCTGTCGCGCGGTCCGCTCAGCTGTTGGTGAGCTTCTCGACGTACTCGCCGCGCAGCTTGGCGTAGAAGTCGGTCTGCATCGGCCACCAGAACAGGTTGTCGATGGTGCCCGCCGGATAGGCCGCCTGGAAGGCCGCGCGGGCTTCCTCGGAGAGGAAGTTCTCGGCGCCCACGGCGCAGCTGTTATAGCCGGTGGTGTTGGAGAAGCGGGCGCCGACTTCCGGCTGGTACAGGAAGTTCGCGAAGGCGTAGGCCTGCTCGACATTCTCCGCTCCCGAGGGGATGGCGAGCGTGTCGGTCCAGGCGAGGCCGCCTTCCTTCGGCATGCCGAAGCGCCACTTCTTGTCGGTGTTGCGGTGGAGCAGGATGCCGGTCGTATCCCAGGTCTGGCCGATGGTGCAGCCGGCATCGGTGAAGGCGGCGGTGGCCTCGGTCGCGTTGTTCCAGAAGGCGCCGATATTACCCTTGTGGGCGACGATGTACTTCAGCACGCCCTCGAAGACGCGGCGGGAATCCGCCTCGGACTTGTAGAGGTCGAGACCACGGTCGGACGGCAGCTCGCCGGTGGCGTCGAGATACAGCGCCACGCCGTTGAATACCGACTTCTGGCGGATGGCGGTCTGCTTGGGATTGGCCGCCAGCCACATGTCGCCATAGGAGATCTCGCCCGACTTCTTGTCGAACTTGGTCGAATCCCAGGTGATGCCCTCGGTGCCCCAGTCGAAGGGCACGAGATAGCGCTTGCCGCGATGGGCCGCGCCGAGCTTCAGCGAGTTGCGGTAGATCGACGGGATGATCTGCGCCGCCTTGAATTTGGCCTCGTCGATCGGCTGGAGCAGGTTGTCCTTGTAGTAGTTCGGGCCGGTGTCGACGGACGGGAAGATGATGTCGAAGCCCTTGCCGCCGGCGGCGCGCAGCTTGTTCTCGCACTCCTCGTTGGAGCCGTAGGTCGACAGGTTCACCTTCACGCCGCTGGCGTTGGTGAAGTCGGCGAGAAGGGTGTTCTTGTCGAAATAGTCGCCCCAGGCATAGACATTCAGCGAGCCGGAGCTGGCCAGCGCGTCATGGGCGCGCAGCACGGCCGGCGCGGCAAGCGCGAAGGCGCCGGCCTTCATGAGGTCGCGACGGGAAAAGCGGGTCATCAGTACCTCCCATAGCCCCCGGAGGGCGAAACGGCGTTCGCTCTAGTTCCGGGCCATGAACGGACGATGACACGCGCATGCGGGGCGAGGAAGCCTGTGTCGTCCAGCGACAACAGATTTGTCGCACTCGTTCAAAATGTCAGCTCGGCAGCACGATGCAGGCGCCTCCGGCGGCGCGCAGCCGGCTGCACAGGGCGGTCGCCGCCTGGCGCGAAGGCTGGGCGACGCGGACCCGATAGAAGGCGCGCGAGCCGCGCGAGCGCAGTCGCGTGCCGATGATCATCGGCTGGGTGCCCTCCAGCAGCGCGGCGAAGCGCTTGTGCGTCCGCTGGTAGCTGTTGAGGGCGCGGGTCTTGGAGAAATTGCCGGACAGCTGCACGCCCCACGGAGCGGTGACGGTGGCGATCTCCTGCGCCACCGCGCCGCCGCCGCGCCGCAGGGCGGCCGTCACGGTGAGGCAATAGGTCTTCGGCGCGGGTGGCGGAGCGGCGGCGATCTGCGGGGCAGTGGATGGCGGGGAAACCGATTGCTGGGGAGCGGATGGCGGGGAGGTCGGCGCTTCCGCCGCCGGGGGCGCAGCCGGCGCGGTCGAAGACGGCGCGTCGTTCGGCGTGGACGCTGTCGGCGCCTCCGGGGGCTGGGAGGCGTCCGGCGCGGCCGCGGCGATCTGCGCCGCGCGCTCCGCCGCCCAGTCCTCGGCGGCCCGGCCGGTGATGAAGAGCAGGTAGTCCTGCGTCTCCAGCGGCAGCCCGCTCTGGCCGGCGAGCCAGCGCTCAACGCGCGCCGGGCCGGCATTGTAGGCGGCGGCCGCAAGGCCGAGATTGCCGAAGCGCGTGCGCAGGTCGGCAAGCAGCGCGGCGGAGGCGGGCAGGGCGGCCTCGGGGTCGAAGGGGTCCTCCAGCCCCCGCTCGGCGGCCGTGCCGGGCATGAACTGGGCGATGCCCTGCGCGCCCTTGGGACTTACCGCATCGCCGCGGAAGCTGCTCTCGCGCCAGATCAGCCGCGTGAAGAAATCGACCGGCAGGTCGTGGCGGTTGGCGGCGCCCTCGATCATCCGGCACAGCGCCTGCTCGACCGTCTCGCCGTTCGCCCCGGTGGCGGGAGGCGAGGCGGGAATGCGCGAGGGCTCGGAGGTGGCGGGGACGCACAGGGCGAGCAGGAGCGCCAGCGCGGAGAAGGCGCGCCGGTGCGCCGGGGTTCCGCCCGCGCGCCCTTCCTTCGACCGATCCCATTGCGATGCGCCGAACACTGCCATAAATTGCTTCTACCCGATCCGGGCCCCTCTGACGCGAGCCAAGCCGGCGTTCGCGTGATGTCGGATCACTTCCCGACATCCGTGCCGGCCAGAGGACCCTGTCTTGCAGTCCATTGTCGTTCAGTCATCGGGTGCCGCTCCGGCGCACGCCCCGATTCCGCTCGTCTCCGTCGTGCTCCTTAATCCGGCAGAATGACCCATGGATTATCTCATTGAACTCGCCGCCAGCCCCGCGGCCTGGGCGGCGCTCGTCACGCTGATCGCCATGGAAGTGGTGCTCGGCATCGACAACCTGCTCTTCATCTCCATCCTGACCAACAAGCTGCCCGAGGACATCCGTCCGCGCGCGCGGCGCATCGGCATCGGGCTGGCGCTGATCATGCGCCTCGGGCTGCTCAGCACGGTGGCGTTCATCGTGCAGCTTACCGAGCCGGTGCTGACGGTGTTCGGACAGGCCTTTTCCTGGCGCGACATCATCCTGATCGCCGGCGGTCTCTTCCTGGTGTGGAAGGCGACCAAGGAGATCCACCACAACATGGCGCCGCCGGAAGAGCAGCATGCCATGGAGGGCGGCTCGCTCAAGATCGGCTTCGGCGCGGCGATCGTGCAGATCCTGATCCTCGATCTGGTGTTCTCGGTCGACAGCATCATCACCGCCGTCGGCATGACCGAGCACATCCCGATCATGGTGATCGCGGTCGTCTTCGCGGTGCTCACCATGCTGCTGGCGGCGGGTCCGCTCGCCAACTTCATCAACCGCAACCCGTCGATCGTGATGCTGGCGCTCGGCTTCCTGCTGCTCATCGGCACGACGCTGATCGCGGAAGGCTTCGGCGCCCATGTGCCGAAGGGCTACATCTACGCCGCCATGGCCTTCTCGGCGGCGATCGAGGGACTGAACATGCTCCAGCGCAAGCGGAGCGTGGGCTGACCTAGCCAGCCGGCCGGCGGCGTGTCATCCGACAAGGACGCGCCGCCGGTCGATGCTATGATGGGGCCCCACCTCCCAGGAGCCCGGTCATGAGCGACGACGCCGACCCGCGTGCCACCCCGAAAGGCGACATTCCCGGCGCCGGTCCCGGCGAACCCGCGAGCGCCCCTTCGCAGACCAAGCTCACCCTGACCAAGCAGCGCTGGGCGCGTGAGGGAAAGTTCCTCACCGGCCGCGTGGCGCGCCCCGAATCCGATCGCCTGCCGCCCGGACAACATCTGGTGCGCGACTGGCCGGTACTCGATCTCGGCATGCAGCCGCGAATCCCCCTGGAGAGCTGGCGTCTCGACGTCACCGGCGCGGTGGAACACCCGGTCTCGTGGGACTGGACGGCTTTCCGCGCCCAGAAGCAGACGCAGGAAACCACCGACATCCACTGCGTCACCGCCTGGTCACGCTACGACAATCGCTGGGAGGGCCTGGCGACGCGCGACCTGCTCGACGCGGTGATGCCGCGCGAGGACGCGCATTTCGTCATGCTGCATTCCTATGACGGCTACACCACCAATCTCGCGCTGGAAGACTTCGCCGCCGAGGACGCGCTGATCGTCCATAGCTGGGAAGGCAAGCCGCTCACCATCGAGCATGGCGGCCCGGCGCGGCTGGTGGTGCCGCATCTCTATTTCTGGAAGAGCGCGAAGTGGATCAAGAAGATCGAGTTCCGCAGCTTCGACAAGCGCGGCTTCTGGGAGGAGAACGGCTACCACAACCACGCCGATCCGTGGCTGGAGGAGCGCTACTCCGCCGATGAATGAGGCATCGCCGGCAGCGGCGCAAAGAAAAAGGCCCGGACGGCATTCCCGTCCGGGCCTTTTCTCGTTGTGGGAGGGGGCCTCAGCGCGGGCGCAGGGCGCCGGTGCGCAGGAAGGAATTCGGCTGGCGCGCCGGGTCGGTGGCTCCGGCCGTCTTGCGCGGTGCCGTGCCATTGCCGGCGGTTCCGTAGGTCGCCAGCAGCGAGCCGCCATTCTGGCTATAGCTGCCGAGCGTGTAATTGCCGGGCTTGCTGGTGCCGGTTGCCGTCTGCGGCTTGGCCGGGGCGGCCTTCTGGGCCGGCTGGCGCAGGAAAGTGGGGCCGGCCGGGCGCTGGGTCTTCGGATCGGGCGTGCGGGCGAACTGGGCGTTGCGCGGCAGGTCGGGCGAGACCGCCGGACGCGACGGGCGATTGATCGACAGCTCGGCGCGCAGCTTCGCCCAGGTCTCGGCAAGCGCGGTCGGATCCCAGCTCGGCTCCTTCTCGTCGATTTCCCACTTCTCCATCTTGGAGGGCGTGGGCGCACCGGCATCCACGCGATGGCGGGGCTCAGGTTCGGCCAGCGTGGGGAGGGCGGTGACTTCCGCGACCGGGGGGACGGGCACTTCGGCCGCGGCCTGCTGCATCGGCGCGGCCTGCTGCGGCATTGCCTGCGCGGGAGCGTACTGCATCGGCACGGGCTGCATGGGCACGGCCTGTCCGGCGGGCTGCATGACCGGGACCATCTGGGTGGGAACACCCTGGAAGGCCATGCCGGCATACTGGGGAACAGGCTGCCCGGCAGCGGCCGCGAAGGCCGGCTGGACGGACAGCGTCACGTTCCACTTCCCGGTTTCCCACTCGTTGATCGCCCACATCACGGCGGCCCCGATGCCGGCGCCGGCGGCGACGTCCACGAGGTTCACACCCGGCACGACAATGAGGTAGACGGCGCAAAGCAAAGCAACGCCGACATAGCACGCGGGCGCACGCCATTTTGGATGCATGACAAGATCCCCACCAGATCCTGAGAAATTTGAATCAACATAGCTGATTCGTAGGAATCTGAGCGGTTTGTGCAAAATAAATAATGTCGAAACCGGGGTGGTGACGTTAACTATTCAGTAATGGATAGTCGAAGTCGGCAACGGCAGGTCGAGCGGGGGTGACTCGCTGTCGTTCCGCCGCGCGAGGCGAGGGGGAATGGTGCCGGCTGAGGGGATCGAACCCCCGACCTTCGGTTTACAAAACCGCTGCACTACCGCTGTGCTAAGCCGGCCCGCGCCGTGCCCGGCCCAGCCTCTCGACCGACCGCAGCACCTGAAGCCTGTCTTCGCCCAAGCAACGGCGAGCGTCAACTATGCCGGCTTGTCTTTGCAGACCTTCCCGACGCTGGCTGACGGGCGTGCTGCCGTGGATGACCGCAGGATGACGCGGATATCTCTGCGTGGCGGCAAGTCAACGTTGCGTCAGGCACTTGGTTCTGCGAGAGGAAGCGCAGGGGAGGTGCCCCATGGTGGTGCGCCTTCCGGGCCGTCGGCGTCGTCGACGGTGCACCTGCAATGGAGGCGGAGAGAATGTTCCGATTTGCATTCGCATCGGCGGCGCTGCTGCTGTCGGTCATGACCGGCGCTGCGTCGGCCCAGACCATGAGCTACGCCGAGGCTGGCGCGCTGATCGCCAAGAGCTGCGGCCCCTCGATCGAGCGCTTCTGCGCCAAGGACAATCTGGGCAGCGGCGATCTCTATCAGTGCCTGCAGAAGCGAGGCAACCAGGTGCCGGACCAGTGCGGTGCGGACTACCAGAACGCTCTGGCCTCCATCGCCAAGCGCGTGGCCGCCCAGCGCGATGCTTTCCGGATCTGCGAGCCCAGCATCCGCGAATTCTGCGCCGGCGTGCAGCCGGGCGACGCACGCCTCCTCGACTGCCTGCTGACGGCCTCCAAGGTGGTGGCGCCGACCTGCAAGCAGGTGCTGCTCGACGCCGGCTGGCAGTGAGCCGCGACGCAACGCTCAGGGAAAGAGACAGATCATGACCCGTATGACCCGTTTCGTCGGAGGGCTCGCCCTCGTCGCCGCGCTCTCGGCGCCGTTCGCGGTCGCCCAGGCGCAGACCGCCACCAGCGACCGCCAGATCATGCAAGGCCTGTCGGCCGTCGTGAACGACGACCCGTCGCTGACCGCGCAGGTCCTGCGCCAGATGGCGCAGAACGCCGTGGACAAGAACCTGCCGCTGACGCTCGACAAGTCCGAGATCGCCAAGCGTCTCGACAAGCTGGCGCAGATCACCGTGCAGATCCAGTTCGCGCTCGGTTCCGCGATCATCCGGCCGGAATCCTACGGCACGCTCGGCGCCATCGCCGATGCGATGCATCACCCGATCCTGCTGAACTACCGCTTCATCGTGGTCGGCAACACCGACACGACCGGCACCCGCGCCGTCAACCTCAAGCTCAGCCAGCAGCGCGCCGACGCCATCGTCCGGGCGCTGGTGACGGTGTTCGACGTCTCGCCGGACCGGCTGGAGGCCGTGGGGCTCGGCCAGGAGGCGCTGCAGGTGCCCTCCAAGCCGCAGGACCCCATCAACCGGCGCGTGCAGATCTTCACCATCGGCACGGTCGGCGCGATGCCCAAGCCGGTGCCGACCAACCCACAGTGAGCGCGACACTCGCGCCGCTCCTGTGATAGCTAGGCCGGCCGGCGCCTCAAGGGTGCCGGCCGGCCTTTCCTTTTCAGCCGTCATTCCACCGACGAATCCAGAGTGTCAGCAATGAGCATCAAGAGAATTGAGGTCGGCCCGCGCATGAGCCAGGCCGTGGTCCATGGCTCGGTCGTCTATCTCGCCGGCCAGGTCGCCAAGGGCGACAGCGTGGCGGCGCAGACGCAGGCGGTGCTCGCCGACATCGACGCGCTGCTGGCGCAGGCCGGCACCGACAAGACGAAGATCCTTACGGCCACCATCTATCTGTCGGACATGAGCACCTTCGGCGAGATGAACGCGGTGTGGGACAAGTGGGTCTCGCCCGGCAACACGCCGGCCCGCGCGACGGTCGAGGCGGCGCTGGCGACCCCCGAATACAAGGTCGAGATCGTCGTCACCGCGGCGATCTGAGCGATCGCGCCGGCCGCTGGCCGGGCTGAGCGCCACACATTGAGCGCCACCACATGGCGCCGGACATGACAAAGGCCCCGTCTCGCGACGGGGCCTTTGCTTTTGAGGGGCTCCGCCGGGAGGGCGGAGCCGGAACCGGCTCAGTGCCAGTTGTCGATGTCGCGGTTCTTGGTCTCCGGCAGGAAGATCAGGCCGATGACCACCGTCATGAGGGCGATGATGATCGGGTACCAGAGGCCGGAGAAGATGTTGCCCGTGGCCGCCACGATGGCGAAGGCGGTGGGCGGCAGGAAGCCACCGAACCAGCCGTTGCCGATGTGGTAGGGCAGCGACATGCCGGTGTAGCGGATGCGGGTCGGGAACAGCTCGACCAGCAGCGCGGCGATCGGGCCGTACACCATCGTCACGTAGAGGACGAGGATGAACAGCAGGCCGATGACCGAGAGCGCGCGGGGATCGGTCAGCACGCCGCTGACGGAGGGCTGCTTGAGGATGCTGGCATCACCCGCCTTCGGGTAGCCCGCTCCCTGTGCCGCCGCGACGACGCTTGCGCCCGTCTTGTCGGTGTCGGGGATCACGACCTCGGTGCCGTTCACCGTGGCGACGAGGGGCGTACCCTCCGCGCCGGGCTTCAGCTCGTAGTGCATCGAGTTGGTCGCCAGCGTGCGGCGCAGGACGTCGCACGGCCGGGTGAAGACGCGCACGCCCACCGGGTCGAACAGCGTGCCGCAGGTGGCGGGATCGGCGGTGATGTCGATCTTCACCGTTTCCGTGGCCTCGATGAGCTTCGGATTGGCGATGCGGGCGATGTTCTCGAACAGCGGGAAGTAGGTCATCGCCGCGATGAGGCAGCCGGCGAGCAGGATCGGCTTGCGGCCGATCTTGTCCGACAGCCAGCCGAAGAACACGAAGAACGGCGTGCCGATCAGCAGGCTGAAGGCGATGAGCAGGTTTGCGGTTGTGCCGTCGACCTTCAGCGTCTGTGTCAGGAAGAACAGCGCGTAGAACTGGCCGCAGTACCACACCACGGCCTGGCCGGCGGTGCCGCCGAGCAGGGCGATGAGCGCGATCTTGGCGTTCTCCCAGCGGCCGAAGGCCTCGGTGAGCGGCGCCTTCGAGCGGCGGCCCTCTTCCTTCATCTTCTGGAAGGCCGGCGACTCGTTGAGCGAGAGGCGGATCCAGACCGAGAAGGCGAGCAGGATGATCGACAGCAGGAACGGAATGCGCCAGCCCCAGGCGTTGAAGTCTTCCGGGGTCATGGAAAGGCGCAGCGACAGGATCACCAGCAGCGACAGGAACAGGCCGACCGTGGCGGTCGTCTGGATCCACGAGGTGTAGAAGCCGCGGCGGCCATGGGGCGCGTGCTCGGCGACGTAGGTCGCCGCGCCGCCATATTCGCCGCCGAGCGCGAGGCCCTGCAGCAGGCGGCAGATGATGAAGATGACCGGGGCGGCGTAGCCGATGCTCTCATAGCTGGGCAGGAGGCCGACCATGAAGGTGGCGATGCCCATGAGCGTCATGGTGACGAGGAAGGTGTACTTGCGGCCGATGAGGTCGCCGAGGCGGCCGAACACCAGGGCGCCGAAGGGGCGCACCGCGAAGCCGGCGGCGAAGCCGAACAGCACGAAGATGAACTTCGCCGTGTCGTTGGTACCGGGCACGAAGGTGGCGGCGATGTTGGCCGCCAGCGAGCCCGCGAGATAGAAGTCGTACCATTCGAAGACGGTGCCGGCGGAGGAGGCGATGATCACCTTCCTCTCTTCCCGGGTCATCGGCGCCGCCTTTCTGGCGGGCGCTGCCGTGGTTACACTCATTGTCGTTCCCTTCCCCAAAGTAAGTCGCGCCGATGGCCAGACGCGCGGCGTCCGGCATGCGTGCAAAAGGGACGCGCCCGCAGAGGAGCGACGTCGGCTGTCATGATCGAGTTTGGGAGTTCCTACGGGAACACCTTCCGCTCGGGCTGTTTCCTCCCGGAGGGGCCGCAAAAGAAACGAGCGGCACCAGTCCCCGGTGTTGCGGCGCGCGGAATTCTTCGATTCCTGCACTGCCTTATCGGAAAGCTTGACGAAAGCGGCCGGGTTTGACGATTGGCAATTGGTCGTAACCTCCCGTTGTGCTGCGCCGCGGGAGGAAATGCTGTGGATGCGAAGTATAGTGCCCGGATCGGAAGGGCGGCTCGAGCTAGCCGGCCCGGGCGATGGCGCGGCGGGCGATGTAGAGCGCCAGCGCGGCGGCGTTCGACACGTTGAGGCTCACGATGGCGCCGGGCAGGTCGATGCGCGCGAGGCTGTCGCAGGTCTGGCGGGTGAGCTGGCGCAGCCCCTTGCCTTCGGCGCCGAGGACGAGCGCCATGGGAGCCCGGAGCGCGGTGTCGGCAAGATCGGCCGGGCCTTCGCTGTCGAGGCCGACGACCTGCACGCCGCGCTCCTTCAGCTCTTCCAGCGCGCGGGCGAGGTTGCCGACGAAGCAGAGCGGCACGTGTTCGAGCCCGCCGCTGGCGCTCTTGGCCAGCACGCCGGTGGCGGCCGGGCTGTGGCGCGCGGTGGTGACGATGGCGCCGACCTTCATGGCGGCGGCCGAGCGCACGATGGCGCCGACATTGTGCGGGTCGGTGATCTGGTCGAGCACCAGCAGGAGGTCGCTCTCCGCCGCCTTTGCGAGGCTCAGGGCGGGCAGGGGATCGCATTCGGCGAGCAGGCCCTGATGCACGGCGTCGGGGTCGAGCAGACGGTCGATCTCGCCCGGTCGCACGATCTCCGGCTTCACCTTGAGCGGAATCGATTCGTCTTCCAGACGCTTGGCGGCGTTCTCGGTGGCGAGCAGCCGGCGAATCTTGCGGCGCGGATTGCGCAGGGCCTCGCTGACGCTGTGCCAGCCATAGAGGATCGCCACGTCGTCCGGCCACGCGCCGAAGGGACGCCCGGCGGGGCGCGGGCGGGGCTGGCGGGGACGACCGGCGGGGCGCGAGGGCCGGCCGGCGGGGCGATTGGGGCGATCGTTCATGGCGCGCGTTCTGTCACGGCGCGCGCGGCTTGGCAATTTGCGGTTCGCCGCGCCCGACGCGCACGCGGCCGGGGACGATGCCGCGAGCGGGGTTGACAGGGCAGGGGCACCCCACCATAAAGCCGGCCGCACGGGGAACCGCGCTTTGCGCCGGTAGCTCCCCGTGGGGTCGAAGACGGTACGTTCCGACGTGCCGGAAGCGGCCGGCGTGCGAGGGGGAGTGTCCCGAGCGGCAAAGGGGGCGGACTGTAAATCCGCTGGCTATGCCTTCGTAGGTTCGAGTCCTACCTCCCCCACCACGTCGCCTCCCGCTATATTACCTTTGCCTCGCGGGTGTAGCTCAATGGTAGAGCAACAGCCTTCCAAGCTGATGACGAGGGTTCGATTCCCTTCACCCGCTCCACTTCCGCTCCCGAACCCTATATAGGCGACGGCGCAGGTACTGCGGCAGGCCGGCATGGCCGTCCGCGCCGCCCGTCAACGCGGCACTTGCGGAAACAACCGAAACCGCCTATCCCACGCCCGATTTTTCGCGACCTCGGGATGTCGCTGAAGGAAACGAGTTATGGCCAAAGAGAAGTTCAACCGTTCGAAGCCTCACTGCAACATTGGGACGATTGGCCATGTTGACCATGGCAAGACGTCGTTGACGGCGGCGATCACGAAGGTTCTTGCGGAGACGGGCGGCGCGACACTGGCCCTTGGGGATCGTGCCCTCGAAGCTTCCATAGTCGAGCGGGTGATCCTCGACATGGACGGCGAGGCGCTTCTCGCCGGGGACGAGGCTGGGGCCACGCGTGACCGCCCAGCTCTTGAGCACCCCATCCATCTCCAGCCGCAGATCGTAATGCAGGCGGCGGGCGGCGTGCTTCTGGATCAGATAGGCGTGTCCCGCGCGGGCAGCGGGCGCGCCGCGAGGCTCGGAGGTGAGGGAAAAGTCGCGCTTGCGGCGGTAGACGTCGAGCGGCATGGCCTATCCTGCCCTGCGGGCCGGAGCCTTGCGCGCGACTGTCTTGCGCGTGGACGATTTGCTGGCGGAAGACTTGCCGGCGGAAGACTTGCCGACGCGCTTCGCCGCCTCTCCCTTCGTGCCCTCCTTGCCGGAAAGCCCGGCGCTGCGCCGGAGCGCGTCCATCAGGTCCACCACCTTGCCGCGCGCCGGCTCTTTCGGCGCGGCGATCTTCCGCCCCTCGATCTTGGCGCGGACAAGTTCGGCGAGCGCGTCGTCGTAACGGTCGACGAAGGTTTCCGGCTGGAAGATCCCCATCCTGGTGTCGATGATGTGCCGGGCGAGATCGAGCATCTCGCCCTCGATCGTCACGTCGGGAATATCCTCGAAGGCCTCGGCCACCGAGCGGACCTCGTAGTCATAGTTCAGCGTGGTGGCGACGATGCCCTGATCATAGGCCCGGATCAGCAGCGAACGCGGGCGCCGGAACAGCACACCCCTCGCCAGCGCCGCGACCTGCTTGCGGCGCAGCCCCTCGCGGATGACGGCGAAGCTCGTGCGCGAGACCTCATCCGCCGGGCGCAGATAATACGGGCGGTCGAAATAGAGATCGTCGACCTCGCCACAGGGGATGAAGCCCTCCACGGACAGGGTCTTGTCGCCTGCCGGCACCACGGCGGCGATCTCCTCGGGATCGAGCATCACATACTCGTCCGAGGCGATCTCGTAGCCCTTCACCTGATCCGCCCGCTCGACCTCCTTCCGCGTCTCGGGGTCGACGAAGCGACGGTTCAGCGCGTGGCCCGTGCGGCGGTTCACCATGTGCAGACGCACGCGCTCGCTGGTCGAGACGGCGGTGTAGAGCGCCACCGCGCAGACCACTTCGCCGAGCTTGAGATAGCCTTTCCAGGTCGCGCGGAGGGACACGCACTCCTCCCTTCGAGCCCCGGGGACGGACCGGACGCCGGAGCCTTCGTCGACCGATAAGGCGCGAAGCCGTCGCGATGTTCCCACCGCTTTGCGCGAACCACGGCAAACGGCAGATGCATGGCACCGGCCACGGCCCGGAACCGCCGAGGGTGCCGGACCGTTTCATGTTCGCGGTGCAGGAGGAAGCGATGCGGACGGCACGGCGAATCCCGCAGGACATTTATCGTATCCGCGGCAATGAGACGGACTGGCAGGTCGAGCTCAACGGACAGATCGACAGGAGCTATGCCAGCAAGCAGGCCGCCTTCGAAGGCGTCGTCGCGGCCGCCTCGAAGGCCCTCCGCGACGGGCATGAGATCGTCATTCTCGTGCCGGCATCGCGGCCGGGAGAAAGGGCGTTCGCCGAGGAGGATTCCGGCGGCATTCCCTGGTCGTCCCTGACGTAGTTCGGGACAGGACCGCCGCCACGCCCGAGCGATCGAACGTCAAAGGGTCGCCCGGCACATGCCGGGACGACCCCTGAAAGCCTGTGATGGAAAGGCTTTGCTGCGACGGTCAGTGCTGGCCGCCCTTGTGCCCGGCGTCGCGTGCACGCTCCCGGTCATTGGCGAGATTGCCGGGTTTGCCGTGCTGCCCGCCCTGCTGGCGCTGTTCGTCGCCGGACTGGCTGTGCTGCTGGCCGCTGCGGGAATGTTCCCCGCCCTTGCGGCCGGCTTCGCTGGCGCGTTCGCGATCTTCGGCAAAATTGCCGGAGCCGCCGCGATGCTGCGTGTTCGCCATTTCGACTCTCCGTTCAGGTTTTAGCCCCGGGAGGTCAACGGGTCAGAATGCCGGCCGTTCCAAGGTAAAATCGGCGGGCCAAGGCGAGGAGGTCGAGCTTGATCGTCCCCGCGCTCCTACTCGGCCCCCGCTGGGGCCACCAGCGGAGGAGCAGGCGGGGCTGGGACGGCCGCGACTATGCCGGCAGGACGACCACCTTCGTCTTCACCGGCGTGCGGTCGTACAGGTCGATCATGTCCTGGCTGAGCAGGCCGACGCAGCCGCTGGTGATCCCCGAGCCGATCGTCTCCGGGGCGCTCGTGGCATAGATTGTGTAGAGCGTGTAGGCGCCGTTCTGATAGAGGTAGAGCGTGCGCGCACCGAGCGGATTGTCGAGGCCGCCGGGCATGCCGCGGGCGTATTTGGCCGCTTCCGGCTGCCGCTGGATCATCTCCTTGGGCGGGGTCCAGACCGCCCATTCGCCCTTGCGCCCGACATAGGCGTCACCGCTCCACCGGAACCCGTCGCGACCGACATTGGCGCCGTAGCGGGTGGCCATCCCGTCACCTTCAATGCGATAAACGTAGTATTTGCCGGGGTCGACGATGATCGTACCCGGCTCTTCCTTCGTCTCGTAGCGAACGGTCCGGCGGTAATATTTCCGATCGACCTTGCTGACATCGACCGCCGGTATCGGGAATTTCTCCTCGGGCACCGGCCCGTAGACTTTCTCGGCCTCGGCGAGGCTCATGCCGTCGGGCGTCGCGCACCCGGCCAGTCCGAAAGCGCCGAGGCCGACGGCCGAGCCGACCAGAAACGACCGGCGGCTGAGAAGCCCGGCCCGATGCCCGGCCAGAGCGATGTCGCCACCATTGCCGGTATCGGCGCCCTCAACGTCCATGTTCATGATTTCGGAACTTCCTGTGTCCTGCAGCCCGACGCGACAATGCCCAGCAAATTGCCGACCAAGCATCCTGCTGGACGGAGATTGCCGGCACGGGCCTCGACTGACAAGCCGGAGCTCGCCTCGGCGAATTCGGCGGCATTCTATGGCGCAACGCGCGCCATGAACCCGCTTCCCGACCCGCTGTCAACGCTCCGGCGGCCGACGTATCCGGAATTGAAACAGGCAGGGGCGGTAGCGACACGGCAGCGAGAACCGCCGCCGTTCGTATCCGTCACTCCCACTCAATTGTTCAGGTCCATATCAACCATTTGAATTCATTGCAGAAAATATTTTTGCGCTCAAATACTGCCGGCCCAGGACCCGTCAGAAACCTACACTGCTGATATCGTTGAGGAACTTCCACCGACCTCCGCAAGCCATCTATCGACTACTATCGGCTCTTTGCGCCCCATTCCAGCTCTGACACCCGAACCCAGATCGCGGCTAAAAGTACCGTCAGCGTCGGCAGAATCCGGCGCCTACGCGAACGGGCAAGGTCTGGCCTCCATCAGAAATCCTCCACCCATTGGAGGATAGACATGACCAAGAAGCCAAGCCGCGTACGTGTCCTGATGATGCCATATCAGGATGACGACGATAGGGACCCGGTAGGGTATTCCGGCCCCGCCACCGTGCTGACCGGCCTACCAAGAACCATCCGACGGCATGAACTTCGGTTGATCGTGCCGCTTGCCGACAGCACGATCTACGAAATGGAGAAACGCGGCGACTTCCCTCGCCGCTTCAATCTCACGCCGCGGTGCGTGGTGTGGGATCTGGAGGAGGTCGAAACGTGGCTGGAGCAGCGCCGCCAGACCTATCTTGAAGGCCGAGCGAAGATCGCGCCTGGGCCAGATGTTCTTCAGCGCAAGACCCGGCCTGTAAGACCGACAGACGGCTCAGCGAGCTGATAGAGGGATCACCGCATCTCAGGATGCGGTGATCCTATCCGTCTGCGTCAGAGGCGAATTGCGGCGTCATTGTTTGTCAGAAAAAGATATCGTATTTTCTGACGTATGGATCAACCGAGTTCCTCAACTCCCAGCAGGATCTTGGTCCGGGCTTTGGCCAGCGGACGAGGAAGCGTGTTCACGCCCAGCGACTTCCTAGACCTCGCCGAGCGTCCCGCTGTCGACCAGGCCCTCTCTCGCCTCGCGAGAAACGGCAAGCTGCGCCGTCTGGCGCGAGGCCTCTACGATCTGCCCAAGCTCCATCCGAGGCTTGGGCCACTTTCCCCCGACCCGGATCACGTCGCGCGCGCATTGGCGCGGGAGACAGGATCGAAAGTACAGATCGCCGGCGCCCGTGCTGCCCACCTGCTCGGGCTGACGCCCCAGGTGCCAGCCCAGAGCGACTATCTGACCGACGGACCGTCCAGACGTGTCGTTCTGGGAAAACGCGCGATCGATCTGCGCCATGCCTCGCCCAAGCACCTGATCCTGCCAGGAAGCGCCGCAGGCTCTGTCGTGCAGGCTCTTCGCCATCTCGGTCCGACGCGAGCCGACGACGTCGTTCGGATCGCTGCTCGATCCCTGCCTGCAGCCGACAAGAAGAAGCTTGCCGCGTCAGTCCGTCAGGCGCCGGCTTGGATGCGGCCGACGCTTCTAGCGATTGCCGCCGTCCAACATATTGATGAGCGGTAGCTCGGTCAGCGCCGAAACAGCCGCGCGCCCTCTCTGATGAACATCAGCCATAGGCGAATTTCGTCACGCATCTGGCAAGCCAGGAAGGGAGTTGCGAGGCGATGGCCACCAGTTCGCTAAAATCGCCCGGGGCAAGCCGCGCTTTCACCGCAGCCATGCGGGCCTCTGCCGCCTCGGGCCCGAGCCACGCCAACGCCCGGATCGCCTCACCAGCCGGCCGGTCACCCAAGAGCAATTGCCAACGCGGCGCGTGGCGAAGTTCCACCGTCTGCTCACCAAGACCAAAGGTCTGGGAACGGCCCGAGGTGAGATAGATGGACCGCATGGGCACCTGGGTTGTGAACCCGAGTCTGTTGGCGGCCATCGCTCTTATCGCCTCTTCGATCGACGGCGCCCTTGTCCCGAATCGGCCATGGACGGGAAGCAGGAACAGGCCCCGTCCGGCCCGGATCAAGCGATTGCGCCGAGCCAAGCGGGACAGCGCCTGATCCACCGCCGCTCGATTGCCAAAATGTAGCAGAGCCTTGGCGGACACGCCGGTGCCCTCAGGCAGGCCTTCTACATGGGCCATGATCTGGTCGGTCAGTCGCTGCATAACGATGTCAGAAACATACACGAGTTTCTGACACTACGCACCGCTCAGATCATTGTCCCGCGTTCACGGCTTCGTCTGTTACGAAGGCTTCCATGCTGGTGACCTCGTCGGCAATCGTCGCAAGCTGCAACTGGGCATCCATCTTCTCCAACCGCTGCCGAGCCCATCCGATGAAAGCTTGCATGGCGGATACTTCCTCGGAGACTTGGTCAGGGGGAAGCGTCGTCAGAAACGTCCGTAGCCGATCTCGCTCCCCTGCTTGCGCGAGCTTGCGATCCAGGAATTCCACCCGCTGCTGTTCGAGCTTGGCAAGCCGTGCCTGTTCGGCGCGCCGCTGGCGGGAGATCTCCTCGAGCCGCGCCCGTTCCCGGGCTTCTTCCCGCTCCACCTTCCTGCCGGCCGCGAATGCAGCAAACGAGACCAGTATCTCATCGATCCGGCTGTCGATCTTGCGTGCGCGGGTGTCGGCGAACCGCCGCTGGGCGTTTTCATACCGTGACCAGCCCGCGATCTCGATCGCCATCTCGCCGGTAGGCGTGAAATCATAATAGGGAATGGCGGGGCGCTTATCCCATTTGTCCCAATCATTGCGATGGCGGGCATCCCAGCGCTCTCGCCGGCGGGTCTCCTCTTCCGTGGCTACATGGAGCGACCGGCGAATGGTCTGATAGATGGCAAAGCCGATCGGTTCTTCGTCGACGACCATTTCGAGACCCTCGCGTCCGGCTTCGAACCGATGGCCACGGGCCAGAGCATTGTAGACCAGCGCGTTCAGGAAGGCGCCGACACGATCGAGCGTATCGGGGTGCGCGCGGATCCGAAAAACCTCCCCGCCAAGACCGGTGATCGCGCCGTTGCGATCCGGCTCGGCCTTCCTTGCTGCGGCAAGCGTCTTGGCGACGAGCGGATGCAGCTTTTCCGGCACAGCGACAGCTTCCACCGCCTGTCTGGCGACCGCGATCGCCGCCTCGACAGGCTCGGGCGCTGGCGGCTTCGCGCGTGCATCGATCACGATGCGATCGCTCACGCCCTTTGGCGCGACACCTAACGGTTTACGCTTGATCGGGCGTCCCGCATGCAGTCGTCCCCAATAGGTGGCATCCGGCAAGGGGATTGCGTGCTTCACGCATTGCTTGCGCAGCGCCACATCGGAGATGCCGAGCTCGGGCGCCACCTTGGATACGGCGCATTCCCAGATCATGTCATAAAGCTGCTGCCGGGTGAGAACATGCCGCATCGGCAAACCTCTTGCTGGAATTCTTAAGCTCGATACGCTATATGACCATCTACATGGTCAGGAGCGTGACATGGATGCGATCAATCTGGCGGATGCCAAAGCCCATCTGAGCGAGTTGGTCGACCGGGTCGAAGCGGGCGATTCGATCGACATCACCCGTCGCGGCAAGCCGGTTGCACGGCTCACCGCGGTGGCAAGGCCCCGCAAGCAGATCGATGCCGCGCTGCTTCAAACGCTGACGGCAGCGATGCCGCCCCAGTCCCAGAGCGCTGCCGATCTCGTGCGCTCGATGCGGGATGGCGACCGCTACTGATGCCCTATCTCGACACGTCGCTGATCGTCGCGGCACTCTCCAACGAAGTGATGACGCCGCGTGTTCAAGCCTGGCTGGCCGAGCAGGACCCCGCGCAGCTTCTGATCAGCGACTGGACCGTCACCGAGATGTCATCGGCTATGGCGATCAAGCTGCGGACGGGGCAGATCACCCTCGAGCAGCGCGCGGCGGCCCTGGCCATGTTCAACAAGCTGGTCGCCGAGAGCTTCACCGTGCTGCCCGTGACGGGTGGGCAGTTTCGGGCGGCGGCGAGGTTTGCCGATCAGCACAGCTTGGGGCTTCGCGCGGGTGATGCCCTGCATCTTGCCGTCGCGTCGGAGCATGGCGCTACAGTGCATACGTTGGACCAGCGGCTTGCCGAGGCCGGACCGGCGCTCGGTGTGCCGGCACAATTGCTGGCATGATCCGGGCCTCTTCCAGCTTGGCCGGCTCGCTCCGGAGCTGCCATGGCCGGTGACTGGTCCGACGAACAGAACGACGCGATCGTGGCGGATTATTTCGCGATGCTTGGCGATGACATCGCCGGCCGGCCCTACAGCAAGGCCGAGCATAACCGCCTCCTGCAGGTGGGGATCGATCGGCCCCGCGGCTCGATCGAATACAAACATCAGAACATCAGCGCCGTGCTCAAGGGCCTCGGTGAGGATTGGATCCCAGGCTACAAGCCGGCCTTCAATTTCCAGGCCTCGCTCGTCGATGCGGTGGTGCGCTGGCTCCAGCGTCATTCGGATTGGCTCGCACCGGCCACGCGGATGGCAATGGGGCCGTGGCCGTCAGTGCTCCGGGAAGAAGCAATGCTGTGGATCGGACCGCCACCGACGCACAGCAATGCGCCGCCGCCCGACGAGCTCGAGCAGATGACCGCCACCGCTCGAAAGTACGATGTGGCGGAGCGCGATGCCCGCAATCGCGCTCTGGGTCGTGCTGGCGAGGAGCGCGTCCTCGCCCATGAGCGAGCCAGCCTGCTCGCCGCCGGCCGGACCGATCTCGCTGAGCGCGTCCGCTGGGTGTCGCATGTCGATGGCGATGGTGCCGGCTATGACATCCTGAGCTTCGACACCGACGGCAGCGACCGGCTGATCGAGGTGAAGACAACCAATGGCTGGGAGCCCACGCCGTTTCACATCACGCGTAATGAGCTGGCCGTAGCGGAGGAGCGGCGCAGTGATTGGCGACTGGTGCGATTGTGGAATTTTGCGCGAGAGCCAAAGGCATTTGAACTGCAACCACCGTTGGAGGCGCATGTGTCGCTGATGGCGACCGGCTATCAGGCGAACTTCTTTTAGTGGGTCGTTAGCCGTCTGGCAGCTTCACGCGATGCAAGGTATCAAAGCTGACATTTGGCTTTGGACCAGTGGGGCTCGCCATCCGCAGTCGTCTATTGGCGCCCCAGCGTTGATGAAACTGAGAACTACGTTTCCGCTGGAGCGCTATGATTCCGCAGCCTACGCTGCTCTATATCCCTAGAAACGCGATGATGTGGTAAATTACGCTATGATATTTATACCTCTCAAGCTGAAGGAGTTATTTTGGACGAAAATGGATGGATAACTGGATAAGTAGAACGCGGGGCAGGTACCCGCAGCCTTAAATCCATGCATACTTTAGATCATGTCTCCAGAGGATGTCGGTCAGGCCAAGACGAATTGCATGAGCGGCCGCCAAAGCCAAAGCTCCGAAATGCGGTACTCTGACGTTTAGGGCGATCCACTCGATATTTCCGCGGGTGTAAACGCCGATGTGCGAGACGTCATTGTTCTCATCCTGTCCGATCAGTTCGATGACCACCGCGATGTACCTTCGAGGAACAGAAATACCTTGACGGAACTCCTTCGCTTTATGCACCAACTTGCTCGCCTCGACGCCGTAGCGAATATTCGCCGCTGCCCGCAACGAATCCAGTCCAGAGAAGCCTGGATTGCGACGCTTCCATGCTTCCCAACTGCCCCGTGAAATATCTATCGGTACTACCGGCCTGAGAGGCGTACCGTGTGAGAGCGCCTCCTCGACATGATCGTTCCAGGTGTGCAAACTTTCCAACAGCGGCTCGTCCTTCAGCGCAACTTTCACTCGACGGTATTCTACCGGCGAAAGCCGCGGAACGGTGAAAGCCACGTGCTTCACGCGTTCGAAAGGCAGGTGGTTGAGTCGCGGTCGCCGTGCTCCGAAGAATTTGCTCTCGGCACCAATCGGTGTCGCAGGCTTTACGAAAGTGCGCCCTTCCCATTCGAACACGATATCGGTCTGCGCCTCCTTAGCCGCAGTCGGGCCGTGCTCGCCTCTTACGAATTCGGTCATATGTCGGTCGGCAAGCTTGCCCCAGGCCGATTTCAGGGTTTCGAATTCTAAAAATGGCCGTTCCTCGTGGATCGGCACGTAGTTTATCGGCCACAGCGCGAAGGTGTCGAACCCGTCTCCATGAAGATAGCATCCCGCGACCACGATCGCGTCGATCTCGTCAGTATCGTTCCGCGCCCGCCTCGCGACGTGATCCAAAAGCTCCTCGTGCGTGAGTGCGGTGAAGCCGTTGTTGACGACTGTTGATTTCCACTGAGATCTGACCCGGCAGGAGCGGATTTTTCCATCGAGAAGTGACCCATGTTTTCACCACGTCTCACGCGGCCCACGCGGGAGACAGCGGAGTGATCGACATGGAGTTATTGAG
>NZ_CACSAS010000001.1:1031055-1031965 GCF_902703545.1 Starkeya nomas
CCCGCAGCGGGCGGTCGCGCAGGTCGCGGCCGTCGAGAAAGAGGAGGTCGAAGACGTAGAAGACGAAGCGGTCGCGCCGGCCTTCGGAAAGGTCCTGCTGCAGAAGGGAGAAGTTCGAGGCGCCGGACTCGGTCTCCACCACCAGCTCGCCGTCGATCAGCGCCGTCTCGACGGGCAGCTTTCCCAGGGCAGCGACGAGCGCAGACCCGAAGCGCCCGGTCCAGTCGAGACCGGACCGGGTGAGCAGCCGGACCCGCTTTCCCGGGGAGGCGGAGGCGTCGATGCGGGCTTCCAGGCGATAGCCGTCAAACTTGATCTCGTGCAGCCAGCCCTTGCCGCCGGGAGTCGCGGCGACCAGCGTCGCCAGCTCCGGCTCGACGAAATCCGGCATCGGGGCGGCGGTGATCGAGGCGGCGGTAATCGAAGCCGCCTTGCCGATGACGCCGGGCCGCGCGGCTGCGCGTTTCCGCGCCCGGCCGCCGCGATGGGCGGGCGCGCCCTGCGCGATCTCATCCATGCTGCGGCCGGTCTTCACCGATTCCGGCCGCTCGTCGAGAATGTCGGCCGCGCCTTCCGGCCGGGCCGCCTCGTCCTCGCCCTTGATCAGCAGCCAGTTGTCCGCCTTCTCGCCGCGCCGGGGGTGCATGCGCACGAGATGCCAGCGGCCGCCGAGCTTCTTGCCATGCAGCTCGAATTCCAGATGGCCCTTGGCGTAGCCGGCATGCGGATCGCCGACCGGCGTCCAGCGGCCGGTGTCCCACAGCATCACCGTACCGCCGCCATACTGGCCCTTGGGGATCGTGCCCTCGAAGCTTCCATAGTCGAGCGGGTGATCCTCGACATGGACGGCGAGGCGCTTCTCGCCGGGGACGAGGCTGGGGCCACGCGTGACCGCCCAGCTCTTGAGCAC
>NZ_CACSAS010000001.1:1032065-1217055 GCF_902703545.1 Starkeya nomas
GCACCGGTCTCCTGCTCCTTCAGTAGTCCGATAATCTGCTCTTCCGTGAACCGCGATGGTCGCATCGTCCGTCTCCGTAATCGACGGACTCTACCCAAATCTGGAGGAAGTTCAGGGTCTCAGGTCAAGTTGCATGCCGTCGCCATCGTCATTGAGGTCCAAGTACCGGACGCCCGTCTCTGTGTCTGTCTTTACGTCGTCGAGGCGCAGTTGGGCAATTTCATTGAGGCGAGCGCCGGTGTAGATGCCGATCAGTGGTCCCCAACGTTGGTACTCTTCTCTGATCCACAGACTGTCGTCATTCGTCAGTTCCGCAAGCATGCGCCGTATCTGGCTCTTGCTGAATGCCTCCCTCGTTTCGCCGGAGGAAGCTTTCTGGATGACCATGCGTTCAAATAGATTTTGTGAGACGTAGAAATTATCTTTTCCCCACTGTAACAACGACGAGAATGTCTGAATGTACTTATTCGCCGTTAGGATATCGATCGTCTCAATCGAGGGATCTTTCATAATTTCGTCGAGTGATCGGCCTTTGAGGCTAGGGTTCTTAAATCGGTTCTTCGGATATTGAGTGATGACATTCTTAATCCGCTGAGCGTCCGCTATCGCGATGGACTTCACGTCCTTCTCGCTGCCCAGCAATTCGCAGAGCAGGTTGAAGTGTTTCTCCTTCTCATCGGCCGTACGTAGTCCCCACGCTTTCGCCTTCTGCCTGTCGGCGGTGAAGCGCTTGATTAGATCCTCCAGCGTGATCCCCGCTTCGAGCGGCTGATCCGTAGGGGCGGCGCTGGATGGGAAATTGGATGCCGAAGGCTGTGTCCCAAACTCGTAACCGTCGAGTGTGCGCAGATGGGCGACGAGCGCTCTCAGGTAGCCCCGATAGGCCCGTTTGAACTCGCCTTTGAATATGGCGAACTCGTTAGGATCTTCCGGAAATTGAAGGTCGAGACCTTCGGCATAGAGAGCTAACGCTTCACGTTCGTCGTACCCAGGCACAAGGGGCGAATCGTATTTGATGGCGTCGTCTGCATCCGAGATCTCCGTCTCAATGCTCGCGATCCGTTCGGGCGTCGGTGGCCCGTTGTCGTAAACTCGCCGCTTGGTGACTCTCAGCTTCTCGGAGAACCTCGCCTGTAGGAGGTCCCGTATCTCTCCGAACTTCATGCCCCGTGCCATCGATTCCGTAGTGACGAACTCGGCAAGGTTGGTCAGTAGGCGGGACAGACGCAAGGCCTCTCTAGGCTCTCGCGTCCGAAGTGATGTCCGGATGGTCGTGGCGACACGCCTCGGATGAGCGCCGCGAGGAATCGGCCACCGAAAGTAGAAAATGCCGTTACGCGACAGCTGGAGATAGGTCGGGTTGTGCAACGACGTGTCTCACTCCGATGTCCCACCGGGTGATAGCGATTGCTAAGTCGTTGAACTTAAAAGAGATGGTGGGCGATGCAGGGATTGAACCTGCGACCCCTCCCGTGTGAAGGGAGTGCTCTCCCGCTGAGCTAATCGCCCGTCGGACGCCGCGTTGACGCGGCGCCGTCGTCCATCGCGGCGGGATTTAGTGTGCCGGGGTCGCAGGTGTCAAGCGCGCTCGCGCCGTCACCCACGGCCGAGAAGCCGTTCCACCGTTCCCGGCAGCAGATCGTAGTGGTCGATCAGCACGTCGCCGCCCAGTTCCTCCGCCGGAGTATCGGTGTAGCCGAAGGGCACGACGATGACGGGAACGCGGGCGTTCTTGCCGGTCAGCACGTCGGTCATGCTGTCGCCGACCATGATGGCGCGGTGGGCGGAGCCGCCGGCCCGCTCGATGGTGCCTATGAGATGGCCGGCATCGGGCTTGGAGACCGGGAAGGTGTCCGAGCCGGCGATGACGGCGAAGCGGTCGGTGAGGCCGAGCTGGTCGAGGAGCAAGCGCGAGAGATATTCCAGCTTGTTCGTGCACACCGCGAGCACGTGGCCGCGCTCCGCCAGCACGTCGAGCGCCTCGACGAGGCCGGGGAAGGGGCGCGAGGAATCAGCGATATGGTCGGCATAGTGCTGGAGGAAGCGCTCGTAGAGCCGGTCGAAGGCCGGCGGATCGACGTTGATTCCGGCGGCGGTGAGCCCGCGATTGACCAGCGCCTTGGCGCCGGCGCCGATCATCTTGCGGGTTTCCTCGCGCGGCAGGCGCGGCGCGCCGGCTTCGTCGAGCACGATGTCGAGCGTGTCGAGCAGGTCGGGGGCCGTGTCGACGAGGGTGCCGTCGAGGTCGAAGGCGATCACGGCGGGCTGGGATGAAAGCGCAGACATGACGATTTCCGTGGATGGTGACGGGAAACGGTGGCTGCCCGCCGCCGCGAGACGGGTCAGGATTGCTAGGCCTACAATCCCGCCGCTTTTCGTGTCCAGCGTGGCGCGTCCATCGGGCGCATGCGGAAGGCACCGGGGGGTGGTAACAGGGCAATGTTTCGGGAATTCGTTTGGATGAGGCTGAACATGCGAAGCTGGTTTGGAACGGCCGCCGGTGCCGTGGCGGTGCTGGGACTCGTGGCGATGGCCGCTCCGGCCGGAGCACAGGAGACAGCGCCTTCCGCGACGCCTGCCGCGCCTTCGGGGGCCGCTCCCGCCGGTACCACGCCTGCGCCCGCGGCGGCCGCGCCGGCCCCCGCCGCGCCGGCCGGCAACGCTGCTGTCGGTGCTCCCTCGTCGTCCGGCCCCTTCGTCTTCGGCTCTCCGCCCTCGGCTCAGGCGAACCGCGTCTATTCGGTGAACGTGCGTACCGGCGAAGTGAGCGCCTGCCAGTTCGAGCGGCCGGAAGGCAGCCTCGTCGGCGTCACCCGCTGCTTCCGTCGCGATACGAGCGCCGGCCCGGGCGCGTCCGGCACCTACGACATGGTGACCACCCGCTATTCCGGCGAAACCGGCATCTTCCGGGTGAACGTGCAGACCGGGCAGATGAGCATCTGCTATGTGCGCGACATGCCCAAGGACGGCGGCGGCGTCGAGCCGGCGGTGGTCTGCACCGAGGCGTCGCACTAGGCGAATCGCTGCGGCGAGTCGCCCGTCGCGGTGGGTTGCGACGGGAAGTTGTGTCTCCGGGCGCTGCCGTGGGCTTGTCCCGGCGCCGTAACGGCGCTAGGCAGCGCTTGGAGACTGGAAGTCCTCCAGCCTGAGCCCTTGCGAGCACCATGTCCGACGCTGACGCCCTCAAACGTGAAGCCGCGGCCCGCGCCCTGGAATATGTCCGCTCGGGCATGAAGCTCGGGCTTGGCACCGGCTCGACCGCCAAGCATTTCGTCGACCTTCTGGCCAAGCGGGTCGAAGAAGGGCTGGAGGTGGTCGGCGTGCCGACCTCCGAGGCGACGCGGGCGCAGGCGGAGAGCCTCGGCGTGCCGCTTGGCACGCTCGACGAGCATCCCGTGCTCGATCTGTGCATCGACGGGGCCGACGAGGTGGGGCCGGACCTCTCCCTCATCAAGGGCGGCGGCGGTGCGCTGCTGCGCGAGAAGGTCGTCGCCTCCGCCTCCCGCCAGATGATCGTGATCGCCGACGCCTCCAAGAAGGTGGAGCGGCTCGGCGCCTTTCCGCTGCCCATCGAGGTGGTGGATTTCGGCGTTGCCGCCATCCGCCGGGGCATTGATCGCGCCGCCCGCGCGGCCGGCTGCGAGGGGCTGCTGACCCTGCGTCGGCGTGCCGATGGTCATGTTTTCGTCACGGATCAGGGACACCTGATCCTGGATGCCGCCTATCACAGCATCGCCGATCCCCAGGCTCTGGCCGCGCAATTGTCGAGCGTGCCGGGCGTTGTGGAGCACGGCCTCTTCATCAATCTGGCGAGCCGCGTCATTCTCGCGGGCGCCGGCGGCGTGACGGTCATAGACCGCGCGTGATCAATGTTTGTCAGGGAGACATTCATGCGGCTTGATATTGCAGGACGGCTGACCGGTGTGGCGCTGGCGCTGGCCGCCCTCGCGGGCGCGGCTCCCGCATTGGCCCAGAACCAGCCGTTCAACATGGGCGATGCGAAGGCCGGCGCTGCCGCACCGAGCCCGGAGCGGATGAAGCTCGCCAACGAGCTGCTCGTGGCCAATGGAGAGGCGACCAGCTTCGACGCCATGATCCCCGGCATCATCGAACAGGCGGCCGGCAGCTTCGTGCAGGCCAATCCGGATCTCATCCGCGACCTGCGCGAAGTCGCCAAGCAGCTCGTGCCCCAGTACGAGAGCCGTCGCAGCGAGATCGTGCAGATCCTGGCCCGCACCTATGCCACGGCCTTCACCGACTCCGAGCTTGAGGAACTGCTGACCTTCTACCGCTCGGCCGTGGGCCGGAAGCTGGTGGAGAACCGCCAGAAGCTGCTCGACGCTGGCCTCAGCGGCATTCAGGCGTGGAGCGCCACCTTCTCCCGCGAGATGGAAGGGCGGGTCCGCGAGGAGATGAAGAAGCGCGGCTTCACCATCTGAGGTGTCGCCTTCTCCCCGAGACGCTTCCAATCGGAAATGAAAATGCCCGGCTCACGCCGGGCATTTTGCTTTTGGGAGTATGGGACGGAGCGCCGCGCGGGCGCTCAGTCCTCGTCGCCGCCGACCGGGGCGCGGCGTCCGGTGAGCAGGAAGTAGATCAGCGGCCCGAACAGGGCGAGCGCCGAGAGCGCGTAGAGCGTCAGCGCGATCGGGCTCTGGAACAGCACCACCGGGTCACCGACGCTGATGGCGAGCGCCCGGCGCAGCTGCTGCTCGGCGAGGGGGCCGAGGATGAGGCCGACCACTACCGGAGCAATCGGGTAGTCGTAGCGGCGCAGCACGTAGCCGAGCAGGCCGAAGACCAGCAGCATGCCGAGTTCGACCAGCGAGGGATTGGCACCGAGCGTGCCGAGCGTGGCGAACACGAGGATGCCGCCATAGAGCCAGGGACGCGGGATCGCCAGCAGCTTCACCCACATGCCGACCAGCGGCAGGTTGAGGATCAGCAGCATCGCATTGGCGATGAACAGGCTGGCGATCAGGCCCCAGACGAGCTCCGGATTGGTGGTGAACAGCAGCGGGCCGGGATTGAGCCCGTATTGCTGGAAGCCCGCGAGCATGATCGCGGCCGTGGCCGAGGTCGGCAGGCCGAGCGTGAGCAGCGGCACCAGCACGCCGGCCGCGGCCGCGTTGTTCGCCGCCTCGGGGCCGGCGACGCCTTCGATGGCGCCGTTGCCGAACTCGTCGGGCTTCTTGCAGAGCCGCTTTTCCAGCGCGTAGGAGAGGAAGGTCGGGATTTCCGCGCCGCCCGCCGGCATGGCGCCGATGGGGAAGCCTAGGCCCGTGCCGCGCAGCCAGGGCTTCCAGGAGCGCCGCCAGTCCTCCTTGTTCATGAACACCGAGCCCTTCACCGGCTCGATGGTCTCCTCCGCGCGGTTGCCGGCGGCGACGACGGAGAGCGTCTCGCCGATGGCGAACAGGGCGACGGCGAGCGTCGTCACCTCCACGCCGTCCAGGAGGTCGGGCACGCTGAACGACAGGCGCGCCTGCCCACTCTGCAGGTCGATGCCGATCAGGCCCAGCGCCAGGCCGATAAAGAGGCTGGTGAGCCCGCGCGTCACCGACGAGCCGAAGGCCGCCGAGACGGTGGTGAAGGCCAGCACCATCAGCGCGAAATAGTCCTCCGGCCCGAAGGAGATGGCGATGTCGACAACCGTGGGCGCGACCAGCGCGAGGCCGATGGTGGCGATGGTGCCGGCGACGAAGGAGCCGATGGCGGCGGTGGCGAGCGCCGGCCCGCCGCGCCCGGCCCGGGCCATCTTGTTGCCCTCCAGCGCCGTGACGATGGACGAGCTTTCACCCGGCGTGTTGAGCAGGATGGAGGCGGTGGAGCCGCCATACATGCCGCCATAGTAGATGCCGGCGAACATGATGAGCGAGCCGGCCGGGTCCAGCTTGAAGGTGACCGGCAGCAGCAGCGCGACGGTGAGCGCGGGTCCGATGCCCGGCAGTACGCCGACGGCGGTGCCGAGCATGACGCCGACGAAGGCGAAGACCAGATTCATCGGCTGCAGGGCGATCATGAGGCCCTGAGCGAGGGCGGCAAAGGTATCCATCGGGCGCGTTCCCTCAGATCAGCCGCTCGAGCGGGCCCTGCGGCAGCGAGAGCTGGAGCCCCTTGGCGAAGATGACGTAGATGACGAAGCACAGCACGGTGCCGGCGAGCAGATGCGCCCAGACCGGCCCCTTGCCGAAGCCCTTCGCGGTGGCGGCGAACAGCCAGCCGGTGGCGATGGAGAAGCCGAGGAAAGGCAGCAGCACGATCTGCCCGACAAGGCCGGCGAGTACCCAGGCCATGGGGCCGATCTCGTCGCGCGGCCGTTCGACGGCGCCCCGGCGGATCGCTTCCACGGCCGTGGCGATGGACAGCAACGCGAGGCCGGCCGCGATGATGGTCGGGAAGGCGGCGGGGCCGACGGCCGAGTGGGCGTTGATGCTGGCGAGCCGCCAGGCGTCCCATCCGACGACGAGCGCCAGTGCGGCGAGCCCGAAGGCGATGACGAAGCCGGCCTTGTCGGGCCGCTTGGTGGTGGTGATGCGAGGATCGCTCATCGGGCTGCTCCCGGCGGGTAGAAACAAGTCTCCCCCGCGGCCTCGCGGCCCGGGGGAGCGGAAGGTAGACGGTCCGGCCACCCCTTACTGGGCGAGGCCGATATCCTTGAGGATCGTCTGGGTGGACGCGATGTCCTTGGCGAGCTGCGCCTCGAAGGCCGGGCCGGAGAGGTAGGTGTCGGCCCAGCCCTTCTGGGCGAGCAGGTCGGTCCAGGCCTTCGACTTGGCCATCTTGTCGACGGTCTCGGTCAGGGCCTGCTTCTGCTCGGGCGTGATGCCGGGAGCGGCGGCGACCATGCGCCAGTTCTGGATCTCGACGTCGACGCCGCTTTCCTTGAACGTGGGCACGTCCTTCGCCTCGGGCAGGCGCTCGGCGCTGGAGACACCGAGGATGCGCAGCTTGCCGGCTTTCGCCTGCGCGTCGTACTCCGACAGGCTGGAGATGCCGACCGTGACCTTGCCGCCGAGCAGCGAGGCGAGGGATTCGCCGCCGCCGGAGAAGGCGATGTAGTTCACCTTGGTCGGGTCGACGCCGAGGGCCTTGGCGATCAGGCCGGCGGTGATGTGGTCGGTACCGCCGGCGGAGCCACCGGCCCAAGACACCTTCTGCGGGTCGGCCTTCAGCGCCGCCACGAGGTCGGCCATCGACTTGAGCGGCGAATTGGCCGGCACGGCGATCGCCTCGTATTCGCCGGTGAGGCGGGCGATCGGGGTGACCTGTGAGAGGTTGACCGGCGACTTGTTGGTGATGATCGCGCCGACCATCACGTAGCCGCCGACGATCAGGGCCTTGGGGTCGCCCTTGCTGGTGTTGACGAACTGCGCGAGGCCGATGGTGCCGCCGGCGCCGGGCACGTTCATCACCTGCACGTTCGGCACGAGCTTGTCGGCCTGCAGCACCTGCTGCATCGAGCGGGCGGTCTGGTCCCAGCCGCCGCCGGGGGCGGCGGGGGCGATGATCTTCAGCTCGCTGACCTGGGCGGAGGCGGCGCCGAACGGCGCGACGGCGACGGCTGCGGCGAGCAGCGCTCCGCGGAACATATGCTTCATGGTTTCCTCCAAGGGATAAGTCGGCGGCACATTGGACGCTGGCCGCCGCTTGAACGCCGACTGGAAGCTAGAGCGCGAAGGCCCATCGTGTCGAGTTCCCCGGATGTCTAAGGCTTTTCGCGCGGCAGCTATGCACCGCCTTGACGCCGGGCTCCGTCGGGGCGACATGCCTGAGGCATTCGCAGCGCAGCGGGAGAGCCGGGCAATGGACCATTTCGACGTCGACCTGTTTGTCATCGGCGCGGGCTCGGGCGGCGTGCGCGCGGCGCGCATCGCGGCCGGCTACGGGGCGAAGGTGAAGATCGCCGAGGAATACCGGGTCGGCGGCACCTGCGTGATCCGCGGCTGCGTGCCGAAGAAGCTGTTCGTCTACGCCTCCCGTTTCGCGCACGAGTTCGAGGACGCCGCCGGCTTCGGCTGGAACGTGGAGGGCGTCTCGTTCGACTGGCCGACGCTGGTCGCCAACAAGGACAAGGAGATCGCCCGCCTGGAGGGCGCCTATCGCGCCAATCTGGAGCGTTCGGGCGTCGAGATCATTGCCCAGCGCGCGGTAATCGAGGGGCCGCATGCGGTGCGCCTTGCCGACGGCACGCGGCTGACCGCGCGGACGATCCTGATCGCCACCGGCGCCCGCCCCAATCTCGGCCTCGACTTTCCCGGCCGCGAGCTCGGCATCACCTCCAATGAGGCGTTCCATCTGGAGAGCTTCCCCCAGCGCATCATCGTTCAGGGCGCCGGCTACATCGCGCTGGAATTCGCCAGCCTCTTCGCCGGCCTCGGCGCGCAGGTCACGGTGGTGCATCGCGGCGACGAGCTGCTGCGCGGCTTCGACGAGGATATCCGCGCCCGCATGATCGACGAGATGAAGCAGAACGGCATCACCTTCGAGCTCGGCGCCACCATCGACGGCATCTTCGCCTTCGAGAGCGGCAAGCGCGTGCGGCTGAACGATGGTCGCGACCTCTTCGCCGACGAGGTGATGCTGGCCATCGGCCGCGTGCCGAACACCATCGGGCTGGGGCTCGATACGGTGGGCGTCGAGCTGAACGAGGCCGGCGCCATCGCGGTGGACGCGGCCTCGCGCACCAGCGTGCCGTCCATCTATGCCGTCGGCGACGTCACCGACCGGGTGAACCTCACCCCCGTCGCCATCCGCGAGGGTCACGCCTTCGCCGATACCGTGTTCGGCGGCAAGCCGTGGTCGGTGAACTACGACGTCATCCCGACGGCGGTGTTCACGGAGCCGGAGATCGGCGTGGTCGGCCTCCCGGAGGCCGAGGCGCGCGCGCAGGGGCGGCGGGTCGACATCTACAAGACCGACTTCCGCCCGATGAAGGCGACCCTGTCGGGCCGCGTCACGCGCGTCTTCATGAAGCTCGTGGTCGATCAGGCCGACGACCGGGTGCTCGGCGTCCACCTGATCGGCGAGGGCTCGGCGGAGATCGCGCAGATCGCCGCCATCGCGCTGAACCTGTCGGCGACCAAGGCGGATTTCGACCGCACCATGGCGCTGCACCCTTCCGCCGCCGAGGAACTGGTGACGCTCCGGGGCAAGCACGAGTCGAGCGACCCGCTGCCGGAAGCCTCCACCGAGGTGACCCCGGCGCTTTGAGGCGGCGCGCTTCCCGCGCGCCTACCTCTTCCGGGCAATCGTGCAAGATTGACCCTGCGGCGGCATACTGGCGCTGCCGCGAGCCTTGGGTGTATAAGGCCCGCCTTTCCCGCCGAGGACGAGCTTCGGCGGCGTTTTCTGTTTGTTGGAGGCCGTCATGTCTGATCGCTGGACGCCGGATAGCTGGAGGGCCATGCCCATTCAGCAGGTGCCGGAATATCCGGACGCCGAAGCCCTGGCTTCGGTGGAGCGTCAGCTTGCCTCCTTTCCCCCGCTGGTTTTTGCAGGTGAAGCCCGCCGGCTGAAGCGCGAGCTCGCCAAGGTGGCGACCGGCGAGGCGTTCCTGCTCCAGGGCGGCGACTGCGCCGAGAGCTTCGCCGAGCATTCGGCCGACAACATCCGCGATTTCTTCCGCGTCTTCCTGCAGATGGCGGTGGTGCTGACCTATGCCGGCGCCTCGCCGGTGGTGAAGGTCGGCCGCATCGCGGGCCAGTTCGCCAAACCGCGCTCGGCGCCGATGGAGAAGGTGGGCGATGTCGAGCTGCCGTCCTACCGGGGCGACATCGTCAACGACATCGAGTTCACCGCGGCCTCGCGCATCCCCGATCCGCGCCGCCAGCTCGAGGCGTACCGCCAGTCGGCGGCGACGCTGAACCTGTTGCGCGCCTTCGCGAATGGCGGTTATGCGAGCCTCGGCAACGCGCATCAGTGGATGCTGGGCTTCATCAAGGACTCTCCGCAGTCCGGCCGGTACCAGGCTCTCGCCGATCGCATCACCGAGGCGCTCGACTTCATGCGCGCCATCGGCATCGATCCGGAGAACCACCCGGAGATGCGCACGACCGATTTCTTCACCTCGCACGAGGCGCTGCTGCTCGGCTACGAGCAGGCGCTGACCCGCGTGGATTCCACCACCGGCGACTGGTACGCGACCTCCGGCCACATGATCTGGGTCGGCGACCGCACCCGTCAGGCGGACCACGCGCATATCGAGTATTGCCGCGGCGTGAAGAACCCGCTCGGTCTGAAGTGCGGTCCCTCGCTGAAGCCGGACGACCTGCTGCGCCTCATCGACACCCTCAATCCGCAGAACGAGCCGGGCCGGCTGACCCTCATCGCCCGCTTCGGCGCGGACAAGGTCGGCGAGCACCTGCCGGCGCTGCTGCGCGCGGTGAAGCGCGAGGGCCGCACCGTGGTGTGGTCGTGCGACCCGATGCACGGCAACACCATCAAGGCGGCCTCCGGCTTCAAGACCCGGCCGTTCGACCAGATCCTCAAGGAGGTGAAGGACTTCTTCGCCGTCCATGCGGCCGAGGGCACCTATGCCGGCGGCGTGCATCTGGAGATGACCGGCAAGAACGTCACCGAGTGCACCGGCGGCGCGCGCGCGATCTCGGACGCGGACCTCAAGGACCGCTACCACACCTATTGCGACCCGCGCCTCAACGCCGAGCAGGCCATCGAGATGGCCTTCCTCGTCGCCGAGCTGCTCAAGCAGGAGCGTGCCGGGCGCGCGCGTCCGGTGATCGAAGCCGCGGAGTGAGCAGGGCGGGCCGGGCGAAAAGCCCTTTGCCCGTTCCGGCACCCACGTTAAGGAAACACCGCAGCTTCGGCTGCGGTGTTTTCGTTTGGAGCCCGGCGTGCCGCAGGACGTCTCGCAGCAGGACACTTCGTCTGGGAATGCCGGGCGACCGGACACCGGCCGCGAGGTCATCTTCGCGAGCGAGAATGTCCGTGTCGTGCGCACGCCCGGACGGCGCACCGATGTCGCCTTCGTTACCTTCGAGGCGCACCAGATCAATCCGCCGCGCGACCGCCAGGGCTTCGGCGAGAAGTTCCTGCAGGACAACGGCTTCACCGCCTATCACCTGCTCGCCAACGACAATTTCTGGTTCCAGTACCCCGAGATGGAGCAGGTGCTCGCGGCGGTGCGGGCGGACGTCGCGCCGGGCACCGAGATCGTCGCCTATGGCGTCAGCATGGGCGGCTATGCGGCGTTCCGCTTCGCCGGGCTTCTCGGCGCGGCGCGCGTCATCGCCTTCTCACCGCAATACAGCATCGACAAGAAGGTAACGCCCTGGGACAAGAGGTGGGACCGGCTGTTCGACCGTCCCCGCCAGGTTCTGTGGGAGCACCTGACGACCCCGCGCGGGGTGCCGATCTATCTCTTCTACGACCCGCACAACCGCGACCGGCATCATGTGCGCCTGCTGGCGAAAGAGGCGGATGTGGTGCGCGTGCGCGTGCCCTATGCCGGCCACGCGACCATCACCGTCTTCATGGAAACCGGCCTGCTCGGCCGCACCATCCTCGACATCGGCGAAAACCGCTTCGACGCGGCCGCCTGCGAGCGCGAGCTGAAGACTCATCTCGAGCGTTCCCCGCTCTATGTCGCCAAGCGCGCGCGCAAGCGGGACCGGTTCCTGCGGCGCCTGCGGGCCGATTTCATCGACTGGTTCGGCTAGAAAGACGTTTAAAATCAGCTTCTTGCCGAATGTTGAAGCGCTCGTGAGGGCGGGGGCATTGCCGCGCTTGGGGGCACTTCGCTAGTTTGCCGGCGATGCGGACGCCTTTTCGCGCCGGATGAGTTTCAGGAGGCTGCCCCGTGCGGCAGACCATTTTCGAAAGTGCTGACGTCTCCGTCGTCAAGGTGCCCGGGCATCGTGAGGATGTGGTGTTCGTCACCTTCGAGTCGTTCAACCCGAACCACAAGCCGGACCGCGCGGGCTTCGGCGAAGGTTTCTTCCGCAGCCGCGGCTTCACCGCCTATCACGTCCTGCCCTCCGCAAATGTCTGGTATCACTATCCGGAAATGAAGGAGGCGCTGGCACGGCTGCGGGCCGATCTTCCGGCAGGGGCACGGGTCGTCACCTACGGCATGAGCATGGGCGGCTACGCGGCCTATCGCTTCTCCGACTGGGTCGGGGCGGATGTGGTGATCGCCTTTTCCCCGCAATACAGCATCGACCCGTGGCGCGTGTGGTGGTGGGAGCGCCGCTGGGGCTCGGAAGGCAAGTCCTTCATCTGGGACCGCCAGCCGCCGCGCCGGGAGGCGGTGAAGTACGTCTTCTACGATCCGCTGAACCAGGACCGCCGGCATGTGCGGCGGCTGCGGCGGGAGGCGCCGCTGGAGCTTGTGCGCGCCTATTTCAGCGGCCACGCCACCATCACCTTCGTGCAGGAGTGCGGCATGCTGGAAGCGGCGGTGATCGGCATTGCCGAGGACCGCTTCGATGCGCGCGATTTCGAGCGGCAGCTCTGGCGCCAGCGCACCGCCTCCGCGACCTATCACAAGATGCGCCGGCGCAAGAAGACCGGCATCTTCCGGCGCCTGCGCTACATCTGCATCGAGCGTTTTCTTGCCCGCCGCCTCGGCGTGGCGGAAGGTTCGGACCCGGCCGGCCTGCTGCCCGGCCAGGGCCCGGTTTAGCTCGCTGCGCGGCGCGGGAGGGGTGTCCCCGTCTCGGTCAGCCCCAGCCTTCCAGCACGATCTTGCCGATCGACCGGCCGCTCTCGATGGCGGCGTGGGCGCGCTTGAGATTGGCTGCGTTGATGGTGCCGAAATGGGCGCCGAGCGTGGTGCGCAACGTGCCGGCGTCGACGAGGCGCGACACCTCCTCCAGAATCTCGTGCTGGCGGATCATGTCCGGCGTCTGGAACATGGAGCGGGTGAACATCAGCTCCCAGTGCAGCGACAGGCTCTTGCCTTTCAGCGGCAGCGCATCGAGCGTCTGCGGGTCGTCAATGATGGCGATGCGGCCCTGCGGTTTCGCGCCCTTCACGATCTCCGCCCAGTGCCGGTCGGTGTTGGTGAGCGTGTAGGTGTAGTCGACGAGCCCGAGCCCGGCCGCTTCCAGCTCGGCGGCGAGAGGGCGGGAATGGTCGATCACCGCATGCGCGCCGAGGTCCTCGATCCATTTGCGGCTTTCCGGCCGCGAGGCGGTGCCGATGACGGTCAGCTGCGTGAGCTGGCGGGCGAACTGCACGGCCAGCGAGCCCACGCCGCCGGCGGCCCCGACGACGAGCAGCTTCGCTCCCGCATCCTTGGCGGGTACCTGCAGCCGATCGAACAGCCCTTCCCAGGCGGTGAGCGAGGTCAGCGGCAGGGCGGCGGCCTCCGCGAAGCCGAGGCTCTTCGGCTTGTGGCCGGCAATGCGTTCGTCGACGAGATGCAATTCGGCATTGGTGCCCGGCCGGTTCAGGTCACCGGCGTAGAACACCGCGTCGCCCGGCCGGAACAGGGTGACGTCCGCCCCCACCGCCTCGACGATGCCGGCCGCGTCCCAGCCGAGGATGACCGGCGCCTCGTCCGTACCGGCGCGGCGCATGCGTACCTTGGTGTCCACCGGATTGACCGAGACCGCCTGCACGCGCACCAGCAGGTCGCGTGGACCGGGAACCGGGGCGGGGGTGTCGAAATCGAAGAGCGAGCGCTCCTCGGCGATGGGCAGCGACTGGACGTAGCCGACGGCTTTCATGGAGGTCTCCTGCGTGCGGCGCATGTGAGTTGATCGTGGCTCCGAGATGTTGCCATGGGCCGTCGAAGCGCAAGAACGCACGAATTTGTCGGCAGGTATCGAAATTGTAAGTCCCTTCCGCAAACGCCTCGCGCTACCTAGATTTCCGGCTCCGATCGGGAGATGAGGACATGGCGAGGCGCCACGGCAACTATTCGCGCGGCAAGGGCTGCGCCGTCGAGGCGGCGCTGGAGGTGATCGGCGCCAAATGGAAGGGCGGCATCATCTACCACCTGCTTTGCGGCGAGCTGCGCTTCAGCGAGCTGCGCCGGCGCATGCCGACCGTGACCCAGCGCATCCTCGCCAAGGCGCTGCGCGAACTGGAGGCGGACGGCGTCATCTCCCGCACCGTCTACCCGACCGTGCCCCCGCAGGTGGGCTATCGGCTGACGGCCGAGGGCGAGCGCCTGCGTGTGGCGGTGCAGGAGCTTCATGCCTGGGGCACGCGGCGCAAGCCGCCGGTCGAGCTCGTGCCGGCCGACGCGGTGCCGAGCGACATCGCGGCGGAATGAGCTTTTCGCCTTCCGGACTCGCCATTGGCGATCCGGCTGATTAGAAGGCCGGTAGCGCCATATCCTCGTCTTGCCGTCGAATCGGGCAGGGTGGGTGTGGCGCGCACGGATGTCGTTCGGATCGCCCATCGGATCATCATGACCACCACCCCGGAGCAGCCCGTCGCGGGGGGCGTCTCGCCCCGGCGGCGCTATTTCGAGCCGAAACGGCGTAGCAAGCTGCGGCGGTGGATCACCGGCACCAGCCAGAAGACCGGCCGCTCCGTCGGCCGCCTGCTGTTCGACACGGAGGGCCGGCCGCGCCCATGGCTGCGCACGCTGCTGTTCGATGCCTATCAGCGCCCGCGCCCCGGCCTTGAAGGCGTGGTCTTCAAGGAACCCGGCCGTCCGCGGCGTCCCTTCGCCGACTGGCTTTCCCACGCCGACGACACGCTGGCGCCGCTAGTCGCACATCTGCCGTTCCCATCCCCGGACGAAGGCGGGCGCCGCGCCGTGCTCGTGGTCGTGGCGGGCGATGCCGCTCCCGTCGAGGGGCTGGTGCGCACGCTGGAGCCCGAACACTCGGTGATCCTCCTGCGGCTCGACGGCCGGACGGAGAGCGTCGCCGGCGCGGTGCTGGTATCGATCGACGTTGCCGCCTCCCGCGCCCCGCGCCCGGTGTTGCTGGACGCGCTGGCCCGCCGCGCCGCCGCCTGCCGCCCGCTCTTCGCCGTGACGGTGGGGCTCGACGTGGCCGATGCCGCCGACCTGCTGGAGCAGCGCAACGTCCCGGTGGTGACGCTGGCCGGGTCGCCGGAGAGCTACGCCGGCCGCCACGAGGCGCTGGAGCGCGTGCTCGACCGTGCCGGCGCCGTGGCCTTCCCGTCGGAAGTGGCGAGGAGTGCCGCGCTGGCGCTGCTGCCGCGCTTCGCCGGCCGCCGGCGTCTCGTCGTCGCGTCGGCGCCGGAAGAGGTCGCCGCCATTGGCCGCGAGATCGGCGCCGAGCTCGACAATGAACTCGCGCTGGTGCTCGCCACCGGGCCGGAGCGGCTGGAAATGCTCGCCATCGTGCGCGAGGACGACCCGCCCGGCGAGATCGACATTCCGGCGCGCCTCGCCACGCTGATCGCCAACTGGCGCCGCAAGGCGCTGCTGCGGCGTCATCCGAACCGCCCGCCGCTGCGCCGGCCGTTCTCCGGCTTCCACCCGCTGATCTATGCCGAGCACCATCCCGTCGCCTGCTTCGACGGGCGGCGCTATCCGCTCTCGCACTGGATCGAGCGCGGCCGGCCGGAGGGGCCGTGGACGATGCCGGTCATCGGCCCGCCTGCCGCCCCCGTGGCGAGCGGACTCAGGACCGCGCTGCACGGTCATTTCTTCTACACCGATCTGCTGCCCGAGCTGTTGCAGCGCCTGTCGGCCAACGCCTCGCGCCCCGATCTCTTCCTCACCACCGACACGGCGGCGAAGGTGGAGGAGCTGCGCGCGATGACGGCGGACTATCCCGCCCGCGTGCGCATCGACATCGTGCCGAATATCGGCCGCGACGTCGGCCCCTTCCTCACCGCCCTGCGCGACGCGCTCACCGGGGGCGGCTACGACGTCTTCCTCCACGTGCACGGCAAGAAGACCAAGGGCCGCCGCCGCGCCATCGGCGATCCCTGGCGCAACTTCCTGTGGGAGAACCTGATCGGCGGCGAGCACGCCATGCTCGACGCGGTGCTCGCCCATATGGCGGCGCATCCCGGCGTCGGCCTGGTCTTTCCGGAAGACACGCATCTGCTCGACTGGGCGCGCAACGCCCGCGTGGCCGAGGAGCTGCGCCGCGACATGGGGCTCACCGAGCCGATGGGCACCTATGTCGACTTCCCGGTCGGCAACATGTTCGCCGTGCGCCCGGCGGCGCTGGCGCCGGTGCTCGCCCTCGGCCTCGACTGGCAGGACTATCCCGCCGAGCCGATCCCGGACGATGGCACGGTGATGCACGGACTGGAGCGCCTGCTGCCGATGGTGGTGCGCAAGGCCGGCCTCGGCGTCGCCGCCGTGCGGGTGCCGGGCACTGACTGGGATTGATTGCGGGGACCTCTCGGGAACGCTAAATCACCGCCATGTCACAGGAACCTGCCGACCAGCTCCTCATCGCGCTTGCGCAGCTCAACCCGATCGTCGGCGACGTCGCCGGCAATATGCGTCAGGCGCGCGAGGCGCGGGCGCAGGCGGCTGAGCAGGGAGCCGAGCTTCTCGTCTTCACCGAGCTGTTCCTCTCCGGCTACCCGCCGGAGGACCTCGTGCTCAAGCCGTCCTTCCAGGCGGCCTGCCGCGCGGCGGTGGAGGAACTCGCCGCCGATACCGTTGACGGCGGCCCGGCGCTGCTGATCGGTACGCCGTGGCTCGACGGCGGCAAGCTCTACAACGCCGTGCTGCTGCTCGATGAAGGCCGGGTGGCGGCGGCGCGCTACAAGGTCGACCTGCCCAATTACGGCCCCTTCGACGAGAAGCGGGTTTTCGCTGCTGGCCCGATGCCGGGGCCCATCCCCTTCCGCGGCGTGCGGATCGGTGTCCCGGTCTGCGAGGATATCTGGTCGCAGGACGTGATCGAATGCCTCGCCGAGACCGGCTCGGAGCTGCTGCTCGTGCCCAACGGCTCGCCCTATCGGCGCAGCGTCTACGACGAGCGGATGAATGTCGCGGTCGCCCGTGTGGTCGAGAGCGGGCTGCCGCTCGCCTATGTGAACCAGGTGGGCGGCCAGGACGAACTGGTCTTCGACGGCGGCTCCTTCGTGCTCAATGCCGACCGTACGCTGCCCATCCAACTGCCGAATTTCCAGGAGAGGGTGCGCCTCACCCGCTGGGAGCGCTGGGCCGATGGCTGGCGCTGCGAGGAGGGCGCGCGGGCGCCGCTGCTGCTCGAGGACGAGGCCGACTATGCCGCCTGCGTCATGGGACTGCGCGATTACGTGGAGAAGAACCGCTTTCCCGGCGTCGTGCTCGGCCTGTCGGGGGGCATCGATTCCGCGCTCGTTGCCGCCATGGCGGTGGACGCGCTGGGCCCCGAGCGGGTGCACTGCGTGATGCTGCCCTATCGCTACACCTCGAACGAGTCGTTGTCGGATGCCGCCGGCGTCGCGCAGGCGCTGGGCGTGCGCTACGACATCCTGCCCATCGCCGAGGGTGTCGAGGCGCTCGAGAAGGTGCTGGCGCCGATGTTCGACGGCCAGCCGCGCGATGTGACCGAGGAGAATCTCCAGTCGCGCGTGCGCGGCACGCTGCTGATGTCGATCTCCAACAAGTTCGGCGCCATGGTCGTGACCACCGGCAACAAGTCGGAGATGTCGACCGGCTACGCCACGCTCTACGGCGACATGAACGGCGGCTATAACCCGCTGAAGGACCTCTACAAGACGCAGGTCTTCCGGCTCTGCGCGCTGCGCAACCGCTGGAAGCCGGCCTATGCCCTCGGCCCCGCCGGTCCGGTGATCCCCGAGAACGTCATCACCAAGCCGCCGACCGCCGAGCTGCGCGAGAACCAGAAGGACCAGGACAGCCTGCCGCCCTACGATGTGCTCGACGCCATTCTGGAACGTCTGGTGGAGCGTGAGCTGCCGGTCGCCGACATCGTGGCGGAGGGGTTCGAGGCGGCGCTGGTGGCGCGGGTCGAGCGCCTGCTCAACATCGCCGAGTACAAGCGCCGGCAGGCGGCGCCGGGCGTGAAGGTGACGGCGCGCAATTTCGGACGCGACCGGCGCTATCCCGTCACCAACCGCTTCCGCGAGACCGCGTAGCGCCGGGCCTTCCCGCTGTCGTGATGCGCCGAGTCCGCGCTCCGGTGCTATCACTTGTCCTGCCTGTGATTTTGCAGGGCGTGCGGCCGGAGTTGAGGCCTATGACGACGGCGAGGACGGTCGGGTTCGCGATCCTGCTGGCCGGATGCTTCGTCGGCGTGCCGGCCGCCGCACAGGACATGCTGCGCTATCTCGACCTGAACTCGCCGCGGATGACGACGGCCGAAATGACCCGTGCCGAGGTCGAGGCCCGGATCGCTGCCGCAAGGCCGGGCGAGCCTGTCGATCTCGCGGGGCGTCAGCTCAACGGTCTCGATCTGTCCGGCCTCGACCTGACCGGGGCGAATTTCCGCGCCGCCCTGCTCAACGGCGCAAATCTATCCCATGCGCGGCTTGATGGGGCGGTGTTCGATCAGGCCTGGATGCTGAAGGCCGACCTTTCCGGTGCCAGCCTGAAGAAGGCCCGCCTGTTCGGCACGCAGGCACAGGATGGCCGGCTCGCCGGCGCCGATCTCTCCGGCGCCCGCATCGCGGGCGATTTCTCGCGCGCCGATCTCGGCAAGGCCGATCTCTCCGGCGCCGACTTCAGCGCCGACATGCGCAACCAGTCGATGGGCCTGATGCGCGGTGTACTGAACTCGGCCAATCTCGAAGGGGCCGATCTGAAAGGTGCCAACCTGTCCCGCGCCCAGCTTCGCCATGCCAATCTCAGGACGGCGGATCTGGCAGGCGCCTCGCTTGTCGGCATGGAGGCCGCCGGCACGGACTTCACCGGGGCCAATGTGGCGGGCGCGGATTTCAGAAATGCCGATGTCGACTCGGCGCGGCTGATCGATCTCGCCGGCCTCGCGGAAGCGAAGAATCTGGATGCGGCCCGGAATCTGGGCCTCGCCATACGCAAGTGATGGGTCGGTGTGGTTGTAAGCCGCTCTCGCCTCGGCGATAAGGCGCGCATCATGAGCATCAAACCCGTCCTGCGCTTCGCGCCGTCGCCGACCGGCCTCCTGCATGTCGGCAATGCCCGCACGGCGCTCTACAACGCGCTTTATGCCCGGCGCGAGGGCGGCACCTTCATCCTGCGCTACGACGACACCGACACGGCCCGCTCGACCGAGGCGTTCGCGGACGCCATTGCCGAGGATGTCGACTGGCTGGGTATCCGCCCGGATCGGGTGGAGCATCAGTCACGCCGGCTTCCGCGCTATGATGCGGCGGTGGAGCGGCTGAAGGCGCAGGGCCGGCTCTATCCGGCCTATGAGACGGAAGAGGAGCTGGAGACGCGGCGCCTCTCGCGGCGTCGGCGCGGCCTGCCGCCGATCTATGACCGGGCGGCGCTGAAGCTCACCGAGGCCGACCGCGCGCGGCTGGAGGCGGAAGGGCGCCGGCCGCATTGGCGCTTCCGCCTCGACGGGCGTCAGGTCGTCTGGACCGACATGGTGCGCGGCGAGCAGGGCGTCGACACCGCGACCCTCTCCGATCCCGTGCTGGTGCGCGAGGACGGCAGCTATCTCTACACGCTGACCTCGGTGGTCGACGATATCGAGATGGGCGTCACCCATGTGGTGCGCGGCGAGGACCACGTCACCAATACCGGCGTGCAGATCGAGATCATCGAGGCGCTGGGGGCGAAGCCGCCCGCCTTCGGTCACCACAATCTCCTGATCCTGCCGAGCGGCGAGGGGCTGTCCAAGCGCCTCGGCCATCTCTCCCTGCGCGCGCTGCGCGAGGCGGGGGAGGAGGCGCTCGCGGTGGCCTCGCTCGCGGTGCTCACGGGCACGTCTCTGGCGGTGGAGCCGGTAGCGGATCTCGATGCACTCGCCGCGCGGATCGACTTCGCCAAAATCTCCCGCGCGCCGGCCCGCTTCGATCCGGCGGAACTGTCCGCGCTCACGGCGGCGACGCTCCACCATCTGCCCTTCGCGACGGTGGCGGATCGCCTCGCCGCTCTTGGCGTTGGAGGCGGGGAGGCGTTCTGGCTCGCGGTGCGGGGCAATCTCGCCCGGCTCCCGGATGCCGCCGTGTGGTGGCGCGTGGTCGAGGGGCCGCTTGCTCCCGTCGTTGCAGCCAAGGACAGGGAGTTCCTCGCGGACGCGGCGGCGCTGCTGCCGGAGGAGTCGTGGGACGGTGAGGTCTATGCGCGCTGGATGGCGGCGGTGAAGCCGGCGAGCGGGCGGTCGGGCCGCGCGCTGTTCCATCCGCTGCGGCTTGCCCTTACCGGCGCGGAGAGCGGGCCGGAACTGAAGGCGCTGCTGCCGCTCATCGGCCGCGCCCGGGCGCTCGCGCGCCTGCGCGGCGAGCCGGGCTGACGATCAGGCCATCAGGATTTAGTACAGGTCTCAGGGCTTGGCGCCGGCCGGCGGATTGGCCGGGCGCGGCTGGGACATCTCGCGCGCGGCGTCCTCGGTGACGACGATGTCGCCCTTGCGCAGCGTCATGTCCTGCTGCTGGCCGAGCGCCTGCGCCCAGTTCATGCCGGCGGGGCGGCAGGAGCAGGCGGCGACGAACTGCTTCTTGTAGAGCAGGGCGTTGGGCAGCGACATGTAGGTCTGCCCATTGGTGCCGACGGCCTGCTCGATGTCCTCGCCCGGATTGCGATAGGCGAACAGTCGCGCCTCGGTGCCGGGGCACTGGCGCTGGCACTGGGCCTCGTCCGAGGGGAAGCGCGACGGGCTGGCGGAGAAGGAGATCGGGAAGAAGAAGCCGTCGCAGGTGCGCACGCAGACGGTCCGATAGGTCGAGACCTTCGGCATCTCCATCGGCTGAACGTTTTCAAGGGAAGGGGACTCCTCCGGCTCCTGCGGGGTGCGCGGTGCGCCGAAGAGCTGTTCGAAGAAGTTGCGCGGGCGCCTCTGCTCCCCGGCGGCGTCGTTGCGTCGGCCCTGGCCGAGCGCGGCCTGGTATTGCGGGCCACAATTGTTCTGCGCCAGCGCGTAGATGAGCTGGCGGCGCTGGGACTCGGTGCCGCTGCGCTGGCCGCGCGCCTGCACCATGGTGCGGTCGAGCGCCGAGCGCGCCTGCGTCAGGCGGCTGTTGAGCGCCTCGCACTGGGGCGGCAGCTGCGGCTGGAAGATGAGGAAGCCGCGCTTGTCGCAGCCCAGCTGGCGCGCCTGCGCCGCAAGGTCCGCGACCTCCTTCTGCTGGCGCGCGATGGTTCCGCCGAGATTGGGCTGCCCGCCTTGGCCGCTGTCGAGCGCGGAGAGCTGGCCCTCCAGCCGCATGCAGGTCGCACGGTCGCCGCCCGGTGCGCCCTGCGCGTGCGCCAGACCTACGGAAGCGGCGAGTGTCGCGGCGGCGAGAAGGCAGGCGGCGAGGCGGGGGCGTTGAAACATCATCAGTCGGGACTGCAATCGGACCTGTCAGACGGCACCACGGGCAGGTGTGCCGGAATCGACGCGAAGGCGCAATGAGCACGGCGAGCTTGTCGAAAGTTTGAACCCGCTTTCCGACACCGATGCAACTCTTTCGCGTGGCGATCCGCCATCGTCCCGCGCAAAGGCACCTCTCGCGCGGAAGAACGCCGTTGCGGGAAAGCACGCCATACCCATATGCGGATGCGGTGATGATCCGGAGTTTCCCATCCATGACCCGCGCCGTTCGCGCCGCCCTGCGCTCCCTGCCTCTTGCCGCCCTCGTTCTCGCGGGCGCGCTCGGCCTCGCCGGTCCGGCGCGGGCACAGGAGCCGGACCTCATCTTCCGCAAGTCGACGGTGTGGAACTTCCTGACCCCCGACGACAAGCTGGCGACCTACGGCATCGACGATCCCGTGGTCGCGGGCGTCGCCTGCCATTACACCGTGCCGGAAAAGGGCGGCATGAAAGGCATGCTGGGCGTCGCGGAGGAGGTGTCGGACATCTCCATCGCCTGCCGGCAGATCGGGCCGATCTCCTTCCGCAGCAAGTTCGGGCAGGGCGATGTCGTCTATCGCGAGAGCCGCTCGCTCATCTTCAAGAAGATGCAGATCGTGCGCGGCTGCGACACCCGGCGCAACGTGTTGGTCTATCTCGTCTATTCGGACAAGCTGATCGACGGCAGCCCGAAGAACTCGACCTCGACCGTGCCGATCATGCCGTGGGGCGCGACGAACGAGGCGCCCAAATGCGCCGATTACCTCAAGTGAGGGCGCGGCGGCTCAGCGTGTGCAGGTGTCAGCGCGTGCAGGTGATCGCGACCGAGTCCTGGCAGTTGCTGCCGTAGCAGGCCGTGCGCACCGGCGTGGTGCCGACCGAACCGAGCACTGCGTCCGACTTCACCGTGCCGAAATTGACGGCGCGCTCGTAATCATGGACCCGGCACCAGGCGTCCGCCATGGCCTGTCCGCAGGTCGCGCCCGAGGCGATGCAGGCATCGATGCCGTAGCCGTCCGAGGAATCGATCAGGAACAGCTTGTCGGCTCCCCCGGCGAGCGCGAGGCCGGGCGCCAGGCAGAGGGCAGCAGCAAGAATGGCCGGGCGGAGACGGCGAACGGCGGGGAGCATCGCGGACATGGGACGGATCGTGTGTTGGGGCGGCTGGCGTGGGGCTTGCGGATACACGGCAAGTGAACGCGAATATGGCGGGAAGGTTTGAACCGAGCCTTAACACCGCCATTCGGGCGCCCACTTTCGGCGCGGCGGAGATAGCGCTCCGTCCCGCGTTTCGTCAACCTCGGGCGCAACGGCCTCGTGCGAATGCGCTCATTCCCCGCAAATGAGCCGTTATCCGATGCAAAACCGCGCTCCGGCTTGACGCGGCGGGCCAAACGGACGACAGACGCGGCGCCGTCCCTCGCATCGGACGGCAGGATCCTGAAGGCGAGAATTGATGTCGGGTACGAACGGGCAGGGGCTTCCCGAGCTGAAGCTGTACAACACGCTCACGCGCGCCAAGGAGGTGTTCACGCCTCTCGATCCGGCGCATGTGCGCATGTATGTCTGCGGCCCGACCGTCTACGATTTCGCCCATATCGGCAATGCGCGCCCGGTGATCGTGTTCGATCTGCTCTACCGGCTGCTGCGCCACCTCTATGGCGCCGACCACGTCAAATATGTGCGGAACATCACGGACGTGGACGACAAGATCAACACGCGCGCCGCCACGGAATTCCCCGGCATCGACCTCAACGAGGCGATCGCCCGCGTGACCTTCACCACCGAGGCGCAGTTCCACGACGATCTGGAGGCACTCGGCGTGCTGCATCCCGACGTGGAGCCCCGCGCGACCGAGCACATCGCCGAGATGCGCCAGCTCATCGAGATGCTGGTCGCCTCCGGCCACGCCTATGTGGCGGAGGAGCACGTGCTGTTCTCGGTGCCCTCCATGCCTGACTACGGCAAGCTCTCGCACCGGCCGCTCGACGACATGCTGGCCGGCGCCCGTGTCGACGTCGCGCCCTACAAGAAGGACGCGATGGACTTCGTGCTGTGGAAGCCCTCCAAGCCCGGTGAGCCCGGCTGGCCGTCGCCGGCGGGCATCGTCGCTCCGGGGCGTCCGGGCTGGCACATCGAGTGCTCCGCCATGAGCTGGAAGCATCTGGGCGAGACCTTCGACATCCATGGCGGCGGCATCGACCTCGTCTTTCCGCACCATGAGAACGAGGTCGCGCAGTCGCGCTGCGCCTTCCACACCGGCATCATGGCCAAGGTCTGGATGCACAACGGCTTCCTGCAGGTGGAAGGCGAGAAGATGTCGAAGTCGCTCGGCAACTTCATCACCATCCGCCAGCTTCTGGCGGACTGGCCTGGCCCGGTGCTGCGCCTCAACATGCTGAAGACCCATTACCGCCAGCCCATCGACTGGACGGTGAAGGGGCTGGAGGAAAGCGCGAAGACGCTGGAGCAGTGGTTCGACGCCGCCGCGCCGGACGCTTATCCGCGTCCCGCCCCGGCGGTGCTGGAGGCGCTGGCCGACGACCTCAATACGCCGAAGGCCATCGCCGAGATGCACGCGCTGAAGGATCACGCGGGCAAGAAGGCGCTGGCCGGCACGCTTGCCTTCTTCGGCTTCGAGGCCGCGCCGCTGCATGAATGGGCGGCTGCCCGGGCGCCGGCGCTCGTCATTCCCGAGACGGAGATCGAGGCCCGCATCGCCGAGCGGATCGTCGCCCGGCAGAATCGCGACTGGGCCGCGTCCGACCGTATTCGCGACGAGCTTCTGGCGCTCGGCGTGGCGCTGAAGGACAACAAGGACGGCACCACGAGCTGGGAGCCGAAGCGGTGAGCGATGGGCCCACCGCCGCGCTGCGTCCGGCCTTGCCGGGCGACACGCCGGTGCTTGCCGCCATCGCGCAGGCGGCCATCTTCGAGCTGACCGGCGACGATTACGACGAGGACCAACAGGAGGCCTGGGCCGCCGCGGCAGGCGACGAGGAAGCGCTGGCGGCGCGGCTCGCCGACCAGCTGACGCTGGTGGCCACGCGCGGAGGAATCCCGGTCGGTTTCATCGCGCTGGCCGACAATCGTCTCGTCGACCAGCTCTACGTGCACCCGGACGTCGCCGGCGAGGGAGTCGGCGCGCTGCTGTGCGACGCCATCGAAAGGCTGGCGGCCGCCCGCGGGGCGAAAAGCCTCACCGTCGATGCGAGCGACACGGCGCTCGGCTTCTTCCAGAAGCGTGGCTATGTGCCGAAGCATCGCAACACCGTGCCGCGCGGCGGCGTGTGGCTCGGCAACACGACGATGGAGAAGAACGTCGGGGAGCCAGACCCGATCCATTGATCGGGAAATGGTCGTGTCTCTCCCCGGAACGGCTCTCTTTCCCCCGTCATGGCCGGGCTCGTCCCGGCCATTCTCTTTCCGCCGATCCAATCAAGGCGCATCCCGGGGCGACCGTGAGAATGCGTGCTCTTGCGCGCCCGGCGTCGATGCGCCGCTCACATCCGGTCGAGCACGCGCTCCTCGGCCGCGCCGTGCAGTTCCTGATCGCCGAGATGGGCGACGGCGCCGTGGAGCTTGGGCAGCACGGCGCGCACATTGTGCGCCACCAGCAGTTTCACCGGGCGGGCCGTGTTCACGAAGCCGGTTGCCTGCATGTGATCGAGCAAGCCGAGCAGCGGATCCCAGAAGCCCGAGACGTTGAGCGCCATCACCGGCTTGGAGTGCCGGTTGAGTTGCACCCAGGTGAGTTGCTCGATCAGTTCCTCCAGCGTGCCGATGCCGCCGGGCAGGGCGATGAAGGCGTCCGCGCGCTCGAACATCAGGCGCTTGCGCTCATGCATGTCCTTGGTGACGATCAGCTCGTGGGCGTGGTCGAACGCCTGCTCCTTGCCGATCAGGAAGTCCGGAATGATTCCCGTGACCTTGCCGCCGGCCTCCGCGCAGGCGCGGGCCGTGGCGCCCATCAGCCCGACGCCTCCGCCGCCATAGACGAGGCGGATGTCCTCGGCGGCGAACAGCCGCCCCAGCTCGATCGCGGTTTCCAGATAAATGGCCTCGGCTCCCGGAGCCGCGCCGCAATAGACACATACACTTTTGATCTTCGTCATGGACGCCATGGTGCACCGCAGCAGAAGCGCGTTCAAGCGCTCTCGATCCCCTGACATGACATCCCCGCGCGAGAGGTGCAAACCGCGACGGGGCGGAATGGTTCGACGTCAGCAATTCACGGTCGTTTGTTGGAAATTTGTCTTGATCTCATCGTTGATCGACGATAAACGATCACCATGTCCTCCACCGGCACCGACGAACTCCTCGCCTTGCGGCTGCGGGCCCTCGCGCATCCGGCGCGGCTGGCGATCCTGCGGGCGCTGGCGGAGACCGAACGCTGCCAATGTGGCGAGATCGTGCGCGGGCTCCCCCTCGCGCAGTCGACGGTCTCGCAGCATCTGAAGGTCCTGAAGGAGGCCGGGCTCATCACCGGCACGATCGAGGGGCCGCGTTCCTGCTACTGCCTTGACCGGGAAGCCTTCGCATTGCTGGCGCGGCAGGTCGGGCCGCTGCTGGCGCGTCTTTCCGGCGAGGACGGCGAGCCACGTGTGGCCTGCAGTCCTGGCCCGCAGGAGGACGCACTGGTCTGATCTGGCCTCACGCCTATCTCTACGACGAAAAATCGGGAATCCGGGCGAAAACGCCCGCAGAAAAAACGGAACTGGAAGTCGCATGTCCGCACCTCAGGGCGGAACCGCCGCCGGGCGCCCCTCCAAAGCCTCCGAGATCAATCCGCGCGGCAGCCTGCTGGTCGCCCTGAAGGGGCTTTGGCCCTATCTCTGGCCGGCCGACCGGGCGGACCTGCGCACGCGCGTCGCGTGGGGCCTGCTGCTGCTCGTCCTCGCCAAGATCGCGACCATGGCGACGCCCTTCTTCTTCAAATGGGCGACCGACGCGGTGGCGGAGGGCGAGGGCGCGCGCATCTCCACCGACGCGATCAGCCTGCTCGTCGCCGCGCCGCTGGTGCTGACGCTCGCCTACGGCTTCTCGCGCATCGTCATGGCGGCGCTGACGCAGTGGCGCGACGGGCTGTTCGCCAAGGTCGCGATCCATGCGGTGCGGCGTCTGGCGCTGGAGACCTTCCAGCACATGCACGCACTCTCGCTGCGCTTCCATCTCGAGCGCAAGACCGGCGGGCTGACGCGCATTCTGGAGCGCTCGCGCGAGGGCATAGAGACCATCGTGCGGATGCTCGTCCTGCATCTCGGCCCGACCATCCTCGAATTCGCGATGGTGATCGGCGTGCTGTTCTGGCAGTTCGACTGGCGCTACGTAGCCGCCACGGTGGGCATGATCGTTGGCTATACGGTCTTCACTTTCGTGATGACCGAGTACCGGATGTCGATCCGCGCGGCGATGAACGAGAGCGACACCGACGCCAACGCCAAGGCGGTCGACAGCCTGCTCAACTACGAGACGGTGAAGTATTTCGGCGCCGAGAAGTGGGAGGCCGACCGCTACGACCGCTCCATGGCGCGCTACGAGAAAGCGACCGTGCACACCCATACTTCCCTTGCATGGCTCAATGCGGGGCAGGCGACGATCTTCACGCTCGGCCTCACGGCGGTGATGGCCCTGTGCGTGTTCGACATCCGCGCCGGGCGGCAGTCGGTGGGCTCCTTCGTCATGGTGAACGCCATGATGATCCAGCTCTATCAGCCGCTGAACTTCCTCGGCATGATCTATCGCGAGATCAAGCAGTCGCTGATCGACATCGAGGCTATGTTCGCCATTCTCGCCCGCGCGCCGGAGATCAAGGACGGGTCGGCCGTGCAGCCGCTGGCGCTGACGGGTGGCACGGTCCGCTTCGAGGACGTGCGCTTCTCCTACGATCCCGACCGGGAAATCCTCAAGGGCGTGTCCTTCGAGGTGCCGGCTGGGCGGACGGTGGCCATCGTCGGCCCGTCCGGTGCCGGCAAGTCCACCATCTCGCGGCTGCTGTTCCGTTTCTACGACGTGAATGGCGGGCGCATCCTCGTCGACGGGCAGGACCTGCGCGACGTGACGCAGGAGAGCCTGCGCGCCGCCATCGGCATGGTTCCGCAGGACACGGTGCTGTTCAACGACACGCTGGCCTACAACATTCGCTATGGCCGCGCCGGCGCTTCGGACGAGGAAGTGGCGCGGGCGGCCGAGCTGGCGCAGATCGACGGCTTCGTGCGGCGCACGCCCAAGGGCTACCAGACCGAGGTCGGCGAGCGCGGGCTCAAGCTGTCCGGCGGCGAGAAGCAGCGTGTCGCCATCGCCCGCACCATCCTGAAGAACCCGCCCATCCTCATTCTCGACGAGGCGACCTCGGCACTCGACAGCCATACCGAGCGTGAGATCCAGGATGCACTGGAGCGTGTCTCGCTCGGCCGGACGACGCTGGTCATCGCCCACCGCCTGTCCACCGTGGTCGGCGCCGACGAGATCATCGTGCTGGAACAGGGGCGCATCGCCGAGCGCGGCACCCATGGCGAGCTGATGGCGCGTCATGGCCTCTATCATTCCATGTGGGAGCGCCAGCGCGAGGCCGAGCGCGCCCGCGAGACTCTCAAGGCGGCCGGCGAGGCCGAGGAGCTGTCGGCGGATAAGGCACTGAGCGAGCGCAAGACGACGAGCGACGCGGCGGCGTAGTCTTCGCCTCCAAAGGGTTACGGAGACGGCGATTCCATGCGCAGAGCTGCAAGGTCCGGGGCGGCTCCGCCCGATCCGACTGCGCGCGGAAAGGCGAGGCCGAAGCGCGTCGCCATCGCCTGCCAGGGCGGCGGCAGCCATGCCGCCTTCACCGCCGGCGTGCTGCGGCGCCTGCTTTCGGACGAGTTCCGCGACGGATTTGAGCTTGCCGGCATCAGCGGCACCTCGGGCGGCGCGATCTGCGCGGCGCTCGCCTGGGCGGGACTGGCGACCGGTGGGCCCGAGGACGCGCGGGCACGGCTGGCCGGCTTCTGGGACCACGCCAAGGCCGACACCCCGATCGATGCCTGGCAGAACTACTGGGGCATGGCGCTCGCCAGCCTGCCGTGGAATGTAGACGTCAGCCCCTACCGGCTCGAGAACGGCGCCGACCGGGTGCTTACGGAATGGCTCCGCGCGTTTCTGCATCTGGAGAAAATCGGCGCGCCGGCCCGCCGTCGCGCGCCGGCCCTGTTCGTCGGCGCGACCGATGTGCTGACCGGCGACCGCTGCATCTTCCGGGGTGAGGAACTCGACTATCCCGACCTCATCGGCTCGGCCGCTCTGCCCTTCCTCTATCGGGCGGTGCATACGCGGGGGCATGTGCTTTGGGACGGGCTGTTCAGCGTCAATCCGCCGATCCGGGACCTGCTCGACCTCGCCGTCGACGAGCTCTGGGTAATCCAGATCAGCCCGCTCGCCATTCGCCAGGAGCCGCGCTCGGTGGAGGCGATCCGCGAACGGCGCGACCAGCTCGCGGGCAACCTCTCGCTGGCGCAGGAACTGCACTTCGTCGACAAGATCAACGAGATCCTCGCGCTCAACGGTCCCCTCAAGCACAAGCATCCCGGCGCTCAGGACCGCTACTACACCCCGGTCGCCATCCACCTGTTGGATGCGGGGCTGGAAGATGCGCGATTCGGCTATGCCTCGCGGCTGGATCGCAGCCCGAGCCTGCTCGACGAACTGCTCTCCCGTGGCGAGGAGATGGCGCCGCGCCTTCTCGCGGAGGAAACCCTCTGGCCGCGCCGGGGCGCGCTGGAGGGGCGGACGCTGACCATTGCGCGCCGAAAGCGATGATCGGCGCGGGGCGGCGCGCATCTGTCATTTGACGGGGAAGCGCGCTGGCCCTACCTCTCCCCCGATCAATCATGGGCGGCAGCCGCCCGGGAAAGGCCAATTGATGTCCGTTATCGACTCGATCCGCGGCGGTCTCGCGCCGATCCATCGCGAGGGCTATCCGTTCATTCTGATCGGGGCGGCGGTGTCGTTGCTGTTTCTGTGGTTGTTCCCGCCGCTCGGCTGGATCGGCGTGCTGATCACCGTCTGGATCTGCTACTTCTTCCGCGATCCCGAGCGGGTGACGCCGGTGCGCGAGGGGCTGGTGGTCTCGCCGGCCGATGGGCGCGTCTGCCTCGTCGGCCCGGCCGTGCCGCCGGTCGAGCTCGGCCTCGGCACGGCGCCGCTGACGCGCGTGTGCATCTTCATGAACGTGTTCGACGTGCACGTGAACCGGGCGCCGCTCGCCGGCCGCGTGACGCGCATCGCCTATCGGCCGGGGAAGTTCCTCTCCGCCGATCTCGACAAGGCGAGCGAGGACAACGAGCGCAGCGGCATGGTTCTGGATACGGCCATCGGCCCGGTGGGCGTGGTGCAGATCGCCGGCCTCGTCGCCCGGCGCATCGTCAGCTTCGTACGCGAGGGCGACAGCCTCGCGCCGGGTGAGCGCTTCGGCCTCATCCGCTTCGGCTCCCGCGTCGACGTCTATCTGCCTGCCGGCACGCGCCCGGCGGTCGCTGAAGGGCAGCGCGCCGTTGCGGGCGAGACCGTTCTGGCCGATCTTGCCGTGCAGGGCGCGGAAACCAGCTACCGCGTGGATTGAACAACCAACACAGCGAGCGCGCGTGATGGCCGACCTGTTTCCCCCCTTCGAACCCGATGCGCCGGAGCCGCGCCGCCGCCGTTTCCAGGCGGTGCCGCTGCGGGTGCTGCTACCGAACCTTGTGACGCTGCTGGCGCTCTGCGCCGGCCTCACGGGCATTCGCATGGCGATCGAGGGGCGGCTGGAACTGGCGCTCGGCGCCATCGTGCTGGCGGCCGTGCTCGACGGGCTGGACGGACGCCTCGCGCGGATGCTGCAGGGTACCTCGCGTTTCGGCGCGGAACTGGACAGCCTCTCGGACTTCGTCTGCTTCGGCGTGGCGCCGGGGCTGGTGCTCTATATGTGGGGCCTCGAGACGCTCGGCTCCATCGGCTGGATTTCCGCGCTGGCCTTCGCCATCTGCGCGGCGCTGCGTCTCGCCCGCTTCAACGTGATGCTGGAAGATCCCAACAAGCCGCCCTTCGCCGCCGACTTCTTCACCGGCGTTCCGGCGCCGGCGGGGGCGATCTGCGTTCTGCTGCCGGTCTATCTGGAGCTGATCGGCCTGCCGCGTCTGGTGGCATCCCCGGCGGTCGCGGCCTTCTACTGCCTCGCCATGGCGCTGCTGATGGTCTCGAAGGTGCCGGCCTTTTCCGGCAAGCGGCTCGGCGCGCGGATCCCGCGCGATCAGGTGATGCCGCTCTTCATCTGCGTGGTGCTGTTCGTCGCCGTGCTGGTGACGTGGCCCTGGACGGTTCTGTCGGTCGTCTGCATCGCCTATCTCGCGGCGCTGCCGTTCTCGGCGATGCGCTACGCTCAACTGGCCCGCGAGTATGAGAAGCGGCACCCCGGCGCGGTGAAGATGCACGCGGGCCCGGCGGGCGACAGCCATGACGACCGGCCGAGCCATCTGAACTGACGGCTCTCGCTTCGGCCTTGTGGGGTCGGAAGCGGGGCAGGGGGCCCGTCGCTTCAGCGAGAACGCCTGGCCATGGCCTCGACGCGGGCGGTCAGCGGCGCGCCGGGAAAGGCTTGCCGCAACAGGCGCAGCGCTTCCGCGTCGGAGCCGGGACGCGCCATGTCGAGATGCTGGGTCATGAGCTGGGCGACGGATGCCGGGTCGCGGCGCGCATAGGCGACGCGGCCGCCAGCGTTCTCCCGTCCACTGGCGGGGGACGAGGTACTCACTGTCACGCTTGCTGACTGCAGCATCACAATAGCCTCCGATCGCCAGAGCGAATCAATCAACTTTCTTCATGCATAAGGTGGGCCAACATGCCCGCCAACGCACGAACTATTTTCAGCTTCCCGATGGTGTGAACGCCCGCGATCAAGTGCTCACGGCCGCACTGTCATCTTCGTTCGAGACAATACGAAGACGAGCGGTCGATATTTCGAATATCGGGGAATTTTTGCGTGCCGGCACGTTCGCACGCGCGTTCGCAATAGCGAATTCAGGCGGATGATTTGCTCAAAGCTGGCGCGAATGACTGCATCGGTCCAGTCATTGGGCCGGTAGCGCTTGTCAGGAGCGGGTCAGCGTGATCTTGGAGCCGTCGCCGGTCGATACGCCGTCATACTGCCCGGCCGCGACCGGCTGCAGGCGGGCGGTGACCTTGCCGACGTGGTTCTGGAGCACGATCTCGTTGCCCCAGACGTCCCAGCCCTTGGTCATGAAGATGTCGTTCGGGCAGTCGACATCGGCATTGGCGGCAAAGCCGGACATGCCGCGGTCGGTCGAGAGCGTGACCTTGCAGGTCTTCTGGCCGTTGTCCCAGCCATATTTCCAGGTGCCGGCGAGCTGGGTGCGCGCTGCGCCCGGCTCGGCATAGGCGACGCCGCCCGGCGCGGTGGCCGGCGGAGGGGCCAGGGCGACCGGCGTCGCCGCGGCCTGGCGCGGCGTGACGGCACCGGCGGCCGTGGTCGCATTGGCGCCGGAGGCCGTGGTGCCGGGAGCGGGGACGGGGGAGCTTTCGACCGAGCCGGAAGGGGCCGGGGTAATCTGGCTCGTCTCCATCGCGCCGCCGCCCGACGAGCTGCCGAACCCGTCGAGAACGGTGCTGCAACCGCCCAGCATGACGGCGGCGGCGGTCGTTGCCACGACGGCGGTCAGTTTCATCGGTGCTGCACTCCTGTCCGGCCGGCCGATGGCGCGGACGTCTGCCCCACGAATACACGGTACGATGCTTTGTGAGCATTCGCACAATTCCTGTTTCCCCAAGGATCGTGGCACGAGCGTGACCCCCAGGGGGCGAAGTGGCTGCCGTCAACCCCGCATGGACTTATGCTCAACGGGACATTAATGGCCGCCTGTGGTGTCATTGCACCGTCAAACGGTCGGCCCGCCGGCATGGGGCAGGGCGGCCCCCGCGCGAAGGGCGTTCAGTTTTGCGCGGAACTGCTCTATGTGCGACGCAGCGAATGAGCCCGCGCGAACAGGAGCTGCGCCATGTACCAGATGCTGGACCCGTCCACTCTCCGCGTCCTCGTTACCGGAGCGACCTCCGGCATCGGCGCCGCGACGGCCCGCCGCTACGCGCTGGCCGGCGCCCGGGTGGTCGGTACCGGCCGACGCGCCGACCGGCTGATCGCGCTGCGCGACGAACTCGGTCCCCGCTTCCACCCGCTCGAGGTGGACGTGCGCGACAACGAGGCGCTGACGGCCGCGCTCGCGGATGTGCCGGAAGCCTTCGCGCCGTTCAACGTGGTCTTCGCCAATGCCGGGCTGGCGCTCGGGCTGGAGCCGGCGCACGCCGCCAGCCTCGACGACTGGGAGGCTATGGTCGACACGAACATCAAGGGTCTGCTCTACACCGTGCGGGCGACGCTGCCGGCGATGGTCGAGCGCAAGGAGGGGCATGTGCTCTTCACCGGCTCGATTGCCGGTGACTACCCCTATCCGGGTGGAAATACGTACGGTGCAACAAAGGCTTTCGTCAAGCAGTTCACGTTGAATCTCATCGCCGATCTCGCCGGTACGAACGTCCGCGTCACCAATATCGAGCCGGGGATGGTGGAAACGGAGTTCTCGCTGGTGCGCTTCCATGGCGACGCCGCGCGTTCCGACAGCGTCTATGCCGGCGCGCAGACACTGACGTCGGAGGACATCGCCGAGCAGGTCTTCTTCGCCTCGACCCTGCCGCGCCATGTCTGCCTCAACCGGATGCAGGTCTTCCCGACCTGCCAGACCTTCGCGCCGTTCAAGATTACGCGCGACTGAGATTTACAGCAGCACGGCGCCGCCAAGCGCGGCGCCGACGACCACGGCCCAGGCCGGAACGCGCCACAGCACGAGTGCGAGATAGGCGAGAAGGGCCAGCGCGAAGGCCCGGCCCGAGGTAATGCTCGAGGTCACCACCGGATCCCAGAACGCCGCGCCGAGCAGCCCGACGACGGCGGCGTTCACGCCGGCCATGGCGTCGCGCACCCGCCGGTCGGTCGCCAGCCGCGACCAGAAGCGCAGGGCGCCATAGACCAGCAGCGCCGAGGGCAGGAACGCCCCGACCAGCGCGAGCGCGCCGCCGAGCGCGCCGTTGGGCGGGGCCGGCATCATGGCTCCGACATAGGCGGCGAAGCTGAACAGCGGGCCGGGAACGGCCTGCGCCGCGCCATAGCCCGCAAGGAAGATCTCCCGCGTCAGGCCGCCGGGATGAACCAGTTCCGCCTCGATCAGCGGCAGCACCACATGGCCGCCGCCGAACACCAGAGCGCCGGCACGGTAGAGCGTGTCGAATAGCGCGACGCCGCCATTGCCCGATGCCTGCGCCAGAAGTGGTAGTCCCACCAGCAGCACGGCAAAGAGCAGGAGCGCCGCGAGCGAAGCGGTGCGGCCGGGCAGGTGGTGCGCGGCCGGCTCGGGGACCGGCGCCGTGTCGAGACGAATGAAGGCGAGCCCCGCCAGCGCGCCGCCGGCGATGACCGCGATCTGGCCGACGGCGCCCGGCACCATCGCCGCCGCGGCGGCGGCGAGCAGGGCGAGGCTCCGGCGGGGCCGGTCGGGGCAGAGGTTCTTCGCCATGCCGAGCACGGCGTCGGCCACGATCGCCGCCGCGGCGATCTTGAGGCCGGCCAGCCAGCCGCCGCCGATGCCAGCCGCGTCGGCGTGCATGACGCCATAGGCGAAGGCGAGCATGATCAGCGCCGAGGGCAGGGTGAAGGCCAGCCACGCCGCCGCCATGCCGGCCGGGCCGGCCCGCATCAGCCCGATGGCCATCCCGACCTGGCTGGAAGCAGGGCCCGGCAGGAATTGGCACAGCGCCACGAGATTGGCGTAGGCCTCTTCGCTCAGCCATTGTCGCCGGCGCACCAGCTCTTCCCGGAAATAGCCGAGATGGGCGACGGGGCCGCCGAAGGACGTGACCCCCAGCTTGAGGAACGCGCCGAACACCTCGCGCGGTGTGCCGGCATAGGTGGAGGCATCGGTCTGGGAGCGCGCGTCGGTCATGGTTCGCCAGCGTTAGCGCCCGGCGCGGCGCTTTGCATGCGAAACTTTCATGACGCCGGGGTCAGGCAGCCTCGACCACCGAGGGAGTGGCCAGCGCCGCGCGGAGCATGTCGGCGAGACGGCGTGCCGCGGCGGAGGCGGTGGGCGACAGCAGCAAGGCGATCTCCGCATCCGGCAGCGGCGGCAATCCCTCCGCCGGGCCCAGGCGGCGCCAGTCGGACGGAGTGGCGCATTCCGGCAGCGCGGTGAGGCACAGCCCGGTCTCGACGACGGCATGGATGCCGCCCTGCGAGGAGGAGGTGCAGGCGACGCGCCAGCTCAGCCCGGCCTTGTCGAGCGTGTTGGCGATATGGGGGCGTACCCGGCAGCCGGTGGGGAAGAGCGCGAGGGGGAGCGGGGAATTGCGCTCGGGCCGGTGCCCACGCGCGGCGAGCCACAGCATCTTCTCGCGCTTGAGCAGTTCGCCCGTCGGCCGCGACAGGTCGCGGGTGAAAAGGGCGACGTCGATATGGCCGCGCTCGACCTCGGGCTCGATGTTCTTGGAAAGATCGGAGCGGATGGAGATCTCGACCCGCGGATAGGCGGCGGCGAAGCGGGCGATCGTCGGCGTGAAATAGGCGTCGACATAATCGTCCGGCATGCCGAGGCGAACGCTGCCCTCGGGCGTGCCGCCCTTCAGGTCGGCAAGCGCCTCGCTCTCATAGGCCAGCAGGCGGCGGGCGTGGGCGACGAGACGCTCGCCGGTCTCGGTGAGGGAGATGCCACGCCGCGAGCGCTCCAGCAGCCGCACGCCGAGGCTTTCCTCGAGCTGGGCGATGCGCGCGGAAACCGCGGACTGCGTGCGGCCCACCCGTTCGGCGGCTGCGGTGAAGCCGCCCGTGTCGACGATGGCGATCAACATGCCGAGGGATTCGGTGTCGAGATGACGCATCGCGGCCTCCGGCCCACGTGAAAGGGGATGCGACGCTCGGGTCGCCGCTGTCCTCATATCAGATTTATAAATGAAACGACAAAATAAATTCGCTTTCGCGATATCAAGGGGAGTTGTAGACGTCTGCCGGCAGGGTCGGAGTCCCGACTCGTGCGCGCCGGCGGGACGGGCTCAACAAGACGTACGCGGCGAAAGAGCTGCCTTTCACAATCTCTCTGTTCCGGTCGAGTTCGGCAATGTCTCCGCCCCCCGCCGCCGTCGTGGTGTCCCCGTCTTTCGGGGAGGTCGTCGATTCCGTCCCGGTGACGACGACGGACGAGGCGCAGCTGCGCCGTCAGGCGTTCTTCGCCGTGGTGTTCGCGGCACTGTGCATCGGCTTCTCGCCGGTGCTGGTGCGCTATGCCGATGTCGGACCGGCGGCGACCGGCTTCTGGCGCCTGTTCTTTGCGCTCGGGCCCACGGTGGTGTGGGCCTTTGCCGAACGACGGGCGGCAGGTCGCCGTCCTGGCGCTGCCGGCGCCAGGCGCGGGCCGTCGGCTCGCCAGTTCCTTCTCGCGGCGATCGCCGGACTGTTCTTCGGCGCCGATCTCGTCGCCTTCCATAGCGGCCTCGCCCGCACCAGCACGGCGAATGCGGTGCTGCTGGGCAACCTCGCCGTGGTCTTCGTCTTCGTCTTTGGCTGGGTCTTCCTGCGCGAACGCCCGACGCGCGGGTTGCTCATCGCGCTCGTCATGGCGCTGAGCGGCACGCTGCTCATCATCTCCAGCAGCGCCGTCAGCGGCGCGGCGAGCGGGCGCTACGCGGTGAGCGTGGCGGGCGACGCGCTCTGCGTGGCGGCCGCTCTGTTCTACGCCGGTTATATGCTGACCACCCGGGCGGTCCGCCGCGCCGGGACGGGCGATGCGGCGCCGCTCGGCGGCGGCATGGCCTCGCTCATCGCCACCAGCTCCGGTGCCGTGCTCTGCATCGGCTGGGCGGTCGCGACGGGGGAAGTTCTCATCCCGCAGAGCCTGCAGGGCCTGCTGGCGGTCATCGGGCTCGGCCTCATCGCCCATGCGACGGGTCAGGGGCTCGCGACCTTCGCGCTGGGGCGCCTGCCGGCGGGGCTCATCTCCGTCGTCCTGCTGCTGCAGATCGTCGTCGGCGTTGCCCTGGCGGCGCTGCTGTTCGGCGAGGTTCCCTCGCTGGCGGTGTTCGCCGGCGGGATGCTCGTGGTGGCCGGCGTCGCCACCGCGCGTCCGAACGGCCGGGCGGCCTGAACGGGTGTCATCGGCGCTGTTGTCGGCGCTCTTGCGGAGGAGGGGCTGCGGGTCTACCTCCAGATCGCAGCAAGGAGCATGACGATGCAGCCCAATCCGTTCGGTGGCGTGATCGAGAATCTCTCGGTCGAAGAGGTCAAGGCCGGTCTCGAAGCCGGGACCATCCTTCTGGTGGATGTGCGGGAGCCGAACGAGACGACCGCCGAGAGCATCCCCGGCGCGGTCGACTTCCCGCTCTCCAGCTTCGACGCGCACGCGCTGCCCGATCCCGGCGACAAGATGCTGGTGTTCTCCTGCCGCTCCGGTCAGCGCTCCCAGAAGGCCGCCGCCGCGGCGCAGGCGGCGGGCATCGACCTGCATCGCCACATGGCCGGCGGCATCCTTGCGTGGAAGGCGGCCGGTTTTCCGACCGAGCAGGGCTGACCTGAATTTCGGGATCTTCCGCGTTCATGAAGCGATTCAAGAACGGAAGAAATCCGCTTTATTTCAAGACATTGTCGGTGGTTCCGAACAGATTGAGTCATCTGTTCGGGAGGTCCTGTGGTGAGGACATGCCGGCAAGGACGTACCGCCCGGCGCCTAGTTCACCAGCCGCCCGATGACCTGCCGCGTCGCCTCGATCAGCCGCTCGACCTGCGTCTCGGTGGTGGCGGGCGATGCCAGCATCATGTCGTGGAAGGGCGAGATCAGCACGCCGCGCACCAGCAGCGCGAGATGGATCGTCGCCTCCAGCGCGGGGTAGTGGGCGCCCTTGGCCTGACGGCCGTCGGTGAGCGGAGCCGGCGCGCGCACCACCTCCACCCGCGCGCCGCAGCGGGCGACGTGCCAGGGCAGACGGGCATCGGCGAGGATCTCTGAGAGGCCCGCCGCCATCCGGCCGGCCAGCCGGTTCATATGCGCATAGGCATCCCCGGTCGCCACCTGCTCCAGCGTGGCGCGCAGCGCCGCCAGCTGGAGCGGGCTGCCCGACAGCGTGGTGCCCATGCCGGAATGGCCGTCGGGCCGGTTGGTGCGGGCGGCGCGGAAACGCTCGGCCGTCGGCTCGTTCATTCCCCACACGGCGGCGGGGATGCCGCCGGCGATGGCCTTGCCGGCCACGAACATGTCCGGCTGCAGGCCGTGCTCGCGCGTGTACCCGCCCGGACCCGTGGAGAGCGTGTGCGTCTCGTCGATCAGCAGCAGCGTCCCGTGCCGCCGGGTGATCTCGCGCAGCCCCTCATGGAAGCCGGGCTGCGGCAGCACCATGGCGCAGTTGGTCATCACCGGCTCGGTGATGACGCAGGCGACGGTGTTGTCGGCCAGCGCCGCCTCCAGCGCGTCGAGGTCGTTGAAGGGCACGACGCGGGTGAGCTGGGAGAGATCGCGCGGTTCGCCCATCAGCGCCGGCCGGTTGCCGACCCGGCCATCCGGGCCGATCTCGACGAAGGTCTCGTCCACCGCGCCGTGATAGGCGCCGTCGAAGACGAGGATCCGCGGCCGGCCGGTCGCGGCGCGGGCGGCCCGGAGAGCAAAGCGATTAGCGTCGGTGGCCGTGGTGGCGACCTGCCAGTAGGGCAGGCCGAAGCGCTCGGCGAGAAGATCGCCGACGATGCTGGCATCCGGGCTCGGCAGCATGGTGGCAAGGCCGGCTCGCGCCTGCCGGGCCAGCGCTTCCGCCACCGGGGGCGGCCCATGCCCGAAGAGCGAGGCGGTGTCGCCGAGGCAGAAGTCGTCGTAGCCGTGCCCGTCGACATCGACGAGCCGGGCGCCCTGCGCTTCCCGGATGACCAGGGGCACCGGCGTCGACCAGTCGACCATCCAGTGCATCGGCACGCCGTCCAGGAGATGAGCGGCGGCGCCCGCCGCGGCGCGGGTGTTGGGCCGGGTGCCGAGATACAGCGCCTCGGCCTCCGCCCGCAGGGCGGCTGTGCGCGCCGGGCTGACCCCCGGTCCTTCGGCGATCGACGTCGCGACGTTCATGTCCGGACCGTCCGCATGGCTCTCGCTGCACTAAAGCATGTTTTGCGGGCCTGTGCCGCCGACGCCTGCGTGAAGACCGCGCTACGGGGGCGGCTCAGCGCACCCAGCCCCAGCGCTTGAGCTCGGCATAGGTGTCGTCGAGCGTCCTGCGGGCGCGGGCGACGAGTTCGTCGATCTCGCCATGGGAGATGACCAGCGGGGGGGCGATGATGAGACGGTCGCGCACGGCGCGCATCACGAGGCCGTTCTTGAACGAGAAGTCGCGGGCCAGCGTGCCGACCTTACCCACATCGGCGAAGCTGGTGCGGCCGGTCTTGTCCGGTGTCAGCTCCAGCGCGCCGACGAGACCCGTCATCGGCGCCTCGCCGACCAGCGGATGGTCCGCCAGCGCGCTCCAGCCGGCCTTGAGATAGGGGCCGGCATCGTTCGCGACATGGCCGACCAGATCCTCGCGCACCATGATGTCGAGATTGGCGATGGCGGCGGCACAGGCGGCCGGGTGGCCGGAATAGGTATAGCCATGGTTGAAGTCGCCGCCTTCCAGCAGCACCTCGGCCACGCGGTCGGCCACCATCACGCCGCCGAGCGGCATGTAGCCGGAGGTGATGCCCTTGGCCATGACGAGAATATCCGGCTCGGTGCCGAAGGTCTCGCAGCCGAACCATTTGCCGGTGCGGCCGAAGCCGCAGATCACCTCGTCGGAGATGAACAGGATGTCGCGCTCGCGGCAGATGCGGGCGATTTCCGGCCAGTAGGTGGCCGGCGGGATGATGACGCCGCCGGCGCCCTGGATCGGCTCGGCGATGAAGGCGGCGATGCGGTCCTCGCCCATCGCGTCGATGGCGGCCTCGAGCGCCTGAGCGGCACGCAGGCCGAATTCCTCCGGCGTCTCGCCCTGGCGGGCCTCGCCCCACCAGTAGGGCTGGGCGATGTGCAGGATGTCCGGGATCGGTGCGCTCTGCCCGTGCATCGGCGCCATGCCGCCGAGGCTGCCGGCGGCGACCGTGGAGCCGTGATAGGCGTTGCGGCGCGAGATGATGATCTTCTTCTCCGGCTTTTCCTTGATCTGGAAATAGCGGCGGACCAGCTTGATCACCGTGTCGTTGGATTCCGAGCCCGAGCCGGTGAAGAACACCCGGTTGAACTGCGGCGGCGTGAGCTCGGCGAGCTTGGCGGCGAGCTCGATCGCCGGCTTGTGCGTCGTCTTGAAGAAGGTGTTGTAATAGGGAAGTTCCGTCATCTGCTGGGCGACGGCATCGACGATCTCCTGCCGCCCATAGCCTACATTGACGCACCACAGGCCCGACATGCCGTCGAGGATGCGGTTGCCGTCTGAATCGGTCAGCCACACCCCCTCCGCCTTGACGATGATGCGCGAGCCCTCGGCGTTCAGCGATTTCATGTCGCTGAACGGATGCAGGTGATGGGCGGCATCGAGCGCGCGCAGTTCGGCGGTGGAGGCGGGCAGGGACATGGGACACCGGAGGCGTGAATGAAGGTGGGGTGCAGAATGTGATCACATTTTGCGTGCGTCAAGCCGTCCGTCGTGGCACAAGAACCTTCGATGCGGCGCCGGGAGCGGTTCAGGCAACAGGCTTGACCTTTCCCCGGGGGCCGTGAGCACAATCGACGTGACGACGTTAATCAGGGTGGATCATGCCATTGCCCGATGCCGTGGGCACCGCCACGGCCGCTGCGAGCGAAAACGACCCTCTCACTGACGAGTTTGGCGCCTATGTCGCCGCCCATGGCGCGCCGGAGATCGTCGAGGTCCTGCTGCCGGACACCCACGGGGTGCTGCGCGGCAAATGGATTCCCGGCGGAGCGGGCGGCAAGATCTGGGGCGATGGCGTTGCCATTCCGCTCTCCATCTTCGGCCTCGACATCTGGGGCCGCGAGGTCGAGGAAACCGGCATCCATATCGAGACTGGCGACCGCGACGGCATCTGCCGTCCCGTGCCCGGCACGCTGACGCCCGTTCCGTGGTCGCCGCGCCCCGCCGCGCAGGTGATGCTCACCATGCACGAGCCGGACGGGCGGGGCGGGGAGCGCCCGTGGGAGCTCGATCCGCGGCACAAGCTCGCCGCGCAGGTCGCGCGTCTCGCCGCGCTCGGCTTGCACCCCTGCGTCGCCTTCGAACTGGAATTCTACCTGCTGAAGCCCGGCGCCGGTCCGAACGGCGTGCCGGAACCGGTGTTCCCCGCCTCGGCGAGCGGGCCTGCGCGGCAGAACATGTACTCCATGTCGGACCTCGACGCCTTTGCCCCGCTGCTGCACGACATCCGCGAGGCCGCCCGCATCCAGGGGCTGCCGGCGGACACGGTGATCTCCGAGGCGGCGCCCGGCCAGTACGAGGTGAACCTCTATCACCGCCGCGACGCCATGGCGGCGGCGGACGACGCGATCCTGCTGCGCCGCCTCATCGACGGCGTCGCGCGCAAGCACGGCGTGCGGGCCAGCTTCATGGCCAAGCCCTTCCTCGACTTCGCCGGGTCGGGCATGCACGTCCATGTCAGCCTGACCGACAACGAGGGCGCTAACGCCTTCGGCGCCGGTGAGGACGGCGACCGGCTGCTGCGCCACTGCGCCGCCGGCCTGCTCGACACGATGATCGACACCGCCGTTCTCTATGTGCCGAGCTATAACGGCTTCCGCCGCCTCGTGCCGGGCAGCTACGCACCCACCAGCATCTCCTGGGGCTATGACAATCGGGCGGTCGCGGTGCGCGTGCCGAATGGCCCGCCCAAGGCGCGCCGGCTGGAGCACCGCATCGCGGGGGCGGATGCTCATCCGCATCTGGTGCTGGCGGCGATCCTCGCCGGCATGCTGGAGGGCATCGAGCGCGGGCAGGAGCCGCCGCCGCCGCTGACCGGCAACGCCTATGAGCAGGAGGCGCCGCGGCTCTCCTACGACATGGGCGAGGCGATCCGTTCCTTTGGTGGATCGGACTTCGTGGCGCGCGCCTTCGGCGCCGAATACCAGCGGGTGTTCGCCATCATGAAGGAGGCGGAGCTCGCCGCCTTCGAGCGCCGCATCGGCCCGCTGGAATACGAGACCTATTTGTGAGCGTGACCACAGCTTGAGCAGAACACGGGGACATTCTAGCCTTGAAGCGGAGTGTCCTCACCGCACTCAAACAACTCACTTCCGAGGAGAATAGGATGTCCCGCCTCCTAACGACAATCGCGGCAGGCCTGCTGACCGCGCTGGCCGTCGTGCCGGCGTCGGCGCAGGAGAAGGTCGTGAACGTCTACAACTGGTCCGACTATATCGACGAGTCGGTGCTGGAGGAGTTCACCAAGGAGACCGGCATCAAGGTCCGGTACGACGTCTTCGACAGCAACGAGGTGCTGGAGACCAAGCTGCTCGGCGGCAAGACCGGCTATGACGTGGTGGTGCCGACGGGCTCGTTCCTGCAGCGCCAGATCCAGGCCGGCGTCTTCCTGAAGCTCGACAAGGCGAAGCTGCCGAACCTGCAGTACCAGTGGCCGATGATCGCCGAGCGTCTGGCGGTCTACGATCCCGGCAACGAATATGCCGTGAACTACATGTGGGGCACCACCGGCATCGGCATGAATGTCGACAAGGTGAAGGAGCGCCTCGGCGACATCCCGCTCAACACCTGGGACATCATCTTCAAGCCGGAGATCCTCGGCAAGCTGAAGGACTGCGGCGTCTACATGCTCGACGGTCCCGAGGAGATCATCCCGACCGCGCTGCGCTATCTCGGCAAGGACCCGAACTCGAAGGATCCGAAGGACATCGAGGCGGCGGGCAAGCTGCTGATGCCGATCCGTCCGTTCATCAAGAAGTTCGACTCGTCGGGCTACATCAACGCCCTCGCCGGCGGCGACATCTGCATCGCAACCGGCTGGTCGGGCGACGTCTTCCAGGCCAAGGCCCGCGCCGAGGAAGCCGCCGAGAAGACCGGCAAGCCGGCGGTCAACGTCGAGTACGTCATCCCCAAGGAGGGCGCGCTGATGTGGTTCGACAACTTCGCGATCCCGAAGGATGCGCCGCATCCGGAAGAGGCTCTCGCCTTCATCAACTTCATGATGAAGCCCGAGGTCGCCGCCAAGAACGCGAACTACATCTCCTATGCCAGCGGCAGCGAGGGGGCGCAGAAGTTCATCGACAAGGCGATCCTCGACAATCCGGCGATCTATCCGGACAAGGAGACGCAGGGGAAGCTCTTCACCGTCACCACCTATCCGCAGAAGGTGCAGCGCGTCGTCACCCGCACCTGGAGCGACTTCAAGCGCGGCAAGTGACCGCCTGGCGGTGATCCGCCTCCCAGCCTGAAATGCGAAAGGCGCCCGGTCGGTCCGGGCGCCTTTTTCGTTGGGTGGTTGGGGCTACATCCGCCAGCGCTTGTAGAACCAGGTCCACTGGTCGGGGTGCTCGCGCACCCAGCCCTCCACCACGGAGGTGATCATCTGCATCGAGCCGTCGATGTCGATCTTGCCCTGGGCGTCGCGGGGAAGGTTCAGGGCCGGCGTGCATTGGATGCGGAAGCGCCCGCCCGGAAGGCGGATCACCCGGACGCCGTGCACCGGGCACTCGTAGAGCCGCGCGAGGCGGGCGATGGTCGGATTCGACGAGCAGGGATGGCCGAAGAACTGCACGGTCGGCCCACCGCGCCGCGCCTGATCGACGAGGATGCCGAGATGCTTGCCCTGATCGAGCACGGCGGCCAGCTCGAACACCGCCACATGCGAGGCGGCGACGAGGTTGCCCATCACGCGGCTGCGCGCCTCGAACAGCAGGTCGGCGAAGAAGGAATTGTCCGGCGCGCGGAACAGTACCGCGCTGTCGAGCCCCTGCGCGGCGGCGGCGATGGCCGGCAGCTCCCAGTTGCCCAGATGCGCGGTGAAGACCAGCCCCGGCTTGCCGTCGACCCGCATGGCGACGAAGTTGGAAACGCCCGTCGTCTCGATCCGGCTCTTCGACGGCTCCCACATATTGTATTGCCAGATGCGGTCGAGATGGACGAACTCGCCCGCCATGCGGCCGAGATTGTCCCACATGCCGACGGCGATCGCCTCGCGCTCGGCCTCGGTCTTCTCGGGGAAGGCGAGGCGCAGATTCTTCAGCGCGATGCGGTGGATCGAGGTGTAGCGGCCGAGTTTGCGTGCCCAGAAGCCGCCCTGCCACGAGGCGAAGCGTGGGGGCTGCAGGCGCATGAGGCGCATGAGCGCCCAGACGCTGGCCGACAACGCGGCGTCGCGCACCCGCAGCGTCCAGGGCAGGGGGCGGCTCATCGGCGGCTCATCGGGGTTTCATTCCGGGGCTCGGCGGACGTCAGAAGGTGATGACGACCTTGCCGAACACCCGGCGGGTCTCCAGGCGCTCCAGGCCGGCACCGAAATCCGCCAGCGGGAATTCGGAATCGATCACCGGCAGCACGCCGCGCTCCATGCGCTTCAGACCGTCGGCGATGGCGCGGATCGGCGCGCCGAAAGAGCCGATGATGCGGTACTGGCGCTGGAAGAGCTGCATCAGGTTCATGTTGACCGAGACGCCCGAGGTCGAGCCGCAGGTGACGAGACGCCCGCCGGGCTTCATCGACAGCAGCGAGCCGTTCCACGTCTCGGCGCCGACATGCTCGAACACGACGTCGACGCCCTTCTTCTTGGTGATCTTGCGGACCTCGTGCTCGAAGCGGTCGGTGCGGTAGTTGATCGCGTGGTCGGCGCCGAGGGCCAGCGCCTTGGCGCACTTTTCGTCGTCGCCGGCGGTGGTGATGACGGTGCAGCCGATCTCCTTGGCCATGCGGATGGCCACGGTGCCGATGCCGGAGCCGGCGGCGTGCACCAGCACGGTCTCGCCGGGTTCGAGCTTGGCATTGTCGAACAGCATGTGCTCGACGGTGGAGAAGGTGACCGGCGCGCAGGCGGCGTCGACCCAGGAGATGCCCTCCGGGATCGGCACGCAGAGCCGCTCCTTGATGTTGAGCTTGTCGCGGGCGAAGCCGTCGACATGGAAGCCCATCACGCCGGCGACCTCCTCGCAGAGATTGTCGCGGCCCTGCCGGCACATCTTGCACTGGCCGCAGGTGAGGGCGCCGTACATGGCGACCTTCGAGCCGGGCTTGAAGCGGGTGACGCCCTCGCCGGTGGCGATGACCTCGCCGACCGCCTCGGCGCCGACGACGAGTGGCATCTTGCGCTTGGCGAAGGCCATGCCGCGCCAGCCCCAGACGTCGATATGGTTCAGCGCCAGCGCCTTGATGGAGACCTGCACCTCACCCGGCTCCGGCGCACCCGGCTCCGGCAGATCGGTAAGGATGAGTTCGCGGTCGGACACCAGCTGAAGCGCGCGCATGAACAACTCCAAGACGACGGCGAGGGCATCATCGGTCCGCCCCGTTCCCGATACGGGAAGAGGCGCGGGTGGATGCCGCCCGCGGAAGGATGAGGGTGGATAACGAAATCAGCGCTGGATGGCTAGTGCGGCGGTGAGCCCGCCATCCACCGGCAGGGTCGTGCCCGTGATGTAGGCGGCCCCCGGCGACAGGAGGAAGGACACCAGCGCCGCCACATCCTCCGGTCCGGCGAAGCGGCCGGCGGGGATCTGCTTCTCGACATTGGCGCGATAGGCGGCATAGGGCGCCAGCATGGCGGTATCGACGAAGCCGGGCGCCACGACGTTCACGGTGACGCCGCGCCGGGCGCTCTCGATCGCCAGCGTGCGGCAGTAGCCGGCCAGCGCGGCCTTGGAGGCGGCATAGATGGCGTTGCCGGCATTGGCGACATCCGCCGCGATCGAGCCGATGGCGACGATGCGTCCGGCGCGGGCCCGCGTCATCGGCCGGACCAGCGCACCGACCAGCTTCACGAAGGACCAGTAATTGACCTGCATGAGCTCCTCGGCCTTGCCCTGATCGACGAGGGCGGCGAGCGTGTCGTAGCTCATGCCGGCATTGTGGATGAAGCCGTAATAGGCCGGCTCCTCCGCGAGCGTGGCGGCGAAGGCTTCGACGGCGGCCTTGTCGGCGAGGTCCAGGAGGCGTGCCTCGACCGCCGCGTCGGGCTTGTCCGTCTTGATGGAGGCGATGAGCGCCTCGGCCTCGGCTTCCGCCGTGCGGACGGTGAACAGGACGTTGAAACCGGCAAGCGCAAGGGCGCGCACGATGGCGGCACCGACACCACGGCCGCCGCCGGTCACGAGGACGCGCTGGGTCATGGGAGGTTCCTTCTGTCGCCTCGTCGCGCGGAACGGGCAGGGCGCGGAGGCATGAAACAGTGATGGCCGGGACGAACCCGGCCATCGGCAGATTTCGGAGCTGTCAGCCGGGCGTCACGCAGGCTCGCCGGTCAGGATCAGGCAGACATTCTGCCCGCCGAAGCCGAAGGAGTTCGACATCACGCGCTTCACCTGCGCATCGCGGGCCACGTTGGGCACCACGTCGAGCGGAATGGCGGGATCCGGCAGCTCGTAATTGATGGTCGGCGGGATGCGGCCCTTGGCGATGGTCAGCAGCGAGATCACCGCCTCGATGGCGCCGGCGGCGGTCAGCGTGTGGCCGATCATCGACTTGTTGGAGGAGATCGGGATTCCGGCCAGCCGCTCGCCGAACACGGCGCTCATGCCGGTGAACTCCATACGGTCGTTCTCCGGCGTCGAGGTACCGTGGGCGTTGATGTAGTCGATGTCGTCCGGGCTCACGCCGGCATCGGCCAGCGCCTGCCGCATGCAGCCGATCACCGGCTTGGCGTCCGGCGAGGAGCGGGTGCGGTGGAAGCTGTCGGCCATTTCGCCGACACCCTCGACCACGCCGAGGATCTTCGCTCCGCGCGCCGTGGCGTGCTCGAGGCTTTCCAGCACCAGCGCGCCGGCGCCTTCGGCGATGATGAAGCCGTCGCGGTTCTTGGCGAAGGGGCGCGAGGCCGCCTCGGGAACCTCGTTGTTGGTGGAGAGCGCCGAGAGCAGCGAGAAGCGGATCAGCGCCTCCGCCGTCACCGAGCCGTCGGTGGCGATGGAGAGGGCCGCGTCGCAGTCGCCGCGGCGGATCGCCTCGACGCCGAGCTGGATCGAGGTGTTGCCCGAGGCGCAGGCGGTGGACAGCGAGATCGGCTGGCCGCGCGTGCCGAATCGGTCGGCCAGATGGTCGGCGATGGAGCCGTAGAGGAACCGCTCGTGCCAGGCATCGTGGCCATTGGCCTCGGCGGCACGCAGCAGGTCGTCATAGGACACCGGGCCGTTCGGCGCGGCTTCCTGCGCGAGGATGCGGCGCTGCGGCCATTCCAGCTCGATCGGCGGCACGGCGCAGAACAGCGGGCCGGGGAAGTTGCCCTTGGAGCCGATGCCGGATTCTGCGACCGCCTCCTCCGCCGCCAGCTGCGCCAGTTCCTCGGAGAGGTCCGGCGCGGTGCGCCCGCTCTCCGGCAGGAAGTCGACCGTGCCGGCGATGGTGGTGCGCAGCGTGTCGATCGGGAAGCGGGTGATGCGGTGGATGCCGGAGGTGCCGGCAGTCAGCTTCGCCCAGTTGTCCGCCTTGCCCTGGCCGAGCGAGGTCACCATGCCCATGCCGGTGACGACGACGATCGGCCGGCCGGCCTTGTCGGTATAGGAAGCCATAGTCTGCTCCTCGGAAGCGTATGCTTCCGCGTGGTGGGTCAGTCAGCGCGCTCGACGAGCGCGACGCCTTCTCCACGCCAATGCCCCACTGCGGTGACGATGGCACGGGATATGGTGCCGTCGAAAGGCTTTTCCAGCGGCTCGCCGGCCAGCGGGGCGAAGAGCCGTCCTTCGGAGACGGAGAGCGCCGCAAGCGCCAGCGCCACCGGCATCTGGGCTTCCAGTCCGTGGCCGACGCGGTCGGTCACCGAGCGCACCGGCAGGCCGGAACGGGCGAGCACGGCGGCTTCCGCCTTCGTCGGCTCGGGTGCGCCGGTGGCGGCGGAGAAGATGGCGGTGTCGTCGGTGATTCCGGCTTCCGCGGTCTTCAGCATCTCTTCCAGCGTCGCCTCGACGGCGCCGGTCTCGCTGCGGCGGGCGCGCTCCGACCACACGCCGGAAAGCTTGGCGATGGGCCTGGCGCCGCGCGCCGTGGCGTGTTCCGGCGATTCCAGCACCAGGAAGGCGCCGGCCGAGCCGGTGGCGATGCCCTTGGGATCCGCCAGCACCGGCGCCCAGGGGGCGTGCATGGCGAGGCGCTTGAGCGCGAAGAGCAGCAGCATGTCGCGCCGCTCGGCGTTATAGGCGCCGCCGACCAGGGCGATCTCGCTGGTGCCGGCCGCGATGCGCGACCAGCCGATGCGCACCGCGTCGGTGCCGGAGCTTTCCTCGCCCATGAAGGTACGCGAGGAACCGGTGACGCCGTGGACGATGGAGATATTGCCGGCCAGCAGGTTGGAGAGCTGGGCCAGGAACAGCGTCGGGCGCAGGTTCGACTGGAGCTGCTCGTTCAGGAAGACGTCGGGATTCGCCTGCTTCTCGATCTCGCTGAGAATGGCGCCGTCGACCGATTGGTCGCGTTCGCCGCCGCCCGCCGCAACCACCATATCGGTGGCACCGAGGATTTCCTTGTTGCCCTTCAGGCCCGCCGAATCCAGCGCGAGGCCGGCCGCATAGGTGCCGATGCGCTGCCAGTGCTCCATCTGCCGCTGGTCGCCCCGCTTCGGGATCTGCTGGTCGAAATCGACCTTGGCCAGCGGATGCACGACGTAGGGAACGAAGCTGTTCTCGTCGACCACGGGGCCCGTACCGCCGGCAAGGGCCTGCCAATGGGCTTCCAGACCTTCACCGAGCGAGGAAACGAGCCCGATGCCGGTGATCCAGACGTCGCGACGATTAGACATGCGTAAGCTTTCCTGGCCGCTCGGTCCCGTCGGGCGTGGGCCCGTCTCCCATCGGCATGCAGATGCGCTCGGCAGTCGAGAGCAGGTAGCCGCGGAGTTCCGGGGCAGGGAACGGCATGGTCTTGAGGGTGATGTCGGCGTTGCAGACCAGCTTGCCCTCGACGCGCCCTTCGGCCTTCAGCCGGGCAAAGCCCGAGCCGTCGTGCTCCATGCGTGCGAACACCTCGATGACCTGCCCCGGGGTCACGAAGGTGCGCAGCTTGCCTTTGTCGACCGAGGCGAGGAACGCCATGCGGTCATAGTTGTGGAGGCGCAGAAGCAGCATGCCGCAGCTCTGCGCCATGATCTCGAACAGCAGCACGCCGGGCAGCAGCGGGTGCCCCGGGAAGTGGCCTTCGAAGATCGGGCTTTCGGTCGGGACGGTGTTGGCTGTCCTCAAGGTGCGAGCGTCGAGGTCGAGCTCGATCACCTTGTCGATCATCTGGAAATATTCGAGCCGCATCACCCGTCCCGCTTAAACCCTGCCGAACCGCCCGATCAGGCGGTCTTCGCCGCAATCAGCTCATCGATGCGGGCGCAGAGATTCTTGAGCACGAAATACTGCTCGGTCGTCGCCTTGCCCTCGTTGACTTCCTGCGTCCACTGCTCAAGCGGCAGCTTGATGCCGAAAGCCTTGTCGATGGCGAAGGCGATGTCGAGGAAGTCCAGGCTGTCGATGCCGAGATCGTCGATCGCGTGGCTCTCGGGCGTGATGTTCTCGCGCGGGATGTCGCACGTCTCGGCAATGATGTTGGCAACGGTCTCGAACGTGGTCGACATGAAATGCCTCTAGTCTCGGCGGCCGCGTCCGGCCACGGTTGCATTGGTTCTCCCGCCGCTCCCGCGACGACAGGCCCCCAAACGGATGACGGCCCGTATACCTAAGGGCGAACGGCTATTCAATGGCGGCGGCGCGGCAATCCTCGGCTGTGTGACATCCATGCCGATCGTCCCGTTGAGCGTTGTCATGGCACGGAGGCCGATTCCGGCTTATCGTTCCGTCACTGGTGGAATAGCGGGTTTCGGGGTGGGTGCCATGGTCGCGTTGTCTTCGGCCTTTTCGTGGCTCGGGCGCGGAGTGGCCGCGCCGCTATTGGCAATGGCGCTGGTGGGGCCGGGCCTCGCCCAGAACGCGCCGCCCGCGGTTCCCAAGCCGCCGAAGCCGCCCGCCGCCGCGACCTCATCGCAGCCGGCAAAGCCGGCGGCGCAGGCCGCCCCGGTGCAGGACGCATTGCCCAGGACCTATTCGCGGCAGGATCTGGTCGAGGCCGCCCGGCGGTTGCAGGCGCTGCTCCAGCGTGAGCGCGGACCGCTGCCCAAGCCGGCGGCGCAGATGCGCAAGGACGCCGATGCGGCGCTGGGGAGCGGGGACGCGCGCAGCGCCGCCGAGATCTATGGACGGCTGGCGCAGGCATCGCCGGCCGATTCCGCCGCCTGGATGCGCTTCGCGCGCGCGCTCACCCGCATCAAGCCGAACGATGACGAGAGCGCCGATGCTTTCCTCGAGCGTGCTCAGGCCGCCGCCTTCCTCGCCTATCGCGCGGCGACGACGCGGGTGCAGCAGGCCGAAGCGCTGTTCGCCATCGGCCACCTCTATAATCAGCGCTCGCTCTGGCGCGCCGCGCTCGACACGCTCAGCGCCGGCCTCACCTATGCCAACGTGCCCGACCAGCGCGCCTTCTACGAAAAGCTGCGCGAGGAGCGCGGCTTCCGCATCCTCGACTACAGCGTCGATTCGGATGCCTCCAGCCCGCGCATCTGCGTGCAGTTCTCCGAGCCGCTGGCGACCGGCGGCAAGGATTATTCCGCCTTCGTGACCCTGAGCGGGCCGAACGGGCCGATCGACAAGCCGGCGGTGACGGCAGAGGAGAGCCAGCTCTGCGTCGAGGGGCTGAAGCACGGCGACAGCTATGACGTGAAGCTGCGGCAGGGCCTGCCGTCCTCCATCGCGGCCGAGCCGCTGCGCGAGAGCGCCGACCTCACCATCTATGTGCGCGACCGCAAGCCGGGCGTGCGCTTCACCGGCCGCAACTATGTGCTGCCGCGCACCGGCCCGCGGGGCATTCCGGTGGTGAGCGTCAACACCTCGCGCGTCGGGGTGGAGCTTTATCGCATCGGCGACCGCAGCCTGATTCCCACCGCCCTGGACGGCAGCTTCCGCCGCGATCTCGGCGGCTACGATCTCCAGCAGCTCAAGGACAGCCGGGCCGAGCTGGTCTTCTCCGGCGAGCTGGAGACGGCGTCGCCGCTGAACGAGGACGTCACCACCTCCTTCCCCGTGGACGAGGCGGTCGGCACGCTGGCGCCCGGCGTCTATGTGCTGGCCGCGCGCCCGGGCGGCGAGGCGGCCAACCCGAACGACGAGTGGGGCACCCGCTCGACGCAGTGGTTCGTGGTCTCCGACCTCGGCCTCACCGCCCTGTCGGGCAGCAACGGGCTGACCGTGCTGGTGCGCGCGCTCGGCACGGCGCAGCCGCTGGAGGGCGTGGAGCTTCGCCTGCTCGCCAAGTCCAACGAGTTGCTGGCCACGGCCCGCACGGATGCTTCGGGCGCTGCGGCCTTCGACGCCGGGCTCGTGCGCGGCAAGGACGGCTTCGCGCCGGCCGTCGTCGTGGCGCAGGCGAAGGAGGGCGACTACGCCTTCCTGTCGCTGGAGGATCAGGCCTTCGACCTCACCGATCGCGGGGTCGGCGGACGCGCCGCGCCCGAGAAGATGGATGCCTTCGTCACCACCGAGCGCGGCGTCTACCGTTCCGGCGAGGAGGTGCACGTCACCGCCCTGCTGCGCGATCCGCAGGTGAAGGCGGCCCCCGGCGTGCCGCTGACCCTCGTCTTCAAGCGTCCCGACGGCGTGGAGGAGCGCCGCGTGCTGGCGGAGGACGCGGGCGCGGGCGGGCGCAGCGTGTCCTATGCCCTGATGGGCGACGCCATGACCGGCACCTGGCGCGTCGAGGCCTATGTCGACCCGCGCGGTGCGCCGGTCGGCTCCACCACCTTCCTGCTGGAAGACTATGTGCCGGAGCGTCTGGCGCTGGAGCTTTCCACCACCGCGACCGACATCGCCGCGGCCGCGCCGGCGAGCGTGGCGGCGGACGGGCGCTGGCTGTTCGGTCCGCCCGCCGCCGGCCTCGAAATCGAGGGCGAGATCGAGGTGCGTGTCGCCGATGCCCGCCCGAATCTGGCCGGCTGGCGCTTCGGCCGCCCGGATGACGGCTTTACCCCCGTGCGGCAGCCGCTCGCCGACGCGCCGTCCACCAATGCGCAGGGCAAGGCGAGCCTTTCCGTGGCGCTGCCGGCGCTGCCGCCGACGGCGCGGCCTCTGGAGGCGGAAATCTTCGTCTCGCTGAACGAGGGTGGCGGGCGCGCCGTGCGTCGTTCGCTGGTGCTGCCGGTGCGCGCGGTCGGCAACGGCATCGGCGTGAAGCCGCTCTTCGACGGCGCGGGTCCGGGGGAGGGCTCCAATGCCGGCTTCGAGGTGCAGGCGTTCGATGCCGCCGGCAAGCCCGTCGCGCTCAAGGGCGCGCAATGGGCGCTCTACCGTATCGAGACGCGCTACCAGTGGTACCGGCTCGACGGCAACTGGGATTTCGAGCCGGTCGAATCGATCGCCAAGGTGGCGGACGGCACGCTGGAACTCGGCGAGGGCGCTCCGGCGCGGCTGGAGGTGCCGGTCAACTGGGGGCGTTACCGGCTGGAGGTGAGCGACGGCAGGCTCGCCACGGCCGTGCCCTTCGAGGCCGGCTGGGGCGGCGGCGCGACCGCCGACGCGCCGGACCGGCTGGAGGTCGGCCTCGACAAGGCGCAATACGCGGACGGCGAGGCGCTGAAGGTAAACCTCACCAGCCGCCATGCCGGCTCCGCCACCGTGCTCATTGTCGGCGACGGCGTGCTGGCGTCGAAGACGCTCGACGTGCCGGCCGGCGACAGCTCGGTGGAGTTCGACGTGAAATCCGGCTGGGCGCCGGGTGCCTACGCGCTCGCCTTCCTGCACCGGCCTCTGGACGTGGCCGGCGGCCGCAATCCGGGGCGCGCCATCGGCCTTGCCTGGTTCGGCGTCGACCGGGCCCAGCGCGTGCTCGACGTGAAGCTGGAAGCGCCGGCGCTGGTACGGCCGGAAACCACGGTCTCCGTGCCGGTCCAGGTGTCCGGCGGTGGGCAGGGTGAAGCCTATGTGACGCTCGCCCTCGTCGATGTCGGGATTCTCAACCTCACCGGCTTCAAGACGCCGGACCCGGACGGCTTCTATCTCGGCCAGCGCGCGCTCGGCACTGAGGTGCGCGATTTCTATGGCCAGCTCATCGACGGCATGCTGGGCAGCCGTGGCCGCCTGCGTTCCGGCGGCGATGCCATGGAGGGCGGCCTGCAGGCCGAACCGCCCACCCAGCCGCCGCTCGCGCTGTTCTCCGGCATCGTCAAGCTCGACGGCGCGGGGCGGGGAAGCATCGACTTCACCATACCGCCCTTCGACGGCACGGGCCGGCTGATGGCGGTGGCCTGGTCCGGCGCGGCGGTGGGGCATGCGCAGGCCGATGTCACCATTCGCGATCCGGTGGTGATCACCGCCACCCTGCCGCGCTTCCTCGCGTCCGGCGACCGCTCGACGCTCAACCTCGCCATCACCAATGTAGACGGCGAGGCGGGCGACTATGCGCTCGATCTGGTGACGGAAGGGCCGGTCTCCATCGCCTCGGCGCCGAAGACCGTGCCGCTCGCCAAGGACGGGCGGCAGGCCTTCGGCGTGCAGCTCGACGGCAAGGGCATCGGCGAGGCCAAGGTTTCCGTCCGGCTTTCCGGTCCCGGCGGACTCAGCATCGTGCGCGACTACCGGCTGAATGTGCGGCCGGCCTATCCGGCGATCTCCCGCCGCAGCGTGCAGACGCTGGAGCCCGGCGCCAGCCTGTCACTCAGCCGCGACCTCGTGGCCGATCTCGTGCCGGGTCGGGGCGGCGTGACCGTCTATGCCGGGCCGGATCCGGCGCTCGACGTGCCGGCGCTGTTCGGCGCTCTCGACCGCTATCCCTTCGCCTGCTCCGAGCAGCTCACCAGCCGGGCCATGCCGCTGCTCTACCTCAGCGACTTCGGCACGCCCTCGCGCTTCCGGCTGACGCAGGAGCCGGCCGAGACGGTGAAGAACGCCATCGCGCGGCTCGTCGCGCGGCAGGGGTCGGACGGCTCCTTCGGCCTGTGGGAGGCGGGGGGCAACGATGTCTGGCTCGACGCCTATGTGACGGACTTCCTCACCCGCGCCCGCGAGCGCGGCTACGAGGTGCCGGAGCAGCCCTTCTCCATGGCGCTCGACCGGCTGCGCAACACGCTTTCCTATGCGACCGACGGCGCCACCGACGACGGTACCGCCTATGCGATCTATGTGCTGGCGCGCAACGGCCGGGCGCCGCTCGGCGACCTGCGCTATGTCGCCGACGCCAAGCTCGACGAGGTGAAGAGCCCGATGGCGCGCGGCCAGCTTGCCGCCGCGCTCGCCATGCTGGGCGACAGGGGGCGGGCCGAGCGGGTGTTCGGCGCCGCGCTGGAACTGCTGCCCGACGCGCCGGAAACGGTCGCGACCGGGCGGCCGGACTTCGGCTCCATCCTGCGCGATGCGGCGGGCGTGGCGACGCTCGCCTCGGAAGCCGGCTTCACCGGCACGGCGCGCACCGCCCGGACGCGGGTCGCGGCCGCCTTCGTCGATGCCGGTCCGACCTCGACGCAGGAGGATGCATGGCTACTGCTCGCCGCCCGTGCGGCGCGCGAGGGGCGGGGGATCGCGGTCGATGTCGATGGCGTGGCGCATTCGGGCATCTATGAGCGTGCGCTCACGCCGGATGAGCTGGCGACGCCCGTCGTGCTGACCAATCGCGGCACGGCGCCGCTCGACGTGGCGGTGTCCATCGACGGGCCGCCCAGCACGCCGGAGCCGGCCTCGGCCGAGGGCTTCGCGCTCACGCGCAGCTACTACACGCTCGACGGGACGCCGACCGACCCGGCCAAGGTGGCGCAGAATCAGCGCCTCGTCGTGGTGCTGGAGGCGCAGGAGGACGATGCCGGGCCGAGCCATGTGCTGCTGGTCGATCATCTTCCGGCCGGTTTCGAGATCGACAACCCGAATCTCGCCGTCGGCGCGGATACGGGCGCGCTGGCCTGGCTCGGCGACACGACGCAGCCGGCGCATGCTGAGTTCCGCGACGCCTTCTTCGCCGCCGCCTTCGACCGCACGCAGGGCTCGGAGGAGCCGGAACTGCTGCGCGTCGCCTATATCGTGCGCGCGGTCTCGCCCGGCAGCTACGCGCACCCTCCGGCGATGGTCGAGGACATGTACCGGCCGGGCCGCTTTGCCCGCACCGAGGCGGGGCGCACCGAAGTGACGGGTCCGGCGAGGTGAGGGGTGGACGATGAGACGCACGCTGGCGCGGAGTGGCGGGATCGCGCTTCTCGGCGCCATGCTGGTGGCGGGCGGGGGCTATGCCTGGCTCGTCGGCGTGCGCGCGGCCGCTCCCCCGCCGCCGGAGCCGGCGCTGTCGGTCGAGGTGCTGGATCGCGAGGGACGGCTGCTGCGCCCCTTCGCGCTTGCGGACGGGCGCTGGCGGCTGAAGGCGCAGGCCGGCGAGGTCGACCGGCGCTTTCTCGACATGCTGGTCGCCTATGAGGACAAGCGGTTCTGGCAGCATGGCGGCGTCGATCCGGTGGCGCTCCTGCGTGCCGCCGGGCAGATGGCGCTGCATGGGCGCATCGTCTCCGGCGGCTCGACGCTGACCATGCAGGTCGCCCGCCTGCTGGAGCCGCGCGAGGGCCGTGGCCTCGCCGCCAAGCTCGGCGCGAAGCTGCGTGAGATGCGCCGGGCGATCCAGCTGGAGGCGCGGCTGACCAAGCGCGAGATCCTCGGGCTCTACCTCACGCTGGCGCCCTATGGCGGCAATATCGAGGGCGCGCGCGCGGCGAGCCTCGCCTATTTCGGCAAGGAGCCCCGCCGGTTGACGCTGGCCGAGGCCGCGCTGCTGGTGGCCCTGCCGCAGGCGCCGGAATCGCGCCGGCCGGACCGTCATCCCGAGCGCGCCGGCCGGGCGCGCGAGGCGGTTCTGGCCCGGCTCGGCGCGACGGGCCTCTTCAATGCGCCGGAAGCTGAGTTCGCGGCGCGCGTGCCGGTTCCCGCGCGTCGGCTCGCCATGCCGATGCTCGCCGCCCACGCGGCCGAGGCGGCACGGCGCGAGCGGCCGTCGGTGCCGGTGCACCGGCTTGCCATCGAGGCATCGGCGCAGATGCGGCTGGAGGAACTGGCCGCCGAGCGGGTGCGCGAGCTTGGCGCGGGCGTCTCTTTGGCCATGGTGATGGTCGACAACGCCACCGGCGATGTTCTCGCGCGGGTGAGCGGCGCCGATCCGCTCGACGCGAGCCGGGCCGGGGCGGTGGACCTGACGCGCGCCGTGCGCTCTCCCGGCTCGACGCTGAAGCCTTTCATCTACGGCCTCGCCTTCGAGGACGGCATCGCCCATCCCGAGACGCTGATCGAGGACCGGCCGGCGCGCTTCGGCGCCTACCGTCCGCGCAATTTCGACCGCGATTATCAGGGCACGGTCTCGGTCAAGCAGGCGCTGCAATTGTCGCTGAACGTGCCGGCGGTGGTGCTGCTGCAGGCGGTCGGCCCGCAGCGGCTCGCCAGCCGTCTCGGACAGGCCGGCTTCGCGCTGAAGCTGCCGCCCGGCGAGATACCGGGGCTGGCGGTGGGGCTGGGGGGCGTGGGAATCAGCCTTGACGCGCTGGCGGGGCTTTACGCCGGCATCGCCAATGGCGGCGAGGCGCATCGCCTGCGCGAGCGGGTGGACAGCGCGGTGACGGATGGAGAGGAGGCGCGGCGTCTGATGAGCCCGGTCGCGGCCTGGTATCTGGCGCAGGCGCTGGTCGGCACGCCGGCGCCGCGTAACGAGCGGGCCGGGCGCATCGCCTTCAAGACCGGGACGTCCTTCGGCTATCGCGACGCCTGGGCGGTGGGCTTCGACGGGCGACGCACGATCGCGGTGTGGGTGGGCCGTCCGGACGGCCAGCCGGTTCCGGGGATGATCGGCCGCGAGGCGGCGGCGCCGATCCTGTTCGAGGCGTTCGCGCGGCTGGTGACGCGGCCGGCGCCCTTCGGCCCGGCACCGCGCGAGGCGCTGAACACGCGCAACATCGACCTGCCCCCGCCGCTCCGGCGTTTCGGCCGGATGGCAGGTCAGGTCGGGATGGGAGACGGGCCTCGGATCGCTTTTCCGCCCGATGGGGCGAGCGTGGAGCGCGACGCGGACGCGCCGCTAGCGCTCAAGGTGAGCGGCGGCACGGGCCGGCTCACGGTCTTCGTCGACGGTGTTCCGTCCGGCACGCCTGCCAGGGCTGCCACGTTCTTCTGGCAGCCGGCGGGCACGGGGTTCGTTCGCCTGACGGTCATGGATGCCGCGGGAGCGTCCGACAGCATCACCTTGCGTATTCGCGAGCCGGCAGGCCTTGCGGGCACGCCGGCAGGGCAGCTCAGCGGCCGTTGACGGCGACGCGGGCAATGTCCTGACGGGTCAGGCCGCGCGTGGCGAGAGCCGCGTCCGACAGGCGGGACAGGGCCTCATAGCGCTGGGCGATGCGACGGCCTTCGCCAACGGCTTCGAAGAAAGCGGCAACGCCTTCGACAACGCGCGAGAAGAAGTCCGGCGAGGTATGACGGCTAAGAGTAACAGTGCTCATTTGAGCCTCCAGGGTATTCTGTATGCCAGGAATATAGAGACTCTTTCGCACTGCAAAAGGCTGAATGCTGCATGACAGCACTGACATCAGCGCATGGATCGAGGCGGGCTCGATCTGATGCAGGGCCGCATTCTGCACCATAAGAAGGCAGAATGGGCGTTGAGAAGTGTTATAAGACCATTAACAGACAAGGTGACGTTGGGGTCTGCAAGGATTGGTTGTGGATGAGCTATGCGCTGATATGGGTGCTGGCGACATCTCTTCCGGGCACATGGAGATGCGGGGCACCGGCCACCCGACAATCCCGACGGGGTTCCCGGAAAGCTGGCGCGATGGGCGCCTTCGTCTCGCGGCGAGGTGCAGGCGGGAAGGGAAATCCGTCCGATGTTCCGAGCGTCGGTCGGTTCGGATCGCGTGGATTTTCGAGATGGCTGGGGGACCAGGATTCGAACCTGGACTAACGGAGTCAGAGTCCGCAGTTCTACCGTTAAACTATCCCCCACCAGACACCTTGGTAACGCGAGCGCATGCGGCTCGGTTCGGCGGCCGGCGGCCGGGTTGCAGACCCGGCGGCGAACGCGGGGGATATAGCGTCTCATTCGGGCGCGGTCTACCCCCCGGTCCCGCTCATGTGGATATTCCGCCGCAAGGCCCTTTCCCGCCCTGTCGGGCTTTGGGGAGCTCTGCTTGCCGTCATTATCTGACAATCGGGCGACTTTTCCGTAAGGCGGCGTCAATAACGGCTCTGTGCGCGCTGCTTGCCGTGGAATGATGGGGCCATGCCGCCTTCCGACGATTGTCTTTCTCGCGCGGGTGGGGCTGTATCTGCCGGGGATTGCCCGGCGCTGCCGTCGATCCCGTCTGCGCGCCGCGACCGGTGCGCGTCATTCTGGGATTCGCCGGAGGTAGAAAATGTCCCTTGCCACCAAGCTTGCCGCGCCGCTCGCGCTGCTCACGCCCTTCATGATCGTCGGCGGGGCGGGCGCGCAGACGGCGCCGGCCGGGCAGGCGGGGAGCACCGCCCCGGTCCGCACCGAAACGGTCGTCTACGACAACTGGGTCGTCACCTGCCGCGACCGGCTCGAAAAGGGCAGCAAGAAGACCTGCTCGGCGAGCATGCAGATCAAGGACAGCAAGTCCAACAACATCGTGCTGGTCTGGCAGGTCGGCCGCAATCCCGCGGGTGAGCCGACCCACGTCATCCGTACGCCGCTCGGCGTGCGCCTGAAGGACGGCGTGCAGGTCGCGCTTGGCGGCGGCAAGCCCCGCAAGCTCGATTACGCCTCCTGCTCGCAGCAGGGCTGCGAGGCGATCGCCCCCTTCGAGGATGGTCTGTCCAAGGAGCTGGCCGGCGCGAAGGAAGCGGTGGTGAGCTTCACCCTGGCCAACGGTCAGGCGATCAATGTGACGGTGCCGCTCAACGGCGTCGACAAGGCGCTGCCGGCCCTGAAGGGCTGATCCGGGCCGTTCCTCGGCAGGGCGGGGCGCGACGGCAGCCCCGCCTTCGGTGCGCGGCAGGCATGAAGCCGATTGCGCCCGCGCTCGCGAATGTTACATTTCACGTGAGATGTTGAACAATTCGATCCTGATCGCCGCTTTCGGTGGTCGGGGCGGCGGCTTCGGCCGAGGAATCTATAATGGTCGACGAGACCCGGATCTGGGCCGGCGAGCGGGTGACCGAAAGGTCCGCCCGCGAGGATAGGCCGCATGCGCGCGTGCGCCATCGCCACTGGCGCGGCCGGCGCGGAAACGGTGGCACGCGGCCGGAGGAGGCGGCGGCCGACGGTTCCGGCCAGCAGCGTCCGCGCGGCAGCGATCCCTGCTACGCAGCGCTCGATCTCGGCACCAATAATTGCCGCCTGCTGATCGCGCGGCCGACCGGCAACAGCTTTCGGGTCGTGGACGCCTTCTCGCGCATCGTGCGCCTCGGCGAGGGACTCATCTGTTCGGGAAAGCTCGGCGACGCGGCGATGGACCGTGCGGTCGATGCGCTCAAGGTCTGTGCCAGCAAGATCGGTGCGCGCAACATCGCCGACAGCCGCCTGATCGCCACCGAGGCCTGCCGCTCCGCCGTGAACGGCGAGGATTTCATCCGCCGGGTGGAGCGCGAAACCGGCCTGGCGCTGGAGATCGTCGACCGTGAGACGGAGGCGCGCCTGGCCGCCTCCGGCTGCACGCCGCTGGTCGATCCCTCTTCGGACGGCGCGGTGCTGTTCGACATCGGTGGCGGCTCGACCGAGGTCGTCTGGCTCGACCGGGTGGAGACGCGCGACGGCGGCCCGCCGGCGGCGGTGATCCGCGCCTGGGTGTCGGTGCCGCTCGGCGTCGTGACGGTGGCGGAGCGCCATGGCGGCGTGAAGGTGACGCGCGACGATTTCGAGGCCATGGTCAACGAGTTCAGCCCGCATCTGGCGGGCTTCGTGAAGGCGGTGGGCCCGCATAATTGCGGCCGGCTGCACCTGCTCGGCACCTCGGGCACGGTGACGACCATCGCCGGCGTCCATCTCGACCTGCCGCGCTACGACCGTTCGCAGGTCGATGGTACATGGCTCGGCGCCGAGCAGGTCCGAATCGTGGTCGACCGGCTGCTCGCCATGCCGTTCGCCGAACGGGCGGCCAATCCCTGCATCGGTGTGGAGCGTGCCGATCTGGTGCTGGCCGGCTGTGCGATTCTCGAAGCGGTGCGCCGCGCCTTCCCGTGCGATCGGTTGCGGGTGGCGGACCGTGGTTTGCGTGAGGGGATCCTGGTGGAATTGATGCGTGCCGACGGTGTCTGGCGTCACAGGGCCGGAGCGCCGACGTGATCGACAAGCCCCAGCCCCGCAAGGGGGGTGAGGCCCGGCCGCTCAAGGTCCGGCTCAAGAAAGCCCGCTCGCTCAGCTCCTCCTCGCAGAAATGGCTCCAGCGCCAGCTCAACGATCCCTATGTCGCGCGCGCCAAGCGTGAGGGCTGGCGTTCGCGCGCGGCCTTCAAGCTCATCGAGATCGACGAGAAGGCGAAGATCCTGAAGCCCGGCCTGCGGGTGGTGGACCTCGGCGCCGCGCCGGGCGGCTGGAGCCAGGTGGCGGCGCAGAAGGTGAAGGTCGAGGACGGGCGCGGCAAGATCGTCGCCATCGACCTCCTCGAGATCGACCCCATCGCGGGTGTCGATTTCGCGCAGATGGATTTCCTCAAGGACGACGCGCCGGAAAAGCTGATGGCGATGCTCGGCGGCGAGGCGGATCTCGTCATGTCCGACATGGCGGCCAACACGACCGGCCACAAGGCGACGGACCATCTGCGCATCGTCGGCCTCGTGGAACTGGCGATCGATTTCGCGCGGCAGGTGCTGGCGCCGGGCGGCGCCTTTATCGCCAAGGTGTTTCAGGGCGGCACGGAGAGCACGCTGCTCGCCGATCTCAAGCGCGACTTCGCCACCGTGCGCCACATCAAGCCGCAGGCGAGCCGGGCCGATTCCGCCGAGCTCTATGTGGTGGCGACCGGCTTCCGCGGGCGGCGGCGCGAGGCTGCGCCCGAGACTGACGAGTCCTAGGCGGCGCTGCCCATTTCGTTCGGCGTCTCGGCCGGAGCCGCGGGCTTGGTGCGCCGCTGCGCGAGTTCCGCGCCGGCGTCGGCGGGCAGGCGCACGAAGAAGAACACCGAGCACACCGCGATCAGCGACACGACGATGAAGGCGACGCTGAAATCGTCGAGATGCAGCGTGCCGTCGCCGCGCCAGCTGCGCATGCCGTCGAGCACCAGCGCGGCCACGGCGACGCCGGTCGAAATCGACACCTGCTGCGCCACGCTGGCGAAGCTGGTGGCGCGGCTCATCGCCTCGTTGGACACGTCGGCATAGGACAGCGCATTGGTGCTGGTGAACTGCAGCGAGCGGAAGAAGCCGCCGAGCAGCAGCGCGCCCACGAGCACCAGATAGGGCATGTCCGGCCGGAACAGCGCGCCGATGGCGATGAAGCCGGAGGCGATCACGCAGTTCACCACCAGCACGCGGCGGAAGCCGAAGGTGCGGATGATCGGCGCCGCCGTGAACTTCATCGTCATCGCCCCGGCGGCGGAAGCGAAGGTGATCATCCCCGAGGCGAAGGGCGTCAGGCCGAATCCCAGTTGCAGCATCAGCGGCAGCAGGAAGGGCAGGGCGCCGATGCCGATGCGGAACAGCGAGGCGCCGATGACGCCGGCGAAGAAGGTCGGGATTTTGAGCAGGTCGAGATCGAGGATCGCCCGCTCCGTATGCCGCGCATGGCGGACATAGAAGCCCATCGCCACGGCCCCGGCCGCGATGACCGCCAGGGCGATGGAGGGCGCCACCGCGTGCTGGCCGAGCAGCGCGAAGCCGAAGACGAGGCCGGACAGGCCGATGCCCGAGAGCCCCATGCCGCGCATGTCGAACGGCGGCACGTCCTCCTCGCGTATGTCCGGAATGAAGCGAGTCGCCAGCACGACCCCGATGAAGCCGATCGGGATGTTGATGAAGAAGATGTAGCGCCAGTCGAAATAGGTGGTGATGAAGCCGCCGAGCGGCGGGCCGAGGACGGGGCCCATCAGCGCCGGGATGGTCAGCCAGGCGAGGGCCGAGACGATCTCCTCCTTCGGCACGGTGCGCAGGATCACCAGCCGCCCGACCGGCACCATCATCGCCCCTCCCATGCCCTGCAGGATGCGGAAGGCGACGAAGTCCGGCAGCGAATGCGCGAGCCCGCAGAGCAGGGAGCCGGCGGTGAAGATGACGATGGCGGCCCGGAACACGGTCCGCGAGCCGAATCGGTCGGCGAACCAGCCGCTTGCCGGGATGAACACGGCGAGGCTGAGCAGATAGGAGGTCAGCGCCAGCTTGAGCGAGATCGGGTCCTCCTGCAGGTCGGCGGCGATGGCCGGCAGCGAGGTCGCGATGACGGTCGAATCGAGCTGTTCCATGAACAGCGCGCAGGCGACGATGAGCGGGACGAGGCGTTCGGCGCGCACGGATCCATCCGTAGGGGCGGCAGGGGACGATTTCACATGACGGTCGGCCTATAACGCCGATGCGCCCGACCGGGGAACCAATTCGCACGCACATATGCGTCATCACCTTCAGGTGACGCAGCGGCGCCGCGGGCGCGCAGCCGCATTGCGCGGAACACAGAGATAGATGCCTAGGAAAGCGTGTCGGCCCATGGTATGAGCCCTCGCCAACTCGAAGGCGGCGGCGTTCAGCAACCCGTCTCCCCTCGATCATCCATCCAACGGGCGGACGCGACCTTCGGCGCGTCGGTTGCCCCTAATCGGGAGTTGGCGATGTCGGTTTACGACGGCCTCGCGCGGGAAGCGCTCACCTTTGACGACGTGCTCCTCAAGCCGGGCCTGTCCGATGTCATGCCGGGTCAGGTCGACATCCGCTCGCGGGTGACGCGCTCGATCTCGCTGAACATTCCGATCATTTCCTCCGCCATGGACACCGTCACCGAATGGCGGCTCGCCATTGCGATGGCGCAGGCCGGCGGCCTCGGCGTCATCCACCGCAACCTCGACCCTGAAGTGCAGGCGGAGCATGTGCGGATGGTGAAGAAGTTCGAATCGGGAATGATCGTGAACCCGGTCACCATCCATCCCGACCAGACGCTGGCCGATGCGCTGGCGCTGATGAAGAGCCATGGCATTTCCGGCATTCCGGTGGTCGAGCGCGGGCCGAACGGGCGTTCCGGCAAGCTGGTCGGCATCCTCACCAACCGCGACGTGCGCTTTGCCAACAACCCGTTGCAGCCGGTTTCCGAGCTGATGACCAAGGAGCGGCTGATCACGGTGCGCGAAGGCGTCGAGCAGGCCGAGGCCAAGCGGCTGCTGCACCAGTTCCGCATCGAGAAGCTGCTCGTGGTGGACGATGAGGGGCGCTGCGTCGGCCTCATCACCGTGAAGGACATGGAAAAGGCCGTCACCAACCCGAACGCCGCCAAGGACGAGCAGGGCCGCCTGCGCGTCGCCGCGGCGACCAGCGTCGGCGATGACGGTTTCCGCCGGGCTGAGCTGCTGGTCGAGGCGGGCGTCGATCTCGTGGTGGTCGATACCGCGCACGGTCATTCGCGCAAGGTTCTCGATCAGGTCAGCCGCATCAAGCAGCTCTCCAACAAGGTGCAGATCCTCGCCGGCAACATCGCGACGGGCGAGGGCGCGCAGGCGCTGATCGACGCGGGCGCGGATGCGGTGAAGGTCGGCATCGGGCCGGGCTCGATCTGCACCACCCGCATCGTGGCGGGCGTCGGCGTGCCCCAGCTCACCGCCATCCTCGACGCCGTCGAGGTCGCGAAGAAGAACGACACGCCGGTGATCGCCGATGGCGGCATCAAATATTCCGGCGATCTCGCCAAGGCGCTCGCAGCCGGAGCGGATTGCGCCATGATCGGCTCGCTGCTCGCCGGCACGGACGAGAGCCCCGGCGAGGTCTACCTCTATCAGGGCCGCTCCTATAAGTCCTATCGCGGCATGGGCTCGGTGGGGGCGATGGCGCGCGGCTCGGCCGACCGCTACTTCCAGGCCGAGGTGAAGGACACGCTGAAGCTCGTGCCGGAAGGCATCGAGGGACAGGTGGCCTATAAGGGTCCGGTGGGCGGCGTGCTGCACCAGCTGGCTGGCGGCCTTCGCGCCGCCATGGGCTATGTCGGCGGCGCCAATCTCGGCGAATTCCGCGAGAAGGTGCAGTTCGTGCGCATCTCCGGCGCCTCGCTGCGCGAGAGCCACGTCCATGACGTGATCATCACCCGCGAGAGCCCGAACTATCCCAACGGGGCCTGAGGTCCCGTGACCCGGGGCAGGCGGACGGGCTGTTCGTCCTGCTCTCCTGGCTGTTCGTGCTGAGCCGCGCCGCCCACGCGCTGGTTCACGTGACGGTCAATGACGTGGCGTGGCGCTTCGCCGCCTTCGCCACCGGGGCGATCGTGCTGCTCATCATGTGGGTGATTTTCGCACTGGCGATCTTGTTCGCGCCGGCGCTGCCTTGACGGAGAAGAAATGACGCCGGCTGCCAGGCTTTCCGCCGCCATCGAGGTTATCGGCACCCTTCTTGCCGAACGCCGTCCGGCCGCCGATGTGCTGAAGGACTGGGGGCGCAGCCATCGCTTCGCCGGTTCCGGCGATCGGGCGGCGCTGTCCTCGCTGGTCTATGACGCGCTTCGCCGCCGGGCTTCCGCCGCCTGGATCATGGGCGAGCGCGTAGGTGAGGAGAGCCCGCGCGCCCTGCTGCTCGGCACGCTGCGGCTGGCTCGCGGCCTCGACGTCGAGGCCATCGCCGCCCTGTGCGACGGTGCACGCTTCGCCCCCGAGCCGCTGAACGCGGATGAGAGGGCGCGTCTTGCCGCCGCGTCGCTCGATGACGCGCCCGCCCATGTGCGTGGCGACTATCCCGAATGGCTCGACGCGCCGCTGGCCGCGGTGTTCGGTGAGGCGCGGGCGGAGGAGGGGGCGGCGCTGGCCGAGCGCGCGCCGCTGGACCTGCGCGTCAACACGCTGAAAGGCGGCGTCGACAAGGCCGCGCGCCAGCTCGCCCATCTCCATCCGGGGGCGGGCAACTGGTCGCCGCTGGCGCTGCGCATCGCGCTGGAGGCCGACGGCAAGGCGCCGCCGCTGACCGCCGAGCCGGCCTATCTCAAGGGGCTGGTCGAGATACAGGACGAGGGCTCGCAGATCGCCGCCATCCTCGCCGCCCCGCCGCGCGGTGGACAGGTGCTGGACCTGTGCGCGGGCGGCGGTGGCAAGACGCTCGAACTCGCCGCGCTGATGGACGGCGCCGGCCAGCTCTACGCCTATGACGACGACCTGCGCCGCCTCGCGCCGATCCACGAGCGCGTCCAGCGTGCGGGCGCGCACAATGTTCAGGTGCGTTCGCCCAGGGGGCGTGGTCCCGGCCGCGAGGACGTGCTGGAGGATCTCACCGGCCGCATGGACCTCGTGCTGGTCGACGCCCCCTGCACCGGCACCGGCACCTGGCGCCGCAACCCGGATGCCAAATGGCGCATGCGCCCGGGTGCGCTGGTCGAGCGGGTGAAGGAGCAGGCGGAAATCCTCGACGCCGCCGTGTGCTTCGTGAAGCCCGGCGGGCGTCTCGCCTATGTCACCTGCTCGCTGCTCGACGAGGAGAATGTCGGGCAGGTCCGCGCCTTCCTGGAGCGTCATCCGGGCTTCCGCGTCGTTCCTCCGGCCGAAGCCGTGCTGTCGCTCGGCGAGCGGGGCATGGCGCTGCGGGAAGCCGCGCTCGACCGGCCCGAGGGCCTCCTGCTGTCGCCGCGCCGCACCTCCACCGATGGATTCTTCGTCAGCCTGATGGTGCGCGACGCCTGAGCCGGGTATGAACCGAACCGATCCCGCCGCCGCCAGATCATAGAGCCGCACATGACCGATACCCTTTCCGCCACCGACGCTCCCGCCCATCACGACACGATCCTCATCATCGACTTCGGCTCGCAGGTCACGCAGCTCATCGCCCGCCGCGTGCGCGAGGAGGGGGTCTATTCGGAGATCGTGCCGTTCCAGAGCGCGGCGGAAGCGGTGCGCCGGCTGAAGCCGGTGGGGATCATCTTCTCCGGCGGCCCGGCCTCGGTGAAGGACGAGAACAGCCCGCGCGCGCCGCAGGAGGCGTTCGACGCCGGCGTGCCGATCTTCGCCATCTGCTACGGGCAGCAGACGGCGGCCCTGCAGCTCGGCGGCGAGGTCGAGGGCGGCCACGCCGCCGAATTCGGCCGCGCCGAAGTGACGGTGAACAAGCCGAGCGCGCTTTACGACGGCGTGTGGGAGATCGGCGGGCGCTATCCGGTGTGGATGAGCCACGGCGACCGCGTGACACGGCTGCCGGAGGGCTTCGAGGTGGTCGCCACCTCCGAGAACGCGCCCTTCGCCATCGCGGTGAACGAGAAGCGGCGCATCTACACCACCATGTTCCACCCCGAGGTGGTGCACACCCCGCACGGCGCCGCGCTGATCCGCAATTTCGTGCGCAGGATTTCCGGCGCGCGCGGCGACTGGGGCATGAAGGCCTATCGCGAGGAATCCATCCGCCGCATCCGCGAGCAGGTGGGCAGCGAAAAGGTCATTTGCGGCCTGTCGGGCGGCGTGGATTCCTCCGTCGCCGCCGTGCTGATCCACGAGGCGATCGGCGACCAGCTCACCTGCGTCTTCGTCGATCACGGCCTGCTGCGCCTCGGCGAGGCGGAGAAGGTAGTGACGCTCTTCCGCGACGCCTACAACATCCCGCTGGTCCATGTGGACGCTTCCGAGATGTTCCTCGGCGCGCTGGAAGGCGTCACCGATCCGGAAGTGAAGCGCAAGACCATCGGCAAGCTCTTCATCGACGTGTTCGAGGAGGAGGCGAGGAAGATCGGCGGCGCCGCCTTCCTCGCCCAGGGCACGCTCTATCCGGACGTGATCGAGAGCGTCAGCTTCACCGGCGGCCCGTCGGTGACGATCAAGAGCCACCACAATGTCGGCGGGCTGCCCGAGCGCATGAACATGAAGCTCGTCGAGCCGCTACGCGAGCTCTTCAAGGACGAGGTGCGCGCGCTCGGCCGCGAGCTCGGCCTGCCGGAGATCTTCGTCGGCCGTCATCCCTTCCCCGGCCCCGGCCTGGCGATCCGCTGCCCCGGCGAGATCACCCGCGAGAAGCTCGACATATTGCGCCTCGCCGATGAGATCTACCTCGAAGAAATCCGCCGCCACGGGCTCTATGACGAGATCTGGCAGGCCTTCGCGGTGATCCTCCCGGTGAAGACCGTGGGCGTGATGGGCGACTACCGCACCTATGACTACGTGGTCGGCCTGCGTGCCGTGACCTCGGTCGACGGCATGACGGCGGACTTCTACCCCTTCGACATGGCCTTCCTCGGCCGCGTCGCGACGCGCATCGTCAACGAGGTGAAGGGCGTCAACCGCGTGGTCTACGACGTGACAAGCAAGCCCCCGGGGACCATCGAGTGGGAATGATTTTTGCCCATCCGGGCCTATCCAAAAATACGCCATGATGCGACATAAGTGACTGAAATATATAAATAAATATCTCGGAATCTTTCGGCATCTATCGCTGGGTTAGCCTCCGGAATGACGGTATGGCTGACGGTATGGCGCATCTTGTCTCATCCGAAAATCGCATATACCGTCAGGGCTAAGAGAGCTTCTGACGGTATATTTTTTGACGTAATGCTCTGTAAACGCATGGAAAATACCAATCAGAAGGGCCGGTTTTGGCCTGACGGTATAATTGGGCGCTCTCCGGCATATTTTGACCAATCTGGAGGGTGTGGATGTTGACCGACGCCGCCATTAAGGCCCTGAAACCGAAAGAGAAATTATACAAGATCGTGGACCGTGACGGTATGTATGTCGTGGTCCAGCCCTCGGGCGCGATCGTCTTCCGCCTGGACTACCGACTGAACGGCCGCCGGGAGACGTTGACGCTGGGGCGCTACGGTCCCGCTGGGCTCTCCCTGGCTCGGGCGCGTGAGAAGGTGGTCGATGCTCGACGCGCCATTTCGGAGGGCCGCTCGCCGGCGCAGGAAAAGCAGCGCGAGAAGCGTCGCCTCCAGGAGGCGAAGAGCTTTGGCCAGTTCGGTGAGCGCTGGCTTCAGGAAGCGCGAATGGCGGACAGCACGCGCGCCATGCGTCGATCAATCTTCGAGCGCGACATTCTTCCGGCGTTTCGCAACCGGCTGCTGCCGGAGATCCTGCCGGAGGATCTGCGCGGGCTGTGTGCGAAGGTGAAGGAGCGTGGAGCTCCGGCAACGGCGGTCCACGTCAGGGACATCGTGAAGCTGGTCTTTGCCTTCGCCATTCTGCATGGCGAGAAGGTCGCTAACCCGGCCGACGAAGTTGGCCCGGCGTCGATCGCGACCTTCGTGCCGAAGGACCGATCCCTGTCTCCGGCGGAGATCCGCATCATGCTCAGCCAGATCGAGCATGTGGCGACGCTGCCGACGATCCGGCTCGGGATAAAGCTGATCCTGCTGTCGATGGTACGAAAGAGCGAATTGCAGGACGCGGTTTGGGATGAGGTCGATTTTGAGAACGCCGTCTGGTCGATTCCCAAGGAGCGGATGAAGCGCTCGAAAGCGCACAACGTCTATCTGTCTCAGCAGATGCTCGACATCTTCATCGCTCTCAAGACCTGCGCCGGCAATTCCAAATACGTCCTGCCGTCGCGCTACGACGCCGACGCGCCCATGTCGCGGGCGACGTTCAACCGGATCACGACGGCAGTGGTGGAGCGAGCCAAGAAGGAAGGGCTGCCGCTGGAGTCCTTTACGGTTCACGATCTCCGGCGCACCGGCTCGACCCTGTTGAACGAGTTGGGCTTCAACAGCGACTGGATCGAGAAGTGTCTGGCGCATGAGGACGGGCGATCCTCACGGGGCATCTACAACAAGGCGGAATACGAGCATCAGCGCCGGCATATGATGCAGGAATGGTCCAACCTGGTGGACGCCTGGGTTGCCGGCCAAAAATACACGCCGACCCTCTATCCGCCGACGATGGACCTGCTTACGCCCGAGCCGGATGTTTGATGGGGCGGGTCTTGCGGAGCTGGACGTCCGGAATGGGCGCACGCTTCACCGCCTTGGCGCGTGAAGCTCGGCGCCGTTCTTCCAACCAGGCTTCGACCTCGGTTAGATCCCAGACCACGCAGCGGGACGTGAGATAGAAGCGCTGGGGAAATTCGCCGCGCTGTTCCATGTCATAGATCGTGGTGTCGGCGAGAGGGACCATTTCCCGGAGTTGATGCCGCCGGATGGTGCGCTTCATGGTGGGCTCGACTTGCTGCCTCATGCCAAATTCCTTCGGTCGCCTCTCTAAGCGGATAGAAGGCGATAGATGATGCTGAATGGAAGCTCGAATATTCGGGCGTAGCAGCGCGTCGTGCTGTGGCGCGCAAATCGGACAAGCCCGAGGAGCACGGCGACAGTATCTCTTCCTGGCAGTCGTCCAGCAACCGTCCCTGAATGCGGCTCCTGCTATCCTGGCGTCCTACGATACCGTCCCTTCCGCCGCGATCCGATATAGCTGATGAGGTCCGCTGCTTTGAGGATGGCGATGTCCCGGCGCGCGGTTTTCAGGCTCACCGTCCAGGCCGCCACGATCTCGTTGGCGCCGCACCGGCCGTCCGCGACTCGGTCCAGGAACCAGCGTTGTCGCTCGTTGAGTTCCGCCCAATCAGGGACATTTATAGGGTCGCGTTCAGGGACACGATCAGGGTCATTAAGTTGCGCGCCTGTTGCTGGCCTTCCGCCAGCGGCTTCGCCGGCCACATAGGCTTCCCGGGCTCTTGCGAGCGAAATGCGATCCACCGGATCTGTCAGCGGGGTTGCCGCAGGTCCTTCGATCAGGCCGAGAACGAAGGCCCTGATGACCGGCGACGAAACCACGAGACGGAGGAAATAGACCGTATCCGGCCCGTGTTGCCCTGAGAGCCAATGCTTGACGGTCCTCTCACTCGCCTCGGTCTGGCGCATGAGCTGCTTGATCGCGCGATGGCTGTCGCCATGCTCCTTGCGCAGCAGCTCCGCGACGGTCTGCGCGTAGATTTCTCGCCCCGCGAGGACGCCTGTCCATAGGGGTAATTTCCTGCCCTTTTTCGGCAACATCTTCCGTTTTCTCCGCAGTTACACTGGTTTCAGTGCGGAGTGACGGCTGAGGCCCGTCATGCGCTGCGGCGGTAGGTCGCCCGGACCGCCGCAGTCGATTTCAGGAGGGCGTGATGTGACGAGCCGGAGACCTCACGACGACGATCGGTCCGGGCAGCCTGAACGTCCTCTTCGGGCTGCCGAATACGTCCGCATGTCGACGGACCATCAAAAATATTCGACCGAAAACCAATCCGACGCGATCAAGCAATATGCCGAAGCTCGTGGGATAGAGATCGTCCGGACCTATGCGGACGCGGGAAAGAGCGGCCTGAAGATTGAGGGGCGCGATGCGCTCAGGCAGCTCATCGAGGACGTGCAGTCCGGGAATACGGATTTCACATTGGTGCTCGTCTATGACGTCAGCCGTTGGGGCCGTTTTCAGGATGCCGACGAGAGCGCCTATTACGAATATATCTGCCGACGCGCCGGCATCGCCGTGGAGTATTGCGCCGAGCAATTCGACAACGATGGCAGCCCGATCTCCACCATCGTCAAAGGCGTCAAGCGCGCGATGGCCGGCGAATACAGTGACCTGAGACCCTGAACTTCCTCCAGATTTGGGTAGAGTCCGTCGATTACGGAGACGGACGATGCGACCATCGCGGTTCACGGAAGAGCAGATTATCGGACTACTGAAGGAGCAGGAGACCGGTGGGCACTCGGCAACATGGCGCCGGTCGAGTTCGCAATGAAATCCACGCTGGAAAAACAGGCCGCATGAGGCCACAAACGAAACCCAGGACTCTACCATAGACCGGAGGAGATTAGGGTCTCAGGTCAATTTTCTTCACACGGAGCGGAATCCACTTCGCTCGAAAATGCTCTAAGCGTGATTGCCGAGAAGGCAATGACGGAAAATCGGGACAACTATCCCGTTGTCAACGGCGTCGCGAGATCGCCATTCCATAGCAATTTAGCTTCGGCGACGACCTCGGTTGCGGTCAATTTGGGAAACATGATTTCCTCAAGCTGCCCCTCGAACGCCTCATATTCGTCCATCCCGGAAATCGTTTCCGTCTTCCGGGTGGGATAGAAACGCGTATTTTCCTCGTAATGTAGACCATTGTGAAGCTGCCGCTGGACACGGTTCCATCAGGCAGCAGAACCCCTGCCGGGCAGGCGGTCCAAGTGTGGGGAATACCGGGTGCAATATCGATGAGCGATCCGGGAGGCATGACATAAATCTGACCGCCAAGTTCTGTGAGCCCCACGCCGTTCAACACCAGAATGCGTTCCGAAATCAGCTTCTTCTCGCCGTTTTCCAGATCAGCAGCATGGATGTGCCGGGGGAGCCGATAATCGGTGGTGAACGGAATAAAGCCGAACTGTCCACCAAAGACCGGCGTACCATCACCCGTGGAATGGACAACTCGTTCATTGTCAGGTCGACGAAGGAGAAGGGCTGCTTGATATTGGATGAGCGGCCATGGGAGAGCCTGCAACCATTCTCGATATAGAAACCAACATCATTCATGTCTCGTAATTCCCAGTTCAAGCATCGTGGAAGCAAGCGCGCTGTGTGATTTCAACAGGAGCGCCCGATCCTCGATCGACGAGTGTTTCCGGTCGGCGGGAGGCATTTCAGCGGCGCCGGTCGCCGTAACACGACCGGCGCCACAGCCTGGATGGCCTTCACATAAACCGTCTTGCATCGAGGCCGGGCTGTCTTACCAGCCGGTCACCGCGTCCTGCGCCTTGCGAAGCAGGTAGAGCTCGCATTGCGTGTCCAGATCGACGTCACCACACAGGATCGGCTGTCCAGCCCGTACGTCCCGCTTCAACTTGCGCCCCGAGACGAGGTAATAGGGGATGGGCGCCTCATCGTTGAGCCCCGCGGGCGGTGTCATGCGGGCGGAGACATTGGTGATCGTGTGATGATGTCCCTGGGCCAGGAGCAAGGTGCCGGCAGGCAGGTCTGCGTCAGCCTGGCCGGTCAGATCGGCAACCGGGCGCGGCACGTCGGCACCGGAAGAGACGCCCAGCAACGCGGCTTCGAACACCGTCGTCGCCGCTTCCAGCCCCAGAAGGTGGCGCGGAAGGCCAAGCATCGCGGTCCGACCATTGCGAGCGACGACATGCCCCTTCTCCGCCAGCATTTTCCAGGTTTCATCGTCATCGCAGACCACGGTGACGAATACCCCCCCCCCCGGCAAAACTCGGCTCGCCCGGCAGGCGAAGGCAGTTGAACACATCGAGCCGACCATGGCCCGCCAGCAGACCGCCCTCGCTCTTCAAGGCCATGATGTCAGCGATTTCCGTGATCCTGGCGATGGGCGCATGGAAGTCCGCACGGTCTGGCTCGAGTCCGAGCGCATTGGCGACTAGTGTCAACTCGCAGAGATCCGGCACCGCGCGCTGGAGCAAGGCAGAAGCCAGTCGGGAGCGTGCTTCTCATACCTGCGCCCAAGGGCGATCACCCGCCTCGATCCACGCGCCGAAGCCCGGCACCGGCACGGTGCGACCATTGCTGGTAATCGTCTCACTTTCGGGGTCGAAGACGAAATCATACTCGCTGGACTTGCCGGCCGCGACGATCTTCAAGCCGATGACCTGCGCCCAGGTGGCCAGTCCGATCAGCAGGCTTGGCTGATCGCCGTCGACCGGTGTCACAACGCGCCCGCGTGCGGCCGCCATTCGCGCCAGGACCGGACCGACGACACTGTCGGTTTCCTTGGTGACCATCACTACGTGCTTGTCTGCCTCGATAGCGATGCGCGCATGGCGTGCGCCAGCTTCAGGATTACCGGTCGATTCAAGCACCACCTCGAAGGGCAGACCCAGCACCACGGCGAGATCACCCGCCGCGATCGCCTTGCCGGCATCCCATGCGGTCCGCGCGGCATCCGCATCGGCACACTCAACGATGTTGGCGCCGTCGATGCCGGTCGAGCGCAGCACGGCGGTGGCGATGGAGGAATCGCGGTCGACGGCGACGCGGCAACCAAGGCCCTGAACATGGTGAGCCTGGACCAGGAAGCTGCGCCCGAACCCGCCTGTGCCGACGATTGCGCACTCAACCCGCCGATCCCTGCGGGCCGCGAAATAACGCAGATGGTTCATGATACGTCCTCAGTTGGCAATGTTCTTGTTGGAGCACAGGCGCAGGCCCACCTGCACGAGACGGGGCACGATCAACATGCCGATCGCCACGAGCATGATCGACGTGACCAGCGTGTTGGAGAAGAAGATGTCCAGCGAGCCGTCGGAGAGCACCATCGACTGATGGAAGGCGTCCTCCGCCTTGTGCCCGAGCACCATCGCCAGGACCAATGGTGCCAGCGGATAACTCATCGCGAAGCCAAACAGCGCACGGCCGGCGACTTCCTCCAGCGGCTGATCGAAACGGTGCCCTACAGGATCCACACCGTGCTGGCCGACAATGGCATCCACTTCACGACGCCGGGCGCCGGGGGCTCGGCGGCCCCGCTCATCAAGGAGGCGATCGCGAACGGAGAGTTGTTCCGCGCCCATGCCTTCGAGCTCGCCCTCGCCGAGGCCGGTATCGAGCCCTCTGTCGGCCGTGTGGGCGACTCTTACGACAATGCTCTCGCCGAGATTGTCCGGCGTCAGGACCTATGGCCCAGATTTGAGGTTGAGATTTAAGGAGTGTTTTGGTCTCGTCGCGTGACGAAGGAACCAAGATGCCTACCAAATCCTCGAACACCAAGAAACCTGCTGAGCAGGTGGTGAAAGACATTCGCCGGGCCACGCGCCGGCACTTTTCGTCGGAGGACAAGATCAGGATCGTGCTGGACGGCCTGCGCGGCGATGACAGCATTGCCGAGCTGTGCCGCAAGGAAGGCATCGCCCAGAGCCTGTTCTACACCTGGTCGAAGGAATTCATGGAAGCAGGCAAACGCCGCCTGGCGGGCGACACCACCCGTGCAGCAACCACCAGCGAGGTCCAAGAGCTGCGCCGCGAAGCCCGCGCCCTGAAGGAATGCGTGGCCGATCTGACCCTCGAGAACCGTCTGCTCAAAAAAAGCATGATCGCGGATGGGGGCGACGAAGAATGAGGTATGCCGCTGATGCCGGCGATCCGTCCTTCCAGCAGCAGCATGAGCACGGCGGACAGGCCGATCAGCATGCCGCCCATGAACGAGGCGACGGGCGTGAAACTGGTCATGTCGGCTTTTCCTCCTGCGGCGCGCAGAACAGCGCGTGCATGGTGGTGATGAAGGTCTCCACGCGCGGATCGGCGAGTTTGTAGAACACCTGCTTGCCTTCCTTGCGCCCGACGATGAGGCCAGCCTCGCGCAACTCGCCGATCTGCTGCGACAGGCCGGGCTGGCGAATGCCCAGCAGCTCTTCCAGCTCACGCACCGAGCGTTCGCCGTCGACCAGCGCGCAGGCAACCATCAGGCGGTCGGGATTGGCCAGCTTCTTGAGGAAGGCGGTGGCCTCGGTCACCCGCGCCTTCATCTCGGCAACTTCGCCGGAGAGCGTGTCGAGCATCGTTTCCGTCCCGTGTGGCATCAGTCCCACGCGGCGCCGTTCAGCAGATCGAGCGGGATCTTGAGATTGCGGACCCCGTTCGATTCAGGTTCGGGCAGCCGCCCTCCATTGGTGTTGATCTGCAAGGATTGCAGGATCAGCTTCGGCATCGCCAAAGTGCGGTCGCGCGCCTCGCGGATGGCGACGAAATCATCCTCGGTCCGATAATGGGCCATATGGATGTTCTGCGCCTTCTGCTCGGCAACCGTCGACTCCCACAGGGGAGCCCGCCCACCCGGCTGGTAGTCATGCCCGGTGAAGATACGGGTCTCGTCCGGCAATGACAGAATGTCCTGGATCGACGTCCACAACACCTTCGCGCTGCCGCCGGGAAAATCGGCCCGCGCCGTGCCGCTGTCGGGCATGAACAGCGTGTCGTGCACGAAGGCGGCATCTCCAATCACATAGGTGATGGAGGCGAGCGTGTGGCCGGGCGAAAACATCACCCGCGCGTCGATGTCGCCGACCCTGAACGTGTCGCCATGGGCGAAGAGCCGGTCCCATTGCGATCCGTCGGCGGGAAAGTCCGGCCAGTTGTAGAAGCTCTTCCACAGCGCCTGGACATCTTTGACACGCTCGCCGATGGCGGTCGGCGCGCCGGTTTTCCGTTTCAGGTAATGCGCCGCCGAGAAATGGTCGGCATGGGGATGGGTGTCGAGGATCCATTCCACCTCGTAGCCACGCTCGCGTACGAATTCGAGCAGGCGGTCGGCATTGTGGCTGGCAGTCTGGCCGGACTTCTCGTCGAAATCATAGACCGGATCGACAATGACGCAGCGCTTCGTCACTGGGTCGGCGACGACATACTGCACCGACCAGGTGCGGGGATCGAAGAACCCGGTCACTTCAGGCTTCTGGGTCATGATGGGATGTCCGCCGGAGCCGGCCTAGCGGCCTGCCTTGAAGGGGCACGTATTGATGCCCACGATGGAATAGAGCGGGCAATTGCCGATAGCCGCGGTGAGCAGCGGCACGAGGCCGACAAGGCCCAGCCAGCGCAGATTGCCCTCCAGCAGGACAAGGAGCGAAAGCAGCGCGAGGCCGATGATCACGCGGAGCAGGCGGTCGGTGGTTCCAAGATTGCGGGTCATGTCAGTTATCCCGAGGAGGACGGCAGGTGCGTTCCTGTCGTCTCAGGGATAAATTAATTGTAAATTTACGCAATCATTTTTATGAAATGTATAAATACATAGTATTTCATTTCAGCTTTGGGCGCGTATTTCGGCCTCAAGCACGCCCTGCCCAGGGCGTCAGCTTCCGCGATGCGATCTGCAGGACGCCACCGGCTTCGGCACGTAGTAGATGCTGCCTCGGCTGATCCCAAGAGCCTTCGCTTGTTTCGAGATCGGCAGCTCATGTGCGAGGTCGATCATCGCTTTGCGCTCGGAAGGCCTGCCTTCACAAGCGCTCCGGCTAAAAAATCGTTGGCCAGCGTCAACTCGCCAATCTTCGCGTGGATAGCCTTCAGGTCGATCGCAGGTTGGCCGGGATCGGGGCGCGTCTCCGCACCGAATACGCCGGCAGCTCCCTCAAGGAGCTGCGACTTCCACGTCGTGATTTGGTTCGCATGGACGTCGTACTGTTGAGCCAGTTCGGCGAGCGTCTTCTCGCCCTTGATGACAGCAAGCGCCACTTTAGCTTTGAAGGCCGGGGTGTGGTTCCGGCGCGGTCGTCTCGACATCTTCTCTCCTGTTCGCCAAGCCATCTTGGCCGCTCACAGGCGGAAACACCATTTAACGGACCTGTTCAGATTCCCGAAGCCACCTCTCCCTTACTTGGAAGCGGACCTGCTGAACGTCGGCCAAGGCACTTATTCACAGTCATTTCGCCGCGCATCAAACCCGAGCGCCCGGGCGAGAATATCTCCCGTCGCGGCCTTCGCTATTGCCGCGATGCGCGGATCGCCGGTCACCATGGCGTTCACGATAGCGCCGTCGACCACCAGGCCCATCTTTTCCGTCAGTTCGTCGGGGTCCCGCGCACCGGCCGCCACGGCCAGCTCGCGCAGGCGCGCATTGATGCTGTCGCGATGCGCCACCGCTATGTCGCGGATCCAGCCATTGCGCTTCTCGTGCTCGGCAACCGCATTGATGAAGACGCAGCCGAAGAACTCGCTGCTGGCGAACCAGTGCTCTAGCAGATCGAACAGGGACAGGATACGCGCGAGCGGCTCCTTGCCCCGGCTCGGAATGTCGTGGTCGAACCAGTGGAACCACATGTCGGCTTCGGCGGCGAATACCGCGCGCAGCAGATTGTCCTTGGAGCCGTAGCGGTCATAGAGCGTTTTGCGCGCAACGCCAGCTTCCTTGATGATGCGCGCCACGCCGGTGGCATGAATGCCCTCGTTGCAGAACAGACGTCGTGCCGCGCTCAGCAGCTTGGCTTCCGGCGAAGTGTGACGTGACTGATCGAGCACGCGTGTAGCCCCCTTGCTTCAGAATATCAGGGTTTCGCGCCAGGCGCCTACGGTAGATTTTGCGCCGTCCCCGGTCATTTGGCGCCCGAAACATGAGCATCCGCCGCCTTTTTCGGCGGCCCACAGCGCTGGAAAACGATGTAGACCAGTCGGTCTCCTACTGGCACGCACCTTGCAGAAGACCGATCGGTCTACTCAACGGTCCGCAGGGCCAGAACAGGGAGCAGTGAAGATGATGGGGTTTCGTCACTGGCATATCGACGGTTCGGACTGCTGCGATGAGCGCGAGGCGGGCGGCGCGGTACCACGCTCGTCCGGACTGTCCCGTCGCGGCTTTCTCGCCTGCGGCTGCGCCGCCCTCGCGGTGAGTGCCACCGGTGCGGCGATGATCGCCAGCACGACGGCGGCGGAAGCCCAGGCGGGCGGGGCAGTGCTCAAGGTCGGCCATCTGCCGGCAGGCTGCGTGTCCCACCTCCTGCTGGCCAAGAAACGCGACATGTTCGCAGAGGCCGGCCTCACGGTGGAGATGACACAGTTCAACGGCCCGGCCGACAATCTCCAGGCGCTGGTCGCCGGTGCCATCGACGTGATGCACAACCCGTGGACCACCACCATGGCGGCTTATGGCGAGGGCACCAAGGATCTGCGGATCATCGGCGGCTCCGGCCTCGCCGGCATCGAGCTGGTCGCGCGCGAAGGCTCGGTGAAGAACGTCAACGAGTTCGTGGCGGCGGCCGGCAAGGGCCTCAAGGTCGGCACGCTCAAGCTCGATACGCTGGAACTGGTCGGCTACGGCACCATGGCCCAGAACGGCAAGTCCTATAGCGACTATGCCATGACCTTCTTCCCCAGCATGGTCGGGATGGGCGAGGCGTTGGCGAGCGGCGCGGTGGATGTGTGCACCCTCGCCCAGCCCTATGCCGAGAGCGTGGTGAAGCAGGCCAATGGCGTCTATCTCGCCAATTCCAACGATGTCTGGGGGCCCGAGGCGCCCGACTGCGTGATCAACACGCTGAGCGGCACCATCGGAGCAAAGGGCGAACTGCTTACCCGCTACATGGGTGTGCTGAAAGCCGCTGCCAAGCAGTTCTACGGCGACTTCGAGACCGCGCTCGACGATCTCCAGCCGATCTATGGCGCACCGCGCGACGTGCTTGCCATCGCACTCAAGCGCCAGTCGCCCAATCCGGTGATCGGCGACGCCGGGGCCTCCGGCATTCGCGGCGGCATGAAGTACCTGATCGAACTCGGCTATTTCAAAGACCACTTCGCCGATCAGGTGCTCGACCTCTCCCTTCAGCCCACCGCGGCGTGAAGCCGTTCCCCGGAGCCGTGCGCTCCGGGGCCCTTTCCCATCAGACGGAGATGTCTACCGTGACACCTGCGAACGGTCTCGCCTTCGATGCGGTCATTGTCGGTGCGCGCGCCGCCGGCGCCTCGCTTGCCCTGCTGCTCGCCCGCGCCGGATGGCGCGTGGCTCTCATCGATCGCGCAAGCTTTCCCTCCGACACCATGTCGACCCATGTGATCTATCCCAACACCATCGCCCGGCTCGACGCGTTCGGCGTGCTCGATCGGGTGATGGCGCATCGCCCGCCGCCGCTCTACACGGCCTGGCACCATGAGGGGCGGATGTTCGTCGCGCCCCATCAGCCGATCGAAGGTCGTGACTGGGCGATCTGCGTGCGACGGATCACGCTCGACGCCATCCTGCTCGATCAGGCCCGCGCGGCAGGCGCCACCGTGTTCGAAAACACGCAGGTCGACAGCCTCGTCGGAGCCGGAACAATGGCGGATCCGGTGCGCGGAGTAATGGCAACCACACCGGGCGGCCCGATTACCATCCTCGGCACGGTGGTGGTTGGAGCGGACGGCGTCAGCTCCACCGTCGCAAGCCTCGTCGGTGCCAAGCGCACCAGGGTGATGCCGACTGAAACCATGCTGTACTTCGCCTACTGGACCGGAGCGAAAGGCCGGAACACGCAGGATTTCTTCTTCGAGGCGCCCTGGGTCTGCGCGCATTTCCCTGCCGATGACGATCACCACGTCATTACCATGAACGGCCCGATCGCCGAACGCGCGGGTATCCGCAACCTCGAAGAATTTTATCTGCAGAAGATCCAGTCCATCCCGGCACTACGGGCGCGCCTCGAAGGTGCGACCAAGGTGAGCCGCGTGCTCGGCACCACACGGCTGGAGGGCTATTATCGCCAGCATACCGGCCCCGGCTGGGCACTGATCGGCGATGCCGCGCACTTCAAGCACCCGGCCGGCGCACAGGGCATCTGGGATGCCTTCGAATCCTCGCGTGTGCTTGCCGATGGCCTGATCGCGGGCGACTGGATGACCCGCTATCCGCACTGGCGCGACCGTGAGAGCCGCGAATTCTACGCCTTCTCCAAGCATCTGGCTGAGCCGCCCGGCAATGAGGGCATGCGCCGCACCATGGATATACTCATCCAGGATGCAGGCCTCGCCCGCCGCATGGTCGACGTCTGGGCGCGCACCTCCCGGCCCTGGGTCGACGTCATTCCCTTCATCGAGGGAATGGACACCGTTGCAGGCGCCTCCATCGAAGCCGTTCTCGCGCCCTATGAGGCCACTCCCCTCGACGCGGCGGCGTCGGCATGAGCGAGATGGTGAAGAACGCCGCGATGACCGACGCCGTCTCCGGAGCCGATGCCGTCGCGGTCGAGCGAATCCTGTCCTGCGAGCCGGTGATCCGCGAACTGGTGACGGCGCGTGACGCCCTCGGCCTGTCGGATGGCGAGCTCGGCCATGCCGGCCCGCCCTTCGTACCGGGCGAGACGCCACCGGTCGTCGTGCTGAACGCACTGGCCGGAGCCGCCATGCATGAGGGCTGGGCGGGCGACATGGAAGCCGGCCGTGCCATGGTGCTTGGCGGCGAGATCCGGCTGCGCTCCAATCACGCGCTCGGCACGGTTTCGCCAATGTCCGGCGTGGTACGCCCGAGCCAGCGCCTGTTCCGCATCGAGGACCGCGCGAGCGGTGCCTGCACCTTCGCCACGCTTGCGGAGAAGGGACGCCATGTACTGCGCTTCGGCTATTACAATGACGCCGTCGCCGATGGGCTGCGTCACGTCGAGGGCGAAGTGGCGGAGGCGATTGCCGCCGCCCTGCCTCCCGGCGGCCTGAAAGTGATGCCGGTTGTGGCGCGCGGCGTGGAGCTCGGCGACGACGTCCACCAGCGCAATATTGGCGGCATGCTCAGCTTCCTCGCTGCACTGCCGGACCTTCCGGGAACGGTGCGCCGCTGGCTCGCGGACCATCCCCAGCACTTCCTGAACTACGCGATGGCAGCCGCCAAGCTCAGTCTCGACCGCGCCCGCGACGTCGCGGGCTCCTGCATTGTGACGGCGATCAGCCGCAACGGCCTGAGCTGTGGCATCCAACTGGCGGGAACCGGCGAGGAATGGTTCAAGGCCCCCGCCGATCTGCCGAGGGGCGGCTTTTTCCCACCCTTCGTCCTCGCCGATGCCCATGCCGACCTCGGCGACAGCGCCATCATGGAAGCCTATGGCCTCGGCGGCTGCATCGCGCATGTCTCGCCGCAGATCGCCGAAACCATGCAGCGGCCCTGGAGCGAAGCGCGGGCGGGCGGCGAGCGGATGCGCTTCTGCTTCGCCGCACGTAATCCAGTTATTGCGCCCGCGCTGGCCGGCACGAAGGGCGTCGGGCTCGGTCTCGATGCACGACGGGTTGCCCTTGGCGGCGAGGGCCTGCGCATCCATACCAGCATAGCCCATCGCGACGGTGCTGCCGGCTGGATCGGCGTCGGCGTAGCTCACGCCCCGCTGGAGTGCTTCACCAAAGCCGTTGCCCGGCTCGGCACGATGCGGAAGGGAGCGCCGGCATGACCATGCTCAAGCTGGCCGCTCCAGCTTCCGGCACCGGCGGAAAAACGGGAGCGGCGCCAACGGAAGCCGTGAAGCCCGAGACCCTTGTTTCCCCTGCGTCGGGCGCCGTCCTGCCGGCCGATACCGGATCGGAGGGCATGCCGACGACACCTCCCGCAACATCTGGAAATGCGGACCGCAACCTGTATCGCTCCTTCCTTTCCCGACTGTCGGCGGGCGGCTCCTTCCTGTTCGCCTGGGGCCTCATCATCGCGTTCTGGGAAATCGGCGCCGCGCAGGGCTTTCTCAATCCACGCATACTGCCGCCGCCGAGCGAGACCTTGCCTTACCTGTTCAGCGGGGCCGCCTCGGTCGGCTTCGGCGTCCAGCGCACCGGCCTGTTCGAATCGGTGGTCATCACCTTGTCGCGCATCGCCATCGGCCTCGGCGCGGGCCTCACAGGTTCGCTGCTGCTTGCCGCCTTCATCGTCGAATTCGCCCCGCTGCGCCGCCTCGCCTTGCCCATCGTGCAGACCATAGCCCCGGTCTCGCCGGTGGCCTGGGTGCCGTTCGCCATCGCCATTGTCGGCATCGGCGCGCCGGCGGCGATCTTCGTGGTGTTCATGGCGATCTTCGGCTCGATGACGGTTTCCGCCGTCTCCGCCTTCGAGGCGGTGCCGAAAGAGTATGTGAAGGTTGCGGAGAACCTCGGCACGCCTCGCCTGCGCATCTGGCGCAGCGTGCTGTTTCCCGGCGCGTTGCCCGCCATTCTCACCATGACGCGGCTGAGCTTCTTTGGCGCTTGGATGGCGGTGCTGGCCGGCGAAATGGCCGGCATCAATTCGGGTCTCGGCTATCTGATCATCATGGGCCAGCAGATGTACAACATGAAACTGGTCATGGTCGGCATCATGACCATCGGCGTCATCGGCTTCGCGATGGACCGGCTGCTGCTGCTGATCCAGCAGCGGCTGCTGTGGTGGGAGCGGCGATGATGGCAACCCTTCCTCCCAATGTTCCGGCCATTCAGTTCGACGGCGTCTCCAAGGTTTTCCAGGGTCGTTCGGCGGTTGCCGGCATCTCGCTCAAGGTACCGCAGGGCAGCTTCACCGTGCTGGTCGGTCCCAGCGGCTGTGGCAAGAGCACGCTCCTCAACATGGCCGCCGGCCTCGACGGGCCGAGCGAGGGCTATGTCTTCGTGCACGGCCGGGAAACCGATGGCCCGACGCCCGGCGCGGCGCTGCTGTTCCAGAACTACAATCTGTTTCCCTGGATGACAGCGCTCGACAATGTCGCCTTCGCGCTGCGCAACACCGGCCTGCGCTGGCGGGCGGCGCGCGAGGAAGCCGGGCGCCTGCTCGCCAAGGTCGGCCTTGCCGCCTATGCGGGCAAGGTTCCCGCCGAGCTTTCCGGCGGCATGAAACAACGTGTGGCACTGGTGCGCGCCTTTGCGCTCAAGCCGCGCCTGCTGCTGCTCGACGAGCCCTTCGCCGCATTGGACCACCAGACCCGCAAGATGATGCAGGCCTACCTGCTGACCACCTGGCAGGATTCCGGCGCGACGGTGCTGATGGTCACCCACGATCTTGGCGAGGCACTCGCGCTTGCCGACCGCGTGGTGCTGGTCTCCGGCTCGCCGGGCTCGGTCTCCGGGGTCATCGACCTCGACACGCCGCGCCCGCGCGATGCCTCCGACCCCGCTCTGCGGGCCGTCGCGCGGCGCCTTGAAACCCATCTGGAGGCGGAAGTGGCCCGCGGCGAGTTCAGCCCCGCCGAGCTGGCCGCACTCTCCCGCTTCATCACCCTTCCGACCGATTGAGACCCGCATGCCCACGATCACCTTCACCGCCCACGACGGCGAATGCTTCACCGTGGACGCCCTCGACGGCACCAGTGTCATGCAGACCGCGGTCGACCATGGCGTGCCCGGAATATTGGGCGATTGCGGCGGCGGCTGCAGTTGCGCCACCTGCCACGTCTTCATTCCCCGAGACTGGATGGAGCGGCTGGGTCCGGCCTCGTCCATCGAGCGCGCCCTGCTCAGCGGGCGCGACGATCTCGCGCCGAACAGCCGCCTCGGCTGCCAGATCGTGCTCTCACCGGCCCATGAGGGCCTGAACGTCCTCCTGCCGGAAAGCCAGTACTGATGGACGCGCAGCTCTCCGAAGGCATTCGCATCGCCATTGTCGGCGGCGGATTCACCGGCGCGGTCTGCGCCATCGAGCTCGCACGCGCGGCGCCGGTTCCGTTGGCGATCGACATCATCGAGCCGCGCGCGACGCTCGGGGCGGGACTCGCCTATGGCTCCTGCGAGCCCGAGCACCGCATCAACGTGCCGAGCGACCGGATGACGGTGTTTCCCGATGCGCCCGACGACTTCACTCGCTGGCTCAAGGCAAGCGGAGCATGGGACGCCGATCCGTTCGGTCTCGCCGCCAATGGCGACCATTATTCCCGGCGCCGCGATTTCGGCGCCTATGCCGCGGACCTCGTCACCCGGACCCATGCCGCCAATCCTTCGGGATCGACCATCCGGCACCGGCGAGCCGGCGCACGCGCGCTGGAGCCGGTGAAGGATGGCTGGGAGGTCCGCTGCGACGATGACCGGTCCATCCGATACGACCAGGTGATCCTCGCCGCAACCTATGGCTCGCCGCGCTTTCTCTGGCCGCTGACGGAGGGCGCGCAGACCCTCGACCATCTCATCCGCGATCCGTGGAGCTGGACGGCGATCAAGGCGATCCCGAAGCAGGCCCGCGTGGTGCTGATCGGCACGGGCCTCACCGCCTGTGATGTCGTGGTGTCGTTGCGCGCCACCGGACATACAGGCCCGATCCACGCCATTTCGCGGCGGGCACAGACCCCGCGCCCGCACGGCGAATTCGATTCCGGCTTCGACCTGTTCGCCGGAGTCGCGCCGCCAGCAACTGCCCTGGGCCTACTCCGTCTGGTGCGCGCCCGTATCAGTGCGGTCGAGGCGCAGGGCCGCAGCTGGCACATCGTGGTGGATTCCCTGCGCCGTCACCTCTCCGGCTACTGGAGCACCCTGCCGGTGGCCGAGCGGCGCAAGATCGCGCATCGGCTTCGGCCTTTCTGGGATGTTCACCGCTTTCGCATGGCCCCGCAGGTGTCCGAGCTGATGGCGCGCGGCCGGCGCGAGGGCTGGCTCACCATTTCCGCCGGCCGCATCTATGCCATCGGCCGGCAGGCGGATCATTTCTCGGTGGACTGGACGAGGCGCGGCGGTGCACGCCAGCACCTGCCCGCCGATGCGGTGATCAACTGCACCGGCCCCGATGGCGACATCGCCCGCTCGACCAATCCGCTGCTGTCCCACGCCCTGGAGCATGGCGTGGCGCGCCCGGATGATCTGCGCGCCGGCATTGATGTCGATCCCAGCGGACGGGTCATCGGTGTCTCCGGCGCGCCGTCTCGCCGCCTATGGGCGGCGGGGCCGGCAGCACGCGCCGTGGTCGGCGAGGCGACCGGCGTACCGGAAGCCGCATCCCATGCCCGTCTCGTCGCCCGCGCGCTCGCCCGGAACCTCGGTGCCACGCGGGATGGCCACACACCCTATGTCTCAACCGAGAGGAGTGCCTGATCATGGCGCGCTACATCAAGGTCGACGCCGCCGCTCCGCCGCCGCGCACCGCCCGCTATTCCCATGCGGTGGAGGCCGGGGGCATGCTCTATGTGACGGGGCAATTGCCGATCAACCCCGAACAGCCGGACGCGCCGCTGCCGCCGACCATCGAGGAGCAGACCGCGCTCGCCTTCCGCAATCTGGTGCTCATCGTCGAGGCCGCTGGCTACAGCCTGGCCGACACGGTGTTCGCCCGCATCTTTCTCAGCGACTTCGACCGCAACTATGCCGGGCTAAACACCATCTATCATCGCCATTTCGACGACGATGCCCGCATGCCGGCCCGCACCACCGTCGGCGTGGCGAGGCTGGGGCGCGGCGCGCTGGTGGAGATCGACCTCATTCTGGAGCGGCGCGCACCATGAGGATCGTGATCGTCGGTGCCGGCCATGCCGGCGTGGCGCTCGCCGACAATCTGCGGCGGCGACGTCTTGCCGGCTCTGTCACGCTGCTGAGCGACGAGCCTCGCCTGCCCTATCATCGCCCCCCTCTGTCGAAAGCCGTTCTGGCGGAGGAAGGCGCGCGGCCCCCGGTGCTGCGGCCGGAGAGTTTCTACGCCGGCGAGATTTCGCTGCGGCATGCCGTCGTGGACGCCATCGATCCCGCCGAACACAGCGTGCGGCTCGGCACCGGCGAGCCTCTCGCCTATGACCGGCTGGTGCTTGCCACGGGTTCTCGGCCGCGCCGGCTCGCCGTGCCCGGCGCCGAGCTTCAGGGAGTTTCCTATCTGCGCGACGCCGCCGACGCCGCGTATCTCTCCCGCGTGCTGGTGCCGGGCGCACGCCTCGTTGTGATCGGGGCCGGCTATGTCGGGCTCGAAATCGCCGCCGCCGCCAGGAAGCGTGGTTGCAAGGTGACCGTCATCGAGCGCGCCGAACGGGTTCTGGCACGCTCCGCCTCAGCCGACTTCGCCGCCCGCATCGAGGCCTTGCATCGCGCCAATGACGTGAATCTGCTGCTCGGCCGCAGCGTGAGCGAATGCGCCGGCGACACAGCCGTCCGCGAGGTGCGGACCCGCGAAGGCGATGCGATCGGCTGCGACCATGTGCTGGTCGGCATCGGCGCAGAGCCGAGTACGGCGCTGGCGGCAGCAGCCGGGCTCGCCTGTGCCGACGGCATCTGCGTCAGTGATCGCCACGAGACATCCGTGCCAGATGTCTTCGCCATCGGTGATTGCGCCAGCGTGCCCAGCCGGCGCTATCGTCGGCGCATCCGCCATGAATCGATCGGTGCCGCCCAGGCGCAGGCCCGCGTACTGGCGGCGGTTCTGACTAGCGACGTGCTGCCAACGGAAGAACTGCCCTGGTTCTGGTCTGACCAGTTCGGCCACAAGCTCCAGATGGCGGGCAACCTCATTGGCACTGACAACGCTACTGTCGAGGGCATGGAAAATGATATCGCCGTCTCCATCATTCATAAGCATGGAGGTCTCATCCAAGCTATTGAATGTCTTGATAAGCCAGACGTCTACATAATGGTCAAACGAATATTAGAAGTGATCTGATCCCCGAAAGCTGGACCATTTGAAGCTGGAGTTTTCCGCGTCAAAATCCCCGGGCTGGGAGGAGCGGAAGACGATGAAGGCATCGAATTCTTCGGACGCGCAGAAGGCATTCATCCTGAAGCAGAGAGCGGACGGCGGGCCGGTGGCGGAGATCTGCCGGCGGGCCGGAATCAGCCAGGCGACGTACTTCAATTGGAAGAAGAGATATGAGGGGCTTGCTCCGCTCGAGATGCGTCCGTGCCGATGGCGTGCGGTTCAGGCCCCCACCCTCGATCGTTTCAGCCCGCCGGCGGCGTGTAGCCCACTCGGTGACGACTCCGCAGACTACCGCGGAACTCCTGCTGTCCGAGCCGGCGCCAGGGCTCCGCACTGTTCCGGCGCTCAGCCGCCCATTGCGCGTCGAGCAAGGCCAGGAACAGCTCGAGAGAGCTCTCGCGGGTGCGGAAGACATCCGAGCATTGGTCGAAAGATCGGCGAGCGCGCTCAGCTCTCCTCGTCGCTCACGACCTCCTCCTCCAACTCCTCGTCGTCCGACTCACCTGCCATCAGCCCGAGCGGGATATCCCCCGCCAGCAGCATGTCCTTGCTGAGCAGCCCGGCATCTTCGAGGGCCTCCATATCCGGTAGGTCGCGCAGCGTATTGAGCCCGTAATGCGACAGAAACTCCCTGGTCGTCACATAGGTATAGGGCGCGCCGGGTTGCGGTGAGCGCGGACCGGCGGCGATGAAGCCGAGCCGGCGCAGATGACCGATGGTGTCGCGACTGATCTCCCGGCCGAAGAACTGGCTGAGCTCGCCGCGGGTGATCGGCTGGAAGTAGCCGATGCATAGCAGCACCAGCGCCTCGGATTGCGACAGCGGCTTGGTCTCGGTGGTGCCGAGGCCGGTCGCCACCTGGATCGCCTCGGCAAAGCTCTTGCGGGTGCGGTGCTGCCAGCCGCCGGCGACCGCCACCAGCTCATAGGGCCGGGCGCGCAGCTCGGCGCGGATGTCGTCGATGAGATGATCGAGGCTACAGTCGCGGCCGACCACTTTTGCCAGCACCTCGCGGGTCACCGGCTCGGGCGAGGCAAAGATCACCGCCTCGACCCGGCCCATCCATTCGCGCCAGCGCAGCTCCGGCGGCAGGGCGCTGAGCTCGGCGTCAAAGCTCACCGGGGTTTTCGCGCGCTTGGCCATCTCACAGACCGTAGAGTCGGAACGCTGAGCGGCCGGTGAGCTCGCGCACCGCGCCCAGCGCCTCGAGCCGCTCGAACAGCCGCCGCGCGCCCCAGCGCGAGAGCTTTGCGGTTGCCAGCGTGCCCGGCACTGCGTCATCGTCGAGCAGAAGGGCGATCGCCTCCCCTGCCCCCTTGGCGCGCAGTTTTGGGGCGACCGCCAGCAGCCGGGCGGCGCGCGGCGCGATCTCGGCGGCTACGCGGCAGACCCGCGCCGCGCCCTGCGCCACGGCGAGGCAGAGCGCCGCCTCGAAGCCGTCATCGGCCGGGCGCAGCCGCCCTGCCCCGCCGGCGCGACGGAACACGGCGCTGTGGGCCTCGACCATCAGCAGCGGCACCGCGAACGGCCAGCGTAACGAGCGTGCCAGCATCTGGTCGGCCAGCCACCACCCGAGCACAGCGGCATTCGGCGCGACGGCATCGACGGCGCGCAGGATCGCCGCAGCAGCCAAAGGCGCCGGCCGGCCCTTGGCGAACTGTCGATCAATTTCCTCCGGGAGAGCCGCAAGCTGAGAGTTCCAGCCGATGCCGAGCAGTCCGCAGATCGACTCCAGGGCCGTCTCCTCGACATTCGGGGTGCGCTCGGCGAGACGGCGCCAGGCGGCCAGCAGCCGTCCGGCGGGGCCGGGATCGCCATCGGGCGGACGTAGAAACCACGCGTCGCGCAGGGCCGCCTCGTCCTCCGCGCGACCAGCCTGGTGGACCGCGGCGGCGGCACAGCCAAGCGCCAGCCGCGCGCGCCACGCGCCGGCCCAGGGCGGGTCCATGCGCACCAGATTGTCAAGGCAGTTCAACGCCGCGCCGGCGAGAAAGGCCGCCTCAGCCGGGTCGCTCACCCGCCCGCGCGGCAGCGCCCAGCCGGGCAGGACCGGCACGGCGGCGGGGCTCTTCAAGGGCGGAATCAGCGCGACGTCCATGGCCGGAGCTTAATGGCTATGCGCGCTTATAGCCACGCTCAAACGAGAAAACCGCACGCTATGTCGCTACATATAAAAGTCAGATAATCTTGCATTATCGGTCATTCTTCTCTTTATATAGGAGATGGCTGAAAACACCGCGCAAACCGACGAAAATCGCCCTCCGGGGCGCTCCGCATCGCCTCAGGGCTCAGGCGCACCCGTCATTGTTTCCAATGCCGCGCCGTCGGCCGAGGGTGCCGCCCTCCCCACCCCGCTTCCGGAAGAAAGTGCCCCCCTCCCCGCCCATCTCGAGCGTCTCGCCGGCCGCGCCCGCGATTATGTCGAAGCGTCCAGCTCCGCCAATACCCGCCGTGCCTATGCTAGCGACTGGGCGCATTTTGCTTCCTGGTGCCGGCGTCAGGGGCTAGAGCTTATGCCGCCCACCCCGCAGGTGGTCGGGCTGTACATCACTGCCTGCGCCTCCAGCGGCGCGATTCCCGGCGGCAAGGCGAACTCCGTCTCCACCATCGAGCGCCGGCTCTCCGCCATCACCTGGAACTACGCCCAGCGCGGCACCCCGCTCGATCGCAAGGACCGGCACATCGCCACCGTCCTCGCCGGCATCCGCAACACCCATGCCGCCCCGCCCCGGCAGAAGGAGGCGGTGCTCCCCGAAGACCTCATCGCCATGCTGGAGGTGCTGGAGCGCGGTACGCTGCGCGGCCTGCGTGATCGCGTCATGCTGCTGCTCGGCTTTGCCGGCGGCCTGCGCCGTTCCGAAATCGTCGGGCTGGATTGCGGGCGCGACCAGACCGAGGACGGGCGCGGCTGGGTCGAGATCCTCGACAAGGGACTACTGGTCACGCTGCGTGGCAAAACCGGCTGGCGCGAGGTCGAGATCGGCCGCGGCTCGTCAGATGCCACCTGCCCGGTTGTCGCCCTCACCACTTGGCTGAAGCTGGCGCGCATCAGCCATGGCCCGCTGTTCCGGCGGGTGACGGGCCGAGGCAAGGATGTCGGGACGGAACGCCTCAACGACCGCGAGGTCGCCCGCCTCGTCAAGCGCACCGCACTGGCCGCCGGGGTGCGCGGTGATCTCACCGAGGGCGAACGGGAGGCAAAGTTCGCCGGCCACTCGCTGCGCGCCGGCCTCGCCTCTTCCGCGGAAGTCGACGAGCGCCATGTGCAGAAACAGCTCGGCCATGCTTCCGCCGAGATGACCCGACGCTATCAGCGCCGGCGTGACAGATTCCGCGTCAATCTCACAAAGGCCGCTGGGCTGTAGGCGGAAGGCCCCTGCCCTATCGACCCATCGCTTCCGGCGAGATCAGTTCCAGCATAAAAAATACCGCCTGTAGCAGTCGCGACCACGAATTAGGATGAACGGGACGAAGCGTGCAGGACCTCGTCGAGGAGATCGGTAGCGATCGCAAGGCTGTCCGGGCCGATGGACTCATAGGCCGGCTTGATCATCAGCTGCGAGATTGTTCTCGCAACAAATTCCGGATTCAGCGCAGCGAGGCGCTGTCGCGTCGCCGCCACTTGTTCGGGAAAGGCCTGCAAGGCGGAGATCACCTCCGACCGATGCTCCCGTGACGCGGCAGCAAGGTCGAAGATATCCCGTGTCCTTGCAACGGTGCCCCGGTAGACGATTTTCTTGGCAATGATCTCGGGGATGGTCTCGAGCTGGACAGGCTGGCCTTCGACAAGCTGTGTCACTGTGGGGACGGCTGTCAGTGCGCTCGCAACGATGAAATCGATCTCGCCCAGCTGGTCGAAGGCAAATTTCTGGAATCGCGCTCCATCGCCTTCATAGGCTGTAGGCACGACACTGAAGCTCAACCCGCTTCTCGATGGATCCAGGAATCCGAGCAGTTGCGGATCGTTGATGAACAGATCGACGTCGTGGCTTTCACGATGACCAATCTGGATCATCATGGCCGTGCCACCGCCGAACGACCATTCGAAATCATATCCGCCGGTCGCCACCTTCACCTGGCGTATGAGATCGGAAGCAATGGCAAAAAGCCGCTGCCACTCCGAAGGACGACGATTGGCAAGCTCGGTCATCAGGCGGCGAGAGGGTAGCTCTCACCCGACCACGCTGCGAAATCACTTGCCAGAGCCTTCAGCGTCGCAAACGGAATGTGATAAGCGTCCGCGAACTTCAACTGATTGGCAACAGGCACCTCTCCCAGAAAGGCGCTCACCTGACCGGGATGCTGCTTCGCCAGGGTGATATCCGACAGACAATGAGCCAACTCCGCACCGTCAAGCTGCTCGCCATAGGGTGCGTTCACCGTCGTCAGGATCAAGGCCAGATGCGTGCTCATAACCGTTGAAAGATAGTCGTTTCGTTCCTCGCGGACAAGTTCATCAAACCGCACTCCTCTCCCTTTACCGCCCCTTTGGCTTGTTCAGGCTTTTAAGCAGCGCTTCCGAGACGTGGAGACCACCACCCTCACTGGAACCTGCTGACCGCGGCCGTTCCGTATCCCGTCCGATCCTCTGCGCATCGAGCTTTACCCGCAGCAGCGCCATGATCATCGGCCAGGTCGAGAACTTCCCGTCCCTCGCCCGATCCGTCAGGCTGCGCAGATAGCCACCGGGCGAACCGATCTGGTCGACGCGCTGGTAGATCGCGGCCAGCGTGATTGCCGCATGCTGCTCGCCCAACGCCTCCTGCGCCTCTCGCCAGGCGCTCGGGCTGATCCCCAGCATCGGCCGGACCAGCTCCGCTGCGGCCAAGAAGTCCCGCCAGTGCCGGATTTCACCACCCTGCACCAGTTCAAGCACGCCGGGGCAGGCGTCGAGCACGATCCCAAGGGGCAACTCCCGCTTCGGCAAGCTCCGCACGTTGTCGGTTTCCGCGACGCTGCCGCCCGCTTCTTTTTTATTTCGGAGGCTATGTTCAGATTCAATATGAAGGTCTGGATTTGAATTCTGTATGTGACGACCGGAATGGGACTCATTGGCATCCGGATTCTGCGTTTTCGTGAAAGATTCCAGAGCCTCGCGGATATCCGCGTAAAGAGCCGCCAGCTCGGCGCTGATTGCCTCGACCAGCTGGCGCGGGGCCGAACGAGGGAGGCGGGAGATGATCGCCTGATAGTCCAGCAGTACCTTCCCCCAATTGCCTGGGACGCTCTCCTCGACGCCGGTGTCGATCAGCTTGACGATGTCCCGTCGCAGCAGCGTGAGACGCTCCTTTGCGACGCGGAACGCCCTTCTCTCCGCATGAACCGCCTCGGCCAGGTCATGGAGTTCCTGCGCCCGCGCGACCAGCGGCGAGAGATCGAAACCATAGGCCTGCTCGATCTCGCCGCCCCTGCCCTTGCGGGCGAAGCGCTTGCCGTTCGGGCTGTCGCGCCGGATCACCAACCCGCAATCGACCAGCACGGCGATGTGCCGGCGCAGCGTCGTCGCCGGCATGCCGTTCGCTCGCGCCGCCAGCTGCTCGTTGGACGGCCAGACGATCAGCTCGGCATCGCCGGTGAGCGCGGTTTCTGGATGGAAAGTCAGCAGGGCGTTGAGGATCGCCAGCGAGCGATCAGTGGCGCCGAGGAGTTCCCTCGCCTCGCGGATGTCCTGGAACACCTGCCATTTATGCGCGACGGCATCCGGCTTCACCGCCTTCGCCACCATCTGGCTCGAAATCTGGCCGAGCTTCATCGGCCGCCGCCCAAAGGGCGTCGTCGAAACATGCGTCTGCATTGTCCTTCACCTATCGCTAGGCAAAAGAATCCAGCGCGCCCGAGCAAGGTCGTTCGCTAAAACGCTTGACGGTGATTCCGGGAGGTGCGATTCTCAATGCGCCAACAACGAGAAGGGCTTCCGGGACACCGTTTCGGGGGCCTTTTTCTTTTGCGGTTTAGTGCGTCTCCTGCTTTGATCCGTTTTTCTGGTATTCCTCGTAAAGGCGCTCCAGATTATCAGAGAGATAGGCCCCGAAATCCGAAGCGTCCTTCGCCTTCAGTGCGAGCGTGAACGAGCGACCTGCGGCCTTCGTCACCACCTTCACCGAATCTCCAGCCAGTGCCCAGTCTCGTTCGGTAGGACGAGCGACCACCGGCTTACGAGTTTTCGCCCTCGCTATTCCTTCCAGAACGAGCGCGAAGCGCTGCTCTTGAGGCGCATCCTTGAAGCTAGGCGTGTGCACCAGCTCGACTGCGGCACTGGCCTTCGCGGGATGAAGCAGTTCCTTCTTCAAATGCTCCCAGCGATCACGACCTACCCCGCGCGCAGCGCCTAGCGCGTCAAGCACCGGGGCCGGGACGGCTTCGACAACAGCCAGCATGCGCGAGAGCAAGGTATCGTCGATCGTCAGCGCACGCTTTATGTCGTCCTTCGATATTCCCGAATGGAGCAACTTCTTCGCGAAAAGCGATTTCTCAATGAAAGTCAGGTTGGCGCGAGCCGTATTTTCCTGCCCCTGCGCAATGACATGAGCGATATCCGCAAGCGGCTTCACAACCGCCCTTACCGGTATTCCAAGCTGCCGTGCCGCTTTCGCTCTGCGATGCCCATAAACGATCACGTAACGCTGGGCATCATCCGGATGCGGCCGGACGAGGATCGGTGAGGCCTGGCCGACATCCTTGATCGCTGCGACAAGCGCATCGAATTCATCAGCTTCTTCGCCGATGCGATCAGCGAAAGGGGAGGGATCAAGCAAAGCTGGATCTAGCTGAACGATCGCCTCCCCCTCCAAGAGGCGCATCGAATTCTCCGCCATCTCGTCAAGAGTTTGCATCATGGAACGGGAAGCTCCACGCCGCGCATACTCCGCACGAGACTCCGATGCCGTAGCTACGGGCACCTCTTCCTGCTTCGGATCGGCAAATGACGCCAGTAGGTGCTTCCTAGCCAAGACGCCCTCCCGATACAGGACGCATCCCTTTGCTGTACCTAGACTTTTCGGCGATTTGCACGGCTGTCAAACCAACGGTCACTTTCGCCCCCACGATTTGTGAATTAGCTCAGCGATCTCGCCGTTCACGGCGTTGAGGGATTCGACGGCCCGATCATAGGTCGACCGAGTGAACTGGCTGCGCTCAACCTCGTAAAGCGTTTGCTTGGTGATGCCCGCGTCGGAAATCGCCGTCGATTTGAGCATCTGGTTCCGCAGCATGCGACGATTGAACATCGCCTGCATGAATCCGACCATCTGCGCTTGCGGCCCATCCGTTGGCTCATAGCGCGTGACCAAATATCGGAACCAGTTCAGCCTGACCCGCGCACCAGCACTTTTGATCGACTGAAGAATGCCGCCAAGCATCAGCAGGAACTGGCTCATCGACATGATATCAAGCATCTGCGGATGGACCGTGATCAGAACGGACGTCGACGCGGTCAATGCCGTCAACGTCAGGTAGCCGAGTTGTGGAGGACAATCGATGACCACCACATCGTATTGGTCATCGACCTCCTTAAGCGCCTGAGTGATCCGGGTGAAGAACATCCGCCCCTCTGACGACCCCTTATTGGACGCCGCCAGAGGCGTTTCATACTCGTACTCCTGCAATTCGAGATTCGCCGGCACGATATCGAGGCCAGGGAAATTGGTAGGCCGAATAATCGTTTTGATCGACTTGCGCTGGTCATCGTAGCGCAGCGCCTCGAAGAGGGAGGGGTTTTTATCCAGTTCCGGCTGAATCCCATGTAGAGCCGTTAGCGATGCTTGCGGATCGAGATCAATAGCCAGAACACGGTGGCCGGTAAGGGCAAGATACTGTGCCAGATGCGCGGTCGTCGTGGTCTTGCCGCTGCCTCCCTTGAAATTGACGACGGAAACCACCTGGAGTTCATCACCCGGCCGACGATGAGGAACATACCGTTTGATGTCGCTCCGGCCGTGTTTGTCAAGGAAATGGCGCAGTTCCAGCATCTGCGCAGCCGTGTAGCTGCGCCGGCCGGAGGATGACACCTGTGGATCAGGCCCTTTCCCCTCAAGATGAAGCTTCTTGATGTGGTTCTGCGTCACTCCGAGAAACTCGGCGACCTCAACGGATGAGAAAAGGCGAAGCCCTTTCTCCGCATTAGGCGGATACTGCTCCAAGCGCAGCATATTGAGCTTATCGGAGATGAGTTCCCCCTGCTGGAGAATCTCCTCGTCAAAGTCCGTTTCCGTAGGGTGCCCTGTGCTCACTTCCGCCAACTTCTCTAGAATAACGCTTTTCATGCAGCATTCACGCTGAAAGCGTTATTACTATGGTCGATTCGAGAAGGGTCGCAAGCCGTTTTTGGTTAACGAAACCTTAACGCTCAAATCCGCAGCTCCCAAGTCCGCAGGCCATTTCGTTACGTTTTCCGAGACTTACCGTGAGTCGGCCGGAAGCGGATGCCCCATGGGAACTGCAAATTTGCACCCGCATGCAGGACGATCCGCGCCTCCCGGATCGTCCCGTCGATCACCTCGACCGTGGAATCACCCGCTGCAAATCTGCACGTAGCCGGCCCCCGCCACCGGTGATCTGTCTCCACACAGCCCGTTCATGTGGAGACGTTGATGCGGATTCAGGTTGTGGTTCCGGCACACTATGAGGCATACGCCGACCTACTCGCCCAGATGCGACGCCTGCGCGCCGCGATCTTCTCGGGACGTCTCGAATGGGACGTCACCATCGAGAACGGCGAGGAGCGGGATCAGTATGATGACCTGCAGCCGTCCTACGTCCTGGCGGTGACCGCCTCGGGACAGGTGGCCGGATGCTGTCGCCTGCTCCCCGCGTCCGGACCGACCATGCTGGAGAGGACGTTCCCGCAACTGCTCGCGAGCGGTTCGCTCAATGTCCACACGGCAATGGTCGAGAGCTCGCGCTTCTGCGTCGACACCACGCTGGCCTCCGACAGGGCAGGGGGCCTTCTGCACGAGACCACGCTGTTCCTGTTCGCCGGGATCATCGAATGGTCGATGGCCAATGGTTACAACGAGCTCGTCACCGCCACCGACCTGCGCTTCGAACGGATCCTCAAACGCGCGGGCTGGCCGATGCAGCGGCTGGGCGAGCCGGTCCGGATCGGCAACACCACGGCGATCGCGGGCACGCTGCCCATCGACGCGGCCAGCTTCCGGAACGTGTGCCCGGCTCACTATCGCCCGGAATTCAACGCAGGCGCCCCCGCAACGCTGAGGAGTGCGGCGTGACCCAGCTCCGGTCCCATTCCCGGCTGGTCCGCAAGCTCCAGGAGGCATTGGGCGACCAGCTCTGCGTCGCCCTCGACGACGCGACCGTCGTCGAGATCATGCTCAATCCCGATGGCAAGCTGTTCATCGAACGGCTCGGCCAGGGAGTCGCCGAGGTGGGAGCCATGAACCCGGCCGCCGCCGAGGTCGTGATCGGCAGTGTCGCCCATGCCCTGCAATCGGAGGCCGACGACGAGCAGCCCATCATCTCCGGCGAGTTGCCGATCGGCGGTCATCGTTTCGAGGGGCTGCTGCCCCCGGTCGTGGCCGCCCCCACCTTCACCATCCGGCGGCGCGCCTCCCGGCTGATCCCGCTCGACGACTATGTGAAGGCGAAGGTGATGAGCAAGGCTCAGGTCTCCGTCCTGCGTAGCGCGATCGCCGCGAGGATGAACATCGTCATCTCCGGCGGCACCGGCTCCGGCAAGACCACGCTGGCCAATGCGGTCATCGCCGAGATCGTCGCGGAGGCTCCCGACGATCGCCTTCTCATCCTAGAGGACACCGCCGAGATCCGCTGTCCGGCGGAGAACGCCGTCTGCCTTCACACCAGCGCCACCGTCGACATGGCGCGCCTGCTCAAGAGCACCATGCGCCTGCGCCCGGACCGCATCATCGTCGGCGAGGTCCGCGACGGCGCGGCACTAACACTGCTCAAGGCCTGGAACACCGGCCATCCCGGCGGCGTCACCACGATCCATTCCAACACCGCGATGTCGGCCTTGCGCCGTCTCGAACAACTCACCGCCGAGGTCAGCCAGCAGCCCATGCAGGAAGTCATCGGGGAGGCGGTCGACCTCATCGTCTCGATCGAGCGCTCGGGCCGGGGGAGGCGGGTGCACGAGATCCTTCACGTCGAGGGCTTCAGCGCCTCCCGGTATCAGACCGAACACTATGGGAAAACCGACGGGGACAGCCATGTCGCGTAGCCTTCACCTTGCTCTTGCCGGCGCCGGCGTTGCAGCTCTCGCCGCAACCGCACTCATCGAGCCGGCCTTCGCCTCGTCAGGCGGCAGCCTTCCCTGGGAAGGTCCGCTCGAGCAGATCCAGCAGTCGATCACCGGGCCCGTGGCCGGCTTCATCGCACTCGCGGCCGTCGCGGTCGCCGGCGGCATGTTGATCTTCGGCGGCGAGCTGAACGATTTCGCGCGGCGGCTGATGTATGTGGTTCTCGTCGCCGGCATCCTGTTAGGGGCCACCCAGATCGTTGCCCTGTTCGGATCGACCGGCGCCTCGATCGGCACGCCGGTCGCACCTGCGCAGACGGCGCCTCCCGCGTCCTCCCATGGCGGGGGAGGGGAGGGGACCGATGGCTGACACGTCCAGCCTCGCACGATCGCGCATCCACCGTGCCCTGTCCCGGCCAAACCTGCTGATGGGCGCCGACCGGGAGCTGGTGCTGCTGACCGGCCTTGCCTCCGCGATCCTGATCTTCGTCGTGCTCACCTGGTACGCGACACTGTTCGGCGTCGCGATCTGGCTGGTCGTGGTGGCAATACTGCGCATGATGGCTAGGTCCGACCCGCTGATGCGGCGTGTCTATGTGCGCCACATCACCTACCAGTCGCAGTACCGGGCGACCTCGACGCCCTGGCGGCGGTTCTGAGGTCGCCCATGGTCGCGCTCAGATCCTTTCGTCATGCCGGTCCGTCCTTCGCCGACCTCGTGCCCTATGCCGGCCTCGTCGACAATGGCGTGCTCCTGCTCAAGGACGGCTCGCTGATGGCCGGCTGGTACTTTGCCGGCCCCGACAGCGAGAGCTCAACGCCGAGTGAGCGCAACGAGGTCTCCCGCCAGATCAACACCATATTGGCGCGGCTCGGTTCCGGCTGGATGATCCAGGTCGAGGCCGTTCGTGTGCCGACCTCGGATTATCCCGACGAGAAAGACTGCCATTTCCCCGACCCAGTGACCCGCGCGATCGACGCCGAGCGTCGGTCACATTTCCAGCGCGAGCGCGGCCATTTTGAGAGCCGCCATGCACTCATTCTGACATGGCGTCCGCCGGAGCCGCGGCGTTCCGGGCTCACGCGCTATATCTATTCCGACGAGGCAAGCCGCACCGCCTCCTACGCCTCGGCGGCACTCGATGCCTTCCGGACCTCGATCCGGGAGATCGAGCAATATCTCGCCAATGTCGTCTCGATCCGTCGGATGGTGACCCGCGAGACGGAAGAGGCCGGCGGCTTTCACACCGCCCGATACGATGAACTGTTTCAGTTCATCCGCTTCTGCATCACCGGAGAGAACCATCCCGTCCGGCTGCCAGACATCCCGATGTATCTCGACTGGCTGGCCACGGCCGAACTTCGGCACGGGCTGACGCCTCTCGTCGAGAACCGCCATCTCGGCGTCGTCGCCATCGATGGGCTGCCGGCCGAGAGCTGGCCCGGTATTCTCAACGCGCTCGACCTGATGCCACTGACCTATCGCTGGTCGTCGCGTTTCGTCTTCCTCGACGAGCAGGAGGCCCGTCAAAAGCTCGAGCGCACGCGCAAGAAATGGCAGCAGAAGGTGCGGCCCTTCTTCGACCAGCTGTTCCAGACGCAGAGCCGATCGGTCGACCAGGACGCCATGATGATGGTGGCGGAAACCGAAGATGCCATTGCCGAAGCCTCCTCGCAGCTCGTCGCCTATGGCTATTACACACCGGTCATCGTCCTGTTCGACACGGAGCAGACCCGCCTGAGGGAAAAATGCGAGGCGGTGCGCCGCCTCATCCAGGCCGAGGGCTTCGGCGCCCGCATCGAGACGCTCAACGCCACCGACGCCTTCATCGGCAGCCTGCCCGGCGTCTCCTACGCCAATATCCGCGAACCCCTGATCAACACCCGCAACCTCGCCGACCTCATCCCGCTCAACTCGGTCTGGTCAGGCAGCGTCGATGCGCCGTGTCCGTTCTATCCGCCCGGATCGCCGCCGCTGATGCAGGTGGCGAGCGGCAGCACGCCGTTCCGCCTGAATCTCCATGTCGACGATGTCGGCCACACGCTGGTCTTCGGGCCGACCGGCTCTGGTAAGTCGACCCTGCTGGCGCTCATCGCCGCGCAGTTCCGCCGCTACGGCGATGCTCAGGTCTTCGCCTTCGACAAGGGCCGCTCCATGCTGCCGCTGACGCTGGCGATCGGCGGCTCGCACTACGAGATCGGCGGCGAGAACATCGGGGCAGGGGAGGAGGCTCCGCTCGCGTTCTGCCCTCTCGCCGAGCTGTCCACGGATGGCGACAGGGCGTTTGCGAGCGAATGGATCGAGACCCTCGTCGCGCTGCAGAGCGTGACGATCGCGCCCGACCATCGCAATGCCATCTCCCGGCAGATCGGCCTGATGGCAGGCTCGCGAGGGCGCTCGCTCTCGGATTTCGTGTCGGGCGTCCAGATGCGCGAGATCAAGGACGCGCTCCACCACTACACCGTCGACGGTCCGATGGGACAGCTGCTCGATGCCGAACAGGACGGTCTGTCGCTCGGCACCTTCCAGTGCTTCGAGATCGAGGAGCTCATGAACATGGGCGAGCGCAATCTCGTCCCCGTGCTCACTTATCTCTTCCGTCGCATCGAAAAGCGTCTGACCGGCGCGCCGAGCCTGATCATCCTCGACGAGGCCTGGCTGATGCTCGGCCATCCGACCTTCCGCGCCAGGATACGGGAATGGCTGAAGGTCCTGCGCAAGGCCAATTGCGCGGTCGTCCTCGCCACCCAATCAATCTCGGACGCCGAGCGCTCCGGCATTATCGACGTGCTCAAGGAAAGCTGCCCGACCAAGATCTGCCTGCCGAACGGATCGGCACGCGAGCCGGGCACCCGCGAATTCTACGAGCGCCTCGGCTTCAATGAACGCCAGATCGAGATCGTCGCGAGCGCACTGCCCAAACGCGAATACTACGTCGCCTCCCCGGACGGACGGCGGCTCTTCGACATGGCGCTGGGGCCCGTTGCCCTCTCCTTCGTGGGAGCGTCCGGCAAGGAGGACCTCAAGCGCATTCGCGCGCTGCACTCCGAAAAGGGGGCCGGCTGGCCTCTCTCGTGGCTCCAGCAGAGGGGGATCGCCCATGCCGAAACCATCCTTGCCACCGCATAGATCCCGGTTCGTGCTCACGACCGCAATCATGCTGTTCATGGCGAGCCTGCCTCGGGAGGCACCCGCCGGCGGTGCAACGGGCGGTGCGACCGAATGGACGCAGCTCGCCAACAATGCCGAGCTGGTGAGCCTTGTCGGCCAGTCCGCCGAGCAGGTGAACAACCAGATCAAGCAGATCTCCCAACTTGCCGAGCAGATCCAGAACCAGCTGAACATCTACAACAATATGCTGCAGAACACGGCGCAACTGCCGAACCATGTCTGGGGCCAGGTCGAGAATGACCTGAAGAGTCTGCAGAACGTGGTCTCGCAGGGCCAGGGCATCGCCTTCTCCATGGGCAACGCCGATGACGTGCTGCGGCAGCGCTTCCAGAGCTTCGCCGAAATGAAGAGCAGCCTGCCCGATGGCGCTTCCTTTTCCTCCACCTATCAGGGCTGGTCGACCACCAATCGCGACACCATCGCCGGCACGCTGAAGGCCGCCAACCTGACCGCGCAGCAGTTCGGCAGCGAAGAGGCCACCATGTCGTCCTTGCGCACGATGTCGGAAAGTGCCGACGGCCAGATGAAGGCGTTGCAGGTCGGCCATCAGATCGCGACCCAGCAGGTTGCGCAGATGCAGAAGCTGCGCGGCCTCGTATCCCAGCAGATGACCATGATGGGCACCTGGTATCAGTCCGACCAGGCGCAGAAGGACCTCGCCCAGGCCCGCCGCGAGCAGTTCTTCAACGCTCCCACCCGCGACATTCGCGGCGGGCAGACCATGGAGCCGCGCTGGTGAGCTCCCGTCTTGTCATTCTCATCCTGCTCGCCGGAGCCCTTGGCCTGTGCGCGACGCTCGCCTTCCGGATGGTCGGGCCATCGTCCACCGAGCCTGCCCGCGCGACAACCGAACCATCGTCACCTCCGGCATCCGACACCGCACGTCGTGAACATATCGAGCGCTTTTTCGGTGGCGATCCGAACAGGGATGTTCGCGGCGGCCAGGAGATGAAGCCGCGATGGTGATCCCGTGCCCTTGCCGTCCGCTCGAACTCGCCATTGCGGTTGCAGCGATCGTCCTGCTCGTGAGCGCACCCGCGCTGGCGCAGGAGGGTTCCGTTCTCACCACGCTGGAGAACTCCGTCGTGACCGCGGCCCGCGGCTGGGAAACCACAGTCATGGATGCCGCCCGGTCGCTGTTCTGGATCCTCGCGGGGATCGAGATCGGCATCGCGGCCGTATGGCTCGCGATCAATGCCGCCTCGCTCGACGCCTGGTTCGCCGAACTCGTGCGCCGCATCATGTTCATCGGCCTGTTCGCCTTCATTCTCGACCAGGGACCGGACTTCGCGAAGGCCGTGGTCGACAGCCTCTTCCAGATAGGCGGCAGCGGAGGGGACGCTTCACCCGCCAACATCTTCGATGCCGGTATCCGCGTCGCGTCCAAGATGTCGGAACAGGCCAAGTTCGGCCTGTTCGAGGACAATGCGCTGGCGATCGCCGCCGTTTTCGCCATGGTGGTTGTTGTCATCTCCTTCTCACTGGTCGCCGCGATCTTCGTCGCGGTGATGGTGGAGATGTATGTCGGCCTGCTTGCCGGCATGATCATGCTCGGCCTCGGCGGTTCCTCCTTCACCAAAGACTTCGCCGTCCGCTATCTCGTCTATGCCTTCTCGGTCGGCATCAAGCTGATGGCGCTGGTGATGATCGCCAGGATCGGCTCGGACATCCTGCTCGGTCTCGCCGAGGCCCCGACCGCGACCTCGGACCAGTTCATCACCACGCTGGCCATTGCCGGCATCTCGGTCGTCGTCTTCGTCATCGCCATGTATGTGCCGCCCATCATGCAGGGCGTCGTCCAGGGTGCCTCGATCTCCGGCGGCATGGAGGCGATCCGGCACGGCGCACAGGTCGCGAGCTTCGCGGCCGGTGGCGCCTTTCTGGGTGCCAGCGCGGCCGGTAAGGGCGCGCAGTCGGCGAGCGACGCCCGCGCCAGCGGCTCCTCATTGGCCGGCGCCGCCCTGCGCGGCATGGCGTCAGGTATCGGCAGTGCCGCGGGAGCGGCAGGCGCAGCGGCCAAGGAAAAGGCCATTGCCGCACCCGGCGCCTATGCCGGCTCATTGCTCGGCCTCGCCAATGCCAAGCTCGACCAGGGCCGGCAGTCCGGCGGCACGCGCTCGTCCCGCCCCGTGCCGCCGCCCATCGACGACAACAAATGAGGAGACGGTCCGGTATGGCCTCCGGCAATCCACCAGAAAACCCCTACATCGCCGCCCGTCAGGAGTGGAACGAGCGCTATGGCTCCTATGTTAAGGCCGCTGCCGGCTGGCGCGTCGTCGGCATCACCGGCATGGTCATGGCGGTGATCGGCTTCTCCTATGCCCTGTTCCAGAGCACGCAGGTCAGGCTCGTTCCCTACATCGTCGAAGTCGACAAACTCGGCACCGCCTCGAGCGCCGGCTATCCGCAGCAGATCGAATATGCCGATCCGCGCGTCGTGCGCGCGACGCTCGGAAGCTTCGTCTCGAACTTCCGCAGCGTGACGCCCGATGCCGTGGTGCAGAAACAGTACATCGACCGCACCTATGCGCATCTGCGCACCTCTGATCCGGCGACCGAAAAGGTCAATGCCTGGTTCCGTTCCTCGTCGCCCTTCGACAAGGCGAGGAACGCGACGGTCGCCATCGAGGTGAACAACATCGTCGCGCTGTCGAACCAGAGCTATCAGATCGACTGGACCGAGTTCGAGCGTGACCGCAAGGGCAAGGAGACCGCGGTCCGGCGGTTCCGTGGCATCGCCACCGTCACGCTGACGCCGCCTCAGGACGAGGCGAGCATCCGCCTCAACCCGATCGGCCTCTATCTGCGCGACTTCGATTGGACGGCCCAGCTTTGAAAGGCTCGCACGCGCGCATGCACGAAAACCACGCAGCAATCCGGCCTTTTCTGCCGACCACCATCGCCTTTGCCATCATGGCCTCCCTTCTGACGTCCCCCACCTGCGTGAAAGCGCAGGGCCTCAGCGCCAATGAGGCCAAGGGCACCGGCATTTCGGAGCGCTGGCGGGGGAGCCCCGGCGTGGTCACAAGAGGACCCGACGGGAAGGTCGTCTTTCTCTATGGCGAGATCCAGCCCTCCGTCGTCTGCTCTCCGCTGCAGGTCTGCGACATCGAACTCCAGCCGGGCGAAGTGGTCCGCGACGTGCTCGTCGGCGACACCGTCCGCTGGAAGGTCGAGCCTGCGACCTCGGGAGCGGCCGACGGCCAGGCGATCCACCTGATCGTCAAGCCGTCGGAGCCGGGGCTCGTCACCTCGATGGTGGTGACCACTTCACGCCGCACCTACCACATTCAGCTGAAATCGCATCAGAGCCAGTATATGGCCCGCGTCGGCTTCGCCTATCCCGACGATGTCTCCATCAGAATGGCGGACATCAATGCCCGGATCGAGGCCAGCACCATCCCCGGCGCCGGCGTGCCGGCTGAGCAGCTCCAGTTCGAATATTCGGTCTCCGGTCGGGCCGGCTGGCGGCCGAGCCGGGTCTATAGCGACGGACAGAAGACCTACATCCAGTTTCCGCGCTCGATCACCGGACAGGATGCGCCCGTCCTCTTCGTAACCTCGGGCGGACAGAGCCGCATCGTCAATTACCGCATGAAGGGCGACATGATGATCGTCGACTATCACGTCGACAGAGCCGTGCTCGTGTCAGGCGTCGGCTGGAACCAGGAAAAGGTGACGATCAGGAGGGGCGGCTGATGCTCCTTCCTCCCACGTTGCGTTCCCTGGCCGGCGCGGCAGCGCTCGCGCTCGTCCTTGCCGGATGTCAGACCGCCGGACAGGGCAGCCTCATTGCCAGCGAGGCACCCGCCGACGTGTCCGGTCCTGCCGCAAGCGCCATCGCTGGCGAAATGGTGAGCCGACTGGCCGAACAGGTCGGGCCGGGAACCGCCACGATCGCGCTCAAGCAGGACGGTTCGCCTTTCGGGGAAGCTCTCGAAACCGCCCTGAAGGGCTGGGGCTATGCCGTCGTCACGGACCAGAAGACCGAGGGCGGCACGAGCATTGTCCCGCTTGCCTACATGATCGTTCCCTTCGAGGGCCAGGTCCTGGCTCGGCTCTCGACAGCCGATGTTGAACTCGGGCGGGCCTATAGCGTCACGGCAGCCGGCGCTACGCCGGCGAGCCCGGTCTCCGTCATGCGGCGCGGATAGGAAGGGTGTCATGACACAATCCCTCAAGCTCGGCGGTGCTGCGAATGACGAAACCGAAGCCGGCATGCGCCGGATCAACCGGCTGCCCGTCATCATCGTCATCGTGCTGGTCGTCGCCTTCCTGGGTGTGATCTTCTACGGCCTGGCCTCGCGCGGCCTGCGCATGGGAGAAGCGGGCGGGCCCGGGGAGAGTACCGGCAACCCGGCATCCACCTTTGCCGACCAGCTCAAACGCGGCGTCGGCGATGCCATCATCGGCGAACCCCAACAGGTGGCATTACCCGCACCCGCGCCAGTCGCGACCAAAGAGGTGCCGGTAACCAACCCGTTTCTACCCCCGCCAGCGCGGCAAGCGAACGTGCGACCGGAACCCACGCTGGAGCCGGAAGCCGTCTGGCGGGCGCGGCTGCAGCGCGAGCAAGAGGAGCAATATGTGCGTGAGCGTCATCGTCAGGACATGGCGCGGCTGCAGGCGAATGACGCAGCTTATGACGCCCCCATCGCGGTCGATCGGGGCAAGCTCGACGGGCTCGGCACTGGCCCAGCAACCCGCCCCGGTGCACCGGCAACAGCTTCCGCGTCTCCTTCGGGCGGCGCCCCGGACCTTCTCGCCGCCGCCTTGCGCGCGGGAGCCGGCGGCATCAATCCGGATCCCAACGGTCAGCGTGCCAAGGAAGACTTCTTCAATGCCGACCTCAAAAGCCTCGGCTACCTGCCGAACCGGGTGGTGCCGCAGCTCTCGCCCTTTGAGCTGAAGCGCGGCTCGGTGATCCCCGCGACCCTGATCACCGGCATCAACTCCGACCTGCCGGGGCGCATCACCGCGCAGGTGAGCCAGAATGTCTATGACAGCGCGACCGGCCATCGCCTGCTCATTCCGCAAGGCACGAAGCTCTTCGGTCGCTACGACAGCAAGGTGTCGTTCGGGCAGAGCCGTGTCCTCGTCGTCTGGACCGATATCATCTATCCGAACGGCTCGACATTGCAGATCGGCGGCATGGCGGGAACGGACGCCGAGGGCTATGGCGGCTTCCGCGACAAGGCCGATCGCAAATGGCTGGAAACCTTCGGCTCCGCCATACTGATCGCCCTGATTGGCACCGGGATCGACATGGCGATTCCCCAGAGCAATGACCCGTTCAATTCCAACAGCCCCGAGGACGCCGCGCGGATCAATTTCGCCGAGACCTTCGGTCGGACGGCGGAACAGACCATCCAGCGCAACATGGACGTCCAGCCAACGCTCGAGATCCGTCCAGGCTACCAGTTCAACGTACTGGTCGACCAGGACATCGTGTTCCCCGGCGCCTATCGGGGTTAGGGGATCGCCACCCAAGGCACTGTTCCCCTGACAGATTTCTTAGGACCCAGCCAGCCTTGCTGCGGCCCGCCACTGGCGCGGCGGCCCCATGCTCCGTATAAGGAGGTTGGGGCAGTACGCGCTGTCCTGGGGCTTAGAATCCCCTGATGAACGGTTGGTGCCGACCGGAATGGCACCAGAATCCTCTGACCTTACGGCCGGGGGCCTGTGACGCATGTCCAGGCGCTTCGGTGCTAAAGGTCTCAGGGCCGATTCATCTCGGATTCTAACCCCCGGCTAGGGTTCATGGGATTAACGTCGGCGGGGGCGCACCGCGGACAACTTCAGGCGAGCAGGGGATGGAAACGAACGAGACCACACCGGAAACCAAATACGAGCTTCGTCCCCTCGTCGGGCTGACGCGAGGACTGCCGCGGTCGGATCTCGAGGCCATCACAGTCAATGCTATTCGCATCCACAGGCAGCTCGTCGATCGCGCCGACGAGCTGTTTCACGGACTTCCCGAAGCCTGCAAGACCGGGAAGACGCTGGGGGGCGAGCAGCATGTCCGGTACATCGAGGCCGCCATCGAGATGCACTCTCAAATGGCTGCCGTCGCGGCTCTTATCGCGCTTCTCGGATATACACCGAGTGTTTCAGTGAAATAATCGTCAGATCAGCTTCCGACGGATCGCCACGGCAACAAGCTGTGTAATCGTGTAGACGTTAAACCGCTTTTTTGTTTCAGCGAGTTTCACCCGCACGCTGTTATATTTGACGTTGTGGAGTTCGGCCACTTCCTCCACGGTCTTGCCCAGTGCAATCCAGCGCAGATAGGCGGCCTCCTTCGCATCAAGCCATGCGTGCTCCTCGATCGTCGGCGTCGCCTGCAGATGCGCAATGCGCGCATGAAGCTGCCCCACGGCAGCCGCGGCCGCGATAGCATCGATATCCTTTTCGGGATCGATCCTGCGCTTGTCGGATGCCAGCGTGAACATCGACATGAAGCCGTTCGCGGTATTCACCGGGATCGTAAAGCCCGACCGGATCGCGAAGTCGTCAGCATGCGAGAAGAAGGATCGCTGTTCTCTAGACAGGTGCGAGCGGTCCGACTCCCCATCCCAAGAGAAGGCGCGCCTGAGTCTCCTTGCCCGCTCAACGACGGGATCGATCACGGAGTAGCACTCATGGAAGTAAACGCGCTGCCATTCAGAGCGATAATTCGAAATTGCAAATGTATTGTTCATTTGCATATGCAGGTACGCGTAACCGGCAAAGCCAAAGGATTCAGAAAGGTCCGTCAAAGCCGATTTGAGACCGGCTTCGTCCAACCCAACCGCCGCCAGGTCGGTAAGCCTGTCAACCCAATGCTTCACCAGCTTCCTCCGCACAACGTTTTGTTTTCATGCAGCTGAGTTTTGACCTTCGGATTGGTCAACTCAAAATTACGCTTTCTCCATACACCTTGCATGAAGGCGGTATCCTGTGGGGAGTTTGCGCACTCCAGCACCTCCTCCACTGACGGGAGACCTCGGTCGCTGCAGCCGCCCCTGTCTGCTCACGATGTGATCCATTCAGCACCGCGAACATCGCTGTTCCGACCTAGTCGCCACGGATAGCGCACTGCAAATTTTTGCACTCACTTGTCGGGCGATCAAGAAACCTCCTTGCGAAATCGCACGGCGCCCCGGAATGGTCTTCTATTTCCGATCCATGGACGGCTTCACGCCGATCCTGGACAGATCGATGCGGATATCAGCGCCGTTGGGATCTCCGGCCGGAGGCTCCGATGGGCTGCCCTCCCTGTCGGCTTCCTCAGCCGTGGTTTCGGGTGGCGTGTGCGGCATCGAGCCATCGGGCGGCAGTTCCGTTGCCGTGAACACGAAATCACCCTCGAAGTACCCGCTTTTCCACGCGAGGATAGCATCCTCGAGCGCCTCGTCCGTCTCCCGACCGTACCACCTGACGACCATGGCATAGACCTTTCGGAACAGCGCGCTGCCCATGCGGATGTTCGCGCACGGATCAACTAGGTCGGAAGTGAGTTCCGCAACATCCTGCACCCCAAGGCCTGCGGGGAACTGGGTAACGCCGACGCGCACGACGTAGCGGCCAACGTGCTCGCGGATCAGAGCAAGCGCTTCGGCGGGCGAGCCCGGCTTCGGTACCAGTACAACCAGATCGCCCGCGCGGACCGTCACGGCAAGAGGATCCCGCATTCCCACCTGCTCGATGAACTTCTCGACGATCGCCGGTTTCAGGTTGGGGTCAGCGCATTGCTGGATAAGGGCGGCATCCACCATTCCCGTCTCTCCGTTGGTTCAGGTGTTGAACGACATCGCCAATGGAACCGCGAACAGCCGTGCCCACACGGTCACGTTCGTCTTCTGGATGTCGATGATCGAGGAGCCTTGGGTCCACCAGCCATTACCAGTCGCGACGATCGTCTCCGCGCCAAACCACATCGACTGAAGAATGGGCCAGACAATGAGCTGTTCGTAGCAGATGAGCGGCGCGACCCGGATGCCCGCAAGTTTCACCACCGGGTTCGCAAAGAAGTAGGCGCGGGCGCCGCCACCCGTTCCGGTCCATGTCGCCCAAGGCTGCCACATGGACACGGGTACCGGCATTCGTTCGCGGTAGAGGACACTCGCCTTACCGGCAGAAATCGCCACCATCACGTTGTCGTAGCCTTGCCGTTCAAGCACCGCGGCGCCGGCGAGGAGTGTGACGTTCGAGCAACGCAACGCGTTGATCCAGAAACCTTCGAGGGTCGGGGTCCAGAAGCCGAGCGCACTTTCCGGCAAGATCACAACGCGGGCACTGTTGATGGCCTGCTCGCGGACCAGGGCGGCGAGCGCGTCCTGATAGGCAAGAGAATGCTCGCGGCCGAGGCTCCGACCGAGAGAGAGGTCAAGGCCCCTCCATCCTGCGGGCAGCGCCGGTTGGGCCGGGTTCGCCGCCGACCATAGCCATAGCCCCGCGAGGACGATCATCATGACCGACCAGGCGCGCGTCGTCATGACAAGCAACACCGCGACGGCAGCCGTGAGCCCCCACCAGCCCCAACCGGGGAAGAGAACACCGGCAGCCGTCACGGGATGCGCCCACCCCGTGATCCCAAACGGCGGAAACGCCATCAGGACAGCAGCCACCAGATAACGCAGCGCGCGCGTCCATCCCGGTTGTCTCAACCACAGCGCAGCGTGCACCCCGACAAAGAGGCACGACGCGCCGATCCATAGCCCCAGTCCGGGCCAGATATCAGCAGCGTAGAAGGCAGCGACACCCTGTGGCAGGCCGCGTGACGCTGCGAGGAAATACCCCATCGACACCGCCGCCGCCGTGACGCGGTTCGGCGCCCACGCCCAGAGTGCCGGGAACAGCATGGCGAGCGGAAGGGTGAGCGCATGGCCGCTCCAGCCCACCCAGCCGATGGCGACGGCCGCGGTGACGAGCAGCGCAGGGCGCCAGCGATCAGGGATGGAGGGTGAAGATCGGCCGCGCCAGGCCGAGAAGGCCGGCGTCATAAGAACCTGCGAAGGGAGAGTGAACGAAGATCTGGCCGGCGGGAACGATGCCGCCGGTCCAGGGGGTGAGCGGACGTCCGGCGCCATCGCGAGCGATCAGTTCGGAGCGGGGCAGGGCAGAACCACCGATCACGATGCTGGCGCCGACCTTGATGCGGCTACCGGCAAACGCCGCGACGGTCTTGATGAGCGGGGCCGCACCGCCGGGGCACGATCCCCAGCGGAAGTAGCCGCGCTCAAGGCCGAAGGCCGAGACCGACCCCGGTGGTGGACAGATGAAGACAAGATCCCCGACCGCGATAGGACGATCGAGCGGCACGATGCGCCACAGCCCGATCGGCTCGCTCGGCGTGAGGTTGATGCGCCATCCGCCGAGGCAGCCCAGAACGGCGATCGCCGCCATCACGACCACGCCGCCGACCAGGATCGCGAGCGCACGCCGACGCGCTGCACCTACTTTCCCTCCGATCGCCATTTCGGCTCCGGCCGCCGTGCCCGCAGTCATTTGAGCGACAATCCCTGCCACTGCCCCTGGCGCATCGCCTCGGTCTGTTTCAACCCTTCCGCGGTGCGCTGCTGGGCGGCAAGCTGCTGCGCCGTGCGCATCGTCGGCCAGGCCGATTTCAGCTCATCGCGTTGGCCGGCATTCATGCCGGCCGCGAGTTTCTCGAAGGTGGGTCCGTCCGGTGTCTTCGCGCTGTTGGCAAGCATGGACCGCTCGCCGAACCGCTCATTGACGGCCCGGGCGAACCCCTCGAGCTCTGCCTTCACCATCTTGTCCTCGAGGGAGAAGGCGAGTGCCGCCGGAAGATCGTTTCGGTCGAGTGCGTCGCGGACCTTTTCGAGAGTCTGCCTGGCCATCGATGACAGCGCCGGAATGTCGACGGCGACTTTCACGCGAGCCGCGCGTTCCTCGGCCTCGTGCTTGCGTTCGGCCTCTACGCGCAGCCGCAGATAACGCTCCAGGTCCCGCGCGAGCGCTGGCACGTTCAGCGCAGCGCGTTCGCGGTCGTCCCTGTTGGCGCGGCCGGCGAGAAGGCCGGTCTTGCCCTTCAGCACCCCGAAGCTCTCGGGCTTCGCAGCGATCGTCGACAGGGTGGATCTGGCGGTGTCGGCGTTCCTGATCATGCCGTCGACGTCGACCTTGCGGAACGCCGCCTCCGGCTCGGCGAAGACGAAGCGGAAGCGGGTCGACACCTCCTCCCATTGCCTCGATAGCCCGGGATCGGCGGCGAGCCTGTTCTCGACCGCCTGGTCGACAGATTTGGGGAATGCGGTGATGCCGGCGACCATCGGCCTAACCTCCTTCCGCGTTTCCGGAACGGTCTGTTTCGAGGGCGAACCAAACCCAAGCTTCGCGCCGAGGGCCGCGAACCGCTCACCGAGTTCGGCGAGTTTTTGCTTCTGCCGGATGGTCCATCGGAGCTGGTCGGCGACGAGCGTGCGGGCGACGCGGACGAGATGCAGGCCGCGCACCTCAGTGAAGCGCAGGGCGGCGCGATAGGCGGATGCGCGCTCATAGTCGAGCGTGGTTTCCTTGCCCCGATGTTGCGACAGGATCTTCGTCAGGCCGCCGGCCTTCCGGAAGGACAGCGCCCCGTAATAGAGGCCGACATCCTCGCGATGGCGGGTCAGCGCCACGTAGGACAGGTGACGATCAAGCGAGAGCGTGGCGAGCACCTTGACGCGATCGACGGTCGCGCCCTGGCTTTTGTGGATTGTGGTCGCATAGCCATGGTCGACATAGGCATAGAAACGCTGGTCGACATCGACATAGCGACGCTGTTCGCCCTCGCCGATCATGGCTTTGAACCCGCCCTGCCGTGCCTCGACGACATGGGCGATCATGCCGTTCTTCACGCCGAGCGCCGCGTCATTCTTCAGGAACACGATCTGGTCGCCGGCCGCGAAACGGCGGGGACCATCCTCGGTGCGGAAGGCATGGCCTTCCTCAATGAGGCCGCGCTCGATCAGCTTGCGCCGCGCCATGTCGTTGAGCACACGCACGTCACGCCGGAGATGGGCGAGGATCAGCGTCGACTTCGCCGGATCATAATCGCGGTTCCAGTCCTCGATCAGCGCCGCGACGGCGTCGGACTTGAGCTTTCGGGGCTGGAGCTTGCCGTTCGCCTCATAGCCCTTCAGCGCCGCGGCGACATTGCCGCGCGCGAGATCGAGCGAGGCGTCGCGCATCCATTGTTCACGCTGGCGATAAATGGTCTCGAGCTCGGCATAGCCGGTGCGCTCGACGATGGCGCGAAACGCGGCACCCGCCTCGATCGGCTGGAGCTGATCGGGATCGCCGACGAGGACCAGCTTGGCGCCGGCCTTCACCACCGTCTCGACGAACAGCGCCATCTGCCGGGACGAGACCATGCCGGCTTCGTCGAGCACGAACACGGTCCTGTCATCGATTGTCTCGCGCCCCTTCGACCAGGCGAGCTCCCAGGAGGCCAGCGTGCGCGAGGCGATACCCGCCTCCTTCTCGAGGCCCTCCGCCGCCTTACCGGCGAGCGCGGCGCCGACGACGCGATAGCCGGACGCCTCCCAGACTTCCCGCGCGGCCTTCATCATCGTGGTCTTGCCGGCACCGGCGCGGCCGACGACAGCGGCCAGCCCGCCGTCACCGACGACATGGGTGATCGCCACGCGCTGCTCTTCCGAGAGCCGGGCATGACGCTGGAACACCGTCTCGAGCACGGTCTCGCGAACACCATGCGAGGACCGCGCGGCAAGCCAGATCGCGCGATGGGCCATCTCGGCTTCGAGCGTGATCAGCTCACGCGTCGTGTACTTGGCGGGCTCACGGATGCCGCTCGCGAAACCGATGCGCTCGCCTTCCAGACGGAGCACTTCGGGATCCTGCATGATCCGCGCGAGGAGCTGCTGGAACATGCCGGCATCGTCGACATAGCGATGCAGCACCTTGGCGATGTCGCGCTCGGTGAAGACGCTCATCTCGCGCGTGACGAGGTCGAGCACGATCTCCGGCCGGCGCAGGATGCGCTCGCGGTTCTCCGCCCGTCTCTCCTCATGGAGCGCAACACGTTCCAGCCGGGGCGACCATCCCGCCGCCGCTTCCTTCCGGTCGATCGCCTTCGCCGCCACGCCGACATGGGCGGTCGGCACGAGGTCGATGCCGCGCTCGGCGTAGGAGCGGCCGTCGACGCGGATGTCGAGGCCGGCAAGCGCCAGATGCTTGTTCTGGAGATCGAGCCAGCCCTCGCGCTGCTCGAGGAACTCGGTCTTCTCACCGGACCAGAGCCGATAGACGATCTTGCCGGTATCATTGCGCATCGGCGCACCGTCATCGCCGATCACCGGCACCTTCTTCGGCCCAAACCCGCCATCGACAAGAGGTCGTAAGGTGGCCATCAGGTGGATATGCGGATTGCCCGGTTCGTCGTGGAAAACCCAGTCCGCGACCTGCCCGCGGGCGAGCAGCTGCGTCTCGACGAACTCCCGCACCAGGGCGATGTTCTGGTCCACGGACAGCTCGACCGGCAGCGCGATGATGAACTCCCTCGCAAGCTGCGCATCGGAGCGCTTCTCGAAGGCCTCGACCGCATTCCAGAACGCCTCGGCCGCCCCCGCGACCGAGCGATCGGCGATCAGCGCCCGCGCCCATTCCGGCGCGTCGACCGGCAGCAGGAATTCCTCATGCCGCAGTCCGCGCTTGGCGGAATAGTCGACAATCCGCCCTTCGGCCTCGTGCTCCATCCGGGCGCAATGCCGGTACGCTGCCGACAGCACCGCACTGCGGCCGGAGCCGCGCGAGATGAGCTGGGGCGTGAAATGCGTGATGGCCAAGGCGGCGCGGGCTCCCGAATGACGACAAGACAGGCGTGTTCGTCGGGAACGGCGGCCGTTGCCGGGGCTGAAGCAGGGCGTCGCGATAGCGACGTATTACTGCGCCCTTGGACCATTCCTTCGGAACGGCCGGGATGATCCGCCAAAGTGTCGGCTGCGCCGACGTGCAAATCTGCACCTTTCGATCACAGGGCATCCGGAAGACCCTTGCACGATGCGATCCGCACCGGGCGCAACAGGAGGTCCCACCGGAATGAAGAAGCCATCGTCGAAGATCCGCGAGGAAATCATACAGCTCCAGGCCCAGCTCAAGCTCGCCGAAACGCGCGAGGCCGAGCGGATCGGGCGTGTCGCCCTGAAGGCAGGCCTTGGCGAGATCGAGATAGACGAAGGCGAGTTGCAGGCGGAGTTCGAGGAAATCGCCGGGCGGTTTCGCGCGAAGGGTGGAGCGGCGACCGGAAAAAGAGATGGCGGCGCCGTGGAGGAGCCCACGGCCTCGGCCACGAAGGTCGCGGCTGGCGCGGCTGCGGATGACGCTGGCGAGGTGTGAGCGCATGCGTCAGGCCTCATCCACCGAAGCCCGCAGACAAGACACGCGCGAGAAGATCGAGCTCGGCGGCCTGATCGCGAAGGCCGGACTGCGCTACGAGAAGCGCGCCGTCCTGCTCGGCGCGCTGATCGAACTCAGCCAGAGGCTGAAGGCCGACGACGCCGAGCGTATGCGCCTCGCCGCCGTCGGCGCGAAGGCCTTCGGCAATGATGGCGAATAGACTCCTGCTCGCCCTCGCGCCGATCGCGTTGATGATCGGCGTGCTCATCGGCCTGTCGGGCTTCGAGCAAGCGGCCGCCGGCCTCGGCAAAACGGAGACGCAACGAATGATGTTCGGCCGCGCCGGACTCGCGCTGCCATTCCTCGCCGCAGCCGCGATCGGCGTGATCTTCCTGTTCGCCGCAGCCGGCGCCGTCAACATCCGCACGGCCGGATGGGGTGTCATCGCGGGATGCGCGGCGGCGATCATCATCGCCGTGCTGCGCGCGACGTCGCGGTCGCCAGCGCTCACTCAGGTCGATCCGGCCTACCTGATCGGCGCGGGTGCCACTCTGATCGTCGGGTGCTTCGCCCTGCGCGTCGCGGTGAAAGGCAATACCGCCTTCGCCGCATCGGCGCCGAAGCGCGTGCATGGCAAGCGCGCCCTGCACGGCGATGCCGACTGGATGACGATGACCGAGGCCGGCAAACTCTTTCCCGACACCGGCGGCATTGTCGTCGGCGAGCGCTACCGTGTCGACAAAGACAGCACGGCGGCGTTTCGCACGCTGGACCGGCAGAGCTGGGGAGCGGGCGGACGCTCGCCGCTGCTCTGCTTCGACGCCTCTTTCGGCTCGTCGCACGGCATCGTCTTCGCGGGTTCCGGCGGCTACAAGACGACCTCGGTGACCATCCCCACCGCGCTCAAATGGGGCGGCGCGCTCGTCGTGCTCGACCCCTCGAATGAGGTCGCGCCGATGGTGACCGATCATCGCCGCGCAGCCGGGCGCACCGTCCATGTGCTCGATCCGAAGCAGCCGGCGACCGGCTTCAACGCGCTCGACTGGATCGGCCGCTTCGGCGGCACCAAGGAAGAGGACATCGCAGCCGTCGCTTCCTGGATCATGAGCGACAGCGGCGGGGCGCGCGGTGTGCGCGACGACTTCTTCCGCGCCTCGGCCTTGCAGCTCCTCACCGCGCTCATCGCCGATGTCTGCCTGTCGGGGCATACGAGCGAGGCGGAACAGACCCTGCGCCAGGTGCGCGCCAATCTGTCCGAGCCGGAACCGAAGCTGCGATCGCGTTTGCAGGAGATCTATGACGGCTCGCAATCGCCATTCGTTAGGGAGAACGTCGCCGTCTTCGTCAACATGACGCCGGAGACCTTCTCGGGCGTCTATGCCAACGCCGTCAAGGAAACCCATTGGCTGAGCTACCCGAACTATGCCGCGCTCGTATCCGGTAGCTCCTTCGTCACCGATGATCTCGCCGGGGGCGAGACGGACGTCTTCATCAATCTCGACCTGAAGACGCTGGAGACCCATGCCGGCCTCGCCCGCGTCATCATCGGCGCCTTCATGAACGCGATCTACAACCGGAACGGCGAGATGACGGGGAGGGCGCTGCTCCTGCTCGACGAGGTCGCGCGGCTCGGCTTCATGCGGATCCTCGAGACCGCCCGCGACGCCGGCCGCAAATACGGCATCACCCTCATCCTGCTGTTCCAGTCCATCGGCCAGATGCGCGAGACCTGGGGTGGCCGGGACGCCGCAAGCAAATGGTTCGAGTCGGCGAGCTGGATCAGCTTCGCCGCCGTCAACGATCCCGAAACCGCCGACTACATCTCCCGCCGCTGCGGCGCGACCACGGTCGAGATCGACCAGGTCAGCCGCTCGTCGCAATCCTCCGGCTCCTCGCGCACCCGATCGAAGCAGCTCGCGTCTCGCCCGCTGATCCAGCCGCATGAGGTGCTGCGCATGCGCGCCGACGAGCAGATCGTCTTCACCGCCGGCAACGCGCCGCTACGCTGCGGCCGCGCCATCTGGTTCCGGCGGGGCGACATGAAGGCCTGCGTGAGGGCGAACAGGTTCCAGCCGGAGAAAGAGCCTCACGCGATCCCTTCACGGAAATGAATCGATGACGCCGGACCGATTCATAAGTGTCATTGGACGCTGAATCCCGTCGATGGGATTCTGGCGTCATGCTCGCCCAGCCCTATCAGCTCTATGTCGAACGCCGGGATGCCTCCAGGAACATGGCTCGGTTCTACGCCATGTCGATTGAACAGACCCTGTTCGGACAGGCCTGCCTCATCCGGCGCTGGGGACGTATCGGCGCACATGGGCAGACCATGCAGCACTCCTTCGACCGGGAAGACGAAGCCGTACAGCTCTTCCTCGACCTGCTGCGGCAGAGGCGCAATCGCGGCTATCGGCCGAAGGGAAAACCGATCTCGTCCGGCAGCTCAGCTCCTGAGGGGTAAGAGGCTGGCCCCGCCGCGTCGGCGGGGCCGCCTTGGTGGTCAGTCCCGGTTGGGGCGGGACCAGATCAGAGAGAGGCCGTCCTCGCCTTCGACCTCGACCAGGGTGGCGTAAATCGGAGCTGGGAAGCTCGGGTCGTCCAGCTTGACCGAGAGGTAGTCGCGGCCGCTCTGCTCGGAGTGCTTCTGCCACGCCGCACCCATCTCAACCGAGCCGCTCGCGAAGATGCGGAAGTGCGGGCCCTTGTCGGAGGGGTTCTCGATCCGCTCGAAGCGGGCCTTGACGTTGAGGGTGAGAGTCTTGATCGAGCCGGTGAAGCCGTTCGAGGTGGAGGTGAAGGTGCCGATGGTCGCCATGGTGCTCGTCCTTTTCCAAGTTCTCGGGCCGCGCCCGCCGCGGCCTCGATGGCTGTCGACAAGACCGGGGACGATCGGACCGCACCCACCGGGGTCCCCGGCGCGCCTGCGCGATGGGGTGGTCCTTTTGGGGCTGGAACGAAGTGGAGGGCGGCAACGGACGATTTTGTTAGTGGGCGAGGAATGGCGGCGCCCGCAAGGTCCGCCAGGGGTCAGAAAATCGCCTGATGCCGTTGCGGGAAGACGATCGAGGCGAAGCCGGTCTCCGGTCAGACGTGCCCCATCGAGCCCGCAGGAGGGTCAGCCGGGACAAGAGAGAAAGGACGCGCCGTGGCTCAACCAGCACCCCAGCGCTCTCATCCTCGCCACCGCGCGGAAGATCGATCAGGTCGCGACACCCCACCGAATTCGAGGGCCGGCAGGTTCTGACGAACATCCCGCCAGGCCGACGCACCACGAACCATCGTCACGGCCACATGAGAATGGACGCCTGCGCCGGACAGCACGCCAATCGCGGCGGCGCCTTCTCCCACGACGCTCGCGCGGATGGTGCCCGTCAGCCGACATCCGAACCGACACCTCCTCGTCGAGGCCCGTGGCGAGAACCGACGCGTACCTGGCGCCGCCGCCGCGAGGCAGGAAGCCGCCCAACCGGGCCTGACCCCGATCCGCGTGGCGCGCTTTCCAAGCGCGCAAACGTCAACCCTCGGGCAAGGTCTCCGGCCATCGCTGCGCACCGTGCAGGACGCGAAGGATGCGAACCGTCGTGTCCGTTGCGACATAGGCCGCGACATAGGTCCTGCCGACGATCGCCAGTTCGCGCGTCCCGTCGATCCTTCCGAGACGGCCGCTTTCGGGAAAGTCCCACAGGCGGCGCGCCGCACTCGCGATCCGCTCGTCGATAGAAACAGCGCCGGACGGGCTATCCGCCTCGATATGAGAGAATATGCCGTCGCGATCCGAGAGCGCCTAGGCGGACCAAACGAGCTTCACGATTGGACGTTACCCGCACGGCGCCGTGCCGCCGCCCGGCGCGCCGCGAAATGCACCTCGGCCTCATCGTCGGTAATATCGGGCCGGGTGTCGTTCAGCGCTTCCAGCACCTTGGCACGGAACCAGGCATCATGCGCCTCGCTGTTCGCCACCAGTTCCAGCGGAAGCGCGCCCTCATTGGCGGTCCGGGTGAGCAGGATGCGCACGGCATCGGACACCGTCAGGCCCATGCTTTCGAGCACGGCGGACGCGCGATCCCGGATTTCGGCATCGATGCGGGTTTGAACGAGAGCATTTGCGACCATCGGCACCTCCTCTGTCGGTCAATGTAATGCGATTGAATGACGATTGCCAGCCTTCTCCCGACCACGCATCCTTTACATGCGCCGGCGAACGCAATGACCGGCCGTCAGAATGGCGACCATCCGGATCGGAGAGGGCTCGCCGCCCTCCCCCGAGATGATCGGAGCGTGCAACATCAGGCGGCCTCGCGCTGTTCAGAAACCGCCGGCTGGAGGCTGTGCAGGAAGGCGACGGCACGCTGCGCATGCGCGGCCGCCGAGAAGATCGCCCGTTTGTCCTCGGCCAGCACCTTAAGCCAGGAATCGAGGTAGCTGACATGGTCCGGCCTTGGCTCGAGCTCCGGTACGATGCCGAGATCGGCACAGAGGAAGCAGCTCCCGAGCTCGGCGATGAGCTCCTCGCGCGCGCGTTCACTCCTGTCCTTGCCATAGCGGCTGAGATCGCGGTTCACGCGATGGAACGCCGATGTCCAATGGGTGGCCTCATGGCTGAGGACGGCGACATAGCTCGCCGCATCCCGGAATGTCTGGAACGGCGGCATCTGGATGTGATCACTGCCGGGTGAATAGAAGGCCCGGTCGCCGCCATGCTGGATCACCGCACCGGTGTTGGCGAAGAAGCGGTCGGCCTCTTCGATCCGTTCGATCGGATCGCGGACCGGTTCCGCCTTCGCATGGTAACGCTCCGGCAGCCCGTCGATCTGCGCGACATTGAACGCGGTATAGGCCTTCAGAAAGGGGATTTCCCGCTCGACCTCGCCGCCATGACCATCGGTCTCGGCCTTGGTGAAGCGGCTGGCGAAGACCACCATGATGCCGGTCTCGCCCTTGCGCACCGCGCCGCCGAGCTCGATCGCCTGCTTGAACGTCATCCAGACCGGCGAGACGTAGCCGCGTGCCATCGCCTCGGACCACAGCAGCAGCACGTTCATGCCGGAATACGGCAAACCATTATGGCGCAGCGGCCGCGTCACCCGGCCGATGGCATTCGTAGAACGCCATGGCTGCATCCAGGGCCGCACACCCTTTCCCAGATCCGCCACGATCCTGTCGGTGATCCGCGCATAGATGTCGACGCGCGGCTTCTCTTCTTTCCTGCCCATATGCTGAACCTCCGTCCCGGAGGTCGCGCCGATCGCGACCCCGTCACGGCGGTCCTGAAGCCGGGTCGAGCGGGAGGACTGCGCATCCGCAGGACCGGAACGCAAGTGGAGGACGGCGCAGCCGTTGCGCAGGCCGCCGGGCCCGGCAGGACCACAGGCCGGGATGGGGTGCGAGCGCGAACCACTCTCTCGTCCTCCTTTTCCTTCCCTGCGCGCCGCGACATCAAAAAGGCCGGCCCCGCATCGCGAGACCGGCCGAGAAGAAGGTAGAGAGAGGAAGCGAAAAGGGCGGGACTGACGCCCCGCCCGAGGCGGCTCAGCCGAGAGCCGCCATCTGGAGTTCGGCCGCCTTGCGGTCGACGCTGTGGCCGGGATTCTCCACCTGCCGCTCGAAGGGCTTCCACGCCTCGCCGACGGTCCGTTCGTAGGCACCAACCGCGCCCTCGGCGGCCATCCGCAGAGCATGGGCCTGAAGTCCCATGTCCGCCGCGAACTCGCGCTTGCGCTGGGCCCCGCTGTCGAAGCCGACCGGACCGTCGCGATCCTCGTCGCGCATGTCGTTCGCCGCCTTGGCGGTGGCATCGCGCGCCTCGGTCACAGCCCGGCTGTAGAACTGCCCGGCACCATGGGCCGAGCCGACATAGGCGCCGACGATGCGCTGCAGGTGGATCTGCATCGCCCGCTCACCGAGCCCTTCCTTCAGCCCATCGGCCGTCTCGACGATCAGGCGCTCATGCTGGTCGCGGATGCCGTCGCTGTCGAGGATCGGAAGTCCGAAGCTCTCGGAGATCAGGGTCATCTGCGTGGCATCGGGGCAGGCGAGGCGGACCATCTCAAGAGTGGTGCCCCTGCGGAGCGGAACAATGCGGGCGGAGTGACGAGAGGACGGGGCGGTCTTGGCCATGATGTATTCCTTTCTCAGGTGCGATCCCGAGGTCTGTCCGCCGCTTGCCGGCGTCCCCTCGGGTGCGGTCGAAAGGAACCGGCGGCCGCCGGGCGGTTCATGGTCCGGCTCTTGCCAGGCGAGCGGACAGGGTCTGCGGACCAGCAGGGCGTCAGCCCTCGCGCAGGACGCGGGCCCGGTCTGTCGAGATCGGCGAGGGCCGGCCGCCACGCGGCGCGGCACGCGGCCTTGAAGCGCCCGGCAGACGGTTCAGACCGCAGCAAACCCGAGGTGATGCCGGTGAGCGGGGGATGAGGGTAACAAGGCAACCGGGAAGGATGAGGCCCACGGCGCCCGACGACCTCCGTCTCCCCTCGACGGTCGCTCTCCGAACGGCCCGGGAGAGAAGGTTCCGCTCCCACCCGTGCCGATCAGGCGACCTGCGGCAGGGCGAGACCATGACGCGCTCGGAGAGCGGCGATCGCCTGGTCCTGATGAGCGAGCTTCCGGGACAGGGCGTCGATCTCGGGCTGGCGCTCGGCGGTCAGCGCGGCGCGATGCGAACGGTAGCACTCAAGGAAGGTGTCGGGATCGGGTCGCTTGCCATGCCGGTAGCCCGTCCGCTTCGGCTGGAGCCGTGGGAGCGCCGTCATCCGCCGGATGATATGCCGGTCGATCAGGTCGAGTTGGTGCTGGATCTGCCGGCGCGCCTCCTCCATGCGCGCGAGCTGGACGCGGACCTCGGATAGAGGGGTCATGTCGCGGTCCTCCCCTGCCAGCCGATGAAACTCGACGGGCCGCGATAGGTAGGGTAGCGGTCGGGATCGATGACGAAGCCGAAACGGCCCATCGTGTATTCGCCCGACGGAACAAGGAAGCGCCGCTCCTCCGTTCCCGGTCCACGATGCCCGCCCGGTGCCGCGACGCATTCGACGAACCCCGGCTGCTGCTCCGACGTGATCGCCGAGATCGCGATCCAATCCTCTGCATGCGCGGCTTCGAAAGCCCTACGGTCCTTCTCCCGCGATTCACCCGGAGTGAGGATCGTCCCGAAGATCGTCTCCCAGGCATCCGGCCATGAATCCTTCATGGTGCGTTCGGCGCAGCGCCGCTCGAAGCTGGTGAACAGATGCGGGAAGGTGATTGCCACGATCGCCCAGGCCTCATCCTCCTCGTAGAAGCCGCCCGCAACCCGCAGCACAGGATCAACCTTGCGATTGCGCTCGGCCGAGAGTTTGAAGCCGCCATGGCTGGCGGTCGAATGACACTCGACACCCTCGGCATAGACGGTCGCACCCTGCGAGGGTCCCCATGGCGTGTGGACGCGAGAGGAAATCTCGCGCCGGCCAAGCGCCTGCTGTTCGCGCTGGTGCTCGGCATGCTCCAGCACCCGAGCACGGAACGCCGCCTCGTCGGCGAGCTCGCCCGAATGGCCGTAGAAGTCAGCCCGCCGCCATTCGGCCAGCGCCCGGCCGATCTTCCAGCCGCTGGCGAGGTAATGCCGGCCGTCGCGACCGGGCAGCATAGCGAAGGCGTTGTCGCCGATGCGCGCAACCGGGAGGCCATCGGCGGAGATGCCGAAAGTCGGCGCCACCATCGCAGGGCTTCCGGAAGGAAGGGGGATGGTCATGCCGCTCTCCCTTCGACGATATCGGCGCCGACCTCGTCTTCCGTCACCTCATCGAGCACGGCACGCGGATAACCGTGCCGTGACAGCCATTCCTCCGCCGCGGCGCGATGTGGCGCGAGGTAGACCAGCTCGGCGTTCTCGCCGGCACGGTCGAACACGCGCACCGAACCGATCGCGGGCCGCTCAACGATGGTGAAGCTGAGCGCGGATTCCACCGAAAAGATCCGATGGACACGAATGGCGATGACACCACCGGCACCGTAATCCGCCTCGTGCAGGGTGAAGGTGGCCGAGAGCGAGAGATTCCCGATCGCGCGGTCACCGCCTTTGCTGATCAGCCGCCCACGGCTGTTGCGGCTCTGCCAGGCTGCGAGCTTCTTCCGGTGCCGCTCGGGCGGGCGCGGCGTGCCGTCGGGCCAGGCGACGAGGGAACCGATGGGAGCATGGTCATGGATGATGTGCGCGGACATGAGGTCCTCCTTGTGTGCGGGCGTGAAAACACGACCGCCGCCGGGATGACCGGCGGCGGCGGGGGGCGTTCGGAAAGAGGGGGAGGGGGAGCCGCTATTCGGCGGCTTCGCGGAAGCCCTCGGGGATACCCGCCTCGTCGAAGCCGTCTTCATCCGCGTCGAAGTCGTGCGCCGGCTCGATGGGCTCATCGCCGTCGCGCTCGTCCTGATCGACCGGCGTGCCGTCATCCTCGTCCGCGACGACGCTGTTCTCGGTGAGCCACCCGTTCAAGGCGACGGCATCCGGTGCGAACAGCGCCGAGGCGTGGACGAAGTGCCCCTCCCTGAAGTGCTCGACGAGCGCGGCACGGGTGTCCTTGACGCGCTGGCGCGGCAGGACCGGCGTGTCCTTGCAGGCGGCTTCCAGTGCCGGACGGGACAGGCAGGACAGGAACTCGTCCGTGCCCATGTTCGGCAAGAAACCGTCGGCTCCGATGGCGTTGCCGGCGATCCGGGCCACGATCCCGCTATCGGTGCGGTTCTCCCGCGCCGACAACGCATCGATCAATGCGGAGCGGGCTGCGATGCGCAGCCTGTCCCTATCGGGAGCAAGCTGGCCCCCCTCGTTGACGAGGCTGACGACATGGCGCTCCATCCGGGCATAACCATAGATGTCGTCGGATGCTGCCGACTGGATCGAGACGTTGCGCCCGGCCAGTGCCAGCACCAGCAACGCCATCAGTGTGTCGTCCTCGATCGGCGCGCGGGACAGCGCCTCGTGCAGCGCATCGGTGCGCAGGACACCGATCATCTCTATGCCCTTGCGCGTCACGTCCGGGCGCGGCTTCGCCAGCGTCCCGACATCATCAGCGCCCGCCGCGTCCGAGCCCTTCGCCTTCTTCTCCACGGGCATGCGGTAGTGCACGCTCTGCACCTTGCCCTCGCGGTCGAGATACATCGCGGTGCAATCGCCCTTGCCCGGTTTGCCACGGATGCGCTCTGCCTTCTTCGGCAGCTCGGGCTGGCCCCAGCTATTGGCCTCGGTGATGATCCCCTTCTTCGGCAGATGGTTCGTCATCCATTCCTGCTGGGCGCCGAGGAAGGCTTCCACCTGCGTGGTGTAGCGGGAGTCCTCATCGGCCGGCGCGAACAGGTCCTCGGTCCATTCGATGCCGTAGGCACGGGCGAGGCCCTCGCCGAACGAGGCGTCGCGCGCATACATGCGCTTCTTCGCGAGCCCGTTGGCGATGCTCCACCACGCCGCCTGCGGATCGCCCTTCTTGGGCTTGTGCGCCTTCCAGACTTCGCGCTGCTCCTCGAGGGAGGCGGCCGCGATGGTGCGCAGCTGCTGCTCGTTCGGCATGTCGCCCTTCGCCATCTGGTCGAGCATCGCCGGCAGCACATTGGCGAGCAGGCGCAGCTTGCGGATTTGCCGCACCGGCAGGGCCAGCGCCACGGCGATCGCCTCCTCGGTCCAGCCGAGAGCGACCAAGCGCTCGATGGCCCGCCACTGGTCGACCAGGTTCAGCGGCTCGCGGGCGATATTCTCGACCATGGAGCGCATGGCGCCATTGTCGTTGGCGGCGTCGACCACCAGCACCTCGATCTCCTCAAGGCCCACCTTGATCGCCTGCTTCACCCGGCGATGGCCGGAATCGATGATGTAGCCGTTACCCCCGCCGCTCTCGGGCGCGATCACCGGCGGCTGCACGATGCCGACCGCCTTGATGGTAGCCAGCAGCAGGGCATCGGCCTGCGGCGTGGACTTCGTCTGGCGCGTGCGGTCGGGATTCTCCTTCAGCGCGCGCGGATCGACCTTCATAATCTGCATGGGAATGCTCCTTGCCGGGTTACGGACACGAGGCTTCACCCCGGTCCTGTTCCGTCTTCTTCCCGAAGACATCCCCCGGCCCGCGGAGCGGACGGGCCGGTGCAACTGCGGGCGAGCATCCCTGCCCGGCCGGCCAAGCGGGGCTATCAGCCCTGCGCAGGACGACGGGCCGGGATCGCGCAGGCTGCGGTTGAGCGACAGCGTCACTGGAACGGACGATCCGCGAGCGATCACATCCTATTTTTCCTTCATCCCTCCCCATTCTTTCCGGGCTCCAGCGGTACTGAAATCGTCGGCGTTGAGGAGGTTTCTTACCGCGTTGTGCCTCCGGCGCGCCCCTTGGGAAACCCGGGAGCATCGGAAGCACCGGGGAGGACGGGCAGCACCGGAACACGCGAGCACCGATGACATCCGGCATAGCTTTGTTCTGGCTCGTAAAATTCCAGGTTTCTGCACCAAATGGCGCATCATGGCACTTTGGGCCGCTCCAATTCCTGTGCAATGGAGTTCATGAATAGCCGATTCACTGATGCGAGTACGTCGTTCTGACGGGCGTATTCACTCGTTGCCGTTTGCGGCCGGTGAGCGCATCTATCGGGGCAAGACAGCCGAAAGGAGCAACAAATGGCGAACGGGCGACAGGCTTCCGCGAGACGGCTGAAGATGGCGGAGCGCGCCCAGCAACAGATGGCGCTACACTTCCCCAGCACACCGTCCGAGTTTATCTGGCACCGCAAGACGAACGATGGCTTCACGACCGTGCCCCGCACGATGCCGATCGTCATGCAGGCGATTGACGTCCTCTCAAAAGGCAGCCCAGCCGGTCACACGCTGTTCGCTCTCTGGGCGCGGTCCCCCGACACGCCGTTCCTTACAATCGAAAACCCGATGACCTTCGCAGCGGAGGCGGGGTTCTCGGGAGAGCGCGCCGTCGACACCTGGCGCAAACGAATGAAGCTTCTGCGGGAGCACTGGTTCATCATGACCAAGCCCGGACCATCCGGGGAATTCCATTATGTCCTGCTCATCAGCCCGAACGCGGCCGTCGAGTGGCTCCGTGCTCAAGGGAAGGTCCAGGATGGAATCTACGCCCGGTTCATCGACCGGTTGATGGAAGTCGGCGCATTCGGTGAAATCGAGGCCTTGCGCGAATATCTTGCGAAGCTCCCGGTAGCTGAAAAAACGAATGCGGCAGAAGCCGAAACCGCCACGGTGCCTCCACCGCCGGCTCAGGAGGCATCAGGCGATCCGGGAGCACAAACATGAACCGCGGAAAAGAAAAAAGCCCGCCAGAGGCGAGCTTTTCCCTTGTACCGTATGACGATGAGGGTGGTGTTACCCCGCGACCTCACGCGCCTTTCAACATGCTTTTTACGCCATTCGACACGTCGCTGTCAACGCACGTACGGGCGAGCCTGATCTAGGAACAACGACGATGCCGTTCACGCCCGAGGAAATCCATAGCCTGCCAGCGGTGCTGTCCGCGCCACGCTTCGCCACCTACCTGGCCGAAATGGCCAGCGACAAGGAGGCGGCGCTGGAACTCTACCGCTGGAATCTCGAACTCTCGGCAGCGTTCTTCGTCCCGTTGCAGATATGTGAGGTCAGTGTCCGTAATTCAATCGTGTCCGCCATTGAGGGCACCTATGGTCCCAATTGGCCTTGGGAAAGAGGCTTTATCATCAGCCTCAGAGATCCGCCACGGGCCTATAGCCCCAGGCGCGATCTGATGGATCTGGCAAACAGACTCCCGACGGCGGGCAAGATCGTTGCCGAGCTGAAGTTCGTGTTCTGGGAGCGGATGTTCACCAGGAGCCATGACGCGGCCGTGTGGAACCATCATTTCAGGACGGTCTTTCCGAATGCCGACGCAGCGAGAACCGTCCAGCAGCTGCGAAGCGATGGCTTCGACAGGCTGCAGAAGATCCGGGACCTGCGTAACCGCATCGCGCATCACGAGCCGATTTTCCGGCGCAACGTCCAGGAAGAATATGAGCGTATCCGTTCCATCGTTGCCTGGACCGACCAGACGGCCGCCGATTGGCTCGACAAGGTCGAAACCGCGACCGGCCTGATCGGGCAAAAGCCCTAGCCGCGGTTTCTATCCCAACACGGAATCAGGCTGCTTGGAGCGCATCACTCGGGTGTCCCACGGCATCGGCCGAAAGCGCAGCCTCCACCTCGGAGAGCTGCCGGCGCTTCTGGGCGAGTTCGTCGGCGAAGGCGAACACGCCGCCCTCGCGCGACCGGTAGGACACCAGCCGTCGCTCGGCATCAGCGAGCCGCTGGCGGTAGCGGTCCTCGTCCGCATCGAACCCATCGAGAGCATGCTCGAGGCGCGAGACAGCGCCAAGGGGCGTGACGGTCACCGGCAACTCGATCTCATGATCGAAGCCGGTACGCCGGAGCACGGTGTCGTAGCGATAGCCCTCCCCGCGATCGGTGCGCTCGCCATCATGGAGGAGATCGAAGCCGCCGATGGACGCTAGGACGGTCTCGCCTTCATGCTGGTTCTGCACCAGCGTGAGAACCTCCTTCATCAGTGCCCGGCCGGCGGCCTTTCGTTCGGAGAAGGACGTACCGTTCACCGTAATCGCGAGAGCCTCGCCTGCGGTCGGGCCGAGGCGGGCGATGTCCTGCCCGATCTCCTCGATCCGGCGGGTCGCCTGCGCGATGTCGCGCTCGGCATCGCGGATCTGGCGGCGGATGGCAAACTGGTCGTCCTGGTGAGCGGCGCGCAGGCGCTCAAGCCGGGCGATGTCGGCCTCCAGCCCCGCCTTCTGCATCAGACGCTGGTCGCCGGACGCGATGGCCTTGGCCATGGCAAACTGGTTCGCCTGCCCCTCGCCGAGATCCTCCAGCCTGCGGATCGAGGTGTCGCCCGACAGCGCCGCCGCGATGAAGCGGGCCTTACGCTCATTGTTCTGCCACATCGTGGCATCGAGGCTGCCCTCGGTGGCGTAGGCGAAGATATCGACCTCCTCGTGCTGGTTGCCCTGCCGCACGATCCGTCCCTCGCGCTGCTCGATCTGGGACGGCAGCCAGGGCACGTCGAGATGATGCAGCGCCTTCAGCCGAAGCTGCGCGTTCACCCCTGTGCCCATGGTCTCGGAGGAACCGATCAGAAACCGGACCTTGCCGGCACGGACATCGCCGAACAGACGCTGCTTGGCCTCGGACTTCCTGTAATCCTGCATGAAGGCGATCTCGGAGGCCGGCACTCCCATGCGGATCAGTTCGTCGCGGATCCAGCGATAGGCCGAGAAGCCGCGCGTCTTCTCCACGCTGATGGTGCCGAGGTCCGAGAAGATCATCTGCGCCGCGCCAGGTAGCTCATAGGGCCTGCCATCCGGCTGAAGATAGGCGTTGTCGGCAGTCTCGCGCCAGATCCGGACGGCATTGCCGATGAGGGCGTTGAGCTTGTTGTCCGGCTCGTTGTCAGTGTCAGGGTCGACCAGGCGCAGGTCGATCGCGGCATGGCGGCCATCGGTGATGACGGAGAGCAGGATATCGTCGCCGGGCTCGACCGGACGATCCCGCTGCTCGATCGCCTTGATACGGGCGTCCAGCTGAAGCTGGTAGCGCCGGAACGCCGCTGTCGGCTTCGCGGTGACGATCCGGCGCCGGCCGGTCGAGATTCCCGGCACCTTCACATATCGCCGCAGATCCTCCGGCATCACCACATCGGCGAAGGAGCGGAACATCGCGATCAGCTCCGGCACATTGACGAAGCTGGCGAAGCGCGAGACCGGCTTGTACTTGCCGGAGGGCTGGAGCTCGAGTTCGGTCGTGGTGTCGCCAAACGTGCTCGCCCAGGCGTCGAACTCGTGCAGGCCCCGCTCGGCGAGCGCGGCATGGCCCATCAGGCGCTGCACCGAGAACATCTCGCCGAGCGTGTTGGTGATCGGCGTGCCCGACGCCAGCACGAGTGCCCGGCCCGGGTTCCTCATCTCGATGAAGCGGGATTTCACATAGAGGTCCCAGGCGCGCTGCGAGCCGTTGGGGTCGACACCCTTCAAGGTCGACATATTGGTGGCGAAGGACAGCTTCCGGAACTCCTGCGCCTCGTCGACGATGATCTGGTCAACGCCGAGCTCGGCGATGGTCAGCAGATCGTCCTTGCGGGTGGTGAGGACCTCCAGCCGCTCCTTCAGGCCCTCCTTCAATCGCTCGAGGCGCTTGCGCGAGACGCGGTCTTCGCTCTCCACCTTCGTCAGCAGGGTCTCGTAGAGCTCAAGCTCGTCCTGGATCATCTGTTGTTCGAAGGCGGACGGGATGCCGATGAAGCGGAAGGCGGAATGGGTGATGATGATCGCATCCCAGGTCGCCGTGGCCGCCCGGCCGAGGAAGCGGGCCCGCTTCTCCTTGATGAAATTCGTCTCGTCCGCGATGAGGATACAGGCATTGGGATAGAGCGCCAGGAACTCGCGCGCCGCCTGCGCAAGGCAATGGCCGGGCACCACCAGCATTGCCTTGGCGATCAGGCCGAGCCGGCGCTGCTCCATGATGGCGGCAACAAACGTCATCGTCTTCCCGGCGCCGACGGCATGAGCGAGATAGGTCGAGCCGGCCGAGACGATGCGCCAGATGCCGCGCTTCTGATGGGAATAGAGCGTGAAGGCGCTGCTCGCGCCCGGCAGCTTCAGATGATCGCCATTGAAGGCACGGGGCGCGATGTTGTTGAAGTGGTCATTATAGACCCGAGCCAGCCGGTCGGTGCGGTCGGGGTCGGACCAGACCCAGCTCTGAAAGGCGGTCTTGATCTTCGCGAGCTTCTCCTTCGCCGCCTCGGTGTCGACGACGTTGAGCACACGGCGCTCGCTGTCCCCGTCCCTGACGATGTCGAAGATCTGCGGCACACGGCTGTTCAGCGCATCTGCCAGCAGCTCGCCGGCATGGCGACGTTCCGTGCCCCATTCCGAAGTGCCGGCGGCGAGCCAGCCGAGCTGGCGCGCCTCCACCGTCCACGAGGCAAGCTCCGGCATGTGGTGGATGCGGATCTCCGCTTCCATGGTGTCCTTCACGAAGGCGACGACATCGGCGGCCGGAATCCACGGCGCGCCGAGACGGGCCGTGATGTCGGAGGGACGCAGATCGGCGGGCTGCACCTCGATGAGCGCGCGGACATTGCGCGCGAAGATTGGGTCGAGCGCGGCGGCGGCTTCCGCCACCTTCAGCCTGTCGCGCACCGTGCCGGAGAGGTAGGCATCGGCCGTCTGCCACGCCCCGGTCTCGGGATCGCGGAAGATGGCATCTCCCAGTTCCGCGACGACGGCGTCGCGATCAGTATGCAGCAGTTCGGCGATGTGGTCGAGATCGACATGACCGCGCTCGTTCAGCACGACGGCGAGCGCATCCGCTGCCGAGGTGATAACGGGCGACGCCGGCGGCGCGATCACCCGCTCCGAGAAGATCGGACCCGGCCTCGCCGTATCGGTGTCGAGGTCGTAATTCTCGATCGAGGCGACCAGCCAGCAATCGGGATCGTCGAGGAAAGGTTGCAGGTTCGGCCGGCGATGCGTCTCGCGGACGCCGCCGCTCTCCTCGTCCTCGACGATCGACACCGTAGTGTGATTGATCGGGCCGAAGTCCCGCACGAAACTCGACCAGGCGATGCGCAGGCGCACCTGTGCGTCCTTCCAGGGCTGGTCGAGTTCCTGTGCCTTCAGCACCTCCCGCACGGCATCGCGGATCGGGATCAGCTTGCGGATGATGCGGATATGCTTATCAGGCACCCCGTCGCCGGATCGGCCTTTCCTCACCGGGACGGCGACGGGCGCACCGTCGATCACCTGCATCAGGCCGTGCACCGGGTCGAAGACATAGCTGCCTTCGCGGACATGGCGTTCGGCGGAAGCCGGGATACCGGCCTCCTCGCCGCGGTCGTCACTCTCGACATCGATCGACGTCGGCTCGCCATCATAGAGAGCTTCCGGAAGAAGGGAGATGGCGGCATCCAGCGCCGTGGCCAGTTCCTCGCCCTCGCGCGGCTGGCAGGTGTAGGTCTCGCCGAAAGGGCCTGATGTCGTGGCATGGGTGCCGAGCACGAAGACCGGGTGCTGGACGAACCAGCGGTTCACGCGGATCGCGCTCTCCTCGCCATCGGCGGTGCGGACCTCGTCGAGATCGAGCCAGCTCTGGTCGCCCTCCGGCTCCCCGGTCTTCCGCTTCCGGAAAAAGAGGATGTCGACGACAACGTCGGTGCCGGCGTCAGTGCGGAAGCTGCCTTGGGGCAGGCGGATCGCCGCGATCAGATCGGCCACCTTGGCGATATGCTCCCGCGCCGTGGTGTCAGACTTGTCCATGGTGCCGTGCGAGGTGACGAAGGCCGCAAGCGCGCCCGGCTTCAAAAGGTCGATCGAGCGGGCGATGAAGTAGTCGTGCAGGCGTAAGGCCAGCGAGCGATAGGCGCGATCGGAGCGCACCGTGCGGTCGGAGAAGGGCGGATTGCCGAGGACGAGGTCGAAACTCGCCGGCAGCTCGGTGCGTGCGAAGTCTCCCGTCACGATACGGGCGCGGGGCTGCAACAGCCGGGCGATACGCGCGGTCACCGGGTCGAGCTCCACCCCGGTGACATGCGAGACCGCGCGCAGGGCCTCCGGCATCAGCGCCGGAAACAGGCCAGTGCCGATACCCGGTTCCAAGACCCTACCGCCGCGCCAGCCGAGACGCTGGAGCCCCGACCAGATCGCCCGGATGATGAACTCCGGTGTGAAATGGGCGTACTGCGTGCAGCGCGCGAGCGAGGCATAGTCCGCATCGTCGACGGCGTCCTGAAGGTCCGCCCCGATCTCCTCCCAGCCTTTGCGGAACGTCGCCTCGCCCGGCCGGCGGAACACGCTGTTCGCAAGATCGGATGCGCCGAAACCGGTGAAGCGGATCAACCTCTCCTGTTCCGCCCGGGTGGCGGGAAGGTCCTCGCCCTCAATCCCGGCGGCCAGCCGGATCGCCGCGATGTTATCGCGAGCGCGTGCCTTCCAACCGCGTGCCAGACCGCGATCACCGTCGAGATGGAAATTGACGCCGCGCTCCGACGACGGCTTCGCGCGAGCGACAGGTCCAGTCGATGCCGGCGCACGGGCCGGCGCTGGCGTGGTTGGATCGGGATCGTCGTCGCCGGGATTGGTCTCGAAGTCCCCGGCGAACTCCGTGACACCGAGGCTCAGGCCGGAGGACAGGGCGGTGTGGCCGAACAGGTTGAGCGTGAAGGGATCGTCATGCGCCATGGTGAAGAGCTCCTGTCGTGAAGGCGCGCGCCATCGTCCGTCGGAGATGTCGGCGGGCGGGACGGGCGCAGGGATGTGAAAAAGGGAGAAGGGTCGGAACCCGCCTCAGCGGCGGATCAGCGTGAGCGACAGCGCGGTATCGTCCATCACGATCCGCAGATGCGTGGCATCCAGCGAGGCGGCCATCAGCCGGTCGAGCGCGGTCGCATCGAGGAACTCGATCCCGTCATCCGCCCCGAAATGCCGGCGTTTGCAGTGCCAGCAATCCGGATTGGTCTTCGGATCGCACTCCCCGGCATAGACGACGAGCGGGCGCTGCCCCTCCGTGAGCCTGCCGTTCGAGAGGAGATAGACGCCCTCGTCGCCGACCAGCCAGAGGCCCGGCTTTTCGCCCTCGCCGGGCCGGAGCCCGTAATAGGGATTGCGGAAGCCGCCATTGGCGGCGGCATCGATCCGACCACGCGCGATCACGGCGCGAACCTCCGTCACGGTAAAGGTGAACATCGCCGCCTCCGCTCACGCCGCGAGCGCGTCGGGGAGGTAGCGCAGATGCACCGGCAGCTTGGCCGAGATCTCCGCCTCGGTGAGGTGCTCCAGCAGCTTCAGCGCAGTGCCGCGCCGGCCCTCATGGCAGAGGACGGTGCGCTTGCCCTGCAGGCAGCGCGGCCAGCGCTCCCCGGCATAGCCGCGATCATCGTCATGGGTGGCGCTCCAGATATGCTCGAGACGCTCCTCCTGCGTCATCGCCCGCACGGGCCAGGACTCGCGCGCGACAATCGCCGCGCGCAGCTCCTCGGGCGAGCCCTTCTCGGCGAGGTCGCAATAGCCGTGGAAGTGCCGGATGCGCCCGTCGATCGGCAACTCGAGGAAGACGCTGGTGATCGAGCTGGTGAGGAACTCGCGCAGGGCGAACATATCGCCACGCATCCACAGCGGCGGCAGAATCTCGAACATATGTTCGTGCTCAGCCCTGCCGATCTCGAACCATTCGCCGCGATAGAGCGCTCCATCATCATCGCCTTGCCAGCGGTTCGGGCGCTGGGCATGGCGGTCGAACATCCGGAACATTTGCCGCCGATCGGCAACGCCCTGATACACCTTGCGGATGGGAGGAACGGAGAGGGTCATGAGCGGGCTCCTTCGGCCCCGTCCGGGCCGGAGCGCGGCTTACCCTCCGGGTCGCCATCCTCTCTTCAGCCCTGCCTGACCCCACCTCCACCGCCGCCTCACCGTCCGGGCGGGTCAAGGGCCGGCAAAGCCGGGCGAAGCGTCACCCTTGACGCGGCAGGCGGGCAGGCGGCAGGCCTCGTCTCTCCTCTCTGCGTTCCCGTTCCACTTGCATTCTCGCCTTCAGGACCTCGTTCCAGTCCTCGGCTGGCGGCCGCAGCCGCAGCCAGTCGCAGCCCACCTCCTCGGCGATCGCGCGCAGGCGCATGGCGAAGGCTTCACCCTGGGCATTGGCATCGGTCGCGGCGACAAGCTGCGCACCGGGACGCACCGCCAGTGCCCGCACCGCCGCCTCTGTCACCGGCGACCAGCCGCCGCCCGTACTGAGATAGAGGCTGCCCTCTCTCAGCCCCTCAAGGGCGGCAAGGCTCATGGCGTCGATCGCCGCCTCGGTCACGCAGAGGCGCGTACCCTCGAGCACGCCCAACCGGATCAGCACCTTCGACCCTCCGGTCGAGAAGCCGCGCCACTCCGGGCCACGCTCTTCCCAACCGGTGACGACACCCGCATCGTCGACATGCGCGGCCCACAGACTGCCGCGAGGGCCTTCCCGAACCAGATCCTGCCGGATGGCGGCGCGGATGATCGTCTCCGGCAGGAAGCGCTCGTCACGCAGATAGCGCCAGGTCGCGGAATCCGGCCAGGGTGTGCGACGGGTGCGCCAGCGTTCGGAAAGAGAAGCGAGGGGTTCCTGTTCGCGCGCTTCCCTCGTCCATGCCGGCTCGGCCGGCGTGAAGCCCACCAACTCGGCGGCTGTGGCGAGCACATAGGCGAAGCTGCCGCCGTCGAGATGACGGATCAGAGAGAACACGTCGCCCTTGGCGTCCGACAGCGGGTCGAACCAGCCCTTACCGTCATGGATCACGATGATGATGTCGTCGCCGCGCCGATGTTTCACCGCGCGGCGCGTGCTCTCCTTCGCGTCAATCGCGAAGCCCGCCTTCTCCAGCACGGCGGCGCAGGTGACGCGCTCCTTCAGATACTCGACCTCGCTCGTCTCCATCGCGTTCTTCCCGGACGATCCCCGTCCGGCCTTTCCTTTGTCTTTCCTCCCGCGCCATTCGCGGGACCGCTCCCTCCAGGCGCGAAGAGCTAAGCCCGCAAGGGCGCGGGCCGGCAACTGGAGAATTCATCAGCAAGGTCGCGACCAACCCAGCCCGCGGCGAAGCCTCCCTTGCGGGTGCCGGCTCGCAAGCGGCACCCGGCACGGCGGAAAACCGGTTCAATGAACCGGCCGGCCGCCCAAGAACGGATCGTACTCGAAAAGCACGGTGACATCGTCGCCGTCGAGCTCGTCGGCCGGCAGGACGCCGTATTCGCCGTCGACCTCGAAGAGCGAAACCGGGACCATCAGGGTGCGGGAGAGCTGCAAGGCGGCGTTCTGGGCGAGGGAAAGGTCGTTCGACATGATGAAGGCTCCATCGGGGAGCGGGTCAATTCCCGCTCGATGGCTCCCCCAAATGGGCCGGGGCCGGTCGCGATCACCGCGTAGGCGAAGCCGCAGCGGCGGCACGCTTCGCGTAGCCGACCCCGCAGCGGGTTGATCGACGGAGATCCGGAACCGGACCAGGAGACATCGCGGAAGAGCGGGATTGGGCTGCTTCCCGTTCGGCACCTCTCACGAACGAACTGTCTCGCCGGGATCTCGCCGCCGCCCCGCCCTCGATGGTCCCTGTCCCGCGCCCTTCGAGCGTGAAGCAACTACACTCAGCCGCCCGCCTCAGATTCTCGTCGACCATGGCCTGCAAAGTCACGAGATCCGCGCCATTTCCGCCGCGACCTTCGCCCAACAAGCGAATTCCCTTAAACGCTCTTTCTCGAACGGACGACACTCTCGAGTTCTTCGAGACAAGTCTTGAAGATGCCATCACGCACCCATTCGATCGCGGTCGCGGGATTACCTTCGACGTCGAAATCGGCCGACCATTCCGCGAAGCAGCGGTCCTGATCGTTCGTCACCTCGTGGATTTGGAGGACCGCGCTGTAGTTCTTGGTTGGAATGTCGGCCTTGACGATGTCGTAGACGATGCGGCGGTCGCGGTCAGAAAGCTCCAGTAGCCGCTCCTCGATGATGCTGTCATCGGCAACGGTGTTGGCACGGATCGTGCCGACCTCGTGTGGACCTCCGCCGCGCAATTCCGAGCGCTTCACAAAGGGAAACCAGATTGGCAGCGCACCAAAGTCGCGGACGATCTGCCATGCGCTGTTCGCCGGAACGTCGAGTATCTTGCTGAAGTAGACGTGGGCCATGATCGGAACGCTTCCTTTTAGTTGGCGGCTGCAGGACTTGCAGCGATGTGGTCGTGATCGGTCGCCATGCCGACCGCCCGCCAGGCATCCAGGTCCGCCGCGAAGGCGCGCAGCATCTCGTCGGTGCGGCGGATGGCATCCGGGCCGAGCACCAGGTGCAGCGGCGGGTTGGCGGACTCGATCGCCTCCAGGATCGCCGCCACACCCTTTGCCGGATCGCCCGGTTGCCGGCCGGCGAGCCTGGCAAGATAGTCCGCCGAGGCGCCGGCCGTGTCGACATAATCGCCGCCCATCATCACCGTCGTGCGCAGCGAATGGCTGGTGAGGAAATCGGTGCGGAACGCGCCGGGCTCCACACAAGTGACCTTAATGCCGAGCGGCGCCACTTCGCGGGCAAGGCTCTGCGAGAGACCTTCAAGAGCGTATTTGGCGGCAGCGTAGTAGCCCGAGCCGGCACTTGCGGCGATGCCGGCAATCGAGGTGATGTTGACGATGTGCCCACGACGCTGCCCGCGCAGATGCGGCAACGCCGCCTGAATGATGCGCCGAGGGCCATGGAAGTTCACGTCCATGACGTGCTCGACTTCGGCATCAGTGGCGTCCTCGATCGAACTCATCAGCCCGTAGCCGGCATTGTTGACGACAACATCGATCGGCCCTGCGGCGAAGGCGGCCGCAACCACCTCGCGGACCGCGCCACCATCGGTAACGTCGAGCGGGAGAACAGTGAGCCGGCCTTCGGGCGCGGCGATGTCCGCCGTTCCCTCGCGCGTCGTGCCGATAAGGGTGTCGCCGCGCGCGAGAATCTGCCGGGCGAACTCCCTACCGAAGCCGCGCGAGATGCCGGTGACGAACCAGGTACGAGACGTATGGGGCATGGAGGTGATCCTTCAGCGGTCGAGCATTTCGAGGTCGTGAGGGTTGTAGCGCTGGCCGACCACGCCGGTGCGGTCCGCGATGGTGTCGAGGGTGGCGATTTCCGATGCCGTCAGCTTGAGTTTGGCTGCGGCGACATTGTCCTCGAGATAGCCTCGCCGCTTGGTGCCGGGGATCGGCACGATGTCGTCACCCCGTTGCAGGAGCCAGGCGAGCGCCACCTGCGCGGCTGTGGCGCCGCGAGCGGCGGCGAGTTCATGCACCGCGTCCGCGACGGCCATGTTCGCATCGAAATTGGTGCCCTGGAAACGGGGATCGCCCCAGGAGCGGAAGTCGGTGGCCGGATAATCCTCGGCGCGCTTCGCCTGCCCGGAGAGAAAACCGCGACCGAGCGGGCTGAACGGCACCAGGCCGATGCCGAGTTCCCGGATCACCGGCAGGATCGCATCGTCGAGACCGCGCTCCCACAGCGAATATTCGCTCTGTAGCGCCGAGACCGGCTGGACGGCATGGGCGCGCCGGATATTCCCGGCGCCCGCTTCCGAAAGGCCGAAATACAGCACCTTGCCCTCGGCGATGAGGTCTCTCACCGTTCCGGCGACGTCCTCCATCGGCACGCTCGGATCGACCCGGTGCTGGTAGACGAGATCGATGCGGTCGGTCTGGAGGCGTCGGAGCGAGGCGTCGACAACCTCGCGGATGTGGACCGGGCGGCTGTCGACGCCGGAGCGCGATCTGCCGTCCAACACGAAGCCGAACTTGGTGGCGATCACAACCTTGTCACGGTGCGGCTTCAGCGCACGGCCGAGCAGTTCCTCATTGGTGAAAGGCCCATAAGCCTCGGCCGTGTCGAAGAAGGTGACGCCGAGTTCGATGGCGCGCTCGATCGTGGTGGCGGATTCCGCGTCGTCGGGCGTGCCATAGGCATGGCTCATCCCCATGCAGCCGAGGCCGAGTTCAGAGACTTCGAGGCCCTGGCGGCCCAGCTTGCGTTTGCGGAGCATGATCTTCTCCCCTGCTTGTTTCACTATCTGCGTACCGGGAGGTGGCTGCCGCCAGTGATGAGGCCGCGGACCATCGGCCCAGCGATGAAGCGATGCGGAAAGATGGGATGGGGATCGCTCGCCGCGTCGAGCCGCGCGATCTGCGACGCGTCGAGCACAACGTCGAACGCCCCGAGATTGTCCTCCAGCTGCTTGAGTGTCCGCGCGCCGAGGATCGGCGTCGGGGCGCAGGGCCGCGCCAGCAGCCAGGCGATCGCGACCTGTGAGGCCGGCTTGCCGACTTCGTCGGCGATGTCGCGCACCGCATCGGCAATGCTAAGCGATCGCTCGGTCAAGCCGCCCATGGCGGCGATGACGTCGCGCCGCGAGCCGGTGACGGCGGCGCCTTCCTTCGCGCTTTCGAGATCGTTGCGGCCGTACTTGCCCGCCAGCAGCCCGCCGGCGAGCGGCGACCAAGGCACGATGCCGAGCCCAAGCGCCTCGGCCATCGGCACGAGTTCGTGCTCGACGGTCCGCTCGGCCAGGCTGTACTCGATCTGAAGGGCGATGAAGGGCGCCCAGCCACGCAAATCTGCCAGCGTCTGCATCTGCGCGATCCGCCAGGCCGGCGTGTTGGAGATGCCGACATAGGCGACCTTGCCGGCGCGCACCACGTCGTCGAGCGCGCGCATGATCTCGTCGACGCCAGTGGTGAAATCCCAACTGTGAAGGTAGAGTAGGTCGATCCAATCGGTATCGAGCTGGCGCAGCGAGGTCTCCACCGAGCGCAGGATGTTCAGACGGTGATTGCCGCCGGCATTGGGATTGCCCGGCTCGCGCGCCATGGAGAATTTGGTCGCGACCACGACCCGCTCGCGTTTGTCCTTCAGGAACGAGCCGAGGATGCGCTCGGAGGAGCCGTCGGTATAGTTCACTGACGTGTCGACGAAATTGCCGCCGCGCTCGACATAGGCGTCGAACATGGCACGCGCCTCTCTATCGTCGGCGCCCCAGCCCCAGTCGGTGCCGAAGGTCATGGTGCCCAGTGCAAGCGGGGAGACGCGAAGGCCGGAGCGGCCGAGCAGGCGATAATCGGAAAGTGCGGTCATGAGCAAACGCTCCTCATGTGATCTGCGCGACCTTGCCACCGGCTCTGCGGCGGCTTCTGCACACGCGGATGAAGATGGGTTTGAAAGCCGGGACGCGCACGCCGCCTTCGGCTCGCGGCGCGCAGCGGGCGTGTGTTCGCGGAACGCGGTAACGGATGCTGTAATCAGCGCCGCCGACGCAGGATCATGCCGCCATGATGCAGAGTGTCGGCGTCGACGAAGTTGCCGTCGGCGGTGAATCCGGTGTCGTCCCTATACTGGATATAGTCGCCGCGCACCTCGTAGCGGCCCCGATAGGCGCTCTCGCGCGTGCCTCGGGCCTCGTCATAGCGCCCATCGGGCAAAAGCTCGTGGCGGACGCGGCCATCGTCGGTCACCCACATGCCGACATAGGGATGATGCAGGTTCATAATGCTGTTGGTTCCCGTCTGGAGAGCGGCGGGTGGAGTTTGCATGCCGGCGGCGGGGGCGCTCCCGGCGAGGGTCAACGCCGCGATGCGCGCGAGGTGGTTCGATCTCAAGACCGCCTTCGGCATGGTCCTGTCTCCTTCCGTGTCGCTCGTCGTTGCGATGGTCGAGTCATAGCGCCGGGCATTGTCGCGATCAGCTTGTCAGGCCGGCATGTGCCAGTTAGAAATACTGGACAATGTCGGACGATATCGAGGGCATCTCCGTTTTCCTGGCGATCGCCGAGGCGCGGAATTTCCGGCTCGCCGGTGAACGCCTCGGTGTGACGCGCTCGGCCGTGAGTCAGGCGTTGCAGCGGCTGGAGGACAAGGTCGGTACCACGCTCGTCCAGCGCACGACACGCAGCGTGCATCTGACGGAAGCGGGCCAACTGTTCTATGACCGGGCTGTGCCTTCGCTCCTTCAGCTGCGCGAGGCGTTCGAGGCGGTGCGGGACTATCAGTCGAAGCCCGGCGGGCTGCTGCGGATCGCCGCCTCCTCGATCGCAGAGGGGTTCCTGTCCGGCCCCTTTCTCGCCGGGTTCGTCGCCGCACATCCGGAGGTGAGGCTCGACATCACCGTCTCCGACGAGGAGTTCGACATCGTCGAGGCTGGCTATGACGCGGGCGTGCGTCTCGGCGAGGTGATCGAGCAAGACATGATCGCTGTGCCGGCTTCGCCGCCGCAGCGACAATGTGCCGTCGCCGCCCCGGCCTATCTGGAACGCCACGGCGCGCCGGACCACCCGCGCGACCTGCAGGCCCATATCTGTATCGGCTGGCGCCCGCGGCCGGACACGGCGCCCTATCGCTGGGAGTTCACCGAGGATGGCAGGGATTTCGACGTCGCGGTCGATCCAGCGGTAACGACCAACGACATGCGCGTCATGATCCGCCTCGCCCTTGCCGGCGCGGGCATCACCTTCGGTATGAAGGACACCTTCCGGCCCTGGTTCGAAAGCGGCGAACTGGTGCCTCTGCTCGAGGCGTTCAGCCCGCCCTTCCAAGGCTTTCACCTCTATTACCCTTACCGCCAGCGCCAGCCGCTGAAGCTCAAACTGCTCGTGGACTACATCCGGCGGCGTGAGCCGTTCCGCTGAAGCGCCCGCTCACTCGCCCAAAGTCGTGGCTTGCCCGAGCCCGGGCGACCAGCGTTCCTCGATGCTGCCCAAGCGCCAGACCGCGAGAGCGGCCAGCCAGACCACGACGAACAGTCCGGCAATGACAAAGCCGGTGACGTTCAGGTCGAGTGCCGACACGAAGTCCCACACCGGCCCGCGAAGTTCGAGCCGCTCGGCAACGAGCCCGATGACTTCGATCGAGCCCACGATCAGCGCCACGGCGACCGACAGGCCGGTAACGACGAGGTTGTAATAGATCTTCCGCACCGGCCGGACGAAGGCCCAGCCATAGGCCGCCGTCATGAAGGAACCCTGCAACGTGTCGAATAGCGACATGCCGGCGGCGAACAGCACGGGCAGGCACAGTACGGCATACCAGGGCAGCCCGGAAACCGCGCTCGACGTGGCGAGAACCAAAAGGCCGACCTCCGTGGCAGTGTCGAAGCCGAGCCCGAACAGCAGGCCGACCAGATACATCTGCCACGGCTTCGTCACCGAGCCGGCGACGCGCCCGACGAGCCGGTTCATCAGGCCGCGTTCGTCGAGATGATGATCCAGCATGCCCTCGTTGGCGCCGCCGGTGCGAAGGTTGCGGCCGGTCCGCCAGATGTGGGCGAGGGTAACGAGGTTGAGGGCAGCGATGGCGAAGAGGAAGAGGCTGGAGGCGGCGGTCCCCAGCAGGCCGGTGACGAGATGGAAACGCGAATTCTCTTCCGCGATCGCCCCGTGAAGTGAGGTCGCCCCGAGCGCCAACAGAAGGGTGAGGGCAAGAACGATGGTCGAATGGCCGCACGAGAACCAGAAGCCGACGCGCGCCGGTTGGACGCCCTGCTGCATGAGCTCGCGGGTGGTGTTGTCGATGGCGGCGATATGATCGGCATCGAAAGCGTGGCGGACGCCGAGCATATAGGCCGTGACGCCGATACCGACCCTCAGCGTCGCCGTCTGCGGTCCGCTCTCCGCCGGAAAAGCCATTACCAGCAGCGCGCCCCAGCCGAGGACGTGTAGGCAGGCAATGGCCGCGCCCGCGCCGACGAGCGCGGCGGCGAATGACGATCCTGCGCCGGCTCCCCGCGTGGCCACCGGTGGCGACGTCTGAAAAGGCATCATCGACATTCTCAAAGCTCTTTCAGCGCAGAGAGGCGCCGATCTGGGTGGAGGAAAGCGGCAGGCGCCCAGGTGCGAGGAGAGTTGTGGGCGCAACTGGGCAGAGTTGCCCGTTGGGAAACTCTCATTGGGATAGGCCAATACATCTGGCAGCATGACAAAGAGGACAGCGCTACTGACGAGACACCTTAAACAAAGAAGCCGATGATACTTATAATAATATCACAACCAGCCAAACAATAAATCAGATTATTTCTTTCAATCGAAAGTAATTTCGTATTACTTGAAATTGTATGTCTATCTTATAAAAGATGCATGTATCCTTACTTCATTATTTACTTCTCGTATTTCACGTTTGCATGGCGGCGATCGTGGTCGATGTAGGATTGTTTCGCTTGACGGTGCCTCAGAGCGCCCCACGCCGATACTGCCCCGGAGAGACACCCATTGTCCGATGGAACGCGCGGGTGAACGCCGCTTGTGACGAGAATCCGGACAATTGTGCGATTTCGGCGAGCGAAGCCGAACCGGTGAGAATCATGCTCTTGGCTCGTTCCAGCCGTCGCCGGCTCAGATAACGATGCGGCGGGCATCCAACGGTCGCCGAAAAGGCGCGGCTGAAATGAAACTCGCTCATGCAGGCAACTGCGGCGAGATCGGAAAGTGAAATCTCATCGTCGAGATGGGCTTCCATGAAGCTCATCACGCGATTCAGACGGCTTGCATCGAGAGACGTGTTTGATCTGGGGGCGATGCGAGCGGACCTAGACTCGGCATAATGCTGCAACAGCCAAGCCACGAGCATGGTCGTCGCGGAGTCCACGAGCAGGAGGCTGGCAGAACTCTCGCGTATCATCTCACCCAAGATCACACGCCCAAAATGCTCAATCATCTCGTCGCGGGCAACCACAGCACTGCGCAGTTCCTTGCTGCCGGTGCGGCACTCCTCCGTTTCCGCGATCGCCGCTAAACTTGCGTCGGGTAGATAGATATGAGCCGCCATAAGGTCCGAACGGGAGGTACGAATCTCATCTGCCTGAACCCCTGCCGGACATATCCAGGTCGTGCCCGTCAGCGTTGGAACAGAATGTTCCCTGGATCCGAACTTGCAATTCGCGTTGCCGTACCGAGCGCCTTTGAGGAGAAAGACAATCTCCAGCTGTTCGCCGTTGTAGCCCGGACCTTCTGTTCCGCTGTGCGCCCGCAGCTCCGCGCTCACCCTCGACCAGTCACGCTCACCCGACGAGCGCACAAGCATGGATGTCGGATATTTTGCCTGTCCGTGTGAGTACATGTAGCGAAACCTATCGGAAAAGCGCCCTTCACCCACATATAAACGGGGCGAGCGGTATGCCACATCCTTCACGTACGGATATTAAGGCATGATCGCTCATTTCGCGATGTACCGAGAGCCAATCGCCAGTTGCCCCGTGATGCCGGCGCTCGGAGAGGCAGAGCTTGGCATGGGCAAGCTCCAATAAAGCGGACCTGCCTGGCATGGACGGTCATCCATTCCATATCTCGACGATGACTATCCCGGCGAGCAACGCAAGGCCCATACCAAGCAGACCAACGATCCATCCTCGGACCACTCTCCTCGACCCGGAGAGCAGAAGCTCTCGCTGGCGCCATGCCGCGATAACCAGCAGGAAAAGAGACAGGGAGAAGGCGATGCCTGCCGCAGCGAGCTGCATCGGCCCCGGCATGCCGAGATCATGTCTCACGAGCAACAAGCCGCCATTCATCATCGTCATGAGGGCCGTCCGAGCCCAGGAAAGATAGGTTCGCTGCGGCTGTAGGCCTAATCGGCCGGGGATCAGCCGGTCGCGGACATGATCGTCCCTCCAGGCTATCATCATCGACCGACGCCATAGGCGACGATGAGGCCAAGCACGATGGCACTGATCATCAGAATGGCCGTCGTCAGCAGCCAGACCGCCGCCGTCGGCGGCAGGTCCTCGTCGCGGCGCATGGCCTGCTGCACCACCCGCCAACGCCAGCTGCAATAGATCATGATCGTCATACTGATGAGCGCCAACAGGCAGCCGAGCAGCTTGCGCGCATCCAGTACCGCGAAGCCGGGAACCAGCTGAACGATCGCCACCGAGCCTGCCAGAAGACCGAGCGCGGTGCGCACCCAGGCGAGATAGGTGCGCTCGTTCGCCAGTGTGAAGCGGTAGTCCGGCTCGTGATCAAGTGCTTCCCGGGTCGCCCGGGCCCCTTCGCGTTCAGCGTCCATAGTAGATGGTCGAGACATGGGTTGCTTCCGCAAAGAACAGCCAGCGTTCGACCAGCAGCCCAGCCAGCGCGAGCAAGGCGGCAAGAATGGTCGCAATGACGGGCACGGTGCCGAGTGCGGCGACGACAATGAGAAGAGCAGGACAGAAGAAGGCGAGCACCAGGGCAATGTGCCTGAGTTTGGCGGCATGTTTGCGCGCGGTTTGGAAGCCCATCTCGCGCAATATGTAATTCTCGGTGAAATGTGGCCGGTCGAGTGGGCGCACATTGCCAAGAGCGGCGAGTCCCGTTGCAGAGGCGAGAGTGACGAGCGGCTTCTGTCGATCGATGAAGCGCCAGTAGGCAAGCTTGGCGCCCGCTGCGGCGAGGGCGCAGATCAGCGCACCCACCGCCAATTCCCACGGGAGACCGAACCATGCCGCCCACAACGCTACCATCAGCACCGCGCCGGAGAAGACCGCGTAGATCAGGTAGTCGGGCGCCGTATGACGGTTGTGCCACTGCCGGATCGGCTTGAGGCTGGCATAGATCATAGCCGTACAGCCGACGGTAACGAGGCCCATCACTGCCGCCGCGAGACCGAGAATCCGCGTGACGATCATGTCGGGGCCGAACCACCACCAGGAGGCGGCGAACAGCACCGCCGGCGGATAGGTCGCCATCGCCGCCACGCCTTCGCGCGAAAGCCAGGAGGAGCGCCATTGGCTAAAGGCACGCCACGCCCGCTCGGGATGGCCGAGATGAAGCGTCGATGCCATGAGCCCCGCGGCGGAAAACCCAAGGGCGACCACTACGGCCATCGGCACGAAAAAAAGCGAGGGCGGCACGAGCGCGAGCGCAGCGAGGAAGCCCACCCAGACCAGCAAGCCAAAGCCGAAGCCGGTCAGCGTGGTCAGCAGGAGCACGGAGCTTGCGGGAATCATCGCGAAAGGACCTTGTCGATCAGCCGCAAAAGTGCATTGGCGCCATTGGCGGATGGGCGTTCGAGCGGCTTGGCGGGAATGGTCGTGCGTCGCGGCGGCAGGTACTTGTTGGTCGGCCGGTAGCCGAGCTCGGGCATCAGATCGACGCCGCCGCGCGCCGCCACAAGCTGCGAGACATCGCTCTCGGGATCGCCAAGATCGCCGAAGTGGCGTGCGCGCGAGGGACAGGTGGCGACACAGGCCGGCTCGCGCTCCTCGACCGGCAGGTTCTCGTTGTAGATGCGGTCGATGCAGAGCGTGCACTTCTTCATGACGCCCTGGTCCTCGTCGAACTCGCGCGCGCCATAGGGACAGGCCCAGGAGCACAGCTTGCAGCCGATGCAGATGTCGGTGTTCACGAGGACGATGCCGTCTTCCGGGCGCTTGTAGGAGGCGCCGGTCGGGCAGACGGTGACGCATTGGGGCTGTTCGCAATGCAAGCAGGAACGCGGAAAATTCACCGTCTTGCTGCCGCAGGCATCGGCCGTGCCCGTGTTCACTTCGTAGGAATGGATGCGGTTGAACCAGACCCCGTCGGGGTTCTTGCCGTAGGGATCGTAGTCCGGCAGCGGCGCGTAGTGGCCGCCCGTGTTCCACTCCTTGCAGTTTACGGCGCAGGCATGGCAGCCCACGCAGGTGTCGAGATCGATGACCAGACCGAGCTTCTTCGCGCCCGGCTGCAGTGGCGGCAGGCTCGTCATGACGCAGGCGCCTTTCGTTTCGCGCCGGCCGTCCTGGCGCCGAAGCGCAGGATCGACGGGCGGGAGGGCTGGAAGGGTGGCGTGAGCGTGCCCGGATGCGGCGCGGTTTCTTCCACCGATCCCGGCGCGCAGCGTTCCACCCGCACGGTCAAGTCGAACCAGGCCGCCTGGCCGGTGACGGGATCGCTGTTGGAAGCGCGTCGGCCGTCCGCGTCGGGCGGCAGATATTCCGAGATGATGTGGTTGAGCAGGAAACCGGTGTGCGATTCCGGTGCGTCCTTGTCGAGCGCCCATGCACCGGAGCGCTTGCCGATGGCGTTCCAGGTCCACACCGTGCCGGGGTTCAATCCGTCCATCACCCGCGCGCGGCACTTCAGTTCGCCGTTGCGGCTTTCCACCCGCACCCAATCCTCGTCGGCGATGCCGAGTTCGGCGGCGGTGGCACGGGCGATGTAGAGACGGTTCTCGGAGAGGATCTGTCGCAGCCACGCATTCTGCGAGCCCCAGGAATGGTACATGGCCATGGGCCGCTGGGTGATCGCGTGCAATGGATAGCGGTCGAGATCGACCCGCGTTTCCTCGATCGGCGCGTACCAGAACGGCAGCGGATCCATGAAGCGCGCGGTGCGCTCGCGCAGCCGCTCCGGCGGCTGGATCGGCCCGTGTCCTTCAGCGGCGAGGCGGAATTTCTGCAGCGTCTCGCTATAGATTTCGAGCGTGATCTTGCCGGCGTGATCGATCAGGCCCATCGCCTCGGCGCCGTCCAGATAGGCCTGGTTGTCGTATTTGAAGTACAGCTGTTCGGCCGGCAGGTGATGACGCCAGAAGCTGCCATTGGCGATGTAGCGATCGAGCTGCTCGGGATTCGGCGCGCCACGGCCGATCGCTGTCCCGTCGGCACCACGGAAACCGGCCAGCGGGCCGATGCCGGGCCGACGTTCGTGGCGCACGATATAATCGGCATACGAAGCATAGAGCGGCGCACCGGCGCTATCGACGAAGTTCGGCAAGCCGAGCCGGCCGGCGAGTTCGATCAGCACGTCCTGGAACGGGCGCACGTCGCGGTCGGGCTTCAGCACCGGTACGCGGATCGCATCCGCCGGCCCGTGTGCCGAGCCGATGGGGCGGTCAAGCAGCGAGATACAGTCGTAGCGCTCCAGATAGGTCGTATCCGGCAGCACCAGATCGGCATAGTCGACGGTCTCGGAGAAGAAGGCGTCGACATAGATGACGAAGGGAATGCGGTAGTTGCCGGCCTCGTCGGTGTCGGTCAGCATCCGGGTCGCCTCACCCGGATTCATCGCCGAATTCCACGCGACGTTCGACATGTAGAGGAACAGCGTATCGATGGGCTGCCGGTCCTGCAGGTGGGCCTCGGCAATCGCCATGTGCATCAGCCCGTGAATGGCGATCGGCGCATCCCAGGAGAAGGCCCGGTCGAGCCGCAGCGCCTCTCCGCGGCCATCGACCAGCAGGTCTTCGGGGCCGTGCGGGAAGCCGAGCGGCGGCGTGGTGAGCGCGCCGTCGGTACACCGCTCCCGCCCGCCAGGCGCCGCGCCGGACGCGACGTGCTTGGGGTAAGGCGATTTGTAGCGCCAGGAGCCTGGCGTATCGATCGCGCCCAGCAGCATCTGCAGCAGATGGATGGCCCGGCAGGTATGAAAGCCGTTGGAATGCGCCGAGATGCCGCGCATGGCATGAATGGCGACCGGCCGGCCGAGCATGGTTTCGTGCCGCCGGCCGGCCGTATCGGTCCAGGGCTGCTGAAGGACGACCGGCTGCTCAAAGGCGACCTCCGCCATCTCGGCTGCGAGACGGCGGATCGTCTCGGCCGAGATGCCGCAGCGCTCGGCCACCGCCTCGGGCGCATATTCGGGTGCGAGATAGCGCTCGGCCGCCAGCGCGAAGGCCGGACGCACCGAGCGCCCGTCCGGTAGGGTGAAGGTGCCCAGAAGAGCGGGATCGATTCCGACCGCCTCCGCTTCCGCCGGGGCGCCGCACGCCCGGTCCCAGGCCATCGGCCGGCCCTCGCCGTCGCGGGCGAACAGGCCGTTCTCCGCCGTGCCGGGCGCATCGATGACGAGATAATGCGCGTTGGTGTGGCGCACGAGGAAGTCGACGTCGATCTTCCCCGCTTCCAGCAGGCAATGCACGAGCGCGAGGATGAACAGCCCGTCCGTTCCCGGCGTGATGCCGACGAATTCGTCGGCGATGGCGGCATAGCCGGTGCGGACCGGATTGACCGCCACCACCTTGGCCCCGCGCTCCTTCAGCCGGCCGAGGCCGAGCTTGATCGGGTTGGAATCATGGTCTTCGGCGATGCCGATCATCAGGAAGAGCTTCGTCTCGTCCCAATCGGGTTCGCCGAACTCCCAAAAGGCTCCGCCGACGGAATAGAGGCCGGCGGCAGCCATGTTGACGGTACAGAACCCGCCATGGGCGGCGAAGTTCATGGTGCCGAACATCTGCGCGAAATAGCCGGTCAACGCCTGCGACTGATCACGGCCGGTAAAGATGGCGAGACGGTCGGGATCGGTACGGCGGATGCGGGCGAGGCGCTCGGTCGCGATCGCCATCGCCTCGGCCCACTCGATTTCCTGAAATTGGCCCGAGCCGCGCGGCCCCACCCGCTTGAGCGGCTTGCGCAGCCGCGCCGGCGACAGCACGTTCATGATGCCCGCCGAGCCCTTGGCGCATAGCACGCCCCGGTTCACGGGATGTTTGCGGTTGCCCTCGATATAGCGGAGTTGACCATCACGAAGCGTAACTTTGATCCCGCAGCGGCATGCACACATGTAGCAGGTGGTGAAGGTCGTGCTGTCACCTGCCGGATCCGAATATTCGACGTGATCTTTCGGCATGATCATCAACCTGAATCATCGCTTGATTTGATTTCATTCTACAATATACGAGGATGAATAATCTTTCAGATAAGAATGATGATAATGTAATATATTTTATGATCTTTACAGGATCCGTATCACGATCACACGCAGCTGCGCCTCCGTTGAAACTTCCCGGAGGCGCATTCCGAATTGTCCTTGGGTGCGAGGAGGCGGACGCTCACCGGCCCGGGCTGATCCATCCCCATTTCTGGAAGATCGCAGCACCGTCAGCGCTTTTCAGGAACGCCACGAAGTCGGCGGCCAGCGGCTTGTCGTGCCCGCGCGTCGTCGCGACGATGCCGGCGTCCCGGTATATGCGATGCTCGGGATCAATCTCCACCAGATCGGCGAGGGTCGGGTTGGAGACCTGCCAGATGTTCCAGATGATCCAGGCGTCGAACGACGGATCCTCCACCCAGTTCTGCCGGGCAACGGCGCTGTTCGGGGCGAAGGAGGCGACATTGGCCCGCAGCCGGCGGACATCGACGATATCGCCACTCCGGCCCGCCACGTCCTCCCACATGCCGGTCTGCCCCGCGCCGTGCACGACAAGCACTTTCATGCCCGGCTTCATGAGGTCGGCGAGACCGCCGATCTTCTTGGGGTTGCCGGGCCGAACCAGTATCGCGGCGGCGCGCAGATAGAGCGGCTCGACGTCCGTGCTATGGATCTGGCCGCCCAAGGCCGTCACGAAGTCGGTCATCATGGATTCGGAGCCGCTGTAGACGAGATCGGCGTCCTGGCGCGCCTTCTCGATCCAGGCCGAGGTGGGGCCGGCAGTGACGGCGACGTCCACTCCCCGGAGCTTGCCGAAGGTGGCTGCCGCCTCCTTCATCGCCGGGGCCGGTCCGCCCGGCCCATAGATGTTCAGATCGGCCGCCCGCGCCGCGGGTACGATGGCAACGGCAACGGCGAGGGACAGAAGAAGGGATTTGAGCACAATGATGTCTCCAGCTTCAGGCACATGGCCGGCCGGCTCGCGGGATGCGCCGGTCGGCCTCTCGAAGGGCGAATGGTTCAGTTGGTCGCGGCGGGATTGACCTGCCAGATTTCATCGACCAGCTTCCCCTCGCGATAGAGCAGGACGTAGCGGACTTTAACGGTGTTCCGGCCCGCGAAGGCGACGTCAGCGGTCACAGTCGCCCCCTTCGGGTTGGCCGCTTCCGACATCGAGGCGACCGTGGCCTTCTGGTCGCCCTGTGCGGCAAAGAACTTCGACCAGATTTCCCGGATGCTGCCGGGATCGCCATAGGTGCCGTCGAGCGGGCCGCCAACCCAGTGCAGCGTCGCGCCGGGCGCATAGGCGTCCGTGACGGGGGAAAGGAGTCCTGCCGCGATGGCCTCGACACGGGCTCGTGCGAGATCCACGGCCGGCCCAGCAAGAGCGGCCTGGCCGCTGGCCACGGACAACACAGCCGACAAGGCGATGAGTTGAAGGCGCATGCTCGGTATCTCCCATGATGGCATCAGGGGAGACTCGAGCTGCGCACGTTTATTCCACGTCCCGGTACGAATTATCTCCGGTGCACGGCGGCCGGCGTCCATTCGAGCAAAAGGGCGAGAAAATAGCGCCCAGCTGGAATAAATGGATCGAAGGCAAGTCTCCATCCCTGACAGCGGCGAACAAGCTGCAAGGAGAATCCCATGCGAAAACGATATTTGACAACCGTGGGTGCTTTGCTGGCCGTGTGCCTGACCAACACCATGGTCGAGGCCCATGATAGCCAGCACACAATCCCGTCCGATGCCCCACCGGCGCATTCCGCACTGGCGACAGAGGTACTTTTCTTTCCGAAAACTCCGCGGCCATGGACCGGATGATGGCCGGAATGGACGTGAAGCCGACCGGCAACATCGATGCCGACTTCACCGCCATGATGATCCCGCACCACCAGGGTGCCATCGACATGGCGGTCGCTTATCTGCGCTACGGCACGGATCCACAGTTGCGCAGGATTGCGCAAGAAATTGTGGTCGAGCAGCAGCAGCAGATCGCCACGATGCGGCTGGCGCCCGGCCAGCCGCTGCCGCCTTCGGCTCCGGCCTTTACCCAGCCCGAAGCGAGAATGGGCATCCCCGCCGCTGCGCAGGGCCCGTCGACCGTATCTCATGATGCGATGGCCGCTTCCCCGGCCATGCAGATGAAGTAGGAATTCATCCCGATGATCACCCACCTCCTTCGCGCGGCGCTTGCAGGAACGATGCTCGCCTGTGCCGTACCTGCCTTCGCGGGGCAGGCTCCCTTCACGACCTCCACGCCGAACGTCCCCGTGAGCAGCCGTGACCGTGTCTATGCCGCCGAGCAGTTCTCCAACACCGTGTCGGTGAGCGATCCCGCGACCAACAAGCTGCTTGGCGTCATCCGCCTCGGCGATCCCCAGCCCGGCAATTTCAGTCCGCTCTACCGGGGGCAGGTGCTGGTGCATGGCATGGGTTTCTCGCCGGATGGCCGGACGCTCGCCGTCGTCTCCATCGGCTCCAATTCCGTCACCTTTATCGACACCGTGACCAATGCGGTGAAACACACCACGTATGTTGGACGGTCCCCGCACGAAGCTTTTTTCATCCCCGATGGCAAGGAAGTGTGGGTTACGGTACGCGGCGAGGATTATGTCGCGGCTCTGGACGCCAAGACCTACGAGGAAACGGCCCGCATCAAGGTACCCAATGGGCCCGGGATTCAGATTTTCTAGCCGGACAGGAAATATGGCTATGTCTGTTCTTCTTTCTCGCCGGAAACGGCGGTGATTTCACTGGCGGACCACATGATCGTCGGCCATTTGAAGCAGGCGAGCCCGTTCTGTCCGAACATCGCCGCCACACCGGATGGCAGGTAGATCTCGTTCACGCTGAAGGACATCGGCAAGACGCAGGTGTTCAACGCACAGCCGCGCTTCGAGGTCATCCAGACCATCGATACCGGGCCTATCACCAATCACGTCAATTTCGCGCAGAATGCGAACGGCACCTTCGCCTACGTAGCCGTGGGAGGCCTGAATCAGGTGAAAGTCTTCCGCACCGACGATTTTTCGCTCGTTGCGACTATCCCAGCCGGCAATCTGCCGCACGGCCTGTGGCCCTCGGGCGATGGCTCGCGCATCTATATCGGGCTTGAGAACGCCGACGCGCTCGTCGACATCGGCACGCCGACCAACAAGGTCGTTGCCACAATCCCGATAGGTCAGGCGCCGCAGGCTGTCGTTTATGTGCCGGATGCAGTGCCACAAGGCGACGGCACAGCGAATTACCAGCCGCTCGGTATCGCCGGCGAGGCCACTCATCTCTCGCTCGCCAGCGCCGGCAACGCCGCAGTGAGCAGCGTCTCTTTGTTCGATCAGGGCTTGATACAGGTGCTGCAGGCCTCGGTCACCGGCCTCGAACCAGAAGAAAGCTTACCTGCCTGCGCTTGCCGCCCAGCCGGACGGCGGTGGGTCGCTACAGCCGCTTTCCGCCTTCACGACCAACCCCGCTGGCTCGGCCAGCGCGCGCAGCGGGACCAGCTGAGAGCCGCCTTCGACCCGGTCATGCACGAGCCGGTGCCGGCGGAACTCGATCTGTTCCGGATGATGGAGGAACGCCGCCGCCCTCGTCAGGTACCGCTATGGGCGATTGCGACGGCCGCCTTGTTCCTTCTGGCGATCGGCGGCGGCAGCGGCTGGTCGCTGCGCGGCGTGATGGCAGTGCCTTCCGAAGGCGTGCAGGCTCTCGCCCGGGAGGCAGCGGCGAGTTACGCAGTTTATGCACCCGATCGCGTGCGTCCCGTCGAAATCCGTGCCGAGGACAGCAAGACGCTTGCCGCATGGACTACGAAGCGTATCAGACGTTCCGTAGGGATTCCCGATCTTTCCATGGCCGGCTATCGCTTCATGGGAGGACGAGTAGTGCCTACCGAGCATGGGCCTGCAGCGCTGTTCATGTATGACAACGACAAGGGCAGCCGACTTGTCATACTGGCGCACCCCATGGTCGCCGACAAGAGCACGCCCATGGTCCCTCATAAGATGGACGGTCTTAACGGCTATTCCTGGGCGGATGGAGGACTGGGGTTCAGTCTCGTCGGAGCCGCGCCGGCTGATGTGCTGCATCTGCTTGCCGATGATGCGCGCCGTCAGCTACAGCAGACCGTCTGACGCCAGCACATGACTGCATGAAGGGTGATCCGTAGACGGCGAAGAACCACGCCTCCATGGCCGCGTCCTGCCAAGATTGCCACGTGTCGAGCGAGCTGGCCAGCGCATCGGACATTGTCTCCTGCGCCGTCAGGAAAGGATTGTCGGGTGCCACCGGCCGGCGACAATCGGCGACAATCGGCGCCAGCGCCCGCGCAACCTGCATCCACGGATTGAGACTGGAGAGCAGCGAATAGCTGAGCCGGAGCGGATGGAGCATGCGCAAGCATTCGGCAGCGGGGGCATTGGCGAATGTCCGCACCACCGGTTGTACGACCGCGCGATAGAGGGCGAGGTTCATCCGCGACACCCCCGCAACAGCGGCGAACGCCGCGTCCTCGTCGGGCGTGTTGCGGCCGAAGACACGGATATCCTCCAGCGTCCGGTTCTCGAAACGCACGCGCATCGCCTTGTGGGCGCCCGTGGCAGGTTCCGGCGGCACCTCGACCATTTCGTAGAGGCCCGGCGCCAGACGCGCGATGGCCTCCATTGCCAGCACGAACTCCTCGTCCTCGTGCTCCGCCACTCCGGCCGAGACGAAAAGGCCGAGATGGCCGGCGTGCGCGTCCACCGCGTAGACGATCACCCGCCCCGCCGAGCGGATCTCCTCGACGCTCCGGTAAAGATCGAGGATCCATCCCAGTGTCTGGGGCGGCGGCGAGATCTGGTCGCGTGTCGAGGTCAGCACGACCGTCGGTGACGTCAGTGCGTGCAGGTCCACCGCCTCGCCCTCGTGCAAGGTGAGAACGCCGCGAACAAGCTCATCGCCGATGAACAGGTGATCCACCAGGTACTGGATCTCCTCGCCATTGAACATGATGAAGTCGCCCCACCATTTCTCGAAGTCGAGGTAGCGGTCGGCTTCCTCGTCGACATGCGCATAGAGATTATACTGCTTGACCCACAGGAAATTCGCGAGCCCAAGCAAGTCGAAGTTCAGGATCAGCCACGCCCCATCGAACCGGCCGGCACCGAGGTCGGCGAGCATTGCCGTGATCCAGCTGCCACCGCCGAGACCGCCGAGATAGCGCATGGGAGCCGTTCCCCGCCGGCCCTGCCAGTAGGACATCGGCGACCCGACGACCATGCAGGGCCCGAACAGGTCCGGTCGCCGGGCTGCGGCCATGAGCACCTGGTAGCCTGCCTGGCAATTGCCGATGGCGGTCGGCCGCGGCGCGTCCGGATGGAGCGCCACGACCCGTTCGGCGAAGGCGATGCCGCCTTCGACCACGTCCGGGAAGCCCTGACCGGGCAGGGGGGTGGCGGAAAAGCCGATGAAATAGACCGGGTGCCCGGCGGCGAGCGCGTCGCCGATTTCGCTCTCCGGCTTGAACCCGCCGATTCCCGCTCCCTGCCCAGCACGCGGATCGACGACGATCAGCGGCCGCTTGGCAGGGTTCGTCGACGCGCCCGGCGGCACGGCGATCCGGTAGAGGGAATAGTTGATGGGCCGCGCGAGGGTCCGCCCATCCAGCACCAGTTCGTGATCGAACGCCAGCACCATGGTTCCGTGACGGGCTTCCATGTCGATCTGCGTGTCGCCGCGCCGACGCAGGACGTCCAGAAACAGTGTCCAGCGCTGGACGCCATCGATCACGTAGTCGGTCAAGGGGGCGAGCAGCGCCTCGCCGGCCGAAGACACGCCGCCTTGATCTGGTACGGCCCGGATTTCCGACCCGCTCACGACTTCGCCCCGACATGGCTCTGCGGGTTGAGATTGCCGATATGGCCGCTCTCCGTCCCGGCTTTCGGGTCGATGGTGCAGTTGACGAGCGCCGGCTTGCCGGCAGCGAGCGCGTCGCGGAGCGCCGCAGCAAGTTCCGCCGGCGTGTCGGCCTGGTAGCCGATGCCGCCGAACGCCTCGATGACCTTCTGATACCGGGCGTCAGGCATGAGCACGGTCGGCGCCGGGTCGCTGCTGCCGGAGCGGTTGATGTCGTCACCGCGGTAGATGCCGCCATTGTTGAACACGACGATCACCACCGGCAGATGGTAGCGGCAGATGGTTTCCACCTCCATGCCGGAAAAGCCGAAGGCGCTGTCGCCTTCCACGGCCACGACGGGCTTGCCGCTCGTCACCGCCGCGCCGATGGCGTAGCCCATGCCGACGCCCATGACACCCCAGGTGCCGCAGTCGAGCCGCCGGCGGGGAAACTGCATGTCGAGCACGTTGCGGCCGATGTCGAGCGTGTTGGCGCCCTCGTTGACGAGATGGATGTCGGGCCAGTCCGCAATGACATCCTTGATGGCGCCGAGAGCGCTGTAGAAGTCCATCGGCTTCGGATCCGCGGCGAGCCGCTGCTTCATATGTGCAACGTGCTTCGCCTTGTCCTGCAGGATTTCCGCCATCCAGTCGGAGTGCGGGCGCGTGTGCTGCGGCCCGAGCCCGGCCAGCAGCGCGGCGACCGACGAGCCGATATCGCCCACAACGGGCGCGGCGATGGCGCGGTTGCTGTCCATCTCGGTCGCCTGGATGTCGAGCTGAATGAACCGCGCGGTCGGCGACCATTCCGGGCTGCGGCCATGGCCGAGCAGCCAGTTGAGCCGCGCGCCGACCAGCATCACCACATCCGCCTGCTTCAGCGCCAGCGAGCGCGCGGCCGCGGCGGACTGGGGGTGGTCGTCCGGCAGCAGCCCCTTGGCCATCGACATCGGCAGGAAGGGAATGCCGGTCTTCTCGACCAGCGTGCGGATGTCGGCGTCGGCCTGAGCATAGGCGGCGCCCTTGCCGAGCAGGATGAGCGGCCTTTCCGCCGTCGCCAGCAGGTCGAGGGCCCGGCTCACCGCCTCGGGCGCGGGCGGCTGGCGCGGATCGGCATCCACGACCTTGATGAGTGAGGCGGCGCCCTCCGCCGCATCGATCGTCGCCGCCAGCGCTTCTCCCGTGACATCGAGGTACACGCCGCCGGGGCGCCCCGAGACCGCCGCGCGGATGGCGCGGGCGAGGCCGAGCCCCATGTCCTGCGGACGGTTCACGCGATAGGCAGCCTTGGCATAGGGCTTGGCGGCATTCATCTGGTCGAGTTCCTCATACTCGCCCTGCTGGAGGTCGACGGTGACGCGGTCGCTCGATCCCGAGATCTGGATCATCGGGAAGCCGTTAGTCGTGGCGTTGGCGAGCGCCACCATGCCATTGAGGAACCCGGGTGCGGAGACGGTCAGGCAGACGCCCGGCCGCTTCGTCAGATAGCCGGCGATGGCGGCGGCGTTGCCGGCCGAAGCCTCGTGCCGAAAGCCAATATAGCGGATGCCCGATGCCTGGGCGAGGCGGGCGAGGTCGGTGACAGGAATGCCCGCCACGCCGTAGATCGTGTCGAGTCCATTGAGTTTCATCGCCTCGATCAGCAGGCCAAAGCCGTTGGTCAAGGTTGCGGGCTGGGGTGCGCTGTCCATGGATATTTCCTTGGAGTTGTCGTTCCCGAAGGTAGCCGGCCGACATTCGCCGGCCAGAGGTATGACTGGTCAGATGACCTGCTTGCCGCGCAGGGCGGCGATGTCGGCCGCGGCGTAGCCCAGATGCGCCAGCACCTCGTCAGTGTGCTCGCCGAGCAGTGGTGCGCCCTTGATGGTCGGCGTGAAGCTGGAGAACTTGATCGGGCTGCCGACGGTCAGGTAGGTGCCGCGCTTTTCCTGCTCGACCTCGACCACGGAGCCGAGCGCGCGCAGCGCCGGATCATGGGCGATCTCCTTCATGGAGAGCACTGGCGCGCAGGGCACCTCGAATTTGCGCAGGATATCCACCGCCTCGAATTTGGTCTTGTCGGCGAGCCATTTTTCGATGTCGGCGAAGATGTCGAAGATGTGCGGCTGGCGCGCCTTGGCAGTGGCGTAGTTGGGATCGGTCTTCCAGTCGGGATGGCCGATCGCCTCGCACGTCTGCGCCCAGTTCTGCTCCTGGATTGTGAAGTAGATATAGGCGTTGGGATCGCTCTCCCAGCCCTTGCACTTCAGGATCCAGCCCGGCTGGCCGCCACCGCCGGCATTGCCGCCGCGCGGTACCGCATCGCCGAACGGGGTCTTCGGATATTGGGGATATTCCTCAAGGTAGCCGACACGTTCCAGCCGCTCCTGGTCACGCAGCTTCACGCGGCACAGATTGAGCACCGCGTCCTGCATGGAGACGGCGACCTTCTGGCCCTCGCCGGTCTTCTCGCGGTGGAGGAGGGCGGTGAGGATGCCGATGGCGAGGTGCATGCCGGTGTTGGAATCGCCGAGCGCGGCCGCCGAGACGGTCGGCGGGCCGTCCCAGAAGCCGGTCGTCGAGGCCGCGCCGCCGGCGCATTGCGCGACGTTCTCGTAGACCTTGAGGTCGGAATAGGGATGTCCTTCGGCGAAGCCCTTCACCGAGCCGAAGATGAGGCGCGGGTTGAGCTCGTGGATGTGCTCCCAGGTGAAGCCCATGCGGTCGAGCGCGCCGGGCGCGAAGTTCTCGACCATGACGTCCGCCTCGCGGATCAGCTGTTCGAGGATCTTCTTGCCCTCGGGCGTCTTTGTGTTGAGCTCGATGGAACGCTTGTTGCTGTTCAGCATCGTGAAATAGAGCGCGTCCAGATCAGGGATGTCGCGCAACTGCCGGCGTGTCACGTCGCCGGTACCCGGGCGTTCGACCTTCAGCACGTCTGCGCCGAACCAGGCGAGCAACTGTGTGCAGGCGGGCCCCGCCTGCACACCGGTGAAATCGATAATCTTGATGCCTTCAAGCGGAAGGGGCATGTCTGAAACTCCTCAATCTGTGTGGAGGAGTTTAGGCGCGGTGTTACTTTTCGTATTTAGTCGATATTTATAGTCTTTATGGACAAAAATATTATTGTCATTGTGATATTTATATGATCGATTTTTATTTTTCTCGAAAACATTATTGAGATTTTTTCTACGCGTTCATACGTATGTGCGTGGTTCTGTATTCGACAGGACTCTTCCTTGAAGGGATATCATCGAAAGGAGCTGTGAATGAACCGCGCCGACGCTACGGCCGAGAGTGCAAAGGGAACCGGCCCGCTTTCTGGGATTCTCGTGGTCGACCTCACCCATGTGCTCAACGGCCCATTCGGCACGATGATGCTCGCCGATCTTGGGGCGCGGGTGATCAAGGTCGAGCCGCCAGGTGGTGGCGACGATACCCGCACCTACGGCCCGTTTCTTAATGACGCCTCGCTTTATTTCGCCTCGGTCAATCGTGGGAAGGAGAGCGTCGTCCTTAATCTCAAGGACGATGGCGATCGCACGATCTTCCTCAACATGGTGCGGCGGGCCGACGTCGTGGCGGAGAATTTCCGACCCGGCGTGATGGCGCGGCTGGGCTTTTCCTATGCGGAACTCTCGAAGGTGAACCCACGACTGATCTACGCCTCATCCTCCGGCTTCGGGCAGACCGGGCCGCTGGCGAATTTCCCAGCTTACGACACGATCGTGCAAGCTATGAGCGGCATCATGAGCATGACGGGTTTTCCGGACGGTCCGCCGACCCGGGTGGGAACGTCTCTGTCGGATCTTCTGGGCGGACTGAACCTGTTCGCTGGTATCACAACCGCGCTCTATGCTCGCGAGAAGACCGGACGCGGCACCCATGTCGACATCTCAATGTTCGACGCGACACTTGCCTTCCTGGAGCAAGGCACGATGGAATATGCGGCGACCGGCCACGCGCTTGGCCGCATCGGCAATCGGCATCCTTTTCTCGCGCCGTTCGACCTCTATGAATGCGCCGATGGCCATGTTGCGATCTGCTGCGGCAACGATCACCTGTTCGCGGCGCTGTGCTCCGCCATTGGGCGGGCGGAAATGGCCAGTGATGCCCGTTTCCAGGCGAACGAGAGCAGGGTGAAGCACGTCGCCGCGCTGAAAGTGGAACTGGAGGCGGCACTCAAATTACAGCCCGCCGCCTATTGGCTGAAAATCATCCATGAGGCCGGTGTGCCTATCGGCCCGCTGCTGGATGTGGCTCAGGCTCTGGCGCAGCCGCAGGTGGCCGCGCGCGCGATGCTCGTCGAAGCCGGAGGAATCAAGATGACCGGGATGCCAATCAAGCTCGCCGGCTATGCTGATGCCGCCGCCCGCCCCCCGGCTCCCGCGCTCGATCAGCATGGAGCTCGGCTGCGCGAGGAGTTTTCCCGCTGAGCCGGCTGTATCACTTGTCGTTGCGGAGCCGGCTGCCGTGCGTATGGGTGATCATCATGGTGTCGTAGGGATATTCGCCAACCTGCCACCACAGATAGTCCTCGTCGCGAAACCGTAGCAGAGCATCAAGTATGTCGCCGAAATCTGGGTGGCGCGCACCAAGCTCGGCGTAGAGCGCGTTCGTCTCCGTGAAGGCGGCGTCGATGAAGCTCCGCGGAAAGGGGCGCAACACAGCGCCCGCAGCCACGAGACGCCGGAGCGCGGCGGGGTTGCGCGCATCGTATTTTGCCAGCATGTCGGCATTGGCGAAACCTACTGCGGCTTCGAACACCGCCTTGTAGGACGCGGGCAGTTCCAGCCATTTGCCGCGGTTGACGACGAGGTTCACGACCGTGCCACCGTCCCACCAGCCGGGGTAGTAGTAGTAGGGCGCGACCTTCACGAAACCCAGCTTCTCGTCGTCATAGGGGCCGATCCATTCGCAAGCGTCGATCGTGCCCTTGTCGAGGGCGGAATAGATGTCTGCTGGGGCAATCTGCTGCGGCACGGCGCCGAGCCGGGCCATAACCTCGCCAGCGAGGCCGCCGATGCGGAATTTCAGACCCTTAAGATCGTCGAGCGCATGGATCTCGCGGCGGAACCAGCCGCCCATCTGCCCACCAGTATTGCCACCGGGAAAACCGACGAGGCCGTATTTCGCCAGAAAGCTCTCCTGCAGCTCACGTCCGCCGCCGTGCCAGTACCAGGCGTTCTGCTGGCGCGCATTCAGCCCGAACGGCACGGCCGCGAAGCAGGCGAACGTCGGATCTTTGCCGACATAGTAGTAGAGAGGCGTCTGAGCGATCTCGACCGTCCCGTTCTCCGCAGCATCAAGTGCCTGCAGGCCGGGCACGATCTCTCCAGCCGCGAAGTTCTGGATGACGAAGCGACCATCCGTCGCTTCGCTCACATAGCGCGAGACCAGTTCGTTGGCACCAAAGATGATGTCCAGCGACCTCGGCACGCTAGTTGTCAAGCGCCAGCGCACCTGGGGGGCGTATTGTGCCAAGGCAGGCGCCGCGAGAGCGCCTGTCCCCGTGGCGGTGATACCGGCGGCGCGTAGAAGGCTGCGGCGGTTCATCACTCGGCCCCGTTCCTCAGTCCTTCCGGCTCGTCCGTTCCTTCGTTATGACCTTCCCCCCGATCATAGCGCCCGCGGCATGTAGGGAAAGGTCCCCGTTGGCTTGGAGGTAACCGACTCGCGACCGATGCCGAGTGTGATCGGCGTATTGGCCGCAAGACTGAACATGACATCCGGTGCATTGTCGGTCAACGAACGGCCGTTCCAGCCGCCGAAGCCGAAATTGGCCGGTGTGCCTACGATGTAGGGCAGGATGTTGGGAAAGAAGCGACGGGCGATCATCTCGCCATAGGCGGCGGGATCATCCGAGGTGCCGTAGGCGGCGACGACGTCGGCAACCGCTTCCGCCACCTGCTCGCCATAGACGGCGAAGTCGTCCGTCGGCACGCCGGCATTCAGGCGGTTGCCGAGATCTTCATTGTATTGGGTGAAGAGCGGATGGATCATCGGCAAGCCTACACGGTTGATCGAGCACCAGCCGCCGGCATCGGTCGCCAGCGTCGCTACCGCCCACACGCCAATCTTGCCGCCCCCAGCAGCAGAGAAGACGGAATCCGGCACTTCAAGCACGATGGAATAGACGGTGTGGCCAGCGAACAGATTCTTCGCCTTTGCGCGGTCCCACCCGGAGAGGTCGGCGACGGTGCCGTCCTGGAACGCATGGCCGACTGCGTGAAGCACGTCTGGCTCGATCCAGAACGGATCGCCCGCCTTGCCGGTCCATAGGCGAACCCCGTCGGATCCCTCGACGTTCTCTCCCGTCACGCCCTCTGCGATGACCATGCCCGGCGCGTCGGGATTGGTGGCGCCGCTTCCAGTAACGCACCGCAGAAGAAGTCGTTGCGCGCCCGCGCCATCACGTTCGTCGAAGGTCAAGCGGTAAGTGATATCTTCAACCGCATCGCCGTCGAGATCGATCTTGAATTCATACATACCCTCCGGATGGTATCCGGGAGTCGGAATTGCGCCGAAGATCGAATGGCAGACATTGATTGCGAAAACAGTGCCTACCTCACCGCGGAAGACGTAGAGATCCGTGATGTCGAGGCGAATATCTTGCCGGGCGAGCGGTGAATCGAGGTGGTGTGACATGATGTGCTCATACTCTTGAGTGCCCTGCGTCGGGCGTCCATCGTTCGAGTGCAAGTCGCGTCTTCCATACCTCGCGACCAACCGCCGACATGACCCGGTCGGCTATGCTGCAACTATCCGGCGCGACGCACGCCCGCATATTTCAGCATCCGTTGCGCGCCTTACGCGATCAAACGCTGGACGTCGCAGCATGGGAACGTTCGGCAATCCCGATCAAGAGAACAGCAAATCCGGTAAAGACGCATCGAGGTGCGTGCGCCTAGATGGCGGCATGAATCGCGTTGAAATGCTGGAAGCGGCGGCGACGGCGAAGTCAGTCAGCCCCCACAGCCCGAACAACCCTTCGAACCTCGTGTTGCGGGAAGACAACTGGCGGCGACGGCCGGGGCGGGAGATGCGACCGGACGGCGGACGCGACATCATCCTGTCGCGTTGGACGATTCAGCTTGCCAACGACGAACTGGAAGTATCCAGGGACGAGGGCGAGCCTTGCCACGTCCTTTCGATCGCCCTGCAGGCGACGCGACAGAGCTTCCACTGGAACGGCGACACAGTGGTAGACGGTCGAGTGCCGGCGCACAGCCTAATGGTCAGCGGCCCGCGGGACCATCCGTGTCGGGCGGTGTTCCGCCAGTCCGCGGACGTGTTCCGCGTCTATATCCCTCCCGCCCTGATCGAGGAATGCACGCGCGGGCTATTCCCCGGTTCCGGCGCGTTGCCGGTCGGCTTCTGTACGGCGAACCTTGTTGAGGACGAGGCGCTTTCGCGCCTCGTTCGCTCCCTCGTCAACATCGACGAGCAGGGTGGAAGTCTCGCGCCGATTTTCGTCGAGGGAATCGGCCTCGCCTTGACCGCCCGGTTGATCGCCCTCCAGGCGACACCAGGCCTGAGTCGGGACGCATCCCCCAAGCGCGTGCTGGCCCCCTGGCGCCTTCAACGGGTGAAGGATTATATCGAGGGCAATCTAGATCGCACCATAACGCTTGAGGAAATGAGCGAAGTCGCCTGCCTGAGCCGAATCCGGTTCGGAGCGCAGTTCCGGGAAGCGGTCGGCGTCACGCCCTATACATACGTCCTGCAACGGCGGGTCGCCTACGCTCAACGACTTCTTCGAGACACCAAGATGCCATTGGCACAAATCGCATTGCTAGTCGGTTTCAGTAGCCAAGCGCACTTCACCACCATATTCGGCCGGCATATTGGGCTCTCTCCCGGCCAATGGCGACGCAGCGCTGGGAATTAAGAACCCGACAGTGCATTATAGGATTTCGCGCCAGCGCCCTGGCGTCATCCCCGTCACCTTCCTGAAGGCGGTCACGAAATGCGCCGCGCTCGAGAAACCGAGCGCGGTGGCGACGTCCTCCACGGAGAACTCGTGCCAGCGGAGCATATCCTGCGCCCGCGTTACACGCCGCCGCAGAATATAGGCATAGGGTGCCACACCCAGCGCGGCCCGGAACTGCGCCGAGAAATGCGAGGAACTGAGCCCGGCGGTGGCGCTGACCTCAGCGAGATAGATCGGTTCGGACAGGTGTGCCTCAATGTAGTCGATCGCGCGGCGCAACCGCCATTGCACCATCGGAGCTGGAAGCCTGCCCGATGGCGGCAGCGAACCCGATGCATGGCAAAGGATCAGGCGTGACGCAAGCGCAAGTCCAACGCCATCGACGAAGGCCGGGCCAAGCGGCCCGCCATCGGCGTCCACTTCCACCAGGCTGCGGATGAGACTATCCATAATCGGATCCTCGACGAAACGGGCATCGAACAGCACGATCTCGGACGAGGGCGCCGGCAGGCGGCTCGCCTCCAGGCACTCTGCCAGAACGGATTGAGGAAAATACACCCGGAAGAAATCGAACGAATCCCGATACAGCGACTGCCGCTTCTGCCAGGTCGGCCCCTGCAGCAATATGCGGTTCGGCTGGACGATTCCCCGCGTCACCGCCGTCCGGGCGATGGAGAAATCGACATCCGCCCGACGCAGCGAATACGTGACGAAATGGCTGTCGTCGACATGGTCGGCGCTGACCTCAAGCGGCTCCGTTAGCTCTGATCGTGTCCAGCGCGCCAGCGAAATGCGGGCGATCCGTCCATCGGGCCTCAAGATGGGCGCTGGCGCCTTCTGCCAATTGGTTTCCGGCCGGGCGATGACCAAAGTACCTGCGGCCGACCGCCGGCCGTCTGGCAACCTGTCCGCCATGAGCTTGTCCTCACGAATCCTCCCTCCAGCGGTCAGATCCTATCGGGCAAGAGGCGGACTATCTTTCACGATATGATCGCGAGACCCTCATTGCATACCCTACAGCACCGTCGATTTGTGCAATCGGCGGAAGCGGTCCCGAAAGAGTCGGGACGCGATCGCATGGAGAGTACCTCGATCCAGAAACGCTCGCCTCGCCTCCCGATGGCCCATTCGACGGCGGAACCGAAGGCGAGCGATCTGGTGGCCCATGCCAGCCGGAGAGATTCCCATGTCGTCTACGTTATGGCGCGACAATCGCGGCCGTTTCATCGCAATCGCACTGGTGATCGCCGGAGTTTTTCTCTTCGACGTGTTCGCTCCGTTCGATGTCTCGATCGCGGTACTCTACACGCTCGCAATATCGATCGCGATCGGCACTTTTTCTGAAAGCGGCATCATCGCCGTGGCGGCGATAGCCTCCCTCCTGACTTGCACCGGCTTCTTCGTCGTGCACGACGGCGACCTTGAGACGGCAGCGGCAGGGCGCTGCCTCGTGGCGCTGATCGCTATCGCCGGCACGACGGCGATAGCCGTGTGGACGCAGCGAGCCGCCAAGCACGATCGCGTCGAACGTCAACAACTTGCAGCCAATCTCGATAGAATACAGGTCGAACTGCGCCATCTGGGACGGGTCACATTAATGGGCGAGCTCTCGTCGGCTATCGTCCACGAGATTCGTCAACCCCTATCAGCAATCGCCATCGAGGCCGAAGCGGGCCGGCGGTGGCAGGCACGCGGGATATCCGCCGTCGCCGAAGCCGATGCGTGCTTCGAACGCATCATCGTGGAATCCCGTCGCGCCGACGCGATCATCGCGCGACTGAGGGCGATGGCACGGCAGGAATCGGGAACAAGTTCGGTCTTCAGTTTCAACGATATCGTGAACGACGTGGTGCCGCTGATCAGGCGCGAGCTCGTGGCTCATTCGGTGAAACTCGATCTCTCGCTGCCGCCGTCGTCTCACTCCATCTGCGGCGACCGGGTGCAGTTCCAGCAAGTGCTGCTGAACCTCGCGCTCAATGCCATCCAAGCCATGGCGCCGGATGAGAATGCGCGCCATGTGCTTAAGCTACATGCTGGATACACAACGCCAGACACCAGCCTCGCGACGCTCGAAGTTCGCGACACCGGCCCCGGCATTCCGGCCGAATTGAGTGAACGGCTCTTCCAGCCTTTCTTCACCACCAAGCCGCAGGGCATGGGGATGGGCCTGTCGATCTGCCGATCCATCGTCGAGGCGCATGGTGGATGCATTGAGATCGTCCCGAACGAGGGCGGCGGAGCCGCGTTCAGAATTGCGGTTCCAACCGCCGCCCCACTGACGGAAGCGGTTCACGATGTGCCGGCACAGGGACATCAAGGCTGGCGTCCTCCCTTGCCGGCCTGACCCGCATTTCAGGATCGCTGCCGCTTTATTCAAGTCGCATCGATAACGAACATCCGCCCATGTTAAATATTACGACCTAAACGTATGTATAGATACACGACTTGCACGCATCGATTACCTATATTCGCGCAATTCACAGTTATGAATAATTGCAAATAGCTGCTTATGCCGCCGACGTGAACGACGTCATTCAAAAAATGACGTCTCATCGAGGGCGATACGCGAAAAAACAGACAAAAGGACATCACCCATGTCTCGCCTCACCCATATACTCGCCGGCATCAGCTGCCTGCTCCCGGCGCTCGCAGCCTCTGCGACGCAGGCCCAGTCGGCCAGCGCGAGCGAACCCTACCGGCCTCAGGCCTGCTCCGAGCATGTGACGCCGGCGACGGCGGACGTGGCGAGGGATCCCGATCTCGCCCCCGCCGTGCGCGAGTTGCTTGTCAAGCTCGACAAGAACGAGAGCCCGTTCTGGGAGCTGCCGCAGCCCAAGCCGCAGGCTATCCTCACCGCGCTGCAGAACCAGACGCCGGTCGATATGTCCGGCGTCGCCACGACGGAGCGGACGCTGACCGTCGACGGGCGCGAGGCCAAGCTTTTCATCATGAAGCCGGATCATCCCGCGGCCAATCCGGGTGTTATCCTGTTCTTGCACGGCGGCGTCTGGATCGTCGGCAATTTCGAGAACCACAAGCGGCTGTTGCGCGACATCGTAGTGGAATCCGGCCAGCCCGCAGTGTTCCTGCAATACACCACCCTGCCCGAGGCCCGCTATCCCGTGCAGATGGACCAGGCCTACGCCGCGCTGGAATGGATCGGTTCGCATGCCGGCGAGATCGGCGGCGACCCGGCGCGCATAGCCGTCGTCGGTAATTCGGTCGGCGGCGACATGACCGCGGCGCTGACGCTGATGGCCAAAGACCGCAAGGGCCCGAAGATCGGCTACCAGGTCCTACTGTGGCCGGCGACCGATGCCAGCGTTGACACCTGCTCGTATGAGCAGTTCGCCAATGACCGCTTCCTCAGCCGCTCCTTCATGAAGTACGGCTGGGATCTCTACGCGCCGACCGAGGCGGAGAAGAACAATCCCTACGTCTCGCCGCTGCGTGCGAGCCTCGACCAGTTGCACGGCCTTCCGCCCGCGCTGGTGATCACCGACCAGAACGACGTGCTACGCGATGACGGCGAGACCTACGGCATGCGGCTGCAGGATGCCGGCGTGCCCACCGTCTCGACCCGCTACGAGGGCACAATCCACGACTTCGGACTGCTCAACGCCTTCGCCGATCAGCCGACCACCCGAGCGATGATCCGCCAGGTGGCTGACGGTATCCGCGCGCATATCGGCGGCTGACCAGAATGGAGAGCTGGGGCGAAGCGGGGCCTTTCCGCTTTACCCAAGCTCCCGAGACGTATCTCAAACAAAGGGAACTGCGAACATGACCGAACAACCGAAGAAAGTCGCTATCGTGACCGGCGCTTCCGGCGGCATCGGCGCTGCCGTGGCACTGCGCCTCGCCGGCGAGGGCTTCACTGTCGTGGCCAACTATGCCGGTCGCTCCACCGAAGCCGACAAGACAGTCGCGGCCATTACCGCTCAGGGCGGGAAAGCGATCTCGGTATCCGCGGACGTCGCCGATCCGACCTCGGTCGCCGCCCTGTTCGCGCGGACGAAGGAGGCCTTTGGCCGCTGCGACGTGGTTGTGCACTGCGCCGGCATCATGCCGCTGAGCCCGATCACAGAAGGCGACGTCGCCCTGTTCGATAAGGTGATCGCCGTGAACCTCCGCGGCAGCTTCCTCATCCTTGCCGCAGCGGCAAAGGAGGTGGCGGAAGGTGGGCGCATCATCGCCTTCTCCTCAAGCGTGCTCGCCAAGTCCTTCCCCGGCTATGGCGCCTATATCGCCTCCAAGGCCGGCGTTGAGGGCCTCGTCCACGTTCTTGCCAATGAGCTGCGCGGCCGCAACATCACCGTGAACGCCGTGGCGCCTGGGCCGGTGGCGACCCCTCTGTTCCTGAACGGCAAGACGCAGGCGCAGATCGACGAACTCGCCAAGGTGCCGCCTCTCGAAAGGCTCGGCCAGCCGAGTGACATCGCTGACGTTGTCTCCTTCATCGCCGGAGCGCAGGGCGGCTGGATCAACAGCCAAGTCCTCCGTTCCAATGGCGGCTTTGCCTGATCACAAGAAACCGGAGTCAGAAATATGAGCAAGATCATTCTCGTAACCGGAGCGTCGAGTGGCTTCGGCGCGCATTCCGCACGTGAACTCGCGCTGCGCGGCGACACCGTCTATGCCAGCATGCGCGAGACTGAAGGGCGCAATGCCCCGCAGGTCGCCGATGCCGCCGCCTTCTCGGCAAAGCACGGCGCGGATTTGCGTACGATCGAGCTTGACGTGCAGGACGAAACTTCGACTGACGGCGCCATCGCTCGGATCATCGCCACCCACGGCCGGCTGGACGTGGTCGTCCACAATGCCGGCCACATGGTGCTCGGGCCCGCTGAAGCCTTCACCGCAGCCCAATACGCCGAACTCTACGACATTAACGTACTTGGCACCCAGCGGGTGAACCGTGCCGCGTTACCGCATCTACGCCAGCAGGGTGAAGGACTGCTGGTCTGGGTCTCGTCGTCGTCGACCCGTGGCGGCACCCCGCCGTTCCTCGCGCCTTACTTCGCAGCGAAGGCGGCAATGGACTCGCTGGCGGTGAGCTACGCCGCAGAGCTCGCCCGCTTCGGTATCGAAACCTCGATCATCGTGCCGGGCGCCTTCACCTCTGGTACCAATCATTTCGCCCATTCGGGACGCCCCGCCGATTCCGAACGAGCGCGAGCCTATGAGAATGGCCCCTACAAAGGCTTGCCGGAACAGATGCAGGTCGCACTGGGGAAGCTGGAGCCTGCCGATGCCGACCCGCTGGCAGTTTCCAGAGCCATTGCCGACGTGGTCGCGCTTCCCTTTGGAAAGCGGCCATTCCGTACGGTCGTCGACCCGGCGGATGATGGTGCCGGCGTTGTCAGCGCCGTCGCCGATCGCATCCGCGTGGAGTTCTTCAACCGGATCGGCATTGAGGATCTGCTGAAACCAGCGGTCACAAAGAATCCCGCCGCCGCGTAACCCTTTATGCCCGACGATGGGCACTCCAGTCCGAAAATGGAGAGGACAATGTCTGTCTCGACAGGGAAAGTTGCGCTCATAACCGGTTCCTCGCGTGGAATCGGCGCTGAGCTCGCCCTCAGGCTCGCCGAGGACGGCTTTAAGATTGTCGTCAATTACTCCGGGAACGCCGGGCCGGCGCACAACGTTGCGGGCATGATCGGGGACCAAGGCGGCGAGGCCATCGTCGTACAAGCTGACGTCGCCGATCCAGCGGCAGTGATCGCGATGTTCGACACGACGGAGAAAACCTTCGGTGGCGTCGACGTGGTGATCAACAGCGCCGGCATCCTCAAGCTCGCCAAGATTGCCGAGTTTGACGACACAACATTCGACCAGTGCGTCGCCATCAACCTCAAGGGGACGTTCAACGTCTGCCGCGAGGCGGCCAAACGCCTGCGCGATAATGGGCGGATCATAAATCTTTCGTCGAGCGTCATTGGCGTGCGGCTGCCGACCTATGGCGTCTATATCGCCACCAAGGCGGCAGTCGAAGGGCTGACACAGGTGCTTGCCCAGGAGATGCGTGGACGCGGCATCAGCGTGAACGCTGTGGCTCCCGGCCCGGTCGCGACCGAGCTCTTCCTCGACGGCAAGAGCCCCGAGCTCATCGAGCGCATGGCGAAGATGAACCCGCTGGAGCGGCTCGGCCAACCCAGGGACATCGCCAGCGTGGTTTCCTTCCTGGTCGGCCACGAAGGCGGCTGGATCAATGGCCAGACGATCCGCGCCAATGGCGGCATGTGTTAACCGGCGCATGCCGCTGCCACAGCATTTCCAATGCCGCTTAGGCCGTTAACTTCTAAGATCTCACGCAATTAGGAGCCCATCATGGCAAAGATTGTCTGCGTCCTTTACCCGGACCCCGTGGACGGCCACCCCACCCGCTATGCTCGCGACAACATCCCCGTCATCCGTTCCTATGACGGCGGGCAGACCGCTCCCACTCCCTCGGCGATCGATTTCACGCCGGGCGAGATGCTCGGCGACGTCTCGGGCGAACTTGGACTTCGAAAGTTCCTCGAGGCAGCCGGCCACGAACTCGTCGTGACCTCCGACAAGGATGGACCAGACTCGGTGTTCGAGCGCGAATTCGTGGATGCCGACGTGGTGATCTCCCAACCCTTCTGGCCGGCCTACCTCACCCGCGAGCGCATAGCCCGAGCGCGTAAGCTCAAGCTTGCTCTCACTGCCGGCATCGGCTCCGATCATGTCGACCTCGCCGCCGCTGCCGAACGGGGTATCACCGTGGCAGAGGTCACCTGGTCCAACAGCATCAGCGTCGCTGAGCACACGGTGATGATGATCCTCGGCCTCGTGCGCAACTATCTCCCCTCCCACGACTGGTCCCGCAAGGGTGGCTGGAACATCGCCGACTGCGTCGCCCATGCCTATGATCTTGAGGCCCTGCAGGTCGGCATCGTCGCTGCCGGTCGCATCGGGCAGGCGGTGCTGCGGCGGCTGAAGCCGTTCGATGTCAAGCTGCACTACAATTCTCGCCACCGCCTACCCGCAGCCCTCGAACAGGAACTCGGCCTCACCTACCATTCCGAGGTGAAGGACTTGGCGCGGGTCTGCGACATCGTCTCGCTGCATTGCCCGCTGACGCCGCAGACGGATGGCATGTTCAACGCGTCGATGATCGCGTCGATGAAGCGCGGCGCCTATATCGTCAACACCGCGCGCGGCCGACTCGTCGACCGCGATGCGGTAGCGCAGGCGCTCAAGAGCGGCCATCTCGCCGGCTATGCGGGGGACGTGTGGTTCCCGCAGCCGGCACCGGCCGACCATCCCTGGCGCACCATGCCGTGGGAAGGCATGACGCCGCACATTTCGGGCACCACGCTCTCCGCCCAGGCGCGCTACGCCGCCGGCACGCGTGAGATCCTCGAATGCTTCCTCACCGGCAAGCCGATCCGTGAGGAGTACCTCATCGTCCAGGGCGGCGGATTCGCCGGCACGGGTGCCCACAGCTACGCCGCCGCATGAACCACATCAGTCGCCGGCCGGCACAGCCAGCAGGTCGGCGACGCCCATGCGCGTGAAGAAGAGACGGCGCATCTCGTTCGCCTTCTCAGCGACTACCATCGCCTGCCGCTGCTGGGGATCGACCTCGAACCGCCATGGCCTTGTGCCGTGCGGCATGTCGACGACCTTGGCGATCTTCTCCGCGACCTCCTTGGCGTCGGTGCGGGCGCCCGGCACATTGGCGGCGTCCAGCTTGCCGGCGAGTTCTTCGGCGAGCCCGGCGAGCTTGCCGTACTGGTCGGCGACGGCAGGGTCGGCGCCAAAGACCGCATGCTTGAAGTGATCGGTGCCGGATGTGTAGGCACCCGGCATGCAGATGACCGTCTCGATGTTGTAGCGGCTGTTCTCCAGCCCCATGATCTGGGCCAGCATGTCGCCGGCGGCTTTGCTGGCGGCATAGGGGCCGGTGAACGGATCGGGAATCTGGGTGATGCCGCTGCCAACGTAGAGGAGCAGGCCCTTGTTCTGCCGCCGCTTGGTGGGCAGGAACGCGCGGTTGACGCGCAGCCACGAAATCGCGTTCAGGTCGATGATCTCGGCGATCTGCTCGGGCCGAAACGACTCGGTCAAGCCTGCCATCATCATCGCGGCATTGTTGATCACCACGTCGATACGGCCGTTGACGGAGAGGACATAATCGGCCGCCGCCCGGCAGCTCGGCTCCAGACGAACGTCCAATTCGAGCGGGCGCAGATCGAGCTTCTCAATATTCGCGATCGATCGGATATCGTCGACCTTGTCCTTGCTGTGGCCAGCGAGGTCGCGCATCGAGGCGTAAACTTTATGTCCGGCGCGCGCCAACTCCAGGGCGGCTAGCCGGCCGAAGCCCGACCCGGCTCCGGTGATGACGATGATCTTCTTCTCGCTCATGATGACCTCCTTTGGCGGATCACCTCGCCCGCCGCCGCACCTGGCGGGAGCGCGGCGGCGGAGATGGCGGATGGGCGCTCAATCGCTAACGTGCGGGCTGAGCAGGTCCTTCAGGCCGATGTTATGGAACATCTCGCGCCGCATGCGGTCGCCGACGCGGAACACTTCCTCCGCGCCGTCCTGCGAGGGATCGATGAACACGCGGTAGGGACGTTTGCCGAACGGCGCATCGACAATGGCGACGAGCTGCCTCGCGACTTCGCCGGGATCGGCATCCGCCGGTTCGAGTGCCGTCAACCCCTTCATCGTCTGATCGGCGACACCGAAATAAGGGCCCTCGTCATAGGCTTGCTGGACCGCCTTGTCAGCGGGCGTGCCGGCATGGGCGAAGTGGTTGGTGCCCTTGGTGAAGGCGCCGGGCACGACGATGGAGGTCTCGATGCCCCAGCGAGCGAGTTCGCCGGCATAGGACACGGCGAGCGAATCCATACCCGCTTTCGCCGCGAAATAAGGCGCAAGGAAGGGCGGGGTGCCGCCGCGGGTCGAACTCGAGGAGACCCAGACCAGCAGGCCGCGACCCTGCTTGCGCAGATGTGGCAGCGCTGCACGGTTAACCCGCTGCGTCGAGAGCACATTGACGTCGTAGAGTTCGGCCAGTTGCTCGGGCGTGAACGCCTCAGCGACCCCGAACACCATATGTCCGGCATTGTGGACCACAACGTCGATCCGCTTGTTGTCAGCTATGATCCTGTCAATTCCGGCGACGACAGATACATCCGACAGGACGTCGAGTTCCACGGTCCGCAGGTCCGCACCCTTCTCCTTCGCCCAAGCCTGCACTTCGGCAACCTTAGGGGCATTGCGACCTGTGGTCTCGCGCATCGAGGCGTAGACGATATGACCCGCCTTGGCGAGCGCCTGCGCTGACATCAGACCGAAGCCGGAAGACGCTCCGGTGACAAGAATGACTTGTTTCATGGTGTTTGACCTCGATTGGGGGAATGGAAGGACGGCTCAGCACATGCCGCCATTGGCGCGGAGTGTCTGTCCGTTGATCCAACCGCCCTCCGAGCCGGCAAGGAAGGCAACAACGCGGGCGATATCCTCGGGCTGGCCGAGCCGCTCCAGCGGGTTCATCTTCGCCATGCGCTCGATGAGCTCGGGGCTCTTGCCGTCGAGGAAGAGCTCGGTCGCGACCGGGCCGGGAGCGACAGCGTTCACGCTGATATTGCGCCCACGCATCTCCTGGGCGAGCACCTGCGTCAGCCCTTCCACCGCCGCCTTGGTAGCGATATAGACGCCATAGGTCGGCAGCCGCACGCCAATGACGCTCGACGAGAAATTGATGATGCGCCCCCCCTCCCGCAGCCGCTTCGCCGCCTCGCGGCAGACGTTGAACGTCCCCTTGAGGTTGATGGCGACGCTCTGATCGAATGTTGTGTCGTCGAATTCGGCGATGGATGCGAGCTTGAGGATGCCGGCGCAGTTGACCACTACGTCGACGCCGCCGAAAACCTTCTCCGTCGTGTCGAACAGCGCGATCACCGCCGCCGGGTCGGCGACGTCCGCCTGCACGGCGATCGCCGCGCCGCTTGTGCTCTTGATGCTCTCGACAACGTCCTGCGCAGGACCGGCGCCACCGACATAGTTCACCACGACCTTGAATCCCTCGCAGGCGAGGTGACGGGCGACCTCCGCCCCAATGCCGCGCGAGGATCCTGTGACGATCGCGATCTTCCCGGGCGTGCTCATATCTTGCTCCTGTGTCTCGGCGCCGGATATTTCACCGGCGAGGAGCAAGATAGGCGTCGCCAGAAACTAAGAATAATGCATTGTTATAAGACTATGAATGACTGAAAGTACGCCTCATGACCTTCGACAGTAGGCTGCTCAGCGGCATCGGTGTTCTCTCGGCTGTGGTAGAGGCGGGCAGCTTCGCGCGCGCAGGCGAGGCCATGGGGCTGACCCAGCCGGCGGTGAGTCGCGCCGTTGCACGGCTGGAGGAGCGGATCGGCATCCGCATTTTTAACCGCACGGCGCGGGCGATTTCGCTGACCGACGAAGGCCGCCGCTTCTACGAGGCTGTGTCGCCGCATCTCGCCAGCATCGAAGACGCGGCGGTGGCGGCCGGCGGCAACAAGGCATCGGTCCGCGGCCGCCTCAGGGTCAATACCGACGGCACCTTCGGCCATTACTTGCTAGCCTCACGGATCGGGGAGTTCCTCGACCGCCATCCTGACCTCTCCGTTGAGATGAACGTGCGGGACAGGATGGGCGATCTGGTTGCCGACGGTTTCGACGTCGCAATCCGCTTCGGCGAGCCTGAACCCTCCTCGCTGAAGGCGCGGCTGCTGCTCGAGACGCGCGTGCTGACCTGCGCCTCGGCCGACTATGTCACCCGCCACGGTGAGCCCAGCCATCCGGGCGATCTCACGAGCGGGCATCGATGCCTGCTGATCCGCGATCCCTCGACCGGCCGGCCGTTCGAATGGGAATTCCGGCGCGGCGGGGAAGTCGTACCGCTCGCTGCTGCCGGCCGGCTGATGGTCAACGATACCGGCTCGCTGCTAGGCGCCTGTCTCGGCGGAGTCGGTATCGCGCAATTGCTTGAGCTCTATGCGAAGGAACTGGTCGCCAGCGGGAAAGTGATCCTGCTGCTGCCTAACTGGGCGGAAGAGACTTTTCCTCTCTACGCCTACCATCATACCACACATCTGGTTTCAGCGAAGGTCCGCGCCTTCCTCGACTTCGTGCGTGACATCACGATGTGAGACCGCGAGATCTGCCGCTGGCTGGCCCAGTCGGGATAGGAGGCGGGGTTTTCGACAAGAACCGTATGCGGAAGCGGAAGAGACGTTCAGCCGTTCTTTGCTAGAGCTGCTCTCGGGGCCAGGCTTGCGGTTCCCATCCCGGATGCCTCTCGCCCCGGCATGGAGCCAGACAACGAGATAGGAGGAAAGGATCAGGCAATGGATCGGTTCGGCAGCGCACATTGGAACGGTGACATTGGGCACGGTCACGGCACAGTTTCGACGCAGAGCGGTGCGGTCGATCAACTGCGCTACGCGTTTCTTACCCGCTTTGGCGAGCAACCCGGCACCAACCCTGAGGAACTGATCGGCGCGGCGCATGCCGCGTGCTTCGCGATGGCGCTGAGCAACGCTCTTACCGCCGCCGGTTTCATCCCCGACAGCCTCGATACAAAATCCATCGTGACGATCGAGAAGGACGGTCCAAGCTTCTCAATAAAGGGAATTCACCTGTCCGTCAGTGCTGCGGTGCCAGGAATTGACCGACAATCATTCCTCAAGATAGCGGAAGAGGCGAGGGTTGGCTGCCCTGTCTCCCGTGTCTTCAAGGCGCCCATCACTTTCGAAGTGACCTTCTGACCGTCTTTGCGCGCCGTTAGGCGGGCAAATTCATCGCCTTCGTTTCAAATGACGGCAGCACCGTGCACAGGTCGAAGAAACTGGCAGCATGGGTTGCGCCCGATCAAGGAACGCCTGCAGGCGCGGAACAACGAATCAAGGAACACGCGCACGCTCCGGGGTAGGCGGGCGCCACCGGGGTAGACGGCGCTGATCGGTTCCTCATCGCCCTCCATTACGTCCGCCAGCACCTCAACCAGACATCCGCTCGCAACCTCGCCGCAGGCTTGGTAGTCGCCGAGCCCGGCCACCTCGACGTTTGCCCGCGCGAACCACTGCGACGATGATGTCGGCACGGGTCCGCGGCACAGGAGGCCGCCGTGTGGAAAATTCGACGACGCAGCCGTTAGCCGCAAACACGGCTTAGCGACGTAGGCTGGAGCTGATTGTGCCGGCGGATTTTCCGGGCAGCCTAAAGGCCCAGCAAGCGCTCGGCATTGCCGTGGCAAACCTTGGCGCGCCTTTCCTCGCTGATCGGGGCGGTCTCGATTAATTTTGAGGCCAGCTGCGGATCCTCATAGGGATAGTCGACCGAGAACATCACATTGTCGTCGCCCAAGGCCTGAAGGGCCGCCACGAGCGGCGCCGCGTCGCACACACCGGAGGTGGTGACGGCAATGTTGCGTTTGATGATCGCCGATGGAAGCGCATCCGGCGCGAGCTTCTCTCCGAGGTCGAATTCCCTCCGGCTGTCGAGGCGCCATAGCAGGAAGGGAAGTGTCTCGCCCATGTGGCCGAGAATGACTTTCGCTCCGGGAAAGCGCGTGAAGGTGCCGCCGAAGACGAGCCGCAACGCATGTGCTGCGGTTTCCGCGGTCCAGGCCCAGATGGGGCCGCCCAATTCCGGGCGATGTGCAAACATGGCGGGACTGTCGGCCATGTTGCCGGGATGCAGATAGACCGGGACATCCAGTTCCTGCACGCGCTCCCAGAACGGCGCGTACTGGTCCTCATCGAGGTAGTGCCCGTTGGTCTGGCCGTTGATGAGCGCGCCTCGGAACCCGAGTTCCCTGACAGCTCGCTCGAGCTCCGTAGCGGCCGCCTCGGCGTCCTGCATCGCGAGATGAGCGAAGCCGGCGTAGCGGCTCGGTCGCTTCTGCACCTCCCGCGCGAGGAAGTCGTTGGCGCCGCGGGCGAGCCGGATCGCCTCTCCCGTATCGCGTACGCCCTGAACCCCCGGCGTGGTGACCGAAAGCACCATAAGATCTATCTCGGCCCGGTCCATCATTTCGAGCCGCAACTCGTCGAAATCGGCCAGACGACGTTCGATATCGGCAAAGAGCGCGTCGCTCTGTGTCGGCCTGGCTACGTAGTTTCCGGCGAGTTCTGGCGTCGTGAAGTGCTCTTCGAGGGCGATCTTGCGCATACCCGCTTCCCGGTTCGTGTATGATGGCTTGTTGTAACCGGAATCATTACTTGGGCACGGGGCAAGCCTCTGCCGGCGACTTCGCGATCTTGAGCTGCTCCATCATGAATTCGGCATTGCTTCTGGAATCGGCCAGGAGCGCTCCCGACCAGTAGGCGGTCTTGCACGTCGCCGTGTCGCAATCCCCGCCGGCCGTCTGCCATTCGCCGGTGCGCACCACGTCGCAGGCGCAGATCGCCTTGTCGGGATTGGCAGGATCGACCGTGCAGATCTTGTTGAGGCACTGCGACCAGGGCGTGCCGCTTTCGCACTTCAGCGCCTTCTTGCCGCCTTCGAACTGCGTGAGCGCGAACTGCGAATAGACCGTGCGAACCCCCTCCGCGTCAGTGCTCGGCTTGACCGCGTCACATTCGACGGTCGCGAGGTTCGGTCCCTCCTGGACGTCGCAAACGCAGATCGAGACGTTCGGATTGCCGGGCTGCGGGACGCAGGGCGCCGAGGTGCAAAGCGCGAATTGCTGGTTGCAGAGATAGTTATTTGCCGTCGCCTCCTGCACGAAGCCGGGAGCGGCCGCCATGCCTGAAATCGCCAGCGCAAAGCCCAACATCATCCAGCGCATCGGAAAGCTCCCCGTTCCATTTGTGATTTTAGATTACCGGCAGCATTGAAAAAATAACAGCAACCCACCGGGTTGGCTGGAAGAGTGACGAAGCTACTGGTTGCGGATCATCTCTGTACGGTCGATCAATGACAGCACAACCGGTGTGCACCGCAAATAGACATTACGAAACTGTTCAGAACCGACGCTCACCGCATCTCGAACAGTTCCTGATGGAAGCGTTCCTCGACGGGAAAGCCCTTAGTAGCAAAGTCCCGTCGCAGTGCTTCCCCGAAGCCGGCGGGGCCGCAGAACCAGATGCTTGCCTCGCGCCAATCCGGCACCTCCTCGCGGATGCGGGTGCCGGTGAGCCGGCCATCGCGGGCGCTGATCAGAAGATGCAGGCGCACATTGGCCGCCCCCGCGTCCCGCGCGAGCTTTGCCAGCGCAACCTCGTCCACATCGGCGGTGGCGTAGAACAGGTCCGCCGTCTGGCCTTCCGGCCAGTCGGGCGCGTCGCCACGCAGAGCCATATGCTTCATCCGGGCGACGAACGGCGTGATGCCGATGCCGCCGCCGATCCAGATCTGATGGCGGCAATCGTCGTCGAAGGTGAAGCAGCCATAGGGTCCTTCCACCCGCACCTGCTGGCCGGGACGCAGTCTCTCGCGCAGCCGGCCAGTGTGGTCGCCGAGCTCCTTGGTGATGAAGGCGATCCGTGGATGATCCGGGTGCCAGCCGGAGGCGATGGTGTAGGGATGCGCGCCTTCGGACGCGTGCGACATGGCGAAGGCGAACTGGCCCGCCCGGTGCCCCGGCCAGCCGGAGGGCACGTCTATGATGGTTTCGAGCGCCTTCACGCCGGGATAGTAGTTCAGCTCGGCGATCCGCCCCTTCACCTGTCGTGCGATGCCCACGCGGCGCAGCAGCACGACTCCCGCCGCATAGGCGCCGACGGCGAGAAGCAAGGCCGTCGCCACGCCGAGCGGCGTCATCCAGTCGGCGAAATTCAGCAGCACCACCGCGTGGAACGCCAGTACCAGATAGGCGACGGCGAGCAGGCGGTGGGTCTTGTAGAACCAGCGGTAGGGAAAGGCGCGGATCAGCGCCAGCGCGATCAGCACCGCCGCCGCGTAGAAGGCCCATTCGCCGAGGCCCTCGGCAGTGCCGCGCAGGCTTGAGAACAGGGCCTCCACCGGGTCCGCAGGCGCCGGGCGGGCGCCGCTCCGCACCGGCCGTTCCAGAATCCCCCAGCCCACTGCCCATTTCGGTCCCTGCGCCCACAGCCAATGAACGATGGCGACGACGAGCGCGGTGATGCCGAGCCATTTGTGGAGGCGGTACATCTTGTCCAGCCCGCCCATCCAGCGCTCGGGCCAGCGCGGGCGCAGCGCGAGCATCATCGCCACGCTCATGGCCGCGATCGCGAGGACGCCGGTATATTGCACGGCGGCCGCTCTCGCCGCAAAGAAGCCGCTCGACTGGAACACCCCAGGCTCGGCCGCGACCCACAGCACGGAGAGAACGGCGAGGAGGGCGAAAAGGGCCAGCTTGATGTGTCGCATGTCTCGGGCTTTCTTCCTTCCGCGCCAAGCTGCTCGCGATCCGAATGGCTAGGCTCGCGAAACAGATACCCGGCGCCCCGCTTGCCGCATTGAGCGGCCTCAAGGCGGGGTGCGATCGCGAAAGGGACGACGAGGTCGTAGACGGAAGGCTCGCTATCCGGCCTGGGCCCCGAAGATCATCCCGACCGCGGCGGTCACGCCCATGGCCAGCGCACCCCAGAAGGTGACGCGAAGGGCCCCGCGCACCACGCCGGCTCCTCCCGCGGTGGCGCCGAGGCCGCCCAGGATGGCCAGCGCCACCAGCGTCGAGGCCGCGACCAAGACGCTCGTCCTTTCGGCGGGTGACATCAGGGCGACGAGCACCGGCACGACGGCTCCCGCCGCAAAGGTGAGCGCCGAGACGATGGCCGCCTGTACCGGACGGGCGGCGACGGTCTCGGAGATGCCGAGTTCGTCACGCGCATGGGCTCCCACCGCGTCGTGTTCCGTCAGTTGCGCGGCGACCTGTTCCGCGAGCGTGCGGTCGAGCCCCCTGTCGACGTAGATCTGCGTCAGTTCCTCCAGCTCCGCATCGGGCGTCTCGGCGAGTTCACGTCTCTCGCGAGCGAGGTCGGCGTTCTCGGCGTCCGTCTGGGAGCTGACCGAGACATATTCCCCGGCGGCCATCGACATCGCACCTGCCACGAGGCCGGCCAGCCCCGCGATCAGGATCTCGGTCGATCCCGATCCGGCCGCCGCGACGCCGACGACGAGGCTCGACGTCGAGACGATCCCGTCATTCGCGCCGAGCACCGCGGCGCGGAGCCAGCCGATCCGGTGGACCATGTGGATTTCCGAATGCGAGAGACGGCTCATTTCGGATGCACTCCTGGAAGGCTGGTTTGAGTGATGACGGGAGCCGATGCAGATGGCGGCGTGCACAGGCTGCGCAGAAGCGCGGCCAGGACGGGAATGACGCCCGCGAACCAGACGGTCTGCGCGAGATCCGGCCTCCCCGCGACATGGAGGACGAGGCCGGTCGCGAGGCCGCCGAACCCCACCAGCAGCAGCGCGATCTTCAGCCTGTCGCCGTTCGAATGCTCCACCGCGTTCAGCCTCCCTACGCCCGAACCGCCATCGTTGCGTCCCCGAACAGGCGTCCGGTCCCACAGGAACGGATGCCACAGGCGCCGCGAAGCAGAAACAGGGCATCGATCCCCAGCCGCCGGGCGAGTTCCCCGCCGTCGTCGGCGCCGAGCACCATCAGCGCGGTCGCCCAGGCGTCGGCCTCCGCGCATGTCGGCGCGAGCACGGTGACCGAAGCCGGGGATTGCGCAAGCGGGGCGCCGCGGGCGGGGTCCATGGTGTGGGAGAGGCGCCGGCCCTGAACGTCGATCCAGTGGCGGTAGTCGCCGGAGGTGGCGACGGCGCAATCCTCCAGCGACAGCAGCGAATGCGGGGCGCGACGCTCCGGGTCCGGCTGCTCCACCGCGACCGTCCAGGCTTCGCCGTCGGGCCTCAGGCCCATGGCGCGCATCTCGCCGTCGATCCCCACGAGCCCGTCGCGGATGCCGGCGCCGCCGAGTATCCCGGCGAGGCGGTCCACGCCATATCCCTTGGCGATGCCGTTGAGGTCGAGCGTGATCGGCACGCGCTTGCGGACCCTGGTTCCATCGATCTCGAGCGCGTCATGGGCCGGCACGCGTCGGGCCTCCATCGCGCTGCGGATGCGGTCCGGGCTCGCTTCCGCGGCGCCGAAGCCCCACGCGGCCACCGCGTCGCCCATGCCGATGTCGAACGCGCCGTCGGAGGCGCGACCGATCGCCAGCCCCAGCCGGAGCACATCCAGGAGGCGTGCCGGAACGCTCATCCATTCTCCCGCCGGCGTCTCGTTCAGGCGCATCAGCTCGCTGTCGGGCTTCCATGTCGACATTTGCGCATCGACCTCGTCCATCGCCGCCTGCAGATCCGCCTGAACCGCCCCGGCATCGAAGCCGGAGGGAGCATGGAAGAGCGCGGACCAGCGCGTCCCCATCGTCGGGCCGTTGAGGGCGCACCGCGCGAGATCAGTAGACATCTTCGACATAGCGTCCCTCAGCCTTGAGAAGCTGGTGCGACAGGCCGAGCGGTTCCAGCATCCGCGTCATCGCCTCGGCGACCCCGGCCGCCATCTGCCGCCCGCCGCAGACCATGACATGCGCGCCTTCCCGGATTGCGCGGGTGACTTCGAGCTGCTCGGCGACCAGCGCGTCCTGGACATGGCGCGGCCGCGCGCCGCGGGAGACCGCCGTGGACAGATGGCGGAGCCGGCCCCCGGCCGCCCAGCCTTCCAGCTCCTCGCGATAGAGGAAGTCGCTGTCGGGATGCCGCATGCCGAAGAACAGGTGGATCGGGCGGCGCGAGGCGTTGGCGCGGATGAAGCCGGCGAGCGGCCCGATGCCGGTGCCGGCGCCGATCAGGATCAGGGGCGTGCGGTCGCGGGCCGCGTGGAAGCCGGGATTGCGGCGGATGAAGGCGGCGACCGTCCCGCCGGGCTCCAGCGTCGTGAGCGCGCTCGAGCAGAGGCCGCCGACATGCCGGCGCACCACGATCTCCACGAAGCCGTCCCGGCGGCCCGAGGCGAGCGAATAGAGGCGAGGCATGGGCGATCCCTCCGGCACGATGCCGATGAGGTCCCCGGCCTCGAAGCGGGCAAATCCCTGCCCCGTCAGGCGCTGCCATAGGGAGAGGCGCGGCAGCGCGAAGCGCAGGATGGCGGTGGGGGCCTGGACGTCGTGGCCATAGTCGCGGCGTGAGATGAGGGTGAGCGTGCTCGTCGCGGGCCGGACGGGCTGGTGGTCGAGCTCCAGCGCGATGCCGAGCGCCTCGCCGAGCGCGCGGCCCCAGCGCGCGAATTCCTGCGGCGACTGGCGGTCCACCGTCTCGAAGGGCAGCAGGAGCCGCCAGCCCTTGGCTTCCGCCGCGGCGGCGACCGACCTGGCGTAGGCGCAGAAGGCCGGAAAGCTCCGGTCGCCGAAGCCCAGCACCGCCACCGGCGCGGCCGGCACGGCGGAAAGCCGGTCCAGGCGGTCGAGGAACCCTTTCGCCGAAGCGGGGGCGTCGCCGTCGCCATAGGTCGCCGCCAGCACGAGGTAGCGCCGCGCCCCGGAAAAGCGGGCGGGGTCGAACGCCGACATCGGCGCAGCATGGACGTGCTGCCCGGCGCGGGTCAGCGCCGCGTGCAGCGTCGCGGCGAATCCCCAGCTGCTGCCGCCCTCGCTGCCGACGAGGATGATCGTCTCCGCGCGGCCCGGCGCGGCGTTGCCGCGGATCCCGGGGCGACGGGTGCGGCCGGCCAGCCAGATGGAGAGCCCCGTGACGCCCATCGCCGGGACGGCGAGCGCCGTGAGCCCGAGCAACAGGCCGAGAAGCGGGGCGCCCTGTCCGGTGTGGAGCATGTAGACGGTCTCCGAGACCCGCTCCCAGCCGCTCAGCCCCGACCAGCCGAGCGTCGCCCCGGTGCCCTGGTCGATATAGCCGGCCCCGTCGTCGGTCTTGAGCGTGAAGACGTCGGTGGCGTCGTCGGGATAGGGGAAGCTCAGCTCGCGCAGGCTCGCGACGGGCGTCGCGGCGAGCAGCGGCATGGAGGCCAGCGGGGCGCCGGTCGCGCCGCTCACCGCGGAAGGCGGCTCCGGAGGGGCTCCCTCGTCGGGAAGGAAGCCGAAGGTCGAGGCCGTCATCCAGAGCGCCGTCGCCGACGTCAGCAGGAGGCCGAGCACGGCGGCCCGCGCAAGCTCGACATGGACACGCCCGGCCAGAGGCCCGCGCAGTGGCGCCAGCCAGCGTCGCCATCCGCCCGCGCGCCGCGCGACCAGCGCGAAGCCGGAGATTGCGAGGACAAGCATCGCTCCCGCCCCCGCCGCCATGACGATGCGGCCGGCATCATCGAGGAACAGCGAGCGGTGCAGATTGGTGAGCCAGCGCTGGAACGGGTTGGGATCGGCCGAAGCGACGCTTGCCCCCGTCGCCGGGTCGATGACCGCGGAGCCCGGCGTGCCGCCGTCGAACCAATAGGCGGTGATGCGCCCGGAAGGCGCACGCCTGATCTGCTCGACGCCCGGATGGGCGGACCGGATGCGCGCGGCGAGGTCGGCCACGCTCATGGCCTCCTCCGCCTGCGGCGCGGCGATCCGTTCCGCCGCCGGGAAGACGGACAGCGCCGCGCCGCTCACCGCGAGCAGCGTCACGAGGGCGAGGGCCAGCAGGCCCGGCCAGCGATGGAGGGCGCGGAGCATGCTCGTCCCCTACATGCCGTAGCTGAAATTCGCGATGTAGCGGCGGCCCTGGACGGGCTGTCCCGCTCCCTTCGCGGTCAGCGGCACGGCGATCTCATTGGGGCTGTCGCGCATGTCCTCGACCGCCGCATCGACATGGAGCGTGTAGCCGGCGTCGAAGAGCGCATCGGCGAGATCGAGGGTGATCGCCAACCGGCGGCCCGCCCCGACGCTGGCTCCGGTGATGCCGTTGATCTCGGCGGTGTTGCCGCCGGTCGCGCGATACCAGTCGGACAGGTGCCCGTAGTATCTGGACTTGGTGCCGGCCATCCACAGGCTGCCGGCATAGGCCCCCTTCGGGTCGGTGACGTAGATGGCGAGGTAGGCGCCGTTGCCGCCATAGTTCTTCAGCGTCGTGGTCAGGGTCACCGGCCGCGCCATGGCGATGCCGGGAAGCGTGAGCGCCGTGGTCAGCGCCAGGGCGGCAAGGATGCTTCTCATCGTCGGGTTCTCTCGATCTGGCATGGATGAAGGGCGGTCGGCTCAGTTCATCTGGGCCTTGGGCGCCGCGCCGTTGCCGAAGAGGCCGTTGTTCGGGGGAGCGACGCTGCCCGCCGGAGCCGGTGCGGAAACATTGCCGCCGCGGGAATCGTCATCGTCTTCGTCGTCGTCATCGTCCCCGCGCCGGAGCTGGCGTCCGTGATCGCGGTCGTCGTCATCGTCGCTGGCCAGCACCACGCCGAGATCCCGGCCGGCATCCAGGACGGCGTCACGCAGCCCTTCGAAGCGGGCGGCCTCGTGCATCGCGCTCCACGCGGGAAAGCCGATCCCGGCGGTCAGGGCGGTCGAGGCGAAGAGGATGGCAAGGGTCTTTCTCATGGCAGGGTCTCCTTATCTCTGCTGGAACCGTTCTGGGCGCCCTGCCTGATCCGTTCCTGACGCAAACGGATTTTCTGCTTCAGCCTGCCGTCAGGAATCGAAAGGCCCCGCCGAAACGACGGGGCCGGTTGGCCTCAGTTTCTGATCCGGCCCGACGGTGCAGTTCAATCGCCGCCGCGATCTTCCTCGTCGCGGCGGCGGCCGGTGCCGTCCTTGCGCTCGATCTCGATGACGTCGAGGGTGGAGGGATGGACCGTCACCTCGATCCGCTGGCCTTCGGCGTCCGTGCCGTCGATCTCGTAGCAGCCGTCGTCGATCTTGATCCGGCGTACCGTCCAGCCGTTGCGGGTGGCGAGGGCGGCGACGGCTTCCTTCGGCTTCCAGTCCGCCATCGGCGCGAAGCAGTCGTCGTCGGCGAGCGCCTGCCCCACCGGGAGGACCGTGATACATGCGAGAATTGTCAGGGCGAGCCGCACGGGCCGGAACTCCTTTCCACCTTGATCTGCGACAAGCCTGGGGGGCCAAGCTGACGGCATCCTGAAGCTCGCGTGCGATCTGCGTCAGCGCGGTGTCAGGAAGGACCGTCAAGGAAGGCAGGAGCCGCGAAAGGCGAGGGACGATGCGAATCCTGCTGATAGAGGACGACGGCGTGCTGGGCGCGGCGGTGCGCGACCAGATCGTCGGCGACGGTCATTCCGCCGACTGGGTCACCCGGATCGACGCGGCCCGCGACGCCATGGCGGGCGCCGCCTACGACCTGATCCTGCTCGACCTGATGCTCCCCGACGGCCGGGGGATCGTGTTCCTGCGCGCTCTGCGCGCCGCGGGGAACGTCACGCCCGTGATCATCCTCACGGCGCTCGACCAGGTGTCGGACCGGATCGAGGGCCTGACCGCCGGGGCGGACGACTACCTGGTCAAGCCGTTCGACCTCGACGAGCTGTCGGCGCGCATCGGCTCGGTCGCCCGCCGCTATTCCGGCAATCCCAACCCGATCATCCGGCATCATTCGCTCGACATCGACATCGCCCGCCGGAGCGTGTGCCGGGAGGGCCGGCCGGTGCAGCTCACCGCCCGCGAATGGGCGCTGCTGGAGGCGTTCCTGGCGCGGCCGGGGCAGGTGCTTTCCAAGGCGCAGCTGGAGGAAAAGCTCTACGACTTCGATGCCGAGGTGGAGAGCAACACGATCGAGGTCCATGTCAGCCGGCTGCGCAAGAAGCTCGGCGCCGACCTGATCGAGACCGAGCGCGGCCTCGGCTACCGGCTGGCCGCGGCATGAGGCGCCCGCGAAGCCTCCAGGGCCGGCTCCTGCTCTCGCTCGGGGCGGTGCTGCTGGTGATCTGGGTCGGCGCGGCATGGACGACCGCCGTGCTGCTGCGGCACGAGATCGGCGAGGTCTTCGATTCCTCCCTGCAGGAGACGGCGCAGCGCCTGCTTCCCCTCGCGGTCATGGACATCGTCGGCCGCGAGGAGGGGGATGTCGCCAGCCAGCGGCTCGGTGCCATCCACGGCCATGACGAGCTCTTCACCTATGTGGTCCGCGACGACGAGGGCAAGGTCCTGCTCCAGTCCCACGCCGCCGACCTGTCGGTCTTCCCGCCCTATGGCGGTCCCGGCTTCGGCCGGACCGCGACGCACCGCCTGTACAGCGAGGAGGCCCTGCAGGGCACGATCCGCATCACGGTGGCGGAGCCGCTCGCCCATGAGGCCGGGGTCGCGCGGGAGATCCAGATCGGCCTCGGCCTGCCGATCCTCCTGGTCATCCCGGCCGCCTTCGCCGCCGTCATGCTCGCGGTGCGCCGGAGCATGCGGCCGCTGCGGGCGTTCCGGGAACGGCTGGAGACCCGCAGCGAGAAGGACCTCGGACCCGTCGCCTCCGACGACCTGCCCAGCGAGGTCGCCCCGCTCGCCGCCACGCTGAACGCGCTGCTCGACAGGCTCAGGGCGGCCTTCGCGGCGGAACGCAGCCTCGCCGCCAACACCGCCCATGAGCTCCGGAATCCGCTCGCCGGGGCGATCGCCCAGGCCCAGCGCATCCAGAAGGAGACCGCGGAGCCTCACATCGCCCGGCGGGGAGCCGACATCGAGGCGACGCTCAAGCGGCTGACGGCGCGCGCCGAGCGCCTCATGCAGCTTGCCCGTGCGGAAGGCGGCCGGCTTCGGCTCGACCGGACGTCGGACCTGCGCGCGGCCCTGCGTATCGTGATCGACGACATGCGCAGGAGCATGCCGCAGGACAGGGTGTCCCTGCGCGTGCCGGAAACACCCGTGACGTCCGACATCGATCCCGATGCCGTCGGAATCATCTGCCGCAACCTCGTGGAGAATGCCCTCGGCCATGGCAGCCCGTCATCGCCCGTCGAGGTGATCCTTGCGCCCAACGGGCTGCTGACGGTGTCGAATGACGGCCCCGTCGTCCCGCCCGAGACGCTGGAGAAGCTCGCCAGCCGTTTCGAGCGGGCCGGAACCTCGGCCCGCGGCAGCGGGATCGGCCTGTCGATCGTGTCGACGATCGCCGAGCGCCTGGGCAGCCCGCTCACGCTTCGGTCGCCGCGGCTTGGCATGCGATCGGGTTTCGAAGCCAGCGTCAGGTTCGCAACCACCGGGAATGTCGAGGTGACGACATGGTCTTGATGCCGGCCCTGATCCCTGTCGTTTGGCTTCAATGGCGTCAAGGCGCCAGATGCGGACCTTCCCGAGCGCGCGTCTGAACGTCCGGTGTGGGGCCGTCTGCTGACTGTCCGGTTCTGGCCGAGAAAACTGAGAAAGCGGACGTTCGGCAACGACCCCAAGTGAGCCGTCAACGGCTATTGGTTTAGCCCCCTGAAGCAGACGTTCGACCTGGTCCGAAAATGGTAGCTTCGCGCCGATCGCATCATCATGCCCTTGATCCGTAAGCGTGAGAGCTGTCAAATTTTGTCGGCCTTCATAATGCCAACGCGCTAACTTCGGCCGTGCATTCGGCAAAGCCCGTCAGCTATCAAATGCGAGCTCGCCCTTTTGTTCTGAGGCGGAGGCGCCTCTATATTCGGCGGACACCTGTTTATTCAGCGCCTCCAAGACCTTGTTGAGATCGAGAGCATAGGACCGGAATTCTAGCTGCCACCTATCGAGGGCGAATGACCGATCAAGCTCCACCATGGAGTCGAACATTAGTCCTTGCAGTAGATCCTGCCCGATGTATTCGTGCAAGAATTCCGGCCTCAGATCGGGACTTCTCCAAAGGTGGTACTCAGCCGCATCGTTAGTGGCGACATCGAGCCCTTTCTCGTCTTGGGATACCGACGTTTGGATAAAGCGGACATAACCTGTTTCGACCATGTTTGTAAGCTCCCGGAGACGTCGTACGGGGTGCCCATTCAACCGAAGTCCTGGAAACATTCCATTACAGGAAACTATACATGTAACGATCTCCTTCGCACGTCCAACCTTCCATCCCAAGCGACGATAGAGTTCGAGTTCCATTTTGTTCTCGGACAGGATACTTGTTATTTTGGACAACTGAGAAGCTCCAGTTTCCATATGCTTGTAGGAAGTACGGAGCTCGAAAACATTGCATGGCAAAAGAGAGTGCTTGCATTCGAATATGAATAGAAACTCCCCGAACCTGCAGATAACGTCGATCTCGAACCGCTTCCCTCCAAGTGTCGTCTCATACTCGATTTGGACCATGGGTGACACGACGCGCAGACAACGGGCCAATTCCTTGATGGCCCCGTCCTCTTCGACGTTCTCTACGACTCGCCGCCGCTCCGTGTGAGCGAAATTTCGGTACCAGTTAGTCGATCCTGCAATATGCATGGGTATAAGGTAGTAGTTTCCACCATCAACGATTGATCTGTACTGTATGTCTACAATTCCGCTCGATCTCGTTGCGAATGACATCACACGAAGAATGGCATCTGCCTCGTCTTTGCCAACACACCAGCCCAAAAGTTCCTGCAACTTGTGTTTGGCGAACACCGGCACGAGGGAGCGATATACCAGTTCGCTTTCCGTCTCCAATCTCGGAAGAAGATGGTTGGATGCGATACGCGCTAGGAACCTGAAGAGGCGCTGAACTTTTAGCATGCCCTCAAACGTGACGCCGCCTTCAAACTGGAATTCTTTGAGCTCGTCCCATGTGACGAGTTCGGTTGAAAGGACCTCATGAAGGTAGAGCCTCTCTTCGATCGTGAAGCCGTCATGGTTGAACAAGCCATGAAATTGAGGGGCATCGGGAAACCCGAAGGCGTACCGCGAAATCGGCTCGCGCTTTAGAACAACCACGTCGTCTGCAAAACGCTCGTAGATACTGTCGGCTACAGAGAGGATCGATACTTCACCCTCCCGCATCGCACGAATTCGTGCGATGATGGAGGGCTGACCAGCCTGTTCTGACATCGCGTAGCCCAGTCGAATGCTCTTCTCCAATTCTGGGCTCGGCGGGACTATTCTGACCGTTCGTCCATGTCGCTCACATTCGTAGTGGAAGCCGTCAAGCAATATTTCCGCTTCGCAGTATGCGCGAATCTTGGCCGCTTTGACAAAAAGCTTCGAGTACAGACCGCGCGAAATGCCGGTCTCGCTCATATAGTTGAATTGATCGTCGCGGATACCAATACATCTATCAATAACATGGAGCATGTAGGAGGCGGCCTCCGCCAACTCTTCCTTGCTGTATCCCGCTAAATCGTCAGAAGAGATGGATGGATGCCCCTCATGGTCCATCATGAAGAGCGAATCGACAAACGCAACAACTGACTTTAATGCCGTGTTCTGGTTCCTGACGAGAAAGCCCTCAAGCGACCTGTTCAGTTTCGCGACCTCTTTCCCCGCCTTCAGTAAGAGCATGACGGAAGTCAAGTAGTTTACAAATGAGCAAGGCATTGATAGCGGGGCTGCCTTTTGCAGGAGTCTTTCGACCACATCCAGAGGGCCTTTGATACCGAAATTGTATTTCGACGCCCTAAGAATGCCTGAGCTTCCCAGGTATTTCCGGGCCTTCGTCGCATCGACCACCGTAGCAAGGCCAATGTAGTTCGAGGCCACTGCGCTGTTACCGCGCATTATCTCGGTCCCCGCCCGTTCCACGAGCGGGAGCACGCGGTTGCGCAGGCCAGCTGTCCGTCGTCAGAACATTTGGCGCAACTCGCGGCGTAAATTAGCGGAGTGCGGGCCTCGTCTGGGGGGTGATGTTAGGCGGCGAGCTTGCGGTGCTGCAAGCGCCGATATTCGATGGTCTGTCG
>NZ_CACSAS010000001.1:1217155-1654691 GCF_902703545.1 Starkeya nomas
TGGCCAAAGAGAAGTTCAACCGTTCGAAGCCTCACTGCAACATTGGGACGATTGGCCATGTTGACCATGGCAAGACGTCGTTGACGGCGGCGATCACGAAGGTTCTTGCGGAGACGGGCGGCGCGACGTTCACGGCGTACGACCAGATCGACAAGGCGCCGGAGGAGAAGGCTCGCGGCATCACGATCTCGACGGCGCATGTCGAGTACGAGACCAACAACCGTCACTACGCGCATGTCGACTGCCCCGGCCACGCGGACTACGTGAAGAACATGATCACGGGCGCGGCGCAGATGGACGGCGCGATCCTGGTGGTGTCGGCGGCGGACGGCCCGATGCCGCAGACCCGCGAGCACATCCTCCTGGCGCGCCAGGTCGGCGTTCCGGCGCTGGTGGTGTTCCTGAACAAGTGCGACATGGTCGACGATCCGGAGCTTCTGGAGCTGGTGGAGCTCGAGGTTCGCGAGCTTCTGTCGAAGTACGACTTCCCGGGCGACGACATCCCGATCGTGCGCGGCTCGGCGCTTGTGGCGCTGGAGAACGGCGATCCGGTGCTCGGCCGCGACGCGATCCTCGAGCTGATGACGCAGGTCGACGCCTACATCCCGCAGCCGGAGCGTCCGGTTGACCAGCCGTTCCTGATGCCGATCGAGGACGTGTTCTCGATCTCGGGCCGCGGTGCTCGGCCGCGACGCGATCCTCGAGCTGATGACGCAGGTCGACGCCTACATCCCGCAGCCGGAGCGTCCGGTTGACCAGCCGTTCCTGATGCCGATCGAGGACGTGTTCTCGATCTCGGGCCGCGGTACGGTGGTGACGGGTCGCGTGGAGCGCGGCATCGTGAAGGTCGGCGAGGAAGTCGAGATCGTGGGCATCCGCCCGACGGTGAAGACGACGGTGACCGGCGTCGAGATGTTCCGCAAGCTGCTCGATCAGGGCCAGGCGGGCGACAATGTGGGCGTGCTGCTGCGCGGCACGAAGCGCGAGGACGTCGAGCGCGGCCAGGTCGTGTGCAAGCCGGGTTCGGTGAAGCCGCACACGAAGTTCAAGGCCGAGGCGTACATCCTGACGAAGGAAGAGGGCGGCCGTCACACGCCGTTCTTCACCAACTACCGCCCGCAGTTCTACTTCCGCACGACGGACGTGACGGGCGTGGTGACGCTGCCGGAAGGCACGGAAATGGTGATGCCGGGCGACAACATCTCGGTGGACGTGCAGCTGATCGTGCCGATCGCGATGGAAGAGAAGCTGCGCTTCGCCATCCGTGAAGGCGGTCGCACCGTCGGCGCCGGCGTCGTCGCCGCCATCATCGAGTGATCGATTAAGACGGGATGCGCCCGGCGCATCCCGTTCCGGCCTGAACACCCGGCGCCGATGCGCCGGGCTGTTGATACCGGCGGTACAGCACCTCGACCTTCGTGCGCCGCCGGCTATAGTGCCTCGCGATTCGAGAAGCGGGCGATTTGGGCGATGCCCCGGTCCGCTTCTTTAGGAGTGTAGCTCAACTGGTTAGAGCACCGGTCTCCAAAACCGGGGGTTGGGGGTTCGAGTCCCTCCACTCCTGCCATCCCTTCGGTCGGATGGCGGGCAAGGCGGCAAACGTCCTTTGACGCGAGGCAGCTTTGCGGGCTATACGCCCGCTTCGTGCATTTGGACGGTTGCGTTACGGGTTGTCCGCAAGGGGGCTCGCAACGACATACTGCAGGCCGGCGCGCCAATGTCACACGTTTGGCGCGGGCCGCATCAGAGGCGTTTCGAGACGAGCATGGCGAAGACGAACCCGGTCGAGTTCTTTCAGCAGGTCCGCGCGGAAGCCCGCAAGGTCACCTGGCCGACCCGCCGCGAGACGCTGATCACCACGGCGATGGTGTTCGTCATGGTGGTGCTGGCCTCGCTGTTCTTTCTGGTCGCCGACCAGATCCTGAGCTTTGCCATCGCGCAGATCCTTCAGATCGGCCGGTGAGGAGAGACGCGATGCCGATGCGCTGGTACATCGTCCACGCCTATTCGAACTTCGAGAAGAAGGTCGCCGAATCCATCAAGGAGCAGGCGGCGCAGCGTGGGCTGAACGACCTGTTCGAGCAGGTGCTGGTTCCGACCGAGAAGGTCGTCGAGGTGCGCCGCGGCCGCAAGGTCGACGCCGAGCGCAAGTTCTTCCCCGGCTATGTGCTGGTGAAGATGGACCTGACCGACGAGGCCTTCCACCTCATCAAGAACACGCCGAAGGTCACCGGCTTCCTGGGCGCCGACAACAAGCCGATGCCGATTGCCGAGAAGGAGGCCATGCGCATCCTTCAGCAGGTGCAGGAAGGCATCGAGCGGCCCAAGCCCTCGATCACCTTCGAGGTCGGCGAGACGGTCAAGGTGTCGGACGGCCCCTTCGCCTCGTTCAATGGCATCGTCGAGGAAGTCGACGACGCCCGCTCGCGCCTCAAGGTGGCCGTGTCGATCTTCGGCCGCGCCACGCCGGTCGAGCTGGAATACGGGCAGGTCGAGAAGACCTGAGCGGCATTCGCAAAGCGGAATTCGTCAAAGGCGCGGCTGGGTCCGCGCCTTTTTCTTTGCGCCTCGTCCGGCGGCAACGGCCGCGTTAGCGGGTTAACACCCGGGCGGCTGCCGCGCGTCCTATCCTCCCGCGAGCCACGCCGCCTGTAATGGCGCAACAAGGGAGGATCGAATGGCTGGCAAGCGCATCCTGATGATCGTCGGCGACTATGCCGAGGATTACGAGACCATGGTGCCGTTCCAGGCGCTGCTCGCGGTTGGTCACACCGTGCATGCCGTCTGCCCGGACAAGAAGGCGGGCGACAGCATCGCCACCGCCATCCACGACTTCGAGGGCGCCCAGACCTACTCGGAGAAGCGCGGGCACAATTTCGCGCTGAACGCGACCTTTGCCGATGTCGACCCGGCCCGCTACGACGCGCTGGTGATCCCCGGCGGCCGGGCGCCGGAATATGTGCGGCTCAACGCGCGCGCTCTCGACATGGTCCGCCACTTCTTCACGGCGAACAAGCCGGTCGCCGCCGTCTGCCACGGCGCGCAGCTGCTCGCGGCGGCGGGTGTGCTGGAAGGGCGCACCTGCTCGGCCTATCCGGCCTGCAAGCCGGAGGTGGAGCTCGCCGGCGGCACCTATGCCGACATCGCCATCGACGCGGCGGTGACGGACGGCAATCTCGTCAGCGCTCCGGCGTGGCCGGCGCATCCGGCCTGGATCGCCCAGTTCCTGACCGTGCTCGGCACCACCATCGCCCATGGCGAGGTGAATACGGCGCGCAAGGCGGCCGCGTAGGGCGGCAGCACAAGGCGGGGCGGGCCCGCGCACGCTCGCGTGAGCCTGCCTTCGCGCCCGGGACGATCCCGGCTATGATGATGCGGCGGGGCGCGAGGCTCCGCCGTCGAGGGGAGGCGCTTCATGTGCAAGCTCTTCATCGAGGCCGACCCGCGCCTCTGGCAGACGCGGCTGAAGTCCGTGCGCCTCAACGGCTTCTCGACCAGCGTGCGGCTGGAGAACCTCTACTGGCAGGTGCTGGAGGAGATCGCCCAGCGCGACGGCATGAGCCTGCCCCAGCTGCTCGCCAAGCTGCATGAGGAGCTGGTCTTCACCCATGGCGGGGTCGAGAATTTCGCCTCCTTCCTGCGGGTCTGCTGCGGGCGCTACCTCGCGCTTCAGCTCGAGGGCGACGTCCCGCGCGACCTCGGCACGCCGATCCGCAGCCTCGACGCCGATGCGATCCTCGCCCGCGAGGCCCGGCGGACCGGCCGGCGGCGCAGCTTGTCCTCCGCCGCCTGATCTCCTGTCCGGCACGGCGATGCGCTCGTCCCGGAGGCCGGCGATTGCGTTGGCGCGCGAATTGCTATAACGGAGCGCCTGCATCCCTCGGGGTGCATTCATACGCGGGAGGCACGGCCGGTTCGCCAGCCGGCGTGAAAAACGTGCCGCGACCGCGATCCTCAATATACGCCGCCCGCGATGAAGCCGTCGCGACGGTGTGCTTTGGCGTTTGCGACCGGCAGTCGCGCCGCCGAGGAGGCCACTATGGCGAAGAAGATCACCGGCTACGTCAAATTGCAGGTGCCGGCCGGCTCGGCCAACCCTGCGCCGCCGATTGGCCCCGCGCTCGGTCAGCGCGGCCTGAACATCATGGAGTTCTGCAAGGCGTTCAACGCGCAGACCGGCCAGATGGAAAAGGGCATGCCGATCCCGGTCGTGATCACCGCGTATCAGGACCGTTCCTTCACCTTCGAGCTGAAGACCCCCCCGGTCTCCTACTTCCTGAAGAAGGCCGCCGGCCTCGACACGAAGAAGAAGCCCGGCTCCGGTTCCAAGACCCCGGGCAAGGGCGGCTTCGCCGGCAAGGTCACGCGCGCCCAGCTCGCGGACATCGCCGAGAAAAAGATGAAGGATCTGAACTGCGACACCGTCGAATCGGCGGTCCGCATGATCGAGGGCTCCGCCCGTTCCATGGGCCTCGAAGTGGTGGGTTGAGCTGATGGCCAATGTTTCCAAGCGTTTGCGCGCCGTGCGCGAGGGTGTTGACCCCGCGAAGCTGTACGGCCTCGATGAGGCGATCGCTCTCCTGAAGGAGCGCGCGACCGCCAAGTTCGACGAGACCATCGAAGTGGCGATGAATCTCGGTGTCGATCCCCGTCACGCCGACCAGATGGTCCGTGGCGTGTGCAACCTGCCGAACGGCTCGGGCCGTACGGTCCGCGTCGCGGTGTTCGCGCGCGGCGCCAAGGCCGACGAGGCCAAGGCGGCGGGTGCCGACATCGTCGGCGCCGAGGATCTGCTCGAGACCATTCAGGGCGGTACGATCGATTTCGATCGCTGCATCGCGACCCCGGACCTGATGCCGCTGGTCGGCCGTCTCGGCAAGGTGCTGGGCCCGCGCGGCCTGATGCCGAACCCGAAGGTCGGTACCGTCACCATGGACGTGAAGGGTGCCGTGGAAGCCGCCAAGGGCGGCGCGGTCGAGTTCCGCGTCGAGAAGGCGGGCATCATCCACGCCGGCATCGGCAAGGCCTCCTTCCCGGTCGACAAGCTCGCCGAGAACATCCGCGCCTTTGCCGACGCGGTAGTCAAGGCCAAGCCGACCGGCGCCAAGGGCACCTATGTCCAGCGCATCGCGCTGTCCTCGACCATGGGCCCCGGCCTGAAGATCGAGCCGGCGAGCGTCCTGGTGGCTGGCTGATCGCCAGTCGCAAGACGCGGCGCGGGAGCGGGGCCGGTCGCGGCCCCGTGATCGCGGCGATGTGGATTTGTCAAGCCCTTGATGCTATCAGGGGTGACAAATCCCGAAGGACCCACTATATGGGCGGTTTCGCTCTCGATGACGAGTCGAGGGTGGGCCGATGAGATTCTCAAGCTTTCGCCCGCGTAAAACCGGGCGGAGAGGCCGGCAGGGTTCGCCCTGCCGGCTTTAAGTCCTGTCCGAGACTGCCGGTGCCCCTCTTCGGAGGTGGCTTAATCCCATTCCGGGGCCAGCATAGACGGGGTACGGACCGAAGAAGGGTTCCGGCGTGTCGGGACTTGGCTTTCGGCTCGAACCAGCGCCTTGGCCGGTTTTCCGGTCCCAGGGGGACAGGATACTAACCGTCGTCTCTCCGCGAGGAGGGGCGGCAAGGCGCAAACCCGGCGGGGAAGGTCCTCTTCCTCGCCACCGGAGAGCAAGTGAAGTGGATCGAGCACAAAAAGAAGAGCTCGTCACGTCGCTGTCCGAGGTGTTCAAGAGCACTTCGGTCGTCGTCGTGGCCCACTATTCCGGCCTCACCGTCGCCCAGATGCAGGCCCTGCGCCGGCAGATGAAGGCGAGCGGTGCGACCGTGAAGGTGGCGAAGAACCGCCTCGCCAAGATCGCTCTCGAAGGTTCGGATGTCGCTCACGTCGCGTCCCTGCTCAAGGGTCCGACCATCATCGCTTATTCCAGCGATCCTGTAGCGGCTCCGAAGGTTGCCGTCGACTTCGCCAAGGCGAACGACAAGTTCGTCATCCTCGGCGGAGCGATGGGCACGACGGCCCTGAATGTGGATGGTGTGAAGGCTCTGGCCACCCTGCCGTCCCTCGATGAACTGCGTGCGAAGCTGGTTGGCCTCATCCAGGCCCCGGCGACCAAGATCGCCCAGCTCAGCACCGCGCCGGCGGCGAAGCTCGCCCGCGTGTTCGGGGCCTACAGCCGCGAGAACGAAGCCGCGTGAGGCTTCCCGGTAATACTGGTTCGAACCGAAATCCAAGGACTTAAGTAAAATGGCTGATCTGTCGAAGCTCGTTGACGAGCTTTCCAACCTGACCGTCCTCGAGGCTGCCGAGCTCGCGAAGCTCCTCGAAGAGAAGTGGGGCGTTTCCGCTGCGGCCGCCGTGGCCGTGGCCGCTGCCCCGGGCGCGGCTGCCGGCGGCGGCGCCGCGGCTGCCGAAGAGCAGACCGAGTTCACCGTTGTCCTGGCTTCGGCCGGCGACAAGAAGATCGAGGTCATCAAGGAAGTCCGCGCCATCACCGGCCTGGGCCTCAAGGAAGCCAAGGACCTCGTCGAAGGCGCGCCGAAGCCGATCAAGGAAGGCGTTGCCAAGGACGAGGCCGAGAAGATCAAGGCCCAGATCGAGAAGGCTGGCGCCAAGGTCGAGCTCAAGTGATCTCCTGATCACGTGGGGCCGCCGGTTCGCCGGCGGCCTCTGCCTTCGGGCGTGTGTCTTCGGGTTCTGCCTGAAGGCGACGAAGGGAAGCCCGACGGCTTCCCCGACGATCCCGCCAAGGGTCGTCCGGCGAGCCGTCGGTGCGGAATGGTCGACAGGGCCGGCGTTACGACGCCGTATCCCTGACCGATTGTTTCGCGATCATGCGCCTCCACGGACGGCCGGCGGGGCCTGCCCGTCGGATCGTGGGTGGCGCGGACGGATACTCGGACGGAGCGAGGAGCGACATGGCGCAGACGTTCACCGGTCGTAAGCGGGTCCGCAAGTTCTTCGGCAAGATCAAGGAAGTGGCTGAGATGCCGAACCTCATCGAGGTTCAGAAGGCATCCTACGACCAGTTCCTGCAGATCGAAGAGCCGAAGGGCGGTCGCGCGGACGACGGCATTCAGGCGGTTTTCAAATCGGTTTTCCCGATTTCGGACTTTTCGGGCGCTGCCATGCTCGAATTCGTCCGCTATGAGTTCGAGCCGCCGAAATATGACGTGGACGAGTGTCGCCAGCGCGGCATGACGTTTGCCGCGCCGCTGAAGGTGACGCTGCGCCTCATCGTGTTCGATGTCGATCCGGATACCGGCTCCAAGTCCGTCAAGGACATCAAGGAGCAGGATGTCTATATGGGCGACATCCCGCTGATGACGATGAACGGCACCTTCATCGTGAACGGCACCGAGCGCGTCATCGTCTCGCAGATGCACCGTTCGCCGGGCGTGTTCTTCGACCACGACAAGGGCAAGACCCACTCCTCGGGCAAGCTGCTCTTCGCCGCCCGCATCATCCCGTATCGCGGTTCCTGGCTCGACATCGAGTTCGACGCCAAGGACATCGTGTATGCGCGCATCGACCGCCGTCGCAAGATTCCGGTGACGAGCCTCCTGTTCGCCCTCGGTCTCGACGGCGAGGAGATCCTCAACACCTTCTACGAGACCATCACCTTCACCCGCACGAAGGACGGCTGGCGCATGCCGTTCGATCCCAAGCGGATGAAGGGCTACAAGGCCGTGGCCGATCTCGTCGACGCCGACACCGGCGAAGTCGTGATCGAGGCCGGCAAGAAGGTGACGGTCCGCCAGGCCCGCCAACTCGCCGAGAAGGGCCTCAAGGCCCTCAAGATCTCCGACGAGGAGATGGTCGGCCAGTATGTGGCCGAGGATCTGGTGAACCCGACCTCCGGCGAGATCTATGTCGAGGCTGGTGAGGAAGTCACCGAGAAGATGCTGAAGCAGCTCTCGGAACTCGGCTATGACGAGCTTCCGATCCTCGACATCGACCATGTGAACGTGGGCGCCTACATCCGCAATACGCTGGCGGTCGACAAGAACCTCACCCGTGAGGACGCGCTGTTCGACATCTACCGCGTGATGCGTCCGGGCGAGCCGCCGACGCTGGATTCCGCGCAGGCGATGTTCCACTCGCTGTTCTTCGACGCCGAGCGCTACGACCTCTCCGCGGTCGGCCGCGTGAAGATGAACATGCGCCTCGACCTCGACGCCGAGGACACGGTGCGCGTGCTGCGCCGCGAGGACATCCTCGCGGTCATCAAGACGCTGGTCGAACTGCGCGACGGCAAGGGCGAGATCGACGATATCGACCATCTCGGCAACCGCCGCGTCCGCTCCGTCGGCGAGCTGATGGAGAACCAGTACCGCGTCGGCCTGCTGCGCATGGAGCGCGCCATCAAGGAGCGCATGTCGTCCGTCGACATCGACACCGTGATGCCGCAGGACCTGATCAACGCCAAGCCGGTGGCGGCGGCGGTGCGCGAGTTCTTCGGCTCGTCGCAGCTCTCGCAGTTCATGGACCAGACCAACCCGCTGTCGGAGATCACCCACAAGCGCCGTCTCTCGGCGCTTGGCCCGGGCGGTCTGACGCGCGAGCGCGCCGGCTTCGAGGTGCGCGACGTGCACCCGACGCACTATGGCCGCATCTGCCCGATCGAGACGCCGGAAGGCCCGAACATCGGCCTGATCAACTCGCTGGCGACTTTCGCCCGCGTGAACAAGTACGGCTTCATCGAGGCGCCCTACCGCCGCGTGCGCGACGGCCAGGTCCAGGGCGAGGTGGTCTATCTCTCCGCCATGGAGGAGGGGAAGTACTACGTCGCGCAGGCCAACATCCCGCTCGACGCGGAAGGCCGCTTCACCGAGGACCTCGTCGTCTGCCGTCACGCCGGCGACGTGCTGCTGGTGACGCCGGACCGCGTCGACTTCATGGACGTGTCGCCGAAGCAGCTCGTCTCGGTCGCGGCCGCGCTCATCCCGTTCCTCGAGAACGACGACGCGAACCGCGCGCTGATGGGCTCGAACATGCAGCGCCAGGCGGTGCCGCTGGTTCGCGCCGATGCGCCCTTCGTCGGCACGGGCATGGAGTCCGTGGTCGCCCGTGACTCGGGCGCGGCCATCGCCGCGCGCCGGACGGGTGTCATCGACCAGGTGGACGCCACCCGTATCGTCATCCGCGCGACGGAAGAGAACGATCCGTCGAAGTCGGGCGTCGACATCTACCGGCTGCAGAAGTTCCAGCGCTCCAACCAGTCGACCTGCATCAACCAGCGTCCGCTGGTGCGCGTGGGCGACCGCGTGGCGAAGGGCGACATCATCGCGGACGGTCCCTCGACCGACCTCGGCGATCTCGCGCTCGGCCGGAACATCCTCGTCGCCTTCATGCCGTGGAACGGCTACAACTTCGAAGACTCGATCCTGCTGTCGGAGAACATCTCCAAGGGCGACGTCTTCTCCTCGATCCACATCGAGGAGTTCGAGGTGATGGCCCGCGACACCAAGCTGGGTCCGGAGGAAATCACGCGCGACATTCCGAACGTGTCGGAAGAGGCGCTGAAGAACCTGGACGAAGCCGGCATCGTCTATATCGGCGCCGAAGTGCAGGCGGGCGACATCCTCTGCGGCAAGATCACGCCGAAGGGCGAGAGCCCGATGACCCCGGAAGAGAAGCTGCTTCGCGCCATCTTCGGCGAGAAGGCGGCCGACGTGCGCGACACCTCGTTGCGCGTTCCCCCGGGCGTCACCGGCACGGTCGTCGAGGTCCGCGTGTTCAACCGCCACGGCGTCGACAAGGACGAGCGCGCCCAGGCGATCGAGCGCGAGGAGATCGAGCGTCTCGCCAAGGACCGCGACGACGAGCAGGCCATTCTCGACCGCAACGTCTTCGGCCGCCTGGCCGAGATGCTGGACGGGAAGACCGGCGTCGCCGGCCCGAAGGGCTTCAAGAAGGACACCGTCCTCACCCGTTCGGCGCTGACCGAGTACCCGCGCAGCCAGTGGTGGCAGTTCGCGGTTGCCGACGATCACCTGATGGGCGAGCTGGAAGCGATCCGCAACCAGTACGACGAGTCCAAGAAGCGTCTCGAGCAGCGGTTCCTCGACAAGGTCGAGAAGCTGCAGCGCGGCGACGAGCTGCCGCCCGGCGTGATGAAGATGGTCAAGGTCTTCATCGCGGTGAAGCGCAAGATCCAGCCGGGCGACAAGATGGCCGGCCGTCACGGAAACAAGGGCGTGGTCTCGCGCATTGTCCCCGTGGAGGACATGCCGTTCCTCGAGGACGGCACGCCGGTCGACATGGTGCTCAACCCGCTGGGCGTGCCGTCGCGCATGAACGTCGGCCAGATCCTGGAGACGCATCTGGGGTGGGCCTGCGCGGGTCTCGGCAAGGTCATCGACCGCGCCATCGAGAGCTACCGGCAGACCAACGACGTCGCGCCGCTGAAGGATGCGTTCGGCAAGATCTACGGCAAGGACGAGACCGTCGCCTCGCTCGACGAGGAAGGTCTGGTCGAGCTGGGATCGAACCTGCGCCGCGGCGTGCCGATCGCCACTCCGGTGTTCGACGGCGCCCGCGAGGCGGACATCGAGCACATGCTGGAGCTGGCGGGTCTCGACAAGTCCGCGCAGTCGACGCTGTTCGACGGCCGGACTGGCGAGCAGTTCGACCGTAAGGTGACGGTCGGCTACATCTACATGCTGAAGCTGCATCATCTTGTCGACGACAAGATCCATGCGCGCTCGATCGGCCCGTACTCGCTCGTCACCCAGCAGCCGCTGGGCGGCAAGGCGCAGTTCGGCGGCCAACGCTTCGGCGAAATGGAGGTGTGGGCGCTCGAGGCTTACGGCGCGGCCTACACGCTGCAGGAGATGCTGACCGTCAAGTCGGACGACGTGGCGGGACGCACCAAGGTCTACGAGGCGATCGTCCGTGGCGACGACACCTTCGAGGCGGGTATTCCCGAGAGCTTCAACGTTCTCGTGAAGGAGATGCGTTCGCTCGGCCTGAACGTCGAGCTGATGAACTCCAAGACCCACTCGGCGGTGCCGACCCCGGGCGAGAGCCTGCCGGCGGCCGAATGACCGACTGACAGGGGGGCGGGCGCCGACGCGGCGTCCGCCCCTTTCGACCGCTCGATAGACCAGACTTTTCAGTGACCACAGGCACACGCGGCGGCGGTGCCGGGGTCCAGCCGAAGGAGACGGCGATGAATCAAGAGGTCATGAATCTCTTCAACCCGGCGGCGCCGGCGCCGACTTTCGATCAGATCAAGATCTCGATCGCGAGTCCGGAAAAGATCCTGTCGTGGTCCTTCGGTGAGATCAAGAAGCCGGAGACGATCAACTACCGCACGTTCAAGCCCGAGCGTGACGGTCTGTTCTGCGCGCGTATCTTCGGCCCGATCAAGGATTACGAGTGCTTGTGCGGCAAGTACAAGCGCATGAAGTACAAGGGCATCATCTGTGAGAAGTGCGGCGTCGAGGTCACGCTGTCGCGTGTGCGCCGCGAGCGCATGGGCCACATCGAGCTCGCCGCCCCCGTCGCGCACATCTGGTTCCTGAAGTCGCTGCCGAGCCGCATCGGCCTGCTGCTCGACATGACGCTCAAGGACCTCGAGCGCATCCTGTACTTCGAGTACTACTGCGTCATCGAGCCGGGCCTCACCCCGCTGAAGGAGCGTCAGCTCCTCTCGGAAGAGGACTATCTGCGCGCCCAGGAAGAGTATGGCGACGACTCGTTCACCGCGCTGATCGGCGCGGAGGCGATCCGCGAGATTCTGCGCGGCATGGACCTCGAGAAGATCGCCGGCGACCTGCGCAAGGAGATCGCCGAGGCGACCACCGAGCTCAAGCCGAAGAAGCTCGCCAAGCGCCTGAAGATCGTCGAGGCCTTCCAGGAGTCCGGCAACAAGCCGGAGTGGATGATCCTGACGCACGTCCCCGTCATCCCGCCGGACCTGCGCCCGCTCGTCCCGCTGGACGGAGGCCGCTTCGCGACCTCCGACCTCAACGACCTGTACCGCCGCGTCATCAACCGCAACAACCGCCTGAAGCGGCTGATCGAGCTGAAGGCGCCGGACATCATCATCCGCAACGAGAAGCGCATGCTTCAGGAAGCGGTCGATGCGCTGTTCGACAACGGCCGCCGCGGCCGCGTCATCACCGGCGCCAACAAGCGCCCGCTGAAGTCGCTCGCCGACATGCTGAAGGGCAAGCAGGGCCGGTTCCGCCAGAACCTGCTCGGCAAGCGCGTCGACTATTCCGGCCGTTCGGTGATCGTTGTCGGTCCCGAGCTGAAGCTGCACCAGTGCGGCCTGCCGAAGAAGATGGCGCTGGAGCTGTTCAAGCCCTTCATCTATTCGCGCCTCGACGCGAAGGGCCTGTCCGCCACCGTGAAGCAGGCGAAGAAGCTCGTCGAGAAGGAGCGTCCCGAGGTGTGGGACATCCTCGACGAGGTGATCCGCGAGCATCCGGTGATGCTGAACCGCGCCCCGACGCTGCACCGCCTGGGCATCCAGGCGTTCGAGCCCGTGCTGATCGAAGGCAAGGCGATCCAGCTTCACCCGCTGGTCTGCGCCGCCTTCAACGCGGACTTCGACGGCGACCAGATGGCGGTGCACGTGCCGCTGTCCATCGAGGCGCAGCTCGAAGCGCGCGTGCTGATGATGTCGACCAACAACATCCTGCACCCCGCAAACGGCGCGCCGATCATCGTGCCGTCGCAGGACATCGTGCTCGGCCTGTACTACCTGACCATGATGCGCGACGGCGAGCCCGGCGAGGGCATGGCCTTCGCCAACATGGGCGAGATCGACCACGCGCTGGCCAACAAGGTCATCACGCTGCACACCAAGGTGCGCGGGCGTTATATCGGCGTGGACGAGGACGGTAACCCGGCCTCGAAGATCTACGAGACCACGCCGGGCCGCATGAAGCTCGGCGAGCTGCTGCCGAAGAATCCGAAGACCACCTTCGACGTCGTCAACAAGCTGATGACCAAGAAGGAAATCTCGAACATGATCGACACCGTCTACCGCCACTGCGGTCAGAAGGAGACGGTCATTTTCTGCGACCGGATCATGACGCTCGGCTTCTCCAACGCCTTCCGCGCCGGCATCTCGTTCGGCAAGGACGACATGGTGGTGCCCTCCAAGAAGTGGGACATGGTCGAAGAGACCCGTGCTCTCACCAAGGAGTACGAGCAGCAGTACAATGACGGCCTGATCACCCAGGGCGAGAAGTACAACAAGGTCGTGGACGCCTGGGGCAAGTGCTCCGCGCGTCTGGCCGACGAGATGATGGCCGAGATTTCGGCGGTGAAGACCGACCCCAAGACGGGCCGGGCCAAGCCGATCAACTCGATCTACATGATGGCCCATTCGGGCGCCCGTGGTTCGCGCGAGCAGATGCGTCAGCTCGCGGCCATGCGCGGCCTGATGGCCAAGCCGTCGGGCGAGATCATCGAGACGCCGATCATCTCGAACTTCAAGGAAGGCCTCTCGGTTCTCGAGTACTTCAACTCGACCCACGGCGCTCGTAAGGGCCTCGCGGACACCGCGTTGAAGACCGCGAACTCGGGCTATCTGACCCGTCGTCTGGTCGACGTGGCGCAGGACAGCATCATCACGATCCGCGATTGCGGCACCGACAACGGCATCGCCATGCGTGCCATCGTCGACGCCGGCCAGATCGTTGCGACGCTGGGCTCGCGCGTCCTTGGCCGCACCACGGCGGAAGACGTGATCGAGGGCGGCACGGGCAACGTGCTCATCCCGGCAGGCCACATGATCGACGAGGCCGATGTCGAGCGCATCACCAAGGCGGGCGTGCAGGAGATCAAGATCCGCTCCGTGCTCACCTGCGAGGCCAAGAACGGCGTCTGCGGCACCTGCTACGGCCGTGACCTCGCGCGCGGTACGCCGGTGAACATCGGCGAGGCCGTGGGCGTCATCGCGGCGCAGTCGATCGGCGAACCGGGCACCCAGCTCACCATGCGCACCTTCCACATCGGTGGCGCGGCGCAGCTGTCCGAGCAGTCCTTCATCGAGGCTTCCTTCGAGGGCACGGTGAAGATCCGCAACCGCAACGTGGTGCGGAACTCGGAAGGCGAACTGATCGCGATGAGCCGCAACCTCTCCGTCCTGATCGTCGATCACGACGGCTCGGAGAAGGCGGCGCACCGCATCCAGTTCGGCGCCAAGCTGAAGGTGGACGAGGGCGACACGATCAAGCGCGGCCAGCGCATCGCCGAGTGGGACCCCTACACCCGCCCGATCCTCACCGAGGTCGAGGGCACGGTGGGCTACGAGGACCTAGTGGAAGGCGCCTCGCTGAGCGAGACGGTCGACGAGTCGACCGGCATCGCCAAGCGCGTCGTCACCGACTGGCGCACGGGCCGCGGCTCGGAGCTGCGTCCGTCGCTGGTCGTCAAGGGGCCGGACGGCAAGGTGCTCAAGCTGCAGCGCGGCGGCGACGCCCGCTACACGCTGCCGGTCGACGCCATTCTCTCGGCCGACCCGGGTGCTCACATCAAGGCAGGTGACGTTCTTGCCCGTGTGCCGATGGAAAGCGCCAAGACCCGCGACATCACGGGCGGTCTGCCGCGCGTGGCGGAGCTGTTCGAGGCCCGTCGTCCGAAGGATGCGGCGATCATCGCCGAGATCTCGGGCACGATCCGCTTCGGCAAGGACTACAAGAACAAGCGCCGCCTCTCCATCGAGCCGCAGGATTCGACCGACGATGCGGCCGAGTATCTGATCCCGAAGGGCAAGCACATCCATCTGCAGGATGGCGACCTCGTCGAGAAGGGCGACTTCATCGTCGACGGCAACCCGGCGCCGCACGACATCCTGGCGATCAAGGGCGTCGAGGAACTCGCCGCCTATCTCGTGAACGAGATCCAGGAGGTCTACCGGCTGCAGGGCGTGTTGATCAACGACAAGCACATCGAGGTGATCGTTCGCCAGATGCTGCAGAAGGTCGAGATCGACGACGCCGGCGACAGCGATCTGCTCACCAACGAGCAGGTCGACGTCGCGGAGCTGAACGAGCTCAACGAGCGGCTGATCGCCGAGGGCCAGAAGCCCGCGTCCGGTCATCCGGTCCTGCTCGGCATCACCAAGGCGAGCCTGCAGACCCGCTCGTTCATCTCCGCCGCCTCCTTCCAGGAGACGACGCGCGTGCTCACCGAAGCGGCGGTCAACGGCAAGTCCGACGACCTCGCCGGCCTGAAGGAGAACGTCATCGTCGGCCGTCTCATCCCGGCCGGCACCGGCGCCCAGATGTCCAAGCTGCGTGTCACGGCCACGACCCGCGACGATCTGATCGCTGCGCAGAACGAGCAGGACAACGTCGCGAGCAACGCGCCGCAGATCGAAGGTCCCGCCGCCGCCGAGTGATCGGTCCAGCAGCGAAAGCCTGACAAAGAAGAAGGGCCGCTCCTCCGGGAGCGGCCCTTTTCATTTGCGTATCTGGTGCGGCTGGGTCGGATCGCTCAGGCGACGGTCAGCCGGACGTCGAGGCTGCCGCGCGTGGCGTGGGAGTAGGGGCAGACGATGTGGGCGCGGTTGACGAGATCCTCGGCGACCGAACGCTCGATACCCGGCAAAGAGATGGTGAGCGCCACGTCGAGACCGAAGCCCTGGCCGTCGTCGCGAGGCCCGATGCCGACATCGGCGGTGACGGTGCTGTCGTCCGCCACCTTGATCTTCAGCTGGCTGGCGACGAACTTCACCGCGCCGAGGAAGCAGGCGGAATAGCCGGCGGCGAAGAGCTGCTCCGGGTTGTTGCCGGCGCCGCCGGGTCCGCCGAGTTCCTTCGGGGTGACGAGATCGACCTTGAGCGCGCCGTCATAGGTGGCGGCGGAACCGGTGCGACCACCGGTGGCGGTTGCCTGGGTCTTGTAGAGAACCTTCATGGTGAACTCCTTGGCGTGAAATGCCGGCTTCTGCTCAGTTTGCGATAAAATATCGCGTGCGATACAAATTCCAATAGATCGTTCTCCAACCATTGTCCATCTAAAAATTATCGCGCAAACTATTATCTAGATAGTACAGAGGGCGGAGGCGATACCGCATCGCGGCCGGAAGCCGCCAGGACCGAGCAGGAGAGGGACATGACAGGGATGGATGACGGCCGCAGTTTGGAGGGGCAGTTCTGCTTCGCCCTCTATTCGGCAACCCATGCCGTGATGCGCAGCTATCGGCCGCTGCTGGAGCCGCTTGGCCTGACCTATCCGCAATATCTGGTCATGCTGGTGCTGTGGGAGGCGGGGGAGGAGACCGTCGGCGGAATCGCCGACAGGATGTTCCTCGATCCGAGCACCCTCACGCCGTTGCTCAAGCGGCTGGAGGCCATGGGGCTGGTGACGCGCCGGCGGAATCCCGATAATGAGCGCCAGCTCATCATCGGTCTGACGGACGCGGGTCGGGCTCTTCAGGAGAAGGCGAGGGCGATTCCCCAGGCGCTGCTCTGCGCGTCGGGGCGCGCCTTGCCGGATCTCCTGGCCCTGCGCGACGAACTCAAGGGGATTCGCTCCGCTTTCGACGCCGTTCGCGGCGCGGATTCGGCCGGAGGTGATTCCACTGCCGCCGCCAACCCGGTATGATCAATCGCCTTATTCGTTAATTGCGTCCGGGGCCTATGGGACGAAATCTAACGTCTACAACGGCTCGCACGGGGCTGTGAGCGCGTGAAATCGCAGTTCGGGGTTGACGAAAGGCGAGTCGGCGCGTAGAAGGCGCCTACTTTCACGGCAGGCGGTTGGAATTACCGCGTTCGGACGCCTTGTCCGGACAGAGAATCCCAAGACGCTGCCGGGACGCATGCACGACCAAATCCGGCGCATGATCGCGCATTCCGGCGGTTGATCCAACCGTCCGCGTGATCCTCTGAACGTACAGCGCCCTCGGCCAGGAACTGGCCGGCGGCGCTTCTTTCGTTCGCAGCCATGTCGGAGCGGGCCGATGGGCCTGGGTCGAGCTGACGGTTCCGATCCGTTGAGAGCCAAGAATGCGGTTGTGGCCGCGGAAATTGGGTTAGCGCAGGGCTTCTTCAGTCCGAGCGCCGCGAGACGAAGGCGAGACACGTGCCGACGATCAACCAGCTGATCCGCAAGCCGCGGGAAGCCCAGAAGGCCCGGAACAAGGTTCCGGCGCTGCAGGCCAGCCCGCAGAAGCGCGGCGTTTGCACCCGCGTCTACACGACGACCCCGAAGAAGCCGAACTCGGCGCTTCGTAAGGTCGCCAAGGTTCGTTTGACCAATGGCTACGAAGTCATCGGTTACATCCCCGGCGAGGGGCACAACCTGCAGGAACACTCCGTGGTGATGATCCGCGGCGGCCGCGTCAAGGATCTTCCGGGCGTGCGCTATCACATCCTGCGCGGCGTGCTCGATACGCAGGGCGTCAAGAATCGTAAGCAGCGCCGTTCGAAGTACGGCGCCAAGCGGCCGAAGTGAGGATTTGAGCGATGTCCCGTCGTCATCGTGCAGAGCGCCGCGAAGTCACGCCGGATCCGAAGTTCGGGTCCGAGGTGCTGAGCCGCTTCATGAACGCCGTCATGTATGACGGCAAGAAGTCGGTTGCTGAGGCTATCGTCTATGGTGCGCTCGACCTGGTCGAGAACCGCGCTAAGGCGGAGCCGCTGGGCGTGTTCACCCAGGCGCTCGACAATGTGAGCCCGGCCATCGAGGTGCGTTCCCGTCGCGTCGGCGGCGCCACCTACCAGGTTCCGGTCGAGGTGCGTCCCGAGCGCCGTCAGGCGCTGGCCATCCGCTGGCTGATCACGGCTGCTCGCGGCCGCAACGAGAAGACCATGGTCGAGCGTCTGTCGGGCGAGCTGCTCGACGCCTCGAACAATCGCGGCACCGCCGTGAAGAAACGTGAAGACACGCACCGCATGGCCGAGGCGAACCGCGCCTTCTCTCACTACCGCTGGTGATGACGAGAGCCGGGACGAGGATCTGATATGTCGCGCACGCACGCTATCGAAGACTACCGCAACTTCGGCATCATGGCTCACATCGATGCCGGCAAGACCACTACGACCGAGCGGATCCTTTATTACACCGGCAAGAGCCACAAGATCGGCGAAGTCCATGATGGCGCCGCCACCATGGACTGGATGACCCAGGAGCAGGAGCGCGGCATCACCATCACGTCGGCCGCGACGACCGCTTTCTGGCATGGCAAGCGCCTGAACATCATCGACACTCCCGGCCACGTTGACTTCACCATTGAAGTCGAGCGTTCGCTGCGCGTGCTCGACGGCGCCGTCTGCGTGCTCGACGGCAACCAGGGCGTCGAGCCCCAGACCGAGACCGTCTGGCGCCAGGCCGACAAGTACAACGTGCCGCGCATCGTGTTCGTCAACAAGATGGACAAGACCGGTGCCGATTTCTATCGCTGCGTCGAGATGATCATCGACCGCGTGGACGGCAAGCCGGTCTGCTGCCAGCTGCCGATCGGCTCGGAGAACAATTTCAAGGGCATCATTGACCTCGTCCGCATGAAGGCGGTCGTGTGGGACAATGAAGAGCTCGGCGCGAAGTATCACGACGAGGAGATCCCGGCCGATCTTGCCGACAAGGCTGCCGAATATCGCGGCAAGCTGGTCGAGGCGGCGGTCGAGCTCGACGACGATGCGCTGAGCAACTACCTCGAGGGCGTCGAGCCCGACGAGGAGACCCTCAAGAAGCTCATCCGCAAGGCCGTCATCGGCCGCGTGTTCAACCCGGTCTTCTGCGGTTCGGCCTTCAAGAACAAGGGCGTGCAGCCGCTGCTCGACGCGGTGTGCGATTTCCTGCCGAGCCCGATCGATCGTGGCGCGATCAAGGGTATCGACTTCAACACGGAAGAAGAGACGGATCGCAAGCCGTCCGATTCCGAGCCGCTGTCGGTTCTCGCGTTCAAGATCATGGACGACCCCTTCGTCGGCACGATCACCTTCTGCCGCGTCTACTCGGGCAAGCTCGAGACCGGCATGGGCCTGCTGAACTCGACCCGCGACAAGCGCGAGCGCGTCGGCCGCATGCTGCTCATGCATGCGAACAACCGCGAAGACATCAAGGAAGCCTATGCGGGCGACATCGTCGCTCTCGCCGGCCTCAAGGAAGTCCGCACCGGTGATACGCTCTGCGATCCGGCCAAGCCCGTGATCCTCGAGAAGATGGAGTTCCCCGAGCCCGTCATCGAGATCGCGATCGAGCCGAAGTCGAAGGCCGACCAGGAGAAGCTGGGCATCGCCCTGTCGAAGCTGGCGGCGGAGGACCCGTCCTTCCGCGTGTCGACCGATCACGAGAGCGGCCAGACCATCCTCAAGGGCATGGGCGAACTGCATCTCGACATCAAGGTCGATATCCTGAAGCGCACCTACAAGGTCGACGCCAACATCGGCGCCCCGCAGGTCGCTTACCGCGAGACGATCACCAAGAAGACCGAGGTCGACTACACCCACAAGAAGCAGACCGGCGGTACCGGTCAGTTCGCCCGGGTGAAGTTCATCGTCGAGCCGAACGAGGTCGGCAAGGGCTTTGCCTTTGAAAGCGCGATCGTCGGCGGCGCGGTGCCCAAGGAGTACATCCCGGGCGTCAACAAGGGTCTGGAGAGCGTGCTCGGTAACGGCGTGCTCGCCGGCTTCCCGGTGGTGGACGTCAAGGTGACCCTCATCGACGGCGCCTATCACGAAGTCGACTCGTCGGCCCTGGCCTTCGAAATCGCCTCGCGTGCGGCCTTCCGCGAAGCCCTGCAGAAGGGCGGTCCGGTGCTGCTCGAGCCGATCATGAAGGTCGAGGTCGTCACCCCGGAAGACTACACCGGTTCGGTCATCGGCGACCTCAACTCCCGCCGCGGCCAGATCCAGGGCCAGGACATGCGTGGTAACGCCAACGTCGTGAACGCGATGGTGCCGCTCGCCAACATGTTCGGCTACGTCAATACGCTCCGGTCCTTCTCGCAGGGCCGTGCGACTTTCACCATGCAGTTCGACCACTACGAGCAGGTGCCGTCGAACGTCGCGCAGGAGGTTCAGGCCAAGTACGCGTGATGCGGAAGGCCTGAGTTTCTGAAGCGAATTCGTATCAACATCGAATAAAGACCGACGGAGAGCCCCGTGGCCAAAGAGAAGTTCAACCGTTCGAAGCCTCACTGCAACATTGGGACGATTGGCCATGTTGACCATGGCAAGACGTCGTTGACGGCGGCGATCACGAAGGTTCTTGCGGAGACGGGCGGCGCGACGTTCGCGGTCGTTCCATTGCTCTGGGGCGTTTTCCGGCAACATCACCTCGGAATGGACGACGCCCGGCTTGTTGGAGAAGTCGTGGTCACGGCCCAGCCGGTCATCGCGCAGCCGGGAGGCCGAGCGGTAGGCGGCGGCAGCGACCGCGCTGCGGCCCACCGCGCGTCCGATGACCTGAACGGAGAAATGGTAGATCGCCATGGCGACCGACCAGATACTGCCTTCAAGCGCACGTCGGAACGACGTATAAGCGCGCCCTCGAAATGAATTTCTCGGGATGATCCGCGCCGTTCCAGACCGTCCCGGTAACACAGAAGCATTCCGGCCAGTGCGAAACTATCATCGCTCCATCGACAGCTTATGGAGGACATGATGCGCAGGCCACGGGACTTTGACGCGGAACTGAAGGCGCTGGAGGGCAAGGCGCAAGACCTGAAGAATCGCAAGCTGCAGCAGCTTGGCGAACTGGTCATCTCGACCGGAGCCGACGCGCTCACCGCCGACGAACTGGCGGGCGCGCTGATCGTGCTGGCGGAGACGAAAGATGCCGGAAAGAGGGAGGCATGGGCGAAACGCGGGGCCGCGTTCTTTCAGGGCCGGACGCGGCGATCTGCGCCATCGGCTGACCGCGATGCTAACGGCGCTCCGTCGCAACCGGGCGGCACGCAATCGGCATCAGGCGGCGCGGGCGCGGCATGACATGCGGACATGGCAGGTCGAGCGGCGAAAGAGAACGCGGCACCTGATCGAACTCGGCGGTCTCGTCGTCAAGGCGGGCATCGTGAACCTGACCGGCGATGATCGCTCCGTCATCTACGGCGCGCTCCTCTGGATGGCCGATAAGCTCAAAAGCGATGAACGCGACAAGGCGTTGGCGCTGTGGGCCGCGAAGGGGAAACAGGCGTTCATGGCTGAGCGAGAGGGAGCAAAACCCATCCTGTCAAGGCAGATCCCACCGGATTGACCAGACCCGATCACGGGTGGCGCGGATACCCTACATATCGTAGCGCTGCCCGCCATCGGTCTGCTTGGAACGCAATGCGGTGCATCCCCCTACACGGCTTCGTCTTTTGCATCATAGTGACTCCCGGCGGCGCCGCCAGTATCATTAAGGAGGTAGGAATCGGACGGACTTTCACTATAAGGCCACATAGCCCACGATGCTGGCATAGCAGCATCCGCCCGCATGGCTCGCTCGCCAGCCTGTTCGGGAAGGCGGACAAACAGGAGGGGGCGGATGTATCAGTCGGGACTCACCATCAAGGACGCATTGGAGTCCGTCAGCAAAAATCTATACGTGCTGCCTGCCATACAGCGCGAGTTTGTGTGGCGGCCCGAACAGATTTGCCGCCTTTTCGACAGTCTGATGCAAGGCTACCCGTTCGGGACATTTTTGTTCTGGAAGGTCGAACCCGAAAAGAGCGCACAGTTCAAGTTTTATGGCTTCGTCCAGCACTATCATGCGCGGGATGCCGCCCACTGCCCAGAGTTGGGCTCGCTGCCTAACCGCGAATTGACGGCGGTGTTGGACGGCCAGCAGCGGCTGACGGCCCTCAATATTGGGCTTCGTGGCTCGATGGCGATCAAGGAGCCTAACAAATGGCGAACGAATCCCCACGCATTCCCGCGCCGGACGCTTCACCTCGATCTATTGGCGGCCGGCGGCGAGGATGAGGAGGGAGAAGCCTTCAGTTTCCGCTTTATAGAATCCGACAAAGCCGCCTTTGATGAGGCAAGCCTATGGTATCCAGTGCCTGACATTCTGGGTGTAGCCGATAATTCTCAGTTGTCCGAGTGGCTGTTTACGAAGTTCCAAGAACGTGGCCTTGGGAAGGACCTTCATGCCGGTGCCAGCCGTGCCCTTCATCGGCTCTTCAACGTCGTGCACACCGCTCCGAATCTTACTTTCTACACGGAGAAGAGTCAGGAGCTTGACCGTGTACTACGGATTTTCATCCGCATGAATTCGGGCGGCACCGTGTTGTCCTACTCTGACCTCCTTCTCAGCATCGCTATTGCCCAATGGTCAAAACTCGATGCCCGGCAGGAAATTCACGGCCTCGTTGACGAGATCAACCGGATCGGCGCGGGCTTCAATCTATCCAAGGATTTCGTTCTGAAGGCCGGGCTGATGCTAGCCGACATCGCCAGCGTTGGCTTCAAAGTCGAGAACTTCAACCGCGGCAATATGGGCGTCCTGGAAGGAGTTTGGGCCGATGTCCGAAGGGCGTTGGTGCTCACGGTCGAGCTCGCCGCGTCCTTCGGTCTGAATGAGCAAACGCTGCGTGCCGACAGTGCTCTGCTCCCAGTCGCCTACTACCTTTACAAGCGTAAGCCCGCGGCGAATTGGCTGACCCATCCGAGCTTCGCCGGTGAGCGTGACACAATCCGTAGCTGGCTGATCCGATCTCTGCTCAAGTCCTCCGGCATCTGGGGCAGTGGGCTCGATACCCTTCTCACAGCCCTGCGCGATGTTATTCGCGAGGACCACGACGCATTCCCGGCCGATCAACTCGAAAAGGTCATGGCTGGGCGAGGAAAATCCCTTTCGTTTGGGCCGGAGGAAATCGACGATCTCCTCGACATGGAATACGGTGATCGGCGGATGTTCCCGCTACTGTCGCTGCTCTACCCCTTCATCGACGTTCGTCAGTTGCACCACGTCGACCACTTCTTCCCCAAAAGCCAGCTTCAGCGGCGGCGCTTGGAGAGGGTGGGGTGCGATCACGACACCATCGATGCTTGTCTCGCCGTTCGTGATAGGCTGGCGAACCTCCAACTGTTGGAGGGCCTGTTGAATGTCTCGAAGAACGACTCGTTGCCTGCCGATTGGCTGAAAGCCACGTTCGCCGATGAGGTGCAAAGGCAGGCGTTCCTGGACCGTCACGACCTTGGCACGCCACCCACATCCGCCACAGAGTTCATGACGTTCTACAACGCCCGGCGTGAGCGCATCCGAGGACGCCTGACGAAGCTGCTTTCGCGTGAAGTGGTGGAACAGGCAACTGGACCTGCCCCTGAATTGCTGGTGCCCAGCCTCTCGTAGGAGCCACCCGGGCTCTTCGTTGGTTGAGGAATTTGCGTTCATCGTAGGGCCACAGCGAAAACGTAGTGCTCATCACTATCGGTCGCGGCCCGCCATTTCGCCTTGCGCGTGTCCGCCGCTTTCTCCTCGAAACCTGCAACCGCTACGCCGCGGAGGCCCCCGCAGATCGCGCGATCGTCAGCTTGTGAAGAGGGCATTTTGCCGTTCCGGCCGGCGTCACGGGCCCGCTTTCGGCAAGAACCGGGCATCCGGCGTTAGCGGCTCAACGGAGTGCCTCCGCGAGGCGTAGCAGCAGTGCCGTGACCATCGAGGGATCAAGAGGTGACGCGGCGTTCCGCAGCCGCGTCTCCGCATCGGCCACGATCCCGGAGGCGGCCTCGAGGGCGCTACGGCCGAGGGCCGTCAGTTCGGTCGTCTGAACGCGCCCGTGTTCGGGATGGGGTGTCCGCGCGATTAAGCCGGAACGCTCGAGCCCGACCAGGATGGCCTGCATGGTCTGCGGAGTCACGAAGGCGCGGCGCGCGAGCGCGGCGTTCGAGGCACCCGGTTCGACTTCCAGGAAGGCGAGCACCGCATATTGGGGCGTCGTCAGCCCCATCTCACGCAGTCCGCCATCCAGCCGGGTGCGAAGCGCCTGTTGAGCCTGCTTCAACGCAAAGCCGATCGTCGCGTACGGATCGTCCATCTGCGCGCCGACCTTGCGTCTTGACATATAAGGGCCCTTATAACTATGTATCAGCCTCCTGATATTAACCGGCTCGCATAGCCTAGGGAAAGCCCATTCATGCCCCATCTGATCGGACCCGATTTCATCGGTATCCAAGCCGAAGATCTCGAAGCGGCACGGAAATTCTACGCGGACGTCGTGGGGCTGAAGGTCGCCGCCAAGAGCCCTCCGGGGGCCGTGGTGTTCGACACCAAGCCGATACCGTTCGCCGTCCGCACCCCCGTGGTCGACCTCGGAGATACGGACAAGCTCGGTGAGGGCATTGCCATCTGGTTCGGCTGTGATGACGCCGACGCCCTGCACGACCATCTGATCGAGCAGGGCGTGCCCATTCTCTTCGCGCCCAAGGATGGACCGTTCGGCCGCTATTTCGCGTTCCGCGATCCGTTCGGCTACGCGATCACGGCCCATACGGTCGCGCCATCCTGAGGGGGAATGAAGCGGCCGGGCCTTTGGTCAACCCTTCTGGTTCAGGCCGAATGCCGGGTGATGAATCAGCTCCCCGCGTGGCTCAGTGCCGTCGAAGGGCAGGGCCTGAACCACCTCGGGAGGACAGCCAGTCACGCCCAGACCGGGGAACGCCCGAAAGCCGAACCGGGCGTAATAGGCGGGGTCGCCCACCAGCGCCGCGCCCCGGCTGGTCGCCCGCAGCCGGCGCAGGGCCTCCGCCATCAGGGCGCTGCCGATGCCCTCGCGATGTCTCGACGGCAAGACGACCAGCGGACCGATCAGGCTCCAGCCATCCCGAGTCTCGATTCGCGCTGGCGAGGCGGCGAGATAGCCGATCACCTCGCCGTCCTCCTCGGCCACGAGCGAGAGGCTGAGCCCGCCCTCCGCGCGGAGCTTCTCGACGATGCCCGCCTCGGTTCCGGTGGATTGCGCCAGCATCCGGAGCGCTTCGGTGACGAGCCGGCTGATTGCGGGGATATCGCCGGCGGTTTCGTTACGGATCAACATGTCATGCTTTCTGAACTCGGGTGGCGCGCACGGTAATCGAGTGCGTGCTGCTGACAAGGTCGGCCTTGTTTCGAGCGCGCCGCATCGCTCTTCTTCTCCCCTGAATTGACCCGCGTCATGGCGCCGGGACTACCAAGCGCGGATAGTAACCGGATGCGCAAGGGAGACGATGATGACGCGCGCCAACAACCGCCTGTTCTGGGGCTTCTGGATCGTGCTCGGCCTGTTCTGGCTGGCACTGAATCCCGGCATCTTCGCCGCCGGGAATTTCTTCGCGCTGCGCGGACAGATGGTGCAGCTCTCCGGTGTTGTGGCGATGGCGGCGATGAGCGTGGCGATGGTGCTGTCGCTGCGGCCGCGCTGGCCGGAGGCGCGGCTAGGCGGCCTCGACAAGATGTACCGGCTGCACAAATGGCTGGGCATCGGCGCGCTGGGACTGGCGGTGTTCCACTGGCTGTGGTCGCAGGGGCCGAAATGGGCGGTCGGCTTCGGCCTGCTTGAGCGCCCGAGCCGCGGCCCGCGGCCGGAGATCACCGATCCGGACCACCAGTTCCTGCTCGACCTGCGGGGCACCGCCGAGGGGCTGGGCGAATGGGCCTTTTACACCGTCGTCGCGCTGCTGCTGATCGCACTGATCAAGCTCATTCCCTACCACGTCTTCCGCTACAGCCACCGGCTCGTCCCGGTCGCCTATCTCGTGCTGGCGTTCCATGCCGTGGTGCTGCTCGACTACGGCATGTGGACGACCCCGCTCGGGCCGGTGATGGCGATCCTGCTGCTGGCGGGCTGCTATGCGGCCCTCGTCTCGCTCGCGGGGCGGATCGGCGCCGGACGGCGCATCGCCGGCGAGATCGCCGCGTTGCGCCATTATCCCGGCGTACGCTCGCTGGAGGCCGTGGTGAAGCTGGGGCCCGGATGGCGCGGCCACGCCGCCGGGCAGTTCGCCTTCGCCACCTCGAACGCCTTCGAGGGCGCGCATCCCTACACCATCGCCTCGGCGTGGAACCCGGCCGCACCGAGCGTCACCTTCATCGCCAAGGAGCTCGGCGATCACACGACCGGGCTGGTGGACCGGCTGAAGGTCGGCCAGAAGATCACCGTCGAGGGCCCCTATGGCTGCTTCACCTTCGAGGACGGGCTGCCGCACCAGATCTGGGTCGGCGCCGGCATCGGAATCACTCCCTTCGTGGCGCGGCTGAAGGAGCTGGCGGCGCTGGAGCCCGGCGCCGTGCGGCCGGAGATCGACCTGTTCCACACCACGCGGGAGGTGGACGAGGCGGCGCTGGAGCGCCTCGCGCGCGATGCCCAGGCGGCGAATGTGCGCCTGCATCTGCTGATTGACGCGCGCCACGGCCGGCTGACCGGCAAGCGCATCCGCGAGACGGTGCCGAACTGGCGGGAGGCGAGCCTGTGGTTCTGCGGTCCCAGCGGCTTCGGCGCTGCGCTGCGGGCCGACTTCGCCGCCCATGACATGCCGGTCGAAGGCCGGTTCCATCAGGAGCTGTTCGAGCTCCGGTAGGTGATGAGGGACGGGGCGGGAGCGGGCCTGCGAGGGCGCTTCCGCCCCGTCTTTATGCGTTCTTTATGCGGCGCTGCGGTATTTCGGATCGAACCCTTATCCAAGCACGCCTAGATCGTCGCCAGCTCAATAGAAGGAGCTGGATCATGCTCGATTTCATCTATCTCGCCATCGCCGTCGGCTTCTTCCTGCTGATGGCGATCTATGCGCGCACCGTGTCGAAGGGGTGAGGCGATGTTCGACCTCGTTCTCGGCAGCGCCGTCGCGCTGGCTCTTGCCGTCTACCTCGTGGCCGCCCTGCTGCGGCCCGAGAAGTTCTGACGCGCATCTCCCCCTTCCGAAGACTTCCGCCGAAAGGCATCCATCATGACCGTTCTCGGTTGGCTCCAGATAGCCATCGTCCTCGCGCTCGTCGTCGTCGCGGCCGTGCCGCTCGGCGCGTATATGGCGCGCGTCTATGCCGGCGAGCGCACGCTGCTCTCGACCGTGTTCGGCCCCGTCGAGCGGGGTCTCTACCGCCTGGCCGGCGTCGATCCGGCGCGCGAACAGGGCGCGCTCGCCTATACGCTCGGCATGCTCGCCTTCAACGCGGCGGGGCTGGTGCTGCTCTATGCCATCCTACGGCTTCAGGGCTTCCTGCCGTTCAACCCGCTCGGCTTTGCCGGGGTGAGCCCCGACCTGGCCTTCAACACTGCGGTGAGCTTCGTCTCCAACACCAACTGGCAGTCCTATGGCGGCGAGACCACCATGAGCCTGTTCAGCCAGATGGCCGGGCTCACGGTGCAGAACTTCCTCTCCGCCGCCACCGGCCTCGCGCTGGCGGTCGCGCTGGTGCGGGCCTTCGCGCGCTCCAATGCCTCGACCGTCGGCAATTTCTTCGTCGATATGACGCGCTCGACGCTCTATGTGCTGCTGCCGCTCGCCGTCATCACGGCGCTGGTGCAGGTGTGGATGGGCGTCCCGCAGACGCTCGACGCCACGGCGGCCGCGACCACGCTGGAAGGCGCGCAGCAGACCATCGCCATGGGGCCGGTCGCGACGCAGATGGCGATCAAGCAGCTCGGCACCAATGGCGGCGGCTTCTTCAACGTCAACGCCGCGCACCCGTTCGAGAACCCGACCGCGCTCTCCAACGCGCTGGAGATCTGGCAGATGCTGGTCGTCTCCACGGCGCTCGTCTTCGCCTTCGGCCGCCTCATCGGCGACCGCCGGCAGGCGCGGGCGCTGATCGCGACGATCGCCGTCATCCTCGTCGCCGGCATCGCGGTCGCCTACTGGGCGGAAGCGGCGGGCACCCCTTCGCTCCTCGCGGCGGGCGTCGATCCCGCCGGCGGCAACATGGAAGGCAAGGAGGTCCGCTTCGGCCTCGCAGCTTCCTCGCTCTTCGCGGCAGTGACCACCGGCCTGTCGGACGGCGGCGTCAACGCCATGCACGGCTCCTTCACGCCGCTGGGCGGGCTCGCGCCGATGTTCCTGATGCAGCTCGGCGAGATTCTGCCGGGCGGCGTCGGCTCCGGCCTCTATGGCCTGCTCGTCATGTCGATCATCGCCGTCTTCGTGGCGGGGCTGATGGTCGGGCGCACGCCGGAATATCTCGGCAAGAAGATCGAGGTGGCCGAGGTGAAGATGGCGATCCTCGCCGTGCTGATCCTGCCGACGGCGATCCTCGGCTTCTCGGCAGTGGCAGCGGTTCTGCCGACCGCGCTTTCCGGCCTCGGCAATGCCGGACCGCACGGCCTGTCGGAGATCCTCTACGCCTATTCCTCGGCGGCGGGGAACAACGGCTCGGCCTTCGGCGGCCTCTCGGCGAACAGCCCCTGGTGGAACACCACGCTCGGCCTCGCCATGCTGCTCGGGCGCTTCGCCTACATCGTGCCGATGATGGCGATTGCCGGCTCGCTCGCCTCCAAGACGCGGCTCACCGCCTCGACCGGCACCTTCCCGACCCACGGGCTGCTGTTCGTCGGCCTGCTGGTCGGCGTCATCCTGATCCTCGGCGGTCTGCAGTTCTTCCCCGCTCTCGCCCTCGGCCCCATCGCCGAGCAGGTGCAGATGCTGGCCGGCAAGACCTTCTGACAGATCGCGTTCGGAGACATTCGATGTCCACCGCTTCCCCCCACGCAAAATCCGCCTCCGCGAAAAGCGGCTCCGCCTTCGCCTCGCCCGAGCTGATCGGGCGGGCGATCCGGGACGCGTTCGTGAAGCTCAATCCGGCCGTGCTGATGCGCAACCCGGTGATCTTCGTCACCGAGATCGTCGCGGCCCTCGTCACCGTGCTGTTCGTGCGGGACTTCCTGGTCGGCAATCCGCTGGCTTTCACCGGCCAGATCATGGCCTGGCTCTGGTTCACCGTGCTGTTCGCCAACTTCGCCGAGGCGATCGCCGAGGGGCGGGGCAGGGCGCAGGCGGATTCGCTCCGCAAGGCCCGCACCGACACGGTGGCCAAGCGGCTGGGTGATCCGGCCGCCCGTACCGCCCATGACCGGATCTCGGCGCTCGACCTCAAGGTCGGCGACCATGTGCTGGTCGAGGCGGGCGACCTGATCCCCGGCGACGGCGAGATCGTCGAGGGCATCGCCTCGGTCAACGAGGCGGCGATCACCGGCGAGTCGGCGCCCGTCATCCGCGAGTCGGGTGGTGACCGCTCGGCGGTGACCGGCGGCACCACAGTCATTTCCGACTGGCTGGTGGTTCGCATCACCGCCGCGCCCGGCTCCTCCTTCCTCGACCGCATGATCGCGCTGGTCGAAGGCGCGGAGCGGCAGAAGACCCCGAACGAGCTGGCGCTCTCGGTGCTGCTCGTCGGCATGACGCTGATCTTCCTGATCGCCGTGGTCTCGCTCGCCGGCCTCGGCCGCTATTCCGCCGCCGACGTGCCGGTGCCGATCCTCGTCGCGCTGCTGGTCACGCTGATCCCGACCACCATCGGCGGCCTGCTCTCGGCCATCGGCATCGCCGGCATGGACCGGCTCATCCGCCACAACGTGCTCGCCATGTCCGGCCGCGCGGTGGAAGCGGCGGGCGACGTCGACACGCTGCTGCTCGACAAGACCGGCACCATCACCTTCGGCAACCGCATGGCGTCGGAGATCATCCCCGTTCCCGGCATCAACGAGCACGAGGCGGCGGTGATCGCCGTGCAGGCGAGCCTCGCCGACGAGACGGCCGAAGGGCGCTCCATCCTGGAGCTGGCGCGCGAGAAGTTCGGCATCGCCGCCGACCGCGTGGCGCTCGACGGGGCGTCCTTCGTGCCCTTCTCGGCCTCGACCCGCCTGTCGGGCGTGGATGTCGACGGCCGGCGCATCCGCAAGGGTGCGGTCGACGCCATCAAGCGCTTCGTGCTCTCGGTCGACCCGCAGGCGGCGACCGGCGTCGCGGCCTTCGACGCGGCGGTGGAGCGCATCGCCCGCTCCGGCGGCACGCCGCTCGGCCTTGCCGAGAACGGCCGGCTGCTGGGCGTCATCCATCTCAAGGACGTGGTGAAGCCCGACATCAAGGACCGCTTCGCCGAGCTTCGCCGCATGGGCATCCGCACGGTGATGGTGACGGGTGACAACCCCATCACCGCCGCCGCCATCGCCTCGGAAGCCGGCGTCGACGATTTCATCGCCGAGGCCACCCCGCAGGACAAGCTCGCCTATATCCGCACCGAGCAGCGCCACGGCCGGCTGGTCGCCATGTGCGGCGACGGCACCAACGACGCCCCCGCGCTCGCCCAGGCCGATGTCGGCGTGGCCATGCAGAGCGGCACGCAGGCGGCGCGCGAGGCGGGCAACATGGTCGATCTCGACAGCGATCCGACCAAGCTCATCGAGATCGTCGGCATCGGCAAGCAATTGCTGATGACGCGCGGGGCGCTGACGACCTTCTCCATCGCCAACGACGTGGCGAAGTACTTCGCCATCATCCCGGCGCTGTTCATCGCCGCCATCCCCGAGCTCGGCCTGCTCAACGTCATGGGGTTGTCGACGCCGCAGAGTGCCATCCTGTCGGCGGTCATCTTCAACGCGCTGATCATCATCGCGCTGATCCCGCTGGCGCTGCGGGGCGTGAAGTACCGCGCGCAGGAGGCCGGCACGGTGCTGGCGCGCAACCTGCTGATCTATGGCGGCGGCGGCATCGTGCTGCCCTTCGTCGGCATCAAGCTCATCGACCTCGCCATCACGGCGATCGGCCTCGCCTGAGGAGACCATCATGCTCGCTCAACTCCGTCCGGCGGTGACGCTGCTCATCGCCTTCACCCTGCTCACCGGCATCGCCTATCCGCTGGCGATGACCGAGGTGGCGCAGGCGCTGTTCCCGGCGCAGGCGCGCGGCTCGCTCGTCGAGAAGGACGGCGTGGTCGTCGGCTCGCGGCTGATCGGCCAGGGCTTCGCCGGGGAGGGCTATTTCCGCTCCCGTCCGTCCGCCGCCGGCAACGGCTACGACGCCGCGGCCTCCTCCGGCACCAATCTCGGCCCGACCAGCGCCAAGCTCGCGGAACGGCTGAAGACCGACGCGGCGGCACTGCGGGGGGCCGGCGTCGAGGGGCAGATCCCCGCCGACGCCGTCACCACCTCGGGCAGCGGCCTCGATCCCGATATTTCGCCGGCGAACGCTCTCGCCCAGGTTGCGCGCATCGCCAGGGCGCGCGGCGTGGAGGAGGCCCTTGTGCGCGATCTCGTCACGGCGCACATAGAGAAGCGCCCGCTCGGCGTGTTCGGCGATCCGCGCGTCAACGTGCTGGCGCTCAATATGGCGCTGGACGCGGCCGCGCCGCAGGCGCCGGGCCGCCCGGCTCCGGGCGAGGCGGCGCCGGCCACTGTGTCGGGCTCCTGACGGAAAGGCTTCATGAGCGCACAGGATCCGCCGCGCGCCGACCCGGAAGCCCTGCTCGCGGCGGCCGAGCGGGAGGCGCGCGGCAAGCTGCGCATCTATCTCGGCGCCGCCCCCGGGGTCGGCAAGACCTACGCGATGCTCTCCGCCGCCCGCGCCGCCAAGGCCGCGGGCGGCGACATCGTTGTCGGCATCGTCGAGACGCATGGCCGGGCCGAGACCGAGGCGCTGGTCGAGGGGATGGAGATCCTCCCGCGCAAGGGCATGGCCTATCGCGGACGGCTGGTGCCGGAGTTCGACCTCGAGGCGGCGCTGGCCCGCCGCCCGGGTCTGCTGCTGGTCGACGAATACGCCCATTCCAACGTCGACGGCAGCCGGCACCCCAAGCGCTGGCAGGACGTGCAGGATCTGCTCGCGGCCGGCATCGACGTGTGGACCACGCTCAACATCCAGCACCTCGAAAGCCTCAACGACGTGGTGCAGCGGATCACCGGGGTCCGGGTGCGCGAGACCGTGCCGGACACGGCGCTGCAGAAGGCGGACGAGATCATCCTCGTCGACCTGCCCTCCGACGAGCTGATCAAGCGTCTGGCGGACGGCAAGGTCTATGTCGAGGACACCGCGACCCGCGCCGCGCAAAGCTTCTTCAAGCCGTCCAACCTCACCGCTCTGCGGGAGCTGGCGCTGCGCCGGGTGGCGGCGCGGGTGGACAGCGATCTCGTCGAGCGCATGCAGGGCTCGGCCATCGAGGGGCCCTGGGCGGCCGGCGAGCGGCTGCTGGTCTGCGTCGGGCCGGACATCGCCGCCGAGCGCGTTGTGCGCGAGGCCAAGCGCCTCGCCGACCTGATGGATGCGAGCTGGTTCGCGGTGACGGTCGAGCGGCCGGGCTACGTCATGTCCGGCAGCGACCGCAAGCGGCTGGAGGCCGGCATGCGGCTCGCCGAGACGCTCGGCGCGGAAACCCGGTCGCTGGTCGCGGCGGACGTCGCCGCTGAGCTGCTGCGCTTCGCCCGCTTCGAGAACGTCACCCAGATCATCATCGGCAAGGCGCGGCGGCGCCGGCTGACCTCATGGCTGCGCGCCTCGCTGGCGGATGTCCTGGTGAAGCGGGCGGACGGCGTGGCGATCCACGTCGTCACCGCCGAGGCGGGGGAGGTGCCGGCGCGCCGCCGGTTCGCCCTGCCGCCGGCGGGGCCGTTCATGGGCTACGTCGCGGCCTCGCTCGGCGTGGGCATCGCCACCGTGGTCGGGCTGTTCCTGTCTCGGTTCGTGCCGCTGCCCAACGTCTCGATGCTCTATCTGCTCGCCGTGCTGCTGCCGGCGCTGCTCTATGGTGTCTGGCCGGCGATCACCGCCTCCGGCCTGTCCTTCCTCGCCTATAATTTCTTCTTCATCGACCCGGTGGATACCTTCACCGTCGCCCGCCCGCACGAATTGCTGGCGCTGCTGGTGTTCCTCATCGTGGCGGTGATCATCTCGGCTCTCGCCGGGCAGGCGCGCGAGCAGACCCGCATCGCCGCCCAGCGCATGCGAGCGACCCGGCGGCTCTACGAGTTCACCCGCAAGCTCTCCTCGCTCGCCGACCGCACCTCTGTCGCCGAGGCCGCGGCGGTGGAGCTGCACGCGGCGCTCGGCCATCCGAGCGTGATCCTGCTGTCGGAACATGGCGAGCTCTCCATCGCCGCCGCCTGGCCACCCGAGGACCGGCTCGACACCGGCTCGATGACGGCGGCGGCCTGGGCCTTCGAGCATGGCGAGGCGGCGGGGGCGGGCACCGGCACGCTGCCGCGCGTGCCCTGGCTGTTCCAGCCGCTCGGTGCCGCCGAGGGCGGGGCGCATATCGGCGTGGTCGGCATCGAGCGCGATCTGGAGACGCCCATGCTGGACGCGGAAAGCGAGCGCATCCTCGGCTCGCTGTGCGAGCAGACCGCGGCGGCGCTGGTGCGCACCATGCTGTCGGCCGAGGTGACGCGGGCGCGCACCGCCGCCGAAACCGAGCGGGTGCGCAACATCCTGCTCGCCTCGATCAGCCACGATTTCCGCACCCCGCTCGCTTCCATTCTCGGCGCGGCGACCAGCCTCATCGACTACGGGCCGGAAATACCGGCGGAGACCCGCCGCGACCTTCTGGTGCAGATGCGCGAGGAGGCGGAGAACCTCGACCAGATGGTGCGCAACCTCCTGTCGATGACGCGGCTGGAGGCGGGGGCGCTGGAGATCCACAAGGATTGGGTCGATGCGGTCGAGCTGATGAACCGCGCGGTCTCGGCGGTGCGCCGGCGCGGCGCGACGCAGCGCTTCGTGGTGACGGCGGCGCCCGACCTGCCGCTGATCCAGGCGGACCAGAGCCTGATGGACCAGGCGCTCGGCAATGTCGTCGCCAATGCCGTACGCTATGCCGGACGGGAGGCACGCATCGGCCTCTCCGCCACCGTCATCGAGGGGCAGCTGGTGATCGCGGTGACCGATGACGGGCCCGGCATCCCGGTCGAGACCCTGCCGCATGTGTTCGAGAAGTTCGTGCGCGCCTCGCGCGGCTCCGGGGATGGCGGCGACGGCTCGGGGCTCGGCCTTGCCATCACCAAGGGAATCGTCGAGGCCCATGGCGGCAGCGTTTCCGCCCGTAGCCCGGCGCCGGGCCAGCGGCGCGGCACGCGCATCGCCCTGCGGCTGCCGCTGCCGCCGGAGGCACCGGCGGAGGAGGAGGCGGCATGAGCGGGATCAGTGTGCTTGTCGTCGACGACGAGCCGGCCATCCATCGCTTCATGGCGCCGGCGCTGGCGGCGAACGGCTATGAGGCCATGCGCGCCGACACGGGCACGCAGGCGCTGTCGCTCGCGGTGAACCGGCGGCCCGACATCATCGTGCTCGACCTCGGCCTGCCGGACATGGACGGCAAGGAGGTGCTCCGGCGCCTGCGCGAATGGTCGGACGTGCCGGTCGTGGTGCTCTCGGCGCGCGACCGCGAGATCGAGAAGATCGAGGCGCTCGACCTCGGGGCGGACGATTTCGTCAACAAGCCCTTCGGCATCGGCGAACTGATGGCGCGGCTGCGGGCGGCTCTGCGCCATCGCATGCAGGAGAAGGGCGAGACGCCGGTGCTGCGGCTCGGCGGGATCGAGATCGACATTCCCCGCCATCGGGTGGTGCGCGACGGCGCGGAGATCAAGCTCACGCCGAAGGAATTCGAGCTGATCGCCTTCCTCGCCCGCCACGCCGGCAAGGTGCTGACCCATCGCCAGATCCTGCGCGACGTGTGGGGGCCGGCGCATGAGCACGACACGCAGTATCTGCGGGTCTATGTCGGCCAGCTCCGCACCAAGCTGGAGGCCGACCCGGCCAATCCCGCGCTGATCGTCACCGAGCCCGGCATCGGCTACCGGGCGGGCGACTAGCCGCGCCGCGTGCCTCGGCCGGGGCCCCGGCGCTTGCTTGCCCTGCTGGACGCTGGGAACATTGCATGAACGGCGATTCGGTGGAGGGGATGATGGCGATCCGGGGCAGGCAGGCGGTCGGGCAGTTCGGCATGACGCTGATCGTGCGGGACGTGGCCGCGGCGGCGGACTTCTATCGCGACGTGCTGGGCGCGCGGGAGCTGCGCCGTAATTACATGCACAATCATGGCGAGGCGCCGGGCGAGGAACCGCTCTCGTCGGAGATGGAGCTGGCCGGCGCCTATCTGACGGTGGTGAAGGAAAATCCCCGCTGGGGCGAGGCGCCGCGCGCCGACTGGCCGCGCTCGCCGCTTTCCGCCGGGGCACCGTCGACGGGGATCAATCTCTATGTCGACCATGTGGACGCCATCTTCGCCCGGGCGGTCGCCGCTGGCGCCTCGCCGCAGATCGCCGATGGAAAGCCGCAGGACGGCTATTGGGGCGACCGGCTGGCGCAGTTCTACGATCCGTCCGGCCATTTCTGGCGGCTGCTGACTCGCATCGAGGAGCTCGACGAGGAAGAGCTGCCGGAACGTTTCCATGCGCAGTGCGAAGCCATGCGCGCGGCACGGCGAGGCGCATCGTCGGCGAACTGACAGACTGCCGGGAGCCGACCACGTGCGCGGCAGGCTCCCGGCAGTCGCTCACGCTTCCATGTCGACGTCGCGGGTCTCGTGGCCGAGCAGCAGCGAAATCAGCGTCAGCACGGCCATGGACGAGAGATAGACACCCACCCAGAACGGGCTGCCGGCGCCGAGGCTCCACAGCGCCACCGCGATGAAGGGCGCCACCGCCGCGCCGAGGATCGACGAGACGTTGTAGGCGATGCCCGAGCCGGTGTAGCGGACATTGGCCGGGAAAAGTTCCGGCAGCAGGGCGCCCATCGGGCCGAAGGTCATGCCCATCAGGCTGAAGCCGAGGATGAGCCAGGCCATCACGCCCGCCGGCCCGGCCGCGAGCATCGGCACCCAGACGAGGCCGAAGGCGACGATGCCGAGCGTCACCCAGATGAGGGTACGCCGCCGGCCCCAGCGATCCGCCCACGGCCCCGAGAGCATGGTGAAGATGCCGAAGAACACGACGCCGATGATCATCATCAGCACGAAGGTCGTGTAATCGTAGCCGAGGCCGGGCAGGCCGGCGTTCACCCCGGCGCGGCCGTAGCTCAGCGAGAAGGTCGTCATCAGGTAGAACAGGACGTAGGTCGCGAGCATGTAGAAGGTGCCGAGGATCAGCTCCTTCCAGTGTGTCTGGAACACCGAGGCGAGCGGCAGCTTGTGGACCTTGCCGGCCTTGACGGTCTTCTCGAAGGCGGCGCTCTCGACGAGGTTGAGACGCACCCACAGACCGATGGCGACCATCACGATCGAGAACAGGAAGGGAATGCGCCAGCCCCAGTTGAGGAAGGCGTCGGAGGGGCGTGAGGGATCCTCCGACGGCATGACCGCGGCGATGATCAGGAACAGGCCGTTGGCGAGGATGAAGCCGATCGGCGCGCCGAGCTGCGGGAAGGTGCCGAACACGGCGCGCTTGCCGGGCGGGGCGTTCTCCGTCGCCACCAGCGCCGCGCCGCTCCACTCGCCGCCGAGCGCGAAGCCCTGGGCGAGCCGCATGACGACCAGCAGCGCGGGGGCGAACCAGCCGACGAGATCGTAGGTCGGCAGCAAACCGATGAGGAAGGTGGCGACGCCCATGGTGAGCAGCGCGCCGACCAGCGTCGCCTTGCGCCCGCGCTTGTCGCCGAGATGGCCGAAGAAGATCGCGCCGAGCGGGCGCGCCACCATGGCGGCGCCGAAGATGGCGAAGGAGGCGAGAAGCGCCGCCGTGTCGTTGCCCGCCGGGAAGAACAGGTGCGGGAACACCAGCACCGCGGCCGTGGCGTAGACGTAGAAGTCGTAGAACTCGATGGTGGTGCCGATCAGGCTCGCCAGGATGACGCGGGAGCGCGGATTGGCAACGGCCCCGGAATGCGGGGCGACAAGGGTGGAAGACATTCAAGGCTCCGAAAACGGCAGGCCGGCCGGGCAACGGGACGCGGGACGGCAAGTTTCGGAAGCCCTTTTAGACCACGAAGCCGGCAAATGCAGCGGGCCGGGCTCATACTTTCGAACGGACGGCGCGCCGCATCGGCCTTTCCCCGCCTCAGCCGGGGGGATCGACCTTCACCCCCTGCGGGCCGACCTCAATCTGCAGCGAGTTCCGGTCGCGCTCATAGGCCCGGTAGGCGAAGAAGGCGGCCACGCCCGCCAGCACCACGACGGCGACGGTCAGCAGGGTCCGGTTCATCTGGCTCTCCCGTTTCCGGTTCATCCCCGTCACGGCAGCGCCGCAACGGTACCCGAACGCCGGAAGCGCCGGGACGGTTCCCGGACGCCTTCCCCTGCGGATGACGCAACGCATCGCCCGGCCTCCGCGGCGGCGGTCCGGCACATGCCGGCGATGCCGTGCAAGACGGAAAGCATTGGTCGCCATCCGCCGCTGCGGCATGCGCCGCGCAAGACATCGGCCGGCGGAACAACACATAACGCGGCGCCGTGCGCGCTGAAAAACAATCGCTTCCGCTACGACGTAATGTTGCATGAACTGGCGGCATCATCGAAGAGATGGATAGGTATCGTTAGGTAAACATACCTTGGTATATTTCATGTTGAATCCATTTCAAGAACTGATATCTGTCATGCATTGGTCAAACGGCGCGTGTCTGGAACTTTCAAAGTCTTACTGAACGTAACTATTTGACGTTTGGTAAGTATAGGCGGCGGGCGGCGGGGCCCGTCCTTGCGCATCCGGACATGCGTCCTTTGCCGCGCCTCATACGCGCGATTGCGATCCCGTAAGCGGCCGAAAAGAGCCGCGCTTGTCCAACAGGTCGAGGAAACGTCAATGGAAGCGAGCTCATCGACCGCACGCGCCTGGGAACCCTGGTTCCAGCTGGCCTGCGGCATTCTCTGCATGGCGATGATCGCCAATCTTCAATATGGCTGGACGCTGTTCGTCGATCCGATCGACCAGGCCCATGGCTGGGGCCGCGCGGCGATCCAGACCGCCTTCACCATCTTCGTGCTGACCGAGACCTGGCTGGTGCCGATCGAGGCCTGGTTCGTGGACCGCTACGGCCCGCGCGTCGTGGTGATGTTCGGCGGCGTGATGATCGGCCTCGCCTGGATCGTCAATTCCTACGCCACCTCGCTGGCCATGCTCTATGCCGGCGCGGTCTTCGCCGGCATCGGGGCGGGCGCCGTCTACGGCACCTGCGTCGGCAACGCGCTGAAGTGGTTCCCCTACCGGCGCGGCCTCGCGGCCGGCGCCACGGCGGCCGGCTTCGGCGCCGGCGCGGCGCTGACCGTGGTGCCGATCGCCAACACCATCGCCGCGCACGGCTATCAGGCGGCGTTCTTCTGGTTCGGCATCGGGCAGGGCGCCATCGTGCTGCTGCTGTCGCTGTTCCTGCGTTCGCCCAAGCACAAGATCGCCGCGCCGAAGAAGGCGCTGAGCCTGCCGCAGAGCAAGGTCGACTACCAGCCCTCGCAGACGGTGACCAAGCCGGTGTTCTGGCTGCTCTACCTCATGTTCGTCATGGTCGCCTCCGGCGGCCTTATGGCGGCGGCGCAGATAGGCCCCATCGCGCACGACCTCGGCGTCGCCGACGTGCCGGTGAACCTTCTCGGCCTGCAGGCCGTGGCGTTGACGCTGGCGATCTCGCTCGACCGCATCTTCGATGGCTTCGGCCGCCCGATCTTCGGCTACGTCTCCGACCGGATCGGCCGCGAGAACACCATGTTCATCGCCTTCGGCACCGCGGCCGCGATGCTGCTGCTGCTCGTCTATCACGGCTCGAACCCGCTGGTGTTCGTGCTGGCGACGGCCTGCTTCTTCGGGGTGTTCGGCGAGATCTACTCGCTGTTCCCGGCGACCTGCGGCGACACGTTCGGCTCGAAATTCGCCGCGACCAATGCCGGCATGCTCTACACGGCGAAGGGTACGGCGGCGCTGCTGGTGCCGCTCGCGAGCATCGTGGCGGCCGCCTATGGCTGGTACGCGGTGTTCGCCATCGCGGTCGGGCTCAATGCGGCGGCGGCCTTCCTCGCCATGTTCGTGCTGAAGCCGCTGCGCGCGCGCTTCATCGCCAGCAGCGCGGTGGAGGCGGAGGGCGTCGGGGCGGCGGTCGGCCAGCAGTCGCCCGCGCACTGAAACCGTCGAAGAGAGAAACGAAAAGCGCCGGGCAGTACCCGGCGCTTTTTTGATTCAGAGCGCCGTCATGGCTGGGCTTTGGCCCGGTCATCCAGGCCTTCCTTGGCTCGTATCAGGAGAAAGGCGTGGATCCCCGGGACAGGCCCGGGGATGACGGTGTGATATTGCTCAGCGCTCGCCGGTCACTCCCGCATAGACCTCCGGTCGCCGGTCGCGCAGATGGGTGTTGAGCGCGCGGCCGGCCTCCAGCCGCTCGGGGGAGAGATCGACGACGATCAATTCCTCGCCTTCGCCCGCCAGCACCAGATTGCCGCCATTGGGATCGCCGACGCAGCTCAGCCCCATATAGTCGAGCGTGCCCTCGCTGCCGCAGCGGTTGGCATAGGCGACATAGAGCTCGTTCTCGAAGGCACGGGCCGGCACCACGAAATGGGAGACGGCGTCGTAGGGCTTCATGTTGGCGGTCGGCACGAGGACGAGATCGGCGCCGCCGAGCGCCAGGGCGCGCACCGCTTCCGGGAACTCGACGTCGTAGCAGATGAGGATTCCCAGCCTGTAACCGTCGATCTCCGCGAGTTCCGCCGTGCCGGGTCCGGGGGCGAACATCTCCCGGTCGAGATCGCCGAACAGGTGCGTCTTGCGGAAGTTCAGCAAGGGCGCGCCGTTGCGGTCGAGCAGTAGCGCGGCGTTGTAGATCGCGCCATCCCCGCCGCGCTCGGGGTAGCCGTAGCAAAGCGCGATGTTGCGGGTGCGGGCGATCTCGGCGGCCCGCCGCGCGCTCGGCCCGTCGGCGGGTTCGGCGAGGGCCTGCGCGGCATCGCGGCCGATATTGTAGCCGGAGAGGAACATCTCCGGCGCCAGCAGCAGGTCCGCGCCCTGTTCCGCGGCGGCGGCCGCCGCCGCGTCCAGCCGGTCGAGATTGGCGGCCGGCCGGTTGGCGGGATCGCCCGCCGTCTGCAGAAGAGCGAGCCGCATCAGTCGCCCCGCCGTGCCTTCAGCGCCGTCACCGACATGCAGAAGATCTCGAACAGCACCTGCGCGGCGGCATGGGCGGTGTTGCTGGTGGCGTCGTATTGAGGAGCGACCTCCACCACGTCGCCGCCGATCACGTCGAGCCCATTGAGGCCGCGCAGCAGCTCCAGCACCTCGCGGGAGGTGAGGCCGCCGATCTCCGGCGTGCCGGTGCCCGGCGCGAAGGCGGGGTCGAGGCTGTCGACGTCGAAGGAGACATAGACCGGGCCGGTGCCGAGCACCTGCCTGGCCTTTTCGATGATCGCCGGCACACCCATGCCGGTGACCTCCTCGGCGTGGATCACCGTCATGCCGCTGTCGTAGGAGAACTCCCACAGGAATTCGGCGCCGCCGCGAATGCCGATCTGGATGGTACGCTCGGGATCGAGCACGCCATCGAGCACCGCGTTGCGGAAGGGACCGCCGTGGTGGAACTTGGCGCCCTCATAGGTGCCGCTGGTGTCGCAATGCGCATCGATGTGCAGCATGCCGGCCGGCCGTTTCTCGCCGACCGCCTTGAGGATCGAGCCGGTGATCGAATGGTCGCCGCCCACCGAGAGCGGAACGACGCCGGCGCCGACGATTTTCTTGTAGAAGGCCTCGATGTCCTCGTGGCAGCTATCGAGGCTGAAGCGGGAGCGGAACGGCACGTCACCGATGTCGGCCGCCTTCACTTCCGCCGCCGGCACCATGTTCAGCACATGCTCATAGGGTCCGATGCGTTCGATGGAGCGCACGGCGCGCGGGCCGAGGCGGGCGCCGGCCCGGTTGGTGACGCCGAGATCCATCGGCACGCCGATCAGCGCCACGTCGAGCCCGGCGAAATCCGGCAATTCCGGCGCGTCGGGCCGGTAGGGCGCGTCGAGCAGCGTGGCGGCATTCGCCCACGGCCAGACGCGCTTCTCGCCGTCCTTGAACTGGAGTTCGGCAACGCGCTTGAAGGTCGGGTCGTAGACGACACCGCCGCCCACGCCCGCATATTTGGCCCGCAGCTTTTCGAGCTTTTCCCGATCGGACATTCTTGCCTCGTGCTTCTGGAAGTCCGGTGAGGCTACCCGGACCCGGCGTCATCGGGGAGGGGGCACGAGGCCGTCTTTCGTCGGATGACGCTGAGTGTGTCCCGGCGGGCTCAGCGGATGTTCAATAAGATCTCCGCCACCTCTTCCGGCGCGCTGAGGAAGGGCGAGTGGCCGGTGTCGAGCTGGTGCATCTGCGCGCCGGGCACCGCCGCCTGCATCTCGCGCTGCACGGCGAGCGGCAGGCCGCGATCCCGAAGGCATTCGACATAGTGGCGCGGCAGCCGGCCGAAACGGTGCGGCGTGATCGCCGAGACCGCCGTGAAGGGTGCGTGCGGGGTGACGCGCACGACATTGGCCATGGCGCGGTCGATGTCGTGCTCGGTGCAGTCGGAATAGAGCGAGCGGGAAATGAGGTCGCGACGGGCGAGGTCGAGACCGAGCCCTTCCTTACCGAGCCGCAGCATGCCCTGTGTCTCCACGATGGCCGGATTCTTGAGATAGGTCGGCGTCATCACGAAGTCACGGGCGGTCTTGCCGTTCGGCGCCATGAAGCCGGTCAGGTAGACCAGCGCCTCGATACGCTCGTGCATCTCCTCGCCGAGCCAGGTGCAGGTCGCCCCGCCCACCGAATGGCCGACGAGGATCGCCTTGCCCTCGATCTCCTCCAGCGCCGCGCGCGCGGGGGCAGCGTAGATCGAGATGTCGGTGACGGCGGCGGTCGGCGTCGTGTCGAAGCCGTGGCTGGCGAGGTCCGGGGTGATGACGGCGTGGCCGGCGGCGGCGAGGATGTTCGCCACCTTCATGAAGCAGCCGCCCCACTGCCAGGAGCCGTGGATGAGAATGAAGGTCGCCATGGCGTGTCTCCCCGTATCGTCCGGTGCTCATTGCCCGCGTGGTAGCGGGCGCGGCGTGTGCCGTCCAGCCTGGTATGCCACGGCGTACCGCCGATGAAGGACGGAAGTTGCGCTTTCACGGTATGCTGCGTCGGAGTACGTTTTGGTCATGGCGCCGGAATGAGCACAGAGCGCCGACAGAGGTGGTTGAAACATGCCGTATCGTCATGTGGTCGGGCCGCATGCCTATGTCTTCGCCGATCTCAGGGAACTGATGGCGAAGGCGACCCCGATCCGCTCCGGCGACATGCTGGCCGGCATCGCCGCCGCCTCGGCGGAGGAAAACGTGGCCGCCCGCATGTGCCTCGCCGAGGTGCCGCTGACGGCCTTTCTCAGCGAGGCGCTGGTTCCCTACGAAGACGACGAGGTCACGCGGCTGATCATCGACACGCATGATCAGGTCGCCTTCCGGCCGATCTCGCACATGACGGTAGGCGATTTCCGCGACTTCCTGCTGTCGGGCGTGGCGACCAGCGAGGTCCTTTCCGCCATCGCGCCGGGCGTCACCCCGGAGATGGCGGCGGCCGTCTCCAAGCTGATGCGCAATCAGGACCTGATCGCCGTCGCCCGGAAATGCCGGGTGGTCACGAAGTTTCGCAACACGATCGGGCTTCCCGGTACAATGGCGGTGCGGCTCCAGCCGAACCATCCGACCGACGATCCCGCCGGCGTCACCGCCTCCATCCTCGATGGTCTGCTCTATGGCTGCGGCGATGCGGTGATCGGCATCAATCCCGCATCCGACAGCGTGCCGGTGCTCAGCGAACTGCTCAAGCTGATCGACGGCATCATCCAGCGCTTCGACATTCCGACGCAGGCCTGCGTGCTCACCCATGTGACCACCTCGACCGAGGTGATCAATCGCGGCGTGCCGGTCGATCTGGTGTTCCAGTCCATCGCCGGCACGCAGGCGGCGAACGCCTCCTTCGGCATCTCGCTCGCGACGCTGAAGGAGGGGCGGGAGGCGGCGCTGTCGCTGAAGCGCGGCACGCTCGGCGACAACGTAATGTATTTCGAGACCGGGCAGGGCTCGGCTCTCTCGGCGAACGCCCATCACGGGGTCGACCAGCAGACGCTGGAAGCGCGCGCCTACGCCGTAGCGCGACCCTTTTCGCCACTGCTGGTGAACACCGTCGTCGGCTTCATCGGGCCGGAATATCTCTTTGACGGAAAACAGATAATTCGCGCCGGACTGGAGGACCACTTCTGCGGCAAGCTGATGGGCGTGCCACTCGGTTGCGACGTCTGCTACACCAACCACGCCGAAGCCGACCAGGATGACATGGATACGCTTATGACGTTGCTTGGTGCGGCGGGCGTAACTTACATCATGGGCATCCCCGGATCGGATGATGTGATGCTGAACTACCAGTCTACTTCATTTCACGACCAGCTTTACTTGCGTGAGGTGCTGGGCCTCAAGCGGGCGCCCGAGTTCGAGGCGTGGCTGCAGCGCATGGGCATCACCGGGCCGGACGGGCGCCTGAAAGCCCATCGCGGCAACCATCCCCTGCTCGCCGCCGCACCGGAGCTGGCGGCATGAGCAACCGCGTGAACGAGGAGGCGTTGCCGGCCGACTACGTGATCGAGGATGCCTGGCACAAGCTCGCCGGCACCACGCCGGCACGCATCGCGCTCGGCCGGGCAGGGGCGGGGCTGCCGACGCGTGAGGTGCTGCGTTTCGCTCTGGCCCATGCGCAGGCGCGCGACGCGGTGCACACCCCGTTCGATTCCGCCCGCATGGCCGGCGAGATCGCCACGCTCGGCTTCGAGACGGTCGAGATCGCCTCGGCGGCGCCGGCGCGCGACGCCTATCTGCGCCGACCCGACCTCGGACGGCGCCTGTCGGAAGAGAGCCGCGCCATGTTGCGCGACCGGGCCGGAGATCCGGTGGATGTCGCGATCGTCGTCGCAGACGGGCTTTCCTCGACCGCCATCCACGCGCAGGCCGTGCCGTTCCTGACCGAGTTCAAGATGCGGCTGGCGGAAGGGGGATGGAGCGTCGGCCCCGTGGCGATCGCCAGTCAGGCGCGCGTGGCACTGGGGGACGAGGCGGGCGAGCTGATGAAGGCCTCCGCGGTCGTGGTGCTGATCGGCGAGCGCCCCGGGCTGTCTTCGCCCGACAGCCTTGGCCTCTACCTCACTTTCGCGCCAAAGGCCGGGCGTACCGACGCCGAGCGCAACTGCATCTCGAATGTGCGGAGCGAGGGGCTTTCCCACGCCCATGCCGCCTTCAAGCTCGCCTGGCTGCTGCGCGAGGCACTGGCGCGGCGGCTGACGGGTGTGGCGCTGAAAGACGAGAGCGACCTGTTGCTGGTCAACGGCCAGCCGCCGGCACCCCGGATTGCGTAACGGTGCGGGCACGCAGCTTGCCGTCGGCAACGCAGTAGCGCCCGTGCCGGTAGGTGGCATCCGTCAGGCGAGCGTCGAGATGGCGAAGGGCCGTCAGCAGCTTTCGCACAAGGATATTCAGAAGCATGGTCTCCTCCATGGCCGGGATCGGCTCTGGAGGAGATTTGGCCGCGAGGCCGTAAGATCGCGATTGGAAATGTGACCTTGCGGCATAAGCGGCCGGTAAAGACCGTCCGCCGCTCAGGCCACGACCGGCGCGGCGACCGCGCCGAGCGCAACCGCGGCGTCCTGCGGCTTCAGCCGCACCTGAAGGCCGCGCTGGCCGCCATTGAGATAGACCAGCGCATGAGCCAGCGCCGCCACCTCGATCACCACCGGCACCCGCCGCGTCTGCCCGAAGGGGCTGATCCCGCCGACCTTGTAGCCGGTGATCCGTTCGGCATCCGCCGGTTTCATCATCTGCGCGGCCTTGCCGCCCAGGGCGGCGGCGAGCTTCTTCATCGAGATCTCGCGGTCGGAAGGCACGATCGCGCAGGCCGGCTTGCCGTCGACGAGCGTCATCAGGGTCTTCAGCACGCGATCCGGCGTCTCGCCGATCGCCTCGGCAGCCTGGAGACCGATACGGTCCGCGTCGGGATCGTAGTCGTAGACATGAACGGTGAAGGCGACCCCCGCCTGCTCCAGCGCCCTCGTGGCGCGCGTCGCTTTCGACACCGCAAACTCCCGTCAATCGCGCGACGCCCCGCGCCGTACGACCGTGAAGCACGATGGACGCCGCGAGGGAAGTGGCGGCGTCCCGATGGCCTGCGTCCGTAACGCTTTGGATACCTTAACCGCGCTACCTAATAGATGGACAGGAGTGGGCTCGATATCGCCCCTTGCTCCTCTAGTCGCTGGAGATGGCAGATTCGGCGTGTAGCAGGGAGTTCTCGCCATGAATCGCCGCAGGATCGCGTATAGCCGTATCGATCGCCGCCAATTCGCGCTTCTCGGCGCCGCGTCCGCCGTCTCGCTCCTCGGGATGGGAGGAGCGGCGTCGGCGCAGCGCATGTCCGACAAGATCCTCGGCGAGCCCGGGCCACTGCCGGAGATCGCCTTCGGCCCTGCCGATGCCAAGGTGACGGTCGTCGAGTACGCGTCGCTGACCTGCCATCACTGCCGCGACTTCCATATCAAGACCTGGCCGCAGGTAAAGGCGCGCTATGTCGACACCGGCAAGGTGCGTTTCATCCTCCGCGAGTTTCCGCTCGATCAGCTCGCCCTTGCCGGTTTCGCGCTCGCCCGATGCGCGGGTGAGGGGAACTGGTATCCGACCGCCGACCTGCTCTACCGCAACGACGACGCATGGGCTCATGCCCAGAACCCGCTCGACGGGCTGCGCGCGCTGATGCTGAAGAACGGCATGAGCAAGGAGCGCTTCGACAGCTGCCTTGGCGACAAGGCGCTGCAGGAGAAAATTTTGACGGTTTCCCGCAACGGATCGGTCGCGGGCGTCAACTCTACGCCAACATTCTTTGTCAACGGAAAGAAGTATCAGGGCTTCATGACGGTCGAGCAGTTCGCCGCGATCGTCGATCCCCTGTTGTGAGACCAGGGCGTCTGCCATGAACCTGTTGCGTACCGCCTTCCTGTTCTGCCTCGCCGCGCTGGTCGCCGGCTGCGCGGGCGGAGACTATGACGACCGCGCGTCGGTACCGATCCCGCCGAAGCTGAAGCAGGAGATGGCGGCCAAGGGCATGAGCCCGGCTGATCCCATCATGGTGCGCCTCTACAAGCAGGAGAGCGAGCTGGAGGTGTGGAAGCGCAACAGCTCCGGCCGCTATGCGCTGCTCAAGACCTATCCGATGTGCCGCTGGTCCGGCCGTCTTGGACCGAAGATGCGCGAGGGCGACCGGCAGGCGCCGGAAGGCTTCTACGCCGTGACCCCGGGTCTGATGAATCCCCGCTCGCAGTTCTATCTGGCCTTCAACCTCGGCTATCCGAACCAGCTCGAGAGCGCGCTCGGCTATAGCGGCAGCGCGCTGATGGTGCACGGTGCCTGCACCTCCGCCGGCTGCTACGCCATGACCAATGACGGCATCGCCGAGGTCTATGCGGTGGCGCGCGAGGCGCTCGCGGGCGGGCAGGAGAGCTTTCAGGTGCAGGCGTTGCCCTTCCGCATGACGCCGGCCAATTTCGCCAAGCACCGCGACGACCCGAACATGCCTTTCTGGCGCAACCTCAAGGAAGGCACGGACCTGTTCGCGGTGACGCGGGTTCCGCCGCACGTTTCCGCCTGCGGCGGGCGCTACCGATTCACGCCGGGCACGCAGCCCGGCGAGGAGGCCGCCGATCCGCTCGCGGCCTGCCCGGTCAGCCTGCCGGACCCGGTGGCGGAGGCCGCCGTCAGCAAGCGGGTGCGCGACGACCAGACCATCGCCCAGCTCGCGGTGTCGCAACCGACGGTGAGCGCCGCCTATGTCGATGGCGGCATGCATCAGAGCTTCCGCGAAATCCTGCGCCGGTCGGGCCCGCAGAAGCTCGCGGCTCTCACCTCGGGCAAGATTGAGGTCAGCCGGCCCGACGCCGCTCTCGCCGACCCCTACAAGGGTGCCGAGATGGCGGAGGTCGGGGCCGAGTAGGCGCGCCGCCAGCGGACGAGGGATCTGCCGGGAGGCTTGCCCCTACGGCAGGCTTGCGGCAGATAGGCCGCTCAACGATGGGGGCGCGGCGCCATGGCCAAGAGAATGACCCTGAACGAGATGCAGGCCAGTGTCCGGCATCTCCAGCGCCTTCCTTTCACCGAGCCGGAGCTCGCGACGATACGCCGGGCGACCCCGGCCGTGGCGCCGAAGCTGTCGCCCAAGTTCGAGCCGGCGGATGGCTGCTGCTACCTCGCCGCGCCGCAGCTCCATATGGAATTCGTGGTGGTGAAGTCGGTTCGGCTCCGTTTCCCATTCGGCATCGTGCTGCCGCGCTACACGATCTTTATGGGCTTCGAGCACGGCGAGATCTGGGAGCAGGGGCCGTCGGTGAACCGGTTCAAGGCTATCGCCTATGTCTTCCAGCGTATGGCGCTGACCGATAACTGGCTCGACGGCGAATACGGCCGCAAGCACTAGGCGCATCCCCGGTCGTCTGTCCCCGATGGTAAAACGCCGCCTGCGCGGCTATCTAGGCGGCATCGAAAAACTGGGGAGGCTTCGCATGTTGCGGACGTTTGGGTTGGGTGCGGCCATGATGGCGGCGGGGATGTCCTACGCCGCGGCTCAGAGCTGCGAGCAGAATTTCTCGGTCAGCGGCGTGCCGATGGTGACGGCCGTGGCCTTCAAGACCTTTCAGGACTTCCCAAAGCTCCGGCCGGACGTCGCGCTGGCGAAGCTCGCGCAGGGCGTGGCCGCCGAGGGCTTCCACGGCATCAAGGTCGACAAGACCCTGAGCTCGGTCGACGCCTATCAGGACACGGCGGGTTCCGGCCGCCTGCAGACCCTGCGCGTGGTGGCCCGCAAGCGCGGCGGCGGCACGCGCGTTGACGCGGTCTTCGAGATCCAGGCCGGCCAGATCGCCGACAGCAACATCGTGCGGAAGGGCCTGTGCACGATCGTGGAATCGGCGGTCGACTGAGTGCCGCCGTCCGGGCGGGAAGCTGGCTTATAGCGAAAAGCTCGGAACGTCAGAGGATTGCGAGCCTTTGTTGAAACGCCTCTGCTCGGATTCGATGGCGATATCGGTTGACGGACGGTGAGACCGGCCGTCACGCCGAGGCTTCAGGCAGACGAAGGGGGGCATTCATTTGCGCACCCGCTCGCTGTAGTTAGCACGGCTCCAGCAGTCAGGTGCGCGCGTGAAATCTCCTTTCCTCCATATGCGTCCGATGTTCTTCGGCTCCGTCCTCGGCGTTGGCGGCCTCGCCAATGGCTGGCGGGCGGTCAGCCGGTTGTGGGGCGTATCCCCCCTCGTGGGAGAGACGCTCGCCGTGGCGGCGTTCGTTCTCTGGCTGCTCTGGGCCGCGCTCTATGCCGGCAAGTGGCTGCGATACCCCGAAGATGCCCGCCGCGAGATCGGCCATCCCGCGCAGGGACTGGTGGCAGCCCTCGCGCCAGTGGCGACGCTGATCGCGAGCATGGCCATCGGCCCTCATGTCCCGCTGCTCGGCTGGAGCCTGTTCGCCTGCGGGGCGCTCGGCGTTCTCGCCTACGCAGCGTGGAGTGTCGGGGGCCTCTGGCAGGGCGGGCGCAACACCGAGGCGATGACGCCGGTGCTCTACCTGCCGACGGTCGGCGGCGGTTTCGTCGCCGCCATGGCCAGCGCCACCTTTGGTCAGCCGGGCCTCGGCTGGATGTTCTTCGGCATGGGATTCTTCTCGTGGATCTCGATGGAGTCGGTCTTCCTGACGCGGCTTTTCCAGCACGGCCTGCCCGCCGAACTCCGTACGACGCTCGGCATGCAGCTGGCGCCGGGGGCGGTCGCCTGCGTGGCCTATCTGTCGCTGTCCCCCGGACCGGTCGACCGCGTGGCGCTCGCGCTGTTCGGCTATGGCTGCTTTCTCGCCCTCGTCATGCTGCGGCTGATGCCATGGCTGCGCCAGCAGCCCTTCGGGCCCGGCGCCTGGGGCTACACCTTCGGCATCTCCGCCCTGCCGCTCGCGGCGCTGCGGCTCATCGAGCAGGGCGCGGGCATGCCGGTGGAGGCGCTGGCCGTGCCGATGTTCATCGCCGCCAACCTCATCATCGGCTGGATCGCCATGAGGAGCCTCGTCCTCGTCGGCCGGTTCCTGCGTGGAACGGCGCGGCCGACGCCCGTGGCGGGAGAGTAACATTGCATTGAAGGAGAAGGGGCGGCGCGAGATTGCGGGCGCGGCATCTTCGGGGTAGGAGCGGCGCTGCAGGGCGCCCACCGCCGAGCGTGGCTGTTTGACCGTCAGTGAAGGATGTGCCGGAGAGCCCGCGTTGCTATGATATGGCAGCCAGGGTGAGCACCCGGCATCCCGCCGTGATCGGAAGCTGAGATGAAGCTCGACTTCCTGACCCTTTATCTGGTCATCCTCCTCAATTCCCTCATCTACTGCGTCGTCTGGGCGGGGTTCTGCTACGTCCATCGCGGCATTCCCGGAGCGCGCTACTGGCTCGGTTCATCGCTGATGACGACGCTGGGCGGCCTGCTGATGTCGGGTGACGGCAGCGCCTATGGCCGCCTCCTGATGGTCGCGGGCAATGTCTTCGTCGTGTGGGGCTTCTTCTTCGTCTGGACCGGCATCCGCGTTTTCTATGGCGCAGAGCCGAACCGGCGAGCTGGAGGCTTCATGCTGGCTGTGACGGTGCTGGCCGGCATTCTGGCCGACGAGAGCCGGGCAAGCCAGAACATCGCCTATGCCGTCCCGCAGCTCGTGCCCCTGGGCTTCTCCCTGGTGACGCTGATCCGCAAGGGAGGAGGAGGCCTCGGTGCGCTCGTCGCCGCGGCCGGCGTGCTGGTGGCCATGGCGGGGCAGGGCACCGAGACGATCCTGAACACGCTGCGGCTCATAGGCGATCTTTCGACGGACGGCTACTATTCGGTCGCGGCCTTCCTGCTGGTTGCCGCGATCTTCGGCGCCGGCCTGTGGAATATCGGCTTCCTGCTGATGGCCATCGATCATCTGCACGGCAGGCTGGCGGGCCTTGCCCTGCTCGACGATCTCACCGGCTTGCCGAACCGTCGCGCGTTCTTCGAGGCGGCCGAGGCCGGTCTCAGGCAGGCGCAGAGGGCACGCCGGCCTTTTTCGCTGCTCATGATCGACGTCGACAATTTCAAGGAGATCAATGACCGGCTGGGACATGGCGCAGGCGATGCCTGCCTGCGTCACTTCTCCATGCTTTGTGCCGGGAGCGAGGCGAATCGCGTGGTGGCGCGCATGGGCGGCGACGAGTTCGCCACGCTTCTGGTCGGCGCCGATGCCGTGGCGGCCCGGGCGAGCGCCGAAAGGCTGGTGCAACTGGTCGCGCGTACGCCGCTGCTCTGGCTCGGCGAGAGCATCCCGATGACGGTGAGCATCGGCATCGCGGTGACGGATGCGGACCCCGCCTGCACGCTGGAGAGGCTGATCGACGAGGCGGATCAGGCTCTCTACGAGACCAAGCGGCAAGGCCGCAACGGCTTCAGCCTGGGCGGAGGATTTCGCTCGGGCGAAGTGACGGCGTCCTGACCGCCCCTCGCGCCAAGCCTGGTCCGTTCCTGAAGGGCAGGGGCTCTCAGGCCCCCACGACGCCGTCCTTCACCACGATCCGGAACCCCTTCAGCTCCACCTTCTCGAACAGGCCGGCCTTGCTGTAGGGGTCGCCGGAGACCAGCTTTTCGGCAGCGGTCCGGTCTTCCACCTCGTACACGATGACCGAGCCGCAGGGCTTGCCCTCTTCGTCCAGCATGGGGCCGGCGAAGACGAGGCTGGAGGCGATTTCCCTGAGATAGTCGAGATGCGCGGGGCGGGCTTCAAGACGCACGGAAAGAGCGTTCGGGCGGTCATAGGCGGTCAGAACGAATTGCATGATCAAAGCCCTGTCTGGGGGAGCGGAACCGACGAATCGGAGAGCCGCTACTCAGGCACAAAGCCGGCCCGGCTTGAAGGGCGCGCTTATTTGTAATAAACGAAGTTACATGAAACGGGACAGCCGCCTCTCATCCGTTCTCCACGCTCTCCTGCACATGGCCGAACGCGGCGAGCCGATGACATCGGAAACCCTCGCGCAGTGCATGTGCACGAACCCCGTGGTGGTTCGCCGTACCATGGGCCTGCTGCGCGAAGCCGGCATCGTGGCGTCGAGCCGTGGCCATGCCGGTGGATGGGCGATCGTCGCCGACCTTGAAAAGGTCACCCTGCGCCAGTTGCACGAGGCTTTGGGCGAACCGGCGATCTTCGCCATCGGCAATCGCAACGAGACGCCGGAATGCCTTGTCGAGCAATCGGTGAATGCGGTTCTCGACAAGGCCTTCGCGGACGCCGAGACGCTGCTGCTCGACCGATTTGCCAACGTCACGCTTGCGGCTCTCGTGGCGGATTTCGCCCGGCGCGCCGCCGTCAGGCGTCTACAGAAGGACTAGCCATGCAATACGACGTCATCGTCGTCGGGGGCAGCTATGCCGGAATGGCGGCGAGCCTCCAGCTCCTGCGTGCGCGCCGCAAGGTGCTGATCATCGATGCCGGGCTGCGCCGCAACCGCTTCGTCAGCCATTCCTACGGCTTCCTCGGCAATGACGGCGCCGATCCGGCACGAATCGCCAGCGAGGCACGGCGGCAGCTCGAAGCCTACCCGACCTACGCCCATGTCGAAGCGCTGGCCGAAACGGCCAACGGCCGGAGCGACGCGTTCACCGTCGTCACGTCGGACGGTGCCTCTTATGACGGCCGGCGCCTTCTCTTCGCGACCGGCGTCAGCGATGCGCTGCCGGAGATCGATGGATTGGCCGAACGCTGGGGCCGGAGCGTCTTTCTCTGTCCTTACTGCCACGGTTACGAGCTGAACCGGGGGCGCGTCGGCGTCATCGCGACCGGCCCGATGTCGGCGCATCAGGCCCAGCTTCTCACCGAATGGGGTGAGGTGACGTTCTTCACCAACGGCGCACTTACTCTCGACGAACCCGGCCGGGCCGATCTCGTCTCGCGTGGCGTGAGCATCGAAACGACCCCTGTCGCACGGCTCGCCGGCCACGCCGATGTCGAGTTGGTCGACGGGCGCCGCCTGTCCTTCGCCGGCCTCTTCACCGGCTCCCGCACCGCGCCGTCCACGCCCATCGCGCAGGCGCTCGGCTGCGCGATCGAGGACACGCTCTTCGGCACGCAGATCCGCACCGATGCCATGAAGGAGACGACCGTCGCGGGCGCCTTCGCCTGCGGCGACGCCGCGCGGGTACCCCATTCGGTGTCGCTCGCCGTGGGTGACGGAGCATGGGCCGGCGCGCAGCTCCACCGCTCGCTCGTCTTCCCGCCGTCATCGCAGAGGGGCTGATGGTTGGCCTCCGGCCATGGGTCATCAGCCCCCAGGCCGAGACGATCGCGTGCATAGGCTTCGATTTCGTCCTGTCGGTGAATGAGCCCCGCAAGGGCGGCTTGGTACGCCGCTCGGAGATCCTCTACGTCCATGCGAAGCATGTAGTTCAACATCGCCCGACCAAAGGCAGGAGGTAATGGGGCCATGGTAATCCTCGTCGATGGGGCAAAACGCGCGGGGCTCCGTAGAGTATCCCCGAGACGGCAAGCGCCGACGAGAGCCGTGAAGGGTTTCAGTAGGGGCCGTCAGCCCCAGCCTTGAGCACGCCCTCGACGACCTCTCTTCCAGCGGTGACGTTCCCACCACGTTCGGTCAGGTGGACGACCTGTGTTGATCCTGCCCACGTCGTTCGGAACAGCCCCTTCATGCCAAGTTGATCAGGCAGTCCCGAATCGCCGCATCCCCCAAGGGCGAGACGTTCGAGACGATCTGAAAGAACGTGCTCGTTGGCGGAGCCGTCACGCTGGTACAGGGCGCGGAGAACGGCCAGGCTGCGATGCTCGGCGACGATGCCTTCAAGGTCGCTGATCGGTTCATTGTTCATTCCCGGTGCCTTCACTCTGAGGACCACAGCCGCATGCCGGGACCGCCCCTCTCTCTCCTTAAAAAGGAAGCGGCGGGTCTGCCAACCGTGCTAGGTTGTGCCATGAACAAAATCGAGGATCGCGCCCGAGCGATATGCGAGATTGGACTGCTGGCGAGTGGCCTTAGCGCCGGCCGCGAACTGACAGACGCCGTCGACCGCTACTGGCCGGTGTTCGCGGTCGAGCTGAAGGCGGGAGTGGTCAATATGACCCCACGCCAATCGTTTGCAGATTTAGAGGCGGCGCTTGCCGCCTGTCGCAGCAAGATCACCTGACCCGCGCAGCAATCGCAAAAAGCCCAGCTCTCCCGAGCCGCCGCTCGATCGCCGCATCCCGGAGATCGAAGATCCGGTCACGCGCCGTCTCTGTGAACGGCTGCGGGGCGAGACGAGAAGAGATGAGATAATTTCGGGAACGTTCATCTCCTTCACCGGTTTTCCATCTGCTCAACCGCGCCGCATTGCGACCGCGCGGATCAATATACCTCGGACATCAGATGATGCCGGCTCCAGCAGAAGGAATTTACCATGGGTCTGTTCTCGAAAGACATCAAGACGATGGATGACCTCTTCGTGCACACGCTGCAGGACATCTATTATGCGGAGAAGAAGATCGCGAAATCGCTGCCGGCGATGATCGAGAAAGCCAGCGACCCGCAGTTGAAGGCCGACTTCCAGCGCCATCTCTCCGAGACGCAGAACCACATCCTGCGTGTCGAGGAGGTGTTCAAGATGCATGGCGCCGAGGCCAAGGCGGTGAATTGCCCGGCCATCGACGGCATCGTCGAGGAGGCCGAGGACGTCGCCGGCGACGTGGGCGACGCGGAGGTCCTGGACGCCGCGCTGATCGCCGCCGCGCAGGCCGTGGAGCATTACGAGATCACGCGCTACGGCACCCTCGTTTCCTGGGCGAAGCTGCTCGGCCGGCCGGACTGCGCGGGCGTGCTGATGAAGAACCTCGACGAGGAAAAGAACACCGACGCCAAGCTGACCAAGCTGGCGGAGGCGCGGGTGAACCTGCACGCCGCCGAGTAAGGCGCGCGTCGGCCGGCGCCGGACGGAGGCTCCCCCTTCTCCCTCCGGCGCCGGCCGTTTCCGAACCATGGAGGATGCCATGCCTGCCAAGTCAAAGGCCCAGCAGATGGCCGCCGGCGCCGCGCTGGCCGCCAAGCGCGGCGAGACCAGCAAGAGCGAGCTCCGCGGCGCCTCGAAGTCGATGGAGAAGTCGATGAGCGAGAAGGAGCTCGAGGAGCTTGCCTCGACCAAGCGCAAGGGCAAGCCGGAACACGTCGACCGCCGCTGAACCGCAATCCGTCTCCCCTCGCACAGGAGGACCACGATGGACGCCGTCAACCCGGGCACCGCCCATCCCGCGCCGCCCTTTCCGCGCCAGCCCCAGCCCATGCCCGGCATGACCGCCGCGATGCTGCCGCGGCCCGACCATGGAGAGACGAGCTACCGGGGGTCCGGTCGGCTGGAAGGCCGGCGCGCCATCATCACCGGCGGCGACAGCGGCATCGGCCGGGCGGTGGCCATCGCCTTCGCCCGCGAAGGCGCCGACCTCCTGATCTCCTATCTGAACGAGGGCGACGACGCGGCCGAGACGCAGCGCCTCGTCGAGGAGGCCGGTCGGAAGGCGGTGCTGGTGCCCGGCGACATCCAGCATGCGGAGAACTGCCGCGCCGTCGTCGAGGCGGCGGCCGGCGAGTTCGGCGGGGTGGACATCCTCGTCAACAACGCCGCCCATCAGGCGACGTTCAAGGACATCGGCGACATTAGCGACGAGGAATGGGAGCTGACCTTCCGCGTCAACATCCACGCCATGTTCTACCTGACCAAGGTGGCGGTCCCGCACATGAAGCCGGGCGGCTCGATCATCAACACCGCCTCGATCAATTCCGACAAGCCGAACCCCTCGCTGCTCGCCTACGCGACCACCAAAGGTGCGATCCAGAACTTCACCGCCGGTCTCGCCCAGATGCTGGCGCCCAGGGGCATCCGCGCCAACGCCGTGGCGCCGGGGCCGATCTGGACGCCGCTCATCCCTTCCACCCTGCCGCCGGAATCGGTGGAGCATTTCGGCGAGCAGGTGCCGATGAAGTGGCCCGGCCAGCCGGCCGAGCTGGCGACCGCCTATGTGATGCTGGCCGACCCGCTCTCCAGCTACGTTTCCGGCGCCACCATCGCGGTTACCGGCGGACAGCCGTTCCTCTGAGAGGGAACGAAGACGCAAGCTGCCGCGTTCATGCCCCGCAACCGCGCAGGGGGGTTAGGACATGGCATCGCGCAGCATGCGGTCGGGCCGGCCTTCAAGGTCCTTCTTCACCCGCTTCGCGCAATGGGTCGCCGTCCAGGCGGGCAAGCCGACCACCTTCGCCTGCGCCGCCGCCATCATCGTGCTGTGGGCGATCAGCGGCCCGTTCTTCGGCTTCGGCGATACCTGGCAGCTGGTGATCAACACCTCGACCACCATCATCACCTTCCTGATGGTGTTCGTGATCCAGAACAGCCAGAACCGCGACACGGCGGCGCTGCACATCAAGCTCGACGAGCTGATCTGCAAGAACCATCTCACGCGCAACGTGCTCCTCGATCTCGAAGAACTCGACGACGCCGCGCTGGAGGAGATCCGGGCCGAATATGAGGCCATGGCCCGCGCCGAGCGCGAGAACCGGGCGCCGGTGGCCGCCAGCCGGAAGGGCAAGGCCGAGCCCGGCGGCTAGGCCGGCGTCGGCGGGACGATCAGCCTCTTCCGGCCGCCTTGTCCTTCTTGCCGCTCCTCGCCCGCTTGGTCGCAGCCTTCCCGCCATCGGGCCGGGCGCGATTGGTGAAGCGGGCATTGCCGAGGCCGGTGCCGATGGTCAGCACCCCCCAGCGCTCGACGTCCTGCATGAACGGGGCCTCGCTCAGCCCCTGAACCACCGCGTCATTGTGCATGATCACGATCGTCTCGTGGCCGTCGATCTCGGGGATCGCGTCCCACAGCGCGGCGGGCAGGTTGAAGCGGGGGCTCTCCCAGTTGCCCGGCAGGTTCTGGGCGCCGGCCTCGATGGAGCCGTCGGCGGCGATGGCGCCGGGGCAGCCGACGCCGATGAAGGGGGCGAGCTTCAGCCCTTCCTTGGCGGCCTTGCGGACGAGCTCCTTCAGCATGTCGACGAGGCCGTCGATCGCCTCGCCGCGCGCCGTCGCCTCGTCGCCGTGGCGCCACAGCTCCAGCATGCGCACCTTCGCCCGGGAAAGGTCGTCCGCCTTGTCGAGGTTGAGCTTGACGATGCCGGCGCGGATGTTGGTGCCGCCGATATCGACCGCGAGGATGTCGTCGAAGCTCGCGAACATCCAGCTCGGCGCCAGATGCACCGCGCCGATCAGGCCGGCCTCGTCGGGATCGTTGCGGATCGGGCGCAGCTCCACCTCGATGTCCTCGGCGCGCAGCTTGAGCTCGGCGCGGGCGACTGCGATGGCGGCGAAACGTCCGGCTGTCAGCCCGCCGCCGACCGCTACACGCTGCGTGTGTCGCCAGTCCTTCGTGCGCAGCAGCCGGCGCAGCACGGTCGCGAGCTCCTGCGCGTAATCCTCGATGGCGCTCAGCACCAGCGCCTGCTCGTGCGGCATGCCCTCGGCGAGCACCTCGTCGATTCGGGCTTTCGAGAGCTCCCCGGTCGGCGTGTCGCCGAGCAGGGGGTGCCGCGTGTCGGCGATGCCGCGCCAGCGCGAGAGGCTCTCGAAGAAGGCGGCGCGGCGGGCGCGGTCGCCGACGAAGCCGTCCTCCTCGCGCAGCTGGCTGTTGCAGGCGTCGACGGTCACGCCGGTCAGGGTCGCAGCGCCGTGCACGCCCACTGCGGGCGGCGTTTCCGCGGGCTTGCCGTTGCCCTGGCCGCCGTTCTTGTCCCGCGCCTTCTCAGTCGTTGCCATGCCCACCCCACCCCACATGACGGCCCGCAGTGAGGATATGCAAGGGCTTGCGCACCTCGTCCGCCGGCATGGCCCAACGCTCGCGACGGTTCGCCTCTGGCTGCCAGACATAGTTCATGGGCGGTACAACGCGCCCAACCAACAGGCGTTCCCTACAAGGGACAACGCACTGGAAGGCGCCCAATTCGGACGTCTACCAATTTCGGCTTTCCGAGAATTGGGGCGCTTGGGCCGGGAGACGTCCCGGCGGCTATCTGCGCAGCGCGCGATTTCGATCGCGTCCTACCGTGTCAGCCCGGCTACGTGCGATCACCTACGCCACGGTTCTGCCGGTCGTTTATCTGTCAACCTCGGCGTGGTGGGGATCGACATGTCGGATTACGAACGTGAGCAGGAGCTCGTCGTCGCGTGCATTCTCGATCACCTGTCCAAGGTGGGCGTCGAGACCGACATCAAGCTGTATCACATCGCCGAACAGGCTGGTTTCAAGGAAAGGGCGATCTTGCAAAGCCTTCGCCGCCTGACGGACATTGAGATAATCCGACCTGTCGGCAATTGCTACGAGATGATCGGCAACATCTGACCGCCTGAGCTAGCGCGACATGTCGCCCTCATGGCTTCCTGGCCTCTACCAAGCAAGCGACCTTGGCCCGATGGCAGCGCCGATCCCGCCGACAATGCCTATTGCCATTATGTACCACAGGGCGACGAAGGCAGCGCCGTCGTTCACGCAGGCAATCGTGTAGGCCAACGCACCAATAGCCCCTGCAAGAAGCCCCGCGAAGAAGCCGGCGCGACGAAGGCGCGTTGGAATGCCGCGTCGCATGACGATCAAAATCAGCACTAATCCTGGTAACGATGCGAGAACAATCGCCGCTACGCATAGAAGCACGGAGAAAGGCGGGCGAACACCGGCAAGCGGCAGACCGGAGCTATCGAGAAGCGCACTCACTATGAGAAACAGCACGGCCGGCGCCAGCATGACCACGGGCTTCGGCGCAATTCCAGGAGTAGCGGCTGCACGAACCAGCGACACGGCGCCACTGGCCAGCAGCAGCATTGCCGTCACCTTGAACAGGAAGATCCAGCTTCCGAGAACAGCCGATAGATCGGCCCGGGCGCCGACCAGCGCAAGAACGAGAGCAAGTGAGGCCGGAACCGCGGCGATCACTGCGGCAGCGATCGCTGCGGCAAGGGAAACGCGACCTAGGCCTGATCGGCCCGCCTCGCGTGCCAGGCTGCCCACCAGCTCATCAGTTCCAACTTGGGAAGCCGCTCCTCGATGCGTCATTCGCTATTCCTCTGCTTTGCTGCAGCCATCAGCTTCTTCAGCGAACGGTGAAATGCCACCCGCACGGCCCCCTCTGTGGTGCCGAGGCGATCCGCTGCCTCGCGATGTGAGGCGCCTTCAAGTGCAACCGCTCGAAGCGCCGCCTGCTGACCGGTCGGGAGTTCTGAAAGAAGCTTCTCGACGTCCACAGCTTCGCGGTCGTGACGAGGGTCCGTCGAGACGAACAGTGTCGACCACTCCTCGTCGGACAGATCCACCCGTCCCCGCGCCTGTCGCTGCAAGCGTCGCATCGCGTCGACGGCCTTATAGCGAGCGATGGCGTTGAGCCACGGAACAAGAGGGCGGCGTGCATCCCACTGGTTGCGCTTGGCATGCACCGCGATCAGCACCTCCTGCACCACGTCCTCCACCTCGCCTGTGCCCAGGCTCATCCGACGAAAATGCAAGGTGATGATCCGACGCATGGATGCAGCGAAGTCGCGAAGAAATGCCTCATAGGCAACGGCATCGCCGCGCCGTTCCGCCAACATGGCCCGACTCCACATTGTCTCACGTGAGTTCATGTCGACATCTTCGTTTCCAGCCCCGCCATCGTTACTCTGGCCTTCGAAATTTTATCTCTACGGATCGCACGGCGACCGACGTCGATGGGCGTAACGACGAACCCTTTCAGAGCGAAAGACTCCACCGAAACGCGCTGCGTTCAAGCCTGCTGGATCGTCAACCTCTGGAGCAAATCGCCATGCTTAACCGCCGGACCTTCTCAAAAGCCGTTATCGCCGGGGCCGCGATGTCTCTCGTCGCGTCGAGGCATGCGGCAGCGGCAAAGGGCGCGAGACCCACTCCTGCGCGTAACGTTGTATTCGTTCACGGACTTTTCGCCGACGGATCATGCTGGAGCGAGGTCATCGCCCGCCTGCAGGCGAAGGGGTTGAATGCAACGTCCGTGCAGAACCCGCTGACGACATTGCCAGAGGCCGTCGCCTCGGCCCAGCGCGTGCTGGCGCGGCAGGACGGACCGACCGTCCTGGTTGGACATTCCTTCGGCGGCATGCTGGTAACGGAGACAGGCGTGCATCCGAACGTCTCGGCGCTGGTCTACGTGGCCGCCCGCGCTCCCGATGCGAACGAGGACTATGCCGCTCTTGCAAAGTCCTATCCCACCCCGCCGGCCAGTGCAGGCATCGTGTTTGATGATGATGAGGGAAGACTGGGCGAAGACGCCTTCCTGCGGGACTTCGCCGGTGACCTGCCGGCAGCCAGGGCAAGAGTCCTCTACGCTGTGCAGCAGCCCTTCAACAAGGCTCTTCTGGCTGGCAGGGTGACCCAGGCGGCGTGGCGGTCGAAGCCGAGCTTCTATGCCGTCTCGACCGAGGACCGCACAATCAACCCCGATCTCCAGCGTTTTATGGCGAAGCGCATGGGCGCAGAGACGATCGAAGTGCCCGCAAGCCACCTCTCTCTCATCTCCATGCCTGACGAGATCGCCGGCCTTATCCTCCAAGCTGCTGGGCAGACGGCGTAGCAAGAAGGGGGAACGCCGCTCAGCGTTCACCCCAGCCGGGAGCGTGCCGAATAAAGAACGTTGGTTGGGCTGGTCGGGAAACCTCTCGACCAGCCGGTCGAGCCTCTTGCGGCCTCGGAGCACGTCACTGGCGGCACGACAAGCCGGGAAGACCCCTTGCGTCGACTGGGGTCTCGCGCCCTCATTGCTAGGTTGCGGCACGAACCCTCAAGCCTGATGGGCTTACCTCCGGGAATCGCGCACATGGCGCATCATGCAGCCCTGCTAGGCGATGCCGACCTGCTGAAGAAGCAGGTCGAGGCCGGCGTGCTGGTCCACGCCGGCTACAGCGACGTGAAGCGGATCATCGAAGCGATCCGCTCGTCCCTGCAGGCAAGGGGGCTATAAGAAGCTCGCGCCTGTCAGGAAGTGACAGTGACGCCCCGCGCTCGAATGGCCATGATGCCCCCTTGGGAGAGGCATCATGGCCAACATCAGAGAAGCTCTGTCGAATCTTGAACTGGCTCTAGACGAGCAATCTGCGGTCTTGGCCATGGTCGGACGATCAAACAATCCAGCAGAATGCATCGAGATGATCCGCAAGAACGAGGGCTCATGGCAGCGCATGCTCGCGGCTCACCGGAAGCTCATTCGGCTGGCAAAGGCCGAAGCCTCGTCGCCATCGGGGTCGTAGCGCGCTGATCGCCGCTTGGCCGCCGTTTGACGGCTCATCTTCCACCGGGATACCCGCCTCGGCCGCTGCCGCGATGAAGGCCGCGCGGAAGGTCGACGCCGTGATATGGTCGACCCGCGCGCCGAGCGCAGCAAGCTGCGCGGTACGGTACACAATCGGTGTTCCATGAAAGCCCGCGGCTACTTCATCAGCAGACGAGCGTCGTACCGAACCCCTCCCTGCCGATAATGTCCTTCGGTAACGCAAGCCACCCAGCGCCCCTTGGCGTTACCATCGCACACGAATGCCCAGATTCCCCCCGACGCTTCGTTGCGTCTCGCCGCTCAGACCGGTCGTGTAATCGACCGATCCGAAGGCCGCGACGGTGGGCGTCAACCGGATCGAGACACCGCCGCGCACCTCGAGGGAGGTGCCTTCGAGCTCCGTACCCACATTGGTGCCGTTGAACACCACGTCCGACGACTGCGAGAAGGTGTGCCAGAGGTCAACGCTGATGAAGGGTTGCCAGACGGCGCCTTGGACAACGGTGGTGCCCTCCAGCCGCAATCCCAGCCGGCCTGTGAACGCATCGAAGCTCTGGAAGTCGATGGCGGAATAGAGGTCGCGCGTGTCATCGAAGTCGACGCGCTGCCAGATGGGCTGGGCCTGCGGCTCCAACGTCCAATTATCCGCGATCGTGAAGGGAACACCGCCTTCGAGCGAGGCGACTATCGCGTTCCCGTCGGTGTCTATGCCGACGCCCTGGATCGAGGATGTGCTTCCGCCGAGCCACGTGTACATGGCAACGGCGTCGAGGTACCAGCCGGTCGGTCCTATATGGGTCCAGTACCCGCCAATGCTGTCGCCCTGCAGCGACAGGCTGCCGGCACGGTTGCCGACGATGGCGAGCGTGTTGCCATAGACTGATCCGCTCGCATCGGCATGCGTATAGAAGAGGCCAAGCCGCTCCTGCCCCCATCCCGACTCATAGGCTATGAGGTCGAGACCGACTTGAAGGCCCCAGATATCGCCGTCGATCTCTGGCGCGAGTTGATAGTTGGGGCCGGCGACGGTCGAGCTCCAGCTCTGATCGTGCGTGCCGCCGAATACGCGGCCCCAGGCGGCGGTGGCGATGCCGAGATTGTCCAGCAGGGACTGGTCGCCGCGACGCTCGTGGAACGTGCCGAGCGACGCCGTTCCCATTTGCTGCGCCATCGCGGACGTAAGGACATAGCCGGGAACCTCCCCGCGAATGAGGGGCGTCTGAACCGGCGGCGGTGGTAGCGGTGGAGCCAGTGGTTCCGGCTCCGGAGGCGGCGGCAGGGTGACTCCGGAGCGCAGGAATCAATCATCACCATTGGCCTCATTCGGCGCTATGCCCCTCTGATAGAGAAGATATTCGAAGGGGCCGGCGGCAACCCGCGCGCCCAGCGCGAATTCCGTCTGGGAGGGGCGGCGCTTGGGCTGACGTGTCGCAGATGTCTCACCTGTCACAGACAGGCAGTCGGAGAATCTCATTTTTGACATACCCTCGGCGGTTCGCCTGATCGACGGCAGTCGCTTCTTGAAGCTGCAGCGATGCGATGTTGCGCCTTGTTCTAGCTGGCACGGCGCTTGCCATTCGTTCCCAGGCAAATCGGGAGAATGCAATGCCGTCATCCGTCTCTCTACTGGGGCTTGGCTCCATGGGTAGCGCTCTTGCTCGCGCCCTCATCGCGGCCGGAATTCGTCCGACATTGTGGAACCGCTCGCCCGCGCGCGGTGCGCCCTTTGCCTCCTCAGCCAACCTCACCGACAGTATCGTCGATGCGGTGGAACGCTCCGACCTCGTGATTTCCTGCCTGATCAACTATGCAGCGACCCGGTCCAGCCTCGACCGACCGGAGGTGATCGAGGCGTTGAAGGGCAAGACGCTCGTGCAGCTTGCGACGGGGTTGCCGGCCGACGCGACGGAGCTAGCCGAATGGGCCGGGCGACATGGTATCCGTTATCTCGATGGTCGAATCTGCTGCTTTCCCGCCACGATAGGCCGGCCTGATGCTGTGATTTACTACGGTGGCGACGCAGCTACTTTCGAGGCACATGTCGGGACGCTCGTAGCGCTGGCGGGTAAATCGATCTACGCGGGTGAAAACGTCACCAATCCGACCATGCTCGATTGCGCCTTCCTCAGCTACTGCTTCGCGGCGCCTATGGCGATGTTGCACGGTGCGGCGATTTGCGAGGCGGCGGGTCTCGACCCCGATCTCTTCTTCGCTGCCCTTCCATCCTTTTCAGCCGACGTGAACCGGCGCTCGGTGTCCTTTCGCGAAGCCATTCGGGCGCGGGATTTCGCCAATGTGCAGTCGGCGCTGCAAACCGATCTGGCTGGAGCGAGGATGTGGCTCACCTGTTCGAGCGAACTCGGTGTCGATCCGGCGTTCGCGCAGGCACTCCTCGATGTCATGAAGGTGCCCGTCGACGAAGGAAAGGGAGCGCTCGACACCGCCTATCTTTTTCAGACTTTCAGAGGCGCCAAGGGACGATTGCCATCATGACCAGAACTTCAAAAGTGGTGGGCTGAGCTGGCGGCATCTCCGCTGCGGTCGGCTCGACCTGATTCAGGTCGAGCACGGCGCGCACGCCATCGGCGGAGGGCGGCACACCCCGCCGAGGCGCGCTATCCGATCGCGCTCACCGCTGCTCAAGTCGCTCAAGGCGTTCTTCCAGCTTGGTCGCCTGCGTCCGCATCACCTGAAGCTGCTCGTCGGCGCGGATCGAGCGCTCCATCAACCTGGTCATAGTGGCGATCTGCGCGTCGACCACGCCCATGCGGGTGCTGAGCGAGGCATAGCTCGCCGCCATGGTGGCGGGCACCGAGCTCATGGTCATGACGTGTCTCGGCGCGCACGCCGGCATACCAGTCGCGGCCCTGCTCCAGCCGGCCGTTCGCGAGCGCAAGGGCAGATAGGTCCGCGCCAGGGCGATGAGGGCATCCATGCCGACCTTGAGGGCCGGCAGCTTCACCGGCTCCGGCTTAGGGGGGGCGCCGCGCACCCCGCACACATCATCGGCAGTAAGGTCGCCGCGGCGATCCGGCGGGCGCTTCGCGAGCTCGGCTTCAGCGCGCGCGGCGGGATCGTGAGCACGTCGCCGAAGAACGGCAGGACGGCTTCGAGGCCGGACGGCAGTATGAGGCGGATGCTCCAGGGATAGGTTCCGTTGGTTGGAAGGGGTTCGGCCGTTACCCGCTGCGGCTGTCCGTTTCGGCGCCGTCCTGCGGCTGCTTGACGCCTAGCCGGGTGGTCCACCCTGAGCTCCGGTCGAAGCTCCGCGTCACGTTGTCGATGCGGTAGGTGCCGTCGTGCCGAGTTCGCGTCCCGCTGCCGTGGGGAAACGGTCCGGGTGGCCCAGCCCGAGCCGTTTCTCAAGCCGGAGCAGACGATCGGCACATGCGTGAAATGCTGCTCCGGCACACGCGTCATTCACCTGAAGGGCAACGCCTGATAGGGATGGCGGATGGAAACGTTCATCACCGCTATCAAGTACATCCCACTTGTCGCGATTGGCTTGCTGCCGATCATGAATCCCCTCAGCACCGTGCCGTTGTTTCTGGCGCTGACCAAGCGGATGTCCGTACAGCACAAACGGAAACAGGCCTTGCGAGCATCGCTATATGCGTTCGCGATACTGGCCTCCTTTCTCTTTCTCGGTCACGGCATCATTGCGTTGTTTGGCATTTCCTTGCCGGGCATCCGCGTGGCCGGAGGATTGATCATCCTCGTGCTGGCCTTTCGCATGCTGTTCGCTGGCGAAGGTGAAGCCGCTTCTATCGAGTCCGCTCCTGCCGAGATCAAGCAAGCTGAGATCGATTTCTCCTTCTCGCCACTCGCCATGCCTAGCCTTGCTGGTCCGGGATCCATCGCCATCGTCATGAGCTATGGATCACAGGTGCCGGCAGACCACCGAATACTCGGCTATGTCGTCGTTCTGATCGGCATCTTCCTCTGTATCATGGTCGCCTACGCGGCCTTGGCATCAGCGAACTGGCTTGCGAAGTTCCTCGGTGAACATGGCATCCAAGCTGTGACCAAGATCATGGGCTTCTTGCTTACATGTGTCGCGGTGCAATTCATCGCCTCCGGAGTTCGAGAGTTTGTCGTATCGTTTTCTTAGACGGCGGCCAGCGAAGCCTTGCTCAACCTGCGACCGCGACGCGCAATGAAACTGATCTGAGCAATGCGTGGTGCGAGACCAATGAAGCGATGACGGCCGAAGGGATTGCAGCCGCCTTGGTAACTCCGAGTTCGTCCACCCTTTTTCTTATTGCCGCGATCATTCTCGGGTTAATTGCCGGGCTTCAGTTCATTCTCTCGAAGCGGCTGCACACGGCTGCACTGCGCTTCTGGGCGTCTTCCAATCTCGTCTTCTGCCTCGGATGCACGCTCTTTGCCATGCGCGACGTGCTCCCTCTCTCTGCGCCTTCGGTCGCTGGCAGCGGGCTGCTCATCCTCGGGATCGGCCTCATCGCTGGAGGCATCGCGGCCTTTGATGGCCGACGTCCGCGCTTCGGCCTCCTGTTTGCTGGACCTGTGGTCGCTGTAGCAATGCTCGCGGTCTCGGTTGCCGGCGGTGATCAGCCCGCCGAGCGGATCCTGATCTCTTCACTGGGCGTTACCTTTTACACCTTGCTTGCGGTGACCCTGTTGCTGCGCTTGAAAGTACACCGCCTCGACGGGGTCCAGGTACTGTGCGCCGGGGTCATGTTCCTCTTCGCCGCGGTCTATCTGGCGCGGGGCGGGGGTGTTTATTTCGGTGTGATCGATCCCACAGACCCTTTCGGCGGCGGCTGGGCGCGTGTGCTGGCCCTCACGATGGCCGTTACCTGGAGTTTTTGCTCGCTATTCCTACCGCTCGATCGGGCGGCGTCTGTGGATGGCCTCACCGGGCTTTTCAATCACAAGGCAACACTGTCGGTTGGACAAGACCGGCTGAAGGAAGCGCTGTCACGCAACCATCCTCTGTCGGTACTCCTGCTGGATCTGGACCACTTCAAGCGCGTGAACGACCGTTTTGGCCATCATGTAGGCGATCAGGCTCTGAAGGCCTTCGCAACGGTGATGTTGAGATCGGTACGCACGTGCGATGTAGTCGGCCGCCTGGGCGGCGAAGAGTTCTGCATCATTCTTCCTCTGTGTACCGAGGCCAAGGCCTTCGAAATAGCCGAGCGACTGAGGCGACGATGCGAAACCGAACTCGAGTTCGTCGCCCGTCATAGGATCAGCCTGACGGTTACGATCGGCGTTGTGACGCGCTCCCCCACTTGGGACACTATAAGTTCCCTGATGAAAGCGGCGGATGCGGCGCTGTACGAAGGCAAAGCGCTTGGTCGGAATCGCGTCATCTACGCAGGCGCGACACGCTCGACCGGCGAAATGGTACCTGAATTATAAGCCCTGGCGGATCGCTGTTCGTCTTGCCGGATTGGGATCGGCAGCTTTCACGTCAGCAGGATTCGTCTGGCACGGAGGGGGACTCACACTCGAAAACGCCTTCGTCCATCAGTTGCTATGAAGGGGAAATGGTCAGGAACGAAGTCGCCGGCTTTCGGTTCTACTGCTGCGGCAAGGACCGCATAGGGAGAACGACAATGACGAACGATCCGAAAAACAAGCAGGGAATGGGCGAGCACCACGATACCCGCCAGGGCGATCAGGGCCACAAGTCGAGCCAGCTCAATAACCCTGACAAGCAGCACACCCAGAGCCCCGGCGGCCAGAGGCAGCAGGGCGAGGAGCGCCGCGACCCGAACCAGCAGCACAAGGGCGGCCAGCGCTAACGCGGGCGTCTGCTCGCCGCCCGCCCCAGCTGAGTGCCAGGGCGGGCGGCGTTGTGAATGCAGTGTTCCTCGCACCGCAAAATCAATTCGATTTTTCCGGAACCATCGCCGCAAAGCCTATTTGTGCTCGCTGATCGACGCGGTCGAAGTCGACCAGCACGTCGTGCGCATCACCCCGTCCATGGTCGCCTCATGATGGCGAAGGATGTCGTGGAAGCCATCGGCTACACAGTGAAGTCCTACACCGCCTTCACCCTCAACGGCCTCAAGGTCTCCGAAGCGAACCGGATCACGCTCACCCGCGAGGACTTCGACGCATCCGAGGGACGGCTTGTGCCGACATTCGATCAGGCCACGTTCCTCACCCGCGCCGGACTGGACGAACTGGTGGCAAATGCCGCCGCGAAGAAGGTGCGGACCTTCGGCCCGTGGATGGTGGAGCGGATGGAGAACGGCGCCCCAAAGCGGCAGCCCAAGCCGGCACCGAAGGCCCCGGAAGTCCCGCCTGAAGGGCTCCCTTGGGAGGGCTGAACGCTCACCTCCCGGCCCCGCGAACCCCTCACTATAGGAAGACCTAGCGCGGCCCGAGGGAGCCTCGTGGAGGGCCGCTAAGCCCCCCACTATAGGGAAGACCTGCGGCGTCCCGCCGTGGCGCTTCCCTGCCGCTCTCAGCCGCCCCTTCACACGCGCATCGCGCCAACCTCCGCGCGCCCCAAAGCGGGCTCCTGTGGATAACTCGGTGTGGCCGTGTGAGGGGCTGTCTATCCCCTTTGCGAGCCGCTTCACGACCCCCGAAACGCCCCTTGAACGCGGACTCCTGATGCCGCAAGGAGTCCCCATGAACAAGCAACCGGAACCTCCTGTCCGACACCGCTGGTTTGACGATTGGCGAGGCGCTAGAGGTACTTCTCTTCGCAAGCTCGTGTCGGACATCACCTCTGAAGTCGAGGCGTTGGAGCAGGTTAGCGGAGCCCGCAAGCGAGCCCGGAAGGTGGTCGATAAGGCCCGCTTTGAGGCCGCCGTGGAGGTGGTCCTGAGCAACCTCGCGCACGAGGTGCTGGTGCCGAGCGAGGCCGGCCGCCTAGCCATACTCACCGGCAACGGCGCCAAGGGTGCCACCCGGTACGACAACAAGGCGCTTGGAGAGCCGCTGCGGACTCTGCTGGGGCACCTTCAGGAACTTGGGCTGGTGGATTGGCAATGGACCGGAGAGCGCGGCGTAGCCTCGTCTCTGGCGCCCACGCAGGCGTTCCGCAGCCGAGTTGAGAGGGCCGGCATTGCCATGGCGGACTTCGGCCGAGTGCCGGGTGAGGAAACTATCCTCCTCTCTGCCAAGCTTCCCCTCGGTGGCGAGGGTTCCGGCCTTCATCGGCGGGAGCGGCTGCCCTATGTCGACACCCCGAATACGACAGCGATGCGGGCGGCTGTTGAGGCCCTCAACGGCTTCCTTGCGGGCGCAGACATCGGCTTCGCTGAAGATGGTCTCGGAGCCGTAGACACCTCCGACCGCAGGATGCGTCGGCATTTCGTGCTGAGGGCAGGGGCCAACGGCGAGGCTCCGGTGGTCTCCTTCGACCTCGGAGGGCGTCTGTTCGGTGGCTTCTGGCAGAACCTTCCGTCTTCCCGGCGCAGAGGCATCCGGATCAACGGCGAGCCGGTGGCAGAACTCGACTACGGGCAGATGGCCGTGAGGCTGGCCTACGCGACCGTTGGTGCAACGCCTCCGGAGGACGACATGTACGCTCTTCCGGGGCTGGAGGGGCATCGAGCCGCCGTGAAGATAGCCTTCAACACGCTCCTGAATGCGGGGCCGAAGATGACCCGATGGGGCTATGAGCGGATGGACGGGGCAGAGGGCCAGGACGCCAGCGAACGCCTTCCCGAAGGCTGGACCGTGAAAAGGACCAAGGCTGCCATCCTAGCGCGCCATCCGGCGCTCGCCCCCTGTCTCGGGTCCGGCATCGGCCTCAAGCTCATGCACATGGAGAGCGTGATGCTGGTGGCCGTGCTGGAGGAGATGATGGAACGGGAGGTTGTCGGTCTCGGCATCCACGACGGTGTGCTCGCTCCAGCATCGAAGGCGGAGGAGGTGCGGACAATCATGGAGAAGATGGCGGTGGCGAAGGCCGGGACCACCATCCCGGTCTCCGTCGAGGCGCACTTTCTATAAGAGGCTCTGCTCCATCTACAGGAGGCGTAAGCACTAAGGGCGAGGTGGGGGAGAAGAAGGTGGGCGCCGTTCCGCGCGCGGTAGGCCCAATCCCGTCGCAATTTCCTGAAGGCGGCGCTCTATCACTGCGATTTGCGCGGCCCCGAGGGAGGAGTATTCCATGCCTTCACTTAGCCGGAAGAAAGCGCCGTCTCTGAGCGAAAGCACTGCCACGTCGTCAGGAACCTGCGCTGCGCGAGAATAGACGCTGGGGAACAGCGACAGGGCTCCATACACGAATCTGTCCACGAGGTCGGGTGCCTTGTTGTTCCAGACGTGGACGGCCACAAGCTGATTTCTGATCTTGATGCCGAACGTGGGCTGGAAGCTGACGCGGACGATGCCTGCGGGGCCCTCGGCGGTTACGGTGGCAAAATCCACAATCTCGCCGGGATGGCCGCGTCTCCAGTCGGCCAGCACCTTAATGCCCTCCTTGGCGGACTGGCGCTCGGGAGCTTGTTTAACGCCATCTAGCGAAGTGAGGACTTCTGCCTCCGTCAGCCCTCTTACAAGCAGTCGTTCCGCCGCGAGCTTGAGGCTCTTGTGGTAGTCATACCCGCCCTCGCTGGGCTGTAGGCGTTCTCGGAGCGCTGACTGCTGTCGTCTATCGCTTAGGCAAATCAGCTTCAGATAGGCAGAGAGACCGAAATTCGGCACGGCGCTTCTCCTTCTCGAAACGAGACGACGCCGTTCTGCCGGCAATCACAAGCCGAGAAGGCGCGCGCTGCAACCACGCGCACATGGGTGGCGCAAGGACGTGTAGCAAGGGAATTTGGCAGCAAATTCAAAAGAATTTTGGAATTCTTGCCTGTGCCGATTTTCATCGCGCTTGCCGCTCTCACGCGACATCCGAACGGCAGACGGCGATTACGGCCGAGGGCGAGTCGTTCTGCCGCAGCCGGCCAGTGCCCGCTGGGGTCCATCTTTGGGGTTCATTTGGGGTCCATGTCCATTTTCACGTCAGTGATTATCGAGGAAAATCAAAGACATACGGACATGCAAAATGACTGGCGCGCCCTAGGGGAGTCGAACCCCTCTCTCCACCGTGAAAGGGTGGCGTCCTAACCGATAGACGAAGGGCGCGCAGGCGCGGACCTTATAGGGGCGTGCGGGCCGGCGCACAAGACGTCGCGCGCGGTGTCGTCCACAGGCGTATGAGCTGGCCCCGTCACTTCACCATTTGCCGATATTCGGCAGAGAGGCCCAGGGCTCCTGCGGCGGCAGGGCGCCGCCCTTCTGGAGCAGCTCGATGGAGATATTGTCGGGCGAGCGGACGAAGGCCATGCGGCCGTCGCGCGGCGGGCGGTTGATGGTGACGCCGCCATCCTGCAGCTTCCGGCAGGTTGCGTAGATGTCGTCGACCTCGAAGGCGAGATGGCCGAAATTGCGGCCTTCGCCATAGGCTTCCGGATCCCAGTTGTAGGTCAGCTCGACCTCGGCGAGGCCTTCCTGTCCGGGGGCGGCGAGGAAAACCAGCGTGTAGCGCCCCTGCGGCACCTCCTTGCGGCGCACTTCCACGAGGCCCAGCTTGTTGCAGTAGAAGTCGAGCGAGGCCTCGATGTCGGTGACGCGCACCATGGTGTGAAGATATTTCATGGGTCCTCTCGCAAGCTTCGGCGGCCGCGCGGCCGGCAGGATGGGAGCGCAACATATGACGATGGACGATGACATCAAGGCGGCGTGTGTCGATCTGACGGACATTCTCGCCGGCATGCGGCGGGGTGTCGCCTTCACCGGTGCGGGCATCTCGACCGAGTGCGGCATTCCCGATTTCCGTTCGCCCGGCGGCCTGTGGACGCGCAATCGCCCGATCGATTTCGAGGCGTTCCTGACCAGCCGCGAGATGCGCAACGAAGCGTGGCGCCGGCGCTTCGCGATGGAGGTCGCCTTTGGCGGCGCCACGCCGGGGCGCGGCCACCGGGCGCTCGCCCGGCTTCTGGAAGAGGGCAGGCTGGCCGGCATCGTCACCCAGAACATCGACGGGCTGCATCAGGCCTCCGGCGTGCCGGACGACCGTCTCGTCGAACTGCACGGCAACAGCACCTATGCGACCTGCCTCGACTGCGGCGAGCGCTACGAGCTCGGCTGGGTGCGGGAGCGCTTCGAGGCGCGGGCGCAGACGGCGCCGGACTGCCTCGATTGCGGCGGGCCGATCAAGACCGCCACCGTCTCCTTCGGCCAGCCCATGCCGGGCGAAGCGATGACGCGCGCGGGCGAGCTGACCGCCGCATGCGACGTCTTCCTCGCCATCGGCTCATCTCTGGTGGTGTGGCCGGCGGCGGGCTTTCCCGTTCAGGCCAAGCGCAACGGTGCCCGGCTGGTGATCATCAACCGCGAGCCGACCGAGTTCGACGACATGGCCGATCTCGTGATCCATGCAGACATAGGCGACGTGTTCGAGGCGGCGACCACGTCCTGATCGCCGCGGCTAATCGCGCACCCGAATCAATTTGGGTGTTTTCGTGGCGGAATCGGATGCTATGCTCGGCCAGTCAGAATCATAAGTCTCTGCCATTGGTGCGGAGCGAAGCGTTCCTGGAGGTAGACAGCCGATGGTATCGGACGGTTCTCTGCCACGGACGGGACTGGTCTCGCGGAACGCGCTCGACCAGGACGCCGATGTCGCCGATCGTGCCGATGGCGGCCTCGTCCAGATCGCCGGTACCATCAAATGGTTCGACGTCTCCAAGGGGTATGGCTTCGTCGTGCCGGATGACGGTAGCGGCGATGTGCTGCTGCACGTGACCTGCCTGCGGCGCGGCGGCTTCAACACGGCGCAGGAAGGCGCGCGGGTGGTGTGCGAGGCGGTGGCGCGCGAGCGCGGCTTCCAGGCGCTGCGCGTGCTGTCCATGGACGAGTCGACCGCCCTTCATCATTCGCAGCTGCCGCAGGCGCGCACCCATGTGACGGTGCAGCCGGTCGGCGGCTTCGAGCGCGCCTGGGTGAAATGGTTCAACCGGCTGCGGGGCTTCGGCTTCCTCTCGCGCGGCGAGGGGACCGAGGACATCTTCGTCCATATGGAAACGCTGCGCCGCCATGGGCTGACCGAGCTGCGGCCGGGCCAGATGGTGCTGGTGCGTTTCGGGCCGGGGCCGAAAGGCCTTATGGCTGCCGAAGTGCGGCCGGATGGTGCCGCCACGCCGTCGTCTCACTAGGGAAGCGCTCGCCGCGCCATTGACCGCATGATCATCGCCCGTTCCGTGGCTGGCGCACGCGCCGCCGTGTTCCCGCATGCCGGCCTTCTCCGGCAGTGCGTGGCGGGCCTTGCCGCCGTCACGTTGCTGTTCGCCGCCCTGTTGTCCGCCCAGGCGGCCAGCTTCGAGAAGCTGACCGTCTCGACCAAGGCGGGGCCGGTGGTCTTCGAGGTCGAGCTCGCCGTGACGCCGGCCGAGCGGTCCAAAGGTCTGATGTATCGCACCGAACTGGCCCCGAACGCCGGCATGCTGTTCGACTTCGGGGTCGATCAGCCGGTCTATATGTGGATGAAGAACACCTACTTACCGCTCGACATGGTGTTCATCCGTTCCGATGGCCGTGTGGCCAGCATCGCGGCAAACACCGTCCCCCTCTCGACGGCCACGATTTCCTCCGGCGCGCCGGTGCGGGCAGTGCTGGAACTGCCAGCGGGCACGGCGAAAGCACGGGGCATCGCCGTCGGCGACCGTATCGAACATCGATTGTTCGCCGGAGGCTAACCGAAGTCGTCACAGCGCCCAGGGGGTATCCAGGACCTTCCACTGGCGGGCTTCGACGGGAACGTGTCGGCGCAGGTCCCGGCGCGCAAACGAGCGATCATGTCGTGATATAGGCAGGCAGTGGCGACCGCGGCTGGGCTCGAACCAGCGACCTGCCGCTTAGAAGGCGGCTGCTCTATCCAGCTGAGCTACGCGGCCCCGCTCCACCGGCAACAGACGCGTGTCAGTGGGTCCACTGGCCGACGCGGCGGAAGCTGAAATTGTCGGCATAGGCGATGCGGCGCCGGATCGGCTCCTGGGGCTCCTGCACCTGATAGGCGATGCCATGGCGCTCCGCGTAGGCGATCGCCTCTTCCTTGGTGTCGAAACGCAGGCGAAGCTGGCTCTTCATGTCGCCGGAACTGGTGTAGCCCATGAGCGGCTCGACCTGGCGCGGCTGTTCGGGCTCGTAGTCGAGCACCCAGAGCTTGGTCTTCGCCGTACCGGACTGCATGGCGTTGCGCGCCGGCTTGTAGATGCGTGCCACCATTTCCTTCGCTCCCTCGCCCCACGGGCCGCTCAGCTTCGCACGTCCGAATGGTCGGGGCAGCAGGATTCGAACCTGCGACCTGAAGTACCCAAAACTTCCGCGCTACCGGGCTGCGCTATGCCCCGACGCCGTGTAAACGTTACAGATGTTCGATTCTGGAAATCTGCACGCCTGCTACAGCGGCGATGAAATGGCACAGAATCGCTGCCGGCGGCAAGAGCGGTGCCGGAGTGGCGTCACGAGCCCGGGAGAAGATGGGCCCCGCGTCCTCGCCATGTCGTAGGCTGGACGATGATCCATGAGGCGATCGCCTGCTGCCTCTTTCCCCAATGATCGCGCCGGAGCGGGCCGGTGCGAGCCCTGCGTCGCGCGCATGACAGGGTGGAGAGGGGCACCAAAGTCGAATCGCGGCCAAGGCGGCTGCGCGCTATCGGAACGTCGTTTTTCCGAAACGGAAGGTTTCCGTCATGCATCGTGAGCGTATCCGCCAGCCGTCGCTTCTCGCCAAGGTCGTCAGCGCGGAAGAAGCGGCTTCGCACATACGCGACGGCATGACGGTCGGCATGAGCGGCTTTACCCGCGCAGGAGAGGCCAAGGCCGTGCCGATGGCGCTGGCCCAGCGGGCGAAGACCGAGCCGCTCAAGATCACCCTCATCACCGGCGCCTCGCTCGGCAACGACCTCGACAAGCAACTCGCCGAGGCTCACGTGCTTTCCCGCCGCATCCCGTTCCAGTCGGATCCGGCGCTCCGCAAGGCGATCAATGCCGGCGAGGTGATGTTCGTCGACCAGCATCTGTCCGAGACGGTGGAACTGCTGCGCACGCAGCAGCTCGGCCCGGTCGACGTGGCGGTGATCGAGGCGGTGGCGATCACCGAGCAGGGCGGCATCATCCCTACGACCTCGGTGGGCAATTCGGCGAGCTTCGCCATCCTGGCCAAGAAGGTGATCGTCGAGATCAACCTCTCCCAGCCGCTATTGCTGGAAGGGCTGCACGACATCTACATCCCGACCCGCCGGCCGGTGCGCCATCCCATTCCGGTCGTGGCGCCGGAGAATCGCGTCGGGCTGCCGTTCATCCCGGTCGATCCGGAGAAGATCGCGGCTATCGTCGTCACCTCGAAGCTCGATTCGTCCTCCACCGTGCTGCCGCCGGATGAGGAGACAAAGGCCATTGCCTGGCACCTGACCGACCTGCTGAAGCGCGAGGTGAAGCTCGGCCGGCTGACGAACACGCTCCAGCCGCTGCAGGCGGGCATCGGCACCATCGCGAATGCGGTGATGCACGGGCTGATCGAGAGCCCGTTCCACAATCTCACCATGTATTCCGAGGTGCTGCAGGATTCGACCTTCGACCTTTTCGACGCGGGGAAGATGGACTTCGCGTCCGGCTCGTCGATCACCCTGTCGCAGGCCAAATATCAGGAAGTGCTGCCGGATCTCGCCCGCTACAAGCCGAAACTCATCCTGCGCCCGCAGGAGATCAGCAACCATCCGGAAGTGATCCGCCGCCTCGGAGTCATCGCCATCAACACGGCGCTGGAGTTCGACATCTACGGCAACATCAACTCCACCCACGTGGGCGGCACCCACATGATGAACGGTATTGGCGGTTCCGGTGATTTTGCCCGCAACGCCTACCTCTCCGTCTTCGTTACCAAGTCGATCGCCAAGAACGGCGCGATCTCCAGCGTGGTCCCGATGGTCGGCCATGTCGATCACAACGAGCATGACGTCGACGTGGTAGTAACCGAGCAGGGACTGGCGGACCTGCGCGGACTGGCGCCGCGGGAGCGGGCAGCGGTCATCATCGCCAACTGCGTGCACCCGAGCTATCGGGATGCGCTGTCGGACTATTTCCAGCGAGCACTGGCGCGCGGCGGACATACTCCGCACGTGATCGAGGAAGCACTGAGCTGGCACGCGCGGCTGCGCGAGCGCGGGACGATGCTCGCCGGCTGATTCCCGGCGAGCGGCTCACGCTGTTGCGCCCCTTGGGGCAGGAAGGCTAACTCTGCCGCCTGTCCCCGACGCGCGAATCCTTAGCTCATGCCCGCACGCCTTCGCCTCTACCTCGCCGGACCCGAAGTGTTCCGTGCCGACGCCGCCGAGGAGGGTGTGCGGCTCGTGGCGCTGTGCGAGGCCGCGGGGGCGGAGGGGCTGTTTCCACTCCATGCCGAGGGCGTGGACATCCGTCAGGCCTGCATCGACATGATCGACGCGGCCGATGCCCTGGTCGCCAACATCTCGCCCTTTCGCGGCGTCCACATGGATCCGGGCACCGCGTTCGAGATCGGCTACGCGGAAGCGCGGGGCAAACCGACCTTCCTGTGGTCGGACGATCCACGCCCGCTGACCGAGCGGATGCCGCCGAATCCCGACGGGCGCGACAGTGACGGACATCTGATCGAGGACTTCGGCAGGCCGGAGAACCTGATGATCGTACCCAATGGCCGCCCGGTCCGGGCCAGCGCGGAAGAAGCGATCGCCGAGGCCGTGGGAGCGCTGGGATTCGCGGTGAAGAATCGCCAGCTCCAGCGCATGACGCGGGCGGCGGTAGCCGTCGCTCTCGTCGTCAGTCTTGCGGCGGCGCTTGCCGCTGGCGCCATCGTCAACCGCATCGTCGGCTGGTAGCCGCTCGAGCCTGCGACGCCACCACAACAAGTCGTGACCGGAACCCTAAGCGCGCCGACGTCGTTGTTGCCCATGAACCGGCGGGCATTTTCTTGCCTGCCGCCTCGTGAGTGACAGACGGAGACACATCATGCGCAAGCTGATTCTTGCTACCGCCACTCTCGGCATCCTCACCGCCGCCGGCGTGGCGACCGCGACGGCGCAATATCGCGAACCGATGTATGGCGGGCCGGTCTATCGCGGCCCCGTCTATGAGGGGCGCAACGTCTACATGGCCGAGCCGCGCGGCGTCGTGGTCTATGGCAATCGCTATATGCGGACCGCGCCGCTGGGTCCGAGCTACGGCTATGAGCCGAGCTACGCCGATCCCTGGTACATGCCCGGCGATCAGGCCATCATCAATCAGGAGCGTATCAACGAGCGCAGCAGCCGTTGATGCCGCTTCGCTCAGCACCTTCGTGAAGGGCGGGCCATCGGCCCGCCCTTTTCGTCGTGCATCGTGTCGACCTTGACGCGCGGTGCCCCGGGTCTCTTGAATGACGGCTGCGGACCGGCGCCGAACGCGGCGCGGGATGGCGATGATCGACGCCAAGCATTCGGAGACAGACATGACCAAGCACGCCGGGTTTCCCCTCGACACGTCTTCCCATGAGGAGAGGCTGGACCGGTTGGGGCAGGTGGCGGTGCATGTCGGTCTCGGGCTGCGTCCGGGGCAGGAACTGGTGATCACCGCCTCGATCGACGCCTTGCCGCTGGTGCGGCGCATCACCGAGCATGCCTACAAGGCCGGCGCGAGCCTCGTCACGACGCTGTTCAGCGACGAGGAGACGACCCTCATGCGCTTCCGCAACGCGCCGGACGACAGCTTCGACGCGGCCTCCGGCTGGCTCTATGAGGGCATGGCCAATGCTTTCAAGTCCGGTGCGGCGCGCCTTGCCATCTCCGGCGAGAATCCCTCGCTGCTCGCCCATGAGGATCCCGAGAAGGTCTCGCGAGCGAACCGTGCCCGGTCGAAGGCATATATGCCGGCGCTCTCGCTGATCGCGGGCTTTGACATCAACTGGACGATCGTCTCCTACGCATCGCCCGCCTGGGCGAAGGCCATGTTCCCGGGCGACCCGGAGGACATCGCGGTCGCCAAGCTCTGGCACGCCATCTTCGCCGCCTCGCGCGTCGACACGCTCGATCCCGTGGCCGCATGGGAGGCGCATAATCGTGAGCTGCAGGCGAGCACCGCCCGGCTCAACGGCCGGCGCTATGCCGCGTTGCGTTTCCGCGGCCCCGGCACTGACCTCACGGTCGGTCTCGCCGACGAGCATGAATGGGCGGGTGGGGCCTCGACGGCCAAGAACGGCATTGTCTGCAATGCCAACATCCCGACCGAGGAGGTGTTCACCACCCCGCACAAGGACCGGGTGCACGGCTATGTGACGAGCACCAAGCCGCTCTCCTACCAGGGCACGCTGATCCAGGACATCGCGGTGAAGTTCGAGGGCGGCCGAATCGTCGAGGCGACGGCCCGCACTGGTGCCGATGTGCTGAACAAGGTGCTCGATACCGACGAGGGCTCGCGCCGGCTGGGCGAGGTGGCGCTGGTGCCTCATTCCTCGCCGATCTCGAAGAGCGGCCTGCTGTTCTACAACACGCTGTATGACGAGAACGCCGCCAGCCATATCGCGCTCGGCCAGTCCTACAGCAAGTGCTTCATCAACGGCTCGTCGCTCACCCCGGAGGAACTCGCGGCCCGCGGCGCGAATTCAAGCCTGATCCATATCGACTGGATGATCGGTTCCGGCGAGGTGGACGTCGACGGCATCACCGCGTCCGGTGAGGCCGAACCGGTGATGCGCAAGGGCGAATGGGCCTGATGGTTCGCCGGCAGGAACGGGCGGCTTCCTGATGCCGCCGAACTATGATGAAGTCGCGCCGCCTCGTGGCCGGTCGAATCCGGCCATCGGACGGGAGGGCAGACTGATGTGTCGTTGGCGCGCCTGGTGGAAGGGGCTGCCGGCCCTTGCCGTGCTGGCCGCTGCCGCCATTTTCTTCGGCCGGGCTCCGGTGGAGCATGACCTGACGAGCCGGGCCGAGGCGCTGCTGTCCGAAATCGGCGAATCCTGGGCGCATGCGCGCTTTGAGGGGCGCAGCGCGGTGCTCGAAGGCGAGGCGCTGTCCGAGGAGGCGCGGATCAAGGTGCGCGCCGAGCTCGGTCGCCTTTCCGGCGTGCGTCTGGTCGAGGATCGCACGACGCTGCTGCCCGAGCGCCGGCCGTTCACCTTCGGCGCCATCCGCGACGGCAACAAGCTGCATCTGGAAGGCTATGTGCCTTCCAACTACGCCCGCCGCCGCATTGCCGAAGCCGCCGCCGAGATGGCGCCCGGCGTCGTGGTGAGCGGCGATCAGGAGCTGGTGCGTGCCCGTGGCGTGCCGGCCGGCGACTTCATCGGCGTCGTCGCCTTCGGCATCCGGCAACTGGCCAAGATGCCGTCCGGGCGCATCACGATCTCCGACGATGCCTTCTCGATCGAGGGGCGCGCGCCCGACTTCACGACCTATGACGCGCTCGAGGTGACGGTGCGCAGCGAACTGCCCGGCGACTTCAAGCTGGCGCGCTTCGCGGTGTTGCCGCCGGCGGTGTCGCCCTTCGTTTGGTCGGCCTCGCGCGAGCCGGATGGCGTGACGCTGTCTGGCTACATCCCGCTCGGCGATGCGCGTCGCTCCCTGCTCGACATGGTCCGCGCGGCGGTGCCGGGCGCGGCGATCTCCGACCGGCTGCGGCTGGCCGACGGGGCGCCGCAGACCGAGGGCTGGCTGAAGGCCGTGTCCTTCGCCCTCGGCCAGCTCGGGCGGCTGCCGAACGGCAAGGTCTCGCTCTCGGGCACCACCATCTCGGTGGAGGGTAGCGCGCCGGATTTCGCGGCCTATGACGCGCTTGCCGGTGCGCGCCGCAGCGTGCCGGAAGGCTACACGCTGACGCGATTCGCCGTGGAGCCGCCGACCGCCAACCCGTTTATCTGGAGCGTTCAGCGCAACGCCAACGGCGTGCGCCTGACCGGCTACGCGCCTTCCGAGGACGCCAAGCGCCTCGTGCTCGATGCGGTACGCGGCGACCTGCCCGGCGTGCCTTTGAGCGACGAAATGCGGATCGCCTCGGGCGGCCCGGCGGCCGAAGCCTGGGTCACCGCGACGGCCTTCGGCATCGACCAGCTCTCGAAACTGCTGACCGGGGCGGTGCGCGGCGACGGCACCACGCTCTCGGTTTCCGGCGAGGCGCAGGATTCGGCCGCTTTCAACACGGTGCTCGCCGCACTCGCGCAATCACCGCCGCGTGGCTTCACGCTACGGGCGGATGTGCGCCCCCCAGTGGTCTCGCCCTATGTCTTCAGCCTGCGCAAGGATGCCGATGGGCTGACGATCTCCGGCTTCTTCCCGTCGCCGACCGAGCACGAACGGCTAGTCGCCGCGGCAAAGGCACAGTTCCTCGGGGCGCCGGTGAACGACGTCTCGGCCGTGGCGCAGGGCGCGCCTCAGGGCTTCACGGCCGCCGCGATGGCCGCCATGCGCCAGCTCTCGCGTCTGGAGACGGGTGAGGCCCGCTTCGATGACGGCAGGCTGCGAGTGACCGGCGCGGCCCTCTATCCGGCGGCTGTGGCGTCGATTCGTTCGACGCTGGCTTCGGCGCTTCCCTCGGGCTTCTCGCTCGATGTCGGTCTTGAGGTGGCGGCGCCACACCCGATGGTCGACCGTGCCGCCTGCCAGAAGGCGATCGACGAGTTGCTGGAGAAAGGCACCATCGCCTTTCTCGATGACGGCACGCGTATCGATCCGGCGAGTTACGGGCTGCTCGACCATGTGGCATCCGTCGCGGCCAGTTGCCCGGACTCGATGATCGAGATCGCCGTCCGGCAGCCGCAAGCCAGCGCGGTGCTGGCGGCGGGACGGGCGCAGTCGGTAACCAAGTATCTGGCGGGTGCCGGTATCGCGCCGGACCGCCTCGCCACCGGGGAGCGCCCGGCGCTTGCCGCGCAGGCCACCGTACCGGGCCGTATCGGCGAGCCCGGCATCCAGCTGATCGTGAGGTGACGCCGATGTGGTTCCTGGCGCTCGAATTGTGGCCCTATCTCCTCGGCGCACTCGCCATCGGGCTCGTTACCGGATGGTTCGGCGGCTGCAAACCGGCGCGGCGCAAGACGACACCCGTCGAGGCAGAGGAGGCGGTATCGTGACCTCCTTCGCCATCGACGTCACCATTCTGCTGATGGCGGCCTATCTTGTCGGCTGTATCAGCGGCTGCTGGCTCCGACGTGTAATCACGCAGCGTCGCGCCGGCTGATTACCCTATCTATCGGTCCCGCCTCAGAAGCGGGAGCCGCGCAGGTCGGCTTCGATCTGCAGGGTGTCGCGCGTTCCGAAGCGCGACTTGTAGACCTGAGCGTTCTCCATCACGCGCTGAACGTAATTGCGCGTCTCGGAGAAGGGGATGCGCTCCACCCAGTCGATGGGATCGACCGAGGGGTCACGCGGGTCGCCATACTGGGCGATCCACTTGGAGACATTGCCCCGTCCGGCATTGTAGCCGGCGAAGGTCAGCACGTAGTTGTTCTGGTAGTTGTCCAGCAGGCTGCGCAGCTCGGCGGCGCCGAACTGGACGTTGACCGTCGGGTGGCTCAGCCGCTTGGGATCGTAGGTGGCGCCGGTGCGCTGGGCGATGGTGCGTCCGGTCGCCGGCATGACCTGCATAAGGCCCGTCGCGCCCGCCCGCGAAACCGCCGACGGGTTGAACATGCTTTCCTGCCGGGCGATAGCATAGACCAGCGACCGGTCCACGTCGGTGGTGATCGGCTGGTAGTTCGGGATGCCGATGGTGGGATAGGCCTCCGCTTCCAGCGGAATGCCGCGATTGAGCGCGACCTTGCCGATCGTCGTCATCGCGCGAGCGTCGCCCTGCTGCTTGGCGAGTTCGGCCAGCAGGCCGAGCTGGGCGGAATCCGGCAGACGCTCGGCGAGGTCGTAGGCGAGGGCGAGCGACAGCGCCGACTTGTCCAGCCGGTCCAGCAGCTTGAAGATCATCACGCCTTCATCGCGCGAGAAGGCGGTACGCTGGGCGGCCGAGGCGGCCGGCGCGGCGTTGATCCGCACACGGGAATTGCCCAGCCGCGCGCTGGCAAGCTGGCCGTAATAGGCCGTGCCGTATTCGGCCGCGGCGGCGTACTGCGCCCGGGCATTGGCGGTGGACCCCATCGCCTCGAGCGCGCGGCCCTGCCAGTAATAGCCGCGCGAAACGGTCGCCGGGTGGGTCTGCCGCTCGGGGATCTTGGAGAAATGCTGGAGCGCGGTCTTCGGATCGTTGAGGAAGCGCAGCGCGATCCAGCCAGAAGTGAACTGCTGCTCGGCGCGCAGATGCTCGTCGTCCGGCACCGCCGCGTCGCGGGCGACCTTGTAGGCGCCGCGGGCATCGCCTTTGTCGAGCAGGCCGCGAGCGACGAGACGGCGCTCGATCCACCACTCATCCGGATCGACCAGAACATCGGCGTCCTTCGGCGCGCTGGCCAGCGTGCGCGCCGCACCCGCGTGGTCGTCCTTGCGGCGCTGCACCTTGGCGAGCGTATAGAGATAGGCCGGGTCGGAGCGCAGCGACATCGGCACGGAGGCGAGGGCCTTGGCGACGTCGCCCTTGCCAGAAGCCAGCGCGATGCGGGCACGAGCGAGGGCGACCACGTCGTCGCCGGCCCGCTGTGCGGCGCGCAGGCCACGTTCGGCATCCTCGGCATAGAGCAGCTTGTCGGCCCGGCGCTTGTGGTCGCCGCGCGTCAGCAGTCCGCCGAACTCCACCATCACCGTCGATTCGGTGTCGGCGGACAGAGGATCCTCCTGCCAGGCATTGCGCAGCCACGCCGCGCCGGCCTTCTGGTCGCCGGCGGCGAACAGCGCGCGGGCGAGCGCGATCTTGCCCTCGCCGGAATAGGGCGCCTGCTCGGCGAAGAAGCCGAGGATCGTCTGCGGATCCTTGTTCTCGACGTAGAGCAGATATTCGAGTCGGCGGCGCAGCACGACGGGCGTCGGCAGGGTGGGGTGGGCGCGCAGGATGGCGACGGCCCGGTCGAAGCCGACGTCACGCGCGGTAACGCGCAGCGCCAGCCAGCGCACGAGCGCCTGGGCACCGGGATCGCGCATGGAATCGGCCATGGCCAGCGCCTGGGCGGATTGCCCCTTCTCCACCAGACTCACCGCCTGCTGGAGATCACCGGACGCACCGCCCAGCACGCGCGTCGGCATCAGGCTCGCCGCACCGGCGGAGGCGGCAGAAGCGGCCGTGAGCTTGGGGGAGGGCGTGATGGTGGGCTTCGCCGCAGGTGTCGCGACGGCCGTCGGCTTGGCGCTCGGCTTCGGCGCCGGCTTGGCGGCCGCGGTCTTGCCGCTCGCCTTGTCCTTGCTGGCGGTCGAAGGCTTCGCCACCGGCTTTGCGCCGGGCTTGGGAGCCGGTGTCGGCACCGGCGTCGCGTGGACGACGGAGGAAGCGACGGGTGTCAGGAGCGAGGCGGAGCCCAGCAGCAATGCGGCGGCGACCGGCAGAATCAGTCCGCCCGTCCGGCGACGCTGGACCGCATATTCGTTCTCGGACTCGCTCATGGGTTCTCGCATTTCCCGCCCAACAGACGACGTGTGATCCTGCGACGGTGCAGGCAGGACCATACCTATCTGTTGTCCCGCGATCTTATTGACGAATTGCTAACCACAACCCCACGCTTGCGCTCAACCTATACTCAACCGCTGCGCTTGTCTTGGCCAATAGGCGATCAACCCGGCGAAACCGGGGCAGGGTGCCGCACCCGGCCGGCTCTGCCAAGGCGCCGCGGGTCGGTGCGCCAACAATGTTCTTTCTTCGGCGCCGCCGACGCGATATCTGATGGCCCCTTTGCTGCGCCATGCCGGTTATGGCGCGCGAGAACGACGAGAAAAGCTTCAGGAGCGCTCCATGCCCCATTCGCTGCCCTTCCGTGGATCCTTTACGGCGCTCGTGACGCCGTTCCGCGACGGCGCGCTGGACGAGAAAGCGTTCCGGGACCTCGTCGACTGGCAGATCGAGGAAGGCATCCACGGCCTCGTGCCCGTTGGCACGACGGGCGAAAGCCCGACGGTCTCGCATGACGAGCACAAGCTCGTGGTCGAATGGACCGTCGAGCAGGCGCGCGGCCGCGTGCCCGTGATCGCCGGCGCCGGCTCGAACAACACCATCGAGGCCATCGACCTCGCGCGCCATGCCGAGAAGGCCGGCGCCGACGCGGTGCTCGTCGTCACGCCCTACTACAACAAGCCGGGGCAGGAGGGCCTGTACCAGCACTACAAGGCCATCAACGATGCGATCGGCATTCCGATCTACATCTACAACATCCCCGGCCGGTCGGTGGTCGACATGTCGGTGGAGACGATGGCCCGGCTGTCCGAGCTGAAGAACATTGCCGGCGTGAAGGACGCGACCGCCAATCTCGCCCGCGTCAGCATGCAGCGTCAGGCGATGGGGCCGAGCTTCAACCAGCTCTCCGGCGAGGATGCCACGGCGCTGGCTTTCATGGCCCATGGCGGCGACGGATGCATCTCGGTCGCCTCCAACGTGGCCCCGCGCCTCTGCTCCGACCTGATGAACGCCTGCATCGCCGGCGACTACAGCAAGGCGCTGGAGCTGCAGGATCGCCTGTTCCCGCTGTTCCAGGCGCTGTTCGTTGAAACCAACCCGAGCCCCACCAAATATGCGCTGAGCGTCCTCGGCAAGATCGCTGACGAGGCGCGCCTGCCCATGGTGCCCGTCACCGACAAGACCAAGGAAACCGTCCGCGCGGCCATGCGCCACGCCGGACTGCTCAACTGACCTAGATCGGGGCGTTCGCTCCGGTTCGGAGCAACAGCGATGGCCGAGAAAAAATCACAGACACGCAAGGTCGTCGCCGACAATCGGCGGGCACGGTTCGACTACGACATCGGTGAGGTGTTCGAGGCCGGCATCGCGCTCTCCGGCACGGAGGTGAAGAGCCTGCGCGGCGGCAAGGCGACGGTGGCCGAGAGCTATGTCTCGGCGAAGACCGGCGAGGCCATCCTCTACAATTCCTTCATCCCGGAATATCTGCAGGCGAACCGCTTCAACCACGAGCCGCGCCGGCCGCGCAAGCTGCTGATGCACAAGCGTGAGATCGCCAAGCTCTGGCAGGCGGTGGAGCGCGAGGGCATGACCGTGGTGCCGCTGCGCATCTATTTCAACGAGCAGGGCCGCGCCAAGGTCGAGCTCGCCATCGCCCGCGGCCGCAAGGCGCACGACAAGCGCGAGGCGCTCAAGGAGAAGGACTGGGCGCGCGACAAGCAGCGGCTGATGCGCGACCGGGGATAGAGGGTGCCCGATCTCGCCGTCGTCCCGACCATGGCGCTACCCAAAACGCCGAATTCAAAAGAAAAGCCCGGCACTTGGCCGGGCTTTTTGATTCGAAATGTCGGAGACCAGCCTCAGTCTTTGGCGCGCTCGACATAGGAGCCGTCGGCGGTCATCACCACGATGCGGGTACCGATGCCGACATGCGGCGGTACTGCCGAACGCACGCCGTTGGACAGCACCGCCGGCTTGTAGGAGGAGGAGGCAGTCTGGCCCTTCACGACGGGCTCGGTATCGACCACTTCGAGCACCACGCGCTGGGGCAGCTCGATGGCGATGGCGTTGCCCTCGTGGACGGAAAGCATGACCTGCATGCTTTCCTGCAGATAGGCCGCCTGGTCGCCGATCACGTCCGGCTGCACCGCGACCTGATCATAAGTCTCGGGGTTCATGAAGTGATAGCCTTCACCGTCCGAATAGAGGAAAGTGAAGGGACGGTCCTCGACATGGGCGCGCTCGACCTGCTCGGTCGTGCGGTAGCGCTCCGAGATTTTCGTGCCGTCGGAGATGCGGCGCATGTCGAGCTGCGTGACCGGCGTGCCTTTGCCGGGATGAATGTTGTCGGCGGTGAGCACGACATAGAGCCTGCCGTCGATATCGACCACGTTGCCCTTGCGCAGCGTGCTGGCGATGACCTTGACCATTGCGGTCCTCTGGCTGTTGGGTGCGCCACATCGCGCGGGGCACCGTGGGATTCCGTTGGGCGCCTCCTATACAAGCGCCCCCGCCATCCGCCAACCCCACCCGCGCCAACCGAAGAGAACTGTCGGAGGATCGCCAATGTCCCTTTCCGCCTCTCCCTGGTGGTCGCCCGAGCGCCACGCCGACCGGCGCCCGTTCCTGCTGGCCCGCCAGCGAATCCAGGGCGCGCTGCGCGCGTTCTTCACTGCACGCGACTTTGTCGAGGTGGAAACACCGATCCTGCAGGTCTCGCCGGGCAACGAGACGCATCTGAAAGCCTTCGCCACGGAACTTGAGGGGCCGGACGGGGCGCGCGCGCCGCGCTATCTACACACCTCGCCGGAATTCACCGCCAAGAAGCTGCTGGCGGCGGGCGAGCGGCGGCTTTTCACTTTCGCTCGCGTATTCCGCAACGGCGAGCGTACGGCGCTGCATCATCCCGAATTCACCCTGCTGGAATGGTATCGCGCTCGTGAGGGCTATGAGGCGCTGATGCGTGACTGCACGACCCTGCTGGCGATCACCGCCGAAGCGGTCGGCGCGCGGGAGTTCCATTTCGGCGGACATGTCTGCGATGTCGGCGAGGCCCCGGAGCGGCTGACCGTGGCGGAAGCCTTCGACCGTTTCGCTGGCATCGATCTGATGGCAAGCGTCGGTGCCGACGGTAACGACCGCGACACGCTCTGGCACGCGGCGCAGGCGCGCGGCATCCGCGTGGCGGCGGATGACGGCTGGGCGGATGTCTTCACCCGGGTCATGGTCGAGAAGGTCGAGCCGCATCTCGGCATTGGGCGGCCGACCATCCTGTGCGAGTACCCGATCTCGGAGGCGGCGCTGGCGCGGCCGAAGCCGACCGACCCGCGCGTCGCCGAGCGTTTCGAACTCTATGTCTGCGCCGTCGAACTCGCCAATGCCTTCGGCGAGTTGACCGACGCCGCCGAGCAGCGCCGCCGCTTCGTGCAGTGGATGGACGAGAAGGAGCGCATCTATGGCGAGAGCTACCCGATCGACGAGGACTTCCTCGCCGCGCTGGCGGTCATGCCGGAAGCCTCGGGCATCGCGCTGGGATTCGACCGGCTCGTGATGCTCGCAGCGGGTGCGCGGCGGATCGAGGACGTGCTCTGGGCGCCCGTGGCGCCCTGAGTTCTCCGCCGCTCAGACGAGCGCGTCGATATGGGCGCGCACCTTGGCGAACACGGCATGGAACATCTCCGGCGTCAGCACGCCAGTGTTCGTGTTGTAGCGGGAGCAGTGGTAGCTGTCGAAAAGCACCACCTCGCCGAGCCGGTGCACCGCGCCATGGGCGAATTTGTGCCGCGAGAGCTTCTCGCCATGGGCGGCCAGCACCTGGTCATGCGCGATCTTGCCCAGCGCCACGATGGCGCTGAGCCGCGGCAGCAGGCCGATGGTGGCCGCGAGGAAGGGGCGGCAGGTGCGCATCTCCTCGGTCGTCGGCTTGTTCTCCGGCGGCACGCAGCGCACGGCATTGGTGAGGCGCGAATCGACCAGCCGCAGCGAATCGTCCGGTCGCGCCTCGAAGGTGCCGGTGGCGAAACCGAAGCGGATCAGCGTCGAATAAAGCAGGTCGCCGGCATAATCGCCGGTGAAGGGCCGTCCCGTGCGGTTGGCCCCGCGCAGGCCGGGCGCCAGCCCGACGATGAGAAGCCGGCCGTCGACCGGGCCGAAAGAGGGCACGGGCTCGTTGTGCCAGGACGGCTCCTGCGCGCGCCAGTGCTCGCGGAAGGCGACAAGGCGCGGGCAGAGCGGGCAGTCCCGGTCCGGCTCGGCCTCGGCCGGGACAAGCCGTTCGCGCGCGGGGGCGGCCATTTTCATCAGGAATCCGACATCTCGTCGTTTTCATCCGCCGCCGGCGGCGCCGCGCGGCGCTCCAGGAAGCGCGGCGTCTCCTGCATGCGGCCGGAACGATCCGCCGGGTCGCGGCCGACGCGGGACTGGAGGTCGACGAGGTCGAGGAACACGTCCGCCTGCCGGCGCAACTCGTCGGCGATCATCGGCGGCTGGGTGTGGATGCTGGAGACCACGGTGACCCGGACGCCCTTGCGCTGGATCGCCTCCACCAGCGAGCGGAAGTCGCCGTCGCCGGAGAAGATCACGATATGGTCGACATGGGAGGCGAGCTCCATGGCGTTGACCGCCAGCTCGATATCCATGTTGCCCCGCACGCGGCGGCGGCCCTGGCTGTCGGTGAATTCGCGCGCCGGCTTGGTGACGACCGAATAGCCATTGTAATCGAGCCAGTCGAGCAGCGGGCGGATCGATGAGTACTCGGAATCCTCGACCAACGTCGTGTAATAGAAGGCCCGCAGGACGTAGCCTCGGCCCTGAAATTCTTTTAGCAAACGCTTGTAATCAATATCAAAACCGAGCGACTTGGTGGCTGAATAGAGGTTGGCGCCGTCAATGAAAAGCGCGATCTTTTCCATACCCTGAACCATACGAGGCAATACCCGGGGACAAGAGGGGTTGAAACATGTTGCGGCGCACCGCGAAGCACGCCGCCTTCCCCCGCCATAGACATAGCCCATTTGTGGCACCCGCGAGACGAAGCGGCGGACCGTCGTGCGTTTTGTGGTGGACAGCGAAAAGCCGCCGCCGCCTCGTTTGCCGCTCAGGTTGATGCGCCGCCGCACGCAAGGCTTGCTCCATCGTCCGCATTGGTTTAAGGAGGCCGCTTCCCTTACACCGTCAGGAGTGCCGAGGCATGGCTCGCGTCACCGTCGAGGACTGCATCGACAAGGTCGACAATCGCTTCGAGCTCGTTCTTCTTGCCGGCCACCGCGCCCGGATGATCGCGTCGGGTTCGCCGATCACGGTCGACCGCGACAACGACAAGAACCCCGTTGTGGCTCTGCGCGAGATCGCCGACGAGACGATTTCGCCGGAAGACCTGCGGGAAGAGCTGATCCATTCGCTCCAGAAGTTCACCGAGGTGGACGAGCCGGAGCCCGAGACCGTTCCGATGATCGCTTCGGGCGGCTCGGAAGGCGCGGACGATTCCGACATCATGCTCGACCGCATGACCGAGGAAGAGCTGCTGGCCGGTCTCCAGGGTCTCGTGCCGCCGGAGCCGAGCGACGACGACGAAGGCTGATCGACCATCGATCCGATCGAGCGGCCCGGCCCTGTGCCGGGCCGTTTGCGTTCTGGAGCCGAGTTCTCCTGCCTTTTCCGCGACATGCGGCTTGCGCGGCCGGGCGCCGCGGATGATATCTAGCGGATCGGCCCTGTCGGCCGACCATTCTCGCGAGTCCCTGTCATGATGCGGCAGTACGAGCTCGTCGAGCGCGTGCGCCGGTACAATCCCAATACCGACGAAGCGCTGCTTGACCGCGCTTACGTCTATGCAATGCGCGCCCACGGCACGCAGAAACGCGCCTCGGGCGATCCCTACTTCTCGCATCCGCTCGAAGTCGCGGCCATCCTGACAGACCTGAAGCTCGACGACGCCACTATCGTCGCGGCCCTACTGCACGACACCATCGAGGATACCGACGCCACCCGCGAGGAGATCGACCGGCTCTTCAGCCCGCAGATCGGCGCGCTGGTCGAGGGCCTCACCAAGATCAAGAAGCTCGATCTCGTCTCCAAGCAGGCCAAGCAGGCCGAGAACCTGCGCAAGCTGCTGCTGGCCATCGCCGACGATGTGCGGGTGCTGCTGGTCAAGCTCGCGGACCGGCTGCACAACATGCGCACCCTGAAATGGGTGCCGGAGGAGAAGCGTTCGCGCGTCGCGCAGGAGACGCTCGACATCTATGCGCCGCTCGCGGGACGCATGGGCATGCACGACATGCGCGAGGAGCTGGAGGACCTGTCGTTCCGCCAGCTTTCGCCGGAGGCCTATGAGTCCATTCGCAGCCGCCTGCAGGCGCTGAAGGAGAAGAACGGCGAGCTGGTCGCGGCGATTGAGCGCGAGCTCTCGGACGCCATCGCTCACAAGGACATCGCCGCCATCGTGAGGGGACGCGAGAAGCGGCCCTATTCGATCTGGCGGAAGATGGAGCAGAAATCGATCGCCTTCGAACAGCTCTCCGACATCTACGGCTTCCGCATCCTCGTGGAGAAAGTCGAGGACTGCTACGCCGCGCTCGGTGTCGTCCACACCAAGTGGCCGCTCGTGCCCGGCCGCTTCAAGGACTACATCTCGACGCCGAAGCAGAACGACTACCGCTCGCTCCACACGACCGTCGTCGGCCCGGGCCGCCAGCGCGTCGAACTGCAGATCCGCACCCGCCAGATGCACGAGATCGCCGAGTACGGCATCGCGGCGCATGCGCTCTACAAGGACAATGGCGGCCCCGACGTGCTGACCCGCGACTCCAACGCCTATGGATGGCTGCGGCGGACCATCGAACTTCTGGCGGAAGGGTCGAGCCCGGAGGAGTTCCTCGAGCACACGAAGCTCGAGCTGTTCCACGACCAGGTCTTCTGCTTCACGCCCAAGGGGCGTCTCATCACCCTGCCGCGCCGGGCGACGCCGATCGACTTCGCCTACGCCGTCCACACCGGCGTCGGCGACCGGGCGGTGGGCGCCAAGATCAACGGCAAGGTGTCGCCGCTCGTCTCCGAGCTGCAGAACGGCGACGAGGTGGAAATCATCACCGCGGCCGGCCAGACACCGCCGGCGGCATGGGAATCCATCGTCGTCACCGGCAAGGCCCGCGCCGCGATCCGCCGCGCCACCCGGGCGGCGGTGCGCGCGCAATATGCCGGGCTCGGCAAGAAGATCGTCGAGCGCGCCGTGGTGCGCGCCGGCAAGGTCTTCTCCGAGGAAAAGCTCGCCAGCGCGATCGGCCGCCTGGCGCGCCCCTCGACCGAGGACGTCTATGCCGCCGTTGGGCGCGGCGAGATGCGCTCGGACGACGTGGTGAAGGCCATCTACCCGGAATGGACCGGCCCGCGCCCCGAGGAGCGTGCCGCGCTCAAGGGGGAGGGCTGGTTCGAGCTGGAGAAGGGCCAGAGCCTCAAGTTCAAGATCCCTGGCATCGAGAGCGATCCCGATCCCAAGACGGCCATCCCGATCCGCGGCATCAACCGCGAGCTGCCGGTGCGCTTCGCCCCGAATGGCGGCGCGGTGCCGGGCGACCGTATCGTCGGCATCCTGACGCCGGGCGAGGGGATCACCATCTACCCGATCCAGTCGCCCGCGCTACAGGACTTCGAGGAGGAGCCGGAACGCTGGCTCGACGTGCGCTGGGATGTGGACGAGGACGACCCGCAGCGCTTCCCGGTGCAGATCGTCGTGGTGGCGAGCCACGAGCCGGGTTCGCTGGCGCAGATCGCGCAGGTGATCGGCGAGCGTGACGGCAATATCGAGAATCTGCGCATGTCCTCCCGCTCGGCGGATTTCACGCGCATGGTCATCGACATCGGCGTCTACGATCTGCGCCACCTCAATGGCATCATCGCCGATCTGAGGGCCCGCCAAGTTGTCTCATCCGTCGAGCGCGTCAACGGCTGAACCCGCCCCGCCGGGCGGATCGGTCGTGACGCGGCAGTGCGGATGGGCTATCACCCCAACCGTTCAGAAACTTCCGGGCATTCAGATGACACAAGACGAGGTCGTGGCCGAATTCCGTGCCGCCGGTGCGCTGCTTGAGGGCCATTTCATTCTGTCGTCGGGCCTGCGCAGCCCCGTCTTCCTCCAGAAGATGTTCATCTTCCAGGATCCCGTGCGCACCGAGCGGCTCTGCAAGGCGCTGGCGCAGAAGGCCGAGGCCACCTTCGGCAAGATCGACTACGTCGTCTCGCCGGCGGTCGGCGGCATCGTGCCGGGCTACGAGACGGCACGCCATCTCGGTGCCAAGGCGGTGTTCGTCGAGCGCGAGGACGGCCGGTTCCAGCTGCGGCGCGGCTTCGCCATCCCTGAGGAGGCGAAGGTGTTGATGGTCGAGGACATCGTGACCACGGGTCTTTCCTCCCGCGAGTGCCTCGCCGCCATCGCCGAGCACACGAAGAACGTCGTGGGTGCCGCCTGCCTGATCGACCGCTCGAACGGCAAGGCCGATCTCGGCGTGCCGCTGGTCTCGCTGGCCAAGCTCGACATTCCCGCCTATCCGGCCGATGCCCTGCCGCCGGAACTCGCGGCGCTGCCGCCGGTGAAGCCCGGCAGCCGCGGCATCCAGGGCGCGAAGGCGTAGCCGCCATGACCCGTATCGTCCCGCCGATCCGTCTCGGAGTGAACGTCGATCACGTCGCGACCGTGCGCAACGCGCGCGGCGGTGCGCTGCCCGATCCGGTGCGCGCGGCCCAGCTCGCCTGCGCGGCCGGCGCCGACGGCATCACCGCGCATCTGCGCGAGGATCGTCGCCATATCCGCGATGCCGACATGCGCCGCCTGCGCGAGGTGCTGACCGTTCCGCTGAATTTCGAGATGGCGGCGACTGACGAGATGGTCGCTCTGGCGCTGGAACTGAAGCCGCATGCCTGCTGCCTCGTGCCGGAGCGGCGCGAGGAACGCACCACCGAGGGCGGCCTCGACGTGCTGGGCGGCGGCATCGACCTCGCCCGCAAGGTCGAGAAGCTCGGCCATGCGGGTATCCGCGTCTCGCTCTTCGTTGCCCCCGACGAGGATCAGATTGCCCGTGCGGCGGATATCGGCGCGGCGGTCGTCGAGCTTCATACCGGAGCTTGGTGCGACTTCCTCACCGCCGGCGAAGCGAGCGCAGCGGAATCCGAGTTCACCCGTCTGCGGCGCGCGGCCGTACAGGGCAGCGAGCTCGGGCTGGAGATCCACGCCGGCCACGGCCTCGATTACGCCACGGCTGAGACGATCGCCGCTCTCGCCTCCGTGCGCGAACTGAACATCGGGCACTTCCTCATCGGCGAGGCGATCTTCGCTGGGCTCGAGGAATCGATCCGGCACATGCGCGAGGCGATGGCGCGCGGGCGGGCGCGTCTCGGCGCGCCGCAGGCGGCGTGAGGCGCTCGTGATCATCGGCATCGGCTCCGACATCACCGACGCCCGGCGCGTCGCCGAGGTGCTGGAGCGCCATGGCGAGCGCTTCCTCGACCGTGTCTTCACGCCGATCGAGCGCGCAAAATCCGACCGGCGGGCCCGGCGCGTCGAAAGCTACGCCAAGCGCTTCGCCGCCAAGGAGGCCTGCGCCAAGGCGCTTGGCACCGGGCTCGCGCAAGGCGTGTTCTGGAAGGACATGGGCGTGGTCAACCTGCCGTCCGGCAGGCCGACCATGGCACTGACCGGCGGGGCGAAGGCGCGGCTCGACGCCATCACGCCGGAAGGCTTCGAGGCGCGCATCGACCTCACCATCACTGATGACGGTCCGCTGGCCCAGGCCTTCGTCATCATCAGCGCCGTACCGAAAAAAGACGGTGGCTGACGTACTGTCACCTCGTGCGATCGTGAGCGGCGCGCGTTGCCGCGACCTCGCCAAGCGGTTATAGGAGCCGCACGGCCGCCTTGCGCGGCGCATGCCGCGCCGCGAGCGCACCGGAAGGCGACATGACTTCGACGACCGAACCGAAGAAGAAGGAAGGCGGCCTCGGCGAGACCGTCAAGGTGATCATCCAGGCGTTCCTGATCGCCATCTTGATCCGCACCTTCCTGTTCCAGCCGTTCAACATCCCGTCCGGCTCGATGAAGGAGACGCTGCTCGTCGGCGACTATCTGTTCGTGTCGAAGTTCAGCTATGGCTATTCGCGCTTCTCGCTGCCCTTCTCGCCGCCGCTCTTCGACGGGCGCATCCTCGGCTCGACGCCGAACCGCGGCGACGTGGTGGTGTTCAAGCTGCCGCGCGACGAGAGCACCGACTACATCAAGCGAGTGATTGGCCTGCCCGGCGACGAGATTCAGATGATCGGCGGCGTGCTGCACATCAACGGCCAACCGGTGAAGCGCGAGGATGCCGGCTACTGGATGGACGACGAGGGCGGCGGGCGTGTCGAGCGCGTGAAGCGCTGGACCGAGACCCTGCCGAACGGCGTGAGCTACTACACGCTCGATCTCGTGGACAACGGCTTCTACGACAACACCCCGGTCTACAAGGTGCCGGCCAACCACTATTTCATGATGGGCGACAACCGCGACAACTCCACCGACAGCCGCGTGCTCAGCCAGGTCGGCTACGTGCCCTATGAGAACCTCATCGGCCGGGCGCAGGTCATCTTCTTCTCGGTGAAGGAAGGCGACGCCGCCTGGCAGTTCTGGAAGTGGCCCTGGACGGTGCGCTGGGACCGCATCTTCTCCTTCGTGCGATGACGCGCAGCAAGGCGCGGCCCGCCGACGACATCGGCCTCGACGCGCTCGAAGAGGCTCTCGGGCACAGCTTCGCGGATCGCGCGCATCTGCGTCTCGCACTGACCCATATCAGCTCCGTGACGGAGGTTCAGGGCTCGCGCGCTCGCGTGCGGTCCTACCAGCGGCTGGAGTTTCTCGGCGACCACGTGCTGGGGCTGGTGGTTTCCGACATGCTCTACCGCGCCTATCCGCATGCGGAGGAGGGCGAACTCTCGCGGCGGCTGGCGGATCTCGTCTGCGAGGACGCCTGCGCCGAGGTAGCCCGCGCGATGGGGCTGGGCCCGCATCTTCGCCTCGGCGCCGGCGAGGAGCGTTCCGGCGGGCGCGATCGCTCCACCATTCTCGCCGATGTCGCCGAGGCGGTGCTGGCGGCGGTCTATCTCGATGCCGGCTTTCCGGCGGCGGAAGCGCTGATCGAACGGTTCTGGCGGCCACGGCTGGCGACTCCGGGAAGCTCGGCCCGCGATCCGAAGACGGCGCTGCAGGAATGGGCGCAGGGGCGGGGACTGCCGCCGCCACACTACCGGCTGGTCGATCGCTCGGGACCCGACCATAATCCCGAGTTCCGAATTGCCGTCGAGGTGCCCGGCTACGAGCCTGTCGAGGCGACCGGCACCTCCAAGCAGAATGCACAGAAGACCGCCGCCGCGGCGTTCCTCGAACGGGTTACTTCATGAACGAAACCACCGAAGAGACGCGCTGCGGCTTCGTTGCCCTGATCGGGGCGCCGAACGCGGGCAAGTCGACGCTCACCAACGCGCTGGTCGGCACCAAGGTGTCGATCGTCTCGCACAAGGTGCAGACCACGCGCTCGCTGGTGCGCGGCATCGCGCTCGAAGGCACGACGCAGATCATCCTCGTCGACACGCCTGGCATTTTCGCCCCCAAGCGCCGGCTGGAGAAAGCCATGGTCCGCTCCGCCTGGAGCGGGGCCGGTGATGCCGATGCCGTCGTGCTGCTCATCGACGCGCGTGCCGGCCTGACCGAGGATGTCGAAGCCATCATCAAGGGGCTCGCCGACGTGAAGCGGCCGCGGGCGATCCTGCTCAACAAGATTGACCTGGTGAAGCGCGACAGCCTCTTGGAGCTGGCCGCCAAGGTGGCCGAGCTCATCAGCTTCGACCGCCTGTTCATGGTCTCCGCGCAGAACGGCGACGGCCTCAAGGAGCTGCGCGAATGGCTGGCGCAGACACTGCCGCTCGGTCCCTGGCTCTATCCGGAAGACCAGATTTCCGATGCGCCCATGCGCTCGCTGGCGGCGGAGATCACCCGCGAGAAGCTGTTCCATCGCCTGCATGAGGAGCTGCCCTACCGCTCGACAGTCGAGACCGATAGCTGGCAGGAGCGCAAGGATGGCTCGGTGCGCATCGAGCAGACCATCTTCGTCGAGCGCGAAAGCCAGCGGAAGATCGTGCTCGGCAAGGGCGGAGAGACCATCAAGGCGATCTCCATGGCCGCCCGCAAGGAGCTGACCGAGATCGTCGAGGCGCCGGTGCACCTATTCCTCTTCGTGAAGGTACGCGAAAACTGGGCCGACGACCCCGAACGCTACCGCGAGATGGGGCTCGACTTCCCGCAATCCGACTGAGGCCGCCATGGAGTGGTCCGACGAGGGCATCATTCTGGGCCTGCGCCGTCACGGCGAGGCCAATGCCATCGTCGAGCTGATGACGGCCGCGCACGGGCGGCATCTCGGCCTCGTGCGCGGGGGGAGCTCGCGCCGGCAGGCAGCCGCCCTGCAGCCCGGCAACGGCGTGCGGGTCGTCTGGCGGGCGCGGCTTGACGAGCATCTCGGCACCTTCGCTCTGGAAGTCGTCGCGCCGCGTGCGGGGCGGTTGATGGCTTATGCCCATTCCGCCTTCGCGCTGAGCCATGTCGGCAGCCTCGTGCGCATGCTGCCGGAGCGCGACCCGCATCCCGGACTGCATGAAACGCTGGTCGCCGTGGTCGAGCATCTCGACGAACCGCGCCTCACCGGCATGCTGATCGCCCGGCTGGAACTGATGATGCTGTCGGAACTCGGCTTCGGGCTCGATCTCGATCGCTGCGCTGCAACCGGCGGGCGCAACGACCTGCTCTATGTCTCCCCGAAATCGGGGCGGGCGGTCAGCCGCGATGCCGGCGAGCCGTGGCGCACGCAGCTCTTCGAACTGCCCTATTTCCTCATCGGGGAGGTCGCCGAGCCCCCGTCGCGGCACGATGTCGAAGCGGCGCTGGAACTGACCGGCCACTTCCTCGCCCGGCGCGTGTTTGAGCCGCGTGGCACGGCCCTGCCGGATTCCCGCGCGGCGCTGATCGCCGCATTGCACCGGCTGGACGCTAGTTGAGCGGCGTCATGAAATTCGGGTCGGCGTAATAGTTCCCGTTGTGGAAGTAGCGTTTGCCGACCCACACCATGTTGCACATGGGAACCTGGACCTGGACCGGCTGCCCCCGCCAGTCCTGCCGGATGATAGGGCGTTCGCGGCAGACGTTCATCCAGCCGGTGGAGACCTGCGGCTCCCGTGGTTCCTGAATCACCTGCTCGCGCAGGCCGAGATATTGATAGGTCGGCCGTTGGGCGCTTGCCGGAAGGATCGACCATCCGGCAAGCGCGACGGCCAGTCCGAAGACAGGCGTCTTTCTCACTGCGACTGTTCCCCCGAATAGTCGTGCAGCAACCCTAGCGTGAGTCCGGCACTCTGCCTAGAATTTATTTTTAAATTGGAAATTGTTTCATTTCATGCCGAACGAATGCCGAGGGAAGCGGAGCGTGGTTTTCATTCGCGCCTCTGGCGCTCCTGCTGTCCTTGGGATCGGGCTTTGAAATGTGGCGCCATGCAAATCGTGCGCGGACAACGGCGCCGCCTTGCGCGTTCGCGTCTTGTTCCCGGCATCGCTTCGATGTAGCCAGAGGACATGGGAGAGCCACCGATTCCGACCGATGACGGCACGATCGAACCGATCGGCCTGAAGGCGGCGCTCGAGGAGCGCTACCTCGCCTATGCGCTCTCGACCATCATGCATCGCGCCCTGCCGGATGCCCGTGACGGGCTGAAGCCGGTGCACCGGCGCATCCTCTATGGCATGCGCCTCCTGCGCCTCGATCCGGGCGGCGGCTTCCGCAAGAGCGCGAAGATCGTCGGCGACGTGATGGGCTCGTTCCATCCGCACGGCAACATGGCGATCTACGACGCCATGGTCCGCCTCGCGCAGGATTTTTCCCAGCGCTATCCGCTGGTCGACGGGCAGGGGAATTTCGGCAATATCGATGGCGATAACGCCGCCGCCGAGCGCTACACTGAGGCCCGCTTGACCGATGTGGCGCGGCTCATCCTCGACGGTATCGACGAGGACGCCGTCGACTTCCGCCCCAACTATGACGGCACGACCGAAGAGCCGGTCGTCATGCCCGGCGCCTTCCCGAACCTGCTCGCCAACGGTTCCACCGGCATCGCGGTGGGCATGGCGACCTCGATCCCGCCGCACAACGCGGCTGAGCTGATCGACGCCAGCCTGCACATCATCGAGAACCCGCAGGCGACCACCGACGACCTGCTGAAATTCGTGAAGGGGCCGGACTTCCCGACCGGCGGGGTCATCATCGAGTCACCAGCCTCGATGGCGGATGCTTATGCCACTGGCCGCGGCGGCTTCCGCCTGCGCGCGCGCTGGCACAAGGAAGAGACCGGGCGCGGCACCTATGTAGTCGTCGTCACCGAGATTCCCTACGGCGTGCCCAAGTCGCGCCTCGTCGAGAAGATCGCCGACCTCCTCAACGAGAAGAAGCTGCCGCTGCTCGCCGACGTGCGCGACGAGAGCGCCGAGGATGTGCGGCTGGTGCTCGAACCGCGCGCGAGAAATGTCGACGCCGAGCTACTGATGGAAAGCCTGTTTCGGCTCACCGAGCTGGAAACGCGCTTCCCGCTGAACATGAACGTGCTGGTCGGCGGGCAGGTGCCGAAGGTCGTCAGCCTGCTGGAAGCCTTGCGCGAATGGGTCGACCATCGCCGCGAGGTACTGCTGCGCCGTTCGCGCTATCGCCTGGCGCAGATCGAGCACCGGCTGGAAGTGCTGGGCGGCTACCTCATCGCCTATCTCAACCTCGACGAGGTGATCCGCATCATCCGCGAGGAGGACGAGCCGAAGCCGGCGCTGATGGCGCGTTTCGAGCTTACCGACGTGCAGGCCGAGGCAATCCTCAACATGCGCCTGCGCTCGCTGCGCAAGCTCGAGGAATTCGAGATCCGCAAGGAGCACGACGCCCTCACCAAGGAGAAGGACGGCATCGAGAAGCTGTTGGCCTCCGAAGCCAAGCAGTGGAAGACCGTCGCCTGGGAGCTGGGCGAGACCCGCAAGATGTTCGCGCCCGACACCCCGCTCGGCCGCCGGCGCACCGGCTTCGGCGAGGCGGCCGCCCATGACGCCGACGCGGTGATCGAGGCGCTGGTGGAGCGCGAGCCGGTGACGGTCGTGGTGTCGGAAAAGGGCTGGGTGCGGGCGCTGAAGGGCCATGTCGCGGATCTCTCGACACTGGCCTTCAAGGGCGACGACAAGCTGAAGATCAGCTTCTTCGCCGAGACCACCTCGAAGCTTCTGGTCTTCGCCACCAACGGCCGCTTCTACACGCTCGACGCCTCCAAGCTGCCGGGTGGGCGCGGCCATGGCGAGCCGCTGCGCCTGTCGATCGACCTCGAGCAGGAGGCCGACATCGTCGACGTGCTGCCCTATCAGGGCGGGCGTAAGCTGCTGGTCGCGGCGAAGGAGGGCAGGGGCTTCGTCGTCGCCGAGGACGATTGCCTCGCCAATACCCGCAAGGGCAAGCAGGTGCTCGGCGTCGATGGGCAGGACGCCGCCACGGTGGTGCCGGCGGTCGGCGACAGCGTCGCGGTCATCGGCGAGAACCGCAAGCTCCTCGTCTTCCCGCTGTCGCAGATCCCGGAGATGGCGCGCGGGCGCGGCGTGCGGCTGCAGCGCTACAAGGACGGCGCGATGAGCGATGTGAAGGTGTTCGCCGCGGCCGATGGGCTGACTTGGACCGACACTTCCGGCCGCACCTGGACGGTGACGGATCTCACCGAATGGCGCGGCGAGCGCGCCGGGGCCGGCCGCCTGCCGCCCAAGGGCTTCCCCCGCAACAACAAATTCGCATGAAAAAGGCCGCCGGCGTAAGGCCGGCGGCCAGGTTGTCTTCGGTCCGGCGGGGGACGCAACACCCGGCCGGCCCATGCGGGTCGACCGGCATCCTTTCAGGCTGGTCGGCTGCCGGCGCCGTCAGACGCCGATCTTGCCGCCATCCTTCTTGGTGATCACGACGACCGCCGGGCGCACCGGTATGTCGTTCCTGAAGTCCGGCCAGCGGGTCGACAGGTCCTCGTAATAGGAGGGCCGCCCGAACGGCGCCCAGTCAGTGCCGCCGTCGCCCGGATGCTGGACGGCGACGAAGGCGGTGCGGTCGTCCGGTGTGAACAGCGGACCACACATCTCGGCGCCGACCGGCACGCGGAAGAACAGCTTGGAGGTAGCGCGCGCCTCGCCGTCCACATCGACCGCCCAGAGCCCGTCCGTACGACCGGTATCCTTCGGGTTGTTGCCGTCCGTCGCCACCCAGAGGCGGCCGGCGGAATCGACCGCGCAGTTGTCCGGCATGCCGAACCAGCCGTTTCGGGTGGTGTCGGTGGAGAAGGAGGCGCCGACCGCCGCAACGGAAGGATCGCCGCACTTCAGCAGCACTTCCCACCTGCCCTTGGTGGCGGCGAAATCGCCATCGGTCTCGGCGATCTCGATGATGTGGCCGAAGGCGTTCTTGGCGCGCGGGTTGGCGGCGTCGATCTGCTCGTCCTTGCGCTTCGTATTGTTGGTCAGCATGACGTAGACCTTGCCGTTCACGCCATTCGGCTGGATGTCCTCGGGACGGTCCATCTTGGTGGCGCCGAGCAGGTCGGCGGCGCGGCGGGTCTCGATCAGCACGTCGGCCTGGCTGTTGAAGCCGTTGGCGGCGGTCAGCGGACCTTCGCCGAAGACCACCGGCAGCCAGTTCAGCGTGCCGTCGGCCTCGAACTTGGCGACGTAGAGCGTCCCGGAATCGAGCAGGTCCATGTTCGCCGCGCGGTCGTTCGGGTTGAACGTGCCTGATGTGATGAACTTGTAGACGTAGTCGAAGCGCTCGTCGTCGCCGAGATAGAAGACCACGCGGCCATCCCTGGCCACGATCGACTCGGCGCCCTCATGCTTGAAACGACCAAGCGCGGTGCGCTTCTTCGGCACCGAATTGGGGTCGTTCACGTCCACCTCGACGATCCAGCCGAAGCGGTTCGGCTCGTTCGACTCTTTCGAGAGGTCGAAGCGGTCGTAGAAATTGCCCCACTCATAGGTGCCTTCCGGCACGCCGTAGCGCTTGTAGTTGGCGGCTTCGGGGTGGCCTTCCGGCAGCTGGCCGAGGAAGTAGCCGTGGAAGTTCTCCTCGGCCATCACATAGGTGCCCCAGGGCGTCACGCCGCCGGCGCAGTTGTTGAGCGTGCCGAGCACCTGCTTGCCGGTCGGGTCGTCCTTGGTCTTCACGCGGTCATGGCCGGCGACGGGGCCCGAAAGCTGCATCGGCGTGGTGGAGGTGATGCGACGGTTCAGCTTGCCCTCGCGCACCGGCTGCCACTTGCCGTCGACCTTGCGGATCTCGACGATGGTGCCGCCATGGGCCGCCATCTCGATGTCGACGCGGCTCAGATCGGCCGGCGCCACCTTCAGCTTACCTTCGGCGATGCTGACGATGCCGGGGAACATCAGGTGCTCGTTGGTGTATTCGTGGTTCACCACCAGCAGCCCGTGCTCGGACGAGCCGTCGAGCGGGATGAAGCCCACATAGTCGTTGTTGTAGCCGAACTGGCGACGCTGGGCTTCGGCGCTCTGGTTCTTCGGGTCGAAGGCCGGCGAATCGGGGAACAGCCCGTCGCCCCAGCGCAGCAGCACGTCGGCGTCATAACCATCGGCGACGTGGTGGGTCTCGTCGACGCCGGCTTCCACCTCGACGAAGCTGAACGCCGAGCCGCTGCTAGCGGAATTGTTCGCCGCCTGGGCCTTCTCGGCGGAGAGAAGCGCCATCGGACCGACGGTCGAGGCGATGGCGGAGACGGCGAGCGAGCCTTTCAGCAGACCACGCCGCGAGAAGCGGATCGAGATCAGCTCGCCCATCGTCGGGTTGACGGTCGGGTTGCTGCCGTCACCTTCGGCTTCTTCGAGCCGGCTGGTGCGGAACGGCGACTCGGGGACGGGATCGAGCGTATCGTCGGTCATGGCAGGGCTCCGGCAAGTCTGGAAATCTCTGGATTAGAGGTCTTCCAACTTGCTAGGCCTGTCCGATCACAGGGTCATGACACCCCATGCCATCGCCGGCCGCTGCCTATTCGTCGGCGCGTATCCAGCCGGCCGGGGCGAGCCGTTCCTGCGGCAGGAAGCGACGCTTGTAGTCCATCTTGTCCGATCCCTCGACCCAGTAGCCGAGATAGACATAGGGCAGGCCCATCGCTCTGGCCTTGGTCACATGGTCGAGGATCATGAAGGTGCCGAGCGAGCGCGCCGCCTCGTCGGGATCGTAGAACGAGTAGACCATCGACAATCCGTCGGCGAGCACGTCGGTCAGCGCCACGGCGTGGAGCGCCCCCTGGCCGCGCCCGTTGACGGCGGTGGCCGGGCCCCGCCGGCGATATTCGATGAGACGGGTGCGGACGTGGCTGTCCTCCACCATCATCGCGTAATCGAGCACGGTCATGTCGGCCATGCCGCCGTCGCTGTGGCGGCTGTCGAGATAGGCGCGGAACAGCGAGTACTGCTCGGCCGTCGGCACGGCGGCGCGGATATCGCCTATGAGGTCCTCATTAGCCTGCCGCACGCGGCGGAAGCTGCGGGTCTCGTGGAAATCGTCGACGCATACCCGAACCGAGACACAGGCCCGGCACTGTTCGCAGGCGGGACGATAGGCAATCGACTGGCTGCGGCGGAAGCCACCATGGGTCAGCACGTCGTTGAGCTGGGTCGCCCGCTCGCCCACGAGATGCGTGAAGACCTTTCGCTCCGAGCGCCCCGGCAGATAGGGGCAGGGCGACGGTGCGGTGAGGTAGAACTGCGGTGTATCGCGCGGGTGCTCTGTCACGGGTGCTTCACGTAGCGGCTGCGCCAAGGATCGCGCGAGCCGGCCCGGACGTCAAAGCCCCTTTTGTTCCCGTTCGCGCTTTCGTGTCAACGGTAGCGGCGCAGGGATGCCGCCCGCTCCTCGGTGTTGGTGACGACGGTGCCGATGATCAGGTCGTGGAGCAGCCGGCGACGGCTGTTGAACAGGCCGACGATGGCGACCAGCGGCGTCAGCACGCTCGTCGACACCCAGAACAGCACGACACTGACCACGGCGAGCAGCGGATACATCGGCGCGCCGTACCAGAGCCGCATCTCGATGCCCATGGTGCGCATGCCGATCGTCGCCGAGTGCGGGCCGCCGAGAGTGAGGCCGGTATAGACCAGCCCCCACACCACGAAGCCGGGACTCAGCAGGCCGAACAGGAACCAGCCCACGCCGAAGGTGACGAAGCCGAGGACGAAGATCAGCAGCGCCGCCAGTCCGATCGGCACGCAGATGATCAGCGCATCGATCAGGAAGGCCACGAAGCGGCGGAACAGCACGCCCTCGAAGTACTCCGGCTCGGACACCGGACTGAAGGCGTAGGGCTTGGGCTCGCCATAATATTGCGCGTCGGACATGCCGGTCTCCTTGCGAGCCTCAGGTGGTGGTGGAGCGTGGCCGGAACAAGCCCCGCCGCGCTCCACGACGGCCATCGGGACGTCAGTTGCCGCTGCGCCAGTCGATGCGCTCGACATCCATGCCGTTCTCGATCAGCGCCCGGTAGACCGCGTCGGCATGGGTACGATCGCGGGTTTCGACCGTTACGTCGAGACGGGCGCCCTTGGCATGGACGTCGAGGAAGTGGCGCTTGTGCTCGACCTCGAGAATGTTGGCTCCGAGGCTGCCGAGCAGGCTGGCGATGATGCCGAGTTCGCCGGGGCGGTCGAGCATGGAGAAACGGAAGGAGACGATGCGTTCCTCGCGCTCCAGCTCGCGCATCATGATCGAGGCGACGATGCGCGGGTCAATGTTGCCGCCCGAGACCACCAGGCCGACCTTGCGCCCGCGATAGCGGTCGGGCTCGGCGAGCAGCGCCGCGAGGCCCGCCGCGCCGGCGCCCTCGGCCAGCGTCTTCTGCTGGGTCAGGAACAGGTTGACCGCCCGCTCGATGGTCGGCTCGCTCACCAGCACCACGTCGGAGACGAGGGCGGAGACGATCTCGCGGGTCAGCGTGCCCGCCTGCTTCACCGCGATGCCTTCCGCCAGCGTCGCGCCCTCGCAGGGCAGGCCCTGCTGATGCAGCGCGTTCCACATCGACGGGTAGAGGCGCGTCTCGACGCCGACGATCTCGATGTCCGGCCGCAGATGGCGGGCGGCGACCGCCATTCCGGAGATGAGCCCGCCGCCGCCGACCGGCACCAGCAGCGCGTCGAGATCGGGGGCGTCCTCCAGCATTTCGGCGGCGATGGAACCCTGGCCGGCGATGACATGGGCGTCGTCATAAGGGTGGACCCAGACAAGGTTTTCCTCGCGGGCGATGCGGTCGGCTTCCTCGCTGGCGTCGCCCACCGACTCGCCGTGCAGCACCACGCGGGCGCCGTGCGCCTCGGTCGCGGCGACCTTCACGATCGGCGTGTGCTTGGGCATGACGATGGTGGCGCGGATGCCGAGCCGGGCCGCGTGATAGGCGACCGCCTGGGCATGGTTGCCGGCCGACATGGCGACGACGCCGGCGGCCCGCTCCTCCGGGGTCAGGCTGGAGAGCTTCACTAGCGCGCCGCGCTCCTTGAAGCTCGCCGTGACCTGGAGGTTTTCGTATTTGACGAAGACATGGGCGCCCGTAATCGCCGAAAGGCGCGGCGCCGGCAGCGTGGGCGTGCGCAGCACCGCGCCGTCCAGCACCTTGCGTGCGGCGGCGACGTCGGCGGGAGAGACGGGCAAAGTCATCGAACCACTCAGAATTCTCGCGGCGAAGCTGCCGCACGATTGAGGAGCCCACCCGGCCGCAACACAAGGAAAGCCGCCAGGAGGGAATAGATCACCACGTCGCGATACGCGATGTCGAAGGCCGAGGACCACACGATTTCGACGCCGGCGACAAGGGCGGCGCCGAGAAAAGCGCCCGGCACCGAGCCAATGCCGCCAATAATTGCCGAAATCAAGGCTTTGAGCGTAATCGCCAGTCCATCGCCGGGCGAAATCGTACCGTAGGCGATCACCATCGCCGCGCCTGCCAGCCCGGCGCAGGCGCCGGCGAGCGCGAAAGTCGCACCGACCAGAAGCGGCACCCGCACGCCGAGCAGCACTGTCATGAGCGGGTCCTGCGCGTAGGCGCGCCAGTTGCGTCCATAGGGTGAGAAGGCGATGAGGCCGAGCAGAGTGGACACGCCCGTCAGCGCGAGCCCCGTGGCGAGGAACTGCGCCGGGGTCGTCGTAGCGACGAAACCGTCCTGTCCGGCGATGTAGATCGGCCGGTTGAGCAGGGCCGGCAGCCAGTTCTCGCGGCTGCCGGAAGTGATGCGGAAAGCCTCCGACAGCGTGATGGCGACGGCGATGGTGGCGATCAGCACCGGCTGCGGGGAGCGGGTTCGTCTCGCGATGGGTGCGAATACCGCCCGCCCGACAATCCAGCTCAGCAGCGCTGCCGCCGCCACGCCGAAGATGAGCGCAAGGGCCAGCGTTCCCGGACCGAGCCGGGCGTGGACGCCCGCCACCCCGACGGCGATGAGCATGTAGATGCCGCCCGCGACCGCGATTTCGCCAAAGGCGAGGTTGATGCGTCCGTAGAGGCCGTGGACCAGCGCAAATCCCGTAGCGATGAGCCCGTAGACGCCGGCCATCAGGACGCCGCCCAGAGCTTGCTGGAGCCAGTAGGCCTCACGCTTGCCGAGGGCGAACAGGGCAGGGCGGCTCGCTTCGGCAACATCCGAAAGGCCCCAGCGCTTGAGGATGTGGAGCTTGATGCCCCCCACTGGGCCTCGATCGGTATCGACGGCCACGAGATCGAACCGCCCGGCCCCGGTCTGCGACGCGAAGCTGCAGATCAGCCAGTGCGGACCGCTGCCCAGCGGGCCTCGCGCCCGATAGCTCAACCGGAGCCCCGTGGCGGAGCCGGCCACCGGATTGAGCGAGCTCTCGGCGATCGTGGTCTCGTCGTCGTGCAACAGCGGCGCGACCGCGCGGCAGATGCGCGCCTGATCGGCGTCGATGATGGAGCCGCAGCCCGGCAGGAGCAGCAGGCCGAGGAAAAGCGCGAGACGAGCAACGGAGCCGGTTCGGGCGATGGGAACCGGCATGGCGGGTGCCGCGAGGCGCTCAGGCCTCGCGGGCGAGCTTCTCGGCGACGCGGGGCGCGAAATAGGTCAGCACACCGTCGGCGCCGGCCCGCTTGAAGGCCATCAGGCTCTCCATCATCGCCTTTTCGCCGTCGAGCCAGCCATTGCGCGCGGCCGCTTCGATCATCGCGTATTCGCCGGACACCTGATAGGCGAAGGTCGGCAAGCCGAAACTCTCCTTCAGCCGGTAGACGATGTCGAGATAGGGCAGGCCGGGCTTCACCATCAGCATGTCCGCGCCCTCCTCGATGTCGAGCGCGGCTTCACGTAGCGCCTCGATACCGTTGGCGGGGTCCATCTGGTAGGTGCGCTTGTCGCCCTTGAGGCAGCCGGACGAGCCGACCGCGTCGCGGAACGGGCCATAGAAGGCCGATGCGTATTTGGCGCTGTAGGCGAGGATCTGCGCGTCGAGATGGCCGGTGGCATCGAGCGCCCGGCGGATGGCGCCGACCCGCCCGTCCATCATGTCGGACGGCGCGATCACATCGGCACCGGCATCGGCCTGCACCAGCGCCTGCTCGACCAGCACGGCGACCGTTTCGTCGTTGAGGATGCGCCCATCCGCGTCGAGCAGCCCGTCATGGCCGTGGCTCGTATAGGGATCGAGCGCGACGTCGGTGATGAGGCCGATCTGCGGCACGGCGGACTTGATGGCGCGCAGGGCCCGGCAGACAAGGTTGTCGCGGTTGAGCGCCTCGCGTCCGTCGACCGTCCGCAGAGTCGGATCGGTGTAGGGGAAGAGAGCGAGGGCGGGAATGCCGAGATTCGCGGCCCGCTCCGCCTCGCGCACCGCCTCGTCCACGGTGAGCCGCTCCACGCCCGGCATCGAGCCGACCGGGGTGCGCTCGCCATCGCCGTCCATCACGAAGATCGGCCAGATCAGATCCGCGACGGTGAGCGTGTTCTCCCGCATGAGTTGGCGCGCCCATTCCGACTTCCGGTTGCGCCGGGGGCGCTGCACCAGATCGAGCTTCGACGACACGTCCGGCCGGCCAGCGGGCTCGGGATAGACAGGGCGCGGACGGGCGAAGGGAATGGTCATGGACATGCTCGCAAAGGCTGGTTGGGTCGCTCGGACCTCGAAGCGGCAGTTTCGAATGCTTATAGCTTCATATGAGACGAAGCGCGACCTGTTCAGCCGGGCGATTGCGTATAAGCCCGTCAACACGTCGCAGGGCATGTTGACGCGCCCCGTTACCCCCTAGCCGGACGGCTGGCTTTTCCCGGCGTGCCGAACAGCTTAAGTGGCGATGGGGAAACCGAAGCGAGGCCGGCGACGTGACGACAGATATCGGCATCAGGTTCGAGGTGCGCGGCGCGGCCGGCATCGTCACGCTCGACCGCCCACGGGCGCTGAACGCGCTCGACCATCCCATGGCACGTGCCATGCTCGCCCAGCTTGATGCGTGGAGCGGCGACAATCGGGTTGCCCACGTGGTGCTGCGCTCGGCGCATGACCGCGCCTTCTGCGTCGGCGGCGACGTGCGGGCGATGGCGACCCTCGGCCGCGCCGGACGCAAGGAAGAAGCGCGCGACTACTGGCGGGATGAGTACAGGCTCGATTACCTCATCGCCCGCTATCCCAAGCCCTTCGTCTCGCTGGTCGACGGCTTGTGCTTCGGCGGCGGCTTCGGCATGTCCGGCCACGGGCGTTACCGCGTCGCCGGCGAGAATCTCGGCTTCGCCATGCCGGAAGTCGCCATCGGCCTGTTCCCGGATGTCGGCGGCACCTTCATGCTGCCGCGCCTTCCCGGCTGGAGCGGCACCTGGCTCGCGATGACCGGCGCGCGCATCGGCATGCCCGATGCCATGGCGCTCGGGCTTTACACCCATCACATCCCGACCGTCCGCTGGCCGGAGCTCGTCGAGGTCCTCGCGGCGGGCGAGGCGATGGACGGCACACTGTCCCGCTTCGCCGTCGCCCCGCCGCCTCCAGCCCTGCAGGCGCTCTACTCGCACATCGACCGCATCTTCGCGGGCGGCTCGGTGGAGGCGATCCTGATCGCGCTGGAGAAGGTCGGGGAGGGCGAGGGGCCGGTCGCCGAATTCGCACGCGCCCAGCGCGACACCCTTCGCCGCGCCTCGCCCACCAGCGTGCACATCGCCTTCCAGCAGATGCAGCGCGGCCCCGGCACCGACCTTGCCGGCTGCTTCAAGCTGGAGTTCCGGCTCGTCACCCATCTGCTCGACCAGCACGACTTCTATGAAGGCGTGCGCGCCCTGCTGATCGACAAGGACCAGAAGCCGGTCTGGCGCCCCTCCCGGCTGGAGGATGTCGATCCGGCCGCCATCGCCGCCATGTTCGACGCGCCGCTTCCCGACGATTTGCTGCTTGCCTGAGCGCGTTTTGGAGTATGGAAGCGGCATGAGCTCGCCCTACGACCCCATCGACGCCACGCTTGGCCCCGCCGGCGCGCAGATGCCGCCCTGGCAATGGCGCGTGCTCGTCTATCTGCGCGGGCTGGCGGGCTTCCTCATGCTGAAGACCGTCTATAGCTGGACGCTGATCTGCGGCGTATGGGATGGCGATACCAGCCGCTTCGAGATGCTCTCGCTGGCGGCGCAGTCGGCGGTCATCTGGGCGGCGATCATGAATCCCGTCGCGGCGGTCGGGCTCTGGCTCGGCGCGTCGTGGGGCGTCGTGCTCTGGCTGGTGACGGCGATGGTGCAGATCCTCATCAACGCCTCCGCGCCGGAAGGCGTCGGCCGGCTGATGTTCGTCGCCGCGCTGGAGACGGTGCTGGTCGCGGCCTATGCCTTCCTCACCTACAAGGCGACGCGAGAGAGCGAAGGCTGATCGTAACCTTTCGTTAACGCATTGCGGTGACGAAGGATTCAGCCTTTCGCTTAAACCGATCTTAGCGGCGCGATCCCACACTCCGGTTCTTGATCAGAGGGAGCCAATCCCCAGAAAGACACCGGGGTGTGATGATGCGAGCAGGTCAGGCGGCCAACGTCGTTCCGTTCACCGATGCCGAGGAAACCCGCGCGGACGACGTCCGGCGGGACGAACTGCGCCCGCTCTATCGCGAGGCCGTCACGCTGGTCGAGCGGCTGCACCGGCGCCTGCTCGACGTGGTGAAGGACGAGTTCGACCGGCGCGGCCGCGACGACGTGAACGCGGTGCAGGCGCTGTTGCTGTTCAACATCGGCGATTCCGAGCTCACGGCCGGCGAGCTGCGCACGCGCGGCTACTATCTCGGCGCCAACGTCTCCTACAATCTCAAGAAGCTGGTCGAGATGGGCTATCTCGATCACCGCCGCTCGCGCATCGATCGCCGCGCCGTGCGCATCAAGCTCACCGAGAAGGGCGAGGAAGTGCGCGCCGTGGTCGAGGGGCTGCATCTCAAGCACATCGCCACGATCGAACAGATCGGCGGCATCGGCCCGGGCGAGTTCCAGATGCTCAACAAGGCGCTGAACCGGCTGGAGCGCTTCTGGACCGACCAGATCCTGTACCGCCTCTAGCGCTGCCTCGCCTGCGGCACGACTCGGCGTTCGTCTGCGGCGCAGCAATCTGATACAGCGGCATGCAGGGCGCTCCCGCTGTCCATCAGAGCCGCGATCGTGACTCCGCTGCGTCTATTCATCCTGCTGAACCCGGCCATCGGCCTCGTCTTCGCGACGGTGTTCGTCGTGCTCTGGCTCAACCAGCGCAATCGGCCGTACATCCTCATGATGGCCGGTGCGTCGGCGTCGTATGCGCTCGCGGTCACGGCCCAGATGACGATCCCGGCCATGCCCCGGATCGGCCTCAATACGATGACGTCGGCGGTGCTCTACCAGCTCGCCCTCAGCCTGTTCGTCGATGCCATGCTGACGCGCGTCGGCGTGGTCGGAAACCGCCGCTGGCTCCTCGGCATCTCGGCGGTCATCCTGTCGCTGGTCGCCTATTTCTTCTACGTCGACGACAGCCTCTCGACCCGCATCTACGTGCAGAATCTCGGCGCGGGGGCGATGCTGTGCTTCGCCGCGCTGCGTCTTCTCGCGGCGCCGGTCTGGAAGCCCATCGACCGGGTGCTGTTCTGGGTCGTGCTGCTCACCGGGCTGCATTTCCTGCCGCGCACGGTGATGACGATGCGGGTCGACGTGCCGGCGGGCATGATCACGCCGGAGAATTTCGGCCGCTCGCTGTTCTATTCAGCGCTTGGTTTCGCGCTGGTCATCCTGGCGCTGCTGCTCTGCCTCACCTTCCTGCTGGCCGTGGCGCTGGACATTTTCGACGACCTGCGGCGGGAGCGGAACGGCGACAGCCTCACGCCCCTGCTCAACCGCCGGGGCTTCGAGGAGGAGGCCGACCGGCGCCTCGTGCGTCTGCACGGGGCACCTGCGAGCGTGATCTTCTGCGATATCGACCGCTTCAAATCGATCAATGACGGCCACGGCCACGCCGCCGGTGACGAGGTGATCCGCGCCGTCGGCCGGCTGATCGCCGAGGAACTGCGGCGCGAGGACATTGCAGGCCGCATCGGCGGCGAGGAATTCGTGATCCTGCTTCCCCAAAGCGGCCATGAGGACGCGCGCCTGCTGGCCGAGAGGCTGCGGGCGCGGATTGCGGAGCTGCACATCGGTGCCCTTGCCGGTGCGACGCTTACCGCCAGCTTCGGCGTGGCGGAGGCAGGGCCCAACGAGCCGCTGGACGAAGTGATGGAGCGCGCGGACGATATGCTCTATCGCGCCAAGCGCGGCGGGCGGAACCGCGTCGAGGGCTGAGCCGGTTCAGCCCTGCAGGAAACCTTCCAGCGTGTTGGCCACGTTGGTGCCGATGGCATCGACGGCATAGCCGCCCTCCATCACGAACAGCGTCGGCATTCCCAGCCGGGCGATCCGCGCGCCGATCCTGAGATAATCCGGGCTGTCGAGCTGGAAGGCCGAGATGGGATCGCCCTTGAAGGTGTCGACGCCCAGCGAGACGACCAGCGCGTCCGGCGCATAGGCTTCGAGGCGTGCGCAGGCCGCTTCCAGCGCCGCGCTCCACGCCGCGTAGTCGGTGCCTTTGGGAAGCGGATAATTGGCGTTGAAACCCTCGCCGGCCCCGGCGCCGGTTTCGTCCGCATAGCCCAGGAAATACGGATAGGCCTGTCGCGGATCGGAGTGGATGTTGCACACGAGCACGTCGGCGCGGTCGTAGAAGATCGACTGCGTGCCGTTGCCGTGGTGATAGTCCACGTCGAGGACGGCCACCCGCGCAGCGCCCCGGTCGCGCAGGCCCTGCGCCGCGACGGCGGCATTGTTGACGAAGCAGTAGCCGCCCATCGTCGCCTGCTGGGCGTGATGGCCGGGCGGGCGGCAGAGGGCGAAGGCCATCCGCTCGCCGGCCGAGATCAGATCGGCGCCGGTGAGCGCGAGGTCGGCGCCGGCCTGCACGGCGTCCCAGGTGCCCGGAACGATGCAGCAGCCGCCGTCGAAGGAGAAGAAGCCGAACTTGCCGTCAACGTAGTCCGGCTCGATGTCGCGCATGCCGGGCGCCCGCCAGAAGCTCGGCAGCGCCGGATTGTCGCGCCCGCTCGCGGTCCACAACTCCCAGGCCGTGGCAAGAAAACGCACATAGGCCGTGTCGTGCACCCGTCGAACCGGGTCGAGGCCGTGCGCGGTCGGCTCGACGAACAGCCCGAGCCGGCGCTCGCCGAGCGCCTTCATGATCATCGCGACTCGCTCGGGCTTCTCGAAGGCCGGCACGATCCGGCCGTGCGTGAGTTCGACATGGCCGGCATGGCCGAGATGTCGCGGCGAATGGATGATCTTCATGGTCAAAGCGTCCGGAAACGGTCGCGGGGCAGGGAGCCCAACGATAAGCAACGCCAGTGGGGAATGCCATCCGCTGGCCACCCCGTGTCGCACGGTTCGGCGCGAGCTGCCGCGTGGATGCAAGGCGCTTCTGCGGCAGGCGTGCTTTGAAACGTTCCGGGTGCTGTGCTAAGCGACCCGCCTCGATTTCGCGGCCGGCACGAGGTCGGCCGGGAGGCATCGCCACCGCCCAGGGAGGCCGGTCTATGTCGTCCGAAGCTCACGCTTCTTCCAGCAACACCATCAGCCGCTTCTTCTCGGCGTCGCTTGCCGAGACCGATCCGGAGCTCGCCGGCGCGATCACCGCCGAACTCGGTCGCCAGCGCGACGAGATCGAGCTGATCGCTTCGGAGAACATCGTCTCGCGCGCCGTTCTTGAGGCGCAGGGTTCGGTGCTGACGAACAAGTACGCCGAGGGCTATCCGGGTCGTCGCTACTACGGTGGCTGCCAGTTCGTGGACGTGGCCGAGCAGCTCGCCATCGACCGCGCCAAAAAGCTCTTCGGTGCCGGTTTCGCCAATGTGCAGCCCCATTCGGGCGCGCAGGCGAACACCGCCGTGTTCTTCGCCCTCATGCAGCCGGGCGACACCTTCCTCGGCCTCAACCTCGCCGCCGGCGGTCATCTGACCCACGGTGCGCCGGTGAGCCTGTCGGGCAAGTGGTTCAAGCCGGTGCCTTACAGCGTGCGCCGCGACGACCAGCGCATCGACTATGAAGAGGTCGCCAAGCTCGCCGACGAGCACAAGCCGAAGGTGATCGTCGCCGGCGGCTCGGCCTATCCGCGTCACATCGACTTCGCGAAGATGCGCGCCATCGCCGATTCGGTCGGTGCGTATCTGATGGTCGACATGGCGCACTTCGCCGGCCTCGTCGCGGGCGGCGCGCACCCCAATCCGGTGCCGCATGCGCATGTGACCACCACCACGACCCACAAGACCCTGCGCGGCCCGCGCGGCGGCATGATCCTGACCAATGACGAGGATCTGGCGAAGAAGTTCAACTCCGCCATCTTCCCCGGCATCCAGGGTGGCCCGCTGATGCACGTCATCGCGGCGAAGGCCGTGGCCTTCGGCGAGGCGTTGCAGCCGGAGTTCAAGGTCTACGCGAAGAACGTCGTCGAAAACGCGAAGGCGCTTGCGGAAAATCTCAAGGGCCACGGCTTCGAGATCGTCTCGGGCGGCACCGACACGCACCTGATGCTGGTCGACCTGCGGCCGAAGAAGCTGACCGGCAAGGTCTCCGAGATCGCGCTCGGCCGGGCCCACATCACCTGCAACAAGAACGGCATCCCGTTCGATCCCGAGAAGCCGATGGTGACGTCGGGCGTGCGCCTCGGCACGCCGGCGGGCACCACCCGCGGCTTCGGTGTCGCGGAATTCCAGCAGATCGGCGATATGATAGCGGAAGTTCTCGACGTGCTCTCGCAGAAGGGCACGGACGAGGATAGCCTCGTCGAGGCGGCGGTGCGCGGCAAGGTCGCCGAGCTTCTCGCCCGCTTCCCGATCTATAGCTGAGGCCCACGATGCGCTGTCCCTACTGCGGAAGCCTCGACACCCAGGTCAAGGACTCCCGTCCCACCGAGGACAGCGCCGCCATACGCCGCCGCCGCATCTGCCCGGATTGCGGCGGCCGCTTCACCACCTTCGAGCGCGTGCAGCTGCGTGAGCTGACCGTCCTCAAGCGCTCCGGTCGCCGCGTTCCCTTCGACCGCGACAAGCTCGCCCGCTCGATCGAGGTGGCGCTGCGCAAGCGCCCCGTCGATCCCGAGCGGGTCGAGCGCCTCGTCTCCGGCCTCGTCCGGCGGCTGGAAAGCATGGGCGAGAGCGAGATCACCTCCGAGATGATCGGCGAGCGGGTGATGGAAAGCCTCAAGCAGCTCGACGACATCGCCTATGTCCGCTTCGCCTCGGTCTACCGCAATTTCCGCGAGGCCAAGGATTTCGAGGCCGTTCTCGGCGAGCTCGAGACCCGGCCTTCCGATGGCCTCTCCGATGATGACGATCTGAGACCCGTCCGCCGCGCCGGCGGTGCAGGGCTCGATGATTGATGCCGCTCCCCACGCCTCCTGCCGGAACGGCATGTTCCTGCCATGACCAAGACCTCTTATGACGAAGCCCTGATGGCCGCCGCGCTGAGCGCCGGCCGTCGGGAAATGGGCCACACCTGGCCGAACCCCGCCGTTGGCGCGCTCGTCGTGCGCGAGACGCCGCAAGGCCCCGTCGTGCTCGGCCGCGGCTGGACCGCGAAGGGCGGGCGCCCGCACGCCGAGCCTCAGGCTCTGGAACAGGCCGGGGAGGGCGCGCGCGGCGCAACCCTCTACGTGACGCTGGAGCCGTGCTCCCATCACGGCGGCACGCCGCCCTGTGTCGACGCGGTGCGCGCGGCGGGGATATCCCGCGTGGTGGCGGCCATCGAGGACCCGGATTTCCGCGTCGCCGGGCGCGGCTTCTCCATCCTGCGCGAGGCGGGCATCGAGGTGGAAGTCGGCGTCGGCGCGGCCGAGGCGCGCGTCGCCCATGCCGGCCACATCCGCCGCGTCACCGAGGGGCGGCCGCACATCATGCTCAAGCTCGCCGTGTCGGCGGACGGCAAGGTCGGGCTGGCCGGCCGGCGTCCCGCGGCGATCACGGGCGAGGTGGCGCGCGGGCGGGTGCACATGATGCGCTCGCTGCATGACGCGGTGCTCACCGGCATCGGCACCGTGCTCGCCGATGATCCTCTGCTGACCTGCCGTCTGCCCGGCATGCAGGACCGCTCGCCGCTGCGCATCGTGCTCGATGCGTCGCTCCGCCTGCCTCCGACCAGCGCGCTCGCCCGCAGCCTCTCCGTCGCCCCGCTCTGGGTCGTCGCGGCGGAGGACGCGCCGGACGCGCCCGAGGCCATGCTGGTGGCGATGGGCATCGAAGTGATGCGCGTGCGCCGCCGTCCCGATGGCGAGCTCGACCTCAACGAGACGCTGAAGCTGCTGGCGCTGCGCGGTATCACCCGTGTCATGGTGGAGGCTGGCCCACGCATCGCGGCGGCCTTCCTGCGCGAGCGGCTGGTCGACGAGGCCAACGTCTTCGAGGCGCCGGTACGGCTTGGCGACGAGGCGCTCGATGCGCTGGAGGGCCTGCCGCTTTCCGCCCTCGATGACTATCTGACGGTCTGTGAAAGCGAGCGGCATGGCGAGGATCGCCTGCGCATCATGAGGCGTCGTTAATGTTCACCGGCATCGTCACCGACATCGGCACCCTGCGCGCCGTGGAGCCCCGCAACGACGTGCGGCGGCTGACCATCGCCACCCGCTACGACACCGCGACCATCGAGCTCGGCGCCTCCATCGCCTGCTCCGGCGTGTGCCTCACCGTGGTGGCGACGCAGCCCGATGCCTTCGAGGTCGAGGCCGCGCCCGAGACGCTGGCCGTGACCACGGCGAGCGGCTGGACCGAAGGCCGCCGGCTCAACCTCGAGCGCGCGCTGAAGATCGGCGACGAGCTCGGCGGGCACATCGTGCAGGGACATGTCGACGGCATCGCCCGCGTCGTCGAGCGCGAGGATCTCGGCGAAACGACCCGCTTCACCTTCGAGGCGCCGGAAGCGCTGGCTCCCTTCATCGCCGTGAAGGGCTCGGTGACGCTCGACGGCACCTCGCTTACCGTCAACGATGTCGACGGCACACGCTTCTCCTGCCTTCTCATCCCCCACACGCTCACCCATACGACATGGGGCGACGTCCGCGCGGGCGGTCTTGTCAATATCGAAGTCGACATGATGGCCCGTTATGCTGCGCGTCTTGCGGAGTTCCGTTGACGGCTGTACGTCGTCGGCCCGAGCAGAGTTCATGAGGTTCCTTCCATGGCGAGCCCCCGCCCGCCGCGTGCATCCGATGATGCCGCTGCCGCCGTGCCGCTGACCGGCGCGCGCGTCCTCATTGTCGAGGCGCGCTTCTATGACGATATCGCCGACGAGCTTCTGGCGGGCGCCCGGCAAGCGGTCGCCGCTGCCGGCGCCACGGCGGACGTGATCTCCATGCCCGGCGCGCTGGAGATTCCGACCGCCATCGCCATTGCGCTTGACGCCGCCGCCGCCGCCGGCACCCCCTATGACGCGGCCGTCGCGCTGGGCTGCGTGGTGCGGGGCGAGACCTATCATTTCGAGATCGTCGCGGGAGAATCCTCGCGCGCGCTCATGGATCTCGCGGTCGCCCGCAAGCTGCCGCTCGGCAACGGTATCCTCACCGTCGAGAACGACGAGCAGGCCTGGGCCCGCGCCCGCGTGTCGGAAGGCAACAAGGGCGGCGGCACGGTCGAGGCGGCTTTCGCCCTGCTGCGCCTCAAACGGCGCGTGGGTGAGGCATCATGACGAGCGCCAAACCCGTCAATCACAAGCCGCTGCGCAAGAGCGCGGCACGGCTCAACGCCGTCCAGGCGCTCTACCAGATGGATCTGGCTGGGACGCCGCTATCGGAAATCCTCGCCCAGTTCGAGAGCCATTGGATCGGGCAGGAGATCGAGGGCGACGAGATCGCGGCTGCCGACCTCAATCTGTTCCGCGACATCGTCGGCGGCGTGGTGCGCGAGCAGCGCGCCATCGATCCGGTGCTCGACGCGGCGCTGGTGAAGGGCTGGCCCCTCAAGCGCATCGAGGCGGTGTTGCGCGCCGTGCTGCGCGCGGGCGCCTATGAACTAACCGAACGCTCCGATATTCCCGCCCGCGTCGTCGTGGCGGAATATGTGAACGTGGCCGCCGCCTTCCTCGACCGCGAGGAAACCGGCATGGTCAACGCCGTGCTGGACGGGCTGGCGCGTGAGAAGCGGCCGGCCGAATTCACCGGCTAGGGAGGCGGGATGACGGCGGGTGGCTCCGGCGATGCGAAGGCTTCGGGTGAAGACCTGCTGATCGCCCGGCTGTTCGAGCCGATCGCGACCCACCCCGGCGCGCTCGGCCTCAAGGACGATGCCGCGCTGCTCTCCGTCCCGCCGGGCCACGAACTCGTCCTGACCAAGGACGCTCTGGTCGCCGGCGTGCACTTCTTCGCCGACGATCCGCCGGAAGCCATCGCCCGCAAGGCGATGCGGGTGAACCTGTCCGATCTCGCCGCCAAGGGCGCCGAACCCCTCGGCGTACTGCTCGCCTTCGCCATCCCTCCCGAAATGGATGCCGCCGCACTCACCGCCTTCGCGCGTGGTATCGGTGCCGACGCGTCCCTCTACGGCGCGCCGCTGCTCGGGGGCGACACCGTGCGCACGCCGGGGCCCTTCATCGTGTCCATCACGGCCTTCGGCGTTGTGCCGGCCGGGCAGATGGTGCGCCGGGCAACCGCAAAGCCCGATCAGGCCATTGTGGTGAGCGGCACCATCGGCGACGCGGCACTGGGCCTTGCCCTGCGGCTCGACCCGTCGCGGGCGGGGTTTGCCGGCCTCGGAGAAAAGGCCGCCTCCTTCCTGAAGGAGCGCTATCTCCTTCCACGGCCGCGCCTTGCGCTCGCCCGTGCTCTGCGAGGCCGGGCCAGCGGAGCGATGGATGTGTCGGACGGGCTGGTGGGCGACCTGACGAAGATGCTGGCTGCCTCCGGCGTCGCCGGCGAGATCGAGGTCGACCGGGTGCCGCTCAGTCCCGCCGCGCGCGCGGCCATCAAGGCCGAGCCAGCCCTGATCGAGACCGCGCTGACCGGCGGCGACGACTACGAGATCCTCGCGGTCATGCCGGACGAGGAACTGGACGCCTTCACCACCTTCGCGACGGCGGCCGGCATCGGCGTCTCGGTCATTGGCCGCACGCAGGCCGGGCAGGGGCTGACGGTGCGCGCCTCCAATGGAGCGGCGATGACCTTCGCGAGGGGCAGCTTCAGCCACTTCTGAGACTGCACCAAAGGCTAGGCGATTCCCCGATTGCCTGTGCCGAGGCTCCGACCTAGCCTCTTGGGGAAGGCATCGGAGCATCCGGTGCCTGACATCGGGAACCGCCAAAATGAAAATCGCCAAGATTCTGATCGCAGCCGCCGCCCTTGCCATCGGCACGGGCGCCGCGCAGGCCGAGATCAAGAAGGTGCGCATCGGCACCGAGGGTGCCTATCCGCCCTTCAATTCGGTCGACACGACCGGCAAGCTCATCGGTTTCGATATCGATATCGCCAACGCGCTGTGCGAGAAGATGAAGGTCGAATGCACCTTCGTGGCGCAGGACTGGGACGGCATCATCCCGGCGCTGCTCGCCAAGAAATACGACGCCATCGTCGCCTCCATGTCGATCACCGACGAGCGCAAGGAAAAGGTGGATTTCACCATCCCCTACTACCTGACGCCCGGAAACTTCATGGCGCCGAAGGACACCAAGATCACCGAGATCACGCCGGAGGCCCTGAAGGGCAAGGTCGTCGGCGCCCAGTCGTCCACGACCAGCGCGACCTATCTCGAGGACAAGTACAAGGGCACCGAGGCCAAGCTCTACCCGACCCAGGACGAGGCCAATGCCGACCTCGCCGCCGGCCGTCTCGACGCCGTCCTCGTCGACAAGTTCGTGGGCTATGAGTGGCTGGAGAAGACCGACGCCGGCAAGTGCTGCAAGTTCGTCGGCCCGGACCTCAAGGACGTGAACCCGCAGGGCACCGGCATCGCCGTCCGCAAGGAGGACACCGAGCTTCGCGAGATGCTCAACAAGGCGATCAAGGAGATCCAGGCGGACGGGACCTACCAGAAGATCAACGCCAAGTACTTCCCGTTCCCCATCAACTGAGGACGGAGCGGGCGGCGCGTTCCGGCGCGCCGCCCTTGCACGCCTTCCCCGTCTCCCGAAAGTCCTTTTCATGAAGACCGACACGATCGTGCTCGGTGCCGGCATCGTCGGTACCTCCATCGCCCTCAATCTCGCGATGCGCGGACGGTCGGTCGTCCTGGTCGACCGGAGAGGGCCGGGAGAGGAGACCTCCTACGGCAATGCCGGGCTGGTCGAGCGGGCCTCGATCTATCCCGTCGCCTTTCCCCGCAGGATATCCGCGCTGGCCGACGTCGCTCTCGGCCGCAATCCCGCGGCGCATTACCACTGGAACGCGCTGCCCGGCCTCGTGCCGTGGCTGTTCGCCTACTGGCGCGCTTCCGCGCCTGCGCGCATCCTCAACTATGCCCGCACCATCGAGACCCTGCTGGCCCACAGCCTCGCCGAGCATGAGCGCCTCGCCGGGGCGAGCGGAGCCGGGCATTTCTTCCGCGAAGGCGGCTGGCTCAAGCTCTACCGCACAGAGGCCGGGCTTGAGAACGAGCGCGGTGAGTTTCCGCTGGCCAGCCAATACGGCCTCAGCGCGCGCGAGATCGGCGTCGACGAGGCCCTGGCGATGGAACCGTCGCTGCGCCCGGTGTTCCGCGGCGCGGTGATCTGGTCGGACCCGCACTCGGTCTCCAGCCCCGGAGGCGTCACCCAGGCCTATGCCGCCCATTTCGCGGCATTGGGCGGGCACGTGCGCCGCGGCGACGCGCGCACCCTCGCACGTCTCGGCGCGGGCTGGTCGGTGACGACGGAGGAGGGTGGTGTCGAGGCGCCGGAGGTGGTGGTCGCGCTCGGCCCGTGGGCGATGGACGTGCTGCGCCCCTTCGGCCTGCGCCTGCCGCTGCAGGTCAAGCGCGGCTACCACATGCATTATCACGCCGCAGACGGCGCGGCGCTGTCGCGGCCGGTGCTCGATGAGGAAGGCGGCTACGTCATCACACCGATGGTCGGCGGCATTCGCCTGACGACGGGCGTGGAATTCGCCCGCCGCGACGCGACGAAGACGCCCGTGCAGCTCGATCGCACGGAGACGCTGGCGCGCCAGCTCTTCCCCCTCGCTGCACGCGCCGAACCGGAGCCGTGGATGGGTTCCCGCCCGGCCTTCCCGGACATGCTGCCCGTCATCGGGGCAGCGCCCGGCCAGAACGGCATGTGGCTCGCCATCGGCCACCAGCATCTGGGTTTCACGCTCGGGCCGATCACCGGCCGGCTGCTAGCGGAGATGATGGACGGGGAGACGCCCTGCACGGATCCCGCGCCGTTCTCGCCGCACCGCTTCGGCTGAAACGCGCTGCCCGCCACCGCCAGAAAAGCGAATGGCCGGGACGGGCCCGGCCATGACGCATCCTGCGCGAAGCGTAGGGCGATCCTACATCCCCGGCCGGAAGTTGGTGGCGTTGAAGATCTGGCCGATGAGCGAGACTTCCTGTCCGCCGGTCGGCGTGGAGCGACTGATGAAGTCGAACACCTTGCCATCCTTCAGGCCATAATCCGCGATGCGGGTGACGCGCTTGTCCTTCGGGTCGAAATAGACCGCGAGCACGCGCTGGTCGACGATCTCCGGCCGCATGAACATCACCTTCTTGGCCTTCTGCGAGATGTAATAGAACACCTCACCGTCCACGGTGGCGACGGTCGAAGGGGTGCCCAGCACCAGCAGGACCTGCTCCTGGCTCGACCCGATGGGAATTTGCTCGAGCGCCCCCTCGGTGATCACATAGCCACGCTGCTGTTCGGAGACGAAGCCGGTGGGCGAGCGCGAGAGGCCCATATTGGCCGTGGCCATCGGCATGCCGCCGGAGCAACCCGCGAGCCCGACCGCCACGACCCCTGTCGCCGCCAGCGCAGCCAAGGCGGAAAGACGGGCGCCGGGCGCCCCCTTCTGCGTCACGCGCGTCGATGCCATCCACTCAACTCCAACCATTCGCCGTCCAGACGGACCCGTCTCTTCCGACGTGATACGGCAGAAAGCACAGGGCAGGGGCCTGAGGCAACCGGGCACCCCGCCGTAGCGTCAGCAAGACCCGTGCGGGGTTGCCAGCGCCATCGGCCCGCGCTACCCCGCCAGTGCCGGTCCGCCAAGGGGCGCGGCGACGTCAGCGAGGCAGGAACCGTCCATGATTCTGCGTTTCTTCCGCCGGAATGACGGAGGCGAGACCATTCAGCGGCTCTATGGCGCGATCGTGGCGCAGGCCCGCAATCCGGCCTTCTATACCGATTATGATGTCCCGGACACCATCGAAGGCCGCTTCGAGATGATCCTCGTCCATGCCTTCCTGCTTTTTCATCGCCTGAAGGACGAGGACGGGGAACGCCGGTCCCTCAGCCAGAAGGTGTTCGACGTCTTCTGCGTCGATATGGATTCCAACCTGCGCGAGATGGGCGTCGGCGACCTCACCGTGCCGAAGAAGATGAAGCGTGTCGCCGAAGCCTTCTACGGCCGCGTCGGCGCCTACGAGGCGCCTCTCGACGCCCGTCAGGCCGATGCGCTCGGCGAAGCCGTGCTGCGCAACGTCTATGCGTCCCGTCCCGAGGCGGACCTGCAGGCGAAGGCGCTCGCGACCTATATGATCGACACCGCCGGGGCGCTGAAGGCCATTCCCTTCGAGACCTTCGCGTCCGGCGACTTTCCGGCGCCTTCCCCGGTCCGGAACCCTTCCACGGAGACTGCCCCGTCATGACGGATGCCTTGCCTCTTACCCATCCCGTTCTCGTGGCCAGCCTCCCCGAGGACGGACTGACATTGAAGATCGCGCCGGACGCGGCGACGCGCGCCGCGCTGGCGAAGGATTTCGGCATTCCCGGCATTCCGGCCGTGAAGGCCGAGGTGACGCTCCGGCCGGAGCGTGGGGGAACCGTGCACGTCACCGGCCACGTCGACGCGGTGGTGACGCAGACCTGCGTGGTGACGCTCGAGGACTTCGATTCTCCGGTGTCGGAGGAAATCGATCTGCGCTTCGCGCCGGAGGACCAGATTCCCGAGATCCGGCCGGGCGCCGAAATCGACGTCACCGAACTCGACCTTCCCGATCCGCTGGTCGACGGCACCATCGACGCCGGGGCCGTGGTGGCGGAATTCCTTGCTCTCGGCCTCGATCCTTACCCCCGCAAGCCGGGCGCAGAGTTCAAGGGGCCGGCCGAGCCGGGACCCGAGGAAACCTCCCCCTTTGCCGCTCTCGGGCGGCTGCGGGGCAAGGATGACGAGGACTCCAATTAGTCCCGCCATGACCGAGAAAATGCAGGACGCTATTGTCATGCGCGTTCATCTGGGGCATGCCGTCTGCACAAGAGCGGCACTGTCCCGCCGCCCCAACGCCGAATGAGACCGCGCCGCTAGATGTCCTCGACCGTCCGAATAGCGCTCGACGTCATGGGCGGTGATCACGGCCCCGACGTGGTTCTGCCCGGCGCCGAGATCGCGCTGACGCGACACCCGGACATCAGCTACCTGCTGTTCGGCGATGCCGGCCGGATCAACGACATCCTCAAGCAGCACCCGCGCCTCGCCGCAGCGAGCACGGTGATCCACACCGATGTCGTGGTGCGCATGGACGACAAGCCCAGCCAGGCGCTGCGGCAAGGCCGCCGTGTCTCCTCCATGTGGCGGGCCATCGACGCGGTGAGGCTGGGGGAGGCGGATTGCGCCGTCTCGGCCGGCAACACCGGCGCGCTCATGGCGATGGCCAAGGTCAATCTCAAGACCATGGCCGGCATCTCCCGCCCGGCGATCGCCTGCCTGTGGCCCACCACGCGCGGGGAAAGCGTGGTGCTGGACGTCGGCGCCTCGATCGGCGCGACCGCGCAGCACCTCGTCGACATGGCGGTGATGGGCGCGGCCATGGCCCGCATCGTCTTCGATATCGAGCGCCCGACCGTCGGCCTGCTCAATGTCGGCGTCGAGGAGATCAAGGGCGTCGAGGAAGTGAAGGAAGCGGCCGCCGCGCTGCGCGGGACCGGCCATCCAGGACTCTCCTATCACGGCTTCGTCGAGGGCGACGATATCGGGCGCGGCACGGTCGACGTCGTCGTGACCGAAGGCTTTTCCGGCAACATCGCGCTCAAGACCGCCGAGGGCACCGCCAAGCAGGTGGCGGAGTTCCTGCGGGGTGCGATCAACCGCAGCTTCATGGCGAAGATCGGCTACCTGCTGGCGCGCGGAGCCTTCCGCGCCCTGCGCGAGAAGCTCGATCCGCGTAAGTCGAACGGCGGCGTCTTCCTCGGCCTCAACGGCGTCGTCATCAAGAGCCATGGCGGCACCGACGCCGAGGGTTTCGCCTCGGCCGTCGATATCGGCTACGACATGGTTCGCTACCAGCTCCTGTCCCGCATCGAGGCGGGAATGAATGATCGTCCCCAGGTCGCCGCGACCGGCCCGGCGGAAGCCACCGTCTCCGGCGAGTTACAGGTTTCATCGTGAGTGCTATCCGTTCCGTGGTACGCGGTGTCGGCGCCTATCTGCCCGCCCGCTGCCTGACCAATGCCGACCTCGTGCAGATGGTCGACACCTCCGACGAATGGATCGTCCAGCGCACGGGCATCCGCACGCGCCATATCGCCGCCGAAGGCGAGGTGACGTCGGATCTGGCCCTGAAGGCCGCCCAGGCCGCCCTGGCAGATGCCGGGTTGGAGCCGGGCGACATCGACCTGATCGTGCTGGCCACCTCGACGCCCGACAACACCTTCCCGGCGACGGCCGTCAGCGTGCAGGCCGGCCTTGGCATCACCCATGGCGCGGCCTTCGACATCCAGGCGGTGTGCTCCGGTTTCGTCTACGCACTCGCGACCGCTGACAATTTCCTCAAGTCCGGCGCCTACCGGCGCTGCCTCGTCATCGGCGCCGAGACCTTCTCGCGAATCCTCGACTGGTCCGATCGCACCACCTGCGTCCTGTTCGGCGACGGCGCCGGTGCGCTGGTGCTGGAAGCGGTGCGGGACGGCGAGGATGGCCGCGGCGTGCTGACCACGCATCTGCGCTCCGACGGCCGCTACAAGAACAAGCTCTATGTCGACGGCGGCGTCTCCTCGACCCGCAGCGTGGGCTATCTACGCATGGAGGGCCGGGAGGTCTTCCGCCATGCCGTCGGCATGATCACCGACGTGATCGTCGATGCCTTTTCCGCGACGGGCGAGAGTGCCGAAACCATCGACTGGTTCGTGCCGCATCAGGCTAACCGGCGCATCATCGACGCGAGCGCCGTCAAGCTCGGCATCGCGCCCGAAAAGGTGGTGATCACCGTCGACAAGCACGGCAACACCTCCGCCGCGTCGATTCCCCTCGCGCTGACGACGGCGCACGCCGATGGCCGCATCAAGCGTGGCGATCTCGTGCTGCTGGAGGCGATGGGCGGCGGATTCACCTGGGGTTCGGCGCTCGTTCGCTGGTAATGCGCTCCCGGAGCGCTATGCGCCGTTGACCGGCGGCAGTGACGGCGCCTAGTTTGGCGCTTCAAGAAAAGACAGGGCCGACGGAACAGGGAAGACAGCAATGGCGGGTCGCACCATCACGCGCGCCGATTTGTGCGAGGCGGTATATCAGCGTGTCGGGCTTTCGCGCACCGAGTCGGCGGCGCTCGTCGAAACGGTTCTGTCCGAGATCGCCGATTGCGTGGCCCGGGGAGAGACGGTGAAGCTGTCCTCCTTCGGCTCCTTCGTGGTGCGCCAGAAGGGCGAGCGCGTCGGCCGCAACCCGAAGACCGGCGAGGAAGTGCCGATCGCGCCGCGCCGTGTGATGGTCTTCAAGCCGTCCAACATCCTGAAGCAGCAGATCAACGCCGCCTCGCTCGAATCGTGAGCCTGCGGCAGGAGCAGATGAGCGTGGAGAAGGGCCCGGACGCCTTCCGCACGATCAGCGAGGTCGCTGAAGATCTCGATCTGCCTCAGCACGTCCTGCGTTTCTGGGAAACCCGCTTCCCGCAGATCCGCCCGCTGAAGCGCGGCGGCGGGCGGCGCTATTATCGCCCGGACGATGTCGAGTTGCTGCGCGGCGTGCGCCACCTGCTCTACGGGGAGGGCTACACGATCCGCGGCGTCCAGCGCATCCTCAAGGAGGAAGGCCCGCGCTATGTGCAGGCCATCTGGCGCGACGCCGAGGCGGAAGCCCGCGCCGTCGCCGAACTGGACGAACGCGAGGAGCGGGCAGGGCGCCACGCCACTGTCGACGCCGGCCATCCCGGCCGCGCTCGCGAGGCCGAGCCGCCGCGTTCCGGGCCGCTCAGCGGCATCCTGAACCTTCTTCCCACGCGCCAGCGCGAGCCGGTCGAGGAGCCGTCGCCGCGTCGCGGCAAGCGCCGGCCCGAAAACGAGCCGGATCTTCTGGAACTGCCGCTGCTGCCCGACATGGCGCCGCAGAGCAAGCCGTCGCGGCAGGAACTGCAGCCCCGAGTCGAGCCCCCGCGCATGGATCCTCCGCGAGCGGAGCCGCCGCGCATGCCTCCGCCGCGCAGCGAGCCCCCCCTGCGTGGGGCGCCTCCAAGGCCCGAAGCCGAACAGGACCCGACCGACATGCCCGACCCGCGCCGTCTGCCGCCGCGCGAGCCGGCGCGCCTTGCCGAGTCGCGGCCCGCCGAGCCCCGCCCGGAAGGGCGCGCGGCCTTTCCGTTCCGCGCGGTCGCGCCGGAGCCGGATGCGGACGACTATGCCGATGATGTGGACTACGTGCCCGAGCGTTCCCGTCCGGCGCCTGTCGCGCCGCGGCCCGCCGAGCCGGCGCCGGTCAGCCGGGCGCCGCTGCGCGCGGACGGGGCACAGGAAAACGAGATCCCCGTCCGGGCGAAGCTGAGCCGCGACGACGTCCAGCGGCTCCAGGCCGCGCTCTACGAGCTTCAGGACTGCCGGCGCATACTCGATACCGCGCGCGCTCAGGGCTGAGCGCGGCGGGTAGTGCCGAAGCACGGGCGCACCTGCCGGCCGCGCCCATCATCCCCGTCTCAATCGATGACGGCGATATCGACCTTGGTGACGCCCCGCCGGCGGAACCCGAGTTCCTCTGCTGCGGCCGTCGACACGTCGATGATCCGGCCCCTCACGAAGGGACCGCGATCGTTGATCCGCACCACCACCGAACGGCCGTTGATCTTGTTGGTGACGCGGACCTTGGTGTTGAAGGGCAGGCTGCGATGCGCGGCCGTTAGTGCCTGCGCGTTGTGCCGCTCGCCATTCGCGGTGCGGCCGCCATATCCGTAATAGGACGCCGTTCCCGACGTCGCATAATTGCTTTTCTTGTCAGCAAGCGCGGCATTGCCGCCGGCGATAAAGATAACCCCCGCCGCGACTGCCGCGCCGGCGATCCGTCCCATTCCCCAAGCCGTCAATACCCTCGTCCTTCTCCAATTGCATCCGAGGATTGTGCATGGAAAGGAATTATGGCCGGAGGATCACGACAATATGGCTATAATGGGATCGGCCGAACGTGTCGCGGCGCACAGCATAAGAAATAACACAGGCATAGTCACGATCGACTTGGTCCAATCCCCAAGATGAATCGTGATATTTCGACAATCGCCCAAAATTCTAGCCTCCACGCCAAACGCTTGATTTTTCGTGTCGAACGAACCGCTGCGGGAGATGGCGGCAATTGCTGGAACGCTTCCGCCGGCCCTATTCTCGGCCGAAAGCTGCGATGGATTCACCGCGTCCGGCGGTGCTAAGGAGCGCGGCGAAACGACAGGCCTCGACAGGGAGCGTCACCATGGCGACCAAGGATATCCGCAAGGCTCAGCAGCCGGTCACGGAGGAGGTTGCGCATGTGCTGCGGACCCTCGGCGTGCCGGATTCGAGCTGGCGGAACGGCACCCGTCCCGTGCGCTCGCCGATCACCGGCGAGGTGGTCGCCCATGTCGCCGAGGCCAGCGCCAGGGACGTCGCCCACGCCGTCGACCGCTCCATCGCCGCCTTCGAGGCGTGGCGCACCGTCCCGGCACCGCGCCGGGGCGAGCTCGTTCGCCTGCTGGGCGAGGAACTGCGCGCCCACAAGGCCGAGCTCGGCCGGCTGGTGACGCTGGAAGCCGGCAAGATCGTCTCCGAGGGCCTCGGCGAGGTGCAGGAGATGATCGACATCTGCGACTTCGCCGTCGGCCTCTCCCGCCAGCTCTACGGCCTCACCATCGCGTCCGAGCGGCCCGGCCACCGGATGATGGAAAGCTGGCACCCGGTGGGGCCCGTCGGCATCATCACCGCCTTCAATTTCCCCGTGGCCGTGTGGTCGTGGAACGCCGCCCTGGCGCTCGTCTGCGGCGACAGCGTGCTGTGGAAGCCCTCCGAGAAGACCCCGCTGACCGCTCTCGCGGTGCAGGCCCTGTTCGAGCGGGCCGCTGTCGCCTTCGGCGGCGCGCCGGAAGGCCTGTCGCAGCTTCTGGTCGGCGGCGCCGAAGTCGGCGCGGCGCTGACCGACGACACCCGCGTGCCGGTCATCTCGGCCACCGGCTCGACCCGCATGGGCCGCATCGTCGGCGAGCGCGTCGCACGCCGCTTCGGCCGGTCGATCCTCGAACTCGGCGGCAACAACGCCGCCATCGTCTGCCCTTCGGCGGACCTCGATCTCGCGCTGCGCGGCATCGCCTTCGCCGCGATGGGCACCGCCGGGCAGCGCTGCACCACGCTGCGCCGCCTCATCGTGAACGAGGGCGTCTACGAGACGCTGATCCCGCGTCTCGCCAGGGCCTACGGCTCGGTCGGCATCGGCGATCCGCGCGAGGCCGGCACGCTCATCGGGCCGCTGATCGACGCCGCCGCCTATGAAGGCATGCAGAAGGCCCTTGCCGAGGCCCGCGCAGCGGGAGCGCGGATCCATGGCGGCGAGCGCGTGCTCGCGGCGGAATGGCCGGACGCCTACTACGTCCGCCCGGCACTGGTGGAGATCGATTCGCAGATCGACATCGTGAAGCACGAGACCTTCGCGCCGATCCTCTATGTGCTGCGCTGCGCCGGTCTGCCCGAGGCGATCAAGCTGCACAACGCCGTGCCGCAGGGCCTGTCGTCGTCGATCTTCACCAACGACTTGCGCGAGGCCGAGACCTTCCTGTCGGCGGAGGGCTCCGACTGCGGTATCGCCAACGTCAATATCGGCCCGTCCGGCGCCGAGATCGGCGGTGCGTTCGGCGGCGAGAAGGAGACCGGCGGCGGCCGCGAATCCGGCTCCGACGCGTGGAAGGCCTATATGCGGCGCGCCACCAACACCATCAATTACTCGCGCGCCCTGCCGCTCGCTCAGGGCGTGTCGTTCGACATCGACTGATCGGGAGACGCCGGCTCCGCCGACCAGAAGCGCACGACCTCGTCGAGGGCCGGCCGCGGCCGGTCCTCGTTTGCCTGCACCGGCCTGCCCACATGGATGAAGCCGGCCACCTTCTCCTGCGCCGTCAGACCGAGGAGGGCGGCGGCCTCCGGGTCGCGGCCGGGCCATTTCAGCAGCCATTGCGTGGCGAAGCCGAGCGCCGAGGCGGCGACGGTGAGCGCCATGCCCGCCGCCCCGGCCGAAAGCACCTGATTCCACTCCGGCACCTTGGCTGCGGCATCGGGCCGGCTGACCAGCACGACCGTCAGCGGCGCGCGCATCATGTAGAGCGTCCACATATCCGCCTTGGCCGCCGGCAGGCCGGGATTCTGCCGGGCATAGAGGGCATCGAGCCTTTCGCCCAGCACGCGGCGGGCATCCCCCTCGACGACGATGAAGCGCCAGGGAACGAGCCTTCCATGGTCCGGCACCCGCGTGGAGAGCCGCAACAGGCGCTCCAGTTCCTCCGGCGTCGGTCCCGGCTCGACGAGGCCGCGCAGCGGCGCCGAGCGGCGCGCTTCGAGCCTTGCCAGCATTTCCTCCGACGTCGGTACGGCGAGCGGCCCGGCATCGGCGGGAGGGTCGACCGATGGATGATGGCCATGCGCGTGATGATTCATGGCGATGGCTCCTCCGCGTCCCCGTGTCGCCCCATCATAGGGCGGTCCTGCCGAATCCACACCCCGACCTGATACGAGGCGCCCTTGCCGCTGTGTGGGCCCGCTCTACTTACAGCGGCAATCCGGTGTGGAGCCCTGCATGAGTCTCTTCATCCGCATCGTCTTCGCCATCGCCGCCTGTGCCCTCATGGCCGTCGCCGCGGCCCTGCTGGTCTACGCTCCCTATGTGGTCCTGCGCGACAGTCTGGCGGGGACGGCGGTACTCCACGAATCTCTGCTGGGCGTGGTGGGCTATCTCATCGTCGCCATCGCCCTGTTCGACGTGGCGAAGTATTTCTTCGAGGAAGAGGTGCCAGCCGGCCGCGAGCGGCGGTCAGCGGGCGATGCCCGGCGCGGGCTCACCAAATTCATCTCCACCATCATCATCGCGATCTTCCTCGAAGCACTCGTGCTGATCTTCGAAACCGCGCGCGATGATGTGACGGAGGTGAAATACGCCGCGCTTCTCGTGCTCGCCGGCTGCGTGACGCTGGTCTCGCTCGGCCTGTTCCAGCGGCTGAGCGCCTCCGTAGAACAGACGGTCGGCCCCGAGCCCGATACGAAGGACGAGGAAAAGCAGAGCCCGAAAGACGCCGGCCGGCTTGCATCATGACCGGCAAATGGCTACAGAGACGGCGCCTCACGGCGTCGGAGCGTAGCGCAGCCCGGTTAGCGCACTAGTCTGGGGGACTAGGGGTCGGAGGTTCAAATCCTCTCGCTCCGACCATTCCATCTCTTTCCGTTTTAACACGGTGGAAACCATGACGGTGCCTAATGGGCACCATGATGGATCCGAACGACATCTCCGTGAACACGGTGGCGCCGTCGCCCGATGAGGCGAACGTGGAGCCGGGAGATGCGATTCGGACAACCGGCACGTTGCGGCATCTGCGCCGTCTCCTGTTCGGACCCGCCATCGCCGCCTTGCTCGTTGCCGGCGCGACCAGCCAGATCGCAACGCCGCGTTACACGGCGCAGGCCCGTGTGTGGAGCGATCATCGCAGCTTCGCCGCAGGTCGGGACGGCGTGCAGGTGCTCTCCTCGCGTGAGTTCGCCCGGCAGGTCATCGAAAGCCACAACCTCGCGGCGCGCCTCGCCAAACCGCTGGGTGAGCCGGCCAATGCGCTGTCCGGCGCGGTAAGTCTCGCCGGCTTCGCCACGCCGCCCGAGCCCATGCCCGCTTCGCGCGAGGCGCTGGCACTGCGCACGATCGAACGTGGCCTGAGCGTGCGCGACGCGGGGAATGGCCAGATCGCCGTCGATTTCGCCTCGCCCGACCCGCGTCTTTCCGCCGATGTCGCCAACGCCTTCGCCAGAAACTACCTCGAGCTGCGCGAGACTCGCGGTCCGTTCAGCATGGACCCGAACGGCGCGACGACCGCGCCGTCTCCGGCGCCGGTGCGAATCATCGCCTCGGCGGTGCCCTCGACGTCGGCGCGCTGGCCGACCCCGCTGATTTCCAGCCTCGCGACCGGCATCGGCACCTTCCTGCTCGTCCTCGGCTTTCAGGCGCTCGCCCGCCGCCGTGCCTCCACTGGCGGGCAGGAGATCGGTGCCGTGCCCATGCCGGAAATGGCGCCGCAGACGATGCAGCATCTGCCTTGGATCGGCGCCGCGACCGGCGACTATGCGGACGAGACGGAGAGCCCGAGGCCGTTCCGGCGCTTCTCGCGCGAGCGGGAGCTCGCGGACCTCTCGCGCCTCGTCGAGCTGCGCGGCGAGGCGGCTCGCCTCGTCATCGTGACCGGCGCGACGGCGGATGAAGGTATCGCCCGCTGTGCCATCTCGCTCGGCCGGTCGCTGTCCGGCGCGGCCGAACGGCGCGTGGTCATCGTCTGCCTCGATGTCGCGGCCGAACCGCTGGATGCGCTGGCGGCCGATCCCCGCGCACCGGGCCTCACCGACCTGCTGTTCGGCGTCGCCAGCTTCTCCGACGCGATTCACCGCGAGAACGGCTCGCGCTGCCACGTCATCCCGCCCGGACGCGGCGCGCGCGAGGCGAGCGGCCTCGTCGCCTCCGACCGGCTGCCGTTGATCCTCACCGCCCTCAAGCAAACCTATGACCACGTCGTCGTCGCCGCGCCGCCGCTCGGGCGGACGGAAGGCGCCGAGCGTATCGCTGCGCTCGACCCGACGACGATATTGGTGACGCACCCCGGTGCCATGGCGACCGATGCGGTGCAGGCCTTCGATGCGCTGGCAGCTCAGGGGTTCGGCGATATCGCCATGGTGACCTTCACGCCGGAGACCGAGGCCGGCAGCCTGCCACGCGCCGCGTAACGCCGATTCTCAGAGCGTGTCCGGCTTGCGGTCGTGCTTCTGCATCCAGCGGATCAACCAGGCCGCCGGCACGATCCAGCCGATCCCCAGCAGCGCATAGGCGACGAACTGCCAGAAGCCGGGCAGGGTGGTGACGCGCCCCTGCGCCAATGCCATGGCGCCGAGCGACCAGCACACTACCAGCACCACCATCAGCACCGTGCCGATGAACTTGCGCAGGCGGGCGGACATGCCAGGGCGCTGATCGGTCATGCTCGTACTCCGTCTGGACGGCGCCTGCGCGCGGGACAAAGAGTCCCGTTGCGCCCGGGCGCCCGCCTCTATATCGCTCGCGGCGCCCGGGAGGAAGTCGCCCGGCGCGGGACGGCCGGTGGGGCTGGCGGCCGTCATTGCAGGGAGCGCGTGCAATGGCCCTCGATCAACTCGCCACATCGCAGGATGGTGCCGCGGCGCCGCTCGCCGCCGACCGATTGCGGCCGGTCCGGCTCTGGCTGTGGTTCGTCGCGGCGCTGATCGTGCTGATGGTGGTCGTGGGCGGCGCCACGCGGCTCACCGAATCCGGTCTTTCCATCACCGAGTGGAAGCCGGTGACCGGCACGCTGCCGCCGCTGAGCGCGGAAGCGTGGCAGGCCGAGTTCGACAAGTACCGGCAGATCCCGCAATACCAGCAGATCAACCGGGGCATGAGCCTCGAGGAGTTCAAGTACATCTTCTGGTGGGAGTGGGGGCATCGGCTGCTCGGCCGCCTCATCGGCTTCGTGTTCCTGCTGCCCTTCCTGTTCTTTCTCTGGCGCGGGCTGGTCGACCGCGCGCTCGGCTGGAAGCTCTCCGGCCTGTTCGTGCTCGGCGGCCTGCAAGGCGCCGTCGGCTGGTGGATGGTCGCCTCGGGGCTGGTGAACCGGGTCGACGTCAGCCAGTACCGCCTTGCCACCCATCTGACGCTTGCCTGCATCATCCTCGCCGCCACGGCGGCGGTCGCGACCTCGCTCAAGCCGGCGGCGGAGCGGCGAGCGTCATCGGACTGGCTGCGCGGCTATGCCCGCATCCTGTTCGGCGTCGTGCTTCTGCAGATCTTCCTTGGCGGCCTCGTCGCCGGCCTTGACGCCGGGCTGACCTACACGACCTGGCCGCTGATGGACGGCCATCTGGTCCCGCCGATGGCCAATCTCTTCGTTCAGCAGCCGGCGTGGCGGAACTTCTTCGAGAACGTCCTCACCGTGCAGTTCAACCACCGGCTGGTGGCTTACGCGCTGTTCGCGCTGGCCATCGGCCACTGGCTCAGTGCGCGGCGGGTGGGCGGCATGGTCGCCCGTCGCGCCCTGCTCATCCTCGGCCTTGTGGCGGCGCAGGCCACACTCGGCATCCTGACGCTGATCTATCAGGTACCGATCGACATCGCGCTGGCGCACCAGTTCGGCGCGACGATCGTGCTGATCGCCGTGACGGTGAATCTCGTGCGATTGCGGCAGGATGCCTAGCGCTCCTTGAGCGATACATACTCACCCTAAGGAGTCGACTCGGCCTGGCTCTCAGAAGCGGTAGGCGACATCTTTGACCGTCATCCCCGGGCTTGGCCTGGGGATCTACCACTTTGCCGGTGCGCCCGCGGGGCTCAAGGCGTGGATGGCCGGGTCAAGCCCGGCCATGACGTGTCTCCAAGCACTCCGGTCGCAGATTACGGGTCAGCCTCTGGGATTCTTCCCAGTCTCGACGTCAGCCCGGTCAAAGCCGACGTGTATCCGGGATCGCTCTCCATTCTGCACGCGATCCCGGATACGGCCTGGCGACCGTTCCGGGATGACGCTTCAGGGGATGGAGACGGACGCGCCCCGCGCTACTCCGCCGCGCTGCGAGGTTTCATCGGCCGGCGCTCCAGCACCTCGGAGAGGAAGCGGCCGGTATGGCTACGCTCGCTCCTGGCGATCACTTCCGGCGGCCCCGCCGCGACGATCTCGCCGCCGCCGTCGCCGCCTTCCGGGCCGAGGTCGATCACCCAGTCGGCGGTCTTGATGACCTCGAGATTGTGCTCGATCACCACCACCGTGTTGCCCTGCTCGACCAGTTCGTGCAGCACTTCCAGCAGCTTGGCGACGTCGTGGAAATGCAGGCCGGTGGTCGGCTCGTCGAGGATGTAGAGCGTGCGCCCGGTGGCCCGGCGCGACAGCTCCTTGGAGAGCTTCACGCGCTGCGCCTCGCCGCCCGACAGTGTGTTCGCCTGCTGGCCGACATGGATGTAGCCGAGGCCAACACGCGAGAGCGTCTCCAGCTTCTCGCGCACCGCCGGCACCGCCTTGAAGAACTCCGCCCCCTCGTCGACCGTCATGTCGAGCACGTCGGCGATGGACTTGTTCTTGAAGGTGACCTCCAGCGTCTCGCGGTTGTAGCGCTTGCCCTTGCAGACATCGCAGGTGACGTAGACGTCGGGCAGGAAGTGCATCTCGATCTTGATGACGCCGTCGCCCTGGCACGCCTCGCAGCGCCCGCCCTTCACGTTGAAGGAGAAGCGCCCCGGCCCGTAGCCGCGCGCCTTGGCCTCGGGCAGGCCGGAGAACCATTCGCGGATCGGCGTGAAGGCGCCGGTATAGGTCGCCGGGTTCGAGCGCGGGGTGCGTCCGATCGGCGACTGGTCGATGTCGATCACCTTGTCGAGATGTTCCAGCCCCTCGATGCCGTCATGGGGGGCGGGCGGTTCGGAGGCACCGTTCAGCCGGCGCGCCACCGCCTTGTAGAGCGTGTCGATCAGCAGGGTCGACTTGCCGCCACCCGACACGCCGGTGACGGCCGTGAACAGGCCCAGCGGGATCGATGCCGTGACGTTCTTCAGGTTGTTGCCCCGCGCATTGACCACGCGAAGCATCCGCTTCGGGTTCGGCTTGCGCCGCTTGGGCACCGGCACGGTCATCTCGCCGGTAAGGTATTTTCCGGTGAGGGAGTTCGGGTTGGCGAGGATCTCCGGCGGCGTCCCCTGGGCGACGATCCGCCCGCCATGCACACCGGCGCCGGGACCGACATCGACCACGTAGTCCGCGGCGAGGATGGCGTCCTCATCATGCTCGACCACCACCACCGTGTTGCCGAGGTCGCGCAACCGCTTCAGCGTACCGAGCAGTCGCTCATTGTCGCGCTGGTGCAGGCCGATGGACGGCTCGTCCAGCACGTAGAGCACGCCGGTCAGCCCTGAGCCGATCTGCGAGGCGAGGCGGATGCGCTGGCTCTCGCCGCCCGACAGCGTGCCGGATGCCCGGGCGAGCGTGAGATAGTCGAGACCGACATCGAGCAGGAAGGCAAGCCGCTCGCGGATCTCCTTGAGGATGCGTACCGCGATCTCGTTCTGCTTTTCGGTGAGCTGGCCGGGCAGGGCGGCGAACCAGTCGAGGGCATGCCGCACCGAAAGCTCCGCCGCCTGCCCGATGTGCCGGCCGGCGATCTTCACCGCCAGCGCCTCGGGCTTGAGCCGGTAACCGTTGCAGGCAGCGCAGGGCACGGCGGAAAAATACTTGCCGATCTCCTCGCGCGCCCAGTCGCTCTCGGTCTCGCGCCAGCGGCGCTCCAGGTTGGTGACGATGCCCTCGAAGGTCTTCACCGTCTCATAGGCACGCATGCCGTCGTCATAGACGAAGCGGATGGTCTCCGCGCCCGAGCCATGCAGGATCACGTCCCGCACTTTCTCCGGCAGCTCCGACCACGCCAACGTAAGCTTGAAGCCGTAGTGGCGGGCGAGCGCGTCGAGCGTCTGGCCGTAATAGGGCGAGGTCGACTTCGCCCAGGGCGCTATGGCGCCCTGCTTCAGCGTGCGCGACTTCTCCGGCACCACGAGGTCCGGGTCGATCTTGCTTTCATGGCCGAGGCCATCGCAGACCGGGCAGGCGCCGAACGGGTTGTTGAAGGAGAACAGCCGCGGCTCGATCTCGGGGATGGTGAAGCCGGAGACCGGGCAGGCGAACTTCTCCGAGAAGACGATGCGGCGCGGCTCGCCATTCTCTTCCTTCTCGTCGGCGAACTCGATCACGGCGATGCCGTCGGCGAGGCCGAGCGCGGTCTCGAAGGAATCCGCGAGGCGGCTGGCGATGTCCGGCCGCACCACGAGCCGGTCCACCACCACGTCGATGTCGTGCTTGAATTTCTTGTCGAGCGCCGGCGCGTCGGCGATCTCGTAGAACTCGCCATTCACCTTGACGCGCTGGAAGCCCTTCTTCTGGAATTCCGCGAGCTCCTTGCGGTATTCGCCCTTTCGCCCGCGCACCACGGGGGCAAGCAGATAGAGCCGCGTCTTCTCCGGCAGGGCCAGCACGCGGTCCACCATCTGGCTGACCGTCTGGCTCTCGATCGGCAGCCCGGTGGCGGGCGAATAGGGCACGCCGACGCGCGCCCAGAGCAGGCGCATATAGTCGTAGATCTCGGTCACCGTGCCGACGGTCGAGCGCGGATTCTTCGAGGTGGTCTTCTGCTCGATGGAGATGGCCGGCGACAGGCCGTCGATCTGGTCGACGTCCGGCTTCTGCATCATCTCCAGGAATTGCCGCGCATAGGCCGACAGGCTCTCGACATAGCGTCGCTGCCCCTCGGCATAGATGGTATCGAAGGCGAGCGACGACTTGCCCGAACCGGAAAGCCCGGTGAACACCACCAGGCTGTCGCGCGGGATCTCGAGGTCGACATTCTTCAGATTGTGCTCGCGCGCGCCACGTATCGTGATCGAACGGGCGTCGCGGCGCGGCAAATCCACGCGGTCCTTCATTCCGAACTCTTCTCGCCGGTGTTTTTAACGGGCGGCTACGCCGGGTGGTGCATCTCCGGGGCGGCGCCCGTCCCGGCGAGGAGTCAGCCCCCGACGCCGTGCAGCGCCGCCGCGAGACCGGCCGCCGCGATCATCCCGCCGGCTACGGCGAGAATGGCGCGGCGGACGAGCGCCTGACGGGCTTCCTCGGCGCGGATGGCGATGGCGCGGGCGCGCGGACGGTTGCGCAACTGGGTCATGATGGGACGAAGCTCCCTTGAGAACGCAACGCTAACATAGTCTCGCTCCCGCGCTGTGCAATGCGCGACTCGTTCACTTGCACCACCCTAACCATAATGCTAGGAACATAACAAGAACGATCGCTGTACTGGATGTTCCGGCGTTTTCTCCCGGGCGTACGGGGTGGAAGGCCGCGCGGCGCAAGGTGTGGACAAGGGTCCCGGCGCGGGGCGCGGGCCGGCGGCGGCTGGTTTAAGATGCGTTCCCTTATGCAAGCGCGCGCCACGGCGGGCGTCCCACTGTTTCGGAGGACAAGATGGCGGGCAGCGTCAACAAGGTGATCCTGATCGGCAATCTCGGCCGCGATCCGGAGGTGCGCACGTTCCAGAATGGCGGGCGGGTCTGCAACCTGCGCATCGCCACCTCCGAGACCTGGCGCGACAAGGCGACCGGCGAGCGCAAGGAGCGCACCGAGTGGCACAGCGTGGTGATCTTCAACGAGAACCTGCTGCGCGTGGCCGAGCAGTATCTGCGCAAGGGCACCAAAGTTTACATCGAGGGCCAGCTCGAAACCCGCAAGGCCACCGACCAGTCGGGCGCCGAGCGCTACTTCACCGAGGTCGTGCTGCGTCCGTTCCGCGGCGAGCTGACCATTCTCGACAGCCGTAGCGGCGGATCCTCCGAAGGGGGTGACGAGTACGGCGCCGGCGGCAGCGATTTCGGCTCCGGTGGCGGGAACTTCGGTGGTGGCTCGGGTGGTGGGCGCTCCTTCGGCGGCGACCGCAAGCCGGCGGCGGCCGTGGGTGGTGGCAGCAGCGGCGGCAAGTTCGGCGGAGGTGGCGGCGGCGACCTCGACGACGAGATCCCGTTCTGACGTTCCGGGACTGACGCGCAGGGCCCCGTGACCCTCGCCCCGCTGCTCGACGCCTCGCTGGCGATCCGCATCCATGCCTTCGCCGCCCTCGCGGCGCTGGCGTTGGGAGCGGTTCAACTCGCCGCACCCAAGGGTACGCTGCCGCACCGCGGCCTCGGCTGGCTGTGGGCGGCGCTGATGGCGACGGTCGCGCTCTCGTCCTTCTGGATCCACGAGATGCGCTGGTTCGGGCCGTTCGGGCCCATCCATCTTCTCTCGCTCTACGTCGTCTGGGCGCTGCCGCGGGCGCTGTTCCGCGCGCATCGCCACGACGTCGCCCGTCACGCGGCGGGCATGCAGGGCCTGTTCCTCGGCGGGTTGGTGCTGGCCGGGCTGTTCACCCTCTGGCCGGGCCGCATCATGCATCAGGTGCTGTTCGGCAATTGAGCCGACCGATCAGGCGAGGAAGGCGGCGCGGATTCCGTCGATCACGAACTGCACCGCCAGCGCCGCCAGCACGATGCCGAGAAGGCGCGAGAGGATGACGTTACCGGTGACACCGAGCAGGCGGTCCATCCGCTCCGCCGCGCGGAAGACCGCGAGACAGCTCGCCACCACCAGCAGGGTGATCACGAGCAGCGCCAGCAGCCGCACCGGATCGCCCTTCGCCTCGCCGGCGAGCAGCAGCATGGCGGTGATGGCGCCGGGGCCCGCCATCAGCGGTATGGCGAGCGGGAACACCGCCAGCGTGCGCAGCAGCTTCTCGCGCTGGGCCACCTCGGAAGCGTCGAACTTGCGCTCCGTGCGGCGCCCGAACACCATCTCGAAGGAGATCGTGAACAACAGCAGCCCGCCGGCCATGCGGAAGGCGGGCAGGGTGATGCCCAGCGCCGCCAGCAGCGGCGCACCGACAAGGCCGAAGACGACGAGGATGGCGAGCGCGATGGCCGAGGACCGCCACGCCACCAGCCGGCGCTCTTCGCCCGTCAGATCGGTGGTCACAGCAAGGAACAGCGGCGCGAGGCCGATGGGGTCGATGACGACCAGCATCGTCACCGCGGCCGAGAAAACGTAGTCCAGCACGATCCTGCCCGCCCCCGAAAGCCCGTCCGCGCCCTATAAGACCGCGCCGCGCCATGGCTGCCAAGGGGGCTTTCCTCCGACCCGGCGCTGGCCCACCAGCGGGCGCGTGGACCATGCTTTTCCGCCCCTTTGCGAGGCGCCGGCGCCATGCTTCCGCCACGATCCAGCGACGTTGTGGAAACTTGCCCGCAATCCTTTGATTTTAAACGGATTTTAAGGGCGCCGAAAAAGCCGTCCGACTGGCGCTTCCGACCGGAATCGGCTACACAGGTGCACCTGTTCCGCAACCACGGAAAGTCGTTTCCTTGTCCGATTCCGATACGATCAAGCCGGAGGGCGGCGGCCCTTCGGATATCCGGCCCGTCTCGATCACCGAAGAACTGTCGCGCAGCTATCTCGATTACGCGATGAGCGTGATCGTCTCCCGCGCCCTGCCGGACGTGCGCGACGGCCTGAAGCCGGTGCATCGCCGCATCCTGTTCTCCATGCGCGAGAACAACTACACGCCGGATCGGCCGTACAACAAATCCGCCCGCGTCACCGGCGACACGATGGGTAAGTACCATCCGCACGGCAACCAGGCGATCTACGACGCGCTGGTGCGTCTGGCGCAGGACTTCTCCATGCGCCTGATGCTCGTGGACGGGCAGGGGAACTTCGGCTCCATCGACGGCGACCCGCCGGCGGCCGAGCGCTACACCGAGGTGCGCCTCGCCAAGCCGGCGATGACGCTGCTGGACGACCTCGACAAGGACACGGTCGATTTCCAGGACAACTATGACGGGCGCGAGCAGGAGCCGACCGTGCTCCCGGCCCGCTTCCCGAACCTGCTGGTCAACGGCGCCGGCGGCATCGCCGTCGGCATGGCCACCAACATCCCGCCGCACAATCTCGGCGAGGTGGTGGATGCCTGCCTGGCGCTGATCGACGACCCGGCGCTCGATGTCGAGAAGCTGCTGGACTACATTCAGGGCCCGGACTTCCCGACCGGTGCGCTCATCCTCGGCCGCAGCGGCATCCGCCAGGCCTATCTGACCGGCCGTGGCTCCATCGTGATGCGCTCCCGCGCCACCATCGAGGAGCTGCGCAAGGACCGCGACGCCATCGTCGTCACCGAGATTCCCTACCAGGTGAACAAGGCGACGATGATCGAGCGCATCGCCGAGCTGGTGCGCGAGAAGCGGCTGGAAGGCATCGCCGAGATCCGCGACGAATCCTCCCGCGAGGGTCTGCGCGTCGTGTTCGAGATCAAGCGCGACGCCCAGGCGGACGTCGTGCTCAACAATCTCTACCGCATGACGGCGCTGCAGACCTCCTTCGGCGCCAACATGGTGGCGCTGAACGGCGGCAAGCCGGCGCTGATGACGCTGCACGACCTGCTGACCGCCTTCATCGCCTTCCGCGAGGACGTCGTTAGCCGGCGCACTAAATTCCTGCTGCGCAAGGCGCGCGAGCGGGCCCATGTGCTGGTCGGTCTCGCCATCGCGGTCGCCAATATCGACGAGGTGATCCACACCATCCGCACCTCGCCGGATCCGGCGACCGCCCGCGAGGCGCTGATGACCCGCGACTGGCCGGCGATGGACGTCGCGCCGCTGATCGCGCTGATCGACGATCCGCGCCACAAGCTGGCGGCGGACAACACCTACCGCCTGTCGGCCGAGCAGGCCCGTGCGATCCTCGACCTGCGCCTGCAGCGCCTCACCGCGCTCGGCCGCGACGAGGTGGCGGACGAGCTCGACAAGATCGCGGTGGAGATCCGCGAATATCTCGACATCCTCGCCAGCCGCGAGCGCATCCGCGCCATCGTCAAGGACGAACTCATTACGGTCAAAGCCGAATTCGGCACCGACCGGAAGACCGAGATCACCGAGGCGGAAGGCGATTTCGAGGACGAGGATCTCATCGCCCGCGAGGACATGGTCGTCACGGTCTCGCATGCGGGCTATGTGAAGCGCGTGCCGCTCTCCACCTACCGGGCGCAGCGGCGTGGCGGCAAGGGTCGCTCGGCGATGCAGACCCGCGACGAGGATTTCGTCACCCGGCTCTTCGTCGCCTCCACCCATGCGCCGGTGCTGTTCTTCTCGTCCAAGGGGCAGGTCTACAAGCTCAAGGTCTGGCGCCTGCCGATCGCCGCGCCGCAGGCGCGCGGCAAGGCGCTGGTCAATATCCTGCCGCTGACCGAGGACGAACGCATTACCTCCATCATGGCCCTGCCGGACGAGGAAACGTGGAGCCGGCTACAGATCATGTTCGCGACCACCGGAGGCACGGTGCGGCGCAACGAGCTGTCCGACTTCACCAATGTGAACCGCAACGGCAAGATCGCCATGAAGCTGGAGGAGGGCGAGGCGATCGCCGACGTCCAGCTCTGCACGGTGGCCGACGACGTGCTGCTCACCAGTGCCAATGGCCAGTGCATCCGCTTCCCCGTCACCGAGGTGCGCGTGTTCAAGGGCCGCGACTCCATGGGCGTGCGCGGCATCCAGCTTGAGGAGGGCGACCGCCTCATCTCGATGGCCATCATCCATCACGTCGACGCCACCGCCGAGGAGCGCACCGAATACATCAAGCGCGCCAATGCCGTACGCCGTGCGCAGAACGGCGCCGAGGCCGAGGACGTTGCGGATGTCGCCGATGCCGAGGTCGAGGAGGCGCCGGAGGAGGGCGAGGCGGCCGCGGCCGGCGCCGCCAGCTTCGACCAGGCGCGTTACGTCACAATGAGCGCGGCCGAGCAGTTCATCCTCACCCTGTCGGAGAACGGCTACGGCAAGCGCACCTCGTCCTACGAGTACCGCACGACGCGGCGCGGCGGTAAGGGCATCGTCGCCATGGCGGTCAACGACCGCAACGGGCCGCTGATCGCCTCCTTCCCGGTGGAGGAAGCCGACCAGATCATGCTCGTCACAGATGGCGGCCAGCTTATCCGCTGCCCGGTCAACGGCATCCGCATCGTCGGGCGCGGCAGCCAGGGCGTGATCGTGTTCAACACCGCCGACGACGAGAAGGTCGTCTCGGTCGAGCGCGTGAACGAGGAAGAAGGCGAGGGCGACGAGGACCTCGGCGAGGAAGCGGCGGACTGATCGGCCCGCCGTCCTCATCCAATCAACGAGGGAACGGCGCCATCGAGGCGCCGTTGCTTTTTGAGGATCACGCCATGCGTCGTCTCTGCGTCTTTCTCGGCTCCAATGCCGGCCATCGGGCGGATTATGCCGAGGCCGCCGTCGCCCTCGGCACGCTGCTGGCACGGGAGGGCATCGGCCTCGTCTATGGCGGGGCCTCGGTCGGGCTCATGGGCCGGCTGGCCGATGCGGCGCTCGCCGCCGGTGGAGAGGTCATCGGCGTCATTCCGCGCGGCATCCTTGAGCGCGAGGTCGCCCACAAGGGTTTGGCGGACCTGCGCGTCGTCGGCTCCATGCACGAACGCAAGGCGCTGATGGCCGAGCTCGCGGACGGCTTCGTCGCCCTGCCCGGAGGCGTCGGCACGCTGGAGGAACTGTTCGAGATCTGGACCTGGGCACAGCTCGGCAGCCACGAGAAGCCTTGCGCACTGCTCAACATCGCCGGCTATTACGACCGGCTGCTCGGCTTCCTCGACCACGTGGTCGGCGAGGGTTTCATGCGCGCGGCGCATCGCGACATGCTGCTGGTCGCGGACGAACCGTCTGCCCTGCTGGCGCGGCTGCGCGCCTATCGCGCGCCTCAGGTCACCAAATGGATCGGCCGCGAGGAGCGCTGAGCCGGCGGGCGGGCGGGGGCGGCGGGCACACCGCATATATACCGTATCGCTTGCGTCCGCAGCGGGAGGCCGCTAACCCTTGCCCCGCATCGAGAGGCTCCGCATGAGCGCCACGCGCACCGCCTTCTATCCCGGCTCGTTCGATCCGCCGACCAATGGCCATGTCGAGGTCGCGCGCGCCGCCGCCCGTCTCGTCGACCGGCTCGTGGTCGGCGTCGGCATCCATCCCGGGAAGGCGCCGCTGTTCAGCGCGCCCGAGCGGCTGGAGATGCTGCGCGAGGTCTTCGAGCCGATCGTCGCCGCCGAGGGCGCGCGCTTCGACTGCGTGACCTTCGACAATTTGGTGGTCGACGCCGCCGAGGCGCAGGGTGCGGGCCTGCTCATCCGCGGCCTGCGCGACGGCACCGATCTCGATTACGAGATGCAGATGGCCGGCATGAATGCGGTGTTGAAACCGCGGGTGCAGACCGTCTTCCTGCCCGCATCGCCCATTGCCCGCCCCATCACCGCCACTCTGGTCAGGCAGATCGCCGCCATGGGCGGCGACGTGTCCGCCTTCGTTCCGCCCGCCGTGCTGGCCCGGCTCCGGGCCCGGCTCGGGCGCGACGGCTAGCGGCGGGCCGCGGTCCGCCTTCGCTCAACGGAGTTCCATCGATGATCCGAAGCCTTATTGCCGCCTTCGCCCTCGTCGGCGCGCTGGCCGTCGCGGCGGTCTCGCCGGCGGCGGCGCAGGCCCCCAAGCTGCCGCCGAATGTCGATCCGCAGAACGCCATCATCATGCAGACCACCAAGGGACCGGTGGTCTTCGCCCTGCGCGCCGACCTCGCCCCGCAGCATGCCGAGCGCATCAAGACGCTGGCGCGCGAGGGCTATTACGACAACGTGCCGTTCCATCGCGTCATCGAAGGCTTCATGGCCCAGACCGGCGACGGACAGTACGGCAACGGCACGGGCGGCTCGCGCTATCCCAACCTGCCGGCCGAGTTCTCCAACGTGCCCTTCAAGCGCGGCACGGTGGGCATGGCCCGCGCCTCGAGCCCGAACAGCGCCAACTCGCAGTTCTTCATCACCTTCGGTGACGCTTCCTTCCTCAACGGCCAGTACACGGTCATCGGGCAGGTCGTCTCCGGCATGGAGAACGTCGACAAGATCAAGCGCGGCGAGCCGGTGCAGAACCCGGACAAGATCGTCTCGATGAAGGTCGCCGCCGACGTCAAGTGAGCGCGCGAGCACCGCACGCCGCCCCGCATTCTGAAGGAGAGAGAAAATGACCGACACCGCCGAGACCACGCTGCTGCTCGAAACCACGCAGGGGCCGGTCAAGATCCGCTTCCGCCCGGACCTCGCGCCCGGCCATGTCGCGCGCATCGCCGAGCTGGCGAAGCAGGGCTTCTATGACGGCGTGCCGTTCCACCGCGTCATCGAGGGCTTCATGGCCCAGACCGGCGATCCGACCGGCACCGGCCGCGGCGGCTCGGGCAAGAACCTGAAGGCCGAGTTCAACAAGGGCCGCCACGTGCGCGGCACCGTGTCGATGGCCCGCGCCCAGCACCCGGATTCGGGTGACAGCCAGTTCTTCATCTGCTTCGCCGACGCCGGCTTCCTCGACGGCCAGTACACCGTCTGGGGCGAGGTGATCGAGGGCATGGAGAACGTCGACAAGATCAAGCGCGGCGAGCCGGTGCAGAACCCGGACAAGATCGTCAAGGCGACCGTCTCCGCCTGATCGCCGGCCCATCCACAACGCTGTCCCGGACGCGCGCGAGCGCGCTCCGGGACAGCTTTTTCCAGGCCACCTTTTCAACCGCCATCGTTTCCGTTGCCATGCGTGTCGACCTGTTCGATTTCGAGCTGCCCCCCGAGCGGATTGCGCTGCGTCCGGTCTCGCCGCGCGACGCGGCGCGGATGCTGGTCGTGCACCCCGGCGACGCGCCCGAACTGACCGACGCACACGTCTTCGACCTGCCGGCGCTGCTCCGCCCCGGCGACGCGCTGGTGGTGAACGACACCCGCGTCGTCCCCGCCCGCCTCGACGGCATCCGCCGCCGCACTTCCTCGCAGGGCGAAGGCGTGCGGGTCGAAGCCATGCTCCACAAGCGCGTCGGCCCCGATACCTGGCTGGCGCTGGCGCGCCCCGGCAAAAGGCTCGCGCCCGGCGACCGCATCGCCTTCGGCGGGGAGGGCAATACCTGCCTCCTCGGCTCGCTCGACGCCACCGTGGAAGAGAAGGGGGAGGGCGGCGAGGTCACGCTGCGCTTCGATCTTTCGGGCGCGGCTCTGGACGAGGCCGTCGCCGCCGTCGGGCATATCCCGCTGCCGCCCTACATCGCGGCCAAGCGGCCGGACGACGAACAGGACCGCAGCGACTACCAGACGATGTTCGCCGCTTATGAAGGCTCAGTGGCCGCACCCACGGCCGGCCTGCACTTCACGCCGGATCTGATCCACCGGCTGGAGGAGCGGGGCGTCGAGACCCATCGCGTCACCCTGCATGTCGGCGCCGGCACCTTCCTGCCAGTCAAGGCGGACGACACCACCGACCATCGCATGCATGCGGAATGGGGCGAGGTCTCCGCCGCGACGGCCGAGGCGCTCAACACCGTGAAGGCGCGCGGCGGGCGCGTCGTCACCGTCGGCACCACGGCGACCCGCCTCATCGAGAGCGCCGCTTCGGACGCTGGCCGGCTCGCCGCCTGGCGTGGCGAGACCGACATCTTCATCACGCCCGGCTACCGCTTCCGCTTCATCGACGGCATGCTCACCAACTTCCACCTGCCGCGCTCGACGCTGGTGATGCTGGTGGCGGCCTTCATCGGCCATGAGAGCCAGAAGCGCGCCTACACCCACGCGATCGCGAACGGCTACCGCTTCTATTCCTATGGCGATGCCTGCCTTTTGCTGCCAAAAGCGCGCGCATGATCGAACAGACCGAATTCCAGTACCGCCTGAAGGCTACCGACGGCGCCGCACGTCTCGGCGAGGTCCTCACCCCGCGCGGCGTCATCCGCACGCCGGCCTTCATGCCGGTCGGCACCGCCGGCACGGTGAAGGGGATGTATCCAAGCCAAGTGCGCGAGCTCGGCGCCGACATCCTGCTCGGCAACACCTATCACCTGATGCTGCGCCCCGGCGCCGAGCGCGTGGCGAAGCTCGGCGGCCTACATGAACTCATGCGCTGGCCGCACCCGATCCTCACCGATTCCGGCGGCTTCCAGGTCATGTCGCTAGCCGCGCTGCGCAAGATGAGCGAGAACGGCGTCACCTTCCGCTCGCACATCGACGGTTCCTATTACGAGCTCACGCCCGAGCGTTCGGTCGAGATCCAGGGCCTGCTCGGCTCCGACATCCAGATGCAGCTCGACGAATGCGTGCGCCTGCCGGCGAGCCGGGAGGAGATCGCCCGCGCGCTGCGCCTGTCGCTGCGCTGGGCGGAGCGCTCCAAGAAGGCGTTCGAAAGCCAGCCGAAGGGGCGGGCGCTGTTCGGCATCGTGCAGGGCGGCGACGATCCGGCGCTGCGCGAGGAATCCGCGCGCGGCCTCGTCGACATCGACTTCCCCGGCTATTCCATCGGCGGCCTCGCGGTTGGCGAGCCGCAGGACGTGATGCTGAGGATGCTGGAGGTGGTGAACCCGATCCTGCCGGCCGACAAGCCGCGCTACCTGATGGGTGTCGGCACGCCGGACGACATCATCGAGAGCGTGGCGCGCGGCGTCGACATGTTCGACTGCGTGATGCCGACCCGCGCCGGCCGGCACGCCCAGGCCTTCACCCGCTTCGGCAAGATCAACCTGAAGAACGCTCGCCATGCCGAGGATTCCCGGCCGCTGGACGAGGAAAGCGACTGCCCGGCGGCGCGCGACTACAGCCGCGCCTATCTTCACCACCTCATCCGCTCGGACGAGATGCTGGGATCCATGCTGCTGACCTGGGTGAACCTCGCCTACTACCAGAGCCTGACGGCCGGCATCCGCGCCGCCATCGCCGAAGGCCGGTTCGAGGACTTCAAGGCGGGAGTGAAGGAAGGCTGGGCGCGCGGCGACATACCGGCGCTCTGAACGCCGCTCGGCCCTCAGAAATCGTCCCCGGAATCGTCATGGCCGGGCGTGGCCCGGCCATCCACGACTTCCCTCGGTCAAGACGTGGATGCCCGGCACAAGGCCGGGCATGACGTCGTCCGGCCGGATCAGCCGTGCAGCTTGGCGGCGATGCTCGCGACGTGCTTGCCCTGATAGCGGGCGCCGTCGAGCTCGGCCTTGGAGGGCTGGCGGCTGCCGTCGCCGTCCGTGATGGTGGACGCGCCATAGGGCGAGCCGCCCTTGATCTCGTCGACGCCCATCTGGCCCTGGAAGGCATAGGGCAGACCGACGACGACCATGCCGTGATGCAGCAGGGTCGGGACGAAGCCGAGGATGGTCGATTCCTGCCCGCCATGCTGGGTCGCCGAGGAGGTGAACACCGAGCCGACCTTGCCGACCAGCGCGCCCGTGAACCACAGGCCGCCCGTCTGGTCGATGAAGCTGCGCAGCTGCGAGGTCACGGTGCCGAAGCGCGTGCCGGAACCGAAGACGATCGCGTCGTAATCCTTGAGTTCGTCGACCGTGGCGATCGGGGCCTTCTGGTCGAGCTTGAAGCCCGCCTTCTGGGCGACTTCCAGCGGCACCGTCTCCGGCACGCGCTTGACCGTCACCTCGGCACCGGCTTCGCGCGCGCCTTCGGCGACCGCTTCCGCCATGGCTTCGATATGCCCATAGGACGAGTAGTAGAGAACGAGAACTTTGGCCATCGGATCGACTCCTGTATCGGTTCGCCGGGCCGCTCCGTGGGCCCCGCCTGAATTCGTGGCGCAAAGCTAGTCCGCCCCCGGCGACACCGGAAGCGGTATGATCGACAGGACGGTCTTGCATCCATGCAATGCGAAAGTCCTTGGCCCTCCATTCGCGCATCCACCGAAAGCGGCAGCATGAAAGGGCAGGGCGTCTTGCCATCGCCGGACGAAACCCTTAATGCCCCTCCCGTGGGAGCCCGTAGCTCAGCCGGTAGAGCACGTGACTTTTAATCATGGGGTCCTGGGTTCGAGTCCCAGCGGGCTCACCACCGTCAAACTTCCGAGCGGGATCGACTAGGTATCTGGCCTTAATTGCGGCCACCGCCGATCCCGGTACAGTCTGCCCCCGCGGGGTGATGGTATCCCCGTCTCCGGCCATTCCGGCCAAGGGCGCAGGCGCAATGAGTGCAACGGTACGTTCGGTTACCTACGATCTTCTGCGGAAACTCGAACTGACGACCTTCTTCGGCAATCCCGGCTCGACCGAGGAAACCTTCCTCAAGGACTTCCCGGCGGATTTCACCTATCACCTCGCGCTGCAGGAAGCCTCCGCCATTGCCATTGCCGACGGCTATGCGCAGGCGACCGGCAAGCCGGCCATCGTGAACGTCCACACCGCCGCCGGCCTCGGCAATGCGATGGGCAATCTGATCACCGCCAGCCTCAACAAGACCCCGCTCATCGTCACCGCCGGCCAGCAGACGCGCGAAATGCTGCTGATGGAGCCCTGGCTCACCAATGTCGACTCCACCCAGCTTCCACGCCCGTGGGTGAAGTGGGCCTATGAGCCCGCGCGTGCGGAGGACGTACCCGCCGCCTTCATGCGCGCCTACGCCACCGCGGTGCAGGCGCCGGCGGGTCCGGTGTTCCTGTCGCTCCCGCTCGACGACTGGGACAAACCGTTCGACGGCCCGGCCGTGGTGCGCACAGTGAGCCGTCGCATCGCTCCCGATCTCGACCGGCTGGAGGAATTCGCCGACCTGCTCTCGCGCGCAGCTAATCCCGCGCTCATCTTCGGTGCCGCCATCGATCGCGGGCACGGCTGGTCCGCCGCCGTCGCGCTGGCGGAGAAGCTCGACGCGACCGTTTGGGCGGCACCGGCGAGCGAGCGGGCACCGTTCCCGGAAGACCATCCGCTCTATGTCGGCGGCCTTCCCTTCGCCATCGGCCCGCTTTCCGAGCGGCTGAAGGGCCATGACGTCGCCATTGTGATCGGTGCGCCGGTGTTCCGCTATTACCCCTATGTCGCCGGCGAGTATCTGCCCGCCGGGCTGCGGCTGCTGCATATCAGCGACGATCCGGCCGAGACGGCCCGCGCGCCCGTGGGCGACAGTCTGGTCGGCGACGCCGTGCTGGCGACGCGGGCGCTGGCCGACCTGGTGAAAGCCCGGGCCTCCAGCGGCGCGAGCCGCCCGAAACTCTCGCACCGCATGGCGCCGCACCCGGCCGCCGAGCCGAAGGCCTCCACAGGTCCCGTGCCGACCGCCGCCGAGGTGTTCGCCGCGCTCGCCGAAGTGCGGCCGTCGCATGCCGTGCTGGTCGAGGAGTCACCGTCCAACCTCGCCGACCTGCACCGCCGCTGGCCGATCACCGAGCCGGCGACCTTCTTCACCTTCGCCAGCGGCGGCCTCGGCTGGAACCTGCCGGCCTCGGTGGGCATCGCCCTCGGCGAGCGCGACACCGGTCGCAGGCGGCCGGTGATCATGGTCATCGGCGACGGCTCGTTCCAGTACTCGGTGCAGTCGCTGTGGACCGCCGCCCGCGAGAAGCTGCCGATCGTCTTCATCGTGTTGCGTAACGGCGAGTACGGCATCCTCAAATCCTTCGCGGTGCTCGAGGACACCCCCGGCGTGCCCGGCCTCGACATTCCCGGCATCGATATCGTCGCCCTGGCGAAGGGCTATGGCTGCACGGCCGAGCGCATCACCGACCTCGCGGCGCTCAAGGCCAAGGTCGCCGCGGCGTTCGGCGGCGACGGCCCGCATCTCTTCGAGGTGCCGATCGATCCGTCGATCCCGCCGCTGATCTGATCGCCAGCTTGCGCGCGTCGACGGAAGCTTTTCCGCCGGCGCGCGGAAAAGTGACACGATGACGTCGCGGCACCGCCGTTTCCTCTTCTGTGGTTACGGCGTACCAAAGCGGGCGCCTTTGCCGACCGATGGAGACCTCCATGCCCTCGACCACTGCCCGCGTACCGACCGCCAATGCCAGCCGCTATCTCCAGCAGCTCTGCAAGCACTGGGCGCACAAGCTGGAGGTTTCCTTCACGTCGGAGCATGGCGAGGTGAAGCTGCCGGACGGCGCGCTCGCCACCATGGACGCCGCGCCCGAGGCGCTCGACGTGCGCATCGAGGCCGGCGACGCCGAGGTTCTGGAGCGGATGAAGGACGTGGTGGCACGCCATCTCGACCGCTTCGCCTTCCGCGAGGCGCCGCTGCCCTTCGACTGGCGCGACGCCGCCTGAGCCGCCGTTCACCCGCTCTTGCGGATGCGGAAGGCGATCACGGCGCCGTCCCGGTCCTGCGCCTCCAGCGCGTGACCGGCCTGCTGCACGAGATGGGGAATGTCGATCACCGCCATCGGGTCGGTGCACTCGACGAGGATCACCGTTCCCGGCGCCGCACGCTCCAGCGCCCGCCGCGTGTGCAGCGCCGGCAGGGGGCATTTCAGCCCCTTCAGGTCGAGCCGCAGCGCGGCGGTTTCGCGGTCCATCGCACAACTCCCGCGCCCGAGTAGGACGGCCGCCCGCCGCCGGCAAGCGGAAAGCGTGATCGGGCGATGGCGCCCGCCCGCTTGACGCGACGGCACCGAAGCCCGAGTTCAGGGAAACAGCGAGGGGAGGCGTGCATGCGGCTGATCGGCTTTGCGGGATGGAGCGGGGCGGGCAAGACCACGCTGCTGGCGCGGCTCATTCCGGTGCTCGTCGCGCGTGGCCATCGCGTCTCGACCATCAAGCACGCGCATCACGAATTCGACGTCGACAAACCCGGCAAGGATTCCCACACCCACCGCGTCGTCGGCGCTTCCGAGGTGCTGGTCTCCTCGGCCAATCGCTGGGCGCTGATGCACGAGCTGCGCGGCGCGCCGGAGCCGGACCTGCCGGAGCTGGTGAGCCATCTGGCGCCGGTCGATCTGGTGCTGGTCGAGGGCTTCAAGCGCGACCATCACCCCAAGATCGAGATTCACCGCGCGGAGGTCGGCAAGCCCTTCATCCACCCGCAGGACCCGTTCGTCGTCGCCATCGCCTCCGACACGCCGCTGCCGGGCCTGCCGCTGCCGGTGCTCGCGCTCGACGACGTGGAGGCCATCGCCGATTTCGTCGACCAGCACGCCGCGCCGATCGACGGCATCGCGTGGCGGCCCGACGCCGGTCAGAGCGCCGGATAGGCAGCGACCAGGCGCTCCGCCTCGGCGAGGTCGTCGGGCGTATTGACGTTGAAGAACGGATCGAACGGATCGGCCGGCCAGTCGATCGCGGCGGCGCCCAGCCGCTCGGTCCAGCGGTCCATGCGGCGCTCGCCGTCCTCGACCAGCCGCCGGCGTAGTTCGCCCCGCGCCTCGACCGGCCACAGCCCGACCACCGGATGCGCCCGTCCGCCCGAGTGCGCATAGGCCGCCCCGGTCTCCACAGCCGCCGACAGAAGGCGCCGGGCGAGATCCGAGGGCAGGAAGGGGCAGTCCGCTGGCACGGTCAGCAGGAAGCGCTCCTCCGGCCGATGCCGCGCCACATGGTCGAGCCCGGCGAGAATGCCGGCCAGCGGCCCCGGCGCATTGGGCAGGGTGTCCGGCACCACCGGCAGGTCGAGCCCGAAGCGCGCGGCGGAACCGTTGGCGTTCAGCAGCAGCGCGCGCACCTGCGGGCGCAACCGCCGCGCGATCCGCGCGAGGATCGTCTCGCCGCCAAGCACGCGCAGCGCCTTGTCGCCTCCGCCCATGCGGCGCGACAGGCCACCGGCCAGGATGAGGCCGGTCGGAACATCGGCGGCCATTACGTCACCGGCCGGGTCAGGAGATAGGCGGAGACGGCGACGAAGATCGCCCCGATGATCGTCAGCACCGGCACGGAGAGGCCGATGACGACCAACAGCCCGAAGCTGCCCGCCATGCTGCCGGTCGCCACGAGCTGGGCCCAGCGCGGCACCACGCCGTTCTCGCGCCACGCCACCACGGAGGGGCCGAGCCGCGGATGGGTCAGCAGCCAGTTCTCGAAGCGCGGCGAGGAGCGGGCGAACAGCCAGGCGGCAAGAATGAGGAACACCGTCCCCGGCATCACCGGCGTCACGATGCCGACCACGCCGAGAGCCACGCACACCCAGGCGAGCACGAACAGGATCCAGCGTCCGGGTGCCGCAAGGGAATAAAGTTTCGGCCGCCGCTCCATCATCGGGGTTCGCATAGCCGCACCATCAAGTCATTCGATCCTACTCATACAATATTCATCCCGCGCTTAGGAGTTTCACCGCCACGTCGCGTTCAAAAATATGTAAGAGCAGGCGCAGTGCGGCGCCACGCGGGCCAACGAGATCAGAATCGTTCTTAACTGTTGCTGTCGCCTCGGCCCGCGCGCGCTCCAGAAGATCGCCATGTATCTCCAGCCGTGCGAGGCGGAAGCCCGGAAAGCCGCTCTGCCGCGTGCCGAGCACATCGCCTTCTCCGCGCAGCTTCAGGTCCTGCTCGGCGAGGAAGAAGCCGTCCTCGGAGGAGCGCAGCGCCTCCAGCCGCTGCCGGGCGACCTCGCCCAGCGGGCGGCGGTAGACCAGCAGGCAGGTCGAGGCGATGTCGCCGCGCCCCACGCGCCCGCGCAATTGATGAAGCTGGGCGAGGCCGAAGCGCTCGGCGTGCTCGATGACGATGATGCTCGCCTCCGGCACGTCCACCCCGACCTCGACGACCGTCGTCGCCACGAGGAGTTGCGTCTGCCCCGCGGCGAAGGCGGCCATGGCGGCGTCCTTCTCGGCCCCCTTCATCTTGCCGTGCACGAGGCCGACGCGCGCGCCGAAATGGGCCTGCAGGTCGGCGAAGCGGGCCTCGGCCGCCGCGAGGTCGGAGCTTTCCGATTCCTCCACCAGCGGACAGATCCAGTAGGCCCGCCGCCCCTCGGCGAGCGCCCGGCCGAGGCGGGCGACCACCTCGTCGAGCCGGTCGGAGGGGATGGCGCGGGTGTCGATCGGCTGGCGACCCGCCGGCTTCTCGCGCAGCTCGCTCGAATCCATGTCGCCGAAATAGGTCAGCACCAGCGTGCGGGGAATGGGCGTCGCGGTCATCACCAGCACGTCGACCGCCTCGCCCTTGGAGGCCAGGGCGAGCCGCTGGTGCACGCCGAAGCGGTGCTGCTCGTCGACGACGGCGAGCGCGAGGTCGCGGAAGCTCACGCCCTCCTGGAACAGCGCGTGGGTGCCGATGACGAGGTCGATCTCGCCGCTCGCCAACGCGGCCAGAAGCTGCTCACGGGCACGCCCCTTCTCACGCCCGGTCAGCAGCGCCACCCGCAGTCCGGCCTGCCGCGCCAGCGGTTCGATGGTCTTCAGGTGCTGGCGTGCGAGGATTTCGGTCGGCGCCATCAGCGCCGCCTGTCGCCCGGCCTCGATGACGGTCGCCGCCGCCAGCAGCGCCACCACGGTCTTGCCCGAGCCGACATCGCCCTGCAGCAGCCTCAGCATCCGGTCGGAAGAAGCGAGGTCGGCGCGGATGGCCTTGAGCGCCTCCACCTGCGAGCCGGTGAGCGAGAAGGGCAGGGCCGCCTCGATCCTCCGCGCCAGCGCGCCGTCGCCGATGCTCGGGCGTCCGGCCTGCTTCACCGTGCGCGCCCGCAGCAGGGCGAGCGCGAGCTGGCCGGCCAGCAATTCGTCATAGGCGAGCCGCCGCCACGCCGGGCCGGCGGGGTTCGCGTCAAGCGTGTCGTGCGGCTGGTGCACGGTGCGCAGTGCGGCATGGAAGCCGATTACCGGCGCCTCCGCCTGCCATTCCGGCAGCTCGGCGGTCTGCGCCAGTGCGGCCTCGACCGCGCGCCGCACATGGCCATGGCCGAGCCCTTCCACCAGCGGGTAGATCGGCTCGATGGGCGGCAGCTTGGCGAGTCCGGCGGCGTCCACCACGCGGTCGGGATGCACCATCTGCGGGATGCCGTCATAGAGCGTCACCGTGCCGGACACCCAGCGCGTCTCCCCGACCGGCAGCAGGCGCTCCATCCAGCTCCGCTCGGCCTTGAAGAAGGCCAGCACGAGGTCGCCGGTCTCGTCATGCGCGTAGACGCGATAGGGCGCCCGCGAGCCGCGCGGCGTGGGTACGTGCCGGTCGACATGGATTTCCACCGTCACCACCGTGTCCGGCACCACCTGCGACAGGGTGGGACGCGCCCGCCGGTCGATGGTGGAGGAGGGCAGGTGCATCAGCAGGTCGAGCACCCGCGCGCCTTCCTCATGCCCCAGCAGCCGGTTGAAGGGCCGGGCGAGCTTGGGACCGATGCCGGGCAGGCCGGTGATGGACGCGAAATAGGGATTGAGGATGTCGGGCCGCATGGTGCGGGGAAGGTGGACGAAGGCGCGCCCGTGCGCAACGTAGCGGGCCGCTCGTCATCCCCGGGGCTTGGCCCGGCCATCCACGACTTCCGTTCAGCCCGGCGTGCGCGGCAAGTCGTGGATCCCCAGGCCAAGCCCCGGGGATGATGGCATTGCCGTTCCGGCTATGCGCTCCGCCTGCAGCACCGATCCGGGCCCGAGCAAAGGTTCTTCAGCCTCGCCCCACATACCCATCGCGTGACATCGCCCAATGCCTACCTGACATCGGCCGCGTGCCGCGCTAAACACTCGGCCTTCCACGGCCTTGAGCCTTTGGGGCACAGAACCCACATGACCGGAACCACCCGTTCGAGCGCCGGGCTCGATGCCCGCCGCCGCCGCATCCTCTACCGCGCCTGGCATCGCGGCACCCGTGAAATGGACCTTCTGATGGGCCGCTTCGCGGATGCCTATCTCGCCGCGCTGAGCGAGGAGGAAGTGGCCGATTTCGAGCTGCTCATCGAGGTTGAGGATCCCGACCTGTTCGGCTGGATCAACAGCGGCGAGCCTGCTCCGGAATTCGACACACCCATTTTTCACCGCTTCCGGCAGTTCCATCTGTCGGGTGAGGGCGTTCCCGAAATATGAAGACTCCGCATTCCGCCATCATCTCGCGCCTTTCTGCCGGCCGGACTCTGACGCTCGCCAACGTGCCCGCCGGCATGGAAGGGCTGGTGGTGGCCGATCTCGCGCGCGCCCTCGCCGCGCAGGAGAACGCCCCCTGGCCGACGCTGATGGTCGTCTGCCGCGATACCGAACGCATGGCGGAACTCGAACGCGCGCTCGGCTTCTTCGCGCCCGGCGTCGAGGTTCTGCCTTTCCCCGCGTGGGATTGCCTCCCCTATGACCGCGCCTCGCCGAACGCGTCGATCATCGCCCGGCGCATGACGACGCTGGCCCGCCTCGCGCGGGTGAAAGGACGCGAAGCGGGCACCATCGTGCTCACCACGGTGAACGCGGCGCTCCAGCGCGTGCCCCGGCGCGATCTGGTGGCCACGCAGTCCTTCTCGGCCGCCCCCGGCAACGCGCTGTCGCTCGACGAGGTGGTCGGCTGGGCCGAGATCAATGGCTTCCAGCGCACCTCCACCGTGCGCGACACCGGCGAATACGCGGTGCGCGGCGGCATCGTCGACCTGTTCCCGCCGGGGCTTCCGGCCCCCGTGCGGCTCGACTTCTTCGGCGACACGCTGGAATCCATCCGCTCCTTCGATCCCGAGACCCAGCGCACGGCCATGCAGATGCGCGCGCTCGATCTCGTGCCGATGAGCGAATTGCAGCTCACCACCGAGTCGATGCGCCGTTTCCGCATGGCCTATGTCGCCGCCTTCGGCGCGGCCCAGCGCGGCGACCTGCTCTACGAGGCGGTCAGCGAGGGACGTCGCTATCCCGGCATGGAGCACTGGCTGCCGCTGTTCCATGACGGGCTGGATACGCTGTTCGACTACGCGCCGGACGCGCCCATCGTCATGGAGGCGCAGGGGGATGAGGCCGCCGCTTCGCGCCTCGACCAGATCGCCGACTATTACGATGCCCGCAAGCACGGCATGGAGCACGCCTCCGGCGGCGCCCCGTACAAGCCGCTCCCGCCCGACGCGCTCTATCTCACCGCCGAGGAGTGGCAGGGCCGGCGTCAGAAGGCGGCGAATGTCGCCGTCTCCGGCTTCGCCCTGCCGGAATCCAAGGACGTCATCGACCTCGACGGCCGCCCCGCGCGCTCCTTCGCGCCGGAACGCGCGGACCCGGAGGTGAACCTCTTCGAGATCGCCGCCGACTATCTGCGCGATCTCGCCACGAAGAAGCGCACCATCCTCGCCGCGTGGTCGGACGGCTCGCGCGACCGCCTCGCGACGGTCCTCGCCGATCACGGCTTGAAGGGCACCCAGACCATCGGCTCACGCGACGCCGCTGACACCCTGCCGAAGGGCGCCATCGGCCTCGCCGTTCTGGGCATCGAGGGCGGCTTCGAGACCGACACGCTCGCCGTCATCGGCGAGCAGGATATTCTCGGCGACCGTCTGGTGCGGCCCAAGCGCAAGGCGCGGCGCCCGCAGGACGTCATCGCCGAGCTGACCTCGCTCACCGCCGGCGACCTCGTGGTGCATGTCGACCACGGCATCGGACGCTTCATCGGCCTCAAGACCATCGAGGCGATGGGCGCGCCGCACGACTGCCTCGAGATCCACTACGCGGAAGGCTCCAAGCTCTTCCTGCCGGTGGAGAATCTCGAGCTGCTCTCGCGCTACGGCTCGGAGGATACCGAGGCGCAGCTCGACCGGCTGGGCGGCGGCGGGTGGCAGGCCCGCAAGGCGCGGATGAAGAGCCGCATCCGCGAGATGGCGGCCGAGCTCATCAAGGTCGCCGCGCAGCGCCAGCTCCAGGAGGCGCCGCGCCTCGTCCCGGCCGCCGGGCTCTACGACGAGTTCCGCGCCCGCTTCCCCTATGAGGAGACCGAGGACCAGGAAGCCGCCATCGAGGCGGTGTTCGACGATCTCGGCTCCGGTCACCCCATGGACCGCCTCGTCTGCGGCGATGTCGGCTTCGGCAAGACCGAGGTCGCGCTGCGCGCCGCCTTCGCGGTGGCGCTCAGCGGCAAGCAGGTGGCGGTGGTGGTGCCCACGACGCTGCTCGCCCGCCAGCATTTCAAAACCTTCTCCGAGCGCTTCAAGGGCCTGCCCATCGTGGTGCGGCAGGCCTCCCGGCTGGTCACGGGCAAGGAGCTGTCGGAGACCAAAAAGGGCCTCGCCGACGGCACGGTCGACATCGTCGTCGGCACCCACGCCCTGCTCGGCAAGACCATCTCCTTCAAGGATCTCGGCCTCGTCATCATCGACGAGGAGCAGCATTTCGGTGTCTCCCACAAGGAGCGGCTGAAGCAGCTGCGCGCCGAGGTCCATGTGCTCACGCTCACCGCGACGCCGATCCCGCGCACCCTTCAGCTCGCCATGACCGGCGTGCGCGAGCTCTCCATCATCGCCTCGCCGCCGGTGGACCGCCTCGCGGTACGCAGCTTCGTCACCCCCTTCGACCCGCTGATCGTGCGCGAGGCGCTGCTGCGCGAGCGCTACCGCGGCGGCCAAAGCTTCTACGTCTGCCCGCGCATCGAGGACCTCGCCGAGGTCAAGGACTTCCTCGACCGGCAGGTTCCGGAGGTGCGGGTCGCCGTCGCGCACGGCCAGATGGCGGCGACGCAGCTCGAAGAGATCATGTCCGCCTTCTATGACGGCCAGTTCGACGTGCTGCTCTCCACCACCATCGTGGAATCCGGCCTCGACATCCCGACCGCCAACACGCTGATCGTGCACCGCGCCGACATGTTCGGCCTCGCCCAGCTCTACCAGCTGCGCGGGCGCGTCGGCCGCTCGAAGACGCGCGCCTACGCCATCTTCACCCTGCCGGCGGAAAAGCAGGTGACGGCCCAGGCCGACCGCCGGCTCAAGGTGCTGCAGTCGCTCGACACGCTGGGCGCCGGCTTCCAGCTCGCCAGCCACGACCTCGACATTCGCGGCGCCGGCAACCTGCTCGGCGACGAGCAGTCCGGCCACATCAAGGAAGTCGGCTACGAACTCTACCAGGAGATGCTGGAGGAGGCGATCGCCAACCTCAAGGCTGGCATCACCGCGCCGGTCGCCGACAAGTGGTCGCCCACCATCTCCATCGGCACGCCGGTGCTGATCCCGGAGGAGTATGTCGCGGACCTGCATGTCCGCCTCAGCCTCTACCGCCGGCTGGCCGATCTGGAGACGGATGCGGAGATCGAGTCGGTCGGCGCCGAGCTGGTCGACCGCTTCGGCCCGCTCCCCGAGGAGGTCGAGCAGCTTCTCAAGCTGGTGTCGATCAAGGCGCTCTGCCGCCGCGCCAATGTGGAGAAGGTCGATGCCGGCCCGCGCGGCATGGTGCTCACCTTCCGCGACGGGCTGTTCCCGAACCCGGCCGGCTTCATCGCCTATGTCGGCAAGCCTCACGTCGTCGCGAAGATGCGCCCGGACGGAAAGGTGGTGTTCTCGGAGGACTGGCCGAGCCCGAATGCGCGGCTCAAGGGCAGTGCGGCCATTCTCAAGGAGCTGGCGAAGATCGCCGAGCAGGGCGCCAAGGCAGCGTAAGCCGCCCGGCGCCCGGTATCGTCACTCGATCGGGCTGCCATAGGCGCCGTCGCTGTCCGGCAGGATGTCGGCATCGACGTCCGAGCCCGGACCGGCGTCGTTCATGTAGTCGCCGCCAGCCTGGTTCATGTAGTCCTGGCTCTTATCGGTGCCGGGATCGTTCGGCATCGGGCCGGGATCGAGGTAGTTCGGGTTGTTGATCGGCGGAATGGTGATCTCGAGGCCACCACCGTTCCCCGGCTGGGCCCTCGGATGCACCGTGATCGATTCCTGCGCGGCCGCAGGCAGGGCGCCCGCGATCACGAGAGCGACGGCGGAAATGACGGCGTAACGCATGGTCCGGCTCCAGGACGCGATTTTCGGCGACTTCGACAGGGTGACGCGCAGCAGGTCCACCGGACCGGCGCGTCACGTTCTTCCCTAAGGACCGCGTTCCGGCCGCGCTGTCCAGCCCTTCATGTGCCCGAAGGCGAGGTTTCCGCCGGCCGTGGTAGCGCTCTCCTTAACGTCGCTCGTGGAGCGGCGGGATCAGCCCGCCCCCTGCCACCAGCTCTCGGCCAGCGTTCCGGAAAGCGCCACCCGCGCCGGCCGCTCCACCTTGCGCCAGCGCGCCACCCATTGGCCTGGCGTGTAGAAAAGCGGCACGGAGAAGCGCGCGGAGATCAGCACCCGGTCGAGCGCCCGCACGGCGGAGACGAAATCCGCCCGCTCGCGCGCGGCGAGCAGCGCCTCGATCATCGCGTCGGCGGCCGGGCTCTTCAGGCCCATGAAATTGCGCGTGCCCGGCGTGTCGGCGGCGGCCGAGCCGAAATAGAAGGACTGCTCGTTGCCGGGCGAGAGTGACTGGTCCCAGATATAGGGCACCATGTCGTAGTCGTAGGTCTGCTTGCGGGCCTCGAATTGCACGTTGTCGACCAGCCTTATGTTCAGCTTCACGCCGGCTCGACGCAGCATGTTCTGGTAGGCGAGGGCGAGCCGCTCCTGGTCCTTCGTCCCCACCACGAGCTCCGGCGCGAAGGGCCTGCCCGTGGCGCGCGAGGTGAGGGTGCCGCCCTTCAGGTCCCAGCCGGCGGCGGCGAACAGTTCCAGTGCCCGGCGCAGCCGCTCGCGGTCGCGGCCCGAGCCGTCGGAGCGGGGCGCATGCCAGGTACCCTCCATCACCTCCGGCAGCACCGTATCGGGGAAGCGCGCCAGCAATTCGCGCTCGCGCGCATCGGCCGGGCGGCCGAGCGAGGACAGTTCGGAGCCATCATAGAAGCTGCCGTTGCGGCGGTAGAGGCCGAAATAGAGATTCTCGTTGGCCCATTCGAAGTCGAACAGCTCGACCATGGCCTGCCGCACCCGCACGTCGGTGAAGATCTCGCGACGCATGTTGAAGATCAGCGCCGAATAGGGCTTCGGCATGCCGGTCTCGATCTCCTCGCGGACGATCCGCCCGTCGCGCACGGCGGGAATGTCGTAGCCGGTCTTCCAGCGACCCGGGTCGGTCTCGAAGCGTATGTCGTAGAGCCCGCGCTTGAAGGCCTCGAACTGGGCGTTCACGTCGCGATAGAAATCGTAGCGCAGGCTGTCGAAATTGAAGTTTCCGCGATTGACCGGCAACTCCCGGCCCCAATAGTCCGGAACGCGCGCCAGGATGACGGTTTCGCCGGGCTTGACCTCGACCGCCTTGTACGGGCCGCTCCCGAGCGGCGGGGTGAAGCTGGTCTGCTCGAAGCGCTCGGGATCGACCGCATGGCGGGCCAGCACCGGCATGAGCGCGAGGATCAGCGGCAGCTCACGGTCGACCACCCCGAAGGTGAAGCGAATGACGCGCGGCCCCGTCACCTCGGCCTTCGCGACCTTGCCGTAATAGGAGCGGTGATTCGGCCGCCCCTTTGCCCGCAGCAGCTCGAAGGAGAAAAGCACGTCATCCGCCGTCACCGGCGCACCGTCCGAGAAGCGGGCGCGGGGATCAAGCTCGAAGGCGACATAGCTGCGGGCGTCGTCCGTCTCGACGCTGCGCGCCAGCAGGCCGTAGCAGGTGAACGCCTCGTCCGGGCTGCGGGCCATGAGGCTTTCGACAATGTTCCAGCGCACGAAGGGCGGGGCCGTGCCGCGCACGATGAAGGGGTTCAGACTGTCGAAGGTGCCGACCGCACCCTGCGTCAGCCGTCCGCCCTTCGGTGCGTCGGGATTGACGCTCTTGTAGTGCGTGAATCCATCGGGATAGAGGGGCTCGCCATGCATCGCGATGCCGTGGCGGGCCGCGGCGGCTTCCGCGCGGGCGAATGACAGTGGAGAGTAGCCGAATGCCGCCCCGCACCCGGCGATTAATACGTTGCGCCCGAAGGCGCGCCGGGTGATATCGATCACGCCTCGGCTCCCTGGTCACAGATTCGGCTCGCGGCCATGGCAGAGTTCTAGCATGAACAGGACACCGAAATTCCCGAGGGTCACTGTGTCGCCTCATTTGGACGGGAGACAGCCCCTCGATCCCGATACGGCGCTGAGGCGTCTGCCGCCTTCGCTCACGTTGCGGTTCGCACGACAGGAACTCGATATGATCATACGCTCCACTTTCGCGCGCAGCCTTGCGGGTGCTGCCCTTGCGCTCGCCGTCGCCGGCTCCGCCGCGGTTGCGCAGCAGCAGCCGAAGCCGGCCAAGCCGGCGGCCAACGCCCAGCAGGCGCCGGCCAATGGTCAGCAGGCCGCCGCTCCGCAGCAGATCCCCGCCATCCCGATCCCGTGGGTGAAGCGCTGCCGCCAGGAGCCGTCGATCAACAAGGAAGTCTGCGAGATGGAGCAGTCCATCATCACGGACACCGGGCAGTTCCTCGTGCGCTTCGGCATCTTCGAGGTGAAGGACGATCCGAAGAAGGCCTTCACCGTCGCGTTCCCCACCGGCCTCCTGCTCCGCAACGGCTTCCGCATCGCACTCGCCAACGAGCAGCCGATGCTCGGCACCTTCGTCATGTGCGACGAGCGCGTGTGCCGCGGTGACATCCAGGTCGATCAGGGCTTCGTGGACCGCATGAAGAAGGCCCCCGGCCTGACGCTTCAGGTCGCGAACGCCGTCGGCCGCCTGATCTCCTATCCGATCGGCCTCGGCGACTTCGCCAAGGTCTATGATGGCCCGCAGACCGACCAGAAGGTCTTCGAGGAGCAGCTCAAGAAGATCCAGGAGCAGGTCAAGACCCGCCAGGAAGCGCTCAAGGCCGAGGCCGAGCAGCGCGAGCAGCAGACCAAGGCCGGCCTCGAAAAGCTCGGTGCCGAGAAGCTGAAGAACGCGCAGCCCGCCCAGTAAGGCCGCGCCGACTTCCTGAAACGAAAACGCCCGGCCATGTGCCGGGCGTTCTTGTATGTGCGGGGTTGTTTACCGGCCGGATAGCTCGGCAGCGCCGGAGCGCCGTCACCTTATTGCAGCCGCTCGCTGCGCACGCGCCAGCCGCCGTCGCCGTCCGCCGCCAGCATTTCCTCGACCTGCGGATGGCGCACCGGCTCACCCGAGGTATCGGGTTCGAGATTCTGCTCGGAAACATAGGCGACGTATTCGGTCTCCGCGTTCTCGGCGAGCAGGTGATAGAAGGGCTGGTCCTTGGTCGGGCGGATCTGTTCGGGGATCGATTCCCACCACTCATCGGTGTTCGAGAATTCGGGATCGACGTCGAAAACCACGCCTCGGAACGGGTAGAGACGATGACGGACGACCTGTCCGATGCGGTATTTTGCGTTCCGCTCTTTCATCATAAACCCGCTGACCTTCCTCACGGCGAGCCCTACGGGTGCGCCTGCTTCGTGTCAACCGGAGGCTGATGCAACGACCGTGCCCGTGCAGAAGGCACAGTGCTGCGAAAGTCGCGCTCCGGGAAGCTTCGTTAGCGGTTGACCACCCTCGGGCGAGCCGGTAGCCAGCCGGCATGGCCGAAGTCCTGGCGCTGGCGCTTCCCTTCTTTGGTGTGATCTTCCTGGGTCTGGGGTGCGGCCGGCTGGCGCGCATCCCCGAGAGCGGGCTCGCCTGGCTCAGCTTCTTCATCGTCTATGTGGCGCTGCCGGCCCTGTTCTTCTCGCTGGTGGCGCGCACGCCCTTCCACGAGTTGACGAACGGCACCTTCATCGCCGCGACGACCCTCACGACGGCCGCCTGCTTCGCGCTGTCGCTGCTGGTCGGCCTGTGGCTGCGGCGGGGCAATCTGCCGGAAGCCACGATCGCCGCCATCCTCGGTTCCTACTCGAACGTCGGCTATATGGGGCCGGGCCTGACGCTCGGCGCGCTGGGCGCCGCGGCTTCCGTGCCGACCGCGCTGATCTTCGTCTTCGACAGCCTGTTCTTCTTCACCATCGTGCCGGTGCTGATGGCGGTCAGCGGGCGCGACAGGCACAGCCTCGGCGCCACGCTGCTGCTGGTGGTGCGGCGGGTGGTGACGCACCCCTTCAACGTCGCCACCTTCCTCGGCGTCGCCGCCGCCTTCTTCGAGTTCCACCCGCCGGCGGCCGTCGAGAAGACGCTGGAATTCCTGCGCAACGCCGCCGCGCCCTGCGCGCTGTTCACTCTCGGTGTCTCCGTCGCCCTGCGGCCGATGGAGCGCATGCAGGGCGAGGTGCCGTGGCTCCTCGCCATCAAGCTCGTCGTCCATCCCGCGCTGGTCTGGCTGGTGCTGACGAGCGTCGGCGGCTTCGAGCCGGTCTGGATCGCCACCGCCGTGCTGATGGCCAGCCTGCCGCCGGCCCTCAACGCCTTCATCATGGCGAAGCAGTACGAGACCTACGTCGCCGGCGCCTCGGGCGGGGTGTTGATCGGCACGGTCGTCTCCGTCGCCACGGTCACGGCGATGCTCTACGCCGTGCAGCACGACATGCTGCCCTACGGCCTCAACTGACGGTCACAGCCGCGTTCCCGCCAGCAGGCGCGGCACGTCGCGCGTCGGCCCCACGCCTTCGCGCATGACCACCCGGCGCAGCCCGGAGGATTGTCCGAGCAGCCAGAGGCCGAGCCCGCGCAGCCCGGCGACCGGCAGCAGGTCGGAGAGCAGCGAGCGGTTGAAAAGGTCCACCGCGAAGCCGCGGCTCGCCACGTCCGCCCGGCGGCGGCGCTCATAGGCGTCGGTCACCGACGCACCGCCGATATCCTCGCCGGCGCGGACGGCGTCGCTCGCCAGCTCCGCCAGCGTGGCCGCGTCGCGGATGCCGAGATTGAGCCCCTGCGCGCCGATCGGCGGGATGATGTGCGCGGCTTCCCCGATCAGCGCGATCCGCCCGCGCGCAAAGCGCTCGGCGGTCCGCTGGCTCAGCGGGAAATGCCCGCGCGGCGAGACGAGGCCCATCCGCCCGAGGATCGAATGCGCCTTGCGCTCCATGACGCGCGCGAACGCCTCCGGCTCCAGCGCCGCAAGTTCCTCCGCCTCGGCCGCCGACACCACGCAGACCACGCTCGACCGCTCGCCGGGCAGCGGCACGAGCGTGAAGGGGCCGGTCTTCGTGTGGAATTCCGTGGAGACGTCGCCATGGGGCCGGCTGTGCGCCAGCGTCGCCGTCACGGCCACCTGGGGATACTCGCGCACCCGCATCCCGATCCCCGCCGCCCGCCGGCTGGGCGAGTTGCGCCCGTCCGCCGCCGCGACCAGCGCGACATCGATCGACGCGCCGTCGTCGAGCTCCACGCGCGCCCGCTCCGGCCCCTCGACGACCTGCCGGACGCTGGCGGCGATGCGCTGGATGCGGGATTCGCCCGCCACCGCCTCGTCGAGCGCCGCGAGCAGCGTTTCGTTCTCGAGGTTCCATGCGAAGCCGTCGAGCTCCAGTTCGCTGGCGCGGAACTCGACCTCCGGCGCGCGCAGAAGCCGGCCCGTATCGTCGATCAGCCGCATGATGCGCAGCGGCGAGGCATTGGGGCGGAGCGCATCCCACAGGCCGAGCGTCTGCAGGGCGCGCACCGAGCCGTCCATGAGCGCCGTCGTGCGCGGGTCCGGCGCGCGGGAAGGGGCGACCAGCTTGACGGCGAGGCCGCCGGAGGCCAGAGCCAGCGCCGCGACGAGGCCGCTGGCGCCGCCGCCGATCACGGCGACCGTCTGTTCCGCTTGCGGGCGAGATGTCATATGGGCCTCCATCCGCAGTCGCCGGGACTATAAGCCGGCCCGCGAGTGTGGGATAAGCAGCCCCGCGTGGTCTGGCAATGCGGATCAATGCGGGCACATGCTATATGCGTAACGTGGAAGAAGCAGGCGGCAACGGTATGGAGCCGGCAGTCGGGGGAGAAGATCCGGTGGCGATCACGTCCAAGTCGCTCAGCGAGCGCCCGGCCGGCCGACGCACGCTGGCCTTCGCCGTCCACATCTTCACCGCCTCGGGCGCCGTCTGCGGCCTCATGGCGCTCATGGCGGCCGTGGAAGGGCGCTGGGCGATCATGTTCGCCTGGCTGGGCGCCGCTCTCTTCGTCGACGGCATCGACGGCACCATGGCCCGGCGCGCCCGCGTCGGCGAAGTGCTGCCGCGCTGGTCGGGCGAGACGCTCGATCAGGTCGTCGACTACCTGACCTATTGCCTCGTGCCGGCCTTCGCCGTGGCGAGCGCCGGGCTCATGCCGTTCTGGATGGGCGTTCTCGCCAGCGTCGCCATTCTGGTGACCAGCGCGCTCTATTTCGCCGACACCTCGATGAAGACCGAAGACCTGTATTTCCAGGGCTTCCCGGCGGTGTGGAACCTCGTGGTGTTCTACTTCTTCCTGCTGCCGCTCAATCCGTGGGTCATCGCCGGCGTTGTCGCGGTGCTGTCGGTCGGCACCTTCCTGCCGATCAAGTTCGTGCATCCGTTCCGGGTCGTGCGCCTGCGCCTGCTGACCATCGCGCTGCTGGCCGTCTGGGCGGTGCTGGCCATCATCGCCGTCGTGGACGACATGCGGCCGGACCTCTGGGTCACCGTCGGCCTGTGCGCCTGCGCGGTCTACTTCACCCTGTTCGGCCTGATTCCGTCGCGCCGCCGCGCGGATGGGCCGCACGACTGATGACGGCATTGGCGAGACTGGCAGGAGAGTGACGATGGCGTGGGCGATTCGTATTCACGAGACCGGCGGTCCCGAGGTTCTGAAATACGAAGAGATCTCGCTCGGCTCTCCCGGACCGGGCGAGGTCCGCCTGCGCCACACGGCGATCGGTCTCAATTTCATCGACACCTATTTCCGCAGCGGCCTCTACCCGGTGCCGCAGGGGCTTCCCTTCATTCCCGGCAACGAGGCGGCCGGCATCGTCGTCGAGGTCGGCGAGGGCGTCGGCGACCTCAAGCCCGGTGACCGCGTGGCCTATGGCTCCTCCCTCGGGGCCTATTGCACGGAGCGGATCATCTCCGCGGCGGTGCTGGTCAAGCTGCCGGAGACGATCAGCGACGAGACCGCCGCCGCGATGATGCTCAAGGGCATGACCGCCCGCTATCTGCTGCGCCAGACCTTCAAGGTGAAGGCCGGCGACACCATCCTCGTCCATGCCGCAGCCGGCGGCGTCGGGCTCATCCTGTGCCAGTGGGCCGCGCATTTGGGCGCCACCGTCATCGGCACCGTCGGCTCCGCCGAGAAGGCGGAACTCGCCCGGGCCAACGGCGCCGCCTACACGATCAACTACAACGAGGAGAACTTCGCCGAGCGGGTGAAGGAGATCACCGAGGGCGCGCTCTGCGATGTCGTCTATGACGGCGTGGGGCAGGCGACCTATCCGGCCTCGCTCGATTGCATCAAGCCGCGCGGGCTCTTTGCCAGCTTCGGCAACGCATCCGGTGCCATCCAGAATTTCAGCCTGCTCGCCCTGTCGCAGAAGGGCTCGCTCTACGCGACGCGACCGACGCTCTTCACCCACATATCCACACGCGCCGCCCTGCTCGAAAACGCCAACGATCTGTTCGGTGCGGTCGGTTCGGGCGTGGTTCATATCCCGGTCAATCAGCGCTTCAGGCTTGCCGATGCGGCGGAAGCGCACCGGGCTCTGGAATCGCGCCGCACCACCGGCTCGACCGTCCTTCTGCCCTGATGCCGGCGCGCCGGCGACTGGCGCGAAACGCGCCAGAAACCGGATCGGACGGACCAGACTTTGGGCTTGCCCCATAAAGGCGGCATGCCATGCTGACCTCTTGTCTACGGTCACATCGAAGCGTGCATGATCCGCGAGCAGAAGACCGATCCCCGTTTCCCCACCGGCTTGACGACATCGACCGTTACGTATCGGTGGCGATATGGATGACGTGATGACGGTGGCCGGCGGAGAAACGGCCAGCCCGGTTGCCGTGCTGGAAGCCGTCGCGCTCACCAAGCGCTTCGGCGCGCTCGTCGCCAATGACCATGTCAGCCTCTCCATCCGAGCCGGCGAGACGCACGCGCTGCTGGGTGAGAACGGCGCCGGCAAGTCGACGCTGGTGAAGATGCTGTGCGGTCTGCTGCAGCCCGATTCCGGCGAGCTTCTCTACGATGGCGCACCCATCGTCTTTCCCGATCCCGCCAGCGCGCGCGCCAAAGGCATCGGCGTCGTGTTCCAGCACTTCGCCCTGTTCGACGCCATGACGGTCGTGGAAAACGTCGCGCTTGGGCTGCCGGGGCACGAGCCGCTGGCGACGCTCGCCGGGCGGATCGATGACTGCGTGAGCCGCTATGGCCTGGCGGTCGAACCGTTCCGGCGGGTCGGCGATCTTTCCGTGGGCGAGCGCCAGCGGGTGGAGATCGTGCGCTGCCTGCTGGGCGACCCGCGCGTCCTGATCCTCGACGAGCCGACTTCGGTGCTGACGCCGGACGAGTCCGAGAGCCTGTTCCGTACCGTGGATCTGCTCACCGGCGAGGGCAGGGCGGTGCTGTTCATCAGCCACAAGCTCGACGAGGTGCGCCGGCTCTGCCATCGGGCAACCGTCTTGCGCGGCGGCAAATTCATCGCCGAGGTCGATCCCAGGCAGGAATCCTCGGCTGGCCTAGCCCGGCTCATGGTGGGAGCGGAGGTGCCGCGTCCGCCGCGCCTCATCCGGCACGAACTCGGCGAGCCGCGCCTTCTGCTGCGCCATCTCAACGTCGCCGGCGACGGCTCGCGCGGCTCGGCGCTGCACGATATCGACCTTGAAATCCGCGCCGGTGAGATCGTCGGCATCGCCGGTGTGGCCGGCAACGGGCAGACCGCCCTGTTCGAGGCGCTGTCGGGCGAGAAGCTGGTGGACGATCCCGAAAGCATCGTCATCGACAAGGTGCCGGCGGGCGGTCTCGGACCGACCGAGCGCCGCGCCTTGCGCGCCGGCTTCGTGCCGGAGGAGCGGCTCGGCCATGCCGCCGCGCCCGATATGACACTCTCCGACAACGTGCTGCTCACCACCCATGGTGACGGCGCCATCGTGAAATACGACGTCATCCGCCACTCGATCCTGAAGTCCTTCTTCCGGCGGATCGTGAAGGGCTTCGACGTGCGCTTCGGCGGCAAGGATCCCAAGGCGCGGCGCCTGTCGGGCGGCAATCTGCAGAAATTCGTCATCGGCCGCGAGGTGCTGCGCGACCCGGTCCTGATCGTCGTCGACCAGCCGACCTGGGGCGTGGACGCCGCCGCCGCGGCCTTCATCCGCACCACGCTGCGCGAGAAGGCGGCGGAGGGCTGCGCCGTGCTGGTGATCAGCCAGGACCTCGACGAACTGCTCGAATTCGCCGACCGCATCGCGGTGATGAGCGAGGGCCGGCTCACCACGCCCGTTCCCGTCGCCGAGACCTCGCGCGAGGCCATCGGCCTCGCCATGGGCGGCGCGCAGACGAACGGCGCGCATCATGCGCCGGCCGGGGAGGGCAGCCATGCCGCTTAGGCTCGAACGGCAGGAGAACATCTCCACGCTGCGCCTCGCGGCGGCGCCGCTGGTCGCGCTCGTCGTCACGCTGATCGTCGGCGCGGTGATGTTCGTCGCGCTCGGCCACGATCCGGTACGCGCCTTCACCATCTATTTCATCGAACCGCTGGGCGATCCCTGGACCTTGCAGGAGCTGGTGGTGAAGGCATGCCCGCTGCTGCTGATCGGCATCGGCCTCGCCTTCTGCTACCGCGCCAACCGCTGGAACATCGGCGCGGAGGGGCAATACGTCGCCGGCGCCGTGCTCGGCTCCTGGCTGGCGCTGGCGACCCACGGCACGGAGGCCGGTCCCTGGGTATTGCCGGCCATGCTGCTGCTCGGCGCCATCGGTGGCGCGCTCTGGGGCCTCATCCCCGCCTTCCTGCGGGTGCGCTTCGGCTCCAGCGAGATCCTCACCAGCCTGATGCTGGTCTATGTCGCCCAGTACGGGCTCGACTATCTCGTGCGCGGCCCGTGGAAGGACCCTCAGGGCTTCAACTTCCCGCAGAGCGTGACCTTCGACGACGTCGCGCTGATGCCGCTGCTGTTCGGAGAGGGGCGGCTGCACGGCGGCGTCATCCTCGCGCTCGTCACCGTGGTGGTCGCCACCTTCGTGCTGGGCCGCACCCTGATCGGCTTCTCCATCGAGCTCGGCGGCTCGGCGCCCCGCGCCGCGGCCTTCGCCGGCTTCGACGAGAAGCGCGTCACCTACGGCGTCTTCGCCGTCTCCGGCGCGCTGGCGGGGCTCGCCGGCATCGTCGAGGTGGCCGGCCCCATCGGCCAGCTGCAGCCCACCATCTCGCCCGGCTACGGCTTCACCGCGATCATCGCCGCCATGCTCGGCCGCCTGCACCCGGTCGGCATCCTCGTGTCCAGCCTCGTGCTGGCGCTGACCTATATCGGCGGCGAGGCGGCGCAGATCTCGATGCGCCTGCCCTTCGACGTCACCCGCGTCTTCCAGGGCACGCTGCTGATCGCCATCCTGGCGGCGGACGTGCTGGTGCGCTACCGCATCCGCCGGGTGGAGGGCGCGAGCCATGCTTGACGCGGCCATCCTCGGGGCGGTCCTCGCCAGCATCGTGGCGGCGGCGACGACGCTGCTGCTCGCCTCGCTCGGCGAATTGGTGGCCGAGCGCGCCGGCACCCTCAATCTCGGCGTCGAGGGCATGATGATCGTCGGCGCGGCGGTCGGCTACGCCACCGCCTATTCCTCCGGCAGCCTGCTGCTCGGCACGCTGGCCGCCATGCTTGCCGGCACGGCGCTCTCGCTCGTATTCGCGGTGCTTGCCGTATGGCTCGCCACCAACCAGGTGGCCTCCGGCCTCGCCACCACCATTCTCGGCCTCGGCCTCGCCGGCCTGATTGGCTCGCCCTTCGTCGGCACCCGGGTCGACGCCGCGCCGGCGCTCGCCATTCCCGGGCTGACCGATCTGCCGGTGATCGGGCCGGCCCTGTTCGGCCAGGACGCCTTCGTCTACGCCTCCATCCTGCTGCTCATCGCCGTGGCCTGGGGCCTCGCCCGCACCCGCGCCGGGCTGGTGCTGCGGGCGGTCGGCGAGAACCACGCGGCCGCCCACGCGCTCGGCCATCCCGTGCGCCGCATACGCACGCTGGCGGTGATGTTCGGCGGCGCCTGCGCCGGCCTCGCCGGGGCGCATCTGTCGCTTGCCTACACGCCCTTCTGGGCCAGCGACATGACCGCCGGTCGCGGCTGGATCGCGCTGGCGCTGGTGGTGTTCTCCGCCTGGCGGCCGCTCTGGCTGCTGGGAGGGGCCTATCTGTTCGGCGCGGTATCGATCTTGCAGCTCCACGTTCAGGGCTTCGGGCTCGGCATCCCCGCGCAGCTGCTTTCGTCGCTGCCCTATCTCGCGACGATCGCGGCGCTCGTCGTCATCTCGGCGCTCAAGCACGGGCAGGGGGCACCCGCCTCGCTCGGCGTGCCCTTCGTGCCGGATCGCTGACGAGGACGCACGGTTTCGACTGGCCCGACGGCCCCCGGCGCGCGACGCGGCCCGCGCGACGCCGGCAACAGATTGGCCGCGATTGATGGAGCGGAGACGTTCATGCGCAAGATTCTCGCCATGGCGGTGGCCCTCGCTTCGGGCGCCGTCCTCGCGGGCGGCAGCCCGATCGAGGCGCGGGCGGCGGAGAAGCTGAAGGCGGCCTGGGTCTATATCGGCCCGGTCGGCGATTTCGGCTGGACCTACCAGCACGATCAGGGCCGGCAGGCGGTGGAGAAGGAGCTCGGCGACAAGGTCGAGACCACCTATGTCGAGAGCGTGCCGGAAGGCCCCGACGCCGAGCGGGTGATCGAGCAGCTCGCCCGCGCCGGCAACACGCTCATCTTCACCACCTCCTTCGGCTACATGGAGCCGACGCTGAAGGTCGCCAAGCGCTACCCGAAGGTCTTCTTCGAGCACGCCACCGGCTACAAGACCGCCAAGAACGTCTCCACCTACAACGCCAAGTTCCATGAGGGCCGCTACGTCATCGGCCAGATCGCGGCGAAGACCTCGAAGACCGGAACGATCGGCTACATCGCCTCCTTCCCGATCCCGGAAGTGATCTCCGGCATCAACGCTCTGATGCTCGGGGCGCAGTCGGTCAACCCGGATATGAAGATCAAGATCGTCTGGGTGAACTCATGGTTCGACCCGGCCAAGGAAGCCGATGCCGCCAAGGCGCTGATCGACCAGGGCGCCGACGTGATCTCCCAGCACACCGACAGCCCCGCCGCCATGCAGGCCGCCGAGGCGCGCGGCGTGAAGGCCTTCGGGCAGGCGTCGGACATGATCAAGTTCGGCCCCAACGCCCAGCTCACCTCGATCGTCGACAACTGGGCGCCCTATTACATCGAGCGCACCAAGGCCGCGCTCGACGGCACCTGGACCTCGACCGACACCTGGGGCGGCATGAAGGACGGCGAGGTCGTCATGGCGCCCTACACCAACATGCCCGACGACGTGAAGAAGATGGCCGAGGCCACGCAGGCCGCCATCACCGCCGGCACCCTGCACCCTTTCAAGGGGCCGATCTACGATCAGGCGGGCAAGCTCGTCGTGAAGGAAGGCGAGGTGCTGCCGGACAAGGACATCCTGTCCATGAACTGGTACGTGAAGGGCATCACCGATACGGTGCCCGGCAAATAGCCGCGCGTCGTTAGCCGAGCGCGAGCCACGCATCCGACGCATGGCGGCATCGGCATCCCGGTGCCGCCGTCGTTGCCAAAGACGGTTGCATATGCCATTGCGCAGGCTGGAGCGCGACGGCATCACCCGCAAGCGCGGAAGGGCGAGAAGCGCAGCGTCGACACGATGAAAATCCCATTGGACATCGCTGCTCTTGGAGCGCGCGCGGCGGCGATGATCGACGAACTCGGCGCCATCTCCGCCAGCCCCGACCATCTCACCCGGCTCTTTCTCACCCCCGAGCATCGCCGCGCGGCCGATATCGTCGCGCGCTGGATGGCCGAAGCCGGCCTCGCGGTGAGCGAGGATGCGATGGGCACCGTGCGCGGGCACTGGCATCCCGCCGGCCGTGACGCGCCACGCCTGCTCATCGGCTCGCACATCGACACCGTGGTCAATGCCGGCAAGTATGATGGCCCGATGGGCGTCATACTGGGCATTCTCGCCGTGCAGGAGATGGTACGCGCCGGCTTCCGGCCTCCCTACGGCATCGACGTTCTCGCCTTCGGCGACGAAGAAGGCACGCGCTTTCCGACCACCCTGTCGGCCTCCTCGGCGGTCGCCGGTGTCTTCCCGCCCGCCAGCCTTGCCGCCGTCGACGCCGAGGGCATCAGCCTGCGCGACGCGCTGGTCGCGTACGGCAAGAACCCCGACGAGATACCGGCCGCCGCCTACGATCCGGGCAAGGTCATCGCCTATGTCGAGGCCCATATCGAGCAGGGGCCGGTGTTGGAGGCGGAAGGCGAGCCTTTGGGCGTCGTCACCGCCATTGCCGGCGCCTCGCGTCTGTCCGTTACCGTGACGGGCGAGGCGGGCCATGCCGGCACCGTGCCGATGCGCATGCGCCGCGACGCCCTGCTCGGCGCCTCCGAAATGGCCCTCGCGGTCGAGCGCATCGCCAAGGCCGACCCGCACGGCATGGTGGCGACCGTCGGGCGCATGCATGTCGAGCCCGGCTCGATCAACGTCATCCCGTCGCGCGTCGTCTTCACCATCGACCTGCGCTCCAGTTCCGACATGTCGCGACGCGAGGCGCTGACGCGCTTCGAGCGCGAGGCGCACCGCATCGCCGACCAGCGCCATCTCGGCGTGGTGATCTCGGCCTTCCACGAGGTCGCGACGGTGCCGTGCTATCGCGACCTGCAGCTCCGGCTGCGTAACGCCGTGGCCGACCTCGGCCACCGCGCGCCGTCGCTGCCTTCCGGTGCCGGCCATGACGGACAGGCGATGTCGAAGCTGTGCCCCATCGGCATGCTCTTCGTGCGCTGCCGGAACGGCGTCAGCCACAACCCGGCGGAATACACCTCGCCCGACGACATGGGACTGGCGGCAGCCGCGCTCATCCGTTTCATCGAGCGCTTTCAACTCCCGCAACTCGACAGCAGCACAGGCGGAGCACCGACGTGAGCAACCTTGGCGACGATACGCAGAAGCTGGCCCGCGAGGTCGACTTCCTCAAGGCGCTCGTGCGCGTGCCGAGCGACAATCCGCCGGGCGATTGCGCACCGCATGCCGAGGTTGCCGGCCAGTTGCTGGAAGAGCTCGGCTTCACCGTCGAACGCCATGTGGTGCCCGAGCCCTTCGTGAAGAGCTACGGCATGAAGTCGGTGATCAACCTCGTCGTGCGCGAGCGGTTCGGCTCGGGCAAGGGGCCGGTGATCGCGCTCAACGCCCATGGCGACGTCGTTCCGCCGGGTCAGGGCTGGACCTACGATCCCTACGGAGCGGAAGAGAAGGGCGGGGCGATCTACGGGCGCGGCGCCGCGGTCTCCAAGTCCGACTTCGCCACCTATACCTTCGCCCTGCTCGGCCTGAAGGAAAAGCCGGAAGGCCTCGACGGCACGGTCGAGCTGCACTTCACCTATGACGAGGAAGCCGGCGGCTTCGTCGGGCCGAAATGGCTGCTGGAGCACGACGTCACCAAGCCGGACTACGCCATCTCCGCCGGCTTCTCCTACGCCGTCGTCGTGGCGCATAACGGCGCGCTGCACCTTGAGATCGTGGTGCGCGGCAAGCAGGCGCACGCCGCCATGCCGGAGACCGGGGCGGATGCGCTGGAGGCTGCCACGGCCATTCTCGACGCGATCTATGCCGAGCGGCGCCGGCTTTACGGCATCATCAGCGCGACGCCCGGCATCGGCTCACCCAAGATCACGGTCGGCCTCATCTCCGGCGGCATCAACACCAACGTCGTGCCCGACCGCATCGTCATGCGCGTCGACCGCCGCCTGACGCCGGAGGAAGACGGCGCGAGCGTCGAAGCCGAACTGAGCGCTCTGATCGAGCAGGCGGTCGCGGGCCGGCCCGGCATCGAGATCGAATGCCGCCGCATCATCCTCGCCGAGCCGCTGCGCACCCTTCCGGGCACCGAGAAGCTGGTCGAGACCATCCAGAAGCACGCAGCCGCCGTGCTGGGCGAGACGCCGCCGGCGACCGCCGTGCCGCTGTACACCGATGCCCGGCACTACACGGCCGCCGGCATTCCCACCGTGCTCTACGGTGCCGGTCCCCGCTCCATCCTCGAGGCGAACGCGCACGCCGCCGACGAGCATGTGCGGATCTCCGACCTCAAGGCGGCGACGCAGGTGATCGAGGCCACGCTCCGTGACCTGCTGACGGCCTGAGCCGGAGATCGCCGGCGTGACCTGGAGCCGCCTGTTCGTCAGCCAGTACTTCCCGCTCTTCGTCTTCTTCGTCGGGACCGTACCGCTTCTGACGGGATGGGTCTGCTACCATCTCGCCATGCGCCCGCGCGCCGTTGCGGTCTTCCATCCGAGGGACCTGCAGACCTCCTATCTCGGCGCGCTCACGCTGCCCTTCGCCCTGTTTCTGGCCTTCATGGTCAGCGACATCTGGAACCGCGAGAACCGCTACGCGCAGACGGTGTTGCAGGAAGTGCAGCAGCTCGACGCCATGCTCGACATCGCGCGGGTGTGCGGTCCGAGCTGTGCGCCCGTCGACGAGGCGGTCGGCGCCTATGCGCGCTCCCTGTCCCGCTACGAATGGGACGAAGGCTGGGTCGCGCCCCGGCCGGAGGTGTCGCAGGCATTCGAGGGGCTGGCGCGTGCCATCGCCGGGGCCGAGGCGGACACGACAGTAGCGAGCCACATGCGTAGCGCGCTACTGTCCGGTGAAATCCAGTTGCGACGTCTGCGGACAGATCGCTACTTCATTCTCCATGCGGATCTCGCACCGCACCGCTGGATCGTGGTGCTGATACTCGGCGTGCTGTCGCAGATCGGGTTGGCGGCGCTACACGTCGGCAAGCGGCCGCAGCTCATCGTCGCCCTGGTGACGTTCTCGATCGCCTTTTCGACGACACTGGCTTACACCGTCGCGCTTTCCTGGCCGACGGTGGACGAGAGCATCGTGCCCTCCGAAGAGCTTCGCCGCATCCTGGAATAGGTTTGCGCGGCGGTCAGAAGCCGACGGCGGTGCCGTGCAGGTCGTACGCGTCGGCGCGCTCGATCTTCACCGTGACGATCTCGCCAACCCGCAGCGGCCGCCGCGCTGCTACGTGGACGCTACCATCGATTTCCGGCGCATCCGCCCGAGAGCGCCCCAGAGCCACAGTCGGTCCCACACTGTCGATAATCACCTGCTGGCGCGTGCCAACCTTGCGCTTCAGGCGACGGGCGCTGACACGCTGCTGCACTTCCATGAAGCGCTTCCAACGCGCCTCCTTCACTTCGTCCGGGACGGCGGCGCCGAGATCGTTGGCCGGCGCGCCCGCGACGGGCTCGTATTTGAAGCAGCCGACGCGATCCAGCTCCGCCTCATCGAGGAAGGAGATGAGTTCTTCGAACTCCGCGTCGGTTTCGCCCGGGAAGCCGACGATGAAGGTCGAGCGCAACGTCAGATCCGGGCAGTCCTTCCGCCACGCCTGGATGCGCGCCAGCGTCTTCTCCTGTGCCGCCGGGCGCTTCATACGCTTGAGCACACTCGGGGAAGCGTGCTGGAAGGGAATGTCGAGATAGGGGAGGATGACGCCGTCGGCCATCAGCCCGATCACTTCGTCGACATGCGGATAGGGGTAGACGTAGTGCATGCGCACCCATGCCCCCAGCGTGCCAAGTTCGCGCGCCAGATCGAGGAAGCGGGCGCGGACCTCGCGATCCTTCCACTTGCTCGTCGCATATTTCACGTCGACGCCGTAGGCCGACGTATCCTGCGAGATGACGAGGAGTTCCTTCACCCCGGCCGAGACCAGACGCTCCGCTTCGCGCAGCACATCGGCCGCCGGACGGCTGACCAGATCACCACGCAGCTTGGGGATGATACAGAAGGTACAGCGGTTGCTGCATCCTTCGGAAATCTTCAGATAGGCGTAATGACGCGGGGTGAGCTTGATCCCCTGCGGCGGCACGAGATCGACGAAGGGATCGTGCTGGGGCGGCACCGCCTGATGAACCGCCGCCAGCACGCTTTCATATTGCTGCGGTCCGGTGACGGCGAGAACGCCCGGATGCACGTCGCGGATCTGCTCGGGCTCGGCCCCCATGCAGCCGGTGACGATGACCTTGCCGTTCTCCTTCAGGGCGTCGCCGATGGCGGCGAGGCTCTCAGCCTTGGCACTGTCGAGAAAACCGCAAGTGTTCACGATCACGAGGTCCGCACCCTCGTGATGACGCGATAGCTCGTAGCCCTCCGAGCGCAGGCTGGTGATGATGCGCTCGCTGTCGACCAGCGCCTTCGGGCAGCCAAGCGAGACGAAGGAAATGCGCGGCGCGTCCACGCGCGCGGAGGAAAGGGCGTCGGACGACGCGATATCGGCCATGATCGGTGCGGCACCCGGGATTTTCAGGATCGCGAGCGGTTACGGCACGCGATCCATTCCGTCAACTGCGCACGCGGCAGCCCGGCCCCGCGTCGCCATCATGTGACGCGGAAAGTGCCGACGAGCCCAACTGGCTCAAGCGGCCTGCTCGCCGGCCTGCTGGGCGATGACGCTCTCGAACAGTTCGACCTCGGGATGACCGATATAGAGCGGCTTGTTGCCACCCGCGCTGCGGTGCGCCATGCGGAATTCTTCCGAACGAGTCCAAGCCTCGAAATCGGCCCGCTCGCGCCAGACCGAATGAGACGCGTAAAGCGTGTGGTCGTCCTTGGAAGGACCGCGAAGCAGGTTGAATGCGACAAAGCCCGGCACGCGCTGCAGATAGCTGTCGCGCTGGCGCCACACGGCCTCGAACTCCTCCTCGGATCCGTGCTTCACCTTGAAACGGTTCATGGCGAGGAACATGGCTTTCTCCTTTATCGACCCGGCACAGAGCAGACTTAGCTGATGGCGCAGCTAAGGTCGATGCGGGTCCTTGACGGAAAGCGTCACGCAAAAAAGAAGGGCGGCTTACGCCGCCCGCCGATATCCGGGAGAGACCGCCGGTATCGGAACTACTTCAGCTTGTCGACGTCGATACCGAAGGTGACGGCGCCGATGGCTACGTCCTTGTCAGAGATGGCGACGCTGACCTGGGCGATCTTCTTGCCGTCCTCTTCCTCGACCTTGTCCACGAAGATGGCGCCGGGGCCGACGGCATACGTCTTCTGCCACTTGGCCTCATCGGCCTGCCACAGATCGGACGTGCCGTCCGTCTGGCCGACGTTCAGGCCGCGATTGTCCATCACGAAGGCTTCGGTGATGACACCGCCCGAGGCTTCCTTCTTCTTGATCAGGAATTCAGACAGCTTGTTCTTGCGGATGCCGTCGATCAGCGCCTGGTCCTTGGCGACCCACGCCTTGTCGAGTGCCGTGATCTCCTCCTGCATCAGCTTCTTGTGCTTCTTGTTGGACTCGACGATGGCCGTGACGACCACAGGATCACTCAGCCAAGGCTCTATGTTCTTCTGGACATAGGCCGTCGCCGACTTCACGTGGGGCGCTTCGTCCTGCGCCACCGCGGGCGCTATGGCGAGAATGCTGGCCGCCGCGGCCAACACGGCGAGCCTGTTACGGATGGTCATTGGCGTTTCCTCCTCAGGGCGGTCTTTGCGCCGCCCGCCCTACCGTAACATGATGTAATCACTAGCCCGCAAGAGGTATTCGACGTTGCACGGCAACATAGATAGTGCATTCAATTCGCAACAGCGATATCGTTTTCGCGACAATAATATTGATTGTGATGTTTATATTTTACCCAAGGCAAACAATTGATGTATCTAGATAGGATTGATCACAAATTTTCGCAAACAATGTCATCTGGCCTCACGCAGAGGCAAGAGCACATGGGATCAGAGATGCAATGTCTTTCCTTAGAAAAGCGAGCGGCTCCTTAAACATCCGGATCGCCCTGGGATGCCACATTCCATGTACGATGCGCCGTATTCTTCATGGCGAACATCACTGATCACCGAAATGTGCGCGCTGAGAACCCCGCAATGCCGCTACGGATGAGGCGTTATCGGCGATATTCCTTGACTGCGTCATTTGCGCGCCAAATTGAAATGCAAAGAAGAGACTGCCGGCGCGGAATGTCGCCACCGGGCCGGATCAACCAAAAAAGCCGAGCACAGGGAGGTTCCACGATGACGAACGCGATTGAGCGTGCCGCCTTTCAGCCCCAGCCGATCCATGTGCGTGTCGGACGAGAAGACCTCGAGATCGAATCTCTCGACAGTGCCATCCACTTCATACGGTCGCTGCGCCACGACCATCTCGGCCGGTACGCCGAGATGCTGCTGACACAGATGGAATCGGCCCGCCAGCCGCAGCAGCAGCACGACGCCTGGGTTGCGTTCTCGACCTGGACCGACGCCTGTCACCTGCGCCACGACAGCGGTCACTGGAGCCGCGCCGCCTGAACGGGCGACGCCCTCGGAATTCAGACGCGGGGAGGGAGTTAACCTTCCCGCGTTTCGCCTGTCTTCCGGCGGATGTTGGTACACAAAGACAATGGCGATTGCGCCGGCGATGGGGTAAATCTGTCGCCGGGGTGCGAAGTAATCCGCCAAGCGAGCGATCGAATTGAAGCCTGTTCATCTTGCATCGGCCGTGCTGCTCGCCGGCCTCATATCCGCTATCGCACCCGCCTCCGCCCAGACGCCGACCAGCCCGACGATCACGGCGGCGCAAGAGCGGCCGGCGGCGCCTCAGGCACCACTGATTCTGCTTCTGGATGGCCTCGGCGTCTATGTCGAGAGCAATTACATCGGTGTCTCGTCGCTGGCACGACCGCTGCAGCAGCAGGGCTTCCGCACCCGTACCGACTCCCACCTGATGGCAAGGACTCAAGGGCTCGTGCCCGATATCATCATCGGGCATTCCATGGGCGGCGAGACCGCCATGCGTTACGCTGCCCGGCTGGTGCGTTCCGGCTATCCTGCACCGCTCATCATCACTATTGACGCCGCTCCCGCGCCGCCGCCCTGTCCGGTCGCGCGCTGCATCAATATCGCCGGCCCCGGCTTCACCCGCGTGCGCGGCGCCACAAACATCAGTGCCTGGGCGGCGGGAGCTCGCTTCGTCAATCACGCCCAGCTTCCTACTCATCCCGCGGTCAAGCAACTCATCCTGCAGGAGACAGGCTCGTGGCTATCGCGGCGAAAAGTGGCTTCAGCCGGCGCTTCGAACGCCAGACAATCTCGCGCGAAGCCCGCACAAGCTGACGGTACCCGGTCCAGTGCGCAGGCGCCCGCCACTTCCCCGAAGCCGAAGGCGTCCGCCCAGACCCTGCCGAACAGCGCCACCTCCGAGACGCCTCGCAACGGCGGCTGACCTTGCCCGCGCGAACGCGCTTGCCAAAGCGAGCGAGTTTCGAAACAAGGGCTGCGGCGATAGCCGGGGAAGGGTGGCCGAGTGGTTTAAGGCAGCGGTCTTGAAAACCGCCGTGGGTGCAAGCCCACCGTGGGTTCGAATCCCACCCCTTCCGCCAAAAACGACGTTATTTCAAGCGCTTGTTTCCTAATGCGCATGGTGTCGCGCCGCCGCTTGCGGCGAACAAAACGGCACCAACTGGGACGGAAGCGCACGCCTTGGCGCAGAAAGTCCCGAAATGTGTTATGCGTTCGTTCGCAGGCTTATGCGGGGAAGGGGTTATGTGCAACCTGTACAGCCATCCCAGCAACGCCGAGGCGATCGACGATCTGGTCGGCACATTGCCATCTGCCACACGGGGCACTCACACCGAACTCAGCATGATGCTGGTCTCGCTGTTCAGCACACCATCGATCGTACGGACCTCACGCAACACACGATCGAAATCGCTGAGGCTGGGGGCATGGATCTCGGCGATCAGGTCCCATGTTCCGTTTGTCGTGTGCAGCGAGTGAAGCTCTGGCATCCCGCGAAGCTGCTTGATGACGGCGGTGGTCGAACGTCCCGTCACCTCTACCATCATGATCGCCCGGATAGCCGAGCCGTCATGGTCCTGACGGAAGCGTACCGTGAAGCCGAGCACGGCCCCGGACTCAAGCAACCGGTCGAGGCGCTTCTGCACGGTGGCCCGGGTGACGCCCAGGATCGCCGCCAGCTTGGACACCGGCGCACGTCCGTCCTCCCGCAGGGCAGCGATGAGGCGATGGTCGAATTCGTCGAAGACATGCATGGTACAATATGTATCCTTGATGAAAGCAATCTGCTCTCGAATCGGAAAATAAGTTAACTCGATAGGAATTTCGAGCACAAACTGCTCTGCTCTAGCATGGCGCATGTTCGTATTTTGAGGCGCGCGGCGCCGGCCTTGGTCCGGCGCGCAGCCGGGAGCCGAATGCACCATGAGGACGATGCCGAGAATTTCCGTCCAGGCGCCACGAAGCGTCGTGATGATCCGCCCACACCACTTCACGCCGAACGAGGCGACGGCGGCGGACAATGCGTTCCAGACCTGCCCGGCGACGGGCGCCCGCGAGACCCTTGCCGAGGCGGCCTACCGCGAGGCGACAGGTGTAGCGGCAGCACTCGAACACGCTGGCATCACCGTTCAGCTGTTCGAAGACGAGAGCGGTGCGACACCCGATTCAGTCTTCCCGAACAACTGGTTCTCTACCCACACCGGCGGACATATAGCAATATATCCTATGTATTCTACAAGTCGTCGAGGCGAACGGCGCAACGATATCATCGAGACACTAAAACAGATCTACCGGGTTCAGGACATCATAGATTATTCCGGCCTCGAACAGGATGGAGTTTATCTTGAAGGTACTGGCGCCATGGTTCTCGACCATATCGAGAGGGTGGCTTATGCGGCGCGTTCCAACCGTAGCAATGAGGTAGCGCTGGAGCGCTTCTGCACCCATTTCAACTTCGAGCCGGTGGTGTTCGACGCCGTCGACGCGCAGGGGCGGGCGATCTACCACACCAACGTGCTGATGTGCATCGGCACCGAGTTCTGCCTGATCGGCCTCGACACGATCCGCGATGCCGCGCGTCGCGCCGAGATCGCCACGCGGCTCGCCGACACCGGGCGCGCCGTCGTCGACCTCAGCCATGAGCAGATCTGCGACTTCGCCGGCAACGCCATGGAACTGCACGGACGCAACGGGCGCATCCTCGCGCTGTCCTCGCGCGCCGCGCGGGCACTGCGTCCGGATCAGCTCGCGACACTGGAGCGCTCGGTCAGCATCCTGCCGCTCGACGTCCCGACGATCGAAATGGCCGGCGGCTCGGTGCGCTGCATGCTCGCCGGCATCCACCTGTCGCCCCGTGGCTGACACGGGACGACATCCCGACGCGATGAAGAGGGCGGCGCCGGCAAAGGGCGCCGCCCGGTCTTTCTCAGCGCGCCGCCTGCCGCGCCAGCACGCCCATCGAGGTGGTGATGAGGCGAGCCACGTTGAGCGCGCCGAGGCCCGCCACGTCGCGCTCCGGCATGAACTCCACGAAGTTCATCGCGGCGATGCGCCCGCGCGCGGCGGCGCCCTTGATGAGGTCGGTCATCTGATAGTAGCTCAGCCCACCGGGGCAGCGGCCGATGACGCCCGGAACCAGTGCCGGGTCCATGACGTCGGCGTCGATCGAGACGACGATGTTGGATCCTTCCGGAATGAGGGCCAGCGCCGCCTCGACGCCGTGCTTGTGGACCTCGTAGCCGGTGACGAACTTCGCGCCCCAGTCCAGCGCGTCCTGATAGTCCTGCGGCCGCGCCGAGCCGATGCTGCGCGCGCCGACCTGTACGATCCGCTCGATATGCTTCATCTCGGAAGCCCGGCGCATGGTCGAGGAAAGGCCCTGGCTCTCGCCCATATATTCGTCGCGCCAATCGATATGCGCGTCGATCTGCAGGATGGTGTAGCTCTCGCCGGTGGCGCCGAGCGCCTCGATCACCGGGATCGGGATGGAATCGTCGCCGCCGACGGTGATCGGCACCGCGCCGCGCGCCCGGATGGTGGTGATCGCCTTGCGGATGATCTCGCGGTTGCCGGCGGCATCGGCCTCGTCGAAGGGCAGGTTGCCACAGTCCACCGCCGCGAGCTCGGCGCTGGGGAAGACCGGGCCGCCGAGGTCGAAATCATAGTGCCAGAGATTGGCGGCGAGCGGCACGGTCGCCTCACGCAGCGCATCCGGCGCGTGGCGGCAATAGGCGCCGACCGCGCTGTAGGGGCTGGCACAGGGCGCGCCGATAAGCGCGACCGGAGCCTTGAGGCTGTTCAGGTCCGTGCAGGCCTCGATGCCCATGAAGGTCGAGGCGCTGGAGCCGAAGAGGGCGGCGAGATCGGGTTTGTCTGTCATGAAGGAAGCCTCGGAAGGTTTCTGGAAAAGAGAGCAGGGCGGGCTCGCACGGCACCCTCAGGCGAGAGGAATGCCGCGCTTCTGCGCCAGACGTTCGACCATCGCCCATTCCTCGTCGCGCAACTGGATGCCGTTGGCACGGTACTCGCGCTCGGTCGCGGCCGCGCCGCCGCCCGGCAAACGCACGGCGTCGAACCCCTGCGCCGGACGGGAACCGGTCAACGTTGCGATCATGCGGTCGGCCGCGGCGGCAAAGGCGGCCGGATCCTGGAACTGCGACACCGAAATGGCGATGAAGGTGTGAGCGTAATAGGCCGCGCGGCCGGTGGGATCGGCCGGCCGCTCACCCAGCCAGTCGCGCTCGCCGCTGAGCAGCGCCGAGAGCAGCTCGACCATCAGCAGCATGCCGAACCCCTTGGGGCCGGAGGGCAGGAGAGCGCCGGACATGCGCGACTCGCGGTCCATCACATTCAGGATCACGCGCAGCGGATCGTCGGTATAGATGCCCTCGCCATCAACAACGGCCTTCTCGTCGAGACGCTTGCCGTCGCGCGCGGCGAGGACGACCTTGCCCATCGAGCCGGCGCTCGTGGCCATGTCGATGACAATGGGATCGCGCTCGCCGCTCGGCACGGCGATGGCGAGCGGATTGGTGCAGAAATAGGCGTCGCGCCCGCCCCAGGGCGCGACGAGAAGCGGGCCGGTGCTCATCGAGATGCCGATCATACCCCGGTCCAGCGCCTGCAGCGCGTAGTTCGAGGCCATGCCGTAATCGCCCGAGCGCTTGACGGTGGCGAAGCCGACGCCGGCGCTTTCCGCCTTGGCGATGGCAATATCCATCGCCTTCTTGCCGACGACGTGGCCGCTGCCGCCATGACCATCGATCAGTGCGGTAGCGGACGACTCACGTTCGACGGCGATCGGGCGGCCGAAATGCATGACGCCGGCCTCGTAGAGTTCGTCGAGATAGGGCAGCAGGCCGAGGCCCTGCGTGTGATGCCCCCGCATATCGGCGCGCAGCAGGCCGTCGGCGAAGATCGTCGCTTCCTCGTCTCTCGCGCCGTGGACACGAGCGACGCTCGCATAAAGGGCGTGCAGACGGTCGATCGAGATGCGCATGAGGCGTTTCCGGCGTCGGTCGAAGGACGGCATCGCCCAAGGGGCGAAGCGCAGGACATGCCTTCTGTGAATATATTTATCCTATATGTCAACATACTTGACATGCGGAAACGTTGAATGTCAGTTACGCCCAAACGGAGCCAGTCGATGCCGAGCGTGGACAGGGAAAGCGGTGCCGCCGGCGCCATTCAGCCGATCATCGTGGCGGACCGGATCTGCAAGGATTTCGGCTCGCTTACGGTGCTGCGCGGCGTCTCGCTGGAGGCCGCCAATCACGACGTGATCTCGATCATCGGCGCCAGCGGCTCGGGCAAGAGCACCTTCCTGCGCTGCCTCAACCTGCTGGAGATGCCGACCAGCGGCGAGATCAGCATCCAGGGCGAGAAGCTCGACCTGAGGCCTGGCCCGGAGGGCCTCGTCTCCCATGACAAGGCGCAGGTGCGGCGCATCCGCTCCTCGCTCGGCATGGTGTTCCAGGGCTTCAATCTCTGGTCCCACATGACGGTGCTCGAAAACGTCATGGCCGCGCCCATTCACGTGCAAGGAAAGTCCAAGGCCGAAGCGCGCGAGAAGGCCGAGCACTACCTCCAGCGCGTCGGCCTCTACGAGAAGCGCGACGCCTATCCGGCCTTCATGTCCGGCGGCCAGCAGCAGCGCGCCGCCATCGCACGCGCGCTCGCCATGGAGCCGGCTGCCGTGCTGTTCGACGAGCCGACATCCGCGCTCGATCCCGAGCTTGTCGGCGAGGTGCTCAAGGTCATTCGCGGTCTCGCCGAGGAAGGGCGAACCATGATCGTGGTCACGCACGAAATGGCTTTCGCCCGCGACGTCTCCTCGAAAGTGCTCTTCCTGCACAAGGGAGAGGTGGAGGAAGCGGGACCGCCGCAGGAGGTCCTGCGCCAGCCGCGCTCGGAACGACTTCGTGCCTTTCTGACCCGGGCCGCCGTCTGACGGCGGCTCCAATCACCACAGGGGAATTATTCATGAAAAAGCATCTGGCCTTCGGGCTCGTCCTGTCCTGCCTCGCCGGCGCGCTCGCCGTGCCGGCCGCCGCGCAGGACAAGACCATCGTCTTCGCCACCGAGGCGGCCTATCCGCCCTTCAACCTGCTGACCTCGGACGGCAAGATCGCCGGCTTCGACGTCGACATCGCCATGGCCGCCTGCGAGAAGATGAAGCGCAAGTGCGAGTTCGTGCAGCAGGACTGGGACGGCATCGTCGCCGGCCTGCAGACCCGCCGCTACGACGCCATCTTCTCCTCGATGGGCATCACCGAGGAGCGCAAGAAGCAGCTGCTCTTCACCGATCCCTATTATCGCCCCTCGGCTTCCTTCGTCGGCAAGTCGGACGTCAAGGCGGACTTCAAGGATCCGACGCTCGGCGGCGTCACCGTCGGTGCCGTGCCCGGCATCTATGAGTGCTACGTGAAGAAGGCCTATCCGAAGGCCAACCTGACGGTCTACCCGAACTCCGACGCGCTCTATCTCGACCTGACCTCGGGCCGCCTTGACCTCGCCTTCAACGGCACGGTCGCGATCACCGATTCCTTCCTCAAGGGCGCCGACGGCAAGGGCTTCGCGCTGGCCGGCGAGCCGGTGCGCGACGTGCAGTGCCTCGGCGAGGGCGCCGGCGTCGCCATGCGCAAAGATGACACCGCCCTGAAGGACGCCCTGGACAAGGCCTTCAAGGAAATCCGCGCGGACGGCACCTACAAGAAGATCAACGACAAGTACTTCGCCTTCGACATCTACGAGTGATGCGCCGTGCCGGCGCGTCCCTCGCGGCGCGCCGGCCTTCGCCCGGCTTTCCGAACCGGACGACCAACGCCACCACCGCGGCTGACGCCGCAAGATCCGACCCACAAGGCCCGTTCCGATGGATGTGCTCGCCGACTTCCTGCCTATCGTCCTGCGCGGCATGCTGGTGACGGTCGTGCTCAGCCTGAGCGCGATGGTGCTGGCGACGGCGATCGGCCTCGTCGGCGCCTGGGCGCGGCTGGCTGGCAGCGCTCCGGTGAAGGCTCTGGCACTGATCTATACGGTGGTGGTGCGGGGCATGCCGCCGCTGGTGCTGATGCTGCTCATCTATTTCGGCGGCCAGACCGCGCTCAACGCGGCGGCCGACGCGATGCAGGTGGAGCCGATCCGCATCGAGCCCTTCACCGCCGGCATCGTTTCCGTCGGCATCATCTTCGGCGCCTATCTCACCGAGACGTTCCGCGGCGCCTATCTCGGCATCCCGCAGGGGGAGATCGAGGCGGGCGTCGCCTTCGGCATGCCGACCCTGACGCTGGCACGCCTCGTCGTGCTGCCGCCGCTGATGCGGCTGGCCCTGCCGAGCTTCTGGAACATTTGGCTGACGCTGGTGAAGGCCTGCGCGCTGGTGTCGGTCATCGGCCTGCAGGATGCTGTCTATGCCGCGCTGTCGATCGGCCGCTCCACCCGCGAGCCCTTCACCTTCATGCTGGTCGTGGCGGCGCTGTACCTTGCCTATACCGGGCTGTCCGACCTCGTCTTCCGCCGGCTCGGCCGGCACCTGGCGCGCGGCACCCGCGCGGCCTCGGTCTGAGGTGCCGCCATGTATGCCTGGCAGGTCGCCCTCGACCATATCCCGCTCTTCCTGACCGGCCTGCGCAACACCGTGCTGCTGCTGGTCGTCTCGACCGTCATAGCGTCGGTGTTCGCCGTGCCGCTGGCGCTGGTGCTGACGCGCAAGGTGCCGGTCGCCGCGCCGATCATCGAGGCGGTGAGCTACGTCTTCCGCGGGACGCCGCTGATCGTGCAGGTGTACCTGCTCTATTACGGGCTGGCGCAGTTCGCCTTCATCCGCACCAGCGTGCTCTGGCCATGGCTGCGCGAGGCGTGGACCTGCCTGCTGATCGCCTTCTCGCTCGGCACCTGCGCCTATCTCGTACAGATCCTGCGCGGCGCCATCGAGGCGGTGCCGCATGGCGAGGTCGAGGCGGCGCGCGCGGTCGGCATGACGCCGTTCCAGACGCTGCGCATCGTGGTGCTGCCGAACGCGTTCCGCCGCGCGCTGCCGAGCTACGAAAACGAGATCATCTTCCTGCTCCACGCCACCGCTATCGCCAGCCTGGTGACGGTGATCGACCTGGTCGGGGCAGGGCGCAACTTCAATACGATCTACTATTTTACCTATGAGGGCTTCGCCATCGCCGGTGTGATCTACCTCGCGATCGTCGGCGTCATCCGCCTTTCGTTCGGCCTTCTTGAAAGAAGGCTGCTGGTCCACCTGCGGCGCGCCGGCATCTGAGCCGCGCGCCATGCGCCGGCCGCCGCGGGCGGTCGAGCCACGGGAAGCATCATGACCGAACCGCTATCCGAGAGGACTCCCTCCGACTGGAAGACGCTGGCCGCCGGACTGCGCATCCGCTCGCAGGCCTTCATCGACGGGCGCTTCCGCGACGCCGCCGACGGCCGGACCTTCGAGACGGTCAACCCGGCGACCGGGGTGAAGATCGCCGACATCGCCGCCTGCGATGCCGCCGATGTCGACCTCGCCGTCGCCGCCGCGCGGCGCAGCTTCGAGGCCGGCGTGTGGTCGCGGCGCGATCCCACCGAGCGGCGGCGCGTGCTGGTGCGGCTCGCCGACCTGATCCTCGCCCATGGCGAGGAACTCGCGCTGCTCGAGACGCTCGACATGGGCAAGCTGCTGCGCGATTCCGCGACGCTGGACATCCCCACCTCCGCCGAGGTCTTCCGCTGGTACGGCGAGGCCTGCGACAAGCTGAACGGCGAGGTGGTGCGAGCGGGCGAGGGGGCCTTCGCGCTGATCGACCGCGAGCCGGTCGGCGTGATCGGCGCGGTGGTGCCGTGGAATTTCCCGCTCAAGATGGCGGCCTGGAAATGCGCCCCGGCGCTCGCGGCGGGCAACAGCGTCATCCTCAAGCCCGCCGAGCAGTCGCCGCTCACCGCCCTGCGCCTTGCCGAACTCGCCGCCGAGGCCGGCATTCCCGATGGCGTGTTCAACGTGCTGCCGGGCTTCGGCCATGAGGCGGGGCAGGCGATCGGCCTGCATGAGGGCATCGACTGCGTGGCCTTCACCGGATCGACGGAGATCGGCAAGAGGTTCCTCACCTATGCCGGCGCCTCCAATATGAAGCGCATCTGGCTGGAATGCGGTGGCAAGAGCGCCAACCTCGTCTTCCCGCAGACGAAGGACCTCGACCGAGCCGCCGGCTTCGCCGCACAGGGCATCTTCTTCAATCAGGGAGAAGTCTGCTCGGCGACCTCCCGCGTCTTCGTGCACCGCTCCATCGCCGAGGCATTTACCGAGCGCCTGCTGGCGAAGGTCGACGCCTACCGGCCCGGCGACCCGCTCGATCCGGCGTCCGGCATGGGCGCCATGGTGACGGAAGAGCACACGCGCCGCGTCATGGACTACATCGCCATCGGCAGCGAAAGCGCCACGTTGGCTTGCGGCGGCGAACGGGTGCTGACGGAAACCGGCGGCTGCTTCGTCGCCCCGACCGTTTTCACCGGCGTCGACCCGCTCTCGCGGATCGCGCGCGAGGAGGTGTTCGGCCCGGTGCTCGCCATTTCGACCTTCGAGGACGAGGCGGAGGCGGTCCGGCTCGCCAATGACTCCATCTATGGCCTCGGTGCCTCCGTGTGGACGGACGACCTGGGGCAGGCGCACCGCGTCGCACGCGCGCTGCATGTCGGTTCGGTCAGCGTCAACACCGTCGACGCGGTGGATGTGCGCACGCCCTTCGGCGGTGTGAAGCAATCCGGCAGCGGGCGCGACCTCTCGCTGCATGCCTTCGACAAGTACACCGACCTGAAGACGACCTGGATTTCGCTATGAACGCGCATGTGAGGCCGCCTCGCCTGACGGATGGCGACCGGCTGTGGTCGAACCTCATGACGATGGCCGAGATCGGCGCGCTGCCGCATGGCGGCTGCTGCCGGCTCGCGCTGACCGACGAGGACCGGCAGGCCCGCGACCTCTTCGTGCGTTGGGCGCGCGAAGCGGGCTGCGAGGTGAGCGTCGATCCGTTCGGCAACATCTTCGCCACCCGTCCCGGCCGGTCGCGCGACGCCGCCCATGTGCTGGTCGGCAGTCATCTCGACACCCAGCCGCATGGTGGACGCTTCGACGGCGTCCTCGGCGTCCTGGCCGGGCTGGAGACGGTGCGTGCGCTGAACGAACTCGGCGTGGAGACAGAACACGCCGTGACGGTGGTCAACTGGACGAACGAGGAGGGCGTGCGCTTCTCGCCCGGCCTGACCGGTTCCGGCGGCTTCGTGGGCGCCATCCGCTCCTACGACACCTCGGCGATCAGCGGCGTCGGCGGCGTGCCCTTCTATCCGGAGCTTCACCGCACCGGCTATGGCGGCTCGACCCGGCTGACGGCGCGCATCGCCGGCTATTACGAGCTCCATATCGAACAGGGGCCGGTGCTCGAGCGGGCAGGGGTCTCCGTCGGCGTTGTCGAAGGCGTGCAGGGCGTTCGGTGGCTGTCGGTGGACTTCACCGGGGAGGACCGCCATGCGGGCACTACGCCCGCGCGCGACCGGCGCGACGCCTTCATGGCGGCGGCGCGGCTCGCGGTCGACATGCGAACCGCCGCGCTGGCGCTCGATGACGCCTTCCGCATCACCTTCGGCCGCGTCAGCGTCGAGCCCGGCTCGATCAACACCGTGCCGGGCCGTGTGAACATGACGGTCGACCTGCGCCATTCGGAAGTCAGCCACCTCGACCGCATCGACGAGGCTATTCGCCGAGAAGTCGTTGCCCTGCACGGAACGGAAGGGGTGGAGGGCACGGTCGAGCGGCTGATGGACGTCGCCCCCGTACGCTTCGATCCGGCGATGCAGGCGAACATCGAGACCTCGGCGGCTGAGCTCGGCATCGCGACCAGCCGCCTGCCGAGCGGGGCGATGCATGATGCCAGCAATCTGGCGACCGTGGCGCCGAGCGCCATGATCTTCGTACCGTCGCGCGACGGTATCAGCCACAATGAGAATGAGTGGACCGATCCAATCCATGTCGCCGACGGCTGTGAGGTTCTGGCACGGGCCGTGCTGCGCCATGCGATGGGAGATATGGGACCGCACTGAGGGGGAATGATGGAAACGCCCGACGCCAATGTCAGGATCGGCGCCAAACTCAAACATGCCCGGCTTCTGATGGGCCTGAGCCTCAGCGAGCTCGGCCAGCGTGTCGGCGTCACCGAAGGCTATCTGTCAAAGCTAGAGAACGGGCGTTCGCAGGCATCCCTCGCGACGTTGCACAAGCTGGTGCAGGCGCTGGACACCAATATGAGCACGCTCTTCGCCGCCGCGCCCGAGGGGGAGGGAGCGGTGACGGTCGTGCGCGCCAAGGAACGCCCACGACTGGAGACGGGGCATCTGCGCGCCGGCAACCAGGTCGTGCTGGAGCGGCTGGTGCCGCACCGGCCTGACCAGCTCCTGCAGATCAACATCCACGTCATCCCCTCCGGCGGCGGCAGCCCGGACTTCATCAGCCATGGCGGGCAGGAGTTCGGTTATGTGCTGGCCGGCGCCTTCACGCTGGTCGTCGACGGGCATGAGCGCGCGCTGAGTGAGGGGGATTCGTTCTATTTCGACTCCTCCCTCCCGCACGGCTACCGAAACGATGGGGAGGCGGAGGCGCGGGTGCTGTGGGTGAACACGCCCCCCACCTTCTAGCGTCGGGCCGCGATCGTCAGCATCGCGCCTGTCGGTCAAGTATATATCCATTTAGGAAAGTTGCTTGACTTAACCGAGGTCGCTGCCTAAGCAGGAAGCCTCATTCCCCTCAGCGCGAGAATGCTCATGGCCTACGATGTGCAGGATGTCCGGCGGCAGTTTCCCGGGCTCGCCCGCGAGCGCGACGGCAAGCCGGTCGCCTTCCTCGACAATCCGGCGGGCACGCAGGTGCCGCTTTCGGTGGTCGATCGCATGGCGGCGGCCATGCTGCACACGAACAGCAATCTCGGCGGCTATTTCGACACCTCCGTCGAGGCCAGCGAGCTCGTCGCCAAGGCCCACCGCGCCGCCGCCACGCTGGTGAACGCTGCGGAGACCGGGGAGGTGTTCTTCGGCCAGAACATGACGACGCTGACCTTCGCCATGTCGCGCAGCATCGGCTCGCTCCTGAAGGAAGGCGACGAGATCGTCCTCTCCCGCATGGACCACGACGCCAATGTCGCCCCCTGGCTGATGCTGGCGGAGGACAAGGGCCTCGTGGTGCGCTGGCTCGACTTCTCACCGGAGACCTACGAGTTCGACCTCGCCGATCTCAAGGCGCTGATGAACGAGCGCACGCGCCTCGTCGCCGTATGCTACGCCAGCAACGTGACCGGCACGATCAACGACATCGCCGCCATCTCGGCCATCGCGCACGAGGCGGGAGCACTGGTCTATGTCGACGCGGTCCAGTACGCGCCGCACGGCCTCATCGACGTGCAGGCGCTCGGCTGCGACTTCCTCGTCTGCTCCGCCTACAAGTTCTTCGGCCCGCATTACGGCATCTTCTGGGGCCGGCGCGAGGTGCTGGACCGGCTGCGCCCCTACAAGGTGCGCGCCGCCTCCAACGATCTGCCCTGGCGCTTCACCACCGGCACCACGAACCGCGAGCAGCTCGCCGGCGTGCATGCGGCGATCGATTACATCGCCGGCCTGTCGCGCTTCGACGCGGGAACCGCCGGCACGGCGGGGCTGCGCGAGAAGCTCGCGGCGGGCTTCAAGGTGATGAAGCAGCACGACGACATGCTCACCCAGCGGCTGATCGACGGCCTGAAACCGTTCAACCGCGTGCGCATCCTCGGCATCACCGATCCGGCGGCGATCGGCCGGCGTGTCTCGACCGTCAGCTTCTTCGTCGAGGAGGCGTCGTCGGCGGACCTCGTGAAGTCCTGGGCGGCCGATGGCCTTCAGGTCTGGAGCGGGCACAATTACGGACTCGAAGCCAACCGGCGGCTCGGCATTCTCGACCTCGGCAGCGGCATCCGCGTCGGGCCGGTACATTACAATACGGCCGAGGAAATCGACCGGGTGATCGGCGCCGTCGACCGGTCGCTGGGCGGCCGCTAGCGGCCCGGCGCGCCGGATCGCCCTAGAATGCCCCGACGAATCGGCCGCCCGCCGAACCCCGGCGCGGCGGCCACGACCGGAGGGCAGCGGGCATGGATTCGGCGGCATTGCTTCACATCCTCTACCTCGTCGCCATCGTCGCCGAGGCGATGACCGCCGCGCTGGCCGCGGGGCGGCGGCAGATGGACTGGGTGGGCGTCTACCTGCTCGGCTGCATCACGGCGCTGGGCGGCGGCTCGGTGCGGGATGTGCTGCTGAACCGCTATCCGCTCTCGTGGGTCGAGCATCCGATCTATCTCGTGCTGACCGGCGGGGCAGCGCTGGCGACCATCGCCATCGCCCGCCACATGCGCCATCTGCGGCGGCTGTTCCTGTTCCTCGACGCCGTCGGCCTCGTGGTCTTCACGGTGATCGGCTGCAACATCGCGATGGGGCTCGGCATGCCCGTGATCATCGTCGTCGCCGCCGGGATGATCACCGGCTGCGTGGGCGGCGTCCTACGCGACATACTCTGTGCCGACGTGCCGCTGCTGTTCCGTGCCGAACTCTATGCCACCGTCTCCATAGTGACTGGCGGAATCTATGTTGCTGGCCAGCAGACCGGCATTCCGCACGAGGTGCTGATGGGCCTCGCCATGGCGACCGGGCTCGCCCTGCGCCTGCTCGCGCTGCGCTTCGGCTGGAGCATGCCGAAATTCGTCTACACCGATCAGCTCCACTAGGCGCTCCGTTCGGTGCATAGCCACGACGCAGCGACATGCAACCACAAGGCGAATTCGAGGCAGACACGTGACACCAGTGCCATGCCTTGCGTGGATTGCTCTTGCCCTGCCGTTACTTACCCTTCGTTCACCATAACAGCCGACGCGCCCCATTTTCGCCTCACTGAGGCAGCCTCCTGAGAGACAAGGAGTGGGATCGTCGGTATTCTGTCGCGATCTCGGGTGAGGTGCGCCTCCGCCTGTCCGGACGATGAACGAGCCGGACGGAAGGGCAGGGCGCTCACGATTGGTTGGGGTGCATGGGGACGTTTCCAGTTTTTGCTCGTGCCGGCGGCACGTGGGTGGCAAACGGAACCGCCGCCCGGATCGGCCGGGTCGTCGCGCTCTGCGGCGTGGGCCTCCTGGTCGCCAACTGCAATGGCGGTTCCAAGCTCACCAGCAAGATCGACCCGAAATACGGCGTCTCCGCCAGCCCGCGCGTCGTGGCGGCCGGTCAGCCGGTGCCGAAGGGCGGTGGCACCTATCGCGTCGGCAAGCCCTATGTCGTCGCCGGCAAGACCTACGTTCCCACGGAATCGACCAATTATCGCGCCGAAGGTCTCGCCTCCTGGTACGGCGATGACTTCCACGGCCGCCTGACCGCCAACGGCGAAGTCTTCGACATGCACTCCATCGCCGCGGCGCATCCGACGCTGCCGATGCCTTCCTATGTGCGCGTCACCAACATGGCGAACGGCCGTTCCATGGTGGTGCGCGTCAACGATCGCGGGCCGTATCACGGCAACCGCGTGATCGACGTGTCGCAGCGCGCGGCCGACCTGCTCGGCTTCAAGAATCGCGGCACGGCCCGCGTCCGGGTCGAATATGTCGGCCGGGCGCCGCTGGAAGGCTCCGACGATATCCAGCTCGCCTCCACGCTTCGCCAGAACGGCCAGCCGGCCCAGATGTCCGGCGTGATGGTCGCCTCCGCCGGCTCCATGCGCGGCGTCGCCCCGACCGGCGATGTGCCGGTGCCTTCGGGCCGCCCGTTCGATCTGGGCAACGGCGACGAGATGGCCGCCGCCCCGACGGCGGTGCGTACGGCCGCGATGGCTCCGGCACGCGTCGCCAGCAAGCCTCGCCCGGCGCCCGTCGTAGCCGCCGCTCCGGCTCCTCGCGTTGCCCCGGCTCCCGCTCCCGCCGTGCAGGTGGCGAGCCTGCAGCCGCCGGTGCGCGCGCCGAAGCCGGCACCTGCCGCCGCTCCCGCCCAAGCCGGCATGCCCGCGGGCTGGGTTGTCGGGCCGCAGCCGGTCCTCGGCTATGCCGAGACCGGTGCCGAGATGACCGCCGACTCCGGGCGCGGTCTTTACTGATCCTTCCAAACCCCGCGCCTCGCGGGGTTTCTTTTCCTCCGGCCACGCCGCCGCCGAGGAGCCGCATTGCAGCGGCCTCCGCCGGCTGCTAACTCTGCCGGGGGAGGGTTGTTGAGCATGCTGAGCATGATAGGCCCCAACCGGCACCTGTCCGGCCTGCCGATCATCCGCCGGATAGCCTGCGCCGCGCTCCTCGTCGTCGGCCTCGCTGCCCTTGCCATACCCGCGCGTGCCCAGTCGCAGCCGGACATCGCCTCTCCGCAGGCCATCCTCGTCGATTTCGAGAGCGGCTCCGTGCTGTTCGAGCGCGCGGCGGATACGTCGAGCCCGCCCGCGAGCATCGCTAAGATGATGACCATGGCGGTCGTCTTCCGCGAGATCGCCGAGGGGCGAGTATCGCCCGATACCGAATACAAGGTCAGCGAATACGCCTGGCGGCGGGGCGGGGCGCCTTCTGGCGGTGCCACCATGTTCGCGGCCCTGAACAGCCAGATCAAGGTCAGCGACCTGCTGCGGGGCGCCATCGTGCCTTCCGGCAACGACGCCGCCATCGTGCTCGCCGAGGGCATGGCCGGCAACGAACTGGCCTTCACCGTGAAGATGAACGAGGAGGCCAAGCGCCTCGGCCTCACGGGCTCGTCCTTCGTCAATGTCAGCGGCCTGGCCGATCCGGCCCAGAAGACGACGCCGCGCGACATGGCGAAGATCGCCGCGCACATCATCCGCAGCTATCCCGACCTCTACAAGATCTACAGCGAGCCGGACTTCCTCTGGAGCAAGATCCGTCAAAGCAACCGCAATCCACTGCTCGGCATGAGCCTTGGCGCGGACGGCTTCGTGACCGGCTACCAGAAGGACGCCGGCTATAACCTCGTCGGTTCCGCGATCCAGAACGGTCAGCGGCTGATCGTCGTCATCATGGGCTCCAAGACCGAGAAGGAGCGGGCCGAGGATGCCCGCCGGCTGCTCGAATGGGGCTTCCGTTCCTTCGAGTCGCGCCTGCTCTTCCAGTCGGGGCAGGTGGTCGGCGAGGCAACGCTCTATGGCGGGGCGCGGGGCGGGGCACCGCTGGTCGGTACGGGACCGATCTATGTGCTGGTATCGCGCACCGGCGACGAGAAGGTCACCGCGCGCATCCGCTACGAGGGTCCGATTCCCGCTCCGGTCGAAAAGGGGGCGGTGCTCGCGCGGCTACAGGTCTATCGCGGTGATCAGCTCGCGCTGGACGTGCCGCTGGCCGCGGCGGAAACCGTGCCGCAGGGGCCCCTGTGGCGGCGGGCGATGGATGGAGCCTACGAGCTGGTCGTGAGCCTGCTGCGTCAGGGCTACGCCAAGCTGACGGGCTGAACATGCCGCCTCGCAGGATCGACACGCCCGCAAACGCCGCTGCCGAGATAACGCCGGCGCGCGTCCGGCGCAAGCCTGGCCGTTTCATCACCTTCGAAGGCGGGGAGGGCGCCGGCAAGTCCACGCAGGTGCGCCGGCTGCAGGAGCGTCTCGCCTCCATGGGTATCGACGCCGTGGCGACGCGCGAGCCGGGCGGCTCGACCGGCGCCGAGATCGTCCGCCATCTCATCCTTTCCGGCGCCGCCAAGCCTCTCGGGCCATTGGCCGAGGCCGCCCTGTTCGCCGCCGCCCGCGCCGATCATCTCGACGCGACGATCCGGCCGGCACTGGCCCGTGGGGCCTGGGTGGTCTGCGACCGTTTCGCCGACTCGACACGAGTCTATCAGGGAGCGCTCGGCAATATCGATCCCCGCCTGATCGCGGCGCTGGAGACGGTGACGGTGGGCGAGACCAAACCCGACCTGACCATCATCCTCGACATACCGGCGGAGGAGGGGCTGGCGCGAGCCACGGCCCGTTCAGGCATCGCGGCCGACCGTTTCGAAAGCGAGGGGCTGAGCTTTCACCGCAGCCTGCGCGATGCTTTCCGGGAACTCGCCGAGGCCGAGCCCGAACGCTGCGTGCTGATCGATGCGCGCGGCGATGCGGATACGGTCGCGAGCACCGTCTGGAGCGCGGTCCGCCAGCGGCTCAAGCCTGTCGCGCGCCGCCGGAGTGCCGCCACGTGAGCGAAGTAGCCCTGGAGGCCGACCGCTTCGGCACGGCACCCTCACCGCGGGAGAACCGGCGCCTCATCGGCCATGACGAGGCGCAGGCTCTTGTGCGCGCCGCATGGGATGCCGGCCGCCTGCCGCACGCCCTGCTCCTCGGCGGTGCCGAAGGCGTGGGCAAGGCGACGCTGGCCTATGCCATCGCGCGCTTCGTGCTTTCCGGCGGGGCAGCGCCCGCCCATTCCATCACCGTCGACCCCGACCATCCGGCTGCGCGACAGGTCACGGCCCTCTCCCATCCCGATCTTCTGGTGTTGCGCCGCACGCCCTCCGACAGCGGCAAGCTGCCGGCGACCATCCCGGCGGAGACCGTGCGGCGGGTGCGCAGCTTCTTCGGCTCCACCGCCGCGCTGGGCGGCTGGCGTGTCTGCATCGTCGACACGCTGGACGAGATGAACGTCCAGGGCGCGAACGCATTGCTCAAGACGCTGGAGGAACCGCCAGCGCGCGCCCTGTTCCTGCTGGTGAGCCATGCACCCGGCCGCCTGCTGCCGACCATACGCTCGCGCTGCCGCATGGTGAACCTGCGGCCGCTGACGGGGGAACAGGTGGTGGAGGCGCTGGCGAACCTCGCTCCCACCATGCCGGACCTCGACCGCGACCGCTTCGCCGAGGCGGCGGACGCTTCGGGCGGCAGCGTGCGCGAGGCATTGGCGCTGCTCTCCGGTGACGGGCTGGCGGTGCGCAACGCGACCAACGTGCTGCTGGAGGGCCTTCCCGACATCGACCCCAAGGCGCTGCACACGCTCGGCGAGCGGCTTCAGGGCGACCGGGGAGGGGCGCTGGAGAGCTTCGTCGGCACCGTCGAGAGATGGATCAGCGACCACGCCACGGGCCGCCGCCAGACCGCCTCCGTGCGCCTTGCACGCCTGCCGGAGGTGTGGGAGAAGGTTCGCCGCGCCGCGGTCGACGCCGACGTCTACAATCTCGACCGCAAGACCCTCGTCTTTCGGATCTTCGCGTCGCTCAACGAGGCCCTGCGCCCCTGACCGGAGCGGAAGCCGGACACGCCGCAGGAAGCGACCTTGAAGCCCGCCTTCTACATCACCACCGCCATCGATTACCCCAACGGCTCGCCGCATATCGGCCACGCCTATGAGAAGATCGCGTCCGACGCCATCGCCCGCTTCAAGAAGCTGGACGGCTACGACGTCTTCTTCCTCACCGGCACCGACGAGCACGGGCTGAAGATGGCGCAGACGGCCGAGAAGCAGGGGCTGACGCCGTTCGAGTGGGCGACCAAAAATGCTACACGCTTCAAGGAGATGGACGCACTTCTTGGCGTAGATTACGATCGCTTTATCCGCACCACGGACGAGGACCACATCGCCTCCTCGCAGGAAATCTGGCGCCGCATGGTGGAAAGCGGCGACATCTATCTCGGCGCCTATTCCGGCTGGTACTCCGTACGCGACGAAGCGTATTATGCAGAGGACGAGACCACGGTGAACGCCGATGGCGTGCGTCTCGGCCCGCAGGGCACGCCGGTGGAGTGGACCGAAGAGAAGAGCTATTTCTTCCGCCTCTCGGCCTATCAGCAGAAGCTGCTCGACTATTATGACGCTCACCCGGACTTCATCCGCCCGGACGTGCGGCGCAACGAGGTGACGAGCTTCGTCAGGGGTGGCCTGCAGGACCTCTCGATCAGCCGCACGACCTTCACCTGGGGCATTCCCGTGCCGGACGCGCCCGAGCATGTGATGTATGTGTGGGTCGACGCGCTCACCAACTACATCACGGGCGTCGGCTATCCCGACACGGCGAGCGAGAGCTTTAGGCGCTACTGGCCGGCGAACCTGCACGTCATCGGCAAGGACATCATCCGCTTCCATGCCGTGTACTGGCCGGCCTTCCTGATGTCGGCCGGGCTGGAGCCGCCGAAGACGGTGTTCGCCCACGGCTTCATCCATAACCGCGGGGAGAAGATGTCGAAGTCGGTCGGCAACGTGATCGACCCCTTCGATCTCGCCAAGGCCTACGGCGTCGACGCGCTGCGCTATTTCCTGCTGCGCGAGATTCCCTTCGGCCAGGACGGCTCCTACAGCCACGAGGCCATCGTTGCGCGCACCAATGCCGACCTCGCCAACGACCTGGGCAACCTGGCGCAGCGCTCGCTGTCCATGATCGCCAAGAACCTCGGCGGCACGCTGCCGGCGCCCGGCCCGCTCTCGGCCGACGACGCGGAAATCCTCGCCAGCGCCGACGCCATGGGCGCCAGGGTGCGCGAGGCAATGGACGGCCAGCAGATCCATCACGCGCTCGGCGCGATCTGGCAGGTCGTGGCCGACGCCAACCGCTATTTCGCCGGTGCGGCGCCGTGGGAGCTGCGCAAGACCGACCCGGAACGCTTCGGCACCGTGCTGTGGACGACCGCAGAGGTGATCCGGCAGGTGGCGCTGCTCGCCCAGCCCTTCATTCCGGTGAGCGCCGGCAAGTTGCTGGACCTGCTGGCGCTTTCCCCGGACGCGCGCGGCTTCGCCAGCCTCGGTGACGCCGGCCGGCTCAAGGGCGGTACGCTGCTGCCGGCGCCGGCGCCGGTCTTCCCGCGCTATGTCGAGCCCGAGGCCTCGGAGCCGGCATGATCGTCGACAGCCATTGCCATCTCGATTTCCCGGACTTCGCGGCGGAGCTCGACGCGGTCGTCGCGCGGGCGCGGGCGGCGGGTGTCGGCCGCATGGTCACGATCGGCACCCGCGTACGCCGTTCCGGGGAGGTGAGGGCGATCGCCGAGCGCTTCGACGACGTGTTCTGCTCCGTCGGCACCCACCCGCACAATGCCGGCGAGGAAGCCGACGTCACGCTCGACGAACTGCTGCGCGAGGCGGACCATCCCAAGGTGGTCGCCATCGGCGAGGCCGGGCTCGACTACCATTACGATACGGCGCCGCGCGAGGCGCAGCATGCCGGTTTCCGCCTGCATATCGAGGCGGCGCGCCGCACCGGCCTGCCGCTCGTCATCCACGCCCGCGAGGCGGATGACGACGTGGCGGCGATCCTCGAGGAGGAAAGCGCCCGGGGCGCGTTCGCCTTCGTGCTGCACTGCTTTACCGCCGGGCCGGAACTCGCCCGCCGCGCGGTGGCGCTGGGCGGCTACGTGTCGTTTTCCGGCATCCTGACCTTCAAGTCCGGCGCGCCGCTGCGCGAGATCGCCGCTGCGCTGCCGGCCGACCGCATCCTGGTGGAGACGGACGCGCCCTATCTCGCGCCCAATCCTTGGCGCGGAAAGCGCAACGAGCCTTCCTATGTCGTCGAAACGGCCCGTATACTCGCGGAGACGCGCGGCGTGTCCATCGAGGACATCGCCGCGCTGACCACCGGAAACTTCTTCCGTCTCTTCTCCCGCGCATCCTGAAGGCTCATCCACGCCATGGCGCTTACCTTCACCATCCTCGGCTGCGGCTCCTCCGGCGGGGTGCCGCGAGTCGGGCAGGGGTGGGGCGCCTGCGATCCGGCGGAGCCCCGCAACCGCCGTCGGCGCTGCTCCATGCTGGTGGAGCGTTTCGAGCCGGATGCCGGGCAGCCGACGCGCCTGCTGATCGACACCTCGCCCGATCTGCGTGAGCAATTGCTCGATGCCGAGGTCGACCGGCTCGACGGCGTACTGTTCACCCACGAGCATGCCGACCACACGCATGGCATCGACGACCTGCGCCCGCTGACCATCATGCACCGCAAGCGCATTCCGGTGCATGTGGATGCGGAGACCTCGGCGATCCTGCACCAGCGGTTCGGTTACTGCTTCGAGACGCCGCCCGGCAGCGACTATCCGCCGATCCTGGCCGAGCACCGTTTCCGGGCCGGCGACACGATCGCGGTGGATGGTCCGGCCGGCGTCATCGAGGCGACGGCGTTCCGCCAGTACCACGGCGCCATCACGTCCTATGGCTTCCGCATCGGCGGACTCGCTTATTCGAGCGACCTGCACGACCTGCCGGACGACAGCCTGGCGTATCTCGCCGATCTCGACCTGTGGATCGTCGACGCGCTGCGCATCGCGCCGCATCCGACGCATTTCTCGCTGAGCGAGGCGCTGGCCTGGATCGAGCGGCTGAAGCCGCGCCGCGCCGTTCTGACCAACCTGCACACAGATCTCGACTATCGTACGCTGGCGCGCGAACTTCCGGAAGGCGTGACGCCGGCTTATGACGGCATGAAAATCACACTCTGACAGCCTGTTAGGGCGCAACGCTCATGTCAAACGGCGTCGAAAATCATGGATATGTTTTCCATAATATGTCTTATGCGACTCATGGAGACCCGGACTTGAGGCCCTCCCGTGACATCCAGCACCTGCTCGACATCATGGCGGCATTGCGCACGCCGGAGACTGGCTGCCCCTGGGATCTGGAGCAGGACTTCTCCTCCATCGCGCCGTACACGATCGAGGAAGCCTATGAGGTGGCGGACGCGATCGCGCGCCATGATCTCGATGATCTGTGCGACGAACTGGGCGACTTGCTCCTGCAGGTGGTCTTCCACGCGCGGATGGCGCAGGAGCGCGATGCCTTCGACTTCGGCGATGTCGTGCTGGCGATCACCTCGAAGATGATACGCCGCCATCCGCACGTCTTCGGCGGCGCACGCGGACGCGCCGTGGCGGCCGTCAATGCGGCCTGGGATGAGATCAAGGCCGAGGAGAAGGCCGAGCGTACCGCGCGGCGTGCCCGCCACGGCCTGCCGCCGGAACCCGAAGGAGGGCGCACGCTCGATGGCGTGCCAGTGGGAGCACCTGCCCTCACCCGCGCTGTGAAGCTCCAGACCAAGGCCGCCCGTGTCGGCTTCGACTGGCCGGATGTCCGGCCGGTACTCGACAAGATCCGCGAGGAGATCGACGAGGTCGAGGCGGAGATCACTGCCGGAGATCGCGAAGCCGCCGCCGGAGAGATTGGCGACCTGCTGTTCGCGCTCGCCAATCTCGCCCGCCATCTCGATATCGACCCGGAAGCGGCGCTGCGTGGCACGAACCAGAAATTCGTCCGCCGCTTCGCCTATATCGAGGACCGGCTGGCCGACGAAGGCCGGCGCCCAGCCGAAGCGAGCCTCGATGAGATGGAAGCGCTCTGGCAGGCGGCGAAGACGAACGCCGCGCCGAACGAATAGGGCCGGGCCGCGCTCAGCCGCCCCCTGCCCCTTTGATGCGGCGGGCGCCGAAGCGGCGCTCAATATGCTCGGCACGGTCCGGCGGCACGCGCACGGCGAGATGCAGCTTTCCGTCGGAATCCTCCCGACGCTCCAGCACCTCGCTGTGTCGATAGAGCCAACTCAATCCGCCGCCATCCGTCGCGTCGAGATCCACCCTCAGGCTGACGCGCTCCCGCGAAAGACGCTGGGAGATGCCCGCGAGGAGGGCGTCCATCCCCTCCCCGGTCAGTGCCGAGACGGGGATCGGCCGCGCATCGCCCTCGCGCCGCGACGCAGTGTTGAACAAGCTCGCCTTGCCCTCGTCGTCCAGACGGTCGATCTTATTCCATACCTCGATGAGGCGGTGATCGTCGTCCGGATCGATGTCGAGATCGGACAGGACGGCCTCGACGTCACGCGCCTGCGCCTCGGCGTCCTCATGGGACATGTCACGCACATGCAGGATGAGATCGGCCTCGATGACCTCTTCCAGCGTGGCGCGGAAGGCGGCGACGAGTTGCGTCGGCAGATCGGAGATGAAGCCGACGGTATCGGACAGGATCACCCGCTCGCCGGAGGGCAGCTGAACCGCGCGCAGCGTCGGGTCGAGCGTGGCGAAGAGCAGGTCCTGCGCCATCACGTCGGCACGGGTCAGCCTGTTGAACAGCGTCGATTTGCCGGCATTGGTGTAGCCGACCAGCGCGACGACCGGATAGGGCACCTTCTTGCGGCTGGCGCGATGCAGCGCGCGGGTGCGCTTCACCTGCTCCAGCTCGCGCTCGATCTTGACGATGCGCTCGCCGATGAGCCGCCGGTCGGCCTCGATCTGCGTCTCACCGGGACCGCCGAGGAAGCCGAAGCCGCCGCGCTGGCGCTCAAGGTGCGTCCAGGACCGGACCAGACGGCTGCGCTGGTAGTTGAGATGGGCGAGCTCGACCTGCAGCACGCCCTCCTTGGTGCGAGCGCGCTGACCGAAGATCTCCAGAATGAGAGCTGTCCGGTCGATGACCTTGGCAGACCACGCCTTTTCGAGGTTGCGCTGCTGCACCGGGCTCAGCGGGGCGTCGACGAAGACCAGCCCCGCCTCCTCCGCCTTCACGATGCCGGCAATCTCCTCGACCTTGCCTCCGCCGAGATAGGTCGCGGGACGCACCTGGGAAAGGCCGACCAGCTGGCTGGACACCACCTTGAGATCGATGGCGAGGACGAGGCCGACCGCCTCGTCGAGCCGCGCCTCGGGCGAACGGCGGAGGTCGTCCTCCCCTGCCCCGCGGCGCGTGAGATGAGGCACGACCACGACGACGCGGGTCGCGTCGCCATCGGCGCCATGCTCCGGTGGAAGGCCGGCATCACGTCCGGCCGGCGACCGCCGGGAACCCTTAAGCTCCAAATTCAGCCCTTCTCGCCGGTCTCGTCCGGTTCGAACAGCTGAACCGGATGCCCGGGCATGATGGTCGAGATGGCGTGCTTGTAGACGAGCTGCGAATGGCCGTCCCGACGCAGCAGCACGCAGAAATTATCGAACCAGGTGACGACCCCCTGGAGCTTCACACCGTTGACCAGAAAGATGGTGAGCGGCGTCTTGTTCTTGCGGACGTGGTTGAGGAAGGTGTCCTGGAGGTTCTGGGAACGTTCCGCGGCCATGGTTTTTTTGATCCGTTTGTTTGTTGTTGCTCGTAGTCGGCGCGGTCGCCTTCACCCTTGCGCCCCGTCCGGGGGCGGACATGCATGAAGACGTGCAGCGTAAGCATGGCACACCATGCCTATCGCGCAAGAAGCTTTCGCCAAGTTGGCTCGACTTGGCAAGTCCCTTCGTCGGCGTGGAGCTTTACCCCCAACCCCTTCGCCGGAATCAGCGGGCGATCTCGGCAACCTTGTGAAAGTTCTCGCGCAGGGCGCGCGCCACCGGCCCCGGCTTGCCGTCTCCAATGGACTGGCCGTCGATTCGCACCACCGGCGTGGCGAAGTTCGTTGCCGAGGTCACGAACGCCTCACGCGCGCCGAGCGCCTCCTTGACGGTGAAGGCACGTTCCTCAACGCGCAGCTGGAGCTTTTCGGCGACTTCCATTATCACCGTGCGTGTGATGCCGCGCAGGATGCCGCTCTCCGCCGGGCGGGTCACCAGCTTGCCGTCCCCGGTCACGATCCAGGCGTTGGTGGAGCCGCCTTCCGTGACATTGCCGTCGCGGTCGACGAACCAGGCCTCGCGCGCGCCGGCCTGCCGGGCCGCCTCCTTGGCAAGGACGTTGGGCAGCAGGCCAACCGTCTTGATGTCTACCCGCTCCCAGCGATTGTCCGGCACGGTGATGATGGCGATCCCCTGTGCCGCCACCGCCTCGCCCTTGGCGGGATCGGCCGCTCGGGCGGTTACCACGATGGACGGCGGCGTCTCCGGATCGGGGAAATAGTGGTCGCGGCGCGCCACGCCGCGCGTGACCTGCAGGTAGACGAAACCGTTGCGCACCCGGTTGCGCCGCACCGTCTCGCGCAGCACCACGCCAAGCGCCGCCAGCGGCATGGGCAGGCGGATACGAATCTCGTTCAGCGAGCGCACGAGGCGCTCCATGTGACGGCGCTCGTCCACCATGTGGCCGCCGCGCACCTCGCACACCTCATACACGCCGTCGGCGAACTGATAGCCGCGATCCTCGACATGCACGACCGCTTCGGCGTGCGGCACATAAAGTCCATTCACATAGGCGATGCGCGACATCAGGGTTCCATTCCCGCGGCGTCACCGCCGCCACAGCGCGAAATTGGCGAGCCCCAGCACGACAAGGATCTCCAGCCGGCCGAGAATCATGGCGAGGGCGAGTATAATCTGCGCGTAGGCCGGCAGAGCGCCCCATTCAGGCCAGACCACCCCCTCCTGCCAGCCGACCGGGTAGATGGGGCCGACATTGCTCAGCGCGGCGACGATGGAGACGAAGGCCGCCTCGAAGCTCGGCATGGCCGGCGCGATGGCGGCGGAGAGCGCGGCGATCACCGTGCAGGCGACGCCGAACATGATCCAGATCGCCTTCATCATCTGCAGCGTCACGTTCTGCTGCCCCAGCCGGCGCGGACGCACCGCATTGGGATGGACCAGCCGCTCAAGCTCGCGGAAGCTCTGCAGGAACATGATCCCGGCCCGGTAGATCTTGATGCCGCCGGCGGTGGAGAAGCTCGCGCCGCCGATGAACACCACCGCGATGATGAGGGTGAGCGGCAGGCTGGCGAAGGCACCGCCATGCGGCTCGATGCCGGTGGTCGTCACCAGCGAGACCGCCGTGAACAGGCCGTCCTCCAGCGCCATGGGCAGGGAGAGGCCGCCGTAGGGCGTGCGGTAGCCGATGGCGGCGGCGATGATGCCCAGGCCAAAGCACAGGCCGAGCAGCGCGAGGTTCTCGTACTGGCCGAAAGCGAGCCGGAAACGGCGCGACAGCAGCATACGATGCCAGAGCACGCTGGTGCCGCCGATCAGCATGAAGACGATCAGCACCATCTTCACCGCGAAGTGTCCATAGGCGGCGATGCCGTCCGGATCGGGCAACAGGCCACCCGTCGACAACGCCGACCCGGCAAGGCCCAGCGCATCGAACATGTGCACGCCGGTCATGAACAGCAGCAGCGTGCAGAGCACCGTCGCGCCGAGATAGATGGGCAGGACCAGCCGGAGCGCGTCGTCGAGCGCGGTCTGCTCGGTCACGCCCAGCAGGTTCGTGCGGGCGCTGCGATCCGGCAGGCCGCCGATCCCCGCCGGTCCGAGGACGGCGACAAAACCGAGCAGGGTCAGCAGGCCGCCGGCCCATTGCAGCGTCAGCAGCCAGCCGAGCGTGGCGCGCGGGACGTTGTCGAGATCGTGTATCTGGATGGCACCTGTCGTGGTGAAGGCCGATACCGCTTCGAGCCAGGCGGCCATCGGGCCGAGGGAGGTGGTGGCAGCGATCGGAACCGCCGCGATGACGGGAACGCCAAGCCACACGACGAGGAGCAGCCCGTAGGCGGCGAGCCGGTCCAGCCGCCCGCCGCGGTTGCGCACCGCCAGATACATGGCGCCGGCACCGAACACGGTGAGCACCGCCGTCAGCAGAAACACGTCGGCGCCGGGCTCGTTGCGGAACAGCGAGACCAGCGCGGCGAGCAGTAGGAAGCCGGCCATCACTCCGGCGGTGAGCGCGCTGTGGCGGACGACCGCGATCATCTCGTCCCGCCTCTCAGAAGAATTCCAGGCTCACCCGGAAGAGCTGCTCCACCCGTTTGACCTTGTCGGCGAGGGCGAACATCACCACCCGGTCGCGGGCCTGGATGACGGTGTCGCCGCGCGGCAGCAGCACCCTCCCCGCCCGGATCACCGCGCCGATCCGCATGCCGTCGAACAGGTCGAGCTGCTTGAGCGGCTTGCCGACCAGCGGCGAGGTCTCCAGCGCCTCCGCCTCGATTACCTCGCCCGCGCCGTTCAGCAGCGAATGGACGCCACGGATGCGGCCCTTGCGGACATATTGCAGGATCTTGGAGACGGTGATCTGGCGCGGGTTCACATAGGCGTCGATGCCCAGTCCGCGCGCGAAGGCCGGATAGGCGGGATCGTTGAGCAGCGACAGCATGCGCTTGGCGCCAAGCTCGCGCGACAGCAGGCAGGACAGGATGTTGACCCGGTCGTCATTGGTGACGGCGATCACCGTGTCGGCATCGCCGACTGCGGCCTCCTCCAGAATGCTGCGGTCGAGCGCACTGCCGCGAAGGACCACCGTACGCGACAGCTCCTGAGCGATAGACTCCGCCCGCTCGGCGCTGTCCTCGATGATCTTCACGCGCGCCTTCGGATTGCGCTGTTCCAGCTCCCGCGCGACGTAGAGACCGATATTGCCGCCACCGCCAATGACGATGCGCTGCGCCGGCGGCTCGTCGTGGCCGAAGATCGACAGCGTGCGGCTGACCTGATCGCTCTGGGCGACGAAGTAAGCGAGATCACCGGCGAGCAGCGCGTCGGTGGAGCGCGGGACGAAGGTCTTGCCGTTGCGGTTCACCGCCACGACGACCGCCCGCAGGTCCGGGAACAGGTCGGTGAGCTGGCGCAGCGGCGTGTCGAGGACCGGACAATCCTCCTGGCAGCGCACGCCGACCACCACGACATTGCTGTCGCCGAAGCTCACCGTGTCGACCGCCCCCGGCAGAGAGAGGCGACGCAGCACCATTTCGCCGACTTCCAGCTCCGGTGAGATCACGACGTCGATCGGCAGATGATCGCGCGAGAACAGGTCACGCCAGTGGCCCTGCAGATAGCTTTGCGCGCGCACACGAGCAATCTTCGTCGGCACATCGAACAGCGCGTGACCGACCTGGCAGGCGATCATGTTGACTTCGTCGTGCAAGGTCACGGCGATCAGCATGTCCGCCGCCTCGAGCCCCGCGCGGGCGAGCACGTCGGGATGCGAGCCGTGGCCGACGAAGCCGCGCACGTCGAGCGTGTCGGTCACCGCCTGGATGAGGCGCGGCGAGGTGTCGATGATGGACACGTCGTTCTGCTCGGCGGCAAGCCGCTCGGCGATGCCGAACCCAACTTGCCCCGCCCCGCAAATGACGACCTTCATGAAAACCCCGCTCGAACCCGCCCGATAACGCCCGACCGGCGCCTTCGGCTCAACCTGCTCGATTCACTCTATAGCAGGTTCGCAGCCGGCCGGAGATGGATCATGCGAGGAGCAGGCGCTCAGCCGATGCCGAGCGCCTTGAGCTTGCGGTGCAGCGCCGAGCGTTCCATGCCGACGAACTCGGCCGTGCGCGATATGTTGCCGCCGAAGCGGCTGATCTGGGCAACCAGATACTCCCGTTCGAACACCTCGCGCGCATCGCGCAGCGGCAGGCCCATCAGATGCTCGCCGCCATTGCCGCTCGGCAGGCTGGGCACAAGCGAGCCGACATCCGGCGGCAGCATGTCCGCCGTCACCAGCGCCTCGGCGTCGCCGGAAGCGAGGATCAGCAACCGCTCGATGTTGTTGCGCAGCTGGCGCACATTGCCGGGCCAGTCATGCGACTGGAGCACGGCAAGCGCGTCGTCGGCGATGCGTCGGCGGGCAAGGCCGGTCGCCTGCGAGATGTGCTCGAGGAAGAACTCGACCAGTTCCGGCACATCCTCGCGACGCTCGGCCAGCGGGGGCACACGGATCGGTACCACTCCAAGGCGGTGATAGAGGTCTTCGCGGAACCGCCCTTCGGCGATCTCCTTCTCCAGATTGCGCGCCGTCGAGGAGATGATGCGCACGTCGACCGAGACGCGGGTCGCCCCGCCCACCCGAAGGAAATTCTGGTCGACCAGCACGCGCAGGATGCGATTCTGCGTCTCGCGCGGCATGTCGGCGATCTCGTCGATGAAGAGCGAGCCGCCATGCGCCTCTTCGAGCGCGCCGACCTGACGGCCCTGCCCGTCCGTCCCCTCGATGCCGAAGAGCTCGATCTCCATGCGCTCCGGCGTGATCGCCGCGGCGTTGATCACCACGAACGGCCCGCCGGCGCGCGAGGAGGCCGCGTGGATCATGCGGGCCGTCAGTTCCTTGCCAGAACCGGAGGGGCCGACGATCATGATGCGGCTGTTGGTCGGAGCCACGCGCTCGATCGACTGGCGCAGCTGGTTCATCACCGAGGAGCGGCCGACTAGCTGCTGCGCTACCGGGGTGCGCTGCTTCAGGTCGCGCACCTCGCGCTTCAGGCGCAGCGTCTCCAGCGCGCGCTCGGCCACGAGGATCAGCCGGTCCGAGTTGAACGGCTTCTCGATGAAGTCGTAGGCGCCCTGCTTGATGGCGGCGACCGCCGTCTCGATGGTGCCGTGGCCGGAGATCATCACCACCGGGACGTCCGGATGGTTCTTCCTGATGACCTCCAGAAGCTGCAGGCCATCGAGCTTCGAGCGCTCGATCCAGATGTCCAGGAAGACCAGATGCGGCCGGCGCGCCTCGATGGCGGCCAGCGCCTCGTCGCTGTCTTTGGCGGTGCGAGCGCTGTAGCCCTCATCCTCCAGGATGCCGGCCACCAGCCCGCGAATGTCGGCCTCGTCGTCGACGATCAGAATGTCGGTCGCCATGAAACCGTTCTCCTTCAGCCGGCCAGCCGGGCGGATGCCGCGTCGCCGTTGCCGTCATTGTGTGCGGTGGGGCCCCCGTCGCGCGCGAAGCGCAGGCGGATCCAGGCGCCACGTCCGTTCGGGGCATCGTCGAGTTCGATTCCGCCACCATGTTCTTCCATGATCTTCCCCACGATCGCGAGACCGAGCCCGGTGCCCTTCTCGCGGGTTGTCACATAAGGTTCCAGAAGCCGCGCCCGGTTTTCGGTCGGCAGGCCCTTGCCGTTGTCGATGACGTCGATCGTCACCATCCGTTCGTCCGCATGGACCGCCACCTGAATGCGCGGCGGCTCCATGCGTTCCTCAGGCGGTACGGCGCCGAGTGCCTCGGTGGCGTTCTTGATGATGTTGGTCAGCGCCTGCGAGATCAGCCGGCGGTCGAAGCGCGCGACCACCGGGTTCTCCGGCACGTCGAAGTCGATGGCGATGTCCGGATTGCCCACCCGCATGAGGAAGACCACCTGCCGCGCCGTCTCGCCGACGTCCTGCGCCTCGGCCACCGGCTTGGGCATGCGCGCGAAGGAGGAAAACTCGTCCACCATGCGGCCGATATCACCGACCTGGCGGATGATCGTCTCGGTGCACTGGTCGAAGACCTCGCGGTCTCCCTCGATCACCTTGCCGTACCGCCGGCGCAGCCGCTCGGCCGAGAGCTGGATCGGGGTGAGCGGGTTCTTGATCTCGTGGGCGATGCGGCGCGCCACGTCCGCCCAAGCGGAGGTGCGCTGAGCGACGACCAGCTCGGTGATATCGTCGAGCGTGACCACCCACCCATGCTCGGCCTCGCGCGACTGCTCGGTGGTGACGCGCACGGCGATCACGCGGTCGCGGCCACTGCGGGTCAGCGTCGTATTGCCCTGCACACTGCGCTCTCCAGCCTCCATCGCCTCGGCCAGCAAGGAGGAGATCTCTGGAATCACCGTGCCGAGCTCGCTGCCGAGCACTTCCGCCTCGACGACGCCAAGCAACTTCTCCGCCGGCCGGTTGATGATCGAGATGCGTCCGAGGGAATCGAGGCCGATTACACCCGCGCCAACGCCCGACAGCACCGCTTCGGTGAAGCGGCGGCGGGTATCGATCTGGTCGCGGGCCTGAACGAGGTCGTTGCGCTGGGTGCGCAGCTCCTGCGTCATCTTGTTGAAGGTCTCGGCAAGGCTCGACAGGTCGCCCTCGGTGCGGCGCACGGGCACCTCGACGAAGAGATTGCCGGCGGCGACGAGATCGGCGGCGCCGATGAGGCGGCGGATGGGGGCCACCAGCCGGTTGGCGAAATGGATGCCCAGCCACACCGCGCACAGTAGCACGGTGAGCGAGATCACCGCGTAGAGGACGGCGAAGGCGACCTGAACGCCGACGCGCTGCTGCTCGAGATTGCGGTAGTCGACGACCGCCGCCTGCGTCTCCTTGAGATAGTCGATGACCCGTGGATCGACGGCGCGCGCGACGTAGAGGTAGAGATCGCCGAACTCCTTCAGCGGGATGACCGCACCGACATAGTCGGCGTCGCCCGGCAGGTAGATCAGCGGCTGCTCCTCGGTCGCGTCCTTGAGCGCGAGGTTGGCCGGCACCACGAATTCGCGGCCGACCCGCAGCGTCGCCCGGTCGACGATGTTGAGATCCTTGTCGATGATCATCGCCGCGGGCAGGCCGCGCACCACAGACTGGGCGGTCAGCGCCTGCCGGAAGCGGCTGCGGTCCTGGTCCCACAGCGGGCGGATACGCTGCATGTCGCGCGCCATGCCGAGAATGTCGCCTCGGATCGAATAGGCATGCTCGCGCACATAGGTCTGCGCGACGGAGACCGCGTTGTCGACGATCGCGCGGGTACGCACCGAGAACCAGCGGTCGAGGCCCTTGTCGAGGGTGATGCTGGCGAGGATCGCCACCAGCAGCGCCGGCACAACCGCGACGACGCCGAACAGGCCGACGATGCGCACATGCAGCCGCGCGGCCGCCCTGCCCCGTCGCCGCGCCTTGACGATGCGCCAGACCTCGCGGCCGATGATGCCGATGAGGACCAGCGACATCACGCCGTTGAGGCACAGGACGGTGATGACCACTTCCTGCGAGGGCACCAGCGGCGTAATGCCGATGAGGATGATGAAGCTGGCCAGCGCCATGACGAGCGCCAGCAGCACCGCCAGCGGCGCGAGCCCCCAGAGGGAGAATCGGAAACCCATCGCGCCGAGGTCCAGCGCGTCGTCCCTGTTCGGCCCGCGAGTCGAAGCGTCGTTCATCCATCACCATGCCGGCGGGCCGGGAATCAGCCTGCCCCACTGATGCAGTGGTATGACACTGGTGCAAAAATGTGACATTGGCGACCACCTCCCCGCTTTATTCACGGGGGCGATGGAGCAACCGGATCAGCGGCTGGTGCGGATGATCTGGATGTCGAGGTCCCGGATCTTCTTGCGCAGCGTGTTGCGATTGAGCCCGAGAAGCTCCGCCGCCTTGATCTGGTTCCCGCGCGTCGCCGCCAGGGCGGCGGAAAGCAGCGGGTATTCCACGTCCTTCAGAATCCGGTGATAGAGGCCGGGAGGCGGCAGGTTCTCGCCGAAGCCACCGAAATAGGTGTTGAGGTGGCGCTCCACCGAGGAGGAGAGCGTCTCGTCCTGCCCGGTCTCCTCCGGCGCCGCGGTCGAAACCGGCGTCGACAGCTCGGCCTCGATGATGGAGGCGGTGATGATCTCCTGCGGATAGAGCGCGGCAAGGCGGCGGATCAGGTTCTCCAGCTCGCGCACGTTGCCCGGCCAGCGGTAGCGCTTGAGGCGGTCCAGCGCGGCGGCGTCGATCTGCTTGCGCGGCAGCCCCTCGCGCTCGGCCTGCAGGAAGAAGTGGCGCGCGAGGTCCGGCACGTCCTCGGCCCGCTCGCGCAGCGGCGGCAGGCGCAGCGGCACGACGTTGAGGCGGAAGAACAGGTCCTCGCGGAACAGGCCCTGCTGGATGAGGATGCGCAGATCCTTGTTGGTCGCGGCGACGATGCGCACGTCGGTCTTGATCGGCGTGCGGCCGCCGACGGTCGTGTACTCGCCCTGCTGGAGAACGCGCAGCAGGCGCGTCTGGGCTTCCATCGGCATGTCGCCGATCTCGTCGAGGAACAGCGTGCCGCCCTCGGCCTGCTCGAAACGGCCGGCAGAACGGGCATTGGCGCCGGTGAAGGCCCCTTTCTCGTGGCCGAACAGCTCGGACTCGATGAGGTCGCGCGGGATGGCCGCCATGTTGATGGCAACGAAGGGTCCGTTGCGGCGTTTGCCGTAATCGTGCAGCGCGCGCGCCACCAGTTCCTTGCCGGTACCGCTCTCGCCCGCGATCATCACCGTGAGATCGGTCTGCATCAGCCGCGCCAGCACACGGTAGATGTCCTGCATCGCCGGCGAGCGGCCGACCAGCGGAATGCTGTCGGCATCCTCGCCGAGGGTCTTCAGGGCATTCTCGGGCTTCTTCGGCTCGGACAGGGCGCGGCCGACGATGGAGATGAGCTCCTTCAGGTCGAAGGGCTTGGGCAGGTACTCGTAGGCGCCCTTCTCCGAGGCGCGGATCGCCGTCATGAAGGTGTTCTGCGCGCTCATGACGATGACCGGCAGGTCCGGCCGTACCTTCTTGATACGCGGGAGGAGATCGAAGGCGTTCTCGTCCGGCATCACCACGTCGGTGATGACGAGATCGCCGTCTCCCTGGCTGACCCAGCGCCAGAGGGTGGCCGCGTTGCCGCAGGAGCGCACCTCGTAGCCCGCCCGCGACAGCGCCTGATTGAGAACGGTGCGGATGGCGGCATCGTCATCGGCGACCAGAATGCTTCCCGTCGGCATGGCGGCTCTCAACTCTTCTCGTTACCGCGGCTGGCGCGATACATGGGCATGAGGACACGAAAGGTCGTGCGGCGGGGCTGGCTGTCGCATTCGATGATGCCGCCATGGTCGCCCACGATCTTCGCGACCAGCGCAAGGCCAAGGCCCGTGCCGGTGGGCTTGGTGGTGACGAAGGGGTCGAACAGGTGGGGCATGAGGTCTTCCGGGACGCCGGGGCCGTTGTCCCTCACGCAGAACTCCAGCGGCAGGCTGACACGGGCCGGTGCGCCGGGCACCATGAGGCGCACACCGGGGCGGAAGGCGGTGGTGAGATGAATCTCGCCGTCCGGCGCATCGCCAATGGCTTCAGCGGCATTCTTCACCAGATTGAGGAAGACCTGGACGAGTTGGTCGCGATTGGCCAGCACCGGCGGCAGCGAGGGATCGTACTCCTCGACGAAGCGGATGTTGCGCGCGAAGCCGGTGCTCGCCAGCGTGCGCACATGCTCCAGCACCGCGTGGATGTTGACCGGCTCACGCTCGATGGGGCGCTCGTCGGAGAACACTTCCATGCGGTCGACCAGCTTCACGATGCGGTCGGCCTCGTCGGTGATCAGCCGGGTCAGGGAGCGGTCGTCGTCGCTGGCCGACAATTCGAGAAGCTGCGCCGCGCCGCGAATGCCCGACAGCGGGTTCTTGATCTCGTGGGCCAGCATGGAAGCCAGAGCCGTGACCGAGCGCGCCGCGCCGCGATGGGTGAGCTGACGGTCCATCTTGTCGGCGATGGTCCGCTCCTGAAGCATGATCACCACATGGCCCGGCGCTTCCGACAGCGGCGCGACATGGATGTCGACGATGCGCTCGCCGCCATTGCGCGGCGTGCCCAGATCCACGCGATACTCATTCACCGCGGCGCCGCGCGTGCGCACCTGCTCCACCAGCGACAGGATCGGGCTGCCGAAGGGCACGAACTCCTGCAGCCGATGGCGCGTCAGCACGGCCAGCGACGCCTCGAAGAAGGCTTCGGCGGCGACATTGGCGTCCACCAGCCGATCATCCTCCGCGACCGTGATAACGGGGTGCGGCAGGGCGTTCACCACGGCTTCGGCGGTCGCGCTGCCGGCGCGCTGGCCGGTTCGTTGCGAGGGGACCGACTTCATGCCGCGGCTCTCCATGCGATGTCGTCGAACGCGTCGCGGATACCTTCCGCAACGCGCACGGGGTCTTCAAGCGTAAGCAGGCGCTGGCGCCAGCCCTGGGCGATCTCCGGCGCACGGCCGGCGCTCGCCACCGCGGCGGCCAGCGACCAGCCGATGTGCTTGCGGGCGCAGCGCATGCCGAGTTCCCGCCCGTAATGGCCCAGCCAGCCGTCGTAGAGTTCCAGCAACACGTCGCGCTGCTCCTCCGGTGCGGGATCGGCGGGCATCCGGCCGGTGCGCAGGCGCTCGATCACCTGTCCAGGGAACCAGGGACGCCCCTGTGCACCACGGCCAATCATCAGCCCATCGGCGCCGGAAGCGGCCAGCATGACCGGCGCGTCCTCGGCATCGACGAGATCGCCGTTGGCGAGCACGGGAACGCCCACCGCCTGCTTCACCCTGGCGATCGCCGCCCAGTCGGCGCGGCCGGTATAGAACTGGCAGCGGGTACGGCCATGAATGGTGATGAGCTGGACGCCGATCTCTTCCGCCCGGCGGGCAAGTTCAGGCGCCACCAGCGCGCCGTCGTCCCAGCCGAGACGGGTCTTCAACGTCACCGGAACCGAGACCGCGCCGACCACCGATTCGATGATGCGGGTGGCGAGATCGAGATCGCGCAGCAGCGCCGAGCCGGCAAGGCCCGTGGTGACGCGCTTGGCCGGGCAGCCCATGTTGATGTCGATGATCGCCGCCCCGGCGGCTTCCGCGATGCGGGCTGCGCGCGCCATGGAAGCGGGCTCGTTGCCGGCGAGTTGCACCGCATGCACGGCGACGCCCGCCCCTTCGGACCGCAGCACTGTTTCCTCATGGCCGGTTTCGAGCGCGCCGGAAGCGACCATCTCCGACACCGCGAGGCTCGCACCATAGCGCAGCGCCATGCGCCGCATCGGCGCATCGGTGATACCAGCCATGGGCGCGAGCACGACCGCCCCCGGCACTGTGACGGTGCCGATCTGCAGGTTGGCCGTTGCGAGGGAGGAAAGGGTCAAGCGGTGATCACTCGATGCACATTATATGAGCCCGACCAGCGGTGCCTATATAATAGCCACGACGCGACCGTCATCAACCCTTCTGTATGGCTTATGCCAAATCTTTTGCAATGAGGCTCCGCTTTTGCGCTAAACGAGGCTGCGGGGCAAGCCTGCGCTGATGAAGCGGCAGTCACTGCCGGGAGGAATGCACTCGAACATGCGCACGGACGTGATCGTGGTCGCGGCAGGCCGCGGCCAAAGAGCAGGCGACGGATTACCTAAGCAATACCGCACGCTAGCCGGCCAGCCCGTGCTGCGCCGGACACTTGCCCGCTTCGTCGGCCAGCCGGGCATCCGCTTCGTGCAGCCGGTCATCTCGCCCGAGCATGCCGACCTTTTCGCCAGCGTCGCCGAGGGGCTTCCCGATGTGCGCCCTCCGGTTACCGGCGGCGCGACGCGGCAGGCTTCCGTGCGCGCGGGTCTCGAAGCTCTGGCAGCCGATCCGCCCGATCTCGTGCTGATCCACGACGCCGCCCGCCCCTTCGTCTCCGGGCGGCTGGTGGCCGACGCCGTCGCCGCCGCTGCCGCGCATGGCGCCGCCGTGCCAGCGCTGGCGCTGGTCGATACGCTGAAGGCCCTCACCGATCCCGGCTTCGTTGCCACCGGACCCGATCGCAACGCGGTGCGCGGCGTGCAGACGCCGCAGTCCTTCCGCTACGAACTCATCCTCGCCGCGCACCGCGCCCAGGCTGAAAATGGCGACCTGACGGACGATGCCGCAGTAGCGGAAGCCGCCGGCCACAGGGTCGCGATCTTTCCGGGAGACCCGGCCAACATCAAGCTCACCACGCCCGAGGATTTCGTGACCGCGGAACGCAACGCCCTGCTCGCCCTCGCCGATGTCCGCACCGCCACCGGCTTCGACGTGCACGCCTTCGGTCCCGGCGACCATGTAGTGCTGGGCGGCCTGCGCATTCCCCACACGATGGGGCTCGCCGGCCACTCCGACGCCGATGTGGTGCTGCACGCGCTGACTGACGCGCTGCTCGGCACCATCGGCAGCGGTGATATCGGCCATCACTTCCCGCCCTCAGACCCGCAGTGGAAAGGCGCCTCCTCGGACCGCTTTCTCGTCCATGCTGCCAACCTCGTGCGCGCGGCGGGTGGAAGGATCGCTCATCTCGACGCCACCATCGTCTGCGAGGCGCCGAAGATCGGCCCGCATCGCGAGGCCATGCGCGAACGCATCGCCGCCATCGTCGACATCCCGGTGGCGCGCGTGAGCGTGAAGGCGACGACCAGCGAGCAACTCGGCTTCACCGGACGCCGCGAGGGCATCGCCGCGCTGGCGGCGGCCACTGTCCGCCTGCCGTGGATCGACTGAGGACAGGGAGGCCGCCATGAACGACGCGCAGGACGCCATCGACATCGAGGCGATGCGGGTGCTCGACCTCTGCCGCGCCCGCAACCTGACGGTGTCGACCGCCGAATCCTGCACCGGCGGCCTCGTCGCCGGAGCCCTGACCGACATTGCGGGCTCCTCCGACGTGGTGGACCGGGGCTTCGTCACCTATTCGAACCAGGCGAAGATCGAGGTTCTCGGCGTCTCGCCGGCCACCCTCGCCGCCCACGGCGCGGTGAGCGAGGAGACGGCCCGCGAGATGGTCACCGGCCTGCTGCGCACGGCAAGGACCTCGCTCGGCGTTTCGATCACCGGCATTGCCGGCCCCGGCGGCGGTTCGGCGGAAAAGCCGGTTGGCCTCGTGCACTTCGCGGCGGCGAACGACAAGGGCGACGTCCTGGTCCGCCGGGAGGTCTTCGCCGGGCAGGACCGCGCCGGGGTGCGCCGGCTCTCCGTGCTCACCGCGCTCGCCATGCTGGCGGAATTGGCCGCTCAGGCGCCCGCGAGATCCTGACGGCCATAGATCTCGTCCGCCCGCACCTCGAACGCCTCGGCGAAGCGGCGGAAGGCGGCGTCGAACATCGCCCCCATCAGCAGGCCGAGCGTGCGCGAACGGAAGTCGTAGGAAATGTAGAAGTCGACCTCGGAGGCCCGCTCTTCCAGCAGCTTGAAGGTCCAGCGGTTCTCCAGCCGGCTGAACGGCCCATCGAGATATTCCACCACGATGGACAGGCGCGGCCGGTCGAGCGTGACGCGGCTGGTGAAGCTCTCACGAAACATCTTGTAGGCGACGCCCATGTCGGCGACGAGGATGTCGACGCCCTCCCCGCTCGCCACGCGCCGGCGTACATGCAGCTTCTCGCAGAGCGGCACGAATTCGGGATAGCGCTCCACATCCGCCACCAGATCGAACATGTCCGACGCCGAATGGCGGACGCGCCGCTTGTTGCGGAAGGCCGGCATCGCTCAGGCGATAACCGCCGGAGCGACCGCGGTCCCGAGCTTGGCGTCGCGTGCGGCGCGCAGCCGGGCGAAGTCCTCGCCGGCATGATGCGACGAGCGGGTCAGCGGGCTCGACGACACCATGAGGAAGCCCTTCGCATAGGCGATGGTCTCGTAGGACTTGAAATCCTCAGGCGTCACGAAGGCCATCACCGGATGATGCTTGCGCGTCGGCTGGAGGTACTGGCCGATGGTCATGAAGTCGATATCGGCCGAGCGCAGGTCGTCCATGAGCTGCAGCACCTCGTTCCGCTCCTCGCCGAGACCGACCATGATGCCGGACTTGGTGAAGATGGAGGGATCGAGCTCCTTCACCTGCTGAAGTAGGCGTAGCGAATGGAAGTAGCGCGCGCCGGGCCTCACCTTGAGGTACAGCGAAGGCACGCATTCGAGATTGTGATTGAACACGTCGGGACGCGCCTCGACCACCACCTCCAGCGCGCCATCCTTGCGCAGGAAATCGGGTGTCAGCACCTCGATGGTCGTGCCGGGGCTGGTAGCGCGGATGGAGCGGATGGTACGGGCGAAATGCTCGGCGCCGCCGTCCGCGAGATCGTCACGGTCGACAGAGGTCACCACCACATGCTCGAGCCCGAGCCGGGCCACGGCATCGGCGACCTTCTGCGGCTCGTCCCGATCGAGCGGCCCGGGCATGCCGGTGCGCACGTTGCAGAACGCGCAGGCGCGCGTGCACGTGTCGCCCATGATCATGAACGTCGCGTGCTTCTTCTGCCAGCACTCGCCGATGTTGGGGCAGCTCGCCTCCTCGCACACGGTGACGAGGCCGTTGGCGCGGACGATATTCGCCGTTTCCTGCCAGCCGGGCGTACCCGGCGCGCGGACGCGGATCCAGTCCGGCTTCTTCAGCACGGGCGTCTCGGCGCGCTTCACCTTTTCCGGGTGACGAGGCTTTTCGAGAGCGCGGTTGAGAGTGTTGAGAACGACGACCATTCGCTTTCCGCTGGCTGCACTCGACGGTCGGAACCGCGAGCCGGTTGCCCCACAGTTAAGCCTCGTCCCGCCGTTGCGAAAGGGGAGCGCCGACGCACCCGCCCCGTGCCGGACGCATGACACCGAACCCGGCGCCAGGACATGGGAGCGGCACGCCTCGCGACGCGCCGCCCTCCGGCGGCCTATCGGCCGGTGCGGATCTTCCGCCAGACGAACAGCACGAGGATGGCGCCCACCGTCGCCGCGATCAGCGTGCGGAAGAAGCCGAAGACGGGAATATCGACGATCTCGGCCAGGTACTTGCCGACGAAAGCGCCGATAAGACCGAAGAGCAGGTTCCCGAGGAGCCCATGGTCGCTCTCGGTGACCCTCTCGGCGATCCAGCCCGCGAGCAGGCCGATGATGATCATCGCGAACCAGCCGACGCCCGGCTCGTTCAAGGCCGAATAGATCTGTCCGTCCATCAAAGGCTCCTACCCCCGTACGGGCCGCCCCGGCCCGACTTCAGATATGAATCGCGCGCCCATAGGCATTGAGCACGCTCTCGTGCATCGTCTCAGAAACCGTCGGATGCGGGAAGACGGCGTTTATCAGCTCTTCCTCGGTGGTTTCCAGATTCATCGCCAGAACGAAGCCCTGGATGAGCTCGGTCACCTCCGCGCCGACGAGGTGCGCGCCCAGCAGCTGGCCCGTCTTGGCGTCGAAGATCGTCTTCACCAGCCCCTCCGGCTCGCCGAGCGCCACGGCCTTGCCGTTGCCGATGAAGGGGAAGCGGCCGACCTTGATCTCGTAGCCTGCCTCCTTGGCCTTCTTCTCGGTGAGACCGACGGAGGCCACCTGCGGCATGCAGTAGGTGCAGCCGGGAATCATCAGCTTGTCCATCGGGTGGGCATGCTTGCCGGCGATGGCCTCGGCAGCGATGACACCCTCGTGCTCCGCCTTGTGAGCGAGCATGGGCGGACCAGCGACATCGCCGATGGCCCAGATGCCGGGTACGTTGGTGCGGCACAGGCCATCGACCACCACGCAGCCACGATCGGTCTTCACGCCAAGCTTCTCGAGGCCGAGATTCTCGATGTTGCCGACCACGCCGACGGCCGAGATCAGCCGCTCGGCGGTGATGGACTGGCTCTTGCCGTCAGCCGTCTCCACCGTCGCGGTTACGCTGTCGGCGCCCTTCACGACCTTGGAGACCTTGGCGCCGGTGAGGATCTTGATGCCCTGCTTCTCGAAGCGCTTGCGGGCGTGCTCGGCGATCTCCTCGTCCTCGACGGGGAGGATCTGCGGCAGCAGCTCGATGATCGTCACATCCGAGCCCATCGCCTTGTAAAAAGAGGCGAATTCGACGCCGATGGCGCCCGAGCCCATGATCAGCAGCGACTTCGGAACGCTCGCCGGTGCCAGCGCCTCGAAATAGGTCCAGATCAGCTTCTTGTCCGGCTCGATGCCGGGCAGCGCGCGCGGGCGGGCGCCCGTGGCGATGACGATGTTCTTGGCGGTGTACTCACCGGCCGGCAATGCGCCCTTGGGCGCGGGCTCGGACGAGGCGGCGACCGACACCTTGCCGGGAGCGGTGATGGTCGCCTGCCCCCAGATGATGTCGACCTTGTTCTTCTTGAGCAGGAAGCCGACCCCGTTGCTCATCTGCGCGGCGATGCCGCGCGAGCGCTTCACCACGCCGGCGATGTCGACGCCGGTCTTCTCGGCTATGAGGCCGTAGTCCTTGGCATGCTCGATGTAGTGGATGATCTCGGCCGAGCGCAGCAGCGCCTTGGCCGGGATACAGCCCCAGTTCGGGCAGATGCCGCCCACGAAGGAACGCTCCACCACGCCGACCTTGAGGCCGAGTTGCGCGGCGCGAATGGCGCCCACATAGCCGCCGGGGCCGGAACCGATAATGAGGACGTCGTAGTTGTTCGCCATGATCGTACCTCAGACCAGCATCGACATCGGCTTTTCGATGATCTGCTTGAAGGCGGTGAGGAGCTGCGCGCCCATGGCGCCGTCCATCACCCGATGGTCGCAGGAGACGGTGACAGTCATTTGCGTCGCCACCACCAGCTGCCCGCCCTTCACCACCGCACGCTGCTCGCTGGTGCCGACCGCAAGGATCGTTGCATGCGGCGGATTAATAATCGCCGTGAAGTCCTTGATTCCAAACATGCCGAGGTTCGAAATCGCCGACGAGCCGCCTTGATATTCGTGCGGCATCAGCTTCTTGTTGCGGGCGCGCGCAGCGAAATCGCGGGTCTCATTGGAGATCGTCGACAGGGTCTTGGTCTCCGCCTTGCGGATGATCGGGGTCAGAAGACCCTTGCCGCCGTCGATCGCCACCGCGACGCCGATATCGGAGTGCTTCAGCTTCAGATAGCGGTCGCCGCCCCAAACCTGATTGGCGTCGGGGACCTGCTGGAAGGCGAGCGCATAGGCCTTGATGACGAAGTCGTTGACCGAGAGCTTGTAGGCCGGCTTGCCGTCCTTCTCGGGGGCCGCCTTGTTCAGCTCCTCGCGCAGCTTCAGCAGCGCATCCACGTCGCAATCGACCGTGAGGTAGAAGGTCGGCACCGTCTGCCGGGCCTCGGTCATGCGCTGGGCGATGACCCGGCGCATGGCGTCGAGCGGCACTTCCTCATAGGTGCCGGGCTCGTAGTAGGCCTTCACCTGCTCCAGCAGCGCGCTGTTGGACAGCGGAGCGACAACCGGGGCGGCGGGAGCCGAACCCACAGCCGGTGCGACGGCCGACTTCGCGGCACCGCCAGCCAGGGCGGCAACGACATCCGCCGCAACGACGCGGCCGCGCGGGCCGGAACCCTTCACCACGGAGAGGTCGATGCCCTTCTCCTTCGCGAGGCGACGGGCCAGAGGCGAGGCAAACACACGAGCGCCGGAAGCGGCGGGCGCTGAAACCGGAGCCGCGGGAGCCGCCGGGGCCGGAACAGGCGCGGCCGGCTCCGGAGCCTTGGGCGCCTCCACCTTCGAAGCTTCGGCCTTCGGGGCCTCAGCCTTGGCCGGCGCGGCACCACTGCCGGCCGCCACGGCCTTCACGTCCTCGCCATCGGTGGCAAGCACGGCGATGAGCTGGTTCACCGGCACGTCGACTGTGCCTTCCGGCACGACGATCTTGGCCAGCGTGCCCTCGTCGATGGCCTCGACTTCCATCGTGGCCTTGTCGGTCTCGATCTCGGCGATCACGTCGCCGGGGGCGACTTTGTCGCCCTCCTTTTTCAGCCACTTGGCCAGGTTGCCCTTCTCCATGGTGGGAGACAGGGCCGGCATGAGGATCTCGATGGACATGGCGATCTCCGTCCTCAGCGATAGGTGACGGTCCGGGCGGCGTCGATGACGTCCTGCACCGACGGAAGCGCGAGCTTTTCGAGGTTCGCGGCGTAAGGCATCGGCACGTCCTTGCCGGTCACCCGCAGCACGGGGGCGTCGAGATAATCGAACGCCTTCTCGACCAGCTGGGCGACGATCTCGGAGCCGACACCCGACTGCGGCCAGCCCTCCTCCACCGTGACGCAGCGCCCGGTCTTCTGGACCGAGGCGATGATGGTCTCGATGTCCAGCGGGCGGATGGTGCGCAGGTCGATCACCTCGGCCTCGATGCCGATCTTAGACAGCTCCTCAGCGGCCTTCAGCGCGTAGTTCATGCCGATGGACCAGGCGACCAGCGTCACGTCCTTGCCGGGACGTGCGATCTTCGCCTTGCCGATCGGGACGGTATAGTCGTCCAGCTTCGGCACCGGGGAGGCGTGCCCATACAGGATCTCATTCTCGAGGAAGATGATCGGGTTGGGATCGCGGATCGCCGACTTGAGAAGCCCCTTGGCGTCGGCCGCCGTATAGGGCGCGACCACCTTGAGGCCCGGAATGTGGCTGTACCAGGCGGAATAATCCTGGCTGTGCTGGGCGGCGACGCGGGCGGCGGCGCCGTTCGGGCCGCGGAACACGATGGAGCAGCCGATCTGGCCGCCCGACATGTAGTGCGTCTTGGCGGCGGAGTTGATGATCTGGTCGATCGCCTGCATGGCGAAGTTGAAGGTCATGAACTCGACGATGGGCTTGAGGCCCGCCATCGCCGCGCCGACGCCGACGCCGGCGAAGCCGTGCTCGGTGATCGGCGTGTCGATCACGCGCCGCGCGCCGAATTCCTGCAGCAGTCCCTGGGTGATCTTGTAGGCGCCCTGATACTCGGCGACCTCCTCACCCATGACAAAGACGTCGCCGTCGCGGCGCATCTCCTCGGCCATGGCGTCGCGCAGCGCCTCACGCATGGTCTGGTTGACGAACTCGGTGCCTTCCGGAACGTCCGGCTCGGGCAGAATCTCGGGCTGAGGCGGCGCGGCGACGGCGGAGGTGACGACAGCGGGCGTCGCCGGGGCGGACGCCGCCACCGGCGCGGGCTCGACCGGTGCGGTCGGGACCGGCGCAGCGGCCTTCGGGCTCGGCACACTAACCGCGCTCGCATCCTCGCCGTCGGCGAGGATGACGGCGATCGGCGTGTTCACCGCGACATCCTGCGTGCCTTCCGGCACGAGGATCTTGCCGAGGGTGCCCTCGTCGATGGCCTCGACCTCCATGGTCGCCTTGTCGGTCTCGATCTCGGCGATCACGTCGCCGGACTTGACCGTGTCGCCCTCTTTCTTGAGCCACTTGGCTAGGTTGCCCTTCTCCATGGTCGGAGAGAGCGCAGGCATAAGGACTTCGGTCGGCATGGCGGCGTTCCCCAAAGAAACGTGCGTCAACAATCGCGCGTCACTGCGTCCGTACCGGCGGAACGAACGTCAGGTTGCTGTAGACGGCCATCGAAGCGATGGCGACGAGAATGGCAATGAAGAAGGCGACCATCATCTTGTTCAGCATGGTCGCCGTTTCGGCACTGGCGCCGGCGGTCTGACGTGCCCCGAAGGGCCAGAGCACGGCGAGAACCCAGCCGAGCGGGCCAGCTTGCCGGGCGCCGGCGAGGCGAAGGGCAAGCCGGGCCGCGAAGACCCAGATGACCACCGCCGCCGATACACCGGTGACCAGCGTGACCCAGAACAGCTCGGCGAGCATCCGCGCGTTCCGCCGTTCAGCGCAGCACGTCGGTGTAGAGCTCGGAGGCGTCCGGCTCCGGATCGGCGCTGGCGAAGTCGGCGGCCGCGTTCATCTGGTCGCGGATCTCGGCGTCGATCGCCTTCAGCTCGTCCTCGGTCGCCCACTTCTTCTCCAGCAGGCGGTTGCGCACCTGCTCGATGGGATCGTGCTCGGTGCGCATCTTCTGCACCTCCTCCTTGGACCGGTACTTAGCCGGGTCCGACATGGAGTGGCCGCGATAGCGGTAGGTGAGCATCTCGAGGATGTACGGCCCCTTGCCGGAACGGGCGAACTCGACCGCGCGGGCGCCGGCGGCCTTGACCGCCCGCACGTCCATGCCGTCGACCTGTTCGCCGGGAATGTTGAAGGAGGTGCCGCGCTTGGAGAAATCGGTCTGGGCGGAGGCGCGGTTTACCGCGGTACCCATCGCGTACTTGTTGTTCTCGATAATGTAGATGACCGGCAGCTTCCAGAGCTCCGCCATGTTGAAGCTCTCATAGACCTGGCCCTGATTGGCGGCGCCGTCACCGAAATAGGTCAGGCAGACGCCGCCATTGCCGCGGTAGTGATCGGCGAAGGCGAGGCCGGTGCCGAGAGAAACCTGCGCGCCGACGATGCCGTGGCCACCGAAGAAGCCCTTCTCGATGCTGAACATGTGCATCGAGCCGCCCTTGCCCTTGGAATAACCGCCGCGGCGGCCGGTGAGCTCGGCCATCACGCCCTTGGGGTCCATGCCGCAGGCCAGCATGTGGCCGTGATCGCGATAGCCGGTGATGACCTGATCGCCATCCTTGAGGGCGGCCTGCATGCCGACGACGACCGCTTCCTGGCCGATATAGAGATGGCAGAAGCCGCCGATGAGACCCATGCCGTAGAGCTGGCCCGCCTTTTCCTCGAATCGGCGAATTTCGAGCATCCGGCGGTAGGCGTCGAGTTCATCGTCCTTGGAGAAGTCGAGAACCGCGGCGGCCTTGTCAGACCGGCGCGCCGGGCTCCTGGCCGCAGCCGCCTTGGCCGGGGCTTTCGGAGCGGCGGCCTTTCCGACGGTCTTGCTGACGGGCGATTTCTTGGCGGCAACTACCATGGCGCTTCCTCAGCTCGAGACTTATGTCGCCGAGCTTCATAACGCACCTTCACCCATAGCGCTACGCGCGCAATGCAATGCTGCGCCGCACAACATGTTGCTGGCGCAATGGTTTCCCGATTTGAACTTATTTTCAGTTCATATCAAGACTTAACTTGTATCAAGTTAAGTTTCTGGAATTCCGTCATTTCCCAACGGGAATGCCCTGGCATGCCAGAAAACGGGTCGCTCACCTATTTTTCGCGATCATTGCACCTGCGGCACCGCGGGAGCGCGCAGCAGCACCAGATCCCTAGGATTGATGAGATTGAGCAGCACGCGCGCCTGCTCGTCGAGCATATCGGCATCGATGAGATCGGGCGAGAGTAGCCGAACCTTCGCCTCCAACGCCTGCCGCTGGGTGCGCAGCTTGTCGCGCTCCTCGGTCAGCTCGGTGTGCTGCTGCTCGAAGGTGCGGCGGGCGATGAGGCCGTACTGGCCGTTATAGCCCTGAACCGCGAAATAGCCGATGAGCGCCGCCGCCCCGAGATGCAGGGTGACGGTCTGGAAGATGGAGCGCCAGCGGGTGCGTATAATCATGGAAACGGAGCCTAACCGGGGTCGGTTGAGGCTCCGTTAACCGTGTCGGCCGGAAGCGGGCTTCCGGTAGAAAAAGAGATCAGGCGAGCGCCTTCAGCGCCGCGCGGCCGGCATAGATCGCCTGCGGCCCCAGCTCTTCCTCGATACGCAGGAGCTGGTTGTACTTGGCCGTGCGGTCCGAACGCGCCAGCGAGCCGGTCTTGATCTGACCGCAGTTGGTGGCCACCGCGAGGTCGGCGATGGTCGAATCCTCCGTCTCGCCGGAGCGGTGCGACATGACCGCGGTGTAGGCCGCCTTGTGCGCCATCTCGACCGCATCGAGCGTCTCGGTCAGCGAGCCGATCTGATTCACCTTCACGAGGATGGAGTTGGCCACGCCCTGCTTGATGCCGGCGGAGAGGCGGGTGACGTTGGTGACGAACAGGTCGTCGCCCACCAGCTGGCACTTGGAGCCGATGGTGTCGGTCAGCAGCTTCCAGCCCGCCCAATCGTCCTCGGCCATGCCGTCCTCGATGGTGGCAATCGGGTAGCGGGCGACGAGATCGGCGAGGTACTTCACCTGGGCCTCAACGTCGCGCACGACGCCTTCGCCCTCGTAATCGTACTTGCCGTTCTTGAAGAACTCGGTCGAGGCGCAGTCGAGGCCGAGATACACATCCTCGCCCGGCTTGTAGCCGGCGCTCTCGATGGCCTTCATGACGAAGCCCAGCGCCGCATCGGCCGACGGCAGGTTCGGCGCGAAGCCGCCCTCGTCGCCCACATTGGTGTTGTGGCCGGCGTCCTTGAGGGCCTTCTTCAGCGTGTGGAAGATTTCGGCACCGGTGCGCAGGGCCTCGGCGAAGGTCGGGGCGCCGACCGGCAGGATCATGAATTCCTGGAAGTCGATCGGGTTGTCGGCATGGGCGCCGCCATTGACGATGTTCATCATCGGCACCGGCAGGACGCGCGCGTTGACGCCGCCGACATAGCGGTAGAGCGGCAGTTCGCGGGCGGCGGCCGCCGCCTTGGCCAGGGCGAGCGAGACGCCGAGAATGGCGTTGGCGCCGAGACGCGCCTTGTTCGGCGTACCGTCGAGCTCGATCAGGATCTTGTCGATCGCCGCCTGCTCCTCGGCATCCATGCCGCCGATGGCGTCGAAGATCTCGCCATTGACCGCGTCGACCGCCTTGGAAACGCCCTTGCCGAGATAGCGGCCCTTGTCGCCGTCCCGCAGCTCGACGGCTTCATGCGCGCCGGTCGAGGCGCCCGAGGGAACAGCGGCGCGGCCCTTGGAGCCGTCCTCCAGCACCACATCCACCTCGACGGTCGGATTGCCACGGCTGTCCAGGATTTCACGCCCAATGATATCGACGATGGCGGTCATGCGTTTCCCCACTTCTCACTCGGCCAGAATGGTCGAGCGCTTCTACTCGACCGATGTGACATGCGAAAGAGGTGCCACGGACATATCGCCCGACCCGACAGGAGGGAAACCATGACGAACCCGCAGGAGGGCCCGCTCCAGCTCGGCCGTCCCACGACGATGCCGGCCTCGCCGGAGGAGGCCGTGCTCGACCGCGTGCCCAACCCGCAGGCCGACACGCTCTATGTGGCGCGCTTCACGGCGCCCGAATTCACCTCGCTCTGCCCGGTGACGGGACAGCCGGATTTCGCCCATCTGGTGATCGACTACGTGCCGAAGGACTGGCTGGTCGAATCGAAATCGCTGAAGCTCTATCTCGCCAGCTTCCGCAATCACGGCGCCTTCCATGAGGACTGCACCGTCGCCGTCGGCCGGCGTATCCACGACCTGCTGCAGCCGCACTGGCTGCGCATCGGCGGCTACTGGTATCCGCGCGGCGGCATTCCGATCGACGTGTTCTGGCAGAGCGGCGCGCCACCGAAGGAGGTCTGGCTGCCGGACCAGGGCGTGCCGCCCTATCGCGGGCGGGGGTAGCCCCTACTTCAGTCCAATGACCGTCTCATCCTGAGGTGCCCGGCCAGCGGCCGGGCCTCGAAGGATGCTCATCCGGGCGCGCTGCAACGACCATCCTTCGAGGCTCGCTACGCTCGCATCTCAGGATGACGGCGGACTGGGGGCAAGCTTCCATAGGGCAGAGCGCCCTACTCCACCGTCACCGACTTGGCGAGGTTGCGCGGCTGGTCGACGTCCGTGCCCATCACCACCGCCGTGTGATAGGCGAGCAACTGGATCGGGATCGCATAGACCAGCGGCGCCACCAGCGGGTGCATGTCCGGCAACACCAGGGTCGCCTCGGTCTCCAGCGAAGCCTTTTGCGCGCCGGAAGTGTCGGTCAACAGGATGATCCGGCCGCCGCGCGCGGCAACCTCCTGCATGTTCGACATGGTCTTCTCGAACACGGCGTCATGCGGAGCGATCACCACCACCGGCATTTTCTCGTCGATCAGCGCGATGGGGCCATGCTTGAGTTCGCCGGCCGCGTAGCCCTCGGCGTGGATGTAGGAGATCTCCTTCAGCTTCAGCGCCCCTTCGAGCGCCAGCGGGAAGGAGGTGCCACGGCCGAGGTAGAGCACGTCCTGCGTCTTGGCGAAGGAACGGGCGAGATGCTCGATGTCGCCGCCGAGACTGAGCGCTTCGTTCATCAGGCGTGGCACTTCGACCAGCGCATGGACGAGACTGCGCTCCTCTTCCGTCGAGAGAGCGCCGCGCGCCCGCCCGGCCGCCACCGCGAGCGCGGCGAGCGTCGCCAGCTGGCAGGTAAACGCCTTGGTCGAGGCCACGCCGATCTCCGGCCCCGCCAGCGTCGGCAGCACGACATCCGCCTCGCGGGCGATGGTCGAGGTCGGCACGTTCACCACCGCGAGCAGATGCTGCCCCTCCTGCCGCGCATAGCGCAGCGAGGCGAGCGTGTCGGCGGTCTCGCCGGACTGCGAGATGACGATGGAGAGCCCGTTGGCCGGCAGCGGCGCCTCGCGGTAGCGGAACTCGGAAGCGACATCGATCTCCACCGGCAGGCGGGCGAAACGCTCGAACCAGTATTTGGCGACGAGGCCGGCATAGTAGGCGGTGCCGCAGGCGGCGATCGAAACCCGCTCCAGGCGGGCGAAGTCGAAGGGCAGTTCGGGCAGCTGCACCGTCTCGTTGGCCATGTCGAGATAATGCGCCAGCGTATGCGCGACGACCTCGGGCTGCTCATGCATTTCCTTCGCCATGAAGTGGCGGAAGTTGCCCTTCTCCACGAGGAAGGAACCCGTCGTGGTCTTCTGCACCGCGCGTGTGACGCGGGCATTGGCGGAATTGCGGATTTCCGCGCTGGCGGTGCTCAGCACCGCCCAGTCGCCGTCGTCGAGATAGGAGATGGTGTCGGTGAACGGGGCGAGCGCGATGGCATCGGAACCGAGATACATCTCGCCATTTCCATAGCCGATGGCGAGCGGGCTGCCCTTGCGGGCGCCGATCAGCAGGTTCTCTTCGCCGTCGAACAGGAAGGCGAGCGCGAAGGCGCCCTGAAGGCGCGGCAGCGCCGCCGCCACCGCGTCGACCGGGCCCCGCCCACCACGCAGCTCGCGCGTGACAAGGTGAGCCACTACCTCGGTGTCGGTCTCGCTCTCGAAATTGGCACCGGATTCCAGCAGTTCGTCGCGCAGCTCGCGGAAATTCTCGATGATGCCGTTATGGACCACCGCCACCTCGGTGGTGGCATGGGGATGGGCGTTGGCGACGCTGGGGCGGCCGTGGGTCGCCCAGCGCGTATGGCCGATGCCGATATGCCCTTCCAGCGGCGCCTCGCGAAGGACGGCATCCAGATTGCGCAGCTTGCCTTCGGCACGGCGGCGGGAGAGGTGCCCCTTCTCGAGCGTGGCGATGCCGGCCGAGTCGTAGCCGCGATATTCCAGCCGCTTCAGCGACTCCACGAGCCGGTCGGCGACAGGAGCGGTGCCGACGATGCCGATGATTCCACACATGAGACGGGTGCCCTTCGGAAAGCGACGATCTGCGAGGCTACGATTCAGGGTTTAACCGCCCGTCACCGCAGCGCCGAAATCAATTCGAATGTCGTTTCGTATCGCCCGCTTCGTGTCATTTCTTCGGCGCGAGGCCGACCGAGAGCTTGGCCCGCAGCCGCGCCGCCAGGCCGGGCTTGTTGACCTGCCGGGCCCGGCCGATGGCCAGCGCATCCGCCGGAACGTCCTCGGTGATGACGGAGCCCGTGCCGAGATAGGCGCCGTCCCCGACCGTCACCGGAGCGACAAGCAGGCTGTTCGTGCCCACGAAAGCGTTGGCGCCGATGGTCGTGCGGTGCTTGCGGAAGCCATCGTAGTTGCAGGTGATGGTACCCGCGCCGATGTTGGTGTTCGCGCCCACGCTGGTGTCGCCGACATAAGAGAGGTGGTTGACCTTCACACCTGGCGCGAGATCCGAAGCCTTGATCTCCACGAAGTTGCCGACATGCACCCCCTGCCCCAGCTCCGCTCCGGGGCGCAGCCGGGCGAAGGGCCCGACGATGGCGCCGGCGCCGACATGCGCGCCCTCGATATGGCTGAAGGCGCGGATGGTGGCGCCGTCCTCGACCCGCACGCCGGCCCCGAAGACGACGTTCGGCTCGACGATGACGTCGCGGCCGAAGCTGGTATCGGCGGAGAGGAACACCGTCTCGGGCGCCACCAGCGTCACGCCGCCGTCCAGCGCGCGCCGGCGCAACCGTCCCTGCAGGATCGCCTCGGCCTCCGCCAGCTGCGCACGGCTGTTGACGCCGACGACCTCTTCCGCGGCGGCTTCATGCACCATTGACGCCCGGCCAAGACCGCGGGCGACCTCCACCGCATCGGTGAGGTAGAATTCCTTCTTGGCGTTCGCGTCGCCGATGCGGTCGAGAATGTCGAGCGCGGCGCGGCCGTCGAGGGCCATCAGGCCGGCATTGCACAGGCCGATGGCACGCTCGGCCTCACTCGCGTCCTTCTCCTCGCGGATGGCGACGAGGGCGCCGCCCTGCGTCACCAGCCGGCCATAGCCGAACGGGTCGTCCGGCCGGAAACCCAGAACGGTGACGGCAGCTCCGCCGGCCAGCGGCCCGCGCAGGGCGCCGATGGTTTCCGGCCGCACCAGCGGCGTATCGCCATACATCACCACGACATCGTCATAGCCGCGCTCCAGCGCGCTCCGTGCCGCCAGCACGGCATGAGCGGTGCCGCGCCGCTCGGACTGGACGAAGACCTCCGCGTCCGGGGCCACGCGGCGCACCTCGGCGGCGACCTTGTCGTGATCGGGCCCGACCACGACGGCAATCTTCGCCGCGCCGGCGGCCAGCGCCGCGTCGAGCACGTGGGAAACCATCGGCCGACCGGCGACGGCGTGCAGCACCTTCGGCAGGGAGGAGAGCATGCGGGTGCCCTCCCCGGCCGCGAGAACGATGACGAGAAGCTGGCGCATCGGCGAACTCCGAAGGATGGCGTGACGGCTGGGATCGGGCATCTGCCCGGACGGTGGGCGGTATCTAGCCTGCCTCGCGCATCGGCGGAAGACGGGCGGCGCGCCTTCGCCGTTCCCCACGAAAGCCCCGGCGACGGCGCGCGGCGAAGTGTGTATCAGGATGGGGCATGACCGATCCCGCGCCGGCTTCCCCCGAAACACCCGCCGCCTCCCGCTCCATCGAGCCGCGGGCGCTGGTGGCGCTCATGGCGATGCCGCTGTTCTTCGCGACGAATCTCGTCATCGGCCGGGCGGTGGCCGGGGTCGTGCCGCCCTGGTCCCTCGCCTTCTGGCGGTGGGCGGTCGCGGTGGCGATCCTGCTGCCGCTCGCCGCCCCCGCCCTGCTCCGTCACCGGGACCTGCTGCTCGGGCAATGGCGGCGCCTGTCGATCCTGGGCCTGCTCGGCATGGTGATCTGCGGCGGCAATGTCTATGTCGCGCTGGGGAACACCACCGCGACCAACGCGACGCTGATCTACACCACCTCCACCATCATGATCGTGGTCATGGACGCCGTGCTGGCCCGCCGGAAGCTGCCCGCCATACAGCTGCTCGGCACGCTGGCGGGCTTCGCCGGCATCGCGCTCATCGCCGTGCACGGTGAGCCCGGCCGGCTGCTCGGCCTCGAGTTCAACACCGGCGACCTCGGCATCCTCGTCGCGGCCGTGTCCTGGGCCGCCTATTCGCTGATGCTGCGCTCCGGCCCGCTGACCCAGCTCGACGCATTGCCCGGCTTCACCGCAAACGCTATCGCCGGAACGCTGCTGCTGGCTCCCTTCGCGCTGTGGGAGATGGCGGGCGGGGCGCCCTTGCCGCGGACGGGCGAGGCGTGGGGCGCCATCGTCTTCCTCGCGATCTTCCCCTCGGTGCTCGCCTTCGGCCTGTTCCAGTACTGCGTCCGCGTGGCGGGCGCCTCGGTAACGGCGAATTTCCTCTATCTCATGCCGGTCTACGGCGTGGTCCTCGCCGTGCTGTTGCTCGGAGAGGAACTGCACCTCTATCACGCCGTCGGCTTCGTGCTGATCCTCGGCGGCGTGATCCTCGCCACCCGCCGCCCGGCACGTTGATCCACCGCCTGCGCCATGCGATGCAGGCGGCATCCGGAAGAGCTCAGGAGACTTTCGCCTTGGCCGATCGCAGCTTCCTGCCCGGCGCACGCGCCGCCAACGTCATCATCGCCCTCGGCGGCCTCGCGCTCGGCTGGGCGATCTACATGCGCTACGCCCTGGTCGAACAGTCGGCGGTCGGCCTCGCCTGCCGCGGCGTCGAGACCGCGACCTGCGAGACCCGCGCGCTGGTCATCACGCTGTTCGGCTATTCCGTGTTCGGCATCGCCGCGCTAATCGCCTCGTTCATCCAGCTCGTCCGCCCCTCGCTGGTGATGTTCACCATCGCGTTGATGGCGACGTCGATCGGCGTGGTCATGTACAACAACAACCTCGCCGCACTGGCGGGAGGGCTGCTGCTCATATCCTTCGCCCGACCGTGGCGAGGCGCCAGAGGGTGAAGGCCAGCACGACCAGCAGGCCGCCCGTCCACAGCGCCTGCCAGTTCGCCAGCGTTTCGTTGATCGCCACGTAGAGCCCGCTGCCGAGGAAAATGCCGGCGGCGATCAGTTCCGCGTGGCGCCCCTCGTCCTCCCGCCGGCTGCCGGCCACCAGCGCATAAAAGGCGAAGGCCGCGATGATCGGGGTCAGGCCGGCGAACTGGAAGTCCTTGTAGCGCGGGTCGAACACCAGCCCGAGAGCGATCTGCGCCGTCAGCACCACCGACGCCGCCAGCAGCAAGGCGAGCACACGCTCGAACACCGTCGCACCCGGCGTCGCACCGGGGTTGAGCGCAACGGCGAGCGCAATGCGGCGCGTGCGCAGGCCGATGGCCATGGCGCAGCCGAGCGGCACCAGCACCGCCAGCACCAGCAGCGCGACGCCGCGGATCCAGCCGCCGACGCCAAGGCTCTCCACCGGCACCGTCGCCAGCAGGCGGCCGTAGAGCAGACCGGCGAAGAAGGCGATGCCGGCGACGCCGAGCCATTCGCGCGCCCCCAGCGGTCGCGCGTCGGCGCGGCGGTTCGCCGCACCGGCCGCAAAGAACACCGCCGCGGCGAACAACACGCCGACGAACGCCTGCAGCTTCCACTCCGGGTGGTCGGAGACGGCCTCGCCCCAGGCGAACTTAAAGTCGCGCGTATAGGCATCGAGGAAGCCCCAATGTCCGCCCACCGTGCCTTCGGAGGCGCGCTTCCACGGCTGGTCGAACGCCTCGATGACGTTGAGCCGGTAGTTCTTGGCCTTGGCCAGCGCCAGCAGTTCCTGGATCACATAGGCCTGGTTCGAGGGCGACGGCAGAGCGCCTTCGCGCATGCGCCCCTGGCTGGGCCAGCCGGTCTCGCCGATCAGGATCTCCTTGCCGGCGAAAATCTGCCCGACATGCTCGCGGATCGCGCCGAGATGGGCGACGGAATCCTCGGCGGCGACCGGCAGGTCCTCCCAGAACGGAAGGATGTGGACGGTGACGAAGTCGACCGAGTTGGCGAGGTCGCGGTTCCGCTCCCAGAACTCCCACACATCGGCATAGGTGACCTCGACGCCGGCGGGAACCTTCTCCCGCACCTCCTTGATGAGGGCGGCGAGATCGATGGCGGAAAGCTCCCCGCGCAGCAGCACCTCGTTGCCGACGATCACGGCCTTGATGACGTCCGGATTGTTCTGCGCGGCCTTCACCGCCGCGTCGATCTCCACCCGGTTCTTGGCCGCCTCGCGGCCGATCCAGATACCCTGGAGCACGGTGAGACCGTGCTTGCGGGCGAGTTCCGGCACCACGTCGAGGCCCATTTCCGTGGAATAGGTGCGCACGCAATGGGTGATCTTCGACAGGCGGGCGAAGTCGTCGTCGATCTGTTCCGGCGGGATGACCAGCCCTTCTATGAAGGGCGACTGGCCAGGACGAAACGGCGCGTAGGAGACGCAGGGCAGCTTCTCGCCAACGGTCAGGGGCGAAGACGGCGCCGGAACCGGCTGACCGAGCCACGCCCAGACGGCAACGATCGCCGCGCAGACCGCGGCGGCAAGCGCGAAGGGCAGTCGCATGCGAGACATCTCCGGAAGATCGACCTGATACGTTTACCCTGCCGGGTAGCGGCGCTTTGGTGCGGGAGCAAGAGGGGGGCGGGCAGGAGGCGGTCGGAAAGCGGCAGAATTTTGCACCGATGAGTTTCCGGCAACGCCGTCATGCTGACAAATTCCACCGCTTCTCCTACTGTCTGAACCCGTCCGGTGTTTCCTCTTTCGCGTGTGACGTTTCCCTCATGTTGTGCTCCGTTCGTACCCTCGCCGCCGCCCTGCTCGGCGGCTTCATCCTGACGGCTGCCGCTTCCGGCGGCGCCCTCGCCCAGAGTGCCGCGCCGGAGCAAAAGCCGGCCGAGCAGAAGTCGCCGGAGGAACAGGCGAAGGAGGAGGCGCTGCGCCGCTCCGTCGAGGAATATGCCGAGGCGGCCAAGCTGCCGGGCAATGCCGGCCTGCCGGAATGCGTGTGGAGCGGGCGGCGTATCGCCATGTTGCTGTGGCGCGACGATATCGACACCGCGCGCCGCCACATGGAACTCTACGAGCGCTTCGGTTGCCCGACCGAGCACCTGAAGATCGCGTTCCGCTGCCTCGTGCGGCAGGGCAACATCGACAGCAAGGCACAGGAGCGCCTGTCCGAGCGTGCGCATGCGTGCTGGGTCAACCCCGACGCGCCGCCGCCGGCCCCTGCGGCAACCGCTCCCGCGGCTCCTCCCGCGCAACAATAATTTCGCGTGGCGGCCCATCGCCCGACACCGGTGCGACATGGGCTTGCCACAGTGCGGAACAAATATCCGTGCTAACGTGTTTGCAGTTGCGAACCGGCGCTTTTGGAAGACGCCCAGCGTTTTGCCGCAATGCGGCGCCAATCGTGCTGCAACCGCGTTGAAACTGTACTATATTCCGCCCTGTATCCTCACTCCCTTTCGTGGGTAGGTCTCATGCGTCCCGCTGTTCGTGTCGCTGCCGCCGCTGTTGCGGTCGTCACGTGCGTACACGCCTTTGTCTGGTTCGCCCTGCGCGACGAGGTAACGGCGCCCGCCGTGCCCGACCGCTTCCAGAGCATGTCCTTTGCGCCTTACGGGCGTGACGCGAACCCCGATAAGGGGCAGGCGACGACCGAGGCCCAGATCCGCTCCGACATCGACGCGGTGGCGCCCTACACCCGCGCGGTGCGTACCTATGCCTCGACCGGCAATCTGGAACTCGTCGCCAAGCTGGCCGGCGAGAAGGGCCTGAAGACCACGGTCGGCGCGTGGATCGACACCGACGAGAAGCGCAACGAGCGCGAGATCGCCAACGCGCTCGACGCGGCGCGCAAGAACCCCAACGTGGTCGGCATCGTGGTCGGCAACGAGTCCATCCTGCGCGCCGAGAAGACGCCGGAAGAGCTCGTCGAAATCATCCGCAAGGTGAAGAGCCAGACCAACGTCCCGGTGACCACCGGCGAGACGTGGGACGTCTGGCTCGACCACCCCGAGCTCGTCTCGGCGGTCGACTACATCGCCGCTCACATCCTGCCCTATTGGGAAGGCGTTCCGGCCGATCAGGTCGTCGAGCGCTCCATCGGCATCTATGAGCGCCTGCGCGCCGCCTATCCGGGCAAGCGCATCGTCATCGCCGAATTCGGCTGGCCGAGCGCGGGCTACAACCGCGACGCCGCCGTTCCCGGCGAGATGGAACAGGCCCAGGTCATCCGTTCCTTCGCTTCCCGCGCCGACGCGCTTGGCATCGAATACAACCTGATCGAGGCGTTCGACGCTCCGTGGAAGAGCTTCGAGGGCAGCGTCGGCCAGTATTGGGGCGTTCTCGACGCCGACCGCGCGGTCAAGTTCCCGCTCACCGGCCCGATCACCCCGTCGACCTATACCGCGACGGCCGCCATCGCCCTCCTGCTGGGCATCGCCTTCTCGCTGCCGGTCTTCCGCTTCGCGCGGCTGACCATGACGCAGGCCGTCGTGATGGCCGGCGCCGCCAGCCTCGTCGGCGCGTGGATCGCCACCGTGACGGACTACTGGCTGACCCACTACGTCGTGGGCGGCAACAAGGTGACGTTCATCATCAGCCTCGTGCTGCTGGTGCCGCTGGTCATCGTCATGCTGTACCGCGTGGAAGAGCTGGCCACCATCGCCTTCGGTCGCACGCCGCGCCGCCTGCTGCGCAACCATGCGGCGGCGACGCCGGCCCGCATGCCGAAGGTCTCGATCCACATCCCGGCCTACAAGGAGCCGCCGGAGATGCTGAAGCAGACGCTCGACGGCGTCGCCCGGCTCAACTGGCCGAACTTCGAGTGCCTGGTCATCATCAACAACACCCCGGATCCCGCCTTCTGGGAGCCGATCGAGGCCTATTGCCGCGAGCTGGGTGACCGCTTCAAGTTCATCAACCTGCCCAAGGTCGCGGGCTTCAAGGCCGGCGCGCTGCGCGCCGCCATGCTCCAGACCGCGCCGGACGCCGAGATCATCGGCATCATCGATGCCGACTATGTCGTCGATCCCAACTGGCTGAGCGACCTCGTCCCGACCTTCGAGGACCCGACGGTAGGCATCGTTCAGGCGCCGCAGGATCACCGCGACGCCAACCGCAGCCTGCTGCACGAGGCGATGAACACCGAATATGCCGGCTTCTTCGACATCGGCATGGTCCAGCGCAACGAGCATGACGCCATCGTCGTGCACGGCACCATGTGCCTGATGCGCCGTGCCGCCATGGTGGAAGCGGGGGACTGGTCGAGCGACACGATCTGCGAGGACACCGATCTCGGCCTGGCGATCGTCGAGCGCGGCTGGAAGAGCCACTACACCAACACCCGCTACGGCTGGGGCCTGCTGCCGGACGACTTCGCCTCGTTCAAGAAGCAGCGCCACCGCTGGGCCTATGGCGGCATGCAGATCATCAAGAAGCACTGGCGCCGCATGCTGCCGAATGGTGGCACGCGCCTCACCTCGGCCCAGCGTCGCGAGTTCGCCATCGGCTGGGTGAGCTGGCTCGGCTCGGAGAGCGTGGGCGCGCTGATGGCGATCCTGTCGCTGCTCTGGGTGCCGTTCGTGCTCGGCCTCGGCATCGCGGTGCCGCAGCGCATCCTCACCGTGCCGATCGTGTTCTGCTTCGGCATCTACATCCTGCACTTCTGCGCCCTCTACCGGCTGCGCGTGGCGACCACGCCGGTCCGCATGATCGGTGCGGCCTTCGCGGCGATGGCGGTGCAGTTCACCGTGGCCAAGGCGGTCTATGACAGCTTCCGCTACAAGGACCTCGCCTTCGCCCGCACGGCCAAGGGCAGCTGGCTGGCAGACGCCGCCCGCGCCTTCCCGGCCCTGCCGGAGGCGGTGATCGGCGCCGGTCTCATGCTCTCGGCCATCGGCCTGCGCCTTACCAACTGGCACGCGGTGGTGGAGATCGACCTGTTCGCCTTCGCCCTCGCCATCCAGAGCCTGCCCTTCCTGGCGGCGGCTGGCATCGGTTGGCTGGAGGGTTCGAACCTGAACTCCTTCGCCACCTGGACCGCGCTGCGCGCCCGTGCCCTGGCCCTGCTGCCTGGCCGTTCCGCGCAGCCGGAAGCGATCCCGGAGAAGGTGCGCAGCTGAGGCGCCTCTCCCACCGACCGAAATGATAAAAGGCCCGGATGCTCTCCGGGCCTTTTGCTTTTTCAGGGTCTCGTCTTGAGGATCAGGCGGCGGGCTCGAAGGCCAGCGTCGCGCCGAGGGCCGATTTCGGTCCGACGACCACCAGTCCTTCGATCTCCTCTGCCGCCATGCGCGAGGCGGAAACACGCCGGCGCAGGCGCTCGATATCGGCCACCGCGAAGCGGATCGCCGCCAGCCGAAGGCCTGGCCCGGCCGGCGCGGCAATGCCGAAACGCTCGGTGAACAGAGCCTGGCTCATCAGGTCGATATCGCCGCGCGGGGTCTTCGCGATGTACCAGCCCTCCACAGCCCGGCGCGGCGTGGTGCCGGCGAAAACCGAGAGGAAGTCGACATGCGCGGCGGGATCCTCCGCCGTCAGTACCACACCGGCGACGCCGGTCGTGCCGTTCATGTGGCGCTGCAGGTCGGGCGCCCAGAAATTCTCGGGCCGACGCTGCAGGCAGGTGAAGAAGCCGGCATGCGGCGAGGCCGCGTCGCGCGCGAAGGCCAGCGAAAAGGCGACCTCGACGTCGGAGCCATCCGGCCGCTTGCCCTGCCGCGAGAAGTCGAACACGTCGAAACCGCCGATACCGGCCGTATCGAATTCGAGCTTGTCCGCCGCCGGATCGCTGCCTTCCAGAACCAGCATGGAAAGGCCCGGCCCTACATCGGCGAGGAAATCGCGATTGAAGGCGCCGAAGGAAAAGGCCGTCTCGCCATGCGGAGGAATCGCGTCCGGCTCGGAAATCTCGAGCAGCTCGACGAAGAAGCCGGGCGTCTGTACCAGCCGGTTGTCCGTGCCCCAGGGGTGGCGGTTACGCGTGCCGACGGTGAAGCCAAGCATATCGTACAACTCGCCCGCCGCATCGAGATCGCGAACGACATGGACGACATGATCAAGACCCCGGGCCACCAGCTCACTCCTCTTCCCGTTACCGCTGCCCCATCGGCGCAGCCGGCTCACATTGACCTGGATGTGAAGAGAGCACGGGCCGGACGCGCGAATCCAGCCTCGATTGCCCGTATGGGGCGATTCACCGGCAGAAGGAAGATTTTACCGGAAGGTGTGGCGCAGCGTCAGATGCGCCCGAAGCGGGCGACCGGAAAGCCTAGCGCGATCGGGCTTTCCGCCCGATCGCCATGTTTCTCAGAACAGCCGGCTCTGCACCGCCGCCGCGCCGATGAAGGAGGCGAACAGCGGGTGGGGCTCGAACGGGCGCGACTTCAGCTCCGGATGAAACTGCACGCCCACGAACCAGGGGTGGTCGGGATACTCGATGATCTCCGGCAGCAGCCCGTCCGGTGACAGGCCGGAGAACTTCATGCCGCATGCCTCCAGCCGGTCGCGATAGGCCATGTTGACCTCGTAGCGGTGGCGATGGCGTTCGGAAATGATCGTGCCGTCGTAAATCTCCGCCACGCGGCTGCCTTCCGCCAGCGCCGCCGGATAGGCGCCGAGGCGCATGGTGCCGCCGAGATCGCCGCCGAGGCCACGCTTCTCGAGGTCGTTGCCGCGCAGCCATTCGGTCAGCAGACCGACCACCGGCTCGCTCGTGGGACCGAACTCCGTCGAGTTGGCGCCGGCGACGCCGGCAAGGTTCCGCGTCGCCTCGATCACCGCCATCTGCATGCCGAAGCAGATGCCGAGATAGGGCACGCGCCGCTCGCGGGCGAACTGCGCCGCCCGGATCTTACCCTCGGCACCGCGCTGGCCGAAGCCGCCCGGCACGAGAATGCCGTGCACATGTTCGAGGAACGGCGCGGGATCCTCACGCTCGAAGATCTCGCTCTCGATCCAGTCGAGCGTGACCCGCACATTGTTGGCGAGGCCACCATGGGTCAGCGCCTCGATGAGGGACTTATAGGCGTCCTTCATGCCGGTGTACTTGCCGACGATGGCGATCGTGACCGCCCCTTCCGGGTTGCGGATACCCGCCTCGACCTTCTTCCAGCGCGTGAGATCCGGCTCCGGCACCGGCTCGATGCCGAAGGCGGCCAGCACTTCCGTGTCGAGGCCCGCCTCGTGATAGGCCGACGGCACGGCATAGATGTTGTCGGCGTCACGCGCCTCGATCACCGCGCTTTCGCGGACATTGCAGAACAGGCCGAGCTTGCGGCGCTCCTCGCGCGGAATCTCGCGATCGGTGCGGCAGAGCAGGATGTCGGGCGCGATGCCGATGGAGCGCAGCTCCTTCACCGAGTGCTGGGTCGGCTTGGTCTTCAGCTCGCCGGCCGAGGGAATGAAGGGCAGCAGCGTCAGGTGGATATAGATGCAGTGCTTGCGGGGCAGCTCGTTGCCGATCTGCCGGATCGCCTCGAGGAACGGCATCGCCTCGATGTCGCCGACCGTGCCGCCGATCTCCACCAGCACGAAGTCGTACCCCTCGTTGCCGGTGAGGACGAAGTCCTTGATGGCGTTGGTGACGTGCGGAATCACCTGAATGGTGGCACCGAGATAGTCACCGCGCCGCTCCTTGGCGAGGATGTCCTGATAGATGCGGCCGGTGGTGATGTTGTCCTGCTTGGTCGCGGGACGCCCGGTGAACCGTTCGTAGTGGCCGAGGTCGAGGTCGGTTTCGGCACCGTCGTCGGTGACGAAGACTTCGCCGTGCTGATACGGGCTCATAGTGCCCGGATCGACGTTCAGGTAGGGGTCCAGTTTGCGCAGCCGGGTCTTGTAACCACGGGCCTGCAGCAAAGCACCGAGAGCGGCGGAGGCGAGGCCCTTGCCAAGCGAGGACACGACGCCGCCGGTGATGAAAATATAGCGCGCCATGGAATCCGGTTCTTATCGGCAAAAACGCGATTCGACGAGAGCCCGTCTTGCCGTACGCGCGCTCGCCTGTGGGTAAATGAAACGCGGCCCGAATTCTCCAGTGGAATCGGGTCGCGCCAGGATCACTGCGACTGCGGAACCTGCGGTGCCGCCGGGGCGGCGGGCGGCGCAGGCTGGGCGCCCTTGAGCTGATCGAGCACCGTGCCGCCGGGGGCGGGAGCGCCTGGAGCGCCCGGAACGGTGGTCGCGGGCGCGTTGAAGATCGTCGTCGGCCCACGGCCCCAGCCGGCGAGAATGGTCAGCGACAGGCTGGTGACGAAGAACAGCGCCGCCAGAATGGCCGTGGCGCGGGTCAGCACGTTGGCCGTGCCGCGCGCGCTGAAGAAACCACCGCCACCGCCGCCGCCACCAATGCCGAGGCCGCCCCCTTCCGAACGCTGGATCAGCACGACGCCGATCAGGGCCAGCACGACCATGAGATGGATGACGATGAGTACGGTTTGCATCTGACGCCTTCAAAATGCTCGTGCGACGGCGGGCGAGCCATGCCCACCGCAATCTTTGGGCGCGTTCCTACACGATTGCGCCCGCCGTTTCCAGCCGGCGCCGTACCCGATAGCGGGAGAGCTGCCCGCCTATAGATAGGCGCGCGCGATGGCGATGAAAGACTCCGCCTTCAGGCTCGCGCCCCCGACCAGCGCGCCATCCACATTGGGCACATGCAGAATCTCGCCCGCGTTCTCCGGCTTGACCGAGCCGCCATAGAGCAGCCGCATGCCCGCTCCCTCGTCGCCGAACCGGGCAATGAGTTCCTCGCGCAGCACGCCGTGCATCTCAGCGATATCGTCAATGGTCGGCGTCCGGCCGGTCCCGATGGCCCAGACGGGTTCATAGGCGATGACGACATTGGCGGCGGTCGCGCCATCCGGCAACGAGCCGGCGAGCTGCGTGCGCACTACATCGAGCGCCCGGAATTCATCGCGCTCGGCATGGGTTTCGCCGACGCACAAGATCGCGACCAGCCCGGCGCGCCAGGCGGCCAGTACCTTGGCGCGCGCCATGGCGTCGGTCTCGCCGTGGTCGGCGCGGCGCTCGGAATGGCCGAGGATGACGGCAGTGGCGCCGGTGTCGGCGATCATCTCGGCGGCGATGTCGCCGGTGTAGGCGCCGCTCGGCTTGGCATGGCAATCCTGGCCGCCGATGCCGATGCGGGTGCCCAGCGCGACGACGGCAAGCGTCGACATCAGCGTCGCCGGCGGACAGATCAGCAGATCCACCTTCGCCTTCAGCCCGGCGTCATATCCCTCGGCGATGCGGCCGAACTCGGCGACCGACGCCTTGACGCCGTGCATCTTCCAGTTCCCAGCAACCAGCGGACGACGCTTCGACATACGCCCTCACCCCTTCCGTCTCAAACTCTTCACAAAGGCCTCATAGCAGACTGCCACGGCCTTAACAGCGTCGCGTACGGGGGGCAAAAGGGCGCATGAGTGCCGTTGCGGCGGACCGGGCGCCTCCTTATGATGCGCGCCTTTCGCGCGCCGGGCCTTCTGCCCGCATGACGCCAGACGAGAAACTAGATGCTTGAGACGCTGCGCAAGAGCGCTTCCGGAATTGTCGCCAAGATCCTGATGAGCCTCCTTATCCTCAGCTTCGCGGTGTGGGGAATCGCCGACGTGTTCCGCGGCTTCGGCAGCCAGACGCTGGCGACCATCGGCGACAGCGAGATCACCGTCCCGGAATTCCGTCAGCTCTATCAAGAGCGGCTGCAGCAGATCAGCCAGCAGATCAAGCGCGGCATCACGCCGGACCAGGCCCGCGCGCTCGGCATTCCTGACCAGCTTCTCAACGAGCAGCTTGCCGAAGCCGCCCTCAATGACCAGGCGAACGCGCTCGGGCTCGCGCTGTCCGATGCCGAGATCGCCCGGCGGGTGCAGAGCAACCCGGCCTTCTTCGGCCCGGGCGGCAGCTTCGATCCGAATTACTTCGCGCAGCTGCTGCGCTCGAACGGCTTCACCGAGGCGCGCTTCGTCGACGCCGAACGCCGGCTCGCGCTGCGCCAGCAGCTCATTCAGTCGCTCGGCGGCGGCATCGAAGTGCCGAAGGTCCTCAAGGACGCCATAGCCCGCTATGAGAGCGAAGAGCGCTCGGTCAATTACGCGCTCCTGTCGCCCACCGCCCTTCCCGCCCCGGCGGATCCGTCGGAGGAGGAGCTGCGCAAGTTCTTCGATGAACGCCAGGTGGCTTTCCGCGCGCCGGAATACCGCAAGCTCGGCGTGCTGGTGCTCACCCCCGAGGTGCTCGCCACGGCTGAAAGCGTGACCGACGCCGAGGTCGAGGCCGCGTACAAGGCGAACCTGTCTTCCTACGGCACCCCCGAGAAGCGGGTCGTCCAGCAGATCGTCTTCCCCAATGAGGAAGAAGCGAAAGCGGCCGCCGACCGTATCACGGCGGGCACGCCCTTCGCCGACATCGTGGCCGAACGCAAGCTGGCCCCGAAGGACGTCGATCTCGGCGACGTGACGCGCGGCGATATCTTCGACAAGGCAGTCGCGGACGCGGCATTCTCCCTCGCGCCGAACGGCACCAGCGGCGTGATCGCCGGCCGATTCGGCCCGGTGATCGTCCATGTCGGCGCCGTCACCCCCGGCACGACCAAGCGGCTTGCCGAGGTGGCCAACGACATCCGCTCGCAGCTCCAGCTCGATGCGGGGCGCCGGTTGATGCTCACCAAGTACGACCAGATCGAGGACGAGCGCGCCGGGGGCGCCCAGCTCGGCGAGATCGCCGGCAAGGTCAGCCTCCCGCTCCAGAACTTCGATACCAATATCCAGGGACAGACACCGGACGGCGCCTCTATCCCGGCCATTCCCGCTCGCTCGGACGTGCTGCGCGGCGCCTTCGCCGCCGATGTCGGAACGGAGAACGACCCGATCCAGCTGCCGCAGAACGGCGGCTATGTCTGGTATGAGGTCGAGGACGTCACTGCCCCGCGCGATCGCACCTTCGAGGAGGCGCGCGCCCAGGTGCTGGACCGCTGGAAGCAGGACAAGGCCGCCGAGGCGCTCGACAAGAAGGTCGAGGAGATCAAGGCCCGGATCGCCGCCGGCGAAGCCTTCGACAAGGTGGTGACGGAATCCGGCCTCGAGCTGCGCGCCGCCAACGGCCTGCGCCGCGGCCGCACCGCCGACGGCGTGCCGCAGGACATCCTCAACGCCGTGTTCGAAACGCCGGAAGGCAGCGTCGGCAGCACCCTGGCGGAAGGGGGCGACAGCCGCCTGCTGTTCCAGGTGCTGCGCGTGGCCGTGCCCGACGCCGGCACGCAGAACGACAAGCTCGTCGCCGATGTGCGCCAGAGCTTCGAAAACGATCTGATGACGGAATATCTGGTCGATCTGCAGGGCCAGCTCGGCGCCCGCATCAACCGCGCGGCACTCGACCAGATCGTCGGCACCGACGCGGTCAACTGATCCGGGAACCGCGTCATGAGCCTCACACCCGACACCGCCGCCTTCGCGGCGGTCTATGAGCGCGGCGAAGCGCAGGTGGTTTCGACCACGCTGATCGCCGACCTCGAAACCCCGGTCTCGGCCTTCCTCAAGATCGCCGGCGAGCGGCCGAACAGCTTCCTGCTGGAATCCGTCGAGGGCGGCGCCACGCGTGGGCGCTACTCGATGATCGGCATCGAGCCGGACGTGATCTGGCGCTGCCGGGGCGAGCGGGCGGAGATCAACCGCTATGCCGCAACCGACCCGGAGGCTTTCGAGCCCTGCACGGACAAGCCGCTGGTCTCGCTGCGCAAGCTGGTGGCGGAATCGCGCATCCAGCTGCCGGCGGGCGCCCCGCCGATGGCGGCCGGCGTGTTCGGCTATCTCGGCTACGACATGGTGCGCCAGATGGAGCGCCTCCCGGAAGCCAAGCCCGACATCCTCGGCGTGCCGGATTCGCTGTTCATCCGCCCCACCGTGATGGTGATCTTCGACGCGGTGCGCGACGAGATCACCGTCGTCACGCCGGTGCGCCCCGAAGCGGGCATTTCGGCCGGCGCAGCCTATGAAAAGGCACGCGAGCGGCTGGAGCGCGTCATCGCCGCTCTCGACAGCGCGCTGCCGAATCTGCCGTCGGAGGACGCCTTCCATCAGGCGGTCGAGCCGCAGTCCAACACGGAGCCGGCGGTCTATCGCGACATGGTGGAGCGGGCGAAGGAGTACATCCGCGCCGGCGATATCTTCCAGGTGGTGCTCTCCCAGCGCTTCGAGGCGCCTTTCACCCTGCCCTCCTTTTCGCTCTACCGGGCTCTGCGGCGGATCAACCCGGCGCCGTTCCTCGTCTATTTCAACTTCGGGGGGTTCGCACTGGTGTGCTCCAGCCCGGAAATCCTGGTCCGGCTGCGCGACGACACCGTCACCATCCGCCCGATCGCCGGCACCCGCCGGCGCGGTGCCACTCCACACGAGGACAAGGCGCTGGAAGACGAGCTGATGGCCGATCCGAAAGAGCGCGCCGAGCACCTGATGCTGCTCGATCTGGGCCGCAACGATGTCGGCCGCGTCTCCAAGATCGGCTCGGTGCACGTCACCGACAGCTTCTTCGTCGAGCGCTACAGCCAGGTGATGCACATCGTCTCCAACGTCGAAGGCGAGCTCGACCCGCGCCATGACGCGCTCGACGCGCTGGCCGCTGGCTTTCCGGCCGGCACCGTCTCCGGTGCGCCGAAGGTGCGGGCGATGGAGATCATCGACGAGTTGGAGGCCGACAAGCGCGGCATCTATGCCGGCGCCATCGGTTATTTCAGCGCCGATGGCGAGATGGACACCTGCATCGTCCTGCGCACCGCCGTGGTGAAGGATGGGCGCATGTATGTCCAGGCCGGCGCCGGCATCGTCTACGACTCCGTGCCGGAGAGCGAACAGCAGGAATGCGTCAACAAGGCCAAGGCACTGTTCCGCGCCGGCGAGGAAGCCGTGCGCTTCGCCGCCCGGGCTGGTCGGGGACAGTGACGGCGATGGGCGGGCGGGCGCGACACGAGCGATGGCGGGGCTGGCGATAACCTCATCGCCGACTGGCGCGGCTTGACCCCGCGCGGGTTGAACCCCTAGAGCTTTTGAGCCGGTATGAGACCGGCGAATGGACGCACGATGATCCTGCTCATCGACAATTACGACAGCTTCACCTGGAACCTCGTCCACTATATCGGCGGACTGGGCGCCGAGGTCGAGGTGCGCCGCAACGATACCCTCACCGTCGACGAGGCGATGGCGCTCAAGCCGGAGGCCATCGTCATCTCCCCCGGCCCGGCGACCCCGAACGAGGCCGGCATCAGCTGCGACCTCATCGCCCGCGCCGCGAAGGATGGCGTGCCGGTGTTCGGCGTCTGCCTCGGCCATCAGGCGATCGGCCAGGTGTTCGGCGGCGACGTCATCCGCGCGCCGATGCCGATCCACGGCAAGCTGTCGGACGTGAAGCACAAGGGCGAAGGCGTGTTCCGCGGCATCAACGCCCCGTTCAGGGCGACGCGCTACCACTCGCTGGTGGTGAAGCGCGAAACGCTGCCGACGGACCTGGCCATCACCGCAGAGACCGATGACGGGCTGATCATGGGCCTGTCGCACAAGGCGCTGCCGGTGCACGGGGTGCAGTTTCACCCCGAGAGCATCGCCTCCGAGCACGGCAAGACGATCCTCAAGAACTTCCTCGATCTGGCGCGGGCCTGGAATGCCGGTCCCGGCCGGAAGCGGGCGGCGTGACAGCGACGGAACAACAGGCGGGAACGCGCGGCGACATGGACAACCTCAAGCCCATCATCGGCAAGCTGGCCACCGGCACCACGCTGACGCGCGCCGAGGCGGCGGCGGCCTTCGACGTGATGATGTCCGGCGAGGCCACGCCCTCGCAGATCGGCGCCATCCTGATGGGACTGCGCGTGCGCGGCGAGGATGTCGAGGAGATCGCCGGCGCCGTGACCACGATGCGCGCCAAGATGCTGCGTGTCGAGGCGCCGACGGGAGCGGTCGACGTGGTGGGCACGGGTGGCGACGCCTCGGGCTCCTACAACATCTCGACCTGCGCCTCGTTCATCGTCGCCGGTGCCGGCGTACCGGTCGCCAAGCACGGCAACCGGGCGCTATCCTCCAAGTCCGGCGCCGCCGACGTACTGATGGCGCTCGGCGTGAAGATCGACCTCTCACCCGAGCAGATCGCCCGCTGCATCCGCGACGCCGGCATCGGCTTCATGTTCGCCCCGGCACATCATCCGGCGATGAAGCATGTCGGGCCGACGCGGGTGGAGATGGGGACGCGCACCATCTTCAACCTGATCGGGCCGCTGTCGAACCCGGCGGGTGTGACGCGGCAGATGGTCGGCGTCTTCGCCCGCGCCTGGGTCGAGCCCATTGCGGAGGTGCTGCGCACACTCGGCTCGACCCAGAGCTGGGTCGTGCACGGCTCGGATGGGCTGGACGAAATCACCACGACCGGGCCGACCTATGTCGCCGAGCTGAAGGACGGCGCAATCCGCACCTTCGAGATCACGCCGGAGGATTACGGCATCGCCCGCGCTGCGCCCGAGGCGCTGAAGGGCGGTGACGGCGCCGCCAACGCCCTCGCTTTGCGGGCCGTGCTCGCCGGCGAACCGAGCGCCTATGCCGATGTCGCTCTGTTGAACGCTGCGGCGGCGCTGGTCGTCGCCGGCAAGGTGGACGACCTCGCCGCCGGTCTCGATATTGCCCGCGACAGCCTGCGCGGCGGGCATGCCGAAGCGGCGCTGGACCGGCTGATCGCCGTCTCGGCGCTGGCGGCGGCGGAATAGCGGGGAGCCGAGGGATGGCCGACATTCTCGAACGCATCGGCGCCTACAAGCGCGAGGAGATCGCGAGCGCCAAGCGCGAACGTCCCCTTCCCGAGGTGCGCGCGGCCGCCGAGGCCGCCGCACCGGCGCGCGGCTTTGCAAAAGCCATCGAGGCGAAGATCGCGCGCGGCCAGACCGCGCTGATTGCCGAGATCAAGAAGGCGAGCCCATCCAAGGGGCTCATCCGCGCCGATTTCGACCCGCCCGCCCTGGCCGCCGCCTATGAAGCCGGCGGCGCCGCCTGCCTCTCGGTGCTGACCGACAAGCCCTCCTTCCAGGGGGCGCCGGAGTTCCTCGTCGCCGCCCGCGCCGCCTGCTCGCTGCCGGCGTTGCGAAAGGACTTCATGCACGACACCTATCAGGTGTTCGAGGCACGGAGCTGGGGTGCGGACTGCATTCTCGTCATCATGGCCTCGGTCGACGACGCGCTCGCCCGCGACCTCATCGACACCGCCCACGGCCTCGGCATGGATGCGCTGGTCGAGGTGCATTCCGACGAAGAACTCGACCGCGCACTGACGCTGCCGGCCAAACTCGTCGGCATCAACAACCGCAATCTGCGCACCTTCGAAGTGACGCTCGAAACCTCCGAGCGGCTGGCACCGCGCATTCCGGCGGATCGCGTCATCGTCGGCGAGAGCGGCATCTTCACGCCGGACGACATCGCCCGGCTCGCCAAGGTGGATATCGACACCATCCTCGTCGGCGAAAGCCTGATGCGGCAGGCTGATGTCGCGGCGGCGACGCGCGCGCTGCTGGCGCGCCCCGTCCGCGCGGCCGGCTGAGGATACGCGGCGATGGCCGACGAGCCCCGCCTCACCCATCTCGACGCCACCGGCGCGGCGAACATGGTCGATGTCGCCGACAAGGCCGTCACTGACCGCGTGGCGGTCGCCGAGGGCGCCGTGCGTATGCAGGGCGAGACGCTCGACCTCATTCTCTCCGGCAACGCGAAGAAGGGCGACGTGATCGGCACGGCGCGCCTCGCCGGCATCATGGCCGCCAAGCGCACGCATGAGTTGATCCCGCTCTGCCATGCGCTGCTGCTTTCCAAGGTCGCGGTGGAGATCGAGCCCGCCCCGTCCCTGCCCGGCCTGATCGTGCGCGCCATGGTCCGCACCACCGGCCAGACCGGAGTGGAGATGGAGGCACTGACCGCCGTCTCCGTCGCCTGCCTCACCGTCTACGACATGGCGAAGGCGGTCGATCGCGGCATGCGGATCGAGAGTGTGCGCCTGCTGGAGAAGTCCGGCGGCCGCTCCGGCCACTGGCAGGGTGAATAGCGGAGGCGCGTCATGGCCCTGATGCCGGTCGAGGAAGCGCTGGCGCGGCTGCTGGGCGCTGCGGAGCCGCTCGCCGCCGAGACGGTTCCGCTGGCCGAAGCGGCGGGGCGCGTGCTCGCCGCCCCCGTCGTTGCCCGCCGCACCACGCCCGGCGCGGACGTCTCTGCCATGGACGGCTATGCGGTGCGGGCGCAGGACACCGCGACCATCCCCGCCACGCTGCGGCTGATCGGCGAATCCGCCGCCGGCCGGCCCTTCCCCGGACCGGTCGAGCCCGGCACGGCGGTGCGCATCTTCACCGGCGCCGTGCTTCCCACGGGCGCCGATGCCATCGTCATCCAGGAAGATACCACGCGGGCCGGCGAGAACGTTACCGTGAACGAGGCCGCCACCATAGGACGGCACATCCGCAAGGCAGGCGGCGATTTTGCGACTGGCGAGACGCTGCTAGCCCCCGGCCACAAGCTGCGCGCGCGCGATCTCGCGCTGGTCGCCGCCGCCGATGTCGCCGAGGTGAGGGTGGCCCGCCGCCCCCGCGTCGCGCTCCTCTCCACCGGCGACGAACTGGTGCGCCCCGGCGCGGGAGCGCAGGCTCATCAGGTGATCGTCTCCAACATCTATTCGGTCTCCGCCCTCGCCCGAGGCGCAGGCGCCGAGGTAATCGACCTCGGCATCCTGCCCGACAACATGGAAGCAACGCAGCGGGGCGTGCGCGCGGCGCTGGACGGAGGCTTCGACGTGCTGGTGACGACCGGCGGCGCCTCGGTCGGCGACCACGATCTCATCGCACCCGCGCTGACCGCGCAGGGCATCGAGCTGGCGGTTCACAAGATCGCCCTGCGCCCCGGCAAGCCGCTGATGTTCGGCCGCAGTTCCGGCGGCGCCGGCACCCAGGTGCTCGGACTGCCGGGCAACCCGGTCTCCGCCCATGTCTGCGCCCTGCTGTTCCTCGTGCCCCTGCTGAAGGCCATGCAGGGGCTGGCGGTGCCGGCCCAGCCGGACCTTCGCCCCGCCCGGCTCGGCGCCGACGTGAAGGCCAACGAGCAGCGCATGGACTTCCAGCGCGCCGAGATCATCGGCCGCGAAGGCGACCTGCCGGTGGTGCGCCCGCTCCCCGTGCAGGACAGTTCTATGCTGCGCAACCTCGCCCGCGCCGATGTGCTGCTCGTACGCCCGCCGCACGCACCTGCCGCCAGCGCGGGCGATCCCTGCGAGATCCTGCCGCTCGAGGATTGACCGCTGCGTCCGCGGCCCTCCCCCGGGCACGCATGTCGCACACGAAGCGCTTGGTAACCGGCGGCCTGCCCTTTATGGATGCCGGAGACGGTGTCCCGCCGCCTCACCTGATTGTCTGTCGCGCATGTCGGCCTCTCGTTCTCGCCCGCCGCTCGACCCGTCTGCCGGCAATGTCCGGCGCGGGCGGCCCACGCGCGCCGAAGAACTGCGCACCCAGCTTGCCGACGAGATCACCCGCGGCCTGCTGCTTCCCGGCACCGCTCTCGACGAATCCGCGCTGGCCGCCCGCTTCGGCGTCTCGCGCACTCCAGTGCGTGAAGCCCTCCGCGAACTGACCGCTTCCGGTCTGGTCGAGACCCGTCCCCATCGTGGAGCCGTCGTCGCCCGGCCCGGCGCCGAGCGATTGCAGAACATGTTCCAGGTGATGGCGGAGCTGGAAGCACTCAGCGCGAGCCTCTGCGCGCTCCACATGACACCGCAGGAGAGGCGCGAACTCGAGGACCTGCACGCCCGGATGGGCGAGTTGATGCGCCAGGGCGACTTCGCCGCCTATCGGGAGGCGAATGAGCGCTTCCACGCCGCGATCTATGCCGGCAGCCACAATGGCTACCTCATCGAGCTCGCCATCGGCACGCGACAGCGGCTTTCGCCCTTCCGCCGTGCTCAATTCCGCGCGCTCGGCCGCCTCGCACTCTCGCACACGGAGCACGAACGGGTGACGATCGCCATCCTTCGCGGAGAACGCGAGGCCGCAGCAAACGCCATGCGCAGCCACATCGCCATCATCCAGGACGCCTACGAGCAATACGCCCAGTCTCTCTGAGTCGAGCGATTCGCGATGGCCGCGCCGGTCCGGGAGCGGCCCGCACGCGCTGCCCGCTGCACGGCATTTCCGCTCAGAACCCTTGCAAACTCTGGCCTCGGCACCACGCATCAGCCTTAGCGAACCCTTTACCCATTGTGGAACACAATAGGAACGGATAGTATTTGTTCGTGATTTGTTTCATCTCGGCGCCGGCCGATAGACGGGATCCGTTGGATGCTCACCCGCAAACAGCATGAGTTGCTCCTGTTCATCAATGAACGCCTGCAGCAGGACGGCGTGCCGCCGTCCTTCGAGGAGATGAAGGACGCGCTCGATCTGAGGTCGAAGTCGGGGATTCACCGGCTCATCACGGCGCTGGAAGAACGCGGTTTCATCCGGCGCCTGCCCAATCGGGCGCGGGCCTTGGAAGTCGTGCGCCTGCCGGAGGACGCGCAGCCGCCCAAGCCGGCCCGCCCCTTCGCGCCCAGCGTCATCGAGGGGAGCCTCGGGCGTACGCAGGCAGCGAACGAGGATGAAGATCCCCGGCATGTGGTGCCGATTCCGGTAATGGGCCGGATCGCCGCCGGCACACCGATCTCGGCCATTCAATCGCGCGACCACACGATCAGCATGCCCCCGGAAATGCTGGCGGGCGGCGAGCATTTTGCGCTGGAAGTGCGCGGCGACTCGATGGTCGAGGCCGGCATTCTCGACGGCGATCTGGCGTTGATCCGCAAATGCGACACCGCCAACACCGGCGAAATCGTGGTGGCGCTGATCGACGATGAGGAAGCAACGCTGAAGCGCCTGCGCCGCAAGGGCGCCTCTGTGGCGCTGGAAGCTGCCAATCCAGCCTATGAAACGCGGATCTTCGGCCCCGACCGGGTACGCATCCAGGGCAAGCTGGTTGGCTTGTTCCGCCGCTACTGAGCAGCCGCGGGGTTTTCCGGCGGCACATCACTATCGACGTCGTCCGGTACCAGTACTGCATCGAGGTTGTCGAAGGCATCGGGCCGCACTGGTGGCGGATTCCGGGTTCCCGTTGAGCGGGAAGCAGACTTGATGATCATGACGCCAGGATGCTCGGAAACAGTGCCGCGGACGTCCGGCTCCCATGGTCGCGTTCCTTTGGCGGGGCGCCCCGGAATGAAGCGCTCGCCGTCATCTCCAAATAAATAGCCGGCTACGCTTGAGGTCGGATTGCGTGTATCGACCCGGATCACCGTCGCAGCACAATCCCGCGGCGGCGCGAAGGGCGTCACCAGAATGGCGGCGAGGCGGCAATCGTCCTCCAACGAGTCGCGATGGCGGGAGAGCGCAACGAGGTGCCCATCCGCCAGCGGCAGGGTGCAACCGACGGCGTCGCAGGCGGCTCTCGCGACAAGCTCCTTTTTTCCGACACGGGCGCGGTCTCCGTCCGCGTTCAGCCACTGCTCCACGGCAAAGCGATCGGAGAGCCCAGGCAGGCGATCGCCCATGACATCGAGCATGCCGTCTGGGCCCCGCACCGCGACGGTACGCGCCTGCGCGTCGACGAGAAGATCGGGCCTCGGCGCCATCGCCGCCAGCCCGACTGCGACGGCAACGCAGGCCGGCGCCAGGAGGATCAGGCGCGTGCGCGACAGGCACAGAACGACGAGTGCCAGGCTGAACAGCGCGATGCTTGCCGCGGGCATCGCCCGCACGCCCCGGTCAGCACCGGGCAGCGCCGCAACGGCATCGGATATGGCCTGCATGACGCCGAGCCCCCACCCCATCACGTGCCACGCCGGCGCATCCCAGCCGAACGGCATGAGCACCGAGCCGATCAGGCCCGCCGGCATGACGGCGAAGGAAACCACCGGCATGGCGGCGAGATTGGCCAGCAGGCTCAGCGGCGCCAGGCGCTGGAAGTGGAAGGCGGCATAGGGTGCCGTGGCGAGCCCGGCCGCCAGCGAGGCCAGCACCAGCGCCGCCACATAGCGGACCGGCATGCCAAGGCGCGGCATGCCGAGCCAGGAGCCATCCTGCGCTACGCCGGGCGGCCGAGTGACGTAGGAACCGAAGCGCTCATACGCCGCGACCAGCGCCAGCGTGGCGGCGAAGGACATCTGCGCGCCGGGATCGAGCACGGCCCAGGGCGTCAGGGCCATGACCACCAGCGCCGCCACCGCCAGCGTCCGCAATGTGAGAGCCGGGCGTCCCAGCATCACGCCCGCCAGCACCAGCAGCGTCATCACATAGGCTCTCTGGGTCGGCACTTCGACGCCCGACAGCAGCAGGTAGAAGCTCGCCGACAAGGCCGCCGGCACCGCCGCCCAGGACTTGATCGGCCACGAAAGGGCGAGCCCCGGCACAAGGGCGAGCAGCGCCCGCACGAGGAAGAACACCGTGCTGGCCACCAGCGCCATGTGCAGGCCGGAAATCGAGAGCACATGCGAGAGGCCGGAGATACGCATGCTCTCCTCGATCGGCTCGCCTACCGCGTCGCGCAGGCCGGTGACCAGCGCCACTGCTACCCCACCCTCCGGGCCGGGCAGCGCGTGGCGGATGCGCTCGGCTATGGAGTGTCTGACCTCGTCGAGCCATGTCGCAGCCCGCAGCCGCCATGGCAGGGGCCTCGGCGCCGGGCTCGCCTGCGGCCGTCCGAGCGCGAAGCCGGTGGCCCCGATCCCGTCGAACCAGATCGACCGACCAAAATCGAATCCGCCGGGATAGGCCGGCCCCGGAAGGGGGCCGAGCGAGGCGCGCAGCTTCACGTGGCTGCCGACCGACGGCGGATCACGTCCCGCGAGCGTCACACGCACGCGCTCCGGTGGATGTTCCATAGGGCGGGTGAAGCCGGTTACCGCCAGCGTGATGCGGCTGCCACGCGGGCGCTGCTCCGCAGCCTCGACAAAGCCGGCCACTTCCGCCGCATTCAACGTCTCCGCCAGCACGGGATGCGCCATGCGCTGCACCTGCAGGCTCGATACGGCGAAGCCCAGCGCAATGACGGCCAGCCATGCGAAGAGATGGAAACCGAACGGCCGCGCACGCGACCACAGCGCCAGCGCCGCGAAGGTGAATGCCGGCACCAATCCGACATAGGGCAAGGGCTCGTAGGGAGCGGCAAAATACGCCCCGGCGCCGATCGCGAAACCGATCGGCAGGAAGAGAAAGGCGCGCCGATCCTCGATTTCGTGCGCCATGGCGCCGGCGAGACGGCCCGCGAGCGCACCGAGAGGCGGCCCAAACCCCTTCCGTACGCCGGTTTGTCGTACCGATATTCCGGCGGCGAGCACCGACGCTCGGGCCCGCCGCTGCGCACCCGTTTTGCCCTCCGGTCCGTGCTGCGGCGGCACCTGCCCCTGCACGCCCTGCCCGCCCCTTTCACGCACGCGCCCGTCGTGCGGTTTCGCATTGACCCGCCCGCCGGGCAAAGCCGCGCTTTTCCCGTGTCGCGCACCTATGGTACACGCACCGTCCGCGCCCGCCATGCTTTGACGCCGCTGATGCTTCGCGGCGCGAGACGGAAGAGAAATGACCGAGACCGTCGTTACCCGCTTCGCCCCCTCGCCCACCGGCTTCCTGCACATCGGCGGGGCGCGCACCGCGCTGTTCAACTGGCTCTATTCCCGCGCCAAGGGCGGCAAGATGCTGCTGCGCATCGAGGATACGGATCGCCAGCGCTCCACGCCGGAAGCCATCGACGCCATCATCGACGGGCTGAACTGGCTCGGCATCGACTGGTCGGGCGACGTCATCTACCAGTTCGCCCGCGCCGAGCGGCATCGCGAGGCCGTCGAGCAGATGATCGCCGCTGGCCGCGCGTATCCCTGCTACGCGACCGCCGCCGAGCTCGAGGAAATGCGCGAGACGGCCCGCAAGGAAGGCCGCCCGCCGCGCTATGACGGGCGCTGGCGGGACCGCGATCCGTCCGAGGCCCCGGCCGACCGCGCGCCCGCCATCCGTCTCAAGGCGCCCACTGAGGGCGAGACCGTCATCGACGACCTCGTGCAGGGCCGCGTCGTGTTCCCGAACAAGGATCTCGACGATCTCGTGCTGCTGCGCTCGGACGGCACGCCCACCTACATGCTTTCCGTGGTGGTGGACGACCACGACATGAACGTCACCCACATCATCCGTGGCGACGATCACCTGACCAACGCCGCGCGCCAGACGCAGATCTACCATGCGCTGGGTTGGGAGGTGCCGAAGATGGCGCACATCCCGCTCATCCACGGGCCGGATGGCGCCAAGCTTTCCAAGCGACACGGTGCGCTCGGCGTCGATGCCTACCGCGCGATGGGCTACCTGCCTGCTGCGCTGCGGAATTATCTCGTGCGCCTCGGCTGGAGCCATGGCGACCAGGAGATCTTCTCCACCGAGGAGATGAGTCGCCTGTTCGACCTCGACAAGGTCGGCCGCTCCGCCGCGCGGTTCGACTTCGCGAAGCTGGAGAGTATCAACGGTCTCTACATGCGTTCGACCCCGGATGCCGAGCTCCTCGCCGCCATCGACGCGCTGCTGCCACATCTTCCAAATGGCGCCGAGATTGCCGCTGCGCTGACGCCGGAGCGTCGCGCCCAGCTTCTGGCCGCCATGCCCGGCCTCAAGGAACGCGCGAAGACGCTCGTCGAACTTATTGATAGCGCAGCGTATATCTGGAAGTCGCGTCCCCTCGATGTCGAGGAAAAGGCCCGCGCCCTGCTGACCGATGATGCCCGTCGTCTGCTGGCCGCCGCCGCCGAAAAGCTCGCCACCGTGGCCGAATGGAACGCCGCCGAGACCGAAGCGGCCGTGCGCGTCGTTGCGGAGGAGAAGGGCGTGAAGCTTGGTGCCCTAGCCCAGCCGCTGCGCGCGGCGATGACCGGAAAGACCACCTCGCCGGGCATCTTCGACGTGCTCGCCGTGCTTGGCCGGGAGGAGTCGCTCGCCCGCATCGCCGACCAGACGGGGGCCGCCGCGACGGCGTGAAGGGTCCGTCTAGCATGATGCGGCTGCGAAGGTGAAACCGACTTTCGCAGCCCCTGTCCGCCGCATTGCGGCACCGTTTTCGCTGCGCTTGCGAGGGAGGGGTGAAACCGCTACGACTTGCCTATCGGGCCGCAGCGAGACCAGCCCCCGTCTCAGGCGCATCTTGCCGAAAGGCACGGCGCGGCACCCGCAAAGACGCGATCCGTTTAACCGGTTCCACAGGTTTAGGGAGACCCCGCATGGACGCCATCGACGGCAATTCGGCGAAATCCGCCACCCTCACCATTGGCAACGAAAGCTGGGAACTCCCGATACTCAACGGCACGGTCGGTCCCGACGTCATCGACATCGGCAAGCTCTACGCCCAGACCGGCAAGTTCACCTACGACCCCGGCTTCACCTCGACCGCGTCCTGCGAAAGCCAGATCACTTATATCGACGGCGACGAAGGCATTCTCCTCTATCGCGGCTACCCCATCGAGCAGCTGGCCGAAAGCGGCGACTTCCTGGAAACCTGCTATCTGCTCCTCTACGGCGAGCTGCCGACCGCCGCCCAGAAGGCGGATTTCGACTACCGCGTCACGCGCCACACCATGGTGCATGAGCAGATGAGCCGCTTCTTCCACGGCTTCCGCCGCGACGCGCACCCCATGTCGGTCATGGTGGCCTCGGTCGGTGCACTCTCGGCCTTCTACCACGACTCGACGGACATCTCGGATCCCCAGCAGCGGATGATCGCCTCGATCCGCATGATCGCGAAGATGCCGACGCTGGCCGCCATGGCCTACAAGTACTCGATCGGCCAGCCCTTCGTTTATCCGAAGAACGACCTCGACTACGCCTCGAACTTCCTGCGCATGTGCTTCTCTGTGCCCTGCGAGGAATACAAGGCCAACCCGATCCTCTCCCGCGCGATCGACCGCATCTTCATCCTGCACGCCGACCACGAGCAGAACGCCTCGACCTCGACCGTGCGCCTCGCCGGCTCCTCCGGCGCAAACCCATTCGCCTGTATCGCCGCCGGCATCGCCTGCCTGTGGGGTCCGGCGCATGGTGGCGCCAACGAGGCAGCGCTCAAGATGCTCGGCGAAATCGGCTCGGTGGAACGGATCCCCGAATACATCAAGCGCGCCAAGGACAAGAACGATCCGTTCCGCCTGATGGGCTTCGGCCATCGCGTCTACAAGAACTACGACCCGCGCGCCAAGATCATGCAGAAGACCTGCCATGAGGTGCTCGGGGAGCTCGGCATCAAGGATGATCCGCTGCTCGACATCGCCGTCGAGCTGGAGCGCATCGCGCTTCAGGACGAGTATTTCGTCGAGCGCAAGCTCTACCCGAACATCGACTTCTATTCGGGCATTACGCTGCGCGCGCTCGGCTTCCCCACTTCCATGTTCACCGTGCTGTTCGCCCTCGCCCGCACCGTGGGTTGGATCGGCCAGTGGAAGGAAATGATCGAGGATCCGGGCCAGCGCATCGGCCGCCCGCGCCAGCTCTACACCGGCGCCACGCATCGCGACTACGTGCCGATCGCCCGCCGCAAGTGAGCCTTTCCCGGACAAGCGCCGGTTTCTGAAACGAAAGCCCCGCCTTCCAGTCCTGGAAGGCGGGGTTTTTCATTTGAGGTCAGGCGGCTTTCCGCGCCTGCCAATCCGTCCATGCCGGCCGGCACCTCACGCTACGGGGCGAAAGGAAAGGCCAAGCGTCTCGAGCACCGTCCGGGCGGCGCGCCGGCTCGGCGGTTCGCCTCCCTCGCCCAGCATGGCGTCGAGCCGTTTGAAGGCGGCGAGTTGGGATTCCCGCTCATCGCCTCCCTCGATCAGCCGAGCGAGTTGAGCCGCCATGGCGGGCGGATCGATGTACCATTGCAGATATTCCGGCACCGCCGGCTCGCCGAGGATCAGATTCGGCAAGATGGCCGTCTTCACCTTGATGATGTACGGCGCGATGCGCCCCTCCAGCCACGGCACGCGATAGGCGGCGACCGTCGGTATGCCGGCCAGCGCCAGCTCCAGCGTCACCGTGCCGGACGCGGCGAGCGCCGCCCGGGCGCTGCGGAACGCCGCCAGCTTCTCGTTCTCGTCGACGACGATGCGCGGCTTCACCGGCCAGGCCGCGACCATTTCCTCGACCTGTTGCCGGCGACGCGGAAGAGTAGGCAGCACCAGTTCGAAGGCAGGAACATGGGAGCGAAGCAGCCCCAGCACCTCGCCGAAGGTGGCGCCGAGCCGCGCGAGCTCGGCACGCCGGCTTCCCGGAAGCACCAGCAGAACCGGTGGCTTGGCTGCCCGGCGCGCGGCCTCCTCCGCATTCGGTCGCAACCGCTCCAGGTCGCCGAGCAGCGGATGGCCGGCATAGGTGGTCGGTGGTCCGCCAAGCGCGTGCATCGCCTCCGGCTCGAAGGGCAGCAGGGCCAGCACCCGATCGAAGTCCGGAGCCATCGCCTTCGCGCGGCCGGGCCGCCAGACCCACACGGTCGGGGCGACGTATTTCACGATCGGCAGTTTCGGCAGCCGGGCGCGGACCTTGTGCGCGACGCGGTGGGTGAAGTCCGGCGCGTCGACCATCACGAGAACGTCCGGCGGCGTCGCGACGATGGCTTCCGCCGTCTCACGCATGCGGCGCAGGATACGCGGCAGGCCGCCGATCACCTGGGCGAAGCCCATGGCGGTGATGTCTTCCATGGGAAAGAGGCTGGCGAGCCCCTGCGCCTGCATGCGCGCGCCGCCGACGCCGCGAAAACGCACCTCACCGAGATGCAGCGCCTTCAGCTCCGCCATAAGGCCAGCAGCGAGCGCGTCACCCGATTCCTCGCCGGCCACGATGAAGACATCCAGCGGCTTGTCCGTGGTCATGCCTCGCCTGCCCCGTCGCGCTCGAAGGCGTAGATGAAGATACCGGCCCTATCGGCCGCGCGCACCAGCGCGTCGACATCGGCGACGATGACGCCACCGGCTTCGACGGCGATGCCGGCAAGCCCCGCCCGCGCCGCGCCGTCCACCGTGCGCACGCCGAGGGAGGGCAGATCGAGCCGGCGATCCTGCCCGGCCTTGGGCCGCTTCACCAGTACGCCACACCGCGGCGGCGCCTTGATACGGCCATTGGCGCGCAGTTCCGCCACGCGCGCGAGCATGAGATCCGTGCCCTCCGCCGCTTCCACGGCGACCACATGCCGGTTCATCACCACCAGCCCCTGGCCAATGTCCAGCGGCCCGGTGACGGCAAGCGCCTGGCGACCGAGTGCGATGTCCTCCATCTGCTCGGCGGCAGGGGCGAGAGAGCCGAGTTGCCCCGCTGGGATGAGGATCTCCGGCGCAATCTCGTGCGCCCCGACGAGGCGGAAACCGGATTCCTCGAAGAGGCGCCCGAGGCTGGTCAGCAGGTGGTCGTCACCGCCGCGCAACATGCGGAACACCTGCGGCAGCAGCGTCAGCGTGGTCCAGTCGAAGCGGATGTCGCGGATGCGCGGGCGCAGCACATTGCCGATGAACACCACATCCCGGCAACCGAGACGCCGCATCTCGCTCTTGAGCCTGCCGAAACGACCGATGTGGATCCATACATGCGGCCACGCCTCCACGGACGCATCCGCAAAGCCGCGCACGGGAAACAAAACCACCTCTCGCCCCGCACGCCGGGCCGCCTCTGCGACCGCCAGCGGAAACGCGCCGCCACCACAGATGATGGCTAGCGGCGCGCCGGCGGGCGCCGCCGCTCCATCCGGCAGCGCGTGGGGTGGTGTCGGCTCAGGCCGCTTCAGGCTCGACGACATGGTCGGCCGCGTCGATGGGCACGGTCAGGCGCCGCTTGCCGGCGCTGCGGACGAAGTCGACGACGTGCATCACATGGGCTTCGTCGGCAAAATGCTCCGCCACGCGATCCGTGCGCTCGGCCAGCGTGCCCCCGCTATAGAACAGCTCGCGATAGGCGGCGCGGAGCGCATGGATCTGCGGGCGCGTGAAGCCGCGTCGCTTCAGCCCGATGATGTTGAGCCCGCCCAGCCCCGGGCGCCCCTCCACCATCGCCCCGAAGGGGATGAGGTCATGGCGAACGCCGCACATGCCGCCCACGATGCACTGGTCGCCGATCCGTACGAACTGGTGCACGGCGGAAAGGCCGCCAATGAAAACGTTCTCGCCGACCGTTACGTGGCCGGCAAGCGTCGCGTTGTTGGCGAACACGGCGCGGGCGCCCACCACGCAGTCATGCGCGATATGGCTGCCGACCATGAACATGCCGCCCTCGCCGACCACCGTCTCCATGTGGCCGCCCTCGGTGCCGATATTCATCGTCACATGTTCGCGGATCACGCAACTGCGGCCGATGCTGAGGCGGCTCGGCTCGCCCTTGTAGTGATAGGACTGCGGGGGAAAGCCGAGCGAGGCGAACGGATAGACGACCGTTCCTTCGCCGATGGTGGTGCGACCGGCCACGGCGACATGCGAGATCAGCCGCACGCCGGCCCCGAGCACGACATGCGCGCCGACCGTGCAGAACGGGCCGATCTCGACGCCCTCGCCAAGCGTCGCGCCATCCTCGACGCGGGCCGTCGGGTCGATCCGAACAGAGGATGACGTCATTTCGCTGCCCCGCGGGCGATCATGGCGCCAACCTCGGCCTCGGCCACGATCTGACCGTCGACCTTCGCCTCGCCGCGGAACCACCACATGTTGCGGCGCTTCGTCATCTGCGTCATGTGGTACTCCAGCACATCGCCCGGAACGACCGGACGGCGGAACTTCGCCTTGTCGATGGTCATGAAATAGACGAGCGACGGCGGCCCATCTTCCTGGCGCTCCAGCAGACAGATCGTTCCCGCCGTCTGCGCCATGCCTTCGAGGATGAGCACGCCGGGCATAACCGGATTCTCCGGGAAATGACCCTGGAAATGCGGCTCGTTGGCCGAAACATTCTTGATGCCGATCGCCTTCTTGTCCCCTTCGATGCCGACGATCTTGTCGACCATGAGGAAGGGGTAGCGATGCGGCAACGCCGCCAGAATACGCAGTATGTCGGCGGATCCGAGCGCGGCGGATTCCTTCGTGGCTTCGGCCTGCACGTCCATTCCCTTCACTGCCCCTCCTGTCGGCCGCCGGCAGCCGGCCGGTCGCCGCGCGCCAGGCGCTGAACGGCCATGACCTCGCGGAACCACTCGCGCATGGGCTTGGCGGGCGAACCGCCCCACTCCACGCCCGGCGGCACGTCATCCTTCACATTGCTCGATGCGGCGATACGGGCACCGTCGCCGATCCTGATATGGCCGATCACGCCGACCTGCCCGCCCAGCATAACGAAATCGCCAAGCGTGGCGCTGCCCGCGATGCCGGTCTGGGAGACGATGACGCAATGGCGTCCGATGACGACGTTGTGCGCGATCTGGACGAGATTGTCGATCTTGGTGCCTTCACCGATCACCGTGTCGCGCAGCCCGCCACGGTCGATCGCCGTTCCCGCGCCGATCTCCACATCGTCCTGCAGGACGACGCGCCCGATCTGCGGTACCTTGGCATGGCCCTTGGCGCTGCCGAGATAGCCGAACCCGTCCTGCCCGATGCGGGCGCCGGGATGCACGATCACCCGGTCGCCCAGCAGCGCATGCTGCAGGCTTACCCCGGCACCGATCGAGCAGTTCCGGCCGATGCGTACGCCGGGGCCCACGACCGCGCCGGAGGCGATGACGCTCCCCGCCCCGATCTCCGCGCCCGGCCCCACTACAGCGCCGGGATCGACCGTGACGTCGGCTTCCAGCCGGGCCTGCGGATGCACCATCGCGCCAGCCGCGACACCGGCCTGGCCAAAGGCCGATCCCGGCCGCAGGCTCGCCTCATGGAGATGGCGGGCCACGGCGACGAAGGCCGCATAGGGCCTGCCGACGCGCAACGCCACTGTGCCGGCCGGGACATGAGAGGCAAAGCGCTCGGTAACGAAGCAGGCGCCGGCGCGGGTGCGTGTGAGCTCCGCGACATGGCGCGCCCCGTCCATGAAGGCGAGGTCCGAGACTCCGGCTTCCTCCAGCGACGCCACATTGGCGATCCGCCGGGAGAGATCAACGCCCTCGCCTGCTGTCGCCCCGACGAGCTGGCAGACCTCGTCGAGGGTGAGCGGCGTCGGCGCCGGATGGAAGAAAGGATCGCTCATCGCCGCCTGCCGGCCGTCAACCTGTTTGCAAAACGCACAAGCGGCCCGGGTGACCGGACCGCCGTGCAGACCATGACGTGAGGCAGCTTATCAGAAGCGCGTGCCGCCGCTGAAGCGGAACTCCTGGATGTCGTCGTACCACTCCTTGGTCAGCGCCCAGGCGTAGTCGAAGCGCAGCGGACCGAAGGGCGAGCTCCAGATCAGGCTGACGCCGACCGAGGAGCGGATCTCGTCGCTGTCGGCCACGCAGACATTGGCGAAGCCCTTGGTCTTGGAACCCGCGATGGCACTGCAGTCCACGAGATTCTCCGGCAGGTTCCAGCCGGCGATGTCCGGGAAGGTCGTGTTGCCCTGATAGTCCCACAGCGAACCGGCATCCGCGAACACCGCAGCCTTCAGGCCGAAGTCTTTCGGCAGGAAGGAGAGCGGGAACTGGATTTCGGCCGTGGTGCCCCAGTAGAGCGTGCCGCCGAGCGCATCCATGTCCTGCCCGAGATAGCCCGAGGCAAGGTCGCGCGGGCCGATGCCATTCGGGGCGAAGCCGCGAACCAGATCCGGACCCTTGAAGAAGTTGTCGAGAATGCGCAGGTCCTCGCCGCCCCAGGACGAGATGTTACCGGCCTGGCCGCGCAGCAGCAGGACGAAGTCGCCGGTGACGGGCAGGTACCACCGTGCGTCGAAGGTCGAACGGATGAAGTTCACGTCACCGCCGAGACCGGCCAGATCCTGCTTCAGCTCGAGCAGATAACCGTTTGTCGGCTCGCGGTTATTGTCGAGCATGTTGTAGGTCAGCGTATAGCCGACCGCCGAGGTGATCGCCGACTCACCGTTCACCTCACGCAGCGCCCAGGAGACGTTGTTCAGGTACTCCTCGGCCCAGTCGATGGTGATTTCCTTCTGCGACAGCGTGTAGCGCAGGCCGAGGGTCAGCTCGTCGGTGAGCGGCAGAGCCACGCGCAGCACGCCGCCCGCGGTCTCCGTGTCGTACGGGCTGTAGTCGGTCGCGCTGGTCTCCTTCCAGAAGAGGTCGAAGCCGGCGGCCACGCGGTAGTCGAGGAAGTAGGGCTCGGTGAAGCTGAAGTCGATGCCCTGCACGTTCTCACCGAGCTGGCCGGCGAGACGGACATACTGACCGCGACCGAGGAAGTTCTTCTCCGAGATCGCCACTTCGCCGATGAAGCCGTCAGCGCTCGAGTAACCGCCCGAGACCGAGAACTCGCCCGTCGGCTGATCCTCGACGGTCACGACCAGGACGATGCGATCCGGCGCCGTGCCGGGCTCGTTGCTGATCTTGACGTCCTTGAAGTAGCCGAGGTTGCGCAGGCGGCGCTCGGCGCGGTCGACCAGCACGCGATTATAGGCGTCGCCCTCGGCGAGATCGAACTCGCGGCGGATGACCCAGTCGCGGGTACGGGTGTTGCCACGGATCTCGATGCGCTCGATGTAGACGCGCGGACCTTCCTCAACCGAGAAGATCAGCGAGATGGTGCGGTTTTCGACATTGCGGTCGCCACGCGGACGAACCTGCGCGAAGGCATAGCCGCTCTTCGACACTTCGATAGTGGCGTTCTCGACCGACTTCTCGACCAGCTCGGCATTGTAGACCTGACCGGGCGACACGCGCAGAGCCGACCGAAGGCGGGACGCATCGACGTCCTTCACGCCGGAGACGACATCGACGGTACCGACCCGGTACTGCGGGCCCTCCTCGACGACATAGGTGACGATGAAGCCGTCACGCGCGCGGTCGAGATCGGCCGTCACCGACACGATGCGGAAATCCGCATAGCCGTTCTTCAGGTAGAAGCGGCGCAGCAGCTCCTGGTCGGTGTTGATGCGATCGACGTCATAGATGTCGGTATTCTTCAGCCAGGAGAGCCAGTTGCTCTCCGTGGTGCTGATCTCGTCCCGGAGCTTGTAAGCCGAAAAGGCCTTGTTGCCGACGAAGCGAATCTCCGCGACGCCGAGCTTGTCGCCTTCCTTGATCTCAAAGACGAGATCGACGCGACCCTGGCCACGCTCGATGGTCTTGGGCTCGACCCGCACATCATACCGGCCGGCGCGATGATAGACGTCGATGATGCGCTGCGTGTCGGCCTGGACCGTGGTCCGCGACAGCGGGCTGCGCGCCTTCGACTGCACTTCCATCGAAAGCTGGTCGTCCTTGACCTTCTTGTTGCCCTCGAAGGCGACGCGGTTGATCACCTCGTTCTCGGACACCGACACGACGAGGCGGCCGCCGCGATGGCTGATATTGACATCGGAGAACAGGCCGGTCGCGTAGAGCGACTTCAGCCCCTCGTCGATGCGGGACGCGGTGAGCGGCTCACCGGGCTTGGACTGGAAATAGGAACGGATAGTGTCCGCATCGACGCGGCGATTGCCCTCGACGATGATGGAGCTGGCCGATTGCGCCATTGCGGCACCCGGCACGACGGCGGATCCGGCGACCCCCGCCACAGCCATCAGCGCAACAACACCGACGACCGAGGCCATTTTACTCACGAACCGGAAACGAGCCATTTGGTGCGCAACCTTACCGTTGTTCTGGGATCAGCCCGCCGGCACGCACCATGGCGCGCAAACGGGCGATCCTCACCCTGCATCCCGTTGATACAGACTTTTCTAGAAGCTGCAAACCGAACGGGCCGTCATCAACGCCTTTTCCGGGCGGCGTGGCCTGTCGGCAACGCCAGCCCGAATCCGGCTCAAGATTTTGATATACTGAGAATATCGTTCCACGTCGCAAACAACATCAGCATCAAGACGAGCGCCAGACCGATGCGGAATCCGACCTCCTGCGCCCGCTCGCTGAGCGGACGTCCGCGCAGCGCTTCTATGGCGTAGAAAAGCAGGTGCCCACCGTCAAGGAGGGGTACCGGAAAGAGGTTAAGAAGTCCGATCGAGACCGACAGGACGGCGGCGAGCTGCAGCAGCGCGGCGAAGCCGAAAGTGGCGACCTGCCCCGAGACCTGGGCAATGCGGATCGGGCCGCCGAGCTGGTCGGCGGATTCGCGCCCCGTCACCACGCCGCCGAGATAGCTGAAGGTGCGATCGACGATGAACCACACCTCCTTCGTCGCCATGCCAACGGCCTCGACGGGACCGAATCGTTCCGTCTTGACCTGACCGCCCGCCGTGTTGCGCGAGATGCCGAGCACGCCGATGCGCTGGACATTGCCGAAGCTGTCGGTGATCTCGCGGCGATCCGGCGTGGCCTCCAGCGTCAGACGCTGGCCGCCGCGCTCCACCTCGATCGCCAGCTTCTGGTCGGCCTTGGTGCTGACGATGCGCTGCATGTCACCGAAAGAATCGATGGGCGTGCCGTCGATCGTCAGAATCAGGTCGTTGGGCTGGAAACCCGCCCGCTCGGCGGCGCTTCCCGCCTGCACCGCATCGACCTGCGGCGTCGTCACCTGCCGGCCGACCGTCATGAACAGCCCTGCAAAGATGACGATGGCCAGGATGAAATTGGCGATGGGGCCGGCGGCGACGATGGCGGCCCGGGCGCCGACAGGCTTGTGGAAGAAGCTGCCGCGGCGGTCCTCCTCGCTCATGCTGTCGAGCGCACCACGGTCGGGCGTGCTCGCCGCGTTATCGTCGCCCAGGAACTTGACGTAGCCGCCGAGGGGAATCGCCGAAAGACGCCAGCGCGTACCGTGCCGGTCGTTGAAGCCGACGATCTCCGGGCCGAAGCCGATGGAGAAGGCTACCACCTTCACCCCCGCGCGCCGCGCCACCCAGAAGTGGCCCAGCTCATGGAAGAAGACGACGATCGTGAGCACGAAAAGGAACGGCACGAGATAGCCCAGAAGCCAGCTCGCATTGCCTCCCATCGAGGCGAGAATTTCCATCAGCGAATTCCTAGAGAGGCGCGCCGGATGCGCGACCCGTGATCCATAGGGCGGCTTTAAGGCGAACTTGGGCTAAGCGCAGGCGCTCGCGCAAGATAGCGGGGGTCGGGTGATAGCGTCGCAGTCACGTGTCGGGAAGCAGCCGCTCACCATAGCAGCAGCCCGCGGGCCGGAGCGTCGGGATCGCGCAGCAGGCCGATGAGCAGCGCGAGGGCCGCCGCGGCAATGAAGCCGTCGAGCCGGTCCATCAGCCCGCCATGGCCGGGAATCAGAGCGCTCGAATCCTTCACGCCGAAGCGACGCTTCATGGACGATTCGAACAGGTCGCCCCCCTGGCTCGCCACGCTGGCGAGAAGCGCCACCGGCGCCGCGAGCAGGATTGAATGAACGCCGGCGGCATACAGCGTCACCATCCCCGCCACCATGCCGAAGAGCGTGCCGCCGATGGCGCCCGACCATGTCTTGTTCGGGCTGACCCGTGGCCAGAGCTTCGGGCCGCCGATGAGGCGGCCGCAGAAATAGGCGGCGATATCAGTGGACCAGACGACGGCCAGCAGCCAGATCAGGCTGATCAGCCCGAAGGTGGCGTCCCCCCGCAGGATTACCGCCGGCAGTGCCAGAGCCCCGGCATAGACGAGGCCGAACGGCGCCCAGAGCCGCCTCTCGCGCCCGCCACGGGCGATCAGCGCCGTCGCGACCGCGCCGAGAATGACGATGGCCATGGCCATATGCGGCGGACGGATGGCCAGCATCATCACCGCCACGACGAGAGCCGCGCCGCCGATCACGAGCAGCACGGTGTTGGGCTTCGCCGCGATCATGCGCAGCCATTCCCAGAGGATGATCAGGGCCGCGAGCGTGGCGAGAATGCCGAAGGCCCACCCGCCCCAGCCGGCGACCAGCAGCACGATCGGCGCCAGCACGAGGGCCGAGCAAGCGCGCGGCAGGAAATCGGCCCCGATCCGCAACGGCTCAGCTTCCGCTCGCCTCGACGCCGCCGAAGCGGCGCTCGCGCCGCCCATATTCGGCCAGCGCCCGCTCCATCCAGTCCCGGTCGAAATCCGGCCAGAACACGGGCAGGAACACCAGCTCGGCATAAGCGGCCTGCCAAAGCAGGAAATTCGACAGCCGCTGCTCACCGCTGGTGCGGATCACCAGATCGAGCGGCGGCAGGCCGGCGGTGTCGAGCGCATCGGAGAAACGCTCCGGAGTAATGTCCTCCGGGCGCAGCACGCCGTCGGCGACCTGTCGGGCCAGCTGTTGCGCGGCACGCGCGATCTCGTTCCGCGAACCGTAGTTGAAGGCGACCGTCAGCTTGACCCCGGTGTTGCTGCGGGTCAGTTCCTGCGCCTCGTCGAGCAGCGCCTGCACCTCGGAATCGGTCGGGTGCCCCTCCCCGATGATCCGCAGGCGCACATTCTTGGCGTGAAGGTCCCGGAGGTCGGAGCGGATGAAGCGCTTGAGCAGCCCCATCAGCTCGCCGATCTCCGTCTCGGGACGCGACCAGTTCTCACTGGAGAAGCTGTAGAGCGTCAGCGCCTCGATTCCGAGCTCGTGCGCGGCGGTGACGCTGCGCCGCACCGCCTCGGCGCCCCGGCGATGACCTTCGAAGCGGGGCAGGCCATGGCTCTTCGCCCAGCGGCCATTGCCGTCCATGATGATCGCGACGTGACGCGGCACGCCGGCCATCGCCGCCTGCCGCGTATCCGTCTCGATGGCGGCCCCTGACGGCACGCCGAGCCTCGCAAGGTTCACGGAGCCCCCCTTCGGGACCTGGCCCCCGTCTCGGGACCTGAACGTCAGACCGCCAGGATTTCCTTTTCCTTGGCGGCCAGGACCTGATCGACCTCGGTGATGGACTGATCCGTCGCCTTCTGCACTTGATCGGCCAGACGATCGAGATCGTCCGAGCTCATCTCGCCGTCCTTCTCCGCCTTCTTCAGCGAATCGAGGCCGTCGCGGCGCACATGGCGCACCGAGACTCGGGCCGCCTCGGCGTATTTGTGAGCGACCTTGACCAGTTCCTGGCGGCGCTCCTGCGTGAGCTCGGGAATGCGCACGCGCAGTACCTGGCCTTCGGTCTGCGGGTTGAGGCCGAGATTGGATTCACGGATCGCCTTCTCGACCGCCGCGACCATGCCGCGATCCCAGACCTGCACCGACAGCAGGCGCGGCTCGGGTACGTTCACCGAGGCGACCTGGTTGAGCGGCATGTGGCTGCCATAGGCATCGACCTGGATCGGCTCCAGAAGGCTGGCCGACGCACGGCCGGTGCGCAGGCCCGACAGTTCCTGCTTCAGGACCCCGATGGCGCCCTGCATGCGCCGCTTCAGATCGGCGATGTCGATCGGATCACTGCTCATGTCGAACCTCTTCTCTTATCTGTCCGGCACGCGACCGACCGCTCCCGGTTGGCGGCTATATCCAACCTAACGGCGCGCGTGGCAAGCGGTACGCGGCACCCGGCACCTCGAGGGGCGCTACGGCGCCACCGTCGTCGCCCGCCCCTGGCCGCGAATGGCCGCCGCGATCGCACCGGGCTCGCGGATGGAAAAGACGATGATCGGCAGCTTCGCCTCGCGCGCGAGGGCGAAGGCTGCGGCGTCCATCACCTTCAGGTCCTTTGCCAGCGCCTCGTCGTGGGTCAGCCGGTCGTAGCGGCGCGCGGAGGGATCGCGCTTGGGATCGGCGGTGTAGACGCCATCGACATTGGTCGCCTTCATCACCGCGTCGCATTCCAGCTCGGCGGCGCGCAGGACGGCGCCCGTGTCGGTGGTGAAGTACGGGTTGCCGGTACCGCCTGCCAGCAGCACGATGCGCCCGCGCGACAGGTGGCGCGAGGCCGTCTGGCGGGCATAGGGCTCGCAGATGGTCGGCATGGGAATGGCGGAAAGCGTGCGTGCCGGGCTGCCGGCCTGCTCGACCGCCTTCTCCAGTGCCAGCGCGTTCATCACGGTGGCCAGCATGCCCATATGGTCGGCGGTGGCGCGATCGAGCCCCTGCCCCGCCACGCTGGCGCCGCGCAAGATATTGCCGCCACCCACCACCACGGCGATCTCGGCGCCCGTAGAATGGGCCTCGACGAGATCCTGCGCGATGCCCTCGATGGTCGGCCAGTGCAGGCCGAATGCCTCGCTCCCCATCAACGCCTCGCCGGAAACCTTCACCAGGACACGCCCATAAGCGAGTTCATTGCGGTCTGGCGGGGTCGACATGAGGCACCTCTGGCTTGGCGCGACTCGCGAGCGGCGCGCACAGTAAAACACGCCGGACAGCCCTTGGGCGGCCCGGCGTGACGTTATCAACGCAAGATAGGTCTCAGACGCCGGCCGCGGCGGCGACTTCGGCGGCAAAGTCGCTCTCCTGCTTCTCGACGCCCTCACCGAGGCCAAAGCGCACGAAAGCAACGAGCTTGATCGGCGCGCCGACCTTGCCTTCGCTCTCCTTCACCGCCTGGGCGACCGTCTTGGACGGCTCGTGGATGAAGGGCTGCTCAAGCAGCGTGACTTCCTTGTAGAAGGTCTTCAGGCCGCTCTCGACGATCTTCTCGACCACGTTGTCCGGCTTGCCGGAGGCCTTGGCCTTCTCAAACAGCACGCCACGCTCGCGGGCGACGACCTCAGGGTCGATGCCGGCGGCGTCGAGCGCCTGCGGGTTGGCGGCGGCGACGTGCATAGCGATCTGGCGACCGAGGGCGGCCAGCTCATCCGGCTTGCCGGCGGATTCGAGCGCGACCAGCACGCCGATCTTACCGAGGCCATCGCCCACCGAGCCGTGAACATAGGAGCCGACGACGCCCGGCGAGACTTCGAGCGCGGCAGCGCGGCGCAGCGTCATGTGCTCGCCGATGGTGGCAACCGCGGAGGAGAGGACCTCCTCGACCTTGCCGCCGCCCGGGAAGGTCGAGGCCTTGATCGCCTCGATATCGGCGCCAGCGGTCAGCGCGACGGTGGCAATGCCGCGCACCAGCTGCTGGAACTGCTCGTTGCGGGCCACGAAGTCGGTCTCGGAGTTCACCTCGACGACGACGCCCTTGCCGCCGTCGATGGCGACGCCGATCAGACCCTCGGCCGCGACGCGGCCGGCCTTCTTGGCGGCCTTGGCAAGGCCCTTCTTGCGCAGCCAGTCGATGGCGGCCTCGATGTCACCCTCGACCTCGTTCAGCGCGGCCTTGCAGTCCATCATGCCGGCGCCGGTCTTGTCGCGCAGCTCCTTCACCATGCCCGCGGTGATGTTGGCCATGTTCCGTTCCTCAACGATCTCTGTATCAATCGACGACACGGCCGGCCGGAGGAATTCCGGGCCGGCCGTGCAATGCAAAGGCTGACGCCCAAACGTTTGGCGCCCGCATGTGACGCCGTTGCGAAACCGGCGCCGTGGTCACTCGACCTCGGCGGTCAGCTCCTTGGCCTGCGCGATCCAGCCGTCGACACGGCCCGGAAGACCGACTTCCTCACCGAGACGGTGAGCGTCGTCGGCATTCAGGCCAGCGATCTGCGAGTAGTGGAAGATGCCGAGATCGGTCAGCTTCTTCTCGATCGCCGGCGACACGCCGGTCAGCTTCTTCAGGTCGTCGGCAATGCCGCGCGGACCGGAGAGCGGCTCGAAGCCCGACCAGACGGTCTCGGCCGGCAGATCCTCGACGAGCGGCGCATCGGCGGCGCCGATGTCGATGCCGAGATCGCCCTGGGCGCGACCGATGCCGTCGATGGCGGCGCGGGCGATCAGGTCGCAATAGAGGTTGATCGCGCGGCCGGCGTCGTCATTGCCCGGCACCGGGAAAGCGATACCGTCCGGATCGCAGTTGGTGTCGAGGATCGCCGCGACCGGAATGCCGAGGCGACGCGCTTCGGCGACGGCCAGGTCTTCCTTGTTGGTGTCGATCACGAACAGCAGGTCCGGGATACCGCCCATGTCGCGGATACCGCCAAGGGCGCGATCGAGCTTCTCCTTCTCGCGCTGGAGCGTCAGGCGCTCCTTCTTGGTGTAGCCGACGCCCTCGCCGGCGTTCAGAAGCTCTTCCAGCTTCTTCAGGCGAGCGATCGAATGGGAAATAGTCTTCCAGTTCGTCAGCATGCCGCCGAGCCAGCGGGAGTTGACGTAGTACTGGGCCGAACGCTTGGCCGCATCGGCCACGGCATCCGCCGCCTGACGCTTGGTGCCGACGAACAGCACGCGGCCGCCGCGGGCCACGGTGTCGGACACCGCCTGCAGCGCGCGATGCAGCGCCGGCACGGTCTGGGCCAGATCGATGATGTGGATGTTGTTGCGGGTGCCGAAGATGAAGGGAGCCATCTTCGGGTTCCAGCGGTGGGACTGATGCCCGAAGTGCACGCCAGCTTCCAGGAGCTGGCGCATGGAGAATTCAGGAAGCGCCATTGTCGTCTCTCGTCCGGTTGAGCCTCCGCGGACATGGCCGTGCCGAGGGATTCGGCTACGGCACCGGAGCGACCGATAGGCACCCACCGTCACAAGTCACGACAATGGGAGCCCGGCCGCGAGTCCGCGTGCGGAATGGCGCGGCTTATAAGGGACCACACCCCGACACGCAAGCGTCGTGTGGCTCTACCCCCGGGGCAACGCGCCGAACTACCCCTTCATCCGCTCAATGCGCCTCGACGGCGACCACGCCGGGAACCGCCTTGAGGGCCCCGGCGATCTGGGGCGACAGGCTGTAGCGGCCGGGAAGCTTCACTTCCACCTCCGTTGCGCCCTGTTCGCCGAGCAGCAGTACCAGCGCCACCTCCCCGTCCCCGCGTCCGCCGGCGAGAGAGCCGAGGCGCGAGGCGACGCTTTCCAGCGGATCGGGCGAGCGCAAGAAGATACGCATGCTCTTCTGCATCTTCGAGGCCGCCTGGTCGAGCGGTTCGGCCGTCTGGATGCGGGCGCGCACATCCTCGCCCTGCAGCTCCGCCGAGACCTGCAGGAGCAGCGCCTTGCCGGGCTCCAGAAGCTCGCGGAACTGCGCCAGCGTCTCGGAGAACAGCACCGCCTCGAACTGCCCGGAAGGATCGGACAGGCCGACGATGCCCATCTTGTTGCCGGTCTTGGTGCGCCTCTCCTGCCGGCTCACCACGGTCGCGGCGAGGCGCCCGGCGATGGAGCCGGCACGCACCGAGCGGGTGAAATCGGTCCAGCGCTGCACGCGCAGCCGCTCCAGCGCCTTGCCGTAGTCGTCGAGCGGGTGGCCGGTGAGGAAGAAGCCGATGGAATCATATTCGCGCTGCAGCTTCTCGGCCGGCAGCCACGGCGCGGTGCTGGGTATCGGCAGCTCCGTCGCCTGCGCGGGCCCGCCGAACATGTTCCATTGACCGGAAGCCACCTCCGCCCCCACCGAAGCGGCATGGGCGAGAATCGGTTCGATCGCCGCCGTCGCGCGGGCGCGGTTCGGCTCCAGCGCATCGAAGGCCCCGGCGTTGACGAGGCTCTCCATGGTGCGCTTGTTCAGCGCCTTGGCGTTGATGCGCGAGGCGAAGTCCGAAAGGCTGGCGAAGGGTCGGTCGCCCCGCGCCTCGACGATGGCGTCCACCGCATGCACGCCCACGCCCTTGATGGCGGCGAGCGCGTAGAGGATGCGCCCGTCCTTCACCGCGAACTCCCGGCCGGAGTGGTTGACCGAGGGCGGCACCACCTCGATGCCGAGCCGCTGCGATTCCTGGCGGAATTCCGCCAGCTTGTCGGTGTTGCCCATGTCGAGCGTCATCGACGCGGCAAGGAATTCCGTGGCGTAGTTCGCCTTCATATAGGCGGTCTGGTACGAGACCAGCGCATAGGCGGCGGCATGGCTCTTGTTGAAGCCGTAGTCGGCGAACTTGGCGAGCAGGTCGAAGATTTCCGACGCCTTGGCCTTGGGCACGCCGCGCTCCACCGCGCCGGTGACGAAGCGCTCACGCTGCTTGTCCATCTCGGCGCGGATCTTCTTGCCCATGGCGCGCCGCAGCAGATCCGCCTCGCCCAGCGAATAGCCGGACAGCGTCTGCGCGATCTGCATCACCTGTTCCTGGTAGATGATGACGCCGTAAGTTTCCTTCAGGCTCGCTTCCAGCGCGGGATGGGCATAGGCCGCCTTCTCCTGGCCGTTCTTCACCGCGCAATAGACCGGAATGTTGGCCATCGGGCCCGGACGGTAGAGCGCGACGAGCGCGATGATGTCCTCCAGCCGGTCCGGTTTCATGTCGACGAGGGCGCGGCGCATGCCCGCGCTTTCCACCTGGAACACGCCGACCGTCTCGCCCCGCGTCAGCATGGCGTAGGTCTTCTCGTCGCCCAGTGGGATAGTCGACAGGTCGAGCTGGATGCCACGCTGTGCAACCAGACGCACCGCCGTTTGCAACACGGTGAGAGTCTTCAGGCCGAGGAAGTCGAACTTCACCAAACCGGCCTGCTCGACCCATTTCATGTTGTACTGCGTGACCGGCATGTCGGAGCGCGGATCGCGGTAGAGCGGCACGAGCTTGGCCAGCGGCCGGTCGCCGATCACGATGCCGGCCGCATGGGTCGAGGCGTGGCGGTTCAGGCCTTCGAGCTTGGTAGCAATGTCGAAAGCCCGCTTCACGACGGGGTTTGCCTCGCTCTCCGCCTGCAACCTCGGCTCGTCGCCGATCGCCTGCTTCAGCGTCACCGGGTTGGCCGGATTCTGCGGCACCAGCTTGCAGAGCTTGTCGACCTGCCCGTAGGGCATCTCCAGCACGCGGCCGACGTCGCGCAGCACGCCGCGCGCCTGCAACGTACCGAAGGTGATGATCTGCGCTACCTGATCGCGACCGTAGCGCTGTTGCACATACCGAATAACCTCGTCGCGACGCTCCTGACAGAAGTCGATATCGAAGTCCGGCATGGACACGCGCTCGGGATTCAGGAAGCGCTCGAACAGCAACCCGAAGCGCAGCGGATCCAGATCGGTGATGGTGAGCGAATAGGCGACCAGCGAGCCGGCACCCGATCCACGGCCCGGCCCCACCGGAATGCCCTGTGCCTTTGCCCATTTGATGAAGTCCGACACGATAAGGAAGTAGCCGGGAAACTTCATCTTCTCGATGATGCCGAGCTCGAAGGCGAGGCGATCCTCGTAGTCCTTTTCCGCCAGCCCATGCGCCGGGCCGTGGATCGCCAGTCGCCGCCGGAGCCCCTCCTCCGCCTGTACCCGCAGTTCCTCCGCCTCGTCGCGCTCCATGGTGAAGCGCGGCAGGATCGGCTTGACCGTGCGCGGACGGTAGGCGCAACGCCGCGCGATCTCGACGGTGTTGGCGAGCGCCTCCGGCAGGTCCGCGAACAGCGCCGTCATCTCGGCCCTGGTGCGGAACCGGTGCTCAGGGGTGAGCTGGCGGCGGTCGGGTTCGGCCACCAGCCGCCCCTCCGCGATGCAGATCAGCGCGTCATGGGCCTCGTAGTCTTCCTGCGCCGCGAAGAACGGCTCATTGGTTGCCACGAGCGGCAGCTCGAGCCGGTAGGCGAGTTCGATCAGTGCCGGCTCGACCTTGCGCTCGTCGGCAACGCCATGGCGCTGGACTTCGACATAGAGCCGGTCGCCGAACAGCTCGGAAAGCGCGACCAGCCTCTGCTCGGCAAGATCCGCACTACCCGCGGCGAGCGCACGGTCCACGGGACCCGCGGGACCGCCGGTAAGAACGATCAGGCCGTCGGAAAAGCCCTGCAGCCAATCGAGCTTGATGTGGGGAGCGCCGTCCGAAGCGGTGTCGAGATAGGAGCGCGAGACGAGCTCCATCAGATTCTTCCACCCCTGCTCGCTGGCGGCGAGCAGAGCGATGCGCGGGCGCTCCTGCCCTGCTGGGCCACGTGGCGCGGGGCCGGGCACGTCCACCGCGAGCGAGCAGCCGAGTATCGGCTGGATGCCGCTTCCGGCCATCTTCTCGGAGAATTCCAGCGCACCGAACAGATTGCCCGTGTCGGTGAGCGCGATGGCAGGCTGCCGATCCTTCTTGGCAAGCTCGGCCAGCTTGCCGATGGTCAGCGCCCCTTCGAGCAGCGAGAAGGCGGAATGGACATGCAGATGAACGAACCCGACATCAGCCTCAGCCATTTCTTTCCTCCCGCGACTCGCCGTCTAGATGGTGAGCATGCTACGGCGCCGCGTCCACCCATGCGGGGCTGTCCTCCCCGCTGTCCTCAGACGCCGGTGATGACCCCTGCCCAGATGCCGATCATGGCAACGAACAGCCCGATGGATGTGAGAGCGGCAACTTCCTGAACGAGGATGCGGATCATGTCGACCTCCATGGAACATACGGAGAACATGACTCCCGCAATCCCCACAATCAAGCCATGTTCCTCTTTCGTTCCAGTCTATGGTTGACAAATGGCAAACGGCGGTGCTTGGCGGCACGCCGATTCCCGCGAGCAGAAAGGAAAACGGACAGTCCGGCTAGCTCAGCCGCGGAGGCCACGCGACATCGAGCCGGACCCGCAGATCTTCTGCATGGCCGCGCAGCACCACCGCCTCGCAACGCGCCGGCCGCCCTTTCGCCGCCGCGTGAAAGTGAAGAAGGTCGCGTGCCGGGATCTCTCCCACGCGGGCGCCTTCGACATGGACGACGATCGCCTCGACCTCGCCAGCTTTGGTGACAGCCGTCAGGAGTTCGGCGATGCATTCCTCACCCAGAGACGATGGCGTCCGGCCGGCGATGCGGGCGAGGACGGGTTGGTGGCCGTCCGTTCCGGCAATGTCGTAGTCGAAGGAGCCGTCGCCCACGAGCGCCAGACGCGTTTTCGGCACGACGACGCGCTGGCCGACCCAGCGCAGCAGGATGATGAGGGCAACCGCACCCGCGACGGCGCCCGCCAGCAATGTCATGTGATCGTACTGGAGAAGACGGTCCAGCATGGCGGCACTCCGGAGCGCTACGGCGCTGCGGGTGAGAATAGCATGAGATTACCGCCGAACAGGAGCGACGACGGCAGGCCTATGGCAATTCCACGACTTGCCCGTCCTGCAGCGTCACGCGACGGTGCATGCGCCCCGCGAGCTCGAGATTGTGGGTCGCGATCACCGCCGCGAGGCCGGTCGCCTCGACAAGCTGGGACAGGGCGTGAAAGACATGGTCGGCCGTGTGCGGATCGAGATTTCCCGTCGGCTCGTCCGCCAGCAGCACGCGCGGGGCATTGGCCACGGCACGCGCAATGGCGACACGCTGCTGCTCGCCGCCCGACAATTCGCCCGGCCGGTGATCGAGCCTCTTGCCGAGGCCGAGATAGCCGAGCAGTTCCTTCGCGCGCACCGCCGCCTCGCGCTTCGACAGACCCCGGATCATCTGGGGCAGCATCACGTTTTCCTGCGCAGAGAATTCCGGCAGGAGGTGATGGAACTGGTAGACGAAGCCGACGTCGACCCGTCGGATACGGGTACGCTCGGCATCCGGCAGGCCTGCCGTCGCCTTGCCGCCGATATAGACCTCCCCGGCGTCCTGATGCTCCAGCAGACCGGCGACGTGGAGGAGCGTGGACTTGCCCGTGCCGGACGGCGCCACGAGCGCCACCGACTGGCCTTCCATAACGGTGAAATCGGCGCCGCGCAGAATGTCGAGCGTACCTTCGCCCTGCATGTAGCGGCGTTCGATCTGTTCCAGCCGGAGTACGGTCTGCGGCGATGCGGACACGACCGGTCCCCTATTCGTAGCGCAGCGCTTCCACCGGATCGAGGCGCGCGGCGCGCCACGAGGGGTAGAGCGGAGCGAGGAAGGACAGGACGAGCGCGGTCAGCACGACGGTCGCGGTCTCGCCGGCGTTCATCTCGGCGGGCAGGCGGCTGAGATAATAGAGCTCGGGCGAGAAGAGCTCGGTTGCGGTGAGCCAGGAAATGAACTGGCGGATTTCCTCCACGTTCAGGCACACCACCAGCCCGAGCAGGAAGCCGGCGATGGTGCCGACGACGCCGATGGCGGCGCCGGTGACGAGGAAGACCCGCATGATCGCCCCGCGCGTCGCACCCATGGTGCGCAGAATGCCAATATCGCGCCCCTTGTCCTTCACCAGCATGTTGAGGCCGGAGACGATATTGAAGGCCGCGACCACCACGATCAGCGTCAGGATGAGGAACATCACGTTCCGCTCGACCTGCAGCGCGTTGAAGAAGGTGGCGTTCCGCTGGCGCCAGTCGACGATGTAGATCGGCCGCTCGGCTGCCGCCTGCACGGCGGAGCGGTAGCGTTCCACGTCGTCCGGCTTGTCGATGTAGACCTCGATGGCGGTGACGTCGCCATCCTTGTTGAAATAGGCTTGGCTCTCCGCCAGCGGCATGAAGACGAAGGCGCTGTCGTATTCCGACATGCCGATCTCGAACACCGCCGCGATCTTGTAAACCTTGATGCGCGGCGTCGTGCCCATCGGTGTCACCGCCCCGCGCGGCGCGACGAGGGTGAGGTTGTCACCCGCCTGCAGCGAGAGCTGGTCAGCAAGGCGCTTGCCGATGGCGATCCCCGTGCCACTGTCGAAGCCTTCCAGTGTGCCGGTGCGGATGTTCGCTCCGATGGCGGGGAGCGCGCGCAGGTTCGCCTCCGAGAGACCGCGCACCAGCACGCCGCCGGCCCCGTAGGCGGAGGAGGCCAGAGCCTGCCCCTCGACCAGCGGCACCGCGAACTTGACGCCCGGCACGCCGGCGATGCGCTTGGCGACCGCGTCGTAATCCGTCAGCGGCCCGTCGATTGGCTGCACCAGCATGTGGCCGTTGAGGCCGAGGATCTTCGACAGGAGTTCGGTGCGGAAGCCGTTCATCACCGCCATGACGATGATGAGCGTAGCGACGCCCAGCATGATGCCGAGGAAGGAGAACCCGGCGATGACCGAGATGAAGCCTTCCTTGCGCCGCGCCCTGAGATAGCGCAGCGACAGCATCCATTCGAACGCGCTGAACGGCCGCGAGCCGGTCGGCTCCTCGTCGGGGCGCGCCTGTGCTTCCTTCACCCGACGCGCTTCGCTCCGTGCCGCCATGCCTGCTCCGCCGTGCGCCCCGCCTGTCGAGATCGCTGCCTGCGTTCAGCCGATGATCCGCGCCAGCGCCGCCGTGATCGGCAGCGTTTCGCGCGAGCCATCCGCCCGACGCTTCAGTTCCACCATGCCGTTCGCCAGGCCCTTCGGCCCGACGATGATCTGCCAGGGCAAGCCGATGAGGTCGGCCGTGGCGAACTTCGAGCCGGGACGCTCGTCCGTGTCGTCGTAGAGCACGTCGATATTGCGCGAGACCAGCTCGGCATAGATCGCGTCGCAGGCCGCGTCGGTCGCCGCATCGCCCACCTTGAGGTTCAGCAGACCAACGCGGAACGGCGCGATGGCCTCCGGCCAGATGATGCCGTTCTCGTCGTGCGAGGCCTCGATGATGGCCGCGGCGAGACGCGAGGGGCCGATGCCGTAGGAGCCCATGTGGACGGGCCGCTCCACGCCGTCCGGGCCGGCGACGGTGGCGTTCATGGGCTCGGAATACTTGGTGCCGAAATAGAAGATGTGACCGACCTCGATGCCGCGCGCGGACAGACGCTGACCGTCCGGAATCGCCGCGAACGCCGCCTCGTCATGCTTCTCTTCCGTGGCCGCATAAAGGCTGGTCCAGCGGTTCACGATGGTTTGCAGAGACGACGGGTCCTGGAAGTCGACATCGCTGCCGGGCGTGTCCATTTCGAGATAGTCGGAATGGCAGAACACTTGGCTCTCGCCCGTGGAGGCGAGGATGATGAATTCGTGGCTGTGGTTGCCGCCGATGGGGCCGGTGTCGGCGACCATCGGGATCGCCTTGAGGCCAAGGCGCGCAAAGGTGCGCAGATAGGCGACGAACATGCGGTTGTAGGCGATGACCGCGTTCTCGAAATCGAGGTCGATCGAATAAGCGTCCTTCATCAGGAACTCGCGCGAGCGCATGACGCCGAAGCGCGGGCGCACCTCGTCGCGGAACTTCCACTGGATGTGGTAGAGGTTCAGCGGCAGGTCCTTGTAGGACTTCACATAGGCGCGGACGATCTCGGTGAGCATCTCCTCATTGGTCGGCCCGTAGAGCATGTCGCGCTCGTGCCGGTCCTTGATGCGCAGCATCTCCTTGCCGTAGTCGTCGTAACGCCCGCTCTCGCGCCAGAGGTCGGCCGACTGGATGGTCGGCATCATGATCTCGATGGCGCCCGAACGGTTCTGCTCCTCGCGGATGACGTTGCAGATCTTGTCCAGAACGCGCTTGCCCAGCGGCAGCCAGGCATAGATGCCGGCGCTCTCCTGACGGATCATGCCGGCGCGCAGCATGAGGCGGTGCGAAACGATTTCCGCTTCCTTCGGGACTTCGCGGAGGATGGGAAGGAAGTAGCGGGAAAGGCGCATCAGCGGAAACTCACGATTCGTCTGCCGGCGGCGCGCGGCAAGGATGGCGGAGTGAAACCGGATCGGTCAGAAAAACACAAGCCCTTGCGCACCGCCCCCGCCCGCCTCTGCCTGAACTTCAGGCTTCGGCCACGGAACGCAGCCTAATTCTATTGCATCGCACCATCGTTCTATTGCGACGCAAGGATGACAAGGCCGCATTTTTTGCTTTAAGGTGCCGGCCTCTAGAAAGAGGTCCGCTGATCGCTTCTCGGAGCGTGATGATCGGTCCAGGTCTCGGGAGGAATAACGGCTAAGAAAGCCCCCTGACAGATGCCGAAACGGCACGGAATCAGGTGCGGGCGGCCAAACAAGCGGGCGGGACCTTGAGTCCCGCCTCTTTTTTTACCTCTACAGCCTTGTTTTTGACCCCGGGTCAGACCGGCGCGGCCATTTCAGTAAAGTTTGATCGGCAGCGGGAACATGTCGAGCGTGAGCCGGCCGGTTTCGACCGACCACGCGAACAGGCCGACGAACACGGCCGCCACCACCGTCGTCACCAGCGCCTTGCGCAGCAGCAGCGGACGCTGGGGCGCGCCCGGCTCGGTTCCATCCTCGACCACACCGTCCTCATGCTGGGAGCGCACGCCGAAGGGCAGGATGGTGAAGATCACCGTCCACCAGACGATGAAGTAGATCGCGATGTAGGTGGTGATGCCCATGGGAGTGCGTCAGGCCTGCTCGAGTTCGACCAGAGTGCCGAGGAAATCCTTCGGGTGGAGGAACAGCACCGGCTTGCCGTGCGCCCCGATGCGCGGCTCGCCCGAGCCCAGCACGCGCGCGCCGGCGGCGAGAAGGCGGTCGCGAGCGGCGCGGATATCTTCCACCTCGTAGCAGATGTGGTGGATGCCGCCTTCGGGATTGCGTTCCAGGAATTTGGCGATCGGCGAGTCCGTGCCCAGTACGCCGAGCAGTTCGACCTTGGTGTTCGGAAGGACGACGAAGACCGTGTTCACGCCATGCTCGGGCTGCGGCACCACCTCCGACACCTCGGCATCGAGCGTGTCACGATAGATGGCGATGGCCGCATCAAGATCCGGCACGGCAATGGCGACATGGTTGAGACGACCGATCATGCGAATACGCTCCCCTCATGGGCATCCGAGGAGCATGCCGCCTCCCGGAGACCGTATGCGGGCGGCACGAATGCCGCCGCTCAATGCCGCCCCTTGGATCACGTTCCTTGTGAGAAAGGCATTCAACTTTCGCGGCAGGCGGCGCCGGGCACGCCTTTCATACCGTGATCACCAGCACATGGCAGAGCGGCTTCTTGCCCCAGGCGGCGTTCACCGATCCGCGGACCGCCCGCGTGACCGACTCCGCCACGGCGTCGGGGTCGCGCCGGCGCGGCTTGGGCAGTCCGTCGAGGCAGTCGAGGACGGCTTCCTCCACCACGTCGTCGAGCGGCTTGCCGCCGATGCCGTGGCGCGGCAGGCCGGAGAGGTCGATCATCGGATCGCCCACCACCTCGCCCTTGGCGGACATGGCGACGGCAACCGACACCAGCCCCGAGAAGGACAGGCGGCGGCGCTCGGCAACGGCGGGATCATCCGCGCCAATGAGCACCTGCCCGTCCTTGTAAAGACGCCCGGCGGGCAGTTCCTCGATCACCTCGGCGACCAGCGCCGGATCGGCGCTGACGAGGCGCACCACGTCCCCGTCGACCAGACGAACGACCTCGCGGGCCCCCATGCGTCGAGCGAGATCGGCGTGCTCAGCCAGATGCAGCGGCTCGCCATGCACCGGCACCGAGACCTGCGGACGCAGCCACTGATACATCTGCTCCAGTTCGCCCCGGCGCGGATGACCGGAGACATGCACCAGCGCGTCGCGGTCGGTGATGACCTTCACGCCCTGCAGCACCAGCGCATTGATGATGCGGTTCACCGGACGCTCATTGCCGGGAATGGTGCGCGACGAGAAGATGACCTGATCGCCCGGCGACAGCGCGATCTCGGGATGGTCGTCATCGGCAATGCGGGCGAGAGCCGCGCGCGGCTCGCCCTGGCTACCGGTGAGAATCGCCACGACCTTGTCACGCGGCAGGAAGCCATAGGCGTCGGCCGGGCGGAAGGGCGGCAGTCCATCGAGCATATGCTGCTCGCGCGCCACCGAAACCACACGCTCCATGGCGCGACCGACCAGTACCACTTCCCTGCCCGTCTTCATCGCCGCCTCGGCGATGGAGCGGATGCGCGCGACATTGGAGGCGAAGGTCGTCACCGCCATGCGATGCGGCGCGGCGGCGATCAGCTCGGCCAGCACGCCCTGCACATCCACCTCGGAAGGCGAGATGCCGTCGCGGATTGCGTTGGTGGAATCGCACACGACCGCGCGCACGCCCTCGTCGCCGAGCGCGGAGAAGCGAGCCGGATCGGTGACGTTGCCGACGACCGGCGTCGGGTCGATCTTCCAGTCGCCCGTATGCACGACGAGGCCGAGCGGCGTGCGGATGGCGAGGGCGTGGCTGTCGGGGATGGAATGGGCGACGGGGAGGAACTCCACGTCGAACGGGTCGATCCGCACCCGCCCCCCGGTCGGTACGACATGGAAGGGAATCTTCGGGGCGCCCGGCTCACCCAGCCGGCGCACTTCCGCCAGCGCGTGCGTGAAGGGGGTGGTGTAGACCGTGCATCCAAGCCGCGGCCACAGATCGACGAGGGCGCCGATGTGATCCTCGTGGCCGTGGGTAATCACCAGCCCGACCAGATTGCCGGCATCCACCTGATCCTCGAGGAAGGACACGTCCGGCATGATCAGGTCGATCCCCGGCACCTCGGGCGGCGCGAAGGAAATGCCGAGATCAACCGCGAGCCATTTGCGCCGGTTGCGCGGGCCGAAACCGTAGAGCCCGAGGTTCATGCCGATTTCGCCAACCCCACCGAGGGGGGCGAAGACCAGCTCGTCCGGCCATTTGCTCACGCGACTCCCTTTCACACTGACGCGCGCGGCGACGGGAAAACGTCGCCGGCGCTGATCGTCTCGCGCACCCCGTCGGGGCGGCGCAACACCATAGCACCCGAAAAGTCGAGCGCCTCAAAGATCCCTTCCGACTGCCGCTCGCCGAGGCGCACGGTCACCGGCTTGCCAACCCCTGACGCCCGCATCAGCCAGGCCTCGCGGATATCGGCGAACCCCTCCCCGCGCGCCCATTCGGCGAGACGGTGGCGCATGGCGGCGTCGAGCGCGGCAAGCATGGCCGGAGGTTCAGTCGGATAGCCCGCGCCGGAAAGATCGATGGCGCCGTAGGGCGTGTCGGCCGGATGATGGGCGCAATTGACGCCGAAGCCGATGACAGTCGCCATGCGGCCGCCCGGCAGCGCGGTGCCTTCCAGCAGGATGCCGGCCAGCTTGGCGCTGTCAATCATCACGTCGTTCGGCCATTTCAGGCCGATGCGCAGCGGGTCTATGCCGGTGACGGCCCGAACCGCGTCATAGAGCGCCAGCGCCGCCACGAAGCACAGCTCGGGCTGGCGCGCCGCTGGCCCGGCATCGACCAGCAGCAGCGATGCATAGAGGTTGCCCGGCTCCGACGTCCAAGGCCGGCCACGGCGGCCGCGGCCGCCGGTCTGCCGCTCCGCGACGAACCAGCAAGGCGCCGGTCCGCCGATCGCTGCCAGCGCCTCGGCATTGGTGGAGCCGACCGTATCGAAGCGGATGACCGGCGTTGCGCCCGGCGGATGCGTCATTCTCAGAAGAGCGCCCGCGCGGCTGCGCCCGCCGCCGCCAGCAGCGGCGCCGGATAGACGAAGAGCAGCACGGTGAACAGGCCCGAGACGGCAAGCACCGCGCGCAACTCCGACGGCATCGGCTCGAAGGCCGGCGCCGGCTCGTCGAAGTACATCACCTTGACGATACGCAGGTAGTAGAAGGCGCCGACCACGCTGGTGAGCACGCCGATGACGGCAAGCGTGTACAGCCCCGCCTCGATGGCGGCGAGGAAGACGTAGTACTTCGCGAGGAAGCCGGCGAGCGGCGGGATACCGGCGAGCGAGAACATCAGCGCCGCCAGGAAGAACGCCTTGACCGGGCTGGTGCGGGCGAGACCCGCGAGCTCGTCGTAGTTCTCGACAACGCCGTCCTTGCGGCGCATCGACAGGATGCAGGCGAAGGTACCCAGCGTCATCGCCATGTAGATGGTCATGTAGACCAGCACGCCGCGCACGCCCTGCTCCGTGCCGGCGGCGAGGCCGACCAGCGCGTACCCCATGTGGCCGATCGACGAATAGGCCATGAGGCGCTTGAGGTTTCGCTGGCCGATGGCGGCGAAGGAGCCAAGCGCCATGGAGGCGATGGAGACGAAGACGATGATCTGCTGCCACTGGTGCACGACGTTCGGCAGCGCCTCGATGGCAAAGCGCACGAACACCGCCATGGCCGCGACCTTCGGGGCCGCCGCGAAGAACGCCGTCACCGGCGCCGGCGCACCCTCATAGACGTCCGGCGTCCACATGTGGAACGGCACGGCGGAGACCTTGAAGCACAGACCGGCGAAGGTGAACACGATGCCGAAGATAAGGCCGAGCGAAGGCTCGCGGGCGGCCTCGGCGATGCGGGCGAAGTTCACCGAGCCGGTGAAGCCATAGATCAGCGACGCGCCATAGAGGAACATGCCCGAGGAGAGCGCGCCGAGCACGAAGTACTTCAGGCCGGCCTCGGTCGAGCGCACGGAATCGCGGTTGTTGGCGGCGATCACGTAGAGCGCCAGGCTCATCAGCTCGAGGCCCATATAGAGCGCGATCAGGTCGCCGGCCGAGATCAGCATCATCATGCCGAGCGTCGACAGCAGCACGAGGATGGCGAACTCGAAGCGGCTCTGCTTCTCCACCTTCAGCCAGTCGACCGACATGGCAAGCGTGCCGCCGGCACCCAGCAGGGCGAGGACCTTCAGGAAGCGCCCGTACTCATCGACCTGGAAGGCCCCGCCGAACAGCGTCGCCTGCGACGGGCCGAGAATGACCAGCACCAGCGCCGCGAACAGCGCCGCGAGCGTGAGGCCGTTCACGGTATCCGTCGACTTCGGGCCGACGATGGCGCCGAACAGCAGCAGCAGGATGGCGGAAACGGCCAGCAGCAGTTCGGGCAGCGCGGGGCCGAGCGCGGCAAGGGTGAAGGTCATCGAACAGGCTCCGCGAAGGTCATCAGGGGGCGGATCAAGGCAGCACCAGCGCGGCAGCCTTGACGGCTTCGGTCGCCACATCGGCGCGCGCGACGATCGCGCCCACCGCGGCGTTGCAGGCGTCAAGGATCGGCTGCGGCCAGATACCGAAGAGGAGGGTGAGCAACAGCAGCGGAATGAGCGAGGCCATCTCGCGGCCGTTGAGGTCGAGCAGCCCCTTCAGGCTGTCCTTTTCCAGCGCCCCGAAGATCACCCTGCGGTAGAGCCACAGCGCGTAGGAGGCCGACAGGATCACGCCGGTGGCGGCAAAGAGCGCCACCCAGCTGTTCCGCCCGAAGGTCGCGATGATGGTGAGGAATTCGCCGATGAAGCCCGAGGTGCCCGGCAAGCCGACATTCGCCATGGTGAACACCATGAACACCGTCGCGTAGATCGGCATGCGATGCACGATGCCGCCATAGGCCGCGATCTCGCGGGTGTGCATGCGATCGTAGATCACGCCGACGCACAGGAACAGCGCGCCCGACACGAAGCCGTGGCTGACCATCTGGAACACCGCGCCCTGGATGCCCTCCTGGGTCAGGGTGAAGATGCCCATCGTCACGTAGCCCATATGGGCGATGGACGAGTAGGCGATCAGCTTCTTGATGTCCTCCTGCATCAGGGCGACCAGCGACGTGTAGACGATCGCGATCACCGAGAGCGTGAAGACGAAGGGCGCGAAATAGGCCGACGCCTCCGGGAACATGGGCAGGCTGAAACGCAGGAAGCCGTAGCCGCCCATCTTCAAAAGGATACCCGCCAGAATGACCGAACCGGCTGTCGGCGCCTCGACATGCGCGTCGGGCAGCCAGGTGTGGACGGGCCACATCGGCATCTTCACCGCGAAGGAGGCGAAGAAGGCGAGCCACAGCCAGTACTGCATGCCGGCCGGGAAATCGAACTTCAGCAGCGCCGTGATGTCGGTCGTGCCCGCCTGCCAGTACATGGCCATGATGGCGAGCATCATGAGCACGGAGCCGGCGAGCGTGTAGAGGAAGAACTTGAAGGTGGCGTAGATGCGCCGCTTGCCGCCCCAGATGCCGATGATGAGGAACATCGGGATCAGGCCGCCTTCGAAGAAGATGTAGAACTGCAGCAAGTCGAGAGCCGCGAAGGTGCCGATCATCAGCGTCTCGAGCACCAGGAAGCAGATCATGTACTCCTTGACGCGCACATGGATCGACTCCCAGCTCGCCAGGATGCACATCGGCATCAGCAGCGTGGTGAGCAGCACGAAGGGCATCGAGATGCCGTCGACACCCATGCGATAGGTCGCGACGTCACCGAGCCAGGGCTTCTGCTCGAGGAACTGGAATTCGTGGCTCGACGGGTCGAACCCGAAGAGCAGCAGCAGCGAGATGACGAAGGTGACGAGGGTCGCCCACAGCGCGACCCAGCGGGCGTTGCGCTGCGCCACCTCGTCGTCGCCGCGGATCATCAGGACGATGAGCAGCGCGCCGACGAGCGGCAGGAAGGTGACGACGGAAAGGATGGGCCAGTCGTACATCAGTGCGAGCCCCCGAACATGAACCAGGTGATGAGGGCCGCGACGCCAACCAGCATCACGAACGCATAGTGGTAGAGATAGCCGGTCTGCAGCCGGACCACCCTGTTCGTCACGTCGACCACCCGGGCCGAGACGCCGTTCGGTCCGTAGCCGTCGATGACGCGCACATCACCCTGCTTCCACAGGAAGTTGCCGAGCCACATTGTCGGGCGAACGAAGAGGAAGTCGTAGATCTCGTCGAAGTACCACTTGTTGAGCAGGAAGCGGTACAGCACGTCGTTCTGCTTGGCGATCGCCTTCGGCACGGCCGTGTTGGCGATGTACATCCAGTAGGCGACGATGAAACCGAGCGCCATCATCACCGTCGGCGCCCACTTCGCCCAGCCGGGGATGTGGTGCATCTCCTCGAGGATCTTGTTCTCCGGCCCCATGAAGATCGACTCGCGGAAGAAATGATCCACGTCCTGCCCCACGAAATAGGGGTACAGGATCATGCCCGCGAAGATCGCCCCGAGCGAAAGCAGGCCGAGCGGGATCAGCATCACCAGCGGCGATTCATGCGCGTGGTCGTAGGTGTGATGGTCCGCGCGGGTCTCGCCGTGGAAGGTCATGAACATCTGCCGCCAGGTGTAGAAGGCGGTCAACGCCGCGGCGGCCACGGTCAGCACCCAGGCATAGGTGGCAAACGGGCTGTGGCTCACGAAGGCGGTCTCGATGATCGCGTCCTTCGAGAAATAGCCGGCCGTGAAGGGGAAGCCCGTCAGCGCCAGGCCACCGATCATCATGGTGGCGTAGGTGAACGGGATCTTCCGCCACAGGCCGCCCATGTGCCGCATGTCCTGCTCATGGTGCATCGCGTGGATGACCGAGCCGGCGGCAAGGAACAGCAGCGCCTTGAAGAAACCGTGCGTCAGCAGGTGAAAGATGCCGACCGAATAGGCGCCGGTGCCGAGCGCGACAAACATGTAGCCGAGCTGCGAGCAGGTCGAATAGGCGATGACGCGCTTGATGTCGTTCTGCACGCAGCCGATGGTCGCAGCGAAGAAAGCGGTCGAGGCGCCGACGAACAGCACGACGTTGAGCGCCGTCTGCGACAGCTCGAACAATGGCGACAGGCGCGCCACCATGAATACGCCGGCGGTGACCATGGTCGCGGCGTGGATCAGCGCCGATACTGGAGTCGGGCCTTCCATCGCGTCCGGCAGCCAGGTGTGCAGACCGAGCTGGGCCGACTTGCCCATGGCGCCCACGAAGAGCAGCAGGCAGATGATGGTCGGCGCGTGCCACTCATAGCCGAGGAACAGGATGTTCTTGTCGAGCAGCGAGGGCGCCGAGGCAAAGATCTGCTCGAACGAGATCGAGCCGGTCATCATGAACACGGCGGCGATGCCGAGGATGAAGCCGAAGTCACCGACGCGGTTGACGATGAAGGCCTTCATCGCCGCCGCGCAGGCCGACGGCTTGTCGTACCAGAAGCCGATCAGCAGGTAGGAGGCGAGGCCGACGCCTTCCCAGCCGAAGAACATCTGCACCAGATTGTCGCTCGTCACCAGCATCAGCATGGCGAAGGTGAAGAGCGAGAGATAGGCGAAGAAGCGCGGGCGGCTGGGGTCCTCGTGCATGTACCCCATCGAATAGAGGTGCACGAGCGAGGAGACACTGGTCACGAGGATCAGCATCACCGAGGTGAGCGTGTCCACACGGATCGCCCAGCGCACGTCGAGCCCACCGGACGCCATCCAGGTGAACAGCTCGACCGTTCCGTCCTGGCCACCGAAGCCGGTCTGGAAGAAGACGATCCACGCGAAGAAGGCGGAGACGAAGAGAAGCCCGGTCGTGACCAGTTCCGAGGCGCGCGCGCCGATCAGCCGGCCGAACAGGCCGGCGATGAGGAAGCCGACGAGGGGGAGGAAGACAATCGCCTGGTACATGAATGCCCGCTCAGCCCTTCATGGTGTTGATGTCCTCGACGGCGATCGAACCGCGGTTGCGGTAGAACACCACGAGGATGGCGAGACCGATGGCGGCCTCGGCGGCGGCGACCGTCAGCACGAACAGCGCGAAGACCTGCCCGGTGATGTTGCCGAGGAAGACCGAGAAGGCGACGAGGTTGATATTCACCGCCAGCAGGATGAGCTCGACCGACATCAGGATGACGATGACGTTCTTCCGGTTGAGGAAGATGCCGAGCGTGCCGAGCGTGAACAGGATGGCCGCGACGGTCAGATAGTGCGGAAGGCCGATCGCCATGGCTCAGAGCCCCTTGCCGGAAGGCACCTTGACGACGTCGATCGCCATCGCCTTGGTGCGCGCGTTCTGGACCGGGATGCTCTGGCGCTTGACGTTCTCCTTGTGGCGAAGCGTCAGCACGATGGCGCCGATCATGGCGACCAGCAGGACGAGGCCGGCCGCCTGGAAGAAGTAGACGTAGTCCGTGTAGAGCACCCGGCCGATCTGCACCGCGTTCGACACGTCCGAAGAGGCCGCGACCGCGCCGGTCACGCCCTCGCCGAAGGTCCACGAGCCGACCACCAGCACCAGTTCGGCGAGGAAGACGAGGCCGACCAGAGCGCCGACCGGCAGGTACTGCAGGAAGCCCTGGCGGAGTTCGACGAAATCGACGTCGAGCATCATCACCACGAACAGGAACAGCACCGCGACCGCGCCGACATAGACGACGATCAGCAGCATCGCGATGTATTCGGCGCCAATCAGGATGAACAGGCCGGAGGCGTTCACGAAGGTCAGGATCAGGAACAGGACCGAGTGAACCGGGTTCCGCGAGGCGATGACCATGAAGGCCGAGGCGACGGCCACCCCGGCGAAGAGATAGAAGAACAGCGCGGCGAGGCTCATGCCCGGCACTCCCCAGTCATCACCGCGCGCGTCTTCCCGACGGCGGCGGCGCGAAGAGCCTTAGCGGCTCGTATCGTTACGGTCTTCACGTACACGACCCCTTGCCCAATCCCCTGCGCGCTCAACGGTACGGCGCGTCCAGCGCCATGTTGCGCGCGATCTCGCGCTCCCAGCGGTCGCCGTTCGCGAGCAGCTTGGCCTTGTCGTAGTAGAGTTCCTCGCGCGTCTCGGTGGCGAACTCGAAGTTCGGTCCCTCGACGATGGCATCCACCGGGCAGGCTTCCTGGCAGAAGCCGCAATAGATGCACTTCACCATGTCGATGTCGTAACGCGTCGTGCGGCGGGTGCCGTCATTACGGCGCGGGCCAGCCTCGATGGTGATGGCCTGCGCCGGGCAGATCGCCTCGCACAGCTTGCAGGCGATGCAGCGTTCCTCGCCGTTCGGGTAGCGCCGCAGCGCATGCTCGCCACGGAAGCGCGGCGACACCGGCCCCTTTTCGAAGGGGTAGTTCAGCGTCGCCTTCGGCTTGAAGAAATAGCGCATAGCCAGGAAGAACGCCGAGACGAACTCGGTGAGCAGCAACTGGCGTGCGGCCAGATCCAACCTCATGACGCTCTCCTCAGTCGGCCAAGGCCGCGGCGAGGCCGAAGCCCACCAGCGGCATCGAAACGGCGAAAACCCGAATAACGGTCTTCCACCATGAAATCACGCCCTCGAGCTGATCAGCGCTCAGCTTCCGGGCCTCCCGGGAACCGCGGATCGACGTTTCGACGACCCGTGGCAGAATGAACCATTCGAACGCACCAAACAGCGCGCCGGCGAGCGCCCCGACCCAACCGATGGCGGATGCCTCGGTAAGAGCCCCGAGCGCGCCTTCCATCTCAGCCTCCCCCGGCCGCCAGGCCGGTGAAGTGCAGCACGCTGGCCACGATCACCACCATCGCCAGCGAGATCGGCAGGAACACCTTCCAGCCGAGGCGCATGAGCTGATCGTAGCGGTAGCGGGGAACCATTGCCTTCACCATGGCGAACATGAAGAAGACCAGCAGAACCTTGAGCAGGAACCAGACGATGCCCGGCACCCAGGTAAAAGGCGCCACCGGCACCGGCGGCAGCCACCCGCCCATGAACAGGATGGTCATCAGCGCGCACATGGTCATGATCGCCACGTACTCGCCGAGCATGAACATCATGTACGGGGTGGAGCCATATTCCACCATGAAGCCGGCCACGAGCTCGGACTCCGCTTCGCCCAGATCGAAGGGCGGGCGGTTCGTCTCGGCAAGCGCCGAAATGAAGAAGATCACGAACATCGGGAACAGCGGCAGCCAGTACCAGCCGAGCAGGCCCCACTGGGTATTCTGGGCCTCGACGATGGCTGAGAGGTTCAGCGAGCCAGCGCAGAGCAGCACGGTGACGATGACGAAGCCGATGGAGACCTCGTAGGATACCATCTGCGCCGCCGCGCGCAGCGCCGACAGGAAGGGATACTTCGAGTTCGACGCCCAGCCGGCCATGATGGTGCCGTACACACCCAGCGACGAGATCGCGAAGATGTAAAGCACACCGACATTGATGTCCGCGACCACCCAGCCGGCATCGATCGGCACCACCGCCCAGGCGGCGAGCGCCAGCAGGCAGGTGACGAAGGGCGCCAGCAGAAACACGCCCTTGTTCGAGCCGTCCGGGATGACCGGCTCCTTGAGCACGAACTTGATCAGGTCCGCGAAAGACTGGAACAGGCCGAACGGCCCGACCACGTTGGGGCCGCGGCGCAGCTGCACCGCCGCCCAGATCTTGCGGTCGGCCAGCAGCACATAGGCGACGATGATCAGCAGCCCGACCAGCAGCGCGAGGCTCTGGGCGACAATGATGAGCACCTGAAGCAGCGTGTCGAACCAGGTCGTTTCGGTCATGTGCTCTCTCCCCTCACTCGGCCGCCGCCGCAAGGCGGCTATGGGCGAGCGCGGAGCATTCGGCCATCACGGCGGACGCGCGGGCGATCGGGTTGGTGAGATAGAACTCGGTGACGGCTGCCTTGAACGGCGCGCTCGCCGGCGTACCGCCGGCATTGGCAAGCGCGAGCACCGCCGCCGGATCGGCCGGCGCGACGTGCTCGATACGGGCCAGATGCGGATGCCCCTTGTAGAGCGCCGCCCTGAGCTCGGAAAGGCTGTCGAAGGGCAGCCGCTTGCCGATGACGTCCGAGAGCGCGCGCAGCACCGCCCAGTCCTCGCGGGCCTCGCCCGGCGGGAAGGCGGCGCGGTTGGCGAGCTGCGCCCGGCCTTCCGTGTTCACATAGGTGCCGGACTTCTCCGTATAGGCCGCGCCCGGCAGGATGATGTCGGCGCGGTGGGCGCCGCGGTCGCCATGGGTGCCGAGATAGACCACGAAGGCGCCGGGGGCGATGTCGATCTCGTCGGCGCCGAGCGCGAAGAGGACGTCGACGCCGCCCGGATTGGTCATCGCCACGGCGTCGAGACCGCCCTCACCCGGCACGGCGCCGAGATCGAGCGCGCCGACCCGCGAAGCCGCGGTGTGCAGCACGGAGAAGCCGTTCCAGCCATCCTTGACGGCACCGACCGCCACGGCCAGCCGCGCGGCGAGCGCCAGCACGGCGGCACCGTCGGGACGCGAAAGAGCGCCCTGCCCGATCAGGATCAGCGGATGCTGGGCGTTCTTCAGCGTTTCCGCGAAAGTGCCGCTGCCCACGAGATCGACCAGCGTGTCGGAACCGGCGCCGAGATAGTCATAGGGATAGGTCAGGTCGACATGCTCGCCGATCAGGCCGATCGGGAAATTGCCCTGCAGCCAGCGCTTGCGGATGCGGGCGTTGAGCACGCTCGCCTCACGGCGCGGATCGGAACCGATGATCAGCAGCGCGTCCGCCTGCTCGATGCCGGCGATGCCGGCGTTGAACAGGTAGCTGGCGCGACCGAGCGACGGGTCGAGCTTGGTGCCGTCCTGCCGGCAGTCGATGTTCGCCGATCCCAGCGCCGTCAGCAGCGACTTGAGGGCGAAGGTCTCCTCCACCGAGGCGAGGTCGCCGACCAGGCCGCCGATGCGGTTGCCGGGAACACCCTTCACCTTCTCGGCGATGGCGGCGAAAGCCTCCGGCCAGCTCGCAGGTTTCAACTTGCCGCCAACCCGCACATAGGCGCGGTCGAGACGCTGCGTCTTCAAACCGTCCCAGATGTAGCGGGTCTTGTCGGAGATCCACTCCTCGTTCACGTCCTCGTTGAGCCGCGGAAGGACGCGCATGACCTCGCGACCGCGCGTATCGACGCGAATGTTGGAGCCGACGGCATCCATCACATCGACGGACTCGGTCTTCACCAGTTCCCACGGACGGGCGTGGAAGGCATAAGGCCGCTGGGTAAGCGCGCCGACCGGGCAGAGGTCGGCGACGTTGCCCTGCAGCTCCGAGGAGAGCGCCGCCTCGAGATAGGTGGTGATCTCCATGTCCTCGCCGCGCCCGATGGCGCCGAGCTCGGCGACGCCCGCCACTTCCGTGGTGAAGCGCACGCAGCGGGTGCACTGGATGCACCGCGTCATGGAGGTCTTGATGAGCGGGCCGATATACTTGTCCTCGACCGCGCGCTTGTTCTCGGCATAGCGGGACGTATCCACGCCATAGGCCATGGCCTGGTCCTGCAGGTCGCACTCGCCGCCCTGGTCGCAGATCGGGCAGTCCAACGGGTGGTTGATGAGCAGGAACTCCATCACCCCTTCGCGCGCCTTCTTCACCATGGGGCTCTTGGTGAGCACCACGGGCGGCTCGCCATTGGGGCCGGGGCGCAGGTCGCGCACGTTCATGGCGCAGCTCGCCGTCGGCTTGGGCGGCCCGCCCTTCACCTCGACGAGGCACATGCGGCAGTTGCCGGCGATCGACAGGCGCTCATGGAAGCAGAAGCGCGGAATCTCCGCGCCGGCCGCCTCACAGGCCTGGAGGAGCGTGTATTCCGGCGGAACATCAAGCTCGATGTCGTCGACGATGATCTTGGCCATGATGCTTTCTCACTCCGCCGCGACCGGCACCGGGACCGGATCGGAATGCGGGTTCGCCGCGTACTGGTCGATCCGACGCTCGATCTCGCCGCGGAAATGCCGGATCAGGCCCTGCACCGGCCACGCCGCCGCGTCGCCGAGCGCGCAGATGGTGTGGCCCTCGACCTGCGTCGTGACCTGGAGCAGCAGGTCGATCTCGCGCTTCTGCGCGCGCCCCTCGACCATGCGGTCGAGCACGCGCCACATCCAGCCCGTGCCCTCGCGGCAGGGCGTGCACTGGCCGCAGCTCTCATGCCGGAAGAAGTACGAAATGCGGGAGATCGCCTTAACCACGTCCGTGGACTTGTCCATCACCAGCACGCCGGCGGTGCCGAAGCTCGACTTCACCGCACGGCAGCCGTCGAAGTCCATGATCAGGTCTTCGCACTGGTCCGCCGGGACGATCGGGCAGGACGCGCCGCCGGGGATGATGGCGAGCAGGTTGCCCCAGCCGCCGCGCACGCCGCCGCCATGCTTCTCGATCAGTTCCTTGAACGGGATGCCCATCGCGTCTTCGACGACGCAGGGCGTGTTCACATGGCCGGAGATGCCATAGAGCTTGGTGCCGACATTGTTGGGCCGGCCGATGGAGGAGAACCACGCCGCGCCGCGCCGCAGGATGGTCGGCGCGACAGCAATGGACTCGACGTTGTTCACCGTCGTCGGGCAGCCATAGAGGCCCACATTGGCCGGGAACGGCGGCTTCAGGCGCGGCTGGCCCTTCTTGCCTTCCAGGCTCTCCAGCAGCGCGGTCTCCTCGCCACAGATATAGGCGCCGGCGCCGTGGTGGACGTAGACGTCGAAGTCCCAGCCGTTAACGTTGTTCTTGCCGATCAGGCGCGCCTCATAGGCCTGATCGACCGCCGCCTGCAGGCGCTCGCGCTCGTGGATGAACTCGCCGCGAACATAGATGTAGGCGGCGTGGGCACCCATGGCGAAGCCGGCGATCAGGCAGCCTTCGACCAGATGATGGGGGTCGTGGCGCAGGATCTCGCGATCCTTGCAGGTGCCGGGCTCCGACTCGTCGGCGTTGACGACGAGATAGTGCGGCCGCCCGTCATTGTTCTTGGGCATGAACGACCACTTGAGGCCGGTCGGGAAGCCGGCGCCACCGCGCCCGCGCAGGCCCGAGGCCTTCATGTGTTCGATGATCCAGTCGCGGCCGGCTTCGAGAATGGTCTTGGTGCCATCCCACGAGCCGCGCTTCAGCGCGCCCTGCAGCCCCCAGTCGTGGTGGCCGTAGATGTTGGTGAAGATGCGATCCTTGTCAGCAAGCATGGTTCGCTCCTCAATCCGACGCCTTCTCGCCCGGCGGCGGAGCCACGGGCTTGGCGGGCTTCTCGCTGTCGGCGCTGCCGGCAGCCTCGACCGCCTTGGCCGGCGGCGGCGCGGCCGGAGCCGGATCGCTCTTGGGCGGCGCCGGGGGAGCCGCGGCGGCAGCGGCCGGCGGCGGAGCCGGAGGGGCCGTCTCGCCATTGGCGCGGGCGGCAATCGCCTCGCGGGCAAGCGCAAGGCCGGCCCCCTGCCCCACCATCGAGCCGTCATAGAGTTCCGGCGAGGTCAGCACGCGCAGCCCCGTGACCGGAGCCGAGGTAATACGGCCGTTCTGCGGGCCCGACGTCGGCTTCTCGCCGCGCTCGAACGCATCGAGGATCTTGTCCAAGTCTTCGGGCGTCAGGTCCTCGTAGACATCCTTCCAGACCTGAATCATGGGCGCATTGGTGCAGGTGCCGGCGCACTCCACCTCTTCCCACGAGAAATCGCCGTTCTCGGAGAGATGGAACGGCTCGGCGTTGATGCGCCGCTTGCAGACCTTCATCAGGTCGCCGGCGCCCTTCAGCATGCACGGCGTGGTGCCGCAGACCTGAATGTGCGCCTTCCTGCCGACCGGCTGAAGCTGGAACTGGGTGTAGAAGGTGGCGATCTCGTAGACGCGGATCGGCGCCATGCCGAGCATGTCGCCGACATACCGCATCGCCGGCTCCGAGACCCAGCCGCCCGCCTGCTCCTGCGCGCGCATCAACAGCGGAATGACCGCGCTGGCCTGCCGGCCGGCGGGATACTTCGCGATGGTCTTCTCGGCCCAAACAAGATTCTCGGCCGTGAACGCGAAGCTCTCGGGCTGAACCTCTTTTGGCGCAAGCCTACGGACAGACATGCCGTACCCTTCCGATCGAACCGCTGGCCGAACCCGGCTCAGCGGTCCACTTCACCGAACACGATGTCGAGCGACCCGAGGATCGCCGACACGTCCGCGAGCATGTAGCCGCGGCAAAGGAAATCCATCGCCTGGAGATGCGCGAAGCCGGGCGCGCGGATCTTGCAGCGATAGGGTTTGTTGGTGCCGTCGGCGACGAGATAGACGCCGAACTCGCCCTTGGGCGCTTCCACCGCGGCATAGACCTCGCCGGCGGGAACATGGAAGCCTTCCGTGTAGAGCTTGAAATGATGGATCAGCGCTTCCATCGAGCGCTTCATCTCGCCACGCTTGGGCGGAACGACCTTGTTGTCCACGGCCGAGACCGGGCCGGCTTCCTTGAGGAGACGCTCGCAGCACTGGCGCATGATGTACGCCGACTGCCGCATCTCCTCCATCCGGATACAGTAGCGATCGTAGTTGTCGCAGTTCTTGCCGACGGGAATGTCGAATTCCATCTCGTCGTAGCACTCGTAGGGCTGCGACTTGCGCAGGTCCCACGCCGCGCCCGAACCGCGCACCATCACGCCCGAGAACCCCCAGGCGAAGGCGTCCTCAAGGCTCACGATGCCGATGTCGACGTTGCGCTGCTTGAAGATGCGGTTGTCGGTCAGCAGCCCCTCGAGGTCGTCGCAGACCTTCAGGAAGTGCGGGATGAAATCGCGGATGTCCTCGACGAGCTTCTGCGGCAGGTCCTGATGCACGCCGCCGGGGCGGAAATAGGCCGCGTGCATGCGCGAACCGGAGGCGCGCTCGTAGAAGACCATCAGCTTCTCGCGTTCCTCGAAGCCCCACAGCGGCGGGGTGAGCGCGCCGACGTCCATCGCCTGCGTGGTCACGTTGAGCATGTGGGAGAGGATGCGGCCGATCTCGGAATAGAGCACGCGGATCAGCTGGCCGCGCTTCGGCACCTCGATGCCGAGCAGCCGCTCCACCGCCATGCAGAAGGCATGCTCCTGGTTCATCGGCGCGACGTAGTCGAGCCGATCGAAATAGGGCATGGCCTGCAGATAGGTCTTGGTCTCGAGCAGCTTCTCCGTGCCGCGGTGGAGCAGGCCGATATGCGGATCGACCCGCTCGATGATTTCACCGTCCAGCTCCAGAACGAGGCGCAAAACACCATGCGCTGCAGGATGTTGCGGTCCGAAGTTGATCTGGAAGTTGCGGACGTTCGGGTCGATCTTGCCGGGTGCGTTCATCGCTCGGACCTCACCTCAACCCGCCTTCGGGGCGGTTGCCTTCTCGTCACCCGGGAGCACGTATTCGGGCCCCTCCCACGGCGACAAGAAGTCAAAGTTACGGAACTCCTGGGCGAGTTTCACCGGCTCGTAGACCACACGCTTGCGCTCGTCGTCGTAACGCACCTCGACGAAGCCGGTGGTCGGGAAGTCCTTGCGCAGCGGATAGCCGTCGAAGCCGTAATCGGTCAGCAGGCGCCGCAGCTCGGGATGGCCCGAGAACAGGATGCCGTACATGTCGTAGGCTTCGCGCTCGAACCAGAACGCGCCCGGGAAGACGGCGGTCGCGGAGGGAACGGGCGTCGTCTCGTCGGTCTCGACACGCACGCGGATGCGCGCGTTCAGGGTCGGGGACAGCAGATGGTACACGACGTCGAAACGCTTCTCGCGCTTCGGCCAGTCCACGCCGCAGACATCGATGAAGCTGACGAAGCGGCAGGACGGATCATCGCGCAGGAAAGCGAGAACCTTCAACACCTCGGCCGCGGACGCAACGAGGGTGAGCTCGCCATAAGCGACGATTACCTCCCCGACGGCGTCGGGGAGGGCTTCCTGAACATGCGCGCCCAGCTCTTTCAGCGTCTCGTCCATTTCGCCTCGAACCCTCAGCGCTCGATCGTGCCCGTGCGGCGGATCTTCTTCTGCAGCAGCAGCACGCCGTACAGCAGGGCCTCTGCCGTGGGCGGGCAGCCCGGAACATAGATATCCACCGGCACGATGCGGTCGCAGCCGCGCACGACCGAATAGGAGTAGTGGTAGTAGCCGCCGCCATTGGCGCAGCTGCCCATGGAGATGACGTAACGCGGCTCCGGCATCTGGTCGTAGACCTTGCGGAGCGCGGGCGCCATCTTGTTGGTCAGCGTGCCGGCGACGATCATCACGTCCGACTGGCGCGGGGACGCGCGCGGAGCGAAGCCGAACCTCTCCACGTCATAACGCGGCATCGAGGTCTGCATCATCTCGACCGCGCAGCAGGCAAGGCCGAAGGTCATCCACATCAGCGAGCCGGTGCGCGCCCAGTTGATGAGCTCGTCCGTCGCGGTGACGAGGAAGCCCTTGTCGGCGAGCTCAGCATTGACCTCGACAAAGAACGGATCGGTCGCACCGATCGGCCTGCCGGTATTGGGGTCGATGATTCCCTTGGCCGCCGGGGCGACGAGAGGGCTATTCGCGCTCAATCCCATTCGAGCGCTCCCTTCTTCCACTCATAGACGAAACCGACGGTCAGCACGCCGAGGAACACCATCATCGACCAGAAGCCGAAGCTGCCGAGCTCCCCGAAGGTGATGGCCCACGGGAACAGGAACGCCACTTCGAGGTCGAAGATGATGAAGAGGATGGAGACCAGATAGAAGCGGACGTCGAACTTCATGCGCGCGTCGTCGAACGCATTGAAGCCACATTCATAGGCCGACATCTTCTCCGGATCCGGGCGGCTGAAGGCGACCAGAAACGGCGCCACCAGCAGGGCGATGCCGATCACCGCCGAGACGCCGATGAAGATGACAACGGGCAGATAATCCTGAAGCAGACTGCTCATGGATGGGATCCTCCCCGGCCAGCGTAGGTCATCGGTCGTGCCTATCGCAGTTGCGAAATATTCAAAGCACGCGGCAGGCTTATCTCACCGCCCTGACTGAGGCAAGGGCATCCGCAGCCAATCGCGCAGGTCTGGCATACAAGATTCACAGCCTGCACGCGAACATTGCCGCTGCGCGGCGCACCGGCCTGCCTGCGCGCGCAAAATATGGGCGGGACAGGGGATTTGGCGCGCGGCTTTCGCACGGCGTCGATCAGAAATTTTTCCGCGGCGACGCTAGCTGAGAGATCGTGACGGTATCGTGATCGGCGGGCAGGTCCGGCCTTCGGAAGCTGAACGCCCATCCGCCGCTGGCGGCTCACAAGCTATTCGACGAGATCCTGCGAGCCGCCCGAACTGGTTCACCCGCACCCGACTGACGTTGCGGCAGGATCGACAAAGCCGCATGCCGGCGCGAAAGTGACATTCGTTCAAGAATAGCAGGGTGCTGGCTCAAGACGTCCCGGAGGCACGTCGCGCATGACCTTTCCCGCCACGCTCGTCGACCTCGCCGGCTTCATCGCGCTGCTGCTCTGGGGCACCCATATGGTGCAGACCGGCGTGCAGCGCGCCTTTGGTCCGCGACTCAAATCGATCCTCGGCCATGCGATGGGCGACCGCTTCCGGGCGTTCCTGGCCGGCTTCGGCGTCACGACCCTTCTGCAAAGCAGCACCGCGACCGGGCTGATGGTGACGGGCTTCGCGGCCGAGGGGCTCGTCGACCTCGTTCCGGCACTGGCTGCCATGCTGGGTGCGAATGTCGGCACAACGCTGATCGTGCAGGTGTTCTCCCTCGACATCGCGGCGCTCGCCCCGGCGCTCGTCCTCGTTGGCGTGCTGATGTTCCGGCGCGATTCCTCTTCGCAGACCCACGATCTCGGCCGCGTGATGATCGGCCTCGGCCTGATGCTTCTCGCCCTGCACCAGTTGCTCGACCTCCTTCAGGATTACGAAGACGCGCCGAGCCTGCGCATCCTGCTCGGCAGCATCTCCACCCTCCCCCTGCTGGCCGTGCTGATCGGCGCCGGCCTGACCTGGGCGGCCCATTCCAGCGTCGCCGTGGTGCTATTGATCATGTCGCTGGCGGCGAATGGGGTCGTGCCGCCGAATTCCGCCTTCGCGCTGGTGCTCGGGGCCAATCTCGGCACCGCGATCAATCCGCTGCTGGAAGGGGCCTCCGGTGCCGATCCGGCCGCCAGGCGCGTGCCCCTCGGCAACCTGATCACCCGCCTCGCGGGGATCGCGATCGCCCTCGTGGCCCTGCAGCCGATAGGCCGCTTCATGGTGACGCTGCAGCCCGACAATGCGCTTGCGGTCGCCTATTTCCACACGCTGTTCAATGTGGCCACCGCGGCGCTGTTCTTTCCGGTCCTCGGGCCTCTGTCGCGGCTGCTGTGCCGCTTGCTGCCGGATCAGGCCGCGGCGGACGACCCCTCGCGCCCGCGCTATCTCGACCCGGCGGCCCGTGAAACGCCCATCGTGGCGCTGGGCGGAGCGGCCCGCGAGACGCTGAGACTGGCCGACGCGCTGGAGACGATGCTGTCCGGTGCCCGCGAAGGGTTGCAGAGTGGCGACCGCCGCCAGATGGCCGAAACGCGTCGTGGGGACGATGTGCTTGACCGGCTGAATCTGGCCATCAAGTCCTATCTGACGTCGATCGACCCGGATGAACTCGGACCCCACGACCATCGACGCATGAACGAGATTCTCGCCTTCGCGATGAATCTTGAACAGGCGGGCGACGTGATCGATCGCCAGTTGCTTCCCCACGCAGCAAAGCGGTTGAAGCGCGGACTGGCCCTTCAGCCCGCCCAGCAGGATGAGCTTCTCACGCTCATGGATCGCCTGATCGCCAATCTGCGCACCGCCGCCTCGCTCTTCATGACCGAGGATCCGCGCGCCGCGCGCCTGCTGGCCGATGAGAAGGTGGTCTTTCGCGATGCGGAGGCGAACGCGACGCAGCGGCATTTCGGCCGCCTGCGCACCAGCTCGCTGATCACCGCGCAGGCGAGCGCGCTCTATCTCGACCTGCTCCGCGACATGAAACAGATCAACAGCCACATCGTGGCGGCCGCTGCCTACCCCGTCCTCGAACGCAGCGGCGCCCTGTTGGCGAGCCGCGTGGCCGAAGGTCCGGCCTGAGGCGATAGGAGGCGCCCTTGGAGAGAGAGCCGGCGCTCAGGCCGCCCGCTCCCCGGCGCCGTCGACTTCCTCGACATCCACGACGACGACGCGGCTGGCGTCGGAAATGTCGGACTGCCAGTCGACGTCGAGCGCGGTGCCGTTGCGCACCTGGCTGCGCGCAATGCGTTCCGCCTCACCGAGATCGGCGGCATCCACAGTGACCTGACCGGTTTCACGCGTCGTGACGGTACGCTCGAGCGTGATGTTGAAAACGGACATGGCTGAAGCTCCGAAAAAGCGGTGCGGCGGATATGCGCCCATCCGGCGGGATGGTCTTCGCAATTCGCACGCGCCTTACCGACGCGCACCGCGCCAGACCGATCGGGATGCAGGAGGAAAATAGTGTCGCGAAGCCAGACCAGATGTCTCTTCGCGCCTGCTCGATCGATGTGGGCTTGTTGATGTGAGTGGCGGGAGTGACGGGGCTCGAACCCGCGACCTCCGGCGTGACAGGCCGGCGCTCTAACCAACTGAGCTACACCCCCAACGACGGGTCCGCGCTGGACCGCTCGTCGAGTGCGGCGGGTGTTAAGGCAGGCCCCAGCGGGTGTCAAGCGGGTGCGGGCAGCCTTCCCACGAATAGTGTCAGCCGGGCAGCTGCGGACGCCGCTTTGCGAGCACGCCATCCACAAGCGCCATCGCCGCGATCAGCAGCGGCACGGCAAGGAAGGTGCCCGCCGGTCCCCACAGCCACGTCCAGAACGCCATCGACAGGAAAACGGCGAACGGGTTGAGCGCAACGCGGCGTCCCACGATCAACGGCGTGAGGAACTGTCCCTCGATGCTGGTGATGACGAGAAAGGCCACGGCGGGAAGAAGCGCCGGCACGATGCCGGGAAAGGTGACGATGCCGGCCATGGCCAGAACCAGCGTCATCACCGCAGGGCCGACATAGGGGATGTAGTTCAGCACCCCGGCGAGCACGGCCCACAGCAGTGGATTGGGAAGGCCCAGCAGCCACGTCATCAGCCCCGTCGCGATACCGAGGCCGATATTGATGAAGGTCGCCGTCACCAGATAGGCGCCCAGCCGCCCCTCGATCTCGCGGAACACGCGCAACGCCGTCAGCCGCGTCGAACGCGGTGTCATCACCTGCACGACCCGCCGCTTGATCTGCACCCGGCCGGCAAGGAAGAACAGCAGCGAGCCGAGGAACAGGATGAACTCGCCGATCACCGGCGTGACCAGCGTGACCATGCTCTCCAGCATGCGCGAGTCGGCGATCTCGACCGCCATGGGCGGCTCGGAGACGCGGCCGATCGATTGGATCGATTCGATCATCGACGCGACGGTCCGCAGGCTCGGCTTCAGCGCGGCGAATCGTTCCTGCAGGATGGCGCCGATCTCCGGCGCCCGCGCCGTCCAGTCGGCCAGCGGTCCCGCCAGCGCCAGCGCCATGGCGTAGAACAGCCCGACGATGGCCAGAACCATGAGGACGGCGCCGAACGCGGTGGGAATGCCACGCCGCGCAAGCCCCTCGATGGCCGGGCCGATCACGCTGCCGATGATGGCCGCCGCGACGATGGGGATCAGCACCGCACGGGCCACGAACAGAGCCGCCGCGAGCACGACGATGGCGACGGCGATGATGGCCGTCTGGGTAAGGCGGCGCCACAGGCGCTCACGGCGGTTCTCGGTCGGCTCGCTCCACAGCGCGCCCGCCTCCTCCGCCGCGCTACGCCTCATTTCCATGACCGGCCTCGCTCATCCGCCCCTACCATTCGCGGCATCACAACGTGCGCCCGCCACGGGCGGTTCCCGGCGCGGTCTCCCCTGCCCTCCATTGCATCGCGGCCGATTGGCGCTTATTGACGCGCAGGCGTGGCCCTGGACGGCGCGCCGTCCGCTTCCCGGCGGACGGACGCCGCAAGCAAGGGAGTATGGCCTTGGGCATGGCCCAGTCGCAGAACACCCCCGTCACCGGCACGCCCCGCCGGGACGAAGCCTTGCGCGAGAGCGTGCGGCGTACCCTCGCCATCGAAGCCAAGGGCCTCGCCGCGCTGAGCGCGACGGTCGAGGGCGAGCTCGGCGATGCCATCGAGCGCGCCACCGGCCTCATCGAAGGCGCGCGCGGGCGCGTCATCGTCACCGGCATGGGCAAGAGCGGCCATATCGGCCGCAAGATCGCCGCTACCCTCGCCTCCACCGGCACCCCCGCCCTGTTCCTGCATGCCGCCGAAGCGAGCCATGGCGACCTCGGCATGGTGACGCCGGACGACGTACTGCTGGCCATCTCCTGGTCGGGCGAGACCGCCGAACTCGGCGACGTCGTGCATTACGCGCGGCGTTTTGACGTGCCGCTGCTCGCCATCACCTCGAATGCGGAGAGCACGCTCGGCCGCGCCGCCGATACCGTGCTGGTGCTGCCGCGCGTGGAAGAGGCCTGCCCGAACGGCCTCGCGCCGACCACCTCCACCCTCATGCAGCTCGCCATCGGCGACGCTCTGGCGGTGGCGCTGCTGGAGCGGCGTGGCTTCTCGGCCTCCGACTTCCGCGTCTTTCATCCCGGCGGCAAGCTGGGCGCGCGGCTGCTGAAGGTCTCCGACCTCATGCACCAAGGCCCCGAAATGCCGCTGGTGACATTCGGCACGCCGATGAGCGACGTCCTGATCGAGATCACCGGCAAGCGCTTCGGCTGCTGTGGCGTCGTCGACGGCACGGGAAAGCTGGCCGGCATCGTGACGGACGGCGACCTGCGCCGGCATATGGGCGGCGAGCTTCTGGCGCAGCCAGTCGAATCGGTGATGACGCGGTCTCCGCTGGTCGTCCAGCCCGATGTCCTGGCAAGCGCGGCGCTCGGCCTCATGAACCGGCGGCCGGTGACGGTCGTCTTCGCGGTCGCGGACGACGCGCCGGTCGGCATCCTCCACATTCACGACATTCTGCGCGCCGGCGTTGTCTGACGCCGCGCTTTCCTCTCCAAGGAACCTCACGATGAGCGGCCATACCGCCAATTCCGTCGTTTCCATCGGTGATGTGCGCTTCGGCAATGACCTGCCGCTGGCGTTGATCGCCGGCCCCTGCCAGATGGAAAGCCGCGAGCATGCGCTGGAATGCGCCGCCGCGATCAAGGAGATCGCGGTCCGTCGCGGCATCGGCGTCGTCTTCAAGACCTCCTTCGACAAGGCGAACCGCACCTCGATCAAGGGCACACGCGGCATGGGGCTCGAGGCGGCCCTGCCCGTCTTCGCCGAGATCCGCGAGCGCTACGGCATGCCGGTGCTGACCGACGTGCACGAGAACGACCAGTGCGCACCGGTCGCCGAGGTCGTCGACATTCTCCAGATCCCGGCCTTCCTGTGCCGGCAGACCGACCTTCTCATCGCCGCCGCCGCCACGGGGCGCACGGTGAACGTGAAGAAGGGGCAGTTCCTTGCGCCGTGGGACATGAAGAACGTCGTCGCCAAGCTCACCGAGAGCGGCAATCCGAACGTGCTCGTCACCGAGCGCGGCGTCTCCTTCGGCTACAACACGCTCGTCACCGACATGCGCGCCCTGCCGATCATGGCGGAGACGACCGGCGCTCCGGTGATCTTCGACGCCACCCATTCGGTGCAGCAGCCCGGCGGTCAGGGCACCTCGTCGGGCGGGCAGCGCGAATTTGTGCCGGTGCTGGCGCGCGCTGCCGTGGCGGTCGGCATTGCCGGCGTGTTCGTCGAGACCCATCCAGATCCCGACAAGGCGCCGTCCGACGGACCGAATATGGTGCCGTTGAACCAGTTCGAGGAATTGGTGGCGCGCCTGCAGGCGTTCGACCGGGTCGCCAAGGACCGCTCGAACTGACGGCGCCATCTCCGGGGCGGTGTCTAGTCCGCCTCGGTCGCCTTGCGCAGCGTGCGGGCACCCCTCCAGAGCCGCCACAGGCGGCTGAAGGCCGACGTGGCCGGTACGGCCACGAACGGGTCGTGCGGCCGCTCCATGCGGGCGAGATCGCCGGGAACCAGCGTCAGCGGCAGGAAGGCGGGGAGCTCGGCGGTATCAACGTCCCCAAGCGCCTCGATCGCCGCCTCGTAATGGCGCCGGGCCAGCACGCGCATCTCGGCCAGCGCGGCCCGCAGTCCGGGGCTTGCCGGGCCGGACACGGCATCCTCGCGGGTCAATCCGTGCCTCTTGAGCAGGTCCAGCGGCACATAGCACTGGCCACGCCGCGCATGGATGGGAAAGGCGCGCAGCAGACCCGTCACCGCATAGGCGACACCCGCATGGCCGGCAGCCTCGGCTGAGGCCCGGCCGGCCTCCCCCGAAAGAATCAGCGTTGCCAGCCGGATGAGGGCCGACGAGGTCTCGCCGGCATAGCCTTCGAGATCATTCACGGTCGGCATCGGATCGTCGTAGAGATCGAAGATGCGCGCGTCGAGAAGCGCGAAGAAGGTCTCGCGCGGCAGGCGATAGGTCTCAATGGCGTCCAGCAGCGCCGCAGCGACGGGGTTGGCGCGGACATCGCCGCGTGCCCCGCCGATCAGCGCCTCGCTCCACCATTGCAGCCTCACCTCCCCGGCCATGGGATTGGTGATCGCCTCGCGCACCCGCGCCACCTCGACATTGAAGGCATGGAGCGCGAACAGCGCTCCTCGCCGCCCGGCGGGCGCGAACAGATCCGCGACATAGCGGTCGCGATCGAGTTCACGAACGAGACGCGCGCAATAGTCGGCGTCCGAAATCACGCCCGGCCCGTTCATGATCCGGGCTCCCAGGGGAACACGCGCATCGCCCTGCTCATGGCAGCGCCAGCAGCGCGGCGGCAACCGCGCGGCCTTCCGCCAGAAGCACGTTGTAGGTGGAAGCGGCCGCGCGCGTCGGCATGGCATCGACCGATATGCCGACATCCCTCAACCGCCAGCGCAACGCATCGGGCACTGGCCAGGGATCCGGCCCGGTACCGATCAGCAGCAGCTCGATGCCTGCCGATTGCACGATGACGGGAGCGAGCGCCGCCGCGTCGACATCGGCCGGCACGCGCGCTGCCCAGGCGTGGATGCCGGACGGCAGGGCGAGAATGGAGCCTTCCGACGCCATGCCGGCGAAATGGAAGGACCAGCGGCCATAGCCATCGATCGGCACCTGGCGCGGCAGATGGGCGTCGGGTGTCGCCATGGGCCTTCCGTCAGATGGGTCTCACCCCGCCGGGGATATCCCGGTCAGGGCGTGACGCGCTCCGCCTTGGCATTGGTCTCCTTCGTCTCCGCCTTCTCGGCCAGCGTGCGTGTGGTCACACCGAGATAGATCAGCAGCGGCGAGGCGATGAAGATCGAGGTGTAGGTGCCGACCAGCACCACGCCGAACATCATCGTCACCGAGAAGCTGTGGATCGCCCGGCCGCCGAAGAGCACGAGAGCCAGCAGCGCCAGCGTGACGGTCACGTGGGTGATGACCGAACGCGACAGCGTGGAGTTGATGGAGGCGTTGAGCAGCTCGTCCGTCGGCATCTTCTTGTAACGACGCAGCATCTCGCGGATGCGGTCGTAGATGACGATCGTGTCGTTCAGCGAATAGCCGAGGATGGTCAGCAGCGCGGCGACGCTCGTCAGATCGAAGTCGATCTGGAAGATCGCCATGAAGCCGATGGTCAGCACGATATCGTGGAAGTTCGCGATCGAGGCACCGAGCGCGAACTGCCATTCGAAGCGGAACCACAGGTAGATGAGAATCGCGAACACCGCGAGCATCAGCCCGACGATGCCGTAGCTGAGCAGTTCCTGGGACACGCGCGGACCGACCACCTCGACGCGGCGGTATTCGACGCCGTCGCCGAGCGCGGCCCGCACCTTGCCGACGACCGCCTGCTGGGCGCTTTCGCCGCCCGGCTGCTGGGCGACGCGGATCAGCACCTCGCCATCGGTGCCGATCTCCTGGATCTGCACCTCGCCGAGCTCAAGCGACTCGAGCTTGGAGCGCACATCGGCGATGTTCAGCGTGTTGTTCGGGTAGCGAACCTCAAGCAGCGTGCCGCCCTTGAAGTCGATGCCGAAGTTCAGGCCGAGGGTCAGGAAGGCGACGAGTGCCACGATCGACATCAGCGCCGAGATCGGGAAGCTGATGCGCCGGAAGCGCATGAAGTCGAAATGGGTGTCGTCCGGGACGATGCGGAGCAGACGCATGGGGCTCTCGCCTTTCTCAGATCGGCACGTGCTGGGGACGGCGCCAGCGCACCCACATCGCCACCATGAGCCGCGTCAGCGTGAAGGCGGTGAACACGGTGGTGATGATGCCGATGCCGAAGGTGATGGCGAAGCCGCGCACCGGGCCGGAGCCGATGTAGAACAGCACCGCCGCCGCGATGAAGGTGGTGATATTCGAATCGAGGATGGTCGCCAGCGCGCGCGAGAAGCCGGCGTCGATCGCCGAGATCGCCGAACGCCCGGCCCGCGCTTCCTCACGGATGCGCTCGTAGATGAGCACGTTGGAGTCCACGGCGATGCCGACGGTGAGCACCACGCCGGCGATGCCCGGCAGGGTGAGCGTGGCCCCGAGCATGGCGAGCACGCCGAAGATCAGGCCGACGTTCACCGCCACGGCAAGCACGGCGATGATACCGAACAGGCCGTAGGTCGCGATCATGAACAGGGCGACGGCGGTGGCGCCGACGATCGACGCCACGAGGCCCGCCCGGATCGAATCCGCGCCGAGGCCCGGACCGACGGTACGCTCCTCGACCACCTGCAGCGGCACCGGCAGGGCGCCGGCGCGCAGCAGGATGGCGAGATCGTTCGCTTCCTGAACCGTGAAACTGCCGCTGATCTGGCCCGAACCGCCGAGGATCGGCTCACGGATGACCGGAGCCGAAATCACCTTGTTGTCGAGCACGATGGCGAAGGGCCGCCCGACATTGGCCTGCGTCGCCTCGGCGAAGCGGCGCGCGCCGTTGGTGTTGAAGCGGAAGGTGACGACCGGTTCGCGGGTGGTGGGATCGAAGCTCGGCTGGGCGTCGGTGAGATCTTCACCCGCTACCAGTACGCGCTGCTCGATGAGATAGGGGACCGGCGGCTCGCTCTGCGAATAGAGCACTTCCGTGCCCGCCGGCGGACGGCCCTGCAACGCCTGCTGTGCGCTCATCGTGGTGTCGACGAGACGGAAGGTCAGCTTGGCGGTCTGGCCGAGCAGTGCCTTGAGGCGCGACGGGTCCTGAAGACCGGGGACCTGAACCTGAATGCGGTCGGCGCCCTGGCGCTGGATCGACGGCTCGGTGGTGCCGAGCTGGTCGATACGCTTGCGGATGATCTCGATGGACTGCGACACCGCCTGAATGGTGCGCGCCTGCACGCCCGTCGCGGTGGGCGACAGGGTGATCAGGTTGCCGTTGCGCGTCACGTCAGTATCGAGCTGCCCGGTCGCGGACATCGCGCCGCCGATCGGCTGCGCCAGCGTACGCAGCTGCGTATAGGCAGCGTCCGCATCCTGACCGTCGCGGATGCGTACCTGCACCTGATCGCCCTGGATGTTCAGGCCGGTATAGCCGACCTTGGCATCGCGCAGCACGCGGCGGGCATCGTCGCGCAGCTGCTCGAGCCGCACCTTGCGCACCTCGGCAGCATCCACCTGAAGGACGATGTAGGAGCCGCCCTGCAGATCGAGGCCAAGCACGATCTTGCGCTGCAGGAAACTGGGCAGGCGTTCATAGGCCGTCTGCGACAGCAGGCTCGGCACCACCATCAGACAGATGATGGCCGAGAACGCCACGATCGCGAGGGCCTTCCATTTCGAGAAGTGGAGCATGTCTTTCCTTCCGGCCGCCTACCGAGAGACGGCCGCAAGAGGTCAGCGTCAGGACTCGGCTTCTTCCTTGGCAGGCTCGCCCTTCGAGCGAACCTCGGAAATCATCCCGCGCAACTGGCGGATCTTCACGCCCTCGGCGAGCTGAAGCTCGATCTCGCTGTCGTCGATCACCCGCGAAACCTTGCCAATCACTCCACCGGAGGTCACCACGGTGTCGCCGCGACGGACGTTCTTCACCATCTCCTGGTGCGCCTTCACCTTCTTCTGCTGCGGGCGCAGGATGAGGAAGTACATGATCACGAAGATCAGCACGAAGGGCAGCAGCGACATCAGCATGTCGGTACCACCCGCGGCGGGGGCACCCTGCGCAAAGGCGGGCGTGATGAACATCTCGGTTCCTTGTCCGTCGATCAAAGGCGGGCGAAAGGCCCGGCGAAGCGGCGCGGACTATACTGACGCGCCCGCCGATTGCAAACGCCGTCCGTTCGACGCTGTGTCACGTCTGCGACAGGGAGTAACACGCGTTACGGTCGGGCTTGTGCCAGCGTCTCGTGATGGCTATTCCGGCTCTGCCAAGGAGCCTCACGATGACCCATATACCGGACGATCTCGGCGCCGTTCTGACCCGCATCGCCGAAGCACTGGAGCGCATCGCGCCCACGCGTGCCGCCACCGTCGACTTCACCGAGGCCGACGCCTTCGTCTGGCATGCCGAGGAGCGCCGGCTTGAGCCTGTGCCACGCGTCAGCCGCGTCGACATGGGGCTCCTCAAGGGGATCGACCGTACCCGCGACATGCTGGTCGACAATACGCTGCGCTTTGCTCGCGGCCTGCCGGCCAATAATGCCCTGCTCTGGGGCGCGCGCGGCATGGGTAAGAGCTCGCTGGTGAAGGCCTCGCACGCCGAGGTGAACGAGGAAATGGCCCGCGAGGGCAAGCTGCCGATCAAGCTCGTCGAGATTCACCGCGAGGACATCGAGACGCTGCCGGCGCTGATGAGCCTCACACGCGCCTCGCAGTACCGATTCGTCATCTTCTGCGACGACCTTTCCTTCGACGCGGACGACACCTCCTACAAGTCGCTCAAGGCGGTTCTCGAAGGCGGCATCGAAGGACGGCCGGAAAACGTCATTTTCTACGCCACCTCCAACCGTCGCCACATCCTGGCGCGGGAGATGGTCGAGAACGAGCGCTCGACCGCGATCAATCCGGGCGAGGCCGTGGAGGAGAAGGTGTCCCTGTCGGACCGCTTCGGTCTGTGGCTCGGTTTCCATAAATGCAGCCAGGACGAATATCTCGCCATGGTCGAAGGCTACATCGCCCATTTCCAGGTGCCGATCGATCCCGAAACACTGCGTCGCGAAGCGCTGGAATGGTCGACCACGCGCGGCGCGCGTTCCGGCCGTACGGCCTGGCAATATGTGCAGGATGTCGCGGGGCGGCTGGGCGTTTCGTTGTCCGAGCCGCCGGCCGCCCCGCGCTGACCGGCGCCAAGGTCCAAGAGTCGCGCCGGTAAAACGTGCGAGGCCCCTGACGGTCGGATTGGACGGTCAGGGGCCTTGCTTGTCAGGCAAATCGAACGGTCAGAGACCGGCGAGGTACTGGGACGGATCGACCGGCTGCGAACCCTTGCGGATCTCGAAATGCAGCTGGGGCGAGGTGACGCTGCCGGTCTGGCCGGCCTTGGCGATCACCTGACCACGCTTGACCGTGTCGCCCTTCTTCACATCCAGCGCACTGTTGTGTGCATAGGCGGTGACGTAGCCGTTCGAGTGCTTGATCAGCACGAGGTTACCGTAGCCCTTGAGCTCGCTTCCTGCGTAGGCGACGACGCCATCCTCGGCCGCCTTGACCGAGGTGCCTTCCGGCACCGAGACGTTGATGCCTTCATTCTGCTGCCCACCGGGCTTCGGCCCGAAGCCGGAGATGACGCGGCCACGCACCGGCCAGCGGAACTGCGAGCCACCGTCCGAGCGCGCGTCGTCCGGCGTTTCGGACGGCTTCACGGCAGCGATGGTCTGCGGCTTCTCGGCCTGCGCCGCCGGAGCGGCGGCGACCGAAGCGGGTTTGGCGGCTGCGGCCGCCGGCGCAGCCGCGACAACGGGGGTTGTGGCGGCCTGCTTGGCGGCCACGGGAGTCAACGCGGGAGCGGCCGCCGGCGTCGTCGGCTTCGGGGCAGCGGCAACCATCGTGGAACCGGCACCCGGAATGGTCAGCTTCCGGCCGATCTGCACCTGCGCGTTGGGATCGAGACCATTGGCAGCGGCGAGAGCGCTGCGCGAGAGGCCGTAATTGCGGGCGATCGAGCTCAGAGTCTGGCCGGAGGTGACGACATGCGAGCCCCCGCCCGTCGCGGCAGCCGCAACCTGCGGAGCGGGCTTCGGTGCGGCAAGAGCCTGCGGCTGGGAACCATAGAGCGGCTGCGTGCCGCCATAATTCGACGAAGCGGAAGGCGGCGCGTAGGTCGGCGCAGCGCTGGCCACACGCGGCGCGCTGTAGGGCGCAGTGGCGACGGCCGGCGTACCGTAGGGCGCCGAAGAACCGTAGGTCGAGGGGTACGCAGCGGCGACCGGCTGGCTGGAAATCGGCGCCCGCTGCACTGTCCCCGTGGGAGCGGACGCCACTGACCCCGTATAGGCCGGCGAACCTGAAAAGGGATTGGCATTGGGGTCGTTGAAGCGGCTCACGTCGGAGCTACAGGCGGCTGCCCCGCTCGCAACGAGGGCAACGATGGAAAGCCGCACCAGTGGACCGGAACCGGACGCCGACAAAAGATTACGCATCGCACCACACCCGAACGCTAGACTTGAGGATGATTAATGCGGCGTACAGGTAAACGTCGGCTTAAGTCCGACGCATCAAAGCAGGAAAAATGACGGATTCGCGGCGACTTCAGAGCACGGCCGCGACGCCGCTCAGCATCGGGACGAAGCGCACCAACCCGAGCTCGCGCTGCTCCAGCCCCTCCGGCCCGCGACGGTAGCGCATGAGCGCCTGCGTCCCCTCCGGCGGACCGACGGGCGCGACGAGGATGCCGTTGGGAGCGAGCTGGTCGAACAGGGCGGACGGCACTTCTTCCACAGCTGCTCCCAGCACAATGCGGTCGAAGGGCGCGCGGGCGCGATAGCCGAGCCTGCCATCGGCAAGGAACACCTCGACATTGGCGAGGCCGAGCGATCCGATCCGCCGCGCCGCCGCCTCGGCCAGCGTCCGGAAGCGCTCCAGCGTGACCACATGGCCGGCGATGTGTCCGAGAATGGCCGCGTAGTACCCGGTCCCGGTCCCGATCTCGAGCACGGTATGCGTGCCTTCGAGTTCCAGCGCCGTCGTCATCAGCGCGAGCACGGTGGGCTGGCTGATGGTCTGGCCGCAATCGACCGGCAGCGCCTGGTCGTTCCAGGCGAGGTTGCGGAAGACCGGCTCGACGAAACGCTCGCGGGGCACCTGCTCGAAGGCGCGCATGACCAGCCGGTCGCGTATGCCGCGCTTGCGCAACGCCAGCAGCAGCTCGGCGCGCTCGACAGCTTCGTCCTTGTCGGGTCCGGTCAAGGGCCGTCTTCCTCCCCGTCGCTTTTACCGCAGGGGTATCAGCGGGAGAATAGCTGCGCGAGCCGCGTCATCATCGGCTCGTCGGTCATGTCGAGCCGCAGCGGCGTGACCGAGATGCAGCCCTGATCGAGCGCATGGAGGTCCGAGCCGTTCACGGTATCGAAGATGCGTTTCTCGAAGGCGATCCAGAAATAGGGATTGCCGCGCCCATCCGCCCGCTCGTCGATGCGCAGCAGGTCCTGATTGCGCCGCCCCTGCGCCGTGACCGCGATGCCCTTCACCTCGTCGACGGGACGGTTGGGGAAGTTCACGTTGACGAGGATGCCCTCCGGAATCCCTTCGTCCAGCAGCGTGCGCACGACCTTCGGGCCCCAGTGCTCCGCCACGTGATAGGGAGGCGCCTTCCGCGTCTCGAGGCCATAGGCTTGCGACAGCGCGATGGAAGGAATGCCGAGCACCGTGCCTTCCATGGCGCCGGCGACGGTGCCGGAATAGCCCACATCCTCGGCGACGTTCTGGCCGCGATTGATGCCCGAGAGCACGAGGTCGGGCTTGGCGTCCTTCAATATGTGCCGGACGGCCATGATCACGCAGTCAGTCGGTGTCCCTTTCACGGCGAAGCGCCGCTCCTCCACCTGACGCAGGCGCAGCGGATCGGAGAGCGAGAGGGAGTGCGACACGCCCGACTGATCGAACTCGGGCGCCACCACCCACACATCGTCCGACAGCGCGCGCGCGATCCGCGCGCAGGCGTCGAGCCCCGGAGCATGGATGCCGTCGTCGTTCGTGACCAGGATGCGCATCGCCCGTTCCGTCCCCTTCTCGCTCTACCGCTCGATCTTCGTCAGCCCGCCCATATAGGGCACCAGCACGTCCGGCACCGTCACCGAGCCGTCCTCGTTCTGGTAGTTCTCGAGGATCGCCACCATGGCGCGCCCCACCGCCACGCCCGAACCGTTGAGCGTGTGGACGAAGCGCGGGGACTTCGCGTCCTTCGGACGGTAGCGCGCGTTCATGCGGCGCGCCTGGAAATCGGAGCAGGTCGAGACCGACGAAATCTCGCGATAGGCGTCCTGCCCCGGCAGCCACACCTCGATGTCGAAGGTACGGGCCGAGGCGAAGCCCATGTCGCCGGTGCACAGCGTCACCACCCGGTGGTGCAGGTCGAGCTTCTTCAGCACCGCCTGCGCGCAGGCGAGCATGCGCTCCTGCTCCTCCAGCGATTTCTCGGGTGTGGTGATGGAGACCATCTCCACCTTGTTGAACTGGTGCTGGCGGATCATCCCGCGCGTATCGCGCCCCGCCGCACCGGCCTCGGCGCGGAAACAGGGGGTGAGTGCGGTGAGGCGCAGCGGCAGCTCCTCCTCCGAGAGAATGGACTGGGCCACAAGGTTGGTCAGCGGCACCTCGGCGGTGGGAATGAGCCAGAAGCCCTCGCCCGCCGGAAACTGGTCCTCGCGAAACTTCGGAAGCTGCGCGGTTCCGAACATCGCCTCGTCCCGCACGAGCACGGGCGGTGCGACCTCGGTATAGCCATGCTCGGTCGTGTGCGTGTCGATGAAGAACTGGCCGATGGCGCGCTCCAGCCGCGCCAGCCTGTTCTTCAGGACGACGAAGCGGGCGCCGGAGAGCTTTGCCGCGGCTTCGAAATCCATCTGGCCGAGCGCCTCGCCGATCTCGAAATGCTGCTTCGGCGTGAAGGCATAGGCGCGCTTCTCGCCGAAGCGCGTGAACTCGACATTGTCGTGCTCGTCTTTGCCGAAAGGAACCTCGGCCAGCGGCGCGTTCGGGATGGCGGAGAGCTTTTCGAACAGCTCGGCCTCGGCCGCCTTCACGTCCTCTTCCAGCGCGGGAATGTCGGTCTTGAGCGCGGCGACCTCGGCCATCAGCGCCTCGGCGCGGTCGTTCTGGCCGTCCTTCTTGGCGGCGCCGATCTCCTTGGAGGCGGCGTTGCGACGGGCCTGTAGCTCTTCCAGCTTGCCGATGCCGCTCCGGCGGCGCTCGTCGAGCGCGATCAGGCCATCGACCAGCGCCTGCGCCTCGGCCTCGATCGTGCCGCGCCGCACCAGCGCGTCGACAAGACCGCGCGGCTCCTCGCGGATCCACTTGATGTCATGCATGGAAGTCCGTCCTTCAGAACCATCCGCCTCAGGCGGCGGAACTCTCCGTCGCCTCTGCCGCCGAGCGCTTCTTCTCGATGACGCGCACGAGGTAGACCGAGACCTCGTAGAGAAGCAAGGTCGGGATGGCCAGAGCGAACTGGCTGACCACATCCGGCGGCGTCAGCACCGCCGCCAGGACGAACACGCCGACGATGGCGTAGCGGCGGAACTTCTTGAGCTGGTCGGAGGTGACGATGCCGATCCGCGCCAGAAGGGTCAGGACCACCGGCAGCTGGAAGCAGATGCCGAAGGCGAAGATCAGCGTCATGATCAGCGACAGATATTCGCTGACCTGCGGCAGCATGGAGATTTCCGCCGAGCCGGGCCCCGCCATCTGCTGCATGGAGAGGAAGTAGGTCATCGCCAGCGGCATGGCGACGAAATAGACGAAGCCCGCCCCGATGAGGAAGCACACCGGCGTCGCGATGAGATAGGGCCGGAAGGCGTTACGCTCGTGGCTGTAGAGGCCCGGCGCCACGAACATGTAGATCTGCGTCGCCACGATGGGGAAGGAGATGAACGCCGCCCCGAACATGCCGAGCTTGATCTGCGTGAACAGGAATTCCTGCGGCGCCGTGTAAATGAGCTTCACGTGCTCCGTCCCGCCGGCCGCAAACTCATAGGGCCAGAGCAGGATGTTGTAGATGAACTTGCCCAGCATGAAGCAGGCAATGAAGGCGATGAAGAAGGCGATCAGCGACTTGATCAGCCGCGCGCGCAGCTCGATCAGGTGTTCGATCAGCGGAGCCTTGGAGGCGTCGATGTCATCCTGGCTCATGCGGCCGGCCCTTCATTGCCGGTATCAGGCTTCGCCTTGGCGCGCGGCTTCGCCGCCACCTTGCCGATCGCCTTCGGTTCGGCCTTCGAGGCCGGCTTGCGCGCGGGTGCCGGCGCGTCGAGATCAGCGACGGCAGCCGACACTTCGGGCTCGACGGTAGCGCTCTTGCGCGGCGCGCGCCGGACGGCAGGTTTCTTCGGCGTCGCTTCGGCCGATGCCGCAACCTTCGCCGGCGGCTTGGCGGCAATCCGACTACGCTTCGGCTTAGCGTCCGCCGCGGCCTGCGCGACGGCCGGCTCCGTCTTTGCGGCCGCGGTCTTGCCCTCGGTCCCGGCGGGCTCGCTCTTGGCGGCTTCCGCTTTGACCGGCTCGGTCTTCGCCGGCTCCAGCTGAGCGGCAGCGGTGCGCACCTCTTCTTCGATGGTCTCGAAGGGGTGCGGCTCCAGATCGCCCGGGGGCGGAAGCTGGTCCGCCACCGCATCCGATGCCGACGCGGTGCCTGCCACCGGCAGATCGGCGCGTTCCACGCTGCCGGTCGGTGCCTTCAGCTCCGTCTCGATATCCTGCAGGGGGTTGGTCGGAATCGCGTTCGAGATGGAGTTGCGTGCATCCGCGGCGAGGCCGGAAAGATCGTTCTTGAGCGCGCTGACATTATCCTTGAGGTCGGACAGCTCCGCCTCGCGCAGCGCCTCGTTGAACTGGCCCTGGAACTCGCCCGCCATGCGCCGCAGCTTGGCGACGCCCTGCCCGACGGTGCGCAGGACGCGCGGCAATTCCTTCGGCCCGATCACCACGAGGGCGACGACGCCGATCACCAGAAGCTCGGACCAGCCGATATCAAACATGCGTTAAGCCGGGGCCGCGATCCGCGGCCCTCCCCGATCCGTGAGGCCGACAGGCTGAAATCAGCTGACCTTGGTCTGCTCGGCTTCCACCTTGGACGGATGCTCGATCGAACGCACCGGCTCCGCCGGCTTCGCCGGCGTCTCTTCGTCGTCAGCCATGCCCTTCTTGAAAGCCTTGATGCCCTTGGCGGCATCACCCATCAGCTCGGACAGCTTGCCGCGACCGAAGAGGAGGAGCACCACCACCAGCACGATGATCCAATGCCAGATGCTCAACGAACCCATAACACCAACTCCCTGTCCGAAACGCCGCAGGCCCCTCGCGGCCGCGCATCGCAATTGAACCCGGACACTAGGGCCGGCCCGTGGCGAAGACAAGGACCTCCGCCGGCTCGATGTTCACTCCGACGTCATGCCCACGCAATAGGCCCGCCTTGGTGCGACGTCTTGCGACCAAAGGGCGATCCAGCCCCGCCACGGCCACCTCGTAGAGGTCGAGTTCACCGAGAAAACGGTGATTGACGATTCGACCCGGCACGCCCGAGCCGGGGGCCATGAGCTCGATCCCCTGCGGCCGGATGGCGGCAACCGCCGGCGTACCCTCGGCGAGGCCGGGTGCGGCGAAAGACCCGAGCGGGGTCACGACGTGGCCACCGGTGACGTCTCCCTCCACCTCGTTGGTTTCACAGAAGAAACGGGCGACATCGAGGTCCACCGGGTGGAGGTAGAGATCCTCCGGCGTGCCCACCTGAACCAGCACGCCCTTGCGCATCAGCGCGATACGGTCGCCCAGCCGCATGGCTTCCTCGGGGTCGTGCGTGACAATGATGCAGGTCGCGCGGGCGTCGCGCAGCACCTTGAGCGTTTCGGTGCGCACACTGCTCCGGAGCCGACTGTCGAGCCCGGAGAACGGCTCGTCCATAAGGAGAATGCCGGGGCGCGGCACGAGCGCGCGGGCCAGGGCGACGCGCTGCTGCTCGCCGCCGGAAAGAGCATGTGGATAGTCGCCCGCGTGCTCCTCCAGCCGCACTCTCTGAAGCGCGCGGACCGCCTCGTCATGCGCCTCCGCCGGCTTCAGCGCCCGCAGACCGAAGGCGACGTTCTGCACGTTGGTGAGATGGGGAAACAGCGCATAGTCCTGGAAGACGAGGCCGATATTGCGCTTCTCCGGCGGCACGAAGATGCCCGGTCCGGCCACCACCTGCTTGTCGAGCAGGATACGCCCGCTCGACGGGCGCTCAATACCGGCGATCAGCCGCAGCAGCGTGGTCTTTCCGCAACCGGACTGACCGAGCAAGCAGATGATCTCACCCGGCTCGATGGTGAGGGAGACACCGCGCACGGCCTCCACCTCGTCATAGCCATGACGCACGTCTTCGAGCGTCAGGCGGCTGGCGAGGGAGACCGGGGTGCGGGCCAGCGCGTGATACATGCGGGTTCTCCTGTCGCTGGCGAGGATTGGAAGGCGTCAGCCTTCCTCGTCCTCGCCCCCGTACTCTTCGCCCTCGTCCGGCTCGGGCGCGAAGGACAGGTCGAATTCCGGCTCCAGCGGATCCTCATCGTCCTTCAGCGCCGGATCGTCGCTCGGCAAGGGCACCGTTAGGCCCGCGGAGACCCGCGCGTCAATCAGGCCGGTGCCGCGCAGTTCATCGAGGCCCGGCAAGTCGCCGATGCTGTCCAGCCCGTAGTGAACGAGAAAGGTCTCCGTCGTCCCGTAGGTCACCGGCCGTCCGGGGCTGCGGCGGCGGCCGCGCAACCGGATCCAGCCGGACGCGAGGAGCACGTCGAGCGTGCCCTTGTTGGTCGAGACACCACGGATTTCCTCGATCTCCGCGCGCGTCACCGGCTGGTGATAGGCGATGATCGCCAGCGTCTCGAGCGCCGCACGCGACAGGCGGCGCGGCTCCGGTTTGTCGCGCGCCAGCAGGAAGCCGAGATCGGGCGCGGTGCGCAGCATCCACTTCCCGGCCACGCGAACGAGATTAAATCCCCGGTCGGCATAATCGGCCGAAAGGTCGGCGAGCAGCCCGCGCACATCCGCGCCTTCCGGCAGCCGCGCAGCGATAGTCGCCTCGTCGAGCGGCTCGCCGGCGGCGAACAGCATGGCCTCGAGCAGGCGCAATGCCGGATCGCGCCCCGGCCGCGACACCACAGCCGGCGCTTCCTGCTCAACATCTTCATGTGCCGGGCGAACGGAACGGGCGGCCTCCGCGCTCATGCCCCCTCCTCCGGCCCGGCGTCGCCTCGGCTCCGGATCCAGATCGGCGCGAAAGCGTCATCCTGCTGCACCTCGATCAGCCCCTCGCGCACCATTTCCAAAGTCGCAGAGAAACCCGAAGCGAGCGCCGTCGCCCGCATCTTGGGATCGGCGATCCAGTTCAGCAGGAAGCCGTCGAGGCGCGCCCATTCGCCGTGCAGCGCCAGACGGCCGAGCAGCCGCTCCAGCCGCTCGCGCGCATCGGCCAGCGAGATGACGTTGCGGGGCGCGAAGCGCACATGGGAAAGCGCCATCTTCTGGCGCTGGGCCCCGTACGCGGCGAGCAGGTCATAAAGCGTCGCCTCGTAGACCACCGGGCCGGAAGGCACCAGCGGCTCCGGGGCGCCACGCGGGAAGACCTCGTGGCCGATACGGTCGCGGGTGGCGAGATGGGCGGCGGCGGCGCGGATGCGCTCCAGCCGGCGCAGCCGCTCGGCGAGATCAGCCGCGAGTTCGGAAGCGCTCGGCCCCTCCTCCTTCGGAGGGTCCGGCAACAGCAGGCGCGATTTCAGATAGGCGAGCCAGGCCGCCATGACGAGGTAGTCGGCAGCGAGTTCCAGCCTTATGCGTCGCGCCTCGTCGACGAAGTGCAGATACTGCTCGGCAAGTTCGAGGATGGATATCCGCGAGAGGTCCACCTTCTGCGTGCGCGCCAGCGCCAGCAGCAGGTCCAGCGGCCCTTCGAAGCCGTCGACGTCGACCACCAGCGCGGGATCGCCCGCCTGGCGCACGGCATCCGCTTCGAACGAGAACTGGCTTTGAACCATGGCAGACCGCGGCTGGCGTTCACGACGCCGCGATCATATCCGAAAAACGCGCGCGTGCCTCGCTCAGCACCATTTCCTCGACCGGCGCGATCCGCGCGAGGGCCGCAGCGCAGCGTCGTGCCGCCTCCCCCTCCAGTACCGGCGAGCGCGACGCCACTTCGCGCATCTCGTCGATGCGGCCATTGCAGTGCAGAGCCAGGTCGCAGCCGGCGGCAAAGGAGGCCTCGGCCCGGCTGGCCAGCGAGCCGGCAAGGGCGCCCATGGAGAGGTCGTCGCTCATCAGCGCGCCATCGAAACCGATATGGCCGCGGATGATCTCGTCGATCACGCGCTTCGACGTCGTCGCCGGACGGTCCGGGTCTATCGCCGTGTAGACGACATGCGCCGTCATGCCGAGCGGCAGGTCCGCCAGCAGGCGGAACGGCTCGAAGTCCGTGGCCTCCAGTTCCGCCCGCGACGTCTCGACGACCGGCAGGCTCTCATGACTGTCGGCACGCGCCCGGCCATGGCCGGGAATGTGCTTGAGAACCGGCAGGACACCACCGCTCATCAGCCCTTCCGCCGCCGCACGGGCGAGCGCCGCGACCTGCACGGGCGTCGAACCATAGGCCCGGTCTCCGATGATGCCATGGCCCTCCGGCAGGCGGAGATCGGCACAGGGAACGCAATCCACATTGATGCCGACGGCCGCGAGGTCGGTCGCCATCAGCCGCGCGCCGAGCCGCGCCGCGGTCGCCGCAGCCTGCGGATCGCCATCCTCGGCGCGGCGGGCGAACACTTCCGCCGGCGGGTAGACCGGCCAGTGCGGCGGCCCGAGGCGCTGCACCCGCCCGCCTTCCTGATCGATCAGCACCGGCGCATCCTCGCGCCCGACGATGGCGCGGAAGGCATTGACCAGCGCGGCTACCTGCGCCGGCGCCTCGACATTGCGGCGGAACAGGATCAGCCCCCAGGGGGCGGCTTCCCGCAGGAAGTCGACCTCGTCGGGCGTGAAGAAGGTGCCGGCGCACCCGGTAATGAAGGCGCGCGGCGCCGTGGACTGGCTCATGTCGGGAAACGCCGCCGGATCAGTTACGCTGAACCATGCAGTCGCCGCCCTGCGCACGCAGCGCCTCGCAGAGAGCCACCGCACCGTCACGCGAGGAGAACGAGCCCACCTGGGCGCGATAATAGACGCCACGGTCGCCGAGATCGGCGCGACGGACGGCAAAGGGCTGGTTGCCGAGAATGCCGGGATACTTCGACTGCATCGAGCGCCAGGTCGACTGGGCCTCCGCCTCCGAACGCACCGACGCGATCTGGACGACATAGTTGCCGGCCGGAGCCGGCGCAGAGGCCGCTGCCGGAGCCGGAGCCGCCGCCACACGCGCCGGCTGCGTATTGGCCGAAACATTGTCGACAATGGACGGCGTGGAGGCGAGCGGCGTCGGATCGGTGGACACCGGCTCACCCGTGCCCGAGTTCAGCGGGATCGGCGCCGAAACCGTCGGCTGCGCGGAAGACTGGACCGGAGCGGCGGCGACGGGAGTCGGGGCGGAATCGGTGCCGTCCTCCACGATGGTTCCGTCCGCCCGGACGGTGAGCGTACGCACGCGCTTCGGCTCGGCGGCGTTGGCGGGAGCAGCCGAGGACGGCGCGGCCGCGGGCGGCGCCGTCTGGATCACGCGCGGCTGCGGCTGGGCAGCCTGCGAGACATCGACCGGCTGCTCCTCGCTGGAGACCACCTGCTCGTTGCCCGTCGTCGGGCTGCCGCCCACGCGATCATAGATGAGCTTCTGACCGTCGCTCGTCGGCTCCTGAACCGGCTGGCTCGGCACGACCTTGTTCGGCCCCTGGTCGGCCCGGATCACCGGCGGCTCACCGCTCGCCACCTGCGTGCCCTTCGGCCCGGACAGGAACATGATGGCACCGGCGCCGGCGGCGACGAGGGCAATGACGGCCACACCGACCAGAAGCAGCCGGCGACGCCCGCGCCGCGGCAGGTCTTCGTCGACCTCGTAAACCTCGTAGGAATCCGGCTCGCCCGCGTCGCCGTCATCGTAATCAGCGGCGGAGCGTCCATAATCATAGGCGTCCTCGTCCGGCTCGAAGGCCTGACCGGGGCGCGGCGCCTGCCCTCGGGCAGTGGCCGAGGGGGCGGAGGCCGGCGCCTCGGCCGCACGCGCGGCAGCGGCGGAACGGGCCATCCAGGACGGAAGACGCGCCTCGGGCGGAGCGCCCTCTTCAGCTTCGCCCCGCGCGGCAGCCGCACGGGGCGCATCCTCGACCCGGGGTGTCTCGGCACGAGGCGCTTCAGCGCGCGGGGCATCGGGACGCGGGGTTTCGGCGCGAGCCTGCGAACGCGGCGACGGCGCCGCCGGATCGAAAGGCTGGCCCAGAGCGCGCGAGACCGCGTCGGCGATGTTGTCGGAGAACTGCTCGCTGTCGAACGATGCCGAAGGCGCGGGACGGCGCGGCTCGGTCGGCTGCGGACGCGGCGGCACATAGGGCGCACGAGGCTCGGCGGGACGCGGTTCCGGGGCACGAGCCAGCGGCGCACGCGGCTCGGCGGGACGCTCCGCGACGGGGCGCTCGGGCGGACGCGGCGGCGGGGATGCCGGGCGATGGGTGCCCTCGCTATAGACTTCGGCGGCAAGCGCGGCGAACGAGCCCGGCGCCGGACGTCTGGCTTCAGCAGGCGCGCGCGGAGCAACGGGGCGCGGCGGAGGCGCAGCCGGCTGCGGCGCACGGGACGCGGGAGTCGCCGGACGGCGCGCCGCCTGAGACTGGCGCAGCAGATCGGCGAACTCGTCTTCCTGCCCCATCATACGGGCAAGTTCGGCGAGCGGATCCTCGGCCGGAACTTCCTGCCGATTGCGCATGGTGTCGTTGCCCATTTCACAGAACCTGTTCGCAGCGCGTTATCGATAACCGCCCGGAGGGCGGCCTAGCGGCGGCGGCAGGTCGAACGATCCGTCGCGCGACGCGCTCACCGCATTTCTTTGGGAGCATCGACCCCAAGAACGGAAAGTCCCGAAGCGATGATCAGCGCGACTGCGTGCACAAGCGCCAGCCGCGCGTAGGTTGACTTTCGATCATCTTCGATAATGAAGCGTAAATGTGGCAGGTCTTTCCCGCGATTCCACTGTGCATGCAGGGCGCTGGCGAGCTCATAGAGGTAGAAGGCCAGCCGGTGCGGCTCGCGGGCGACCGCCGCCTGCTCGATGATCCGCGGATAGCTGGCGATCTGCTTGATGAGGGTGATCTCCCCCTCGTCGCTCAGCAGCGTCAGGTCCTCGCCGGCGAAGGCGGATGCCGCGTCCGGCAGGTCCGCGAAAGCCTCCTTCGCGTTGCGCAGGATCGAGCTCGCCCGGGCATGGGCGTACTGGACGTAGAAGACCGGGTTGTCGCGCGTCTGCTCGATCACCTTGGCGAGATCGAAGTCGAGCACCGCATCGTTCTTGCGGTTGATCATCATGAAGCGCACCGCGTCGCGGCCCACCTCGTCGACCACATCGCGCAGGGTCACGAAGTCCCCCGCCCGCTTCGACATCTTCACCGGCTCGCCGTTCCGCAACAGCCGCACGAGCTGGCACAGCTCGACGTCGAGGCTGCCCTCGCCGTTCGTGGCCGCCTTCACCGCCGCCTGCATGCGCTTGACGTAGCCGCCATGATCGGCGCCCCAGACGTCGATCATGCGCTTGAAACCGCGATCGAACTTGTCCTTGTGATAGGCGATATCGGCCGCGAAATAGGTGTAGGCGCCATCCGACTTCATCAGCGGACGGTCGACGTCGTCGCCGAACTGCATAGCGCGGAACAGCGTCTGCTCGCGGTCCTCCCAGTCCTCGACGGGCTGGCCCTTCGGCGGCGGCAGGCGGCCTTCATAAACGAGATCGCGGGCGCGCAGGCTCTCCAGCATGCGGTCGATGATGCTCGGCGCGCCGTTCGGCCGGGCGTGCAGCGTGCGCTCGGAGAAGAAAACCTCGTGATGGATGTTGAGCGCGGCAAGGTCGCCGCGGATCATCGCCATCATTGCGTCGATCGAAACGTCGCGCACCAGCGGCAGCCATTCGTTCTCGGGCTTGTCGAGCAGGGTGCGGCCGTACTTCGTCACCAGCGCCTTGCCGACCGGAACGAGATAGTCGCCGGGATAGAGCCCCTCGGGAATCGAGATCGCCTCCCCCAGCGCCTCGCGGTAGCGCAGGAAGGCCGAACGGGCGAGCACGTCGACCTGCGCACCGGCATCGTTGATGTAGTACTCGCGCGTCACCTTCCAGCCGGCGAAAGCCAGAAGGTTCGCCAGCGCATCACCGAACACGGCGCCCCGGCAATGGCCGACATGCATGGGCCCGGTCGGGTTCGCGGAGACATATTCCACATTGATCGCTTGTCCGGCGCCAGCATCCGTGCGGCCATAGCCGCTCCCCGCCTCGAGCACGGCGGCGACCACGCGCGGCCAATAGGACGCATCGAGCGCGATGTTGATGAAGCCGGGGCCGGCGACATCCACCTTCGCCACGCCGGGCAGGGTCACCAGCCGGGCGACGAGCTTCTCGGCGAGATCGCGCGGCTTCAGGCCCGCATCCTTGGCCAGCACCATCGCCGCGTTGGTGGCGAGGTCGCCATGGCTGGGATCGCGCGGCGGCTCGACCACCACGCGCGCCGTATCGATGCCGGCGGGCACGGCGCCCTCGGCGATAAGCTGGCCGACGGCATCGCGGACGTGATCGGCGAAGATCGCGAACAGGTTCATTCTGGAAAACTCCCGGCACGGCAGGCCCGACAAGGGGTGGCTGGCGCTACCGCAGTTCCGCTGCCCTGTCAAAGAGACGGGCATGCTCGGCGAGCGCATAGCGGTCGGTCTGCCCGGCCAGAAAATCGGCGATACGACGCGCCCGCGCCGCCTCCGTCCGGCCTTCGACGCTGGCACGCCACTCCGGCGGCAGCGCATCGGTGTCCGCCATGTAGCGCTCGAACAGCTCGCGCACGACATCACCGGCCGCTTCCATGGTCCGCACCACACGCGGATGACGATACATCCGGGGAAACAGGAAGGACTTGATGGCCCTCTCCGCCTCGGCCGTCCCGGCCGAGAAGCCGACCATCGGCCGGCCGAGTCGGCGAATATCATCCGCACTCGAAGGACCGGCCGCAGAAATGCGCCGGTGCGCCTCGCCCACCACGTCGGCGATGAGCGCCGTGATCATGCGGCGCCCGAGCTCATGGATGAAACGCGAGCGGTCGAGGCCCGGCCAGCGCTCCTCGATACCGGCGATGATGGCGCCGACCAGTGGCAGGTCCTTCAGCTCATCGATCCCGAACAGGTCGGCACGCAGCCCGTCGTCGAGATCGTGCACGTCATAGGCGATGTCGTCGGCGATGGCGGCGACCTGCGCCTCGGCCGATGGCCAGCTCCACAGCCACAGGTCCTGCCGCTCGGCATGCACCTCGATGGCGTGCGGCAACGGCGCCTGCTGCGGGCCGTTGTGCTTCACGATGCCCTCGTGAACCTCCCAGGAGAGGTTCAGCCCGTCGAAATCGGGATAGCGGTTTTCCAGCCGGGTCACGACGCGCAGCGACTGGGCATTGTGATCGAAGCCGCCATAGGCACGCATGCAGGCATCAAGAACGCGCTCGCCGGCATGGGCGAAGGGGGGATGACCGAGATCATGCGCCAGCGCCAGCGCCTCGCTCAGATCCTCGTCGAGGCCCAGCGCACGGGCGATGGAGCGGGCGACCTGCACCACCTCCAGCGTATGGGTCAGGCGCGTGCGGTAATGGTCTCCCTCGTGATAGGAGAAGACCTGCGTCTTGTAGGCGAGACGGCGGAAGGCACTGGAATGAATGATGCGATCGGCGTCGCGCCGAAAAGCACTGCGCGCATCGGCGCCCGGCTCCGGATAAAGCCGGCCACGACTATCCTCCGCCCTCGACGCCCATGGCGCGCGCGGCTCCGCCCCGGCCACCGCCATGCGCGATCTCCCTGCCAAACCCTCGTGAAGCCCCTTTGACTCGGGGGCGGCAGCACTTAACTATTCGGACAGGTCATATTCAACCCGAAGTACGCGACATGAGCGCAAACCCTTCGACAGACAACGCTTCTCCCGAAGTCGCCGCCGTTTCGGTCGGCGTCACCGCCAGCGCAGCGCGGCGTATCGCGGAGATTCTCAGTGCCGAGCCGCCTCAAAGCATGCTGCGCGTCAGCGTGGAAGGCGGTGGCTGCTCCGGCTTCCAGTACAAGTTCGACATTACCCGCGAGCGCGAGGCGGACGACATCGTCATCGCCGAAGGCAAGGCGACAGTGGTGATCGATCCCGTCTCGCTGGAATTCATGTCCGGCTCGAACATCGATTTCGTCGACGATCTGATTGGCGCCTCGTTCCGCATCGAGAATCCCCACGCCACGGCCTCCTGCGGCTGCGGCACCAGCTTCGCCCTGTGATGGGGCCGGTCGCCGTTCTCTGCGCCATTCCGCAGGAATTCGCCTTCCTCGCCGACAATCTGACCGGCGCCGAGGTTACCGAGCGCGCCGGCATGGTCTTCCATGCCGGCCGGCTCGACGGTCATGCGGTGGTGCTGGCGCGGGCCGGCATGGGCAAAGTGAACGCTGCGGTCGCCGCCACGCTGCTGATCGAGCGTTTCGATTGCCGCGTCCTGCTGTTTTCCGGCATCGCCGGCGGTCTCGATCCGGAACTCGCCATCGGCGACGTGGTGATCGCCGATCACGTCGTGCAGCATGACGCCGGCTATACCGCCGAGGATGGCTTCGTCGTCTATCAGGCGGGCCACCAGCCCTTCTTCAACCCTCACGACGAACTCGGCCATGCCGCCGATGGCGACCTGATCGCCCGTGTGCGTGCCGCTCTGGAAGAACTCAGCCTTGCCCCGCTCTCGGCCGGCGGCGGCAAAAAGCCGCCACGCCTGCACTATGGACGCATCCTCACCGGCGACCAGTTCGTGAATTCCGAGACGCTGCGCGAGCGCCTGTTCCGCGAACTCGGCGGCGCGGCGGTGGAGATGGAGGGCGCGGCGATGGCACAGGTCTGCGTCGCCTTCGGGGTGCCGTGGCTGGTGGTGCGCGCGCTCTCGGATCTCGCCGGCAGCCAGTCCCATTTCGATTTCCGCCAGTTCGTGGACGAGGTCGCCCTCTCCTCCGCGCTGATCGTGCGCCGGCTGCTGCCGGTGCTGTAGACTGGCGGCCCGATTCACCGCCCCGCACGAGGTCCCGATGCGCATCGCCACCTGGAACGTCAACTCGATCAAGCAGCGGCAGGAACACGCCGTCGCCTGGTTGCAGGAGACGAAGCCGGACGTCGTCTGCCTGCAGGAAATCAAGTGCGTCGACGAGGCGTTCCCCCGCGAGGCCTTCGAAGCCCTCGGCTACAATGTCGCGGTGCACGGGCAGAAGGGCTTCAACGGCGTCGCGGTGCTCTCGCGCCTGCCCTTCGACGAGGTGACCTCCGGCCTGCCGGGCGACGATGACGACGTGCAGTCGCGCTTCATCGAGGTCGTGGTGTCGACGAGCGAGGGCGTGCTGCGCGTTTGCGGCATCTACCTGCCGAACGGCAACCCCGTCGACACTGAGAAATACCCGTACAAGCTCGGCTGGATGAAGCGGCTGAAGGCGCACATCGCAAGCCGCCTCAGCTATGAGGAGCCACTGATCGTCTGCGGCGACTACAACGTCATTCCCGGCCCGGAGGATGCCGCTCATCCTGAGGCGTGGGTGAACGATGCGCTTTTCCTGCCGCAAACCCGCGCGGCCTTCCGCGAGATTCTCAATCTCGGCATGACGGATGCGCTGCGGACGACAACCGACGCGCCCGGGCTCTACAGCTTCTGGGATTATCAGGCCGGAGCCTGGCAGCGGAACAATGGCATCCGCATCGACCACCTGCTGCTGTCGCCGCAGGCTACCGACCGGCTAAGGGCGGTCGGTATCGACAAGGACGTGCGCGGCTGGGAAAAGCCGTCCGATCACGTGCCCGTCTGGGCGGAGCTGGCGCTCAAGGCCTGAGCCCCTCGGCGAGGCCTAAACCGCTCAGCGGTCGGCCTTCATGTATTGTTCGAGATAGACCAGCGCCATGGCGCGCTCGTCGGACGAGGCATTGGCGAAGGCGTCCTCGTAGAGTTCCACCACCCATTTGTCGTCCGGGCCGGCGGCCGCGTCGCGCGCCAGGGTCAGCCACATCAGGCCGCGCGCCGCCTGACGCGGTATCCCGTCATCGCCCTTGAACAGCAGCCCACCGAGCGCCGCCTGCGCCTGGTACTGGCCCTTATGGGCGGCAAGCCCGAGCCAGCGGGCCGCGAAGCGCGGATCGCGGTCAACGCCGTCGCCGTCGATATAGAGGCGCGCGAGATGGTACTGCGCGGCCGGGTCACCGAAATAGGAGGCGGCGTAGGCGAACATGTCCCGCGCGCGGGTCGTGTCGCGGCGCACCTTGCTGTTGGGGATGCCTACCAGATAGTAGGCGCCGAGCGCGACGAAGGCGTCCGCCGCGAAGCGGGCTTCCGGCGCCGCCGGGTTGTCGTCGGCGTGCATGTTGGCGATCTGGCTGAAATATTCGAACGCCTTGATGTCGTTGCGCTCGACGCCCTCGCCTTCCGCATACATACGGCCGAGCTTCCACTGCGCGCCCGCATGGCCCTGATCGGCCGCGTAGCGCAGCGAGTCGATGCCCTTCTCGGTCTCGCCCGAGCGCAGCGCCTGCGCGCCAAGACGGACGATCTCCTCCACCGTGCGCGGCTTGCCGGCCACGCCGGACTTCACCGGCCCGCCGTCGCTGCCCGGCGTGCCGTCAAAGGCCGAGGCCAGCGACGGCGCCAGCGCGACGGCGATCACAACGAGGAATGGCCTGAGGGCCGAACGGTCAAATATCCGCATAGCACGTTGTCTCGGCCGCGCCGCCGGGATGGGTGACCGCGCCCTCACGGGCGGGCCCCACGGCCTGCGCGAACTTCCAGATGGCCCCCGAGCCGACGGGCGAAGGACGGGGCTTCCACTCCGCCTTGCGGGCGGCGAGTTCCTCGTCCGAGAGCGCCACGTCCAGCGTGCCCTCGATTGCGTCGATAGTGATGATATCGCCGTCGCGGATCAGCCCGATCGGGCCGCCGACGGCCGCCTCCGGCCCGACATGGCCGATGCAGAAGCCGCGCGTGGCGCCCGAGAAGCGTCCGTCCGTGATCAGCGCCACCTTGTCGCCCTTGCCCTGTCCATAGAGCGCGGCGGTGGTGGACAGCATTTCCCGCATGCCGGGACCACCCTTGGGCCCCTCATAACGGATGACCAGAACCTCACCGTCCTCATAGGCACGGTTGGTCACGGCCTCGAAGCAGGCCTCCTCGCCATCGAAGCAGCGCGCCGGGCCGGTGAACCTCAGATTCTTCAGCCCCGCCACCTTCACGATGGCTCCATCCGGAGCGAGATTGCCCTGAAGGCCAACCACGCCGCCGGTGGCGGTGATGGGATCGTTCGCCGGGCGCACCACGTCCTGGTGCGGGTTCCACTTCACCGAGGCGAGGTTCTCCGCGATGGTGCGACCGGTCACGGTGAGGCAATCGCCGTGCAGGAATCCGTGTTCCAGCAGCGTCTTCATCAGCAGCGGGATGCCGCCGGCCTCGAACATGTCCTTGGCGACATAGCGTCCGCCCGGCTTGAGGTCGGCGATATAGGGCGTGCGCTTGAAGATCTCGGCGACGTCGAACAGGTCGAACTTGATGCCGGCTTCGTGCGCCATAGCCGGCAAATGCAGCGCGGCGTTGGTGGAACCGCCCGAGGCGGCGACCACGGTCGCGGCATTCTCCAGTGCCTTGCGGGTCACGATCTCGCGCGGGCGGATGTTGCGGGCGACCAGGTCCATCACCTGTTCGCCGGCCGCCATGCAGAACTTGTCGCGGATCTCGTAGGGCGCGGGTGCGCCGGCCGAATAGGGCAGCGCGAGGCCGATCGCCTCGGAAACGGTTGCCATCGTGTTGGCGGTGAACTGGGCGCCGCAGGCGCCGGCCGACGGGCAGGCCACCTGCTCCAGCTCGTCGAGATCGTCGTCCGACATGGCGCCGACCGAGTGCTTGCCGACCGCCTCGAACAGATCCTGCACCGTCACCGGCTGGCCCCGGTAGGAGCCGGGCAGGATCGAGCCGCCATAGATGAAGATCGACGGCACGTTGAGGCGCAGCATCGCCATCATCATGCCGGGAAGAGACTTGTCGCAGCCGGCGAGGCCGATCAGCGCGTCATAGGCGTGGCCGCGCATGGTCAGCTCGACCGAGTCGGCGATGACCTCCCGCGACGCCAGCGAGGCCTTCATGCCCTCGTGGCCCATGGCGATGCCGTCGGTGACGGTGATGGTGCAGAACTCGCGCGGCGTACCGTTGGCCGCCGCGACGCCCTTCTTCACCGCCTGCGCCTGGCGCATCAGCGAGATGTTGCACGGCGCGGCTTCGTTCCAGCAGGAAGCGACCCCTACCAGCGGCTGATGAATCTGCTCGCGGGTCAGGCCCATGGCATAGAGATAGGAGCGGTGCGGGGCACGCGCCGGACCTTCCGTCACATGACGGCTCGGCAAGTTCCGCTTGTCGATGATGGTCCTGACGTTCATGTCTACTTCACGCATCCCGGCGCGGAGGTTCACTCGGGTAACTGCACCCGGACACTACTATCCTCCGTCTATCAGTCGGATTTCGTGCCGGTTTGTGGCGGCTTCGCGGCGCCTCGGCGTTCGGCTCGGGTTATGGTTGCGAATGCGTGACACTGTTGCAGCTTCGACACGGCTGCGGAACGCCCTTGCACGCTTCCCGCCCGCGACACAGCGCCGTCAATGCCGCACTCGGAAATCCCCATAAATCACTGTTTTATAATAAAATCTCTTTCGAGATACCCATCTCCCGCGCGCTGTCGGCGGCAGCGCTTTCCTTCAAGTAATCGCCCCGAGGCTTGTCAGGCAGACACGGCTCGCGCCCTCGGCCTCACTCCCGATCGCCGGCGGACGATCCGGCGTCATTGTTCCGTCATATGGGGCCGAGGCGGGTATGTTATGCCCCGTGGACCGCGCGCCGATGCGCGGCTGCAAAGGGAGGAAGAACCACATGTCGAGCGGCAACATCGTCGAGCGGCTGAGGGCCATGGCGGCGGACCTCGAACGGTTTCCGCGCGACAAGGTCGAGGATGAACTGTCCGAAGCGGCGGATGTGATCGAGCGCCTGCGCGCCGAGCTCGACCGGCTGCTGCCCCCGGCTTCCACAGATGCCTCACATCCTCCGGTGCCGCCGAACCCGCAGGCGAGCTGAAATGCTCCCTCGTTAGTCGGAACTGCTCCGCGTCCAGTCGCCCGACGCCACACCGGGTAAAGTCCGCAGCTTCGCCACCACGGCGTCAAGCTCGGCCGAGCGTAGCGAGGTATTGACCAGCGTGGCGCGCACCTCGCTCTCGCCGGATGGCCGGTCGGTGATCTCCACCTCGTCCACCGGCAGCCGCGCGGCCTCCAGCTGGGATATCAGCCGGGCGCGGGCATCGGAGGCCTGCGCCGCCGGCACGCGGATGCCAATCTCGTAGACCGCCTCGGTTGCCTCGTCGTCGCGCGGAAGGCGCTCAAGGGCCGTTACCAGCGGACGCAGCATCGTGTTGCCCGCCAGCACGAACAAGGTGAGCAGAACCGCCTGCGCCAGCAGGTCGGCCCCCGCGCAGGCGCCGACCGCTGCCGAACACCAGAGCGTCGCCGCCGTGTTCAGGCCGCGAATATTGGTGCCTTCCTTCATGATCACGCCGGCACCGAGGAAGCCGATGCCGGAGACCACATAGGCCACCACCCGCACCGCTCCGTCCGGGCCGGCGAGATGCATGGCCATGTCGACGAACTGGCAGGCGCCGACCGCCACCAGCACGTTCGTGCGCAGGCCGGCCGTCCGCTGGCGGTACTGCCGCTCGGCCCCGATCAGCGTCCCCATCGCGAAGGCAACGAGGAGGCTGATGATGGTCGAGGCGAAGTCGCTCGCCTCGAAAGCCTCGATGAACGCCATTGCGGCCCCGGCCCCCGTCCGCAGTCCGCCGTCAGGCGGCCTTGCCCAGACGGACGAGCGCCTCGCGAATCTTGGCCGCCCGCGCCTCGGCACTTTCGCGCCGCTCGCGCTGCTCCTCGATCACCTCTTCCGGCGCCCGTCGGATGAAGTCGGCATTGCCGAGCTTGGCATCGACCTTGGCGATATCGTCGGCAGCCTTGGCGAGCTCCTTCGAAAGCCGCGCCGCTTCCGCATCCATGTCGATAATGCCGGCAAGCGGCAGCGCCGCCGTCTCGCCACGCACGACGACTTGTACCGACCCAGCCGGCGCTTCCGGCTCGAAGGCGATGGCGGACAGGCGGGCGAGCCGGACCAGAGCATCCTGCCAGGCGCCCACCCGGTCGATGGTGAGGGCGTTCGCTCCCACGAGCACCAGCGGAATCTGGGCTCCGGCCGGCACGTTCATCTCGGCACGGACGGAGCGGATCTCGGTGACCAGATCGACCAGCCAGCCGATCTCAGCCTCCGCCTCGGGGGCTTCCATCCCGTCGAGCTTCGACCAGGCAGCAAGCGCCAGAAGGCTCGCGCGGGCAGCGCCGCCCTCGGCGGTGCGCGCCCAGAGCTCCTCGGTGAGGAACGGCATGAACGGGTGCAGCAGCTTGAGAATCTCGTCGAGCACGAAGGCCGTCGTCGCCCGCGTCTCGGCCTTCCACTGCGCGTCACCGCCGGTGAAGACGGGCTTGGCGAGCTCCAGATACCAGTCGCAGAAGATATTCCACACGAAACGATAGGCGGCGCCCGCCGCCTCGTTGAACTTGTAGGCCTCCAGTGCCTCGGTGATCTCCAGCCCGGCCCGCTGGGTCTCGCCGAGAATCCAGCGGTTCAGGGTCGTCTCGACCTTGTACGGATCGAAAGCCGGATCCCGCCCACACCCGTTCATCTCGGCAAAGCGCGCGGCGTTCCAGAGCTTGGTCGCGAAGTTGCGATAGCCCTCGACGCGGCTGGTCGCCAGCTTGATGTCGCGCCCCTGCGCGGCCATGGCCGCGAGCGTGAAGCGCAGCGCGTCGGCACCGTACTTGCCCACGAGATCGAGCGGATCGATCACATTGCCCTTGGACTTCGACATCTTGGCGCCCTTCTCGTCGCGGACGAGGGCGTGGATGTAGATGTCCTTGAACGGCACTTCGCCGTCCATGAAATGCAGGCCCATCATCATCATCCGGGCGACCCAGAAGAAGATGATGTCGAAGCCGGTGATCAGCACCGAGGTCGGGTAGTAGCGCTTCAATTCCGGCGTCTCGTCGGGCCAGCCAAGCGTCGAGAACGGCCACAGCGCGGAGGAGAACCACGTGTCGAGCACATCCTCGTCGCGGGTGATCAAGTTCGCGCGCTTGTCGGCGTCGACGGCCAGTTCCTTGGCCTCGGCGTCGGTGATGATGCCGGCCTGCACGCAATGGGCGAGCGCGGCGGCGACGGCCTCCTCCTCCGTCTCCTCGACGAAGACCGTCCCGTCCGGCCCATACCAGGCCGGGATCTGGTGGCCCCACCAGAGCTGGCGCGAGACGCACCAGGGCTGGATGTTCTCCAGCCACTCGAAATAGGTCTTCTCCCAGTTCTTTGGTACGAAACCCGCGCGACCCTCGCGCACGGCGGCGAGCGCCGGCTGGGCGAGCGTATGGGCATCGACGTACCACTGGTCGGTGAGCCACGGCTCGATGACCACGTTGGAACGGTCGCCATGGGGAACCATGTTGGTGTGCGGCTCGATCCGGTCGAGCAGCCCGCGCTCCTCCATCAGGGAGACGATGGCCTTGCGCGCCGCCTCGCGGCTCTGACCTTCCAGCGCCAGCACGGCGTCGAGATCGGCGCCCGTCACGGCGTCATCGAGAAAGTCGGCGTTGCCGGCCAGAGTCAGGCGCGCCTCGGCGTCGAGCACGTTGATCATCGGCAGGTCGTGCCGCCGGCCGACCTCGAAGTCGTTGAAGTCGTGCGCCGGGGTGATCTTCACCGCGCCCGTGCCCTTGGTCGGGTCGGAGTATTCATCCGCGACGATCGGGATCAGCCGGCCGACCAGCGGCAGCCGCACCTTCGCGTCGGCGGCGACGAGGCCCTGATAGCGTGGGTCCTCCGGATGGACCGCAACCGCGGTGTCGCCCAGCATGGTCTCAGGTCGCGTGGTGGCGACGACGATGTAGTCGCGCGTCTCGAACTCGGTCGGCTGGCCGTTCTCGTCGAAGGCGACCGGGTGCGGATAGGTGACGCCGTCGGCCAGCGGATAGCGGAAATGCCAGAGATGGCCCTTCACCTCGACCTGAAGCACCTCCAGATCGGAGATGGCCGACTGGAACTTCGGGTCCCAGTTGACCAGCCGCTTGTCCTTGTAGATCAGCCCTTCCTTGTAGAGCTGCACGAACACCTTGAGGACGGCGCGCGACAGGCCCTCGTCCATGGTGAAGCGTTCGCGCGACCAGTCACAGGACGCGCCGAGCTTCTTGAGCTGGTTGATGATGGTGCCGCCGGATTCTTCCTTCCACTTCCAGACGCGCTCGACGAAGGCCTCGCGGCCCAGTTCGCGGCGTCCGGGAAGCTGGCGTTCGGCGAGCTGGCGCTCGACCACCATCTGCGTGGCGATGCCGGCGTGGTCGGTGCCGACCTGCCAGAGCACGTCCTTGCCGCGCATGCGCTCGAAACGGCAGAGAATGTCCTGCAACGTGTTGTTGAGCGCGTGCCCCATATGGAGCGAGCCGGTCACGTTCGGCGGCGGAATGACGATGCAGTAGGGATCGGCCCCTGCCCGCTCGGGACGCCCGGCCTTGAACGCATCGGCATCCAGCCAAGTCTGGTAGATGCGGTCTTCGACTGCGGCGGGATCGAACCTGTTGTCGAGCATTTTGGCTCCGGCACCTCGAATGAAGAGGGTGCGAGAGAAAGCGGAGCCGATGGCTCAAGTCAACACGCCAAAGGACAGGTGGCGTGTGGAAGAGGCGGAATCAGCCCCGCCTCTCCTTCATGTTTCACTGGCCCTGACGGGCGACGCGCTCGATCTCGGCACGCACCAGACGCTCGACCAGCGTCGGGAGGTTCTCGTCGAGCCAAGCCTTGAGCATCGGCCGGATCGCTTCGGTCACGAGATCGTCAACCGTGCGAGAGTTCGACGTCACCGTCCGCTGCAGCGAGCCGAAAGCCGCCGAAACAGCGTTGCTGGCCGAGCCGGAAACAAGCCGCTCGCGGGTCGCCTCGGTAGCCGCCGGCTCCGTGCTGGTGGCCGGACGGCTGGCGGCGCCGAAGCGCGGTTCGACGGGACGCGTCTCCAGACGCGACGGCGCCGTCGTCCGCGGGGGGAAAGGCACCGGCGTCTCCCGCGTGGGAGTGGTGGCGATCACTTCCGCCTCGTCCAGGACGGACCGCGCGGCTGCTTCGGACTTGGCCTGCATCTCGATGGTCTCCTCTACGAGGGTCGAACCGACCGGCACGGCGAGGGCCGCCGCGTCGGCATCGGCAACTGGAGCGGCCGTCTCGGCACCGCGCGGCGGCAGCGGGGAAAACCGGGACGCGGCCGCTTCGGCGGAAACATGCGCCAGCTCCGCCTGAACCGCCTGCTCCACCAGGGCCAGATCGAACAAGGCCGAACCGAGCGGCGTGTCGAGATCGTCGCTCTCCGGCACGGAAGGGAAAGCTTCAACGGGGGGCGTCACGCGCGCGACCCGCGTCACCGCATGCAACGCGGGCGCGGCAGAAGCGCTTCGCGCCCGCGGCGCGAAAGGGTCGACGGCCGGCGCACTATCCGGCCTGACGAAGCCGGTCGTCTCCGACCGATCCTGGGCCGGAGCGGGTGAGAAAGGCGCCGACACGAGGGGCAGCGGCACAGAGGTAAGCGGCATCGCCGGGCGCATCGACGAGATCGGCGCCGGAGCGCTCCGCACAGGGCGCGGCGGGGGCGAGAACGCGGGCTCACTCACCGGCGACCGGACCGCAACTGGCGCGAAAAGTCGCGTCGATGGATCCGGAGCACCGATCCCCGACGATTCACGGCCCGATGTGGAAGACCGGCCGGCCAGCGGCTCCCGCGGGGCGAAGGCATCGCGCGGGGCGGAGCGGGGCTCGGGCTGGGCCGGGCTGGGCTGGGGCGATGCTGGCTCGACGGCGACCTCGTCGGAAATGATCCGCCGGATGGAGGCCAGAATCTCCTCCATGGACGGCTCGTTGGCCCTCGCACTTACCGACATGCGCTTCTTTCCGATCGCTCAGACGACGCCGCGCGCGGACAGTGCGGCCGCGCATCGCGCGAATCACCCGTTAAGACTTTGTAAACCGTGCACCGACCGAAGCTGCGCGCCAAGCCATGACAATCTGATGGCTGTGGATTTTGTCCGGCGCGCGCTTCGTCTCATGCCGCTTACTGGCCGCCGGGCGTGCGCACGCCAATCCAGGCATCACGCACCTGATTGTAGTGCACCTGCGGATTGTAGATCGGAACCTTGAGGCCGAGGCGGGTCGCCCCCAGCTCGCCGCTGGCCGACAGAACTGCGTACGAGGCGACCACGCGGTCGCGCTGGGCGATAACGAGGCTGGCGCGGGCGTCGAACAGCGCGGTCTGCGCGTTCAGCACATCGAGCGTGGTACGCTGGCCGACGCGCCACTCCTCGCGCACGCCGCGCAGCGCGATCTCGTTCGCCGCCACGGAAGCCTGCGCCGATTCGATTGCCGCCTTGGCCGCTTCCAGAGCGCCCCAGTACTGCACGACGTTGGCGCGAACCTGCTCGCGGTTCACGTCCACCTCGATGCGCAGCTGGCCAAGGGTTTCCTTGCTCTGACGGATCGTCGCGTATTCCGCGCCGCCCTGATAGATCGGCACGGTGAGGTTCAGCGTGGCCGAAGCGGCGGTCTGCCGCTCGACGCTGTTGGCGCTGTTGTAGTCGGACGAGGCGGTGCCGTTGAGGGTGAGCGTGGGCGACAAGGCCGCCTCCGCCACCTTCACGTTGGAGAAGCCGGCATCGACGGCAAATTCGGCCGCCTTCACCGCCGGGTGTCGCGTCAGACCGAACTCGACCGCCGTATTGAGGCTCTTCGGCAGCAGCCGGTCAATCGGCCGGCCGGGCGACAGCTTGGTCGGACGCAGGCCGATCACCTGGAAGAAGACCGCGTTGGCGGTATTCAGGTTCGAGTTTGCCAATGCCAGATCGCTCTGCGCGGTCGCCACGCTCGCCTCGGCCTGCGCGACGTCGGTGCGGGTGATCTCGCCGACGGAGAAGCGGTCGCGCGCCGCGCGCAGCTCTTCCTGCAGCGCTTCGAGATTCTGCTTCTGCAGATCCACCAGCGCCGTGTTCTGCAGCACGTTCATGTAGGCGGTGGCGGCGTCGAGCAGCACAAGCTGCTCGGTGTTACGGAGCAGCTCGCGTTGGCCCTTCACCTGCGACTCGGCGCTGCGCACCGAATTGGCGGTCCTCAGCCCGTCATAGATGGTCTGGCTGATGGTGACGCCGAAGCCGGAAGGATTGGTCTTCCGGTTGCTCATCGTGCCAGTGCCCTGAAGGGCCGCCACGTTCGAATCGATGCGGGTCTCCGCCCACTGCATGCCGACATAGGCACTGCCCATGACCTGCGGTCGATACCCCGACAGGGCAATCGGCACATACTCGTCCGTCGCGCGCGTCGCCGCGCGCTGGGAGTTGAGGGTGGGATTGTTCCGATAAGCGGCCACCAGGGCCTGATCGAGGGTCTGCGCTTTAGCCGGTGCGGCGAATCCTACAACACAAGCGACCGCCGCGAACGCGACAACCTTCCCCCCGGTAGCCGACAGCCACATGGTCCAACCTCTGCGAACGCTTCACTGATCGGAGCCACCTGCCCCCAGGGCGACTCTCTTTGCATGAAACAGCAGAATAGGTGCTCGAAGAAGGGCTGTGAACTGGTCGGTTTGATCAGCGGACGATTTAAATCGCACACGCGGCAGATCAGCCACAGAGCGGCTGCCAGCCGTTAGAAAACAAAGCCCGGACGCGCCTCGAAGCCCGGCAGGGTGGGCACCGCCGCATCGAAAACGATGCGCGAACCGATACCGCCGGTGGTGTTGGTGAAGACGCTCGCGCGACCCGCGCGCCCGTGTCCGACTACGGCGACGAGTCGCCCGCCGGGCTTGAGCTGGGCCAGCAGCGCCTCGGGAACCGAATCGACCGAACCATTCAGCAGAATCACGTCATAGGGCGCTTCCGACGGCCAACCAGCGGTCAGCGGCCCCTGAACATAGGCGGCGTTGAGCAGCCCGAGCTCGACTAGGAGGGAAGAGCCCTGCCCCGCCAGCTCGGCGTCTTCCTCTAGAGCGACCACCTGCCCCGCCAGCTTCGCCAGCACGGCGGTGGAATAGCCGCTCGCCGCGCCGACATCGAGGACAAGCGCATCCGGCCCGATTTCCGCCGCCTGCAGCAGCTTGGCGAGCACCATCGGCTCCATCAGGTAGCGAGCCGGAGCGCCTTCCTTCACCAGCAGGTCGTCATCGATATAGGCAAAGTTGCGCAGCGGAGCTGGCACAAAACGCTCGCGCGGCGTCTCCAGCATGGCGGCAACGATACGCAGGTCGGTGACGTCGTTGGCCCGCACCTGGGCATCGACCATGGCGCGGCGCATCTCGGCGAAATCGATCATTCGGCGACAACCTCGAAACGAAACGGGCGACGGTCCGTTCAGATACCGCCGCAGGAAGCCGGCGCCAGAATTGCGGCACGCGCGCTCCCAATGCAAGCATTCTCCACGCCTTGGCTTGAAGATTTCAAGTCTGCAACCCGGCGACTGCGCAGAAAACGGGCCGTACCCGCGTGCGGAACCGCCGTGCGGCGCAGCGCCGCTGTCCACTGTCGCGATCGACTGTGTGCCACCGCCGACGCCTCCCCGCGTTGCTCATCGGCGAGAGCTCTGTTATGAGGCGCGCCGGTCCATCGGGCGATGTCCTGCATCCCCGGTCGGCCACGTGGCGGAGTGGTTACGCAGCGGACTGCAAATCCGTGCACCCCGGTTCGATTCCGGGCGTGGCCTCCAGTTCACGCACGTGCCGCCGGCCCGAAAGGTGTCGGCGGCACGTGTCGCGACAGCACCCGGGAGACGCCGTGAGGCGCACCATACGGCACATGCATATGTCGGCCGCGACAGCCGCCTCCCATTGTTTGACAATGACTGGGGATCGTCGTTGATGATCCCGTCGTGCCGCCCTGCGCGTCCGAACGTGCCGGGAAGGCACCCTTCGGCCGGGCAAGGCCGCTGCGTAAAGGAAGCTGCCTGATGTTGCCACCCAAGTTGGCCAACGCGTTTCGTAACATGATCAGCCCCGAGACCCGGGATACGGTCGGCAGGCTGTTCCTGACGGACGGTCGCCGCCACTGGAAGGGCTATGCGATCTCCTTCGTCTTCATGGGCATCATGGCCGCTACGACGTCGGGCCTCGCCTATCTCATGGGCGATGTGATCAACCGCATCTTCGTCGAGCAGAGTTCCTCGGCCATCTGGATCCTGTCAGCCGCGGTGCTGGCACTCAGCATCACCAAGGGCTTCGCGGCCTACGGTCAGGCCGTGGCACTGGCGCGCGTCGGCAACCGCATCGTCGCCGACAACCAGAAGCGCGTACTCGACCGCCTGTTCGCCCAGGACGTGGCCTACTTCTCCGGCAGCCACACCGCCGAGATCATGCTGCGCTTCAATACCGGCGCCCAGGCCGCGCGCAACGTGCTCAACCTGATCATCACCAGCCTGGGGCGCGACCTCCTGTCGGTCATCGGCCTCACCGCCGTGATGATCATCCAGGACCCGTTCATGGCCTGTATCGGCCTCGTCGTCATGCCGATCGCCGTCGGCGGCGTACGCGCCCTGATCCGCAAGGTTCAGAAGATCTTCAGCCGCGAGTTCCACGCGGCGATCAAGATCATGACCGAGTCGATCGAGGCGTTTCAGGGCATCCGCACCATCAAGTCCTTCACCATGGAGGATGACCAGCGTGCCAAGATCTACGAGCGCATCGACCGGATGGAGAAAGCCTCCAACCGCATGATGCGGGCGCAGTCGCAGTCCGGCCCGCTCATGGAGGCGCTGGGTGGCGTCGCCATCGGCCTGGTCGTGATGTACGCCGGCTGGGGCGTCCTGCACGGCGGGCGTACACCGGGCGAGTTCTTCTCGGTCATCACCGCGCTGCTGCTAAGCTACGAGCCGGCCAAACGCCTCGCCCGCCTGAACATCGACCTCACCACCCACCTGCTCGGCGCCCGCATGCTGTTCGAAATCCTCGACCGTCCGGCGGTCGAGGCAGATGCACCCGGCACGCCGGATCTCGTGGTCGAGAGCGGCAAGATCGAGTTCGATGACGTGTTCTTCGGCTATCGCGAAAACGAGCCGGTGCTGCGCGGACTGAGCTTCGTCGCCGAAGCGGGCCAGACTACCGCCCTCGTCGGCCCCTCGGGCGGCGGCAAGAGCACGGTGATGAACCTGCTGGAGCGCTTCTACGAGATCAAGTCCGGCACGATCGCCATCGACGGGCAGAAGATCAATCAGGTCACCCGCAAGTCGCTGCGCCGGTCCATCGGCTTCGTCAGCCAGGACGTCTTCCTGTTCTCAGGCTCGATCCGCGAGAACATCGCCGCCGGGCGCCCCTCGGCGAGCGAGGAGGAGATCGTCGCGGCGGCGCGCGCGGCGCATGCCCACGACTTCATCATGGGCTTCGAGAACGGCTATGACAGCTTTGTCGGCGAGCATGGCGCGCAGCTGTCCGGTGGCCAGCGCCAGCGCATCGCCATCGCCCGCGCCTTCCTGAAGGACGCCCCTATCCTCCTGCTCGACGAGGCGACCGCCGCGCTCGACAGCGAATCCGAGGCGGAAGTGCAGAAGGCGCTCCACGAATTGCAGCGCAACCGCACGACGCTGGTGATCGCCCACCGCCTGCAGACGGTGATCAACGCCGACCGCATCTGCGTGGTCGAGAAGGGCCGTGTAGTGGAAAGCGGACGCCACGACGAGCTCGTCGCCAAGCGCGGGCGCTACTTCACGCTGCACCAGCTCCAGTTCGCCGGGCAGCAGGAACGCCTCAGCGCCTGACGACATATCCACATGGGATGCGGGTTCCGACTTCACAAACGGATCCCGCATTGCTATATCGCCGGCCTCCGCGACGCTTCGCGCGTCCCCGGTCCCTGATAGCTCAGTTGGTAGAGCGTTCGACTGTTAATCGAATGGTCGCAGGTTCGAGTCCTGCTCAGGGAGCCACTATTTTCTTTCAAAGCCTTGATATCGTTGAATTTTGTCGGCTGGCGATTTTGTCGCCCCCACTGCGTTCGCGGCCTTGAAGCGGCCCTAAGGGCCAGAATCGGCGCCCAAGGGAGAGCAGGACGCCTCCTATGCGTCGACAACGTACTCAAGCGTTCCGGCAGCAACAGGGCACTGGATTGCGCCTCTTACTTGTGCTCCCGTCGAATGGGGTAACGTTGCGGGCGTCGACATGTCGCCCTCTGGATGGTCGATGCGCACCGGGATCACGGTTGGACAAGGGCCTCTCCTGACCCAAGATACCGCCGGCGAAACATCGGATGTCGCGGGATACGACGCCCTATGCCGAGTCGCGCGTGCCCTGCTGGGGGTACATGCCGCGTCCGTGGTTCTCGCAAGGAATGCCGGCCATTGGATCGATGCCGATCCGCGCGCCGTGCCGCGCGACTGGATATTTCCAAAAACCATAGAGGAGTTCGGGGGCCTCGGTGAGGACTTGAAGGCAATAGCCGACTTCAGTTCCGATACGGCCGACACGAAGTCCGCCTGGACCCGCCGAATGCCGGGGCTCAGGTTCTTTGCGAGCATCCCCTTAGGATCGTCTGCCGAGGGGCGCCTATGCCTTTTTGATACCCGACCTCGAACAATCGAAGACACGGGGGACGATCACCTACGAGATCTCGGCCGCATCGCGCACGAGATTCTGCGTCTCCACCGTGAACTGCAGGCGGCGAAGCAGCAAGAAGCTGATTTCCGCCTGTTGGCGGAGAGTTCGACCGACACCATCGTGCGGGGCGACCTTGAAGGGGTGCGGCTCTATGTATCGCCCTCCGTCAATACGTTGCTCGGCTATGAGCCGGAAGAACTGATCGGGCGCCAAGCTGCGGACATCGTGCACCCTGACGATGCTCCTCGCTTTCGCGAGATGATGCAGCGAATTCGTGAGGGCAATTTCGATGTTGGCGAGAGCGAGATACGCCAGCGCCACAAGAATGGATCATGGGTCTGGATGGAAGCCTCAATCCGCCTGACCTACGATCGCACCACAGGCGAGCCAAACGGCTATGTCGCCTCGGTACGTGGCATGGACCGTCGCAAAAAGCTCGAAGCGCGGCTCACGCGTCAGGCTACGCATGATGTGCTGACAGGCTTGGCCAATCGGGCATTGCTCGAAGAGCATTTGAACGAGGCAGTCGCACGAAACAGGTCTACCGGTCAGCGTTTCGCGCTCTTCTATCTGGATGTCGACCATTTCAAGCGCGTGAACGACACGCTTGGCCATCAGGCCGGAGACGCCGTGTTGCGCGAGGTGGCAATACGCCTTCGAGGTGGGATGCGTCCTCAGGACATTGTAGCGCGGGTCGGGGGCGATGAGTTTGCAGCGCTGCTGGAAGTCAGCACGAACCCACGCGAGGTTGACCGTGTGGCCGAGCGTCTCATTCACGCCCTGGGCATCCCCGTGGAATATGGCGGTCATTCCATTAACCTCGGCATCAGCATCGGCATCGCCCGTGTGCCTGAGTGCGGACTTGCCCCCGCAGCGTTGCAAGCTGCGGCGGACGGCGCTCTCTATGAGGCCAAGCAAGCTGGGCGTGGCTGTTATCACTATGCGGCGTGCCGACCGAATGAAAACGGATCTGCCCAAGGCTAGCGCGGCATGTCACCTTTCACGACTTCCTAGCCTCTACCAAGCTAGCGACCTTGGCCCGATGGCAGCGCCGATCCCGCCGACGGTGCCATCACCACCATGCACCACAGGACGAAGAAAGCAGCACCGTCGTTCACGCAGGCGCTCGTGTAGGCCAACGCACCGATAGCCCCCGCGAGAAGCCCAGCGAAGAAGCACGGAGAAAAGGCGGGCGAACCAGGTCATCGTCCGCCGCGGTCGGCCCCGCATGATCGTCTCTCCGGCAACGGCATCGAGCTGGTCAGCCGGCCGATCCTAGGCTTCTGCGAAGAAATCGCTTGAATGGCACGACAACACCATCCGCCCCCATATGGGCCTCGGTGGTCTATCGTTTCCTCCGGCACTCCGGCCCCGGCCTGATGCTTCGCCAGAGCTATCGAGCGCTGTATCCGCCGTCAGCCATCAGGATCTGCCCGGTCACAAAGGATGCCGCCGGGCCTGACAGATAGAAGATCGCATCGGCAATCTCCTTCGGTTCGGCCCAGCGGCCCAGCGGATGAGCACTTTTGATCGCCGCCTCGCCGGCAGCAGGATCTTCGAGACCTTCGAGGTAGCGCGTGAGGAACGGAGTATTGATCGAACCTGCGCCGACGGCGTTCACCCGAATCCCGCGCGACGCATAGTCGACCGCCATCTGGCGAACGAGTTGCAGCAGCGCGCCCTTAGCTGCGCAGTAGGCGGCCTGTTCCGGCAGACCGACGACGCTTGAAATGGAGCCGGTGGCGACGATCGAGCCTGTGCGCCGCTGCAGCATTGCCGGCAGCGCGCGCTTCGACATCAGGAAGAAGGATTTGGCATTCGCGTTCATGACGCTATCCCATTCGTCTTCCGTAGTGTCGTGGGCGGATTTGGAGATGATGAACCCGGCATTGCTGACCAGTACATCCACCGGACCCAGACGCTGTTCCGCGGCGGCGAAGATCTTCTCCACCTCCATGGATTTCGTGACATCGGCGGGCACGGCGACGATCTGACCGGACGAGCCGCGTTCGAGATCGGTGACGGAAGCGGCGATGTCGGTCGCGCAGACACGAGCACCGTTCTCAACGAACTGCGCGACGGCAGCACGGCCAACGCCGCCAGCCGCGCCCGAGATTACGACGGTCTTGCCTTCAAAGCTGTTGCCCATGGTGTCCTCCAGGTTGTCTTTCGATCACGTCACGGTTCGGCGGCGATCAGGTAAGGCAATCGCTCGGCATAGCTCGCTTGAAACCTCAAGCGAGTCGCGAGAGCGCTTCGGGGAAGAAGTTGGGACCGCCGAAATTGCCGGATTTCAACGCCATGGCGAGATCGCCTCCAGGCTGACCGAAGGTGCGAAGCATCGGCACGCCGGGAGCAAGCTCCTCCCCGACCTCGAAGGATCGTATGCCGAGCATGTCGACCACGGCGCCGGACGTTTCCCCGCCAGCGACAACGAGACGACGAACGCCCTCATTGACGAGGCCAAGAGCAATCGTCGCCAGGACGCGCTCGATCGCATGCCCCGTCTCCATCCTGCCGTACTTCTGCTGAAGCGCAGCGACGGCTTCGGAAGAGGCCGATGCGGCGATGAGGACGGGTCCCGCTTCAAGATGGCGCCGCGCAAAGGCCAAGGCTTCATTGACGGCTCCCGACCCGGCGACGATGCATTCGGGATCAAGCCGCAGGACAGGCATACGCTTTTCGGCAACCGCGATTTGCTCGAGCGTACGCGCCGAGCAACTGCCGGCGATCGCAGCGGCGCGGCCCCCTACCGGCTGCAAGCCGCTGGTGGCCCCGTCTTCCGAACGACGGGCCTCCAGTGCCGCCCTGGCGAGGCCGTGGCCGAGACCTGACGCTCCCGTGGAAACGGCCGTTTCGAAGGCGAGACGGCCAAGCACGTCAAGATGGGCATCGTCGATCGCGTCGGCGATGATCGACGGCCGGATATCGGAAAAGGACTGGATTTTCCCGCGACAGGCGCCAAGACCTGCCGCCACCGTCTGAACGTCAAGGATGCGGACAGGCCGCTCGGACTGCTTTGCCAATATGCGGGCGAGGTTTGCGTCGCGCATCGGGTTCAGCGGATGATGGCGAAGCGAACTTTCGTTCAGGGGAACGTCGTTGACGAACAGATTTCCCTTGTAAACGGTCCGACCGGTTTCCGGGAAAGCCGGCGTGACAAACACCCAACCCTGCCCCGCACGTTCCATTAGAGCATCCGTAACCTGGCCGATATTGCCGTCATCTGTGGAATCGAACGTGGAACAAATCTTGTACATGACATGGCGAACGCCGATCTCCCTCAGGAGCGCCTCCGCCGCAAGAGCGCCGGACACGGCTTCCGCGACAGGGGCAGAACGTATCTTCAGCGACACCACGATCGCATCGATCCCGCCGAAGGCTTCCTTGTCGGCCGGAACGCCAATGGTCTGCACGGTCCTGAGACCGGACTTGCGCCATGTGTTCGCGAGATCCGACGCGCCCGAGTAGTCGTCCGCGATGGCTGCGAGCAGCGCGGTCATGGGAGCCCTCTCCTGTACGGTGCAAACCGGCCGGTCTTGCCGAGCTTCGGCAGCGGATAGGTCACGTGGTGGATTTGACGGCGGGCAGTGCGGCGCCAGACAGTGCCGCGTATGTTCGCGCCACCGATGCGTCATCCTCGGCGCCCATTCCTGCGCCGGAGGTCGCGAGGTACATCTGCAGTGCAGCAGCGGCGAGCGGCGCCGGGTAGCGTTCCGCTCGCGCCATATCCTGCAAAATCCCGAGATCCTTGACGAATATTTCGACCGAGCTGAGCGGCCTGTAGTCGCCCTCGAGGATGTGCGGAACCCGGTTCTCGAACATCCATGAATTGCCGGCCGACGCGGTGATGACCTCGTATACGGTGGGCAGATCCAGTCCGAGCTTCGACGCCAGAGCCATCGCCTCGCATGCCGCGGCGATATGAACGCCGGCCAGGTGCTGGTTGATCATCTTCACCGAGGCGCCGATACCTGGCTCGCTGCCGAGCCGATAGACCTTGCTGGAGATCGCATCCAGCACATCCGCCGCCCGATCGAAGGCCGCAGTGCTGCCAGACGCCATCACGGTCAGGGCACCGGTCGCCGCCTTGGCGGCGCCCCCGGAAATAGGTGCGTCCAGATAGAGAATATCCCGCTCGGCGAGACGCGCAGCGAAGCGCCGGGCGTCGGTCGGCGCCATGGTGGCCGACGAGACGAAGACCGATTCAGGCGCCATCACGGGGAAAACTCCGTTCTCGGCGAAAAGCACGGCCTCCGTTTGCGCACTGTTGACGACGACACACAGGACGATGGAGGCGCCCCGCACCGCTTCCGCCGGCGAACGGGCGGAAGTGCCACCAGCCGACGCCAGTTTCGCGATCGCCGCCGGGGCTGGATCGTATCCGGAGACGATGTGTCCATGGCGGAGCAACGAACTCGCCATGCCAAAACCCATCGATCCCAGACCGATGACAGCGACGCCGGATTTTGCCTCGGAACCGTTGGAAGACACGCCGAAACTCCCTTGCTTCGAGCCCGCTTATATGCAGATTATCTACAATATGCAATGAGGCTGCGAGTGGTGGCGAGTTTCAACGAGACCCGAATCCGGGAGCAGATCGTTCGTTACGGGGCTTCCCTGTTCAATCGAGGCCTGACCCCAGGATCCTCGGGAAACATCTCCGTCCGGCTCGATGACGGCGGGTGGCTCGTGACGCCGACAAACGCCTCCTTGGGCTTCCTGGATCCGGCATCGCTCTCGCGGCTGGATGCCAAGGGGAACCTGCTCGCTGGCGACAAGCCGACGAAAGAGGCCCCCCTGCACGCGGCCCTGTATGACACCGTCAGGCACTCACGGGCGGTCGTGCATCTGCACTCCACGCACTCGGTGGCGCTCTCGATGCTTCCCGACGTGGATCCGACGGCCGTGCTGCCCCCCCTGACGCCGTACTATCTGATGCGTGCCGGGCGAACCGCTCTGGTGCCGTATTTCAGGCCCGGTGACCCCGCCGTCGCCGACGCCATCAAGGGACTAGCCGGCAAGTACACATCAGTATTGCTGGCCAATCACGGCCCGGTAGTGGCGGGAAAAGATCTGGAAGCGGCAGTGTACGCGATCGAGGAGATGGAGGAGACAGCCAAACTCCATCTGCTTCTCCGCAATCTGAACCCGCGGCACTTGTCTCCCTCGCAAGTGGACGACCTTGCCAGGCACTTCGATCTACCCGCCTCCCCTCACTCCCACGACGACGAGTAGCGTCGCCGGCATCCCAGTGCGGAAAGCGTAAAATCGCGTTGACAGATTGTAGATAATCGTCAATCTAGCGGCAACTCAGAGGAACCCAGAAATGCTTAGCCAGGATCAACGGACAGAGCACTTCCGGCAGTCTATGCGTCGGCTGGCATCGACGGTCTGTGTAATTTCCTGCAAAAGCGGCGATGTGCGGTATGGAATTACTGTGACATCGGTCACTCCGCTGAGTTTCTCGCCCATCTCGATCCTGGCGTGTGTAAACAAAAGAGCGTCGATCAGCTCGCCGTTGAAAGACGAGGGGCGCTATTGCATCAATGTCCTGCGTGCCTCCCAGGCCGATGTTTCGAATTCCTTTAGTGGCGGACTGCCTCTGCAAGAGCGTTTCGACATCGGAGGCTGGGCCGAAATCGACGGTATTCCCTACCTTCCGGACGCTCAGGCCTCGCTCTTCTGCGAAGTCGAGCAGGCCATCTCGTACGCCACGCACGACATCATCATCGGCGGTGTCAAGGCGGCCCATTTCGCTCCGGATATTGCCCCTCTCATCTACCAGAACGGCTCATATGCGGTCGCTGCGCCGCTAGCCCTTCAGAAGGCTGGTTAAGACACGCGCGGCAGCCACCAGCCACCGCGCACGACTCAGGAGAATTTGATGCAACTCGGTCTGTTCAACCTCATGACCCTCCGTGACCACCCGGACGGGTCTCGCGGGGTGATGCGCGATACGCGCAAGATGGTCGAGACCGCCGAAGAATTAGGCTTCGATATCGCATGGTTTGCCGAGCATCACTTCGCGAACTACTCCAGTTCGCCGTCGCCCCTGATGATGTGCTCATATGCGGCCGGCTGGACGAAGAGGATTAAGCTCGGACCAGGCGTGATCGTGCTGCCGCTCTACAATCCACTTCGCGTGGCGCAGGAGATCGCCGTCGCCGATACACAGACCGACGGCCGCCTCGTCATCGGCATGGGGACTGGCTATCAGCAGTACGAGTTCGATCGCTACAAGGTCGTGCTGGACGACCGCGTGGACGTTTTCCTCGAATACTGGGATGTGATCGAGCGGGCGCTTGTCGACGGCGAGGTCGAGTACAATGGGAAGTACGTCTCCCTTCCGAAGACGCATTTCGCCATACGCACGCAGCAAAAGCCTTTGCCGCCGATCTTCGTGACCTCGTCGCATCCCAGGCTGCTCGATCGGTTCAAGAAGTGGAAGGCGACGCCGTTCCTTGCCGCGAGCACGCTTGGCTCGCCCGTTCTCTACAAGATGGTCGATGGCCTGAACGACGCCTGGACGTCGATCGGCGAGCAGCCGTCGACCAAGCCGCTGGCCATCATGCAGTATGTTTGCATCACCGACAGCCGGGCCGAGGCCTTGGAGGCGGCAGAGCGTGCCCGCTATGTCGGCCGGATGGCGCATCATCTGCGTCACGCCGAACTTCCGCTCGATGAAAGCGGCTTCATCAAGAACCAAGCCTATGATGGCGAGTACACGCTGGACGAGTACGCCGACAAGACCGTCGTTGGCGACCCCCACGCCGTCGCCGAGAAGATGGTCGCCGATATCAAGCGGCTGAATCCCAGCAATTATACCTGCAATTTCTCGTTCGGCTGCATGTCCCTCGAACGTGCGCACAAGTCCATCGTGCGCTTCAAGAGCGAGGTTGTGCCGCTGATCGAAAAGGAGCTGGGCCCGCTCTCCGATATTGGTGTCGGGAGCGAGACAGTAAAGAAGGCAGGCTGAGCACACGGCGCAGCGTGCACTCTGCAATACTCAAACAAATTCCAAAAAGAGGGGAGTTCTGTATGAAGACACTTGCTTATGCACTGACCGCAACGACCGTACTCGCATTGGCGTTTGCGGGCCCGGCGAGCGCGCAGTCCGCTTTGGACAAGATCGTGCAGTCCAAGAAGCTGCGCTGCGGCGTCATGTTGGACAGCCCGCCCGCGGGTTTCCGCGACGCCAAAAACGAACCTGACGGCTACGACGTCACCTACTGCAAAGACATGGCGAAGGCGCTCGGCGCCGAGCCGGAGATCATCGAAACGCCGTCGCCGGATCGTATACCGGCGCTGGTTTCGAACCGCATCGACGTGCTGATCGCCTCCACGACGCCGACGCCGGCCCGTGCACTCACCGTTGCCTTCACCCAACCCTACACAAACAATGTTATGGCTGTTGTTACCCGCAAGGGTACCGGCATCACCCAGTATTCTGATCTGGCATCCAAGAAGCTCGGCTCCGTGGTTGGCAACACGCCCGAGAAACTCTTCCGGGAAGAGCTTGAAAAGGGTTGGAAGGATTCCGGCGCGACCTACACTGGCTACGCCAGCGATGCCGAGCAGTTCATGGCCCTCCAGCAGGGCAAGATCGACGCCATCGTGATCAACGTCGCCGTCTTCAACCAGTTGGCGCAGAGCGGTCAGTTCCCGGAATTCGTCATGGCCGGCCTGGCGCCGCTTCCGGACTTCGGCTCCATCGCCGTCAAGCGTGACGACCAGCAATTCCTGAACTGGGCCCGGATCTTCGTCTTTACGCAGGTTGCTAACGGCCGCTGGGCCGAAGTGTACCACAAGTACTACGGCGATGGTCCGCTGCCGCCGCTGACAGCCGAAGGCATCAACTTCTAACCACAAGGCTTGTGCCGGCGGGAAAACCCGCCGGCATCTCCATGGGATGATTGCATGAACGGCTATCAGTTTTACTGGTCCATCGTCTGGGATTCGCTTCCCCTTCTGTTGGCCGGAGCCTGGGTGACGGTCCAGATCACCCTGCTCGCCTTCATCATCGGCACGCTGATCGCTATGCCGATGGCCGTCGCGCGCCAACACGGCGAGGGATGGGCCTACCGCTTTTCGACATGCTGGGTTGAACTGTCGCGCAACACACCAGCCGTGTTTCAGCTCTATGTCTTCTACTTCGGGCTGGGCGCCTTCCACATCAACATCTCCAGCTACGCTGCCGTCCTCATCTCCGTCTCCTTCAACAACGCGGGATACATGACGGAGATTTTCAGGGGTGGCCTGTCAGCCATTCCGCGACAGCAACTGCCGGCGGCGCGCTCTCTCGGCATGACGGGAGCGCAGAGTTTCATTCATGTGATCTTTCCGCAGATGTTCAAGGTGATCTTCCTTGCCTATGTCACGCAAGGTATTTGGGGGATGCTGAACACCTCGCTTGGTATGCTGGTCGGATTGCCGGAACTTTCGGGAGCGACGCAATATGCTCAGTCTAACTCTTTCCGGACGTTCGAATTCTTCCTGGTAACCGCGTTGATTTACTATCTCATCGCCAAAGCACTGCAGTTCTCGGCCCAGCTGGCGTTCCGGCTCGTCTACAGGAGCTAAGCGTGCAATTTCAGTTCGCAAATCAAGGCCTCGCCTGGTCGGACGCCTATTTCCTAGCCCAGGGACTTCTCAACACCGTCAGGCTGGCCGTCACCGCCACCATCATCGGCACGCTGGCCGGGATCGTTCTTGGCTGGCTGCGGACCGTATCCGTCACTATGAGGATCGCCACCTCGCCGTTTATCGACATTCTGCGTAGCGTACCGATGATCATTCAGTTGATCCTCGCCAACAGCTTCCTGTCGATCCTCGGCTTCGGCGCTTCGCCTTTCTGGTTCGGCACCTTCGCGCTGAGCGCCTGGATGGCGGCGGTGACCGCCGAGGTGGTCCGGGCAGGCCTTCTTTCGGTCCCGGTTCAATACCGCAAAAGCGCCCGTTCGCTCGGCATGAACGGCTTTCAGGAACTGGTGCACATATCGATGCCACTGGCCTTCAGGACAGCACTGACGCCGTGGATCGGCCTCGTGCTCAGCCTTATCAAGGACAGCGCTCTGGCCGGCGTGGTCGGCTACGTCGAATATATGCGAGCTACCCAGATCCTCATCACGAGGACGCACGAAACCTGGTTGCTGCTGATAGGGGCGGGTCTTTTCTATTTCATCATCTGCTATCCGGTTTCCCGGTACAGCCGCCGTCTGGAGAGGAAGATCGTCGTATGATTGAAATCAAGGACGTACGAAAGACCTTCGGGATACTGGCGGTACTGAAGGGTATCAATCTCGACGTCAACAAGGGCGAGCTCCTTTGCCTGATCGGCGCGAGCGGTTCAGGCAAATCGACTCTTCTTCAATGCATCAACGGGCTTGAGCCGATACAGGGCGGCGAGATCATCGTCGACGGGATCAGCGTCCATGATCCGAAGACCAACATCAACATGCTCCGCCGCAAGCTGGGCATCGTTTTCCAGCAGTACAATGCGTTTCCGCATCTGACGGCGCTGGAGAACGTCGCCCTCGCGCCTCGCGTCGTCGCCAAACGCGGCCGCAAGGAGGCGCGCGCTCTGGCGCAGAAGCATCTCGACCATGTCGGTCTGGGAAACAAGGCGGACAGCCTTCCCTCGCAGATGTCCGGCGGCCAGCAGCAGCGCCTCGCCATCGCGCGCGCGCTCGCCATGGAGCCGAGCTACATGCTGTTCGACGAGGTCACGTCCGCGCTCGATCCCGAACTAGTCGGCGAAGTGCTCGAGACGATGCGTTTGCTCAAGAGCGAGGGCATGACGATGGTCGTCGTCACGCACGACATCAATTTCGCCCGCGAGTCCGCTGACCGCGTGGCGTTCCTGCATCAAGGCGAGGTCTGCGAAATCGGGACGGCGGAGGAGGTCATCGACAATCCGCAGAAGGAACAGACGCAGAAGTTCCTCCGCCGCGAAAAGCGCAAGCCATTAGAGGTCGCCTGAAGTTCGGGCGCCTGATCGATATCCATCCGACACTGCACATCAAAGGTAGCAAGATGATCTCGTATAATCTCACGGGAAAGACGGCGCTCGTCACCGGAGGAGGCTCCGGCATCGGCCTCGAAGCTGCGCGCATCATGGCTGAGAGCGGCGCAAAGGTGGCCATCAACTATCTGCCGTCGGACTCCCGCGGCGAAGCCGCCCTGGCAGAACTCAAGAAGCAGGGGCTCGCCGTCATTGGTGCGCCCGGAGATGTTGGCAATGCCGACGATGCCTCGCGGATGGTCCTCAAGGCGATCGACGACCTCGGCCACCTCGATCTTCTGATCAACAATGCCGGCACCCCCGGCCGCAACACGCCGGTTCCGATTTCCGATCTCGACCAGATCACGGAAGAGCTGTGGGCCAACCTGCTGAACGTGAACCTGATGGGCGTGTTCAGGTGCGCCAAGACGGCGGCGCCGGCCCTAAAGGCGTCGAAGGGGGCGATCGTCAACACGGCGTCGATCGCCGGTTTCGGCGCGATCGCCAGCACTCCCGCCTACAGCGCCTCGAAGGCTGGCGTCATCAACCTGACCAAGAACCTCGCCCACGCCCTGGCGCCAGAGGTGCGGGTCAACGCGGTCGCTCCCGGCGTCGTCGACAGTTCCTGGATCATGGAGTGGTCCGAAGAGCGTCATAACGCGGTCCTCGCTAATACGCCGCTGAAGCGTGTCTGCACCACGAAGGATGTCGCCGAACTCATGATCTTCCTCGGTTTCGCCGGAAGCATGATCACCGGCCAGACCGTCTCGATCGACGGCGGCGTCTATATCTGAATTCAGAACCGCATCGGAAGAAAAATGGAAATCGTAAAGCTCAAGTCGGGCAGCATCCTCGAGCATAAGGAAAGCTATTCGCGGATCGTCGCACTGGACAACTGGATATTCATGTCCCTTACGTCTGGTCGGGATTTCACGACGCGCGTCATGCCGGACACCACGCTGGAGCAGGCGAGGAACGCGATAAAGAACGTCGAGGGCGCGCTGGCTGCAGTCGGTTGCAGCCTCGCCGATGTTGTCCGCCGTCGGCTTTTCATCACCCGCCAGGAAGACGTCCCGGAAGTCATGGCCTATATGGGGGAAGTGTTCCGCGGTGTCGATCCTGCAAGCTGCGTCAGCTGCAGCCCGCTTGGCGGCCCTGAGTATCTCTTCGAAATCGAAATTACCGCCTATCGCGGCGCGGGAGCCCTCGCCGTGAAGAATTTGTCGATCTCGCTCTGATCGGAAGAGACGAGGAGCGCATCGGCGCGTAACGCGCCGATGCGCATTGGCCAGCCTTCTCGATCGGTCCGCGCTGCGGCCGTGGGAGCCGGCATCCAAAAACAATCACGAAAACTGCGATACGGAGAGAAACGCCGATGGCGACGGTAGCGGTTCTTGGCACGGGAGTCGTCGGATCTTCCTGGGCTCTGGTATTTGCGCGCGCAGGGTACGACGTTCGTGTCTTCGACATTTCCGAAAGTGCTCTGGCGGCCACAACGACGTTCGTACGACAGGCTCTGGGTGACCTCACGAAGGAAGATCTCGCCGGACCGGACCCCATCGACGTGGTGATGGCACGGCTTCATACCACGACGGATCTGGCCGCGGCAGTCGTGGGAGCCGACTACATCCAGGAAAGCCTGCCGGAGCGTGTCGAGCTCAAGCGGTCCTTCTACGTGACACTGGACGAGCTTGTCTCTCCCTTGACAGTGATTGGCAGTTCCACGTCGGGACTGCCGGCCTCCTCCTTTACCGAGGGGCTTCGCAACGCCGCGCGCTGTCTGGTGGTTCACCCGATCAATCCGCCGCATCTGATCCCGCTCGTCGAGATCATCCCCGCTCCATGGACCGAGGCTTCCGCCGTGGAGCGCGCCGTCGTGTTGATGCGGGACGTCGGCCAATCTCCCGTGACGCTGACCCGCGAGATCAATGGATTCCTGGTCAATCGCCTGCAGAGCGCGGTTCTCGGGGAGGCGTTCCGCCTCGTGGAAGACGGCGTCTGCGATGTCGATGCCGTCGACAAGGCGATAAAGGACGGGCTCGGCCTTCGCTGGTTTTTCATGGGGCCGTTTGAAACCATCGATCTTAATGCAAACCAGGGTGTCTCGGAGTATTGCCGGAACCTTGGCCCCATGTACGAGAACCTTGCCAGGGAGCAGGCGGATCCACGTAGCTGGTCTCCGCAGCTCGTGGCGAAGATCAATGCAGCGATGCGCGCCGCGACACCGATGGAGAAACTGACCGAGAAGCGGGGTTGGCGCGACCGCTGCCTCGCATCCTTCGTGTCAGCGAAGAAACGCGTCCTCGGAGCCCGGACGGCTTGAAAGTGAAAAGACGTGCCGGCGGAGGAAAGGCCGACCGGCCGCATGGGAGGAATCCACCGTGAGTACTTCTTATTTCGAGGCGTTGGACCCGCGCTTCAGCGCGTTCATCATTCCGGTGTGCCAGCTTGAGCGCCTGTACAGTGGCACCCGCTGGGCCGAAGGGCCGGTCTATTTCGCCGACGGACGCTTTCTGGTCTTCAGCGACATACCGAACAACAGGATGCTGAAGTGGGACGAGCAGAGTGGTCACGTCGACATCTTCCGGTATCCGTCCAATTTCTCGAATGGAAATACCCGCGACCGTGAGGGCCGTCTCATCTCGTGCGAGCACGGAGCCCGGCGTGTCACCCGGACCGAGTATGACGGCCGCATAACGGTTCTGGCGGACAACTATCGGGGCAGGCGCCTCAATTCCCCCAACGACGTCGTGGTGAGTTCCGACGGAGCCGTGTGGTTCACGGATCCGCTGTACGGCATCCTCACGGACTATGAAGGCCACAAGGCCGAAAGCGAGACGGGCGCACGGAACGTCTACCGGCTTGATCCGCTGGACGGCGAACTCTCCGTGGTCGTGGACGACTTCGACATGCCGAACGGGCTCGCCTTCTCGGCCGACGAAACAACGCTCTATGTCGCCGACAGTGGACGCTCCCATGGTCGTGACAAGCCGCATCATATCCGGAAGTTCTCGGTTGGTGCCGGAGGAAAGCTGACGTCCCAAGGGGTGCTGGCGGATATCGATCCGGGCATCCCGGACGGCATCCGGCTCGACATCGACCAGAACATCTGGGTTTCCGCGGGCGATGGCGTCCATTGCTATGCGGGTACGGGGGAACTGCTTGGGAAGATTCTGATCCCGGAGCCGGTTGCGAACATCACCTTCGGCGGCCCGAAGCTCAATCGCCTTTTCATTACGGCGAGCAGCAGTCTTTACGCTGTCTACCTGAACACACGCGCTGCCGGCGCGAAGTAAGGTTCCCCTCGCCACGCGAGAAGAGAGTTTGGATCATGAAGTATCGCAATCTGGGCAGAACCGGCCTCAAGGTATCCGCATTGAGCATGGGTACCTTCACATTCGGTGGAGAAGGCATGTTCTCCGCTGCGGGCAGTCACGGCGTGGACGAGGCGCGCCGGCTCGTCGGACTTTGCCTCGATGCCGGCATCAACGTATTCGACACGTCGAACATGTATTCTACTGGGCGCTCCGAGGAGATCCTTGCCGAAGCGCTCGGCAGCCGCCGTCAGGATGTACTGATCTCCTCGAAGGCACGGATGCGCATCGGGAGCGGTCCCAACGATGAAGGCGTCTCGCGCTATCACCTGATCCGAGAGTGCGAGAGGAGCCTGAAACGTCTCAAGACGGACGTCATCGATATATACTATATGCATGAATGGGATGGACTGACGCCGCTGCAGGAAATGCTGCACGCGCTGGACACTCTCGTGACCGCCGGCAAGATCCGCTACATCGGTTGCTCGAACTATGCCGGCTGGCAACTCATGAAGGCGCTCGGCACAAGCGACAGCCATGGATATCAGCGCTTCGTCACGCAGCAGATACATTACACCCTGGAAGCGCGCGAAGCCGAGTACGAACTGCTGCCGATTTCGGTGGACCAGGGCCTCGGCGTGCTCGTCTGGAGCCCGCTCGCCGGCGGTCTCTTGACGGGGGCGCATCGTCGCGGCCAGCCGACACCACCCGGATCGAGGCAGGCCAAGGGCTGGACCGAGCCTCCCATACGTGATGTGGAACGGCTCTGGCGTATCGTCGACGAACTCGTGGCGATCGCCGATGCTCGCGGTGTCACCGCGGCGCAGGTCGCCCTCGCATGGCTACTGGATCGCCCGGCAATCACGTCGCTGGTCGTCGGGGGCCTCACGGAAGCGCATTTCCGGGACAATATCGCGGCGGTCGAACTGGAGTTGACGCCGGAGGAAAAAAGGCGACTCGACGATGTGAGCGCCATTCCCTCCATCTATCCGTATTGGCACCAGTTCAATTTTGCTCGGGATCGGTTCAGTGACGCGGACTGGGTCCTGCAACGCAACTACGTGACGCGTAATGCGGGGCTATCGGCAGGGTAATATCAAGCAAGACTGGCGGATTTCGTTTTTGCACCTTTCCCGTGTGGAACTCCTCGCGACGGGCTTCTCATCGAGCGATCGGGTTCGTATATAATCTACATCTTCGATGGCCGCGCAGCCGATCTCCAGCGGTCGCCTATGGGGTTCTCGATGCGACATGCAAGCGCGACCGGCGCCATTCTGACTCCCATGACACAGCCGGAGAGCACGCAGTTTGCTGCGGAGCAGATCCGCAACGCCATCATCGCCGGGCACTTCAAGCCCGGTGACCGGCTGGTGGAGCAGCAACTGACCGACATGTTGAATGTCTCGCGGCACCCCGTGCGCGAGGCATTGCGCCTTCTGGCTCGCGAAGGATTCGTCGAGATTCAGCGCAACAAAGGCGCGTCAGTCAGCGCGGTGGACCCGCACAGCGTCATCGACGTCTACAACATCCGGATGGCGCTCGGCAGGATTGCCCTCGACCATCTGCTGTCGGAGCCCGGCAGAGTATCGCCAAGTGTGCTGAAGCAGCTTGAGAAGCTTGCCCAGAATTCGGCGAAGTACGCAGGGCTGGAGGATCAGTCGCATACTCTGATGAACGACTTCGAGTTCCAGCAGGCGATCATCGATGCCACCGGGCTTCAGCGCACGATGCGATACTTCTCCGAGCTCACGGGGGATGTCAGGCGCTTCAATAATCTGCTCTCCGTTGTCTACACCGACCGCAAAGGCGACTCCGAGAAGTACGTCGTCAAGCTCTACGAGGCGATCCGCGACGGTGATCGCGAGGAAGCGCAGAGAATCTGGCAGGCCAAGTTCCACAAGGCCGTCGAGCGCTACCTCTCGCTGATCAAGGACATGGAGTCGGACGGAGCCCGGAGGCCTCGGCAGGCCGCGCGGGGAAAGAGTTAAGAGAAAATATTTGGTTGAAAATAGCTGATTTCACAAATTCGGGCGAATTATATTCGCGATTCGAGTAATAATTTATATTGATAATATTGAATTGAGGAGATTTTTCCTATTAAATTTTAGCCCGTGCTTTCATGGAAACCTCACCGGCCGCCTCTCAGGATCGGTGAGATAGCTTGCAACAGAGATGACGCACCAATGACGCGCATTGCCCCGCGTCTCTGAAACGAACACCCAGAGCGCCCGGCTGGCGGTGAACCCCACGGATGAGTCATCTGCTCACCGATGTCGAGGCTAAAGGTCCGGCAATCCAACGCATCGGCACCTCGGGCGAACAGGCCGACCATGGAGTGGAGCGGCATCGGCATGTTCGGTGCCTCACGCAGGGCGAGCGGCAGCTTTTCCTTCTCGAAGATGTCGAACGGGACGCGCTCACCCGCCTCGCGCTCCACGCGCTCGGGCAAGCCGCCAAACCCTTTGGCCCGGACGAGGGGCGTGCTTCCCGAGTAGCTAAGATTACACGCGCCCTTGACGCAAAATGACAAGCAAAATCCCGGCTAATCTGGTCAAAATCGGGGCCGCTCTCAAGTCGCCCGGTCTGCGGACCGACGGTCGAAGCGAAGGGGAAACACTCCAAAACGGATTAAACGTAAGCCGCGATATGTTACGACGCACGAATATCGAAAGCTGATTGTATATCTGCCGAATTGCGTTACCGGAGTGCGCTATATTTGCATTCATGTAGCCTCATGCGCACCAGGAAGAGATGAAGCGACTTTCACATGTGCTGACGATTATCGGCACGCTGGCTCTCTCCACCGTGCCGGCGCTGTACGATATCCTCGCGTCGTGAAATGAGGGCACGGCCAAGTCGACCATCGAGAGCTTCGTCAAGCGCTGATCGCGCTGGCAAACGAAGCCGCCGTTCCAGCCATCGTCCGGGCGACGGCCGTTTCCGAGCTGCCGGGTTTTCCCTCCATTGCCAGCGAAGAGGCCATAGCCAGGGCCCTCGCGGATCCCGATCCGCTGGTGCGCATCGCGGGCCTGCGCGGACAGGCGGGGCAGCCGCTCGACGTCCGGTGGCGCCGCGTTTCACCGCTGCTCACGGATCCCGTCGCGGGCGCGCGGATCGAGGCGGCGAGCCAGCTCGCCGATCAGCCGACATCCACGCTCACGGAAGCGGACAGGACAAAGTTGGAAGCGGCCTGGCGCGAATATGAGGCGGCGCAGCGGCTCAACGCCGATCGCGCGGAGGCGCGTGCCAATCTCGGCAATTTCCTGCTGCGGCGTGGCGATGTGGCGGGCGCGGAGATGGAATTCCTGGCCGGGCTGAAGCTCCAGCCGGCCAATGCGGGGCTGATGATCAATCTGGCCGAATTGTATCGTCTCCAGGGACGCGAGGACGAGGCGCGGGAGACCCTTCGCCGCGCCATCGCCGTTCAGCCGGAGGCTGCCGCGCCATACCATGCTTTGGCGCTCGCGCTCATTCGCCAGAGACATTATCCGGAAGCCGTGGACCACCTGGCGCGCGCCGTGGCCCTCGCCCCCGAAAATCCGCGCTACGCTTATGTTTACGCTGTAGCGCTCAGTTCGACCGGTCGTCGGGCCGAGAGCGCGGCCGTTGTGTCGGACGCGCTCCGTCGCACGCCCAATGATGCCCCGCTGCTGACGCTGGCACTGAATGAGGCGCTTCAGTCCGGTGACATCGACCGGGTCCGGACGCTTATTCCCCGACTGGTAAGCCTGCGCCCGGACGACGCCGAACTCGCCCGGCTCGCCGAGCGGTTGCGGTGAGGGAGTCGCGGGGGGGCTGCAGGCCAAGGCGAGCGCGGAGCTTCTTGCAAGACGAATGTCATCCTCCCGGAGAGCAGACACTTCCAATGTCTCAGCTGGGTCACTGCGTGCTGCGGTGCTGCATTGTGCGATGCTCAGAAACGGCCGGCTGTCTTGGAACGTACGACCGATCCCCGTGCCATGACGAAATCAACGCCGATTCCGCGCAGCGCATCGACGTCGACCTCGAACGGATCGCGGTCCAGCGCAATGATGTCGGCCATCTTGCCCGGCGCTAGGCTGCCCTTCTGGTCCTCTTCGCCCATGACCGAGGCGGCGTCGATGGTGTGCATGCGCAGCGCCTGCTCGAGCGTGATCGCCTCGTCGACGTCGATGAAGCCGCCGGAATAGGTCTGCCGCTTCAGGCAGCACCAGATGCTGAAGAACGGGTTAGTGGCTTCGCGCTCGGAGCCGATCCACACGTCGGAAGACCCCGACAGCCGCCAGCCGGCCTCCAGCAAGGTGCGGAAGGGGAAGCGGCCCTTGAGACCGTATTCGCCGAGATAGTCCGGGAAATATTCGCCGAAGGTGTAGAGGAAGACCGGCTGCGGCACCGGCACGATGCCGGCCGCCGCCCACAGCTCTGCGGTCTGCGGGTTGGGCATGAGATTACCGGCATGCTCGATGCGCACGCGCTGGCGCCCGCCTCCCGCGCCGCCGAGTTCCGCGACGCTGCACGACAGCCAGTCCTGCGCGCGGTCGCCATTGGCGTGGACGGCGAGCTGGAGACCGTTGTCCTGGCATATGCGCAGGGCCCGGCGCAGGAAATATTTCGGGAAGGCGATGTTGCCGCGGAAGTCGCCAGCATCCTTGTAGCAGCAGTTCACCGCCGCGCTGCGGGCGGAGAAGCCACCATCGGAGAACATCTTCACCCCCTGGATGCGGATTGCGCTTTCCGGGGCCGTGAAGGAAAGGTGGTCGCGCCAGTGCGGCACCTGCTCCAGCGACATCGTACCGGGCACCCAGAGATAGATGCGCATGGAGGCCGGCAGCCGCCCCGCCAGCGCCAGCTCGTTCATCGCCTGCAAACCGCCGACGGTCTCGGAAATCTCGCCGATGGTGGTGACGCCGTAGCGCGTGAAATAACGGCCGAGCCCGTCCTCGATCGCCTCGGCAAGCTCCGTGGCGGGGGGCGACGGCAGCGGCAGCAGGACGTCCATTTCCTTGACGATGCCGGTGGGGTCGCCATTGGCGTCGCGCTCCACCGTCACCGGCCCCGTGATGCTGTGGGTGGGCGGCACGAAGGCCCGGTCGATGCCGGCCACCTCCAGCGCTCGGGTGTTCAGAACCGTGATGTGCCCGCCGGCGCGCAGCGCGATGGGCCGCTCCCGGCTCACCGTGTCGAGTTCCGCGCGGGTGGGAAGCCGACCTTCCTTCAGCTTGCGGTCGAAGAAGAGATTGGCCTGCCCAACGATCCAGTCCGAGCGTCCGCCCGGCTCGGCGCCGGCGAGCGTGTCCAGCACGGCGGGAACGGTGTCGCACTCCGGCGCCCGGCAGTCGACAGTGCGGTAGGCGGTGCGGCAGACGACCTCGGCATGGGCGTGGACGTCGACGAAGCCGGGCATGAGAACCCTGTCGCCAAGGTCGATGATCTCGCGGGTGCCGTCGTCGAGGTCGGCCAGGTCGCGTCGGCGGACCAGCCGCACGATCCGCTCGCCGCGCACGAGGATGCCTTCCCAGTCGGTTGCCGCGTCACGCTCCATGGTGATGACCCGGCGGGCGAGGACGACCTTTTCTTCGATGGACATGGCGGAACCTGCGGCGGGGCATGACAAGGAGACACGCATCCGCACGGGATGCACGCGAGGGCGGTGGCGGCGCACAGGCGCCGCCACCGGGCAGAGCGAGAGGTCAGGCGTAGTTGACCCAGACGGCCTTGGTCTGAAGGTACTTTTCGATGCCCTCCCGGCCGTTGTCGCGGCCATAACCCGACTGCTTGTAGCCGCCGAAGGGCGCCGCCGCGTCGAACTGGTTGTAGGTGTTCACCCACACCGAACCGGCCTTGAGGCTGGCGGCCAGCGCATGGGCGCGCCCGACGTCGCGGGTCCACACGCCGGCTGCGAGGCCGTAGGTGGTGCGGTTGGCGCGTTCGGCGACCTCCTCGATGGTATCGAAGGACTGCAGCGCCAGCACCGGCCCGAAGATTTCCTCGGCGACGACCTTGGCGTCGTCGGACGGGTCGACCAGCACGGTCGGCTCGTAGAAGCAGCCCGCCTCGGCGAACTCGGCCGGGATGCGCCCGCCGGTGGCGATCTCGATGCCGCTGTCGCGGGCACCCTCGACGTAGCGCATCACCCGCGCACGCTGCTCGGGGGAGACGAGGGCGCCGAGCGTGGTGTCCGGCACGAGGCCGTGGCCGAGCTTGAGCTTGCGGGCCTCGGCGACGATAGTGTCGGCGACCTTCTCGAACACCTTCTTCTGCACCAGCAGGCGCGAGCCGGCGGTGCAGACCTGACCGGCATAGAAGAAGATGGCCATCGCCGCGGTCTGCGCCGCCGCCTCGATGTCGGCGTCGTCGAAGATGATGTGCGGGCTCTTGCCGCCGAGCTCCAGCGAGACGTGCTTGAGCGTCGAGGTGGCATTGCGGGCGATCAGCTTGCCGACCTCCTCCGAACCCGTGAAGGCGATCTTCTCGACGCCGGGATGGGCGCAGAGCGCCGCGCCGGTGGTCTCGCCGAAGCCGGGAAGCACGTTCAACACACCCTCCGGCAGCCCCGCCTCGGCGGCGATGCGCGCGAGATAGATGGCGGCGAGCGGCGTCTGCTCGGCCGGCTTCAGCACCACCGTGCAGCCGGCGGCGAGCGCCGGGGCGATCTTGAAGGCCGCCTGGCAGAGCGAGAAGTTCCACGGCACGATGGCTGCCACCACGCCGAGCGGCTCGCGGCGAGTATAGCAGTGCATGGACGGCTGGGTGACGGGCACCACGCCGCCCTCGATCTTGCTGCACCAGCCGGCATTGTAGCGCAGCGCCCCGACCGCCAGCGACACGTCCACGAACTTGATGTGCGTCGCCGGCTTGCCGCTGTCGATGCTCTCGATCTCGGCGAATTCGGCCGCGCGCGCCTCGATGAGATCCGCGAAGCGATGGAGGATGCGCTCGCGCTCGCCGGGCGCGGTCTGGCTCCAGCCGGCGAAAGCGGTCTGCGCCGCCTTCACCGCGGCATCGACGTCGGTCGGACCGGCATGGGCGACGGAGGCGATCTTGCCGCCCGTGGCGGGATCGAGCGTGTCGAAGGTCTCGCCCGAGGCGGCGTCCCGGAAGGTTCCGCCGATGAAAAGCTGCATCGGCCCCGCGAGGAAGGACTTCACCGTGGCGGAAAGGAAGGCGGAGGGATCGAAACTGATGGTCATGGAGATATGCCTCGTCTCGCGATCACAGGACCGTCTGAACGTCGATGGTGAGAAGACGCACGCCGCCGGTGGCGAAGTTGGCGAGGTCGGCGACCGCCGCCTGCCCTTCCGGCGAGCCGAGCGAGGCCGCCATGTCCTCGTCTGAGGTATAGCTCAGCGTGGCGACGAGATAGGGCGCGTCGGCCGTCGGGTTCGCCGCCACCGGGCCGCGGCTGATCTCGAAGCCGGCGAGCTTCGGCATCGCCGTGGTGAGAGGCGTGTGGACCTCGGCATAGTGGCGGTCGAAGGCGGCCGGGTCCTCCGGCGTGCCGTACAGAACGATGACACGCTTCATGCGGGTGTCCTCAGATGGCGGGTGGGGTGCAGGGCGCGGCGAAAATAGAGCAGCGGATGGATGTCGTCCGGCCGGTCGATGGCGCTGATCTCGGCGGTGACGAGCACATGGTCGCCGCCCGAATGCCGGGTCGCGACGCGGCAGGCTACGACGCCGGCGGCGTTCGCCAGCCGCGGCAGGCCGAGCGGCCCGCGCGCCCAGTCCGTCCCGGCGAACTTCTCCGCGCCTCCCTTGCCGGCGAAGGCATAGGCCAGCGCCTCCTGACCCTCCGCCAGCAGGTGGAGCAGGAAGGGCTGGCCCTCGGGCAGACAGGCGAGCGTCGCCGAGCCGCGGTCGAAGGCGCAGACCATCATCGGCGGGTCGAGCGAGAGCGACATCACCGAGGAAAGCGTCGCTCCCACCGGCTCGCCCTGCGGCGAGAGCGTGGTCACGACGGTGACGGCCTGAGGCATGGACGCCATCAGCGCCTTGAAGCCGGCGGCGTCGGGCCGGGCCGGCACGGAGCAGGCCGCGGAGCTCATCACTCGGCCGCCCGCAGTTCGGTCTTGCGGAAATGCGGGATCACCTCGCGACCGATCAGCTCATACGAGCGCAGGATATCGGCATGGGGAACCCCGTCGACGCGCAGCAGCACCTCGTCGACGCCGCGCTGCTCCAGCTCCTTCAGACGCTTCACGAAGTCATCGGGGGTGCCGATCATCACGGAGGGCGTCTCGTTGACGAGGAAGTCGAGATTGCCGTCGTTCTCCAGAAGACGGGTCATCTTCTCGTCGAGATACTGGTAGGACTGGCGCTTCCCGAGGGGCACGTAGAGATCGAGGATGAACCGGAAATAGCCGAGCGCCACGTCGCGGGCGATGCGGCGCGCCTCCTCGCGGGTCTCCGCGCAATAGGCGGTCGCGACGTAGAGGCCGGCCGACTCGGTGCGCCCCGGTGCCATCGAAGTGCCTTCCTTCAGACCCTCGCGATAGGCATCGATGCAGGACTGCAGATAGTCGAAGCCGAAATAGTTCTCGAAGGTCAGCACCCCGATGCCGCGCCGGCCGGCGAGACGATGGGTCTCGACGCTGGAGGCCGAGACCCAGAGCGCGGGGTGCGGCTTCTGCAGCGGCTGCGGCACGATCTGGCGCGGCGGGATCTTCCACACCGGGCCGTCATGCTCCAGCGTCGGCTGCGACATGGCCTTCACGAGCACTTCGATGCTGTCTTCCCACTGGGCGCGCGTCTCGGCGGGCGAGACGCCGAAGGCTTCCAACGTCGTGAGGTTGTTGGAGCGGGCGGTGGCAATCTCGGCACGGCCCTTCGACACGATGTCGAGAGTAGCAAGGCGCTCGGCGACCAGGATCGGGTGGTTCCACTTCAGCAGCACCGAGCACATGATGCGCAGGCGGATATCCTTCGTCTCGCGGGCGATGGCGGCATAAAGGACCTCCGGCGCCGAGACGGTGAAACGGGGCGGCGAGAAATGCTGCTCCGAGGTGCCCCAACTGTAGAAGCCAAGTTCGTCGGCCCTCACCACCTCGGCGATCATTTCCTCGTAGCGCTGGGCGACGCTCACGCCCGGCATGGTCTCGCCTTCCTGCAGCAGACCTATTCTCATGGGGCACTCCTGAATTTCTGAGAGGACCGGAGCGGCGGGCGCCGGGAGCGGCCCGCCGCCGGCACGTCAGGCCTCGTAGCCGCCCTTGCGGGCACGGACGACGAGAAGCCGGGTGATGACGATGAATGCGAGGCCGGCGACGAACGCCGCGGGCAGCGAGGCGGTCGTGATCTCATAGGGCCAGGCCGAGGCGTAGCTGAGCGGGTTGAGCAGGCACAGATAGGTGCCGATGCCGATCAGCAGGGAGAGGATCGCCGCCGGGTTGAAGCCACCCCAATAGTAATAGTCGGCGCCGGGGCGGGCGTCGTAGATCGCCCGGATGCTGACGCGGCCTCGGCGTAGGAACCAATAATCGGCGATCTGGATGCCGCACAGCGGGGCGAAGGCAATGGCGATGAAAGCGAGGAAGGTGCCGAAATTGTCGAAGAACAGCGTCGGCAGGCCAACCCCGATCAGCGCCACGGGGCCCACAGAGAGCAGCAGCAGCAGCGGCCAGGGCGCCTTCTCCAGCGTCCTGTAGTGCCGAAGGCCGATCGCCGAGGCGTAGATTCCCGCCACCGCCGTTCCGAGATTCGCCGCCGTCACGAAGGCGAGCGAGATCACCGCGTAGGTCGGGCCGCCGATGGTCGCCATCCACTGCGCCGGATCGGAGATCTGCAGCACCAGTACGCCGGCGACGCCAATCATGCTGAGCAGGCCGACCACCAGGCCGAAGCCGATCATCGCTGGCGCCGCCGCCTTGCGGGCGCTCGGCGTCATGCGGACCATGGCGCCGAAATAGGGCCACCAGGACAGTGCGGGAGCGATGGCAAGCTCGATGCCGGTCGCGTAGTTCCACTGCGCGTCGGACGCCGCGTATTGCGGAACCGCCGAGACCAGCGTGTCCCAGCGCTGGGAGACGATGAGCCACAGCATCCAGAAGCCGACGACGACATGAACGACGAGGATCTGCGCCACACGGTCGACGCCGCGCGAGCCCTTGAGCAGGATGGTGAAGGAGATGGAGCAGGCGACCAGCGTCGCCAGCGCGCTGACCAATCCGTGGTCGCCTTCCGGGAGCACGCCCACCGCGACCAGGAACTGCGCGAAGGAGCGGCCGAAGAAGATCAGCAGCAGCGAGTTCCAGCCGAAAATGGACAGATACTGGAGCGCGAAGGGAATGATCCAGCCGCGCGTGCCGAACTGCGGCTTGCAGGCGGCGATGGAATCCACACCGAAGCGGATGCAGGTCGGCATCAGGGCCATGATGACCAGGAAGATGCCAATCATGCTGCCGCCAACGAGCACCGCCAGCGACTGCCAGAAGCCGAGATAGTAGCCGACATACTCCCCGATGATGTAGCACCAGGTGGCGGCCGCGACGGTGGTGAGCGAGAAGAGCAGCCGCCACGAGCCCCAGGTGCGCTCGGCGAGCAGCATGGGATAGGCCGTCTTGTCGACATCGGCGGAAGCGGTGCCCGCCGCCGGCGCGTCATGGGCGAGGATCGAGCTCATGCTACCAACCCCAGCCCAGGATGATCGCCGGAATGACGAGACAGGCCGCGATGACCTGCATCCACGTCAGCATGTCGAAGCTCTGCCCCTGGTTCTTCTCATCCTCCAGGAGCGCAATACGACTCGACAGATCATTTTCGTTACTACTCATGTTCACCTCTGATCTGGGATATATTGTTCTTATTGGCCGTATCTGCCGCGCAAATTGCATGATCTCGTCATTGGCTTTGCCTTATGACGCGACGCACTGCGCTTTCGGTGGTATTTTTCGTTCTTTTTGACTTAAATCAAACCGTATTCCGCATTATCGGCCGTTGTCAATTCCGTTTATCGCGAGGAAACCGGGGCCCATTGCCGGAAACCGCGTCGCTCAGGGGTCGCACGACCAGCTTGCCTCCCCCGACCGGGGCTCCTATGGGTGAATGCCGCCGTCGCAGAAGGATGGGTATGTGCCGGGACTTACACGGGGAATCGAGCTCGACGCGACCGACCGGGCGCTGATAGCCGAGCTGCAGGTCGACGGGCGCGTTCCCTTCGTCGAGTTGGGCCGCCGGCTCGGCCTTTCCGAGAAGACGGTGCGCAACCGCGTGTCGGCGCTGCTCTCCAGCGACGTCATCCGCATCATCGGCCTGACCGACCCGCGCATGCTCGGCTTCGAGGCGATCGCCATGGTAGGGCTCACGACCGACCCGGCGGTGCCCGCCTCACAGATCGCCGCGGAGATCGCCGGAATCCGCGACATCGACTACGTCGTCGTCACCACCGGGCGTTATTCGATCATGGTGGAGATACTGGCAACCAGCCCCGAGCGGCTGCGCCATGTCATCGAGCGGCAGATCGGCCCCATCGCCGGCGTTCGCTCGATGGAGATCTTCCCCTGCTTCTCGCTGTTCTACCAGAAGGCGCGCTTCCTTGCCGAAGGCCCGGCCTCGGGCGTGCGCTCATCGCCGCTTTCGGAGCTCGACCGCCGGCTCGCCATGGTGCTCAGCACGGACGGGCGAATGCCTTTCCGGGTGGCCGCGGACCGGCTCGGCATTTCCGAGACGCAGGTGCGCGCCCGCGTCTCCGCCATGCTGGAGGCGCGCCAGCTGAGCATCCTCGCCATCATGAACCCGCTGGCCGTCGGCCGGAGCGTCGCCTGGCTCGGCCTCAAGATCGCGCCGGGCGCCCGCTGCGAGGACGTGGCAAGCCATCTCGCCGACGATCCGAGCGTCTCCTACGTCTTCATCTGCGGGGGACGCTTCGATCTCTTCGTCGAGGTCATCTGCGATAATGATAGCCAGCTCTATTCCGCCATCGACAAGCGCTTCCGGTCCGACCGGCGCATCGCCAATGCCGAGCTGTTCTACTATCTCGATCTTCACTACAAGATTCTGTCCGACATCGACTGAGAACAGAGCCAGCTAAAGACGCTTGCTTGTGTCAGTGAAACGGCACGGTGCAATGCATCCGCGGCTCAGCGAAGGAACCGGCACAGGGGCGCATTCTACCCAAGCTTGCCGCATGCTGACGTCACCGGCGGCTCAGCCATTATCTGAAGCGTCAGTTCCGGCTTGGTGGCTCAGGAATGGCGTCGGGCAATCATCCCGTATCTATTTCGAGGAGCCCACGTCGTATGCGCCGCAACTGCGCCCTTGAGCTGTGGGACCGAAGGGTAAAAATGCTCGGTACTCTTCGACAGCCAAAGCCCATGCGAGGAGCACGCATCCTCCTCCGAGGCTTGATGGCTACCGGCGCGAACAACGGCGAGCAGAGAGACGGCGGCATCCGGCCGCCATCTCCTTTCTGCGGACTCCGCGTCAGGGCGCGCCCATCTCGTCGAGCGCCATGGGCGATTCCGGCAACACCTGGCCGCCGTCGATCACCATGCCCTGCCCGGTGATGTAGGCCGCCTCCTCGCTGGCGAAGAACAGCGCCGCATTGGCGATGTCGAACACGCTGCCGAGCTTCTTCATCGGCACGCTGGCGGCGGTGGAGGCGATGTAGGCCTCACCCATGCCCTCCATGCCTTCGGTCAGGATGTTGCCGGGCATCACCGCGTTGACGGTGATGTTCCACGGCGCCAGCTCGATCGCCGCCGTGCGCATGAAGCCGAGCTGACCGGCCTTCGACGCGCCGTAATGCGTCCAGCCGGGGAAGCCGGTGATTGGTCCGGTGATGGAGGAGGTGAGCACGATCCGCCCCTTTCTCTGCGCCTTCATCGCCGACAGCACGGCGGAGACGGAGAGAAAGGTGCCCTTCAGGTTGGTGTTCATGACGAGATCGAAATCCGCCGCGGTCATCGTCCCGAGCTTGGCGGCGGGGAAGATGCCGGCATTGGCGCAGAGCACGTCGATGGAGCCGTAGCGCTCGACCGCGACCTTCGCCATCGCTTGCGTCTCTTCCTCGCTTGTCACGTCGGCAGAGAAACCAGAGGCGTTCGGCCCGATCTCGGCCGCCACCTTCTCGGCCTCGGCGAGCGAGCGGCTGACCACCAGCACATTGAGCCCCGCCTCCCCGAAACGTAACGCGATGCCGCGCCCGATGCCCTTGCTGGCGCCGGTGACGATGACGGTTTTTCCCGCGAGCGACGTGAACATGTTCAGGCCATTCCCCAAATTTTCTGGATGATCAAAGGTTTGGCAGGTCAGCACGACACCTCGCCGGCACGAATGCCGTCGATTTAGGCTGCCTGCCTTTTCATCACGTTGCGCTGCAAAATTGGTGTTGTAAAGCCCAAAACAGGATGTTTAGGATCACACACAGTCCAACATAAAAACCACATCGGCTCGCTCCGGTGCGGCATCGAACGCGCGGCGGCAAACCATCCGCGCCAACACTCCAGAGGGACTTCGAGATGGCCGGTATTTCCAGAAGGTCGCTGCTGAAGGGCATGGGCACGGGGCTGGGGGCTCTCGCCGCCGCCGGCCCGCTGATGAACGCCAACAAGGCGTTCGCCGCGCGCGAGAAGGAACTGAACATCCTGTGCTGGGAGGGCTACAACTCCGCGCAGGTGCTCGACCCGTTCCGTTCCAAGACCGGCGCCACGGTAAAGGCCGAGAGCCTCACCAACGATCCCACCATGATCAACCGGCTGCGCGCCGGCGAGATCAACACCTGGGATCTGATCAACGTGAACAACCCCTGGGCACGCAAGGTGATGCTGCCCGAGAAGCTGATCAAGCCGCTGCCCAAGGCGGAGTTCGAGCCGTTCTTCGACAAGATGCTGCCGAGCTTCAAGCCGCCCTATAAATGGGCGATGAGCGACGACGGCAAGGATCTGATCGGCATGGCCCAGCGCTTCGGGCCCTACAGCTTCGTCGTCAACACCGACAAGGTCAGCCGCAAGACCGCCGAGGAGGTGGGCTGGGACCTCTTCAACGACCCCGCCCTCGCCGGCAAGTACGGCATCCTCGAATCCGACGACTGGAACGTCTTCAACCTCTTTATCGTCGCCGGTATCGATCCATTCAAGGAACACACGCCGGAGGAGATGACGAAGTTCGACGAGACCGCCAAGCGCGTCTTCAAGGGCGCCAAGCTGATCGGCGACATCGCCTCGATGAACCAAGCGCTGATCTCCGGGGAGATCGACCTGCATCTGACCGGCGGCACCTATTCGGTCTCGCCGGCCCGCGCCGACGGCCATCCGAACCTGCGCGCGATCACCCCGCTCAAGGGTCCGCTCACCGGCGGCAAGGGCGGCATCTCGTGGATCGAGATCACCTCGACGGTGAACAATCCGAACCTCTCGCCGCTGGCGCTGGAGTTCCTGAAATACGTGCAGGATCCCGAGGTCGCGCATACCGTCGCCTTCGCCGAGGGAACGTTCAACCCGGTCTCGCAGATGGGCAACAAGGCCTGCTTCGACCTCTTCACCAAGGAAGAGCTCGACGCGATCCAGTGGGACAGCCTGGAAGAGGAGATGGCCCGCTCGGTCGAGTACGACATCGTGCCCGATTATGACAAGGCGCTCGATCTGATGAACGCGGCCAAGCGGCTTCGGGGGTAAGACGCGGGCTACGGCGAAGTGAGGTTCGTCATGGCCGGGCCTGGCCCGGCCATCCACGACCTCGATGGCGCAGAGCCCGGTCGAAGGCGTGGATCCCCGGAATTCGGATTTTCCCGAATTCCGTTCGTGGGAAGCCGAAGTCGGCGAATGCCGACTTCGGGTCAAGCCCGGGGATGACGGTCTGACAACGGCCAGCCGCTGCCTTGGATCGAAACGTTCGCCCCCTCACACCGGCGACGACCGCCCGCCGCCGGGCCATCACGGAAGACGACATGCTCCAGACCTCGCCGACCGAAACCGCCCTCGTGGAAGCGCCCCCCAAGCCGATCCTCCAGCTGGTCGGCGTGCGCAAGACCTTCGGTGGTTTCACCGCTGTCGAAGGCATCGATCTCGATGTGCGCGCGGGCGAGTTCCTCACCATCGTCGGCCCCTCCGGCTCGGGCAAGACGACGCTGCTGCGCATGCTCGCCGGCATGGACACACCGAGCGAGGGCAACATCACGCTGCATGGCGAGCTGATCAACGACGTGCCGCCCAACCGGCGCCCGACCTGTCTCGTCTTCCAGTCGCTGGCGCTGTTCCCGCACAAGAGCGTCGGCGAGAACATCGCCTTCCCGCTCAAGGTGAAGGGCGTCGACGCGGCGGCGCGCAAGGCGCGCGCGCTGGAGCTGATGCGCGTCGTGCGCCTGCCCGAGAGCTATTTCGACAAGAACGTCATGAAGTGCTCGGGCGGCGAGCGCCAGCGCGTGGCGCTGGCCCGCGCCTTCGCCTACGATCCGGAAGTCCTGTTCTTCGACGAGCCGCTCTCCGCCCTCGACTACAAGCTCAAGAAGGCGCTGGAGAAGGAGCTGAAGGACCTCCACCGCGAGACGGGCAAGACCTTCATCTACATCACCCATTCGCTGGAGGAGGCGATGGTGATGAGCGACCGCATCGGCGTGATGCGCGCCGGCCGGCTGGTGCAGGTCGGCACGCCGGAGGAAATCTACGGCGCGCCCGTCGACCGCTTCGTCTGCGAGTTCGTCGGCGAGGTGAACACGATCAAGGTCGGGCGCGGCACGGATGGCGTCTGGTCGGGCCGCGACGTGCCCGGAACCTTCCAGGTCGCCCCGCCCCGGAACGGCGTCGCGACCGACGAGGCCTTCATCGTCGTCCGTCCCGAGTTCATGCGCTTCCTCGGCCCCGGCGACACCGCCGACAACCGGCTCGAGGGCACCGTCTACAACGAATACTCCCTCGGCTCGCGCATCCAGTACCAGGTGCGGGTGGAGACCAAGGGGGCAGGCGAGAAGGTGATGCTGGTCGAACTCTCCCGAGCCCGCGCGCTTGCGCCCAGCGCGGATCCGCACGTCACGCTTGGCTGGGACGCCGCCGACGCCTTCACGCTGGAGGGCTGAGCGATGGCCGACATCGCCCTCGCCCACGCCCCCGAGACCGCCGTCGAGCTGCGCCGTGCGCGAGTTCTCTCCGCTGGCGCCCGCTGCGCCCTGCCCGTCGCCATCCTGCTCGGCATCGGGTTCCTGGCGCCGCTCGTCGCCATTCTCGGCTACGCCTTCGCGACACCGCGTTCGTTCGACGTGTTCCGCTCCTTCACGCTGGAGAACTTCGCCACCCTGTTCGATCCCTCGAACACGGTGTGGCTGTCCTTCCTGTGGTCCTGCGGCTTCGCGCTGGCAACCGTCGCCATCCTCGCGGTGGTGGCCTATCCCATCGCCTATGGTCTCAACGTCGTGTTCGGCCGCGCCGCGCCGCTGATCAGCGTGCTGTTCGTCTTCCCGCTCTTCGTGTCGGAAAACGTCCGGCTCTATGGCTGGGTGCTGTTCTACATCAAGAACGGCGTGCTCGACGGCACGCTGAAATGGCTGGGCTTCTCCGGCGGGCCGGAGGTGCTGTACACGCCGGGCATCACCCTGTTCGGCATGGTCTACACCTACCTGCCCTTCATGCTGTTCCCAATGACGCTGGGCCTCGCCCTCGTGCCGCGCGACCTCATCGACGCCGCCCGCGACCTCGGCGCCGGGCGGCTGTTCATCTGGCGCGAGATCGAATTGCCGCTCGCCATACCCGGCATCCTCATCGGCATGCTGCTCACCTTCGTGCTGGCCATCGGCGCCACGGCGGAGGCCAAGATCCTCGGCGGGCAGTCGATCATCGTCATCTCGCACGACATCGAGATAGCCTTCACCTATTCGCAGAACTGGCCGCTCGGCTCGGCGCTGGCCGTGATCGTCACCGTCTTCATCAGCGGACTGACGCTCTTCGCCCTGTCGAAGCTCGACCTCGACCGCATGCTGGGGAGGCGCTGATGGCCATCGCCCACAAGCGCCGCGACGCCACCATCTGGGGCTGGACGCTCTTCGTCCTCGTGGTGATCTACCTCCCCATCGCCTGCGGCGCGCTGGCGAGCTTCAACAAGAGCCGGTATTTCGGCTTCCCGGTGAAGCAGTATTCCACCGACTGGTGGGGCAAGACGGTCGATTCCATCGAGATCGGCATGATCGTGAAGACGTCTATCCTCGTCGCCCTGCTGGTGACGGTCGTCTCGGTGGTCATCGCCACCTTCGGCGCCCTCGCCTTCGCCCGCTACGACTGGAAGGGTCGCCGGCTCTACCAGAAGCTGATCCTCCTGCCGATCTTCTTCCCCCAGCCGGTGCTCGGGCTCGCCATGCTGCTCGGCTTCAACGCGGTGGGAATCCAGACGAGCTGGGCGACGGCGGTGTTCGCCCACACGGTGTGGATCGTGCCGGTGGTGACGCTGGTCATCGCCATTCAGGTCTACGGCTTCGACCCCGCACTGGAAGAGGCGGCCTTCGATCTCGGCTGCTCACGGCTGCAGGTGCTGCGCGAGGTGACGCTGCCCCTGCTCTGGCCGGGCATATGGTCGGGAATGCTGTTCGCCTTCCTGCTCTCCTGGAGCAACTTTCCGCTGTCGCTCTATACGACGGGTGCGGACTCGACGATTCCGGAATGGCTCTATGCCAAGATGGTGGCCGGCTATACGCCCATGGTCCCGGCGCTCGGCACCATGGCGACGTTCGGGGCGGCCGCCCTGCTGCTGGCCGGCGGACTGATCGGCCTTCTGGTACGCCGGCGGGCGGCAGCGTGAGTGAAGCCGCATGAGTGAATGTGCATGAGCAGCGACGACATCATACGAAGCGCCGAGCGGCGGCGCCCTCGCCTCGACAAGGCGGCGCGACAGGATCGCATCCTCGCCGAGATGCGCGCCTCGGCGACGCTGCGGGTGGGCGACCTCGCGGCGGAGCTCGACGTCTCCACCGAAACCATCCGCCGCGACCTGTTCGAGCTGCAGGAGCGCGGCCTGCTCAACCGCACCTATGGCGGCGCGGTGCGCCCCTTCGCTTCGGAGCCGGCCGTCACCGAACGGCACCGGATGATGGTCACCGAGCGTGAGGCCATCGCCGCCGCGGCGGTAAAGTTCATCAAGCCGAGGGAAGTGATCGCCATCGGCGCGGGCGCCACCACCACCCATGTGGCGCGCCGCATGTCCGCCGAGTGCCGCGATCTCACCGTGATCACCCATTCCTTCTCGGTGGCGACGGTGCTCGCCGCCAATCCCACCATCGAGATCATCATGTGCCCCGGCCGCTACAACGCGCGCGAGGGCATGATGGTCGGCGTGGAGACCACCGAGTTCCTCCAGAACTACAATATCAACCGCGCGCTGCTCGGCATTTCCGGCATCACCACCGACGGCCTCGCCGACGCCGAGGCTCCCGCCGCCTCGGTCTACAAGGCGATGATGAACCGGGCGGCAGAGACCATCGTCGTCTCCGACCACAGCAAGTTCGGCATCCCCTCGCTCGCCATCTGGGCGCGCATCCCGGACATACAGCGCCTCGTCACCGACCGCGCGCCGGACGGAGCCGTCGCGCGGGCGCTGGCCCGGGCGGGCGTGGAGATAACGGTGGCGGTTTCATCCAGCGCGGGGCGGGCCTAGCGATGTGGCAGACCCTTCCCGCCGATGCGCGGATCGACGTCGATGTCGACGGCCACAAGGTGGTCGCCTACAGCTACGGAACGAGCAACGAGGTCGTATTCCTGCTAAACGGCGGTCCCGGCCTGCCCTGCGACTATCTTCGTGACGCGCATTTCTTCCTGAGTGAGCACGGCTACCGCGTCGTCGCCTTCGACCAGCTCGGCTGCGGCGCCTCCGACAGGCCGGACGATGTCTCGTTTTGGGAGATCGGCCGATGTGTCGAGACGGTGCGGCGAGTGCTGGACTTGAGCGAGGAGCCGGCCGCCTATGATGCGGCGCTGCTCGGTTTCCTCGCCCGCCATGCCGGAGCAGCCACATCCGATGGCCCGGTAACGGCGGTGTCCGGCGCAGTGCCATGAGCCTCGACGCTCTGCCGATCATGGATGCCCGATCCCCAGGACCTGATGAAGCCCCGACGATGACCGAACCGATGTATGACGAGGCATTCCTGATGCGGCTGGAGGGCGGCCTGCGCGCCGCCCTGCCGCGCTGGGGACTGTCGGGCGGCACGCAGCTCAAGCTGCTGACCATTTCCGAGAACGCGACCTTTCGCGCGCACGATCCGGCGGCAGGGCGCGACCTCGTCTTCCGCGTACACCGGCCGGGCTATCACAGCCGCGCGGAGATCGAATCCGAACTTGCCTGGCTCACCGCTCTGGGGCGTGACGGCGTGGTTCCGACGCTGACGCCGGTTCCCCAGACGGATGGCGCGTTGATCGCCGACATCGACGATGACGGGCGCACCCGCCATGTCGTCGCCTTCAACCTGCTGCCGGGACGCGAGCCGGCGGAAGGCGAGGACCTTCCTCGCTGGTATCGCGAGCTCGGCGCCATCAACGCCCGCCTGCACGCCCATGCGAAACGCTGGCAGCGCCCCGACGGCTTCGTGCGCAAGCGCTGGGACTATGAGGCGATGCTGGGCGAGGTGCAGCTCTGGGGCGACTGGCGTGCCGGCCTCGGCCTCGACGCCGAGGGCCGCGCGGTGCTGGAGCGCACGGCGGACGTGCTGCGCCGTCTGATCGAGGACTACGGCACGGATGAAAGCCGCTTCGGCCTCGTGCATGCCGACATGCGTGTCGCCAATCTGCTGGTCGACGGCGACCGGCTGTCGGTGATCGACTTCGACGATTGCGGCTTCTCGTGGTTCCTCTACGACTTCGCCGCCTCGGTGAGCTTCAGCGAGCACGAGCCCTACATTCCCGAGTTGCAGGCCGCGTGGATCGAAGGCTACCGCACGGTCGCCCCCCTTTCCGACGAGGACTGCGCCATATTGCCGGTCTTCATCATGCTGCGGCGGATGCTGCTCACCGCCTGGATCGCCTCGCACTCGGAAACGCCGACAGCGCTGGCGCTGGGCGAGGCCTATACGTCGGGCACGGTCGATCTCGCCCGCATCTTCCTTGCCACCTATGACGCGGATGGCGCGGACATCGTACCCGGGAGTACGGCCTCATGAAGAGCCCGGAACTGCAGATCCTTTCGCTCAATGCCTTTTCCGGCGGCGGCGCTTCCCTCGCTCCCGACGTCGCCGCGCTGGTGGAGCGCCGGAAGAAGAGCTTCGGCGCCGGCTCGGTGCTGTTCTACGACGAGCCGCTGAAGATCGTACGGGCCGAAGGCGCCTATCTCCACGCCTCCGACGGGCGCGCCTATCTCGACTTCTACAACAACGTGCCAACCGTCGGGCATTGCCATCCCAAGGTGGTCGAGGCGGTGCGCCGGCAGGTGGGCGAGTTCAACATCCACTCCCGCTACCTGTTCGACGTCGCGCACGATTATGCCGAGAAGCTGCTCGCCACCTTCCCCGCTTCCCTGAGCAATCTCGTGCTCACCTGCACGGGCAGCGAAAGCAACGACCTCGCCCTGCGCCTCGCCAAGCGTATGAGCGGCGGCACGGGCTTCGTGGTGACGAAGACCGCCTATCACGGCAACACCGCCACGGTGACCGAGGTCTCGCCCTCCTCCTACAAGCACGGCGAGCCGCCGAGCCATGTGCGCACCGTGCCGCCGCCCGACCCGGCGGTCTTCGGCAATAACGTGGCTCAAGGTTTCGCCGACGCGGTCGCCGCCGCCATCACCGGCATGGAGGCCGACGGCATAAAGTTCGCGGGACTGCTGGTCGACACCATCTTTTCCTCGGACGGCGTCTACGCCGATCCGCCCGGCTTCCTGAAAGCCGCGATCGAGGTCACGCATGCCGCCGGAGGACTGTTCATCGCCGACGAGGTGCAGCCCGGCTTCGGGCGCACCGGCACGGGCATGTGGGGCTTCGCCCGCCACGGTATCGAGCCCGACATCGTGACCATGGGCAAGCCGATGGGCAACGGCTACCCCATCGCCGGCGTGGTGACGCGGCCGGAAATCCTCTCCGCGTTCTGCGGCGATTTCGGCTACTTCAACACCTTCGCCGCAAGCCCGCTCGCCACCGCCGCCGCACTCGCGGTGCTGGAGGCGATCGAGGAGGACGGGCTGATCGCCAATGCCGCCCATGTCGGCCGCCATCTCATGGCCCGGCTGAAGCGGTTGCAGGCGAAGGCGCCGATCACCGCCGTGCGCGGCGCCGGGCTCTATCTCGGCGTCGAGTTCGGCACAGAAGACGGACCCGCGCCGGCGATCGCCAAGGGGTTGATCAACGGGCTTCGCTACCGTGGCATCCTGATCGGCGCCGCCGGCCAGTATGGCAACGTGCTGAAGATCCGTCCGCCGCTCTGCATCACCGTCGCCCATGCCGACATGCTGGCCGACGCGATGGAGGAGCTGCTGGGCTGAGAGGGCCTGCCCAGCGCCCTCGGCTGCAAGCTGGGCAGGCCCGACCGGCCTTCGCGATCGCCGACGGCTCGCATGCGGGTGCTGTCCCGGCCCCTGCGCCGCAATGGCTGCCGTCCCGCGCGAGCGGATCAGCCCTCGCCCTGATCGTCGACGTGGATGCGCCGCATCGTCGTCGCCAGCTCGAACCGGACGCCTTCCGGCCGCATCTCCATCCGGCTGTCGCCGCCGAACTCCATCCCCACGGCCCGCACCAGCTTCGTCCCGAAACCGACGCGGCCGGAGGATTGCACGATAGGACCGGCCACTTCCTCCCACACGAGCCGGAACTCGTCATCGGTTCCCGGCCGGCCGGCGTTCCAGCGAAGGAGGATGTGGCCCTCGTCGTTGGACAACGCCCCATATTTCAGCGCGTTGGCGGCGAGTTCATTGATGGCGAGGGACAGCGAGAGCGACTGCTTGGCGGAAAGATCGACCGGCGGCCCCTCCAGCCGGATCCGCTCGGCCTGCGCGCTGTAAGGAGCGAGCGCGCCTTCGATCACCCGCACGATCGGCGCGCTGGTCCAGCTCAGCCGATTGAGGGTGGAATGCGCGGCACTCAGCGCCATCAGGCGCTGGTTGAGGGCTTCCTCCGCATCGGAGGCCGACGCCGATACCTGGAATGTCTGGCGCGCGATGCCGAGCACGATGGCCAGCGTGTTCTTGATCCGGTGCCCCAGCTCCGCATTGATCAGCTTGATGTTTCGTTCCGTCTCGACCCTGGCCGTCGTCTCGATGACGGTATCCATCATGCCGACGATATGGCCCACCTCGTCCCGGATGGGGGTGTAGGCGAAGGTGAAATACGCCTGTTCGGGATAGCCACGCCGGTTGATGACCAGCGGGTAGTCCTCGATGAAGGTCGAATGACCGTCATAGGCCCTCTCCTGCAGCGGGCCGATGAGGTGCCAGACCTCGCTCCAGATGTCGCGGAACGAACGGCCGAGGCAATCCGGCTTGTCGCCGAGGATCGGCGCAAAGGCGTCGTTATAGATGGTGATAAGCTCCGGACCGCATATGACGGCCTTGGGAAAGCCGGAACTCAGGGCCAGACCGACCGCCGTCTTGAGAGCCGCGGGCCAGGTGTGGATGGGCCCCAGCGGGTTGGATGACCAATCAAACGCGCGGACGGCAGCCACCATGCCCTCACCGCTGCCGAGAAACATCGTGTCGTCCGAACTCACCATTCACGCCCCGGATGTTCGCTGCCTATATGCACACAGCTGATCGGGAGAAGCGAGCGGATCGCGCGCGCCCCGATGGAACGGCGTCAGCGGAAAAAGTTCAATCGGCTCACGGGACTTGCGCCGCGAGGACGGGTTACGCTGGCGAGCGCGACTTGAAGGGGATCATGGCGCCTTGATCTGGTTCGTTCGACTGCTGGTGCTCGCGGGCGGCGTCACGCTGACCGGCGGCGCTGCCGCCGCCCTCGCGGCCCTTCTGGCCGATGCGGGCCTGCTCGGCACCTGTTTCGAGGGCGCCTGTGCCTATGCGGCGATATTCATCGCCTTCCCGCTCCTGTGGCTCGGCCTGTTCGCCGCGTTCGTCACCGGCTGGATCTGGTACGCGCGGCACCGGCACCGCCCATAGCGGCGGTTCAGGTCGCCGTTCATGCGGCTCTTGCTTTCCTTCACTCCGGAGGCGGAAGCTGTTGCTCCTCCTTGAAAATCCACAGTCGGCGGTCGGCTGCGGCAGGCCGCTGGCATCTTCGCGCAGGCCGAGAAAGGCCGGGATCCGGCGCTTCTGTTCATCGGCGAGCGCGGCGGCGAGAGGCTTGAGAGCCGCGTCGACCGCCTTCAGTTCCTGCCGTTCACCGCCGTCCGACCAGTTCGTCGTGATAGATCCAGAACTCCTTCGCGAACTGCTCGACGAGCGCCGAGGTGACGCGGTGCTCGGGGCGGATGGCCAGGAAGCCGGCATCGATGAACACGCTGAAGGCCCGCACGGCGACGTTGCGTCCACGGAACTCGCTGGCCGAGGTAGGATCGATGATGGCGATGCCCGCCCCCTCGTCGACGAGGCTGAGCGCGGTGTGCGAGAGGCGGGTCTCCAGCGTCGAGAGACGCGGCACGCCGGCCAGCGCCACCTCGACGCGCATCGCGAAGACCGTGCCCGGCTCCAGGCTGATCATGCGCTGGTTGCGCAGATCCTGCGGCTCGATGAGCTCCTTTGCCGCCAGCGGATGATCGGCCGGGATGGCCACGACGGCGGCGATCGGATGGGTCTCGATGATGAAGCCCGGCCGGTCCAGCGGCCCATCCGCATAGCCGATATCGGCCTGGCCGGCCGCCACCGCCTCGATCACGGCGGTTGACGGCAGCCCGCTGAGCGAGGCGTTCAGGTTCGGCTTGTCGCGCAGAAAACGGGCGAGAAAGCGCGGCAATATCCCGTTTCCCAGCGCCGGCATGGCAGCGATGCGCAGCGTGCCGGCCGCCTGCCGGCCGATCTCCCGTGCCAGAAAGGCGATCCGGTCGAGGCCGACGAAGGAACGCTCGACCTCACGCATGAGCGTGACTGCTTCCGGGGTCGGGCTGATCTGGTTTCCCCGGCGCTCGAACAGGCGAAGCCGCGTGGCATCCTCGAAATCGCGGATCAGCCGGCTCACCGCGGGCTGCGTGACGGACATGAGCTCGGCCGCCGCCGTCATCCGGCCGGTTAGCATCACCGCGCGAAAGGCTTCCACCTGCCGAAGATTGATCCGTGATTTCATAACATCTGTTTATTCATGAGGCCTGATTACGAATTTGACGGAATACGGCCGCAATGCAAGCTTCCGTCGCACCACGGGAATTCATCCACTCACGGTCGCTTCCCGCAAACCAGAACCAGATGCGCCGGCTATCGCCGTCGCCATCCTCGACGCATGGGCAACATGCGCGTGGAGCCGAGGGGCTACGTGCTTGCAGTACTTCCAGCTCATGGGCTTCGGCCCGGATGGGTGGGGTCGCGACATGCTCGCGGCCGCCGGCATGACGATCGGCGTCAGCATCGTCGGCTTCGTCGCCGGCGTCCTGTTCGGGTGCTGCGGCGCGGCGGCGAAGCTCTCCCGCTTCGGCTCCCTGCGCTGGACCGCCGAGGTCTACACGACCGTGTTCCGCGGCGTGCCGGATCTCCTGGTCATCTATCTCTTCTATTTCGGCTCCAGCTCGCTCATCACCTCGGTAGCATCGATGTTCGGCGCGCAGGGCTTCGTCGGCGCACCCGCCTTCCTGACCGGCGCACTGGCGATCGGCGTCGTCTCGGGCGCCTACCAGACGCAGGTCTTCATCGGCGCGGTCGAAGCGCTCCCTAGGGGTGAGATCGAAGCCGCCCGCGCCTACGGTATGTCCTCCCTCCTGCTCTTTCGCCGGGTCGTCCTGCCGCAGGCCATCCGCTTCGCCATTCCGGGCGTGGCCAATGTCTGGCAGCTCGTCCTCAAGGAATCGGCGCTGATCTCCGTCGTCGGACTGATCGAGCTGATGCGGCAGGCGCAGATCGGCGCGGGCTCGACGCGGCAGCCCTTCAGCTTCTTCCTCACCGCCGCCGCGCTCTATCTCCTGATCACCTTCGTCTCGGGCATCGGCTTCCAGGCCCTGGAGAAGCGCGCCATGCGCGGCGTCCGGAGGCCGGCGTGATGCTCGACCTTCCCTTCTTCCTCGAGACGCTCTCCACGCTGATCGGCGGCGTGCCGCTCACGCTGCAGCTCACGGTGCTCTCGGTCTCCTCCGGTGCGATGCTGGCGTTCGCGCTGGCGCTGATGCGGGTGAGCGGCAACCCGCTGCTCGACTATCCCGCGCGGTTCTACATCTTCGCCTTCCGCGGCACGCCGGTGCTGGTGCAGATCTACATCGTCTATTACGGCCTCAGCCAGTTCCCGGTGCTGCGCCAGAGCATGCTCTGGCCCTTCCTGCGGGAAGCCTACTGGTGCGCGGTAATCGCCCTCGCACTCAACACCGCCGCCTACAGCGCCGAGCTGATCCGGGGCGGGTTGAACTCCGTGGCGGTCGGGCAGATCGAGGCCGCGCGCGCCCTCGGCATGTCCCGCACCCTCGCCTTCCGGCGCATCATCCTGCCGCAGGCATTCCGGCAAATGCTGCCGGCCTACAGCAACGAGATCATCCTCATGGTGAAGTCGACGGCTTTGGCCTCGACCATCACCCTTCTGGAGGTGACGGGGCTGGCAGCCAAGCTGATCTCGCAGAGCTACCGGCCGGTCGAGGTCTTCATCGGCGCCGGCGCCATCTACCTCACCATCAACTTCCTCATCGCCCGGCTCTGTGCCGCGCTGCAGAACGCGCTCTCACCGGAGAAGCGGGCGGCTCCCGCTCCGGCGCGGAGCCCCGAAACCGAGGCACCCCGGCATGGCTGACCCGACCCTGGCCGGACGGCCGAACACGCCCGCCGTCGAACTCGCCGGCATCCGCAAGAGCTACGGGCATCACGAGGTGCTGCACGGCGTCTCGCTCGCCGCACAGGACGGCGAGGTCGTCTCCATCCTCGGCGCGTCGGGATCGGGGAAGTCCACCCTGTTGCGCTGCATCAACATGCTCGAAATCCCGGATGCCGGCACCGTCGCGATCCAGGGAGAGGCCATCGCGATCACGCGTCGGCCGGGACAGCCACCGCGCCCCGCCGACATGGCGCAGGTGGGCCGACTGCGCGCCAAGGCGACCATGGTGTTCCAGTCCTTCAACCTGTGGTCCCACCTGACGATCCTTGAAAACCTCATCGAGGCGCCGGTGCACGTGCAGAAGCGCGACCGCCGGGAATGCCTCGCCGAGGCCGAGGCGCTGCTCGCCCGGGTCGGCATCGCCGACAAGCGCCATCACTATCCCGCGCATCTCTCCGGCGGGCAGCAGCAGCGGGCGGCCATCGCCCGCGCGCTCGCCATGAAGCCGAGCCTGATGCTCTTCGACGAGCCCACATCCGCGCTCGACCCCGAGCTGGTGGGCGAGGTGCTGAAGGTCATCCGCGATCTCGCCGCGGAAGGCCGGACGATGCTGATCGTCACGCACGAGATGGGCTTCGCCCGCGAGGTCTCCGACCGCGTCGTCTTTCTCCACCGCGGCGTGGTCGAGGAGGAAGGCCCGCCCGCAGAGCTGTTCGCCAATCCGCGTTCGGACCGCCTTCGACAGTTCCTGTCGCGCGAGGGCTGGAAAACGTCCGCACCGCGTTAGCTGCCGACAAAACCAACCAGAGGGTAGACATATGAAATTCAAGGCCTTTCTCACCGCCGCCGCGCTGCTTGCGGCCACCACCGCCGCTTCCGCCGAGGGGCCAGTGGTCCGCATCGCCACCGAGGGCGCCTATGCACCGTGGAACTTCTCCGGCCCGAACGGGAAGCTGCAGGGCTTCGAGATCGAACTCGCCGATGAGCTGTGCGCGCGCATGAAGGTCAAGTGCGAGATCGTCGCCCAGAACTGGGACGGCATCATTCCCGCCCTCGAGGGCCGCAAGTACGACGCCATCATGGCGGCGATGAGCGTGACGCCGCAGCGCGAAAAGGTCATCTCCTTCTCCACGCCCTACGCCGCCGGGATCAACGGTTTCGCCGTGCTCTCGGACTCCCCGCTCGGCAAACTTCCCGGCACCGGCGAGACCTATTCGCTCGACACCCAGGAAGCCGGCGCCAAGACTCGCATCGACGAAATGAAGGTGTTGCTCAAGGGCAAGGTCGTCGGCGTGCAGGGTGCGACCACCGCCTCGACCTTCATGGAGACCTACTTCAAGGACATCGCCGATATCCGCGAGTACAAGACGACCGAGGAGCACAATTTCGACCTGATGAGCGGTCGTCTCGACGCGGTTGTCGCCAACGCCACCGTGCTCGCCGCCGCGCTCGACAAGCCGGACATGAAGGGCGCGCAGCTCGCCGGCCCGATCTTCTCGGGTGGCGTGTTCGGCGTTATCGCGGTCGGCCTGCGCAAGGACGACTCCGCGCTGAAGACGAAATTCGATGACGCCATCAAGGCGGCGATCGCCGACGGCACGGTCAAGCGCCTCTCCGAGAAGTGGTTCAAGGTCGACGTCAGCCCCCGCGGCTGAACTTGGCGATCCGGTGCGACCTATCCGGCCGCACCGGCCTCAAGTGCATGACGGAACGATTCATGGCCAATACCGACGCATGGGATATCGCTGTCATCGGCGGCGGGCTGGTCGGCGCGTCGATCGCCTGGGGGCTGACGCGCTGCGGCCTGCGCCCGCTGGTGCTCGACGGCGAGGATCTCGACCTGCGGGCGTCGCGCGCCAATTTCGCGCTGGTCTGGGTACAGGGGAAGGGACGTGGCGCGGCGCACTACGCTCTCTGGTCCAGCGCCTCGGCCGGGAGATGGCCGGAGTTCGCCGCGGCGCTGCGCATGCAGACCGGGATCGATGTCGGCCTGCGTCAGCGCGGCGCGTTCAGCTTTGCCCTGTCACGCGGCGAACTCGACGCGATGCGTGCGGAGATGGAGACCATCGCACGCGAGACAGCCGGCAGAGCCGCGCCTTATGAGGTGCTCGGCCCCGGCGAGACGCGCGATCGCGTGCCATCGGTCGGAGCCGAGGTCGTGGGCTCCGTCTATTCGAAAGCCGATGGCGACGTGAACGCGCTGCGCCTCTTCCGTGCCCTGCACGCGGCACTGCAGGCCGCCGGCGCATCCTACCGCTCCCACAGCACGGTGACGCGGATCGAGCCGCAGGCCGGGGGCTTCCGACTGCATGGAAACTGGGGCGAGGTGTTCGCCCGACGTATCGTGCTCGCCGCCGGCGTCGGCAACGCGTATCTGGCGCCCATGGTCGGGCTCAGCGCGCCGCTCAAGCGGAGCAAGGGGCAGATCATCGTCACGGAGCGCTGCGCCCCCTTCTTTCCCTACACCTCCGCGACGATCCGCCAGACCGACGAAGGCGGCGTCATGATCGGCGACAGCGAGGAGACCGATACGGCTTCCATCGCTACCAATCAGGACATCAGCGCCGTTCTCGCCAACCGCGCCCTGCGCGTCTTTCCGGCCCTCACCAACCTGAATGTGGTGCGAAGCTGGTCGGGCTTCCGCATCAAGTCGATGGACGGCCTGCCCATCTACGAGCAGTCGGCGACCCATCCCGGCGCCTTCCTGACACTCTGCCACTCCGGCGTGACACTGGCGGCTAACCACGCGCTCGTCGTTGCGCCGCAGATCGCCGCCGGTGCGCTGTCAACCGAGCTCTCCCCTTTCGATTCGCGGAGGTTCCATGTTCCGCAGGCTGCGTGAGCCCTCCCCCTCCGATGCCGTGACCTTCTCCTTCGACGGTCGCGCCCTGCGCGCCGCGCCGGGGCAGAGCCTCGCGACGGCGCTTCTGGCCGCCGGTGTCGGCGCCTTCCGCACCAGCGTGGTCGGCGGCGAACCTCGCGCGCCCTACTGCCTGATGGGAGTCTGCTTCGACTGCCTGGTCACGGTGGACGGCGTACACAACCGCCAAAGCTGCCTGATCGAGGTGCGCGACGGCATGGTTATCGAGAGCCAGGACGGCGCCCCTGCCATCGCTGCGGAGAGCGCCGCATGAGCGCGCGGCTTCTCTCCCATGTCGAACAGCTCGACGAGGCGTACGACCTCGCTGTGATCGGCGCCGGCCCGGGGGGCCTCGCCGCCGCGACCGAGGCCGCCGAGGCCGGAGCCCACGTACTGCTGCTCGACGAGAACGGCACACCCGGCGGACAGATCTATCGCGCCATTACGCGCAACGACCCGCAGGAGCTGCCGTTCCTCGGACGCGACTACTGGAAGGGTAAGGCGCTTGCCGATTCCTTCCTCGCCGCCGCCCTCGACTACGCTCCCACCGCGACCGCCTGGAGCCTCGACCCGGCGCCACAGGACAGGGATGAGGAGGCGACCGGCCTCGCCCGGATCGGCGTCTCGCTGGGTGGTGCCGCCCGCCGGATCGACGCGCGCGCGGTGCTGCTGGCGACCGGTGCCATGGAACGCCCGATGCCCGTGCCGGGCTGGACCTTGCCGGGCGTGATGACCGCGGGCGCGGCGCAGATCGCGCTCAAATCGGCGGGCATCGTCCCGACAGGACGTGTGGTTCTCGCCGGCTGCGGACCGCTGATCTACCTGCTGGCCGCCCAGCTTCTCGACGCCGGCACGCGGATCGTGGCACTGCTCGACACGAGCGACCGGGAACGGCGCCTTCCGGCGCTCCGCCATCTGCCCGGCTTCCTGCGGTCGCCCTACCTCTCCAAGGGCCTCGGCCTGCTGTGGAAGGTTCGCCGCTCGCTGAAGGTGGTATCCGGCGTCACGGCGCTGCGCATCACCGGGCGGGGAAGGGCCGAGGCGGTCACTTATTACAGGGGCGGCCGGGAGCGCACCCTCGCCGCCGACTGCGTGCTGCTGCACCAAGGCGTGGTGCCGAACATCAACCTTGCCAGCGCCGCCGGCTGCGCCATCGAATGGAACGAGACGCAGCGGGCCTTCCAACCGACGACCGACGGCGAGGGACGCAGCTCGCTGCCGGGCGTGTTCGTCGTTGGGGACGGCGCCGGTATCGGCGGAGCCGAACATGCCGAGGTCTCCGGCCGCATTGCCGCGCGGGCCGCGTTGCGCGACCTCGGCCTCGCGCCCGAGGCAGGCGGCGACCTGGCCGCGCTGGTGACGCAGAGGCGGCGGCTCGCCCGCGGGCGAGCCTTCCTCGACAACCTCTACCTGCCCGCCGAGCCGTTCCGCGCGCCGCAGGACGACGAAACCATCGTCTGCCGCTGCGAGGAGGTAACGGCGGGCCAGGTGCGCGAGGCCGTCGCGCTCGGCGTGCCCGGCCCCAACCAGCTCAAAACATTCCTGCGCTGCGGCATGGGACCATGCCAAGGGCGCATGTGTGCGCTCACGGTCTCCGAGATCATGGCAGCCGAGCGCAGCGTGAGTCCGGCCGAGATCGGCGTCTATCGACTGCGCCCGCCGGTGAAGCCGCTGCGGCTCTCCGAGCTGGCCGCAATGCCGCAGACGCCGGAGGCCCTCATCGCGGTCACCGGGCGGACGGCGGACGGCGGCCACTGAATTCCCGATCCATCTGACAAGGAGAAGACAATGGCGACAAGACAGCTTCGCACTCCCATCATGCACCGCGTCGTCGAGCATAACGGCATGGTGTTCGTCGGCGGCACGACCTGCGACGACGAGAGTCTCGACATGGCCGGGCAGACCCGCGAGATCCTGGCGAAGCTCGACACCTATCTTGCGGAAGCCGGCACGGACAAGACCAAGCTGCTTTCGGCGACGATCTTCCTGACCGACCTCAACCGCAAGCCGGAGATGGACGCTGTCTGGAAAGCGTGGGTGGCGCCTGAAAACCTGCCGGCACGGGCGACCGTAGGCGTCGCCGATCTCGGAGGCGACACGCTGATCGAGATCGTGGTGACGGCGCACAAATAACCCCCATCGGCACTCACCCGCCGCCGTTCCTCTTACCCGCAAGGCGTCTTTCATGAAGATCACCCATGTCGCGATCTATCGCGTGGAGGGCGGCGGCCTGCGTCCCGTTCTCGTCGAAATCAGCACCGACGAAGGCATCACCGGCTTCGGCGAGGCGGGCGTCGCCTATGGCTATGGTGCGGCGGCAGTCGCCGGCATGCTGGAGGACATGGCCCCGAATCTCGCCGGCCGCGATCCCTCGCATGTCCGGGCCATCTGGCAGGATCTCTACGACCATTCCTTCTGGGCCAAGGGCGGCGGCGCGATCACCTTCGCGGCGATCAGCGCGATCGAGCTCGCGCTCTGGGACATCAAGGGCAAGGCCCTGGGCGTGCCCGTCCACGAACTGCTGGGCGGCCCGGTGCGCAGCGAGGTGAAGGTCTACGCCAATGGCTGGAACCACGAATATGACGACGTGGCGAAGTGGGCGCGCGCCGCCGCCCGACCGCTCAGGGACGGCTACCGCGCGCTGAAGTGCTACCCCTTCGCGCACGAGCTGCCGGACGGAACCTTCCGCCACGTGTCGGCCCGGATGGTCGACGACAGCCGGTTCCACCGAGCGGTGGAAAGGGTGAAGGCGCTGCGCGCCGAGGTCGGCCCCGAGATCGAGATCATGCTGGACCTGTCGGGCGGGGTCTGCGACGACCAGCTCGTCCGCTTCCTCGACGTGTGTCGCGATCTCGATATCCGCTGGATCGAGGAGCCGGTCGACCCCTTCAATCTGGCGGGCCTCGCCCGAACGGCGGCGCGAACCGCCATCCCGATCGCGGTTGGGGAGCGGGTCTACGGGCGTGCGGGCTTCCGCAACGTGCTCGACACCGGCGCGGTCTCTATCGTCATGCCCGACATCGCCAATTGCGGCGGCCTGCTGGAGGCGGTGCAGATCGCCGGCATGGCGGAGACTTACAACGCCCGCGTGTCGCCGCACAATTGCGCCAGCTCGCTGTGCTCGGCCGCCTCGCTCGCGCTCTGCGCCGTGATCCCGAATGCGATGAATCTCGAGATCTATCCGTACTTCTCGGATTCGAACTCCTATGTGCAGGTGCTGGAGAACCCGCTCGAGCGCGAGATACGCGGCGGCGTGGCCGGCGTCTCTTCCGCGCCGGGCCTCGGGGCGATCATCGATCGCAAGGCCATCGCGCCCTTCAAGGTCTTCGACAGCGGCGCGACAGCCACCGCGTGAGCGCGCTGCGGAGCCGCCCTTCCCGGCGGCTCCGGCTCAGCCGCCGACCAACGCCGGCCCTTCGCCGAACTGGGCCTGGTAGAGGCGCCGGTAGAGCCCGCCGCGGGCCAGCAGTTCCTCATGCGTGCCCTGCTCGGCGATACCGTCGGGCGTGACGACGACGATGCGGTCGGCGTCGAGCACGGTGGCGAGGCGGTGGGCGATGACCAGCGTGGTGCGCCCGCGCGCCAGTTCGTCGAGCGAGCGCTGGATCTCCCGTTCGGTGTGGGTGTCCAGCGCCGAGGTCGCCTCGTCGAGGATCAGAATCGGCGGGTCCTTGAGGAAGATGCGGGAGATAGCGAGACGCTGCTTCTGGCCGCCGGACAGCTTCACCCCGCGCTCGCCGATCAGCGTGTCCAGCCCTTCCGGCAGCTCGGCGATCAGCGTGTCGAGCCGGGCGCGGCGGGCGGCGGCGAGGATGTCCTCCTCGGAGGCATCGAGCCGGCCATAGGCGATGTTCTCGCGGATGGTGCCGCCGAACAGGAACACGTCCTGCTGGACGATGCCGATGTTCCGACGCAGGGAGGCGAGCGTCATGTCGCGAATGTCGATGCCGTCGACGGTGACGCGCCCGCCGTCGATCTCGTAGAAGCGCGGCAGCAGCGACAGCAGCGTCGTCTTGCCGGCCCCGGAGGGACCGACGAAGGCGACCGTCTCGCCCGCGCGGATGGAGAGGTCGATGCCTGTCAGGATCGGCCGGTCCGGCGTATAGCCGAAGCGCACGTCCTCGAAGCCGATGTCACCCTTGAGATGGCCCACCGCCTGCGCGCCCGGCCGGTCCGCGATATCCGGCTCGGTGCCGAGCAGCTCCTGATAGCGGCGGAAGCCGGCGATGCCCTTCGGGTAAGTCTCGATCACCGCCGCGATCTTGTCGAGCGGCCGGTAGAACACCGAGACCAGCAGCAGGAAGCCGACGAAGCCGCCGATCGACAGCGTGCCCTGCACGACGAACCAGGCGCCAGCGAGCATGACCGCGAGTTGCACGAGGCGCATCGCCATGTAGTTCAGTGCCTGGCTCGCCGCCATGATGCGGTAGGCGTCGAGCTTGGTGTCGCGGTAGCGGGCGTTGTCGCCGGCGAAGAGACGGCGCTCGTAGTCCTCGTTGCCGAAGGCCTGCACCACGCGGATGCCGCCGATGTTCTCCTCCAGCCGCACGTTGAAGGCGCCGACACGGCCGAACTGCGCCTGCCAGTTCCGCGTCATGCGTCCCCCATAGCGGGCGACGATCAGCGCGGTGAAGGGGACGATGAGCGCGGTGAGGAGCGCCAGCGGCGGGTGCACCCACAGCATCAGCAGGAAGGCGCCCATGAAGGTCATCACCGCGATGAACAGGTCTTCCGGCCCGTGATGGGCGATCTCGCCGATCTCCTCGAGGTCCTTGGTGACGCGGGCGACGAGGTGGCCGGTCTTGTAGTTGTCGTAGAAGCGGAAGGAGAGCTTCTGCAGGTGCTCGAAGGCCCGCTCGCGCATCTCGGTCTCGATGTTGATGCCGAGCACATGGCCCCAATAGGTGACGACCGCCATCAGCCCGCTGTTGAGCGCGTAGACGGCGAGCAACCCGACGGCCGCGAGCAGGATGAGCTGGATGTCGGCCTGCGGCAGCAGCAGGTCGACGAAGGCCTTCATCGCCATGGGGAAGCCGAGTTCCAGCAGCCCGGAAAGCACGGCGCAGCCGAAGTCGATCAGGAACAGACGCTTGTGCGGCCGGTAGTAGGAGAAGAAGGCCTTCAGCATGCGGCGCGCTCCCTGTCGGCGCACCATCCCGAGGCCATCATCGAACGTATCATTCCCGGTCCTGCTCCTCGGCGGCGGTGTCGCCGCTGCGCCCCAGCCGCCAGTAGGCGGCCACCTGCGCGTCCTGCTTCGCCATGCCGCGTTCCGCGCGCAGCCAGCTCCGGACGGCCCGCGCGGCGTGATGCTCGCAGCCGACCATCACATGGCCACGCCCCCCGGCCGGCCATTCCATGGCCCGAAGCGCGCGCTCCAGCAAGTCCGTCGTGCCCGCCGGAGCGCCGTCGCGGTGCAGCCACCGAAGCTGAAGATCGACGTGCGAAGCGATCGGCTGTTCCTCCGCCGCATCGGCCACCTCGACGAGGGCGATGACCCGGCGGCCGACCGGCAGCCCTTCGGCGATGCGGGCGATGACCGGCAACGCGGTCTCGTCGCCGGCAAGGACATGCCAGTCCGCGTCCGGCGGCAGGCCGCCGCCCGGTCCCATCACCCCGACCGGATCGCCCGGCTGAGCCCTGGTCGCCCAGCGCGAACCGGGGGCGTCGCCATCTTCGTGCAGCACCATGTCGACATCGATCGTGCCCGCTGCGGGATCGAGGCGCCGGATCGTGTAGACGCGCCGGATCAGGGCGTCCTCGCCCTTGGGCCAGAGCGTACGCCCGTCCGGCGCGGCGACCGGCCAGACGGGAGGACGCCCGGCGGGAGGAATGAGCAGGCGCACATGCAGGCCCGCCTCACCATCGAAGGCGGCGATGTCGCCGCCCGCGAGAGTCACGCGGCGCATCTTCGGCGTGAGCTGCCGGGCGCCGACGACCCGCATCTCATGGAAGAACGGGATGCGGTGCTGGCCCGCCTGGTCTCCCGACCAGGAGAAGCGGGAAGCCGCGTCGCCGGCGAATATGGCGAGATGCTCCGCCAGCGCGTTCTTGACCACATAGAGCGCCGTGGCGTCGACGCCTTCCGCCCGCAGATGCAGATGCGCCTTCCCGGCGCGCAGTTCGGCCCGGCCGAACGGGCTCTCGATCAGGCCCCCCTCTGCGGTGCGGGTGACATGGGCATGCTCGACGAAATGCGCGCACAGCGTCTCCGCCATGCCCCGGGGATCGGCGAGCGGGACGCGCGCCTCGGCGACGAGAAGGGTCTCAGTCACGCTGCGTTCCTCCACGGTGAAGCAGCCAGATGAGGTAGGGCCCGCCGATGAGGGCGGCAAAGAGGCCGGTGGGCACCTGATAGGGAAACACGACGAGGCGCGCCAGCCAGTCGGCAAGGATCAGCAGCAGCGCCCCGAGCAGTAGGGCGGCGGCGAGTTGCTCGCGCAGTCGGACGAAGCCCATCAGACGGGCGAGATGCGGCGCCATGAGGCCCACGAGGCTCAACGGGCCGGCAACGAAGGAAGCCGCCGCCGTGAGCAGCGCGGCGAGCACCGCCAGCACCAGCCGCGCCCGGCGCACGGGCATGCCGAGGCTCCGGCTCGCCGTCGCGCCCAGCGGCAGCACGGTCATCCATCGCTCTAGAAGAAAAAGCGGCGCGACCAGCACCAGTGTCGCGCCGACGGCGGTCCACGCCTCTAACGGGCCGACGCGGTTGGTCGAGCCGGACATCCAGACGAGCAGCATGTAGGCCGTCATGCCGCCGCTCGCGAGCACGGTGGAGATGACCGCCATGCACAGCGCGCCGCAGGCGATGCCGGCGAGCAGCAGACGCTCCGGCCCGAAGCCCGAACGCGCGGCCACCGCGAGCATCACCAGCAGCACGGCAAGCGCGCCAGCGCCCATGCCGACCAGCACCAGCGGCCCGGCGGCGGCACCGGCGAACAGCAGCACCGCCAGCCCGACGCCGCCGCCGGCGCTGACGCCGAGCACTTCCGGGCTCGCCATCGGATTGCCGGTCATGCGCTGCATGACGAGACCGGCGGCGGCCAGCATCATTCCTGCCCCGCCAGCGGCGACGAGCCGGGGAGCGCGGAACGGCAGGAGCTCGGTGAACAGCTCGCCGCCCGCCACGTGCCACCCGTCCGCCGCCCGGCCGATGGTCAACGCGGCCAGCGCGACGAGAAGAACCACGCCGGCGAGGCCCGCAAGCGCCCATGCCGGCCGCCGCAGCCGGCGCACCGCCGCCGCCGCCCTGTGGCGCAGCCGATCCACCGAATGGACGCGCGGCAGCAGCCAGAGCAGCAGCGGGCCGCCGAGCAGAGCCGTGGCAGCACCGGTCGGCGCGAGGTCGTGCCCGTCCGTCCCCGCAAGCTGGACGAAGCTGTCCGCGAGAGAGAGAACGAGCGCGCCGGTGATCGGCGCCAGCGTCATGATCTGGCGCGAGGTGCGGGCACCAGCGAGGCGGGCGAAGGCCGGCGCCGCCAGACCGACGAAGCCGATCACCCCGACCTCCGCCGTCACCGTGGCGGCAAGCCAGACGGCGACCGTCATCGCCGCCAGTCGGGCACCGGCAAGACCGAGGCCGAGGCTGCGGGCGCCGGCATCGTCGAGCCCCAGCAGCGCCAGCGGCCGCGCGAGCAGCGCCGTGGCGGCGAGACCGAGGACGAGACGGGAGCCGATGGTCGCGACGCTACCCCATCCCTGCTGCGCCAGAGACCCGGCGCCCCAGATGTAAAGCGAGAGCACGTACTCGCCCCGCGCCAGAACGAGCGTCGCGCTGACCGCCCCCGCGACAAGCGCGATCATCATGCCCGACAGGACGACGGTGACGGGATCGAGCCCCCGCCGCCAGCCGAGTGCGAGGACGAGCACGGCCGCCCCAGCACCGCCGGCCAGCGCGATCGTCTCCCGGCCGGCGACGGCCAGTCCCGGCGCGAAGGCAAGGGCAAGCGTCAGCGCGAGCTGGGCTCCGGCGGCGATGCCGAGCGTCGAGGGATCGGCGATGGGGTTGCGCAGCACGCGCTGGAGAAGAGCGCCGGAAAGCCCGAGCGCGCCACCCGCCAGCAGCGCCACGGCGCCGCGTGGCAGCGCGACCTGCCAGAGCACCACGTCGTCGAGGCCGGGCACGCCCGGCCGCGTCAGGACCGCGGCGACGGCCGCGCACAGAGCGAGGAGCGCGGCCCCGCCCCACAGGCGGGAGAAGCGCAGATCAGCCACGGTATCAGCCACGGCCCGCGCCTTCCGCCCGCACCAGCGCCTCGGTCAGCAGCCGGGCGAAGCGGCTCGCGGAGGGCAGCGCGCCGAACGGATCCACCGATCCGAGCCAGAGCACCCTGCCCGCCTTCACCGCCGGCAAGGCGTGCCAGAAGGCGCTGCGCTCGAACACCGCGACCGCATCCGGCGGATGTGGAGCGACCGCCGCGACGAAGGTATCGGGGTAGCGTGCGAGAGTCTCGATGCCCACCGGCGCCGTAGCGGAATAGCTGGTCGGTCCGCTCCACGCATTGGCGAGGCCGAGCCGCGCCAGCGCCTCGCCGATCATGCTGTCGAAGCCGAAGGTGCGGAAATGGCGCGCATCGCCGAAATTGATCGCCAGTACCGGCCGCTGGACGGCGGTGAGACGCTCGCGCTGCGCGTCGAGGCTGGCCTGCGTGCGGGCGATCAGCGCCTCGGCGGCGCCGGGGATTCCCAGCCGGGCGGCGATGGCGCGGGTCATCGCCAGCATCGGCTCGTAGGGCGCCTGCCCCGGCATGTAGAGCGCGAAGCTCTCTACCGGCGCGATGCGGGCAAGGCGCGGCTCCAGCGCGGCATAGAAGTTCGAGTTGAAGATGATGTCAGGCCGCGCCAGCAGCAGCGTCTCGAGGTTCGGCAGGCCGCGCAGGCCGAGATCGGCCATGCCCGGCGGCACCGGGGGCTCGACCGCCACCTCGCGGAACTGGACCAGTTCGGTCGCGGCGACGGGCGGGTGGCCGAGCGCCAGCAGCGTCTCCAGTATCGCCCAGTCGAGCGTCGCCGCGCGCGGGGACGCGAGGCCCTGCGCCCGCACGCCGCCGGCGGCCAGCGCAAGGGCCGCCGCCAGCACGGAGCGACGGCCTATGGCACGCGGGACGCTCACGCGACGTAGCCGATGGGGGCGCCGCTGACCGGATGGGCGAAGACGCCCATGGGCAGGCCGTAGATCACCGAGAGACGCTCCGGCCGCATGATCTCGCCGGCCGGCGCGCGGGCGACGATCCGGCCGTTGCCCAGAGCGACGATCTCGTCGCAGTAGCGCGCGGCGAGGTTGATGTCGTGCAGCACGACCACCACCGACAGCCCCCGCTCGCGGCTGAGCGCGTGCACCAGCCGCAGGATCTCCTCCTGATGGGCGAGATCGAGCGCCGAGGTCGGCTCGTCGAGCAGGAGCCATTCAGTGTCCTGCGCCAGCATCACGGCGAGCCAGGCGCGCTGGCGCTCGCCGCCGGAGAGCGTGTCGACCGCGCGCTCGGCGAGGGCCTCCAGCCCGGTGCTGTGGATGGCCGCTTCCACCCTGTCGACGTCGGCGGCGGTGAAGCGGCCCAGCATGCCGTGCCAGGGATAGCGCCCGAGCGCCACCAGCTCGCGCACGTTCAGCCCGTCGGCGGGCGGCGTGAACTGCGGCATGAAGGCGACCCGGCGGGCGAAGCCACGCTCGCCCCACGCGCCGGCCGGGAGCCCGCCGAAGCGCACCTCCCCGCCCGTCGCCGCGAGATCGCGGGCGAGCAGGAGCATGAGGGTGCTCTTGCCGGAGCCGTTCGGCCCGACGAGGCCGTAGACATGACCGGGTTCCAGCCGCAGCGACACCGGGCCGAGGATGGCCCGGCCGGGCACGTCGTAGCGCGCGTCGACGAGGTCGAAGAGGCCGGGGCCGCCGGAGGCGGGTGTCGGAGTGGAACGGGGCATCAGGCGCGCAGTCTCACCACTTGTAATGTGCCGACAGGGTGATGGTGCGGCTGTCGCCGTAGCCGCAGCCGGAAATGCCCTGGCAGCCCGACACATAGACCTCGTCGAAGATGTTGTTGACGTTGAGCGCCACGCCCCACGTCTCCTGATCGTAGCGGATGGCCGCATCGAACAGCGTGACCGAGGGGACCTTCAGCGTGTTCTCGTCGTCCACCCAGGACGAGCCGACATAGCGCACGCCGCCGCCGATGCTCACGCCCTTCAGCGGGCCCTGGTCGAACTTGTAGTCCGCCCAGGCGGAGGCCATCACGTTGGGCACCAGCATCGGCTCGTTGCCGATGATCAGCGGGTTGGTGTCGTTGGTGATTTCCATGTCCATCACGGTCAGCGTGCCGATCAGGCGGAAATTCTTCGTCACGTTGGCCTTGGCCTCCAGCTCGAAGCCGGTGGAGCGCACCTCGCCGAGCTGGGTGTCGAAGAAGATGTTGTCGACGTCGGGAACGGTGACGTTCTGCCGGGTGATCTGGAACACCGAGGCGGTGATCAGCGCGTCCATGAAGGTCGGCTGGTATTTGATGCCCGCCTCGTACTGGTAGCCCTCCTCCGGCTTGAAGCCGGTGTTGTCGGCATCGACGCCCACCACCGGATTGAAGAAGCTGGAGACTGCGGCATAGGGCGTCAGGCCATTGGCGAACTCGTAGGCGAGGCCGGCGCGGCCCGTGAAGGCGCCGTCATGCGTCTTGTAGTTCGGCGAGAAGGCCAGCGTGGCGGGGCTTTCCGACTCGGTATTCACGTAGTCGTAGCGCCCGTTCAAGGTGACGATCCAGCTGCCGCCGAAGCGCATCTGGTCCTGCACATAGCCGCCGAGCTGCTGCTGGGTGAGGATCTGGTCGAGATAGATCGCGCTCGGGCCCTGCGGCACGCCGTAGATCGGGTCCGTGGCGCTGATCGGCGTCGCCCCGCCGGAGGACTGCTCGTTGTCGAGGCGGTAGAGCGTGTAGTCGACGCCGAACAGGAAGTCGTGCTCCACCGCGCCGGTGGCGAACTCGCGGCGGAAATGGTTGTCGGTGGCGAAGCTGTTGACGCCGCTGATGCCCTCGAAGCCGATGCGGTAGAGCAGGTTGTTGGGCGTCAGCGGCTGCGCGTTGCCGCCGTAGCCGGTGGCGGGGTTGTAGTAGCCGTAGGGGTAAGGGCCGATCTCGCGCTTGTTGAGATGGCCGTAGCGCGCGCTCGAATTGAAGATCCAGTCGTTCTCGAACTCGTGCTTGAACTCGTAGCCGACGAGGAGCTGCGTGTAGCGGCTGTTGTCGAGCCCCGGCTCGCCGAAATAGGCGTCGCGGCTGATCTTGCCGAAGGAGGCGTTCTGCACCGTGCCGTAATAGGGCAGGAAGCCGCCGCCGACATTGACCTGATCGAGCGCGGCGATCTGCGCGTACACGTTCAGCTCGGTCTGCTGCGAGGGCCGGTAGGTGATCTGCGGCATGAACACGCCGCGGAAATCGTGGCTGTAGTCGGTGTGCTGGTCGCCGCCGGCGATGCGGCCGGTGAGGCGATAGAGCCAGACCGGATCGGACGACGCCGGCGCCTTGGCCGCGGCCCCCTCGCCCAGCGGATTCACGACGCCGAAGGTGTCGTTGATGTCGAAGGCGAAGTAGCCGTTGCCGAAATTGTTGATGCCGGTCTCGACATAGCCGAAACGCTCGTCGCGCGGGCGCTTGCTGACCAGATTGACCAGGCCGCCGGGGCTCGACCCGCCATAGAGCACCGAGGCCGGGCCCTTCAGCACCTCGATACGCTCCAGCAGGAAGGGATCGATCTGGAAGCCGCCGAAGCCGTAGCTGTAGAGCGACAGGTTATCGAGGAAGATGCCGGTCTGGGTGGCGTTGAAGCCGCGGATGTAGAACCAGTCGGTGTCCGGATCCGGCCCGCCATAGGGCGAAGAGTGCACGCCGGCGGTGTAGCGCAGCGCCTCGTCCACCTTGAGCGCCTTGCGGTCGTCGATCTCGTCGCGGCCGATCACCGAGACCGACTGCGGGATGGCGACGATGGGCACGTCCGTCTTCATGCCGGACGTCGTCTGCGTGGCGACATAGCCATTCACCGGCCCTGTGCCGTTCTGCTGCCCCTCCACCGAAATGGTGTCGAGCTCGACCGCGGTTTCGCCGGAGGACGACGCCTGCTGGGCCATGGCCGCGCCCCACAAGGGCAGCGTCGCCATAGTGCTGCTCAGCAGCAGGAGCTTGAAGGACTTCCCATACATTGCAAACGTTCCAAATAAACCTGCAAGTGACGCGCAGCTCGGAAACATTCAAAAGAGGTATATCCTTCGATGTTCGCCAGATGCGTTTGGCATCTCGTAACAATCAATGCTTCTAGATGATTGTCCGTCTCTGTCACATCTTGTACGTTTTTGGTTTGTTTGTGACACGACCGATCAGGCATTCCAGTCGGGAGAGCGAGGAAAGCGATGTCCGCAGCGTTCATCCCCAACATGACCTCACGGCGTGAGGGCATCTCCGTGCTCACCGACGGCCACCGCCGCTCGTGGAACGGTGTGCTGGTCGAGCTGTGGGAAGCGGAAGGCGCGGTCGGCGCGCGGGCGGAATACATCTCCGAGCATCCCCGCCTCTTCGTGCTGCTGGACCAGACGGGCGGCGAATTCGAGCTGCTGCTCTCCCCCGGCCACGCGCAGGTGCCCAAGCGCCACGCGCCGCGCCAGATCAGCTTCATCCCGGCCGGCATGCCGCTCTGGTCGCGCTTCACCAGCACGACCTATCTGCGCCACCTCGACCTGCATTTCGACGCCGAGGCGCTGCGCACGCGGCTCGCCGACGAGGTCTCCCGCGAGGCGTTCGAGACGCCCCGGCTGATGTTCACCGACGACCGGCTCATGACCTTCGCCAACATGATCGCGGCGGAATGCCAGACGCCCCTCGCCTTCCACGAACTGTACGGCGACAGCCTGACCACCGCGTTCTTCATCGATTTCCTGCGGTCCAGCCCACGCGCCGGGCGCAAGCGCTCTGCCCTCGCCTCCTGGCAACTGCGCCGCGTGATCGACTACATCGACGCCCATTGCGCGGACGCTATTCGGCTGGAGGAGCTGGCGCAGCTCGTCGGCCTATCCTCCAGCTATTTCAGCCATGCGTTCAAGGCCGCCACCGGCGTTCCCCCGCACCAGTGGCAGACCGATGCGCGCCTCAAGCGGGCGCAGCGGCTGCTGCTCGACACCGGCATGTCGCTGACCGAGGTCGCCGTCGCCACCGGCTTCTGCGACCAGGCGCATTTCACCCGGGTGTTCCGGCAGAATCTCGGCGCACCCCCGGCTGCCTGGCGTCGCGACCGGCGCGGCTGACCGCGCGGCGGCTGGTCAGGGGCGATCGGAATCGGGCGTCGCGCCGGATGCGCGCGCCACCTGCGAGGGCGGGACGCCGAAGCGGCGCCGGAACGAGCGGATGAAATAGGAGAGATCGCCGAAGCCGGCGTCGAAGGCGATGGCACCGATCGCGCCACGGCCCGCGCCGCGCAGGGCCGCATGGGCCGCATCCAGCCGCCGCTCCAGCAGATAGCGGGTGAAGGTGGTGCCCTCCCCGGCGAACAGCTTCTGCACATAGCGCGACGTCACGCCCTGGCTCTGCGCGACCGTCTCGACCGACAGGTCGCGACGCATGAACTCGCGCTCAACCTGCTCCTTCACCGCGGCCAGGCGGACCGCCGGGCTCAACGCCGCGTCGACCGGCTCGTCGAGGCCGAACAGCGTGCCGGCAAGATCGCGCAGATGATTGCCGGCAAGCCGGGCATGGCGCTCGGTGTCGAGGGGGATCATCCCCTGCAGCAGCGCGCCGGCATAGTGGGTGAGCAGCACCAGCCGGTTGTCGGTGGCAAGGGCGGGCTGCAGCAGGCTCGGTGCCAGCGCCGGCCGCCGCGCCACCGCCGGGGCCGCGATACGCAGGAAATCGAAGCGCTCCGCGCCGGTGGCGTCGATCTCGAAGGGCTGCCCGAGCGAGATCAGCGTGGCGTCGCGCTCGACCACCACCGCCTCGCGCCCGCCCTGCCGCACCCGGATCGCGCCGCCGACCGGCCGGGCGAGGACGACGTCGCCGCCGGTCGCCCCCTCGCCGAGACGCAGATGGGCGCGCAGCTCGATGCAGGTGGTGATCAGCGCGCCCGGCAGGGCGCAATGCACCATACGCACCGGCCTGCGCGGCCGCAGCGGAAAGTCGATCGCGACGTCGCCGATCAGCCGCGCGAAAGCCTCGGCCACCGCCTCCGCGCGCCGGCGGGGAGGCACGCCCTCGGTCGTGAACCAGACCGGCTCATAACGCTCGCTCATTATGGAATATTTCTAAGATGTTGCCCTAACGCGACAGAACGATCTTAAGTCACCGAGTTCGCTTTAGTCCATATTTCGTTTCGCGTCTGCCCAAGCAAATCGTATACGACAGTATCTAGAAGAGCGATACACGCAACTCGGCGCAATTGCCTTTCGGGCATGAGCTGCCTTATCAGAATTGTTCAAAGATATGATCGCTCGCTCGCGCGGATTGCTTCTGGCTTCGTTCAGTCTTCTCTCGCTCGTAGCAGCGGCGCCGGCGCTCGCCCAGATGGCACGGGAACAGACCCAGGAATCCGCCGGCGGCGAGACCATCGATCTCGATACCGTCACCGTGACGGCGACCCGCGCCGACCGCCCGATCAGCGACGTGCCGCAGACGGTGCGCGTCATCGAGCGCAACGAGATCGAGCAGCAGCTCCAGCTCACCAACAATCCCGCGGCGGTGCTCGCCAAGCTGATCCCCGGCTACAGCGTGTCCACGCAGACGATCTCCGGCGCCTCGGAGACGTTCCGCGGCCGCGAGTTGCTGGTGATGATCGACGGCGTGCCGATGAACATCCCGCTGCGCAACGTCTCGCGGCTGCTGGCGCTCATCGACCTCAACTCGGTCGAGCGCATCGAGGTGGTGGCGGGCGCCGCCAGCACCTACGGCGCCGGGGCCACCGGCGGCACGGTCAACTTCATCACCAAGCGCCCGACGGACGGCGCGCCTACCGTCTCGATCAACACGGCGCTGCGCGCCTTCACCGCCAAGCCGGGCGAGTCGCTGGCGCCGGAAATCTCCGGCACGGTCTCCGGCCGCGCGCCGGGCGGCTTCGACTACCTCGTCACCGCCACCGGCGCCTTCGCCAACAACACCTATGACGGCAACGGCCGCCTGCTGCCCTCCGACGGCATGCTCGGCCAGGGCGGCGGCGACAATTACGGACGCGGCAACTTCCTCGGGAAGATCGGCTACGACTTCGATGCCAGCAAGCGCATCGAGGCGCAGGCGAACTGGATCTACCTGAACCAGGATCCGCAGTGGATGACCGACTATTCGGGCCCCTTCGCCGCGCCCGACATCGGCAATCCCTATAGCGGCGAGAGCGTTCTGGAGGACACCAAGTCCTTCTCGCTGCGCTACACCGACAGCGCCTTCGCACTCGGCGACCTGAGCATGCTCGCCTACTACAACGACATTCGAAAGCGCTTCAATTACAGCGAGTTCGACATAAACAACAACTTCATGGTCTATTACTCCGGCAATCTCGGCAGCCCGACTTCGCCCTACAACCAGACGGTCCTCTACTCCGAGCGCGCCGGCTTCAACCTGACCGTCGACACGCCGCTTCCCATTCTCGACGGCGCGAAGCTGACCTGGGGCACCGACATCGTCCACGACGACACCTGGCAGACGCTGACCAACGGCGAGGACGTGTTCACGCCGCTCAACCAGATGACCTATGCCGGCTTCGCGCAGCTCCAGCTCCCCATCGGCGAACGGCTCGTGGTGCGCGGCGGCATGCGCTACGAATATCTCGACGTGGAGGTAAACGACTTCACCCGCCCCGCCGCTTTCCTCGGCTTTCCGGGGCTGGGCTATGCGGTGCTGCCGGAACTCGCCGTCACCGGCGGCAATTACGACTACTCCGCCGCCACCTTCAACATCGGCGCCACCTACAAGCTGACCGACACGATCGACATCTATGGCGGCTTCAGCCAGGGCTTCGCGCTGCCGGACATCGGCGCCTTCACCCGCCGCGCCGGCGCGCAGGGCACCTCGCAGATCCTCACCTATGGCTGCTATCTCGGCGCCCGGCTGCGCCCCATCCCCTACACCTGCCCCAAGCAGATGAGCGTGAGCTTCGACGACCTCGGCATCGAGGCGCAGATCGTCAACAACTACGAGATCGGCGTGCGCGGCAGCCTCGGCCGCTTCCGGGGCAGCCTCGCCGGCTACTACTCGACCTCGGACGAGGGCGTGAACTTCGTCGCCTCCACCAACACCATCGGCCAGTCGAAGGAGATCACCTACGGCGTCGAGTTCACCGGCGAATACGAGGTCACCAGCAATCTGGCGCTCGGCACCAACCTCGCCTGGCGCGAGGGCGAGTGGGACTCGGACGGCGACGGCACGATCGACGCGTGGCTGCCCAACAACCGCATCGCCACGCCGTTCCGCGGCACCGTGTACGGGAACTACCGCTTCGACACAGGGACGGTGGTCCGTCTCGAAGTGGAGTTCTGGAGCGGGCGCGACCGCTTCGACGGCACCGAGACCTTCGAGATCGACGGCGGCGCCACGCTGAACGCTGCCCTCGCCCATCCCTTCGCCGGCGGCACGCTCTATGTCTCGGTCGACAACCTGCTCGACGAGACCTATGCGAACCCCTCGGCGAGCGCCACCCGCAGCTACGACGTCTATGGCTGGGGCCGCACCATCACGGTCGGCTTCTCGAAGACCTTCTGACCGATGGTCTCGCTCGACATCGAGGCGGGGGACCTCGCCGTGCTCCGCTTCCACCAGCCCTACGCCGCCGACGACGAGCGCGCCTATCTCGCCGCGCTGGAGCGACTGGCGCTGATGGCGCACCCCTTTGTGCTGCTGGCGATTTTCGGCGGCGGCCCCGCCCTGTCGCGCGAGGGCGAGAAGGGGCAGGCTCTGTGGTTCAAGCGCACCCGCGCACAGATGGAGGAGCGCTGCCGCGCCTGCGCGATGGTACGGCCGGGCGCCACCGAGGAGAGCGCGGTGATGTTCCGCCGGCTGTGGTCGTTCCCTTTCCTCGCCTCGCCGGATGAAGCGACGGCGCGGGATTTCGTGGAGCGGCACCGGCCCTCACGCACGACGCAGCCGGAGACACATCCCCTATGAGCGGGGAACTCGCAGAGGCCCGCCCCCTGCCCGGCGAGGCCGGGACGCCGCCCATCGGCCGGCTGCGCCTGTTCATCGTGCTGGCGGGGCTCTATCTCGCCCAGTCGATCCCCAGCTACCTGCTGGTGGCCGCTATCCCGCCGATCATGCGCGAGCAGGGCGTCTCGCGCACCGCCATCGGGCTGCTGTCGGTGCTGATGCTGCCGCTGGTGCTGAAATTCCTCTGGGCCTCCCGGGTCGACCGGCTGCGCCCAATCGCCCGCGCCCATCGTGCCGGCTGGATCCTCATCACCCAGACCGGCACGGTGTTCGCCATCGGGCTGCTCGCCTTCATCGAGCCGACGGACACGGGCGCGTTCCTCGCCATCGGCTTCGTCATCTCGCTGCTGGTCTCGACGCAGGACATCGCCACGGACGGCTACGCCACCCGCCAGCTCGCGGTGCGCGACCGGCCCTTCGGCAATGCCATACAGGGCGGCGCGGTGGCCTTCGGCGTCGTCATCGGCGGCACGCTCAGCCTCGTCATCTACCATCACCTCGGCTGGCGGCCGATGATCTGGACCATGTCCGCGCTCTCGCTGCTCCCCCTCGCCGCCGCCTTCGCCATGCGGGAGAGCGACGATGTCGCGCCGGGAGGGCCGCGCCCGTCGCTCAAGGCGTTCTGGGCCCGGCCGGAGGCGCGCGAGATCCTGATCGTCGCGCTGGTCTACCGGGCGAGCGAGGGCTTCGTGAAGGCGATGGAGGGCCCCTATCTCGTCGACCGCGGCGTGCCGCTCGACATCGTCGGCTATCTCTCGGGCGGCGCGGCGGCGACTGCCGGGCTCGTCGGCTCCGGCCTCGCGGCGGTGCTGTTGCTGCGCCTGGGGACCCCGGGCGTGCTCACGCTGCTGGGCGGGCTGCGCACGGTGTGCTTCGCCCTGTTCGCGCTCCACGCCTTCGATCTGGTGACCGGCTGGCCGACCCTGTTCGGAGCCGCCGCCTTCCAGACGCTGATCCGCTACATGGAGATCGTCGCACTCTACAGCCTGTTCATGGCGGTGGCATCGAAGGACCAGCCGGGCACCGACTTCACCGTGCTCGCCTGCGCCCAGCTGGTGGTCTACCTCGTCGGCTCGAGCCTCGCCGGCATCATCGCCGACCGCATCGGTTACGGCGCGCTGTTCGCCCTGTCGGCGGCACTCTCGCTGGCCGCCGTCCTGTTCACGCGCCGCCAGCTCGACGCCGGACAGGCGGCGCGTCCCGCCTCCTGAGCCGCCGACGACGCCTCAGAGCTCCGCCCCTTCGCTTGTCCTTGCCGGCATGGAAGCCGCGGGCTTCGGCGATGCGCTCCCCTGCGTGATCAGGCGCGAGCTGCGCTGGTCGCGCGTATGAATCCATAGCCAGCTCAGGGCAACGCTCAGACGGTTGCGGACGCCGATCAGGAAGTAGATGTGGGCGAGACCCCATATCCACCATGCGAGGGCGCCGCGGAGTTTGATCCGCCCGAAGTCGATCACCGCCAGCCGCTTGCCGATGGTGGCGAGGCTGCCGGCATGCTGGTAGCGGAACGGCGAGCTCCCGGACTGCCCGGCAAGCCGGGCGCGGATGGTCTGCGCGACATGCCCGCCCTGCTGCTTCGCCGCCGGGGCGATGCCGGGAACGGGCGAACCGTCGGGCGCGACGACGGCGGCGGTATCACCGATGACGAAGATCTCCGGGTTGCCCGGCGCCGTGAGGTCCGCCTCCACCTGCACGCGCCCGGCGCGGTCTGCGGCGACGCCGAGCCACTCCGCCGCCGGGGAAGCCTGAACGCCAGCGGCCCAGATGATGGTGGCGGCGGGCACGGTCTTTCCGCCATAGACAACGCCGTTCGCCGTGCATTCGGTGACGGGGCTGCCCAGCTCGACCTCGACGCCGAGCTTTTCGAGCGAACGCTGGGCATAGGTGGACAGGTCCTCCGTAAAGGCCGCCAGCACGCGCGGGCCGCCCTCGATGAGCACGACGCGCGCCTCCCGCGTGTCGATGCTGCGGAACTCGTCCACGAGTGTCATGTGCGCCAGCTCGGCGATGGTCCCCGCCAGTTCGACCCCGGTGGGGCCGGCGCCGATGATGACGAAGGTCAGCAGGGCCTTGCGGCGGGCCGGATCGGCCTCGCGCTCTGCGCGCTCGAACGCCAGCAGGATGCGCCGCCGGATGGTGGTGGCGTCCTCCAGCGTCTTCAGGCCCGGCGCGAAGGACTCCCAGTCGTCATGGCCGAAATAGGCGTGGCGCGCGCCGGTCGCGATAACCAGCGTGTCGTAGGACAGGAAGGAACCGTCATCGAGCAGCACCCGGCGCGCCTGCTTGTCCACGCCCGCGACCGTCGCCAGCAGGGTCGTGACCTCGCGGCGGCGGCGCAGCAGGTGACGGATCGGCCAGGCGATCTCCGAGGTAGCGAGCGAGGCCGTCGCCACCTGATAGAGCAGTGGCTGGAACAGATGATGGTTGCGCCGGTCGATCAGGGTGATGCGCAGCGGCGCGCCCGCCAGCCGGTGGACCGCCTCGAGCCCGCCGAAGCCTGCACCGACGACAACGAGGTGATGGCGGCTGTCCTCAGCGTGCGTCGCCGACATGGCAGGCTCCTTTCCGACTCCAGGTACCGTGGCCGAACGCCGGCCACGTTCGACCCGCCGGCGTCAAACGACAAGATCGACCGCGACGGATGGTTTCGATATGCGGACATAAAGATGTCCTTATATCATTCATTGACATCCGGCCGCCGCCGGCTCATCTTCGCAGCGTCGTGGTTCTCCGGCCTCAACCGGAGCCAAGAGGGAAGCCGGTGCGCCTTCGGGCAAGGCCGGCGCTGCCCCCGCAACTGTAAGCGGCGAGCCGACGTCCATTTCGCGTCACTGAGGCATCCTGCCTCGGGAAGGCCGGACGAAGGCGACGACCCGCGAGCCAGGAGACCTGCCACGGCACCATAGTCGTCCCTGGGCGGGGTGTCCCGGTGGTGCGTTCGCGCGTCCGCCGGCTCATCGCGCCGGCCCGCACGCGCCTATGCGTCCGCTCGGCCTTTGCCCCCATTTTCATGGGGTTAGCCGATGAACTTCCCATACTCGTCCGGCACGGTGCCGGTTTCCACCCTCGGCACGCCGCGGATCGGTCCGCGCCGTGAACTCAAGGCCGCGCTCGAAGACTACTGGGCGGGCCGGAGCGGCGCGCAGACGCTGCTCGACTCCGCCGCGCGCCTGCGCGCCGCTAACTGGGCGCGGCAGAAGGCGCTCGGCGTGACCAACATCCCGTCGAACGACTTCTCGCTCTACGACCACGTGCTCGACACCGCCGTGATGGTCGGTGCCATCCCCAAGGCCTATGGCTGGTCCGGCGGGCCAGTTTCGCTCGATACCTATTTCGCCATGGCGCGCGGCAGCCAGGGCGCTGCCGGAGCCTGCGCGCACGGGCATGACCATGGCCAGGAGCACGGGCACGGGGTGCCGGCGCTGGAAATGACCAAGTGGTTCGACACCAACTACCACTACATGGTGCCGGAATTCTCCGCCGGGCAGCGCTTCACCCTCGCCTCCACCAAGCCGGTCGACGAGTATCGCGAGGCGAAGGCCCTCGGCTACCAGACGCGGCCGGTGCTGCTCGGCCCCGTCACCTTCCTCAAGCTCGGCAAGGCGAAGGATCCCGGCCTCGACCCGCTGAGCCTGCTCGGCGACCTGCTGCCGGTCTATGTCGAGGTGCTGCGCCGGCTGGCGGCCTCCGGGGCGGAATGGGTGCAGATGGACGAGCCCTGCCTCGTGCTCGACCTCGACGAGCCGACGCGCGCCGCCCTGCGCGAGGCTTACGGCTTCTTCGCCCACGCGCTGCCGAGGCTGAAGATCATACTCACCGCCTATTTCGGCGAGCTGGGCGACAATCTCGACACGGCGCTGGCGCTTCCGGTCGCCGGGCTGCACCTCGATCTCGCCCGCGCGCCGGAGCAGTTGCGGCCGGTGTCGGAAAAGGCGCGGGCCGGGCTGGTGCTCTCCCTCGGCGTCATCGACGGACGCAACGTCTGGCGCGCCGACCTGCCGAAGCTGCTCGACGCGCTGGAGCCGGTGGTGCGCCGGCGTGGTACCGATCATGTGGAGATCGCCCCCTCCTGCTCGCTGCTGCACGTCCCCATCGATCTCGAACGCGAGATCGAGCTCGACCCGGACGTGAAGAGCTGGCTCGCCTTCGCCGTGCAGAAGATGGACGAGCTGACCACCCTCGCCACCGCGCTGGCCGGCGGGCGCGAGGTGGTGCTTAGCAAGCTCATGGCGTCGGGCGCGGCCGCCGATGCGCGCCGGGCCTCGGCCAAGGTGCACAGCTCCGCCGTGGCGGCCCGCCTCGCCGCAGTGACGCCCAACATGACTCAGCGCCGGAGCCCCTTCCCCGTTCGGGCGGAAGCCCAGCACCACCGGCTCCGCCTGCCGCCGTTCCCGACCACGACGATCGGCTCCTTCCCGCAGACGGCCGAGGTGCGCAAGGCGCGCGCCGCGCACGGCAAGGGCGAACTGGGCGACGCCGCCTACGAGGCCTTCCTCAAGCAGGAGACGGCGGCGGCGATCCGCTGGCAGGACGAGATCGGCCTCGACGTGCTCGTTCACGGCGAGTTCGAGCGCAACGACATGGTGCAGTATTTCGGCGAGCAGCTCTCGGGCTTCGCCTTCACCCGGCACGGCTGGGTGCAGAGCTACGGCTCGCGCTATGTGCGCCCGCCCATCCTGTTCGGCGACGTGGCGCGGCCGGCGCCGATGACGGTGGAATGGTGGAAGTTCGCCCAGTCGGTCACGCACAAGCCGATGAAGGGCATGCTCACCGGGCCGGTCACGATCCTCAACTGGTCCTTCGTGCGCGACGACGTTCCGCGCAGCCTTGCCTGCCGGCAGATCGCCCTCGCCATTCGCGACGAGGTGGCGGACCTGGAGAAGGCCGGCGCCGCGATGATCCAGATCGACGAGGCGGCGATCCGCGAGGGGCTGCCGCTGCGCCGCGCCGACTGGGACGCCTATCTCGGCTGGGCGGTCGAGAGCTTCCGCCTCTGCGCCTCCGGCGTCGCCGACGCGACGCAGATCCACACCCACATGTGCTACTCGGAGTTCAACGACATCATCGCCGCCATCGCCGCGATGGACGCGGACGTCATCTCCATCGAGACCTCGCGCTCGAAGATGGAACTGCTCGAGGCGTTCGTGAGCTACCGCTACCCGAACGAGATCGGGCCCGGCGTGTACGACATCCACTCCCCGCGCGTGCCGAGCGTGGAGGAGATGGAGGAACTCCTCGTCAGGGCGACGCAGCGCCTGCGGCCGGAGCAGGTCTGGGTCAATCCCGACTGCGGCCTGAAGACCCGCAAATGGGAGGAAGTGCGCCCGGCACTGGTCAACATGGTGGAAGCCGCCCGGCGCCTGCGCCCCGGTACGGCGCGGGCGGCGGAATGACCGGACGCGCGAGCCCGGGAGAAACGCGTCTCGTCGACATCGTCTTCCCGGGCGCCACCAACCATCACGGCACGCTGTTCGGCGGCGCCGCGCTCGCGCATATGGACCGGGTCGCCTTCATCGCGGCGGCCCGGCATGCGCGCGCCGACTTCGTCACGGCCTCCTGCGAGCGGATCGACTTCGTCGCGCCGGCACGGCTCGGCGAGATCGTCGAGCTGACCGGGAGGGTGGCGCGGGTCGGGCGGCGCTCGCTCAGCGTCGAGGTCGAGCTCGTCTCCGAGGCGCCGCTGACCGGCGAGCGGCGGCGCTGCACGCGCGGGACCTTGGACATGGTCGCGGTCGGTACGCCCGCGCCCATGCCGCCACCGCCCCCACCGGCGCCGGAAGAACCCGGCGTGCTGCGCATGGCCGATCTGGTCATGCCCGAGCAGACCAGCCACTACGGCAGCCTCCATGGCGGCAGCGCCCTCGCGACGATGGGCAAGGCGGCCTTCGTGGTGGCGACGCGCCACGCCCGCCGGGCGGTGGTGATGGCTTCCTCCCGGCGTGTCGACTTCCGCCACGAGATCACACCCGGCGACGTGGCCGAGGTCGAGGCCCGGCTCGCCAGCACCGGCCGCAGCTCGATGACGGTGGCCGTCCGCCTGTGGTCCGAAAGCCTCGCGACCGGCGAGCGCCATCTCTGCGGCACCGGCGAATTCGTCATGGTGGCGGTGGATGCCGACCACCGGCCGGTCGCCGTCGCGTCCTGACGAAACGCGGCATTATGACGGCTGGCGGGGTCACTCTCCGGTGTCCCCGCCAGCTTCCCAAGCTTGATCGATCTCCCCTCCCGTGCAAATGATATAATGTATCAATATGCAAGTGGAGCGCGCATAAATGTCCGACTCTCGCCTTCCGGTAACGGTGCTTTCCGGCTTCCTCGGCGCGGGCAAGACCACCCTGCTGAACCATGTCCTCGCCAATCGAGAGGGCCTGCGCGTCGCGGTCATCGTCAACGACATGTCCGAGGTGAACATCGACGCCGAACTCGTGCGCTCGGGCGGCGCCAACCTTTCGCTCACGCAGGAGAAGCTGGTCGAAATGACCAATGGCTGCATCTGCTGCACCCTGCGCGACGATCTGCTGGCCGAAGTGCGCCGCCTCGCCGGCGAGGGCCGCTTCGACTATCTGCTGATCGAATCCACCGGCATCGCCGAGCCTCTGCCCGTCGCCGCGACCTTCGAGTTCCGCGACGAGGAAGGCTTCTCCCTCTCCGACGTCTCCCGGCTCGACACGATGGTGACGGTGGTCGACGCGGCGAACCTGCTGCGGGACTTCGGCAGCCGCGACTTCCTGCGCGACCGCGGCGAGACGGCAGGCGAGGATGACGAGCGCACGCTGGTCGACCTGCTCACCGACCAGATCGAGTTCGCCGACGTCATCGTGCTCAACAAGGTGTCCGACGTCGCGCCCGCCCGCCGCAGCGAGGTGCGGGCGGTGGTGAAGGCGCTCAACCCTGACGCGCTCATCATCGAGACCGACCAGGCGAATGTCCCGCTGAGGGACATCCTCGGCACCGGGCGCTTCGATTTCGAGCAGGCGCACGAGCACCCGACCTGGTTCAAGGAGCTGAACGGCTTCCGCGACCATGTGCCGGAGACCGAGGAATATGGCGTCTCCAGCTTCGTCTACCGCGCCCGCCGGCCCTTCCACCCGGAGAAGTTCAACGCCTTCCTCGCCCGCACATGGCCGGGGCTGGTGCGGGCCAAGGGGCTGTTCTGGCTGGCGACGCGCCCGCGCCGGGTGGGCGAGATGTCGCTGGCCGGCGCCATCTGCCGCACCGGCTCGATCGGCCAATGGTGGGCGGCCATTCCCACCGAGCACTGGCCGACCCAGCCCGACTGGCGGAGCTGGCTGCGCGCGCATTGGACGCCGGGCTATGGCGACCGGCGACAGGAACTCGTCTTCATCGGCGTGAACATGGATGAGGCGGAGATCCGCGCCGCGCTGGACGAGTGCCTCGTCGGCCCGCTGAGGCCGACGCTGTTCGATCCCGAAACGCTGAAGCACCTGCCGGATCCGTTCCCCTCCTGGGAGCGCGTTCCGGCGTGAACCGAAGCCGGCGGCGCGCACGGAGCGCCGCCGGTTATCCTCGAAAGCGCAGCCCCGCTCAGTCCCAGGCTAGCGCGCCGCCGTTCTGGTACTCGATGACGCGCGTCTCGAAAAAGTTCTTCTCCTTCTTCAGGTCCATCGCCTCGCTCATCCACGGGAACGGGTTGTCCGCCTCCGCGAAGACCGGCGCGAGACCGAGCTGGGCGCAGCGGCGATTGGCGATGAAGTGCATGTATTCCTCGCACAGAGCCGCGTTCAGCCCGAGGAAGCCGCGCGGCATGGTATCCCGGCCATAGGCGGCCTCCAGCTCGGCGGCGTCCTTGAGCATGCCGCGCACCTCGTCCTGGAAGTCCTTCGTCCAGAGATGCGGATTCTCGGCCTTGATCTGGTTGATCACGTCGATGCCGAAGTTAAGGTGGATGCTCTCGTCGCGCAGGATGTACTGGTACTGCTCGGCGATGCCGACCATCTTGTTGCGCCGGCCGAGCGAGAGGATCTGCGCGAAGCCGGTGTAGAACCACATACCCTCGAACACGACGTAGAAAGCGACGAGGTCGCGCAGGAATTGCTGGTCGGCCTCGGGCGTGCCCGTGTGGAAGGCCGGGTCGTCGAGGCTCTGCGTGTGCCTGAGCGCCCAGGCCGCCTTGTCGGTGATCGAGGGCACCTCGCGGTACATGTTGAACAGTTCGCCCTCATCGAGGCCGAGACTTTCGACGATGTACTGGAAGGTGTGCGTGTGCACAGCCTCCTCGAAGGCCTGCCGCAGCAGATATTGCCGGCATTCCGGATTGGTGAGGTGGCGATAGATCGCCAGCACGATGTTGTTGGCCACCAAGCTTTCCGAGGCGGCGAAGAAGCCGAGATTGCGCTTGAGCATGCGCCGCTCGTCCTCTGTCAGCCCGTCTTTCGACTTCCACAGAGCGATGTCGGCCTGCATGGAGACTTCGGTCGGCATCCAGTGATTGTTGCAGCCGGAGAGGTATTTCTCCCACGCCCATTTGTATTTGAGCGGAAGGAGCTGGTTCACGTCGGCGCGGGCGTTGATCATCCGCTTCTCGTCGACGGTCACGCGGGCTGCACCGCGCTCGATGGCGCCAAGGCCGGTGGCGTCACCGGCTGGCGGCGCGAAGGCGGGGTGGATGGGTGCGGCAGCGGACCTGCTATCGGACCAGTCGAGCATGGAGTGAATTCCTCAAGAGTGCCGTCATGGCCGGGCTTGGCCCGGCCATCCACGACTTCTGTTGCGCTGGAAGGGCGTGGATGCCCGGCCCAAGGCCGGGCATGACGTCGTGATGAAACGGGAGTTGCCTACTGGCAGGCTTCGCATTCGGGATCGTTGATCGAGCACGCCTTGCCGAGGACGATTTCCGGCACGGCGATGGGAACGGCGGCGAGCACGGCGGAGACCGCGTTCAGCTTGCCGTCCGTGCCCTTCAGCGTCGATTTCTCGACATGGGTGGCCGAGCGCGAGCGCAGGTAATAGGTCGTCTTCAGCCCGCGCCTCCATGCGAGGCGATAGGTCTCGTCGAGCTTGCGACCCGAGGGATTGGCGACGTAGAGATTCAGCGACTGCGCCTGATCGATCCATTTCTGCCGGCGCGACGCCGCTTCGATCAGCCAGGCGGCATCGATCTCGAAGGCGGTGGCATAAAGCGCCTTGAGGTCGTCCGGGATGCGGTCGATCTGGCCAACGCTGCCGTCGTAATATTTAAGATCGGAGACCATCACCTCGTCCCACAGGCCGCGGGCCTTCAGGTCGCGCACCAGCGCGGCGTTCACCACCGTGAAGTCGCCAGACATGTTCGATTTGACGAAGAGATTCTGGTAGGCGGGCTCGATCGACTGCGACACGCCGCAGATGTTGGAGATGGTGGCGGTGGGCGCGATGGCCATGCAGTTGGAGTTGCGCATGCCGGAGGCCTTCACCCGCGTATGCAGGCTCTCCCAGTCGAGCGTCGCAGAGCGGTCGAACTCCGCGCCGCCGCGCGCCTGCGCCAGCAGTTCCACGCTGTCGATGGGCAGCACGCCCTGCGACCAGAGGGAGCCCTCGAAGCTCGGATAGCGCCCACGTTCGGCAGCAAGGTCCACCGAGGCGGAGATCGCGTGGAAGCTCACCGCCTCCATGCTCTCGTCGGCGAAACGCACCGCATCATCGGAGGCGTAGGGAATGCGCAGCGCCTGCAGCGCGTCCTGAAAGCCCATGATGCCGAGGCCGACCGGCCGGTGCTTCAGGTTCGAGCGGCGGGCCTCAGGGATGGTGTAGAAATTGATGTCGATGACGTTATCGAGCATGCGCATCGCCGTCGCGACCGTGCAGGCGAGACGTGCATGGTCGAGGCCGTCCCTGGTGACGTGGGCCAGCAGGTTGACCGAGCCGAGATTGCACACCGCCACTTCGTCGTTCGACGTGTTCAGGGTGATCTCGGTGCACAGGTTGGACGAATGCACCACGCCGGCATGCCGCTGCGGCGAGCGGATGTTGCAGGGGTCCTTGAACGTCACCCACGGATGGCCGGTCTCGAACAGCATGGTCAGCATGCGCCGCCACAGATCGAGCGCGCGCACGGTGCGGAACACCTTCATGCCGCCCTGTGCCGCCTTCGCCTCGTAGGCTTCGTAGGCGTCCCGGAAGGCCGGGCCGTAGAGGTCGTGCAGCTCCGGCGTCTCGTCGGGCGAGAACAGCGTCCACGAACCATCCGCCTCGACCCGCTGCATGAACAGGTCCGGCACCCAGTTGGCGGTGTTCATGTCATGGGTGCGGCGACGGTCGTCGCCGGTATTCTTGCGCAGATCGAGGAACTCCTCGATGTCGATGTGCCAGGTCTCGAGATAGGCGCAGACGGCACCCTTGCGCTTGCCGCCCTGATTGACGGCGATGGCGGTGTCGTTGGCGACCTTGAGGAACGGCACCACGCCCTGGCTCTCGCCGTTGGTGCCCTTGATATGGGCCCCGAGCCCGCGCACGCGGGTCCAGTCATTGCCGAGCCCGCCGGAATATTTGGCCAGCAGGGCGTTGTCCTTGATCGACTTGAAGATGCCGTCGAGATCATCCGGCACGGTGGTGAGGAAGCAGGAGGAGAGCTGCGGGCGCAGCGTGCCGGCATTGAACAGCGTCGGCGTCGAGGCCATGAAATCGAAGGAAGACAGCAGGCGATAGAACTCGATCGCCCGCGCCTCCCGGTCGACCTCGCGTAGAGCCAGCCCCATGGCGACGCGCATGAAGAAGGCCTGCGGCAGCTCGAAACGGGTGCCGCGCGCGTGCAAGAAATAGCGGTCGTAGAGGGTCTGCAGGCCGAGATAGTCGAACTGGAGATCGCGCTCGGGCAGCAGCGCGGCGGCGATCCGTTCCAGATCGAAGCGGCCGAGTTCCGGGTCGATCAGCTCTTCTTCGATACCGCGGGCGACATAGGCTCGGAAATAGTCCGCGTAGCGCTCCGCCATTTCCGCCTGCGTCGCCTGCTCGGGCCGGCCGGCGAGGAAAGTGAGCGCCTCGCGGCGCAGCTTGTCGCCCAAGAGGCGGGCGGAGACCTTGGCGTAGTTCGGCTCGGTCTCGATCAGCGTACGGGCGGCGAGGATGGGCGCCAGCGCCAGCTCGTCGGCGCTGATGCCGTCATAGAGGTTGCGGCGGGTCTCCGAGAGGATCGCCTCGGCGGACACGTCGGCGAGCCCGGCGACGGCCTCGCCCACGACCGTCGCGAGCCGGGCCTCGTCGAGCGGCACCCGCATCCCCTCGCCTGTCGTCATGTGCAAGGCCGGTGCTGTGCCGGGCACCACCGCCACGGCGCGCTCCCTCGCCCGCTCCTCGCGGTAGAGCACATAGGCGCGGGCGACCTTGTGGTGCTCGCCGCGCATCAGCGCCAGTTCGACCTGGTCCTGGACGTCCTCGACATGGAAGGTGCGGCCCGCGTCTGCCCGCCGCGTCAGGCCGGTGACGATCTGCTCCGTCAGCCCCGCCACGATGTCGTGCACGCGCCGCGAGGCGGCGGCATTCGTCCCCTCCACCGCGAGAAAGGCCTTGGTGAGCGCCACCGCGATCTTCGAGGCGTCGAAGGGCGTGACGGCGCCGTTGCGGCGGATCACCTGAAAGCCCGGCGTCGCTGTACCGGCGCCGGAGGCGGAGACGAGCGGTTCGGGAATCCGGGAGGACGGACGTTCGGCTTCGAGAGCGAGAGTCATCGGCTGCAAACCCCGTTGCATGGGGCAAGGGCCGAGCGGAGACGACATGGGCGGACGGGCGGAACAAGCAAGCCGGCGGCACGACCACAGCGTTCCACCGGGACACCCCGCCCGAGGACGTTTCATCTGGGTCGCGGCAGGTCTCCTGGCTCGCGGGTCGTCGCCTTCGTCCGGCCTTCCCGAGGCAGGATGCCTCAGTGACGCGACATGGGACGTCGGCTTGCCGCTTACAGTTGCGGGGGCAGCTCCGGTGTCACACCGGATTCCCTCTTAGCCTCCTCATCTTCCGACTCGAAGGACCGTGACACCCATATGTAGGGGCTCATGCGACAGAATTGTCAATTGGTAGCGCACACGCGTAAAAAGCCTCAGATGCAATTAATTCGCAATTGCATACCGAGTGGCGTTCGATAAGATGCTCTTGCAAGTCATTCGCAAGAAGGAGTGGGATATGCGCAGCAGGCGCGTGGTTCTGGCCGGCCTCGCGGCCATTGGTCTCTTGAGCGCGGGAGTTTCCGGCGCATTGGCGCAGGAGGCCGCAGGGCCGAAGTTCAAGGCCGTGACCACCTTCACCGTCATCGCCGACATGGCGCGCAACGTCGCTGGCGACGTCGCGGTGGTGGAATCGATCACCAAGCCCGGAGCGGAAATCCACAACTACGCGCCGACGCCCGGCGACATCCAGCGCGCCCAGGGGGCGCAGCTCGTGCTGTGGAACGGACTCAATCTCGAACTGTGGTTCGAGCGCTTCTTCCAGAACCTGAAGGACGTGCCGAGCGTGGTGGTCTCGCAGGGGGTCGAGCCGATGGGCATCGCCGAGGGTCCCTACAAGGGCAAGCCCAATCCCCATGCCTGGATGTCGCCGAAGGACGCGCTGATCTACGTCGACAACATCCGCGACGCCTTCGTGAAGTACGACCCGGCGAACGCCGCCACCTACACGGCCAACGCCGATGCCTACAAGAAGCAGATCGAGGCTTCCGTGGCGCCGATCCGCGAGAAGCTCGCGTCCATTCCCGAGGACAAGCGCTGGCTCGTGTCCAGCGAAGGCGCCTTCTCCTATCTCGCCCGCGATTTCGGGCTGAAGGAGCTTTATCTCTGGCCGATCAACGCCGACCAGCAGGGCACGCCCCAGCAGGTGCGTAAGGTGATCGATGCCGTGCGCAAGAACGGCATCCCCACCGTGTTCAGCGAAAGCACCGTCTCCGACAAGCCCGCGCGTCAGGCCGCCCGCGAGGCAGGCGCCCATTATGGCGGCGTGCTCTATGTCGACTCGCTCAGCGAGCCGGATGGGCCGGTGCCGACCTATATCGACCTTCTGCGCGTGACCACCGGCACGGTGGAAAAGGGCCTTGCCGAGGGGCTTTCGCAATGAACGCGCCACTCGTCCGGTCCCGCGCCGCCGAAGGGCTCGCGGTGCGGGACGTCGCCGTCACCTACCGCAACGGCCACACCGCGCTGCGCGACGCCAGCTTCGAGATCCCGACCGGCACCATCACGGCACTGGTCGGGGTGAACGGCTCGGGCAAATCGACCCTGTTCAAGGCGATCATGGGGTTCGTCCGCGTCGCGCGCGGCACGATCTCCATCCTCGGCCGCAGCGTCGACGAGGCGCTCAGGAGCAATCTCGTCGCCTATGTGCCGCAAGCCGAGGAGGTCGACTGGAACTTCCCCGTGCTGGTGGAGGACGTGGTGATGATGGGGCGCTACGGGCATATGGGCCTGTTGCGCATCCCGCGCGCCGCCGACCGGGCGGCGGTGGATACGGCGCTGGCCCGCGTCAACATGGGCGAGTTCCGCAAGCGGCAGATCGGGGAGCTTTCCGGCGGCCAGAAGAAGCGTGTGTTCCTCGCCCGCGCTCTGGCGCAGGACGCCAAGGTGATCCTGCTCGACGAGCCCTTCACCGGCGTCGACGTGAAGACCGAGGACGCCATCATCGCCCTGCTCAAGGCGCTGCGCGCGGAGGGCCGTGTGATGCTGGTCTCCACCCACAATCTCGGCAGCGTGCCCGAATTCTGCGACCGCACGGTGCTGATAAAGGGCACGGTGCTGGCCTATGGACCCACCGCCGAGACCTTCACCGAGGCCAATCTGGAGCGCACCTTCGGCGGCGTGCTGCGCCATTTCGTGCTCGGCGGCGCCGGACTGCACGACGATGACGACCGCCGCCAGCTCGCCGTGCTGACCGACGACGAGCGCCCGCTCGTCTTCTATGGCGAGAAGGGCGCGATGCAGCCGAAAACCAGCGAGGAACAGGTCACGGAGGGAAAGCCGTGATCGAGCTTCTCAGCGAGCCCTTCGGCTACGAATACATGCGCAACGCGATCTGGGTCTCGGCCCTCGTCGGCGCGGTGTGTGCCTTCCTCTCCTGCTACCTCATGCTCAAGGGCTGGTCGCTGATCGGCGATGCGCTCTCGCACGCCATCGTTCCCGGCGTGGCCGGCGCCTACATGCTCGGCCTGCCCTTCGCCATCGGCGCCTTCTTCTCCGGCGGCCTCGCGGCGGCGGCCATGCTCTTCCTCAACCAGCGCACGCGGCTGAAGGAGGACGCCATCATCGGGCTAATTTTCTCCTCCTTCTTCGGGCTCGGCCTGTTCATGGTCTCGCTGTCGCCGACCTCGGTGAACATCCAGACCATCGTGCTGGGCAACATCCTCGCCATCACGCCGGAGGACACGCTGCAACTCGTCCTCATCGGCGTCGTTTCGCTGGCGATCCTGCTGGCGAAGTGGAAGGACCTGATGGCCGTGTTCTTCGACGAGGCGCATGCGCGCTCGATCGGTCTCAACCCCACGGCGCTGAAGGTGTTGTTCTTCACCCTGCTGTCGGCCTGCACGGTCGCCGCGCTCCAGACCGTGGGCGCCTTCCTCGTCATCTGCCTCGTGGTGACGCCGGGCGCCACCGCCTATCTGCTCGCCGACCGCTTTCCGCGGCTGCTGGCCATCGCCGTCGCCATCGGCGCGGTGACGAGCGCGGTCGGCGCCTATGCGAGCTTCTTCCTCGACGGCGCCACCGGCGGCATCATCGTGGTGCTGCAGACGCTGATCTTCCTCACGGCCTTCGTCTTCGCCCCCAAGCACGGCATGCTGGCGGCGCGGCGGCGGGCGGCACAGGCACTGAAGGCGGGGCTGTGACCATGATCGACACGCTGCTCACGCCCTTCCAGTTCGAGTTCATGGTCAACGCGCTCGTCATCTCCGGCCTCGTGGCCGTGCCGATGGCGCTGCTGTCCTGCTTTCTCGTGCTCAAGGGCTGGTCGCTGATGGGCGACGCGGTCTCGCACGCCGTCTTCCCGGGCGTGGTCCTCGCCTACATCGTGGGGTTGCCCTACGCGATCGGTGCCTTCGTCGCCGGCATGTTCTGCGCCGTGGCGACGGGCTTCCTGAAGGACAACAGCCGGATCAAGCAGGACACGGTCATGGGCATCGTGTTCTCCGGCATGTTCGGCGTCGGCCTCGTGCTCTACGTGAAGATCCAGTCGGAAGTGCACCTCGACCACATCCTGTTCGGCGACATGCTCGGCGTCTCCTGGCGTGACATCGCGGAGACCGCCGCCATCGCCGCCATCACCGCCGGCGTCCTCGCGGTGAAATGGAAGGACTTCCTGCTGCACGCCTTCGACCCCATACAGGCGAAGGTGGCGGGCCTGCGCGTCGGGTTGCTGCATTACGGGCTGCTCTGCCTGATCTCGCTGACCATCGTCGGCGCGCTGAAGGCGGTCGGCATCATCCTCGCCATCGCCATGCTGATCGCGCCGGGTGCCATCGCCTTCCTGCTGACGCGACGTTTCGGCTCGATGCTGCTGGCGTCGCTGGCGGTAGCCGTGGGGGGTTCGCTGCTCGGGGTCTATCTGTCGTTCTTCCTCGACAGTGCCCCTGCCCCGACCATCGTGCTGCTGATGAGCGTGCTCTTCGTCGGCGCTTTCATCCGAAGCCTGACGACCGCATCGCGTACCGAGGCGACGGGAGCGGCCTGAACATCCGCGCCAAGGGAAGGCTGCCGTCTCGTCTCCGCGACCGGCGCCCCTCCCCGGTGGCCACGCCCGCGCGGCGCACGCGGGCGTGGCGTTCTCCACGGTGACGCTATCCCCTCACAGGGAGAGCGAGGCCATGTCGATCACGAAGCGATAGCGCACATCCGACCGCTCCATGCGCTCGAAGGCATGGTTGATCTCGTCCATGCGGATCATCTCGACATCCGGCAAAATGTTCTTGGCGGCGCAGAAGTCGAGCATCTCCTGCGTCTGCCGGATGCCGCCGATGGGCGAGCCGGCGATACGGCGGCGCCCCAGCACCATGGGCACCGTGTTCGGCTCGTCGACCGGGCCGAGCTGACCGACGATCACCAGCGTGCCGTCGACGTCGAGCAGCGGCATGTAGGGATTGAGGTCGTGTCGGACCGGAACGGTGTCGATGATGAGATCGAAGCCGTTCGCCGCCTTCGCCATCGCCTCCGGGTCGGTGGAGACCAGCAGCGCGTTGGCGCCCAGGGCGTGCGCGTCCTTCGCCTTGTCCGGCGTCCGGCTAAGCACCGTGACATGCGCGCCCATGCCGGAGGCGAGCTTGACTGCCATATGGCCGAGGCCACCGAGGCCGATCACGCCGACCCGGCTGCCGGGGCCGACATTCCACGTGCGCAGCGGCGAGTAGGTGGTGATGCCGGCGCAGAGCAGCGGCGCGGCGCGAGCGAGGTCCAGCCCGTCCGGCACGCGCAGGACGAACTCCTCGCGCACCACCAGATGCTTGGAATAGCCGCCAAGCGTGTGTTCCTTGGTGAAGCGGTCGAACCCGCCATAGGTGCCGGTCTGCCCCTCGCGGCAGAGCTGCTCCTCGCCCTTGCGGCACTGGTCGCAATGCTGGCAGCTGTCGACCATGCAGCCGACGGCGACGAAATCGCCGGCCTTGTAGCGAGTCACGTCCGTGCCGGTCTCGATGACGCGGCCAATGATCTCGTGGCCGGGAATGGCCGGAAAGACCGTCCAGCCCCAGTCGTTCTTGGCCCAGTGCAGGTCGGAATGGCACACCCCGCAATAGAGGATCTCCATCACGACGTCGTTCGCACGCGGGGCGCGGCGTTCGAAGGAAAGGGGCGCGAGCGGCACGTCAGCCGAGGTGCAGGCAAAGCCGATGGTCTTCATGGATGCTTCCGTTGACGGTCGGTTCCGGGATGACGCGCACGAAGAGAAACGGGGCCGCGAACCGGGATTTCCGGGCGGCCCACGCGCGTCATTGTGAATTTATCGCCGGCGTCCGGCGTGGTTTAGAGCCGGAATTCCGCATGTACCTATATTCTGAGCTCATGAATGAGACGCGACGAACTCGGCGACCTCAGTGCCTTCCTCGCCGTTGCCGAAGAGCGCAGCTTCACGCGCGCGGCGGCGCGGCTCGGGACCTCGCAGTCCTCGCTCAGCCATACCGTCCGCCGTCTTGAGGAGCGCATGGGGGTGCGGCTGCTCACCCGCACCACGCGCAACGTCGCGCCCACAGAGGCGGGCGAGCAGCTTCTCGACACGCTGCGCCCCGCCTTCAACGACATCGAGGAGCGGATCAGCGCCATCGGCGCCCTGCGCCAGAGGCCGGCAGGCACGGTACGGCTGACCGCGAGCCCGCATCCGGCGGCCAGCATCGTCATGCCGGCCGCCTCGCGGCTGATGGCCGAGTATCCCGACGTCAAGATCGAGATCTCCGTCGATCTTCGCCTGACCGACATCGTCGCCGAGCGCTACGACGCCGGCATCCGCCTCGGCGAGCAGGTCGAGAAGGACATGGTGGCGGTGCGGATCGGGCCGGACCTGCGCATGGCGGTGGTCGGGTCGCCGGATTATTTCGCCCGCCACCCCAAGCCGAAGACGCCTCATGAGCTGACCCGACATTCCTGCATCAACCTGCGCCTTCCCACGCTCGGCGGCCTCTATGCGTGGGAGTTCGAGCGCAAGGGGCGCCCGCTGAACGTGCGGGTCGACGGCCAGTTCATCTGCAACGAGACGTCGATGATCATCGACGCGGCGCTGAACGGGCTGGGCCTCACCTGCCTGCCGGAGGACCTGTTCGGCACGCTGGTCGCCGAAGGACGGCTGGTACGGGTGCTGGAGGACTGGTGTCCGCCCTTCCCTGGATACCACCTCTATTATCCGAGCCGGCGCCAGACTTCGCCGGCCTTCCGCCTGCTGGTCGAGGCCCTGCGCTACCGCGAGTGAGGCTCCCATCGGGTACCAACGGGGAACCGGGAGGTAGCCCGCGGCGTTCTTCCGCCATCGCCATGTCTGGCGGGGCTTCTTGGGAGAGCGACTATGGAAGACGCACAAATCGGTTGGATCGCCGCGATCATCATCGGCGGCCTCGCGGGGTGGATCGCCTCGGGCATCATGAAGACCGGCACCGGAATCTTCATGAACATCGTTCTCGGCATCATCGGCGCCGCCGTGGCGAGCTTCATCTTCAGCTTCATCGGCGTCGGCTTCGGCGGCTGGCTGGGCTACCTCATCGCCGGCGTTCTCGGCGCCTGCATCCTCATCTGGCTCGTGCGGGTCATACGAAGCTAGACACGCTCCGCCGCCGCGCCCGCCGGTGCGGCGGCGTTTCCCCGATGCCTGCCCGTCCTCGATCCCTCAGAGCGGTGCACGCTCGCGCGTGCGCCCGACGCCCGCGGCGATGGCCGCGTAATCGAGGCTCTGGCCATCGCGCTCCATCGCCAGACGCAGGAAGCGGATCGGAAAGCGGATCGCCTCCACATTGGCGCCGCTCATGCAGGCCCCCCGCGTGGAGGCCCCCTTCTCGGCGCTCTTGAGCGCGGCGGTGATCTCGTCTCCGGTCAGAAGGCCCTTCGCCTTCAGCGCCTCGCATATCGCGGCGAGCGCCAGCAGCGTGCCTTCCATCTGCAGATTGGCGGTGTTCATCGGGACTCCTCCGGACGGTGCGGGAAGGTGATCTTCGGAACGCGGTCGAGCGGGAGACAACTCTTCTTCCACCGCTTCGGTTCGCCCGGCTCGGCATCCCGCCGCGCAAGGCCGGCGGGTATGACGCCACGCGCCGGCCACAACGGCAAGCTGCACTGCAGCAAAGCGGCAACGACCAGAAAGTCAGGCACCAGCAGAGCCGAGGAACCCACGTCCCTCCTAAGGCTTCCTATCGCGCAATCTCAATGCAATTGCCGATAGGTGCTGGCAAGGCGACAACATTACGTTATTCTACGTATGCCTTCCGCGTTGGTGAGTAGAGGGGCGGCGGTCGCTTCCCCTGACCTGGCCGGTGAGAACGATGCCTGAGCACAAGATTCTCATCCTCGACGACGAACCGGAGATCGGCGAGTACGTCGCGACGGTGGCGGAACTCAGCGGCTTCGAGGGCACCACCTTCAGCGAACCCGAGGCTTTTCTCGCCGCCATACCCACATGGCCCGAGGCCAGCGTGGTGATCGACCTGCAGATGCCCACGCTCGACGGCATCGAGGTGCTGCGGCGGCTGGCGGCGATGAAGTTCCGCCGTCCGGTGGTGATCATGAGCGGCGTCGACCGGAAGGTCCTCGAATCCGCCCGCCATTTCGCCCGGGCGCACGACCTCGAGGTCAGCGACATCGTCAGCAAGCCGGTACGGCTCGACGATCTCCGGCAGGTCTTCGAGCGCCTCCGGGTGAGCATCCACCTGCTGCCGACCCGGGGCGAACTCACCGACGCAATGGAGCGGGGGGAGTTCCAGCTCTATCTGCAGCCCAAGGTCCGCCTCCTGCGCAACGACCACGACGGCCCCGGCTACGCGCCGATCGGCTTCGAGGGACTGATGCGCTGGCATAGCCCGAGCCGCGGGCTGGTGATGCCCGACGATTTCATCCCCCAGATCGCCGCGTCCGGACTGAGCCTTGCCTTCTCCGACCACCTCTTCAGCCTGGCTCTGGAGACGCTCAAGAGCTGGGACGAGACCGGCATAGACGCCTCGCTCGCCATCAATCTCGCCGCCTCGGACGTCGAGGACATCTCGCTGGCGGACCGGCTGTGGAAACGCTGCTCCAAGGCCGGCGTCGGCCACCATCGCATCATGATCGAGATCACCGAGACCGCGGCGATGCAGTACCCCGCCCGTGCGCTCGACGTGCTGACGCGGCTGCGGCTGCGCGGCTTCCTGCTGTCGCTCGACGATTTCGGCACCGGCTATTCCTCGCTGGTCCAGCTCCAGCGCCTGCCCTTCGCCGAGCTGAAGATAGACCGCTCGCTCATCTCGGACTGCACCTCCTCCGAACACACGCGGATCATCGTCAAGGCGATCATCGAGCTCGGCCATAATCTCGGCCTCAGCGTGGTCGCCGAGGGCGTCGAGGACGAGCGCACCCTGTCGCTGCTCCAGGACTGGTCCTGCGATCTGGTTCAGGGATACCTGTTCGCGCGGCCGCTGCCGCACGAGCGCGCCCGCGCCTGGTGGCTGTCGCACCAGAACATGAGCGGGCGGCCGGTCGCCTCGGAATAGCGGCCCGCAAGCCTCCCGCATCAGCAAAAAGGACGCATTCCCGCGGCCTTGCCGGCCGCCGGGCGAAGTCTATAGTCGCCCCGCCGGATTCCTGCTCGGCGGCGCGTGCTGGGGGGACGGTCCGGTCCATCGGAGCGAGTACCGACGCGGCGACTGCGGCGCCTGCTGCACTCCCTCCCATGGTCGCCGCCGACATGCCGCGCAAACCTTCGAACATCCTCTACTCGGTCAACGAGAAGCTGCCGCTCGGCACGCTGGTTATTCTCGCCATCCAGCACGCCAGCCTCGCCCTGCTGTTCCTCGTCTATCCGCTGGTCGCCGCCGCCGAGGCCGGGCTGTCCTTCGAGGACACCCAGATGCTGATCACCAGCTGCATCATCTTCATGGCGCTGGCGACGCTGATCGAATGCCTGCCGAGGGCCGGCGCGGGGCTGCTGCTGATCCAGATACCGAACATGGCGCACCTGCCGCTCGCCGTGCAGTCCATGGCCGCCGGCGGGCCGGCGCTGTATGCGGGAATGAGCCTCATAGCCGCCGTCTCGCAGCTCACGCTCTCCCGCTTCATGGGCGCGCTGCGGGCGGTGTTCCCGCCGGAGATCTGCGGCGTCGCCGTCACCATGCTGGGCGTCGCTCTGGCCGAGCCGGCGCTGCGCCGCGTGTTCAACCTGGCCGCGGAAAGCGGCGGCGCAGCGCTGGATCTGCGCTATCCGCTGGTCAGCCTCGTGTCGCTGGTCATCATCATCCTGCTCGCCATCTTCTCGCGCGGCCTGCTGCGCCTCTTCGCCGTCGCCATCGGCGCCGGGGTCGGCTGGGGACTGGCTGCCTATGTCGGCGTGGCGCCCGCCCCGGCGGAGACCTTCTCCACCCTGCCCTATGTGGACCTGCCCAAGCTCGGCCTGCCCGGCATCAGCTTCTTCTCCTGGGCGCTCGTGCCGGCGGCCATCCTCACCGGCATCATCTCCGCCGTCGACATGCTCGGCACGGTCGTCTCGATGCAGCGCATGGACGACGCCGACTGGCGGCGGGCCGACCTCGCGCAGGCGGGACGGGCCATCCGCGCCAACACCGTCGCGGACATGGGTGCCGCCGTCACCGGCGGCTTCGCCAGCGCCTCCTCCTCCGCCGCCATCGGCGTCGCCTTCGCCACCGGCACCACCGCCTGGCGCGTCGGCGTAGTGGCCGGCGCGATAATGCTGCTCGCGACCTTCTCGCCGCGCCTGATCGGCGCGCTGACGATCATCCCCGCCCCGGTCATCGGCGCGATCCTGATCTATGCGGCGGCCTTCCTCATCGTGGCCGGCATGGAACTCATCCTCTCCCGCCGCCTGAGCGACCGGCGCATCTTCACCGTCGGCCTCGCGGTCCTCACCGGCCTCGCCGTGGCGATCCTGCCGGAGCTGGTGCACGCCACGCCGGACTGGATGCAGCCCATTCTGGAATCCCCGCTTTCGGTCTCGACCGGCGTCGCCATCGCGCTGAACCTGTTCTTCCGCATCGGCATCCGGCAGGAGGCATCGCGTCCGGTGGTGCCGGGTGACAACCCGTTCGTGGCGACAACCGAGTTCCTCGAACGCCAGGGCGACCTGTGGGGCGCGCGGCGCGACGTGATCGCCGCCGCCATTCCGGTGGTGGCGGAAGCCGTCGAGATGCTGCTCGACACCGGCGTCGCCGAGAAGGGCGTCGAAATGCGTGCCCGCTTCGATGAGACCAATTTCGACGTCAGCCTGCTCTATGAGGGCGAGGCGATCGCCATTCCCACCCACCGCCCCGCGCCCGAGGACCTGCTCGGCGACGCGCAGGCGGTGGCTCGTTTCGTGGGTTACATGCTGAGCAAGCGCGCCGACCGGCTGGTGCTCGGCAAGGAGGGCGAACGGCAGATCCTCACCCTTCGTTTCGAGCACTGACGGACGCCGCGCGACGGCATCGAGACCCGCCGGACACGCTTGCGCGGCCTCCGCGTTGCCGGTACTTCTCAGGCATCCGCACGCGACAGGCGGACCGGCAGGCGACGAGGGCGCGGAACGCGCCCCCGGCCCTGTCCCGGCAGCGTCCTGCAGCGGCATTCTTGGAGTTGGGACGTGATACAGATCGACCGTATCGTCGAGGGCAATGTCGTGGTCACGGCCGTACGGGGACGGCTCGACAGCAGCTCTTCTCCCAAGCTGGACGAGTTCCTGGCGGCGGCGCCGGACGACGGCAGCATCATCCTGCTGGACTTCGCCGATCTCACCTACATCAGCTCGGCCGGCCTGCGCGTCGTGCTGAAGGCCACCAAGCTGGCGCGCAGCTCCGGCGCGACGCTGGCGGTGTGTGGCCTGATCCCGCAGGTGCATGAAGTGTTCGACGTCAGCGGCTTCTCGACGCTGATTCCGATCCATCAGAGCCGCGAAGCGGCCCTCGCCACCTTCACCTGATCGGGCGCCACCGGCTTCATCGGCGGCGCGACGGAATGGGGGACGGGCCGTTGACTGACCTTGAGCTCGACATCCGCCTGACGAACGACCTCAGCCAGCTCGAACCGCTGATCGGCCGGCTCGAATCCTTCATCGAGCAGGCGGACATCCCGCCGACGCCGGCCTACCGGCTGGAGCTCGCGGTCGACGAGTTCTTCAACAACGCCGTCGACCACGGCTACCCGGACGGGCGCACCGGCGACATCGGCGTGCATATCCGCCGCACCGGTGACAGGCTGGAACTCACCTTCAGCGACGATGGCGACGCCTTCGATCCCTTCGCCGCCCCGGCGCCGAACCTCACCGGCACGGTCGAGGAACGCCCCATAGGCGGGCTCGGCGTGCATCTGGTGCGCACGCTCTGCGACAGCTTCGCCTACCGGCGCGAAGGTGGGCGCAACGTGCTGACGCTCGGCTTCAAGCTGACGGCGTAGTCTCCTCGGCGACGGTCGGCCCGAAGACCGTCTCGAAGGCGCGGCGCAGCGCGAGGTCGGCATCCACCATCGTCACCGGCAGTCCCAGCTCGACGAGGCTGGTGACGCCGTGCTCGCGCACCCCGCAGGGCACGATGCCGGCGAAGTGCGACAGCTCCGGCTCCACATTCAGCGAGATGCCGTGCATCGTCACCCAGCGGCGCACGCGGATGCCGATGGCGGCGATCTTGTCCTCGCCCTCCCCGGCCTTGGTCGGATGACGCACCCAGACGCCGACGCGGTCCTCGCGCCGCTCGCCCTTCACGTTGAAGGCGTCGAGCGCGCGGATGAGCCATTCCTCCAGCGCAGCGACGTAGCGGCGCAGGTCCGGCTCGCGGCGCTTGAGATCGAGCATCACATAGGCCACGCGCTGGCCGGGACCGTGATAGGTGAACTGCCCGCCCCGCCCCGTCTGAAAGATCGGGAATCGCTCCGCGTCCACAAGATCCTCCGGCCGCGCGCTGGTGCCTGCGGTGTAGAGCGGGGGATGCTCCAGCAGCCAGACCAGTTCGTCGGCACGCCCGGCGGCAATTTCCTCGGCCAGCCGGTCCATCTCCGCCAGAGCGTCGGGATAGGCGACGGGCTCCGCCGAGACACGCCAGCGCACCGGCGGATTGCCTGGCCCGGCGAGAAGTACGGGCGAGAGCGCATCGCGCGCCATGGCGGCGGGGTTCGGGGTGAGGTGCGGCGCATCGGTCATGACAGGATACATAGTCACTGCCCCGTCTTCTGTCTCCTGCCTCCGCCATGCGTGCCGGGCACGGCTGTCCACAGGCGGCGGCGGACCGGCGTCGCGGGCGTCGCGGCCCTTGTGGAGCCCCATTCGATCTGTTAGACGATGCCCCGCTCGCGCCGGCTGCTGACGAAGCAGCCTCGGTGCCGGCAATGCGGTCGTGGCGGAATTGGTAGACGCGCTGCCTTGAGGTGGCAGTGGGTAACACCGTGGAGGTTCGAGTCCTCTCGACCGCACCAAATAATCCGGGTTCGGAACGCACGGCGACCTTCAGGGTCGCCGTTGTCGTTTTCGGCCCCCGGCATCGGGAAAACGGGTCGGTTGGAAGCGCCTATTGCGGCACGGCGGCGGAACGGGCCGGCGGCGGCACGACGTGCACCACCCGGTAGCCCTTCTCCTTCAGCGCCGCCAGGAAGGCGGGCAGCATCTTCACCGTCTGGCTGCGGGTGTCGTGGAACAGGATGATTCCCCGCCCGGCATGGTCGAGCCGGGTCATCACCAGCTTGAGCTGCTCGTCCGGCGTCATCGGATTCCAGTCCGACGCCCACAGGTCGGCACCGAACACGCCGATGCCCCGCCCCTTCAGATAGTCCAGCAGCGCCGGCGAGGAGCCGAAGCCGGGGAAGCGGAAGAACGGCACGGGCGGGCGGGCACCAGCGACGCCATAGGCCGCCTTGTCATCCGCCCGCAGGCCCCGGTCGATGTCGGCGACCGCCTTGTCGAACGGCATGTCGGCCAGCGTCATGGGGTGGGTCATGCTGTGATGGCCGACCGTGTGCCCCTCGGCGATCGCGCGGCGGACGAGGTCCGGATGCGCCGCCGCGTTGCGGCCGACCAGAAAGAAGGTTGCACGCACGCATTCGCGGGCCAGCGCCTTCAGCACGGTCGGGGTCGTGCCGGGCAGAGGACCGTCGTCGAAGGTGAGCACGACTTCCTTGTCGGCGAGGTCGAGGGTCTGCGGGAAATGCTTGGTGCCGACCTGGAGCCCGCCCGTGGGGTCGACCTCCATGACGCGCGAGGTGCCGAGCCTGCCCTCGCAATCCTGCGCCGCCAAGGCCGGCGCCGCGGCGAGCCCGCACACCGCCAGGACGATGGCAACGCGGCTCGCGAGGCAGGACATGGCAGGGCTTCCCGAAAGATGACGGCGCCAAATCCCTAGCCCATCGCCCGCCGCCGCGCCATCCGTTCGAGAACGCCCGGCGAGCGTTCCAGCCCGTCGCGCGCCGCATGGCTGAATGGAGCGGGTCAGCTCTCCGGCGCCTCGACGATGGGATCGTACTGCGAAGCGTCGAAGCCGAGCACGTTCCAGCTCTGCTGCATATGCGGCGGCAGCGGCGCGGAAACGTCTATCAGCCGGTCGGCGCGCGGATGCGGGATGACGAGCCGACGCGCCAGCAGGTGGAGCCGGTTCTGCAGGCCGCCCGGCAGCGGCCAGTTCTCGACGTTGAAATATTTCGGATCGCCGACGATGGGATGGCCGATATGGGCCGCATGGGCGCGCAGCTGGTGCGTGCGGCCCGTGACCGGCTTCAGCGACAGCCAGGACAGCTTCTGCGCCGCATGGTCCACCACGGCGTAGTAGGAGATGGCGTGGCTCGCCTCGTCGTCGCCGTGGCGGGCAACGCGCATCCGCTCCGCCGCCTCGTCCTTGGCGAGATAGGTCGAGATGCGCCCCTGCGACGGGCGCGGAACGCCGGGGACCAGAGCCCAGTAGACCTTGCGCGCCGAGCGCGAGCGGAACGTCTTGGCCAGGGTGGAGGCCGCAAGGCGGCTCTTGGCCACCAGAAGGATGCCGGAGGTGTCCTTGTCGATGCGGTGGACGAGGCGCGGCTTCTGGCCGTCATCACCACGCAGCGCCTCCAGCATGCCGTCGACGTGCCGATAGGTGCCCGAGCCGCCCTGCACGGCGAGGCCGTAGGGCTTGTTGAGCACGAGCACGTCGCGATCCTCGTAGAGCGTCATCTGACGCAGCGCGACCGCGTCCTTGTCGTCGGCGCTGGCGCGCTTCACCGCCGGCGCCACGACGCCCTCCCCGCGAGCGGGCGTACCATTCCGCGCAGGACGGACCGGCGCCTCGCCGCGCGCGACGCGCTCCTCGGCCTCCAGATGGTCGGCGGCGGAAAGCTGCGGCTTCTCCTCCAGCGGCGGAATACGGATGCTCTGGCCGGCGGAAAGGCGCGAATTGGTCTTCACCCGACCGCCGTCCACCCGCACCTGCCCGCTGCGCAGCAGCTTCTGCAGATGACCGAAGGACAGGTCGGGGAAATGCGTCTTGAACCAGCGGTCAAGCCGCATGCCCTCTTCGTCCGGGTCGACGCGACGTGTCTCAACGGCCATGGATGGTTTTCTCCTCGCCCCAGCACATAGCCGAGACGCAGCGCCGCGTCACGCGAGAGCCCGCATCAGCGCGAGCCCGCCGAACACAGCAAAGAGCGAAAGGGCGACGGAACCGCCGACATAGAGCGCCGCGAGGCCCATCTCCCCGCGCTCCGCCAACAGGGCCGTCTCCAGCGAGAAGGCGGAGAAGGTGGTGAAGCCGCCGAGAACGCCGGTGACGACGAAGAGCCGCACGTTCTGGCTCCAGCTTTCTCCCGCCTTGAAGGCGAGCCAGCCCGCGACGCAGCCGATGAGGAACGAGCCGAGCACATTGATCAGCAGGGTTCCGGCCGGGAATCCGGTGCCGAAGACTCGCGGCCCGGCGACATTCACCAGATGCCGCAGCACGCCGCCGATGCCGGCCCCGACGAACACCAGTGCAATCGCATTCACCGGCCGCCTCCCAAATCACCTGCCCTGCCGCTCGGCGCGCAGGCGCGCCCAGTATTCCAGCCGCTTCTTCACCTCGCGCTCGAAGCCGCGCTCATTGGGCGCGTAGAAATCCGTCCGCGGATCGCCGGCGAGTTCTTCGGGGAAGAACTCCTGCCCGGCATAGGCATCGGGGAAATCGTGATCGTAGCGGTAGCCGGCGTGGTAGCCGAGTTCCTTCATCAGCTTGGTCGGCGCATTCAGGATGTGCTTGGGCGGCGGCAGCGAGCCGGTCTTCTGTGCCAGCGCCAAAGCCGCGTTGAAGGCCGAATAAGCGGCATTCGACTTCGGCGCGGTGGCGACATAGGCGATGGCCTGGGCGAGGAACAGGCGGCCTTCCGGCCAGCCCACGCGATCGAAGGCGGTCCAGGCAGCCACGACCATCGGCATCGCCTGAGGATCGGCCATGCCGACATCCTCGGACGCCGCGCAGCAGAGGCGACGGAAGACGGTTCCCGGGTCCTCGCCACCGGTGATCATGCGAGCGGCCCAGTACATGGCGCCATTCACATCCGAGCCGCGCAGGCTCTTATGGAAGCAGCTCAGCAGGTTGTAGTGCTCGTCCTGCCCCTTGTCGTAGATGGGCGCCCGCTTCTGCATGGTGGCGGCGAGGCCCGCCACGTCGAGGTCCGGCCCCTCCGGCAGGGACAGCAGCTCCTCGGCGAGGCCGAGGAGATAGCGGCCGTCGCCATCCGCCATGCCGGCGAGCGCCGCGCGGGCGTCGGGATCAAGCGGCAGGCGCCGCCCCTCCAGCGTCTCCGCGCGCTGCAGAAGCCTTTCGATGGCCTCCGCGTCGAGCGCCTTGAAGACGAGCACGCGGGCGCGGGACAGCAGCGCGGCATTCAGCTCGAAAGACGGGTTTTCCGTCGTCGCACCGATCAGGGTGATGGTGCCGTCTTCCATCACCGGCAGGAAGCCATCCTGCTGGGCACGGTTGAAGCGGTGGATTTCGTCGACGAAGAGCAGCGTCCCCTGCCCGATGGCCCGCCGCCCCCGTGCCGCCTCGAACACCTTCTTGAGGTCGGCGACGCCGGTGAAGATGGCGGAGATCTGCTCGAAGTGCAGGTCGGTCTCGCGCGCCAGCAGCCGGGCGACCGTGGTCTTGCCGGTGCCGGGCGGCCCCCAGAAGATGAGCGAGCCGAGCGAGCGGTTCGCGATCATACGTGTCAGCGCGCCTTCCGGCCCCGTCAGATGCTCCTGCCCGACGACCTCGGAGAGGCGCTGCGGGCGCAGACGATCCGCCAGCGGCCGCGGGGCCGCGCCTTCCAGTCCGGCGGTAGCGAAGAGATCGGACAAGGCAGCCTCAGCCCGGAACCATGGCGGTCAGCGTGCGGCCGCCTCGTTGAACGGTGATCCGCCACATGCGGGCCGGCTTCGCCGTAGCGCGCACGAGATCGGCGGTAGTCTCGACCGCGACGCCGTTGACCTCCAGAATCACGTCGCCCGCCCGCAGGCTGGTGCGCTCGGCCGGCGTGTTCTCGGCAACCGCCGTCACCACCACGCCCTTGTCGGCCTCGATGGTACGCATCTCCTCGACCACGGCGGGGGAGAGATTCACCACTGTTGCCCCGGTGAGCGGCGAGCGACCGGAAAGCGTCACCTCCTCGCGCGGCGTCGTCTCGGGCGCGGGCTGGAGCGGGATCGACAGTGTCATCGCCTTGCCCTGCCGCACGACAGCCACTTCCACCGCGCCGCCCAGCGGACGGGTGGCGAAGCGGTAGCCGAAGGCGTCGGGGTCATCGACCTCCTGCCCGGCGATGCTGGTTATGAGATCGCCGACGCGCAGCCCTCCCTTCTCGGCGGGGCTGTCGGGGCGGATGCTCTGGACCAGCGAGCCGACCGGCCGCGGCAGATCGAGCCCTTCCGCGATGTCGGCCGTCACCGCCTGCAGGCTGGCGCCGAGCCACGGGCGACGCACCGACTTGCCGCCGCCAAGCGCCGATTCCAGCACCACGCGCACCATGTCCGCCGGAATGGCGAAGCCGATGCCCTGCGAGCCGCCGGAACGAGAGAAGATCGCCGTGTTGATGCCGATCACCCGGCCGGCACCGTCCACGAGCGCGCCGCCGGAATTGCCGGGATTGATCGCCGCATCGGTCTGGATGAAGAACTGGTAATCGGTGATGCCAACCTGCGTGCGGGCAAGCGCCGAGACGATGCCCTGCGTCACCGTCTGGCCGACGCCGAACGGATTGCCGATGGCGAGCACGATGTCGCCGACCTGAAGGTCATCCGAGGAGCCGAGCTGCGCCGCCGGGAAGCTGGCCTTGCCGTCCCGCAGCTTGAGGATCGCGAGATCGGTGCGCGGATCGCGCAGCAGGATATCGGCGTCGAATTCGCGCTTGTCGGCAAGCGAGATGCGCACCTCGTCGGCACCCTCGATGACATGGTTGTTAGTCACCACGATGCCCGACGGGTCGACGATCACGCCCGAGCCCAGGGAGCGCTGCACGCGCTCGCTGGGGCCGCCGAATCCCGGGCCCTGCGGCATGCCGAAGAAGCGGCGGAAGAACGGGTCTTCCAGCAGCGAAGGGCCACGCCGGGCCTGCACGGCCCGCATCGCATAGACGTTGACGATGGCCGGCGCCGTGCGGGCCACCACCGGCCCGAAGCTGAGGCCGATCTCCGCCCGCGAGGTCGGCACGCGCGGGCCGCCGGCGGCAGCCCCCGGCACCGGAACGGTGGGAGCCGGCTGCGCGGCGAGCGGAGCAGTGGCGAGAAGAGCGGCGGTGATGAGGACAAAGCGTTTCATATCGCCAGATATAGTCCCCGGCCTGCGGCGGAGAAAGGGCAAGCCGCATCTGCGGCACCCTTCCCTCGTCTGTGCGCCAAAAGAAAAGGGGCGGCTCCAGGCCGCCCCTCGTCCCAATTCGTTCTGTGTGCCGGCTCACGCCGCGACGGTGGCTTCTTCCGCCTTCGCCGCCTCGTGACGGGCGAGATCCGCCGCGCCCTTGGCCGCCTCGTCGCGGTCGACCAGCTCGATCACCGCGATCGCCGCCGAATCGCCATGGCGGAAGCCCGCCTTGATGATGCGGGTGTAGCCGCCGTTGCGCTCCTTGTAGCGCGGGCCGATCACGTCGAAGAGCTTGCGCACGACGGCAACGTCGCGCACTTCGGCGATGGCCTGGCGGCGGGCGTGCAGACCGCCACGCTTGCCGAGGGTGATCAGCTTCTCGACCACCGGGCGAAGATCCTTGGCCTTCGGCAGGGTGGTGATGATCTGCTCATGGGTGATGAGCGCCTGCGCCAAGTTGGCGAACATGGCCTTGCGGTGCTCAGCGGTCCGGTTGAACCGGCGATGGGCTTTGCCGTGGTTCATGGCGACTAAATCCTAACGTGCGACGGCTTTCGAGCCGATGATGGTTGTAGCGGCTCGAACGCCGCGTTCAATGCTCAGTAGTGATCTTCGAACCGCTTGGCGAGATCCTCGATGTTCTCCGGCGGCCAGCCCGGCACTTCCATGCCGAGGTGCAGGCCCATGCTCGCGAGAACTTCCTTGATCTCGTTCAGCGACTTGCGGCCGAAGTTCGGGGTGCGGAGCATCTCCGCCTCGGTCTTCTGGATCAGGTCGCCGATGTAGACGATGTTGTCGTTCTTCAGGCAGTTCGCCGAACGGACCGACAGCTCCAGCTCGTCCACCTTCTTCAGCAGCGCCGGGTTGAAGGGCAGCTCCTGCATGGCAGGGCTTTCCGCTTCGCGCTTGGGCTCTTCGAAGTTGACGAAGATCTCGAGCTGGTCCTGCAGGATGCGCGCGGCGAAGGCGAGCGCGTCCTCGGGGCTGACCGAACCGTTAGTCTCGATGGTCATGGTCAGCTTGTCATAGTCGAGGATCTGGCCCTCGCGGGTGTTCTCGACCTTGTAGGAGACCTTCTTGACCGGCGAGTACAGGCTGTCGACCGGAATGAGGCCGATCGGCGCGTCCTCGGGACGGTTGCGATCCGCCGCCACGTAACCCTTGCCGGTGTCGACCGTAAACTCCATGCGGATCTCGGCGCCGTCGTCGAGCGTGCAAAGCACGAGCTCGGGGTTCAGCACCTGCACATCGCCCACCGTCTGGATGTCACCGGCGGTGACGATGCCCGGACCCTGCTTCTTCACCACCATCCGCTTCGGGCCGTCGCCGGCCATCTTGATGGCGATGTCCTTGATGTTCAGAACGATGTCGGTGACATCCTCGCGAACGCCCGGAATCGAGGAGAACTCGTGCAGGACGCCGTCGATATGCACGGACGTCACCGCCGCGCCCTGGAGGGAGGACAGCAGGATACGGCGCAGCGCATTGCCGAGCGTCTGGCCAAAGCCACGCTCCAGCGGCTCGGCGACAACGGTCGCGAGGCGCTTCGGATCGCTGCCGACCGCGACCTCGAGCTTCTCGGGCTTGATCAGCTCCTGCCAATTCTTCTGAATCACGACGTCACCCTTGGTTTCGACGGTGCCCCGGACACCCTGGCCGGCAGCTCCGCCCCCGGTCTCTGCCGGATAGGGAATGCCAAACGCAGCGGCCCCTGCGGCGCTCGCGCGCCGCTGGATGATTAAGCGTCAGACGCGCCGACGCTTGCGCGGACGGCAGCCATTGTGCGGGATCGGCGTAACGTCGCGGATCGACGTCACCGTGAAGCCCGCGGCCTGGAAGGCGCGCAGCGCCGACTCACGGCCCGAACCCGGACCCGACACCTCGACCTCGATGGTGCGCATGCCGTGCTCGGCCGCCTTGCGGGCGCAATCCTCGGCCGCAACCTGCGCCGCATACGGGGTCGACTTGCGCGAGCCCTTGAAGCCCATGGCGCCGGCCGACGACCAGGAGATCGTGTTGCCCTGCGCGTCGGTGATGGTGATCATGGTGTTGTTGAACGACGCATTCACATGCGCGACGCCGGAGGCGATGTTCTTGCGCTCGCGACGCTTGATGCGGGCAGCTTCTTTAGCCATAGACCTTCGATCCTTCAGGCGCGCCCGTCATTCCAGGCGCTCGGGACAATATTCGTGTCGAATGCGCCGGTCGCCCAGGGCTCCGGCGCGGAAAAGCGGGCCGGAGCCCGCTCAACTCACTTCTTCTTGCCGGCGATCGGCTTGGCCGGACCCTTGCGGGTGCGGGCATTCGTGTGGGTACGCTGGCCACGCACCGGCAGGCCGCGACGATGACGCAGGCCGCGGTAGCAGCCGAGGTCCATCAGACGCTTGATGTTCATCGAGACTTCGCGACGCAGGTCGCCTTCGACCAGATAGTCGCGGTCGATCGTCTCACGGATCTGCAGCACTTCCTGGTCGGTCAGCTGGTTGACCCGGCGATCGAGCGGAATGCCGACCTTCTCAACGATATCGGCGGCGTTCTTCGCACCGATGCCGTGAATGTACTGAAGCGCAATGATGACGCGCTTGTTGGTCGGGATATTTACGCCTGCAATACGAGCCACGTCGCTCTCTCCATGTGATCCGGCAAGCCGGAATTGACAAACTCCGCGTCCGGTGGAGACCGGCCCCTGCGGAGATACGCACGAAGCCGCGCGACATCAGCGTTTGATGTCGATGCGCGGCACCCGCTTAAGTGAAGCGCGGCACATAGAGCGATTCCGCCCCCATGTCAAGCCGCGCGGACGTATACCTCAGACCGTCTCGAGCACGTCCGAGATCGCCTTGGTGACCTCGTCGATCGGCTGCATGCCGTCGATAGCCACCAGAAGGCCCCGCTTCGCATAGTAGGGCGCGACCACGGCGGTATCCCGGTTGAAGGCTTCGAGCCGGGTCTTGAAGACCTCCGGATCGTCATCCTTGCGCACCGGCTCGCCGCGTGCCGCCGTCTCCTTGGCGCGCTGGATGATACGATGGACCAGCTTGTCCTGATCAACCTTGAGCTCGATCACCGCGTCAAGCTTGAGGCCCTTCTCCGCGAGGATGCGGTCAAGAGCCTCCGCTTGAGCCACCGTGCGCGGGAAACCGTCGAGGATAAACCCGCGGGCACAATCCGGCTCGTCGATGCGGTCGGAGATGATCCCGACCACGATCTCATCCGAAACGAGCTGCCCCGCGTCCATCACGGCCTTGGCCTTGAGCCCGATCGGCGTCCCGTTGCGGACCGCCTCGCGCAGCATGTCGCCGGTCGAGAGCTGGACGATCCCGTGACGCGTGACCAGACGCTGAGCCTGCGTGCCCTTACCCGCCCCCGGCGGCCCGAGCAGAATGAGCCTCATCGGCGCTTCCCCCTGAGCTTGGCCTTCTTGACCAGCCCCTCATATTGATGCGCCAGCAGATGTCCCTGGACCTGCGCGACCGTATCCATGGTCACGCTCACCACGATGAGCAGCGATGTACCGCCGAAATAGAACGGCACCGCTGCGTAGGAGATCAGAATCTCCGGGAACAGGCACACAATCGCAAGGTAAGCCGCACCGATCACGGTGATGCGAGTCAGCACATAGTCGATGTACTCGGCCGTGCGCTCGCCCGGACGGATGCCGGGGATGAAGCCACCGTGCTTCTTCAGATTGTCCGCGGTCTCGGTCGGGTTGAACACGATAGCGGTGTAGAAGAAGCAGAAGAACACGATCAGCAGCACATACAGCAGCATGAAGAGCGGCTGGCCGTGGCCGATCAGGGTCGTCACCGTGGTCAGCCATCCCGGCCCCTGCCCCTGCATGAAGCTCGCGACCGTGGTCGGGATCAGCAGCAGCGACGAGGCGAAGATCGGCGGGATGACGCCCGACGTGTTCAGCTTCAGCGGCAGATGGGAGGACTGGCCCTCATACACCTTGTTGCCGACCTGGCGCTTCGGATACTGAATCAGCAGCCGACGCTGGGCACGCTCCATGAACACGATGAACATGATGACCGCGACGGCCATCAGGATCACCGCGAGGATGATGCCGGTCGACAGTGCGCCCTGACGGCCCAGCTCCAGCGTGTTGGCGATCGCCGAGGGCAGCTCCGCCACGATACCGGCGAAGATGATCAGCGAGATGCCGTTGCCGATGCCGCGCGAGGTGATCTGCTCGCCGAGCCACATCAGGAACATCGTGCCGCCGGTCAGCGTGATCACGGTGGAGATGCGGAAGAACCAGCCGGGATCGGAGACCACGGCGCCCGAGCCCTCGAGACCGACGGCGATGCCGTAGGACTGGAACACGGCGAGCACCACAGTGAGGTAGCGCGTGTACTGGTTGATCTGCTTACGGCCCGCCTCGCCTTCCTTCTTCAGCGCTTCCAGCGTCGGCGAGACGGTGGTCAGCAGCTGGATGATGATGGAGGCGGAGATGTACGGCATGATGTTCAGGGCGAAGATCGCCATGCGCGAGACCGCGCCGCCCGAGAACATGTTGAACAGGCCGATGATGCCCTGCTGCGCCGTGCGGAAGACGTCGGCGAGCGCGTCGGGATTGATCCCGGGCATCGGGATATAGGTGCCCAGCCGATACACGAGAAGCGCACCCAGCGTGAACCAGATGCGCTTCTTCAGTTCGTCGGCTTTCGCCAGAGCACCGAAATTGAGGTTAGCCGCGAGCTGTTCTGCTGCCGAGGCCATGGTGGCTTCGCTCCCTCGTCTGTGCTCTGCAAGTGTACGGATAGGCCTGACTTAAGCGTCAGGCCGCCGTTTCGCCAGTCTCGGCCTTGGACGCGAGCAGCGTGACCTTGCCGCCAGCCTTCTCGACCGCCGCGAGGGCGGACTTGGTCGCATGCGCGACTTCAAGCGTCACCTTCGCCTTCAGCTCACCGGAGCCGAGCACGCGCACACCAGCCTTGGCACGGCGCAGCACGCCCGCCTCGACGAGCGTCGCCTGGGTGATGGTCGCCTTGGCGTCCAGCTTGCCGGCATCGACCGCCGTCTGGATGCGACCGAGGGTGACCTCGTTCCAGTCCAGCGCGAAGATGTTGTGGAAGCCGCGCTTGGGCAGGCGCCGATGGATCGGCATCTGGCCGCCTTCGAAGCCCTTGATCGCGACGCCGGTGCGCGAGGTCTGACCCTTCACGCCACGGCCGGCGGTCTTGCCCTTGCCGGAACCGATGCCACGGCCGACGCGCATGCGCTTCTTGCGGGCGCCGGCGTTGTCCTTGATCTCGTTGAGGCTGCTCATCGCCTGTCTCCTTCCCGCCGTCACGCTTCGACGACGCGGACGAGGTGGCGAACCTTCTGGATCATGCCACGCACGGCCGGGGTGTCTTCGAGCGTCGAACGACGCCCGAGCTTGTTCAGGCCGAGACCGATGAGGGTGGCCCGCTGATCGTCAGGGCGGCGGATCGGGCTGCCGACCTGCTCCACCGTGACCGTCTTGGTGCTCTTCGCCATGATAAGTTTCCTTGACCTCTCAGGCGTCAGTCGGTCGCTTCCGCGTCATCGACGCGGCGGCGCGACTGAAGCTGCGACACCTTCAGGCTGCGGCGAGCCGCAACCAGACGCGGGCTGTCCTGGTTCTTCAGGGCCTCGAAGGTCGCGCGGACCATGTTGTACGGGTTGGACGAGCCGAACGACTTCGCCACCACATCCTGCATGCCGAGCGTCTCGAAGACCGCACGCATCGGGCCGCCGGCGATGATGCCGGTACCGGCCGGAGCGGCGCGCAGGATGACCTTGCCGGCGCCGTGATGGCCGTGCACGTCATGGTGCAGCGTCCGACCTTCGCGCAGCGGCACGCGGATCAGCGCGCGCTTGGCGGCTTCCGTCGCCTTGCGGATCGCTTCCGGCACCTCACGGGCCTTGCCGTGGCCGAAGCCGACGCGGCCCTTCTGGTCGCCCACGACGACCAGCGCGGCGAAGCCGAAGCGACGGCCGCCCTTCACAACCTTCGCGACACGGTTGATGTGGACCAGCTTGTCCACGAACGTGTTGTCGCGATCCTCGCGTTCACGCTCACGTTCACGAGCCATGATCTTATCCTCGTCGTTCTGCGGGGGATCCCGCTCGTGATCTCAGAAGTTGAGGCCGCCCTCGCGGGCGGCATCGGCGAGCGCCTTGACGCGGCCGTGATAGATGAAGGCGCCGCGGTCGAAGACCACATCCTTCACACCGGCTGCGACGGCACGTTCCGCCACGAGCTTGCCGATCGCCTGGGCCGCCGCGATATCCGCGCCGGTCTTCAGGCTTCCCCGCAGGTCCTTCTCGAGCGTCGAGGCGGCCGCAAGCGTCACGCCGCGCGCGTCGTCGATAATCTGCGCATAGATGTGCTTCGACGAGCGATGCACCGAAAGGCGCGGCCGCCCGTTCGCCGTCGCGCGGAGAGCACGACGGACACGCGCCTTACGGCGCTCGGTAGCGTCCTGGTACTGAGCCATGGTTCGGGTCCGTTACTTCTTCTTGCCTTCCTTGCGGAAGATGAACTCACCCGCGTACTTCACGCCCTTGCCCTTATAGGGCTCGGGACCGCGGAACTCGCGGATCTCGGCGGCGACCTGACCGACCTTCTGGCGGTCGATGCCGGTCACGACGATCTCGGTCGGCTTCGGCGTCGTGATCTGGATCCCTTCCGGGATCGGATAGTTCACGTCGTGGCTGAAGCCGAGCGCCAGGCTCAGGTTCTTGCCCTGCACCGCGGCGCGATAGCCGACGCCGTTGATTTCGAGCTTCTTCTCGAAGCCCTTGGTCACGCCTTCGACGAGATTCGACACCAGCGTGCGGGAAAGGCCCCACATCGCCTTGTGGCGGTTGGTCTCGCCGTTCAGCGAGAACAGGAGAGCGCCGCCCTCCAGCTTCACGCCGATCTCGTCGACGACCTTCACTTCGAGGGCGCCCTTGGGGCCCTTAACCTTCACCGTCTGGCCATCCACCGTGGCGGTGACGCCGGCCGGAACAGTAATGGGAGCTTTACCGATCTTGGACATGTGCTCTCTCTCCTCCCCGATCAGAAGACCGTGAAGAGGACCTCGCCGCCCACGTTCTTGTCGCGGGCTTCGTGGTCCGCCATCACGCCCTGCGGCGTGGAGACGACAGCGACGCCAAGACCATTGGCGACGCGGGGAAGGGTCTTGACCGACGAGTAGACGCGCCGGCCAGGCTTCGAGACGCGGGCGATCTCGCGGATCACCGGCTCGCCGTCATAGTACTTCAGCTCGATCTCGAACTCGGTACGGCCGTTGACCGGCTCGCCCGCGGTATAGCCGCGGATGAAGCCTTCGGAGGCCAGAACTTCGAGAACGCTGGCGCGCAGGCGCGAGCCCGGCGTGGTGATCTTTTCCTTACGACGCATCTGCGCGTTGCGGATGCGGGTAATCAGATCGCCGATCGGATCAGTCGTGGACATGGATCGACCCTCCTCACCAGCTCGACTTAACGAGGCCGGGGATCTGGCCCTGCGAACCAAGTTCGCGGAGCGCGATGCGGCTCATCTTCAGCTTGCGATAGAACGCACGCGGACGGCCGGTGACTTCGCACCGGTTGCGGATGCGCACCTTCGCCGAATTGCGCGGGAGCTGCGCGAGCTTAAGGACCGCTGCGAAGCGCTCCTCGATCGGCAGTTCCTTGTCACTGATAAGGGCCTTGAGACGCGAACGCTTGCCGGAATAGTTCTTCGCGAGCTTCCGGCGGTGTTCGTTCTTCTCGACCGCGCTCTTCTTCGCCATATGATCTTGCTCCTAGTCTCCGCGTTTGGGGCTCCCGCCCCACGGCCGGAAGGGGATGCTTACTGACGGAACGGGAAGTTGAAGGCCTTCAGAAGCGCGCGCGCCTCGTCGTCCGTCTTCGCCGTCGTGCAGACGATGATGTCCATGCCCCACATCTGATCAACCTTATCGTAGTTGATCTCGGGGAACACGATGTGCTCCTTGATGCCGAGGGCGTAGTTGCCACGGCCATCGAAGCTCTTGGGGTTCAGGCCGCGGAAGTCACGCACGCGCGGCAGGGCGATGTTCACGAGACGGTCGACGAACTCGAACATCCGCGCCTTGCGCAGCGTGACCTTGGCACCAACCGGCTGGTTTTCACGCAGCCTGAAGTTGGAGATCGCCTTGCGGGCGCGGGTGACGACCGGCTTCTGGCCGGCGATCAGCGCGAGGTCCGCCGCAGCGTTCTGCACCTTCTTGGTATCCGCCGTCGCTTCGCCAACGCCCATGTTGATGACGATCTTGTCGATCGTCGGGACTTCCATGACGTTCTTGTAGCCGAACTGCTCGACCATCTTCTGACGGACAACGTCGTCATAGAAGGCCTTCAGCCGCGGGCTGTAGCTGGTCTCAGCCATCGATCTTCTCCCCCGAGCGCTTGGCGACGCGCACCTTCGTGCCGTCCGCCTGCACAAGGAAACCGACGCGGGTCGGCTTGCCGTCCTTCGGATCGGCGATCGCGATGTTCGACAGGTCGATCGGGGCCTCCTTGGAGATGATCCCGCCTTCCTGGTTCGCGCTCTGCCGCTGGTGGCGCTTCACGAGGTTGATACCGCGCACACGCGCGGTGCCGTCCTTCGGAAGCACCTCGAATACCTCGCCGGTGCGGCCCTTGTCGCGGCCGGCGAGAACGACGACCTTGTCGCCCTTCTTAATCTTCGCGGCCATCAAAGCACCTCCGGCGCCAGCGAAATGATCTTCATGTGGTTCTTGGCGCGAAGCTCGCGCGGAACCGGCCCGAAGATACGGGTGCCGACCGGCTCCTTGTTGTTGTTGATCAGCACGGCCGCATTGCGGTCGAAGCGGATCACCGAGCCGTCGACGCGACGGATGTCCTTGGCCGTGCGAACCACGACCGCCTTCATCACGTCGCCCTTCTTCACGCGACCGCGCGGAATGGCTTCCTTCACCGACACCACGATGATGTCGCCGACATGGGCATATTTGCGCTTCGAACCGCCGAGCACCTTGATGCACATAACGCGACGCGCACCGGAGTTGTCCGCCACGTCGAGATTGGTCTGCATCTGGATCATGACGCACCTATTTCTCGCAAAAACTGCGTGCAGCCGTTAAGCCGGCGCACGCCCCTCAATCCCGTTATCCGGGCGTTCAGACTTCAGCCCGCTTCTCGCCCTGGACCACGATCCAGTTCTTGAGCTTGGACAAGGGGCGGTGCTCCTCGATCCAGACGGTGTCGCCTTCCTTCCAGACGTTGCCCTCATCATGGGCATGGTACTTCTTGGAACGACGGACGGTCTTCTTCAGCAGCGGATGGGTGAAACGGCGCTCGACCCGGACCACGACGGTCTTGTCCTGCTTGTCGCTCACCACGACGCCCTGCAGCAAACGCTTCGGCATCGCCCTCTCCTCACTTAGCCTTGGCCGCGGGAGCGGCCTTCTGCGCCTGGACGGTCTTGACCCGCGCGATATCGCGGCGGATCTGACGCACCCGCGCCGTGTTCTCGAGCTGACCCGTCGCCTTCTGGAAGCGCAGGTTGAACTGCTCCTTCTTGAGGTTCAGCAGCTCATCCTGGAGCTCGTCGGCCGTCTTCGTCCGAACGTCGGAGATCTTCGTCATCATTTCCTCCGTCACTCGGCGATGCGTTCGACGAAACGCGTCTTGATCGGCAGCTTGGCCGCCGCCAGTCGCAGCGCCTCGCGGGCGATGTCCTGGGTCACACCGTCGATCTCGAACATGATGCGACCGGGCTTGACCTTGGCCGCCCAGTAATCCGGCGCGCCCTTGCCCTTACCCATGCGGACTTCGGTCGGCTTCGACGACACCGGCACGTCCGGGAACACCCGGATCCACACGCGGCCCGCACGCTTCATGTGACGGGTCAGCGCGCGACGCGCGGCTTCGATCTGACGCGCAGTTACGCGCTCCGGCTCAAGGGCCTTAAGCCCGAACTGGCCGAAATTGAGGTCAGTTCCGCCCTTCGCGGCACCGCTGATGCGGCCCTTGAACTGCTTGCGGAACTTCGTGCGCTTTGGTTGCAGCATATCGCGCCTCTTATTCCTTCTTCACCCTGCTCACGCCGCGTCGCGACGAGACGAGCGACCACCCGACGGCTCACCTTCCGACTGGCGCTTGTCCTGCGCCATCGGATCGTGCTCCAGGATCTCGCCCTTGAAGATCCAGACCTTGACACCGCAGGTGCCGTAGGTCGTGAAGGCGGTGGCCGTACCGTAATCCACGTCCGCGCGCAAGGTGTGAAGCGGCACGCGGCCTTCACGATACCATTCGAGACGTGCGATTTCCGCGCCGCCGAGGCGGCCGGAACAGTTGATACGGATACCTTCCGCGCCCAGACGCATCGCCGACTGCACCGCGCGCTTCATGGCGCGACGGAACGCCACACGGCGCTCAAGCTGCTGGGCGATCGATTCGGCGACGAGTCGCGCATCGATTTCCGGCTTCCGAATCTCGACGATGTTGATGAAGACTTCCGAGCTGGTCATCTCGGAGACCTTCTTGCGCAGCTTGTCGATGTCGGCGCCCTTCTTGCCGATCACCACACCCGGACGAGCCGAGTAGATGGTCACGCGGCACTTCTTGTGCGGACGCTCGATCACGATCTTGCTGACGGCCGCCTGCTTCAGCAGCTTCAGCAGCATCTCGCGGATCTTGATGTCCTCGTGCAGCAGCTGACCGTATTCGCCCTTGCCGGCGAACCAGCGCGAATCCCAGGTGCGGTTGATGCCGAGCCGCAGCCCGACCGGGTTGACCTTCTGACCCATCAGGCCTTCTCCTCGACTTCACGCACCACGATCGTGATATGCGAGAACGGCTTCTCGATACGGCTGGCGCGACCACGGGCGCGCGCCGCGAAGCGCTTCATGACCAGGCCCTTGCCGACATGGGCTTCGGCGACGATGAGATCGTCGACGTCCAGCTCATGGTTGTTCTCGGCATTGGCGATCGCCGACTCCAGGCACTTCTTCACGTCGCCGGCGATCCGCTTGCGCGAGAACTGCAGGTCGGCCAGAGCGACCGAGACCTTCTTGCCCCGGATGAGACCGGCGACGAGGTTGAGCTTCTGGGGGCTGACGCGAAGGTTACGCGCAACCGCCTTGGCTTCCGTATCCGCGAGCGTGCGCGGACGAGCTGCCTTACCCATGACCCTGCCCTTACTTGCGCTTGGCTTTCTTGTCCGCCGCGTGCCCGTAATAGGTACGGGTCGGGGCGAACTCGCCGAACTTGTGGCCCACCATGTCTTCGGTCACCGAGACCGGCACATGCTTGTTGCCGTTGTACACGCCGAACGTGATCCCCACGAACTGCGGGAGGATCGTGGAACGGCGGCTCCAGATCTTGACGACGTCGTGACGACCCGACGTGCGCGCGGCTTCCGCCTTCTTGAGGAGGTAGCCGTCGACGAACGGACCTTTCCAGACCGATCGAGACATAGTTCAGATTCCCTCGCTCACTTCTTGCGGGCGTGCCGGCTGGACACGATGAACTTGGTGGTCGACTTGTTCTTCCGGGTCTTCTTGCCCTTCGTGGGGAAGCCCCACGGGGAGACCGGATGACGGCCGCCCGAGGTGCGGCCTTCGCCGCCGCCGTGCGGGTGGTCGACCGGGTTCATCGTGACACCGCGGTTGTGCGGGCGATGGCCGAGCCAGCGCTTGCGGCCGGCCTTGCCGAGATTGATGTTCATGTGGTCGGGGTTCGACACCGCGCCCACCGTGCCCACGCACTCGCCATGCACCAGACGCTGCTCACCCGAGTTGAGGCGGATGATCACGTAGCCCTGGTCGCGGCCGACGATCTGCGCGTACGAGCCGGCGGAACGGGCGATCTGGCCGCCCTTGCCGATCTTCAGCTCGACATTGTGCACGATCGTGCCGACCGGCAGGTTGCCCAGCGGGGCGGCGTTGCCCGGCTTCACGTCGACGTTCTTCGACGAGATCACCTGGTCGCCGACCGCAAGACGCTGCGGCGCGAGGATGTAGCTGAGCTCGCCGTCCTCATACTTGATGAGGGCGATGAACGCCGTGCGGTTCGGGTCGTACTCGATACGCTCGACCGTCGCTGCCACGTCGCGCTTGGTGCGCTTGAAGTCGACGACGCGATAGGCCTGCTTGTGACCGCCGCCACGGAAGCGCACGGTCACGCGACCAGTGTTGTTGCGACCGCCCGCCTCCGACTTGCCCTCGGTCAGCGTCTTGACCGGCTTGCCCTTGTACAGGCCCGAGCGGTCGACGATGACGAGCTGGCGAAGGCTCGGCGTTACCGGCTTGAAGGTTTTGAGCGCCATGTCTCTGGTCCCTTAATTCCGGCTCACAGACCCGTCGTGATGTCGATGGAGTGCCCCTCGGCGAGGGTCACGACCGCCTTCTTCACGTCGTTCTGCACGCCCTTGCGGCCGCGGAAGAACTTCGTCTTCCCCTTGCGGACCAGCGTGTTCACGCTCTCGACCTTCACGTCGAAAAGCTTCTCGACCGCCTCCTTGATCTGCGGCTTGGTGGCCGACAGAGCAACCTTGAAGACGACCTTGTTGTGCTCGGACGCGCTCGTGGCCTTCTCGGTGATGACCGGGGACACGATCACGTCGTAGTGGCGCGGATCGAGACTCATTTGAAGCGCGCCTCCAGAGCATCGACAGCCGCCTTCGTCAGCACCAGGGTCTGACGACGCAGGATGTCGTAGACGTTGATGCCCTGGACGGGCAGCACGTCGAGGTGGGTGACATTGCGCGAGGCGAGGCCGAAATTGGCATCCACCTCGGCGCCCGAAACCACGAGGGCGTTCGACAGGCCAAGACCCGCCAGACGCTCCTTGAGCAGCTTGGTCTTCGGCTCGGACAGCGTGGCATCGTCGAGGACGATGATCTGCTGGTCCTTCGCCTTGGAAGACAGGGCGTGCTTCAGGGCGAGAGCCCGGACCTTCTTCGGCAGCTCGATCGCGTGGCTGCGGGCCACCGGACCGAACGCCTTGGCGCCGCCGCGGAACTGCGGAGCGGAAGCCGCACCGTGGCGAGCACCGCCGGTGCCCTTCTGCTTGTACATCTTCCGCTTGGTGCGGTTGACTTCCGAGCGGGTCAGGGTCTCGTGCGTGCCGGCCTGGCGGCGCGAGAGCTGCCACACCACGGCGCGGTGCAGGATGTCCTGGCGCGGCTCGAGACCGAAGATCTCGTCCGACAGGGTGACGGAACCGGCTTCGGCCCCCTCAAGAGTTTTGACGGCGAGTTCCATCACACGTTCTCCTCGGCCGGAGCCTCGGTCGCGGGCGCCACATCAGCCACCGGCGCCTCGCTGGCCGCTTCCGCGCCCGGCAGCCGGAACTTGCCCGGCTTCGGCGCTTCGGCCGGCAGCAGCTTCTTCACGGCGTCGGCCACGATGATCCAGCCGCCCTTGTTGCCGGGCACCGCACCCTCGACCGCGATCAGACCGCGCTCGACATCCGTCAGCACGACCTTGAGGTTCTGGGTGGTGACCGTCTCGGCACCGAGGTGGCCAGGCATCTTCTTGTTCTTGAAGGTCTTGCCCGGGTCCTGACGGCCGCCGGTCGAACCGATCGAACGATGCGAGATCGATACACCGTGCGTGGCGCGCAGACCGCCGAAGTTGTGGCGCTTCATACCACCGGCAAAACCCTTACCGATGGAGGTGCCCGTCACGTCGACGAACTGACCGACCACGAAATGGTCGACGGTCAGCTCGGCGCCGACCGGGATCAGCCCGTTCTCCTCGACGCGGAACTCCGCGAGCTTGCGCTTGGGCTCGACCTTCGCGACGGCGAAGTGGCCGCGCAGGGCGCGCGTGGTGTTCTGCGGCTTCGCTTGACCGACGCCGAGCTGGACGGCCGTGTAGCCGTTCTTCTCGACGGTCCGGTGAGCAACCACCTGGCAATTATCGACTTTCAGCACAGTGACCGGAACATGTTCACCTGCATCGTTAAAGATGCGGGTCATGCCGACCTTCTGGGCGATGACGCCTGACCGCATGGCCGTGTCCCTTCGCCTTCTCTCAGAGCTTGATCTCGACGTCGACACCCGCGGCGAGGTCGAGCTTCATCAGCGCGTCCACCGTCTGGGGGGTCGGGTCGACTATGTCCAGCAGACGCTTGTGCGTCCGCATCTCGAACTGCTCACGGGACTTCTTGTCCACGTGCGGCGAACGATTGACCGTGAATTTCTCGATCCGCGTGGGCAGCGGAATGGGACCGCGGACCTGGGCGCCCGTGCGCTTCGCCGTCGAAACGATTTCGCGCGTCGAGGCGTCCAGGATGCGGTGATCGAACGCCTTGAGGCGGATCCGAATGTTCTGGCCGTTCATTTGACTTCAGGCTCCCAGAGGGCTCGTCAGTCGGGCTCTGTAACGAGCTCCACGAAAAAGGGGCGCAGGCGATCCCGCGCCCCTCGGGATTGTTTAAATCATCACTCGATGATTGCGGCGACGACGCCGGCGCCGACGGTGCGACCGCCTTCACGGATGGCGAAGCGCAGCTTCTCTTCCATCGCGATCGGCACGATCAGCTGCACGTCCACCGAGATGTTGTCGCCCGGCATCACCATTTCCGTGCCCTCCGGCAGCGTCACCACGCCCGTCACGTCCGTCGTGCGGAAGTAGAACTGCGGACGGTAGTTGGTGAAGAACGGCGTGTGACGGCCGCCCTCTTCCTTCGTCAGGATGTACGCCTCGGCCTTGAACTTCGTGTGCGGCTTCACCGAACCCGGCTTGCACACAACCTGGCCGCGCTCCACGTCCTCGCGCTTCGTGCCGCGCAGCAGCACGCCGACATTGTCGCCCGCCTGACCCTGGTCGAGCAGCTTGCGGAACATCTCGACGCCGGTCACCGTCGTCTTCACCGTCGGGCGGATGCCCACGATCTCGACTTCCTCGCCGACCTTCACGATGCCGCGCTCCACGCGACCCGTCACCACCGTGCCACGGCCCGAGATCGAGAACACGTCCTCGATCGGCATCAGGAACGGCTGGTCAACCGGACGCTCCGGCTGCGGGATGTAGGCGTCGACCTGCGTCATCAGCTCGAGGATCGCGTCGCGGCCGAGCACCG
>NZ_CACSAS010000001.1:1654791-2532839 GCF_902703545.1 Starkeya nomas
GTCCATGCCCGGCGTCGCCAACACATGGGCGCGGTCTACGGTCATGCCCTGCGCCTTGTGGATCGTGGCGGCATAGCCGTGGTCGATCTTGTTGTAGTCCTTCAGGTCGAACGCGACATTGCGCCCGTCGTCGGTGCGGACGGTCATGCTCTGGGCGCCGACCTGCTCGACGGTGCCGAGCGTGCCGTTCTTCACGCCAAGGCCGCGCTCGTTTTGCAGGAACATGACGCGATCGCCGGGCGCGAAGGTCCGCACACCGCGTTCGGCGGCGACATGCACATCCGCGCCAAGTTCACCTGCATCACGCATTTTCTGGCGGGCGGCCTCATTGAGCGCGCGCACGTCGTCGTTGGTGTGGGTGAGGATGATGCGGCTCTTGTCGGGCGATTCCTGCCGGTCGCGGTCCCAGCGGCCGATCAGATCGTCGCGCGCCTGCTCGCGTGACTCGGCCTCATGGACCATACCATGCTTGTCGTAGGCGTGGATCGCATCGCCGGTTCGGCTGGTCGCCAGGTCACGGGTGGCGTCGCGCTGCCAGTCCTCGCGCTGGCGGCGCACCTCGCCGATCTCCGCCCCGCCATGGCGCTCGTGGATCGAACGGAACGCCGCGCCCGCCTCGATGGACTGCAACTGCTGCGGATCGCCGACCAGCACCACCTTGGCCCCGGCCTCGGCGGCATGGGATAGCACGCGCTCCAACTGCCGCGTGCCGACCATGCCCGCCTCGTCGATGACAAGCACATCGCGCGCGGCCAGCACATCGCGGCCCTGCGCCCAACCATGTTCCATGCTGGCGATGGTACGGGACGTTATGCCCGATCCGCCTTCGAGATTTTCCGCGGCGATGCCGGACAGCGCCACGCCCCGGACCTCGTAGCCCGCCGCCTCCCAAGCCTCGCGCGCCACCCCCAGCATCGCGCTCTTTCCCGTCCCGGCATAGCCGACGACGACACCCAGGCCGCGCCCGTCCGTGACATGCGCCAGCGCCTCGGCCTGCTCGCCGGACAAGACAAGGCCGCGCGTTTCCGCACGCGCCAGCGCCACCTCACGATCCCTGTCGTTGACCTCATGGCGTTCCCGTTCGGCCATCAGTTCGGCCGCGCGGTGTAAGCGCTGTTCGGTCTCGCTCATCTCGCGGGTGGTGAAGCGATCCTGCCCAAGTCCGTCCTTGCCGAGTTCGACAAGATCGGGCGCGTTGCGCATCGCGCCCATCACCGCGTTGAACTGGTCGATCCCGTCGCTGTGCCGGTGCGCGAACATCGCCATGTCACGCCGGGTGAAGGTCGATTGCTGCTGCGTGATCGCGTCGAGAGCGGTGGAAGGATCGGCGACGATCCGCGCGCCATTCTCGCGGGCAATGCGCCGGTGATCCTCGGCGCGGTCGGCCTCAAGCCCGGCGGCTTCCATGCGCTGCGCGGGTGCGCCGATCTTCGTCTGCGGCTCAAGGTCGATGCCCTGTGCCTCAAGGCTGCGGTGGTCGATCCGCGCGTCTATGTCGAGTTCCGCCAGCCGCTCGTTGACGTGATCGGCCCAGCGTTCGCGCCAACGCTCGACCAAATCCGTGCGGTTCCACTCCCGCACCTTCGGGCCGAAGCCGTCCGCGTCCACCGACCGCATGGTGAGCATGACATGGGCATGGGGCTTGGGCAGTCCGTCCGCCCCGGTGTCCCAATGCACATTGAGATCGGCGATCATGCCCTCATCGACAAACTCGGACTGCACGAAGTCGCGGGCCAGTTCGACGCCCTGCGTCTGTGTCATCTCGCGCGGAATGGCGAACTCCACCTCGCGGCAAAGCTGTGCGTCCTTTCTTTTCTCGAAGGCTTCAACATCATTCCAGAGCCGTTCGCGGTCGTTCCATTGCTCTGGGGCGTTTTCCGGCAACATCACCTCGGAATGGACGACGCCCGGCTTGTTGGAGAAGTCGTGGTCACGGCCCAGCCGGTCATCGCGCAGCCGGGAGGCCGAGCGCGGCACTCGGCAACATGGCGCCGGTCGAGTTCGCAATGAAATCCACGCTGGAAAAACAGGCCGCATGAGGCCACAAACGAAACCCAGGACTCTACCATAGACCGGAGGAGATTAGGGTCTCAGGTCAAACTCAAGAACCGGGCTTCAAAGCGCTGGGTTCCCATACACAGCCAACTCATCGCTTTGGGGCTCCTCGACTACATCGAGCAGTTGCGGAAGAGAGGACATGATCGCCTGTTCCCTACCTTCAATAGGGACGTAAAGAACGGCTACGGGCGCACTCTCGGGCGATGGTTCAATGACCGCTTCCTACCGAAGCTAGGGTTGAAGACAACCAAGTTGAGCTTCCACAGCCTCCGGCATACGGCCGTCACGACCATGATGCATGCCGATATTGAGGAACCTATCGTCCAATCGGTGGTCGGGCATACCAAGAGCGGCGTCACGCAGCAGTACTACTTCAAGGCGGGATACACGCTTGCACAACTTAGCGAGGCTGTAGAAACGATACGGTTCGAGTAGTTAAATTAACGACCACAACCCCAAGACCGCACAAGTACAGCATAAGGCGTCATCGAATTAACCAACGAAGAACAACTTCGACCTTTGCGAGATAGGAGAAGCGCGTATCTCACGAAGCTACATGCACCGGCCATAGCTAACGCGCAGTTACGCGTTACCCTCTTCGCGAACACGTAGAGCGGCTAGACGCGGAATAGCCTCCGAAGCCATAGCTACGAAACGCGAATCTCGCTCGACACCTATGCTCGGGTAGCCCACTGCACACGCTGCGGCCAAAGTCGAACCCGAACCCGCAAACGGGTCCAAAACAATCCCCTCACCCAACGGCAACGATGCGCGTACTATCTGACGCATTATGGCCTGAGGTTTAAGGGATGGATGAGGCGCAATCCGACGCTCACTTACCGGCGTCGGCCCCGATCTTATCACGTCACCGAAAGGTCGTTCCTTGGAAATCCTTCGAAAGCCACCAGTGCCCCATTTTCGGAGATTATCCTGCACCCGCCCCTCTAGAGGCGTCCTCAGCACGACCCACGGCTCCCACATGGAGCGAGGCATGACAGAAACGTCTGCAAATTCTTCGTGGGCGTTCTTAGGTCGATCACCTCCCCGCATCGTCATCACAAGACGAGCTATATATCCTCGGAGCTCTAGGCCGCCCTCGACCATAGCAGCAGCCACAATGTGTGCCAGCAGGGGGTTCGACGCCACTATGACGTTAGCGCCAGGCACAGCCGCCCGCCTGAGCAAAGCGCCCAACCTTTGGAAAAAATGCCGAAGCTCGTCATGATCACGCTGGCGTAGCACTGTAAAGCGAGGGAGGGGCGCTCTTCTGTGACCATCGAATGAGGGCGGAACACGCCATATTCCGCCACGCCCTTCTAGCAGCTTGACCTGCTCTTCAGATGAGTACTCGATCAAACCGTAAGGTGGATCCGTAACGACGGCATGCACGGACTGCTCTGGTTGCCGCTCCAACCATTCAAAACAATCTGCCTGATAGAGGCGAGCCAAATTATCGATGAAAACTGGCACTTCGCCAATTGTGGGGACCTCAGCAGATGATCCTGCCCGCCCGGCTTTACGTGCCATCAGTCATCCCCTCTGAGCCGGTACCTTCCCCGGGCGACACGTTCGAAAAGCCGAGGCTCATTAAGGTTGAGGTACGAGCGAACCGATGAGGGCGGTACATCGCCAAGCCGCTTGGATACAGCTTCGTAAATTTCGGTCACGGTCGCCGCATCATTAACAGTCCTGAGATGCCCTACAATGGCATCCCGCACGACACCCGGAGGATGCATGATCCGCTCCACTTCTTACCCAGCTACATGAATGCCCTATAGACGTCTCGACGTCAAAGGCTGTCATTGGGCCTTTTTCGTAGGCGGCTTTAGCCCGTCGGTTGCGTACTCTTCACCTGAAACGGGCGCAGTGCGCGACGCGGCATCGAGTTTATAGATGCAGCCAGCATGAAGCTTCTTGATACCTTCACGATGAAGGGTGGCTGTGCGGGTCCCGAGTGCGCCTCGGGCATTGTGCCGGAAATCTGCTTCCTCTACCTGAGCTATATAAACCTCAGTGAAGCGCATAGGATCGCGCTGCGAAGCGGGCTCTGTGGAATTGTCCACGACGTACACGAAAACGCACATCCATTGTGAGCGCGCCCCGTGGGTGTCGACAGCACCACCGGCCTTACGTGTACTCTTAACCTCGACGCCATCAGAACCCGACGCGACTGCATCAGCCGCATATCGCCCCCGTACAATCAAATCAGGATGACCATTGAAATGCCGGTTCTCCACGAGCGATCTTGAGAACTTAGCGAGTGAGGCTGTGATCATGTCCGATATCATCCCACTCATCGCCGCCGGCCGAAGCATATCATCCAGCCTATGAAGCCCCTTATCAGACAACAGCTTGTTCACATCGCAAAAGAAGTCATAAACATCCTGCATCGCATGACTGAAATCACTCAGTCGCAACTCGAAAGGTAGCGGGACATCTTTCCGAAACGCACTATCTTGAACGGTAGCCTTCTTTGCCATCGACTCGCCCCCTGACCAATTAGGGTAGAGTGAGACCATCTTGATTCTCAAGGTGCCCGTATCGTTTTGATTGGCAGAAAGAGCCCCCAACACGCTAAGAGGTTCCATGCCTGAGACGACGAGCGGGCGTTAGGGGCTCATCCAAGGCGCGCAGAGCCGCTATGCCGGCCCGCTGAGTTTTCTGTTGGACCCCTCAGATTGCAGATGCGCAGTCGCAGCCATGAAACAACATCCGTACATCCCTAACTGCCGTCTGCCTTGATGCCCCTCGCATTGACACTCGCTGGCTAACGCGGGACATAAGATGCGGAGCCGTACGTGCGGCTCCGGGGCGTAGTAACCCCTACAGCTAGGTGTGCGTGCTGCCAAATCAGCACCACTCTTCGACCTTTATGGTCGGGGAGCCTGCGGCGTATGTCCAGGTTCTCCGAACTAAAGGCCGTAGGGCCGTGCTGTACGGTTACTAACTCCCCGATCACCAGAGGATCGAAGGGCAATTTGCGGGGACGTACCGCACCTACAGCCCTTCTCCACGGGGGCTGTCCAGTTGGAAACCATCCTCATCATCGGGCTAATCGCCTTTGGCGGTTACAAGCTGCTGAAGTTCAATACGGCTGCGGGTATGGAGGCGGTTCGCGCCTTCAGTTACCTCGAAATCCTGCAAAAAGGCGGCTCTGTTGATGACGCCAATGCGATCACCGACAAATTCCTGAGCGATCTATCGTCAGAGACTGCCAGCAAGGTGATCGCCCTTGCCAAGTTCGAATATGAGCAGGTTCACCAAGGCAAGAAGCTCGCTCTGGTCGGCTACGCATATCGGCAAGGTCTGAGGCCGAATATGCCGAACTGGTACGCCTCATTTGTGCGCAGGGCGCCCTCAACTGCGACCATCGAGCTCAGTTACCGTGCGCCTCAGGTTGCCTCTGGCAGTCCCGTGGCCACGCCCGCTGGTGCAGACAGCGACGCCGGGTTCAATGCCTTCTATGAGACGTTTGCGAATGAGGTGCAGCGCATCTGGGGCGAGTCTTCGGGCAACTTCCGCATCGTGGACATGATGGAAGACGAGCCTTTTCGCCGCGCTCATCGGGATGGAATAGACCCTCTCGTCCTGGCTGTTGAACAGTGCGAGCAGATGGGAAAGATCGAACGGTTTCCCAACTACCAAGGCTATCGCGATGCGCTCGGCATTGAACTGACGCGCGTATGTGCCGACCCCGACCGGGCTGCCACCTTGGCGGCGCAGATCGATCCAGCTTGGCTGAGGGATAAGTTCACCAGCGGCATCCACCCTCGTCGTGTCGCGGTGGCTTGCTGCGAAGCAGCGGCAGCATAGATCGACGTTGTCGAGGTGCGGATTGCCGCTGCTGTTTGCACGGGCGCATGCTGCGTGATGTTGATCAGCTGCATGGCGCGGAATGCGGAAGACCCGTCGTATTCCCGATGCGGAAAAGACGTGCGCAGAAACTGCGTCATCGATGGCGATACGCTGAGGGTGCAAGGCATCGTCATCCGCATTGCCGATATAGATACGCCAGAGATCAGCCGCCCCGGCTGCACCGAGGAAAAGCGGCTGGGAGAGCAAGCGACGGCACGGCTCATTGAGCTGCTGAAAGCGGGTCGCTTTGGTTTGATCGCATGGAAGCGCCGTGACGAAGACCGTTACGGCCGCAAGCTCCGGGTGTTGATGCGAGACGGCCGCTCGCTTGGGAGCATTCTCATATCCGAGGGGCTGGCGCGGCCGTGGACAGGCAAGCGACAGCCATGGTGCAGCTTCACGCCCCGGACGACGAACGGGCCTTCAGAGGCTTCCTAGGCGCCCAGAGCCCCCACGTCTCCAAAGCCTTTATCTGTTCAGCCGGATGGTCCTTGATCCGGTAAATGGTCTGCCGAGTGACACCCGTTAGCTTGGCTATCTCGCTCGCGCCAGTATCCTGCGCCAGCAGTTCACATACGCGTTCAAACTGCTCACGGTCAAAGCCGGGCTTGCGGCCTCGGTACTTGATAGCGCCCTCCGTAGCCTTGGCATGAGCGATGCCGGCCTTTTGGGCTTCCTTGGTAGCCTCCGCTTGCGCCTGCGCTGTCGCAGCCATGAAGGCAATCAAGGCATCCCGCACCGCCATCTGCACGGGATCATTTGTAGCGCCATCAAACGTCAGGCCGTTGATGATGGTCTTGATCACCACTCCCCGCCGCATGAACTCGCGGATGGTGTCCGTCACATCGGCATAGTTCCTGCCGAGCCGGTCAACCCATCGCACGACGAGAGTGTCACCGGACCGCAGGATACGGAACAAATGGCGCCCCTCTGCGCGCTCTCTAAGCGGGACAGAAACTCCGGACACCCCTTCATCAGCTATGACCATATCGAACTTGAAGCCGGCCGATTCAGCCTGCGTCTGTTGATGAGCGAGTGTCTGATCTGCGGTGGAGACACGGGCATAGAGGATAACGGACATAAGCGCCTCGACTGTCCATAAGGATCATGTCCACTCAATTGCATGTCCGTTGATTAATATCAACCCCAGTGGACAGCCCCATTTGCCATATCTGTACCGACCGTTAGGGCATACCCATACGTACATATCGATCAGCACATAGCATGAGTATCTGCCGAAGCGGCGATGCCTCTATCTTCCCAGCCGCCAAAGCTCTTATAGATATTTCCAGAACGAGACAACAGTATCTATCTATTATACATAAGATATGCATATAATAATCAGCATTATTATAACATTGTCTAGAGACTGCATGAGTTTGTGTGTATCTACTCTTTTGCTCCACTGAAAGACCGATACCAAATTGCGTCGTCACTCCATCCGCAGATGGCTGACGCAGTCCGGCATCGTCCAGCGAGACGACATTGTCTGTCGACTGCATTGAGCTGTGTTGTAGAGCTACCCTTTTGTTCCACTTACGAAGGACCAAGGCCCTATCAGCACTCCGGCGAGCGCACAGCAGCATCGCCCTCCGTTCTGCACACGAGGGAGTGAGGATGGCCTACTGCTCCGAACGGAACAGCGCTGAGGCTAAGGCAGAGCGGCCTATGTCAGGCCCAGCAGCGTTCAAATCACCGCAGGAACCGCCCCGTACGGGGGGAACAGCTGCGCTTGACCATGTAAGATACCCGCACCCAAAAATTCGCCAGATTTTCAGTCCGGCCTATCGTGCGGCATTCCAAGGCGCGGCTCTGTTGCTCGGCACTGCACATCCGTTTCCGATGCGGCTCACTGCCGAGAACATGGCCCAGAGCGAAGAAGCCACCTGCCATCGGCTGCCCGTGCCGGATTAGCTGGCGCAGGTTGGGCATAGCGCGGACCCCAAGCCCCAAGAATCGCCGCTGACGGCCATTCAGCTGCCGATCCGAGGCAACCTGCCTGCCGAGCAGACAGCCAGCCCACGGCCATTTATGCCGATCCGGCCGGAAAGGGCTGAAACCCGGAGATGCCGGCGACCGATATCAGCCTCCTTCCGTACTCTGCCTCTGCGTGGCCCTTGCCGTAGCTCTCCAAATCAGGCCTAATCTGCGCTCACGGAAGTGAGACATAATCATCACCTTCCATCGCAGATAGTGCTTCGTAGTCAATGACTTAGCGGATCGGCGGGCCGCCCTGCATCGCCCACCATCATCGCTCCCCACGATACCGGACGACTTCGCCGGCGCGTGCCCCTTCGCAGCGTGCGATTGTGTGGACGGCTGTCCACATCCGTGCCAGCGTGCCTTCACGCGCCCGGCCGGGCGCCCCATGCTCGGCACGCATGTGCAATCTCTACAGCCACACTTCGAACGTCCAGGGAATCGCCGACCTGGTCGGCACGCTGAACAATCTCGCCGGCAACCTGCCGGCGCAGACCGGCATCTTCCCGGACCAGCCGGCCCCCATCGTCCGCACGGCGCCGGACGGGACGCGCGAACTGGCGCTGGCCCGCTGGGGCATGCCCTCGCCGCCGCATCTGGCCGGCCCGCCGGTGACGAACATCCGCAACCTCGCCTCCCCGCATTGGCGGACGTGGAGCGGACCGGCGCATCGCTGTCTCGTGCCCTTCACCAGCTTTAGCGAATACGCGCCGGAGCCGAATCCACGCACCGGACGCAAGGACGTGGTCTGGTTCGCCCTGTCGGACGAACGCCCGCTCGCCTTCTTCGCCGGCCTTTGGACACGCTGGACCGGCCGGCGCGGCACGAAGGCCGATCCGGTGGACGGTGAGCACGAGCTGTTCGGCTTCCTGACCTGCGAGCCCAACGCCGTCGTCGCGCCGATCCACCCCAAGGCGATGCCGGTCATCCTGACCACAAGGGAGGAGCGGGAGGTCTGGCTGCACGCGCCGTGGAGCGAGGCCGGCGCCCTCCAGCGCCCCTTGCCGGAGGCGCTTCTGACGGTCATTTCGCGGGGCGGCGCGAAGGAGGACCCGCCGCCGCTTCCTATGGCCGGCGAGCAACACCCCGGCGCAAACTGGACGCAGGGAAGCCTGTTCTAGCCATCCGGCATGCCGTGCGCGGCCTCCATCGGCGATAATGACCGACCTTTTCGCGTGAAAGAGCCAGCCGCCGCCGTGCATCACCATCTGCGTTACCGCGCCCATATCGACGGACTGCGCGCCGTCGCCGTCCTCGGCGTCGTGCTGTTCCATTTCGGGGCGAACTGGCTACCGGGCGGGTTCGTCGGCGTCGACGTGTTCTTCGTCATCTCCGGCTTCCTGATCTCCAAGTCGATCTACGCCGACACCGCCGACGGCAGCTTCTCGATCTTCAGCTTCTACGAGCGGCGCATGCGGCGCATCGTGCCGGCCTTCGTCGCGGTCTCGGCGGTGACCAGCGCCATCGCGCTGTTCGTCCTGCTACCGAACCAGCTCCTGTCCTATGCGCGCTCGCTGATCTGGTCGGTGCTCGCCTTCGGCAATGTCTACTTCTACCGGCGAGCGGACTATTTCGGCTCATCGGCGGAGGAGATGCCGCTGCTGCACTACTGGTCGCTGGGCGTGGAGGAACAGTTCTATTTCCTCTTCCCGGCGCTCATCCTCGTCTGCCGGCGCTTCTGGCCGAAGGCGCTGCCCTGGGCCGTGCTGGCGATCCTCGTCGCCTCGCTCGTCGCCTGCGAGATGGTGCGCCAGACCAACCCGGCGGCGGCGTTCTACCTGCTGCCCTTCCGCGCCTTCGAACTGCTGATCGGCGCGGCACTCGCCCTGCCCGGCATGCGCTTTTCCGGCAACCGCCACATTGGCGGGGCGGCTATCCTCGCCGGCGCGGGACTCATCCTCTACGGCATGCTGACGATCACCTCGGCCTCGCCCTTTCCGGGGCGGCTGGCGTTGATTCCCTGCCTCGGCGCGGCGCTCGTGCTGTGGGGCGGCGAACGCACCGAGAGCCTGCCGGCGCGGCTGCTCGGCGTGGCACCGATGCGCTTCTTCGGCGCCATCTCCTACTCGCTCTATCTGGTCCATTGGCCCATCGTGGTCTTCGCTCGCCAGCTCTGGCCGGACATGGATGCGCACCTGTTCCTGATCGGCGGCGTCGCGCTCTCCACGCTGCTCGGCTGGCTGTCCTGGCGCTTCGTCGAGCAGCCGGTGCGGCTGAACCGGGTCGCCTTTCCGCGTCGCATCGTCTTCGGCGCCACGGCGGCCGGAATCGCGGTGCTGCTGGGATTCGGCACGCTCACCACCAGCACGAGGGGCTTCCCGGGCCGCATGGATCCCGAGATCCAGCGCGTGCTGGCCTACACCAACTACGCCTTCAAGCCGGTGGTGCGGGACGGCCTGTGCTTCGTCCGGCAGGGGCAGAGCCCGGCCGACATCAAGCCGGAATGCCTGCCCACCGGTTCACCGCGCATCGTGCTCTGGGGCAGCAGCCATGTCGCCCAGTTCAGCGGCGCCCTGCTGCCGATGGCCAAGGAGCACGGCTACGCGCTGGGGCAGATCACCGGCGCGGCCTGCCTGCCGCTGCTCGACTTCACCAACCCGCACTCGCCGGTTTGCGACAGCCTGAACAAGTTCGCCTTCGAATGGCTGCTGACCCACAAGCCCGAGATCGTGGTCCTGGGCGGCGATGCCTTCGTCTCGCCCGAGCATCTGGCCGACCTCGACCGCGCCATCGCCCGCCTCAACGCGGCCGGCATCAAGGTGGTCGTGCTCGGCCCGGTGCCGAAGTACAAGCGGCCGGTGCCGGAAATCCTCGCGCTGCGCCTGCACCGGCAGAACGCCGATACCGGGACCGCCGACGACATGGACGAGGTGACCTACCGCTCGGACCGCCTGCTGACCGAGCACTTCGCCAACAATCCCTCAGTGCTCTACGTCTCGATCCTGCAGAACATGTGCCCCGAGATGAACTGCCAGCTCTCCATCGACGGCGAGCCGCTGGAATTCGACGCCACGCACTTCACCAGCAAGGGCGTGGCGTATTACGGCACGCGGCTCGGCAACCTCATCTTCGGCTCGCAGCACGCCACTACAGCGGCCGAGACCGCCGCGCCCTGAGAACGTGCCGCGCCTTCCCAGCGGCTGCCCGCACATGGCTGTTGCCGTCATGCCATAGAGACGCCACAATCGGCGAACTCACGGCATCGTCAGGCTGCCATTCGTCAAATACGGCGCATATTTAGGCGCCTGCGGGTGTCGGTGGTGGTGCTGGCGGGTCTCGCGGCGGCCCGTCGGGAAACGCCGGGGGCGTATCATCGATCGTATGGGGCTTGCGATGCGACTGAAGACGATGGCGGCCATGGTGCTCGCCGGAGTGACCCTGGCGGCAACAGTGCCGGCCATGGCACAGAGCGCGACGAATGCCGCGCCTTCCTTTTTCAACCTCTTTGCGCGCCCGTCGAATCTCGGCAACGGACCGGTCAAGGGCGGCAACTCGGCGCTCCGCCGGCAGGTCGTGTCCTATAACGGCAAATACGCGCCGGGCACCATTATCGTGAACACGGGTGAGCGCCGCCTCTATCTGGTCCAGGGCGGCGGCACCGCGCTGAAATACGGCATCGGCGTCGGCCGCGACGGCTTCCGCTGGTCGGGCGTGAAGACCGTGACCCGCAAGGCCGAGTGGCCGGGCTGGACCCCGCCGCCGCAGATGCTGAAGCGCCGCCCCGACCTGCCGCGCTACATGCCCGGCGGCATCGACAACCCTCTCGGCGCCCGCGCGCTCTATCTCGGCTCGTCGCTCTACCGCATCCACGGCTCCAACGAGCCGGAGACCATCGGTCAGGCGGTCTCCTCCGGCTGCTTCCGCATGACCAATGACGACGTCGCCGATCTCTATGATCGCGTGCGCGTCGGCACCAAGGTCGTCGTGCTGAACTGAGCGCGCCCGATATCGCCCCGGAGCGGCCTGTGCGCCGCCCGGGGTCTTCTCGCGTCAGTGCCGGCGCACGGTGCCGGCCGCGTCGCGCGAGAGGTTCTTGGACGCCAGCTCCTGCAGATAGCGCGTCCACAGCTCGTCCTGCTCGCGGCCGAGCCGGTGCAGGATCTCCCACGTGTAGATACCCGTCGAATGCTGGTCGTCGAAGATCAGGCGCACGGCATAATTGCCGACGGGAATGGCCTCATCGATCCGCACCTCGCGCTTGCCGGCAACGAGCTGACGGTCGGCCGGCGAATGGCCCTGCACTTCGGCGGAGGGGCTCTCGACCCGCAGATACTCCGCCGGCAGGATGAAGCTGGTGCCGTCGTCGAAAGCGATGGTCAGCGCGCGCCGGTCCTTGTGGATCCTGATCTCGGTCGGCCAGGCATTGCTCGGGCTGTGGGTCGAGGCGTCGGTCACGGTCTTCCCCTTCTCTCGTTGGCACTCCACATAGAGATGCGGCGGACGTTCGCCAAGCCGTTCGCCGGAGGTCTGATCCGCCGGCGCGCATTTGTCGGAACGCACGTCACGAATGGTTTAGGCAATCGCCCGATAGGCGTCTGCGCCTTGGCATGGGGATGCCCAATCATTAGAAATATCCTGAATAGGTAGCGCCGGACCCATCGGCGTCTCGGGAGCGCGGACGTGATCAGCGACGAAACCGTCATCGACCGGATACAGCGGGAAACCCCGCGGGCGCCGCTCGTCGACACGTTCGGCCGCGCGGTCACCTATCTACGCGTCTCCGTCACCGACCGCTGTGATTTCCGCTGCGTCTACTGCATGGCGGAGCACATGACCTTCCTGCCGAAGCCGGAGCTGCTGACGCTGGAAGAGCTCGACCGGCTGTGCTCGGCCTTCGTCGCCCGCGGCGTGAAGAAGCTGCGCCTCACCGGCGGCGAGCCGCTGGTGCGCCGCGACGTGATGACCCTGTTCCGCTCCCTCGGCCGGCATCTCGATTCCGGTGCGCTGGAGGAACTGACGCTGACCACCAACGGCTCGCAGCTCGCCCGCTTCGCGCGGGAGCTGGCCGATTGCGGCGTGAAGCGCATCAACGTCTCGCTCGACACGCTCGACCCGCAGCGCTTCCGGGCGCTGACCCGCTGGGGCGATCTCGGCAAGGTGCTCGCCGGCATCGACGCCGCCCAGGCGGCCGGGCTGCACGTCAAGCTCAACGCCGTCGCCCTGCGCGGCGAGAATGAGGACGAGATTCCCTCGCTCATCGAATGGGCGCACGGGCGCGGCATGGATGTCTCGCTCATCGAGGTCATGCCGCTGGGCGAGACCGGCTCGGAGCGGGTCGACCAGTACCTGCCGCTTTCGACCGTCCGCTCCCGCCTCCAGCAGCACTGGACGCTCGAGGACATCCCGTTCCGCACCGGCGGCCCCGCCCGCTACGTCTCGATCCGCGAGACCGGCGGCCGGCTCGGCTTCATCACCCCGCTGACGCATAATTTCTGCGAAGGCTGCAATCGCGTGCGCGTCACCTGCACCGGTACGCTCTACATGTGCCTGGGCCAGGAGGATGCGGCGGACCTGCGCGCGCCCCTGCGCGCCTCCGAGAGCGACGAGAAGCTGCATGCCGCGCTCGACGACGCCATTTTCCGCAAGCCGAAGGGGCATGACTTCGTCATCGACCGTCCCGGCCGCGCGCCCGCCCTCCGCCGCCATATGAGCGTCACCGGCGGCTGATCGATCCCCCTTTCGGGACGCATGGCTGGCCAGCGCCTGCTCGTGTTGCTGCAACGCAACATAACGTGCATATGCTGTAGTGATTCCAGCTGCTAATCAGCAGTGTCCTGAGTCGCTCCAGAGCCTCTTCGAAAACACGAGTCCACCGATGCAGCTTCCGCTGTTGGCCCTTGCCATGGCCTCCTTCGGCATTGGCACCACCGAGTTCGTGATCATGGGCCTCCTGCCGGAGGTCGCCGCCGATCTCTCCGTCACGATTCCCGCCGCCGGCCTGCTGGTCACCGGCTACGCGCTCGGGGTGGTCATCGGTGCGCCCATCGTCGCCATCATCACCAACTCCCTGCCCCGCAAGGCGACGCTGATCGGCCTGTCGAGCATGTTCGTGGTCGGCAATTTCCTCTGCGCCGTCGCCCCGGACTACTGGTTCCTGATGGGCGCGCGCGTCGTCACGGCCTTCTGCCATGGCGCCTTCTTCGGTATCGGCGCCGTGGTGGCGGCCAATCTCGTGCCGCCGAACCAGCGCGCCAGCGCCATCGCGCTAATGTTCGCCGGGCTGACCCTCGCCAATGTGCTGGGCGTGCCGCTCGGAACCGCGCTCGGCCAGGCGCTGGGCTGGCGCTCGACCTTCTGGGCGGTGGTGCTGATCGGCATCCTCGCGGTGAGCGCCATCGCGATCTGGGTGCCGCGTGACATCCCGCATGCGGCCGGCAACATCATCCGCGAATTCGCGGTGCTGAAGCGCCCGCAGGTGCTGCTCACCATGATGATGAGCGTGCTCGCCTCGGCGAGCCTGTTCTCGGTCTTCACCTACATCGCGCCGCTGCTGCGCGACGTGACCGGCTTCGCGCCGCACACCGTCACCTATGTGCTGCTGCTGTTCGGCGTCGGCATCACCATCGGCAACCTGCTGGGTGGCCGGCTGGCCGACTGGCGGCTGATGCCCTCGCTCATGGCGAGCTTCGTCGGCCTCACCGTCGTGCTGGTGGCCTTCGTCTTCCTCAGCCCGTTCGCGGCGGCGGCCGTCGCCACCGTCTTCATCTGGGGCATCCTGGTCTTCGCCGTCGTGCCGCCGATCCAGATGCGCGTGGTGGACGCCGCCGTGGGCGCGCCCAACCTCGCCTCGACGCTCAACCAGGGCGCCTTCAACCTCGGCAACGCGGCGGGCGCCTGGATCGGAGGCGCGGCGATCACCGTCGGTATCGGCTATGCCGAGCTGCCCTGGGTCGGCGCGGCGCTGGCCGTGGGCGCGCTGGGCCTCTGCGTCGTCTCGCAGTCGCTCGAGCGGCGCGCCGGCGGCCTCGTCGAGGCGACGGGCGGCGCCTGCGAGGAATGCTAGGTCTCCGTCTTCCCGCCTGCTGCATACCGGATTAGGCGTCCTGCGGCCGCAACGGTCGTTATTCCGTCTTTATTCAGTGGCTTAAGAGCGCTCTCTCCTGCGGACGCCCCTTCCATGCATGCCCCCAACGCCAATCGTCGCGGCATCCTGCTGATGATCGCCGGCTCGTCGATCTTCGCGACCAACGACGCCTTCTCCAAGCTTGCGCTCCAGCACATCCCGCCCTCCGAGATCCTCGCCGTGCGCGGTATCATGGCGGCGCTGCTGCTGCTCGCCCTGCTCAGCTGGAAGGGCCAGCTCGCGGCAATACGCCATGCCATCGACGGCCGGGTCCTGATGCGCGCCGGCGCCGAGGCCTGCGTGGCGATGCTGTTCATCACCGCGATCACCGTCATGTCGATCGCCGATGCCACCGCCATCCTGCAGGTGGCCCCGCTCGCCACCATGGCGGCCGCCGTGCTCTTCTTCCGTGCCCATATCAGCTGGCGCTACTGGACGGCGGTGATCGTCGGCTTCGTCGGCGTGGGCATGATCGTGAAGCCAGGCACCTCGGCCTTCGACTCGATGGCACTGCTGCCCCTCGCGGTCGCCTTCCTCATCGCCTTCCGCGATTTCATCACCGGCCGCATCGGCGCGCATGTGCCGACCCTCGTCGTCACCTTCGCCACGGCGATGGTTGGCATGGGGTTCGGCTTCGCGGGCAGCACCGTGGAACAATGGAACCCGCTGGACCTCACCACCCTCGCCTATCTGTTCGGTGGCAGCCTGTCGCTGATCGGTGGCCACCTGCTGACCATCGCGGCGTTCCGTGGCACCGATCCATCGACCATCGCGCCGTTCCGCTACGCCGCCGTGGTGTGCTCGGTCGGGCTGAGCGCCGTGGTGTTCCACAACATGCCGGACCTCGTCTCGATCGCCGGCATGGCGCTTATCATGGCCGCCGGGCTCTACACCATGCACCACCACATGAGCGCGCCGAAGCCGGCGCCGCTGGCGTCCCGGGACGAGCCGCGCAAGGCCGCCTAGCGGCGTCGCCACGCCCCCGGACTCAGCCGCGCGTGCGGGCGCGGATCATGTAGCCGTCATAGGGATACTCGCCGACCTGCCACCACAGGTACTCCTCGTTGCGGAAGGCGAGCATCGAATCGTAGATCGTCTTGAAGTCCGCGTTCTTGGCGGAGATCTCGGCCATCAGCGCGGAGTTCTCGGCATAGGCGGCGTCCATCACCTCCTGCGGGAAGGCGCGGAGTTGCGCGCCGCCTGCCACCAGCCGGCGCAGCGCGCCCGGATTGCGGGCATCATACTTGGCCAGCATGTCCGCATTGGCATAGGCCGCCGCCGCCTCGAAGGCCGCCTTGTAGGGCTTGGGCAGCTCGTTCCATGCCTGAAGATTGGCGACGAAATGGATGGTCGGCCCACCTTCCCACCAGCCGGGATAGTAGTAATAGGGCGCCACCCGGTTGAAGCCGAGCTTCTCGTCGTCGACCGGGCCGACGAACTCGGCGGCGTCGATGGTGCCCTTCTCCAGCGCCGGATAGATGTCGCCGCCGGCGAGGTTCTGCGGCACCAGCCCGAGGCGCGCCAGCACCTGACCGGCGATGCCCGGCAGGCGCATCTTCAGCCCCTTGATGTCGGCGATGCCCTTGATTTCCTTACGGAACCAGCCGCCCATCTGCGCGCCCGTATTGCCACCGGCAAAGCCGATGACACCGCTCTTGGCGAGGAAGGCGTTCTGCAATTCCAGTCCGCCACCGTGATAAAGCCACGCGGTCTGCTGGCGGGCGTTGAGCCCGAACGGCATGGTGGTGAAGGGCGCGAAGGCCGGGTTCTTGCCGATGTAGTAGTAGAGCGCGGTCTGGGCGAGCTCGACGGTGCGGTTCTGCACCGCGTCGAAGGCCTGAAGGCCCGGCACGATCTCGCCCGGCGCGAAGACATCGATGGTGAAGCGCCCGTCGGTCGCCTCGCCCACATATTTCGCCAGCAGCAGCGAGGAGCCGTAGATGGTGTCGAGCGACTTCGGGTAGCTCGACGTCAGCCGCCAGCGGATCTGCGGGGCGGTCTGGGCGACGGCTGGCGCGGCGATGGCGCTCGCGGCGGCGGCGAGGCCGGCGCCCTTCAGCAGCCGGCGGCGGGAGGTCGGGGCCGAGACCGGCGTCGACATGGGCGTTTCCCTTTTCATTGGTCCGGTCGCCGCGTTCTCAGCCGCGGGAGCGGGCGCGGATCATGTAGCCGTCATAGGGGTACTCGCCGACCTGCCACCACAGGTACTCCTCGTTGCGGAAGGCTATCAGCGAATCCATGATCTTCTTGAACCCGGCATTCTTCGCGCCGATCTCGGCCACCAGCTCGTTCGAGGCGGCCCAGGCGGCGTCGAGGAAGCTCTGCGGGAAGGGCTTGAGCTGCGCGCCCGCCGCCACCAGCCGGCGCAGCGCCGCCGGGTTGTAGGCGTCGTACTTCGCCAGCATGTCGGCATTGGCATAAGCGACGGCCGCCTCGAAGATCGCCTGATAGGCCTTCGGCAGGTCGTTCCACTTGGCGCGGTTGACCACGACGTTCATGGTCGGCCCGCCGTCCCACCAGCCGGGATAGTAGTAATAGGGCGCGACCCGCACGAAGCCGAGCTTCTCGTCGTCATAGGGGCCCACCCACTCGCAGGCGTCGATGGTGCCCTTCTCCAGCGCGGCGTAGATGTCGCCCGGCGCGATCTGCTGCGGCACGACGCCGAGCTTGGCCACCACCTGTCCCGCGATGCCGCCGATGCGGAACTTCAGCCCCTTGAAGTCCGACAGCTCCTTCACCTCGCGGCGGAACCAGCCGCCCATCTGGGTGCCGGTGTTGCCGCCGAGAAAGCCGACAAGGTTGTATTTGGCGAGGAACTCATCCTGCAGCTCACGCCCGCCGCCATGGTAGAACCAGGCGTTCTGCTGACGGGCGTTGAGCCCGAAGGGCATGGTGGTGAAGCAGGCGAAGGACGGGTCCTTGCCGAGATAGTAGTAGAGCGGCGTCTGGGCGACCTCGACGGTGCCGTTCTGCACCGCGTCGAGCGCCTGCAGGCCCGGCACGATCTCGCCGGCCGCGTAGTTCTGGATCACGAAGCGGCCCTCGGTCGCCTCGCTCACATATTTCGACACCAGCTCGTTGGCGCCGAAGATCGCGTCCAGCACCTTCGGCACGCTGGAGGTGAGGCGCCAGCGCACCTGCGGCGCGTTCTGCGCGATGGCCGGCGCAGCGAGCCCGACGGTCGCCACGCCAGCGGCAAGGCCGGCACCGGCGGTACGGAGAACGTCGCGACGCCCGAGCGTCGCATCGGCGGATTGGCGTGAGGCCGGGATGCGTTTCATGGCGGCACTTCCTGTCACTTCGCACCGGCCGATGCAACCTCGCCGAAGGTTATGCGGCCGCCCCCTAAACGACGATGCCCGGGACCGGCCCGGGCATCGCGTTCGATCAGAAGGCGCTCCGCCTCACCCGCGCGGACGGGTACGGATCTGGAAGCTGTCGAAGGTGTATTCCGCCACCTGCCACCACAGGTTCTCCTCGTTGCGGAAGGCCTGCATGGTGTCGATGGCCTTCTTGAAATCCGGGTTCTTGGCGGAGATTTCCGCCCAGAGCTCGTTGGTCGCCTTCAGGCAGGCTTCCATGACTTCCGTGGGATAGGGGCGCAGCTGCGTGCCGTTCGCCACCAGCCGCTTGATGGCCGGCGGGTTCTGCACGTCGTAGCGCGCCTGCATGATGGTGTTGGCGTAGGTCGTGCCGGCGATCAGCGCCGCCTTGTAGGTCTTCGGCAGTTCCTCGAACTTGGCGAGGTTGGCGAAGGCGTGGATGGTCGGCCCGCCTTCCCACCAACCGGGGTAGTAGTAGAACTTCGCCACCTTGTAGAAGCCGAGCTTCTCGTCGTCATAGGGGCCGATCCACTCGGCGCCGTCGATGGTGCCCTTCTCCAGCGCCGGATAGATGTCGCCGCCGGCGATCTGCTGGGGCACCACGCCGAGCTTGGCCATGACCTGCCCGGCGATGCCGCCGATGCGCATCTTGAGGCCGTTCATGTCGGCGACGGTCTTGATCTCCTTGGCGAACCAGCCGCCCATCTGGGCACCGGTGTTGCCGCAGGGCAGGCCGTAGACGTTGTACTTCTTGTAGAACTCGTTGAAGAGCTCGTTGCCGCCGTTCTGGTAGAGCCAGGCGTTCTGCTGGCGGGCGTTGAGCCCGAACGGCACCGACGCCGCCACCGCGAAGGTCGGATCCTTGCCGACGAAATAGTACGAGACGGTGTGGCACATCTCGACCGTGTTGTTCTGCACGGCGTCGAGCACCTGAAGGCCGGGCACGATTTCGCCCGCCGCGAAGACCTGGATCTGGAACTTCCCGTCGGTCAGCTCCGAAACCATCTTCGACATCACCTCGGCACCGCCATAGATGGTGTCGAGCGACTTCGGGAAGCTGGAGGCGAGGCGCCAGCGGATTTCCGGGGCGGACTGGGCGATGGCGGGCATCGCAACGGCACTGGAGGCCGCGACGCCGGCACCGGCGGCGGCAAGAAACTGACGACGCTTCATAGGTGGTCTCTCCTGAAGGGAATTTCCTCACGGCGCGGTTGGCGCATTTGCGCGCTCCGCACACGAATTGCTTGTTTTCCTAGACGTACGTCAGGCTTTGGAACCGCGCAACTGGCGCCCGGGTGCGTCTTTTGGCCAAGGCTGGGAGCCTTGCCGGCAATGGTCAGGCGGCAACGGACCACAGACGGCGCGGGAACCACTTTCGGTTGTGCGGCCGCCCCATATGTTCTTGATTTGTTCTATTTCGCGGTTAACCTGCCCACATCGTTGCGGAGGCTCCCCGAATGAACGACAAGACCGCCCGTTTTCGGGCACTGCATGAAGGGCCCGGCGCATTCATTCTGCCTAATCCATGGGACGTCGGCACGGCCCGCATCCTCGCCGGCTCGGGCTTCCCGGCGCTCGCCACCACCAGCGCCGGCATGGCTTTCTCACGCGGCGTGCGCGATGGCGGCGCTACCCGGGCGGACGTGCTCGCCCATTGCGCGCTCATCGTCGGGGCAACGCCGCTGCCAGTCTCGGCCGATCTCGAAAACGGCTTCGGCGACAGCCCCGAGGTGGTTGCCGAGACCATTCGCGCCGCAGCCGCCATAGGGTTGGCGGGCGGCTCGATCGAGGATCACACCGGACGCGCCGATGCACCGATCTACGATCCGTTCCTTGCATTGGAGCGCATTCACGCCGCCGTGGAAGCCCGCCGCGGCCTGCCGGGCGATTTCGTCCTCACGGCGCGTGCCGAGAACTTTCTGTGGGGCCGGGCCGATCTCGACGACACGATCCGGCGGCTCCAGAGCTTCGAAGCGGCCGGAGCCGATGTGCTCTACGCTCCCGGCCTGCCCGATCTCGACGCCGTGCGGACCGTCTGTTCGTCCGTGTCCCGGCCGGTAAACGTCGTCATCGGCATCGGCGGGGTGCGCTTCACCCGGGACGAACTCGCCGCCGCCGGGGTCCGGCGCATCAGCATCGGCTCCAGCCTCGCTCGCCTCGCCTATGGCAGCGTCGCTCGCGCGGCGCAGACCATGCAGCGGGAGGGACGCTTCGACTTCACCGGCGACGCCATGGGCTTCGCGGAGATCGGAGCCTTCTTTCCTCCCGCCGAGGAACGGGACTGAACGCCCCTCACCCCTCCATCACGATGCGGGGAGCCGGCCGCGCCGCACCACGGCGACCGGCGAGCGCCTCGCGCACCGAATTGGCGATGTCGCGGTAGATCTGCGCCTCGTGGCTGTCCGGGCGCGTCGCAACGATCGGCAGGCCGGCGTCGGAGGTCTCGCGGATCGACAGGTGCAGCGGCACCTCGCCGAGGAAGGGCACATTGAAGCGCTGGGCTTCGTGCCGCGCACCGCCATGGCCGAAGATGTCGGAGCGGCCGCCGCAGTGCGGGCACAGGAAGTAGCTCATGTTCTCGACGATGCCGAGCACCGGCACGTTGACCTTCTCGAACATGGCGATGCCGCGCCGCGCGTCGATGAGCGCGAGGTCCTGCGGCGTCGAGACGATGACCGCGCCGGCCAACGGCACCTGCTGCGCCATGGTGAGCTGTGCGTCGCCGGTACCGGGCGGCATGTCGACGACGAGGATGTCGAGCGGCGCCCAGTTGACCTCCTTGAGCATCTGGCTGATCGCCGACATCACCATCGGCCCGCGCCAGATCATCGGCGTCTCCTCCTCCACGAGGAAGCCGATGGACATCACCTTGAGCCCGAAAGCCTGCATGGGTGTGATCATCCGGCCCTGCACCTCGGGCCGCCCCTTCAGGCCCATCAGGCGCGGCACGGACGGGCCGTAGATGTCGGCGTCGAGCAGGCCGACCTTGAGGCCGAAGGAGGAGAGGCCCAGTGCAAGATTGGCCGCCAGCGTCGACTTGCCGACGCCACCCTTGCCGGAAGCCACGGCGATGATCGCTCCGACGCCCGGCAGGCCCGGCGATTCCTTCTGCGGATCGGCGGGGGGCTGGGGATGGCCGTGGCCGGCATGAGAGTGCCCGGCATGGGAATGTCCCCCCTGCCCCGAGACGCGCACCGGCTGCGCGCCTCCGACAGAGGCGGAGCCCGCCTTGCGCTCGGCGGTCAGCGCCACCAGCGCCGAGGTCACGCCCGGCGTACCGCGCACGGTGCGCTCCACCGCCGCGCGCACCGGCTCCCAGGCCTGCGCCTCGGCCGCGTCGACGGTGATCGACATATAGACCTTGCCGTCCGAGACGAGGATTTCGGAGAGGGCCCCGGTCTGCGTGACCGGTCGCCCGTCCGGCGCGGAGACCTGCGCCAGCCTTGCCTTCACATCGTCTGCGGTCGCCATGTCACGCTCCTCCTGAATGACGTGGGCAGGTGAGACACCAGCTCGGCCACAGCGTCAACCCGTCCCGCGCCGTGGCCCGATCGGCGGTACTGATGATGATGCTCTGCCCATAAATAAATCAGATCAACATCCTGACCACGATTGCGGCACACCCCGTTGCGCAACGTTTCGAAATAGTGCCAGCATGGGTTGCCGGAACAAAAACATCACCCGGCATGACAACCTTCCAGAGGGGAACAGAATGAGCCTTGTCACTCGCCTGGCCACCGCGGCCATTCTCGTCGCGGCCACGCTGGGCGGCGCTTCCGCAAAGGAGTGGAAGACCGTCCGCATCGGCACCGAAGGCGCCTACCCACCCTTCAACTATCTGGAGAACGGCGAGCTCAAGGGCTTCGACATCGACATCGCCAAGGCGCTCTGCGAGAAGGCCAAGGTTACCTGCACCTTCGTCGCGCAGGACTGGGACGGCATCATTCCCGCACTCCTCGCCGGCAAGTACGACGCCATCGTCGCCTCGATGTCGATCACCGAGGAACGCAAGAAGCAGATCAGCTTCTCGAATAAATATTACAACACGCCGGCGACCTTCGTGGTCCAGAAGGGCTCGACCATCACCGACACCTCGCCGGAATCGCTGAAGGGCAAGGTGCTGGGCGCGCAGAGCTCGACCATCCACTCGAACTATCTCGAGGACGTCTACGGCAAGGCCGGCGCGCAGGTGAAGCTCTACGCCACAATCGACGACACCCATCTCGACCTCGCCAATGGCCGCATCGACGCCCTGCTGTCCGATAAGGTGGTCGAGCTGGACTGGCTGAAGTCGAAGGGCGGCGAGTGCTGCAAGTTCACCGGCGCCGAATACAAGGATCCGAAATATTTCGGCGAGGGTGTCGGCGTCGGCATCCGCAAGGACGATCCGGACCTCGTCGCGCTCTTCAACAAGGCCATCGAGGAGATCCTCGCCGACGGTACCTACAAGAAGATCAACGACAAGTACTTCCCGTTCAGCGTCTATTGACGCACGCTCCGCAACGCCGTTCCGGTGAGTCTGCCGGAACGGCGCCGTTTCCCTGCCGATGTGGAGCGTCCCGCTCATCATGCTGGATCTGCTCAGCCTGCTCTCCTTCGGCCCTGACGGCTGGGGAGACGAAATCGCCCGAGGCGCGCTGCTCACCATCGAGCTCGCGCTGGCCACCTTGCCCGTGGGCATCACCATCGGGCTGCTCATCGCGCTGGCGAAGGATTCGCACTCGCCGGTGCTGAGGGGGCTAGGCAATCTCTACACCACCGTGTTCCGCGGCCTGCCCGAACTGCTGACGCTGTTCATCGTCTATTACGGCGGGCAGATGCTGCTCACCCGCATCGCCAACTACCTGGTGCCCGACGCCAATATCGAGGTGAACCAGTTCGTCGCCGGCGTGGTGGCGCTGGGGCTCGTGCTCGGCGCCTTCTCCAGCGAGGTGCTGCTCGCCGCCATCCGCGCCGTGCCGAGAGGACAGAAGGAAGCGGCATCCGCGCTCGGACTGTCGGGCTGGAGCACCTTCCGCCTCGTCACCTTCCCGCAGCTCTGGCGCGTCGCCCTGCCGGGCCTGTCCAACAACTGGATGGTGCTCCTGAAGGACACGTCACTGGTCTCGGTCATCGCCATCAGCGACCTGATGCGCCAGACCGCCATCGCGGTTGGCGTGACCAAGCAGCCCTTCTTCTTCTACCTCGTGGCCTGCCTGATCTATCTGGTGTTCTCCGGCGTCTCGAGCGTCATCTTCACCAAGCTGGAGAATCGGGCGGCCCGCGGCTTCAAGCGCGTGGGAGGCCACTGATGCAGGCGATCCTCGACGCCATCGGTTCCGGCTTCCTCTCGGTGATGGGCTTCATCGGCCTCAACGCCGACCTCATGGACCGCTACGGCCTGCGCTTCCTCGACGGCGTGTGGGTGACGCTGAAGCTGGTCTTGCTGTCGGTGTTCCTCGGCGCGCTGCTTGCCCTGCCGCTCGCCGTGGCGCGGGTGGAAGGCGGCAAGTTCCTCGCGCGCGCCTCCTTCGTCTATTCCTATTTCTTCCGCGGCACGCCGCTGCTGGCGCAGACCTTCCTCATCTATTACGGCGCCGGCCAGTTCCGCGAGCAGCTCACCGATATCGGCCTGTGGTGGTTCTTCCGCGACGCCTTCAACTGCGCGCTCTTCACCTTCACGCTGAACACCGCCGCCTACCAGTCGGAGATCCTGCGCGGCGGCATACAGAGCCTGCCCGCCGGGCAGATGGAGGCGGCGCAATCGCTCGGCCTCTCGCGCGTCCTCGCCTATCGCAAGGTGGTTCTGCCGCAGGCTTTCGCGGTCGGGCTGCGCCCGCTCGGCAACGAGCTGGTACTGATGATCAAGTCGAGCGCCATCGCCTCGGTCATCACCGTCTACGACCTGATGGGCGTCACCCGCCTCGCCTTCTCCCGCTCCTACGACATGGAAGTCTATCTCTGGGCGGCGGCGCTCTACCTCATCATGGTCGAGATCGTGCGGCGGGTGTGGGACGTGCTGGAGCGGCGGCTGAACCGGCACATGCTGGTCTCGCGCTGAGGTCGGGGCCCCTATCCCAGCAGCCGCGCCACCTCGGCCTTAAGCACCGGCAGAAGCTCCGCCTCGAACCACGGATGGCGCTTCAGCCAGCCGGTGTTGCGCCAGGAGGGATGCGGCAGCGGGAGGATGCGTGGGCTCTCGCGCGCCTCCCAGATCTCCCGCCAGCGCATCACCCGCTCGGTCAATCCTCCGCCGGCGAAGCGTTCCAGCCCGAGCCGCTTGAGATGATAGGCTTGCGAGGTCGCGCCCACCGCGACGACGAGATCGAAGGGCGCGCGCGCCGCGAACAGCCGGTCGTGCCACAGCGCGGCGCATTCCTTGCGTGGCGGCAGGTCCCCGCCCTTGGCGTCCTGCCCCGGAAAGCAGAAGCCCATGGCCGCGACCGCGATCCGGTCCTCGTCATAGAAGGTGTCTCGGTCGATGCCGAGCCAGGACCGCAGCCGGTCGCCGGAGGCATCGTTGAAGGACTGGCCGGAGGCATGCACCTTCGTGCCCGGCGCCTGTCCGGCGACGAGGATGCGCGCCTTTGGCCCGACATGCAGCACCGGGCGCGGCGCGTGCGGCAGCGGCTTGCCGCGCGGATGCTCCACGCAGGCGCGGCAGGCACGGATTTCGGCAAGGACGGTGTCAAGGCTTTCCGGCGGCATGGCCTTTAGATAGGCGGCACCCGCCGCTTTCGGAAGCGCTCAGGAGCCGGCGCGCGGGTTGCGCGCGCGCCATTCCCCCGGCCGCTCGAAGGGACCGGCCCAGATGCCGCGTCCCGCCTGGCGCGCGGCGCGCTCCTCGCTCCCATAGGAAAGGCCCAGAGCCACCGCCCAGCCGTCGCTCACCAGCGCCGCGCCGATGTCGCGCCCGTCGACCGTGCAGACAGAGACCGCGCGGGCATAGCGGTCCTCGTCGACCGGCCGGCACTTCACCTCGCCCTTGGCCACCAGCGCCCGCAAGGCGGCCCGCGCCCGCTCGCCACACGGCCAGAGCTTCTCCGGCGACCCGCATTGCTGATGCAGCTCGGGCGCGTCGATGCCTTCCAGCCGCACCCGTTCGCCGCCGATCTCCAGGCTGTCGCCGTCCGCGACCCGAACGGAGCCGGTGAGCGCCGGCACGAAGCGCTCAACGACGAGCGCGCCCGCGACCAGCACCACCGCGACCAGGATCGACTGGTAGGTGCTCGGCCGCCAGCCGCGGCGTCCCTCGAACCGCCGGGGCCGCCTCACGCGTCGGCCACGCCAGCTTCGGCGAAGGTCGACATGCCGGCATGGCAGGCGAGCGCCGCCTTGACGACGCCGATCGCCAGCGCCGCACCCGAGCCCTCGCCCAGCCGCATGTCGAGATCGAGCAGCGGCCGCAGACCGAGGCGCTCCAGCACCACCCGGTGCGCCGGCTCGGCCGAGACATGGCCGGCGAAACAGTGATCGAGCGCGGTCGGATCGAGCGCCTTGAGCACGGCGGCGGCGGCGGTCACCACATAGCCGTCCAGCACGACCGGTACGCGCTGCAACCGCGCGGCGAGAATGGCGCCGGCCATCGCCGCCACCTCGCGCCCGCCGAGCTTGCGCAGCACTTCCAGCGGATCGTCGAGATGCGCCTTCGAGCGGGCCACCGCCGCACGCACCGCCGCGATCTTGCGGGCCAGCACCTCGCCGGTGGAGCCGGTGCCGGGGCCGACCCATTCCTCAGCCTCGCCACCATAAAGACCATGGAAGATGGCGGCGGCGACGGTGGTGTTGCCGATGCCCATCTCGCCGAGGCAGAGCAGGTCCGGCTCGCCGGCCAGCGCTTCCATGCCGAAGGCCATAGTCGCGGCGCACTCGGCCTCGGTCAGCGCGTCCTGCTCGACGATGTCCGGCGTCGGCAGGTCGAGCGCGAGGTCGAACACCCGCAGGCCCGCGCCGAACACACCGCAGATCTGGTTTACCGCCGCCTTGCCGTTGGTGAAGGTGGCGACCATCTGCTTGGTCACCTCCGGCGGATAGGGCGAAACGCCCCGCCCCGCGACACCATGGGTTGCCGCGAACACCGCGACGGTCGGCCGGTTGATCGCGGGAATTTCCCGCCCCTGCCAGCCGGCGATCCGGATGGCAATCTCCTCCAGCCGCCCCAGCGCGCCGGGCGGCTTGACGAGCTGGCGCTGGCGCTCGGCAGCGGCGGCGCGCGCCGCCTCGTCCGGGCCGGGCATCTGGGCGACGAGGTTGCGGATGTCGTCAAAGGGAAGGCCGGTGGCGGAGCGCAGCATGGGAAATCCCGTCCGTGATGCCCGGAGCCTGCGTGGAAAGGGTCGCATCGGGCGCGGCGGCGGGGTAGACCCTCCCTTATGAGCGCGCAACCCTTAAATCCCCCGGCTTCGCCTTATGGCGCAGACGACGGCGCCCGAATAGCGGTCCCGCCGGTCTTCGACGCCGGCTTTCTCGGCGCGCTCGACACGCTCTTCGCCTGGCGGCGGGACGTGCGCCACTTCGCGACGCGTCCGCTGGAAGAAGCCGCCTTCGCCGATCTCATCGCCCGCGCGGCACAGGCGCCGAGCGTCGGGCTGAGCCAGCCCTGGCGGCTGGTGCGGGTGCGCGAGCCAGGCCGGCGGGCTGCAGTTCGAACCACCTTCGAGACCTGCAACGCCGAGGCGCTGGCACTCCAGCCCACCGAGCGCGCCGGCCTCTATGCCCGTCTGAAGCTCGCCGGCCTCGACGACGCGCCCGAGCAGATCGCCGTCTTCGTCGATCCCGAGCCCGAGGCGGGCCACGGCCTCGGCCGTGCCACCATGCCGGAGACGGTCGCCTATTCCGCCGTGCTGGCCATCCACACCCTCTGGCTCGCCGCCGCCGCGCGAGGTATCGGGCTCGGCTGGGTCTCCATCCTCGACCCCGCATCCGTCGCCCGCGCGCTCGACGTGCCGGAGCGCTGGCGGCTGGTCGGCTATCTCTGCATCGGCTACCCGGCTGAGCTTTCCGACACACCGGAGCTCGAACGCGCCGGCTGGGAACATCGCCGCCCGACCGGCGCGTTCCTCGTCGAGCGGTGAGAGAAGCGCCGCCATGCCCCTCCCCGTGCTGTCCGATGTACCGGAAGCCCTGCGCTTCCTCTCCCGCCTGCCAGTGCCGCGCCTGCCCTTCGAGGCGGCCCCGGGCGGACCGCCGGACCTCGACCGGCTCGGGCCAGCGCTGCCGGCGGCCGGTGCGGTTCTCGGGCTGATCGCCGCCGCCGTATTCCTCGCCGCTCACGGCCTCGGGCTCGGCGGTTTCCTTGCCGCCACGCTCGCGGTCGGCACGCTCGTCGCCATCACCGGCGCGCTGCACGAGGACGGTCTCGCCGATGTCGCCGACGCACTCGGTGGATGGAGCGTCGAGCGGCGGCTGGAGATCATGAAGGACAGCCGCATCGGCAGCTTCGGCGTGTGTGCGCTCGTCCTCGCCTTCGCCCTGCGCCTCGGAACGCTCGCGGCGCTGGCGGCGGAGGGCGCCCTCGCCGCCGCGGCCGCGCTCATTGCCGCCGTCGCGGTCTCGCGGCTCGCCGGCCTGTGGATGCTTTCCGCCCTCCCCTTCGCCCGCGCCGATGGGCTCGCCCGCAGCGCCGGCGTGCCGGGGCTCGCGAGCCGGCGCACCGCGTTTGCCGTCGCGCTTGTGATCGCGGCGCTGCTGATCGGGCCCACGCTCGGCCCGATGGCGTTGCTCGGCGGCGTCACCCTTGGAATCGCTGCGTTTTTTGGCATCGCCCGCCTTGCCCGCGCCCAATTCGGCGGGCAAACCGGAGACGTCGCCGGGGCCGCGACCCTGACAGTTGAGATTGCCTTCCTGATGGGTCTGCTTATCTTCGCGCGGCAGCCCTGAGCGTTCCGAATCCGATGCCGATTGCCCTCTCCACTCCCTGCGTTTCCATCTGCACGCTGGATGCCACCGGCCGGACCTGCCTCGGCTGCGGCCGCACGGTGGAGGAGATCGGCGCGTGGAGCACCATGAGCGAGCGGGAGCGGCGTGCCATCATGTCCCGCCTCGCCGCCCGCCGCAGCCCGGAGGGCGCGCGATGAACGCCGACCGGCTGATGTGGACCGTGGTGCTGGGCCTCGCCACCGGCATCGGGCTGATCTTCTGGGCCTCGCGTTTCGGCAGCGTCGCCGGCCTGGGCGCCGGGGAGCTTGCACAGCTCGTCGCCTACGGCACCATCGCGCTGGTTCTCGGCGCCGGCGTCTTCGCCACCTTCACAGGCCGGCTGGGCGAGGCGCTTCGCGCTGCCGTTCTCTGGCTGGTCATCTTCGGTGTGCTGGCCACCGGCTACACCTACCGTTTCGAGCTGCACGCCGTCGCCTATCGCGTGCTGGCCGAGCTGGCACCGGGCTACGCCGTGCCGCTCGCCCATGACAGTGGCCCGGCGGTCGAGGTCGCCCGCGCCCGCGACGGAGACTTCAACGTGCGCGTGGAGATCAACGGCAATCGCATTCCCATGCTGGTCGACACCGGCGCCTCCAGCGTCGTGCTGACACCGGAGGATGCGGTGGCGGTCGGCCTGCCGCTCGAATTCCTGAGCTACGACATCCCCATCGACACCGCCAATGGGCGTGGCCGCGCGGCCGCCGTGGTGCTGGAGCGCATCGCCATCGCCGGCAGCATCGACGAGCGCGACGTGCCCGCCCTCGTGGCCAGCCCCGGCACGCTGAAACACAGCCTGCTCGGCATGAGCTTCCTCTCCCGCCTCGCCAGCTTCGAGATCCGCGGCGAGAAACTGGTGATGCGCGCGAAAGCCGTCGATCCGTAGCGCGAGAGCGTTCAGAGATTGGCGAACAGGGCCACGACGAAGCGCAAGCCGACGATCAGCAGGTAGAGCCCGAAGCCGACTTCCAGCTGCCGCTTGGTGAAGGCGTGCGCGAATCGTGCCCCGAGCGGTGCCGCCAGCGTGGCCACGCCGCCGACCAGCAGCAGGCCCGGCAACGAGACATAGCCCAGCGAGAACGGTGGCAGCACGTCGAGATGCGACAGGCCGCTGAGGATGTAGCCGATGGCACCGGGCACCGCGATCAGCGCCCCGAGCCCGGCCGAAGTGGCAATCGCCGTGTGGATCGGCACGCGGTAGAGGGTGAGCACCACCGTCGCGATGCCCCCGCCGCTGATGCCGATGAGCGGTGCGGAGGCGCCGATGCCAAAGCCGTAGAGCGTCATCGCCACACGCCCCGGCAGTTCGTCCGCCAGCACCCAGCTGTCACGGCCGAACAGCAGCTTCGAGGCCATCAGCGCCGAGAACAGCACGAAGGCGATCTTCAGCACCACATCCGGCGAGACCGCCGCCAGCAGCGTGCCGACGACCACGCCAGCGACCACCGGCACCGCCCATCGCCTCAGAACGCTGTCGTCCACCTTGGTGCGCCGCCGATGCGCGAGGAAGGAACGCAGCGCCGTCGGCACGATGATGGCGAGGGCCGTGCCGACCGAAAGATGCATGCGCTCGGCATCGCTCACGCCGACCGCCCCGAACACCTCGTAGAGCACGGGGACGATGATCGCCCCGCCCCCGATGCCGAAAAGCCCGGCGAGGATACCGGTCGCGAGGCCCGCCAGCAGCAGGGCGCCGGCCAGCCACAGAAGGTGTTCGAGGGGGATTGCCTGCAACATCACGCCACCATGGCGCGCCGCTCCTCCGCCTTCCGCACCTCGTCGACGGCGGCGCGCAGCACGTCGAGCCCGGCCTCTGCCTTCACCCCGTCGATCGCGAGGCGGCGCCGGAAGGCGCGCGCGCCGGGTCGTCCCGTGAACAGGCCGAGCATGTGGCGGGTAATATCGTGCAAACGTCCGCCGTGGGAAAGGTGCGCCGCTACGTAAGGCTCGAACGCCGCGACGGCCTCAAAGGCGTCGGCATGCGGATCGGCCTCGCCGAAGAACTGGCTGTCGACGCGCATCAGCAATTCGGGCTGCTGATAGGCCGCCCGTCCCAGCATCGCGCCATCCACATGGGCAAGATGCGCCTGAGCCTCCTCCAGCGTGCCGATGCCGCCATTGATGCTAATCGGCACGTCGGGCAAACGCTGCTTGAGGCGGTAGACACGGCCGTAGTCGAGCGGGGGAATGTCGCGGTTCTCCTTCGGGGAGAGCCCTTCCAGCCAGGCCTTGCGGGCATGCACGATCAGCGCGTCGGCTCCCGCCGCCAGAACGGCGTCGGCAAGCGCATCGAGGGCAAGTTCCGGGTCCTGCTCGTCGACGCCGATGCGGCACTTCACCGTGACGGGAATGGCGACCTCGGCCTTCATCGCCGCCACGCCGTCGGCCACCAGCGCCGGATCGCGCATCAGGCAGGCGCCGAAATTGCCGCCCTGCACACGGTCGGACGGGCAGCCTATATTGAGGTTCACCTCGTCATAGCCGCGCTCGGCGCAGATGTGCGCGGCCTTGGCCAGCGCCGCCGGATCCGACCCGCCGAGCTGCACCGCCACCGGATGCTCCTCTTCCGAGAAACCGATCAGCCGGTCGCGGTCGCCGAAGATCACCGCATTGGCCGTGACCATCTCGGTATAGAGCAGCGCCCGGCGCGACAGGACACGGTGGAACGCCCGGCAGTTCCGGTCGGTCCAGTCCATCATGGGCGCAACGGAGAAGCGGTGCGCGGAAAGGGGCGCGGGGCGCGCGGCGGCGTTCGGCTGGCTCATTTTCCTCATATCGACGACATGGACGCCGGCGGCAAGGCCTCCCGTTTCTGCCGCCGCCATCCCCCGTTCGCGAAAAGACCCAACGCCCGCCGCCTGCGCGCGCTCGGGGCGCCTACGAGTCGCCCCTTTTCGGCACAGAAGACCGCAAAAGTTGAAAGTAAATTTATTTCAAAAATAAGACTATTATCGATTGATTTATATCAACCCACCCGAGGTATTAGCGTAAAATAGAATTGGATACAATTTTTAGATAGACAAATACATAAAGCGAATACAAGCATAAATCAGCTAATGATCGGATTTTGATATTGATAACTTCAATCTGATATTCGTTTTTTTTGGGAAAATATAAGTATTTACGTACACATACAATCCGCTTGTGATTCTTTCCACTGTAAGTTATTTGGAAAATACGACTAATTTGCGCCGTTTGTGACATCATTCGGCGCTATGCCAGTGAGCGGTTGGATACAAGACCGATCGCCGCCTTGGGGGATGCAATGACGGCTGGAAAGAAGGCGTTTTCCTTGCGTAACAATCACGTAATTTGCAGGCATGCTGCGATTCTTCTTTCAAGCGTAGCCGTTTCCGTCTTCTCAACATGCGCATTTGCCGACAGTTTTACACTCGGCAACTACGCGCCGGGACACTATCCGGTCGGCAATTACGTGCCGCCGCCGACCACGGTACCGGGGCCGAACGACGATCACGTCGGCCAGAGCATCGTCAACAACGGCGCCACGAACACCCTCGACGGCAGCTACACGACGGTCCAGAACGGCGTGCCGAACTGGACCACGCAGACACTGGCCCAGATCGGCGCAGACGGTCGGATCATCAACGGCGCCGTGCTCCCGGACGGCGTTCTCACGATCGGCCAGCAAAACCAGACGGTTACGTATTTCGACACGACCACCCAGGAGAACGTGACCGTCAACGTCTACAACTCGAACAATTTCAACGTCGCGCCGGATAGCCGGGGGTTCACGATCTGGGACGACGTGAACGACCAGGAAGCGTATCTCGACCCGCGCCTGGCGACGGTCTCCAGTGGCTCGAGCCTGTCGGTCGTCGTCGGTACGCCGGGCGGCAGCACCACGGCGCCCGAGAACGTCCTCACCATGCCGATGAAGGCCAGCCCGAACACGGGCTCGAACATCATCAGCGCCTATGAGGTGAACGACACGTCATCGCTCTCCTACGACACGACGACCCGTTTCGATCTCGGCGAGTATCTGACGCCCGGTCAGGAAACGAACACGGTCAATGTCACGGGCGTCAATTTCGACAAGGGCGTCGTCATTCCCGCCGGCGCGACCTGGCTTAATCCGGCGACCAATACGGTGGAAAACATTCCGGCCGGAACCGTGACGGACGTCGTCTCCTATCAGAACTATAACAATTACCTGATCGGCCAGATCCAGAAGGGCGAGTTCGTTGTCCCTGGCGGCGTTTCACTTGAGCAGCACTACCGGAACACGCTGGCCGGCGCCTACAGCACCAACAACGTCTCGGTCGAATATCGACAGGCCGAGATGCCCAAATATGTCCAGGACATGCCGCTCGGCGAGCGGACTTTCATCCACGGGACGAACACGGCCGCCATCACCGTGAAGGCCGGCGAGAAGCTGGAGGACGTGACCTCGGGCGGCTCGCATTCGATGGTCTATCTCGAAGACAGTGCGACGCTCGTGAACGACGGCATGATGTCGAGCCGCTACAGCGCGCACGCCATCGTCGGGCACGATAATGCCGATGTGCAGAACACCGCCACCGGCGTCATCTCCAACTTCATTCCCACCGCTGGCGGCGCGTTCGGTGAGACCGGCGCCTTCTCGCGCGGCGTCGTGCTCGACGGCCAGGCGAATTTCGACAATGACGGCATCGTCAACGTCGCGGGCTCGACCAGCCTGCCCTATTGGCTGTCGGCTCCTGTGAATAACCCGGACAGCCAGCGGCAGGATCAGAATGCCGGCTTCTGGAACGCCGGCGTCGTTCTCTCCGGCGACGCCACCGCGACCAACAAGACGGACGGCATCATCAATGTCGGCGTCAACAATGCCGGCGGCAATGTGAGCCTCATCGACGGCGTGTATCTTCAGGGCACCGCGTCCTTCGTCAACCGGGGCGGCATCAACATCGGCAAGACCGCCCAGGTCGACAAGGCGGACGCCCAGACCGACGTCAGCAACAATTCCGCCATCCTGACCGGCATCCGCGCCCTCGGCGACGCGAAGGCCGAGAACGCCGCCGGCGCGACGATCACCATCGGCGCCAATACCGGGCGTGCGGCCGCCATGTATGCGAGCTCGGGCACGGGCGGCGAGGCGATCGGAAGCGGCGCACTCGAACTCGTCAATAACGGCGCGATCATTATCGACGGCAATCGTGCCGGCACGCCCAACGCCAATTACGGCATTGCCGCCGAGAACGTGGTCGGCAACATCGTCCAGAATGGCGAGATCGAACTGAACGGCGTCAACGCCCGCGGCGTGTACGTCTTCGGCACCCGCGTCGCCACCCATGCCGAAGTCACCGAGAATTCGACCATTCTGGTCGGCGGCGGCTTCAATCCGGGCACCAACACCCGTAATTACGGCGTGTGGGTCCAGGGCTCGGTCGCGACCGCGGATGTCGACGGCGTCGTCAATCTCGACGGCGTGGGCGGCATCGCCGTGCATGCGCGCCAGGGTGCGAAGATCGATCTCGATAGCGACGCGCAGATCAACTTCGTCGCCGGTTCGGACCAGATCGGTTACTTCATCCACGGCGCGGGTTCGGAAATCCGCAACATCGCCAACGTGCTCGACGTCAGCACCGACAACTCGACGCTGTTCCGCATCGAGGACGGCGCCAGCTATGGTGGTCTGGGCGGCGGCGACGCACGCGTGCTGACGGCTTCCGGCGCCAATTCGACCATCCTGCACGTGACCGGCACCAGCACCACGGCCGCCACGGGCACCGGCATCTACAACCTCACCGGCGTCGGCTCGGTCGCCGTCAAGTCCGAAGGCGGCGCCACCGTCACCATCGACGACGCGACACAGATCAACCTCAACGCCGAGGACACCATCGGCGGCATCGTCGACGGTCGGAAATACGACCTCGCCGGCGTCGTGACGGCGACGGGGCGTAACTCCGTTCTCGACAACCACGCCGAACTCACCTCCGGCAGCGACGGCGTGACGGGTCTCATCACGCGCTATGCCGGCAACCTGACCAACGACGCCGCGATCGGCTTCACCGGTACCGATGCCACCGGCATCATCGCCGAGACCGGCGGCAAGGCGAACAACACCGGCGCGATCGGCATCGCCGACGGCACCGGCATCCTCGTGCGCAAGACCGGACAGGCGATCAACGCCGCCACCATCGGCGTGACCGCCGGCGAAGGCGTGATCGTCCAGGACAACGGCGTCTTCGACAACCGGGCCGGCGGCGACATCGCCGTCCAGAACGGCACCGGCATTCTCGTCGAGAACACCGACGGCACCCAGTCCGTCTCGAAGGTCACCAACGTCGCAGCCATCGTGGTCGAGGACGGCATCGCCGGCATCCACGTCCGCAACGGCGCGGCCCTCGACGGTTCGGGCTTGTCCGGCACCGTCACGGTCCGCGGCTCGGCGGATGGCGTGCTCATTGGCCAGGCCGCCTCCGGCCTGATCCTCGGCAACAGCGTCGTCACCACGCAGGGCTCGGGCAACGGCGTCGAGAACGAGGCCGAACTCGCCAATGTCGAGCTGCGCAACACGACGATCAATGTCGATGGCAACGGCGCCGGCGTTCGCACCGGCGTCAACTTCAAAGCGGTGTCCACCGCGACGATCAACGTGAACGGCAACGACGGAACGGGCTTCCTGTTCCAGCTCGCGAACGGGCAGCCGACCACCAACGACTTCGTGCTGACCGACAAGTACGCCATCAATCTCGCGGCCACGAGCCGCCGCGGCATCGGCGTGAACGCCAACACGACCGGCGATGTCCTGATCACCACGCCGCTGGAGGATCTCGGCACCCGTAACATCGCCGTCTACATCACCAATGCCGCCCAGGCGAACATCGACAGCGACATCGCCGTCAACACCACCAGCGGCTCCGGCGGCACCGGCATCTACATCGAGAACGCCGAGACGGCGATCGTCGATGGCACGGTGAACGTTGGAGCGGCGGGCGGCTCCGCGCTCGTCATCGAACGCGTCGCCACCGAGGCCTTCAACCTCGCCGCCCTCACCTCGCTGAGCGGCGCGCCGGTCGTCGATCTGTCGCCGTCGGCGGGGACCGCCTTCACCAATCTCGGGACCATTCAGGCCCGGGCCTACGACGCGGTGGCTGTTCTCGGCAGCGGCGGCGCGGACAGCATCGTGCTGGGCGAAGGCAGCGGCTCCACCAGCGCCGTCACCGGCATCATCCAGGCGGGCGCCGGCACCGACACGGTGCTGTGGAGCGCTGGCACGCTGGTCGGCAGCATCGAGATGGGCGACGGCGACAACGAACAACTCGCTATCGTCGGCCGCAACCTCTCCACCGTCTACCACCTCGATGGCGGCACGGGCATCGGCGATACGCTGACCTTCTCCGACATCCAGTACTATGGCGGCTCCTTCGCCACCGACGACGCCTTCCAGAACCGCGCCAAGGGCATCAATCTCGGCCAGGGCTGGGAGACCATCAATCTCGTCGACGGCACCGACTTCACGCTGACCGGCGACCTGCTCTACGGCAACACGCTCAATGTCGACGACACCAGCGTGATCCGCGCCGGCAACAACGTGAACGCGCGGATGGGCCTGCCGGGATCGATCTATACGAACTCCGGCATCCTCGACCTGACCAATGGCGCCTATTCCCTGGCTGACAGGGCGACCATCTCCGGCACCTATGTCGGCGCCCCCGGCAGCGAGCTGTGGATCAACACCCATCTCGCCGGCGACACCTCGCCGACCGATCGCCTGATCATCAATGGCGGCTCGGAAGGCACCACCTCGATCAAGGTGGTGGTGAACCCCGGCAGCCCCGGCGCCTTGACCTATAACGGCATCAAGGTTGTGCAGGTCGATGACGACGCCAACTCGAACGCCGTCTTCACTCTGCAGGGCGACTATCTGTTCCAGGGCTCTCCGGCCGTGGTGGGCGGCGCCTATGCGTACCGGCTCTACCAGGACGGCATCACCACGCCCACCGATGGCGACTGGTATCTGCGCTCGACGCTGATCAACCCGGTGCCGGTCGATCCCACCGATCCGAGCCCGACACCGCCGCTCCCGAGCACCCCGCTCTACCAGCCTGGCGTTCCGCTTTACGAGGTGTATGCGCGGTCTCTGCTGGCCTTCAACGGCCTGCCGACACTGCAGCAGCGGGTGGGCAACCGTTACTGGAACCAGCCGCAGCCCGCGCAGACCGTGTTCTGCAAGGACCCGAAGAAGAACTTCCAGTGCACCCCCACCCCTGAGCAGTCCGGCTACTACCAGGACGGCAGCGTCATCACCGGGCAGAACGGCGTCTGGGGGCGGATCGAGGCGGCCCATGCCAGCTTCGACCCGACCCGCTCGACCAGCGGCACCGACTATGACCAGGACCTGTGGAAGCTGCAGGCCGGCGTCGACGGCATGCTGAGGGAGTTCGAGAGCGGCTCGCTCATCGCCGGCGTCAACGGCTTCTACGGCACGCTCGACACCGACGTGTCCTCGATCTACGGCACCGGCAAGATCGACACCACCGGCTACGGCGTCGGCGGGACCCTGACCTGGTACGGCAATAACGGCTTCTACGTCGACGGCCAGGCCTCGGTGACGTGGTACGAGAGCGACCTGAAGTCCGATCTGGCGGGTACCCTCGCCAAGAATCTCGACGGCCTCGGCTACGCCTTCTCGGTGGAGGCGGGCCGGCGCTACGAGGTCAGCCCGTCCTGGTACCTGATCCCGCAGGCCCAGCTGGTCTACTCGAATGTGAGCGTCGACAGCTTCTATGACCGCTTCGATGCCCGGGTGTCGCCCGGCGACGCGGACAGCCTGCGGGGCCGCCTCGGCCTCGCTGTGGAGCGCCAGACCAGCTGGACGGCGGCCAACGGGCAGAAGCGCCATGCCTCGGTCTACGGCATCGGGAACCTCTATTACGAGTTCCTGGACGGCACCTCGCCGGTCGATGTGGCGGGCACGACCTTCGTGAGCGGCGGCGACGACTTCTGGGGCGAGATCGGCCTCGGCGGCACGGTGGCGCTGACCGAGCGTCTCGACCTCTATGGCGAGGCGCGCTACGCGACCAGCCTTGAGAACGCCGGCGACAACAACGTCTATGGCGGCAATATCGGCCTGCGCTTCTCCTGGTAGGCCGTCCGCCTCCCCCAATGAAAACGGGCCGCCCGGCAAAACACCGGGCGGCCCGTTCGCGTTCGGGCTCGGCTCCAGCGGAGGTCAAGAACTCCGCGCAGCCAATGACACTGCGAACGGGCAGAAGCAGGTTCCGCGTCGTAAGATTAGAGTTCCGGCCAGCGGCATCCGTCTTTGCTCCGGCAGTCCATCGTTCGAGGCACTGACGGAAGCGCTGGCGACGGCTTCAAAGGACAGACACGGCGTCAGCCAAGCGAGCGCCCGAGTTGCTGGCCGTAGGTGACGATGGCGCGTCCCGCCGGCAACCTTTCGGCCTCATAGGTAGCCAGCGCCGCATCGAGACCGGAGACGTCGCGCAGGGCATCCCGCAGCGCAAAGGCATCCCCGGCGGCCTTGGCGACACCCATCGCCGTGTGCGGTCGCGCCACGAAGGCCGCGTCGCCCAGCAGGGCGATGCGGTCCGCTACCATGTGAACGGGCGCGTAGTCGAAGATCGCGTGGATGAAGGGCTTCGGTTCGGCTTTCACGACGGCCGCGAAGGCCGGCGGCAGCAACCGGGCGGCGTCCGCCCGCATCACGTCCGCCGTCTCGGGGCGCACCCGGCCAGGAGCCAGCGAAAAGGGCCGCCGCCCGCCATCCACATCCGTGAGCACCGCGTCGAGAGCATCCGGCGCGTAGCGGCGGTACCACACCCAGTTATAGCGCCGCTGGCCGACGGCGGTGGACCCGTCCGGTCCCGGCACGAGATAGCCAAGAATGTGCGAACCGGGCATTTCGTAGAAGGCAAAGCGCTCGAAGAGCTGCCGCGCCGCCTCTGGCGGCACCTGCGCCTCCGGGACGAGGCCGCGCCATGTGGCATAGCCCACATATTCTGGGACCGAATCCGGTCCCACGACCGCCCCCCGGATCGTCGAGCCGACGCCGTCGGCACCGATCACCAGATCGGCGCGTTCCTCGCTGCCGTCCGCGAAGCGCACACGTACCCCGTCGGACTCCCGCGCGACGTTCACCGCCCGCAGCCCTTTCCGGTAGCGATCGTCGGGAACGAGGTCGCGGAAGGTTCGGAACAGCACATCCCATGACAACTGCGTCTGCGGCATGTGCTGCCGATGGATGATGCCGCCCTCGCGATCGAGATAGATCCGCTCCTGTGCCGTCACGCCGACGCGCGCGACATGCTCGATGCCGACTTCGCGCAGCATCGCGAACACCTCGCGCTGGGCGACAAGTCCGGCGCCGCGCCCTTCCAGCCCGTGCACCGAGCGTTCGGTGACGGTCACGTCGAAGCCGGCGCGCTCCAGCAGCACGGCGGCGAACAGGCCGCCGATCGAGCCGCCGACGATGAGGATACGAGGAGACATGTGATTACCTATCCGCGAGAGAGCCGGACGATGACGGTCAGGACGGGGAGTGCGTCGGCAGGGAAGAAGCTGTCATCGCAGCACGAACCGTGGCGGCGTCGAGCGGAAGCGTCCGCAGGCGCCGTCCCGTGACGTCACGAACGGCATTGGCGATCGCCGCCCCCGTCGGTCCCTGTGCCGCTTCGCCCGCTCCGAGGAAGGGCAGCCCCGGTCGGCCGACGATATGCACCTCGATGTGGCGCGGCACATGGGCGAAGCGCAGGATCGGATAGGACGCCCAGTCGATCGAGGTGATGCGGCGACGGTCGAACCGCACGCTCTCGAACAGCGTCCAGCTCGTCGCCTGCACGATGCCTCCCTCGATCTGGTTGCGCACCCCGTCCGGATTGACGACCTGCCCCGTATCGACGGCGGCGACCGCCCGCTGGATCACGGTGCGGCCGGTGTCCTGATCGATGGCGATTTCGAGGGCAATGGCGCAGTAGGCCTCGAGATTCTTGTAGCGGGCGAAGGCGAAACCGTAACCACTGCCGGCAGGAGCCTTCGGGCGGCTCTTCCAGCCGAAGCGCTCGGCGGCCTCGGTGACGACGGTCCTCGCGCGCTCATCCGCGAGATGGTGCAGGCGGAAATCGACCGGGTCCTGTCCGGAAAGCCCGGCGAGATCGTCCATCGTGCTCTCGATGGCGAAGATATTGAGATAGCCCCCCAGCGATCGCATGGACGAGCCGCGCAGCGGCATCTCCGGCAGGAAGTGGTTCACGGCACGGGCGTTGGGCAGCACATAGAGCGGCACCGCATTGCGATCGCCGCCACCTTCCGGCATCGGCAGGTCGACCGGCGGCGCGGGAGGAAACGGATCGGCGATATCGCGCGCGGCCAGCAGCGTGCCGGGCGGGCCCGGACGCATCATGTGCGACTGGCTCCAGACATCATGCTGCCAGGCCGCTATCGAACCGTCCGGCCCCAACGCCGCGCGCAGATGCGCGACCATCCCCGGCCCGAAGGGCTCCCAGGCGTGTTCCTGCTCGCGCATCCACTGCACGCGTACCGGCCGGCCCGGCACCGCCCGCGCGAGGAGCGCCGCGTCCGCGCCGACATCGTCCGCACCGTTCTGGCCGTAGCAGCCGGCTCCCTCCGCATGGATGCAGCGAACCTTGTCCTGCGGCATGGCGAGCAGCGTCGCCAGCGCGTTGCGCAGGGGATAGACACCCTGCGTATGGGTCCAGACGGTCAGCGCGTCGCCCTCCATGCGCGCGATGGCGCAGGACGGACCGATCGAGCCATGGGCGAGATAGGGACGGCTGAACAGCCCGTCGACGGCGTAGGACGGCGCCACCGGCTGGCCGACGTCGAGGATCGTCGTGTCCCTGGAGGGCAGCGCCATCAGCGCATCGGGCAGGCGGGCCTCGTCGGGCAGTTCGGCGGTTTCGTCCCACCTGGCAAGCGCCGCGAGGCGGCGCATCGCCTGGATCGCCGTCCATTCCTTCTCGGCGATCACGCCGAGGAACGCGCCGTCGCGCACGACCTTGAGCACGCCGGGCATCGTCTCGACCGGCCCGGCGTCGAGGGCGGCGAGCCGGGCGCCGTAGCTCGGCGGACGCACGATGCGCCCATGCACCATGCCCGGCAGCCGCATGTCCTGCACATAGGCCGCCCCGCCGGTGACCTTGGCGGGGATGTCGACCCGCGGCACCGGACGGTCCATCACCGTGAAATCCCTGGGATCGGTGAGGATCGAGGTCGGCTGGGCATCGACATGCAGCAGCTGCTCCGAGACCAGATCGCCATAGCCGAAGCGGAACCCGCCGGGTCCGGTCACGACGCCATCGCGCGCTGAAAGCTCGCTGGCGCTGGCGCCGGCACGCCGGGCCGCCTCGCCGATGAGGATTTCACGGACCTGCGCCGCCGCGTTGCGGAGAGCGGTACCCGAATCCTGCACCGAATGGCTGGCCGCCGTATAGCCCTCGTTCGGGGTGCGCCCCGTATCGGCCGTGATCAGGGTAAGGCGCGCGATGGGCAGCTTGAGCTCCTCCGCCGCCACCTGCATCAACGCGGTCCGAATGCCCTGGCCGAGTTCGGCCTTGCCTGTGAACACCGTCGCGTTTCCATTCGGCTCGATGCGGATCCAGGCGTCGAGCAGCGGCGTGGAATCGAGGCTGCCGGGCAACCCCCGCAGCGGCGTCTCGCTCGCCCCGGTCTCGGTCAGCGCGAAGGCATGGCGCGACAGGCTGAAGGCCAGCACCAGCGCGCCGGTGCCGCGCAGCACGTCGCGGCGGGAGATCGCGTGCGTCATCGGGCTCCCTCCGATGCCTGCGCCAGGGCTTGTGCCTGCGCCAGAGCTTGGGCGGCGCGCTTGACGGCGCGGATGACGCGCATGTGGGTTCCGCAACGGCAGAGCTGGGGCTCGAGGGCGGCGAGAATGTCGTCGTCATCGGGATCTGGAATGCGTTCCAGCAGCTCCTGCGCCCGCATCATCATGCCGGCGATGCAGTAGCCGCACTGCGCCGCCTGCTCCGCGATGAAGGAGGCCTGCAGCGGCCCCGGCTCGTCGACCGTGCCGAGCCCCTCGACGGTGCGGACGCTCCGCCCCTCCAGGAGCATCACCGGCGTGATGCAGGAGAACACCGCCTCCCCGTCCACCAGCACCGTGCAGGCGCCACACTGGCCGAGGCCACAGCCGAACTTGGCGCCGTTCAGCTCCAGTTCGTCGCGCAGCACATAGAGCAGCGGCGTATCGGGGTCGGAGGTCACGGAGCGTTGCGTGCCATTGACGGTGAAGGTGATCATCGGGCGGCTCCCGCATGGGGCGAGGGAATGGCGGCATCGCGGGCCGCAGTGATGGCGGCTGGCAGGTCGGACCAGCCCGGCTTGCCGGCGACGGTCTGGCGCAGATAGGCGACGAGCGCCGTCAGCGCCGCGTCGTTCATGGCGGAGCCGAAACCCGGCATGATCGGTGCCGCCTGCCCGTCGCTGGCGGGCACGCCCTGCAGGACGACGTTCAGCAGGTTCTGCGGCGTGTCGGCCGACAGGCTCGTCGACAGCGCGAGGTCGGTTCCCCCCAGAGGCAGGGGCCGACCCGCCTCGTGGCAGGAGGCGCAGGCCGCGGCGAAGAGGCGAAGCCCTTCCGGCTGGCCGGTGCCGGGCGCGGCAATCGCGGCCTGCCAGCCAGCGGATTGCGGGGGGACCCCCGGCATATCCGGCGCGGCGGCCGGAAGCGGCGGGAACGTCGCGGCCGGCGCGCCGAGCGAGGCCAGATAGCGCGCCATCGCCGCGACATCCTCGGCCGGCGCCTCCGCAAGATTCTCGACCACCGGCCGCATCGGGCCGAGGGCGACGCCATGGTCTGCCTGCCAGCCCTGCCGCAGATAATCGCCGAGGGCGGCCTCGGCCCACGGAATCCGGCTCGGCGAATGGGGGCCGAGCGGAAACGCGGCCCAGCCCTCCGCCTCACCGCCGGCAAATGCCCGGGAACGGACCTCCGCCCCCATCAGGTTGCGCGGCGTGTGACAGGCGCCGCAATGGGCGAGGCCCTCCACGAGGTAGCGGCCACGATTCCACGGCGCGTCGCGCGATGGGTCAGGAACGTAGGTCTCAGGACGAAAGAACAGCAGCTTCCAGCCGGCCAGGACGAGGCGAATATTGATCGGAAACGGCAGGTCGTTCGCGGGAGCTTCCGCAACCACCGGATCGCGCGTCATCAGGAAGGCGTAGAGCGCCTTCAGGTCGGCGTCCGTGGTCAGGCTGAAATGGTCGTAGGGAAAGGCCGGATAGAGGTGGCGCCCCTCGCGATCCACCCCCTCCCGCATGGCACGGGTGAAGGCGACCAGCGACCAGCGTCCGATTCCGGTCTCAGGGTCGGGCGTGATGTTGGTCGAATAGATCGTCCCGAAGGGCGTCGGCATCGCCAGCCCGCCCGCGAAGGTGCGGCCGCCGGCGGTGGTGTGGCAGGTACGGCAATCGCCGATCAACGCGAGGTCGGCGCCACGGCGCACCTCGTCGGGCTGGAATGAAGTCACAGCCGGCGGAGCTATGGGAGGAAGCGCGCCGCGCCAGGCATAGGCCAGCGCTGCGGCACCGCCAGCGGCGACCAGAATAATTCCTGATAAAAATACTCGCTTCAACAGCATAAGACACCTCATATACCGGAAACGATATACATTATTACCAACATAATATTTCGATACAGCATGACACGAAGGATATATTATCGACTTATCGCCTAGATCGCAGCGGGCATGCCGGATGACAGGAGGCCAGTCCCGAGACCCGGAATCGTGTCATACGAGATTGTCAGCCGTCGACTTATCGCAATCGCACGCCATCCCGCCGCCGGATGGGAGCCCAGACGATCCGCGGAGGATCAAGAATAAACTCAAGTATTACGTCGGCACGCGAAGGGCCAATTTCCCCTTCCAATGAAAGGTTCACTATGCACCGCGAATGGAGGCGTTCGCACGGTGGCCGCAACGGCCGGTTCCGTCCGGCGGGTACGCCTCCGTGGCACTGATGAAAGGGGGGCCGACATGGCCGATCAGTCACATCCCGGAACTCCGCTGCAACCCGGTCAGGCCGCACCGGACTTCAGCCTTCCCGCGACGCCGGACCAGCACCTCTCCCTCTCGGAGATGAGGGGCGCGCCGGTTATCCTCGCCTTCTATCCCGCCGACTGGAGCCCGGTCTGCGGCGACGAGCTCGCCCTGTTCAACGAGGTGCTGCCGGAGTTTCACCGCTTCGGCGCCCGCCTCGTCGGCATCTCGACGGACGGCGTGTGGTGCCACGCGGCCTTCGCGGGCGAGCGCAAGCTGCATTTCCCCCTGCTCGCGGATTTCGAGCCCAAGGGCGGGGTGGCGCGCCGCTACGGCGTTTATCGCCCGCAGGAAGGCATCGCCGAGCGAGCGCTGTTCGTCATCGATTCCGAGGGCGTGATCCGCTGGTCCTATGTCTCGCCGCTCGGCCTCAATCCCGGAGCCGACGGCATCCTCGATGCGCTCGACGACATGACGGCGCGCGCCCACAACACAGGAGCCGCGGCATGACCCGCTCGATCCCCCCGGTCGGCGCCGACGATCACATCCTCGGCCCCGATGACGCCGCCGTCACGCTCGTGGAGTACGGCGACTATGAATGCCCCTATTGCGGCGAGGCCTATCCGGTGTTGAAGGCCGTGCAACAGGCGATGGGGCGACAGTTGCGGTTCGTGTTCCGAAACTTCCCCCTCGTCGATGCCCATCCCCATGCCCGGCGCGCCGCGCAGTTCGCCGAGGCGGCATCGCAGGCCGGCGTGTTCTGGGCCGCTCACGACATGCTGTTCGAGAACCAGGATGCGCTCGATGACGAAAGTCTCCTCGTCTATGGCGAACGCCTCGGCATCGGCCGCGCCCTTCTGCTTGCCGCGTTCGAGGGCCGTTATGACGACAAGCTCCGCCACGACTTCATCGGCGGCGTGCGCGGCGGCGTGAACGGCACGCCCTGCCTGTTCGTCGACGGCGTCCGTTACGACGGCCCCCGCGACATCGACGCCCTCGTCGATATCCTCCGGCAGGCCGCTCGACGCAGCGCCTGACGCTTCCTCATCACACTCATTTACCGTGCGCCGTCGCCGATGGCGCCGCTCTCCATTCCTCGGAGCCGGTTTCCCCATGACGATGCAGCATTCAGCCCCGGAAGGTCCCGCCGACAGCCCCTCTGCCCGATCCGCGCTTGGATATGGCACCACCTTCGCGATGGCGGCGGCCGCCGGTCTCGCCGTCGCTAACATCTACTACAACCAGCCCATGCTGGAGCTGATCGAGCAGGAATTGCCCGATCCGCTGGCGGGCGCCATTCCCACCGCCACCCAGCTCGGCTACGCGGCCGGGCTGTTCCTGCTGGTCCCTCTCGGCGACCTTATGGAACGGCGACGCCTGATCATCGTGCAGTTCGCCTTGCTGTCGGCCGCGCTTCTTGCGGCGGCGATGGCGCCCAATGCGCTGACGCTCGTGCTGGCATCGCTGGTCGTCGGGCTCCTCTCCACCGTCGCCCAGCAGATCGTGCCGTTCGCGGCGCATCTCGCCTTGCCGGAAAAGCGCGGCGCGACGGTCGGGACGGTGATGGCCGGCCTGCTCACCGGCATTCTGCTGAGCCGCACGCTGGCCGGCTTTGTCGCCTCCCACGCTGGATGGCGCGAGATGTTCTGGCTGGCGGTGCCGATGGCACTCGCCGCCGCCGCCCTCATGGCCATCGTCCTGCCGCGCAGCGCACCGGATTCCACGATGGGATATCCGAGCCTGCTGCGCTCCATCTGGCACCTCTGGCGGGAGTTTCCCACCCTGCGGCTCGCGGCGCTGACGCAATCGGCGCTGTTCGCGGCCTTCACGGTATTCTGGACGGTCCTTGCCTTCCGGCTCGCCGAACCGCAATTCGGACTTGGCGCGGAAATCGCCGGCCTTTTCGGCCTCGTGGGCACGGTCGGCATTCTGGCCGCCCCACTGGCCGGGCGCTTTGCCGACCGGCGCGGGCCGACACAGGCCGTAGTGCTGGGCGCCGTGGTGACGCTGGTCTCGTGGGTCGTCTTCGGCCTGTGGACCTCGCTGGCCGGCCTGATCGTCGGCGTGGTGCTGCTCGACTTCGGCATGCAGAGCGCCCTGGTCTCGAACCAGCATATCGTGTTCGCGCTCCGCCCGGCCGCCCGGGCACGGCTCAACACCGTGCTCATGGGAACGATGTTCCTCGGCGGCGCCATCGGCTCGGCCACGGCGACGCTCGCCTGGGGCACCGGCGGCTGGTTTCTGGTCAGCGTGCTGGGCACCGCCTTCGCGGCCGGCGCGGCGGGGCTGCAACTGCTGACCTGGCGCCGAAAACAATAGGCGGCGGAATTATTGCGCTGAAGCCTTGCTCACGGCGCCGACCCGGACCATGCGGAGAATGGACGCTCGCCGCCCCGTGCGGAGCAACGAGCGCCCACCTTTGCTGCATCAAGCCCCCTACCCCGCCGGCTCTCCTTCCGGCACCTCGATCTGCGCCATGCCATCGGACTGGCGCTCGAACAGCCGCCGGTAGCGGCCGCCAGGGCGGGCGAGCAGCGTCTCGTGCCGACCATCCTCGACGATCCGGCCGTGCTCGAAGACGAGGATGCGGTCCATCGCCCGCACCGTGGAGAGGCGATGGGCAATGACGATGGCCGTCCGCCCCTGCATCAGCCGCTCCATCGCTTCCTGGATCGCCGCCTCCGATTCCGAATCGAGGCTGGACGTCGCCTCGTCGAGAATGAGGATCGGCGCGTCCGCCAGGAAGGCCCGCGCGATCGCGACGCGCTGGCGTTCGCCGCCGGAGAGCTTCACGCCCCGCTCGCCGACCAGCGTGCGATAGCCCTTCGGCAAGCGCAGGATGAAGTCGTGCGCGTTCGCGAGACGCGCCGCGCGCTCGATCTCCGCCTCGCTCGCACCCGGCCGCCCATAGGCGATGTTCTCAGCCAGCGTACGATGGAAGAGGATCGGCTCCTGTTGCACGATGGCCACCTGCTGGCGCAGCGAAGCCTGCGCCACCTCGCGCACATCGTGCCCGTCGATCAGCACCCGGCCGCCGGTGACGTCGTAGAGCCGCTGCAACAGCTTCACGAAGGTCGTCTTGCCCGAACCGGACGGCCCGACAAGGCCGACGCGTTGGCCGGCCGGGATGAGCACGTCGAGATCTGCGAACAGCGGGGCCGCATGGCGCCCGTAATGGAAGTCGACGTGATCGAAACGCACCTCGCCGCCCTGCACCGCCAGCGGCCGTGCCTCGCGCGCGTCGGCGACGCCGGCCGTCAGCCCGTGCAGTTCGACCATCTCCTCCATGTCGTTCACCGCCCGCTGGAGGTTGTGAACATGCTGGCCGATCTCGCGGAGATAGCCGTGCAACACGAAATAGGTGGTGAGGACGTAGGTGACGTCGCCGGGCGTGGCGCGGCCCCGCCACCACAGCCACAGCGCTGTTCCGGTGACGGCGGTGCGCACCACCCAGAGCAGCGCGAACTCGCCGCTGGCGCTCCAGGTCGCCAGCATCCAGGTGCGCCGCACCCGGCGGCGCCAGCGCGTGACCACCGCGGCAAGCCGCTCGTCCTCGCGGGCCTCCGCTCCGAAGGCCTTCACCACCTGGTTGGCGCCGAGCGTATCGGAGAGCAGGCCGCCGATGCGGGTGTCCCAGGCATTGGAGACCCGCGCCGCCGGCGCGACCACCCGCGTGGCCAGCGTCACGGTCAGCCCGCCATAGGCGAGCGAACCGAGCGCCATCACCAGCCCCATGATCGGCCAGTGCAGCATCAGCAGCCCGACCGTGCCGGCGAGCACCACCATGGAGGGCAGCAGCGACAGCAGCAACACGTCGTTGATGACGTCGAGCGCCCACATGCCGCGCGTGATCTTGCGCACAGTGGAACCGGCGAAGCTGTTGGCGTGCCAATCGCTGGAAAAGCGCTGCACCCGGCGAAAGGAGTCGCGCACGACATCGGCCATGATGTCGAGCGTGAGCGGCACCACGGCCCACCAGGCGAGATGGCGCAGCACGACCATGGCAAGGCCCAGCCCGGCCATGATCAGGAAAGCTTCCAGCGCCACCGGTGCCGCGCCGCTCCCCGCCGTGAGGGCATCGATCAGCCGGCCGGCATAGAGCGGCACGAAGATTTCCGTCAGCGTCGCAAGCGTGATCGTCAGAGCGATGCCGGCAGCGATCGGCCAGCGACGGGCCCAGTGGCGGAAGGTGAAGGCGAGAACATTGCGCAGCGCGTCCGCGCCGCGTTTGGACGTAGGAAACATGACGGGCACAGACGCAAAGGGCGCGCCTCTCCTGCGAAGGACTAAATCAGCGGAAATCGGGGGACGGTGGCGGGGGAGCGCGGCTCCGCGGCCTGCCGAACTAGCGGTGCGCCATCCCGGCCGGGACGGGCAAACGGAACAGAATCGTCATCGCGCCCCTCCCTGGTTCGCAGCGTCAATGACGCGTTGCTACCACAAAAGGCGCTGTGCCGGCAATCCGTCACGCTGTTCGTCGGGAGGCGGCGTGGTCATCCGATGCCGCCGCGATTCCGCAAAAGGAAAGGTCGAAGTGGATTTTCAATGGTGTACGCGGACGTCCCCAGCCCTCGTCATCCCGTCCAGCCGGCTGGAAGCACGGCTGGATGTCGCCATCGGCGCCACCGGCAGCGATCCGCAGCGGCTCCTTCATCGGCGACGGCGATGACGAGGGCCAGTCATGGTGGAAATCAGCGTGCCCGGTAATCCGTGCTTTCATCGCGCGAAGGGATGCGGGCGATGACCTTGATCTCGAAATCGAAGCCGGCGAGCCAGGTGACGCCCACCGCCGTCCAGTTCGGATAAGGCGGCTCGCCGATCTCTGCCGCGCGAACGGCCAGCACCGCATCGAGCTGCGCCTGCGGATCGGTGTGGAAGGTGGTGACATCGATCACATCGTCGAGGCTGCATCCGGCCGCCGTCAGCACGGCGCGCAGATTGGCGAATGCCCGACGCACCTGCGCCTCGAAGACAGGTTCGGGCGAGCCGTCCTCGCGGCTGCCGACCTGACCCGAAACGAAGAGAAGATCGCCGGAGCGAATGGCCGCGGAGTACTGGTGGACATCGTACAGGGCGTGCCGGTTGGCAGGAAAGACGGCGTCGCGCTTGGGCATGTGGGATTCCTTGTCTGACGTGGAGATGTGCGGCGGACGGCGAACGCCCCGCCGGCGCGGCATCTTCGCGTCGGCGGCCTTCCGCCCCCGACAGCCGGCCAGTAGGAGATAGGGCAATCCGATTGCATCGATTAGCCGTTGAAATCGGCATGAGCTGATGCAAGATCGCCATCAATGTTCCGCCCCTCACTCAACGATCTCACCGCCTTCGTCGCGGTCGCCACTCACCGCAGCTTTCGTCGCGCGGCGGACGAGATCGGCACGGCTCCCTCCACCTTGAGCCACGCGATGCGCGCGCTGGAGGAACGCATGGGCGTGCGACTTCTGAACCGCACCACGCGGAGCGTCTCGCCGACGGAAGCTGGATTCCAGCTTCTCGGCCGTCTTCAGCCGGCACTGGCCCTGCTGGACGAGGCGCTGGAGGCCGTAGCGCCCTTCCGGGGCAACATCGCCGGCACCGTCCGCGTCAACGCTCCCCGTCTGGCGGCCGGCTTTCTCGTGCGCGACCTGCTTCCGCCGATGGCGGAGCGCTTTCCCGATGTGAGCGTGGACATCGTCGTCGAGGGGCGGCTGGTCGATATCGTGTCCGGCGGATTCGATGCCGGCGTTCGCCTCATGGGATCGATCCCCAAGGACATGATCGCGCTGCCGCTGTCCCGACCGCTGGCATTCGTCTGCATCGCGGCGCCGGCCTATCTCGATCGCTTCGGCGAACCGCGCAGCCCCGAGGAGTTGCACCGCCACCGCTGCATCGGCCATCGCGTACCCAGCGGCAAGCTCTATCGATGGGAGTTCGAGCGGGCCGGACAGGAGCTCGTCATCGACACAAACGGCTCCGTCATCCTCGACGACGAGGAACTGATGGTCGATGCCGCCATGAAGGGACTGGGCATCGCCTATGTCGCGGACTGGGCCGCTCAGACGGGCCTGTCCGATGGCAGGCTCCGCCGCGTGCTCGCAGCCTGGACGCCCGCCCCGGAAGCGATCGGGATCTACTATCCCGGGCATCGGGCCGTGCCGCCGGCCCTGCGTGCCTTTCTCGATGTCGCCAGGGAAGTGTGAAGAAAGCTCCGTGAAGGAGGGAACCCCGAACGAAGCGGCGGGACGCCGTCAGAAAGTCGGCGGCGTGCAGGCGCTCACCACTTCGCACGGCACCGAGCCGACACACCGGAAGCGGTGCGGCCGCCGGCTCTCGAAGTAATAGGCATCGCCGGCACCGAGCACCTTGCGCTCGCCGTCCACCGTCACCTCGAGCCGGCCGCTGAGGATGATGCCGCCCTCCTCCCCGTCATGCACCAGCGGGATGACGCCGGTGTCGGCGCCGGGCTGGTAGCACTCCTTGAGGATCTGCAGCGCCCGGCCGAAAGCGCTCTCGCCGACCTGTCGGAACGAGATCGGCCCCTTGCCGATCTCGGTCAGTTCGTCCTCGCGATAGAACGCTTTCTTCGGAAGGGTGGGCGCCAGGCCGAAGAAGTCCGCCATGCTGATCGGTATGCCATCGAGGATACGCTTGAGCGCGCCCACCGACGGATTGCTGGTGTTGGATTCGATCAGCGAGATCGTCGAATTGGTCACGCCGGCGCGCCGGGCAAGCTCGCGCTGCGAGAGCTTGTGCAACTGGCGGACGTAGCGGAGCCGCCCTCCGAGATCGTCCTCGACCATGCGCCTGTTTCATCCGTTGCGAATAACGAAAATTCTGATCTTTCTATCTATATATATCAATGACTTGATGGACGAAAGAAAAGGACTTGTTCCCCATCGCCCATCGTGGCCAAGGTCCCCCTTCCCGCAAGAGGAGACCAGCCGTGAACATTCGCGCCAACACCCCTTCCCTCGACGCCTTCTGGATGCCGTTCACGGCAAACCGGCAGTTCAAGGCGGCCCCGCGCCTGCTCGCCGCCGCCGAGGGCATGTACTACACGAGCGATGATGGCCGCCGCGTGCTCGACGGCACCGCCGGCCTGTGGTGCGTCAATGCCGGCCATGGCCGTCGCCGGATCACCGAGGCGGTCGAGCGCCAGCTTTCCACCCTCGACTTCGCGCCCACCTTCCAGATGGGCCATCCCGTCGCCTTCGACTTCGCCCAGCGTCTCGCCGCCATCGCGCCGGGGGGCGAGGCGGCCGGACTCGACCGGGTGTTCTTCACCAATTCCGGCTCGGAATCGGTCGATACGGCACTGAAGATCGCCATCGCCTATCAGCGCGCCATCGGCCAGGGCACCCGCACCCGCGTCATCGGCCGCGAGCGTGGCTATCACGGCGTCGGCTTCGGCGGCATCACCGTGGGCGGCCTCGTGAACAACCGGCGCGTCTTCCCGCTGCTGCCCGGCGCCGACCATCTGCGCCACACCCACGATCCCGCGCGCAACGCCTTCACCAAAGGCGGCCTGCCGGAACACGGCGCCGAGCTCGCCGATGACCTCGAGCGCCTCGTCGCGCTGCACGGCGCCGAGACCATCGCCGCGGTGATCGTCGAGCCGATGGCGGGCTCCACCGGCGTGTTGCTGCCGCCGAAGGGCTATCTGGAGAAGCTGCGCGAGATCGCCACCCGCCACGGCATCCTGCTCATCTTCGACGAGGTGATCACCGGCTTCGGCCGCCTCGGCGCCCCCTTCGCGACCGACTATTTCGGGGTGACGCCGGACCTCGTCACCACCGCCAAGGGCATCACCAACGGCACCATCCCGATGGGCGCGGTCTTCGCCAGCCGCAAGATGCACGACGCGCTGATGACCGGCCCGGAAGCGGCCATCGAACTGTTCCACGGCTACACCTATTCCGGCCACCCGGTCGCCTGCGCCGCCGGCATCGCGACGCTGGACATCTATGCCGAAGAAGGCCTGCTCACCCGCGCGGCGGAACTCGCCCCGCATTGGGAGGAGGCGATGCATTCGCTGCGCGACCTGCCGAACGTCGTCGACATCCGCACCATCGGCCTCGTCGCCGGCATCGAGCTCGCCTCGCGCAAGGACGCCATTGGCGCCCGTGCCTATGACGTCTTCGTCGATTGCTTCAACAAGGGCCTTTTGATCCGCGTCACCGGCGACATCATCGCCCTGTCGCCGCCGCTGATCGTCGAAAAGGGCCAGATCGACGACCTCGCCTCCACTCTCGCCGACGCGCTCAAGCGCGCCGCCTGACGCCAGCGACGCCTCCCGCCGCACCGCCCCAGCCGGCGGTGCGGCGCCGGCTGCCGTCATCGACCGCGCGCCGGCAACCAGGGAGCGGGAAGGACGACAGGAATCCGGCATCAGCTACATGTTGTTTTAACAACATTTTGGATCGCGTCGCCGACACCCCGGCGGGATGCAGAGGAAGCATCCAGAGATCAGACCCGACGCCCTTGCTCCCTTCACCTCGCAGCGAAATGTCGCGTGCCTTAGATGGCGTCACACACCGCCATGAGACACAAAAGTCGTCCAAATCTATAAGAACATCGATAAATCATATCGTTACAAGAGCCCTGAGCCTCGCGGAGTCCTATGCTCCCTCGCACAGCCCCTTCGATACGGCACGGGCGCGGCCAACAGGTGGAATACCACCGCCATCGTCACCAGAGGCAACCAAGCCATGTCGCACGACGCGCCATCTATGTAGGAGGATCGATCACGCTGGACAGATAATGTTACATAACTGACATCGTATTCTGCCAGATCAGCAATCCTCAAAACGACGCCGACCGGAATCCGCAGCCACCATCCGCGCTCCGGGAACCAGGCAGCGGGAAATCTGAGCTTTTTGGGGATTTGGCACGATGACTATCAGGAATACCCGCCGTCGACGGGGCCTCAGCCTCGTCACCATCACCTCGCGGCTGCTCTGCGGCGCCGCGCTGGCCGCGCTCGGGACAACCGCCGGCCAGGCGGACGACGACACGCTGCGCATCCTCTCCTTGAACATCTGGAACCAGTTCAAGCAGAATCCCGGCGTCACTTCCGAATTCATGATCAACGGCAATTACGACGTGCTGGCCTTCCAGGAGGCCAATGGCAGCCGTTACGTGAGCGACATTCCGGGCATCCTGAAGGACGCCGGCCGCGGCACCTATGGCGGCGTGCTGGTCGGCGACGTCGGCGTCATCTCCCGTCTGCCGGGCACCTTCGGCACCTACACCCTCCCCGGCGTCACCACGCAGGGCCGCTATGTCAGCTTCACCGTCGCGGACGGCAAGGCCGGGCGACCGGAGACGCTCATCGGCACGGTGCATCTCGACTATGCCGACACCTCGGGCGGGCGCATCAAGGAAGCCAAGGCCCTCAACACATGGGCCGGCGACAGCGACACGCCGATCATTCTGGTCGGCGACTTCAACGCCGGCGACGTCTCGGAGCGCGGCCTCCACTCCGCCGAGCAGCAGTCCTATCTGTTCGCCCGCACCATCGTCGACGGCGGCAGTTCCACCCTGTGGAAGCAACTCGCCAAGGAATACACGCCGGAAGGCAAGGGAGACGAATACACCGCCTATGCGACCGCGATGAAGGCCACCGATCCGAATGGCCAGGCGCACTACCGCAACGTGATCCAGGACTATTTCAACGCCCATCGCGACGAGTTCCCCGGCAAGACCAGCATCTCGCAGCTGAGCTGGCGCCAGTGGGAGCAGATCGTCGCCAAGGACATGGCGGCAAAGGGGATCAGCTTCGAGGACGAGACCCTTCCTGTCGCCAGCAACCAGCCGGTGACGATGAACATTCTGAAGAAGCAGTACATGCTGCTTCAGAACCCGGATGAGCGCGAGCAGTTCGCCCCGCATGAACTCAGCGACGGCAGCACCACCTGGCCCTCGGCCGGCCAGGACTCCACCAATACCTGGACGAGTTGGGACCGCGCGACCATCGACCACTTCCTCATCTCGCGCCCCTTCGGCAAGTGGTACGTGCTGGCGGACGATCCGAACGACCCCTACACCGGCGTGGCCGACGAGGTCGGCTATACCAATGACGGCCGTCCGCTTTCCGACCATGAGCCGGTCGCCCACACGCTGAAATGGATCGGCCCGGCGCTGGAGAGCTATACGGAGACGGTCGACGATGCGACGGTCGAGAAGACCCGGCTCGTCTGGGGCGCCGACGCCACGACCTTCGAGGAGAAGAACAAGGAATTCTACCTGACGCGCAACAACATGCGCACCGACGTCTATCTCGGGCAGATCTCGGACGAGAACGGCAATCCGATCCTCACCGACCTGACGGATGAGGAGAAGAAGACGCTGCTCAACTGCAAGAGCACGGATCCGCGCCTGCAGCAGGCGATCGTCGACTATTGCATCGACGACCACAGCTTCATCGGCCAGACGCTGGTGACCGACGGCGGCACCCTCATCGTCGACGAGGACACCGCGCTCGGCACCTCGGCGGCAAGCCTGCACCTCGACAACGGAACGCTGCGCATCGCCGGCACCGACATGGCGGTTCTCGACCGCTCGGTGGTGCTGGAGGCCGGCGGCGGCGGCATCGAGATCGCCGATGCCGCCAATGCCGTCGCCATCCGCCGGGCGATTTCCGGCGAAGGCAGCCTGACCAAGCTGGGCGAAGGCGCCCTCGGGCTGTTCGGCACCAACACCTATACCGGCGAGACGTTCGTCAGGAACGGCCTGCTCGTCGTCAACGGCTCGATCGCCAGCTCCGCGCTGACTACGGTGCTGGATGGCGCCGCGCTCGCCGGCACCGGCACCGTCGGCAGTCTCAAGATCGCGTCGGGCGGCGTTGTCGCGCCGGGTAATTCGATCGGCACGCTCAACGTCGCCGGCAACCTTACCTTCGAAAGCGGCTCCGCCTATGAGGTCGAGTTCAACGCCGAGGGCGCGAGCGATCTGATCGCCGTGACCGGCAAGACCACCATCGAGGGCGGCACGCTGATGAGTCTCGGCACCGCGGGCGACTACAAGCCGGAGACCAGCTACACCATCATCATCTCGGCCGGCGGCATCGAGGGCGCCTTCGGCGAGGTCACCTCCAGCTTCGCCTTCCTCGACCCGACGCTGGCCTATGGCGCGACCGACGTGGTGCTGACGCTGGCGCGCAACGACACCGCCTTCGACCGGCTCGGCGCCACCTTCAACCAGCGCTCCGCCGCGCGCGGCGCCGAAAGCCTCGGCTACGGCGCGCCACTCTACGACGCCATCGTCATGCTCGACGAGGCGAGCGCCCGCTCCGCCTTCGCGCAGATCGGCGGCGAGGTGCACGCCTCGACCTATGGCGTCCTGATCGACGACAGCCGCTTCCTGCGCGATGCGGCGAACGAACGCCTGCGCGCCGCCAGCGGCGAACTGGCGGGTCAGGACATGTCGGTGCTGGCTTACGACAAGGCCGGCCCGGCGCCGGTGGCCGCCGACACCAACCGCTTCGCCGTGTGGGGCCAGTCCTTCGGGTCGTGGAGTGACGTCGACGGCGACGGCAATGCCTCGGGCCTGACCAGCAATGTGGGCGGCCTGCTGGCCGGCGCGGACGCGGCGGTCGGCGATGCCTGGCGGGTCGGCCTGCTCGCCGGCTACAGCCGGACGTCGGTCGAACTCGACGATCTCGTCTCCAGCGGCGACGCCGACAACTACCATATCGGCTTCTATGCCGGCTCGCGCTCCGGCCCGCTGGGCCTGCGCCTCGGCGTCGGCCACACCTGGCACAGCATCGAGACCTCGCGCCAGGTGGCCATTCCCGGGCTCAACGAGAGCCTCTCGGCGGATTACGACGCGTCGACCACGCAGGTCTTCGGCGAACTCGGCTACCGGTTCGATCTGGCACGCAGCGCGATCGAGCCGTTCCTCAGCCTCGCCTATGTCCGCTTCAGCAATGACGGCTTCGTCGAGAAGGGCGGCGCCGCCGCGCTTGCCGGTGCGTCCGGCGATCTCGACACCCTGTTCACCACCCTGGGCGCCCGCGCCTCGACCAGCTTCGACATCGGCTCGACGGTGGCCACACTGCACGGCACGCTCGGCTGGCAGCACGCCTCGGGCGACGTGGTCCCGCAAGCTGTGCTGGCATTCGCCGGCGGCGACGATTTCGGTATCCGCGGGACGCCGATCGCCGAGAATGTGGCCATCATCCGCGCCGGGGTGGACTTCGCCGCCACGCCGAACGCGACGCTGGGCATCAGCTACTCCGGCCAGTTCGGCTCCGGCCTTGGCGACAACGGCGTCACCGGCCGGCTGAGCGTGAAGTTCTGACGCGACGTCGTGCCGGTTTCCACCACGCCGCCTGCCGGGGTCGCACACCCGGCAGGCCCCGAACGGCTTCGATCCATGGGGCGGCCTGATGGACGCCCCATGGATCGATCGTTATTTTTGCGAGCGCTATCGAGATCCGAGATGCAGATTCGCGACGAAGAGCGAGATGACGAGGGAAAGAAGGCGCGGCGCCACGCGTTCCTGATCCAATATCTCGAGCAGAACCGGTACATCTCGGTCGAGGAGATCGCGAGCCGCTTCTCGGTCACCACCCAGACCGCCCGCCGCGACATCGTCGCGCTGGAACTGGAAGGCAAGGTCCGCCGCCTGCACGGCGGCGCGGTCGCCTCGACGCCCATCGATCCCACCGTCTACCGCCAGCGCCGCATCGCCAATGCGCAGGCCAAGGACGCCATCGGCAGCGCCGTCGCCCGTATGGTGCCCGACCATGCGTCCGTTTTCATCGACACGGGCACGACATGCGAGGCGGTCGCCCGCGCGCTCATCGATCACAAGGGCCTGCGCGTCGTCACCTACAGTCTGCGCGCCGCCACGACGCTGAGCGAGCGAACCGACTTCACGGTCGCGGTGCCCGGCGGCTTCGTCCGTCAGGTGGATGGCGGCGTGTTCAGCCAGAATTCGGCCGAGTTCATCCAGGCCTTCAAGTTCGATTTCGTCGTCATTTCGGTCAGCGGCATCGACGAGGACGGTGACATCGGCGATGACGACTATGCTGAAGTCGCGGCCGTCCGGGCGGCCATGCAGCAGGCCGGCAGCGTGATCCTCGCCATCGACAGCAGCAAGTTCGGCCGGCGCGGGCTTGTCCGTCTGGGCTCGCTCCGCGACGTGGATATCCTCGTCACGGATACCGCGCCGACGGGCAGCCTCGCCGCCGTAACCGCCAAGAGTGGGGTCGCACTCGAACTCGCAAGGCTCGAACTCGCCTGAACAGCAATAGCGGGTTCCGTTGCCGAGAAGTCGAGCCAGGCCGCATGACAGGGCTTGAACAGGTCGAACGGCCTCTTTCGGGTCATGCAGCGTGCGCCCTCTGGCAGGCGGGTTGATCTCCACGGCCCACCGCGCTACGCGACTACCGTCGACGACGACAGCCCATGGCGGCAGCGAAGGGACCGTCCTTCCTTCCGTAGGCGTACGCTTTTCCGAACCTGCCAAGCGAGATACGACCATGAAGCCGATGAACCTGCTACTGCTCGGCCTCGGCGCAAGCATCCTGCTGGGCTGCGCGGCGACACCCCAGCAGACGCCGGCCGCGTCGGCGGCGGCCTATGCGGACGAGGCGTACCCGGTACGACTGGTGAATCGGTCCAAGTTCGACAGCCGCTTCCTGCCGGTCGAGGTAGCGAACACCACGGGCGAGGCGCCCGGCACCATCGTGGTCGATACCGCCTCGAACCACCTCTATCTCGTCGAAAGCGAGAGCAAGGCCCGGCGCTATGGCATCGCCGTCGGTGCCAGTGGCTACGCGTGGAAGGGCAGCGCCACGATCCAGCGCAAGGCCAAGTGGCCGGCCTGGCACCCGACGGACGACATGCACAACCAGACCCCCGGCCTGCCGAAGCGCGTCGAGCCGGGACCGCAGAACCCGCTCGGGGCGCGGGCGCTCTACCTCTACTCCAACGGCAAGGACACGCTGTACCGCATCCACGGCACCTCGGAACCATGGACCATCGGCACGCAGGCTTCCTCCGGCTGCATCCGCATGTTCAACGAGGACGTCATCGACCTCTTCGAGCGGACGCCTGTCGGCACGCGGGTCATCGTGCGCTGAACGGATCGCCGCGCCAGGCCGTGGGCCGTCAGGCGGCCCCGCTCAGGCGACGCAGATCGGCATGGACGTGCCGGTTGCCCGCCCAGATCGGACCGGGACGCCCGAGATCACCGTCGAATGTCGCGATCCCGCCGGCTTCCTGCACGAGGATCATGCCGGCCCAGCAGTCCCAGCAATAGAGCATCGGATCGAAATAGCCGGCGATGCGGTTGGCGGCGACATAGGCGAGCATGAGCGCGCCCGAGCCGACGCGGAACAACACGCCGCCCTCGCGATAGAGTGCCTCCACGAAGGCCCCCACCTCCCCCGGCGTCGCCTTCTGCGTGGCGCCGAAACCGATGGTCGTCGAGGCGACGGTCCAGTCGGGATTCATCGTGAGCACGCGCCCGTTGAGCCAGGCGCCGCCGCCCTCCGCCGCCGAATAAAGCTCCTTCAGCATCGGTGCGTAGATCACCCCGGCCACCGGCCGCTTCTCCCGCGCGATGCCCAGCGAGACCGTCCAGTTCGGCTGGCCGACGAGGAACGGCATGGTGCCGTCGATCGGGTCGATCACCCAGACGAAGCCCGACCCGCCCTCGGAGGCCGCCTCCTCCTCGCCGACGATCCCGTCATGGGGAAAATGCTTGCGGATCGCCCCGCGCAACCACGCCTCGATAGCGCGATCCGCCTCGCTGACGAGATCCTGGGAGGCCGATTTGAGCTCGGGATGCAGCGTGTCGCGATTGAGGAAGAAGGCCTTCGCCTTGCCGCCCGCCCGGCGTGCCAGCTTCTCGGCGATCGCCAGCCGGTCGCGAAGCGGATCGGCCTCGCCGTTCAGTCCCGATGCCATCCTCGTCCGTCTCCCGATCCTTCCAGCGGCTCGCTGCCGCTCTGCCTCTGGATGATGCTATTGCATATTTGAGATTACAAATGTATCGATTTCGACACTGAGCGACGGGGTTGCCGCACGGTCGGGCGCCGGAGCCGGAAGGTGCTGGTGCGCTGTGCGGCGAGCATCTCGCGGAAGGTGGAAGCAGCGGCACGACATCCGCTTCCGCACTCGCCGCCAATCACGAGAGACGGGCCAAACCGTCCAAATGTCGGCCTCGCCCGCACCGCGGCGCTGCGCCATCTCAGGAGGAAACAAGATGAAGCGTGCATTGAGAATCTGCGCCAGCGTCGTCGCCCTCGCGGCCGCGACCGCTGCCATGCCGGTCGCTGCCATGGCCGACTGGCTCGAAGAAGCCGCCAAGCCGCTGAAGGGCACTGAGGTCAACGGCATCTTCCTCGATCGCCCGGGCTACCGCGCCATCATCAAGCTGCTGCCCGAGTTCGAGAAGAAGACCGGCATCAAGGTCAATTACGAGATCGTCCCCTACGAGAACGCCCGTGAGAAGGAAGTGCTGAACTTCACCTCGCGCGGCGATCTCACCATGGCTCTGGTCGACCTCGTATGGATCGGCGAGTTCGCCGAGAACGGCTGGCTGGTGCCGGTCGAGGACCTCGCCAAGGACAAGGCGATCACCGACCCGAACCTCAAGCTCGACGGCTTCTTCCCGCTGCTGCTGGAAGCCTTCGGCTCGTGGGGCGGCACGGTCTACGGCCTGCCCTTCGACAACTATTCCGGCCTGCTGTTCTACAACTCCTGCAAGCTCAAGGAGGCCGGCTTCGACAAGCCGCCGGCAACCTGGGCCGAGTTCAAGGATGTCTACGGTCCCAAGCTGACCGACGCCTCGAAGAACCAGTACGCCTACGCCCTGCAGTCGCGCCGCGGCGAAACCCAGTCGGCCGACAGCTTCATGCGATTCCTGTGGCCGTTCGGCGGCTCGCTGCTGAATAAGGACTTCAAGTCGAACCTCAACAGCAAGGAAAGCCAGGCCGGCCTGACCTTCCGCCAGGACCTGCTCAAGTACATGCCGCCGGGCGTCGTGTCCTTCGATCATGCCGAGGCGGTGAACGCGCTGGCGCAGGGCCAGGTGGCGATGATCACCGAGTGGTCGGCCTTCTACAGCACCCTCGCCGACCCGGCGACGTCCAAGCTCGGCGACTGCCTCGCCGTGGCGCCCGAGCCGGCGGGTCCGGCCGGCCGTCTGCCGGCGCTCGGCGGCTTCTCGCTCGCCGTCGCCTCCCAGGCTTCGCCCGAGCAGCAGAAGGCCACCTGGCTCTTCATCCAGTGGGCCACCTCCGAGGAGATCGCCAAGGCCTACGTCGACGCCGGCGGCGTCTCCGGCCGCATGTCGGTCTACAAGGACCCGGAAGTGCAGGCGAAGTACAAGTTCGTCGAGCCGATGGTCGCCTCGTGGCAGGCTGGCGTGCCGGAGTATCGCCCGCGCTTCCCGGCCTGGCCTGCGATCTCCGAGATCGTCGCCGAGTGGGGTTCCAAGATCGAGCTGGGCGAGGTCTCCGTCGAGGCCGGCGCCAAGGAGATCGGCACCCGCATGGAAGAGATCCTCGGCAAGGAAGGCTACTACGACGGGAAGAAGAAGCTTCTCCAGTGAGTTGAAGCCGGTGGTGTCGGGCTCTCTCCCCCGCCGCCGGCCTCTCCGGGCGGATGCCGGAACCCGCGATCCGGCATCCGCCCCCTTTCGTCCTGAACCGTGCCGGGATCCGACGACATGACCACTCTCCATGGCCGGGCGCTGGATGAGATCCGGGCCTGCCTCGACAAGGTGCGCGACGAGGAATTCGACGCCGCCGTCGCCGAAATCGCGGACGCCGACCGCATCGCGCTCTATGGCGTCGGCCGCGAGGGCCTGCAGATCAAGGGCCTCGCCATGCGCCTCTTCCACCTCGGCCGGAAGGCCGCGATGGTCGGCGACATGACGACCCCGTCGGTCGGCAAGGGAGACCTGCTCATCGTCTCCGCAGGGCCGGGCGACTTCTCAACCGTTTCCGCCCTGATGGGCGTGGCACGCCGTGACGGCGCCCGCACGCTGCTCGTCACCGCAGAACCCAACGGTGCCGCCGCCGCGCTGGCCGACCGGGTGCTCACCGTGCCGGCGCAGACGATGGCGAGTGATCGGGGCGCGACCACCTCGGTGCTGCCCATGGGCTCGCTCTACGAGGGTGCCCTCTACGTGCTGTTCGAGATCCTCATTCTCAGCCTGCGCGAGCGGCTGGGCGTGTCGCCCGCGCAGATGCGCGCCAACCATACGAATCTGGAGTGAACCGGGCCGCCCCCGCCGCACGGCGCGGGCGCCATATTCCCGGACACCGCCATGAGGACGACGCCATGAGTGACGCCACAACCCGAGCAGCCCCCGCGAAACCCAATCGGGGTTACGGCCGCTGGACGCCCGCGTGGTTTCTGGCGCCGGCCGTGCTGACGCTCCTGCTGATCGGCATCTATCCGACCCTTTTCGCGCTGGTGACCTCGTTCCGCCGCTACAACATCACCCGCCCGCGCGACGGCTTTCCCTTCATCGGCTTCGAGAACTACGTCAACGTGCTGACGGACAGCACCTTCTGGTCCTCGCTGCTGCTCACCGCGAAGTTCTACGTCACGGTCCTGCCGATCCAGGTCGTGCTCGGCCTCGTCGTCGCCCTGCTGCTGCACAAGCCCGGCATGGGCATGCTGAAGTCGCTTGCCCGCGTGACGCTGGTCGTGCCGCTCGCCACTACCTATGCGGTGGTCGGCCTCATCGGCCGGCTGATCTTCAACCGCGACTTCGGCGTCGCCAACCAGTTCCTCGGCTTTGTCGGCTTCGGTCCGATCGACTGGCTCAGCACGCCAAACGGCGCCTTCGCCGCCATCGTCATCATGGATGTGTGGCAGTGGACGCCGTTCTGCGCGCTGATCTTCCTCGCCGGCCTGTCCATGGTGCCCGGCGAGATCGAGGAGGCGGCGCGGCTGGAAACCTCATCCAAGCTGGCGCTGCTGCGCCATGTCCAGCTCCCCTATCTGCTACCCGGCCTGACCGCGGTGATGATCCTGCGCTCGGCGGACGTGCTGAAGCTGTTCGACATGGTGTTCGTGATGACGCGCGGCGGTCCCGGCTCGGCCACGGACCTCATCTCGATCTACATCCAGCGCGTGGGCTTCCGCATCTTCGATCTCGGCACCGCTTCCGCACAGGCGATCCTGCTGCTGATCCTCACCATCATCATCAGCCGGCTGTACATCCGCCTGCTCTACCGGGAGGTCCACTGATGCGCGGCAAGGTCCTTCATGCCGTCGGCCTGACAGCCGTGGTCGTCTTCTCGCTGTTCCCCTTCCTGTGGATGGTGGCGGCGAGCTTCAAGACCCAGGCGGACATCCTCGCCTCGCCGCCGGTGTGGTTCTTCACACCGACGCTGCAGAACTACACCGAGATCTTCGCCGACACGAAGGTCAGCGGGGCGATCATCAACTCTCTGATCGTGGCGACCTGCTCCACCATTCTCGCCGTGCTGCTCGGCGCGCCGGCCGCCTTCGCGCTCGCCCGCTACGAGTTCCGCGGCAAGTCGGACCTGTGGTTCTGGTTCATCTCGAACCGCATGATCAGCCCCATCGTACTGGCGCTGCCGGTCTACCTGCTGGCGATGCAGGCCAACCTGCTCGACACGCATCTGGTGCTGATCCTCATCTATCTCACCTTCCAGCTGCCGATCGTGGTGTGGATCGTCACCGACCAGTTCAAGTCGATTCCGGCGGATCTTGAACAGGCCGCTCGTCTCGACGGCGCGGACCAGTTCACCATCTTCCGTAAGATCTACCTGCCGCTCGGCGCGCCCGGCATCGCTGTCTCGGCGATCTTCTCCTTCATCTTCTCGTGGAACGAGCTGCTCTATGCGCTCGTGCTGACGCGCCGCAACGTGCAGACCGCGCCGGTCGTCGCCACCAGTTTCATGTCCGGCTACGAACTGCCCTGGGGCAAGATCATGGCCACCGGCACGGTCATCGTGCTGCCGGTCACCATCTTCGCCCTCATCGTCTCGCGGCACATGGTGCGCGGCCTGACCATGGGAGCGACCAAGTGACGGGCGCGCGGGAGCCGATCCCCTTCGGCATCAACCTGTCCTTCTGCGTGAAGCGCTGGGTGACGCCGAAACTGTGGACCCGCGTGGTGCGCGAGCGCCTCGGGCTCGACCTCGTGCAGTTCTCCCTCGATCTCGTCGATCCCATGTGGCCCAACGCCATCGTGGAGCGCCACGCCGCCGCCATCCGGCGGGAGGCGCAGGCGACCGGCATCACCATCCACAGCGCCTTCATCGGCCTTGCCCACTACACCTTCAACCAGCTGCTGCACCCTGATCCGGCGGTGCGCGACTATGCGGAGGAATGGCTCGGCCGCGCCTATCGCTTCGCCGCGCTCGCCGGCATCACGCGCGTCGGCGGCCCGCTGGGCGCCATCCCGGCGCGGCTCGACGGCAGCGAGGCGGAAGCCCTCGACGAGGCGGACTACACCGACATCATCACCCGCATGCACCGGCTCGGCGCCCGCGCCGCGGCCGAGGGGCTGAGCGAGCTCTACATCGAGCCAACACCGATGCGCCGTGAATGGCCATGGACCGTGGCGCAGGCACGGCAGATGATGTCCGACGTGGCCGGCAGCCCGGTGCCGTGGCGTCTCTGCCCCGACTGGGGGCACGGCACGTTCGAGCCTCTCTACGGCACCGATCACGGCGCGATGGAGCCCTGGTTCCGCGAACTTAAGGACGTCATCACCGCCGTCCACATCCAGCAGACCGATTTCCTGCTCGACCGCCACTGGGACTTCACCGTGCCCGGCAAGGTCGATCCTGTGGATGCGGCGTCCCTGCTGCGCCGGACCGGCATCGCGCCGGCCCCCGTCTTCCTCGAAGTGTTCTATCCCTTCGAACATGACAGCGGGTCGATCCTGAAGGCGCTCGAGACGACCTCGGCGCTGCTCAGGCGGGCCTTCGCCTGAGGGGAGCAGCACGATGAACGGCAGCAGCATGCGTGAACGTGGAAGACTGGCGGGGTCTCAGGAGATCGAGGCCGCCCAGATCCGTGCGCGCGTCGCCTGGCTGTACTTCATCGGCGGCCTCACGCAGCAGGAGATCGCCGATCAGCTCGGCCTCACCCGGCTGCGGATCAACAAGATCCTCGGGCAGGTTCGCACCGACGGCTCGGTCTTCATCGATATCCGCCTGCCGATGGCGGACTGCATCGAAGCCGAGCAGCGCCTGAAGGAACGCTACGGCCTCGACGAGGCGACGGTCGTCCCGGCCCTGCCGGATGAGGCGGAGCAGCAGCGCGTCATTGGCGAGGCCGCTGGCGCGGTGCTGGATCGCCTGCTGGAGGACGGCATGGGCCTCGGCGTCGGCTGGGGCAAGACCCTTGCCGCCGGGCTCAAGCGGATTACCGCTCGTCCCATGCCCCGGAGCTGGGTGACGTCGGTCATGGGCGGGCTCACGCGCGGTTCGGGGTCGAGCACCTTCGAGGTGGCGACCGGCTACGCTCGCGCCATCTCCGCCGAATGCTACTACCTCGCCGCTCCGCTGTACTTCCCGACGCCGGAGAGCCTCACCATGCTGCTCTCCCATCACGGCATCAGCGAGACCATGCGCCGGGCGCGCACGGTGGACGTGGCGCTGCTCTCCTGCGGCGACATGACGACCCGCTCGCTGCTGGTACAGACGCAGACGGTCGCTGAAAGCCTCGAAAGCCTGCGCGCGGCGGGTGCGGTGGGCGATCTGCTCGGCGTGTTTCTCGACGCCGACGGCCGACCGGTGGAGCATCCGCTCAACGAACGCGTGCTGTCGCTCGCCCCCCACGAGCTGACATCGGTGCGCTATTCGATCCTCGCCTCGGGCGGTCTCTACAAGGTGCCGATCGTCCGGGCGATCCTCCGGGCGGGATATGTGAAGCGATTTGTGACGGACGAGCGATGCGCCGCCGCTCTGCTGGAGAGCTGACGGACGGCGCCCCGGCATGCCGGTGCTGGCCCAATCTGGAGTTTTGAGCCGATGACTTTCTTGCGACTGGACAACATCCGGAAGAACTACGGTGACACGCCCGTCATCAAGGGCGTGAGCTTTGCCGCGACGAAGGGCGAGTTCGTGGTGTTCGTCGGTCCTTCCGGCTGCGGCAAGTCCACGCTGCTGCGCATGATCGCCGGGCTGGAGGACGTCAGTTCGGGCGAGCTCTACATCGACGATCGGGACGTGACCTATGAGGAGCCCGCCAAGCGCGAGGTCTCCATGGTCTTCCAGTCCTATGCGCTCTATCCGCACATGAGCGTGTTCGAGAATATGGCTTTCGGCCTACGCATGGCCAAGAAGCCCGAGGCCGAGATCAAGGCCCAGGTGACGGAGGCCGCCCGCATCCTCCAGCTCGAGGCCCTGCTCGACCGTAAGCCGCGCGCCCTTTCCGGCGGACAGCGCCAGCGCGTCGCCATCGGTCGCTCCATCGTACGCCACCCCAAGCTCTTCCTGTTCGACGAGCCGCTGTCGAACCTCGACGCAGAACTGCGTTCGCAGATGCGCGTCGAGATCGCCAAGCTGCACCGTAGTCTCGGCGCCACCATGGTTTACGTCACGCATGATCAGGTGGAAGCGATGACGCTCGCCGACCGGATCGTGGTGCTGCGTGCCGGCCTCGTCGAGCAGATCGGCTCACCGACCGAGCTGTATGACAAGCCCGCCAACACCTTCGTCGCCGGCTTCATCGGCTCGCCGAAGATGAACTTCGTCAATGCCAAGGTCGCCTCCGCCGCCGGCGACAGCCTCTTGCTGGAGCACCCGACCTTCGCCGGCGGCAAGCTGACCGTGAATACGCCGTCGGCCGCGCGCGTGAAGACAGGCGAGACGGTCATCGTCGGCCTGCGCCCCGAGCATCTCTCGGTCAACGCCGCCACCCCCGTCTTGTCGCTCACGCTCGATTTTGCCGAGAGCCTCGGCGGCTCGACGCAGCTCTATGCCCGTTCGGAGGGTGAGCCGATCATCGCGCTCACCGCCGGCCGGCCCGATCTCAAGCCGGGCGATGTCCTCAATCTCGGCATCGACCCGCGCCACATCTATCTCTTCGACGCCGCCGGCCTCGCTCTCTGAACGATTCCGACGACGGCAGCTCCAACAGGACAAGCCCCATGGTGCAGGCACTGGTTCTCGAAAAGAAGGGCGAGCTTTCCCTTCGTGACATTGACCTCCCGCTGGAGGTCGGCCCGGACGACGTGAAGATCGCCATCGACACGGTCGGCGTCTGCGGCAGCGACGTCCACTACTACACCCACGGCGCCATCGGCTCCTTCGTGGTGCGCGAGCCGATGGTGCTGGGCCACGAGGCCGCCGGCACCATCGTGGCGGTGGGAACCAATGTGAAGAACCTCAAGGTCGGCGACCGGGTCTGCATGGAACCGGGCGTGCCGAACATGAATTCGCGCGCCACCAAGCTCGGCATCTACAATGTCGATCCGGACGTGCGCTTCTGGGCGACGCCGCCGGTGCACGGCGTGCTCACCCCCGAGGTCGTCCATCCCGCCGCCTTCACCTACAAGCTGCCGGACAACGTTTCCTTCGCCGAAGGCGCGATGGTCGAGCCCTTCGCGGTCGGCCTGCAGGCGGCGACGCGGGCGCGCATCACCCCCGGCGATGTCGCCGTGGTGATCGGCTGCGGCCCCATCGGCATCATGACGGCACTGGCCGCGCTCGCTGGCGGCTGCTCGCGCGTCTACATCTCCGATCTCAGCGCGCCGAAGCTCGCCATCGCCGGCCAGTATCCCGGCATCCACCCGGTGAACATCACCGAGACCCCGCTCGCCGAGGTCATCGCCCGCGAGACCGAAGGCTGGGGCGCGGATGTGGTGTTCGAAGCCAGCGGCAGCCCGCGCGCCTATGAGGGCATCTTCGACATCGTCCGCCCCGGCGGTACGCTGGTTCTGATCGGCATGCCGGTCGAGACGACGAAGTTCGACGTCGCGGCGGCGATCATCAAGGAAGCGCGGATCGAGACCGTCTTCCGCTACGCCAACAACTTCGACCGTGCGGTGAACCTCATCGCGTCCGGCAAGGTGGACCTCAAGCCCCTGATCTCCGAGACCTTCGATTTCGCTCGCAGCATCGAAGCCTTCGATCGTGCGGCCAAGGGCCTCGCGACCGACGTCAAGCTGCAGATCCGCCTGCGCGGCTGAGCGCCTCAAACTCCCTCTCCCCGTCGGGGAGAGGGTTGGGGTGAAGGGGCTCGACGTTCCGCAATCGTTAGAGCCCCGCACCGACCCGCTTCGCGGGCCGCTTCTCCCCAATGGGGAGAGGGAAAGAACAGCTTCCAGCGCTTCCACACCAACCCCATTCGGAGTTTCACATGGGAAACCGGCTTGAGGGCAAGGTTGCCGCCATCACCGGCGCCGCATCGGGCATCGGCCTCGAATGCGCCCGCGCCATGCTTGAGGAAGGCGCCACCGTCGTCCTCGTCGATCGCGCCGCGGACGCGCTGGAGGCCATCTGCGCCGATCTGGGCGAAAGGGCCGTGCCGGTGGTCGTCGACCTGCTCGATCCGGCGAGCGTCGCGACGATGGTTCCGCAGATCCTCGCCACGTGCGGGCAGCTCGACATCTTCCACGCCAATGCCGGCGCCTATATCGGCGGCGACGTGGTGGACGGCGATCCGGACGTGTGGGATCGGGTACTGAACCTCAACGTCAACGCCGCCTTCCGCACCGTACAGGCGGTGCTGCCGCACATGGTGGAGCGGAAAACGGGCGACGTGATCTTCACCTCTTCCATCGCCGGCGTCGTGCCGGTGGTTTGGGAGCCGGTCTACACCGCCTCGAAATTTGCCGTGCAGGCCTTCGTCCACACCGTGCGCCGTCAGGTGGCGAAGCACGGTGTGCGCGTCGGCGCCGTGCTTCCCGGGCCGGTCGTCACCGCCCTCATCAAGGACTGGCCGCAGGCCAAGCTTGACGAGGCTCTTGCATCCGGCGCGCTGATGGAAGCAAAGGAAGTGGCGGACAGCGTGATCTTCATGCTCACCCGGCCGCGCAACGTCACCATTCGCGATCTGGTGATCCTGCCGAACGGAACGGACCTCTGACGATGAGCGGATGCTTCGCGGGAATCGACGTCGGCACGGGCAGCGTGCGGGCCGGCATCTTCGACGGGGACGGCAAGCAGCTCGCCGTCGCCAAGCGGGACATCCGTATCTGGAAGGAACAGGGCGATGTCGTCGAGCAGTCGAGCGACGATATCTGGGCCGGCGTCTGCGCGACGGTGCGGGAAGCGGTCTCCCGCGCCGGCATCACGGCGGCAGATGTGAAGGGCATCGGCTTCGACGCCACCTGCTCGCTCGTCGTGCTGGGCGCCGAAGGCCGCCCGATCCCCGTCGGCCGCCATGGCGACCCCACACGCAACATCATCGTGTGGATGGACCATCGCGCCACCGGCCAGGCCGACCGCATCAACGCTCTGGGCAGCCCGGTGCTCGATTATGTCGGTGGCACCATCTCTCCCGAGATGGAGACGCCGAAGCTGCTCTGGCTGAGCGAGGAACTACCGGAAAGCTTCAGGGGCGCGTGGCAGTTTCTCGATCTCGCCGACTTCCTCACCTGGAAGGCCAGCGGCAGCCTCGCCCGCTCGGTCTGCACCGTCACCTGCAAATGGACCTATCTCGCCCATGAGCAGCGTTGGGACGAGAGCTATTTCCGCCGCGTCGGGCTTGGCGCGCTCGCCGATGAAGGCTTCGCGCGGATAGGCACGCAAATCGTCGCCGCCGGCACCCCGCTCGGCAGCGGACTGACGGCGAAGGCCGCCGAGGAACTGGGCCTCCTGCCCGGCACCGCCGTCGCGGCGGGCCTTATCGACGCGCATGCCGGCGGTATCGGCACGGTCGGGGCGCGCGGCGGTGATGGCGGCGTTCTAGACCGCATGGCCTATGTGTTCGGCACCTCGGCCTGCACCCTGCTCACCACCACGGAACCCGCCTTCGTACCGGGCGTGTGGGGCCCGTATCGCTCGGCCATGGTGCCGGGCTTCTGGCTGAACGAGGGCGGCCAGTCGGCGGCCGGCGCCGCCATCGACCGCCTCGTGCGCCTGCATCCTGCCGCGCCGCAGGCGGCGGAACTGGCCAAAGCCGAAGGTCTGAACCTCAATGTATGGCTCGCCAATCAGGCCGAGGCGGCGGGCGGTGCGGCGGCTATCGAGAAACTCGTCGGCACCCTGCACGTGGTGCCCGAATTCCTCGGCAACCGCGCTCCCTTCGCCGACCATTTGGCACGCGGCATCGTCGCCGGCCTCGACATGGACGAAAGCCTCGGCAGCCTCGTCGGGTTCTACATGGCCGGCCTCGCCGGTATCGGCTACGGCCTGCGGCAGATCCTCGACGCACAGGCGGCGAAGGGTGTGAGAACTGGAACAGTCGTCGTCTCCGGCGGCGCCGGCCAGAGCGCGCTGGTACGTCAGGTGCTGGCCGATGCGGCGAAGGTGAACATTGCCGCCGTCAGCGCACCCGAGCCGGTTCTGCTCGGCTCCGCCGTGCTCGGCGCGGTCGCCGCCGGCCGCTACGAGTGCTTCGACGCGGCGATGTCGGCCATGTCGGAAATCGAGGTCGTCTATCCGCCAAACGCGGAGACCCACGCCTGGCACGAGCGCCGCTTCACCGCCTTCGAGACGCTGCAGTCCGCCTATCGCAGTCTGCGCGGCTGACGGGCGCGCTTTCGCGCCCGTCCTGAAGCCCTCAGACGGACGCCTTCAGCACGTCGGCCATGCGGTCGAGAAAGATATCCGCGTGCTCCCGGGTGAAGACCAGCGGCGGGCGGATCTTCAGGATGTTGGCACCAGGTCCGGTGGCGCTGATCAGCACATGACGCTCGCGCAGGCCGTTCACGATCCGGGTGGTCAACGCTGCGGCCGGTGCCTTGCTGGCGCGGTCCTCGACCAGTTCGAGGCCGGTGAACTGGCCCGCACCGCGCACGTCGCCGATCGCCTCGTAGCGGCCGGCAAGATCGCGCAGGCCGGCGCGCATATAGTCGCCGACGTCGCGCGCCCGTTCGGGAAGTCCTTCGCCCTCGATCACGTCGAGCACCGCAAGCCCGACCGCACACGCCACCGGATTTCCGCCGAACGTGTTGAAATAGCGTGCCTTGCGGCCGAACTCCTCGACCAGATGCGGCTTCATGAACACGCCGGCCATCGGGTGCCCATTCCCCATCGGCTTGCCGACCGTCACCATGTCCGGCACGAGCCCATGGCGCGCGAAGCCCCAGAAATCGGGGCCGACACGGCCGAAACCCGGCTGCACCTCGTCGGCGATGAAGAGTCCACCCGCGGCGCGGATCACCTCTACCGCCTCGCGCAGGAAGCCGGGCGGATCGGCAAAGACGCCATCCGAGGAGAAGATGGTGTCGACCAGCAGCGCCGCCGGCTCGATGCCGTTGGCGCGCATGTCGGCAATGGCCGCGCGCACGCCGGTCGCGAACGCCTTCCCGACATCGACCTCGCCCCGATAGCTGTCCGGGGGCGGAACGAGGCGCACATGCGGCCCACGCTCCACATACTCGCCGAGCGAGGGCGAGAGTTCGGACACCGCGCAGGTCAGCCCGTGATAGGCGAGCTTCGTCACGATCATCCCCCGCCGGCCCGTATAGGCGCGGGTGACGCGTAGAGCGAGGTCGTTCGCCTCCGAGCCGGTGCAGGTGAACATGATATGCCCAAGCTCACCCGGCACTTTTTTTTGTAGGCGTTCGGCGTAGGTGAGGATGGTCTCATGCAGGTAGCGCGTGTGGGTGTTGAGCGTCGACGCCTGCCGTGTCAGCGCCTCAACAACCCTTGGATTACAATGACCTACCGAGGCGACGTTGTTGTACACATCGAGGTAGCGTTCGCCCGCCGGATCGTAGAGCCACACCCCTTCGCCACGCACCAGATGCACCGGCTTCTGGTAGAACAGCCGGTAGGCCGGGCCGAGCAGCTTCTCGCGGCGCCGGACCAGTTCCCGCTCATCGGACGACAGGCCCGTATCGGCATCGGGATCGAAGGCGTTGACCATGGACATCGTCAGTTCCCCAGACAGGCGGCGGCGAGGCGATCCCGGACCTTGCCGGGGTCGAGGACGGCAAAGCGCTCCAGCCCGTCCCACGCGGAAGGGCTGTTGCGCAGGATGTAGCTGCGGTTCTCGGGGTAGCGCAGCGCCCGCCAGTTGGTGATCGCCACCGTGGTGAGCATGCGCGCCGCGATCAGGTCGAACAGGAGCGCGATCTCCCGCTCTTCCAGCGGCCGGACGGAGCAATAGGCCGAGACGAACTCGACCACCCCGTCGAACGGATCGCCGGCGGGCGAGATCTGGTAGCTCGCGGCCACCGCAACGTCGTTGACCAGCGCCGTCTCGACGAGATCGCCGAAGTCGAAGATGCCGGTGATGCGGTCGTGGTCGTCGGCCGCCACCAGCACGTTGTAGGGATTCAGGTCGTTATGGACGATCTGGCCGCGCAGCGTCGGCAGCACCGGCGCCGCCACGGCATCGAAGCGGTCGAGGAAGGCGGTGGCGAGACCCCGGCGCCGGTCGTCCTCGATATGGGAGAGCAGCGGGCGCAGGCCGGCGGCGTGCTTGATGTCCCATTGCAGGAAATGGTCGGCCGCCGGATGGCGGAAATCCGCCAGCGCCAGGCCGAGCCGGGCGAGCTGCGCGCCCAGCGCCCGCCGCTGGCCGCTGGAGCGCTCCACCTGATGCAACGGCACGCCGTCGAGCCAGGTGATCATGCGGACCACCATGGAGAGCCCATCCGCCTGCAACACGAAGGCTGGCTCGTCCAGCAGGGTGCGCCGGATGCAGGGCACCGGCAGCGTGGGATCGCGCGCCTCGATGTGGAGCATCGCCTTGGTCTGGAAATCCGTCACCAGCCGGTCCTCGGCGGGGTTCGTGACCTTGACCACGAAGGATTCGCCCGCCGGCGTGGTGAAGCGGAAATTCTGGTCGCGCTCGGAGGTGAGCAGGCGCGCCTCGCCCGCCAGCCCGTAGTGGTCGAGCACGACGCGCTCGACCTCGGACGGCGTGAGCGAGGGCGAAGGGGTCGCCAGCGAACCCGCCGCGGGGGCGGTCGTCAGGACATGGGACATAGGAGACACTCGCAACATGCACTGCCGGATCAGGGGGTGGAGTTGGCACCGCCCGCCAGGCATTCGCCGCCATCGATCACCAGCGCATGGCCGGTGATGTAGGAGGAACGGTCGGAGACGAGGAACACCGCCGCCTCGGCGATCTCCCCGGGCTGGCCGAAGCGCCCCATGGGCACCATGCCGGACACCACCTTCTCCAGCGCCCCGCGCCCGCCGAGCTGGGCGGTGTAGGGATCGTTGAAGGCGGTATCCACCCAGCCGGGACAGATGGCGTTCACGCGGATGCCGAAACGCGCATAGTCGAGCGCGATCTGCTTGGTCATGGTGATCACCGCCGATTTGGTGGTGATGTAGGCGAGCATGCCCTTGTCGAGGAACACGCCGGCATTGGAAGCCGTGTTCAGGATCACGCCCCCGCCCTGCTGCTTCATGATCGGCATCACCGCGCGGCAGGCGGCGAACTGCGCGTGGACGTTGATCGCCCAGGAGCGGTCGAGCTGACCGCCATCGATCTCCTCCAGCCCGCCGGCCACCTGCAGGCCGGCATGGTTGTGGAGGATGTCGATGCGCCCGTATTTGGCGTGGACGTTCTCGATCAGCGCGGCGATGGCGGCCTCGTCCGCGACGTCCAGCGTCGCCGCCACGGCCTTGCCACCGGCCAGACGCGCGCTTTCGGCGGCGGCGGCGCCATCGCGGTCCGTGGCGATCACCACCGCGCCCTCGCGCGCCATAGCCGCGGCGACGGCGCGGCCGATGCCGGACCCGGCGGCGGTGACGATGGCGATGCGGTTCTCAAGGAGGCTCGTCATGGCCGCAGGCTCCATTCCGTTGCCGCGTCGAAGAGGTGGATCTGGTCGAGCGCGATCTCGAAGCGCGCGGCCGCGCCAAGCGGCGGCACCCGGCCGGGCACGCAGCGGGCGGTGATTTCCTGCCCCGCCACCTCGCCGATCACATAGACCTCCGCGCCGCAGGGCTCGACCACGTTCACCTGCACGTCAATGGAGAAGCCCGTGCCTTCGGGCGCGTAGGCGAAAGCCTCCGGCCGCAAGCCCAGCAGGACCGGCGTGCCGGCCTTCGCCGCAAGCCCGGAAAAGGCCGGCGGCAGCGGCAGGGGTGTGGCGACGCCTTCCAGCGCGACCCGGCCGCCATCGACGAGGTTGCCACGCAGGAAACTCATCGACGGCGAGCCGATGAAGGAGGCGACGAAGACCGAGGACGGGCGGTTGTAAAGATCGTCCGGCGAGCCGATCTGCTGGATCTCGCCCCTGTTCATCGCCACGATGCGGTCCGCCAGCGTCAGCGCCTCGATCTGATCGTGGGTGACGTAGACGACCGTCTTCTTCTCCGCGAGGTGCATGCGCTTGATCTCGGTGCGCATGCTGGTGCGGAGCTGGGCGTCGAGGTTCGAAAGCGGCTCGTCGAAGAGATACAGCGCCGGCCGGCGCACGATGGCGCGGCCCATGGCGACGCGCTGGCGCTGGCCGCCGGAAAGCTCGCGCGGCTTGCGCTCCAGAAGGTGTTCGATCTTCAGCATGCGCGCCGCCTCGGCGACGCGGCTCTCGATCTCGCCCTTGGGCGTCTTGCTGAGCTTCAGGCCGAAGGACATGTTCTCCGACGCGCTCATATGCGGATAGAGCGCGTAGGACTGGAACACCATGGCGATGTCGCGGTCCTTCGGCGCGACCCAGGTGACGTCGCGCTCGCCGATCATGATCTGCCCGCCGGAGACCGACTCCAGCCCCGCGATCATGCGCAGCAGGGTGGTCTTGCCGCAGCCCGAGGGGCCGACCAGCACGACGAATTCGCCGTCATTGATCTCGAGGTCCAGCCCATCCAGCACCCGGACGGGTCCGAAATGCTTGGAGACTTGCCGTATCGTTACGCCTGCCAAGGCCAGTGCTCCCTGCTCAATAACGTTTCACGAAAAGCCCGCGGCGCGTGTAGACAGCCGCGGCTTCCTCGATCAGGGCGGCGACGCGCTCGGCGCCATAGTCGCGGCGCAGCTGCGCCGCCCGGTCGAGAAGCTGCTGCGCGTCGCGCGCGCGGCCCGGCCGCAGCAGCTCGTAGGTGTCGAGGATGAGGTCCTGCGGAACGCGCACGAGATCCGCCGCGCGCTCGAAATTCTCCGCCAGCGTCACCCGCCCGGCGGCACGGGCGATCCGCGCCTGAAGCAGCAGCGCCTCGGGCGTGATCGCCACGTCCCGCGCGTCCACCTCGCCGGACATGACCGCTTCCAGCGTCAGCGCGGAGAGCGGCTTGCCGGTCGGCGTCCTCACCTGTTCCGGCGCCTTCTCGGCGACGGGATAGAGATCGACGTCGCTCATGGGCGGTCACTCCTGTCGGCGCCGGCCGGAGGCCGATAGTCGAGCTCGACCGGCGTGGCGGCGGGGTCGGTCAGGGCGGTCTCGATGGCATAGAGCAGCGCCACGCGCACATGGAAGCGGGCGCCCAGAGCCTCGCCCTGCACCGGCACGACCACCGGCTCGGGCGCCTCGCCATGGGTGTAGCGGGCCGCGTTGCGGCCGAGCGCCCGGTAATGATCGAGGCCGGTCAGCGGGGCATTGGAGAACAGCTCGACATTGAGGTGCGGCATGCGGTCGGCCTGATGCAGCACCGTGGTGCCCTTGGCCTGGATGCCGATGCCGTAGCCCGAGCCCGAGAGCCGCGCGGCGGCGAGGCCGAGAAAAGACGTGTCCGCCGTGTGCAGCATGCGCACGATGCGCGCCGTGCCACCGCCCGCCTCGACGCCACCGACGAGGGCCGCGACGACCTCCTCCAGCCTATGGCCGGCCGTGGTGCGGTGAAGCTGGCGGCCGAAGCCGGGACTGACGCCGATGACCACCTCGTGCGGCGCCGTGCCCCGCACCGCCTCCCCCCTGGGGAGCAGCCAGTCGGACTCGCCGGCCTCGCCGATATCCTCCACCGCCAGCACGCGGTCACGCGTCAGCACGTTGCGGATGCCCTGCACCGCCTGCCAGCGCGCCTCCGGCATGCGGTAGCCGGTGCCCGGGCCGTGATAGTCGTTGGGATCGTTGACGGCGCTGATGACGCGTCCGTCGCGCACGATGGCGGAGGTCTGGAGATAATCGCCGGAGATGCGCTGGCGCAGCATGAGGAGAAGGTTCTCCGCCTCCTCGGTATAGCCGCGCGCCGCCAGCGCGCGCACCACGTCCACGGCGGTGATGCCGCGCGCCTTGATTGCCGCGCTGATCGGCGTGACCTCGCCGGCGGTGAAGCTCTCTGTCTCCTGCGAGCCGGAGGCGAAGACCACCGACATGATCCGCTCGCGCGGGACCTTGCCGAGGCCGAGCTCGTCCATCACCGCCGCCAGCGCCTCGACGGCGCGCACGCGCAGGCCGAGCACCTGGTCCTCGTCGACGGGGGTGAGCCCGCCATCGGTCTCGAAGTCGCGCTGGAGGACGAGATAGTCCTCGATCTCCTCGCCGTTGAAGAGCGAGGCGTTGAAGGAATTGTCGTACTTCTTCACCGAGCCGAAGCCCGAGCAGATGAGGTCCGAGCCGGCGAGCAGATAGGGCGTGATCTTGGCGCCGACGCGGATCTCCGACTCGCTGGTGCGGGTGTCGTTGCCCGAGGCGCATTCGAGGCCGAGCCAGACGGCGATGAGGTTCTCCGCCATCAATTCGCGCACGCCGCCGGCCATGGAGGCGGTGAGCGGGGCGCCGTCGATGCCGCCGTTCTGCGTGCCCTGCACGCCCATCGCCCGTTGCAGGCACAGGCAGCGCGCTTCGAGATAGAGCAGCGAGCGCTGCTCGTGGAAACCCATCAGCAGTTCCGCCGCCGCACCCGAGGTGCAGCGCGCCTTGATGCCGCGCGAGGCATAGGCGGCGGTGAGCAGCGCCTTGGACCAGGGCGTGTCGTCGCCGTCGATGAAGGCGCGCTCGGTGCCGTAGACGGAGACGGTCTCGGCATAGGAGGCGAGGCCCGCGAGGCCGATCTGCAGCTCCTCCGCCTCCTCGATGGAGCACTGGAACAACACCCCTCCCCGCCCGACCGCCGCGCCCACCGTGCAGGCGAGCGCGTTGGCCCAGCCGTTCGAGGCGACGCGCATGGTGGTCTCGATCTCGTCGAAGCCGAGCGCCACGGCGGTGGCGGAATCGGCGGCGAGCTGGAGCGGGTCGTCCTTGGCGTTGGTGACGTGGGCCTGATTGCCGGGGGTCTGGCGCTGGCGCATCTTCGAATAGGCGAAGGCGATCTCGAGCGCCGACAACCGGCCCACGACCTCGGCGAGGCGCGCCGGCGTCAGGCCGCGGGCGAGCGCCTCCAGTTCCTGCCGGGGAACGTTGATGTCCACCAGCTTGCGGGCGATCTCGCCCGGATCCATCGCCATGGCGACAGCGGCCATGGCGGGATCGATGTGATGGGCGGCGATGAAGGCGTCGATGATGTCGAAGTCGCCGGCCGCCTTGCCGTCCATCCCCGTCACCCGGCCCCCCTCGACGGTGAGCGAGGGGGCGGGGTCGTGGGGGCTGCGGAACACCGAGAAGCCGGCCTCCGGATTCTCCGCCGCGAACAGGTCCTGGCGCAGCGGGCGGGAATCCCACTCGCCGAAGCGGCGCCAGCGGTTGGAACTGTTGGGAGCCTCGCTCATCTCACGCCTCCCGCATGGTCCGCAGCAGGACCAGCGTCAGGATGGTGACAACGATCAGCAGGATGAAGGAGACCGCGGCCGCCTGGCCGATGTCGAGGAAGCGGAAGCCGAGGCGGTAGGCGTAGAAGGAGATGGTCTCCGTCGCCTTGCCCGGCCCGCCCTGGGTCAGCATGTAGATCAGGTCGTAGCTCTTCAGCGCCGCGATCATGCGGATGAGCAGCGTCACCATGATCACCGGCTTCATCAGCGGCCAGGTGACGTAGAGCAGGATCTGCAGGCGGCTGGCGCCGTCGATGCGCGCGGCCTCCACCGGCTCGCTCGGCATGGCCTTGAGGCCGGCATAGAGCATGAGCAGCATCAGCGACGTCTCGTGCCAGACATCGACGAACACGACGGTGCCGAGCGCGAGGTTGGGATCGCCGAACCAGCCCTGCGGCGGGATGCCGGCGAGCCCGATCAGCCAGTTCACGATGCCCAGAGTTGGATTGAACATCAGCCGGAACATCAGCGCGACGGCCACCGGCGTCATCAGCACCGGGATCATCAGCACGAGGAGATAGAAGGAGCGGCCGGGCAGATGCGGCTGGTTGAGCAGCAAAGCGAGGCCGAAGGCGACGATGAACTCGATCGCCACGCACAGCGCCGTGAGCTTGAGCGTCACCCACGAGACATTGGCGAAGTCGTCCGACAGCACGGCGATGTAGTTGCCGAGGCCGGCAAAATCGCCCATGCCGTAGGTGATGATGTATTCCTGAAAGCTCAGATAGATCGAGTAGATCAGGGGCGCGGCCACGACCAGCGCCAACACGATCACGGTTGGCGCCACGAAGATGTACTGCGCGAGATTGCGGTGCCGGCGGGGGGTGGTGCCGGCGGTCGCTGCGACGAGGGTCATGGGATCGCGCCCCTGAAAGCTGCGGTACGAGGGTCAGGTCACTTAAGGAGCGGATCGCCCTTCACGAGGCGACCGAACTTGTCCTGCGATTCCTCCAGCGCGGTGGCCGGAGCGACGCCGTTGGCGAGCACCGAGCCCATGACCTCGGCGAAGGTCTCCACGAGCTGGGTCGAGCGGGACATGATCGGCAGGCCCTTCGAATGTTCGAGGGCGATACCCACCTGCGACATGGCCGGCCACTTCTTCAGGAACTCGGCGTCCTCGTAGATCCACATCTGGGTCGGCTGGCCACCGGCAAGGGCGCGCTTGTAGGCGACATCCTTGGATTCGACCCACTTCAGGAACTCCCACGAGCAGTCCGGGTTCTTGGCGTTGGTCGGCACGGCCCAGCCCCAGGCGCCGAGGAAGCTGTCCTTGCCCGGCACAGGCGCGAAGCCCATCTTGCCGACCACGGTCGAGTCCTTGGGGTCTTCCATCGTGGGGAACAGGAAGAGGTAGCTGATCGCAAAGATCGCCTTGCCCTGCTTGAGCGTATTGGCGACATCGTCGAAGTTCGCGCCGAGCGCGCCAGGCTGCGCGGCGGTCTTCAGAAGGTCCGCATAGACCGTCACCGCCTTGGTCGCCTCGGGGCTGTCCATGGTCGGCTTCCAGGTGGTGCGGTCGTAGAAGTCGCCGCCCTCGGCGAAGAGGTAGTTGGTCGCCTCCATCACCACCGGGTCCGCGCGCTGGGCGGCCATGGCGATGCCGTGCATGTCCTTGTACTTGCCGGCCCACTTCACCACCTCGGAGAACTCCTCCAGCGTGGTCGGCAGGCGCCAGTCGCGCTTGAACTCGGCCTTGTAGGCCGCCTGGAAGGCCGGGTCCTCGACGATGTCCTTCCGGTACAGGATGCCCATGGCGTACTGCCAGAAGGGCAGCATGTAGGTCTTGCCCTGCACCTTGCCGTTCAGCGCCATCAGGGCGGGGAAATAGATGCCGGTGTCGATCTTGTCGCGGGCGATCAGCTCGTCGAGATCCCTGATCCAGCCGGCGGTCTTGAACTCGCCGACCCAGTAGCTGTCGACGACGAGCACGTCGTAGCTCGACGTCGGCGCCGTGAGGCTCGGCACCAGCTTCTCGTGCATCAGCGAGTAGTTGACCGCCTCGATGTTGACCTTGGCGCCGTATTCCTTCTCGAATTCGCCCTTCAGGCTGCTCAGCGCCTCGGTGTCCGGCACTGTCTCCATCAGGATGTTGATGTCGGAGCCCTTGCAGACGTCGCTGGCGGCAAGGGCCGGCCCGGCGGCGAGCATGAGAGCGATCGTGGCGGCACAACCGCCAAATTTCACGCGTGTCATGACAGTTCCCTTTTCTGGATGGTTCGACTGCGGGCGTTTGCCGCCCGGCTTGTTGCTCAGCCCTTCACCGCGCCGAGGCTGAGACCGGCGACCAGAAGTTTGCGGATGGCGAAATAGACGAGGACCATGGGCGCGATCGCCAGCATGGTGGAGGCGCAGACCGCGCCGATGGCCGTGCCCTGCTGGGTGACGAGGCTGGAGATGGCGACCGGGAGGGTCTTGGTCTGCTGCCCCGTCAGCATCAGCGCGAAGAGGAACTCGTTCCAGCACAGCACGAAGGAGAGCACGCCGGCCGCGCCGATGCCGGGCAGCGCCGCCGGCAGGACGATGCGCCAGAACACGCCGAAGGGCCCCGCCCCGTCGATCAACGCCGCCTCGTCGAGCTCGCGCGGCACGCGCTTGAAGAAACTCATCATCAGCCAGACGACATAGGGCAGGTTGAAGGTCAGATAGGTGATGATCAGGCCGACATGGGTGTCGGCGAGCCCCACCTGCTTGAAGATGAGGAAGAACGGGATCACCAGCACGATCGGCGGCATCATCTGCGTCGCCAGAATGGCGAGCGGCATGACCGGCCCGCCGGTGCGGAACCGATCGATCGCGTAGGCCGCGAGCGCGCCGAGCATGAGGGCGATCAGCGTGGTCGCCATCGCGACAATCAGACTGTTCAGGAAGAAGCTGCCGAAATCGAAGCGCAGCAGCACCTCGCGGTAATTGTCCAGCGTGGGGGTGAAGAACAGGTCCGGCGGGATCTGATAGGCGACCACCTTGTCGGCGAAGGAGGTGCGCAGAACCCACAGCAGCGGCAGCAGGATCACCGCCGAAGCCCCACCCAGAATGAGATGGGATGCCCATTGCACCCAGCGCGACTCGCCGATCACTGTCCGCCTCCGCTGCTTAGCTTGTTATATGTTATAACACTAGAAGCCGTATTTTCGGCTGGCAAGCGAAATTTCGATGTCCGCTGCCTCGAATTCCTCAGACGGCCTCGGCCATCGGCACCTTGTCGTCGTCGCCGAGAAAACGGGTCAGCAGGCGCGCCGCTTCGAGAATGTCCCGCTGCACCGCCTCGCGCACGCCGTCGGCGTCGCCCGCCGAGGCCAGCGTGATGATCTCGTCATGCACCGTATTGGCGATGGCGTGGAAGCGCCCCTCGCTCGCCAGCGCGTTCAGCCATGGGCCGGTCTGCAACCAGCACAAGTCAATGAGTTCCCACAGGAATTCCATGCCGGACGCACCGTAGATGAGGAAGTGGAAGCGCTCATTGTTGGCGAGATAATCCGTGAAGCGCTTCTGGGCGATATCGGCCGTCATGGCGGCCGAAAGCGCCTCGAGCTCGGCAATGTCGCGACTCGTGAGCCGGGGCGTCGCCTCCTGCGCGGCAAGCCCTTCCAGCCGCACGCGGACCTTGGTGATTTCCTGGAAACGGCTGCGCGTCAGCACCGGCACGATGATGGTGCGGTTGGGCTGGAGCCGCAGCGCCTGCGCCGCGATGAGGCGCTGCAACGCCTCGCGCACCGGCGTCGCGGAGATGCCGAGATCCTTGCCGAGGCCACGTATGGTCATGGCCTGACCGGGCTTGAAACGCCCGGAGCGCAACGCCCCGCGCAGCGCCGTATAGGCCCGCTCGTGCAAGGGCTCCTGAACGAGTGGTTCAAGGTTCATGGGGCGCGCTTTCCTCGGCTGAGGGTCCGCGGGCAGCGGCCACCTCGTCATATGTTATAACAGAACAAACTATCGAGGCCGACGCAAGAGCCCCTCGCCCGGAACCCCACAGCGACGACCGCAGCGGGCCCGGCATCGCCAGAGCACCGCCGCTGCCCGTCATCTCGCCACGAGTCGCGCCCGCACGCCAAGCATCCTCCGCACAACGGGCGCCGGAAGGACTGCCCCGCTCTTGGGGGTGCCGCCTACGGGCCGACCGACACCGTCGCCGTGAGGCCGGCGACGAGGGTGACGCCCTCGGGAATCGTGCCGAGCGCGATGCGTACCGGCACGCGCTGGGCGAGGCGCGCCCAGCTGAAGGTGGGATTGATGTTGGCGAGCAGGCCGTTGCCGACGGTGCGCTCGCGGTCCTCGATGCCGGCCGCGATGCTCTCGACCCGGCCTTCCAGCGGTGTCGCCTGCCCCATCAGATGGATGGACACCGGCGCTCCGACGTGGATGCGCGCCAGCTTGGTTTCCTCGAAATAGCCCTCGACGCGCAGGGAATCCCGGTCGACCAGCGCCACCTCGGCCTTGCCGGCGGTGAGATAGTCCCCCCGCCGCAGGTTGAAGTTGGTGATGGTGCCGTTCACCGGCGCCTTCACCTCGGAGCGTTCGAGGTTCAGCCGGGCGAGGTCGCGGTCGGCGAGCGCCTGCCGGTAGCCGGCCTCGGCCTCGGCCTCCTCCATGCGCGCCTGCTCGGTCTTCTGCTGCGAGACGACATCCTTGAGCTGCTCGTAGCGCGTCCGGTCGCGGCGCGCCTGTTCGAGCGTCGCCTTGCGGCCCTCGACCGCCGCCTCCGCCTGCTCCAGCGCGATGGAGAAGCGGGCGCCGTCGATGCGGAAGAGCACGTCGCCGGCCTTCACGCTTTCATTGTCGCGCACCAGCACCTCGCTGATGAAGCCGGAAACATCCGGCGCCACGCCGACAATGTCGGCACGCACCTTGGCGTCGCGCGTCCAGGGCTCGTCCATGTAGTGGGCCCAGAGCTCGCGCCCGGCGCCGAGCGCGGCCAGCGCCACCGCCAGCGTAACGCCGATACGGAGCATGCCGCGAAAGGAAAAGGTCATGACAGCCACCATTGGGACAGCAGGGACATGCCCTGCAGCAGGACGACATAAAGGGCGACGTCGAACAGGCCGCGGTGCCAGACGAAGGCATAGGCGCCGAGGAAGGCGAGCACCCGGCGCACCGCGAGGCTCACCAGCAGCGTCGCCAGCATCAGCGCCAGCAGGTTCGGCAAGTAGACGCCGTAGATATCGATCTCACCGAACATCGGACTATTCCGCCGCCATCGGCATGGGTTGGAACCGCCCGGGCTGGAACCGCTCCTGCGGGGCGAAGCCGCCGGCCGGACCCGGCGTGCCGGGGAAGAAGACCCGCCGCAGCCCGACGAGCGCGTCGAGCGTGCGGCGCCCCTCCGCCCCCTCCTCACGCGCGGCGAGGCGGAGCGCCGCGTCGATGCCGTCGCAGAGCGCGTCCGGCGGGGCGGTCAGGCTCTGGCGCGCGGCACGCTCGCGGTAGAGCGCGGCGACGCCCGCCAGCACGGAATCGACGGCCGCGCGCGCCGGGAGGCCCACGCCGCGGCGCATCTTCTGCAGCTCGACGATGTTGAAGCCGACCCGCACCTCCGCGAAGCCGTCCACCCTGGCGAGCTCGCGGTCCTCGATGGCCGCGAGGCGCGGCACGAGCTGGCCGAGCCGGTCGAGCATGCGCCCGGCAAGGCGCTCGTGATCGTCGCGGTTGCGGCCGGCGGCGGTCTCGGCGAGGTCCGCCCAGCCGGCCCGCGCGAGCCGGCGGGCGGCGATCTCCACCCCGAAGGGGCGGGTCGCCACCGTCCAGGCGAAGGCGAAGGTCAGCCCCGCCAGCGCCGCGAAGCCCTCATTGGCGAAGGTGGCGAAATCGACGCTGTAGCGGTTCTGCATGGCGACGAAGGAAGCGGTGTTCACCGCCACCAGCATGCCCAGCATGGTGAGCTGCGGGCGCGGGATCATCAGGCCGAGCAGCAGGAAGGGCGGCGCGAACACCAGCACCAGCATCTCGAAATCGTGCACCAGCGGCAGGATGCCGAACAGATAGACGGCCGAGACGACGAGGCTGACGCCGCTCCAGACCGCCATGGTGCGGATGAAGGGCGCGGGCCGGTCCATGGCGGCGAAGAAGGAGCAGGCGACGGCGGTCATCATCACCGCCGTGCCGCCATTCGTCCAGCCGCTGGCGATCCAGAAGGCGCAGGCGGCCAGCGTCGCCAGCACGCAGGAGCCGGCGGAGAACAGCATGAGCCCGAAATCATAGTGCCGGGCCGGGCCGACCACCCGGCGGTGGCGGAAGCGCGGACGCCAGGGGCCGGCATGCTGGCCGCGCTCGATGTCGGCCTTCAGCACCAGGCAGTCGCTCCACAGCGCGACGATCTCGCCGAGCCGGTCGAGCGCGCTGGCGCGGATGAGCTCGTCCCAGTCGCCGGGATCCTGCGGGCGCTGCGCCTTCATCGCCGCGATCAGCGCATCGGCCTCGGCCGGATCGGCGGCGCGGCCTCGTCCCAGCCAGTCGGCGGCGCGGGCGAGCACCCCCGCGAAATCGGTCGGGAGCTCCCCGTCCAGCGCCTTCAGCGCATGGAGGCGGTCGGCGAGCGAGGACAGCAGCGGCAGCAGCATGAGCAGGCGCCCGCGCAGCTCGCGGGCATGGGCGACGACATCGCGCGTCGCCGCATCGTAGGAGAGCTGGCTGATGATCAGGTCGAGGCCGGCGATGTCGGCGGCGAGCTTCTGCCGGCGCAGCGGCGTGACCGGAAGTGCCCCCTCGCCGCGCAGGATCTCCCCGGCCCAGGAGGCGGCGTCGTCCAGCCAGCCGGCGATGCGGGCGGCGAGCGCCGTGCCGACGCTGGTGGGGAACACCACCGCGCCGACCACGCTGGCGCAGGTGATGCCGATGATGATCTCCTCGCTGCGCGCCAGCGCGATGTCGAAGATGTTGGCCGGCGTTCCGACCTCCGGCAGGGCGATCAGCGGCAGGCTGTAGCCGGCCAGCATGAACACGTAGCTGCGCGGCGTGCGGTCGAGCATGGAGATGTAGAGCAGGCAGCCGGTCCACAGCGCGACGACGAGACTGAGCAGTTCGGGCGCATTGACGAAGACCGGCACGAAGAGCACGGCGGCGCTGGCGCCGATCAGCGTGCCGAGGGCGCGGTAAAGGCCCTTGGAGCTGGTCGCGCCGGCAAGCGGATTGGCGACGACATAGACCGCCGCCATCGCCCAGTAGGGGCGCGGCAGGTCGAAGGCCAGCGCGATGTAGAGCGCCAGCATGGATGCCAGGAAGGCTTTCCCGGAGAAGAGCCAGTCCCGCCGTGAAGGGAGTGTCACGCCGACACCTCCTCCGTCGAACGGACGGACGCGGCATCGAACAGCTTCAGCACGCGCAACGTGACTTCGAGATCGTCACGGCTCACCTCGGCCAGAACCTGACCGCGTACGCCGCTCAGCAGGTCCTCGATGCGCGCCGCGAGCCGCTCGCCGGCAGGGGTCAGCCAGATCGTCTTGGCGCGACGGTCGGTCGGGTCGTCCCGACGCTCGATCAGATCGGACGCCGCGAGCTGGTCGAGCAGGCGCACCAGCGACGGCCCCTCGATCCCGACATAGGCCGCGAGCGTCACCTGCCGGACGCCGCCACCCAGTCGCCCGGTCCACACCAGCGGAGCGGCGCACGCTTCCGAAATGCCGAGCACTTCCAGCTCGCGCTCGGCGATGCGGCGCCACTGCCGGCCGGCATTGAGAAGCTGGGCGGTGACCTGCCGCCGAAGGGGTTCAATTTCATTCATGACTAATTAGTAGCATACTAATTATATTGACGCAATTGATATGCGGAGGTGCTGCTGATGACGGGCCTTGCCACCGGCCCGACATCGGATCATGGCAGGAGACGGATCCGACGATCCGACGCTCGCCTGTCCGCTCCCGCTCCATCCGCCATTCCTTTACGCAAGTGCCGTCACAGGCTCGAAAGAGCGCGCCGCGACGATGCCCTAGGACTTCCGATGCCCCTCCTCCCGGAACACCGAGATGTCGCCTGACAAGGACACGGCCCCGCAGGCCTCCAACCCGGCCGACGCCATCGACCTCGATGTGCGCGGCCTCTCGCGCCGCGTCGCCGACCGCCTGCTCGTCGATAACGTCACGGTCGGCATAAGGCGGGGCGAGGTGCTGGCGGTGACCGGGCCGAGCGGTGCCGGCAAGTCGTCCTTCCTGCGGCTGCTGAACCGCCTCGACGAGCCGACCGGCGGCACGGTGTTCTTCAAGCAGAGCGACTATCGCGGCATCGATCCCCGCCTCCTGCGCCGCCGGATCGGCATGGTCCTGCAGACCGCCTATCTGTTCCCCGGCACCGTGACCTCCAATCTGCAGTTCGGCCCCGGCCAGCTCGGCAAGACGCTGTCGGCCGACCGCATCGCCGATCTGCTGGGCCGGGTCGACCTGCCGGGCTATCAGGAGCGCGACGTGTCCACCCTCTCGGGCGGCGAGGCCCAGCGCGTCTCGCTCGCGCGCACGCTGGCCAACGAGCCGGAAGTCCTGCTGCTGGACGAACCGACTTCGGCGCTGGACGAGGAGACGACACGCTCCATCGAGGAGCTGGTGCTCGGCATCAACCGCGACAGCGGGGTGACCTGCGTGCTGGTCACCCATAACCGTGCCCAGGCGGAACGGATGGCCCCGCGCACCCTGTACATGGAGCGCGGCCGCCTCGTCGCCATCGGCGCCACCGGGGAGATTCTCGATGCTCACTGAGATGCTGGACAGCCAGGTGGCGACGGGACTGCTGCAAGCCGGCGCCGCCATCCTGCTGTGCCTCGGCGTGGCCGCGCTCTGCCGGCACTATGGGGTGCGGGTCGGCCGCGAGACCTCGTTCTCGCTGGTGCGCGGCCTGTTGCAGATGGCGCTGGTCGGCGTCGTGCTCGGCCTTCTTCTGACCGGCGGCCTGCTGGTCGGCGCGCTCATCCTCCTCGGCATGATGTTCGCGGCCGGCTGGACGGCGGCGCGCCGGCTGCCGCAGATCGAGGGCTCGCTCCCCATCTCCTTTCTGGCCATCGGCGTCGGCGCCGGCACCGTCATCCTGTTCATGATCGCGATCCGGGCGCTGGACACCCAGATCGCCGTGCTGGTGCCCGTCGGCAGCATGATCATCGCCAACAGCATGAATGCCTGCGCGCAGGCGATGGAGCGCTTCAAGTCGGACGTCATGGCCCATGTCGGGCCGATCGAGGCGGCGCTGAGCCTCGGCGCGGCACCGGAAGCGACGGTGGCGCCCTATGTGCAGAGCGCCGTCTATGCCAGCCTGCTGCCGCGGCTGGACATGCTGAAGTCGCTGGGCCTCGTGTGGATTCCCGGCGTGATGGCGGGAATGATGGTCTCGGGCGCGAGCCCGCTCTACGCCGGCGTCTACCAGTTCATCATCGTCGCGATGATCCTCGCCGCCTCCGGCCTGTCCGGCGCGGCGGCGATCGTGCTGCTGCGCCGCCGCGCCTTCACTCCGGCACAGCAGCTCCTGCTGCGCCCCATCCCGCAGGGGGACGCGGAGCACGGCTCGCGGCCCGCCGGCTAGCGCCGCCGCCCTCGCCCGACGGCGGCGAGGGACATCGGGGACCGTCACCGCAAATGGCGGGCATTTCCTTCTTTTTTGCCCTCGATCCGTGCTAAGGCCGCGTTCCCGACAGGACGGCAACGCAACGACAGGTCATGAGCATCAAGGACAGGCGCCCGGTTCACGTCATCGGCGGCGGTCTCGCCGGCTGCGAGGCCGCGTGGCAGCTCGCGCGGCGCGGCGTGCCCGTGGTGCTGCACGAGATGCGCCCCGAGCGCGGCACGGAAGCCCACAAGACCGACGATCTGGCGGAGCTGGTGTGCTCCAACTCCTTCCGCTCGGACGACGCGCAGAACAATGCCGTCGGCGTGCTGCACGCGGAGATGCGCCGGCTCGGCTCGCTGATCATGGCCTGCGCCGACCGCCACCAGATTCCCGCCGGCGGGGCGCTGGCCGTCGACCGCGAGGGCTTCTCCGCCGCCGTGACCGCCGCCATCGCCTCCCGTCCCGAGATCACGGTGGAACGCGGCGAGATCGCCGGCCTGCCGCCCTCAGACTGGGATTCGGTGATCATCGCCACCGGCCCCCTCACCTCGCCGGCGCTGGCCGAGGCCCTCCGCGCGCGCACCGACGAGAGCGCGCTGGCCTTCTTCGACGCCATCGCGCCGATCGTCCATTTCGATTCCATCGACATGGACGTGTGCTGGTTCCAGTCGCGCTACGACAAGGTGGGGCCCGGCGGCACGGGCGCGGACTACATCAACTGCCCGATGGACAAGGAGCAGTACGAGGCCTTCGTCGCCGCGCTCATCGCCAGCGATGCCGTGCCGTTCCGCGAGTTCGAGGCCAATACGCCCTATTTCGACGGCTGCCTGCCCGTCGAGGTGATGGCCGCGCGCGGCCCCGAGACGCTGCGCCACGGGCCGATGAAGCCCATGGGCCTGACCAACGCGCACAACCCGACGGTGAAGCCCTACGCGGTCGTCCAGCTGCGGCAGGACAACGCGCTGGGCACGCTCTACAACATGGTCGGCTTCCAGACGAAGACCCGCCACGCCGAGCAGGTGCGCCTGTTCCGCATGATCCCGGGGCTGGAGAAGGCCGAGTTCGCCCGGCTCGGCGGCCTGCACCGCAACACCTACCTCAACTCGCCCAAGCTGCTCGATCCCTCGCTGCGACTGAAGGCTGAGCCGCGCCTGCGCTTCGCCGGCCAGATCACCGGCTGCGAGGGCTATGTGGAGAGCTCCGCCATGGGCCTGATGGCCGGCCTGTTCGCCGCGACCGAGCGGCTGGGCGCCGAGCCGGCCCTGCCGCCGGCGACCACCGCGCATGGCGCGCTCATCAACCACATCACCGGCGGGCATATCGAGACCGTCGAGGCGGGACCGCGCTCCTTCCAGCCGATGAACGTCAATTTCGGCCTGTTCCCGCCGCTCAACGCCAACCCGACCCGCGACGCCGAGGGCAACCGCCTGCGCGGCGCGCAGAAGACCGTCGCCAAGAAGCAGGTCCTGGCCGCCCGCGCCCTCGCCGACCTGGACGCCTGGGCGAAGGCCCATGCCGACGCCGCCAGCGAGGCCGCCGCGTGACCGAGCCGACCTCTTCCAGCGGGGGCGCGTTCGAGCTCGACACGGTGCTCAAGCGCGACACCTTCTCGACCATCGAGCGCGGCCTCTGGCGCGACGCGCAAGGCAACGCCTTCCCCGCCGTGCGGCGCAACTATGCCGAGGTGAAGTGGTGGGTGAAGCCGCTGGCCCGCCATTTCGCCCGCCGCGAGGCGCGCGCGCTCCGGCGCGCCGAGGGCAGCGGCCACACCGTGCCGGTCTACGCGCTGGAGGAAGGCTATCTGGTGCGCGGCTTCGTCGACGGCATCCCGCTGCAGATCGCCAAGCCGCGCGGCGACCTCGCCTTCTTCGCCTCCGCCCGCAAGGGCCTGCGCGAGGTGCACCGGCGCAACATCGCCCATAACGATCTCGCCAAGCCGCAGAACTGGCTCTACGCCGCCGACGGGCGCGCCGTGCTGATGGACTTCCAGCTCGCCATGGTGTTCTCGAAGCGCAGCAAGGCGTTCCGCGTGGCGGCCTATGAGGACATCCGTCACTTCCTCAAGCAGAAGCGCAGCTACTGCCCGGAGGCGCTCACCGCCCGCGAGAGGAAGATCCTCGCCCGCAAGAGCCTCTTCACCCGCGTGTGGATGAAGACCGGCAAGCGAGTCTACAACTTCGTCACCCGCCGCCTGCTCAACTATCACGACACGGAAGGGCGCGGCCCGCGTGCCATGGAGCAGGGCCCGCGCATCGCCGCCGTGCTCGCCGGGGTGGAGGGCGTGCGCGCCGTGCACATCTGCGACTTCCCGACCGCCGGACACAGCTTCGGACTGTACGCCTTCGTCGAGGCGCCCGGCGCGGCGACGGAGGAGGAGCTGCGCGCCCGGCTCGCCGCCGGGCTGCCGGACATCCTGCCGCCCGAGCACCTGCAGATCGTCGCCGCCCTGCCGCGCGACGCCGAGGGCGCCGTGCGGGACGATCTCCTGCGCCTCGTGGCGCTCAACCAGATCGACCAGCTCGCGCTGCTGTCGCGCTCGCCGGAGGCGGACGCCGCGCTCGCCGCCGTCATCCGCGACCGCCGCAACCTGAGCGACCGGGTCCGGGGCGGAATTTAGCGTTCGGATCGCGGCCATAGACAAAATGATAAATTATCGCCGCATTATCATATTGCCGCGCCGGGCCATCGGGACCGGCGCCACGATGTCACCTTTCAAGAGCGGCGATGCCTCCTGTCCCTCCCCTCGGCCGGCGGTCGGCCCCATCCATCGGCGCGGCCATGTCCGGTTCGCCTGAGACGCGGCCCGCCGGCAATTGGGGCCGCGCGCGATGACCGGCTGGACGCACGGCCTGCTCAACCGCCTCGTGATCCTGTGCGACGTCGCCATGATGCTGGTGGCGGCGCTGGTCTATTACGCGGTCTGGCACATTCTCGGCTGGACGCAGATGGTGGTGCTCGGCGTCATCGGCGGCGCGATCTACTGCACCGTGCTGCTGCTCGGCCAGGCCTACCGGGTGGAGCACTATGGCCGCGTCCGGCGGCAGATCGTGCATGTGATCATCGGCCTGCTTCCGGCGCTGCTGGCGGTCTTCGTAGTCTACTACGCGCTCGTGCCGCCGCAGCCGGGCGATCCGGAAGCCTTCGGCCCCTGGGCCGCGCTGACGCTGGTCGCCCTGCTGTTCGGCCGCCTCGTCCTGGTGCGGGCCGGCATGGCGTGGATCGACCGCCGCAAGCTGCTCGTGCGCAACACCGTGCTGATCGGCGATCTCGACCGGGCCTATGCGCTGATCCGGCGCTACCAGGAGGACATGCCGGCGGGCGGCCTCATCTCCTTCGTCGGCGTGTTCCGCGACGGCGGACGCCAGCCGACCAATGCGGAAAAGGCCGGCGACGGCGTGCCACCCGCGCTGGGCGGCATCGAGGACCTGCTGGAACTCGCCAAGGCCGGCATCTTCGACCTCGTCATCGTCACCAAGAACTGGAGCGACATGCGCGGCATCGGCGTCATCGCCCGCCAGCTCCACCGCGTCGCCACCGACGTGATGGTGGAGATGGAGCCCGATGTCCTCTCCGCCGCTTCGGCGCGCGTCACCCGCATCGCCGACAGCCCGACGCTGCAGATCCAGCAGCGCCCGCTCAAGGGCTCGCTCGGCGTGCTGAAGGCGCTGGAAGACTACACCGTCGCCGGCATCGGCCTGCTGGTGATGTCGCCGGTGCTGCTGCTCGCGGCGCTGGCGATCAAGCTGGATTCGCCCGGCCCGGTGCTGTTCCGCCAGGCGCGCGTCGGCCTGAACCGTCGCGAGTTCATGGTCTACAAGCTGCGGACCATGCATTACGACCCCGGCGACGACGGCTCCATCGGCGCGGTGCGCGCCGATCCGCGCATCACCAGGGTCGGCGCGATCCTGCGCAGCCTCTCGATCGACGAGATCCCCCAGCTGATCAACGTGCTGCGCGGCGAGATGTCCGTCGTCGGCCCCCGGCCGCACGTGCCGAACATGATGATCAATGAGCAGCTGCGCTACGAGGCGGTAAGCGACTATGTTGCGCGCTACCGCATGAAACCCGGCATCACCGGCTGGGCGCAGATCAACGGCATGCGCGGGGGCATCTATACGGAGGAAAAGGCGGCGCGCGGCGTCGAACTTGACCTCTACTACATCGAGAACTGGTCGATATGGTTCGACATACGGATCATCCTGCTCACCATGACCAAGGGCCTCGCCGACACCACCGCCTTCTGAGCGGGGGCCGGCGGGCCGTTCTCCGAAGGGGCGTTCTCCGAGCGGGCGTTCTGATCGCCCTCGGCCTGTCGCTGCTCGCGGGCGGGTCTCTCCGCGCCGAGCCGGCCCGCCCGTTCCTCGCCTATCACGCAAGCTGGTACGAGGTGGCCGCCGGCCGCGCCGAGGAAACCACCCTCGCCCGCCTGCCCGGCTATCTCACCCATGTGGCGCTGAGCTTCGTGAAGCCGGACCTCATCTATCAAGGTGGGCTCGACCTCTCGGCAACCGGCCTCCAGTATCCCTATTCCGGCACCGTGCTTAAGGAGGCCATCGCCCTGCTGAAGGCGCGCCAGCCCCAGCTGCGCGTGCTGCTGTCGGTGGGCGGAGCCACCTATCACGGCTGGGACCGGCTGGACGAAGCGGCGCTGGCGCGCCTCGTCCGCGATCTCGGGGCCGATGGTGTCGACATCGATTTCGAGCCGACCGACCCGCGCTGCGTTCCCGTGGACGGGCGCATGCGGTGCGCGGACGACGCCCTCTCCATCGACATCGCCCGGCGCCTGCGCGCCGCGCTGCCGCGTCCCCACGTGATCAGTGCCGCAGGCTGGAGCGTCGGCGCCTATGGGGAGGGCGCCTTCGCCGACGCGCCGCCGCGCAGCCCGTGGCGCGGCGCGATGCTCGCCCTGCTGCGCTCGCCGGCCGCCGAAGGGCTCGATCTCGTCTCGATCATGAGCTACGACGCCGGCCCGTCCTATCGGCCGGATCAGGCCTTTCGCGCCTATCGCGCGATCTGGAAGGGGCCGCTCGCCCTCGGCTTCGCCGTGCTGCCGCCGGCGAATGGCGGGCCGCGCGCGACGATCGAAAGCACCGCCGCCACGCTTTCGGCCGTGCTCGCCGACCCGAAGGCGGGCGCCATGCTCTATGCGCTGCGCGACGTGCCGCCCGGCCCGCCGGGGCCGGACAATCCCGACTACCGCTCGCTGGCGACGCTGATCTGCGTGACGCTCGACAAGCCCGGCTGCGACGTGCCCATGCCGTGAGGCGGGGTGCTCAGTGCAGCGCCGGGCCCGCCGGATGGCGGGCGATGACGTTCATGAACGCCGTCGGGCGCTCCGAAAGCGGCTGCAGCTCCCCGTCGTCGCTCAGCTCGTGGAACTGATAGCCGCGCCCCGCAAGCGCGTTCCACGCGACCGCCGTGTCGCCGCCGGCCTTGACCAGCGTCGGGCAGTTCATCTCGAAGATCACCGTGGGATGGTAGGCGGCGAGCGTCTCCGCCGCGCCCGCCAGCACCATTCCCTCGGCGCCCTCGACGTCGATCTTGATGCAGTCGACGCGCGGCAGGCCGAGATCGTGGACGAGCGAGTCGAGGGTCGCCAGTTCCACCTGCTCGCTGCCGGCGTCGGTGCCGTCGCTGATGAGCGAGAAGGCCTGCGGGTCCTCGCCCAGCGGATTGTGGAACAGCACGGCGCGGCCCGGCTTGTCGGACAGCGCCTTGCGCACCACCGCGACATTGTCGAAGCGGTTGAGGGCGATGTTGGCGTCGAGCTGCGCGCCGGCTTCCGCGCCCGGCTCCACCGCGACGACGCGCGCGGCCCGCGGTGCCGCCTTCAGCGTGAACAGGCCGATATTGGCGCCGACGTCGATGAAGACATCGCCCTTGCCGACGAATTTCTGGAGATAGTTCAGCTCCGGCTCGACGGCATCGCGCAGCAGATAGGCGGAGACCGAGGTGAAGCGCAGGTCCGAGGGCACGCGCAGCCGCGCGCCGGGAACGAGCTCGAAGACCGGGCTACGGCCCAGCGCGACATTGAACGCCCACGTCACGCCCCGTCCGATGACCGTCAGGGGCGCGCGGCGGAAAGCCGGTTCATGCAACAGTTTGGCGACGCGCCGCAGCATTTCGGGTCCTGATCTGATGCCGGTTGACGGTGAAGCTTATGCGGTGCTCCGGCGCCGGTGTCGAGGGCTGCCGGTAACGCGCTCGGCTGAGATAGATGGCGAGCGCCATCACCACACCGAACTCGCCGGGGGTGAAGACGAGCGAATAGACCGCCGACGTGGCGAGCATATAGAGAATGTAGTCCGACAGGGCGAGCACCATGGGATCCTCCACCCCGCGCGTCGAGCGCAGCAGGGTGAAGTAGCCCCAGCCATAAAGCCCCGCCAGCAGCACCGCGCCCACCAGCCCGTATTCGAACACGATGCCGAACCAGCCGAGATCGGCGACGTAGAAGTTGCTGTTGCCGAAGATGTCGGCCAGCGTGATGCTGCCGAAGCGGGTGGTGGCGCCGACGCCGAACAGCCAGCGCCACGGATCGTCCCCGAGGAAGTTCGCCGCCAGCCCCAGCGAGACCTGCCGGACGGAAAGCGAGCCGCCGAGGGACTGGGCCAGCCCTTCCACGTCGCGCAGCACGAGATAGGCGAGGCCCAGCGGCACGACCGCGAGGAACAGGCCCGCGACCAGCAAGCGGAGGCGCGGCGCCAGCGAGACGCCCACCGCATAGATGCATACCAGCATCATGCCGCCGATCGCCGTCCGCTGCTTGTAGATGGAGAAGAGCAGCACGAAGCCGAGCAGGATCGCCAGCGGCAGCAGCAGGTTCGGGCGCTGCATGAAGCGGCGCGTGAGGTAGAACAGAAACAGCGTGCCGAAGAACATCGGCATGTAGATCCGGTAGCCGCGCTCGGTCTCCAGCATGAACAGCTTGCCGAGCTCGGGATCGTTCACGTACCAGCTCGTCGGCACCAGCAGCCACAAGGCCAGCATGAGCACGAAGGTGCCCGCCCCCAGCACGACCAGCGAGCCCCGTGTGCGGCCGTAGCTCGGCGCCAGCCAGACCAGCAGCGCCGACAGGCCGAAATAGTAGGTCAGCGGCCAAATCTTCACCGTGGTGATCAGCGCGTCCACCAGCCCGTTGCCGAGCTGGAGCATCGAGACGAAGGGCGTGAAGCCCAGCGCGTAGGCCAGGAACACCAGATAGAAGCGCTTGGCCGGCAATTGCAGGCGCACCACCGCGTAGAGACTCAGCGGCAGCGAGAGCAGCGGCCATGCCTTCGACAGCAGGTAGGGAGCCGTCAGCTCATGCAGGTAGTAGAAACTCTGCGCGAAAAACGGCAACGCGAAGAGCAGCGCCGCACTCGTCAGCACGCCGGGGAAACGCTCGGTGGAAACCGGCGCCGCGACCGGCACGAAGGCGCGCGGCAGCGTCACCACCGCGCGACGGCGGTCCCCGGTGGGCGTGCCCGTGCCGGATCCGCCCGCCTCGCTCATGCGCGGTCTTTCGCCCCGCCATCCGCCGGCACGCGGCCCATGCCGTAGGCGGCAGGATTCAGCCGCGCCTTGAGGGCGATCCAGACAACGGGCAGCGAGTCGACGAAGACCCGCCGCGCGTGACCGGCGGGGTTGCGCACCAGACGGTGCGCCCATTCGAGGCCGGCCTTGCGCACGAAGGCGGGCGCGCGCTGGGTGATGCCCGTGGCGAAGTTCAGTGCGCCGCCGACGCACAGCCCGCAACCCGTGGCGCCCCCGCGCAACGCCACTTCGCGGGCGAGATATTCGCCCTGCGGCGTGCCGACGCCGAAGAAGACGAAGCGCGCCGGGTTGGCCAGCACGAAGTCGACGCAGGCCGCCACTTCGTCCGGCCGGTTGATGAAGCCCATGGGCGGGTTGTGATGGGCGATGTGGCGCAGGCCGAAGCGCTCGGCGAGGCGGCGCGGCACTTCCGGGCTGCCGCCGATCAGCGTCACCGGATCGTCCGGCCCGATATGGCGCTCCAGCAGAAGCAGGGCGACGTCGCTGCCGGCGGCGTGCGGCAGGTCGAGGCCGAACAGCAGCCGCGCCAGCGCCCGCGGCACCTGCCCGTCGAGCAGGCGCATCCAGGCGTGGTCGTAGGCGTCGCGAAAGCGCGCGTCGTCCGACAGGTTCAGCAGGGTGAAATGCGCGGCGTTGGGCGTCACCACATAGACATAGGGCGCATCGGCCGGGCGCGCGGCGGTGCATGCCGCAGCCGACGCGGCATCGAGCCGGGCGACGCGCACGCCGAGATAGGTCACTTCCTCGAAACCGGCCGGCGGCGGGAAGGCTTCGTTCCCGCCATCTTGCCCGCCAGCCTGCCCGCGCGATGCGTCCGCCATCGGTTCCTCGCATGCGTCCGGGGCTAGATGACCCCCTGGGTGCCCAGCGTATAGTTGAACGTGCGCTGGAAGGGCACCACCTTGTTGATGAACTGGTCGATCCAGACATTGAGTTCGGAGACGGAACTGCGCGGCACGTAGATGATGTCGCCGGCGGCGAGCTGGACGTCGTCGAGCGTGAAGCCGGTCTGGATGATGTCCTTGACGTTGATCAGACGCAGCATCGGCATGTTGTCCGGGCCGCGGCGGATGATCGCCACCTGCCCGGTGCGGGCCTCCTCGGTGAAGCCGCCGGCCGCGAGGATACTCTGCAACGTGCCGTTGCGCATCTCCGAAAGGTTGTACGGGCCGGGCTTCTCGACCATGCCGCCGATATAGACCTTGGCGGAGACGGCATCTTCCAGCGAGATCACCACCTTCTGGTCGGCGAGCTCCACCTTGGAGGCGCGACGCACCACCTCCTGCGCGCCGGCCAGCGTCAGCCCCTCGACCTTGAGCTGGCCGACCGCGCGGGGCGCGACCGTGCCGTCGGGGGCGACGACGAGTTCCTCGTCCATCTCGCGGGTGAGGAAATACTTGATCTTCAGCTTGTCGCCGGCGCCCAGCCGATAGGCCGGCATCTGGCTCGACCACGGCCGGAAACCGGCCGGATTGACCTCGGTGAAGCGCAGTTCCTGTCCGGTGGTGAAGGTGTCGTTCGGGCTCTGCGGCCGCCCGACCGTCCCGGTCGTGTCGGTGGTCTGGCATCCCGCCAGCAGAACGGTGGCCAGCAGCACGCCCACGACGCGCCCGCCCCGCATCCGGCACGCGGCCGGCGGGAATGCGGAAGCGGCGAAACCCTCACCGCGCAGGCGTACGCGCATCACATCGGCTCCTGATCGAAGCCCGCCGGAGCGCCGACCGGACACACCCACTCCTTCCGAAATCATTCGGCAAGGAGGGACGGCAGATTCGGCGCGGCTGAGCGGGTCAACGTAGCCAGGCCAAGCTAGGCGAACGTGGTTAATGGAAGGTTTAATGGTTAACGTTCTGACGCGCCTGCCGATTTCGAAACCCGGCGGAAAGCCCGCCTTACCCCTTGCGGCAGGTGATGCCGGCGCGGCGGGCGTCGCGGTAGAACGGCACGAATTCGATCCGGTCGAGCCGGCTCCACAGGACGCTGTAGGCGGGCGGGCAGAGCCTCATCACCGCTGAAGTCGGGTTGCCCTGCCAATTGTCCGGCACGTGGATCATCACCGAGAAGGCCCCGAGCGAGAATTCCGGCTCGTTCGCCCACCAGCGCGTCGGCAGGACCGCCTTGAGATAGTCACGAATGGCCCGCCGGCCGTCGAACGGCGCGGGATCCATGCGCGGATCGACGTCCGGGACCGGCAAGTCGCTGAGGCCGGCCTGCGCCCATGCGACCGGCGACAAGGCGATCAGCCCGGCCGTCAGCATGGCAAGCGCCACGGCACACAGGCAACCGGCTGCCCTGTTACCCTTCCGGCCCGCTCTTGCGGCGGCGCGGCGCCCATGGTTCATGCCTGAGATGCCCCTGCCCGACTCGTCCGACCGTGCCGGGGGCATATGCCACGACCGCCGGCGCGTGTCTCGCGCGGCACCGTAACCCGGTTACACAGCATGACGAAGGCGCGCCTTTCCGACCTGCGGCGGCTGCTCGCCACCTACGGCCCCTACATTGGCGGGCTCATGGCGCGCGGCGTCGAGCTGGTGGCGAAGCTCGGCCTCTACATGCTCGCCGCCCGCATCCTCGGCGCGCATGAGGCGGGCCTCTACTTCCTCTGCATGACCTGGGTCGGCCTCGCCGCCACCATCGCGCGGGCGGGCTTCGAGAAGGCGGTGGTGCGCCACATGGCTGGCGACCTCGCCGTCGGGCGGCTCACCGACGCACGCGCCGCCATGTTCACCGGCTTCGGCTGGACGGTCCTCGGCAGCCTGCTGGCCACGCTCGTGACCGTGCTGATCGCGCGGCCGGCCTCACTCCACGTCTTCGACGATCCCGATCTCGTCCGCCCGCTGCTGATCGCGGCAGCGGCGATCCTGCCGCAGGCGCTGTGCTACTTCGTGGCGCATGTGCTGTTCGGCTACGGGCGCAGCGTGGCCGGACAATGGGTGCAGAACGCCTCCTGGCCAGCCTTCGCGCTGCTCGTCCTGCTGGCCGGCGTGCAGTCGCTGGACGGCATGCTCTACACGCTGGCGGCGACGAACCTCGCCTCGGCCATCCTCGGCATCGTCCTCGTCATGCGCGGCGCCCCCGTGCCGGCCCCGACCACCGACTCCGCCGGCACCACCGCCCTGCCCGCCCTGTGGCGCACGGCGCTGCCGCTCGGGATGGTCGAGGTGGTGCAGGTCTCGCTCAACTCCATCCCGCTGCTTCTGCTCGCGGCCTTCGCCGCCGCCGCCGATGTCGGTGCCTTCAGCGTCGCGAGCCGGCTGTCCATGCTGATCTGGGTGGTGATCATCTCCATCGGCGCCATCGCCGCCCCGCGCTTCGCCGCCCTGCACCGCCAGGGCGAGTGGGATGCGCTGCGGGCGCAGAACCGCCGCGCCCGCCTTCTCGTGGCACTGTGCGGCCTGCCGCCGCTGGCGCTGATGATGGCGTTCCCGGAGCCGCTGTTGGCTCTGGTCGGGCCCGGGTTCGAGATCGCCGCCACCGCGCTCATCATCATGAGCATCGGCCAGTTGGTGAACTGCCTGCTGCCCTGCCAGGACATCATGCTGGCCATGACCGGCCACGGCGGGGTGCTGCGATGGCTGAACGCGGCGCAGCTCGCCGTCTGCGTCGCCGCCGGCGCCATTCTCGTTCCCCTCTTCGGGATGAACGGCGCAGCTATCCTCAGCGCCCTCGTCATCGTCCAGGGCGCCATCGGCACCGCGCTGGTGGTGCGCCGCCTGATGCCGCGCGCTTTTTGACGCCTCACCTGCCCCATCGAAAGCCATATTTACCGCTCATTAGGGCTAAACGGGCAAATTCGGCTTATGCGCCAAGCAGGCGGGGCGAACGCGCCTTCGGCCTGCCGTGGCGGCCAACGGGAAGCAGTGATGTCGATGACGGGCGCGAATGCCGCCGAGAGTGACGGCCAGGCGCCGGGTGGCCGGGCCGAGGCATGGCCGGGCACGTTCACCATTCGCGATTTCCTCATCGTCGCCTTCTTCCACATCCGCGTCGTGATCCTCGCCGCGCTGGTGCCGATCGGGCTCGGCATCGCCGCCGCGACGCTGGCCAAGACCGAATACACCGCCTCCAGCCTCGTCATGGTGATCGTCAGCCGTGAGGTGACGAACCAGCAGAGCGTCACCGACACCGGGCCGGCGGTACTGTCCATCGAGGGCCTGAAGCAGGTCGAGTCCGAGGTGCAGATCATCGAAAGCGCCGACGTGCTGCGCACGGTGATCGAGGAGATCGGGCTGGAGCGGCTGTTCCCGCCGACCCCGCTCTCCTATCTGCGCGACCTGTTCAGCAGCAGCAGCGTGATGGACCGGGCCATCGCGCGCTTCCGCAGCGACCTCAGGGTGCAGGTACGCGACGGCTCGAACGTCATCGAGATCGCCTTCACTCACCCCAGCCGCACGCTCGCCATCGAGACCACGGACAAGCTGGTCGAGACCTATCTGGCGCGCCGCCGCCTCATCATGCAGAACCCCACCGCCCGCTTCCTGAAGATCGAGGTGGAGCGCTTCAAGAGCGAGCTGGGGCAGACCGATGCCGCCATCGAGGCGCTGAAGACCAGCGCCGGCATCATCGACTTCAGCCAGGACGCGGTGCTGGCGGCCAACCAGGTCGACGCCGTGGTACAGCGCCGCCGCCAGGTGGCCGAGCGGCGCGTCGCCCTCGCCGGGCAGATCGCCGAGGCGGAGAAGCAGCTCAGGGAGCTGCCCGGAAAGGTGCTCGACTTCGACCAGACGAGCGACTCCTCGGGCAACGACGAAGACAACAACATGCTGAGCCGCCTGCTCGTCGAGCGGGACCGCATCGCCCTGCAATACGCTCCCAACGGCTCGATGATGCGGGAGATCAACCGCAAGATCGACACGGTCCGCCGGCAGATCGCCACCCGCAAGGATCGCTCCTACGAAACCACGCGCGACGTGCGCAATCCCGCCATCGGCTACTTGAACAACATGCTGCTGTCGCTGCGCATCGAGGCGGACGCGCTCGGCCAGCAGGAGAAGGAGCTGGGCGACCAGCAGCAGACCGCCGAGAAGCGCCTTGCCGACCTGCGCGTCGCCGAGACCCGGCTCGTCGAACTGACCCGCCAGCGCGACACGCTGAACGACAGCTATCGCGAGTATCTGCGCCGGGCCACCGCCGCGCAGATCGAGGAATCCGCTGCCGCCGAGCGCGAAGCGGGCGTGCGGATGGTGCAGCAGGCGGACGCCGCCGTGACCAGCCGCAACATGCGCCTGCCCTTCCTCGGCGCTGGCATCCTCGGCGGTGTGCTGTTCGGCGTGGCGGCCGGCGCCATCGCCTCGGCGCTGCGCTCCACCTTCATCATGCCGCAGGAAACCGAGCGCTCGCTCGAACTGCCGATGCTCGGCGAATACGCCAACCGCTCGACCACGGAAGACCCCGCCGCCATGGAGCGGGAGGTGAGCGGCCTCGCGGCCTTCCTGCTCGACACGGAAGTGGACGGGCGACCGCTGCGCAGCGTCCAGTTCCTGGCGGCCGAGCCGGACGAGGCACTGGCGCCGCTGGCACGCGGCATCGCCACCGAGATCACGCTCCAGCGCGGGCTGCGCACGCTGCTGATCGACCTGACCGCTCCGCCGTCCGACTCGGCGGACGATCCTTCTGCGCGCGAGAATGGCGGGCTCTATGTCGGCCCGAGCGAGGTTCCGCTGCTGTGGACGCTGCGGGACCGCACCCGCTCGAAGCTGCTCGACATCCGCCTGCCCACCGCCGAGGCGCAGCGCTTCATGAACGAGCTCGGCAGCACCTTCGAAGCCGTGGTGGTCTGCGCCACGGCGCGCGATTCCGCCGCCATCGGCCATCGCTTCGAGGAACTGGTCGACGGCAACGCGCTGGTGGTGCGCGCCGAGAAGACCCGCAAGGCGCCCGCCGCCGCCCTGCGCGCCAGCGTGGTGGAGCATGGCGGCGTGCCGCTCGGCTTCGTCTTCGTCGGCCGCCGCTACATCCTGCCGGACTGGATCTACAGGCTGGCCTGATCCGGCGGGCTCTCCCCCGCGCTTTCCGCCGGCGGCTCGGCGGACGCCGCCTTTGCCTGCGCCTTCAGCTCGCGGATGAAGGCGTCGACCAGCGGCTGCTCGCCCTTGAGCCGGCGGGTGGCGGCGAAATGGACGGAATCGAAGCCGTAGCTTTCCGGCCGCAGAACCCGCATCCGCCCGCGCGCCACCCAGTCCTCGCCGATATGGCGCGGCAGGTAGCCGATGAAGCGGCCGGACAGGATCATCATCACCTGCGCCTCCATCTGCACCACCGCCCCGCTGGCGCGCGGATGGTTCACCCGGTAGAGGTCGTCGAGATGGCGGTAGCGGCGTACCGAGAACAGCGCCTCCTCGATGCGCGCATGACCGATCTCCCGCGCCGGCAGCTCGAACAGCGGATGGCCCTGCCCGCAATAGAGCGCCTGCGGCTCGCGGTGCAGCGGGATGTAGCTGATGCCCGGCACCTTCTGCGAGAACGGCCCCACCACCACGTCGCGCGCGCCGTCCATCAGCGCGCGCTCCAGCACCAGCGGCGTGCCGAGCTCGAGATCGACGAACACTTCCGAGGCGTAGTCCATGTAGCACGCCAGCGCCGTCTGCAGCCCGAGCTGCGGATTGGTCACCACGCCGTCGACGATGCCGACCCGCAGCCGGCCGACGAGCCGGCGCTGGTCGCGGCCGATGCGGCCGTGGAAGGCGTCGACGTCCTCGAACAGCCGCTTGGCGGCGGCGAGCGTCGCCTCGCCGAAGGGGGTGAGACGGAAGCCGGCCCGGCCGCGCTCGCAAAGCTGCCCGCCCAGCTTGCGCTCCAGCGCGGCGAGATGGGTGGAAAGGGTCGACTGCGAGAGGTTGAGCGCGATCTGCGCGTCGTGGAAGCCGCCCTCCTCCGCCAGCACCACGAAGACGCGCAGAAGACGCAGGTCGATATTGTCGAGGCGGCGCATGGGGGATTCCGTGGCAGGGACACATCGATGATTGCCGATATATCCTTCCATTAAATCCTATTTTTCGCGAAGTGAATGTGCGGGAGCATGACCTCGTCCGTGAGGAGAGCCCGCCGTGCCCCGCCATCCGAACACCCGTCCCCGCCCCGGGACATCCACATGACGCTCGACGGCATTTCCGGGCGGACGGTGCTCGTCACCGGGGCGAGCCGGGGCATCGGCCTCGGCGTCGCCCGCGCCTTCGCCGCCGCCGGTGCGGAGCTGCACATGCTGGCCGAGGACGAGGCGATCCACGAGGCCGCCGAGCGCCTCGGGGCACGCGGCCACTGCGCCGACATCACCCGCGCCGCCGAGATGGCCGCGATCGCCGACGCCATCCCGCATCTCGACGTGCTGGTGAACAATGCCGGGCTGGAGCTGGTCACCCCGCTCGACGACGCCGGCGAGGCGAACGAAGCGACCTTCCGCCGGGTGGTGGAGATCAACGTCGTCGGCACCTTCCTCGCCACCCGCGCCCTGTTGCCGCGCCTTGGCCATGGCGGGCACATCATCAACACCGCCTCGATCTGGTCGCGCAGCGCCGAGGCGCTGTTCGGCGCCTATGTCGCCTCCAAGCACGCAGTCATCGGCCTCACCAAGACCTGGGCGAAGGAGCTCGGCCCGCGCGGCATCACGGTCAACGCCGTGTGTCCCGGCTGGGTGCGCACGGAAGCCTCGCTGCGCTCCCTCCACGCCATGGCCGCGCGTACCGGCGTCGCGCCGGAAGTGCTGCTGGACGAGATCGTCGCGGCGCAGATCCTGCCCGGCTTCATGGACCCGGACGACGTGGCCGGCACTTACCTCTTCCTCGCTTCCGATCTGGCGGCCAACATCACCGGCCAGAGTCTCGGAATCGATCGGGGAGAATGTCCATGGTAGCGCCACACAAGGGCCTGCGCGTCGTCGTCACCGGCGCGGCGAGCGGCATCGGCCGGGCGAGCGCCGACGCGCTCAGCGCCGCCGGCGCCAAGGTCGTCGGCTTCGACCTGCATCCGCCGGAACGCCCCAGCACCTGGCCGACCATCCTCACCAATGTGGCGGACGAGGCGGCGGTGGCGGGCGGCATGGAAGCGGCCGTGCGGGAACTCGGCGGTCTCGACGTGATCGTCAACTGCGCCGGCATCTGCGTGGAGACGCCGCTCGACGGCTTCGACGTCGCCGCCTATGAGCGCATGGCGGCGGTGAACATCCGCGGCCCGATCCTGATGGCTCGCGAGGCGCTACGCTATTTCGACGGCGAGGGACCGGCGACGGGGCGCATCATCAACGTCGCCTCCGAACTCGCCTATCTCGGGCGCGCCGGCTTCTCCGGCTATGCCGGCACCAAGGGCGCGGTCATCGCCCTCACCCGCTCCTGGGCGCGCGAGCTGGCGCCCCGGGTGCTGGTGAACGCCATCGCGCCCGGCCCCGTCGACACGCCCCTGCTCGACTTCGACAACCTCAGCGACGAGCTGAAGCGGCTCGAAACCGGCAACCCGCTCGGCCGCGTCGGCCGGGCGGAAGAGGTCGCGCAGGCGGTACTGTTCCTGACGAGCCGCGCCACGGGCTTCATCACCGGACAGTGCATCAGCGTCGACGGCGGCGCGGCGATGCACTGAGGAATCATCAGGGGAACGACATGGTCGACAGCGTGCGTCTGGACGAACTGAGCTGGCTGGAATTCGCGGCGAAGATCGCCGCCGGCGCGCCGGTGCTGCTACCGCTCGGCTCCACCGAGCAGCATGGCCCGCACCTGCCGCTCAATGTCGACGTGGTGCTGCCGACCGGCGTGTGCGAGCGCGTCGCCCGCGAGGTCGGCGGGCTGGTGGCGCCGACGATCAGCTATGGCTGCAAGTCCATGCCCCGCTCGGGCGGCGGCGAGCAGTTTCCCGGCACGCTGAGCGTCGATGCCAACACCTTCGCGCTCGTGCTGCGCGACGTCATCCGCAACCTCGCCCGGCAGGGCGTGCGCCGGCTGGTGATCGTCAACGGCCATTACGAGAACTGCTGGCCTTCCGTGGAGGGGCTGGACCTCGCCCGGCGCGAGATCGCCCGCGACGGCATCACCGGCTTCGAGGTGATGCGGCTCGAATACTGGGACTTCGCCCGGCGCGCGACGCTGGACCGGCTGTTCCCCGACGGCTTCCCCGGCATCGACCTCGAGCATGCGAGCCTGCTGGAAACCTCGCTGATGCTGGTGCTGCGCCCCGATCTCGTGGAGATGGACAAGGCGCCCACCGACGGCCCCGCCACCTTCCCGCCCTATGACCGCTTCCCCGTGCCGGATGATTTCGGCCTGCCGCCCTCCGGCGTGCTGGCGGTCGCCACCAACTCCACCGCCGAGAAGGGCGAATGGCTGATGGCGGACTACGTCGCCCACATCTCCGCCGCCATCCGCAAGGAGTTCGGGTTGTGACACCCGTTTCCCGGCCCAGCGGAGCCGAAGGCGAAGCGCCGAGCCGGGAACCAGGGAGAATTCGCGAAGCGCTTGATTCTGTTTCGTCGCCTGCGGCGGAGTCTTGCGCTGGGCCCCGGATCGGCGCTGCGCGCAGCTTGTCCGGGACACAAGTTCAACGGGCGCCAATGCCCATCGAGGTTACGTCATGACCACCAAGTTCGAACCGCTCGATTCCGGCAGCATCCCGCGCTATGCGGGCCTTCCCACCTTCATGCGGCTGCCGGTGGCCGAGCCATCGGAAGTGGACATCGCCATTCTCGGCCTGCCCTTCGACCTCGGCACCACCAACCGCGCCGGCACGCGCCACGGCCCGCGCGAGCTGCGCAACCAGTCGAGCCTGATGCGCCGGGTGCACCACGTCACCGGCCTCTCGCCCTATGACCGCGCCCGCATCGCCGATTGCGGCGACGTGATTACCGATCCGTTCGACCTGATGCGCTCGCTCGACCTGATCTCGGCGCATTATGCGAGCGTGCGCGCGGCCGGTGCCCTGCCGCTCACCGCCGGCGGCGACCATCTCATCAGCCTGCCAATCCTGCGCGGGCTGGCGGCGGACGGGCCAGTCGGCCTCATCCAGTTCGACGCCCATTCCGACACCTATGACAGCTTCTTCAACGGCAGCAAATATACGCACGGCACCCCCTTCCGCCGCGCCATCGAGGAAGGGCTGGTCGATCCCCGGCGCTTCGTGCAGATCGGGCTGCGCGGGGCCATCTCGGATGCCGGCAATTACGATTACGCGCGCGACGCCGGGGTGCGCATCATCTTCATCGAGGAGTTCGTGAAGCGCGGGGTCGAGGACGTGATGGCGGAAGTGCACGCCATCGTCGGCCACCAGCCGACCTACGTCACCTTCGACATCGACGGGATCGACCCCTCGCAGGCGCCGGGCACCGGCACGCCGGAGATCGGCGGCTTCTCCACCCGCGAGGCGCAGGCGATGGTGCGCCTGCTGGACGGGCTCGACATCATCGGCGCCGATCTCGTCGAGGTCGCGCCGCCCTTCGACCCCTCGGGCCTCACCGCCCTGACCGGAGCCACCATCCTGTTCGAGCTGCTCTGCGTGCTGGCCGGCGTCGTCGAGAAGAAGGGCACGCGCTGATGGCTCATGGGTATGAAGGCGGCCGGCTCGACCTGCCCTTCGTCGGCATCTGCACCTTCGGCAAATATCCGCTCCAGCTCGACTGGGACCGGATCGAAGCGGACGTCGCCATTCTCGGCGCCCCCTTCGATCTCGGCACGCAATGGCGCTCCGGCGCGCGCTCGGGGCCCCGCGCCATCCGCGAGGCATCGACGCTGTTCGCCTTCGGTCATTCCGGCGCCTATGACCACGAGGACGACATCACCTATCTGCCGGCAGGGACCACGCGCATCGTCGATATCGGCGATGCCGACATGATTCACACCGACACCGAGCAGAGCCACGCCAACATAGAGCTGGGCGTGCGCAGGATCCTCAAGGCCGGCGCGCTTCCCGTGGTGCTGGGCGGCGATCACTCGATCAACATTCCCTGCATCGAGGCGTTCTCGGAAGAGGAGCCGATCCACATCGTGCAGTTCGACGCCCATCTCGACTTCGTGGACGAACGCCACGGCGTGCGCCGCGGCCATGGCAGCCCGCTGCGCCGCGCCGCCGAGAAACCCTATGTGACCGGGCTCACCCAGCTCGGCATCCGCAACGTCTCCTCCACCGCCCGCGAGGGCTACGAGGCGGCGCGCGCCATGGGCTCGGACATCCTCAGCGTGCGGCAGATCCGCAAGCTGGGGCCGGAGGCGGTGTTGGCCCGCATTCCGGAAGGACGGCGCTATTACGTCACCATCGACATCGACGGCTTCGATCCCTCCATCGCGCCCGGCACGGGAACGCCGAGCCATGGCGGCTTCGCCTATTACGAGGTGCTGGAGCTTCTGGACGGGCTGGCGCAGCGCGGCCGTGTCGTGGGCGTCGATCTGGTGGAGGTGGCGCGCGAGTACGACCCCGGCGGGGTGACGTCGATCCTCGCCGCCCAGTTGCTGCTCAACTTCATTGGCCGCATCCTGCACCACCGCACCCCTTGAACGGCATGCGTTCCGGCCAATTTTTGCGAGGTCGGTGCGAATCCGCATCGTGCGATGCGCTCCCGGTGCCATAATGCCGGGCGTCACAAGCAGAGGACCAACCCATGCGCGACCACAAGACCGTCAACGACCTTCCCTCGAACGCGAAGAAGGTCGCCATCGAGCTGCTCAACGCCAATCTCGCCGCCGGCATCGACCTGGCGCTGGCCACGAAGCAGGCGCACTGGAACCTGAAGGGCCCACAGTTCATCGCGGTGCACGAGATGCTCGACGGTTTCCGCACCGAACTCGACGATCACAACGACACCATGGCCGAGCGCGTCGTCCAACTCGGCGGCACGGCGCTCGGCACCACCCAGGTCGTGGCCGAAGCGACGCACCTCAAGGCCTATCCGGTCGACATCTACGCCGTGCACGACCACCTGAAGGCGCTCACGGACCGCTTCGGCGCCGTCGCCAACAGCGTGCGCAAAGCGATCACCGAATCCGACGAGGCCGGCGACCCCACCACCGCGGACATCTTCACCGCCGCCTCGCGCTCGCTCGACAAGGCCCTGTGGTTCATCGAAGCGCATCTGCAGGAAAAGAACTGACGCGCACAGGTTGCCCGGGGCAGCCGATGCATCTGGCGACGGACCTTGGAGGTCCGTCGCTATACATACGTCAATACCACTGGAAATTCAGTATTCGAAGATTTCATGGGAACTGCGCGCATTTTTTGCTAATTGGTCATCTCGCCACAGCGAGAGCCACCTCGCTTATGTCATACTGCACCGCCACAGAATCGGACTTGACGCCGATGTGATCAACGCATCGGTATTGAGCGAAAACTGCAAGGACAGGGCGGATGTCAGGCAAGGCAGCCAAAGGGGGTATGATGGAAGAGGCGAACCCGGAGCGTTTGGCATTTTCCACCCCCTCGACCTTTATCGACGCCTCGGGCGCCGAGGTTCCCGTGACCCATCTTGAGATTGCGCGCCTGATCGAGCGGGCGCACCGTCGGTTTCTCGACCTCCTGCGCGTCGAGCTCGCCCGCCTCGGCACCGACGACATCAGCCCGTCCCAGGTGATGCTGCTCTTCACTATCGGCCAGGACGAGCTTTCCGTGCGCGACCTGCTGGAGCGCGGGCACTATCTCGGCTCGAACGCCTCCTACAACCTGAAGCAGCTCGTGGATGCGGGCTATGTGCACCGCTCCGCCTCGCAGCGCGACCGCCGCTCGGCGCGGCTGCGGCTCACCGCCAAGGCGCAGAGCCTGTGCGACGCCATCCGCACCATGCACGACAACCGGCAGAGCGGACGCGACGAGAACGAGGCGTACGAGCTCGGCATCGCCTACAGCGTGCTGCGTCGCCTCGAAATCCTCTGGACCGGCTCGCTGCGCTGACGAGCGGTTGATGCGGGGCGGCGCCGCTGCCCCGATCTGCCTTTCTCAGGTGATGACGTCCGGGGCGCGGCGCCCCGTGCGTCCCTCGATGTCCGGCAGCGTGCGCGCGATCTCGATCAGCCCGGCAAGGGCGTCCTGCGGGTCGAGATCGTGGCGGGCCGGATCGGGCTCGAAGTGTTCGAGATAGACGCGCAGCGTCGCCCCCGCGGTGCCGGTGCCGGACAGGCGATAGACGATGCGCGAGCCGTCGTCGAAGAACACCCGAACACCCTGCCGGGTCGTCACCGATCCATCCACCGGATCGTCATAGGCGAAGTCGTCCGCGCGCTCGATGGTCAGGCCGTTGACGACGGTGCCCGGCAGCACGTCGAGGCGGCGGCGCAGATCGACCATCAGCGCGTCGGCGGCCGCGCTGTCGACCTCCTCGTAATCGTGGCGGGTGTAGTAGTTCCGCCCATAGGTCGCCCAGTGCTCCGCCACGATGTCGGCGACGCTCTGGCGCCGCACGGCGAGGATGTTGAGCCACATCAGCACGGCCCACAGGCCGTCCTTCTCGCGCACATGGTTGGAGCCGGTGCCGAAGCTCTCCTCGCCGCAGACGGTGGCGAGGCCGGCGTCGAGCAGGTTGCCGAAGAACTTCCAGCCGGTCGGCGTCTCGTAGCAGGTGATGCCGAGCTTTTCCGCGACGCGATCGGCGGCCCCGCTCGTCGGCATGGAGCGGGCGATGCCCTTGATCCCGTCCTTGTAGCCCGGCGCGAGATGGGCGTTGGCGGCGATGATGGCCAGCGAGTCCGACGGCGTCACGAAGCGCCCGCGGCCGATGATCATGTTGCGGTCGCCGTCACCATCCGAGGCGGCGCCGAGGTCGGGCGCCTGGTCGGACATCAGCAGGTCCGCGAGATCCTTGGCGTGGACCAGGTTGGGATCGGGATGATGGCCGCCGAAATCAGGCAGCGGCTCGCCATGCACCACCGTGCCGGGCGCCGCGCCCAGCGTCTCCTCGATGATCGCCCGAGCATAGGGTCCGGTCACGGCGCTCATGGCATCGAAGCGCATGGTGAAACCGGAGGAAAACAGGTCGCGGATGGCGTCGAAGTCGAACAGCGCCCCCATCAGCTCCGCATAGTCCTCCACGGGATCGATGACATCGACCACCATGTCCTCGACGCGGGTGAGGCCGGGCGTGTCCAGATCGACGTCCGGCGCGTCGGAGATGCGGTATTCGCGGATCTCCCTGGAGCGCGCGAAGATCGCCTCGGTCACATGCTCGGGCGCCGGCCCGCCATTGCCGATATTGTACTTGATGCCGAAGTCGCCGTGCTCGCCGCCGGGATTGTGGCTCGCCGACAGGATGATGCCGCCGAATGCCTCGTGCTTGCGGATGACACAGGAGGCCGCCGGCGTCGACAGGATGCCGCCCCGGCCCACCATCACCCGGCCGAAGCCGGCGGCGGCGGCCATCCTGATGACGGTCTGGATGGCTTCGCGGTTGTAGTAGCGGCCATCGCCGCCGATCACCAGCGTCTCGCCCTCGAAGTCCTGCAGACTGTCGAACACCGACTGGATGAAGTTCTCGACGTAATGCGGCTGCTGGAAGACCTGGACCTTCTTGCGCAGGCCGGACGTGCCCGGCTTCTGGCCGTCGAAGGGCGTGGTAGCGACGACGCGGATCATAATTCCCCCGAGAACAGTGAAACGCGCCGGATCACGAACGCGACACGAGATGATGCAGGAGCCCGGCCGCCGAGGTCGAGACGGTATCGGGCGCCACGCCGCTTTCCACCGCCGGCAGCAGCGTGCTGGCGAGTTCCTTGCCGAGCTCGACGCCCCACTGGTCGAAGCTGTTGATGCCCCAGATCGCCCCCTCGACGAAGACGCGGTGCTCGTAGAGCGCCACGATGCGCCCGAGCGTGTAGGGATCGAGCCGCTCATAGGCGATCGTCACCGACGGGCGGCTACCGGGGAAGACGCGATGCGGCGCGATCGTCGCGGCCGAGGCCTCGTCGCGGCCGGCGGCGAGAAGCTGGGCCTTCGCCTCCTCCAGCGTGCGCCCGCGCATCAACGCTTCCGACTGGGCGAGGCAGTTGGCGATCAGCATGGCGTGCTGGCGCTTCAGCCCCGGCTCGCTCTCCTCCCCGTGCCCCTTCGCCGCGATGAGGAACTCGACCGGGATCGGGCTGGTGCCCTGGTGGATGAGCTGGAAAAAGGCGTGCTGCCCGTTGGTGCCGGGCTCGCCCCACACCACCGGCCCCGTGTCGCGGGCGACCGGCGTGCCCTCGCAGGTCACGCGCTTGCCGTTGCTCTCCATGTCGAGCTGCTGGAGATAGGCCGGCAGGCGGGCGAGATGCTGGTCGTAGGGAATGACCGCCCGAGTGGCGTAGCCGCACACGTCGCGGTGCCAGATGCCGATGAGGCCGAGCAGGACGGGAAGGTTCCTCTCCAGCGGCGCGGTGCGGAAATGCTCGTCCATCGCGTGGCCGCCGTCGAGGAAGTGGCCGAAATGCGCCGGCCCGACCGCGATCATCACCGGCAGGCCGATGGCCGACCACACCGAATAGCGCCCGCCCACCCAGTCCCAGAAGCCGAACACCCGGTCCGGCGCGATGCCGAAGGCATCCACCTTGTCGAGGGCGGTGGAGACGGCGACGAAGTGGTTCGCCACCGCCGCCTCGCCGAGCGCCTCCACGATCCACGCGCGGGCGCTGGCGGCGTTCGCCATCGTCTCCTGCGTGGTGAAGGTCTTGGAGGCGACGATGAATAGCGTCGATGCCGGATCGAGATCCTTCACCGTGTCGTAGAGGTGCGCGCCGTCGACATTGGAGACGTAATGCGCGCGCGGACCGTCGTGATAGGGCGCAAGCGCCAGCGTCGCCATCACCGGGCCGAGATCGGAACCGCCGATGCCGATGTTCACCACGTCGGTGATCGGCTTGCCGGTCCAGCCCTTGAGCGCGCCGGAGCGGATGCCCTCGGCGAAGGTCGCCATGCCCGCCAGCACCGAGGCGACGTCGGCGCGCACATCCTGCCCGTCGACGACGAACGGCGTCGCGCTGCGATCGCGCAGCGCCGTATGCAGCACCGCGCGGTCCTCGGTGAGGTTGATGTGCTCGCCGGCGAACATCGCCGCCCGCCTGGCCTCGACGCCGGCGGCGCGCGCGAGTTCGACGAGCAGGCCGAGCGTCTCCCCGGTCAGCGAGACCTTGGAGAAATCGAGCAGCATGTCCTCGAAGGCGGCCGAGAAGGCCGAGAAACGCAGGGGATCGCGGGCGAAAAGATCCGCCACCTTCTCGTCCGCCCGCGCCGTACGGTCGGCGGCCAGAGCCTTGAAGACATCCTCGATCGCAGCGCTCATGCGTTTCTCCGAACTTCGTCGTGCCGGAGCTAATCGCTCCGGCCCATGCTCTTCTTCACGGCTTCGATAAGCTGCTTCAGGGTGAAGGGTTTCGGCAGGAAACCGAAATCCGCTCCCTCGGGCAGGTTCTTGGCGAAGGCTTCCTCGGCATAACCCGACATGAATATCACCTTGATGTCGGGATGGGTGGCGCGCAACTCCTTGAGCAGCGTCGGCCCGTCCATTTCCGGCATCACCACGTCGGAGAGGATGAGGTCCACCTCGCCGGCATGTTCGCCCATCACCTCCAGCGCCTCGATGCCTGAGCCCGCTTCCAGCACCTGATAGCCGCGCGAGACCAGCGCGCGAGCGGCGAAGGCGCGCACCGCCTCTTCGTCCTCGACCAGCAGCAGCGTGCCGCGCCCGGTGAGGTCGGCGGCCTTGACGGGCGCTTCCGGCTCGACCGTCTTGGGTGCCAGTTCCACGCTCTCCGGCACGTGACGCGGCAGGAAGACACGGAAGATGGAGCCCTTGCCGACCTCGCTGTCGACCTGCAGCGTGCCGCCGGTCTGCTTGACGATGCCGTAGACGGTGGAAAGCCCGAGGCCCGTGCCCTTTCCGACCTCCTTGGTGGAGAAGAAGGGCTCGAAGATCTTGTCGAGGATCGCCGGAGGAATGCCGGTGCCGGTATCAGCCACCTCGACCAGCACATGGTCCGCCGCCGGCAGGCCCGCCTCGGCATATTGGGCGGCCTGCTCCGCGCTCACATTGGCGGTGCGGATGGAGAGCGTGCCGCCCTCCGGCATGGCGTCGCGGGCATTGACGGCGAGATTGACGATGACCTGCTCGAACTGGTTGAGGTCCGCCTTCACCGGCCAGAGATCGCGCTCCTCCTTCACCTCCAGCTTGATCGTCTCGCCGAGCAGACGGCGCAGCAGCATGGAGAGATCGCTCATCACGTCGCCGAGGTTCAGCACCTGCGGGCGCAGCGTCTGGCGCCGGGAGAAGGCGAGAAGCTGGCGCACCAGCCCCGCCGCGCGGTTGGCGTTCTGCTTGATCTGCATCACGTCCTGGAAGGACGGATCGGTCGGCCGCGCATTGGCCAGGAGGAGGTCCGAATAGCCGATGATGGCGGTCAGCACGTTGTTGAAGTCGTGCGCCACGCCGCCGGCGAGCTGGCCGACCGCCTGCATCTTCTGCGACTGGGCGAACTGCGCCTCCAGCGCCCGCTGCTCGGTGGTCTCGATGACATAGACGATCGCCGCCTCGCGATCCGCGCCGCCATCCTCGACGGAGGCGAAGTAGAAGCGCGCCGAGCGCTCGCGGTCGAGGCCGATGTCCACCGGGCTGGAAGGTGCCTGCCCCCGCACCGCCGCCGTGACGGCCGGCTCCAGCAGCGCGCGCGCCGTCTCCGACACCACGTCGAGCAGACGCCGCCGCTCGCCCTCGCGCCCGCCGAACAGCCGGGCGAACATGGCGTTGGCGCGCACGATCTGCCCTTCCGGGTCCACCTCGGCGATGGCGATGGGCGAATTGTGGAAGAAGCGGGCGAAGCGCACTTCCGCCGCGCGAGCGGGATCGGCGGCGTTGTCCTCGCGCGAGCGGTTCACCACCAGCGTGCGGGAAGCGCCCGGCGTGCCGTCCGAAGCATAGGCGACGCGATGCCAGATGCGCACCGGCAGCGTCTGGCCGTTCTTGCGCTTGAGATCGAGGTCGAGCACCTCGGTGCGCACGCCGCCGGGCAGCGGCGCCATGCCGGTGAGCAGCGCCGCCGCCGGCCCCGGTACGATGTCCGCCACGGTGAGGCCGCCGGGTCCGAATTCGGCGAGGTCGTAGCCGAGCCAGTCCACCAGCGTCGCGTTGATGTAGTGGATCGCCCCGCCCGCCGCCGAGAAGAAGCCAGCCGGGGCGTGGTCGAGATAGTCGATGGCGTGCTGGAGCTCGAGGAAGGCGGTTTCCTGCCGCTCGCGCTCGCGCGTCAGGTCGCTCACCGTCCACACCGCGGCCTTCGCCCCGCGCCCGTTGCTGCCGGCCGGGCGGGCGGCGAGCTTGAGCCAGCGCACGGGATGGCCGGGAACGGCGAGCCGGACCTCCTCGGTCAGCACCTTGCCCTCCCGCACGCCCTGCGCGAGGCGGTAGACCGCCTCGGAGGCGTCGGGATCGCTGGTGAACAGCCGTTCGACCGGGCGCGCCTCCTGCGGCGAGGCGGCGCCGATGATCTCGCAATAGCGCGGATTGGCGTAGAGCACCCGGCCGAGCCCGTCGACGATGCTCACCCCGTCGGTGGCGCTGTCGACAATGCGGCGGGCAAGCTCGTCCCGGAAATCGGGAACGCCGAAGCGCAGCAGGCCGGTCGCATAGGCGAAAAGCGCGAAGACGCCGACCACCGCGAGCACGGTGAGAAGACCGATGATCCAGGGATCGGCCCGGTCGCGGCCCAGCAGCAGCAACGAGACGACGGCGCCGACGAGCGCCAGGGCGACCAGAAGCACCAGCCGGATACTTCCGCCGATCTCGGATCGGTCGAGCGTGGGGTCGTCGGGTCCGCTGTCCGCCATGTCCAAGCCAGAAGCCCCGTGCCGCCGGCGGCGCACCAAGGCGATTCAAAACTCCCTTCTTGGTGCCCGACCCGGCCCTTCGGGGCAAGGCCCGATTCGCCTTATCCGCCGCCCGTCCCGCCCCGGCGGCACCCATCCGCGAATCCCCCGCCCCTTGCCGCGAGCCCCCTTCCGCGACACAAAGGACGGAATGTGTATCCCGGCCGCCGGTATCATCGGCGTGCCGACTGCGTATCGCGGAGATGTAGATCATGATGGATGCTCTGTCGGGACTCGGCATGATCGGCGTGCTGTTCGTCGTGCTGGCCGCCCTGGTGCTGCTGGCGGCGCTCGTCGTCCTCGTCGGACGGCGCGGACGCCAGCGCGCAAGCCACGGGACGGTGCCCGGCCATAGACTGGCCGTGGTGGACCAAGTGCCGATCGACGAAACGCGACGGCTCGTGCTGATCCAACGCGATGACGTGCAGCATCTCGTCATCCTCGGCGGCGGCGGCGATTTCCTCGTGGAAAGCGGCATCGGCGCCGCGCGCCAGCCGGCGGTCGAGACTCATCCCGTGGAGCGGCCCGCCGCCCCGGTTCCGCCCGCCCGCCCCTCGGCGGCGATTCCGGCGGCGCCGGAGGCCGTTCGGCCGGCCCCCGCGCCCCGGGCTCCCCGCCTCGACGTGGCGCCGGAAGCTCCGGCCCGCCGGCCGCTGCCGCCCGTGACGACCCGCGCCGGCGAGCCCGAGAGCGTCCCGACCGCCCCGCCCGCCATTCCGCTGCGGGCCGAGCCGGTCCTCGAGCCCGCGGCCCCGACGCCGCCCAGCGAGCCGGGGCCGCGAGTGACGGTGAAGGTCGACCCCGCCTTTGCCGGCATGGTCGAGCAGCTCGAGGAAACCCTGCGCCGCCCCGTGCCGTCCGGCGCCGCCCACGCACCGACCACTCCCGCGCCGGCACCGGCCGAGCGGCCGCTCCCGCCCTTCCTGTCGGCGCGCATCGCCGGGGAAGGAAGCCCCGCGGAAGCCAGGCCCGCCCCGGCCGAGCCGGCCGCGCCCGAGCCCCGCATCCTGGCTCCGCGGACGACCGAGGCCCCCGAGGCGCCGGAGCTTCGCGCCCCGGATATCCGCGCTCCCGAGCCTCGCACGCCGGACGTGCGCGCGCCGGAGGTCCGCGTGACGGATGCACCGGCGGGCAACGATCCCTTCGAGAACGAAATGGCAAACCTGCTCGGCCGCGGCGCGCAGCGCCCCTAGTCCGGACGGGGCGGCGCAGACCGCCGCCGCGCAAAGAAAAACGGCGATCCGCGGAACGGATCGCCGTTTTCATTTCATGAGGTCGAACCGGCTGCCGGAGCGGGCCGGCCGTACCGCCGGTTCAATCGTCGCGATAGACGCGCTCGCGCCGCTCGTGGCGCTCCTGCGCCTCGATCGACAGTGTCGCGATCGGCCGCGCTTCCAGGCGCTTCAGCGAGATCGGCTCGCCGGTCTCCTCGCAATAGCCGTAGCTGCCGTCGTCGATGCGTTCGAGCGCGGCGTCGATCTTGGCGATCAGCTTGCGCTGGCGGTCGCGCGCCCTGAGCTCGATGGCGCGGTCTGTCTCGGAAGAAGCCCGGTCGGCAATGTCCGGGTGATTCTGGTTTTCGTCCTGAAGGTGCTGCAGCGTCTCTTTCGCCTCGCGCAGGATGTCCTCCTTCCACTGGAGCAGCTTGTGGCGGAAATATTCCCGCTGCCGCTCGTTCATGAAAGGCTCGTCCTCGCGGGGGCGGTACTCCTGGTCGATCTCAACCGACATCGGCCTTCGTCCTCGTGTTCCGGGGGCACCCCTATCGCGGGCAGCTTATATCGCCACGAAAAGCCCGGTACAACACCCGTCGACGTCATCGGCGCGACACAAAATGCTGGATTTTTCAGCATCTTGCGCGCCGAAACGAGGCAAATCGAAGTGTTCGGAAGTGAACGAGGGCCCCGCAGACCGCCGCGCAAGCGCCGGTCTGCGCCCGCAAACTAGTCGAAGCCGAGGAAGAAGGTGTAGGAGAGCGAAACGCCCGCCTGGAACTGGTTCCGGTCGCCGTTCTGCACAACAAGCGGGCTGTCGGCGGCATCGTCGAGCAGATATTCGTACTCGGCGAAGATCGAACCCGTGATGTTCTGGGTGAACCGCTTGGTGATCTGACCGCCGAATCCCACAGAATAGATGCCGCCGCCGGCCTTGTAGGGCGCCAGCGGGTTGCCCAGCGCCGTGGCCAGCACCGATTCGGGCGCGGTGATTCCGTAATAGGTGTCGATGTAGCCGGAGCTGGCCAGCGTCATGCGCGGACCGGCGGAGAGCGTGATGCCCCCGAGCGGCTCGCTGAAATAGATGGCGTCGAGGGCGATATCGCCCACCAGACCGTCGAAGCCGCCGAAGCCGTAGCGCAGTTCGCCGCGCAGGCGCAGCCAATCGGCCGGGTACCACTGGGCGTAGCCGCCGACCTCGAAGGCGTAGTCGATGTCCTTGAGGCCGGTCAGGGCGTTGGAGCTGCTGGCGTCGCGCTTCCAGTTGAGCTTGCCGACGACGCCCGCCTCGAACACGCCGGTATCGAACAGCGCGATGCTGGGATTGTCGTTGAAGCTGGTGAAGCGGCTGAGCTGGTCGGCGCGGCTGATGCTGATCAGCGGCCGGAAGCCGAACTCGTAATCGTCCGAACCCGCCCATTCCGGCTGGGCCAGCACATAGCCGCCGAGCGTCAGGGTCCACTGGCGATCAGCCGCCTCGGCCTTCGCGTAGGAGGGGTCGGTATACACGTCGGCTGCCTGAGCCAACGAGGCCGAAAGCCCCATCGCGCCCGCGACAACCACAACACCCGCCCAGCCGATCGCTCGCATCGCCACTATCCCGTGAGTTACGCTACTTCCTTACAGCACCATAAGACGCCTGTGGTTGCTGAAAAGTCACTTAACGTCAAACGAGTCACATAGACGGCTTATCGTGCCCAGCACGCGACACGCCACCGGCTCGCGTCCCCAGCCATCGTACCTATATGCTCGGGACCACAGCCACCGGACCCGCCGCACGCCATGCTCCGCCTGCTCCTGCTCCGCCACGCCAAATCCGCCTGGCCCGATGGCGTGCCAGACATCGAACGCCCCCTCGCCCCGCGTGGCATTCGCGGCGCGAAGGCCATCGGCGCCTATATGGCCGAACAGGGCCTGCTTCCCGCGCGGGCGCTCGTCTCGCCGGCGCGGCGAACGATTGAGACCTGGGAGATCGCCACCGGCGCCTGGCCGGTGACGATTCCTCCCGTCTATGAGCACGGGATCTACGAAGCGCCGGCCGAACGGCTGATGCAGATCGTGCGGGCGGAGGAAAACGCCTCGCCGCTGATGCTGGTGGGGCACAATCCCGGCATGGAGGAATTCGCCGCGCAGCTTCTCAAGCGCGACCAGCGCGCCAAGGTGCTGCCGAAATACCCCACGGGCACGCTCGCGGTGATCGACGTTCCCGTCGAGCGCTGGGCGGATCTGCGCGCCGGCAAGGGCACGCTGGAACGCTTCGTCACCCCGCGCGCCCTCGGGGTGGAGAAGGACAAGGAGTAGCCGTGGCGTCCCGCTTCGACTGGCTGATCGACGAGGCGCGCCTGACCGCGCAGACGCTGCTCGACCGCGCCGAGGAACTCGCCAGCCCGACGCTGCGGCTCGGCATCACCGGCCTGTCGCGCGCCGGCAAGACGGTTTTCACCACCGCCCTGATCCACGCGCTGATGCGCGGCGGGCGGCTGCCGGTCTTCCGCGCCATGCATGAGGGGCGGATCGCCGGGGCGCGGCTGGAACCCCAGCCGGACGACGGCGTGCCGCGCTTCGACTATGAAAGCCATGTCGCGACGCTGGTCGACGACCGCCGCTGGCCGGAATCCACCCGGCGCATCAGCGAGCTGCGCCTCGCCGTCGACTACGCCCCCGCGCGCGGGGGCCGGCGGACCCTCACCCTCGACATCGTCGACTATCCCGGCGAATGGCTGCTCGACCTGCCGCTGCTGGACCAGACCTATGCGGAATTCTCCGCGAAGAGCCTGTCCCTCGCCCGCGCACCGGCACGCCGGCCGCTGGCCGGCCCGTTTCTGGCGGCGCTGGAAGCCTCGAACCCGGCGGGCACGGCGGACGAGCCGGAAGCCCGGCGGATCGCCGCCCTGTTCACCGATTATCTCGCCGCCTGCCGCGCCGAGACCGTGTCGATGAGCCTGCTGCCGCCCGGCCGCTTCCTGATGCCGGGCGACCTCGAAGGCTCGCCCGCGCTCACCTTCGCGCCGCTCGACCTGCCCGAGGGAGCGGAAGCACCGTCCGGCTCGCTGCACGCCATGATGGAGCGGCGCTTCGAGGCGTATAAGGAGCGGGTCGTCCGCCCCTTCTTCCGCGACCACTTCGCCCGGCTCGACCGGCAGATCGTGCTGATCGACGTGCTCTCTGCCCTCAATGCTGGCCCGGCGGCGCTGGCCGATCTGGAAGCCGCGCTCGACGGCATCCTCACCGCCTTCCGCATCGGCCGGAACTCATGGCTTTCCGCCCTGTTCCGCCACCGCATCGGCAAGGTGCTGTTCGCCGCCACCAAGGCCGACCATCTCCACCACACCAGCCACGACCCGCTGGAGGCGATCCTGCGCCGCCTCGTCGAGCGGGCGCTGGCGCGGGCGGAGGGCGCGGGGGCCGAGATCGACGTGGTGGCCCTGGCCGCCGTGCGGGCGACGCGCGAGGCGATGGTGAAGCGCGGGCGGGCGCATCTGCCGGCCATCGTCGGCGTGCCGGAGGCCGGCCAGCACGACGCCGACGAATTCGACGGGCTGGCGGAGGCCGCCGTCTTCCCCGGCGACCTGCCGGAGAACCCGTCGGCGCTGTTCGATCCGGCGCTCGGCTTCAACGGCCTGTCGGATGCTTCGGGCGGCGATTTCCGCTTCCTGCGCTTCCGTCCCCCGGTGGTGGAGCGTAACGCGGAGGGTCTCGCTTTGCCCATGCCCCATATACGTCTCGATCGCGCGCTGGAATTTCTCCTCGGCGACCGGTTGAAATAGGACACCATGAGCGACCGCACCCCTCGCCGCCCGCAGGCCTTCCGTCTCGACGACCCCAGCGTCGTCGTGGCCGGAGAGGATCGCCCCGCACCGCGCGGTGCGGTCGTGGTGACGCCGGCCCCGCCGTCCGAGGCGGTCGAGGACGTCGTGGTGCTGCCGCCCGCCCCGCCGAAGACCTCGCGCTGGGGCACGCTGTTCTGGACCGGCCTCGGCGGACTGGTGAGCCTCGGCGTCGGGCTGGCCGTCACCCGGCTGATCGAGGACCTGTTCACCCGCGCCGACTGGCTCGGCTATGTCGGCCTCGCCTTCGCCGCCGCGCTGGCGCTGGCCTGCCTTGCCATCCTCGCCCGCGAGGTGTTCGGCTTGATGCGGCTGCGCACGCTCAACCATCTGCGCGAGCAGGCGGCCACGGCACTGGCGAAGGACGACCGCCGGCTCGCCGAGACGGTGACGAAGGAACTGCTCGCCATTGCCGACGCATCGCCCCGCCTGTTCCGAGCCCGCACCGAGCTTGCCGGCCATCTCGACGCGATCATCGACGGCGCCGACCTGATCAGGCTCACCGAGCGCCAGCTCATGGCGCCGCTCGACGCGGAGGCGACGCAGCTCGTCTCCGATGCCGCCAAGCGGGTGTCGGTCGTCACCGCGGTCTCGCCGCGCGCGGCGGTCGACCTGATCTTCGTGCTGCTGACCGCGCTCGGCCTCGTGCGCCGGCTCGCCCTGCTCTATGGCGGGCGGCCCGGCACGCTGGGCATGGTGCGGCTGTTCCGGCAAGTGCTGGCGCATCTCGCCGTCACCGGCGGCATGGCGGCCGGTGACTCGCTGATCCAGCAGGTGGTGGGACAGGGGCTGGCCGCCCGCCTCTCCGCCCGGCTGGGCGAAGGCGTGGTGAACGGGCTGCTCACCGCCCGGCTGGGCCTCGCCGCCATCGAGGTGACGCGCCCGCTGCCCTTCGCCGCCCTGCCCGCGCCGGCGCTGAAGGACGTGGCCTCCGGCCTCATCGGCCGCGACGAGACGAAGGAGCCCTGAGCGGCCCGCTCAGCCCTGATGCTCGGGCGTGCGCACGATCAGCCCGTCGAGCGCCTCGGTGATCTTGATCTGGCACGACAGGCGCGAATTGGGCTGCACGTCGGACGCGAAGTCGAGCATGTCCTCTTCCATCGGTCCCGGCTCTCCCGTCGCAGCCTGCCATGCTTCGTCCACATAGACGTGACAAGTCGCACAGGCACAGGCGCCGCCGCACTCGGCATCGATTCCCGGCACGCCGTTGCGGATGGCGGCTTCCATCACGGTGGAGCCGACCGGAGCTTCCACGGCGCGCTCGGTGCCGGTGGGGTCTATGAAGGTGATCTTGGGCATGGATGCGGTTTCGACGGTCTTGAAGGATTACAAGGAGGGCCGCTCTAGATAGCCCTCGCCGCCATGGAATGCCAGCGGTGCCGGCACCCCCCGGCGGAAAGGAATCAACCGGGCCGGCGGCCGCTCCCGGACAGACAGATGCGGGATTGCAATGTCCTATGTGAATCAAACGTTTCCGAGCATGGTGAACAGGCCGTTAACGATAACTGCAACACCGCCATTAACCCCAGTTCCATTTTTATTGGTCAAGAGCGTAGGATAAAGGTGCGGGGAACTGGCATTCCTCTCGTCAAGTGCCATGCTTTTCACGGCAGACGGGAGTGTCAGAACTCCGCGAAACCCCGGCCCGACGGCGTAAGCCGGTCGGAGTAGCGTACGGACCGGAGGCAGGCGCCTATGTCGACGAATACGAAGAAGGTTCATCAGGATCCCGCGGAGGTCGCACTGTCGGCCATCGAGGAGGCACTGAACCTCGACCTGACGACGGACGACGGGCACGCCGCGCCAGACGACACATCGCACGCAGAGGACGGACTGCCGCCGCCCCGCGAGCCGGAAGGCCCCCGCATCGAGAGCCGCGGCGGCGCCGGGGAGGAAGGCGAGAGCGACGTCTCCCTGTATCTCAGCGAACTCGACCTTCTCGACGACGACCACGCCCCGGCCGCAAGCCCCGAGGAAACGGCGACGCTTGCCGACGACTTCGATCTCTCCACCGCCGACTATGAAGAGGCATCCGAGCTTTCCGGGACGGGTGTCGAGCCGACCTTCGAGCTGACCCCGGAAGAGCTGTCCACGCAGGATTTCGCCGTGGAAACCGCCGACGATGGTTTCTCGACGCCGGAGGAGCTTCCCGCGAGCGAATTCGCGCCGGAGGAATTCGCCGCCGGCGCCTCCGAGGCGCAGGCTCCGGAAACCGAAGTGGACGCGTACGCGCCGCGCGCATCGGCGACGCCGGAATTCTCCGTGCGGGATTTCGCCGCGCATGACGACTTCGCCGCGCGCGACGACGAGCCGGCGGAGATCGCCGCCCCCGCCATCGAGCCGGTCCTGGTCGCCACTGCGGCTGGAGCCGCGGCGACGGCGGCCCTGCCGCGCGTCGACGCCCCGCGTGCCGACATCTCCACGACCGAGGGCCCCTCGGGCCGCCGCGCCGCCAATGACGACCGGCAGAGCATCGGACAGCTTCTCTCGGCGCTGCAGCGCCGTCCCTCCAATGCGCCCTACATCGTGGCCGGCCTCGCCTCGCTCGCCTGGCTCGGCGCTGGCGCCGCCCTGCTCTATTCGCAGTTCGGCGGCGCGGAAGGCGGCCTGAACGCGCTGCTGGCCTCGCCGACCTTCCTTGCCAGCGCCGCGGCGCTTGTCATTCCCCCGGTCTTCTTCTTCGTGCTGGCCGCCATGGTGCGCCGCATGCAGGAGATGCGCATCGTCGCCCGCTCCATGGCGCAGGTCGCCATCCGCCTCGCCGAACCGGCTCCGGCGCCGGTCGTCGTGCAGGCGCCCGCCCCGGCCCCGGTGGCCCCCGCCGCGCCCGTGCCGCTTTCCGGTGAGGCGCTGGCGCAGCTTGCCGATTTCGAGCAGTCGGTAACCCGCGCGAGCGAGACCGAAGCCTTCGTGCGCAGCGAGATCGCCGCGCTCGCGCAGGCCTATGACGACAACAACCGGCGCATGCATCAGCTGGTGGAGCGCCTGCAGGTCGAGCGCGAGGCGATCCTCACGCAAACCGAGCACATCCGCGAGACCATCGCCGCCTCCCACTACGCCTTCGCGCAGGAAGTGAGCGGCGTCAGCGACCGCCTCAGCGAGAACGTGATGTTCGCCGCCGACCGGGTGGCGACGACGCTTTCCGACCGTGGCGAGCACATCACCCTGGCGCTCGGCCGCGTCGGCGACACCATCATCGAGGCGCTGTCCGAGAAGGGCGGCGACCTGATCAACCGCCTCCAGGCCACCGGCTCCGAGGTGAACACCAACCTTTCCGACGCCAGCGAGCACCTGATTTCCACGCTGTCGGCGCAGACCGACGACATCAGCCAGCGCCTGTCCGGCGTCACCTCGAACCTGACCGACACGCTCGCGACCCGCACGGACGAGATCAGCCGCCAGCTCACCGGCGCCACCGAGAACCTCACCGACACGCTCACCTCGCGTACGGAAGAGATCAGCCAGCGCCTATCCGGCGTCACCTCGAACCTGAGCGACACGCTCACGGTCCGCACGGACGAGATCAGCCGCCAGCTCACCGGCGTCACCGAGAACCTCACCGACACGCTGGCCAACCGTACCGACGAGATCGGCGACCGGCTGCTGCGCACCGCCTCCGAGCTCTCGCAGGTGGTCAACCAGCGCACCGAGGAGATGGGCGAAAAGCTCGCCGCCACCACCTACAACCTCAGCTCAACGCTGGCGGCACGCTCCGACGAGATCACCGACGCGCTGGTCAACACCGGCACCCGTCTGGCCGACGAGATCGCCATCCGCGCCAGCGAGGTGAACCAGACCCTCAAGAGCACTGGCGACGCGCTGGTGCTCGACCTCTCGGTGCGCGGCGGCGACGTCGTGCGCAAGCTGGAGGAGACCGGCAGCCGGGTCGCCGACACCATCACCGTGCGCGGCGACGACCTCGCCGACCGCATCGCCGATACCGGCAACCGCATCTACGACGCCGTCGCCGTACGCGGCGCCGAGCTGGAGCGCCTGCTGGGCGAGACCGGCCAGCGTGTCGTACACGAGCTGTCGCAGGCCGGCACCGGCATCCACGACGCCCTCGCCGACGCGGCCAGCCGCGTGGCGCAGGACATCGACTATCGCGGCCACACCCTCTCCCAGCAGCTCGTGCAGGTCGGTTCCGAGACCGCGCAGAACCTGGTGGCGAACGGCACCCGCGTGACCGATCAGTTCCGCGCCGCCGCCGACCTTCTCGCCACCGACCTCGTCTCGCGCGGCGACAGTTTCCGCGAGCAGCTCGAGCAGCAGATGCGCGGCATCGAGGATCTCGTCAGCGTGCGCGGCGGCGAGATCGCCGACCGCATCGCCGGCGACAGCGCCGTGCTCGGACGCCAGATCATGGACGGCGTGCGCCAGTTCGACAGCGTGCTGCAAACGCACGGCGTCGACATGGTCCAGCGCATCGCCGACCGCGTCGAGGCGGTCACCCGCGCCATCGACACCAACCTGTCCGGCTTCGACGAGCAGGTTTCGGCCAAGGCCGAGCAGGTCGCGGCCTCGCTCGACATGCGCATCGCCAACATCGAGGGCGTCCTCGACCGCGGCGTGGAAGGGATCAACGAGACGCTCGGCGGGCGCACCGTCGAGTTCGCGCAGACCCTGTCGGAGGGCGCGCGTCAGGCCAACGAGGCGATGAGCCACTCGCTGGAGATGCTCAGCGGCTTCTTCGACGAGCGCGCCGGCGCCGTCACCGAGCAGCTCTCCCAGCACATCGAGCAGGCCGACCGCACCATCGCCGCCCGGGCGCAGGAGATCGCCACCACGCTCGACGACCGCGTGGGTCGCTTCGAGGAGACGATCGTCAGCCGCATCGACAACGTGGCGACCTCCGTCGAGGTGCGCGGCGCCGCCATGGCCGACCTGCTCGGCCAGCGCATCGGTGCCGTTGCCGGCCAGCTCCGCAACGACGCGAGCGAGATCGAGGGCAGCCTCACCACGCTCGTCGACAATGTCAGCCGGGCACTGGTGGACCGCGCCAGCGAGGTCACCTCGCTGTTCGACACCCGCACCGAGGAGATCACCCGCCTCGTCTCCGAGCGCGGCAACGGCCTGCTCTCGGCGCTCGAGGACCGCAGCATCGGCATCACGAGCGAGATCGCCCGCGCCAGCACCGAGCTGCTCTCGGCCATCGACGACCATCGCGACAGCCTCGTGCAGGCGCTCGACACCACCCGCAGCGGCGCGGTGACCGACATCATGCGCGCCAGCGAGGACCTGCTGACCACGCTGGAATCGCGCTCGGAAGCCATCGTCTCGGCCTTCGAGACCGCGACCTCCGGCCGCGCCGACCAACTCATGCAGATGAGCGGCGAAGTCGTCAGCTCGCTGCAGACCATCAGCAACGAGGTCACCTCCTCGCTCCAGGCCATCGGCGGCGAGGTCACGACCTCCCTGCACGCGGTCGGCGGCGACGTGAACTCCTCGCTGCAGCAGATCACCAGCGAGGTGTCGTCCTCGCTGCAGGCCATCGGCGGACAGGTCACGCAGGAGATCGCCCGCGCCGGCGACACGCTGCTCACCGAGTTCGACGGCCGCGGCGCCCAGCTCGTCGACAGCGCCCGCCAGGCCACCGAACTGGCGGCGACCGAGCTGTCGCGCATCGTCGAGGAATTCGACGGTCGCGGCTCCCGGATCGTCGAGACCGCCCGCGAGGCCACTGGCATCGCCGCCGGCGAAATGTCCCGCCTCGTCGAGGAGTTCGACGGGCGCGGTGCGCAGCTCGTCGAGAGCGCCCGTCAGGCTACCGGCATCGCCGCCAGCGAGATCGCCCGCCTCGCCGAGGAATTCGACGGACGCGGCGCCCAGCTCGTCGACAGCGCCCGCCAGGCCACCGGCGTCGCTTCCGAGGAGATCGCGCGTCTCACCGAGGAGTTCGACGGCCGTGGCGTCCAGCTCGTCGAGAGCGCCCGTCAGGCCACCGGCGTCGCCGCCGAGGAGATCGCGCGTCTCGCCGAGGAATTCGACGGACGCGGCGCCCAGCTCGTCGACAGCGCCCGTCAAGCTACCGGCATCGCGGCCAGCGAGCTGTCCCGCCTCGCCGAGGAATTCGACGGTCGCGGCGCCCAGCTCGTCGACAGCGCCCGCCAGGCCACCGGCGTCGCGACGAACGAGTTCGCCCGCCTCGCCGACGAGTTCACGGCGGCTCTGGAAGGCGGCGGCAGCGGCCTGATCACCGCGATCGCGCAGAGTGGCCGTTCGGCCGTGGCCGAGATCGCCGCGACCAACGAAGCCCTGCAGGGCGACGTGGCGGGCCTGCTGGAACGGCTGGGCGACGTCAACGTCCAGCTGCAGGACGTGCTCGCCAGCTCGGTCACCAACCTCTCGGCCATCGAGAGCACGATCTCCGAGCGCCTCGACCTCTTCCGCACCACCGTTACCAATGTGGAAGAAGCCAGCCAGCACGCCTCCACCCGCATGGACGAGCAGATCCGCGACCTGCGCTCGGTCTCGACCGAGGTTCTGCAGGACGTGGCCAAGCTCAGCCAGGCGTTCGGCGAACAGGCCGGCATCATCACCAACGTCGCGACCGCCCTCGGCTCCGCGCATGAGAACCTCGACGACACCCTGGGTGGCCGTCACGAGGCGCTGATCGCGCTCGCCGAGCAGGTGAACACGCGCACCGCCGACCTCGACACCCGGCTCGCGCAGTACACCAGCACGCTGGAGGGCACCTTCAGCCGCGCCGAGAAGCGCGTCGCGGAGATCTCCAAGTCGATCCTCGACACGGCGAGCAACTCGACCGAGACCGTGCTGCGCCAGCAGGAGGAGATCCGCACCAAGACCGAACGCGAGCGCGAGCGCACCACGGCGTCGCTGCACGAGACCTACGAGCAGGCCGTGCGCGAGGTGGAGACCCTCATGCGGCAGGCCAATCAGGGCTTCGCCGGCGCGGCGCAGGCGCTGCGCTCCTCCGTCACCGACATCCAGCGCCTGCTGGAGACGACGCGCGAGGAACTCAAGCGCGGCATCATGGAGCTGCCGGAGGAGACGGAGGCCAACGCCTCGGCCATGCGCCGCACCGTCGCCGAGCAGATCAAGGCCCTGGCCGAGCTCAACGAGATCGTCTCGCGCCACGGTCGCACGCTCGACGTCGACACCGGCACGCGGATGCGGACGGCGACCCCGATCGCGGCGGCTCCTGCCGCCGTCGCGGCCGCTCCGATTGCGCCGACCGCCCCGGCCCCGGTTCCCCGCGCCGCGGCTCCCCGCAGCGAGCCGAGCCGGCCGGTGTCCACCGGCAGCGCCAAGGCTTACAACGAGCCCCAGCGCTCCAGCGGCAATGGCGGCAACGGCAATGGCGGCACCCCTGCCCCGCGTCGTCCCCAGCCGCCCGCGCCCGAGCGCGGCGCCGCTGGCAATGCGGCCGGTGCCGCCGGCGGCGCCGGCGCGGAAAAGGGCGGCTGGCTCTCCGAGCTGCTGGCCCGCGCTTCCGACGGCGATACCCCGCCGACCGGCGCGCCCGCGAACCCGCCCCTGCGCAACGCCCAGCCGCGTGGCTACGACAACCGCGCGAGCCAGCCGGAGCGCCCGGTGCACCACACCATCGAGTCGCTCGACTCGCTCTCGGTCGACATCGCCCGCATGATCGACCACGAGGCGGCCGTGGACCTGTGGGAGCGCTACAAGAAGGGTGAGCGCAACGTCTTCACCCGGCGCCTGTACACCATGCAGGGTCAGCAGACCTTCGAGGAAATCCGCCGCAAGTACCGGCGCGACCTTGAGTTCCGCGACACGGTGGATCGCTACATCGCCGAGTTCGAGCGGCTGCTGGAACAGGTCTCCCGCGACGATCGCGGACAGGCGATGACCAAGACCTATCTGACCTCGGATACGGGCAAGGTCTACACCCTCCTTGCCCACGCCGCCGGCCGCTTCGACTGAGCGGCGCGGCAAGCCTCGGAGCAAGCTCCGAAAATCGAAAGCCCCCGCCTCGCGCGGGGGCTTTTGTTTTGGGTGGAGATGGCCGGGCCTCGGCTGCGGAAGTCGTCGCGGCGCCCGCCTTGCCCCTACGGCAGAGCCTCATCCCGAGATCCCCGCGAAGCCGGGGCTCAAAGACTCTTCGTGCGGGCCCGTACCTGGAGGCTGGCTCACCGTCGCAGGGAAAGCGACCAAACTCCCTCTCTCCGGCGGGGGAAGAGAGTTGGGGTTGGGGTTGGATGAAGGGTCTCGTCCACTCTGCATCCTGTCTCCCCACGGACCCGCGAAGCCCTCCTCGGTCTCGTGCGCAGGCCACCTCTCCTTCTTCCGGGAGGGTAATGGCGGCACTTCATCCCGGTGCGCGGAGAGAGGGGTACCTTGGAGCTCCTCTGGTTCACGTCCCGGGATCCCACCTGAGGGTGAAGATGCGCCATGGCCGGAGCGGCGGAATCGCCCCCCAAGCCGACTGCAGACCGCCCAAAGAAAAACCCCGCCGGAACGCGGCGGGGTTGATCCAGTCTCGAAACGGCGGACGCGCCTCAGTGCGAAGCTGCGGCGGCCTCTTCCTTGCGGGCCCGGCGGCGCTCGCCGAAGCCGGCGAGCCAACGGCAGACCACGTAGAAGGTCGGCGTGAACAGCAGACCGAAGAAGGTCACGCCGATCATGCCCGAGAACACCGCCGTGCCGAGCGCCTGACGCAGCTCCGCGCCGGCGCCGCGCGCGATCACCAGCGGCACGACGCCGAGGATGAAGGCGAGCGAAGTCATGATGATCGGCCGCAGGCGCAGCTGGGCGGCGTGGGTCGCGGCGGTGAAGCGATCCTCGCCGCGGTCCTCCAGCTGCTTGGCGAACTCCACGATCAGGATCGCGTTCTTGGCCGCGAGGCCGATGAGCACGATGAAGCCGACCTGACTGAGGATGTTGTTGTCCTGCCCGCGTAGCTGGATGCCGAACACCGCCGCGATCAGACACATCGGAACGATGAGGATGACCGCCAGCGGCAGCGTCAGGCTTTCATACTGCGCCGCCAGCACCAGGAACACGAACACCACGCCGAGCGCGAAGGCGAAGATCGCCGTGTTGCCCGCCCGAACCTGCTGGTAGGCCAGCGCCGTCCATTCATAGGCGAAGCCGTCCGGCAGCGTCTCGGCGGCGAGCTGCTGCAGCTTCTGGATCGCCTGCCCCTGCGAGGTGCCGGGCATGGTGTCGCCGTCGAGTTCCGCCGCCGGATACAGGTTGTAGCGCGGCACGCGGTAGGGGCCGGAAATGTCCCGCACCGTGGTGAAGGAACCGAGCGGCACCGTCTGGCCGGCAGCGTTCTTCACCCGCAGCCGCAACAGGTCCTCCGGCGTCAGGCGATAGGGCGCGTCGGCCTGCGCCTGCACGCGGTAGGTACGGCCGAACAGGTTGAAGTCGTTGACGTAGGACGAGCCGATGAAGGTCTGCAGCGTCGCGAAGACATCGGCCATGTTGACGCCGAGCAGCTGCGCCTTGGTCCGGTCGATGTCGAGGAAGAGCTGCGGCGTCGAGGTCTCGAACAGCGAATAGACCTGCTTGAGACCCGGCGTCTGGTTGGCGCGCCCCATCATCGCGTAGACCGCGCCCTGCAAGGCGCCATAGCCGCGTCCGCCGCGATCCTCGATCATCATGCGGTAACCGCCCGCATTGCCGATGCCGTTCACGGGCGGCGGCATGACGACGATCATCTGCGCTTCCTCGATACCCGCGAGCTTGCCGAACAGCTTGCCCTGGATGGCCGCCGCCGACTGGTCCGGGAATTTGGCACGCTCGGCAGCGGGGCCGAGAATGACGAACATGGCGCCAGCGTTCGGCGCGTTGGTGAAGGTCGCGCCGGAGAAGCCGACGATGTTCACCACATGGGCGACACCCGGCGTCGCCAGCACTTCCTTCGCCGCCTTGGTCATCACCGCGTTGGTGCGCGCCAGCGAGGCGCCACCCGGCAGCTGCGAGGCGACGATGAGGTAGCCACGGTCCTGCGCCGGGATGAAGCCCTGCGGGGTCGTGCGGAACAGCTGGAAGCCGCCGGCGAGGATGGCGACATAGACCAGCAGCACCACCACGGCGATACGCACCAGCCGGCCGGTCAGCCAGCCATAGCCGCGCGAGACACCGTCGAAGCCCTTGTTGAAATAATGGAAGAAGCCGGTGATCGGCCGGGCGTACCACGCCGGCTTGTAATCCTCGCCCTTGTGCGGCCTCAGCAGCAGCGCGCACATGGCGGGCGACAGCGTCAGCGACACCAGCAGCGAGATCAGCGTCGAGCCGGCGATCGTCAGCGCGAACTGGCGGTAGAACTCGCCGGAGATGCCGGTGATGAAGGCCGAGGGAATGAACACCGAGGCCAGCACCAGCGAGATCGCCACCAGCGCGCCACCCACCTCGTCCATGGTCTTGTAGGCCGCGTCACGCGGGCTGAGGCCGGTGGAGATGTTGTGCTCCACGCTCTCCACCACGACGATGGCGTCGTCCACCACGATGCCGATGGCCAGCACGAGGCCGAACAGCGACAGGTTGTTCAGCGAGAAGCCGAACAGGCTCATGATGAAGAAGGTGCCGATCAGCGAGACCGGGATGGCGAGAATGGGGATGATCGCCGCCCGCCAGGTCTGGAGGAACAGGATCACCACGATCACGACGAGGATGATGGCCTCGATGATCGTGTCCTCCACCGCGCGCACCGACTCGGCGATGAACTGGGTGGGGTTGTAGGCGGTGGAATAGGCGATGCCAGCAGGGAAACCCTTGGCGATCTCGCGGATCTCGCGCTCGATCGCCTCGCCCGTCGCCAGCGCGTTGGAGCCCGGAAGCTGGAAGATGCCGAGCGCCACCGAAGGCTTGGAGTCGAAATAGGAGATCGAGGAGTTGTCCTGTCCCTCGATGTCGATGCGCGCGACATCGCGCAGGCGCACCACGGCGTTGCCGGTCTCGCGCACGACGATGTTGCCGAATTCCTCCGGCGTCGAGAGACGGCCGAGGGTACGCACCGCCACCTGGAAGGCCAGCTGGTCCGGCACCGGCGGCGCGTTCAGCACGCCGGAGGCGACCTGAAGGTTCTGCGCCTGCAGCGCGGCGGTGACGTCCGTCGCTGTCAGGTTCAGCGCCTGCAGCTTCATCGGGTCGAGCCACACCTGCATGGCGTAGTCGCGCGAGCCGAACACGGTGATCGAGCCCACGCCCGGAACGCGCTGGAGCTGATCCTTGATCTGCAGGTTGGCGTAGTTGGAGATGAACAGCGAGTCGCGCGTGTCATCCGGCGAGAACAGGCTCACCACCATCAGGATGTCGGGCGAGGACTTCGCCACCGTCACGCCGATCTGCTGCACTTCCTGCGGCAGGCGCGGCGTCGCCGTGGCGACGCGGTTCTGCACCTGCACCTGGGCGATATCGAGATTGGTGCCGATGTCGAAGGTGACGGCGATGGAGAAACGTCCGTCCGCCGTCGAGTTGGAGGAGATATAGAGCATCCCCTCCACGCCGTTGATCTGCTGCTCGATGGGCGCGACCACGGTGTCGGCGACCGTCTCGGCGCTGGCGCCGGGATATTGGCCGGTGACGTTGACCACCGGCGGAGCGATCTCGGGATACTGCGCGACCGGCAGCGAGATATAGGCGACCGCGCCAAGGATCATCACCACGATGGAAACCACCGAGGCAAAGATGGGGCGATCGATGAAGAAGTGAGAGAACCTCATGATGCCGGCTCCCTGCTCAGTTGGCCGGGGTCTTGGCGGGTGCGGTCTTCTCGTCCGGGGCCTTCTCGGCCGCTCCTGCAGCGGGCGCTGTGGCCGCGCCGGCCGGCGGAGCCTGTTCGAGCTTCGCCACCACCTGCGCGCCCGGGCGGATGCGCATCAGCCCGTTGATCACCACGAGATCGTCCTTGCCGAGGCCGCTGGCGATGACCCGCTGGCCGTCATAGACGCGCCCCAGCGTGACGTACTTCATCTTCGGCGCCTGCGGCTGGTCGCCGGGCTCCATCACATAGACGAACTTGCGGGTCTGTTCCGTGCCTATGGCGACGTCGGGAACCAGCAGCGTCTCGTAGGGAGCCGAGGACGGCACCTCGATGCGGCCGAACATGCCGGGCGTGAACACGCCGTCGGGATTGGCGAACGAGGCACGACCACGGATCGTGCCGGTCTCCTCGCTGATGCGGTTGTCCACGAAGTCCAGGGAGCCTTCGTGCGGGAAGCCCTTCTCGTCGATGAGCTCCAGACGGACCGGAATGGACTCGTCCTTGTCGCCCATCGCCTTGGCCAGACGCACATAGCGCAGATAGGACGCCTCGTCGTAGGTGAACTCGAAATAGATTGGGTCCAGCGAGACGATGGTGGCGAGCAGCGTGTTGGTGTTGGCACCGCCCGCGCCGCCGGTGACGAGGTTGCCCACCGACACCTTGCGGTCGCCGATGCGCCCGGTCACCGGGGAACGCAGATCGGTGAATTCGAGATCGAGCTGGGCCGAATGCAGCGCCGCCTCGGCGGCGGCGACGCTCGCCCGCGCGGTGCGTTCGACCTGCAAGCGCTGGTCGAAGGTCTGCTTGGAAATGGCCGTCGAGGTCTTGTCCTCGATCAGGGTCTGGGCGCGCTGCAGATCCGACTGGGCAAAATCGAGCTCCGCCTGGGCGCGCTCAAGATTCGCCTTCGCCTGGTCGACCGCCACCTGGAAGGGGCGCTTGTCGACCGTGAACAGCAGGTCGCCCTGCTTCACCAGCTGGCCGTCGGTGAAGGCCACCTTCTCCAGATAGCCGGAAACGCGGGCATAGACGTTGACCAGATCGACCGCGGCAAAGCGGCCGACATATTCGTCATGGTCGGTGATCATGCGCGTGGTCGGCTTGGCGACCGTGACGCTCGGCGGCGGCGGAGCCGCCTGCTGGCCCTGATTCTGGTCGGAGCAGCCAGCCAGGGTAAGTGCAGCGAGCGTGAACGCGGCAATGGAAAGACGCGGGAACGCGTTATTCATGCATCCGTCTCCGAGTAGGCCTCAACGGCTTCAGGTCTTCCGCCCAAAGTCATGCGACACGGCCCGGCCCGCCTCGGGATCGCTGGCGCCCAAGGCCACTAGCACAATTTTGTTGCACTGCGTAAGCGATAAAAAATTTCGGAACGTTGCCTTTCAGGGCCGTCCGCGCAGCAGGCTGCGCAGATAGCGCGGCCCCAGCAGAACGAGGACGAGGCCGGCATAAACCGCCCCGCCCGCCACCACGCACAAGGCCAGCAGCGCCTCGTCGCGGCCATGCGCGAAGCTCGCGACGAGCGGGGTGCCGAAGACGGCGCTCATCCACAGCACGGCCGCGAGCGCGGCGCAGATGAGGGCCAGCTTGGGCAGGCTGCGCAGGAGCTGCGCGTCCCCGCATTCATAGCCCCGCCACCGCGCCAGCACGGCCAGCACGATCACCGTGATCCAGCCGCCGACCGAGGTCGCGAAGGCAAGGCCGACCTGCGCGAACTGGTCCATCAGCAGGATCTTGAGCAGGATGTTGATGACCGCCGCACCCAGCGTCGCCATCACCGGCGTGCGGGTGTCGCCGCGCGCGTAGAAGGGTGACATGAAGGCCCGCGTCACCACGAAGGGAGCCAGCCCGATGCCGTAAGCGGCGAGCGTCGCTCCCGCCGCCGCCGCCGCCTCGCCGGTGAAGGCGCCGCGCAGGAACAGCCCGCGCATGATGATCTCGGGAATCACCAGCGCCGCAGCGAGGAAGGGCAGCACCAGCAGGAGGGTCAGCTCGATCGCCCGCGACTGCGCATGGCGCGCGCCGTCGAAATCCTCCGCGGCGATGCGTCGCGACATTTCCGGCAGCAGCACGATGCCGGCGGCGATCCCCACCACCCCGATCGGCAACTGGTTGATTCGATCGGCGTAGAACAGCGCCGCCACCGCTCCCTGCGGCAGGAAGGAAGCGATGATGGTGTCGGCGAAGATAGCGAGCTGCACGCCCGCCGAACCGATGATCGCCGGGCCGAGGGCAATGAGGAAGGCCCGCATCTCCGGATCGAGCTTCGGTCGTCCGAAGCGCAGGCCGAGTCCGTGGCGCTCCGCATCGAAGACCAGTAGGCCGAGCTGCAGGAAGCCGGAGATCAGCACGCCCCACGCCGCCGCGTGCCCGGCGGTGGGAAACAGGCCGGCGACGCTGAGCGTGCCCACCATCGCCACGTTGAGCAGGATCGAGGCGGCGGCGGCGGCCCAGAAGCGGTCATTGGCGTTCAGCACGCCGCCGACCAGCGTCACCACGGCGATGAGGCCGAGATAGGGGAAGGTGATGCGAGTGAAATCGACGGTCAGCCCGAAGCGCTCGGGATCGTCGGAAAGCCCCGGCGCCAGCGTCGCCACCACCCAGTCCGTCGCCATGAGCGCGAGTGCCAGTATGGCGAGCTGCACCAGCACGACGGCGGTGAGGATGCCGTCGGCGAAGCGCTTGGCGCGCGCGTCGCCCTCCACCGTCTTCACCCGCGCATAGGCGGGAATGAAGGCGGTGTTGAACGCGCCTTCCGCGAAGATGGAACGGAAATGATTGGGCAGCCGGAAGGCGATGTAGAAGGCATCCGCCAGCGGTCCGGCGCCGAGCACCGCCGCCATCACGATGTCGCGCACGAAGCCCGTCAGGCGCGAGAGCAGCGTCCAGCCGCCGACGGTGAAGATGCTGCGTATCATGAGATCGCCAAGGCCGCGGACACGGTGAGCGGAATCAGGCTCGGGCAGGAAGGCTAGCCTCCCTGCCCCCGCCTCGCCAGTCCGGTGCGACGGTCGCGGCCGTCAGGCCCCGAGCGCCCGCCGCACCGCCGCGATGACGCGGTCCTGGCTCGCCTCGTCGAGATAGGCGTGCATGGGCAGGCTGATGACCTCGCCCGCAAGGCGCTCGCAGACCGGCAGGCCATTGCCGGCACTCGGATATTCGGCGTAGGCGGGCTGGCGGTGCATCGGGATGCGGTAATAGACGGCGGTCGGCACGCCTTCCTTCTGGAGGGCGGCGGCGAGGCCGTCGCGCACGCCGTGCGGCAGGCGGATCGTGTACTGCGCCCAGACGGAGGTCGCACGCGGATCGAGCGTCGGCACGATGCAGACGTCCTTCAGCGCGGCGTTGTAACGCTCGGCCGCGCGCTGGCGGGCAGCGATCTCGTCCTCGAAAATCGTGATTTTTTCCAGAAGGATAGCCGCCTGCATGGTATCGAGGCGACCGGTCATGCCGATGCGCACATTCTCGTACTTGTCGACGCCCTGGCCATGCTCGCGCACGCTCTTGAGCACCGGCACGAGGTCATCGTCATCCGTGAACACCGCACCGCCATCGCCGAAGCAGCCGAGGGGCTTCGCCGGGAAAAAGCTCGTGGCGGTCGCGTCGCCGAAGGAGCCGGTACGCCTGCCGTTCCAGGTCGCGCCGAAGCCCTGGGCGGTGTCGCACAGCACCTTGAGGCCGTTCGCCGTCGCGATCGCGCCAATGGCGTCCATATCGGCCGGCTGGCCGAAGAGATCGACCGGGATGACGACCTTCGGCGTCAGCCCCTTCGCCTTCGCCACCTTGATCCCGGCTTCAAGGCTCGCCGGATCGATGTTGAAGGTGTCCTCGAGCACGTCGACGAAAACCGGCGTCGCACCGACCCACGGCACCACCTCGGCGGTGGCGCAGAAGGTGAAGGCCGGACAGAACACCGCATCGCCCGGCTTCACGCCCCAGGCCATGAGGATCATGGCGAGCGCGTCGGTGCCGCTGGCGCAGGCCACCGCATGCTTCGCACCAGCAAAGGCCGCCAGCTTCTGCTCCAGCTCGACGACCTCGGGGCCGTTGACGAAGCGGCAGTGATCGAGCACCCGCTTCACCGCCTCGTCGATGCGCGTACCGAGCCGGGCACGCTGCGCCGCGACGTCGATGAAGGGGATCGGCGCCAGGTCGGTCTTCACATGCGAGTTCATCGTGTTCCTCTCAGCCGGCGGCGCGGGCGCGCAGCGGCGCCGGCACGGCGGACGATGTTTCAAGGCTTTCCAGGCAGCGCATCGCAGTGGCGATGGCCGCCACGCCGTCCTCGCCGGTGACGGCGGGCACGGCGCCCCGCACGGCTTCGAGGAAGCGCGTCAGTTCGAGACGCAGCGGCTCCGCGTAGGCGACCGGCAGATGGCGCATCGAGTAGCTGCCATCCGGCTTGTAGTCGAAATACTCGGTGACCTGCCGGGTCAGCAGATCGCCGATGACGTACTTCTTGCCCGTCGCGACGTGCACGGTGCGCGCCTTGAACGGGGTGAGCCAGTTCGTGTTGATATGCGCGAGCACGCCATTGGCGGTACGGAACTGCAGCAGCGCGATATCCTCGCGCTCGGCCACCGCCGCCTTCACCTGCGGCTGCACCTCGGTGATGTGCGAGCCGGTGAAATGGCAGATCAGGTCGATGTCGTGCACGGCGAGGTCGATCACCACGCCGACATTCGACATGCGCGGGGGGAACGGCCCGACGCGGGTGATGCCGATGGAGAGGATCTCCTCGCCGCGGATCGCGGCCTTCACCGATTCAACCGCCGGATTGAAGCGTTCGACATGGCCGACCATCAGCGCCACGCCCTTGGCCTTGGCGGCGGCGACGATGGCCTCGGCCTCGGCAACGCTCGGCGCGATCGGCTTTTCCACCAGCACGTGCTTGCCAGCGGCAATCGCCGCGAGGGAGATGTCATGGTGCAGATGGGTCGGTGCCGCGATCACCACAGCGTCCACGCCGCGCTCGACCAGTTCGTCGAGGCTGGCGAAGGCAGCGCAGCCGAGCAGCGCGGCGACCTTCTCACGCTGGCTCTGGGAGGGATCGGCAATACCGACCAGCTCGGCGCCGGGAAGATCGGTGAGCACGCGGGCATGGTTGTAACCCATGATGCCGACGCCGACGACGCCGACGCGAACGGGCGTGTCCGCCCCGCTCGGGCCCAGAACCATTCGTATGTTCCTTCAGTCCAAATCGTTGGCGCGGGTCTAACACGCGCCCCAAAGCGTGGCGAGACGAGGGGAATCGCAAAGCCGCTGCAAGAGCTTCAACAATTGCTTCAACGTATTACCGCCCCCTAGGGCGTGGCCGCGTCCGCATCGCCCGGCTTGTTCGCCCGCGCCGAGGTGCCGGCATCGACGAAACGCTTGTAGATGAAGCCGCGCTTGCCCTCGGCGATGACCTCGCACCAGCCGTGGCAGGCGACGAGCTGCACCTTCTGCCCGGCGGTGAGGTTGCCGACCGCAGCCGCGCCGTTCCGGGGGGCCGCGCGCATCGTCACCGCCGTGCGAATCGTGGCGCCGCCGACCGGCTGGCCGCCGAATCCCGGCTGTGATTCGGCCTCGTCCGCCGCTTCTTCCGTGTCCGCCGCAGCCGGCTCGGGCTCGGTCGAGGCGAGCACCGGACGCGCCGGGGCGCGAGGCGGCAGCGGCGCCTCCTTCGGCATCGCGACCGCCTGGGCAGGAGCTGCATCGGCGGGCGCGGGATCGGCAGCCTGGAAGCCTGAGGCCGCGACCGGCGCCGCAAAGGCGGTCACCCCGGCCAGCGGAGGCGTGGCGGTGGCATCGAAGGGCGGCGCGGTATCGCGCAGCACCGGGGGCAGCGCATCGGCGACCGAGGTCGGCGCGACATCGGCCGGCCGATCGGCACCCGCCTCGGGCGTCGCGGCCGCGTGGGCCGGTTCGGGAGACGGAACAGCGGCGACGGCGACGGGCATGGCGGTCGATGGCGCGACGCTGGCGATAGCGGCGTTGCCGATCACTTCCGGCGCGACGCTCGCCTCCTCGCGGGCGGCGAGCGATTGCAACACCACCGCACCACCGCCGACCACCGCCATGAAGACGGCCAGCACGCCCAGGCGCTGCCAGGTAATAACGTCGGTGGAGGCACTGCGCTTGCGTTTCGGCTCGGGCTCACCGGTGGCACGGGCCGAAGTGCCGAAGCCCCGCCGACGCGGCTTGCCGGCATCCGCCGAGGCCGCACCGTCGGATTTCGACGCCGGCGTCGCCGGCGCGCGCTTGGCGAGCATGTCGCTGACGTCGCCCAGGGAGGCCAGCCGCTCGCGCACTTCCTCATAGGAACGCGGAGCCGGCGTTTCACCGGCGGGCCGCAGCGGGGCGCCGGGAGCCGAGCGCGCGGAAGCCGAAGAGACGGATGCCACCGGGGAACCGGCCGGCGCGGCCGGCGCGTCAGCCGCCGGGCTCGGCGTCGCCGCCACTACCGCCGGGATGGGCCTCGGGCCCGAGACGGCCGGACGCACGGAAGGCAGCGGCGCAGCGTCGTCACGCGCCGCCTTCTCCTGCTCAAGGGAGTTGAGGATCGCCCGGAAGTCGCTGACGAGCGATGAGGAGAGCCCGGTTCCGCGCGGCTCTTGCGATGACGATGACATGGCGCGGGAGACTCTAGGCTACGGGACGGAAACAACGAACCGGCGAGAGAGTCACCGGGAAAGCGTCGGCATCGGCTCGGGACGTACACCGGCAGCATCCGGAGATACTGGCGGCCGGGACGTTGGCGCGGTGCTCAACACTTCGCATGCGTTGCTTCCAGTCCGTTCGGGCCACCATCCCCCGAAAGGAACGTGCGGCCGAGTTCCGTAACCCGTCTTCGAATGCGACGGGCGACACACTACCGACACTTAGCCACTTGATGCAAGAAAGTCACAGGCCGGAAGAATCCTTATGAACAAGGATTGCGGCAACTCTTGGCCACGGGGTGCGACAGGTTGTGCCGATTTAACGGAGTACCTACAAGGACTTGGCCCCAAACCCCGCCGAACGTCAGACGAGGACGGGCCGCGCCGGCTGCTCGGCAGTATCAAAAATTCTTCGATAACGAGCGATTTCCTCGGGCGGTCCCATCGCCTTGGTGGGGTTATCGGAGAGTTTCACCGTCGGCCGCCCGTCCGCCGAGATGACCTTGCAGACGATGGAGATGGGATCGAGTCGGCCTTCCCACGCGAAGCCGCGGAAATCGTTGGTAAGCAGCGTTCCCCAGCCGAAGCCCATCCGCATGCGGCCGCGGAAGTGGCGGTAGATGCGCTCGATGGCCTCCACGTCCAGCGCGTCGGAGAAGATGGCGAGCTTCTGCGTGGGGTCCTGCCCGCGCGAGCGCCACCAGCGGATAGCCTCCTCGCCGCCTTCGATCGGGTCCTTGCTGTCGATGCGGATGCCGGTCCAGCCGGCCACCCAGTCCGGCGCGCGATCGAGGAAGCTGGTGGTGCCGAAGGTGTCGGGCAGAAGCACGAGCAGATTGCCCTCATAGTCCTTCTGCCAGTCGGCGAGCACCTGATAGGGAGATTCCGCCAGCTCCGCGTCCGTATCGGCCAGCGCCGCGTAGACCATGGGCAGCTCATGGGCGTTGGTGCCGGTGGCCTCCACCTCCCGGCGCATCGCGATGAGGCAGTTGGAGGTGCCGAGGAAACGCTCGCCCAGCCCTTCCATCACCGCCTGCACGCACCAGTCCTGCCAGAGGAAACCATGCCGGCGGCGGGTGCCGAAATCGGCGACGCTGGCGCCGCCCAGCGCCTTGAGCCGCTCCACCTTCTCCCACACCCGCGTCATGGCACGAGCATAGAGAACCTGAAGCTCGAAGCGCCCCATGGAGCGCAGCACCGCGCGCGAGCGCAGCTCGTTGATGATGGCGAGCGCCGGGATCTCCCACATGGTGGTCTCGATCCACGGCCCCTCGAAGGTCAGCTCGTACTGACCCTCGCGCTTTTCGAGGTGGTAGGCGGGGAAGCGGAAATTCTCGAACCAGGCGATGAAGTCCGGCGAGAACATCTGGCGCTTGCCATAGAACATGTTGCCGCGCAGCCAGGTGGACTCGCCGCGCGTGAGCGAGAGCGTACGCACATGGTCGAGCTGCTCGCGCAGTTCCCCCTCGTCGACGAAATCGGCGATGCGCACGCTCTGGGTGCGGTTGATGATGCCGAAGGTCACGCGGGTATGGAAATGCCGGCGATAGATCGTCTGCGCCATCAGGAGTTTGTAGAAGTCCGTGTCCAGCACGGAGCGCACGATCGGGTCGATCTTCCAAGTGTGATTGTAGACGCGCGTCGCGATGTCGATCATGCGGAAGGCCCCGTTTGCCGGCCTCCCCTTCTAGCGAATGAGGTACGCGCTTCCTAGCGCCGGGCCTGCCGCCGCCGGCGCGCAGGGCGACGGGATGTATCTTTTTCATATGTAAGCAAATGAATATTCATGCAGCTGTTGCAGGGCTGCCACGCCACGCCCGCATCTCTCAATACCGCAGGGGCAATGCTTAAGTGACCAACGAAGACATCCCTCCTTTCATGGACAGGACATTCCAATGACCACCACGCCGTCCCTGTTCGACAGCTACCGCCTCGGCGACGTCACGCTGTCGAACCGCATCGTCATGGCGCCGCTGACCCGCAACCGCGCGAGCGCCGGCCTCGTCCCCTCCCCGCTCGCCGTCGACTATTACGGCCAGCGCGCCTCCGCCGGCCTGATCATCACCGAGGCGACGCAGATCTCCGCCACCGCCCAGGGCTACCAGGATACGCCGGGCCTCTTCACCGAGGCGCAGGTCGAGGGCTGGAAGCGCGTCACCGACGCCGTCCACGCCAAGGGTGGGCATATCTTCGTGCAGCTCTGGCATGTCGGCCGCGTGTCGCACCGCTCGCTGCAGCCCGGCGGCGCGGCGCCCCTCGCTCCCTCGGCGGTGCGGGCCAACACCAAGACCTACGTCAATAACGGCTTCGCCGATGTCGACGAGCCCCGCGCGCTGACGCTGGAGGAAATCCCCGGCATCGTCGACGACTTCCGCAAGGCGGCGGCGAACGCGGTCCGCGCCGGCTTCGATGGCGTGGAGATCCACGGCGCCAACGGCTACCTCGTCGACCAGTTCCTGCGCGACGGCGCCAACAAGCGCACCGACGCCTATGGCGGCTCGATCGAGAACCGCACGCGCTTCCTGAAGGAGGTGCTGGGGGCCACCGTCGGCGAGATCGGGGCCAAGCGCACCGGAATCCGGCTGTCGCCGGTCACGCCCGCCAACGACCTGGCGGACAGCGATCCGCAGCCGCTGTTCAACCATGTTCTGGACGTGGTGGAGAGCCTGCACCCGGTCTATGTCCACATGATCGAGGGTGCCACGGGCGGTCCGCGCGACATCGCCCCGGACTTCGACTTCGAGGCGCTGCGCAAGCGCTTCAGCGGCACCTGGATGGTCAATAACGGCTACGACAAGGCGATGGCCGAGCAGGTGGTCGCCAGCGGCAAGGCGGACCTCGTCGCCTTCGGCAAGGCGTTCATCTCCTCGCCGGACGCGGTGGAGCGCCTGCGCCGGGGCGTCGCCTTCAACGAGCTCGACCGCGACCACCTCTATGGTGGCGGCGCCAAGGGCTACACCGACTACCCGACGCTGGAGAGCGTCGGCGCCTGACCGGTACCGACCTCAGGGGGCCTGCCGGAAATACGGCCGCCCCCTGAGGCGCAGCATCGCGACCGGATAGGCCATCAACAGCGCGCCGCCGACGAGGGAGCCGAGCAGCATGCCAGTGGTGAGCAGCCCCTCGGCGGCGGCGGCGCAATAGGTGCCGATCGCCACCGGGTAGAACAGCACGACGGCGGTGAAGGTGCCGGGCGAGAAGCGTCCGCGCGTGAAGATCATCGGCAGCGCGTGGAAGAAGGTCGCGTTGATCAGCATCAGCGCGGCGAAGACCAGCGGCGCGATGGGGAGCAGCCGTGCCATCTCGGCCTGCGCGAAGCCGAGCACGATCACCGCCGCGTTGGTGACGTAGAAATCAGCCCATTCGACCGGAAGGCCGATGACGGCGCGCGCCCAGTCGCGCCAGTCGAAGGAGAACTCTTCCATGATGTGCAGCGTGTAGGCGAGCAGGCCAAGCCACGCCCACGTCTCGAAACCGATCGACATCGCACCCTTCCCCCTGAAGCCCGGCGGAAAGATGCTAGATCGGGCACCGCTAGGCCGCCAGCGGCGCGGGCGCGACGGCACGCACCGATACTTCCACGGTCATGCCGAGATAATCGCCGACATTGCCGGTGAAGCCGCCGGCGACCGGCACCGCCTGGCTCGGATCGCGCGTCACCGCCACACGGATGAGATTGTCGGCCGCGATGGTGCCGTTGGTCGGGTCGAACTCGATCCAGCCGGCACCCGGCAGATAGATATCGGCCCAGGCATGGGTGGCGCCGGCGCCGACGACGGACTGAGCATCGCCGTCCAGTGCCGGGTCGTAGAGATAGCCGGTGACGAAGCGGGCTCCGAAGCCGAGCGCACGCGCCGCCTCGATCAGCAGCAGGGCGAAGTCGCGGCAGGAGCCGGTGCCGAGCTTCAGCGTCTCCAGCGGAGCCTGCGTCCCCTCCTCGTGCCGAAGATTGTAGGCGAAGCCGCGATGAATGCCGTTGTTGAGGTCCGTCAGCAGCGCCATCGTGTCGGTCGGCCGCGAGGCCACGAAGCCCTTGGCCCACGCTTCCAGCTCGCCGTTCGCATCGGGATAGTGGCAGTCCAGCATGCGGCCCAGATCGATCCTGTCGTCGGAGGAATAGACGAACGGATATTCCTTGGCGCTCTCCTCGAGTTCGAAATTGAGCCCGCCGAGGCCGTAGCGTTCGAGGGTCAGCACGCTCTCGATCTTCAGCTCGTTCGACGGCTCGACGAAATCCACCACGGTGACGGAATTGCCGAACACATCGTGCAGCCAGCGCACATTGCCGTGCGGCCAGAGCGAGAGCTCGGCGCTGACCAGCCGCAGATCATGGCTGTCGCGCGGGCGCAGCATCAGCCGGTGGGGCTGGAAGACGACGGGATTGGCATAGTTGTACTGAGTGACGTGGCGGACGGTCAGAGTCGGCATGAGGCGGTTCCAGAAGCGGCCATGGGGACGGTCGGGGAGACCGGGATTCGTCGCGACGCCGCCCGGACCGGAACGTCAGCGGGCGCAGAGCCGGCCGAGGACGAAGCCCAGCATGCCGACAGTGACGAGCGCGCGGAAGGAATATTTGCGCTCGAGTCGAACAAGGCCCTCGTCGACGAGAGCGGAGCCGAGAGAAGCCCGCACCGCCGCGCCACCACTCGCGCGCGCCGGACGCGAGACGACCCGCCCCATCCGCTTCACCGGGTTCCGGGAGGGGCCGGCGGCCGTCCTTGGAGCGGATGCGCGCTCGGTCGATGCCGGTTCTTCGCCGGGGCTGCCGTCGATTCCGTTGCCGTTCTTAGCCATCGCTGCGCCTTTCGCTGTTGCTGCGTCCCGCGATTCAACGCGCCAGACGGCATTTTGTTCGGCAGGCGGCGGTTGCGGCCTACAGGCGGCCGGAGAGAAAGGCGAGCATTTCCATCGGACCGCGCGCATTGAACAGCTTCACCCGCCGGCCGCCGCACATGTCGCAGCGCAGCCGCGGCGCGGGTTCGCCGGGCGTCTGCGCGGTGAGCATGCCCGCATCCGCATGACCGAGCGCCGAGCGGCGCCCGCAGCGCGGGCAATGGGCGCAGATGAGGGAGGTGCGGTCGATGATGGCGGAATCCTCCATGGCGGGGCGCCGCGATTCGATGATAGGTGCGCGCCGGGGCGCTGACCAATCAAGCTGCGGTGTCGTGAAGCAGTTGCCCCGATTTCTCGGAGGAGCCGGTCTGGAGGTTCCACACTGGAAAGTATGGTGGGCGCACTAGGGCTCGAACCTAGGACCCGCTGATTAAGAGTCAGCTGCTCTACCAACTGAGCTATGCGCCCAGACCGGAGCTCGCGGGGCGAAACCGTCGCGAGCGGGGCGTCATGTAGCAAAGGGATTCGGGCCTGTCCATAGCCGACAGGCCCGTCATCCTCATTCTTTGAAAGCCTCCTCGCGCTTCCTGCGCACGGAGGGCAGCAGCACGACGATCAGCGCGATCGCCGCCAGGGCCAGCATCGTCGCGGAGATCGGCCGGGTGACGAACACCAGCGGGTCGCCGCGCGAGATCAGCATGGCGCGGCGCAGATATTCCTCCAGCATCGGCCCGATGATGAAGCCGAGCAGCAGCGGCGCCGGCTCGCAGTCGAGCTTCACCAGCACGTAGCCGACCACCCCGAACAGGGCCATGGCGAAGACGTCGATGGCGTTGTTGTTCACGCTGTAGACGCCGATGCAGCAGAAGCCGACGATGAGCGGGAAGAGGATGTGGTAGGGCACGGTGAGCAGCCGCACCCACATGCCGATCAGCGGCAGGTTGAGCACCACCAGCATCAGATTGCCGATCCACATCGAGGCGATGATGCCCCAGAAGAGATTCGGCTGCTCGTTCACCACGTTCGGGCCGGGCACGATGCCCTGGATGATGAGCGCGCCGATCATCAGCGCCATCACCGGGTTGGACGGGATGCCGAGGGTGAGCATCGGGATGAAGGAGGTCTGCGCGCCGGCGTTGTTGGCGCTTTCCGGCGCTGCCACCGCCTCGATCGCGCCCTTGCCGAATTCCTCGGGATGGCGGGAGATCTTCTTCTCGATCGAATAGGCGGCGAAGGAGGACAGGATCGCGCCGCCGCCCGGAAGGATGCCGAGAAACGAGCCGAGGAAGGTGCCCCGCAGGATCGGCCCGATGATTCGCTTGATGTCCTCGCGCGAGAGCAGCAAGCCCTTCACCTTCTGCACCATGACGGTGCGGGTGTGCTCGTCCTCCAGATTGCGCACGATCTCGCCGATGCCGAACACGCCCATGGCCAGCGCCACGAACTCGATGCCGTCGGCCAGCTCCAGCATGTCGAAGGTGAAGCGCGGCGTGCCGGTGTAGACGTCCTGCCCGGACAGGCCGAGCAGGATGCCCAGCACCACCATCGCCAGCGCCTTGATGACCGATCCCGAGGCCAGCGCCACCGAGGCCACGAGACCCAGCACCATCAGCGCGAAATATTCCGGCGGGCCGAACTTCAGCGCGAGGTCCGCGAGCGGCGGGGCGAAGACGGCGAGCAGGAAGGTGGCCACCGAACCGGCGAAGAACGAGCCCAGCGCCGCCGTGGCGAGCGCCGCCCCGGCCCGGCCGCGGCGCGCCATCTGGTAGCCGTCGATGGCGGTGACGACGGACGAACTCTCGCCCGGCAGGTTGATCAGGATCGCCGTGGTCGAGCCGCCATACTGCGCGCCGTAGTAGATGCCGGAGAGCATGATCAGCGCCGAGACCGGCGGCAGGCCGAAGGTGATCGGCAGCAGCATGGCGATGGTCGGCACCGGGCCGAGGCCGGGCAGCACGCCGATGAGAGTGCCCAGAAGCACGCCGATGAAGCAGTAGAAGATGTTCTGGAAGGTGACGGCGACGGAGAAGCCGAGGGCGAGGTTATCGAAGATTTCCAACGGTCCGGCTCCCGATCAGTAGCCGCCGAGCCAGGGGCCGAGCATGGGAAGGGGAAGGCCGAGGCCCTTGATGAACACCGCCCAGGAGAAGGCGACCATGACGGCCGCCGAGATCAGCCCGGTGACGATGTGGAAACGCTGGCTGGCCAGCGCCGAGATGAACACCGCCAGCCCCATGGACGGCCCGAGGCCGAGCGGGCGGATGCCGAGGCCGAAGATCACGACGGCGAGCGTCACCAGCGCCAGCGCCTGCCACGGCCAGTTGCGGAAGCGGATTCCATTGTCGTCCGGGTCGGCGGGAACGGTCAGGCCGGAGAGAAGGACGACCAGGCCGAGAAAGGCGAGCAGGCCCGCGAGGATCATCGGGAAATAGCCGGGCCCCATGCGGATGGCGCGGCCCATCGGCAGTTCCATGGCCTGCCAGGCGAAGAACGCCGCCAGCGCGATGAGCAGAAGACCGCTGGCGACCTCCTTCGGACTTTTGACGAAGCGCGTCATGCCATTTTCCCGGGATGTTGAATGCAGGACCCCGCCCGCCGGCCGGCGGCGAGCCGGCGTGACGGGCGGGGCTGTCTTATGGATGGAACGTCAGTCGGCGAAGACGCCGGCCTGCTCGATCACCGGCTTCCACTTGGCCACCTCGGCCTGCAGGAACTGCTTGTGCACTTCCGGCGTGGCGCGTTCGAGGGCCACCGGCTCGGTACCGAGGTCGGCGAAGCGCGCGATGACCTTCGGATCCTGCAGGGCGGTCTTGAGGGCGTCGTTGAGCTTGGTGACGACTTCCGGCGGCGTGCCCTTGGGCGCGTACATGCCGTGCCAGACCGCAACCTCGAAGCCGGGAAGGCCGACCTCCTGGAAGGTCGGCAGGTCGGACAGCGACTTGACGCGCTGCTTGGTGGTGACGGCATAGGCCTTCACCTTGCCGGCCTTGATCTGGCCGGTGGTGTTGGTGGTCTGGTCGCACATCAGGTCGATCTGGCCGCCGACGAGGTCGTTCATCGCCGGGCCGGTGCCCTGATAGGGCACGGTGGTCATCTGGGCGCCAAGCGCCGACATGAACAGCATGCCGCACAGATGCGAGGCGGAGCCGACGCCGGCATTGCCGTAGATCACCCCGTCCTTGTTCTGCTTCACGAAAGCGATCAGCTCGGCGGCGTCCTTCGGGGCGAGGTCGGGCTTGGCGATCATCGTCATCGGCACGTCGGTGACGAGGCCGACCTCCTCGAAGTCGGTCAGCACATTGTAGGGCAGCTTGCGATAGAGGGTGGCGGCGGTCGCCTGGCCGATATGGTGCAGCAGCACGGTGTAGCCGTCCGGGGCGGCCTTCGCGACCTGGCCGGCGCCGCGGGTGCCGCCCGCGCCGCCGACATTCTCCACCACCACCTGCTGGCCGAGCGTGCGCGACATGGATTCGGCGACGAGGCGCGCCACCGTGTCGGTGGGGCCGCCGGCCGAGAAGGGCACGACCATGGTGACCGGACGATTGGGGAAATCCTGCGCCTTGGCCGCAGAGAAAGGCAGTACCGCGAGCGCCAGCGCCGCGACGGCGGCAGCTGCCCCCTTGAAGTTTTTCATGCGTCCCTCCCGAGACTTCTTGACCGCGTTTCAGGCCATGGGCGTCGCCTTTTCGGGCCACGCCTTTGTTTATGCCGCCTAGGCCACCATCGGCATGACTGACCGTCAAGTGGCTCTTTGGCCTAGAAACGCGGGTTCCGGCCTCATTTCACCCGCCGGGCGCATCGTCTCGCGGCTTCCGGGGCCGGGCCCTAGGAAGCGGGGCCGGCACGTTCCATATTCCGTGCATGATTCAGGAGCCGCCTCCCCTCGTCGTCGAGATCGCCTGGCAGGACCCCTGGCGGGCGGCGCGCCGTCTTGCCCGGCGGGACGGTGCGCCCGTTCCGGGCCTGACCTTCCTCGACAGCGCGATGCGCCATCCGCTGCTGGGCCGGTGGTCCTACGTCATGGCGGAGCCCTTCGGCCGCTTCTGCGTCGAGGCCGGCGTGCCGCGATGGGACGGCGTGCGGGAGGCGGGGACGCCAGTCGAGGCGCTGAGGGCACGGCTGCACGCCTATGCCCAGCCCCGCCTTCCGGGTGAAGCCGGCTTCCAGGCCGGCGCGGCAGGCTACATCGCCTATGAGGCGGGGCGGCTGTTCGACCGTTTCCCAACGACCGCGCCGGAACCGGGCGAAGGCCCGGAGATCGACCTCGGCTTCTACGATCTCGTCGTCGCCTTCGACGTGGTGGCGGAGCGCGCCTTCATCGTCTCGACCGGCTGGCCAGAAACCGAGCCGGCCCGGCGCGCCCGCCGCGCCCGCGAGCGCCTCGCCGAGGCGGCGGAACGCCTCGCGGCGCCGGAAGTCCCGCTCGGCGCCGCGATCATTGCCGGCGACTGGCGCTCCAATTTCGATGCCGAGCGCTACAAGGCGGCCGTGGCGCAGGTGATCGCCTACATACGCGCCGGCGACATCTTCCAGGCGAACTTCACCCAGCGCTTCGAGGCCGGAATCGGCGAGGCGATCGATCCGCTGGCGCTCTACGACCAGTTGCGCCGCGCCAACCCCGCCACCTTCGCGGCGCTGATCGCCAATGAAGACCGCATCATCGCCTCCTCCTCCCCCGAGCGCTTCGTGAAGCTCGTGGACGGCGAGGTGGAGACGCGCCCGATCAAGGGCACGGTGCCGCGCTCGGTGGAGCCGACGCTGGACGCCTTCCGCGGCCGCGAGCTGACCGCCAGCGAGAAGGACCGCGCCGAAAACGTGATGATCGTCGACCTGCTGCGCAACGATCTCTCGCGCGTGTGCCGGCCGGGCACGGTGAAGGTTCCGCGCCTGTGCGGGCTGGAGACCTATGCCAACGTCCACCACCTCGTCTCGGTCGTCACCGGGACGCTGAAAGAAGGGCACGACGGGCTCGACCTGATGGCGGCGTCGTTCCCCGGCGGCTCGATCACCGGTGCGCCGAAGATCCGCGCCATGGAGATCATCCACGAGCTGGAGCAGCAGCCGCGCGGCGTCTATTGCGGCTCCATCGGCTATATCGGCTTCGACGGCACGATGGACTTCAACATCGCCATCCGCACCGTGACGGTGGAGAAGGGCCGGAAGGGTTTCACCGCCAGCTTCGGCGTCGGCGGCGGCATCACGACCCTCTCCGACCCGGCCGCCGAGCATGCGGAGAGCCTGACCAAGGCCGAACGCCTGTTCCGCGCTTTCCAGCCGGAGGCCGCACCATGATCCTGCTGATCGACAATTACGACAGCTTCGTCTTCAACGTCGCACGCTACCTCACCGAACTCGGCGAAGAGGTGGAGGTCCGGCGCAACGACGCACTGGATATCGCGGCCATCGAACGCCTGAGGCCCCAAGCGCTGGTGATCTCCCCCGGGCCCTGCTCGCCCAACGAGGCGGGCGTCTCGCTCGATACCGTGCGGGCGCTGTCGGGCCGGCTGCCGATCCTCGGGATCTGTCTTGGGCACCAGTGCATCGGCCAGGCCTTCGGCGGCCGGGTGGTACGGGCGAAGGAGCCGATGCACGGGCGCGCCTCGCAGGTGCGCCATGCCGGGACGGACGTTTTCGAGGGACTGCCCTCCCCGTTCCCCGCCGGCCGCTACCATTCGCTGGCGGTCGAGCTGGACGAAGGCACGCCGTTGATCGCCACCGCCTGGAGCGAGGACGGCGAGATCATGGGCCTCGCCCATCGCACCCACCCGACCTACGGCGTGCAGTTCCACCCGGAATCCGTACTCACCGGCCATGGCTACGACCTGCTGGCGAATTTCCTGAAGCTGGCGCGAACCCGGGAGCGCGCCGCGTGACCGCGACGATCAGCGTCGAGGATCGCGGTTTCACGCTCGGCGACGGCGTGTTCGACACCGCCGTGGCGCTGAACGGCATCGTCCTGGAGCGGGAGCGCCATGTCGGCCGGCTGCTGGCCGCCGCGCACAGCCTCGGCATCGCGGCTCTGCGCGCCCGTGTCGAGGCCGCCATCGACGATGCCGTAACGCCCGAGCCGGCCATCGTGCGCACCACGGTGACGCGCGGGAGCGCCGCGCGCGGCCTCTGGCCGGCGAGCACGGGCGAGCCGACCCTCGTCGTCACCACCTCCCCCTGGAGCCCGGCGCTGCTCGGCCAGCCGGCCCGGCTCGTCACCGCGACGGGGCGGCGCAACGAATTCTCACCCACCGCCAACCTGAAGACGCTCGGCTATCTCGACCACATCCTCGCGGCGCGGGAGGCGGCGGCGGCCGGGGTGGACGATGCGCTGATCCTGAACACGCAGGGCCGCGTCGCCTGCACGACCATCGCCAATGTCTTCGCGCTGACGGGTGGGACGCTGCGCACGCCGCCGCTGTCGGAGGGGTGCCTGCCGGGCATCATGCGGGCGCGAGTGATGGAGATCGCGCCGGAACTCGGGCTGGCGGTCGAGGAACGCGGGCTGGCGCCCGGCGACCTGAAAGGCGCGGATGCGGTGTTCCTGACCAACAGTGTGCGCTTCCTGCGCCCCGCGACCGAACTCGACGGCGCCCTATTGGCCACCGCCAGTTGCGAAGCGTTTGCCGCGCTGCGGCATGATTTGCTTGCAGAAGTTGGCATTGAGGAAAAATTGTGACGGCGATTGACTTACAAAACGCGCCACAACAAGAAAGAACAGCTTCGACAAAATAGCAAAACATAGTTTTGCCACGATCGACAACCGACCGTTCATGCCCGGTTAATTTTCAATCTGTCACACGTATATTTGAAACCATTCCGCTGGGAGGGCGTTCGACACGCATCTTCCCGGTTCAGCGCATGAGGTTTGCATGTTCCGTCTCGCGCGTCCGCTACTCGCCACCGGTCTCGTCGCAGGTCTTCTGGCCACCGCCACCGGTGCCGTTCTCCCGGCAGCCGCCCAGAGCGAACCGCTGCGGCTCGCCCAGGCCGGGCCACCGCTCGACCGCGCGCCTATGGACGTGAACGTGTTCTACGACCAGCTCGGCGCCTATGGCTCGTGGGTGGAACATCCCGATTACCAGTACGTCTTCATCCCCGCCAATGTCGGCCCGGGCTGGCGCCCCTATCAGGAAGGCCGGTGGATCTGGACGGACCAGTACGGCTGGTACTGGGAATCCTATGAGCCCTTCGGCTGGGCCGCCTACCATTACGGACGCTGGGGCTACGACCCCGGCTATGGCTGGTTCTGGGTGCCGGGCGACACCTGGGCGCCGGCCTGGGTGACCTGGCGCCGCGGCGGCGGGCGCACCGGCTGGGCGCCGGTCGGGCCGGACCGCCCGGGCTACGCGGTCGGGCGCCCCGCCTATTACGCACCGCCCGTGGCCGAGAGCTGGGTCTTCGTAGAGGACCGCTACATGGCCGAGCAGGACCTTGCGGTCTATGTGGCGCCCATCCCACAGATCAGCGTCTATCTGCAGGATGCGCCGGACTATTACGAACCGCGCTGGGACGACGGCTACTACGTCAACCGCGGCTTCGGGCTCGACGTCTATGACGCACCGATCCGTGATCGCCTCTATACGCGCGAGGTCGTCTATGTCGATCGCTACGACGACATCTTCTACGACGACCGCGACGAGCGGCTCGGCATCTATGCCCCCCGGCTCGCCTTCGGCGACCGCTTCGTCCCGCCGCCGCGCTTCGACCGCGACATCGCCCCCGACCGCCGCGCGCTGATCCATCAATATGTGCGCGACGACCAGAACCTGCCGGGCGTGTTCGCGCCCTCGGCGGCGCTGCTGGGCGCGATCGACGCGAACCGCCGGCGGGAACTGCGCCAGGAGCGCTTCCGCGATCCCAACCGCTTCCGCCAGCAGGTCGAGCAGATCGAGCGCGAACGCGCCGACCAGCTCCGCGATCTGCGGCAGCAGGCGGCGACACGGAACGACCTGCTGGAACAGCAGCGCCGGCAGGCGGTGGAACAGCGCCGGCAGCAGTTCGAGCGCGTCCGCGCCGAGCAGCGCGCACGGGCCGAGCGGGTGAACACCCGCCCCGGCGGACAGCCCGGCATGCCGGGCGTGCGGCCGGGCCAGCGTCCCGACGACATGCGCGCCAACCAGCAACAGCTTGAGCGTCAGCGCGCGCAGCAGCAGCAACTGCGCCAGCAGCAGGGCCAGCAGGAGCGTGTGCGCCAGCAGCAGCTTCAGCAGCAGCGCGCGGCGGAGCAGGAGCGTGCCCGCCAGCAGCAGATGCAGCAGCAACGCAATGTCCAGCAGGAGCGCGCCATTCAGCAGCAGCAGATGCGCCAGCAGGCCCAGCAGCAGCGCGCCGTGGAACAGCAGCGTGCCCGTCAGCAGCAGATGCAGCAGCAACGCAATGTCCAGCAGGAACGGGCCGTTCAGCAGCAGCAGATGCGCCAGCAGGCCCAGCAGCAGCGTGCCGTGGAACAGCAGCGTGCCCGCCAGCAGCAAATGCAGCAGCAGCGCAATGTCCAGCAGGAACGGGCCGTTCAGCAGCAGCAGATGCGCCAACAAGCCCAACAGCAGCGCGCCCAGCAACAGCAGATACTGATGCAGCAACGCGCCGCCCAGCAACAGCAGCGCGCGCAGCAGCAACGGCCTCCCCAGCAGCGGCCGCAGGGCAATCCTCAGGGCCGGCCGGGCGATCCGCGTGACCCGCGGTGGATGCAGCCGGGCATGCAATGATCCCACAAAGAAAGAACCCCGGCCCTCACAGGCCGGGGTTCTTCATTTCCGCCATATGCGCGGCGGCTATTCCGCCGCCGGCTGGGCCTGGGCGTTCATGCTGTTGCGCTTGGTCTGCAGCTTGTTGAGCGCGATGATGTAGGCCTGCGCCGAGGCGACCAGCGTGTCCGGGTCGGAACCGCGCCCGGTCACCGCCTTGTCGCCGTCTTCCAGACGCACCGACACTTCCGCCTGCGCATCCGTGCCCTCGGTCACGGCGTGCACCTGGTAGAGCGCCAGCTTGGCCGTGTGCGGCACGATGGCCTGGATGCAATTGAACACCGCATCCACCGGGCCATTGCCTTCGCACTCCTCGGTGACGAGATGGCCGTCGACCTTCATCTTCATGGTCGCGCGCTGGGGGCCGTGGCTGCCGGCGATCACGCTGAGCGAAACCAGCTTCATGCGATCATGCGCGGCGGCGATCTCCTGATCGACCAGCGCCTCGATATCCTCGTCGTAGACCACCTTCTTGCGGTCGGCGAGGTCCTTGAAGCGCGAGAAGGCGTCGTTCAGGGCGTTCTCGCCCAACTCGTAGCCCAGCGCCTTCAGCTTGTCGCGGAAAGCGGCGCGGCCGGAATGCTTGCCCATCACCAGCGAGGTCTTGGAGACGCCGACGCTGTCGGGGGTCATGATCTCGTAGGTGGTGTTGTTCTTGAGCATGCCGTCCTGATGGATGCCGCTCTCATGGGCGAAGGCGTTCCGGCCGACGATGGCCTTATTGTACTGCACCGGGAAGCTCGTGACCGCCGAGACCAGCTTGGAGGCGCGGGTCAGCATGGTGGCGTCGATGCCGGTCTCGTAGGGCAGCACGTCGCGACGGACGTTGATCGCCATGACGATCTCTTCCAGCGCCGCGTTGCCGGCCCGCTCGCCAATGCCGTTGATGGTGCACTCGATCTGCCGGGCACCGCCGGCGACGCCCGCCAGCGAGTTCGCCACCGCCATACCGAGATCATTGTGGCAATGGGTGGAGAACACCGCCTTGTCGGCATCCGGCACGCGCTCGCGCACGGTGCGGAACATCGCCTCATATTCCGACGGCGTGGTATAACCGACCGTATCGGGCAGGTTGATGGTCGTAGCGCCCGCCTTGATCGCCGCCTCGACGCAGCGGCACAGGAAGTCGATCTCGGTACGGGTGGCGTCCTCGGCCGACCACTCGACATTGTCGACATGCCCACGCGCACGGGCGACGGACGCCGCCACCATCTCCAGCACCGTCTCCGGCGACTTCTGGAGCTTGTACTTCATATGCACGGGCGAGGTGGAGATGAAGGTATGGATGCGCGGCCGGCGGGCATGGCGCACCGCCTCGGCACAGCGATCAATATCGGCGAAGGCGGCACGCGACAGGCCGGCGATCACCGCGTTCTTGGTGCGGCGGGAGATTTCGGCGACCGACTCGAAATCGCCATTGGAGGCGATGGGGAAGCCGGCCTCGATGATGTCGACGCCCATGGTGTCGAGCAACTCGGCGACTTCCAGCTTCTCTTCCAGCGTCATCGACGCGCCGGGGCACTGCTCGCCATCGCGCAGGGTGGTGTCGAAGATGACGACGCGGTTCTTGTCGGTGGACATGCTCAGGCTTCCTTCTGGTCTCCGGGCGCCAGGTGCCGCAAAGGGGCATCGTCCGGCGCAAATCTGGCTATTCGGCGGATGGTGGAGGCGTCGTCCCCTGAGCGCCCAGGCTTGAAGCCCGGCCGGCCCTCAGGGGCGGCTAAGAAGAAGGAGACCGGACGCAAGGAGAGCCTTCCCGGGAATCCGCAGGGCGGCCGGGTTCGCGGAATAGCGGCGGACGGACGCAGGCGTCACGGCTCGGCTCTCGCGAGGTTGCTCTAACTTTCCGCTGTTTAGCCGACCGACGGCCCGACGGCAAGCATGACGATCGGCGAGGACCGTGCCCCACTCCCCGCCGCGGGCTCAGTGCCCGCCGCCGGCACCCTTGTTGACCGGGCGGCGCAGCAAGGGCGAGGCGAAGAGCAGCGCCACGAAGAGAACAGTCAGCACCAGAAAGACGTCGGAGAAGGCCATCACCTCGGCCTGGATGCGCACCTGCCCCGCCATCTTCTTCAGCGCCGCCGCGTCGGCATCGGAGCCGAGCATCGAAAGCGAGCGCGTCATCGCGTCGAGCCGTTCGACCGCGACCGCGCTCGCCCACTGCACGTTCTCGTGCAGGCGCGCCAGATGGAGGTCCCAGCGGTCGTTCAGCACCGTGTTGATCAACGCGAGACCGACCGCGCCGCCGAGATTGCGCATGAGGTTGAACAGGCCGGAGGCGTTCTTGAGCTGGGCCGGCGGCAGCGTGCCGAGCGAGATGTTGTTGATCGGGATCATGGCCATCATGATCCCCACCCCGCGCAGGATCTGCGGCCAGAGCAGCTCCCAGAAATCCCAGTCCTTGGTGAGGCCCGTGACCTGCCACGTGCCCAGCGCGAAGGCGCCGAAGCCGAAGGCGATCATCACGCGCGGATCGACCTTCCCCATCAGCCGCCCGGCGATGGGGGCGCAGAGGAACATGGCGAGACCGGACACGAACATCGTCTCGCCGATCATCAGTGCCGAATAGCCGCGCACCCGGGCGAGGTAGAGCGGGTAGAGATAGGTCAGCCCGTAGAGGCCGATGCCGACCACGAAGCTGAAGGCCGAGCCGACGGAGAAATTCCGGTTGGCGAAAGCGCGGAGGTCCACGACCGGCTCGCGCGCCATGAGCACCCGCGCGAAGAAGGCGACCGCCGAGACGGTGCCGACAATGGCGAAGAAGGAGATCGCCTCGTCCTCGAACCAGTCATTCGTCGGCCCCTCCTCCAGCACGAATTCGAGGCTGCCAAGGAAGCCTGCCATGAACAGCAGGCCCCACCAGTCGAAACGGTCGAGCAGGGCAAGGTCGGGCTCGTCGAAGTCGACCAGCGTTGCCGTGGCGATGATGACGAAGATGCCCGGCACGATGTTCACCAGGAACAGCCAGTGCCAGGAGAACAGGTCCGTGAGATAGCCGCCGATGGTCGGGCCGATGGTCGGCGCGAGCGTCGCCACGAGACCGATGAGCGGAGCGACGATCGGCTGCTTCTCGCGCGGGAAGATGGAATAGGCCGCCGCGAAGACGGTCGGGATCATGCCACCGCCGAGGAAGCCCTGCAGGGCACGGTAGACAATCATTTGGTTGATCGACGTCGCCGTCGCGCACATGAAGCTCATGAGCGTGAAGCCGGCCGCCGAAGCGACGAACAGCCACCGCGTCGACAGCGCCCGCGACAGGAATCCCGAAAGCGGGATCATCACCACCTCGGCGATGAGGTAGCTGGTCTGCACCCAGGAGATCTCGTCCGAACTGGCGGCAAGGCCGGCCTGGATCTCGGCGAGCGAAGCCGAGACGATCTGGATGTCCAGGATTGCCATGAACATGCCGAACACCATGCACAGGAAGGCGAACATGCGCCGCCCCTCGGTGGAGGCGGCGCGCGGCGCGGTTCCCATGGTGGCGGTGTCGGACATGGCGGACGCCCTTCGTCAGCCGCCGGTGCGGGTATCGACGGTGGCGATCACCGACATGCCGGGACGCAGCTCCGCCCTGTCGCGGGCTTCCTCATCGAGCTCGATTCGCACGGGCACGCGCTGGACGATCTTGGTGAAGTTGCCGGTGGCGTTCTCCGGCGGCAGCAGGCTGAACACCGAGCCGGACGCCGGCGCGACGCTGGTCACGCGGCCGTGGAACTCCTCGTCGGGATAGGCGTCCACCTCGACATTCACCGCCTGGCCGGGCCGCAGCTTGCCGAGCTGCGTCTCCTTGAAGTTGGCGTCGACATAGACCCTCGTGATCGGCACCAGCGCCACCAGCCGCGTGCCCGGCTGGACGAGCTGGCCAACCTGCACGGCGCGATTGCCGACGATGCCGTCGAACGGCGCCTTCACCACGGTGAAGTCGAGATCGCGCTGCGACTGGTCGCGCGCGGTGCGGTATTCCTCCAGCAGGCGCGCCGCCTCGGTACGCTGGGCTTCCAGCACCGAGACATTGGCTTCGGCCGAAGCGACAGCCGCCTTGGCGGCATCCACGGCCGCCTGCGCCTTGTCCCGGTCGGCCCGGGCATTGTCGAGAGTCGCCTTGCTGGAGAATTGCGACTTCACCAGCTCGGACTGGCGGTCGAACTCGCGCTGGGCGCGGTCGAGCTCCGCCTCGTCGGACACACGCTGCGCCTTCGCCTGATCGACGCTGGCCCGCGCCGCCTCGATCTGCTGGCCATAGCGATCGATCGTCGCCTGCTGGGTGGCGATCTTCCCGTCGGCCGCGCGCAGGGCGAGTGCGTAGTCGCCATCATCGATGCGGGCGATGACGTCTCCGGCCCTGACCGGCTGGTTGGTCTCCACGTCGACGCTGACGATATGCCCGCTCACCTTGGCGGCGAGCACGGACGTGTCGGCGCCGACATAGGCGTCGTCGGTGGAGACGAGGAAGCGTCCTACCCTCCACCAGTCGAGGCCGTAATAGCCGCCTCCTGCCACAGCCACCGCGAGGATGGCTCCGAACAGGAAGCCGCGGCGCCGGGGCTTGGCGGGCGCCGGCGCATCCACAGGGTCCGCCGGAGCCTCCGCGCCAGACCGGCGCACGGTGATCGGCACCGGCTCATTGCCGCGCGGGCGCTCGGTTTCGGCGCCTTCCTGCCTCTTCGCTTCGGCTCGAGCCATAATCTAACCTTCCGCAACGGAAACTAAACCGTTCAGTTCGATTTGGTCTTTACATATCAAACTAAACAGTTTAGTCAATACCTTTGACAAAGACGGCCGGAGAGCCCTAAGCAGGGTCCGGAGGACAGCATGAGCAGCATCGATACGGAGATCGTCGGCACCCCACCCCGCACCGAGGCGGAATCCGCCAAGCGCCGGGACATCATCGACGGCGCGCGCCGCGTCTTCTTCGACAAGGGCTTCGACGGCGCCAGCATGGACGAAGTGGCCAAGACGGCCGGCGTGTCCAAGGCGACGATCTACGTCTATTTCAGCAGCAAGGAAGAGCTCTTCGAGGCGCTCGTGCGCAATGACCGCGCCCGCTCGGCCGAGCACCTGTTCGAGGTGGACGACTCCATCGAGGACGTCGGGAGCCTGCTGCGGCGCATCGGCCTGTCCTTCATGACGATGATGATCCAGCCCGACCACATCCGCCTGATCCGCATGGTGATCGGCATCGCGGAGAAATTTCCGCGCATCGGCCAGATCTTCTACGACGCCGGCCCCTGCCATGGCGGGCGTCGCCTCGCCGACCTGCTGCGCCAGCAGGCGGACCTTGGACGGCTGAAGCTCGACGACGATCTGGCGGCCGCCTACCTGTTTCTCAACATGTGCCAGGGCCCGCATGTGAAGGGCCTGCTGTTCGGCGACAAGGCCAAGCCGACGCAGGAGCAGATCGAGGAAACCGTCGACCTCGCCGTGCGCGTCTTCCTCGCCACCTACGGCGCGCGCCCCAACGCCTGAACGGCGCAGGCGGGCAAGGGCTAGGGCCGATCAGCGCGCGGCCAGCGCGCGCTCTTCGTCGACGATGAAGTCGCGGATCACCGGCACGTCGTCGCGCTCGTTCGAGAGCAAAAGCTGGTAGACCATGTTCGAGCCGTGCAGGAAGCCGAGCTCGACGGCGGCGAGATAGAACTCCCACATCCGCGCGAAGCGCTCGCCCATCATCGCCACCACTTCCGGCCGCTTCGCCTCGAAATTCAGCCGCCAGTGGCGGATGGTCCAGTAATAGTGCAGCCGCAGGATCTCGCAGTCACCGGTCCACAGGCCGACGCGCTCCAGCGAAGCGAACACCTCCGACATGGCCGGCACGTAGCCGCCGGGGAAGATGTACTTGCGGATGAAGGGGCCCGTCGTGCCGGGCGGCGACATGCGCCCGATAGCATGGATCATCGCAAAGCCGCCGGGCGCCAGCAGCCGCTTGATGGTGTTGAAGTAGTCGTCGAAATGATTGACGCCGACATGCTCCATCATGCCGACGGAGACGACGCGGTCGAAGGTACCGGTGAGCTCGCGATAGTCGCGTTCGAAGAAGGTGATGCGATCGGCGACGCCCGCGGCCTGGGCGCGCTTCCGGGATTCCGCCAGTTGCTCGGTCGCGACGTTGATCGCCGTGACCTCGACGCCGAGCTTCGCGAGATAGATGGCGAGCGCGCCCCAGCCCGAGCCGATCTCGGCGACCCGCATGCCCGGCTCCAGCTTCAGCTTGGCCGCGATGTGACGCAGCTTGGCCTCCTGCGCCTCCTCCAGCGAGGCATCGGGAGTCGGAAAATAGGCGCAGGAATAGATCATTCGCGAGTCCAGCCACAGGGCGTAGAACTCGGGCGGATGATCGTAATGGCTCTGGGCGTTCGTTGCGGCGCGCCCGAGCGGGTTGGACTGGTGCCAGCGCTTCAGCGCCCGCCAGCCGCGGCGCAGCGCCTGCTGCACCGGGTGCGAGGCGAGGCCCCGGCGGTTGATCGAGAAGAGATAGAGGAAATCGTAGACGGTCGAGCCGTCCTCGAAGGTCAGCCGGCCATCCATATAGGCCTCGGCCGCCACCAGCTCGGGATTGAGGAACAGCTCGCGGTCGAGCTTGTCGTCATGGAGGCGCATGACGACTTCCGGGCCGTCCTCGCCGCTGCCGAAATAGACGCGCGAGCCGCTCGGCTCGATGACGACGAGCCGGCCCTTGTGGACGAAGCGCTTCAGCAGATGGGGAAGAAAACGCATCAAACGCTCCGCTCGTCCAGCCGGGATACCTACCGGGCATCGGCCACAAGCCCGGCCGCCCTGTCAAGCGCGCGGCGTCCCACCCGACCGGATCGCGACCGCTAGCCGGTCGCCTCCCGCACGGCGGGCAGCTTCTGCTGGCTGTCCGCGCGCAGCATCTTGCGCACCTGCGGCGCGGCGACGATGGTGCCGCGGTCGAAGAACGCCTCGTGGTTCTTCTCGATGTCTTCCAGCACGTAGCGGTAGTTCACCATCAGCCCGGCCGCCTGCTTCATGCCGCGCGGCGAGAGGTCGCCGAAGGCGTTGATGCGCTCCAGCCGCGCGCCATTGCCGAGATGAAAGCGCGCCACCGGATCGAGCGGCTTGCCCTTGGGGCTGCGGGCGACGAGGAAGTAATAGGCCGCGAGCGCCTCGACGACGGGGCGCAGAGCGGCGCGGGCCCCCTCCTCCGGCACGCCCGTCCGGCCCAGCGCCTCCAGAGCGGCGCGATCCTCCGCCGTGACGGCGAGGGAGGCCGAGTTGGCGAGTTCTCCATCGAGCCAGGCGCGGAAGCCGGGCACGGGCGAGAGCGTCACGAAGGTGCGCAGGGCGGGAAACTCGCGGGAGATCTCCTCCACCACCTGCTTGATGAGGAAATTGCCGAAGCTGACGCCGCCGAGACCCTTCTGGCAGTTCGAGATGGAGTAGAACACCGCCACCTTCGCCGTCTTTGGATCGAGCGGGGTTCGCTTCGTCTCGAGGATCGGCGCGATGGCGTCGGGCACCTCACGGGTCAGCGCCACTTCCACGAAAATCAGCGGCTCGTCGACCAGGGCCGGGTGGAAGAAGGCGTAGCAGCGCCGGTCCGGGCTGTCGACGCGGGCACGCAGGTCGTTCCAGTCGCTGATCTCGTGCACCGCCTCGTAGCGGATGATCTTTTCAAGCACGTTGGCGGGCGTCGACCAGTCGATCCGGCGCAGCACGAGGAACCCCCGATTGAACCAGGAAGCAAGGAGATGGGTAAAGTCGCGGTCGACCTCGGCGAGATCGGGGCGGCGCGTGAGGCTGTCGAGCAGATCGGCCCGCATCGCCACCAGCAGGCCGGTGGCGCCGGGGGCGAGGTTGAGGCGGCGGATCAACTCCTGGCGGCGCGGCTCGCTGGCGGCGTGCAGCTCGGCCACCGTGCGCGCGCCCGGGGACGCCGCGTGGGCGGCGATGGCCCTGTCCAGACGGAGAGAATCCGGCCCGAAGGCGACGGCCAGCGTCTCGAAGAAGGCCACGCGCTCGCCGGTCTTGAGGCCGCGATAGGCAACGAGGATCTCCTGCGCCAGTGCAACGCCGGACGCCTCCCCCTGGCCCGACAGCAGCCGTTCGCACAGCTCCGCGACATGCGCGGCGCGCACCGCCCCGGCGGGCCGACGTTCGCGCCCGAGGTCGAGCAGGGCACGGCCGCGCTCGGCTATGGTGCCGAGCAGATCGCCGAAGAAGCTGGTTCCGCTGTCCATGGTCGCCCCTCATCCTGCCGCGCCCGGGATGAATGAGACCCCGAGCGGATGAAGCGTGCAAGACGGACGATGGTCTGCTGCTCGCGCCGGCGGTCAAGCGCCGGTGATGAAATCGAAGATCAGCTTCACGTTGAGCGAGATGATCAGCGCGGCGGCAAGTACGGCGAGCACGGTCTGCCAGATCGGCGCGACGAAGGTGCCCATCTTGCGCTTGTCGGCCGTGAACATGATCAGCGGCACAATGGCAAAGGGCAATTGCAGGCTGAGGATGACCTGGCTGAAGATCAGCAGCGAGCCGGCGCCGCGCTCGCCATAGGCGATGGTCACCGCCGCCGCCGGCACGATGGCGATGGCGCGGGTGATCAGCCGGCGCAGCCACGGCGCGAGGCGGATGTTGAGGAAGCCCTCCATCACCGCCTGACCCGCGATCGTCGCCGTCACCGTCGAATTGATGCCGCAGCACAAAAGCGCGATGGCGAACAAAGTCGGCGCCATGGCGCTGCCGAGCAGCGGGTTGAGCAGCTCGTGCGCCTTGCCAAGGTCAGCGACCTCGCCGGTGCCGCCGGCATGGAAGGTCGAGGCGGCGAGGATGAGGATCGAGGCATTGATGGTGAGGGCGAACATCAGCGCCAGCGTCGAATCCCACGTCGCCAGCCTGATCGCCTCGCGCTTGCCCTGCGTGGTGCCATCGTGCCGGCGGGTCTGCACGATGGCGGAGTGCAGGTAGAGATTGTGCGGCATCACGGTGGCGCCGAGGATGCCCAGCGCGAGATAGAGCATGTCGGGATTGCTGACGATCTCGGTGGTCGGTGCGAAGCCGCGGATCACGGCGCCCCAGTCGGGGTCGGCCAACGCGATCTGGATGCCGAAGCAGGCGGCGATGACCGCCAGCAGGGCGACGACCAGCGCCTCGACGAAGCGGAAGCCGAGATTCTGCAGCCACAGGATGAGGAACACGTCGAGCGCGGTGACGACGACGCCGATCTCCAGCGGAATGCCGAAGAGCAGGTTGAGGCCGATGGCGGTGCCGATAACCTCGGCAAGGTCGGTGGCGCAGATCGCCGCCTCGGCCAGCAACCAGAGAACAAATCCGACGGGGCGCGGAAAGGCGTCGCGGCAGGCCTGGGCGAGATCGCGGCCGGAGGCCACGCCCAGCCGCGAGCACAGCGCCTGCAAGAGGATCGCGATCATGTTCGACAGCAGCGCCACGACCAGAAGGCCGTAGCCGAAGCGCGAACCACCCGCGAGCGAGGTCGCCCAGTTGCCGGGGTCCATATAGCCCGTGGCGACCAGATAGCCCGGCCCCATGAAGGCGAAGAACCGCCAAATGCCCGACTTCTTCGGCACGGCGATGCTGCCATGCACCTCCGAAAGCGAGGGATCTCCACGCTCCCGGCGCCATCCCGCACTTTCCGCCTGCAACTTGTCGAGCATTATGGGTATCCGCTATTGCGAATGAGTTGCAATATAAATGGCGCACCGCACAACGACTGTCAACGGAGCGCGAAGCCGCGGCAAGCGGCGGACACATTTTCGCGTGCGAGCTCGCAAAGCCTTGTGCGAAGTCGATTTCCGCGCACATTCGGGCGAATGCTGCGCGCCGTCCGTCTTACCCGCCTCGCCCTTCTGGGCTTCGTCCTGCTCTTCGCCCTGCCGCTCGGCGCACATGCGCTCGTGCAGTGGCAGCAGGTCGACTGGACGCACAACTGGCGCAATGCCGACTGGTCGAGCACCGGCACGCTGCCCCTCGCCGCCGAGCACAGGCCGGCCATGGTGCGCATCTACGCCGCCCGCGTCGGCCGCTGGCGCAGCATCTTCGCGGTTCATAGCTGGATCGTGTTCAAGGAAGCTGGCGCCGACGCCTATGAGCGCTACGACAAGGTCGGCTGGGGTCGGCCGATCCGCCACAACGGCTACCCGGCCGACGGGCGCTGGTACGGCAACGCACCGGAAGTGGTGTTCGAGGCGACGGGCGAGGAAGCGGAACGGCTCATCCCGAAGCTGCAGGCGGCCATCGCCTCCTACCCCTACGCCGAGGCCGGCGACTACGACGTCTGGCCGGGGCCAAACTCCAACAGCTTCGTCGCCTATGTGCTCTCCCGGGTGCCGGAGATGGCGGTCGCCCTCCCCCCGACCGCCATCGGCAAGGATTATCCGGTGAACGGCGAGTGGATCGGCCTCGCCCCTTCCCGCACCGGCGTGCGCATCACGCTGGACGGTTATGCCGGGCTGACGCTGGCCTGGGTAGAAGGGGTCGAGATCAACATCCTCGGCGCGATCGCCGGGCTCGATCTGCGGCACCCCGGCATCAAGCTTCCGGGCTTCGGGCGCATCGGCCTCTGAAAAAGGGGCCTTGAAAGAAGATTGACGTCGTCCGGATACCAGCCATTCATGTCCATGAACCATGCTGGGGCAAAGCTGGCCTTAACGGGGGATTGGCGATGATCGGACGCATCTTCAGGCATCTGCGGCGCGGCGGGCTCGCCCTCGCCCTTCTGGCGCCCTTCGCGGCGGCACCGGCGCTGGCGGCACCCTGCGGCGATACCGGCGCGGGCTTCGATGCCTGGCTGCGCGATTTCCGACAGGCGGCGGCCGCGCAGGGCATCTCGCCCGGCGCGCTGCGGGCGCTGGACGGGCTGAGCTACGACACCAGGGTGATCAGCCTCGACCGCAACCAGAAGCACTTCAAGCAGAGCTTCGAGCAATTCGTCGCCAACCGCGTCGGCGCGGGTCGCATTTCCAAGGGCAAGGCGATGCTGCGCCAGCACGCCGCCCTGCTCGCGCGCATCGAGCAGCGATTCGGCGTGCCCGGGCCGATCCTCATCGCCATCTGGGGCATGGAAACCGATTTCGGCGTGAACCAGGGCAAGATGCCGGTGTTCCGCTCGCTGGCAACGCTGGCCTATGACTGCCGCCGCTCCGGCTTCTTCACCGGCCAGCTTCTGGACGCGCTGCGCATCGTCCAGCGCGGCGATCTCTCGGTGGGCGAAATGCGCGGCGCCTGGGCCGGCGAACTCGGCCAGACCCAGTTCATGCCGACCTCCTATGTGCGCTTCGCCGTCGACTTCGATGGCAACGGCCATGCCGACCTGATCCGCAGCGTGCCGGACGTGCTCGCCTCCACCGCCAACTACCTGCGCGGCTATGGCTGGAGCGGCCGCTCCTGGGAGAACGGCGCGAACATGGGTGCGCTGCGCGGATGGAACAAAGCCGAGGTCTATGCCCGCAGCATCGCCTATTTCGCCACCAAGCTGACGCAGTAAGGCGCGCCGCTTACCGGGCTTTGCGAACAGCCCGTGTGCGCGCTTTCGCATTGCCCGGCGTCGACCGACCCGGCAGGTTGCGCTCCAAACCGCAAGGAGGAGCCACGCCATGCCGAACGATGCCGAGACCTATGACTATATCGTCGTGGGAGCCGGTTCGGCGGGCTGCGTGCTGGCCAACCGGCTTTCCGCCGACCCGAGGAACCGCGTGCTGGTTCTGGAAGCCGGCGGGCGCGACAACTGGATCTGGTTCCACATCCCGGTCGGCTACCTCTTCGCCATCGGCAATCCGCGCGCCGACTGGTGCTACAAGACCGAGGCCGAGGCGGGGCTGAACGGGCGGGCGCTCAACTACCCGCGCGGCAAGACCATCGGCGGCTCCTCGGCCATCAACGCCATGATCTACATGCGCGGACAGGCGGCCGATTACGACCACTGGCGCCAGCTCGGCCTTTCCGGCTGGGGCTGGGACGACGTGCTGCCGGTCTTCAAGAGCCATGAGGATCATTATCTCGGCGCCGCCGAGTTCCACGGCGGCGGCGGCGAATGGCGGGTCGAGGCGCCGCGCCTCACCTGGAAGCTGCTCGACACGGTTCGGGACGCGGCGCGGCAGGCCGGCATCCCGTCAATCCCGGATTTCAACACCGGCGACAATGAGGGCTCGTCCTATTTCCAGGTGAACCAGAAGCGGGGCTTCCGCTGGAGCGCCGCGCGCGGCTTTCTGAAACCGGTGCTGTCCCGCCCCAACCTGAAGCTGGAAACCGGCTGCCGCACCGAGCGGGTGCTGATCGAGAACGGGCGTGCGGTCGGCGTCGCCTACCGGCAGGACGGCCTCACCCGCGTCGCCCGCGCGCGGGGCGAGGTGGTGCTCGCCGCCGGGGCCATCAACTCCCCTCACCTGCTGAAGCTCTCCGGCATCGGACCCGGCGCGGAACTGGCGCAGCACGGAATTCCGGTGGTGCTGGACAAGCCGGGCGTCGGCGCCAACCTGCAGGACCACCTGCAGCTGCGGATGATCTACAAGGTCTCCGGTGTGCCCACGCTGAACGAGCAGTATCACTCGCTGTTCGGGCGGGCGAAGATGGGGCTCGACTTCGCCCTGTTCCAGCGCGGGCCGCTGACCATGGCTCCCTCACAACTCGGCATCTTCACCTGCTCACGCGCGGAGAAGGAGCGCGCGGACCTCGAATTCCACGTCCAGCCGCTCTCGCTCGGCAAGTTCAGCGAGCCGCTGCACAAATTCCCCGCCTTCACCATGAGCGTGTGCAACCTGCGCCCGACGAGCCGTGGCAGCCTCACGCTGGCGAGCGCGGACAGCGCGGCCGCCCCGCGCATCCAGCCCAACTACCTGTCCACCGAGGAGGATCGGCGTGTGGCTGCCGACAGCATCCGCGTCGGCCGCCGCATCGTCGCCCAGCCGGCGCTGGCCCCCTTCGCGCCCGACGAGTTCCTGCCCGGCGCGGGCATCGACGACAGCGAGGAAGCGCTGGCGCGCGCGGCGGGTGACATCGGTACCACCATCTTCCATCCCGTGGGCACGGCGAAGATGGGCATTTCCTCCGATCCAGCGGCGGTGGTGGATGAGCGGCTGCGGGTGTTCGGGATTGCCGGGCTGCGCGTGGCGGACGCCTCGATCATGCCGACCATCGTCTCCGGCAATACCAACTCACCGACCATCATGATCGCCGAGAAGGCGGCCGGGATGATCCTCGCCGACGCGCGCTGAGGCATCGGCGAAGGGTGGGCGACGCGTGGCGCCCGCTCACGGCGCCAGCACGACCTGCTTGCAAGCTTCCGGCAGCTCCTTCACCAGCATCGGCGGCTTGGGCTTGGGCGGTTCCTTCGGCGGTTTGGGATGCAGATTCGCATCGGAGAACCACCAGTCGAGCTCGCTACCACAGCCCTCGCCCGGCACGACCGGATCCTGCGCCCGGCAGTCCGGGCTGCCGGCGGGGCACGAGATGCGCACATGCATGTGGTAGTCATGCCCCCAATAGGGCCGCACCTTCTGTAGCCAGGAACGGTCGCCCGTCGCGTCGCGGCACAGCGCCTTCTTGATGGCGGCGTTGACCAGCACGCGCTCCACCTCGGCATCCTGCGCCGCCGTCTTGATGACGGCGACCAGCGACGGCGTCCACACCTTGCTGTCGACGTCGAGCCGGTCTGGTCGCACGATCATGGTGGCGGAGACCTTCTCGCGCTCGTCGCGGGAGAATTCGCGCGTCGGCATCGGGGTGAGCCAGATGTCGGCATCGAGGCCGATCTGGTGCGAGGCGTGGCCGGTCAGCATCGGACCGCCGCGCGGCTGCGCCATGTCACCGACCAGGATGCCCGGCCATTTCGAGATACCTGGCACCTTGGCCGAGAAACGCTCGAGGAAGGCGACAAGGTTCGGGTGGCCCCAGTTGCGGTTGCGCGACAGGCGCATGGCCTGCCACGTCTTGCCGTTGACGGGCAGCGCCTCGGCGCCGGCCAGGCAGCCCTTCGAATAGAAGCCGATGGCACGTGCCTCGAACGGGGCGGCATCCCGCGCCGCGCCGAAGACCTGCTTGGCCGGCTTGTTGTCGATGTTCGCCGCGCGGTCCTGCTGGGCCGAGGCGGCGCCAGCGGCGAGGAGCCCCAGCCCCACCAGAGCCGCCCGCACGATGTGCCTTCCCATCTCTGATTTCATGAGCGCGCCCTCAGCTCACGACCTGCGAGAGGATGACGAAGTTCTTCGGCGAGCGCGTGTCGGGCGTCGCGGAAAGCTCGGTGACGAACAGCGTCGAGCCCGGCACCAGCAGCTTGGCGAGCTGCTGGTTGGCCGCCGGCGCCACGGTGATGCGGTCGATGGCACTGGCCGACTTGCCGCCGGTGGCGCCGTTGCCCTCGAAGGACAGGGCCGTCCACGACACTTCGCCGCCAACATTCTTCAGCACGTAGACCACGTTGCCGAGCGGGGTGTGCGGATCGCGAATGGTGACCGGCGAGGTGAAGACGACGGCGCCGTCCTTGATCACGGTGAGCTGCTTGTCCGCCCCGCTGATGATCATCGCCACCGCATCCTGCATCGGATCGGGTGCCGCGGCCGTGTCCGGTGTGCCGTTCGGGTTCTTCGGATCATCCTTGCGGATCGCCGCGGTGGCATCCGCCGGCAGGACGAGGCCGGGATGGAGCACGTCGACCGGCTGGGAATGCGAGTCGGCGATGATCACCGGTGTCCCGTAATGGGTGATGCCGAACAGCAGCTTGGCGAAGGCGAGCGGCAGGTGCACGCAGCCATGCGAGGACGGGTAGCCGGGCAGCCCGCCCGCGTGCAGCGCCACGCCGGACCAGGTGAGGCGCTCGGTGAAGGGCATCGACGCGCCGTCATAGATAGAGGAATGGTGCGTCGCATCCTTCTGCAGGATCGTGAACACGCCCACCGGCGTCGAGAAGCCCGCCTTGCCGGTCGAGCAGGTGGAAACGCCGACGCGCACGCCGTTGCGGTAGACGTAACAGCGCTGGTCGGGCAGCGACACGATAACGGCGACGAACCCCTCCGGCGCCCGTTCGGGATACCAGACATACTGGCCGGGCTTCAGCTCATCGACGGCGGTGACGTCGGCGTCCTGCGCCGCCACTGGCCAACCGCCCAGCACGAATGCCGTCGCGGCACCGGCAAGCCGCAGCACGTTGCGGCGGTCCGTGGCGAAAGGCTTCGCGTCGCGCGCTCCGGGCTTGCCGTTCATCACTTGATTCTCCCTCGATCGTCGACGCGACGATATCGGCGCGAGACCTCGCACGCCACCCGCCGCGTCCCGACCTGTAAAGCCGCCTGCCGGGCGCTGCGCCAGCATGTTTCGGCGCCGCTTTGCCCGAAGAGCGACAATAGAGACGACCGTTTTGGGGAACCTCGTCCGTAACGCCGCGTTTCTCCACCGAACAGTGTGAGTAGAGAGGGACGGACACGATGCAGAGCACTCAGCACAATCTCGAAGCGCGCGAGACGCGAACCCTGATCGGCAGCGACAAGGTGGAAGGCACCGCCGTCTACCGCCCGAACGGCGACCGCATCGGCGCCATCGAGCGGGTGATGATCGACAAGCTGAGCGGGCAGACCGCCTATGCGGTCATGAGCTTCGGCGGCTTTCTGGGCTTCGGCGGGGACTACTACCCACTGCCCTGGTCGCTGCTGAAATATGATGAGGGACTCGATGGCTACGTCGTCGACATCACCGACGAACAGCTCCAGGGTGCACCGCGGCACGCCAGCGCCGACGAAAGCGCCTGGAAGGATCCCGAGTGGGATCGCAAGGTCAATGAATACTACCATGTGCCGCCCTACATGCTCTGACGAGCCGTAGCGGACAGCACCAAAGGCCGGGCGCAAGCCCGGCCTGTTCACCTGAGAAAAAACCTGCCCCGGCCGGGATCAGGCCTTCTTTTCGTCCTTCGGCAGCTCGACGACGTTCGCTTCCGGAACGTTCTTCTTCAGCGACTCGATGGAGCTCAGGGCCGACGACTTCGCCTTGTAGCTCTCGGACGAGAACATGATCTCGCCGTTCGAGGCACGGAAGCGGAAGCGGAACCCGCCAGCCTTGTCCTCGTAGACTTCGAACTTGTACGACATGCGATTTGCCTCCCGTCGCGCCCTGCGACTGGCCCGATGGGAGCACAATTACCGCTGATTCGGAAGGCCCGGCTACCACCGGGCGCCGGAAGCGGCACAGATGCCCGAGGTACGCGGCCTCAGTCGTCGACCTTCAGCGCGGCGATGAAGGCCTCCTGGGGAATCTCCACCTTGCCGAACTGGCGCATCTTCTTCTTGCCTTCCTTCTGCTTCTCCAGAAGCTTGCGCTTGCGGGTGATGTCGCCGCCATAGCACTTGGCGGTCACGTCCTTGCGCAGCGCGCGGATGGTCTCGCGAGCGATGATCTTGGCGCCGATGGCCGCCTGGATCGGGATCTGGAACAGATGCTGCGGGATCAGGTCCTTCAGCTTCTCGCACATGGCGCGGCCGCGATATTCGGCGCGGGTGCGGTGCACCAGCATGGACAGTGCGTCGACCGGCTCGGCGTTGACCAGGATCGACATCTTCACGAGGTCGCCGGGGCGATACTCGGTGATCTGGTAGTCGAACGAGGCATAGCCCTTCGAGATCGACTTCAGCCGATCATAGAAGTCGAACACTACCTCGTTCAGCGGCAGGTCATAGGTGACCATGGCGCGCGAGCCGACATAGGTGAGCTCGATCTGGTTGCCGCGCCGGTCCTGACAGAGCTTGAGCACCGCACCGAGATATTCGTCCGGCGTCAGGATGGTGGCACGGATCCACGGCTCGCGGATTTCCTTGATCTTCACCACGTCCGGCATATCGGCTGGGTTGTGCAGCTCAAGCACCGTGCCGTCGTTCATCTCGATCTCGTAGATCACCGACGGGGCGGTGGCGATGAGGTCGAGATTGAACTCGCGCTCCAGCCGCTCCTGGATGATCTCGAGGTGCAGCAGCCCGAGGAAGCCGCAGCGGAAACCGAAGCCGAGCGCCGCCGACGTCTCCATCTCGAAGGAGAAGGAGGCATCGTTGAGGCGCAGCTTGCCCATCGCGGCGCGCAGATCCTCGAAGTCGGCGGCATCGACCGGGAACAGGCCGCAGAACACCACCGGCTGCGCCGGCTTGAAGCCCGGCAGCGCCGCCGAGGTCGGGCGCTTTTCCTCGGTGATGGTATCGCCGACGCGGGTGTCCGCGACTTCCTTGATCGAGCCGGTGAGGAAGCCGATCTCGCCCGGCCCCAGCTCGGTCATCGCCACCATCTTCGGCGTGAACACGCCGACGCGGTCGATGTCGTAAACGGCACCCGAGCCCATCATCTTGATGCGCTGGCCCTTCTTCAGCACGCCGTCGACGATGCGCACGAGCACGACGACGCCGAGATAGACGTCGTACCAGCTGTCGACCAACAGCGCCTTCAGCGGCGCCTCGCGGTCTCCCTTGGGCGGCGGCAGGCGGGTGACGATCGCTTCCAGCACGTCGGGGATGCCGAGGCCGGTCTTGGCGGAGATGAGCACCGCGTCGGAGGCGTCGAGGCCGATCACGTCCTCGATCTGCGCCTTCACCTTGTCCGGCTCGGCGGCCGGCAGGTCCACCTTGTTGAGGACCGGGACGATCTCGTGGTTGTTGTCGATGGCCTGGTAGACGTTCGCCAGCGTCTGCGCCTCGACACCCTGCGAGGCGTCCACGACCAGCAGCGAGCCCTCGACGGCGGCGAGCGAGCGGTTCACCTCATAGGCGAAGTCGACATGGCCGGGCGTGTCGATGAGGTTGAGGACGTAATCCCTGCCGTCCTTCGCCTTGTAGGACAGCCGCACGGTCTGCGCCTTGATGGTGATGCCGCGCTCGCGCTCGATATCCATGTTGTCGAGCACCTGCTCGGACATCTCACGCTCCGACAGCCCGCCCGTGATCTGGATCAGGCGGTCGGCGAGGGTCGACTTCCCGTGGTCGATGTGGGCGACGATGGAGAAGTTGCGGATGTTGTCGATGGGCTCGGTGCTCATGGGGCGCGGGATAGCATTGGCGCCAAGGCACTACAAGGAGGAGACCCCTCTCCGCTCCTTGCGCGCGGGCATGCAATCGACCACATTCCGCCCGCCATTCCCGAGGAACCGTCATGCCCGAACTGAAGGTCGCCGTCGTACCCGTCACGCCGTTCCAGCAGAACTGCTCGATCGTCTGGGACGAAACCACCAAGCGGGGTGCGGTGATCGATCCGGGCGGCGACCTGCCGCGCATCCTCGCGGCGCTGGAGGAACTGGAGGTCAACGCGGAGAAGATCGTGCTGACCCACGGCCATATCGACCACGCCGCCGGCGCTGCGGAACTGGCGGAAACGCTGAAGATTCCGGTCGAAGGGCCGCATGAGGGCGACAAGTTCCTGCTCGACAACCTCCCCGCCGATGGCGTGCGCACCGGCATCCCCGGCCGCGCCGTGACGCCCGGCCGCTGGCTGGACGAGGGCGACACGGTCGATATCGGCGGCGTGCCGTTCGAGGTGCTGCACGTGCCCGGACACACGCCGGGCCATATCGTCCTGGTGAACTGTGACAATCGACTGGCCATCGTCGGCGATACGCTGTTCCAGCGTTCCGTCGGCCGCACGGATTTTCCCTATGGTGATGGCCCGCTTCTGATCCGGGGCATCAAGGAGAAGATCCTGCCGCTCGGGGACGCCTTCACCGTCCTGCCCGGGCACGGCAACGCCACGAACATCGCCCTGGAGAAGCGGACCAACCCCTTCCTGCGTTGACAGGCGACGGCGCGGGCAGCGGCGCGGGGTAGCGCGCCACGAAACTGTTACTCGCACGGTATCGCCGCACAGCCGATGATGACGGGAATCCCTAGCCGGAGTCCCGTCATGACGCGTGTCGCGACCGTGTGCCTCCTCGCCCTGGCGTCTCTTGCCGCCTGCCTTGCCGCATCCGCGCCCGCCCGCGCCCAGCAGGCCGAGCGCTGCCCCAAGCTCGTCGCCAGCAGCCCGTTCCTCCAGCCCCTCGGGCCGCGGGCCCTGCCCGCCGCCTATCTGGAGCCGCGGCAGGTCAGCCTCGCCTATATCGGCCACTCCACCTTCCTGATCGAGACGGCGGGGGGCGTTACCGTGACGACCGACTACAACGACTATGTGCGCCCCGACGTCGTGCCGCGCGTCGCCACGATGAACCGCGCCCACTCGACGCATTACTCGCTCAACCCCGATCCGGGGATCGAATATGTGCTGAAGGGCTGGCGCGAGGATCGCGACCCCGTGCGCTACGACCTGGAGGTCGGTGACCTCTGGATCGGCAACCTGCCGACCAACATCCGCGACATGCAAGGCGGCACGATCCGCAACGGCAATTCGATCTTCATCTTCCGCGCGGCGGACATCTGCATCGCCCATCTCGGCCATCTGCACCATACGCTGACGGTGGACGACCTCGCCGTTCTCGGCCGCATCGACGTGGTGCTGGCGCCGGTCGACGGCAGCTACACGCTGGACGTCGACGGCATGATCGAGGTGCTGAAGGCGCTGGAGGCGCCGGTGGTGATCCCGATGCACTATTTCAACGAGAGCACGCTCAACCGCTTCCTCGACCGCCTCGCCGGCAGCCAGTACGCGGTCGAGCGGCGGGAGAGCCCGCAGGTCGTGTTCTCGCGCGAGACGCTGCCCGCCAAGCCGACGGTGATCGTGCTGCCGGCGAGCCGCTACCAGTAGCCGGCAACCCGATCAGTTCGCGGACGGCGGCGCGTAGGCGGCCGGGTCCACCAGCGCCGGGCGCCCCGGCAGGTCGAGCGCGGAGACGCGCGGCGTCCCCTCGGCGATGACACGCCCGCGGCGCACCACGAACAGCCGTGCCGCCTTCAGTCGGATCGCCTCGATGGGGTCGGCCGCCTGGAGCACGACGAAATCGGCGTTGCAGCCGGGGGCGACGCCATAGCCTTCCAGCCCCATGATGCGGGCGGGATTGGTCGTTACCGCCTCGAAGCACCACGCCATCGCCTCGCGCGAGGTCATCTGGCCGACATGCAGCGCCATGTGCGCGACCTCCAGCATGTCGCCGGAACCGAGCGAGTACCACGGGTCCATCACGCAGTCGTGCCCGAAGGCGACGTTCACGCCGGCGGTGCGCAGCTCCGGCACGCGGGTCTGGCCGCGGCGCTTGGGATAGGTGTCGTGCCGGCCCTGCAGCGTGATGTTGATCAGCGGGTTGGCGATGGCGTGCACGCCCGCCTCGGCGATCAGCGGGATCAGCTTCGAGACGTAGTAGTTGTCCATGGAATGCATGGACGTGAGGTGAGAGCCGGCCACGCGGCCCTGCAGGCCCAGCCGCTGCGTCTCATAGGCCAGCGCCTCGATATGGCGCGAGAGTGGGTCGTCGGTCTCGTCGCAATGGATGTCGACGCGCAGGCCGCGCGCGGCGGCGATCTCGCACAGCGTCTTCAGCGAGGCGGCGCCGTCCGCCATGGTGCGCTCGAAATGCGGGATGCCGCCGACGACGTCGACGCCCATGTCGAGCGCACGCTCCAGATTTCGCGCCGCCGAGGGCGAGCGATAATAGCCGTCCTGCGGGAAGGCGACGAGTTGAAGGTCGATGTAGTCCTTCACCTTTTCACGCACGTCGAGCAGCGCTTCCACGGCAAGCAGCCGGTCGTCGCACACATCGACATGCGAGCGGATGGCGAGCAGGCCCTGGCTGACGGCGAGGTCGCAATAGCGCAGCGCCCGCTCGATCACCGCCTCATGCGTCAGCAGCGGCTTCAGCTCGCCCCACAGCGCGATGCCTTCGAGCAGAGTGCCGGAGGTGTTGAGTCGCGGCAGGCCGAGCGAAAGCGTCGCATCCATGTGGAAATGCACGTCGACGAAGGGCGGCGAGACCAGTCGCCCGCCGGCATCGATCACCTGCCCCGCCTCGGCCTCGATGCCGGGCTCGATCGCGACGATGCGGCCATCCGCGCAGGCGATGTCGACGGCCGACCGCCCGTCGGGCAGGCGGGCGTTCTTCACAAGCAGGTCGAAACTCATCGTGGATCCAGACTCACCGTTGGCCCTTGAAGTAGGGCTTCATCAGAGCGCGGGGATAGTCGGCCCGGCGGGCGACCAGCACAAGCGCCGCGATGGAGACGATATAGGGCAGCATCAGGAAGATCTGGCTCGGCACGACGCCGCCGGCGATGGTCTGGATGCGCAGCTGGTAGGCATCGAGCGCCCCGAACAGAAGCGCGCCGAGCAGCGCCTTGCCCGGCCGCCAGGAAGCAAAGACGGTGAGCGCGATGCAGACCCAGCCGCGCCCGTTGATCATGCCGAAATAGAAGGCGTTGAAGGCCGAGAGCGTGAGAAACGCCCCGCCCAGCGCCATCAGCGCCGATCCCGCCATCACCGCGCCGATGCGCAGCGCGACGACGGACAGGCCCTGCGCCTCCACCGCCTCGGGATTGTCGCCCACCGCCCGCAGCGCGAGCCCCAGCGGGGTGCGGGCCAGCACCACCGCGACGACGCCGACGCACAGGAAGGCGAAGACGGTGAAGGCCGTCTGCTGGCCGAGGATCGGGCCGATGAACGGCAAATCGCCGAGGAGCGGCAGGTCGAGCGGCGCGAAGGGCTCGATGCGGGGCGGCGTCGCCACATTCGGGAAGGCGACGCGATAGCCGAAATAGGCGACCGACGTGGCAAGCAGCGTCACCCCGATGCCGGTGACGTGCTGCGACAGGCCCAGCGGCACCGTGAGCACGCCATGGATCAGCCCGAACAGCGCGCCGGTGAATGCCGCCACCGCGACGCCGCCCCAGAGCGGCAGGCCCAGATAGACGGCGAGCCAGCCGGACATGGCACCGGCGACGAAGATGCCTTCGATCCCGAGGTTGAGCACGCCGGCCCGCTCGCAGAGCAGCGCGCCGAGCACGCCGAAAATCAGCGGCGTGGCGATGCGCAGGGTGGCGGCCCAGAAATTCGCCTGGGTGAAGATGTCGAGGGCTTCCAGCATCAGGCGGGCTCCCGGCGGACGAAGACAATGCGGAAACGGGCCAGCAGGCCGCCCACCAGCACGCTGAGGAGAGAGAAAGCCACCACGAGATCGGCCAGGTAGTTCGATACGCCGATGGCCCGGCTCATCGAATCCGCCCCGACGAAGACGCCGGCGATGAAGATGGCCGAGGGAACGACGCCGAGCGGCGAGAGATTGGCGAGCGTCGCCACCACGATGCCCGCATAGCCGAAGCCGGGCGACAGGTCGGCGGTGAGATAGCCCTTGAGCCCGGCCACCTCGCTCGCCCCGGCGAGGCCCGCGAGACCACCCGAGAGGATGCCGACCAGCGCCATCGCCTTGCCGACCGGCAGCCCGGCATAGCGGGCGGCGCGGGCATTCTCGCCGACCGCGCGGATGCGGAAGCCCCATACGGTGCGCGAGATGAAGACGTGCAGCAGCACGGCGGCGACGACCGCCAGCACGAGTCCCCAGTGAAGGCGTAGCCCCGTCACCAGCTTCGGCAACGTCGCCTCGTCCAGCACGGGAGCCGACTGCGGCCAGCCCAGCGCCATCTCGTCCTTGACCGGCCCTTCCAGCATCATTTGCACGAAAAGCAGGACGATGAAGTTCATTAGCAAGGTGACGACCACCTCGTCGGCGCCGAAGCGGGTTTTGAACAGCACCGGCACCAGCAGCAACGCCGCGCCGGCTGCCGCCGCACCGAGGAGCACCAGCGGCACCAGCACATAGGAGGGCGCCTCGACCAGCCCCGCGCCGAGCACCACGGTGGCGAGCGCCCCGGCATAGAGCTGGCCCTCGGCGCCGATGTTCCAGAGCTTCGCCCGGAAGGCGACGGCGGCGGCGAGGCCGGTGAAAATGAGCGGCGTGGCGCGCGTCAGCGTCTCCGCCAGCGCGAAGCCGTCGCCGGCCGCGCCCCGCGCCATCAGCGCGAAGGCGGTGAACACCGGCGCGCCGGACAGCGCCAGCGGGATGGCGGTGAGCAGCAGTGCCACGAGGCCCGCGCCGACCGACACGGCAACGGTGAGCCAGACCGGCGTGCGCTCGCGGGGAACGAAGCGGATCATGCAGCCTCCCCGGCGGTATGGCCCGCCATCATCAGGCCGACGGTGCGGACATCCAGGCTGGCGGCCTCCATGGCCGGCGAGAGATGGCCGGCATGGACCACGGCGATGCGGTCGGACAGCGCGAACAATTCGTCGAGATCCTCGGAAATGAGCAGTATGGCGGCTCCGCGCGCCCGGGCGGCGATGAGGCGTCGGTGGACATCGGTCGTTGCGCCGATGTCGAGCCCGCGCGTGGGCTGGTGCGCAAGGACGAGCCTCGGCTCGCCCTCCAGCGCCCGGGCCAGCACCACCTTCTGCATGTTGCCGCCGGAGAGCGCGCGGATCGCGGCATCCGGACCGGGGCAGCGCACGTCATAGGCGCGGATCATCTCTGTGGCGCGGGCCCGGATATCGCTACGGCGAATGAAGCCGCCGCACTGGTTCTCGGGATCGCCGATGCTCTCCAGCACGTAGTTCTCGGCCACCGAGAGGGCACCGATGGTGCCGTCACGATGCCGGTCCTCTGGAATGCGGCCGACATGGGCCGCGACCCGCCCGGCGGGATCGGCCGATGTGAGCCGCTGCCCGTCGAGGGTCACCTCGCCGGCGCGGGCGGCCGCGAGGCCGGCGACGAGCCCGGCAAGCGCCCCCTGCCCGTTGCCGGAGACGCCGGCGATGCCGACGATCTCGCCGGCGCACACGTCGAGGCTGGCATTCTCCAGACGGTCGCGCTGGCCGGGATTGCCGGTGCTGACCTCCTTCAGGCTCAGCACCGGCGCGCCGGGCGTGGAGGGCGGACGCTCGCGCTGGGGAATGGCACGGCCGACCATCAGTTCAGCCAGCGTGGCACGGTCCGCGCCGGCGGTCGGCCGGTCTGCCACCTTGGCACCGCCGCGCAGCACCGCCACGCGCTCGCACAGGGCCAGCACCTCGTGCAGCTTGTGGCTGATGAAGATGACGGCGAGCCCCTTCGCGGCCAGCTTGCGCACCGTCGCCACGAGACCGTCCGCCTCCTGCGGGGTCAGAACGGCGGTCGGCTCGTCGAGGATCAGCACGCGCACGTCGCGGTAGAGCGCCTTGAGGATCTCGATGCGCTGCTGCTCGCCGACCGACAGGCGTGCCACCGGCACGTCGAGATCGACGGCGAGGCCGCTCTCGGCGACCAGCCGCGCGATCTTGGCCCGTGCCTCGCGGCGCCCCAACCCGAAACTCCACAGAGACTGCGTGCCCAGCACGATGTTCTCGAAGCCGGTAAGGTTCTCGGCGAGGGCGAAGTGCTGGTGCACCATGCCGATGCCCGCCGCCAGCGCCATCTCGGCGGACCCGCCCGGCAGCGGCGCGAGCCGGCCGGCCTCATCAGCGATGTGAATGGCGCCCTCATCGGCCACGTAATGACCGAACAGGATGCTCATCAGCGTGGTCTTGCCGGCACCGTTCTCGCCGAGCAGAGCCACGATCTCGCCGGCCCGTATGTCGAGGTCGATATGGTCGTTCGCCGTCAGCGGCCCGAAGCGCTTGGTGATGCCGGACAGCGAGAGGACAAGGGGACGTGGATCAGGGTGCATGGAGGGGATCCATATGAACAGACCGCCATGGCCGGGTTTCTCCCGGCCATCCACGTCCTCATCGGCCAAGGCGTGGATCCCCGGCACAAGCCCGAGGATGACGTCGCTTCGGAAAAGCGCCGTTCCTTACATCGTCGACTTGGGCTCGGCGTCGTTGACGTTGACGCGGAAGAGGCCGTCCTTGATTTCCTTTTCCTTGAGCAGGACGAGCTCGATCACCTCCGGCGACACCACCTTCGGGTCCAGCGGCGCAAGGCTGGCGCCGCCCTCGGCCATGTAGCTGTAGGGTCCGTAATCGGCGGCAGCGAAGGTGCCTTCCGTGACTTCCTTGATCGCCTTGTCGATGGTCGGCTCCATCTGCCACAGCGCCGAGGCGATCACGGTGCCGGGGTACTGGCTGGAGGTGTCGATGACATTGCCGACCGCCTTCACGCCGCGCTCCTTGGCGGCATCGGACACGCCGAAGCGCTCGGCGTAGAGAATGTCCGCGCCCTTGTCGATCTGGGCGAAGGCGGCCTCCTTGGCCTTGGGCGGATCGTACCAGGAGTTGATGAAGGTGACGATGAACTTCACGTTTGGGTTCACCGACTGCGCGCCTTCCATGAAGGCCTGCATCAGGCGGTTCACCTCCGGGATGGCGTAGCCGCCGACGAGGCCGATAACGTTCGACTTGGTCGTCTTGCCAGCCACCATGCCGGTAAGGAAGGACGGCTCGTGGATGAAATTGTCGAACACGGAGAAGTTCGGCTTGGTCGGTCCGAAGGACGAGCCCATGAGATAGGCGGTGTTGGGGTAGTCCGCCGCCACCTTGCGCGCCGGGCGCTCGACCGCGAACACCTCGCCCACCACGAGGTCCGCGCCCTCCTGCGAGTACTGGCGCATCACGCGCTCATAATCGGTGTTGGCGACGTTCTCGGAGAATTTGTAGGTGATGTCGCCGCGCGCCTCGGCGGCCTTCAGCGCCTTGTGGATGCGCGAGACCCATTGCTGCTCCACCGGCACGGTGTAGATGGCCGCGACCTTGATCGGCTTGGCCTTCGGGGCAGCCAAGGCCTCGCCGCCGAGGGTGGCAAGCGCCGCGGCCCCGGCGCCCAGCGCCAGCATCTGCCGCCGGTCCAGCATGGTTGAGGAAAAAAGCGGCAGGTTTCGAGACGACTTGCGCATTTTTGAAGACCTTCCTCGAGCAAAGGTGACGGCCCACTGCCTTGCGGGCTCCTTGATGCAGACTTATGCGAACGGCATGCCATTTTCGAACTGATTGGTCCGAAAATTCACACCCGCGTTCCCTCCCGTTCCCAGACCGCGGCCAGATAGGTGCGCAGGAAGACGGGCACGGCCTCCGGCACATCCGCCGGGCCGCGCACGATGATCACCTCGTCGATCTCGGGACGCTGCTCGCGGGCGATGAAGGCGCGGATCCGCGCGGCCACCGCATCGGCCGGCTCGCGGGCAACGATCTGGCGCATCAGCGAGATGCGTCGCGCATCGACGAGCGCGGTCCAGCCCGCCGTAAGCGCAACGTCAGAGGCGGGAGTACCCGTCTCCTCGCCAAATTCGCGCAGAAGGCTGCCTTCGAGATCGACGCGGCCATCGGCCGTCACATCGGAAAGGTCCGGCGTCCCGGCAGCGAAATAGACCCGGCCCGCATTGGCCGTCCACGGCGCCATGCGCGCCATGACGAAGGCGCCGTCCGCGCCGCGCAGCGCGCCCATGGCGAAGCCGTTGCGCAGCCTTGAATGGGAGGCCGGCGCGCCCAGCAGCCACAAGAGCGCGGCGTAGTCGCACTCGGAGTAGCGCCCGATGAGCGCATCGCCCTCGAAGCGGTGCTCGGCGAGGATCAGCACCCGCCCGTTCCACAGCGCCGGATTGGCCTTGAGGCGCTCGGCATAGAGGGCGTCGATGCCGGCGCGCTCCTCGGCCGAGAAAGCATGGGGCGCGGGCGTGACGCCCATCTCCACGCGGTCGATCTCGACGACCGCCGGCACGAGATCCCGCGCCAGGTTCACGCGCCCACCGCCGGCCGGCGCGTCGGCCGCTTCTCGTCAGACATGGCCTTCCTCACACATGGAGCACCCCCTCCGAGAGGATCACCGCGCCACCGCCGATGGTGACGGCGGAGAGCCCGCCATCCGCCACCTGCAGGCCGAGGCGCACGAGGCTCGGCCGCCCCATCTCGACACCCTGCAGGATGTCGAAGGCGTGGAAGCCATCGCCCGGCTTCTCTCCGGCGAGCAGCACGGCCGCCAGCGAGGCGGCGGCGGAGCCGGTCGCCGGATCCTCGTCGATGCCCATATTGGCGGCAAACATGCGGGCGCGGAAGTCACCCTCCCCGTCCTCGTCGCGGCAGAAGACGTAGATCGAATCCGCCCCGCCCCCGAAGGTCGAGATCAGCCGCGCCGCGCTCGGGCTGATGCGGGCGAGCGCCGAGCGCGAGGCCAGCGGCACGCAGACGAAGGGCACGCCCGCCGAGGCGACCACCGGGCGGTAGTCGTCGAAGCCGATGTCGAAGGTGTCGAGACCCAGCGCCTGGGCGCAGTCCTCGCGGCTCATCGGCTCGGCGTCGATGATCTCGGGGATGCGCGGCACGGTGAAGGTGGCGCTGCCGGAACGCTCGCGCTTCACCGTGACGTGGCAGGTCACCGGGCCGACATTCTCCTCCAGCACGAAATCCGTCGAGGTCTCCACCCCGTCGCGGATGGCGAGCAGCACCGCCGCGCCGACGGTCGGATGTCCGGCGAAGGGCAACTCGTGATTGATGGTGAAGATGCGCAGCCGGGCGCGGTTCTCCTCCTCCTGCGGCTTCAGGACGAAGACCGTCTCGGAGAGGTTGAACTCGCGGGCGATGGCCTGCATGTGGTTGCCGTCGAGCCCTTCCGTATCGAGCACGACGGCGAGCGGATTGCCGGACAGGGCCCGGTCGGTGAAGACGTCGAGGACGACGAAGCGGCGTGCCATGGCGGTCAGATCTTCTCCGGCGTGAAGATGCGGGACGGCGTGACGAATTCATCCTGGGCCGCGACGGTCAGGATCTCGCGCGATCCCGCCGCCGCCGTCCGGGCCAGCAGGCCATAGGCCGAGGACGCGGCCTTCGACAATGCCTCGGCGGTGGAATGCGTGGCCTTCCAGTGCACGAAGAACAGCGCCGCGATGGCATCGCCGGCGCCGTTGACGGAAATGTCGAGCTTCGGCGTGCGCACCCGGAAGCGCCCGTCAGGGCCGGACGCCATCAGGTCGATGGAGTCGGGCGGCGTATCCTCGGTGTGCAGGCTGGTGACCATGATCACCCGCGGCCCCTTGGCATGCACCGCGTCGCAGGCCGCCACCGCATCGGCGAGGGTCGCCGTGGAGCGCCCGGAGAGATAGTCGAGCTCGAACTGGTTGGGCGTGATGAGATCGGCGGCCGGCACCGCGCGGTCGCGCATGAACTCGGGTATGCCCGGCCGCACGAAGACGCCGCGGCCGACATCGCCAATGACCGGATCGCAGCAATAATGCGCGGCCGCGTTGGCCGCCTTCACCCGGCCGACGGCATCGAGAATGGCATCGCCGATCTCCGCCGAGCCCATGTAGCCGGAGAGCACGCCGTCGCAGCGCGGCAGCACGTTGCGGTCTTCCATGCCGCCGACCAGCTCGCGGATCAGCTCCGCGCCGAAGACCTCGCCGCGCCAGGCGCCATAGCCCGTGTGGTTGGAAAACTGGACGGTGTGGATGCCCCATACCTCGTGACCGAGCCGCTGAATCGGAAACATGGCCGAGGCATTGCCCACGTGCCCATAGGCCACCCAGGACTGGATCGACAGGATGTTCATGCGAATACGCCCCAACCCGTTGAGAACGATCCGCGCTTAGCGCCCCGAAGGCAAGCGCTCAAACGAAATTACGCGCTGCCGGCCATAAGCGTTTTCGATGGGCCCCAAAGGCGGGACCGCAGGAGGCAGGACCGTGCGCCGTCGCCATGGCGACGGGACCGGCCAACCGGGAACGGCGAGCCGAAGCGGCGGACCTTACCGCTCGCTGTCCGTCTCTCCGCTTCCCGCCGCGCCGCCCAGACCCTTCATCTCGTCGGTCTCGGCCACGCGCGGCCAGTGGTAGACGCCCTCGGAAGGATCATGCGCCTTGATCAGTATGGCGTGGAGGTTCCCCCAATAGCTCGGCCGCGGCGAGGCCATCAGCTTGCGGGCCAGCTCGGCGGAACAGGTCAGGGTGATCTGCATCGGCGTCACCTCGCGAATATCGGCACCCGACAAGCTAGTGCACGCGGCATGCCAGATGTTCCGAATCGCGCGGCAAATGTCGCTGCCGCACGCCGGATGGGCTTCGACCGCGCTCCCCGCGTACCGCTTGCCTCCCGCGCGGCCCCATGCCACAGCCATGGGCCATGACCGAGATGCTCTCCGCCGCCGCCCTCGCCCAGGCTGTCCGCGCCGGACACCTGTCCCCCGCCGATATCGCCGAACGCTGCGCCGAGACCATCCGCGCCCGCGAGGACGAGGTCCGTGCCTTCGCCAGCCTCGACCTCGACGGGCTGCTGGCCGCCGCGCGCAAGACCGGTCCGGGTGGCGTCCCCCTCGCGAAAACCGTGCTGGCCGGCCTTCCGGTGGGCGTGAAGGACATTCTCGACACGGTGGATTTCCCGACCGAACGCGGCTCGAAGCTCTATGCCGGCTACCGCCCGGCCACGGACGCCGCCATCGTGCGCATGACCGCGCGGGCGGGCGGCCTCGTCGCCGGCAAGACGGTGACGACCGAATTCGCCTTCATGCAGCCCAGCGCGACGCGCAACCCGCGCCGGACCACCCACTCGCCGGGTGGCTCCTCGGCCGGCTCGGCGGCGGCGGTGGCGGCCGGCATGCTGCCGATCACCATCGGCACCCAGACCGGCGGCTCCATCATCCGTCCCGCCTCCTATTGCGGCGTCACCGGCTACAAGCCCTCGTTCAAGCTGCTGCCGGTGCTCGGGCTGAAGCCCTTCTCCTGGTCGCTCGACACGATCGGCCTGTTCGGCGCCCATGTCGCCGATATCGCCTTCGCGGCGGGCGCCCTTACGGGGCGCGACTTCGCGCTCGACGGTGAGATCGCAGCACCACGCATCGCGCTGGTGAAGACCCCGCGCGCGCATCTCGCCGCCGAGGACGCCCACGCGGCGCTCGAGTCCGCCGCCCATGCCGCCGCGCGGGCGGGCGCCCATGTCACGGCCATCGACCTGCCAGAAGCGGTCGAAGCCGGTGACGGCGCCCAGGCCGTCGTGCAGGGCTTCGAAGCCGCTCTCGCTTTCGCCGACGAATGGGACCGCCACCGCGACCAGCTTTCGCCGACTCTCTCGACCTATCTCGAAGGCGCCGCGCGCATCACGCCGGAACAGTACGACGCCGCGCGGCGGGTCGCCCGGCGGTCGCGTCATGCGCTGGCCGACCTGTTCGCCGATTACGACACGCTGCTGACCTTCTCCGTCACCGGCGAGGCCCCGGAAGGGCTCGGCTCCACGGGATCGCCGGCCTTCAACCGGCTGTGGACGCTGAGCGGCGCGCCCTGCGTGAACGTCGTCGGCCTGACCGGCGCCACCGGCCTGCCCATCGGCGTGCAGGTCGTCGGGCGCTTCGGGCGCGACCGGCAGGCACTGGAAGTCGCGCAGTTCCTCGAACGGGCCATCGCCGCGAACTGAGAGAGGGGACCCGGAAATTTGGAGGTGGAGAGACGTTCGCATTCAGTATATAAAAAACGTATATTAAGTGGAGATACTGATGACGAACCCCTTTCCGCGTTCTCTCTCCCGCCGCGCGCTGCTCGGCCTCGCCGCCGGCGCCGCCGCGAGCGCCGGCCTTCTGACCCATCTCCGGCGGGCGGCCGCCCAGGTATCTGACACGGCGCCCGACACGGTGCGCATCGGCTATCAGCGCTCCTCCACCCTCGTCGCCCTGCTGAAGGCGAATGGCGAGCTGGAGAAGGCGCTGGAGCCGCTCGGCGTGAAGGTGACCTGGCACGAATTCACCAGCGGCCTGCCGCTGCTGGAGGCGCTGAACCTCGGCAAGATCGACCTCAGCGCCGACGTCGCCGACACGGTGCCTGTCTTCGCCCAGGCGGCCGGCGCCAAGCTGGTGTTCTTCGCCGAGGAAGCGCCCTCGCCCTCCGCCCAGGCCATTCTCGTGCCGGAAGGCTCCAAGATCGCCAGCGTCGCCGATCTGAAGGGCAGGAAGGTTGCCGTCACCAAGGGCGCCGGCAGCCACTACCTGCTGCTGGCCGCGCTGGCCAAGGCGGGCCTCGCCTTCAAGGACATCGACCCCGCCTATCTGACCCCGGCGGACGGGCGCGCCGCCTTCGTCGGCGGCAATGTCGACGCCTGGGTGGCCTGGGACCCCTTCCTCGCCACCACGCAGGCCCAATCCAAGGCCCGCATCCTCGCGGATGGCTCGAACGGGCTGGCCAGCTACAAGCGCTACTATCTCGGCTCCGAGGATTTCACCCGCAACGGGGGCAAGGTCGTCGCCGTGCTGTTCGACCAGCTCAAGGCCAAGGGCGACTGGGTGAAGGCGAACCCGAAGGAAGCCGCCGCCCAGCTCGCCAGCCTGTGGAACATCAACGCCGCGGCGGTCGAGGTGGCGAACGGCCGGCGCAGCTACAAGGTCGGCGCCGTCACCAAGGACGGCCTCGCCGAGCAGCAGAAGATCGCCGACGCCTTCCTGAAGGAGGGGCTGCTGCCCAAGGCCGTCGACACCGGCGCGGTCAGCATCTGGCAGCCGGCCGGCTGACGCGGCACCGCGACGGGACGAGGAGGGCCGGCCGCTCGCGCGCCGGCCCTTTTCATTGCGGGCCGACGAGACCGGCGATCTGGCCCCAGAGCGCGTCCTTGAAGCCGACCGCCGCCGGCGGGGCGAGGACGGCCGGCGGATCGGGGTTCCTCCGCCCGTCCGGCATCAGCCGGGCGAACCAGATCTCGCCGTCCGTGTAGTAGGGATCGCCGCCGCCGTTGCGGCCGAACAGGGTCGGGCCGAGGCCCGTCACCTGATAGACCGTCTGCACCATCCCGGCCGCCTTGAGATCGTCGATCAGCAGGTCGCGCACCGCATCGACATCGGGGCCGATATGGTGGGTGACGGCGCCGGTGTAATGGCTGAGGCCGACGCCCCGGTCGTAGGTCGCCGAGCCGAGCCAGACCGGCGCGCCCTCCTCGCCCCTGTCGAGCACCTTCCAGAAGCGCACATGGTCGCGCCGGTCGGCGCTGCGCCCAAGCTCCTTCTCGAAGGCGAGGTCCTCGACGCGCCCGTCATAGTAGAGCGGGCTCACCGGCGCCTGCGGATCGGGACGGTTCAGCAGCACCGAACCGATGATGGCGATGCTGGACTTCAGCGTCACCGGATCGGCCGGCATCCAGCCCGCGGCGACCATGGCGCGGATGACATCCTCCCGCGTGCCGACCAGGCCGACATCGATGGGATCGCCCGGGATGCCCTGCCTGGTCTGCGTGACCATCGGCATGTGCCGGATGCCGGGCTGGCGCTCGTGATGCGTCCACAGGCGCGGCAGCAGCACATAGGCGAGCGCCGCCCAGACCAGCAGGACGGCGAGCCCCCATTTCAGGACCCGCCTCGCACGGCCTTCCACCCCGCCCATCGCCGCTACTCGGCCGCGACCGACTTGGTGCTGAGCGGGTCGTAGTTGAGCACCGGGGCGAGCCAGCGTTCGGCCTCCTCGACGCTCATGCCCTTGCGCGCGGCATAGTCCTCGACCTGATCGCGCTCGATCCGCCCTACACCGAAATAGGAAGCGTCGGGGTGAGCGAAGTAGAGGCCGGAGACGGCGGCGCCCGGCCACATGGCGAAGCTCTCCGTCAACTCGACTCCGATCTTAGAAGTCGCGTCGAGAAGCTTGAAAAGAATCGCCTTTTCCGTGTGATCGGGCTGCGCCGGATAACCCGGCGCGGGACGGATGCCGCGATAGTTTTCTTGAATCAGATTCTCATTATCAAGGACTTCATCCGGTGCATAAGCCCAGAATTCGCGGCGCACGCGCTCATGCATGCGTTCCGCGAACGCCTCGGCAAGACGGTCCGCCAAGGCCTTGAGAAGAATCGCGGAATAGTCGTCATGCGCCGCCTTGAAGGCGTCCGAGCGCTCCTGCTCGCCGAAGCCGGTGGTCACGCAGAAGCCGCCGACGTAATCGGCCACGGCGGTACTCGCCGGGGCGACGAAATCGGCGAGCGCCAGATTGTGGCGCCCCTCCCGCTTGGCCATCTGCTGGCGCAGCGTGTGCAGCGTCGCGCGTTCGTCGGCGCGGGTCTCGTCGGTGTAGAGCACGATGTCGTCGCCCACCGTGTTGGCCGGCCAGAAGCCGATCACGGCGCGGGCGGTGAGCCACTTCTCGGCGACGATCCGCTCCAGCATCTTGCGCGCATCGTCATAGAGCGCGCGGGCGGCGGGACCGATCTTCTCGTCGTCGAGGATGCGCGGGAACTGCCCGGCAAGCTCCCAGGACTGGAAGAACGGCGTCCAGTCGATATAGGGCACCAGTTCGCCGAGGTCGTATTCCTCGAACACGCGCGTGCCGAGGAAGGTGGGCACCGGCGCCCGGTAAGCGCCGAAGTCCAGCGCCAGCCGGTTGGCGCGCGCCTCCTCCAGCTTCACCCGCACCTTGTTGCGGTCGCTCTTGGCATGGGCGTCCGCCAGCTTGGCGTATTCGGCGCGGATGTTGGCCACGTAGTCCGGCCGGGTGTTGTCGTTGAGCAGGCTCGACACCACGCCCACCGCGCGGCTGGCATCGGTGACATAGACCGCCTGCCCGCGCACATATTGCGGGGCGATCTTCACCGCCGTGTGGACGCGCGAGGTCGTGGCGCCGCCGATCAGCAGCGGCACCTCGAAGCCCTCGCGCTCCATCTCGGAGGCGACGTGCACCATCTCGTCCAGCGACGGCGTGATGAGGCCGGAGAGGCCGATCACGTCTACCTTCTCGGCGCGTGCCGTCTCCAGGATCTTGGCGGTCGGCACCATCACGCCGAGGTCGATCACCTCGTAATTGTTGCACTGGAGCACGACGCCGACGATGTTCTTGCCGATGTCGTGCACGTCGCCCTTCACCGTCGCCATCAGGATCTTACCGGCGCTGGCGGCGTCGGTCAGGCCGAGCTCCTGCTTCTCGATCTCCATGAAGGGCATGAGATAGGCCACCGCCTGCTTCATCACGCGGGCGGACTTCACCACCTGCGGCAGGAACATCTTGCCGGCGCCGAACAGATCGCCGACCACGTTCATGCCGGCCATCAGCGGGCCTTCGATGACGTGCAGCGGGCGGGCAACGGACTGGCGCGCCTCCTCGGTGTCGGCCTCGACATAGTCGGTGATGCCGTTGATCAGCGCATGCTCCAGCCGCTTCTCGACCGTCCAAGTGCGCCAGGTGAGATCGGCTTCCTTCTTCTCGCGGCCGCCACCCTTGAAGCGCTCGGCCAGCGCCAGCAGGCGCTCGGTCGAGTCCTCGCGGCGGTTGAGCACCACGTCCTCGCAGGCCTCGCGCAGCTCTGGCTCGATCTCGCTGTAGGGCGCGAGCTGGCCGGCATTGACGATGCCCATGTCCATGCCCGCGTGGATCGCGTGATAGAGGAACACGGCGTGCATCGCCTCGCGCACCGGCTCGTTGCCGCGGAACGAGAAGGAGAGGTTCGACACGCCGCCGGAGATGTGGGCGTGCGGCAGTTGCTGGCGGATCGCCCGCGTCGCCTCGATGAAGGCGACGCCATAGCCCGCATGCTCCTCGATGCCGGTCGCCACCGCGAAGATGTTCGGATCGAAAATGATGTCCTCGGGGGGAAAGCCGACCTCGTCGACGAGGATGCGGTAGGCCCGCGAGCAGATCTCCACCTTGCGCTCATAGGTGTCGGCCTGGCCCTTCTCGTCGAAGGCCATGACGACGACCGCGGCGCCATAGGCGCGCACGAGGCGGGCATGGTGCCTGAACGCCTCCTCGCCCTCCTTCATGGAGATCGAGTTGACGATGCCCTTGCCCTGAATGCACTTCAGCCCGGCCTCGATGACGCTCCACTTGGAACTGTCGACCATGACCGGCACGCGGGCGATGTCCGGCTCGGCGGCGAGCAGGTTGAGGAAGGTCACCATCGCCTTCTCGGAATCGAGCAGGCCCTCGTCCATGTTGACGTCGATGACCTGTGCGCCGTTCTCCACCTGATCGCGGGCGACGGCCAGCGCGGCGGTGTAGTCGCCATTGGTGATGAGCTTGCGGAAGCGCGCCGAGCCGGTGACGTTGGTGCGCTCGCCGACGTTCACGAACGGGATCTGCGGCGTCAGCTCGAAGGGCTCGAGGCCCGACAGGCGCAGGAGCGGCTCGATCTCGGGGATGTCGCGCGGCGCATGCGGCGCCACCGCCTCGGCAATGGCGCGGATATGGTCCGGCGTCGTGCCGCAGCAGCCGCCGACGACGTTCACCAGCCCCGAAGCAGCGAACTCGCCGACCAGCCTGGCCATCGCCGCCGGGCTCTCGTCATAGAGGCCGAATTCGTTGGGCAGGCCGGCATTGGGGTAGGCGCAGACGAAGGTGTCCGAGATGCGCGACAGCGCGTCGATATGGGCGCGCATCTCCTTGGCGCCGAGCGCGCAGTTCAGCCCGATGGAGAAAGGCTGGGCGTGCCGCACCGAGTTCCAGAACGCCTCGGGCGTCTGGCCCGAGAGCGTGCGCCCGGACAGATCGGTGATGGTGCCGGAGATCATCACCGGCAGCCGGATGCCGCGCTCCTCGAACAGCCGCTCGATGGCGAAGATCGCCGCCTTGGCGTTCAGCGTGTCGAAGATGGTCTCGATCAGCAGGATGTCCGAGCCGCCATCGATCAGCGCGCCGGCCTGCTCGCCATAGGCGACGGCAAGCTCGTCGAAGCTCGTCGCGCGGAAGCCGGGATCGTTGACATCCGGCGAGATCGAGGCAGTGCGGTTGGTCGGGCCGATGGCGCCGGCGACGAAGCGGCGGCGGCCGTCCTGCGCCTCAGCTAGCTTCGCGGCTTCCTTGGCGAGCCGCGCGCCCTCGAAATTGAGCTCGTAGACAAGGCTCTCCATGCCGTAATCGGCCATGGCGATGGTGGTGCCGGAGAAGGTGTTGGTCTCGACGATGTCCGCGCCCGCGGTGAAGTAGGCGAGATGGATGTCGCGCACCGCGTCGGGCTTCGTCAGGTTCAGCAGGTCGTTATTGCCCTTGAGGTCGCGGCTCCACGCCTTGAACCGCTCGCCGCGATAGCCGGCCTCGTCCAGCTTGAGCTGCTGGATCATCGTGCCCATGGCGCCGTCGAGCACGAGGATGCGCTCGGAAGCGGCCGTGCGAAGGGCGGCAAGGGTGTCGGCATGCGTCTCAGACATGAAGCGGCTCCTACTCCCTCTCCCCGGCGGGGAGAGGGTGGGGGTGAGGGGCCTCCGCGGACAGGACTTCCAGGATCCGCGACAGAACGCCCTCGATATTGTCGTTCACTTCGTTATTCCAGAACCGGATGACGAAATAGCCACTGGCTTCGATCACCCGGGTCCGTTCGGCGTCGGTCTCGGCGGCATGCTGGCCGCCGTCGGGTTCGATCACCAGCTTGGCGCCGGAGCAGGGAAGTCGACCGTGAAGCGATCGACCGGCACCTGCCGCCGGAACTTCCAACCATCGAGCTGCCGGTTGCGAAGACGCGACCAGAGGAGCTTTTCGACCTCGGTCTGATCACGTCGCAGACGTCTGGCTCTCTGAATCCGGTCGTTCAAAACCCCTCACCCGGCCCCGCGGGCCGACCTCTTCCCGACGGGGAGAGGTTAAGACGCCGCTCTCCTCACGCCGCCGCCTGACCGTTGCTCTGCCCAGCACTCTCCTGCGGCGGGCGGATGCCCAGCAGGTGGCACACGGCGTAGACGAGGTCGGCGCGGTTGAGCGTATAGAAATGGAACTCGGTGACGCCGCGATCAACGAGGTCGAAGACCTGCTCGGCGGCCACCGCCGCGGCGATCAGCTTGCGGGTCTCGGGGTCGTTGTCGAGCCCCTCGAAGCGCGAGGTCAGCCACGAGGGAACGTAGGTCCCCGTCTTCTCCGCGAAGTTCCTCGCCTGCTTGAAGTTCGACACCGGCAGAATGCCGGGCACCACCGGCACGTCGATGCCGCGCGCCCGTACCTTGTCGAGATAGGCGAAATAGAGGTCGTTGTCGAAGAAGCACTGGGTGATGGCGCGCGTCGCCCCCGCCTCGACCTTGGCGGCGAGGATGTCGAGATCGGTGTCGAAGGACGGGCTCTCCGGGTGCTTCTCGGGATAGGCCGAGACCGACACCTCGAAATTGGCGATGCGGCGGATGCCGTCGACGAGATCGGCCGTCGTCCGATAGCCCTCCGGGTGCGGCTCATAAGCCTGCCCGACCCCACCCGGCGGATCGCCGCGCAGCGCCACGATATGGCGCACGCCGGCATCCCAATAGCCGCGCACCACCTCGTCCACCTCCGCCTTCGTGGCGGAGACGCAGGTGAGATGCGCCGCCGGCGCGAGCCGGGTCTCCTTGACGATGCGCTCGACCGTGGTGTGGGTGCGCTCGCGCGTCGAGCCGCCCGCCCCGTAGGTCACCGAGACGAATTTCGGCGCCAGCGGCGCGAGCCGGGTGATGGAGTTCCAGAGCGTCGCCTCCATTTCCGGCGTCTTCGGCGGAAAGAACTCGAACGACACCGAAATGGGCCGCCCGCCGGCACGGCGGCTGCGGCGCTCGACATCCGACGACATCAGGCGACCTCCTGGGTCTGTTGGGCTTCTGCCATCACGACGCGCGGGTCGCGGGCGAGCCAGAGCGAAACGGTGAGCTTGCCGTCGCCCTGGGGGGCGAGCAGGCGGTGGGACTGGAGGGAAAGACCGGCCTGGGTGAGCCAGCTCTCCATGATCTCCGGCGCGAAGCCGAGGCGGCGATGGGCGTGCTGCTCGCGCAGGAATTCGAGATCGTGCGGGTCGAAGTCGACGACGAGCAAGCGCCCGCCCGGCCGCAGCACCCGGGCCGCCTCCTTGATCGCGCGCGGGGCGTCTTCGAGGAAGTGCAGCACCTGATGGATGATCACCACGTCGAAAGCGTCGCGCGGCAGGGCGAGATTGTAGATGTCGCCCTGCCGGACGGTCGCGTTGCGCACGCCGGCCCGCTCCAGATTGGCGCGGGCGACGGCGAGCATGTCGGCGGAGAGGTCGATGCCGACGCCCCGCTCCATCTCGTCGGCGAAGAGTTCGAGAATGCGGCCCGTGCCGGTGCCGAGATCGAGCAGGCTGCCGATGCGCTGGCCGGAAAGCGCGGCCTTTATCGCCGCCTCGACCTGCGCCTCCGGCGCGTGCAGGCGGCGAATGGCGTCCCATTCATGGGCGTGAGCGCGGAAATAGTCCTGCGCCTGCGCCGCGCGGGCGGCGCGCACCGCGTCCAGCCGCTCGCGGTCGCGCAGGAGGATATCGTCGTCCGGCGCCATCAGCTCCAGCAGCGCGTCGGTCAGCGCCGCGCCGGGCGTGTCGACCGCACGTCGATAGAACACCCAGCTCGCCTCGCGGAAGCGCTCCACCAGCCCGGCCTCGGCCAGCAGCTTGAGGTGGCGCGAGATTCGCGGCTGCGACTGGCCCAGAATCTCGGTAAGCTCGGAAACGGTCAGCTCGCCCTCGCCGATCAGCGCCAGAAGACGCAGGCGCGTGTCTTCGCCGGCCGCCTTGAGGCCGTCGAGCAAAAGCGCGAATCCCAGCGGGGAACCGGACACGTGACCTCCCGAAAAAAGATATAAAGATATCTTTATGTCTTATCTCACGATGATGCAAGAGGGTCCGGACGGATGCGCCCCGACGGCGACGATGACGGACCGGAAAGGCCGCCCATGACGACGCATGACCGCGACAGCGTGGACGGAACGACCGGCTTCGGCATCCGGCCGGGCGAGGTTGCGGTGGAACTGCCGGCCGTGCCGGACGCCGGCCTCCATTTCATCGGACGCATCCGCACGCCCTGGAAGAGCCGCGCCGAGTGCCCGAAGAACGCCCGCGAGTCGGAAGCGGTGTGCACGGTCGAGGTCGCGCCCGCCTTCCAGCCCGCACTCATGGGCCTCGAAGGCACCACGCATCTCTGGCTGCTCTATTTCATGGACAAGGCGCCGCGCGACCTCGTGGTGCAGGTGCCGAGGCAGTACGGCCAGGGGCGCGGCACCTTCGCCCTGCGCAGCCCGGCCCGGCCGAACCCGATCGCGCTGAGCGCGGTGAGGCTGCTGGGCATATCGGAAGGAAAACTCTCGGTCATCGGGCTCGACTGCCTCGACGGCACGCCGCTGATCGACATCAAGCCCTACTTCGCCTCCACCGACTGCTTCCCCGACGCCGTCGTCGGCTGGCACCGCGAGCGCGGATCGGCCGAAACCTGACAGCGGGCGCAGGTTTCCGTTAAAGCATGTGTGACATGAATGCATCGGCCATGCACCGCACGCATGTCAGGGCTCACGGAGCCCGTTCCCGTCCCAGTCTGGTCTTGAACCTGCCTTGATCCTGCGTCATTCCGTGACGACACATTGAGGGACATTTCGGTCCCGGCAGATTCCCTTAAGGCTTGATGATGGTCGTTCGCCTCGGTTTCGCTCCCGCTGTCGCCTTCTCGGTCCTCGCCTCCATCGGCACCGCCAGCGCGCAGTACTATCCCTCCGAAGGACAGAATGCGGCGGCGCCGGATCAGTCCGCCTATGAGGCCTCCACGGGCAGCCGCGCGGTCGAGGACGTCGAGGTCCCCGCCGCCTACGACCCGTACGGCTCGTCCCAGACCCAGGCCGCGCCGCAGGCGAACACCTATGGCTCGACGCCTCCCGGCGTGCGCGATCCCTACGCCCAGCAGCAGCCGGCGAGCGTGCCCGGTACGGCCGCGAACGGCAACATTCCCCCGGGCGTGGCGCCGATCGCCAACGCGCCCTATAGCGACCCGAACCAGCAGCCGGCCGGCTATCCGCCGGGTGCCTATTCCGGCCAGCCGCCCGCGGGCATGGCCTCGCCCTATGGCGACAGCGCCGCCGCGCAGACCCACGGCCAGCCGGCGCAAGGCCAGCCCGCCGCTTCCGCGCCGCCGCAGAACCTCGGCAACAACTACGGTGCCAACGGTTCCAGCGTCGCCATGCTGCCGCCGGAAGACCAGCCGGAAACCGGCCCGCGCAAGGAACTTCCCGAGCACCTGAAGCACCAGGTCGTCGACTACGTGACGAAGGAAGCTCCCGGCACCCTCATCATCGATACGCCGAACACCTACCTCTATTACGTGCTGCCCGGCGGCAAGGCCGAGCGCTACGGCATCGGCGTGGGCCGCGAGGGCTTCACCTGGGCGGGCTCGGAGAAGATCAGCCGCAAGGCGGAATGGCCGGACTGGCGTCCGCCGTCGGAGATGATCGAGCGTCAGCCCTACCTGCCGCGCTTCATGGCCGGCGGCCCCGGCAACCCGATGGGCGCGCGCGCGCTCTACCTCGGCGGCACGATCTACCGCATCCACGGCACCAACCAGCCTTCGACCATCGGCCAGTTCATGTCCTCGGGCTGCATCCGCATGCTGAACGAAGACGTCGAGGGTCTCTACGACAAGGTGAAGGTCGGCACGAAGGTCGTGGTGCTGCCCGGCAATACGCCGACCGCCGCCTCGGCCGCGCCGGCGACCACTGGCTCGGTGCCGAACGCCACCGCCGCCATGCCGGTCGCCGATACCGGCGTCGCCGTCCGCTGAGCGGCCCGGCCTAGCACGTCCAGAGCCGCTGCTCGGGCACGCGCACATCGATCCCGGTGCCGGCGAGCAGATCGCCGGCCCGCTCGACCCAGGCGACGAGGCCGCGCAGCCCCTTCGCCGCCCGCACGAAGGCGAGGTCCAGTTCCTCCTGAGAGGGGAAATGGTCGCCGACCGCCCGGCCCGCATGGCGGCAGGGTGCATTCTCGCCCTCCACCGCCAGCGCCGCGCCACCCGCAAAATGCAGGCGCGTGCCCGGCGGCAGCCGCGTCAGTCGCGATACGCCCTCGATCACCAGATTGGCGCCGATCCATTCGGGACGTACTTCCGGCACGCCGAGACGGCGGGCGATCTCGGCGAGTTCGTCCGGCGCGACGATGGACAGCTGGCGCGCATTGCGGATGGGCGTGCCGCGCGGATACCACGGCACACGCGAATCCGCCGGCCGGGCGTGGCCCGCATGACGATCACCCGGCACGCCCTCGAGCGTGACGGAAAGAGAGGGCACCGCGCGGGTTTCGAACCCCGCGCCGTCGGCGATCAAGGTGCCGGCAAGCCGCGCCTCGAAACGCTGCGGAGGAAGCGGAACCGGCTCCCCGAACAGATCGGCGCCCGGCGAATTGGAAGGAACTGTCATAAAATGGCCCCGGCCAACCTGAATCGCGATATTCCCTGACTACAGGAGAACGGCGCATCCTTATACGATGTGCCGCTCGTCACAGGACGAGTCGCTGGGACTGCGGGGGCTGGAAGTCGTTACCGTGCAGCCGGCGTAGCGAGCAAGGTGAGGATCGAACCATGTCTCTTTCTTCGGATTCCCCGACGCCGACCCCCGGCGGCCTCGTTGCCGGACAACTCTCCGAGCTGCGCGCCAAATGGGGCTGGTTCGTCGCCCTCGGCCTGCTGATGATCATTGCCGGCGCCATCGCGCTGGGCAATCTGGTGCTGAGCACCGTGGTCTCGGTGCTCTATATCGGCGTGATGATGGCCATCTCCGGTGGCGCCCAGATCATCCACTCCTTCCAGGTGAAAACCTGGGGCGCCTTCGCCTTCTGGCTGCTCGACGGCCTGCTCTTCCTCGCCGCCGGCATCGTCGCCATCGTGGTGCCGATGGTCGCCGCCGAGATGCTGACCCTGCTGCTCGGCGTCTCGCTGATCGTCGGCGGCGTGTTCCGCCTCATCGCCGCCTTCAAGCTGCGCCCGGCCGAGGGCTGGGGCTGGATCGCCTTTTCGGCCGTCATCGCCGTCCTGCTCGGCATCGAGATCATCGCCGGCTGGCCGGTCAGCGGCCTGTGGGTGCTCGGGCTGCTGCTCGGCATCGACCTGATCTTCAACGGGGTCGCGGTGCTCTTCCTCGGCTTCGGCCTGAAGAAGTGAGCCGGGCGCGGTGAGTTCGCCTGCCGCCGTCGAGGCGGTCCATTCCGCGGGGCCGACCGGAAGGCCGGTCCCGCCCGAGCCGCAGACCTCCCCGGAAGCGCAGGCCGCGCCCGACAGGCAGCCGCCCCCCGCCGCCTCCGGCCGGGACCTGCGGCTCGACCTGTTCCGCGGGCTGGCGCTGTGGTTCATCTTCCTGAACCACATCCCGAACAATGTGGTGAACTGGATCACCAACCGGAACTTCGGCTTTTCCGACGCCACCGAGATCTTCGTCTTCATCTCCGGCTACACCGCCGCCATGGTCTATGGGCGGCAGATCGACACCAGCGGCACGATCGTCACCTCCGCACGCATCCTGCGGCGGGCGTGGCAGCTCTACGTGGCCTTCATCTTCCTGTTCGTCATCTATCTCGCCGAGATCTCCTACGTCGTCGGCAGCTTCTCCAACCCGCTCTATGCGGAGGAGATGGGCGCACTGCAGTTCCTCGCCGAGCCGGACGTGGCGCTGGTCGAGGCGCTGCTGCTGAAGTTCCGCCCGGCCAACATGGACGTGCTGCCGCTCTACATCGTGCTGCTCGCCACCTTCCCGCCGCTCCTGTGTGCGCTGAAATGGCGGCCGGACGCGACGCTGGCGGCCTCGCTGCTGCTGTGGCTCGCGGCCAATCACTGGGGCTTCAACCTGCCGGCCTATCCCGAAGACCGCATGTGGTTCTTCAACCCCTTCGCCTGGCAGTTCCTGTTCGTGTTCGGCGGCTGGTGCGGCCTCGGCGGCAGCGACCGGCTGGGCGGGCTGGTGCAGTCCCCGGTCATACTCGTGCTGGCGGTGATCTACCTGCTGGTCTCGCTCGTCGTGGTGATCAGCTGGTGGTGGCCCCCGCTCGAAGGGCTGGTGCCCGAGACGATCGGCGAGATCATCTACCCGATCAGCAAGACGGATCTCTCGCCGCTGCGGCTGCTGCACTTCCTGGCGCTGGCCGTCGTCGTGGTGCGGCTGATCCCCGTCGCTTCGCCGATGCTGCGCTGGCACCTGCTGCGGCCGATGATCCGCACCGGCCAGCATTCGCTCGAGGTTTTCTGCTTCGGCGTGTTCCTTTCCTTCGCCGCCCACTTCGTTCTCAACGAGGTCGACAGCTCGCTGACCATGCAACTTGTGCTAAGCGTGGCAGGCATCTCCTTAATGGTAGGTCTCTCTTACCTATTGTCGTGGTATGCTCGCGTTGAGCGCGATATTGCGGTGCGGAAGATGGCGGATCGGTCCGGTTGATCGTGAAACGCTGGATTGCAGGTATCATTCTCGGGACGGCCCTCGCCTCGGGGGGCGGCATCGCCGCCCATGCCGAGACGGCGAAGGTGTGCGCCGCGCCTTCCGCGCTGACTCGCGCCGGCTTCCCGCTGCCGCGCCTCGCACGCTCGCTGGAGAAGAAGACCCCCACCACCATCCTGGTGGTGAACAGCGCCACCAACGTGAAGAAGATCGCCAAGCCCGGCGCCGAGAAGGACGCCACGCCGCGCAGCTTCCCGAGCTACATCGAGGAAACGCTGCGCGCGCGCTACCCGGATGGCGGCGTCGTCGTGACCACGCACAACCAGCCGCGCGCCACCGCCGAATCGATCCTCGCCGACCTGCCCGCGGCGCTGGCGCAGACCAAGCCGGCGCTGATGATCTGGCAGACCGGCACCTACGACACCATCCTCGGCGCCGACACCTCCGCCTTCTCGGACGCGGTGAACACCGGCATCGGCTACGCGCATCAGGCGGGCGCCGACGTGATCGTGGTGAGCCCGCAATACAGCCCCCGCACGGCCTTCGCCTTCGACGTCGCCCCCTACAACATCGCCCTGCGCTGGGCGGCGCGCTCCAGCGGGGTACCCTTCTTCGACCGCTACAGCGTCATGCGGTTCTGGGAGAACGAGGGCATCTTCGATTTCGACAGCGCCCGCCCCTCTCCCTCGCTCTTCGAGGACGTCCATCGCTGCATCGGCCGGCTTCTGGTCGGCATGATCGTCGACGGCGTCGAGATGCGCACCCTCGGTTCCCGCTGACATGCGCCTCCCCACGCGACACCTGCCTCTCCTCCTTGCCGCGGCCCTGGGGTTGGCGGCGCTGCCTGCCTCCGCGCAGAACCTGCTGCCGCCGGCGAAGAGCCTGATCCCGGCCACCTGCCCCTCCCCGAAGGCGCAGGACAAGCTGAGCGTGCCGCTGGCGCGCACGGCGGCGCGGCTGCGGGCCGGCGAGCCCGTCACCATCGTCGCCATCGGCTCCTCCTCCACCGCCGGCGCGGGCGCGACCTCGCGGGACGCCGCCTATCCCAGCCGGCTGCAGGCCATGCTGCGCGAGCGCTTTCCCGATACCGACATCAAGGTGGTCAATCGCGGCATCAACGGCCAGGACGCGCCGGAAATGCTGGCGCGGTTCGACAAGGACGTCGCCGCCGCCAGGCCGACGCTGGTGATCTGGCAGTCCGGCGTGAACGCGCTGTTCCGCACCGACGGCCTCGCCACCGCCGAGAAGCTGCTGCGCGAGGCGATTGCCCGCGTGCGCGCGCTCGACGCCGACCTCGTGCTGGTCGATCCGCAATACGCCCCGCGCGTGCTCGCCGACGCCGATATCGGTCCGATGATCCGGCTGATCGACACCATCGCCGCCGAGGAAGGCGTGGGCGTCTATCACCGCTTCGCGCTCATGCGCGACTGGCACGAGAAGGCCGGCATGGCCTTCGATTCCTTCCTCTGGAAGGACAGCTTCCACATGAACGACTGGGGCTACAACTGCTTCGCCCGCGAGCTCAGCCGCGCCGTCATCGCCAATATCGAGGCGCAGCAGCGTTCGGCGGACATCGCCCCATCGCCGAAGAGCCGGTCGAAAACGACGCCGGCGGCGGCCGCCGCCACAGCGGGAACGCCGCTCGCCCCGACGGCAACGCCGTAGTCCGCAAGCAGCCGCGTCCGGGATAGGACTTCATCGGCTCGATCGCGGCGCTGCGACAACCTCCGGCGCCGACCGTCCACCTTCTGGATTGGCACCGCCCCTCGCCGAGCCCCCGGATCGCGCGATGGAAAAAGTTAGCCGGCATATGGCAGCTTCAGATTGCAGAAGCGGGGCAACGGCATATAAGTACTTGTACGCATGATCGGTTTCATGCGCATGGGAGAAAGCGTTGTTTTACAAGTATCTGGCGACCACGCTCGCCACTGTCGCCCTCGGCACCACCATCGTTTCCGCGCAGACGCCTCCTTCGGCCGACGACGCCGTCGCCATGGCCAAGAACCAGCTGGGCATTCTGGAGTACTGCAAGGGCAAGGGATATGTCGACGCGGCGACCGTCGACATCCAGACGCGGCTGATGGGCATGCTTCCTCCCGCGACGGACGCTTCGAAGGTCGAGGCGGCCTATCAGAAGGGCAAGAACGGCACGGTGTCGTCCATGGGGCAGGAAGTGAACCTCGCCGATGTGGCGAAGGCCCAGAGCACCGCCGAGGAAGCGATGTGCAAGCAGATCGGCGCCGCGGTGAATCAGGCCGCAGCCATGCTTCCGAAGTAACGACGACGCCGGGAGAAGGCAGCGAAACAACCTCCTGTCTTCAAATGGCATGACGGAAATGGGCCGGCCGCCTCGCGGCCGGCCATCAGGCTACCAATTCCAATCCCCACTTCGCGCTCGTCGCCTCGCGCACGCGCTGCCGCTCGATGCCGAGTTGCCGGATTTTCGGCTCTGCCCCTTTCCCGGAAGGGTCAGTCGCCGCCCTTGCCGGAGAAGGCGCCGCCGAAACGCTTCATCACCGCCTCGCGTGCGGCGAGCACGCGGCGTTCGTAATCCTCGGCCATCGGCTCGGTGAGCACGCTCTCCAGCCCGGCGAGCAGCGCCCAGAGGGCGGGGATCTCCGCCTCGTCCTCGATGAAGTCGACCAGCGCCTCGCCGTCGGCATCGTCCACCGTGCGGGAGAGGAACTCGAACAGCACGACCGCCACCGAGCGGTCGATGACCAGGGTGATTTCGTCGTTCGCCGCTTCGGCCATGCGTCATTTCCCATTCGCTGACTGTCCCCATCCTATCGATCCACGACGCGCCGATGACAAGCGGGGAACACCCGCCGGCTTGCTTTCGATGGCGCGTCGTGCTGTCGCTTGCACCGAGACAGGGAGGACGACATGGCGGCTGCGGACGAACTGGGCACGGTGCGCGACTTCGTGCGCTATGCGGTAAGCCGCTTCAACGCGGCCGAACTCACCTTTGGCCACGGCACCACGACGGCGCTCGACGAGGCCGCCTTCATCGTACTGGAATCACTGCATCTTCCGGTCGACGACCTCGCGCCGTGGCTCGACGCCCGGCTGACCCTCGAGGAGCGCACCCATCTCGCCGCGCTGATCGACCGGCGCTGCACCACGCGCCAGCCCGCGGCCTATCTGCTCGGGCGCACCTATATTCGGGGCGTGCCGTTCCGTTCCGACAGCCGGGCGATCGTGCCGCGCTCCTTCATCGGCGAGCTGCTGGCGGGGGAACTGTTCGGCGGCGAGGGTTTCGCGCTGGTGCCGGAGCCGGAGAACGTCGGCCGGGTGCTCGACCTGTGCACCGGCTCGGGATGCCTCGCCATCCTCGCCGCCATGATCTTCCCCAATGCCTGCGTGGATGCGGTCGACCTCTCACCGGATGCGCTGGCGCTCGCCGCCGAGAACGTCGCCGAGCACGAGATGGGCGAGCGCGTGCGGCTTCTGCAGGGCGACCTCTTCGCGCCGGTGGCCGGCGAGATCTACGACCTCATCATCACCAACCCGCCCTATGTCGACGCGGAGGCGATGGCGGACCTGCCGGAGGAATACCGGCACGAACCGAGCCTCGCCTTTGCCGGTGGCCCGGACGGCCTCGACATTGTGCGCCGCATCCTCGCCGAGGCGCCCCGGCACCTCAGCGCGCAGGGCGGGCTGATCTGCGAGATCGGCACCGGCCGGGAGATACTGGAAGCGGAATATCCCAACCTGCCCTTCCTCTGGCTCGACACGGAGGAGAGCGAGGGCGAGGTGTTCTGGCTCACCGCCGCCGACCTCAACGGCACGGCCACCCTCGCCAGCGCCGCGGACAGCGGCGCCAGCGATATCCGGGTGATCAGCCGCATGCCGCGGTGAGGCGTGGCCCGGGCTCGTCCAAGGACCGCAGGCGTCACCCGCCGCGACGCATGTGCTCCAGCACCTGCGCGTCCGGCCAGCAGTCCAGCGGCAGGCCGTTGGCCTTCTGGTAGGCGCCGAGCGCGGCCCTCGTCTTCATGCCGGCCTTGCCGTCGATCTTCTCGGCGTAATAGCCCTCTCGCGTCAGCACCTTCTGCATGAACTCGAGGTCGCGCGTCTTCACCAGCGCGATGTCCTTCCAGCCCTGCGCGAAGGGCTTGTCGTCCTCGATGCGGTCGGCGAGATGGCCGACATAGAGCACGTAGAGGTCCGCGAAGTTGTAGGCCTTCAGCACGAAGTAATTGGCCGGCGTGAGGAAGGCGGGACCGAAGGGCCCGGCGGGCATGATGATCGACGCCTTGTCCTTCATCGCCGAGGGCGGCACGCGCCGCCCATCCGCGATCTTCACGCCACGCTTGAGCCAGTCGCCGATGGTCAGCGTCACGTCGGGCTCGGCCTGCGTGCAGTCGAAGCCGGCGGGCACGGCGATCTCATAGGCCCAGCGCTTGCCCGGCTGCCAGCCCTTCTCCCGCAGCAGGCTCGCCGTGGCGGCCAGCGCCTCGGGCACCGAGGTCCAGATATTGGCGGTGCCGTCGCCGTCGAGGTCGACGCCATAGGTCAGATAGCCGGTCGGCAGGAACTGGGTGAGCCCCATCGCCCCGGCCCACGAACTCTTCATCTGCGCGCGGGTGACATGCCCCTCGTCGAGGATCTTCAGCGCGGCGAGGAACTCGGGCTGGAAATCGTCCTTGCGGCGGCCGACATAGGCCTGCGTCGCCAGCACGCGGAGCGCGTCATGGTTGAGCTTCGCGCCGCCGAAGGCGGTCTCGCGCGCCCAGATGGCGAGCAGCACCGAGCCCGGCACCCCGAACTGCTGCTCGATCACCTTGAGCTCCGCCGCATACTGGCCGGCAAGCTTGCGCCCGCGCGCCGCGTAGTTGCCGATGGCCTTGTCGGAGACATAGGCGGCCGGCGTCTGCACGAACTCGGCCTGCCCGTCCGGCTTCCTCGGCTTGCCGGGAATGGCGAGGTCGGGAAGCGAATAGTCCGGCTCCAGCCCGCGCGTCTCCCGTTCGAAGGTGGCGCGGGAAATGCCCATGGCCTGCGCCGCCGGCCATTGCGCGGCGAGCCAGCGGTCGAAGCCGGCGTCGGCGCGGGCGGGCGCGCTCGTGGTCGCGCTCATGGCAAGGAAAAGTAGGCCCGTCAGCATGCGTCGCATGATCCTGACATAGCGGAAAGGGCGGACAATGAGAACCGCCGCGCCCATGCCCCACGCCACTTGTGTTTTTCCGCCGGCTACGGAGGATGCAGCTATCGGCCCCGCCCCTCTTGCCCCGCCCCTCCTGCCCAGAGTGCCGCCATGCTTCGACGTCGCGACCTCATCGCCGCCGGCTCCACCGCCCTCCTCGCCGCCTCCGTCATCCGTGTGCAGGCCCAGCAGCCGGCAACGCCGCCGGGCACGGCGGATGGCGGGGCGGCCCCATGGGATGACGGCCTCGCCCACCCCGTTCCCTATCAGCCCGCGCCGGGCGCGGGAAAGGAGCGCGGCCTCGTGCTCGGCGGCGGCGGCATCTATCTCGCCTCATGGATGGCGGGCTACATGCAGGCGCTGAAATCCAAGGGCGTCGATCTCGCCACCGCCGACGTCATCGTCGGCACCTCCGCCGGCTCGCTGATCGGCGCCATGCTCACCAGCGGCCATCTCTGGCGCTTCGGCGTGGAGCTCGACATCTTCACCGAGTTTCCGAAGATCTTCACCCTGATCGTGCCGACCATGGCGCCGAATGCCAGCCAGATACGCGCCCGTCACATTGCCGACACCGCCGTGGCGGCCGACCCGGCGACCATCCAGGCGATCGGGCGCGGCGCGATGGCGGCCCGCAACACCGATGGACCAAGCGACTATTTCAACGCGGTGAAGCGGGTGATCGGCGTGGAGAAATGGCCCTCCCCCAAGCTGCACACCACGGCGAACGACTGCTACACCGGCGAGCGCATCGTGGTTTCCGCCGACGATGGCATCGAGGTGAACCATGCCTGCGCGGCGAGTTCGTCGCTGCCGGGCTCGATGGGCCCGACCTGGCTGAAGAACCGCCTGTGCATGGATGGTGGTATCTGCCAGACGAGCACCCACTCCGATGTGGTGGCAGGCGTGAAGAAGGCGCTCATCATCTCGCTGACCGATGGCGGCGCCGACGCGTCCAAGATCGGCCTGCGCACTTCCAGCCTGCCGAACACGCTGCAGCAGGAAGTGAGCGACCTGAAGGCGCAGGGCACCGAGGTGATACTGAAGGTGGTGGGGCTTATGCCCGGCACCACCCGCGTCGACAGCCTCATGGACCCGAAATGGATCGGCCCCTGCCTGAAGAACGGCAATGAGCGCGGGCTGGCGGATATCGAAGAGATGAAGGCCTTCTGGGGCGCCTGAGGCGCCGCTACCGTACCGCGACGATGAACAGGCGCGGGAAGCGCAGCAGGACCTTGCCGTCGAACCGCTCGGGATAGGCTTTAGCTACCCGGGCGATGTAGTCGGCGAGGAAACCGGCGCGCTCCTCCTCGGAAAGCGGCGAGAGGAAGGTGCGCAGCCCCGTCGACTTGAACCATTCCGCGATCGCCGCCGCGCCGTCGAGCGGGTGGTTGTAGAGCGTGTGCCAGATGTCGAGCCGCCGCGCGAACGGCTTCAGCCGCTCGTAATATTCGGCCGGCGTCGGCAGCACGTCGCGCTGCGCCGCGCCGATCTTCGCCGCCCACGGGCCGCTGGCGGCGGTCTCGCCCATCAGGCGATGCGAGGGCTCGTTCACATTGTCCGGCATCTGGACCGCCAGCACGCCACCTTCCGGCAGGGCGCGCAGGAGACGCTCCAGGACAGCGAGATGGTCGGGCACCCACTGGAACACGGCATTGCCAAACAGCACGTCGGTGCCTTCGGCCGGCGCCCAGTTCGAGATATCGGCCTGCTCGAAGCGGGCGGCCGGGAGGCGCGCCGTGGCCTGAGCCACCATGTTCGGCGAGGAATCGATGCCGGTCACCTCGGCCTGCGGCCAGCGCTCGACGAGAAGCTCGGTGGAGTTGCCCGGCCCGCAGCCGATATCGACGACGCGCCGGGGACGGGCGAGCGGCACCTGCGCGAGCAGATCGCGCGGCGGGCGCGTGCGCTCGTCCTCGAACTTCAGATAGAGCTTGGGATTCCAGTCCTCGGCAGCGCTGCGCATGGTCGTCCCCGGATCGAGCGGGCGCGACCATGCCGCATCCGCGCTCCCGCGCCAAGTGCGCAACGAAGAAGCGCCGCCAAAGCGAAAAGCCGGCGCGGATCACTCCGGCCGGCTTCCCGGATCGCAGGGGTCGTTCCCGGGACCGTTCCCCGGGGCCGTTCCCGTCAGCGGGTGAGCTTCTTGTGCTTCATCCGGTGCGGGATGATGGCGTCGACGCCGAGGCGGCGCTTCTTGTCTTCCTCGTAGTCGTGGAAGTTGCCCTCGAACCACTCCACGTGGCTGTCGTCCTCATAGGCGAGGATGTGGGTGGCGATGCGGTCGAGGAAGAAGCGGTCATGCGAGATGATGACCGCGCAGCCGGCATAGTCCTCCAGCGCCTCTTCCAGCGCGCGCAGCGTCTCGACGTCGAGGTCGTTGGTCGGCTCGTCGAGAAGCAGCACGTTGGCGCCCTGCTGGAGGATACGGGCGAGATGCACGCGGTTGCGCTCACCGCCCGAGAGCATGCCGACCTTCTTCTGCTGGTCGCCGCCCTTGAAATTGAAGGCGCCGCAATAGGCGCGCGAATTGATCTCGCGCTTGCCGAGATAGAGCACCTCGTTGCCGCCGGAGATTTCCTCCCAGACGGTCTTCCTGTCATCCAGCGCGTCGCGGTTCTGGTCGACATAGCCGAGCTTGACGCTCTCGCCGATGGTGATGGTGCCGGCGTCGGGCTTTTCCTGCCCGGCGATCATGCGGAACAGCGTAGTCTTGCCGGCGCCGTTCGGCCCGATGACGCCGACGATGCCGCCCGGCGGCAGCTTGAACGACAGATTGTCGATCAGCAGATTGTCGCCATAGCCCTTGGACAGGCCCTCGAAGGCGATGACGTTGTTGCCGAGGCGCTCGGCCACGGGGATGACGATCTGCGCGGTGGTGGGCGCCTTCTCGGAGGCCTTCTTGACGAGCTCGTCGTAGCGCTGGATGCGGGCCTTGTTCTTGGCCTGGCGCGCCTTCGGGGACGCCGCGATCCATTCCTGCTCGGAGGCGAGCGCGCGCTGGCGCGCCTCGTCCTCGCGGTTCTCCTGCTGCATGCGCTTGGTCTTCTGCGTCAGCCAGGAGGAGTAGTTGCCCTCGTAGGGGATGCCGCGGCCGCGGTCGAGCTCGAGGATCCAGCCGGTCACGTTGTCGAGGAAGTAGCGGTCATGGGTGACGATGAGGATCGCGCCCGGATAGTTGCGCAGGTGCCCTTCCAGCCAGTTGGTGGTCTCGGCGTCGAGATGGTTGGTCGGCTCGTCGAGCAGCAGAAGCTCGGGCTGCGAGAGCAGCAGCTGGCACAGCGCGACGCGACGACGCTCGCCGCCCGAGAGCTTCGAGACGTCCGAGCCCTCCTCCGGGCAGCCCAGTGCGTCCATCGCCTGGTCGATCTTGCTGTCGAGGTCCCACAGGCCCTGGCCTTCGATCTCGTCCTGGAGCGCGGTCATCTCGTCCGCGGTCTCGTCGGAATAGTTCATGGCGAGTTCGTTGTAGCGGTCGAGGATCGCCTTCTGCTTGGCGACGCCGAGCATCACGTTCTCGCGCACCGACAAAGTGGGGTCGAGCTGCGGCTCCTGCGGCAGGTAGCCGACGCGCGCGCCTTCCGCGACCCAGGCCTCGCCGGTGAAATCCTTGTCGAGGCCGGCCATGATCTTGAGCAGCGTCGACTTGCCCGAGCCGTTGGGGCCGAGAATGCCGATCTTGGCGTCCGGGTAGAAGGAGAGATGGATGTTCTCCAGCACCTTCTTGCCGCCCGGATAGGCCTTGGTCATGCCGTGCATGTGGTAGACGTACTGATAGGAAGCCATGTCCAGTTCCTGCGCTTGCGCGTGGGGGGCGCGCGTCGCGGCTACGCCGACGATCGGGCCTTGGGTGCCGGGTGAAAGGGTTGCGCGCTATGTAAACCGCGCTTCCCCGAGCGGCAAGGCCGGAAGGGGCCAGGGCAAGGCCTGCACTATCCTGCCGAAGTTCGGCCGGATCACTTGTCACGCCATTGCACCATTCGGGTAGCTACGTATTGTCATAGGTCAAATCACGCCGGGCCGTTGCCGGGCATGGTGCCGAACGCCGTCCCCCGCCCCTACGCCCGGCCCGTTCGCATGTTGTCGCATATTCCCGCGGAAGACCTCCGCGAACTGTATTTCAACTTCCCGGTGGCGACCTGCCTCGTCGGCCGCGACGGGCGCTACATCGCGGCGAACCGCGCATATGCCGAGCTGATCCACGCCCCGCTCGCGACCATGATGGGCAAGCATATCGCCGAGCTGTGCGGGGACATCGTCCACGCGCATGTGGTCCGCGATTTCGCGACCTTCGATGCGGGCGAGTCCGTTCCCAATCACGAACTGGCATTCTTCGGGCGCTTCTACGTGGTCGCGGTTCGGCCCATGCGCGACAAGGGCGCGCCGCGCGTCGAAGCCCTGTGCATCGCCCTCACCGACATCACAGAACAGAAAGCGCTGGAAAGCCGGCTGGAACTCGCCAACCGGCAGCTCAGCGAAGCGAACCGCCAGCTCACCGAAGCGGCGCGCACCGATGCGCTCAGCGGCCTGTGGAACCGGCACGCGCTGGAGGAGATGCTCGCACGCGAGATCGGCCGCTGCCGACGGGAGCGGGCCGCGCTTTCGGTGCTGATGATCGATATCGATCACTTCAAGAAATACAATGACGGCTACGGCCATCCGGCCGGCGACGGCGCCCTACGCGCCGTCAGCCACGCCATGGCCGGCGTGCTGAAGCGCCCGGGCGACATCGTGGCACGCTATGGCGGCGAGGAATTCCTCGTGGTGCTGCCGACGACCGACGCCTCCGGCGCCCTGAGAGTCGCCGGCGATGTCCGGGATGCCATCGCCGCGCTCGCCATCGCGCATGAGGCCAGCGCCTCCGGACGCCTCACCGTGAGCATCGGCGTGGCGAACCTCAGCGCACCCGCACGTACCGCGACCATCGCCGATATCCGCGCCACGCTTATCGACGGTGCGGATCAGGCGCTTTACGCGGTCAAGGTCGACGGCGGAGACGGTATCCGGCTCCACACCCCCGACCAGAGCGTCCTCGACCGTCGGGACGGCGCTGCGGCCCCCGCCTGAGAGACGCCGCCAACGCGCCCGCGCAAATTTTTCGATGCGGTATTGGAACGCCACCCGCCGTCATGCGTTGGAGGCATGCCAGCGCCGGCAAAGAGGCGCGAGGATACGTTGTTACCTCATGGATCGGAGGCCCAGCGGGTATAGGGGCAGTATGGCGCCAGCACGAACCTCATCAGGAAACGGCATGCACCCTTACCCCGAATCGGACTGGGCATTGTTCCTCGATATCGACGGCACGCTGATCGAACATGCCGACCATCCCGAGGGCATCACCATCCCCGAGGATCTCCCCGACCTCCTGACCCGGCTGCAGCTCACGCTCGGCGGAGCGGTGGCGCTGGTCTCCGGCCGCACCATTGACTGGATGGACCGGCGCTTCGCCCCGGCGCGCCTCCCCGCCTCCGGCCAGCATGGCGCGGAGATTCGCCTGGCCCCCGACGCTCCCGCCGTACCGATCCCGATTCCGCGCTGGCGCCACCCGCTAGAGGAAGCGCTGGATCGTGAGCTCGCCACCTGGCCCGGCACCTATATCGAGCACAAGCCCTTGTCGCTGGCGGTGCACTTCCGCGCCGTCCCGCAATTCGGCGACGCCATCATGCAGAAGGTGATCGACGTCGGGACCGGCCTCGGGGACGGCGTCGAGTTCCTCAAGGGGCGGTTCGTCATCGAGGTCCGGCAGGGCGGGCACGACAAGGGCAGCGCGGTCGAGCAGTTCATGCGGAGCACGCTCTTCACCGGGCGCCGGCCTGTCTTCCTCGGCGACGACGTGACCGACGAGGACGGCTTCCGGGCGGCCCGGCAGGCGGGCGGCCTCGCCGTTGCGGTGGGTCCGCGCCCGACGCAGCAGGCCGACCACCGGCTGGCGACGCCGAGCGAGGTGCGCGACTGGCTGAACCGACTTCCCGAAGCGCTGGAGAGCGTCACCCCGTGAGTTCCAATCTGAACCTCGCCGCGATCGGCAACGGCACCATCGCCGCCCTGATCGACCGCAATGGACGTGTCGCGTGGTGCTGCTGGCCGCGCATCGACGGAGACCCGGTCTTTTCCTCGCTGCTCGGCGGCGAGGAGCCGCAGGCGGGATTCTTCGACGTACTGCTCGACGGGCAGGTCAAGGCGACGCGGCGCTACCAGCGCAACACCGCCATCATCGAGACGATCCTCGAAAACGATCAGGGCGCGCAACTGCGGATCACCGACTTCGCGCCGCGCTTCAAGCTCTACGACCGCATCTACCGTCCGGCGACGCTGGTGCGGCGCATCGAGCCGATAAGCGGCACCTGCCGGGTCACGATACGCCTGCGCCCGCATTCCAACTGGGGCGAGCAGCGACCGGAGCCGGTGCGCGGCTCCAATCACATGCGCTTCGCGAGCGACGACTTCACCCTGCGCGCCACCACCGACCTTCCCATCGTCTACGTGATGGAGGAACGCCCCTTCGTGCTCGGCAAGGCGGCGACCATCGTGCTGGGGCCGGACGAGCCCTTCCCGTCCAGCCTCGCCGACACCACCCGCGGCTTCGAGGAGAAGACCCGCGACTACTGGCACGACTGGGTGCGCTACCTCTCCGTGCCGTTCGAATGGCAGGACGCGGTGATCCGCGCCGCCATCTCGCTCAAGCTGTGCGCCTATGAGGAAACCGGCGGCATCGTCGCCGCGCTCACGACGTCGGTGCCCGAGGCGCCTCACTCGATCCGCAACTGGGACTACCGCCACTGCTGGCTGCGCGACTCCTACTTCACCGTGCGCGCGCTGAACCTGCTCGGCGCCACGCGGACGATGGAAGACTACATCCGCTACCTGACCACGGTGATCGCCTCCGAACCCTCGGGGAGGCTCGCGCCGGTCTATTCCATCGTGCCGGGAACCCCGCTGGAGGAGCGCTTCGCTCCCGCCCTGCCCGGCTTCAGCGGCATGGGGCCCGTGCGGGTCGGCAACCAGGCCGCCGAGCAGGTGCAGAACGACGGCTACGGCCATGTCGTGCTGGCCGCCGCGCAGACCTTCTTCGACGACCGGCTGCCGAACCGTGGCGACCGGGCGCTGTTCAACCTGCTGGAAGGGGTCGGGGCACGGGCGGTGGAATTCGCCTTCGAGCCGGATGCCGGCTTGTGGGAACTGCGCGGCAAGCGGCGGGTGCACACCTTCTCCGCGGTGATGAGCTGGGCCGCCTGCGACCGGCTCGCCCGCATCGCCCGGGTACTGGACCTGCCCGAGCGCGCCACCTTCTGGACCGACCACGCCAACGAGATCCGCGCCCGGATCCTTGCCTTCGCGTGGGACGAGAAGCTCGGCAGCTTCGTCGACGCGCAGGAGGAAGGCCAGCTCGACGCCAGCCTGCTGCTGCTCGCCGAGCTCGGCTTCGTGCGCCCGGACGACCCGCGCTACGTGGCGACGGTGGAGACCGTCGGACGCGAGCTGAAACGCAACGGCTACCTGATGCGCTACGCGGGCGAAGATGATTTCGGCCTGCCGGAAACTTCCTTCACCATCTGCTCGTTCTGGTACGCGGGAGCGCTCGACCTGATCGGCCGCCGCGACGAGGCCCGCGAGATGTTCACGAGCCTGCTCGCCCGGCGCAACGAGGCCGGGCTGCTCTCCGAGGACATCGACAACCAGACGCTCGAACTGTGGGGGAACATCCCGCAGACCTATTCGATGGTCGGCCTGATCGACACGGCCATGCGTCTGTCCAAGACATGGGAGGAAGCGTTCTGGCGAGGCTCGTAGTCGTATCGAACCGCGTGGCGTCGCCCAAGGAGCGGGCGGCCAAGGCGGGAGGACTGGCCGTCGCGCTGCGCGAGGCGCTCGGTACGCGCGGCGGCCTGTGGTTCGGCTGGAGCGGAGAGACCCAGCCGAACCCGTCGGATACGCCGAAGGTCTTCCGCTCGGGGCGCGTGACCTATGCGCTGCTCACGCTCGACCCGGAAGACCAGCGCGCCCATTATGCGGGCTATGCCAACGGCACGCTGTGGCCGCTGTGCCATTACCGGCTCGGCCTCCTGAGCTTCCGCCGCGCGGACTGGGAGGGCTACCGGCGGGTGAACGAGCACTTCGCCCGCGCGCTGCTGCCGCTGCTGCAGCCCGACGACATCATCTGGGTCCACGACTACCACTTCATCCCGCTGGCGGCCGAGCTGCGCAAGCGCGGCTTCGAGGGGCGGATCGGCTATTTCCATCACATTCCCTGGCCGACGCCGGACGTGTTCCTCAGTTTGCCCTCCCATGCCGCGCTGGTGCAGGACCTCTCGCAATACGACCTCGTGGGGCTGCAGACCGAAGACGATGTGCGGGCGCTGCTGACCTACATCTCGTCGGAAGCGCGGGGCTGGATCGCACCGGGCGGCGTGGTGGGCCTGCGCGAACGGCGCTTCCGCGTCGCCGCCTTTCCCATCGGCATCGACGCGACGGCCTTCGTCCGCGACGCCAAGGCGTCGGTCGGCAGCGACGAGGAACGCCGTCTCCACGAGAGCCTCGCCGGCCGCGCGCTGGCGGTCGGCGTGGACCGGCTCGACTATTCCAAGGGCCTGCCCGGCAAGTTCGCCGCCTTTGGCGAGTTGCTCAGCCGCTATCCGCAGCACCGCTCCACGGTCACGATGATGCAGATCGCGCCTGTCTCGCGCGGCGAGGTGGCCGAATATCGCGCGCTGCGCCGCGAGCTGGAGGAACTGGCCGGCGCCATCAACGGCGAATATGCCGAGTTCGACTGGGTACCGCTGCGCTACCTGAACCGGCCGTTCCAGCGCGCCACCCTCGCCGCCATCTACCGCACCGCTCGGCTGGGGCTGGTGACGCCCCTGCGCGACGGGATGAACCTCGTCGCCAAGGAATATATCGCCGCCCAGAATCCCGAGGACCCGGGCGTGCTCGTCCTCTCCCGCTTCGCCGGCGCGGCGGACGAGCTTACCGGCGCGATACTGGTCAATCCCTACGACATCGAGGGCATGGCCGACGCGATGAACGCCGCGCTCCTGATGCCGCTCGACGAACGCCGGGAACGCTGGCAGGTCAACATGGCGAAGGTGGAGGGAAACACCATCCACGATTGGTGCGAGCGCTTCATCCACGAATTGTCGGGCGCTATCGACCATCTGGACAACCCGCCCAAGCGTGCGAAACGCCCCCGCCGGGGATAGGAATCCCGCCGACGGCTAGCGGCCGACGTCGGGCAGCCAGCGCACCGCCATGGCGAAGCTCCTGGAGGTGCCCGGCTCGATCAGCGACAGGCCGGGCTTCCGGGTGAACTCGGCCGGCGCATCCTCCGGCGAGGCGTAGCCGGACCAGGGCTCGATGCACAGGAAGGGCGCGCCGGGCTTCGACCATAGGCCGAGCTGCGGCATGCCGGGGAAGGCCACTTCCAGCCCCGGTTCGCCCGGAACGCCGAAACGCACGTGGTGCGAGCGCGGCGCGAGGAAGATCAGCGCATCGCGCGCGAACATGGCGTCATCCGGCTCCACCACCGCATCCACCGCCGGGTTCGGCTCGGCGGCGGCCGAGAGAAGGCCGCCGACGGGACGATGGATCGGGTCGACCTCGGCCTTCTCGAAGATCAGCCGATGGTCGGCACGGGTGCCGCCATAGGGCAGCGGCCAGCGGAAGGCCGGGTGGAAGCCGAAACTCGCCGGAAGCGGCACCGCCCCCGGATTGCTCACCACCGCCTCGATGGTCAGCGTCGCCTCGACCAGCGTGTAGGTGACCGCCAACTCGAAATCGAAGGGATACTGCTTGCGGGTTTCTTCGTCGGCGTGGAGGGCGAAGCGCGCCGACGAGCTGGTGCGCTCCTCCAGCGTGAAAACCCGCCGACGGGCGAAGCCGTGCTGCGCCATCGGGTAGATGACGCCCCCATGCACGAGCTGGTCATTGGGCAGGCGGCCGACGATGGGAAAGAGCAGCGGTGCGCGGCCCGTCCAGAAGGCGGCATCGCCGTTCCAGAGCAGGTCGTGCCCCTGCTTGTCGACGAGCCGCACCATCTCGGCGCCAAGCGGCGCGATCTCCACGTCCAGATAGCCGGATTTCAGTCGCACCGCCGCCTCAACCATACCAATCACCGTCTCGACATCGCCCAAGATCAAGGTTAACCGAATCCTTGTGGATTCGAGATTCCACAGCCCCGCCTCGCCCCCGCAGCTTCTGGCCGTCCGGTGCCATCATGTCCCAGACTCTCGGCCCTGTCGCCGCGCTCCTGCTGGGCGTCTTCTTTCTTGTAACCGGGAGCGGCCTTCAGAACACGCTGCTGCCGTTGCGCGGCGCCTTCGAAGGCTTCAGCGCCATCAATCTCGGCATATTGGGGTCGAGCTACTACCTCGGGTTCGTGGTCGGCTGTCTGGTGGTGCCGCATCTGGTGCGCCGTTCCGGGCACATCCGCGCCTTCGCCGCGCTGACCTCCGGCGTGGTGGCGACCATGGTCGCCCACCCGCTGTTCATCGACCCCTATTTCTGGTTCGCGCTGCGCACCGTCACCGGCTTCTGCTTCGCCGGCCTCTATCTCGTCATCGAGAGCTGGCTCAACGACCGCGCCACCAACCAGACGCGCGGCTTCGTGATGAGCGCCTACGTCATGGTCGACTACGCGGCGCTGACCGCCGGCCAGATGATGATCACGCTCTATCCGGTGCGCAGCTTCGAGCTGTTCGCGCTCGCCGCCATCCTGTTCTCGCTGGCGACGCTGCCGGTGGCGATCACCAGCAGCGGGCAGCCGGCACCGATCGAAACGGCGCGCATCCGGCTGCTGCGCCTGTTCCGCGCGGCGCCGGTGGCCATGGTCGGCTGCTTCGTCATCGGGCTGACCAATGGCTCGCTATGGAGCCTTGGGCCGATCTTCGGCATCGGGCGCGGCCTGACGGCGGACGGCGCCGCCACCTTCATGAGCGCCGTGGTCGTGGCCGGCGCGCTGGCGCAATGGCCCATCGGCTTCCTGTCCGACCGCATGGACCGGCGGCGCATTCTCGCCGCGCTGCTGGTCGGCGCGATGCTCGCCAGCCTCACCCTCGGCGCGATGGAATTCGGGCTTCTGGGCCTCAGCGCGCTCGGCCTGTTCTACGGCGCGCTGGCCCTGCCGGCCTATTCGCTCGCCGCCGCCCATGCCTATGACCGCACGCCGGCCTCCGACGCGGTGGAAACCGCGGCGGGGCTGCTGCTGCTCTACGGCATCGGGTCGGTGGTCGGGCCCGCCCTCGCCTCCTTCGGCATGCAGCACTACGGGCCCGGCGCGCTTTTCTTCTTCAATGCCGGTGCCTACACGCTGCTGCTGCTGTTCGTGGTCTGGCGGGTGAGCATGCGCGAGCCCGCGCGCAAGCCCGACGTGGCGGCGGAGCCGATGAGCGAGCCGATCGCCTCCACCCCGACGGGCACCGTGCCGCGCCCGGAGAGCGAGCCTCCGCGCCGGCGCTGGCCCTGGCTCCGCGCGAAAAAAACACCCAAGCGGGCTCCGACGTCTTCAGCCAAGCCCCAGGCCAGGCCATCGGCCAGCCGGGAGGAATCGTCACGGACCGCCGATACGTTTCCGGCCGAGCAGGACGGGCGCTCCGACGGCGCCTGACGCCGCTGGCGGGCGCCGCGAGCGATCCACGTCGCGCAGCGAGAAGGTGACGCATGCTGAAATACGCGGTGATTTTCCTCATCATCTCGCTCGCGGCCGGCGCGGTCGGCCTCACCAACGTGTCGAGCCTCGCACGCACCATCTCGATGGTGCTGTTCGGCCTGTTCTTCCTCGGCTTCCTGCTGCTGATCGGTCTCGCCATGATGGTCGATCACGCCATGCAGGTGCCCTGAGGGAGACGCCTCAGGCGCCGAGCCGCTCGCCGACTGCCGACCAGTTGACCCGCTCGTCCAGCACCGCCTGGATATGGGCGGGCCGCCGGTTCTCCCAGTCGAGATAGTAGGCGTGCTCCCACACGTCGATGCCGAGCAGCGGGCGCATCTTCTCGGCGATGGGATTGCCGGCATCCTTCAGCCCGACCACCGCGAGCGTGTCGCCATCCTCGACGAGCCAGACCCAGCCGGACCCGAAGACGCCGCTACCGACCTCGACGACCTGCTTCTTCAGCGCGTCGATGCCGCCGAAATCACGCTCGGCCGCCTGCACCAGCGCCGGAGGCGGCTCGGCGGGGCCATCGGTGAATTGCTGCCAATAGAAATTGTGGTTCCAGGCCTGGCCGGCATTGTTGAAGATGGCGGCCTCCTTCTCGTCAGCGGCGCGCCGGATGGCCGCCTCCAGATCGAGATCGGCATAGGGCGTGCCGGCCGTGAGCGCGTTCAGCTTGTCGAAGTAGCCCTTGTGATGCTTGCCATAGTGCAGGCCGACCGTGCGCGCCGAGATGGTTGGCGCCAACGCGCTCTCGTCATAGGGCAGAGGCGGCTGAACGAACGGCGCGGCCGCGCGCGCGATGTGCGGGCGGGCGAAGGTCGAGGCCGCCAGCGCGGCACCGGACGCGGCCAAAAGGGTGCGGCGGTTCAGCATGGGATGCTCCTTGTGCGAAGCCAGCCCCTGCGAGCCAACCGCAGCTCGCCGAAATCGTTCCCCCGCGCGAGGAAGACACAGATTGATCTACCGCAAGGCCGGCACCATCTCGAGGACTAGGCTTCCTGCATCAAGGAGGATGCCATGCCCACCGAAACCGTCATTTTCCTCGCCTTTATCGTGATCGCCTTCGGCTGCTTCGCCGCGACGCTGGCTTATGTGGATTCGTCCACCAAGCAGGCCCGTCGCCAGCATCACCCGATCCCGGGTGAATGAAGCGCCCGGCACCCTCGCCGAAGCGCCCATCGAAACGAAAAAGGCCGCGCAGTGCGCGGCCTTTTTGATTGAGCGGGCGGAGCCCGGTATCGCCGGAGCTCAGTTGTCGAGGAAGGAGCGCAGCTTGCGGCTCCGCGAAGGGTGCTTGAGCTTGCGCAGCGCCTTCGCCTCGATCTGACGGATACGCTCGCGCGTGACCGAGAACTGCTGCCCGACTTCTTCCAGCGTGTGGTCGGTGTTCATGCCGATGCCGAAACGCATGCGCAGCACGCGTTCTTCGCGCGGGGTCAACGACGCGAGGACACGCGTCGTCGTTTCGCGAAGATTGCTCTGGATCGCCGCGTCGATCGGCAGGATGGCGTTCTTGTCCTCGATGAAGTCGCCGAGGTGGCTGTCTTCCTCGTCGCCGATCGGCGTTTCGAGCGAGATCGGCTCCTTGGCGATCTTGAGGACCTTGCGGACCTTCTCCAGCGGCATGCCGAGCTTCTCGGCCAGTTCCTCCGGGGTCGGCTCGCGGCCGATCTCGTGCAGCATCTGGCGCGAGGTGCGCACGATCTTGTTGATCGTCTCGATCATGTGCACGGGGATGCGGATGGTCCTTGCCTGATCCGCGATGCTGCGGGTGATCGCCTGCCGGATCCACCAGGTCGCATAGGTCGAGAACTTGTAGCCGCGCCGGTACTCGAACTTGTCGACCGCCTTCATCAGGCCGATGTTGCCTTCCTGGATGAGGTCCAGGAACTGCAGGCCGCGGTTCGTGTACTTCTTGGCGATGGAGATGACGAGGCGCAGGTTCGCCTCCACCATTTCCTTCTTCGCCTGCCGGGCTTCCTTCTCGCCCTTCTGCACCATCTGGACGATCTTGCGGAATTCCTGGATCTCCAGCCCGGTCTCGGTGGCCAGGGCATGGATTTCCGAACGCAGGTCCTTGATGCCGTCGAGTTCCTGCCCGACGAAGCCCTTCCAGCCGCGCGAGGTGAGGTTCTTCACCCGGCTGATCCACTTCGGGTCGAGCTCGGAGCCCTGATACTGCTTGAGGAAGTCCTCGCGCGCCACGCCGAAGCTTTCGGCAAGGCGCATCAGGCGGCCCTCGAGCGACACGAGGCGCTTGTTGATGTCGTAGAGCTGCTCGACGAGGTTGTCGATGCGCGCCTGATTGAGCGACAGCGACTTCACGTCGCCGATCAGCTGGTCCTTCAGGGTCTTGTACTTGCGGTCCTGCGACGGCGAGAGGCTCTCGTTGCGGAGCTTGGACTCGACGTTCTGGTCCTGCAGGCGACGCAGCTTCTTGTAGGCGTCCGCGATGTTGTCGAAGGTCTCGAGGACCTTCGGCTTGATCTCGGCTTCCATCGCCGCGAGCGACAGGGAGTTCTCCATGTCGTCATCGTCGTCGGCCGCGATGCTCTCGCCGATGGTCGGCTCGCTCTCCTCGTCGCCGTCGGGCGCCAGCGAGCCGCCCTCGACGATGGGGCCGTTCTTCGCCTCGGGACCGGCATAGGTCGCCTCGAGATCGATGATGTCGCGGAGAAGGACCTTCCCCTCGACCAGCTCGTCGCGCCAGATGATGATGGCCTGGAAGGTCAGCGGGCTCTCGCAGAGCCCGGCGATCATCGCCTCGCGACCGGCCTCGATGCGCTTGGCGATGGCGATTTCGCCCTCGCGCGAGAGCAGCTCGACCGAACCCATCTCGCGCAGATACATGCGCACGGGGTCATCGGTGCGCTCGCCCGGCTCCGACTTGGTTTCCGAACGGATGACGGCCCGCGGGCTCGCCTCGGCCAGTTCGCCGCCGGACTCTTCCTCGTCCTCGGCCGGCTCGGCGCCCTCTTCGGCTTCCGCCTCGGCTTCGGCCTCCTCAGCCTCGACGACATTGATGCCCATTTCGTTGAGCATCGCGTAGATGTCCTCGATCTGGTCCGAGGTGTTCTGGTCCGAGGGGAGAACCTCGTTCAGCTCGTCATAGGTGACATAGCCCCGCTTCTTGGCGAGCTTGATCATCTTCCGGACGGCGGCGTCCGAAAGGTCGAGCAACGGGCTATCCGGGGTGTCGCCATCCTTCTCGGGGGCTTCCGTCGCTTCCGCTGCCTGCTTCGCCATGCGTGTGCTCCTCAAGCGCCGTGCGGTGCCCCGCCCCCGGCGTGCGACGGGGGCCTTGCGGTCCCGTCCTGTCGATCGTTCAACCCCGCTTCTCCCGCCGGCGGTCGAGAGACGCAAACAGGGCTACACGCACCACGCACGGGGGACGCGCGCGGGCGGGCAGCCCAAGGGACCTCTACATCGACCGCGCCGGGCGACCCGACGCGGCGCCGAACCCCTCTACCAAAGCTTCGGTTCCGTCAAGTGCCGCGAGCTGTCTTTGTACGTCGAGAAAGCGCGCCCAGTTCATGTCGGTGGGCTCCTCGGCAAGGCGTTTCTCGGCTTCTTTCAGATCCTTAGATAGGGCATGGCCGCGCCGGTGCAAGACCAGACGCTGGTGCCACCATAGTTCGACATCCGAGCGCGCCGCGTCCGCGAAGGCCGGCCAGTCGTGCCGCGCGATGGCGGAACGGGCGAGGCGCGCGGCAAGCGGCGCGTGGCCCTGCGATTCCAGGCGCGCCGCGAGCTTGACGGCATCGTCCGTGTCCCCGTCCATATGAGCGTCGAGCAGCGCGCGGCGCAATTCCGCCGCCTCCCGGTTCTGCAGCGGCAGGTCCGCGAGTTCCTCGGCGCACTGGTCCAGAAGCCAGGGATGATTGATGACCGCGAACAGGAGCAGAGCTTCGTTGCGCGGCATCTCCGCCGCCGCGCCGCGCACCAGCGCCGAGCGACGCATTGCCTCACCCGCCGCAGCGCCGGGCATGGGCCGCCCGTTGGGACGGCGCCCACCCCGGTTCTGGAAGCGGCCCTGATATTCGCCCGCCCCCCGGCGCGGGTTGTCGCCCGGCACCATCGCCGGCGAGAACAGGCGCCGGAAGCGGTCCATCAGTTCGCCGCGATAATGCTTGCGCACCGTCTCGTCGCCGATGACGCGCACGATCTCGCCGATGCGCGCCTCCAGCGCCGCCCGGCGCTCGGGCGTGTCGACGCTGGCGCTTTCCATCTCGCGCGACCACAGGACATCCGCCAGCGGGCGGGCCTGCGCCAACACGCCATCCACCGCCTCGCGCCCGCCGGAGCGGACGAGGTCGTCCGGGTCCTGCCCCTCCGGGAGCATGCCGAAGGACAGGCTCACGCCGGGCTTAAGATGCGGCAGGGCCAGATCGATGGCGCGATAGGCGGCGCGCCGCCCGGCCTTGTCGCCGTCGAACAGCAGGATCGGCTCGGGCGCCATCTTCCACAGCAGCGCCAGTTGCTCCTCGGTCAACGCCGTCCCGAGGGGGGCGACCGCGCCGGCAAAACCCGCCTCGACCAGCGCGATGACGTCGACATAGCCCTCGGCGGCGATCACCGGCGCGCCGTTATGCGCGGCGGCGCGGGCATTGAAGCCGTTGTAGAGCAGCGAGCCCTTGTGGAAGAGCGGGGTCTCCGGCGAGTTGAGGTATTTGGCCGGCACGTCCTTCTCCAGCGCCCGGCCGCCGAAGGCGACGACCCGGCCGCGCAGGTCGGTGATGGGAAACATCACGCGGTCGCGGAAGCGGTCATAAGGCAGCGCCACGTCCTCGGCGGAGATCAGCAGCCCCGCCTCGACCATGTCCTCGACCGGAACACCCTTGGAGCCCAGCGCCTCCTTCAGCGCGAAACGCTCGGGCAGCGCGTAGCCGAGGCGGAAGCGCCCCTGCGTTGCCGGACCAAGGCCGCGATCGGCGAGATAGCCGCGCCCCTTGGCGCCGGCACGGCTCTGCAGCACCGCCTCGAAATATCTGGCGGCCAGTTCCATCACCTCATGCAGCGTCTTGCGCCGGGTCTCGCGCTGCTCCTCCTCGCGCGACTGCACCGGCATGGGCAGGCCGGCCATGCCGGCGAGCCGTTCCACCGCCTCGGGAAAGGGCAGGCCCTCGACCTCCATCAGGAAGTCGAACTGGTCGCCATGCTTGCCCGAGGAGAAGCAGTGGTAGAAGCCCTTCTGGTCATTGACGTAGAAGGATGGCGTCTTCTCGGGATTGAAGGGCGACAGCCCCCGCCATTCCCGCCCCTGCTTCTTCAGCTGCACGCGCTTGCCCACCACCTCCGACACCGGGAGGCGGGCACGGATCTCGTCGAGGAACGAGGGCGGAAAGCGCATGGGAGGACGAGTCTCACCGAGAGGTCGGACAAGCATCATAGCAGGCCGGCGGAGCACCGCCGCGCCGGAAGAGGTCGGGATGGCGGGATTTCTGCCCGGGACGGGTGATCATCCCCGCTGTCCCCAGCCGTCAGCTCACCCCATATAGGTGCGCCAGAGCGCCGCGGCGAGAATGCCGAGCGCGATCGCCGGCAGGGCCTTGCGCAGCACCAGCGTGCCCACGACCGCCACCGCCACGGCGACATAGGCCGCCGCGCCGCCGCGCACCGTCGCCGGCACGACGATCGCCACCAGCACCGATCCCGCGAGATAGCGCAGGAACGCCTCCACACGGGCGGACATCGGAACGAAGCCGACGAGGAAGATGCCACCGGCGCGCGTCGCATAGGTGATGAGCGTCATGGCGAAGATGATGAGCAGCGCGTCGACAGTGCTCATGGCCGCGTCATCTCGTCGCGCACGAGGCCGGCGATGCCGCCGGCGAGCCCGCCTGCCAGTACATGCCAGTTGGGCGGCAGGAACCAGACCGCCCCCATGGCGGCGAGGCCCGCCACCAGCCAGGGCAGGTCGTCGATCCGGCCACGCCGCAGGCCCACCAGCGTCGTGGCGAAGAAGGTCACGAGCACGAGGTCGAGGGCGTAGGTCTTCACGTCGTCGAGCGTGAGTCCGCCGGCCACCGCACCGATGACGCTCGCCGTCACCCAGGTCAGCCACATCAGGGCACCGGCTCCAACGAGATAGCCGAGGTCGCGTTCGCCCCGCCGCTCGGCGGCGATCAGCGCCGCCCAGTTGAGATCGCTGAGCAGCGTCATCGAGCCATAGACCTTCCAGGCCGGCAGGCCGCGGCACAGCGCCCGGAGGGAGGCGCCGAGCAGGATGTGCCGCGCATTGATGGCGAAGGTCGCGACCAGCAGCGGCAGCCAGGGGATCGGCTTCGTCCACAGATCCAGCGCCGCGAACTGCGAGGCGCCGGCGAAGACCAGCGCACTCATCAGCGCCGCGATCCAGCCTTCGAGCCCGTGGCCGCGCGCGGCGATGCCAAAGGCGACGCCGAAGACGAAGACCGGCGGCAGCACGGCGAGGATCGCCCTCGCCCCGCGCCAGCAGCCTGCCCAGGTGAGCGCGGCCCCGTGCGGGGATGGTTCAGCGGCAGGCGGCATGGCGAGAACGCGACGTTGGGCGCGGGTTGGAGAGGGCCCGGGGAAGACGGCGTGATGGAACGGTTGACTTGCAGCCGGCGGATCAGCCCGCCGTCAGCAGCGCCTTCACCGTGCCGCTCGCCTTGCCGAAATCCATGACACCCATGTAGCGCTCCTTCAGGGCGGCCATGGTGCGGCCCATATCCTTGAGGCCGTGGGCGTCGATCTCGGCGATCACCGCCGCGATCGCGGCCTGCGATTCGGCTTCCGTCATCTGCTGCGGCAGGAAGGACTGGATGACCGCGATCTCCTCGCGCTCCTGAGTCGCGAGGTCGACACGGCCGGCCTCCTCGTAGACCTTCGCCGATTCCTCGCGCTGCTTGATCATCTTGGCCAGCAGCCCGAGCAGTTCGTCGTCGGAGAGCGGGTCCTTGCCATGGCCGCGCGCCTCGATATCGCGATCCTTGATCGCGGCATTGACGAGGCGCAGCGTGCCGAGGCGCCGCTTGTCCTGCGCCTTCATGGCGTCTTTGAGCGAATTGTTGATCTCGTCGCGCAACACGTTCGTTATGCCTTCCTGCAATTCGCGAGGCCGCGCGCCGGAATTCTCGCTTTCCGGTCCGCACCGCTGCTCGCGATCCTGTGGTTGTCCGCCCCTGCCCCACGCGCCGCGCCCCTATCCGGCGCAGCCATCCGCAATTCGAGGCCCAGATACGCAGCGTGAGGCTGGCATCCGGCGCGGCAACCGACTAATTAGGGCACACAACGACAGGGAACAAGATCAATGAACGGTAGCGCTGAGCCGCACTCCGGCGACGACGTGTGGGCCGAGCCCCTCCCGACCGCCCTTCTCGTGCTGGCCGACGGAACGGTGCTGGAGGGCTTCGGCCTCGGCGCCACGGGCCACGCGGTCGGCGAGGTCTGCTTCAACACGGCGATGACCGGCTATCAGGAGGTGCTGACCGACCCCTCCTATGCCGGGCAGATCATCACCTTCACCTTCCCGCATATCGGCAATGTCGGCACCAACGAGGAAGACATCGAGACCGTCTCGATGGCCGGCGCCTCGGGCGTGCGCGGCGTGGTGCTGCATTCGGCGATCACCGATCCCTCGAACTACCGCGCTACCCGCCATTTCGACCAGTGGCTCAAGGCACGCGGCATCGTCGCCATCTCCGGCATCGATACCCGCGCGCTCACCGCGCTGATCCGCGACGGCGGCATGCCCAATGCGGTGATCGCCCATTCCCCGGACGGCACGTTCGACCTTCCCGCGCTGAAGAAGGAAGCCGCGCAGTGGCCCGGCCTCGTCGGCATGGACCTGGTGCCGATGGTCACCAGCAGTCAGCGCTTCACCTGGGACGAGACGCCCTGGACCTGGCCGGAAGGCTACGGCCACCAGAAGGCGCCGGCGCACCACGTCGTCGCCGTCGACTACGGCATCAAGCGCAACATCCTGCGCCTGCTCGCCCGCGCCGGCTGCAAGGTGACGGTCGTTCCCGCCACCACCTCGGCGGAGGAGATCCTCGCCCTCAATCCCGACGGCGTGTTCCTCTCCAACGGCCCCGGCGACCCGGCGGCGACGGGCGAATATGCCGTGCCGGTGATCCGCGAGATCATCGACCGCGGCGTGCCGACCTTCGGCATCTGCCTCGGCCACCAGATGATCAGCCTCGCGGTGGGCGGGCGCACGGTGAAGATGCATCAGGGCCATCACGGCGCGAACCATCCGGTCAAGGACATGACCACCGGCAAGGTCGAGATCACCTCGATGAACCATGGCTTCGCGGTTGACCGCGACAGCCTGCCGGCCACCGCCACCGAGACCCATGTCTCGCTGTTCGACGGCTCCAACGCCGGTATCGCGCTGACCGACAAGCCGGTGTTTTCGGTGCAGTACCACCCCGAGGCCAGCCCCGGCCCGCAGGACAGCCATTATCTCTTCGACCGCTTCGTCGAGATGATCGCGAAGAAAAAGGCCGCCTAGGCGCCAGCGCGCCGACAGTCCCTTGGCAAAGCCCTCCCGGCTGCGATCGGAAATGTTCGCGCTCGCGCCCGGCGGCGGGCCGACCGTCAACAACGGTTCGACGCGGCTGTCCGTCCGGGGCAAAGGGGTCATGTCGGCAACGCGGGCCTGTGCCCTTCCCCCTCGGGGGAATCTAGGTTAAGGGAAGCCCCCAATTGCGGGGGCTCCCCTCGCCCAGAAAGTTCAATCCGGGTCCGCCCAAGGACGCGTTGCACAGCGCGTCCTTTTTCGTGCGCCCGGACAAATGCGCGAGCCGCACGGGATCCGATGCCGAAACGCACAGATATCTCCACCATCCTCATCATCGGCGCCGGCCCTATCGTTATCGGCCAGGCCTGCGAGTTCGATTATTCCGGCACCCAGGCGTGCAAGACGCTCAAGGCCGAGGGCTACCGGGTGGTCCTCGTCAATTCCAATCCGGCGACGATCATGACCGATCCCGATCTCGCCGATGCCACCTATATCGAACCCATCACCCCGGAAATCGTCGCCAAGATCATCGCCCGGGAACGCCACGCGATCCCCGGCGGCTTCGCGCTGCTGCCGACCATGGGCGGCCAGACCGCGCTGAACTGCGCGCTGTCGCTGCGCAAGATGGGCGTGCTGGACGAGTATGACGTCGAGATGATCGGCGCCACCGCCGAGGCCATCGACAAGGCCGAGGACCGCGAGCTGTTCCGCGACGCGATGACCAAGATCGGCCTCGACACACCGCGCTCGCGCCAGATCAAGACGCTGCCGCAGGCCCTGGAGGCGCTGGAGGAAGTCGGCCTGCCGGCGATCATCCGCCCGTCCTTCACCATGGGCGGCCTGGGCGGCGGCATTGCCTACAACAAGTCCGAGTACATCGAGATCATCGAGCGCGGCATCGACGCCTCGCCCACCAACGAGGTGCTGGTCGAGGAAAGCGTGCTCGGCTGGAAGGAGTACGAGATGGAGGTCGTCCGCGACAAGGCGGACAACTGCATCATCGTCTGCTCCATCGAGAACATCGACCCGATGGGCGTCCATACGGGCGATTCCATCACCGTGGCTCCCGCGCTGACGCTGACCGACAAGGAATATCAGCGCATGCGCGACGCCTCGCTCGCCGTGCTGCGCGAGATCGGCGTCGAGACCGGCGGTTCCAACGTGCAGTTCGCGATCGACCCGGAGACGGGCCGCATGATCGTGATCGAGATGAACCCGCGCGTCTCGCGCTCCTCGGCTCTGGCCTCGAAGGCGACGGGCTTCCCCATCGCCAAGGTCGCCGCGCGCCTTGCCGTCGGCTACACGCTGGACGAGATCGCCAACGACATCACCGGCGGCGCCACCCCGGCCTCGTTCGAGCCGACCATCGACTACGTCGTCACCAAGATCCCGCGCTTCGCCTTCGAGAAGTTCCCCGGCTCCGAGCCGATCCTCACCACCTCGATGAAATCGGTGGGCGAGGCGATGGCGATCGGCCGTACCTTCCAGGAATCCCTGCAGAAGGCGCTGCGCTCGCTGGAGACCGGCCTCACCGGCCTCGACGAGATCGAGATCGAGGGTCTGGGTCTCGGCGACGACAAGAACGCCATCCGCGCCGCCATCGGCACGCCGACGCCCGACCGCCTGCTCAAGGTGGCGCAGGCCATGCGCCTCGGCCTCGACGACGAGGCGATCCACGCCGGCTGCAAGATCGACCCCTGGTTCCTCGAACAGATCCGCGAGATCGTCGAGACGGAAGCCAAGGTGCGCGCGCACGGCCTGCCGAAGACCGCCGGCGCCTTCCGCAAGCTGAAGGCGATGGGCTTCTCGGATTCGCGCCTCGCCGGCCTCGCCCGGCTGCACGAGGCGGAAGTCTCGGCCCAGCGCCGCGCGCTCGACGTGCGCCCGGTCTACAAGCGCATCGACACCTGCGCGGCCGAATTCGCCGCGCCGACCGCCTACATGTATTCGTCCTACGAGACGCCCTTCGCCGGCACGCCCGCCGATGAATCGCGCCCTTCCGACCGGAAGAAGGTGGCGATCCTCGGCGGCGGACCGAACCGCATCGGCCAGGGCATCGAGTTCGACTATTGCTGCTGCCATGCCGCCTTCGCGCTGAAGGATGCCGGGTACGAGACCATCATGGTCAACTGCAACCCGGAGACGGTCTCCACCGACTACGACACCTCGGACCGGCTCTATTTCGAGCCGCTGACCGCCGAGGACGTGATCGAGATACTCGACCGCGAGCGCGCCAACGGCACGCTGCACGGCGTCATCGTGCAGTTCGGCGGGCAGACACCGCTCAAGCTCGCCCGCGCGCTGGAAGAGGCGGAAATCCCGATCCTCGGCACCTCGCCCGAAGCGATCGACCTCGCCGAGGACCGCGACCGCTTCAAGACGCTGCTGGACAAGCTCAAGCTGCGCCAGCCGGCGAACGGCATCGCCTATTCGGTCGAGCAGGCCCGTCTCGTCACCGCCGACCTCGGCTATCCCCTGGTCGTGCGCCCCTCCTACGTGCTGGGCGGGCGGGCGATGCAGATCATCCATGAGGAAAGCCAGCTCGGCGACTACCTGCTGGGCACCCTGCCCGGGCTGGTGCCGAACGACATCAAGGCGCGCTACCCCAACGACAAGACCGGCCAGATCAACACGCTGCTGGGCAAGAACCCGCTGCTGTTCGACCGCTATCTCTCGGATGCCATCGAGGTCGATGTCGACTGCCTCTCCGACGGCAAGGACACCTTCATCTGCGGGATCATGGAGCACATCGAGGAAGCCGGCATCCATTCGGGTGATTCGGCCTGCTCGCTGCCGCCCTACTCGCTCAAGCCGGAAACCATCGCCGAGCTGGAGGCGCAGACCCGCAAAATGGCGCTGGCGCTCGGCGTCGGTGGCCTGATGAACGTCCAGTACGCCATCAAGGACGGCACGATCTACGTGCTGGAGGTCAATCCGCGCGCCTCGCGCACGGTGCCCTTCGTCGCCAAGGTGGTCGGCCAGCCCTTCGCCAAGATCGCCGCCCGCGTCATGGCGGGCGAGGATCTCGCTTCGTTCAAGCTCACCCCCTTCGCGGGCGACCATGTGGCGGTGAAGGAAGCGGTGTTCCCCTTCGCGCGCTTCCCCGGTGTCGACACGGTGCTCGGCCCGGAGATGCGCTCGACCGGCGAGGTGATGGGGCTCGACAGCTCCTTCCCCGTCGCCTTCGCCAAGAGCCAGCTCGGCGGCGGCACCAAGGTGCCGACCTCGGGCACGGTGTTCGTCTCGGTGCGCGACGACGACAAGTCGCGCATCCTCGACGCGGCGCGGCTTTTGGTCTCGCTCGGCTTCAAGGTGATCGCCACCTCCGGCACCCAGCGTTTCCTGGCCGAGCACGACGTGCCCAGCGCCAAGATCAACAAGGTACTGGAAGGCCGTCCGCATATCGTCGACGCGATCAAGAACGGCGAGGTGCAGCTCGTCTTCAACACGACTGAGGGCGCGCAAGCGCTGGCCGATTCCCGGTCGCTGCGCCGCGCCGCCCTCTTGCACAAAGTGCCGTATTACACCACGCTATCAGGTGCCATAGCGGCGGCGCGGGGGATCAAGGCCTATATCGGCGGCGATCTGGAAGTGCGTGCCCTGCAGGACTACTTCAACTCCGGCCGGTTCTGATGGCGCCTTCGCGGCGCAGACAAACCGCCGCGAACGACGGAAATAGAAAGCCCGCGCGGGTGGTTCATCGAGGGCCCACGGCCCGATGAACCCCCGCGGGGGCTTCGTTTGCTTTTGGGAGGTCAAGAAAAGACCAATGGAAAAGATTCCGATGACCGCTGGCGGCCATGCCGCCCTGGAGAGCGAGCTCAAGCAGCGCCAGCAGGTCGAGCGCCCGCGCATCATCGAGGCCATTTCCGAGGCCCGCGCCCACGGCGACCTGTCCGAGAACGCCGAGTACCATGCCGCCAAGGAGCAGCAGGCGCTCAACGAGGGTCGCATCGCCGACCTCGAGGACAAGCTCTCGCGCGCGGAGATCATCGACGTCGCCAAGCTCACCGGCGACATCGTCAAGTTCGGCGCCACCGTGACCCTCATCGACGAGGACACGGAAGAGGAGAAGAGCTGGCAGATCGTCGGCGACATGGAAGCCGACGCGAAGGCCGGCCGCATCTCCATCTCCTCGCCGCTGGCGCGCGCGCTCATCGGCAAGAAGCTCGGCACCTCCGTGGAAGTGGTCACGCCCAAGGGCGCCCGCTCCTACGAGATCGCCGGCGTCCGCTTCGCCTGAACGGAACGCATCGGACGTACACATGACGGAGAAGACGGCGGTTGATCCGGCACGGCTCGAAGTCGTGGCGCCGAATTTCAAGCGCCGCCTTTCCGGTGTGACCTCGACGCTGGAACGTGTCGTTCCCTACCAGGCCCGGGATGTCGGCATCGCCGCTCTCGGGCCGCGTCTCGCCCCCGGCGTGCCGCGCATCGGTTTTCTCGATCTGCGCCGTCTCTGGCGCCGTCCCGCATCCCGACGCACGCGCATCTGGCACGCCCGGCGCAATGTCGAGATGCTGGCCGGCGTCGTGCTGCGCGACGTATTGCGCATGCCGCTCACGCTGGTCTTCACCTCCGCCTCGCAGCGCTGGCACACGCGGTGGAGCCGCTTCCTCATTTCCCGCATGGACGCGGTCATCGCCACCTCGGCGAAGACGGCCTCCTATCTCCAGCGCCCTTCCACCGTGATCCACCACGGTATCGACACCGGCACCTTCGTGCCCGCCCCCGACAAGGCGCAGGCCCGCAAGGCGGTGGGGCTGCCGGAAGACCTGAAGATGGTCGGCTGCTTCGGCCGCATCCGCGCGCAGAAAGGCACGGATGTCTTCGTGGATGCGCTGATCCGCATCCTGCCGGACCATCCCGGCTGGGGCGGCGTGGTTTTGGGCCGCGCCACCGGCGCGCACACCGCCTTCTTCGCCGAGCAACGCGAGAAGGTGGAGAAGGCCGGCCTTGCCGACCGTATCCTGTTCCCCGGCGAGGTCGCGACCTCCGATATCGCGCCCTGGTATCGCGCGCTCGACCTCTATGTGGCCCCGCAGCGCTGGGAAGGCTTCGGCGTTACCCCGCTGGAGGCGATGGCTTCCGGCGTGCCGGTGGTGGCGACCATGGTCGGCGCCTTCGAGGAGTTGGTCGTCGAGGGCAAGACCGGCACCATGATTCCTCCGGGGGACGTCGAGGCGATGGCCGGGGCGGTCGAGGCTTTCATGCAGCTCGACGAAGCCGGCCGCGCGACGCGCGCCGAGGCCTCTCGCCGCCACATCCTCGAATCGCACTCGATCGAGGTGGAAGCGAAGCGGATCAATGCCGTCTATGACGAGGTCTGGGCGACCCGCTGAGCCGAGGCCTCTGCTTCCGGCACCGTCAGCCCCAGCACCGGGGCGATGATGGCGGCGAGTTCGCCCCGCACATCCGTGGCGGGAGGCGCCAGCTTCACCAGCGTTCTCGCGAACTGCTCGGCGGTGACCGTGCCGAGCGGCAGGATGGCGAGGCTTTCCGCTTCCGCCGGCCCTGCCCAGCTCTTCGCCGCCCAGGCCGAGATCGCCTCGCTGGCGTAACCATCATGAACCTTGGCCGAGCGCAGGCCGATGACCGGCCGGCCGGCGGTCAGCCCCTCGGCCAGCATGCTCATGGAATCTTCCGTCACCGCCACCGCATCCGCCCCGAACAGCGACCGCACCGAGCCGGGGCCGGCGTTGCGGTAGTCGATGAACTCGGCCAGCACGCCTTCCTTGTCGAGCGCGGCGATCTGCGCGCCGACCTCGTCCGGCGTGCGGCGCGAGGTGGAGACGCGCCAGCGCACGCCGTACTCCTTCGCCACCTCCCGCACGAGCCGGACCAGCGCGTCCCACTCGCCGGAGGGCCATTCCTTACGATAGGCGGTGCCGCCGACCAGCAGGGCGATCTCGGCGCCCTTGAGATCGGCCGGCGTGCCGAGGCGGCGCGGCGGCGCGTAATCGGCGGGATCGACGACGGAGGGAATGAGCGCCCAGGCCGAACGCGGGTTGCCGGCCGCGCGCGGCGAGGCGACGACCATCAGGCTCACCTCGCGCGTGTCATAGCCGCCGATGCCGCCCGAATAGAGGAAGGGCACGCCGCCGAAGACCCGGCTGATGAGGATGCCGGCCGCAATCGTTGGACGACCGGAACCGATGATGACGTCCGGCTTCTCCAGACGGTCCGCCTCGATACCGTACATGGCCCGCAGCCAGTAGCGCGCGTCCTTGCCATAGCGGCGCATGATGAACTTGCGCACGTCGTCATGCGCGAACCAGCTCGGGCGGATGTCGAGCCGCGTCACCTCGATGGGCGCCAGCCGCCCGACCGCCAGCGCGACACCTTCCGCCTGATTGAAATGCCCCGGCTTCTTGTCGCGCAGGACGAGCAGCTTCACCGGGAAGCTCCCCGCGGCTTCGCCCCGAACAGCTTGCGCTGCGCCGAGCGGGTGAGCTTCTGGGCGCGGTAGATGGCCCGCTCGCGCGCCCGCACGGCGAGGCCGGTCAGTCCCCCCACCTCGCCGTCCCAGGTCTTGAAGGCCACGCGGGCGCGGCGGTGGATCGGCATCTGGCGGATGTTCGGGAAATGGGGCTTGAGCCGCGCCAGCCACCACTCGGCGCCATGCTGCGAGACATGGGCGTTGCGCCCGTCCGAAAGCAGCATCTTGGCCGGCCCGGTATCGATGACGAACAGCGCATGGCCGGCGCTCGCCGCGATGGAGGCGAGCACGGTATCGATCTCCTCGTCGGGGATGTGCTCCATCACATCGACATTGACGGCCAGCTCCACCCGCTTGCCCGGCAGCGTCGAGATTTCCGGGATGGCCGGATCGTAGCGATGGATCTCGGGGATGCCCGCCTTGGCCGCGATGAGGAAGGCGAGATTGCTCTGGCCGCAGCCGAAATCGATCAGCGAGGCGGGCTTGAGCGCCAGGATGTGCGGCAGCATGTCGGCCAGCGCATGGCGCGCGGTGGCGCCGTAGCGGTGGCGCGAATGCAGCTTCGCGTATTCGTCGACCAAGCTGTATTCCATTCCCTAGGCTCCGAGAACGCGCCGCTTGAGCTTGCCAAAGAACCGCCGCAGCCGGCGCGCCCGCTTCTCCACCTTGCGCCCGAACTTGGTCTTCAAGGGGACGGAAGCGAAGGGCGTGCGAGCGCGATGCTCGAAATAGAGATCGCGCGCCGGATGGTTGCAATCGGTGTAATTGGGCTTCACCTGCCCGATGAAGTGAACGATGCGGGCTTCGCGCCAGATCGACGGGTCGTCCGTGTAGACGCCCTTTTCCAGCCGGCGATGCAGGTTCCAGCTCTCGTCCAGCGGCAGCCACGCCCCGCGCAGCGCCCCGTTGAGCGCGTCCTGGTCCATCATCGGCAGGGTCGGCCGCGAGTTGATGAACTCGATGGTCCGCTCGGTCACCCGCTCGGCGCGCCATTTCTCCAGATCGATCAGCAGCACGCCGCTGTTGAAGTAGCGCATCTCGTCGGGCAGGCCGATGTCGCGGTTGCGCTTGATGTGGCGCTCGGGAACCTGCCGGGCGATGTCGTCCACCGCCGCCAGCGCGAAGCCGTCCATCGGCAGGCTGGCGAGCGGGGCGAGCGAGGCGTTCACCAGCGTGTCGCAGTCGATGTAGAACAGCCGGCCGGTGGCCTCGCTCAGGCTCAGCGGCATCAGGATGCGCGCATAGGCGGTGCGCGAGAGGTGATGGTTCACCGGCCGGGCCGCGAAGTGCCGGACCATCTCGTCCGTCATGTCGACGAAGACGATGTTGGGCAGGCCGTAGCTGGCCCGCAGCCGCTCCTTGTCGGCATCCGAGACGCCGTCGCAGAACACGTAGACCGCCTCGAAGTCGCCCGCCGCCTTGTCGGCGAGCGAGGCGAGCATGACGCCGGTCAGTTCGACATAGGCCGTGTCGGTCGCGGTGGCGACGATCAAGGGGCGTCCCCTTCCATCGGCACCACGGCGACGTCCTTGGTCTGCTTCAGCGTCAGCGCGGTCTTCACGTTGCGCACGTTCGGCGCACCCGTCAGCTCCAGCACGAAATTCTGGAAAGTCCGCAGGTCCGGCGCGACGCAGAGCAGGATGAAGTCGGTCTCGCCGGAGAGCATCCAGCAGGCGCGCACCAGCGGCCAGCGCTCGACCTGCTCGGCAAAGGCGGAGAGGTCCGCCTCGGCCTGGCTGACGAGATGAACCATGGCGAAGGCCATCAGATCGAAGCCGAGCTTCTTCTCGTCGAGCAGGGCGCGATAGCCCTTGATGATGCCCTCTTCTTCGAGCGCGCGGACGCGGCGCAGGCAGGGAGGGGCGGAAATGCCGACGCGCTGGGACAGCTCCACATTGGTGATGCGGCCGTCGCCCTGAAGCTCGCGCAGAATGTTCCAGTCGATCGCGTCGATACGGCGAACCACGCGGCGCCTCCGGTTGCGGCGGCCGAGACGGCGCGCCTGTCGGCCGCGAAGATAGTGGAGCGGCCGGGCAGAGCAATTATCTTGCGCGCTTGTCCCGCGCAATCTTCCTTATGGAAAACTAATGGATAGGAGCGCCCCGCCTTGCGGCGGGTCGGGTCAGCCCCTACATTTTCGCATGGCTGACCCGGGCGCCCCTTGCGGCGGACGCATGTGTCATCCATGTGGCCTTTCCCCGTGCCTCAACCCCAAGCGAGCTTTCCATGTCGCCGGCGCCCTCGTCCAGTCAGGCCAATCACGTCAAGGTCCTCATCATCGGCTCCGGCCCCGCGGGCTATACCGCCGCGGTCTACGCCGCGCGGGCGATGCTTGAGCCGGTGCTGATCCAGGGCATCCAGCCGGGCGGGCAGCTCACCATCACCACCGACGTGGAAAATTATCCCGGCTTCGCCGATCCGATCCAGGGCCCGTGGCTCATGGAGCAGATGCAGGCGCAGGCCGAGAAGATGGGCACGCGCATCGTCAACGACCTCGTGACCCGCCTCGACCTGTCGAGCCGCCCCTTCCGCGCCGAGACCGACTCCGGCACGGTGTGGATCGCCGAGACCGTCATACTCGCCACCGGCGCGCAGGCGCGCTGGCTGGAGCTCGATTCCGAGCAGGCCTATCGCGGCCACGGCGTCTCCGCCTGCGCCACCTGCGACGGCTTCTTCTATCGCGGCAAGGAAGTGATCGTGGTCGGCGGCGGCAACACCGCGGTCGAAGAGGCCCTGTTCCTCACCAACTTCGCCTCGAAGGTCACAGTCGTGCACCGCCGCGACAGCTTCCGCGCCGAGCGCATCCTGCAGGAGCGGCTCTTCGCCCATCCCAAGGTGGAGGTGGTGTGGAACGCCGCCATCCACGAGGTGAAGGGCGAGCATGAGCCCACCCGCGTCACCGGCGTGGTGCTGAAGGACGTCGCCACCGGCGCCTACGCCGAGCGCACGGCCGACGGCGTGTTCATTGCCATCGGCCATGCGCCGGCCACCGAGCTGGTGCAGGACCAGCTCAAGCTCAAGCCCAGCGGCTATGTCTGGACCGCCCCCCACTCCACCCAGACCTCGGTAGAGGGCGTGTTCGCGGCCGGCGACGTCGCGGACGACACGTTCCGCCAGGCGGTGACGGCGGCGGGCATGGGCTGCATGGCCGCGCTGGAGGCCGAACGCTTCCTCGCGGCGCGCGAAACGCTCGCGCACGCCGCCGAGTGAGACCGCGAGTGACAACAGGGCCCCTGACGCATGGACAATAAGGCCAACCGGGCACGTGACATGGACTGGGACAAGCTCAAGGTCTTTCACGTCGCCGCCGAAGCCGGCTCCTTCACCCATGCGGGCGAAGCTCTCGGGCTGTCGCAGTCGGCGGTCAGCCGGCAGGTTTCCGCGCTGGAGCAGGAACTCAACATCCCGCTGTTCCACCGCCACGCACGCGGCCTGATCCTGACCGAGCAGGGCGACCTGCTCTACCGGACCGCCCACGAAGTGTTCATGAAGCTGGAGGCGGCGCGCGCCAAGCTGACAGATAGCCGCGAGAAGCCGAACGGCGAGCTGCGCGTGACCACCACCATGGGTCTGGGCACCCATTGGCTCACCGCGCGCATTGGCGAGTTCCTCGAACTCTATCCCGACATCCGCATCACGCTGATCCTCACCGACGACGAACTCGATCTCGCCATGCGCGAGGCCGACGTCGCCATCCGCCTGCGCCAGCCGGTGCAACCGGACCTGATCCAGCGCAAACTGTTCACGGTGCACTTCCACGCCTTCGCCTCGGCGGAGTATCTGAAGCGCAACGGCCACCCGCGCACGCTGGACGAGCTCGACAAGCACCGCATCATCCTGCTCGGCGGCCCGATCCCCTCCTATTTCCAGGGCCTGAACTGGCTGGAGCGCGCCGGGCTGGAGGACGGGCAGGAAAGCCGCGTGCCGGCCCTCTCGGTCAACAACGTGCTGGGCCTGAAGCGCGCCGTGGAGCGCGGCGTCGGCATCGGCATCGTGCCCGACTACCTGCTGGAGGATTCCGCGACGCTGGTGCAGCTCTTCCAGGAGCGCCCGACGCCGACGCTGGAGGCCTATTTCGTCTACCCGCAGGAAATGCGCTCCGTGGCGCGCATCCAGGTGTTCCGCGACTTCCTCGTCGCCAAGGCGCAGCGCTGGAGCTTCTGAGCGCCTTCAACGCGCGGCGAGCCGGCCGATGACCTCGCGGGCGGCGTAATCGCCGGCGTGGCGCCAGCCCTCGTCGTTGTCGCCGCGGAAACTGAGCAGCCGCTCCAGCACCAGCTTGCCGGAAGCGACATCCAGCACCGCCACGCGCATGGAGAGCACGAGCGTGCTCATCTTGTGCACGCTGCCGACCACGACATAGGCGGCACCGGCCTCGCGGGCCCGCTGGCGCAGCGCTTCCACACCCTCCCCGTCGAGACGGCAGGCGCCTTCGCAGGCGAGTGACAGGCTCTCCAGCTGGTCGTCACGGCCGATATCGGCCCGCAGAGCCTGGGTGAGCTCCAGACGGCGCGCCTCATGCTCGGCCCTCTGGTCCTTCGCCTCGCCGGACGAATCGGTGAAGCCGATATCGGCGATGGCCACCAGCGTGGATGCCGGCGTCGCCACAGCCACCGACAGGCCCAGCACGAGACCGCCGAGCGCCGCCGAGAGACGGAGTGCAAAGTCGCCTGTCGGCATGAACGGCTCCTCCGGCGGGAATGGAGAGGCGATGCGGCGAGGGGCAGATTAGGCCCCAAAGGACCGGTTTCCAACGCCTCGCGGCGACTCGCCCTCTGCACGCGGCCGCTTATTTCGCGGGCAGTGTCGGCCACATGACAAGCTGGATGCAATAACGCATGCCTGCCATGCAGGCATAATTTATTGCAAGCTGCCCGATCTTTGACCATATCAGAGGGCGACGCCGATGCGTTTTCGTTTCGGCTGTTCCCCTCTGGAAGGTTCGCCGCTTCGGCGGCGAAAACTTAAGCCGGATCCTTTTGGATCCGGCTTTTTTCTTGTCCGCGAGTCGCGGCAGGCTGGCGCGCGCGGCGCGCCTGCGGCAGCCGTTCACATAAACAGCTTCTCGCCGCTCAGCCCGGCATAGAGCCCGGCGACCTGCTCGCCATAGCCGTTGTAAATGAGGGTCGGGCGCCGCTCGCCGGTGCCGATGTCGCGCTCGCTCGCCTGGCTCCAGCGCGGATGCGACACGGCGGGGTTCACATTGGCCCAGAAGCCGTATTCGCGCCCCTGCACCTGCTCCCACAGCCCCACGGGCCGTTCCTCGACGAAGGAGACGCGCACGATCGATTTCACCGACTTGAAGCCGTACTTCCACGGCACGGCGAGGCGCAACGGCGCGCCATACTGGTTCGGCGCCGGCTTGCCGTAGACGCCGGTGACGAGGAAGGCGAGTTCGTTGGTCGCTTCCGCCATGGTGAGGCCGTCGATATAGGGCCAGGGATAGATGAAGCGGTTCTGTCCCGGCGCCACCGACGGGTTCACGAAGGTCTCGAAGCGCACATATTTCGCCCCCGACAGCGGCTGCGCCCAAGCCACGAAGTCCTTCAGCGGAAAGCCCGTCCACGGCACCGCCATGGACCACGCCTCGACGCAGCGGTGGCGGTAGAGGCGCTCTTCCAGCGCCATGGCGCGGATGATGTCGTCGATGCCGACCTCGCGCGGCTTCTCCACCAGCCCGTCGATCTTCACCGTCCACGGACGGCGCGGCATGCGCTCGGCGATGTCCGCGACCTGGTAGTTCCGCCGGTCGGAGCCGAACTCGTAGAAATTGTTGTAGTTGCCGGAGACCTCTTCCGGGGTGATGGGATGATCCAGCGTGTAGGACGGATTGCGCTTGGCCGGATAGAGGTCGCGCGTCGGATCGGTCGCCGGGTCGCCGGCCGCCGGCGCGGCTTCGGCGCCGTCGGAAAGGCCGGCGGCCGCCAGCAGGCCGATGCCGGCTCCGAGCAGATGGCGGCGCGAGAGATAGACGGATTCGGGCGTGGCGGCGCTTTCCGGCAATGCCCATGAAGGCCGGCGGCGGATCAGCATGGCGGTCTCCCTCGGTCGATTGCCGGGAAGATACGCCGTTCAGACGCCGCGCGCTCAGGAGCGCCCATCAACTCGTCGTGCGGATTTACGAAAAAGCCCGGCGGGGGACCGCCGGGCCTGGACGTTCATATCGGGAAGACGGGCGCCACACGACGCCGCCGCTCAGCGGGAGGTCAGGCGCAGGTCGCCGACGCCGAGCGCGACGTTCACGCCGGTCTGGCCCTCGACGCTGAGGGGCTGCAGCGCGATCGTGTTGCGCGAGCCGCCGACGAGCACGTTGCCGGCCACGCCCAGGCCGAGGGCGACGCTGCCGGAGACGCCGGCATAGGTGCCGTCGAGATCGCCCGAGCGCACGCCGCGCGACGGGGCCAGCACCGTCCACACCAGCGCGTTGCGGCCGGTCACGCCGAGATCGACACCCCAGCGGCGGATCGAGCCCTCATAGGGGTAGCTGCGCCCGCGCGTGCTGCGGAACACGCAGTCCAGCGTGCGCTTGGAGCCGATGATGAAGCTCACCGACTTGGAACCGCGGCACTCGAGCACGCCGGCCTCCACGCGCTTGCCCTGCGCCGAGGCCGGCACGGCAAAGAGGCTGCCGACGCCGGCAGCGAGCGCGGCGGCGATGAGGCCACGCGACATTACGGTACGGATCATTCTGTCTCTCCCTGGAGAAGACGCGCGACCGGCTGGGGACCGGCGCCGTGCCGCCGAAGGCGGCTATCCGGCCGGGGCGCGTCGCCCGGCCGGACAAAGTCATTTTTACCTCAGCGCAGCGAGCCGCAGAAGCGCTGGATACGCAGGCATGCCTCCTCAAGATCCTTGGTCGAGGTGGCATAGGAAATGCGGAACGCCGGGCCGAGACCGAACGCCGACCCATGCACCACGGCAACGCCTTCGGCCTCCAGAAGTTCGCTGGCGAAGGTTTCGTCGGTGTCGATCACCTTGCCCGCCGGGGTGCTCTTGCCGATCAGCCCGGCGCAGGACGGGTAGACGTAGAACGCCCCCTCCGGCTTCGGGCAGGTCAGCCCCGCCGTCTGGTTCAGCATGGACACCACGAGGTCGCGGCGCTCCTTGAACACCTTGTTGTTCGCGGCGATGAAGTCCTGCGAACCGTTCAGCGCCTCGACCGCCGCCCACTGGGCGATGGAGTTGGGGTTCGAGGTGGACTGCGACTGCAGCGTGCCGATGGCCTTGATCAGCGCCTCCGGGCCCGCGGCATAGCCGATGCGCCAGCCGGTCATGCAATAGGCCTTGGAGACGCCGTTCATGGTCAGCGTGCGGTCGTACAGCGCGGGTTCGACCTGCGCCGGGGTGACGAACTCGAAGTCGTCATAGACGAGGTGCTCATACATGTCGTCGGTGAGGATCCACACATGCGGATGCTTCACCAGCACGTCGGTGAGCGCCTTCATCTCGGCGCGGGTATAGGCGGCGCCGGTCGGGTTCGACGGCGAGTTGAAGATCAGCCACTTGGTCTTCGGCGTGATCGCCGCTTCCAGAGCCGCCGGCTGGAGCTTGAAGTTATCCTCCAGCTTCGTCTCGACCGGCACCGGGGTGCCGCCGGCGAACTGCACGATGTCCGGGTAGCTGACCCAGTACGGCGCCGGGATGACCACCTCGTCGCCGGCGTCGACGGTCGCCACCAGCGCGTTGAACAGCACCTGCTTGCCGCCGGTGCCGACCGTGACCTGGCTCGGCTTGTAGGTGAGGCCGTTCTCGCGCTTGAACTTGGCGACGATCGCCGCCTTCAGCTCGGGGATGCCGTCCACCGCGGTATAGCGCGTCTGGCCATCGCGGATCGCCTTGATGGCGGCTTCCTTGATGTTGTCCGGCGTCTCGAAATCGGGCTCGCCGGCCGCCAGCGCGATCACGTCGCGACCGGCCGCTTTCAACTCCCGCGCCTTGTTCGAAATGGCGATGGTCTGGGAAGGATTGATGCGCTTCAGGGCGGCGGATATCAGGCTCATGGCCGAGCTCCCTTGAGGATGTTTTGCGCGCGACAACTAGTCGAGCCCTTGCGCCCCGGCAAGCGATTCCCTACCTGCGGTCGGGTTCCATGCTGCGTTATCCTGCCGCTGCGCCTTTTTTGTCGTCCATGCTGGAGTTTGCCGCGTGCTCAAGGTCTATGCGATGCAGAGCTCGGGCAACTGCTACAAGGTGCGGCTGCTGCTCGCCAAGCTCGGCGCCCCCTTCGAACTGATCGATGTCGACCTGCTGCGCGGCGAGAACCGCACCCCCGACTTCCTGATGAAAAATCCGGAAGGCCGGGTGCCGCTGCTGGAGCTGCCGGGCGGGCGCTACCTGCCCGAATCGAACGCCATCATGTTCTTCCTTGCCGACGGGTCGCCGCTGCTGCCGGACGAGCCGCTGGCACGGGCGGAGGTGCTGCGCTGGATGTTCTTCGAGCAGCACAGCCACGAGCCCTCCATCGGCGCCGCCCGCTTCTGGCTCAAGCTGGTGAAGGGCGGACGGGAGCTGCGCACCCACGACATCGACCGCTGGATGGAGGAAGGCTACGCCGTTCTCGGCGTTATGGAGCGCCATCTTTCCCGCCGGCCCTTCTTCGTCGACGGCACGCTGACCATCGCCGACATCGCCCTCTACGCCCATACCCATGTGGCGGAAGAAGGCGACTTCGATCTGCGCACCTTTCCCGCGGTGCGCGCGTGGCTCGACCGCGTTGCCGCGCTGCCTTCCCATGTCGGCATGGACTGGCGCCCGGCTGCCGGCGAGCAACTCGTTAACATCGCTTAAGTATTTGCCCTGAAATAGCCGCGAAATGGCACCGGGTCGCGCAAAGTGGCGTCGAAGCCGAGCCGTGTTCCCGGTCAAGATTACCTCCATCGACGGGCCGTCGCCGTCGATCGGAGGAAGTCTCGCCATGTCGCAGCAGCGCACCGCCGGGCACGTCGCGCCCCGCCACACCGCCCACCGCCGGCTCCGCCGCGCGGCGATGGAAGCCGGCGTCGTGCTCTCGCTCACCTTCGCGATCGTCGCCGTGCTCTGCATGTTCGGCCTGCAGCGCGCCTCCGCGCTCGAAATCGTCCACGGCTCGGTCTCCGACGACCGTATCGCCGTCGGCGCCATCCTGCTGTCCGCCTTCGTCGGCCTGTGCGGCCTCACCACCTTCATGCTGCGCCACACGTTGCAGTCCGCTCATGAGGACCACGCGCCGCGTCACCGCCAGGGCTGACCGGCGCCGTTTACCGCTCCGCCGCGTCTCACGGCTTGTTCAGCCGACTGATGTTGGCAGCATCGCCGGCGTGCTCTAACCATGCGCTCCGGAGTCGAACCACGGAGCGCCGCCTTGAGCCCCCTCGCCCGCCTCCTGCCGGCAATCGCCCTCTCCGGTCTGCTGACCGCCGGCGCCATCGCGCAGGAGCCGGTACGCATTCCCTCCTCTGCTGGCCCCCTCAGCGTCGAGACCGTCGCCTCCGGCCTTGAAAACCCGTGGGGCCTCGCCTTCCTGCCGGACGGGCGCATGCTGGTGACGGAACGCCCCGGCCGGATCCGCATCGTCAGCCGCAGCGGCACCGTCTCGGCACCGGTGAAAGGTGTGCCGCCGGTCTATTCCTCCGGTCAGGGTGGCCTGCTGGACATCGTTCCCGCGCCCGACTTCGCCAGCAGCCGGCTAGTCTATTTCTCCTATGCCGAACCGCGCGAGGGCGCCTCCGGCACCAGCGTCGCACGGGCCCGACTCGTCGAGGACGGCGGCGATGCGCGGCTGGACGGGGTCGAGGTGATCTTCCGCCAGCAGCCGGCCGCGACCGGCAGCAACCATTTCGGCTCGCGCCTCGTCTTCGCCGGCGACGGCACGCTCTTCGTCACCCTTGGCGACCGCTATTCGCTGCGCGATCAGGCGCAGCAACTCTCCAGCCATATCGGCAAGATCGTCCGCATCGGCGCGGACGGATCGGTGCCCGGCGACAATCCGTTCCGCGACCGGGGCAGTGCGCGGCCGGAGATCTGGAGCTACGGCCACCGCAACGTGCAAGGCGCCGCGCTCGATCCCGCCACCGGCCGGCTCTGGACCATCGAGCACGGCGCGCGCGGCGGCGACGAACTCAACCATCCCGAAGCCGGCAAGAACTACGGCTGGCCGGTCATCACCTATGGCCGGGACTACAGCGGCGCAAAGATCGGCGAAGGCACCGCCAAGGACGGCATGGAGCAGCCGGTAAAGTACTGGGACCCTTCCTTCGCGCCGTCCGGCCTCGCCTTCTACAACGGCAATCTTCTGCCGGCGTGGAAGGGCGACCTGTTCGCGGGTGGTCTTTCGGGCACGCGGCTGGTCCGCCTGCGCCTCGATCCGGCGCGCGAGAAGGTCGTCGACGAAGAGGTGCTGCTGACCGATCTCGGCGAGCGCATCCGCGATGTCCGGCAGGGGCCCGACGACGCCCTGTGGCTGCTTACCGACGATCCCGGCGAAGGTCGCCTGCTGCGCCTCGGCCCCGCCGACTGATCACCACTTCTGGAAGATGAAGAAGGCGCCGAGCGCGATCAGCGCGAAGCCGATCAGGTGGTTCCAGGCGAAGGGCTCCTTCAGCCACAGCACCGAGAAGCCGGCAAAGACCACGAGGGTGATGACCTCCTGGATGGTCTTGAGCTCGACCGTCGAATAGACCGCCGAGCCGTAGCGGTTAGCCGGCACGGCGAGGCAGTACTCGAAGAAGGCAATGCCCCAGCTCGCGAGGATGGCGATGAGCAGCGGGGCCGATTTGTGCTTGAGATGCCCGTACCAGGCGAACGTCATGAACACGTTCGAGGCGAAGAGCAGCAGGATCGGGGTGACCGAAGGCGGCAGAAGTGTCGAGAGGGCGGGCATCGGGTTATGGGTCCGGTGAGGAATCGCCACCGAGCATCGCCGCCGGCCGGCTCGCGTCAATGGCGCGCCGGCCTTTTCGGCGTGCCCTACGCGACGCGGCCCTCAGCGCTCACAGCTCGGCCCAGTGCCGCAGCAGGTTGTGATAGACGTTGGCCAGCTGCAGCACGGCCGGATCCTCGTCCGGCAGCTTGGTGCGCGTGCCGATGATGGCGCGGTCGAGATCGTAGAGCATGGCGCGGCGCTCCTGATCCTTGATCATCGACTGCGACCAGAAGAACGAGCCCCAGCGGCTGCCCCGGGTGATCTCGTTGACGCTGTGCAGGCTGGAAGCCGGATAGACCACCGCGTGCCCCGCCGGCAGCTTCACCTCGTGCACGCCGTAGGTGTCCTCGATGACCAGCTCGCCGCCGTCATAGTCCTCGGGCTCGGTGAGGAAGATCGTAGTCGATACGTCCGCGCGCATCCGCATGCCGGTGCCGGGAATGGCCCGGATCGAGCCGTCGACATGGGCGCCGAACTTCATGCCGACGTCGTAGCGGTTGAACATCGGCGGCAGGACGCGCAGCGGCATCACCGCCGAATTGAAGACCGGGTTGCGCCCCAGCGCGCGCAGCACGATGTCGCCGAGATCCGCCGCCTCCTTGGACTCCACCGGTATCTGCAGGTTCAGCTTGGTCCGGGCCGCCTGCTGGCCGGCGGTCACGCGCCCGTCCACCCATGGCGAGGATTCCAGCACGCGGCGGCAATGGGCGACTTCCTCGCGCGTCAGGATATCGGGAATCTGGATCAGCATCGGTCGGGGTCCGGAAATGAAAAGAGGGGGAAAGCCGGTGGTTCCGGCTCTCCCCCAGATGTGACGGTCAATCGGATCGGGAGGAGCCTCAGAAAGTGGCCCCGACGGTCAGGACGAAGGTACGTCCCGCAGCCGGCACCGCACGGTTGCCCCAGCCCGCCGAGTAGTTCAGCTCGTCGGTCAGGTTGTAGGCGTTCAGCGCGACGCGGTAGTTCTCGTATTCGTAGGACACCAGAGCATCGAGCGAGAAGGTCTCGGGGATGATCGCGGTGTTGGCGCTGTTGGTGTAGTACTGGTCGGCATAGGTGACGCCCGCACCAACCAGCAGCTTGCCGGGAACGGTGGTCAGCCAGTCCTTCGTCAGCTCATAGGTCGTCCAGAGCGTGAAGTTGTTCTGCGAGACGAAAGGCACCTCGTTGCCGATATAGGACGCGGTGGTCGAGGTCTGGATCTCGCTGTCGTAGTAGGCGTAGGCGGCCTGGATCGTCCATGCCGGCGTGATGTTGCCGGTCAGGCCGAGCTCGACGCCCTGCACGCGCTGGTTCTCGCCGGTCTCCACCGTGTCGCCGGTCACCGGGTCGGTGTAGAAGGCGTTGCTCTTGTCGACGCGGAACAGCGAGCCGGTGAAGCCGAGGCGGCCATCGAGCAGCGCGACCTTGAAGCCGGCTTCATAGGTCTCGTTCTTCTCGGGCTCGAGGTTGTTCTGGGTCGGGTTGACGACGGTGATGTCGTTGGTCGGGAACATGCCCTGCGGCGAGAACGAACGCGCCCAGGAGACGTAGTAGGTCTGGTTGTCGGTCGGCTCCCAGATCACGCTCGCCTTCGGGCTCCAGAAGTTGGTGCTGGAGTCGGCGTAGGTCCAGCTGTTGCTGCCGTTGGCGCAGCTCGAACCGACGCACCAGAAGCTGTAATCCGAGGAGTAGTTGTCGTAGCGCACGCCACCCAGGATCGAGAGCTGGTCGGTCAGCCAGATGCGGTCGCTGACGAACGCGCCGAAGTCGGTGGCGCTCGATTCGCGCTGGCCGTTATTGCCGAACGGGTTCGGATAGAGGAAGTAGCCCGTCGTGTTGGCGTAGATCGGGTTGTAGATCGTCGACGTGCCCTTGGAGCCGTTCACCGAGATCAGCGTACGCTCGTCGTCGACGAAGTACATGTCGATGCCGGCTACCAGTTCATGGCGCAGGAAGCCGGTGTTGAACTTGGCGATCGCGGTCGTGATGTTCTGGCCGCTCCAGCTCGTCTGGTCGAAGCCCGGATTGCCGCCGCCGAAGGAGATCGCCGGATTGCCGCCGTTGAAGAACTGGCCCGTGCAGCTCGCCTCATAGGCCGCTTCCGACGTGGTGCTGCTGCCGCAGCCTGGCACGGTCGTGGCGAAGTCGCGGGTGTAATAGCCGATCCGCGAGTCGTTGGTGATGGTCAGCCAGTCGTTCACCTCCCGCTTGTAGTTGGCGGTGAACATATTGGTCTCGGTCTTGTCGCGGTCGGTGACCTTTCCATAGAAGGTCGAGCGCGGCACGCCCCATTCCGTCACCGGCTTGCCGAGCGAGCCGAAGCGCGCCACGTCGCCGAAGCCGGGGGTGACGACCGGAACGCCGTAGTCCGGCGTGCGCTCGCCGTTCTGGTACAGGTAGTTCAGGTGCAGGGTCTGGTCGGTGCCGAGACCGAAGCCGACATCCGCCATCAGGCCGTAGCGGTTCGACTCGACATGATCGCGGTCGGCGATGTCCTGCTCGTTGACCATGCCGACGATGCGCACGGCCGTCGTCGCGTCGAGCTGCTTGTTGAAGTCGAAGACGCCGCGATAGAGCGGACCGGTGCCGAACTGGCCCTCGAAGTCGTACTTGTCACCGATATGCGCCTGCTTGAGCGTGGAGTTGATCACGCCGCCCGTGGTGCCGGCACCGAAGCTCTCGGAGGACGGCCCCTTGAAGACCTCGACGCTCTCATAGGCGAAGCTGTCGCGCACATAGACGCCGAAATCGCGCAGGCCGTTGATGTAGATGTCGCCCTTGGCCTGGAAGCCGCGGATACGGAACTGGTCGCCGTTCATGCCACCGCCGCCCTCGCCGATGCCGACGGTGACGCCCGGAACGTTGCGCAGAGCCTGCTCGAGCGTCGTGACGCCCTGCTCCTGCATGACTTCCTGAGTGATGACCTGAACGGTCTGGGGCGTGTCCTGGACAGTGCCGGGCAGACGCGAAAGCCCGGTGTTCGCTTCGAGCGTATTGGCAGGAGAACCCTCGCCTTCCACCGTGACCGTCGGCAGTTCCTCGCTGGAGGCCGGCGCGGCCGCCTGCTGCGCCACGGCGCCGAACATCGGGAATGCCGACATGGTAACGGCAAGACCAGCCGTTACGGCTGCATTTGGTGTAGTATCGCGAAGCGTCTTCAATGTCTTCATCGGACCCCAACCCCTTATTGGCTTCTTTATGGGGCTATTAGACGCGATTCTAACCCGCTTCAAACATTATGTTTTTTATCTGTTCCAACCTCGACCTTCTATAGCAATTCAAAATCACAGTTTTTAATTATTAAAAACTAAGAGTTCGTAGGACGTATTGCCGATAAACTGGCCGATACCTTATGTGACACAACGATATCAGGCCCATTGCCTTTGTCTGGCAGGGGGCGGTGGCAAGGCGAAGAATGGCGGCGGGCCCATGCGCGAGGCGTGGATTTCCTACACAGAGCTCCAGCGAATGGGTCCGGATGTGTTGCGCGCGCGCATCAGTGAGCGGCCCGAGGAAGCCGCCCGCTGGGTGGAGGCGGCGGCACTGAACGGACTGGTGAACGCCCAGATCGCCTGGGGCCAGATGCTGGTGGATGGTCACGGTGTGCTGGCCAACCCGGCGGCGGGCCTTCGCTGGTTCCGTGTCGCCGCGAGCGCCGGCAGCATGGACGGCGTCAACATGGTGGGGCGCTGCCACGAATTGGGCTGGGGCACGGCCCCCGATGCCGCCGAGGCGGCGCGTCACTATCACCAGGCCGCCGAAGCGGGACATGGCTGGGCACAGTTCAACCTGGCCACCCTGCTGCTCGACGGCCGCGGCGTGCCCCCGGACCGGCGCGAGGCGCGGGTCTGGTACATGCGCTCCGCCTGGGGCGGCAACGCCAAGGCGATGACCATGCTCGGCCGCTTCGTCGAACATGGCTGGGATCGTCCGGCTCGTCCGGCGGCGGCCCTGCGCTGGTATCGGCGCGGCGCCGAAGGCGAGGACTACCGTGGCCAGTTCGACTATGCGCGGCTGCTTCTGGAGCTTACCGGTCGGCTCGACTTCGCACTACCGTGGTTCGCCCGGTCCATCGCCAACGGCGTTCCGGCCTTCTGTCGCAATGTCGGCGCCGCCCTGCGCGAGGCACCGCAGCCGGAACTGCGCCGGCTCGCGCTTCGAGCCCTCGAACGAGCCGCCAGCGAAGGCGGCGAGGCGAGTGACCTGCGTGCCTATGCGGCGGCGCTGGCCGCAGGCCTCGGCGGCCTTTCCGATCCGGCCTCCGCCGCCCGACAATTCGAGCAGGCTCGCGATGCCGAGCTGGCGTCACGAGCCGAGCCTGCGACGTCAACGTCGAGCACGGAGCAGCGGCCGCGACGCTCCCGCACCCTGCTCGCCCGGCTGCGGGCCCACTTCAACTCACGGACAGCGGCGCCCCGCCACCCCACCTAGATACCCTCCATCGAGCACAGGGGCAGCCGCCCCCTCAGGCCCGGCTGTTGGCCCAGGCGCGGATCTCCCCCACCAGATGGCGGAAATCCCAGAACGCCGCCGCCAGCAGCGCACCCGGCACAAGGGCCGCGACGAGGGCCCAGCCCTGCGACCAGTCGATGGGACCGCGCGCGAAGTCATAAGCGGTGTAGGCGCCGAACAGCGTCACCACGGCGGCGATACCGAAATAGGCGACGCGATCCAGCCTGATGACGACGAGCGCAATGAGCGCCGCCACCGCGATGCCGATCAGTGCCGCCCACACCCAGCCGAGCGAGAGCAGGGTCGCCGCCCAGCGGCCGGCGCTGAAGGAGATGAACGTCAGCGCCGCCAGCACCAGAAAGCCGGCCCGCAGACGAAGGATCGACACGCCACCTGCCATAACCGCATCTCCGCTGCCGGCGCCCCGGCGATACCGATTCAGTGGCGCATCCCCACGGCCGACGCAATCGAGCCGCCCCATCCACCGGGAAGGAAATCTACACCTACCGCTCGCTCACCTCACTAAGCTCTTCGCAGTGCCGCAATCACGCGGGAATATCTCTCTCCCCTCGCCGATTCCGGTCTCTCCATGCACCATGTCCTGGTTCTTCTGAACGCCCGCGCGGGCACCCTGCTCGACCACAACGCCGAGGAGGTACGCCGGCTCGTGGAGAAAGGGCTGGGGAGCGACGGGCGGAAGGTGGAAGTCCGTCTGCTGGGCGGAAAGGAGCTCCTGCGCGCCATTCGCAGCTCCGGCCAGGGGCAGCACGACACGGTGATCGTCGGCGGTGGCGACGGCACCGTGAGCCTCGCTGCGCGCAGCCTCCAGCAGTCGGGCAAGGTGCTCGGCATCCTGCCGCTCGGCACCCTGAACCTGCTCGCCCGCGACATCGGCATGCCCACCGGCGACCTCTCCGCCGCCATCGCCGCGCTGGACGAGGCCGAAGCCGCCGAAGTCGATCTGGGAACGCTCAACGGGCGGACGTTCCACACCATTTCCGGCATGGGCTTCTTCAGCCAGATGGCGCGCGCCCGCGAGACGGTGCGGCGGCGCAAGCTCTGGCGCTTCCTGGCGGTGGCGCTCGCGGCGGCCTATGCCCTGCGCCGCACCGGCCGCTTCGACCTCGACGTGACGGTGGACGGCATCTCTCACAGTTACCGGGCCTTCGCCGCGCTCATCTCGGTCAACCGCTTCACCGGGCCGGGCTGGCGGCGCGAGCATCTCGACGAGGGTCTCCTCGAACTTCACGTGGCCGAGGATCGCGGCGGCCTGGCGCTGCTCAAGGCGGGCGCCGACATGGTGACCGACAACTGGCGCGGGAATCCCGGCATCGTCACCCTGACCGGGCACCGGATCACGCTCGACCGGCCGAACCGCGACCGCAGCTGGGTCTCGACCGACGGCGAGCTCGGCCGCGAGAGGATGCCGCTCGACTATCGGATCCTTCCGCGCGGGCTGAAGCTGCTGGTACCGCGCGGAAGGAAGGCTCCGGCCGCGTCCGACGCGGCCGGCTGGCGCAGGCCGCTCAGCGCGGCTCGATCTCATAGGTGATGGAGACGCCGGCGCGGACCTCGGTTTCGCCGGCTTCCACCGGCACCGAATCCTCCTTCATCATCATCGCCGGCGCCGACATCATGCGCGGCATCGGCCGCGGCCCGCCCTCGCCGGAAATCGACACGACGCGCACGATGCGCACCCCGCTCGCCTCGGCGATGATCTCCGCCTGATGACGGGCGTCCTTCACCGCGGCGGCGCGGGCGGCGTCCGTCAGCTTGCCCGGCTCGGAAATGTCGAAGGCGATGCCGCCGATCTGGTTGGCGCCCTTGGTCACCAGTTCGTCCAGCAGGTTGCCCAGCTTGGCGAGATCACGCACCCGCACGGTGACGTTGTTGCTGACCTGATAGCCGGTGATGCGCGGCGCCTCGCTGCTGTCCTTCTTCGGCGGCGCGTATTGCGGCTGGACCGAGAAGCCCGAGGTGAACACGTCGCGCCCTTCCACGCCGGCCGCCTTGATCGCGGCGATCATCTGCGCGACGGCGGAGGAATTGGCGTCGAGCGCCTCGCGCGCCGTCTTGCCCTCGCTCACCACGCCGGAAGAGAGAGTCGCCATGTCGGGCGCAGCGCTCGCCTTGCCCTCGCCGGAGACGGTGAGGACCGGGCGCCGGGGGCCGGTGGAGAGGTCCTGCGCGGCGAGCGGCGTCAGGGTCGCGACGAGCGCGACGGCGCACAGGGAGGCGCGGATCAGCTTCATGTCTTCTTTCCTCGAACCAGCCGCATGACGAAACGGCACCGGCGCAGACCACTTCGGGAAGGCGGCGGTATTGCGGCGAGGCTGTATCGCACACGCCGGCGTGGACGGCGATGGCTGGCCGGTTGGCGAGCGCACGGCCATTTGCTAGTTTCCGCCGCCCGCCGACGCTCGCCCTGCGCCGCCGGAAGGGCCTGTAGCTCAATGGTTAGAGCCGGCCGCTCATAACGGTCTGGTTGCAGGTTCGAGTCCTGCCGGGCCCACCAATTCCTCGGATCGGCTTTGATCTTCCATCGATTTTTGCCCGTTTCGTCCCATCAACGGTTTTGGCGCCTGAAAGTGGGACATTCTTCCGGGCCATCAGCGCATCAAGCCGGGCGAACGCGTTGCTCGCCATGAGCTTCTTCTGTGCCTTGCGAACGTAGATTTCGGCGGTCTCCAGCTTCGACCAGCCGAAGACGGCGCACAGCTCGGAAGCCGTCGCGCCGCTCTCAGCCAGGATCGTCGCCGCCGCCTTGCGCACCCCGTGCGCCGAGCAGTGTGGCAGCCCAGCCTCATTGCACCAGTCGCGCATCCGGTTGCCGAAACTCTCCTTGGTGTACGGGCGCCCATGGGCGGAGACGATGAAGGAACGCTCGCCCGTTGGCGTGGCATCGATGATGGCCCGCAGCTCCGGCCGCACCGGAATCTCGATCCGCACCGGCCGGCGCCGACGGTTCTTTTCTTGAACGAAAGAGAAGAAGCCTTCGACCACATGTTGCGGCCCCAGCGCGTAGACATCGCCCCGGCGCCCGCCCGTGTGCAGAAGCAGCGCGAGCGCCAGGCGCGCCGGCGAGCCGATCGGATGCGTCTTTTCGAACTGGCGTACCTCGTCGACGGTCCATGCGTGGAAGCCTTCGCTCGAGGTGTTGATCTTCCCGATGCCCATCGCCGGATTCGCCGCGATCAGCTTCTCCAAGACGCACCAGGCGAAGAAGGCCTTGAGGTACTTCACCAGCTTGTCGGCCGAGCCTGGCTTATCGCGCCGCTTGTCTCGGCTCTTTTCGATGTCCTCGCGCCGGAACGCCGCCAGCGGCAGCGGACCGGCAATCGCCGCATAGCGGTTGAGCACACTGCGCTTGTCATTCTGCGTCGCCAGCTCATAGCCGCGAAACAGGGGCGAGGCGTAGTAGCGTGTCAGTGCGTACTGGAAGCTGCCCTCTGCGACGCGCTGGAGCTTCGGGCGTGTCGGTTCTTCGACGCCGCGGATGGCGCGGTGGTACTCCGCCATAAATGGCTCGGATGCCGTACCGTCGTCATTGAGGCGGGTCTTCATCCGATATTTCTTTCGACCCGGCACCCGAACGTACCACCGATCATTCCCACGGCGATCCGTGTCCTTCACCAGGTAGCGCAGCTTCACCGGAGCCATCAAAGCACCATGTCGTCGAGGGGATTGTGGGTCAGGACCCCGTCGCGTAGCGCCAGCCAATGCTCGCGAATCTGCTCCGTATCCCACAGCATCAACCCATCGACTTTACGTCCTTTGGGCATCCGCCCGTCGGCAACCCATTTGTCGAAGGTCGATGGGGACACACTCAGGCTTGCCGCCGCTTCGTCGCGCCTTAGCGCAAAGCGGGGCAAGGTCTGTTCCCTGAGCGATCGCGCCGTCACGCCTTAGCCCTACGAGCGCGCTTGTAAGCCTCTAAGTCTTCACGTGTGATTTCGAACCGCGAAGTCTTCCCCCCTGCGCACCCCTTGTAGAGGGGAAGCTGGCCTTTCAGCCGGTGAAACGTGGAGAGGGACCAGCCCAGCTCGTGCGCGATCGCTTTCGCAGAGCGAATAGTTTCTTCAGTGATGTGGGTAGTCATTCAAAGAGACTTTCCGCGTCTCTGCCCTTTCGGGCCCCCAAATCCCTTGAGGATGAAGCGCCGGGTTGGTCCCAGCTGACGAGGCCTCCACCATGGTCATCACAGGGGGCGCTTATAGAACATACAAGGAACACAAGATGACGCTACATTGCAAGGGAACGTAGCGACGCAAGAAATCGCCGCTGTGGAAAACTCAGGGTCTGCCGAAATATCGGCAGACCCTGATCCACCGTTAGGACACCTGTCGGGCCTGCGCCACATAGGCCTCAGCGAGCGCAACGACCGCCGTTATCAGCGCGAAGCGTTCCTCGGAGAACGGTATGCCCCTGATCTGGCAATAACCGAACACCAGAACGAAGACGATGCCAATGCCCCTCGCTGCGCGCAGATAAGCTTGGGTCTGTCTGCCGAGCAGCGCCGAGATCAGCGGCTCACAAATCGTCGTCATGAGCCGTTTCATATCCGCTCCCACTCCAGATCGTCGTCGCCGCCTCGCGACCAGGCTATTTGTGAGAGAGTAAGAGAATCGGCTTCCGGTGCGGCAAGGCTCGGCTCGAAGTCGGCAGTATCATGTTCCGCGTCGTTGCCGTCTTCGATGTCGTCAGGGCCACTCCGGAAAAAGCCCCTGCCGAACGTCTCCAGAGCTGTCTGCTCGAGGGAGTCGTCATCCTCCGCGTCTTCATACGGAAGTGCCCAAGGAAGCGCGACGTGAAAACCCGGCTCCAGGAAACTGGCATCAAGCTCGTCGCCACTGGGTTCTAGATCGGGATCGCCGTCTAGCGCGTCCAGCGCCGCTAGGGCGCGATCTATGATGTCGGCGAGCTCGCGCCGCGCTGAACGGCGATCGGGCGTCTGAGAGGGCCCCAGGCCGCCGAAGTTGCTATCGAGGTACATATGGTTGGCTCACGGATATGACCGGCTTCTCAGGGCCGGGGGTCTCCCCATATCTGGGGACACCCACGCCAGCGACGGGCTGGCACCGGGAGTCTGAGAACACGCCCGTGAGAACGTGCGCCGCGGCCTTCACCCGAAGGCTCTTGTATAGCCGCGGCACTCCCGGCATAGTGAGCCGGTCGCAGCCCACGGCAATGGGCGCGTTACGGTTTCGGTGCTCCTTCGGCCGGCAAGCCAAGAGCGCACCTATCACGGATGAGGTGCCAACCCGAGCAAGGGTCCACCTCGGGAGTTCTCAGGCTCCACCCGATAAGCTGCGCTAGTTCGCTCCCTCCGGCAAGAGGGGACGCGAACGCGAATTCGACTCGGAGCAAGCATCGGTATGACGGCCCGCTCCTACCGTCATTTTACCCGACACTCGATGGATACAAGTCCCGAGACGGCGCTTGTGTGTGGGCTGCCAACAGCCATTTGGATAGAGCGGGGCGCCGCATTCAATATACCTCCCGGCTCCGCTTTGCGTCCAGTTCCTTGGCGAGATCGAATTTGTCGCCCCAAGCGGTGAACCAATGATCATTTGCTCCCTGAATGGCGGCCAGTTCGATAGCATTAAAGCCAAAGATCGCACCTGCGCTGATCTTGGTGGTTGAGGAAACGTAGGGGCAAACTATCAAATCAAGCATCAGCATCAGCGCCTCTGCGTCATTAGGGCAATGCGCCTTGACGTACTCCAGTTTTGATAGCGCTTGAGCTTCGATGAATGCACGCAGCTTATTATACCGCAGCTTCGATTTCATGTACGATAGGAGTACCGTAATTGAGAAATGATTTAAAAATTCACTACGCCGGTAATCACCGCTGGCTTGATCTATCTCTATCAAGAAATGCTTCGCAATTGCCTGCTCCGGAAGCCAGTACTCCCTTCCTATTTGCGATAATGCGATCAACAAATAAAGACTCTCAACTTCTCTATGCGCATTCATTTTATTCTTGTCCAACATTTGAACGACATTATCGTGCACAAACTTAAATAACAAATGCCTCAATTCGTGCGAAAAGCTACGTCCAATTATAAACACGACCGACATCGAAATCATTCGACACATACGTATCGTATGATTGACCTTAGGGCTAGCCGAGTAGGCGAAGAATGCGAACTCTAGGAGTGACACCAAAGCGTACACAGAGCGACGTCGATCGGGCTCACTTTTGTCGCTAGATGAATACATCTTCACAATCTTATCGATCTTTGTTTCTATAATGGCAAAAGTATAATTCAGCAGATCTCCATATTCGACACCTGACTCCTTAATAATCATTTTGTAACGAATTATCAGACGATTTGAATTCAGAGCGCACTTGAAGCGCCTCACCACCTCCACCGGATCGCTCTCAGTTATCTCTTCGTCGACAGAGGGGTCGATTTCACTGTTAAGAAGCGTAGAAATTCGTTCCTTGGCAATAGTTATTTCGGTTATTATTGGCTTCGGATATGATTTAACTTTGGCTGAATTGATAGATAGCTTCTTTGATTTGAGAACAACCTGCAATTCCTCAATGACTCTCAGTTCTGTTGAGGGGTCATTGAAAAAGACAAAATAGTCATCTACATAACGAAAGATTTCGTAATCGATCTTGTGAACTAACTTTGCATTATCGCGAAGGCAACGCTCAAGCTCCACATCAATAGACTGGAGTATGATCTCGGCAAAAATGCGGGAAAATTCCGGACCGATAACTATTCCGTTTGTTTCACTTTGATTCAGCCGTTGCATTACGCTGTCGAATCGTCCAGCAAACGTTCGAGTTGATTGATCTAAATGAAACTTGGTCTGGCCTTTTCCGAGAACGGCCCAAGGTAGCGAGTGCGTATAAATACTATCAAAGCATTTACTTACGTCAACCTGAGCCATAGCATTGTATTTTTTCTCACACCGATGGTATTTATAGGATTCAAAAAAACGGTGGATGTTTCGATATTCCCGGTACACAAAGTACGAACCTAACTGCTCGTATTCGTTCTCTTCCTCCTCGACGCCAGCGGGAATATTCTCAAGCTTCTGCTCATGAATCTTATCTTTGAAGTATGCAAATCGAGATACTGACACAGGATGGCGAATCGAGAAGGAGCTCAGGGAGGCGTAATGAATGATGAGCGCGTTATAGTGGGCGTAGAAGTTCGCTACCTCCACCTGATTTCTCGGGTGAACCACGCTCAAAGTTCGACCGTCAAGTTTGTGTGCCACACGAAAGTTGAACGGGATCGTGCTCATCCGGCATTCGGCGATGGAGACACTTCGTCGTGTTATGGCTCCTCCCCACTCCGTAGCCTGTTCTGTTGCAAGCACCGCGGTTTTGGGCAATCCAAACAGCAAACTCATTGTGCAATCGAGCGCCGCCCCTCCGTCCTTCCACCGCAGGCGGCCATCTTCGATCTCAACACGGTGATCTCTCAGGAAGGCAAAAAATCCTCGGTTCGAGAATGTCGGCGGCACCTCGAAGGGCAGCATGTCGGTCAAGACGGAACGCTGCCGGCGGTGTGTCAGTGAAACGCTACGCTTCGACATGTTTCCACGCCCTCACGATCACTGCGAGTTCCCTCGAACTAAGGTTATAGAAGCGTCGCTCTAAAAACCCCCTTTTAAATCCGAACGCCTTTAGTCGTGCGCGTAATTTTGGTCGCTTTATAGCTTTGATATTGGATTTTAGGAGAGAGTCGAGCATCTCATACTGAGAAAAGTCAGTAACAATAGGATTGTTATAATATATACCGGTAGCCGCTACCGACTTGCTGTTCTTGAGACGTGTATTTCCCGTAAGAAACTTAACCCGCGCGACAATCTCACGAAAAGCTGTCCTGGGATGGACGGAGTTTGTAAAGTTGTATGCAGAAAATGCAGCTGCCAGGCGGAGTTTCAGTTTCTCGATCTTTGTGTCGCTGGGAGCAATCCGGACAGTATTGATTGTCGCGATGTATGAGTACCCGAGATAGTCGAACTTGATCGAATTTCCGTTGGCAAGGTCGAGCTCTGTCGTCTTGGCAGCGTTGGCCGCAAGTCCATGCGTGATCAGAATCTGAGATAGTTGGTCTTTGTAGCTTCCTAAGGCCTTACCGGAAGGAGGTCTCGCAAAGGCAGCAAAAATATCATCGACGTAGCGACAGTACAGAACGACGCCGGAGATGTCCTTTACCGCGCGATCAACCGGTCGCAGAAAAAGTTCCGAGAGGTATGCACTGATACCCACACCACGCGGAATGCCGGTAGAGTTGCCACTGAGTTCAAAGTAGGCATCAAATATCTGCCGAATGAAGCGTTTCGATGATGAACTCAGAAGCTGATCTTCATCAAGTTTTGCATAGAGACGCTTGCGGTCGATGCTTTCATAGAAGTTTGAAATGTCTGTTCGTACGATTTCGAATGGAAATCCCGAACCGACCGTGTCCCGGACCTTGCAAGCGAGATCATGTCGGCTCGATTGCTTAACGTTATAGATGCGGTGAATGTTGCGCTGAAGTTGTTTAACCACAAAGAATGTCTCAGGAGAGCCATCAATGCAGTATATGGGCTTTCCTTTCGGCCCAGGCGCTGACTTGAGCGTAATCTTGAAGCCGGGGGAAGCAACGGCGGCACTAAGCTTGTCCATCTCCGCGTCAATGGCCTTGGACTTATCCTGCTTGAATTCCCGAAGTTCCAATTTCAGTGCAGATTCGCCGGCTTCAAAGGCCGCCTGGGGCATGGTCGTCTTCTTTTTGCGCCACGCTCGGATCTCAGCGACTTTATCATGTACGGCCTGCGTCTTTGGATCTAGATGTGGAAAGAAGCGTCCGGCGACGTCCACGCCCTTTCGGTTCTCGGTGTCAAACACCCGCCGAAAATTCTCGGCGGTGAACATTTGATCCAGCAAAGCTCCCCCTTTTGGCGCTTAGCCCCACGACCGGTTGTATGCGCCTGCTAACCCAATCTGCCACGATGGATCGCATTTCGGCTAGTACTTCGGTATGGATTTTGAGTTGTTGCTTGCGGCGTGCGAATCAGGCGGCGTGCAATCTTCTTCGGCGTTCCAGTGGTAAGCCTCCTGGAGAAACGGGGACGCAAACAACGAGTAATGGAAGCCTGTGGCCGGTACACCTCCCAAGAAGCACCATTATGTGCCGCGGATGCTACTCAGACGGTTCGCCGATAACGACGGGCGTTTCTATCACTTCAGTCGGCACCAGCCGGAGGTTTGCCACAGGCATTTCTCGAACGTGTTTTATCAGAATCATCTTTACGCACTGCCACCAGTCGATGGTGCGCGGGATCTCTCCGTCGAGCGGCAGCTTGCGCATATCGAGGACGTCGTGTCGCCGATTCTGGACCGCCTTGAGCCTCCATTGCTCGGCGGCTTTCGCCCTGACTTGGCCCGGATTGAACGAGAGGCGCTTTGTCTATTCCTCTATGAGCAGTGGCGGCGTGTTCCCGACTTTCACGACGAGATTATGCCAGAAGAACGCAGTCGTGCCGTGCTGGAAAAGGCCATATCGGATTTCGAGATAGCGCACCGGCCGCTGACCGCTGATGAACGGAAGGGATACCTGGGACGAGATGCCTTGCGGGAGATACGGCAACGGGTGAGAGTTCAGTCGTTGGCGGCTGCTAGCCGTCGCGTAATCGAAATAATTAACAGCAAAGGCCTCTGGTTCGCCTTAACGCCGGCCCGGAAATCATTCTTAATTTCCAGCTATCCCGTCGTTAAAATTGTGCCGTCGGGCATAGAAAACGAGCTTCATAACCCGCAAGTGGAGCTGTGGCTCCCAATTCATCCACGAATCATGATGATATTTGCCGGCGCAGAGGGAGGGGGAGTCGTTACACTATTGGAGAAGCAGGTGCGTGACTATAATTTAGTGGTTGCGCGTAGAAGTGGCGAGTTCGCGTCCTTGTCGAAAGACTTAGTAGCTTCAATAGCTAGAACGTGCGGGCGATCCTCGCTCTGAGGATAGATCCCTCAACTCAGATCCTTGACGCCCGTGTGGAATGGGCATTTGCGACAGATCGATCGACGAGGTAGGGCAGGTCGCCTTGATGAGACCTATCCTCTGACCTGCATGTCGATCCGCACCAATTCGCCCCCGAGGTGTATCGGCGCAGCGGCGATGACCGATCGCGTGCGACCGGCAGCGATGATCTGGTCGCCGGCGCGGGGCACGTCCACCATGCTATCCGGCCAGCCGGCCACCGCGATCTCCGTCGGCCCCAGCACGACTTGGCTGTCCCCTTGGGTGATGCCGCCCAGCAGTTCATCCGGACGATAGCCACGTAGCGTGATCCTGACGTCGACGTCGAAGTTCGTCTTCGTGGTGCCAACCCAGGTTGACCGTCGCAGGACGGCGTCCTGTCCATGCAGGGCGAGCTGGCGGTTGAGCGCCGCGATGGCAGCGGCGGGCGTCATTTGGCGCCCTCTCGCTCGCTAGCGAGCGGTAGCGTCTGCGAGGTCTGCTCGCAGAGGAATGCGGCCTTGGCCGCCTTGGTGGCGAAGGGATTGCACACGGGCGAGCAATAGGAGCGCTTGTCGCTCGGATAGGGCGGGTAGAAAATCGTGCTGCACGTCAGGCATTGCAGCGCCGGCCGGCTCTTGATCCGCATGGTACCGGCGCATTCGCGCGAGCAGTACCGCGACACGCCCTTGCCGCCGGTGTTCTTGGGCTTGAACACCGCGCCGCAGTGCAGGCATTCGCGCTCCTGCCACTTGCGGCGAGAGTCGGCGAAGCATGATCTTGAGCAATAATTTCGGCGTTCGTCTCTTGTTGCGAAAAAGGAGCCGCACTGCTCGCAGTTTCGAGACCGAAGCCTTTCCGTTTCCGCCGATCGCGCCGCACTGAATGCCAGGTAGTCCGCAATCGACATCCGACGATGCTCTTTGCGACGCAATTCGGCTGCCGCCATGCTCGCACAGCTGTCGCAGCAATATTTGACCGCCTTGCCATTCCTCTCGCCACGATCAATCGGGATGGGCTTGCCGCAGCGGCGGAAGGCGCAGAAGCCTTTCGACGTATCGGTGTCGGCGAACTCGGGTTGCCCCTGCCACCACGTCGGACGGACCGCGCCGATCTGCGCAAGGGCCGCCGCCACGACCTCAACCGCAGTGTGATCGGCATCCGGCCATCTCCAGCCTTCCAGACAAAGAGAGCTGCGGACGCCGTTGCGGCAGGCGCCTTCAAACGCAAACCGCGTCGGCTCGCCCTGCTTCAAAATGCCGGCGATATCGCTGACCAGCTCATCGAACCGGATGCGGTTCAGCTTCCGGGGCTTGGTCTTGCTCGCTTTCTTCTGCCGCTCCCGAAAGTCGTCCCAAGCGGTCGCAATGCGAAGGCGGCGCCGAGTTTCTGGCGTGATCTGAAGCATCACAGCACCATCAATTCCGGCGACCACTCGTCGCTGTCGTAGATGCTGGCGCCGGCTTCTGCGCTGGCGCGGCTGACCGCCATGGCGCAGGCGACCGCGCCGTCGATCCGGTCGCGACTCTTGCCCTTGTGGAACATGCGGTTGCCGGCGCTGTCGGTGTGAACGGCGATGTTGTCGAAGCACCAGCGCAGGACCGGATGCCCGCCATGGGCGAGCTGGCGGCCGACAATGGCGCGCTCCAGCTCCTTGACTGCCGGCGCCATGGTGACCCAGCCCTGGCGCATCTCGACGGCCGGCAGCCCATCCTCAGCTAAGTTGTTGAGCATGTTGCGGGCGAGGTGCGGATCGAATGCGATCTCCTGAACCGCGAAGCGATCGCAAAGGCCGCGGATGGTGTCTTCCACCGTGCGGAAGTCGACCACGTTGCCGGGCGTCGGGGTGATGAAGCCCTGATCTGCCCAGGAGGGGTACGGCACGCCGTCGCGATCGGCGCGGATGCGCAGGTTCTGCTCCGGGCAGAAGAACCACGGATGCACGAGGTAGCCGCCGCGCTCGTCGCGCCAGGCGGCGACGACGGCGGTGAGATCGTGATTGGAGGAGAGGTCGACGCCGAGCCAGCACGGCTCGCCGGCGAGCAGCTCGAGGTCCACCTCGCCAGCACCGGCGTCGTACACCTCCATGTCGACGAACGGATCGGCGGAGTGATCAAGCCAGATATTGAGGTTGAGCTGGCGGAAGGCCTCGCGATCGCCGATGCGGCGCTGGCCCTCGCGGGCGAGCTGGCGCAGGCCCTCGAGGTCGGGATAGCCATGGGCGAGGCCCGGATTCACCCGGTGCCACACGTCTTCATCGGTCCAGTCGCAATCCCGCTCGGCTTCGAAGAGGATCGGCAGGATCGAGGGATCGTCGACCTCGCCACGGGCGACCTTGCGGGCATCCTCCACGATGTCCCAGGCGACGTTCTCCTGCCCCCGGCCGGCGGTGGTGGCGACGATGAGGAGCGAGCCCTTCTGCTTGACGAGGCCCGAGCGCAGCACGTCCCACAGGTCGCGCTTGGGCCAGGCGTGCAGCTCGTCGGCGAGCACGAAGGCGGGCGTGCGGCCGTGCTGGGTGCCGGCATCCGCCGAGATCGCCTCGTAGAAGGATCCATCGCGCGGGAAGGTCAGGCGGTTGCGGTAGTCGACGACGCGGGTGTTCGCCGCCGCCTGAGGCACGGTGCGCACGATGCCGAGCGCCTCGGCATAGGCGAGACGCGCCTGCTTGCGGTCGGCGGCCGCCGATATCACCTCGCCGCCCGGCACCCGCTCCGGCCCGATCGTATGCAGCAGCGCCAGCGCGGCGGCGAGCGAGGTCTTGCGGTTGCCACGCGGCAGCAGCAGCACCACGGTCTTGACGATGCGGGTGCCGTCGGCGTGGCGCGGGCCATAGATCGCCCGCACGATCCGCTCCTGCCAGGGATCAAGCTGGAACGGCTTGCCGGGAAGCGGGCTCTTGGGGTGCTTGAGCTTGCCAAGCCAGCGCACGGCGCGCTCGCCGCGCCCCATGGGATCGGCGATCTCGCTGCCATCGAAGATCCATTCGGGGAACGTCGAGCGCGCCATGGTCAATCGCCCATGCCGAACAGGTCGTCTTGCCCGTCGTCGGCTGCATCGCGGGCGGCGGGCCGGGAGCGACTGACGGGAGTGAGCCCCAGCTCGCCGGCAAGAAGGCGCGCCTGCGTCATGGCGGCATCACGGATCGCAACGGCAGGATGCTTCTTCGGGCCGGTCTTCGTGCTGACGATCATGCCTTCGCGGGCAATGATGCGGGACGCCTCCGCGACCTGGCCGATGGAAACGCAGTAGCTGGTGAAGGTCGCGATGTCGGCTGCGGTGAGCGTCCGCCGCTCTTCGATCAGGATCGGGGCGACCCGATTCCATTCCTCGCGGGCATCGGTATCAAGCCACGCCGGCGGATCGAGCTGGCCGCGAACGGGCGAGGATCCCGCCACCACAAGATATGGCTTCCTCCCTCTCACGAGCCGGTCCTTAAGCCGCGCTTTTCCTGTGCCTGCTTCCAGCGGCTATGACAGGAGGTGCAGAGCGGCTGCCAGTTGGAGCGCGACCAGAACAGCCGCTGATCCCCCTTGTGCGGGATGATGTGGTCGACGACCGATGCCGGCGCGCTGCAGCCGGGCCGGGCGCAGTGCGGATTGAGCTTCAGGAACGCCGCGCGTTCCTTCTCCCACTTGCTGTCATAGCCGCGCTCGCGCGCCGGCACGCGACGCTGCTCATAGGCCGCCTTGCGCATGCGCTCACAGGGGCAGCGCTCGCCCGAGGCGATCCGATGGCCGCAGCCGCAGATTCGAGGCGCGCGTACCGGCATCGCCCGACCTCACGCGAAGCCCGGCAGCCGGTACGGCGCCAGGAGGTCGGTGACATCGGCCGACAGCGAAGCCGGCAGGCCGTAGGAGAAGGATCCCACGCCGTCGACATCCTCGCTGCGCACCGTCTGGTCACGCCCGCGCGCGTGCCAGGCGTTACGCACGGCAAGGATCGCCGCCCGCTCGATATCGGGTGGAAGATCACGCCCCTCGTCGCCGGGCAGGAGGAAGCCGGCGGCGTAGTCGACGAGGATCCGGCCGGGCGACCACACCGAGCGCGCGCCGGACGCGGTGAGCCGATACAGCATGCCGGTCTCGGCTTCCGCCTCATAGAGTGCGGGCGCCAGCGAGCCGGCTTCGGTGGTGACGGAGGTGATCGCCGCCAGCGGGAACCGCGAGAGCAGCAGCGTGCCCGCCGGCTCAGTGAGGTGGACGGTCTCGCGCAGACCCTCGCGGGCGAACACGCGCCCGCACCAGCTCTCGATCGCCCGGCTCGCCTGGCCGATCAGCCCGCCGAGATAGGCGTCAGCGGCGTCATCGGTGACCTCGAGCTCGAGCTTCACGGCGTCGAGCGTGGTCAAGTCGCGTTTGGCGGCCGGCGTGATGACGGTGAGCATGAATGTTCCTCGGAAGAGAGGGCGGACGCAGCCTCGCGCTGCGCCCGCCGATGAGCCCTTGGCCGGGAAAGGAGACCGGCTGGTGCTCGCGACCTTCGCCACCTTGACCCTCCCGAAATCGGCCGGGCGCCTCAGGGAGGTGGCGTTTCCGTTGTTGGGCAGGCCGCTACGTGCCCTCATACGGGGCGCGCCCGGAGCCGATCAGGCCACCGGGCGCTCGCGCGCGTGGCCCTTGATGACGGTGGCGGCGAGCGGCGTCGCCGTGCCGTGGGTGCCGGAGAAGTCGGCGAGCAGTTTGATGAAGCGCCGATTGCCGACATAGCCGACGCGGGTCACGCTCGGATCGGGGTGCGCCGCCTTCAGCGCCAGCACGATGCCGGAGGTGACGCCGGCGACGCCCTGCACATCAGCGTCCGTCACCGGCTCATAGGTGGCATCGTCGTCGCTGTGCGAGAGCTTGAACTCGACCTTGTTCGTGCCGTTGAAGCTGATGCCGCCGGCGCCGACATGGATCGCCAGCATGGCGGAATCGAAGCCCTTGAGATCGATCGCCGCCGGGGTGTTGTCGGCGTCATAGGCCGCCGGCGCGATGACCGAGGCGACGGCGGTATTCGAGATGATGTCGCGCATGGATGAACCTCCGCAGAGCGCGTGACGGGGAAGCGGCGGCCTTTAGGAGGTCGCCATCTTGAGCTTGCGCAGCGCCCGGGCCTGCACCACGCCGGCGCCGGTACGGCGGGTGGCATGGATGCGGGTGATGCCGTCGGTGGCGCGGATGTACGGGTTGACGAAGATCGACAGCGCCAGGCGGTCGACGATCCGGTAGGCGGTGGCGAAGTCGCCGAACAGGATCGGGAATTTGCCGGAGGTCGCGTCGGGCAGGTCGACCGCTTCCACGACGGGCCGCCCCAGCAGCATTTCCGGCTGGCCGGCCTGATAGCTCGGCTGCCACAGATAGACGCCCGTGTTGCCGTCCTTCAGGGTGCGGACCTTGGCGAGCGTGCCGCCATTCATCAGCCAGGTGCCGCGGGAGCGGTACGCCGCGGGCAGCGCGTACATCAGCGCGATGAGCTGGTCTGCGGAGAGGTTCGTCGCGTGGCCGTTCAGCGTCTCGGCGATGCCCGTGGCGGAGAGCAGGCCTTCCGGCTCCAGCACGCCGTTGCCGGAGACGAAGGCGAGGCCTTCCTTCTGGCCGAAATCCTCGGCAAGCGAGAGGCGGATTTCCGCCTCGGCCGTGCCGCCGCTGTCGGCCAAGAGCTGGTTGCTCACGTCGACGAAGGTGTTGACCTCGCGGATCGGGATTTCCACCTGGCCGAAGCTCGGCTCGCTGCCCTCCTGAGGCTGCGTCTCGCCCTTCCACTTGGCGTTGGTGATGCCGGTGCGCTTGGGATAGCTCACCGCCGGCGCCGTGGTGGTGCGCACGGTGGCGAGCGTGCGGATCGGCGAAAACTCGACGAGGTCACGGATGAACTCGCCCGACATCTCGGTCGGCGCCAGATAGCCGCCCTGCGTGTCCGACGAGACGGTGAGCACCTTGAGCTCGGCTTCCGGCGCGCGATCGCCCTGGCGCAGATAGGCGGCGAAGGCCTTCTGCTCGGTGCTGGGCTCGCCCTCGGTCTCGCCGTTGCCGTTCGGGCGGTTGCCCTTGGCCTCCAGCTTGTCGAGCCGCTCGGTGAGCTTGGACACCGGATCGTCCTTCGGCTCGGGCGTGGTGCCCTTGCCCTCCAGCGCGGCGATGCGATCGCCCAGCGACTTCTGGCCGTCGGTAACGGTCTTGGTGAGGGCGTCGAGCGCCTTGGTGACGACCTCGCTGGGATCGTCATTGTCGCCCTTCAGCTCAACCGCGCCGGGCGCCAGCACGTGCAGGCAGGTATGCTTCATCGTCAGCTTCCTCGAATGGCCGCTTCCGCGCGCCGGATGGATTCGGCGAGGGCGAAGGCCCCCGCCGCGGACTTGGCGGAAGTGACCTTCGCGCCGGGGTGCATGGGCGCGCTCACCAGCGACACCTCGAAAAGCTCAAGCGCCTTGATCGTCCGGCCGCCGCCGCTGCGGGCCGCCGCCTTGCGGGTGACGAAGCCGATGGACAGGCCGCGCACAGCGCCGGCCTTCACCAGCGCCCGCACCTCGCGAGCACGGGCCACCTCGTCGACGAGCAGCCGGCCGGCGACGTGCAGGCCGTCCGCCTTCTCCTCCACCCGGTCCCAGGCCCCGACCGGATCGTTGAGGTCATGGCCGAACAGCATGGGCAGCGGCAGCTTGAGGCCCTTGAAGGCGCCGGGTTCGATCCAGTCGCCGATGCGATCGGGCGCGCCGAACTTCCAGGCGAGGCCGGAGATCGCCCCGCTCTCGTCCGCCAGCACCTTGGTCTCGAAGAAGGCGCGTTCCATCAGAGCGCCTTTCGCAGCAAGTCGATGGTGCGAACCCCGTCGCTGCCCCATTCCGAAAGCGCTTCACAGGCGGCGTCGTAGGAGGGACCGTCCCACACGCCAAAACACCGGCCGCCCTCGTCGACGTAGTCCACGAAGTACCAAGCCTTGCCGGATCGGGAGGGATCGGAGCTCTCTGTGATGACGCCCCCACGAAGCTCGGCGTAGGGGTGCAGCGGAACGACGTTGTCCATCAATCTTCCTCGCGGCGGGCCGGCCCGGTCGTGCGGGTGGTGACGGTGACGTTGGGATTGGCGTATTCCTCGCCGCCGGCGCGCGGCGGCAGGTCGAGCCAGTCGCGGCCCTCGTTGGGGTTCAGCACCCGCGCCGAGATGAGCGAAGAGATCGCGGTCGCCCGCTCGGTGAGGGCGGCGCGGGTGAGATCGTCGCGATCGAACAGGATCCGGTACTCGCGCCGCTCTTCCGACGTGAACAGCGCCCGGCGCAGGGCGCCCTCGAGCGCGCGCAGCCAAGGCTCCAGCGAGTAGGTCAGGAACTCCTTGCCCATCTGCTCGGAGTTGGACCAGGTGGCACGGTCCAGCTCGTAGAGCATGGACGGCGGCACGCGGAAGGCGCGGGCGATCTCGATGATCTGGAACTTGCGCATCTCGAGGAACTGAGCGTCCGTCGACTTCAGCGTGAGCTGCGTGTACTCGGCACCGCCTTCCACGATCGCCGTGCCGCCGGACTTGCCGCCGCCATGGGCGAGCTGCCAGGCCTCACGGATGCGCTTCAGGGCGTCCGGTGAGGTGCGGTCCTTCAGCGCCAGCACGCCCGACGGCCGCGCGCCGTCGCGGAACAGCCGGCCGGCATGGCCCTCCATCAGCTTGGCGACGCCTATGGCATCCGCGGCGAGGGACAGCGGGCAGCGGGCGAAGGGTGAGCGCAGGTGCACCACGTCGTCCGCCGAGACCGGCACATTGTTGATGCGATAGCTCGGCTCAAGCCGGCCGTCGCCGGAATAGTCGACCGTGAAGTGCGCCGGCTCATAGCGCACCAGCTCGATTGTGCGCCCATCCACCTTGTTCGCCAGCGCCAGCGCGCCCTTGTCGCTGATCAGCGCGGCGGCGACCATGTCGCGGATGAACTCGAAACGCGACGTCCAGTCGTTTGGGCGATCGGCGAGCAGCCGCGCCGCAGGATGTTCTGGCGCCTCGGCTTCCGTGCCGCCTATCCGGTGCATGACCTTCAGCTCGAGGCAAGCCGCGGGTTCCGAGATCAGCCGGATCGCCGACTGCGCTGCCGGCACAGTCAATGCCTGAGCCGCACCAACGGACAGGCCGGAGGGCGGCGTGCCGAGCAGCGCTTGCAGCTCCGAATCCGGCGCCGCTAGGCTCTTCGTCGTCCTGAACCATCCTGAGAGCCGCTGAAGCACGTCTGACCTCGACTAACCTACTGATAAATAGTAAAAAACCCTATTTAGCCTCTATCTCGCACGGTGGACCCCAAGCGGTCCGGCGCCCCTGGCGCAAAGTTGCGAACCACCCCCCGGTCATGCCGCCGCCTCGTCGTCGTCGCGCTCGCCGCTGGCGATGCGCATGCGATCCAGCGCACTCGCGCCGGGCGGGCGAAGCGTCGGCAGGCTGCGACCGCGATAGCGGCCCAGCGGTTGACCGGGAGGCGAACCGAAGATGAGCGCGGCCACTGGCTCGCGGCCGATCTCGGCGCGGCAGAACCGGCACCATTGCTGCCAGGCCAGCGTGCCGGCCTCGACGAAGGTCCAGCTGTCATCCGGCGTGCCGAACACAGCGCGGCGCGCCAGCTCGGCGTGCAGCGAAGCGGTCGGACGATCCGAGGCGCGGATAACGGCGTGATGATGCATAGATGATTCTATGCGCTCGCCGCGATCACTCGAACAGATGCCTGTTTCTCTCAGTTACTATCACATCGTGATATGTCATCATCTCGCAGGCCAGTGGCATCTCCGCTTGGATGACGAGCCAAGGTAACAGAATATTGGGCTACGTCTCCTCCCACCAAGTCACGACCTCTTAGGGTCCTCTCTGTGCTCTTCGTGGGGCTCAGATTTTTGACTTGTGCAGAGGATTTGGACCCTATCGGCCGATGCGCTGTTGGCCCGCGCTTGAGCCACGCACGCCATTCCGGCGACACGATCTCCACCACGTTGGGCAGATGCTTTCGGCCGCGCTGCGGACGATGCATGACCCGGATCAGCCCAAGCCGTCGCGCCTCGTGCAGCGCGTTCTGCACCGAGGTCCGGCACACGCCTGCCAGCGCGGCCATCTGGTCAATGGGCAGCTCGCATGTGCCGTGGTGCTTCACCTCGCCGGCGACGATCGCCAGGACGGCGCTCTCGCTCTCGGTGAAGCAGCTGGCCAGCGCGGCTGGCATAGGTGCGGACCGGGCAAGTCCGCGTCGCCGGCGCCGTGCCACCTCCCGATCGGGTGCCGCCTGCCGGCGTCGCGGCTTGAACCGGCTCAGATTGACGGGCGCCGACGCCTGGCGCGGTCCCTCGGCAGGCTTGCGCCTGGCGCTGGCGAGAATAGCCAGCCCGTTGGCATCGTCGTCCGACAAGGCGCCCGCCAGATTCTGCCGCCAGATTGCCGCGGTCAGGCGGTCCAGCTCGGCGCCCCCGTTCGCCTGACCAATGGCGACGCGAAAGGTCTCCACGACGACAACCGCGCTCATCGGTCCCGCCCCACGGCCGTCATGGCAGCCTTCAATGTGGCGAAGGTGCCGAGCGCCTCGCCATCGGCGTCCAAGGCGCGGAAGCCGCCGGCGAGGCTCTCGACAGAGCCGAGGCGCTCCCGCCCGTCATAAACGGCGCCGCAGGGCCGCGTCGCAGCTCGCGAAAGTGGGACGCGGTCGGTTGTATCTGTACCGGAAACGTTATGTTCTTCTTTTGTCCCGACCGAACCTAAGCCATTGTCACTTTTTGCGACGGGTCGGCCTGCCGGGCCCACCAAATCCGCCGATTGTCCCTCGCCGTCCAAGGTCTCCTGGCCCTGCGCCCTTTCTTATCGACCGATGGGATTGGCGGCGAATGAGGTGTAGACCTAGATACAGGATGCTCAGGTTGCCGGTACGCCGGCGAAAGGCGCGAGCCTGTCGGGTTGCGAGGCTGAACATGCGGACCGCCCTGTTGTCGATTCCCCTGCTCCTCGCCGCGGCGCCGGCGCTCGCGCAGACGCTGCCCAACTCGCTTACCATGAGCTGCGCCGCCACGCGGGCGCTGGTGCAGAAGAACGGCCAGGCCGTGATCGCCACGGGGCCGAACATCTATGAGCTGTTCGTCGTCAACGTCAGCTACTGCCTGCCGTCGCAGACGACGCGGCCGGCTTGGGTCAAGACCGCCGACGAGGCTCAATGCCTTGTCGGCCGGCGCTGCGTGGACCGGCAGATCCGTATCCGGCGCTAGCCGGCGGGCTCCGCCGCGCAGCGCCCGCGCGGGCAATCCGGCCTGCTCCCGACCTTCCCCATGGCCTGTGTCGGACACGCGGCCTATAAGGTATCCGGCGCCGCACAGGAGCGGCGTCGAGCTTGGGGCACCCACATGTCGAATTCTCTCGTCCTCGCTGGCGCCGGACGCCGCCTCGCCGCCATCCTGTTCCTCGCCGTGGCCTCGCTCGGCCTCGCCGGCTGCGGGGTCAACACCATTCCCACCCAGGAAGAGAAGGCGAAGGCCGCCTGGAGCGAGGTGCTGAACCAGTACCAGCGCCGTGCCGAGCTGATCCCCAACCTCGTCGAGACGGTGAAGGGCTACGCCCAGCAGGAGAAGGACGTGCTGACCCAGGTGACGGAGGCCCGCGCCAACGCCACCTCCATCAAGGTCGACGCCTCCACCATCACCGACCCCGAGCAGTTCAAGCAGTTCCAGAACGCGCAGGCCCAGCTCTCCAGCGCGCTCGGCCGGCTGATCGCCGTCTCGGAAGCCTATCCGGACCTGAAGTCGAACCAGAACTTCCTCGCCCTGCAGGCGCAGATCGAGGGCACCGAAAACCGCATCGCCGTGGCGCGGCGCGACTACATCGAGGCGGTGCGCGTCTACAACACCGAGCTGCGCACCTTCCCCGGCATCATCTGGGCCTCGACGCTCTACCGCGGCAACAAGCCGATGGAGACCTTCACCATCTCCGATGAGCAGATGAAGGTGCCGCAGGTGAAGTTCAACTGACACCTCGCTGAGCAGCGCCATGCTCGCCCGTACCGTCCGGTCCCAGGCCGCATCCCTCGCCGCGCCCTTTGCCGCGCGCGCGTTCGCCGTCGCGCTGGTCCTGCTCGCCCTCGTGCTGGCCGGCACGGCGCGGGCGGAGCTTCCCTTCCCGCCCCTCAGCGGACGGGTGGTCGATGCGGCCGGCATTCTCGATGCCGGTCAGCGCGCCGCGCTGGAAGCCAAGCTGGCGGCACAGGAGGGCAAGACGACGGACCAGTTCGTCGTCGCCACCGTCCCCTCGCTCGACGGCATCGAGATCGAGGACTATGCCAACCAGCTCTTCCGCCACTGGCAGCTCGGCCAGACCGACAAGGACAACGGCGCGCTGCTGCTGGTTGCGCCAAACGAGCGCAAGGTGCGCATCGAGGTCGGCTACGGCCTCGAAGGCATCCTGCCCGACGCCGTGGCCAGCACCATCATCCGCACCGCTATCATCCCGGCCTTCCGTTCCGGCGATTTCGCCGGCGGCATCGACAAGGGGACGGATGCCGTTCTCGAAGTCCTCAATCTCGACCCCGCCGAGGCCGAAGCGCGGGCGCGACAGGCGGAAGAACCGGCCCTCACCTTCGACGACTGGGTGTTCCTGCTGTTCGGGATCGCGATGTTCCTGTTCTGGCTCTATGTCCTCTATCACCAGATCCGCTACGGCCGCTCGCGCCGGGTGGGGCGCGGCCGCAATGCCGCTGCCGCCGGCGGCGTGTCGAACTGGGAATGGAACGACCGCCCCACGCGCGGCGGCTGGTCCGGTGGAGGCGGCTGGTCGGGCGGTGGAGGCGGCGGCTTCTCGGGTGGCGGCGGCTCTTCCGGCGGCGGCGGGGCTTCGGGGAGCTGGTGATGGGCACGACCAACGAGAACGTCCTCACCGCGGCGCAGCAGGCGGCGCTCGCCGAGGCCATAACCCGCGCGGAGGCCGGAACGGCAGGTGAGATTCAGGTGGTGGTCTCCAGCCGGCCGCTGATCGATCATCCCTTCTATGCGCTGATGTGGGCGGCGGTGATCGCGCTGGTGCTGCCCTGGCCGGTCGCCCTGCTCCTGCAGGTCGACGTACCGGAGCTGCTGGCGCTGCAGGCCAGCGTCTTCATCCTGCTGGGTTCCCTGCTCGCCTTCACCCCGCTGCGCCATTTCTGCGTTCCGCGCGCCGTATTGCGGGCCGCCGCGCGGGGCACGGCCGTCGACCACTTCCTCAGCCTCGGCATCCACCAGACCGAGGGACGCACGGGCGTGCTGATCTTCGTCGCCCTGCCCGATCACCGGGTCGAGGTGGTGGCCGACGACACGATCCATGCCCGCGTCGGTCCTTCGGCGTGGACGGATGTATGCACCCGCGTTCTCACTGGCGCGCGCGAGGGGCGGCTGGCCGAAGGGCTGGAGGACGCCATCGCCGAAGCCGGCCGGCTGCTCGCCCGGCACGCCCCGCCCGACACTCACAAGGACGAGCTGCCCAACCGCATCGTGGTGCTGTGATCCGCTTCGCGGGGGTAAATGGTTGCGCATGCGCGGACCCGGGCGCATAAGCGCCCCAAGAAGATTGGAGGAATTCCATGCCCGCCTATCGTTCCCGTACCACGACCCACGGCCGCAACATGGCCGGCGCGCGCGGCCTGTGGCGCGCCACTGGCATGAAGGATGGAGACTTCGGCAAGCCGATCATTGCCGTGGTCAATTCCTTCACGCAGTTCGTGCCGGGGCATGTCCACCTCAAGGATCTCGGCCAGCTGGTGGCGCGCGAGATCGAGGCGGCGGGCGGCGTGGCCAAGGAATTCAACACCATCGCGGTGGATGACGGCATCGCCATGGGCCATGACGGCATGCTCTATTCGCTGCCGTCCCGCGAGCTCATCGCCGACAGCGTGGAATACATGGTCAACGCGCACTGCGCCGACGCCATGGTCTGCATCTCCAATTGCGACAAGATCACTCCCGGCATGCTGATGGCATCGCTGCGCCTCAACATCCCGACCGTGTTCGTCTCCGGCGGCCCGATGGAGGCCGGCAAGGTGGTGCTCGGCGGCAAGCAGAAGGCGCTCGACCTCGTCGACGCCATGGTCGCCGCCGCCGACGACCGCGTCTCGGAAGAAGACGTGCAGGTGATCGAGCGCTCGGCGTGCCCGACCTGCGGCTCCTGCTCGGGCATGTTCACCGCCAATTCGATGAACTGCCTCACCGAGGCGCTCGGCCTCTCCCTGCCCGGCAACGGCTCGACGCTGGCCACGCATTCCGACCGCAAGCGCCTCTTCGTCGAGGCCGGCCACACGGTTGTCGACCTCGCCCGCCGCTATTACGAGCAGGACGACGCCAGCGTCCTGCCGCGCTCGATCGCCACCTTCGCGGCCTTCGAGAACGCGATGACGCTGGACATCGCCATGGGCGGCTCGACCAATACGGTGCTGCACCTGCTCGCCGCCGCGCATGAGGGCGAGGTGCCCTTCACCATGGCCGACATCGACCGGCTGTCGCGCCGCGTGCCGGTGCTGTGCAAGGTCGCTCCCGCCGTGCCGGATGTGCATGTCGAGGACGTCCACCATGCCGGCGGCATCATGGGCATCCTCGGCGAGCTCGACCGCGCCGGGTTGCTCGACACCTCCGTCGGCAGCATCCATGCGCCCTCGCTCGCCGTGGCGCTGGAGCACTGGGATGTGAAGCGCAACGCCAGCGAGGCGGTGCACGAATTCTACCGCGCCGCGCCCGGCGGCGTGCCGACCCAGGTCGCCTTCAGCCAGTCCGCCCGCTACGACGATGTCGACCTCGACCGGCAGAAGGGCGTCATCCGCGACTACGAGCACGCCTTCTCCAAGGATGGTGGCCTCGCCGTGCTCTACGGCAACCTCGCCGAGGACGGCTGCATCGTGAAGACGGCGGGCGTGGACGAGTCCATCCTCAAGTTCACCGGCACCGCCACCGTGTTCGAGAGCCAGGACGATGCCGTCTCCGGCATCCTCGGCAACCGGGTGAAGCCGGGCCAGATCGTGCTCATCCGCTATGAGGGCCCGCGCGGCGGGCCGGGCATGCAGGAGATGCTCTACCCGACGAGCTACCTGAAGTCGAAGGGGCTGGGCAAAGCCTGCGCGCTCATCACCGACGGGCGCTTCTCTGGCGGCTCCTCGGGCCTGTCCATCGGCCATGTCTCGCCGGAAGCCGCCGAGGGCGGCACCATCGGGCTGGTGCGCGAGGGCGATGTGATCGAGATCGACATCCCCAACCGCCGCATCCATCTCGCGGTGGACGACGCCGAGCTCGCCGCCCGTCGCGAGGAGCAGGAGGCGAAGGGCTGGAAGCCTGCCGCCCCACGCAAGCGCAATGTCACCACCGCGCTCAAGGCCTATGCCGCGCTCGCCACCAGCGCCGCCAAGGGCGCGGTCCGGCAGGTGCCGTGACACCGTGACGTCCAACGGGCGGGGCCGCGTGCCCCGCCCATCCGTCGGCTGAACCGACCCGACACTGAAGGAGGCGAAGATGGCCGACGACAATGATGCCTATGTCTATGACGAAGCTACCGGCGAATGGCGCCCGGCCTCCGAGATGCTGGCGGCGCAGGCCGGCACAGTCGAGGTCCGCGATGCCTCCGGCAACCCGCTGGCGGACGGCGATTCCGTCGTCCTCATCAAGGACCTGAAGGTGAAGGGCGCCGGCCAGACGCTCAAGCAGGGCACCGTCATCAAGACGATCCGCCTCACCGACAACCCGGACGAGATCGACTGCCGCTACGAAGGCATCAAGGGCCTCGTCCTGCGCACGGAGTTCGTGCGCAAGCGCTGAGGCGAACTGCGCACGGCGCGGACCTCCATCCCGCCGTCATCTCCCGGGCTCGCCCCGGGGATCTACGACTTCTTCAACACCCAAAGACGTGGATGGCCGGGTCAAGCCCGGCCATGACGATGCTTGAAGCCGCCGGGCCGCTCCCGGTTGCGAACAAAACGCGAAACGTGCTCACTGGCCTCCCGTCCGGTCGCCAGAGATTCGCCTTCCGATGCAGCCCGCCGCCTATCTCGACAAGCTGAACCCGCAGCAGCGGCGGGCGGTCGAGCACGGCGTCAGCGGCCCCGGCGACATCGCCGGCGGGCCGCTGCTTGTGATCGCCGGCGCGGGATCGGGCAAGACCAGCACGCTCGCCCACCGCGTCGCCCATCTCATCGTCAACGGCGCCGACCCGCGCCGCATCCTGCTGCTCACCTTCTCACGCCGCGCGGCTGCGGAAATGACCCGCCGCGTCGAGCGCATCGCCCGGCAGGTGCTCGGCACCGATGCGCAGGCGCTGATCGAGGGGCTGAACTGGGCCGGCACGTTCCACGGCATCGGCGCGCGCCTGCTGCGCGACCATGCCGCGCAGATCGGCCTCGATCCGAGCTTCACCATTCACGACCGCGAGGACAGCGCCGACCTCGTCAACCTCATCCGCCACGAGCTCGGTTTCTCGAAGACGGAGAAGCGTTTCCCGGCCAAGGGCACGCTCATCGCCATCTATTCGCGGGCGGTGAACGCCGAGCAGCCGCTGGAAGAGGTGATCGGGCGCGCCTTTCCGTGGTGTGCGGGCTGGAACGCCGAGCTGAAGGCGCTGTTCTCCGCCTATGTCGAGGCCAAGCAGCGCCAGAACGTGCTCGATTACGACGACCTGCTGCTCTACTGGGCGCAGATGATGACCGAGCCGGCCCTCGCCGCCGCCGTCTCCGGCCGCTTCGATCACGTCCTGATCGACGAATATCAGGACACCAACAAGCTCCAGGCCTCCATCCTCACCGGACTGAAGCCGGACGGGCGCGGCCTGACGGTTGTCGGCGACGACGCGCAGTCGATCTATTCCTTTCGTGCCGCGACGGTGCGCAACATCCTCGATTTTCCCGGGCATTTCTCGCCCCGCGCCGACACCATCATGCTGGAGCAGAACTACCGTTCCACCCAGCCCATCCTCGCCGCCGCCAACGCGGTGATCGACTTCGCCAGCGAGCGCTACGCCAAGAACCTGTGGTCGGATCGCGCATCCGGCGAGCGGCCCCTTCTCGTCAATGTGCGCGACGAGATCGAGCAGGCGAATTTCGTCGCCACCCGCGTGCTGGAGAACCGCGAGGAAGGCATCGCGCTGAAATCACAGGCCGTGCTGTTCCGCGCCGCCCATCACAGCGGGCCGCTCGAGGTGGAGCTGACCCGGCGCAACATTCCCTTCGTGAAGTTCGGCGGGCTGAAGTTCCTCGATTCCGCGCATGTGAAGGACGTGCTCGCCGTCCTGCGCTTTTCCGAAAACCCGCGTGATCGCGTGGCCGGCTTCCGCGTGCTGCGCCTGCTCTCCGGCCTGGGCCCGGCCACGGCCGGGCGCATCCTCGATCAGGTGAACGAAGCCGGTGCGCTGCTGCCGGCGCTTGAAGCCGTCACCCCGCCGCCCCGCACCGCCGAGGAATGGCCGCCCTTCCTTGCCATGCTGGCGGAGCTGAACACGAAGTCAGCCGGCTGGCCGGGGGAGATGGACGTCGTGCGGCAATGGTACGAGCCGCATCTTGACCGCCTCCACGAGGACGCCGCGAGCCGGCAGGCCGATCTCGTCCAGCTCGCTCAGATCGCCGGCGGCTACGCCTCGCGCGAGCGTTTCCTCACCGAGCTGACCCTCGATCCGCCGGACGCCACCAGCGCCGAGGCCGGCCCGCCGCATCTCGACGAGGACTATCTCATCCTCTCCACCATCCATTCCGCCAAGGGGCAGGAATGGAAGTCGGTCTTCGTCCTGAACGCGGTGGATGGCTGCATTCCCATCGACCTCGGCGTCGGCACGCGCGAGGAGATCGAGGAGGAACGGCGGCTACTCTATGTCGCCATGACGCGCGCCAAGGACAGCCTGCACCTTGTGCTGCCGCAGCGCTTCTTCACCCACGGGCAGGCGGCGCGGGGAGACCGGCACGTCTACGCCGCGCGCACCCGCTTCATCCCGCCCACCATCCTCAATCGCTTCGCCGCGACGAGCTGGCCGCCCGCCCAGCCCGTCGCGCCCGGCGTGCAGGCGGCGGAAACGGCGCGGATCGACATCGGCGCCCGCATGCGCGCCATGTGGAAATAGGAAGGGAAGGCGGCGGAAGGCCCGTCAGCGGATGCGTACGCCCGGACCGTGCTCGCCGGGCGGAAGCAGCATCACACCGGCTTCCTGCAGCGTGCGGATGAGCAGCGATTCCGTGCCGCGATGCAGCACGTGGCGGTGCCGCTCGAAGTCGCGGATGGTGCTTCGGGAAACGCCGGCGCGGACAGCCAGATGCTCCTGCGTCCAGTCGAGCAGCCCGCGTGCGGCGCGGCATTGTTCGGGCGCCAATTCCATCGTTTCTGCCTTGCGTGAAGACACCCAAATCAACCATAATGGGCGAAATCACGCAAGACTCCGAGGTTTCGCCCACAGGGAGGCCCCCGCTACCTATGTCCGATGGCACGCTTCTCCTCGTCGCGCTGGTCCTGCCCTTCCTGGGCAGCCTGCTCGCGGGGTTCCTGCCGACCCATGCGCGCAACGCCGCGGCGGTTCTGGCCGGAAGTGTGTCGCTGGTCGGCGTCGCCATCATCGTATGGCTCTACGCCGCGGTAGCCGATGACGGTCCGGTGCGGCTCTGGCTCGCCTGGCTGCCCATGCTGGGGCTGGATTTCACCCTGCGGCTGGACGGCCTCGCCTGGCTGTTCGCCATCCTCATCTTCGGCATCGGCGCGCTAGTGGTGCTCTATGCGCGCTACTACATGTCGCCCGAAGATCCGGTGCCGCGCTTCTTCTCCTTCCTGCTCGCCTTCATGGGCTCGATGGTCGGGGTCGTGGTGTCCGGCAACATGGTGCAGCTCGTCTTCTTCTGGGAGCTGACCAGCCTCTTCTCCTTCCTGCTCATCGGCTATTGGCACCACACGACGGCGGCCCGCGACGGCGCGCGCATGGCGCTCATCGTCACGGCCAGCGGCGGCCTGTGCCTGCTGGTCGGCGTGCTGCTGCTCGGCCGCATCGTCGGCAGCTACGATGTCGACCAGATCCTCGCCTCGGGCGACCTGCTGCGCGACAGCAGCCTCTATGTGCCGGCGCTGGTGCTGATCCTGCTCGGCGCCTTCACCAAGAGCGCGCAGTTCCCGTTCCATTTCTGGCTGCCGCACGCCATGGCAGCGCCGACGCCGGTCTCCGCCTATCTGCACTCCGCCACCATGGTGAAGGCGGGCATCTTCCTGCTCATGCGGCTCTGGCCGGTGATGGCGGGCACGGACGCGTGGTTCTACATCGTCGTGCCGGCCGGGCTCATCACGCTGCTGCTCGGTGCCTTCGCCGCCATCTTCCAGCAGGACCTCAAGGGCCTGCTCGCCTATTCCACCATCAGCCATCTCGGGCTGATCACGCTGCTGCTTGGCCTCGGCAGCCCGCTGGCGGCGGTGGCGGCGATCTTCCACACGCTGAACCACGCCATCTTCAAGGCGTCGCTGTTCATGGCGGCCGGCATCATCGACCACGAGACCGGCACGCGCGACCTGCGCAAGCTGAGCGGCCTCTACCGCTACATGCCCTTCACCGCGACGCTCGCCATGGTGGCCGCCGCGGCGATGGCGGGTGTACCGCTGCTCAACGGCTTCATCTCCAAGGAGATGTTCTTCGCCGAGGCGGTGGCCGACCACACCGGATCGCTGCTCGACGACAGCCTGCCCTATTGGGCGACGCTCGCGGGCGTGTTCAGCGTCACCTATTCGCTGCGCTTCATCCTCGGCGTGTTCTTCGGCCCGCCGCCGGTCGGCCTTCCGCACCGGCCGCACGAGCCGGCGCACTGGATGCGCTTTCCCATCGAGCTCCTGGTGCTGATCTGCCTGCTGATCGGCATCGTGCCGGGGCTGACGGTCGGCCCGGTCCTCGCCACCGCCGTTCAGGGACTGCTCAACGCCACGGCCCCCTATTACAGCCTCGCGCTCTGGCACGGCTTCACCCTGCCGCTGCTGATGAGCTTCATCGCGCTGGCGGGCGGCGTCGTGCTTTACGCGGCGCTGCGCCGCTATCTCGACAGCGGCATCGAGGGACCGCCGGTACTGCGCGAGCTCAAGGGCCAGCGCATCTTCGAGAAGGTTCTGGTCACGCTCTCCTGGCAGTGGGCGCGCGCGGCGGAAGCCGCGCTCGGGACGCGGCGCCTGCAGCCGCAGATGCGCATCGTGGTGGGTCTGGCGGTGGTGGCCGCGCTCGCCCCCTTCCTTGCGGGAGGGGCGGTGGGCACCGGCACCCTGCCGGGAACGCCCGTCGCCCCCGCCTTCGCCCTGCTCTGGGCGGTCGGCATCGCCTGCGCGCTGAGCGCCGCCTATCAGGCCAAGTACCACCGCTTCGCGGCGCTGGTGCTGGTCGGCGGCTCGGGTCTCGTGACCGTCATCACCTTCATCTGGCTTTCCGCGCCGGATCTCGCCGTCACCCAGCTCCTGGTCGAGATCGTCACCACGGTGCTGCTGCTGCTCGGCCTGCGCTGGCTGCCCAAGCGCATCGAGAACGTCTACCCGAACCGCCCGCCGCTGAAGGTGCTGATCCGCCGCTACGCGGATTTCACCATTGCCTGTTCGCTCGGCGGCCTGATGGCCTTCCTGTCCTACTGCCTGATGACCCGCCCGCTGCCGGAAAGCGTGTCGCGCTTCTTCGTCGAGCGTGCCTATTCGGAAGGCGGCGGCCGCAATATCGTCAACGTCATCCTGGTCGACTTCCGCGGCTTCGACACGATGGGCGAAATCGTCGTGCTCTGCCTCGCCGCGCTCACCGTCTTCGCCCTGCTGCGCCGCTTCCGCCCGGCGCCGGAAAGCATCGAGAGCCCCGAACAGCAGCGCATCCAGAATGCCTATGACGAGGCCGCACCGGATCGCCGGCCCGGCGACACCGCCACCGACGACATGCTCATCCCGCGCCTCATCATGCACTGGCTCTTCCCGGTCATCGCGGTGCTGGCGGTCTACCTGTTCATGCGCGGCCACGACCTGCCAGGCGGCGGTTTCGCCGCCGGCATCACGCTCTCCATCGCCTTCGTGGTGCAGTACATGGCGAGCGGCACGCGGTGGGTGGAAGACCATCTGCGCGTGCTGCCGCTGCGCTGGATGGGCCTCGGCCTGCTCACCTCCGCCGCGACGGGCGTCGGCTCCTGGTGGTTCGGCTACCCCTTCCTCACCTCGCATTTCCAGTATGTCGAGCTGCCCTTCATCGGGAAGATGCCGACCGCTTCCGCGCTGCTGTTCGACCTCGGCGTCTTCCTGCTGGTCGTCGGCGCCACGGTGCTGATCCTCATCGCCCTCGCCCACCAGTCGCTGCGCAGCAGCCGGGCCGCCCAGGCGGCGGAAGGGGGCGAATGATGGAAATGATCCTGTCCATCGGCATCGGCGTCTTCGCCGCCTCCGGCGTGTGGCTCATCCTGCGCCCGCGCACCTATCAGGTGATCATCGGCCTGTCGCTGATCTCCTATGCGGTGAACCTGTTCATCTTCAGCATGGGCCGGGTGCGCATCGACGCGCCGCCGATCCTGCAGCCGGACGTGCCGGGCGACCCGGCCGCCCTCGCCGATCCCATCCCGCAGGCGCTCGTGCTCACCGCCATCGTCATCGGTTTCGCCATGACGGCGCTGTTCCTCGTCGTGCTGCTCGCCGCGCGCGGGCGTACCGGCACCGACCATGTCGACGGACGGGAGCCGGAATGACGATGCCCGCCGTCGAACACCTCGCCATCCTGCCCATCCTGCTGCCGCTGGCGGTGGGCGCCTTCATGCTGCTGTTCGACGAGCGCCGGCGTCTGTTCAAGATGTCGCTGAGCCTGGCCACGGTGCTCGCCCTGCTCGCCGTCGCGATCACCCTGTTCGTCATGGTGAACACGCCGAGCGACGAGCGCTGGTCGACGATGTTCGTCTACCCGCTCGGCAACTGGCCCCCGCCCTTCGGCATCGTCCTGGTGGTCGATCGGCTCGCCGCGCTGATGCTGCTGCTCACCGCCGTGCTGGGCAGCGCGACGCTGCTTTTCGCCATGGCGCGCTGGCACAATGCGGGACCACGCTTCTACACGCTGTTCCTGCTGCTGCTCATGGGGCTTAACGGCGCCTTCCTCACCGGCGACCTGTTCAACCTCTTCGTCTTCTTCGAGATCCTGCTCGCCGCCTCCTACGGGCTGGTGCTGCATGGCTCGGGCACCGCCCGTGTGCGGGCGGGCCTGCATTACATCCCGATCAATCTCATCGCCTCCTCGCTCTTCCTGATCGGCGTAAGCCTGATCTACGGCGTCACCGGCACCCTCAACATGGCCGATCTCAGCCGTGTGGTACCGACGCTGGCGCCCCAGTCGCGGGTCTTGATGGAGGCGGGCGCGGCCGTGCTCGGCATTGCCTTCCTCGTGAAGGCCGGCATGTGGCCGCTCAGCTTCTGGCTGCCGACCACCTATGCCGCCGCCTGCGCACCGGTCGCGGCCATGTTCGCCATCATGACCAAGGTCGGCATCTACGTGATCATGCGCCTGTTCCTGCTGTGCTTCGGCGACGAGGCAGGCGCATCGGAGGATTTCGGGGGCCTCTGGCTCTATTATGGCGGCATGGCCACCATCGCCTTCGGCGGCATCGGCGTGCTCGCCTCACAGTCGATGCAACGCCTTGGCGGCTATGCGGTGCTCGTGTCGTCCGGCACGCTGCTGGCGGCCATCGGCACCGGCAACAGCGCGGTGATTTCCGGCGCCCTCTATTATCTGGCGACCTCCACCTTGGCGATCAGCGCCTATTTCCTGCTGGTCGAGCTGATCGAACGCGGCCAGGCCGCCGGTGCCGACGTGCTGGCCGTGACGCTGGAGATCTTCGGCGATCCCGAGGAGGACATCGCGGACGAGGACGAGGAGGTCGGCGTCGCCATCCCGGCCACCATCGCGGTGCTGGGCGGCGCCTTCGTCGCCTGCACGGCACTGCTCGCCGGCCTGCCGCCGCTGTCGGGCTTCATCGCCAAGTTCGCCATGCTCTCGGCCGTGATGAACGAGGCCGGCGATATCGACGCAGCGCATTGGGCCTTCGTCGCGCTGGTGGTGGCCTCCGGCCTCGCCACGCTGATTGCCATGACGCGCAACGGCATCCGCACGCTGTGGATGCCGGCGGAGAACGAGATCCCCCGTGTGCGGGCCATCGAGGCGATCCCCATCGGAGCCCTGCTCTTCCTGTGCGCCACCATGACGGTGATGGGCGGACCGACGATGCGCTACATGGAATCGACGGCGCAGATCCTTTACTGGCCGAGCGAATATGCCCGCGAGGTGCTTGGCACCAAGCCGGCCGGTGCCGCGCCCGCCGGGCAGCCCGCCACGGGAGGCGCGCCATGACCGCCCTCAAGCGCGTCCTGCCCTACCCCCTGCTCTTCCTCGCCCTGCTGGCGATGTGGCTGCTGTTGATGCAGAGCCTGTCGCCCGGCCAGATTCTGCTCGGCACCATCGTCGCCTTCGGCGGCTGCTGGCTGATGGTGGCGCTCGATCCGCCGCCGACCGGGCTGCGCCGGCCGGTGGCGGCGATGCGCCTTGCCGGACGGGTCTTCGTCGACGTGTTCCGCTCGAACGTCGCGGTCGGCAGCATCATCCTCGGCAGCGACGAGCGGCGCACCCATGCCGGCTTCATGAGCCTGCGGCTCGATCTTACGAACCGCTACGGCCTTGCTATCCTCGCCATCGTGATGACCTGCACGCCGGGCACCCAGTGGGTGCATTACGATCCGGCAAGCCGCGTCCTGATGCTGCACGTGCTCGACCTCGTCGACGAGAAGCAGTGGGCGCGCATCATCAAGCAGCGCTACGAGTCCCTGCTGATGGAGATCTTCGAATGAGCGCGATGATCCTCGGCTGGTCGATCACGGCGGCACAGGTGCTGCTGGCCTTCGCCATGGCGTTCGCGGCGCTGCGCTTCATCCGCGGCCCGCGTGCCCAGGACCGCATCATCGGCCTCGACACCTTCTATGTGAACGCCATGCTGATGCTGCTCACGCTCGGCATCCGCAGCGGCACGACTCTCTATTTCGAGGCAGCGCTGATCATCGGCCTGCTCGGCTTCGTCGGCACGGTAGCCCTCGCCAAGTTCCTCATGCGTGGCGAGGTGATCGAATGAGCGAGGCACCCGACCTGCCGCTCTGGGCGGCGCTGCTGGTCTCTTTCTTCATCGTCGTCGGGGCGCTCGTCACGCTCATCGGCTCCATCGGCCTGTGGCGGCTGCCGGATTTCTACGCGCGCCTGCACGCGCCCTCGCTCGGCGCCACGCTCGGCACCGGGTCGATCCTCATCGGCTCGATGATCTGCTTTTCCGTGCTGCAGAGCCGGCCGCTGGTGCACGAAGTGCTCATAGCCCTCTTCGTCACCATCACCACGCCGGTGACGCTGATGCTGCTCGCCCGCGCCTCGGTCTATCGCGACCGGATCGAGGGAAACCCCGGCCCGCCCGAGCAGGACCCCGAGCCGACCGAGCTCTGAATGGCGGCGGCAACCGCGCCTTCAGCAGCCTGACCGCCTCAGTGGCACGGATCATCATCGGCCAACGGCTCATCCCGCACGGTTCCGCTCGCGCGCGCCTCAGGCGTGGAACAAGCGGCGGTACAGGGTCGAACGGTTGATGCCGAGCTTGCGCGCCGCCTGAGAGACATTGCCCCCGCAGGCATCGAGCGCGCGCCGCATCGCTTCCACGGTCAGCGCATCCAGCGTCGCCTCCGCCGGTACGGACAGGGCCGGCGCGGCGACGATGTCGGGCGGCAGCATCGCCTCCTCCACCGGCAGGAAGGGCTCAGCCAGCGCCGCCAGCGCCCGGAGCGTGCCGGCCAGCTGGCGAAAATTGCCCGGCCAGCCATAGGCGGCAAGGCGCGCCTCGCATCCTTCCGCCAGCGTCAGCCGCTCGTCATCGACGAGACGGCGCCATAGCGCGCGCACGATGCCGCCCCGATCTTCCATGGCACGCAGCGGCGGCAGTTCCACCGTGTAATGGGCGATGCGGAAATACAGATCCTGGCGGAAGCTGCCGGCCTCCACCAGCGCCCGCAAGTCACGATGGGTGGCACAGACGAGCGCGAAATCGACCTTCACCGGCTTGCCGCCGCCAAGCGGGGCGACTTCCCGCTCCTGCAGCACCCGCAGCAGGCGGGACTGCAGCGACAGAGGCATGTCGCCGATCTCGTCAAGGAACAGGACGCCACCATCGGCCTCGCGCAGCAGGCCCCGCCGGCCGGAACGCCGCGCCCCGGTGAAGGCCCCCTCCTCATAGCCGAACAGCTCGGACTCGATCAGCGTCTCGGGAATCGCCGCGCAGTTCACGGCGACGAAAGGCCCCTCGGCGCGCGCGCTCAGCCGATGCACCTCCCGCGCCGCCAGCTCCTTCCCGGTGCCGGTTTCGCCGCGGATCAGCACCGGAACGTCCGCCGCCACCATGCGCACCGCGCGGGCCAGCGCCTCGCGTTCGGCCGCCCCGAGCAGAGGCCCCTCCACGCGCCGGAGCGGACGCGGCGCCGGGACGACGGTCTGCCGTATCGCCGGTCCCGCGTCGAACCGCGCATAGAGTGCGCTGCCGTCCGCCCCGCGCAGCGCATGCGCCTCGCCATCCGGGCGCGGCAGATGGTCCAGCAGTTCTCCCGCCTGCCTCTCGCCGAGCGCCGACCAGTCGGCGCCGACGAGGCCGAGGCCGGTGCGGTTCGCCGCCACCAGCCGGTCGTCCTCGAACACCAGCACGCCCTCGCGCGCCGTGCCGAGCAGCGCCCGGTCGGACTGGAGGCGCAGGATGCGGCGCCCGGCGAAATCCTCGTCGAAGAAGCGGTGCTCGATCTGCGCCACCGCCATGCGCACCAGCCCCAGGGCGTGCCGATGGTCCACCGCCGCCGGACCGGACAGGTCGAGCGCGCCCACCGTCTGGCCGTAGGGGTCGAGGATCGGCGCCGCCGAACAGCTCAATATGCCGTGCGGGTCGTAATAGTGTTCGCCGCCGTGAACGGCGATGGGCCGTCCCTCCACCAGCGCCGTGCCGACCGCGTTGGTGCCGGTCGAACTCTCCCCCCACAACACGCCGGGGCGCAGCGCCACCTGCGCCGCCCGCGCGGCGAAATCGGCGTTGCCGAGCGCGTCGAGGATCAGCCCCTCCGCATCCGTGAGCACAACCACGCAGCCGGTCTGCATGGCGTCGGCATAAAGGCTCTCGATCTCCGGGCGGCACAGCCGGCGCAGCCTCTCGTGCCGCTCGGCGATGGCGCGGAGCTCGTGCGCGGTCAAGGGCTCCAGACGCGGCAGGGCGGCGCTGTCGAGCCCCTGATCGGCGCAACGCTGCCAGGAGCGCAGGATCGGTTCCGATACCAGCGCGTTCAGCGGCCGCTCGGGCCGGCCGTGCTGGAAGAACTGCTTGCGCGCCGCGAGTACGGCGCGAGGCGAGACCTCGTAGCGCATGCGATCCTCCCGGAGTGTTGCAAAATGCCACACATGTCGCAGGTCTTGTTGTTCTTTCCGACAGTTTCTACCAAGTTTTCCGGCCGCGTCCATCGGCTTCATCTTCAAGCCGCCGCGAGTACAGGGGCAATCCAAACAATTTCAATATTTTCCCGTGCCGCAACGACGATTTTGTGCATTGCCGCATAAGCATGGCACGCCCGGTGCAATCTTGAGACTCCCAGCCTGGGAGGATCATATGAACAAACCAGAAATCGCCATCACCAAGCAGTCGCCGTTCAAGGCCCGTTACGGGAACTTCATCGGCGGCAAGTTCGTCGAGCCGGTCGCCGGCCGCTATTTCGACAACACCTCGCCGATCACCGGCGGGAAGATCTGCGAAGTCGCCCGCTCCGACAAGGACGATATCGAGAAGGCGCTCGACGCCGCCCACGCCGCCAAGGACGCCTGGGGCAAGACCTCGGCCGCCGAACGCGCGCTGATCCTCAACAAGATCGCCGACCGCATGGAGGAGAACCTCGACCTCCTCGCTTTGGCCGAGACCTGGGACAATGGCAAGCCGATCCGCGAGACGACGGCCGCCGACATGCCGCTCGCCATCGACCATTTCCGCTATTTCGCCGGCGCCGTGCGTGCGCAGGAAGGCGGTATCAGCGAGATCGACCACGACACCATCGCCTATCACTTCCATGAGCCTCTGGGCGTGGTCGGCCAGATCATCCCGTGGAACTTCCCCGTCCTGATGGCGGTGTGGAAGCTGGCCCCGGCGCTCGCCGCCGGCAACTGCGTGGTGCTGAAGCCGGCGGAACAGACCCCCGCGAGCATCCTCGTGCTGGTCGAGCTCATCGCCGACCTGCTGCCGCCGGGCGTGCTCAACGTCGTCAACGGCTTCGGCCTCGAAGCGGGCAAGCCGCTCGCCTCCTCGCCGCGCATCGCCAAGATCGCCTTCACCGGCGAGACGACGACGGGCCGGCTGATCATGCAGTATGCCAGCCAGAACCTCATCCCCGTCACGCTGGAGCTGGGCGGCAAGTCGCCGAACATCTTCTTCAAGGACGTGGTGGCCGAGGACGACGACTTCTTCGACAAGGCGATCGAAGGCTTCGTCATGTTCGCGCTCAACCAGGGCGAGGTCTGCACCTGCCCGAGCCGCGCCCTGATCCAGGAGAGCATCTATGATCGCTTCATGGAAAAGGCGCTGAAGCGCGTCGAGGCCATCGTGCAGGGCTCGCCGCTCGACCCGGCGACGATGATCGGCGCCCAGGCCTCCTCCGAGCAGCTCGACAAGATCCTGTCCTACATCGACATCGGCAAGCAGGAGGGCGCCCAGGTGCTCACCGGCGGCGAGCGCAACACTTTCGGCGGCGACCTTGCCGGCGGCTACTACGTGAAGCCGACCGTGTTCAAGGGCACCAACAAGATGCGCATCTTCCAGGAGGAGATCTTCGGGCCGGTCGTGTCCGTGACCACCTTCAAGGATGATGACGACGCGCTCTCCATCGCCAACGACACGCTTTACGGCCTCGGCGCCGGCGTGTGGACCCGCGACGGCAACCGCGCCTACCGCTTCGGCCGCGCCATCCAGGCGGGCCGCGTGTGGACGAACTGCTACCACGCTTATCCCGCCCACGCGGCCTTCGGCGGCTACAAGCAGTCCGGTATCGGCCGCGAGAACCACAAGATGATGCTCGACCACTACCAGCAGACCAAGAACATGCTGGTCAGCTACAGCCCGAAGAAGCTCGGCTTCTTCTGAGCCGCCGACATCGCGATGTGACACGATACCCGGCGGGACGGACCAGCCTCCGTCCCGCCGTTTTCATGTTCGGCCGGCGCATCCGGCGTCGGCGAAGCGGAGGTGAGAAGACACATGACCAAGACCATGAAGGCCGCTGTGGTGCGTGAATTCGGCAAGCCCCTCGTCATCGAGGATGTGCCGGTCCCCGAGCCCGGCCCGGGCGAGATCCAGGTCCGGATCCAGGCTTCCGGCGTCTGCCACACCGACCTGCACGCCGCCGAAGGCGACTGGCCGGTGAAGCCGAACCCTCCCTTCATCCCCGGTCATGAGGGCGTGGGCTACGTCTCCGGCGTCGGCCGTGGCGTCAAGCATGTGAAGGAAGGCGACCGCGTCGGCGTGCCGTGGCTCTACACCGCCTGCGGCCACTGCGCCCACTGCCTCGGTGGCTGGGAGACGCTGTGCGAGGAGCAGAAGAACACCGGCTACTCGGTCAATGGCGGCTTTGCCGACTACGTCATCGCCGATCCCAACTATGTCGGGCACCTGCCCGCCAATGTCGGCTTCGTCGAGATCGCCCCGGTACTGTGCGCCGGCGTCACGGTCTACAAGGGCCTGAAGATGACCGACACCAAGCCCGGCGACTGGGTGGTGATCTCCGGCGTCGGCGGGCTCGGCCACATGGCGGTGCAGTATGCCAGGGCCATGGGCCTCAACGTGGCGGCGGTCGACGTCGCCGAGGACAAGCTCGATCTCGCCCGCAAGCTCGGCGCCAGCGTCACCGTCAATGTGCGCGAGCAGGATCCGGTCGCGGTGCTGAAGAAGGAAATCGGCGGCGCCCATGGCGTGCTCGTCACCGCCGTCTCGCCCAAGGCCTTCGAGCAGGCGCTCGGCATGATGCGCCGTGGCGGCACGCTGGTGGCGAACGGGCTGCCGCCCGGCGCCTTCGAGCTGCCGATCTTCGACATGGTGCTGAACGGCACCACGGTGCGCGGCTCCATCGTCGGCACGCGGCTGGACCTGCAGGAGTCGCTCGACTTCGCTGCCGACGGCAAGGTTCAGGCTACCGTCGAGCGGAGCAAGCTCGAAGACATCAACGACATCTTCGCGCGCATGCATGCCGGCAAGATCGACGGCCGCATCGTGCTCGACATCGCCGCCTGACCGGCGGAACGAAAGCGTGCCGCGCCTTCCGGCCTTGATCACCGGGACGGCGCGGCACATCTTCGCAAGCACAAGGCCGCATCAGAACGGCCCAACCGCCATATGCTGAAACGCCGGGATACCCGGCGGCGCGGCGCCTCCCGGGAGGACACCATGACCGACGTCATCACGGCCGATCCCCGCGCTGCCATCGGCACCGTTCCCCGTGTTCTCGCGACCGACGCGGCGCTGAAGCTGATCGCCACGCTCACCGCCGATTACGGCCCGCTGCTGTTCCATCAGTCCGGCGGCTGCTGCGACGGCTCCTCGCCCATGTGCTACCCGCAGGGCGACTACATCGTCGGCGATCGAGACGTGCGGATGGGCGAGATCGGCGGCGCGCCGTTCTACATGAGCCCGTCGCAGTTCGATTACTGGAAGCACACCCAGCTGATCATCGATGTCGTGCCAGGACGCGGCGGCATGTTCAGCCTCGAGAACGGGCGCGACGTGCGGTTTCTCACCCGCTCTCGTCTCTTCACCGATGACGAGCTCGATCGGCTCGTCCCGACCGGCGAGGGCCCGGCGGACTGAGCGTCAAAACGGAAACCGCCACCCGCGGTCAGGCGGATGGCGGTTTATCGTTCATCGATGGGTCCCGTCGGCGACGGGCACATGTCACTGGCAGAGCAGAATGTCCTGCTCGCGCACGAGCCGGTAGCTGTCGGACAGCTTGGCCACGAAGCGCACATCACCGCTGCTGTTGAAGCAATAGTCGACGAAGCGCCCGTCGCCCCAGCTGATGCGCACCGCCCTGGGGTTGTAGCAGAGGTTCTGCAGTTCGAGCCGGCCAGCTGAGGCGCCGATCTCCACAATGCAGGTGCGGTCGACTGCCCCCTGCAGATCGCTGCCTGCCCAGCGCGGCTGCGCAACGGCCAGGCTGCCCAGCAAAACAGTCCCCGCCAGGAGGCCAGCACACCCCACCAGAACACGTTTCCGAATCGTCATCTTCATTCCCCCGTCTGACGCGGATTGGCGGGGGAATTTAGACTCCGTTACCCATAAAGCAAGAAATTTGAAATTTTTTCATATCTTTTTGATGTCACTTTCAAAATATTATTATCTTGTCATGAATTGCGCGCGCCTCAGCCCCGGTACTGGTTTCCGGATATGGGCACGACGCGCGCCACGACATGACGAAGGGTGGCGTGATCCACGGACCACGCCACCCTTCGCTCACGTGACGTTCTATGAAGGGTTGGGCTATTTCGAGGTGAGCGCCGTCACCGCCAGCGCGGTCGCGGCCGCGCGGTTCTCCACGCCGATCTTGGCGTAAACCTGCTCCAGATGCTTGTTCACCGTGCGCGGTGAGAGGCCGAGGATCTCGCCGATGTCGCGGTTCGCCTTGCCCCGTGCCAGCCACATCAGGACCTCCGCCTCACGCACGGTAAGGTTGAGCTTGGCTTTCAGCACCTGCTCGGGCGACAGCCCCTCGTCCTCGACGATGCGCAGCAGCAGTTCCTCGGGGCCGATCTGGCCGACATAGGAGAGCTTGAGCCGGCGCGGCGTGCCCTCCACCGGGAGCTCGATGGTATCCGGCGCCGAGACGGCCTCGCCCTTGCGCCCCTCCAGCCAGCGCTGCACAGGCTCCGGCAGCACCAGGCTGTCGCCGGGCGGCGAGACGGTGATCGAGGTCAGCAGCGCCGTCGCCTGCGGCGTCGACCACAACACCTTCCCCTCGCGCGTCGCGGAGAGCAGGTAGCGGCCCGCCGCGTCGAGCGCCGCCCGGGCACTGTGGGTCTGGCGCGCATTGGCGAGATGCACCCGGATGCGGGCGATCAGCTCGTCCGGCGAGATCGGCTTCGTCACATAGTCGACGCCGCCCGCCTCCAGCCCCTTCACGATCTGTTCGGTCTCCGACAGGCCGGTCATGAAGATCACCGGCACATGGGCGACCGACTTGTTGCGCTTCAGCAGGCGGCAGGTCTCGAAGCCGTCCATGCCGGGCATGACCGCGTCCATCAGGATCACGTCCGGGGTGATGCGCTCGACGAGAGCGAGGGCGTTGGCCCCCTCCACCGCGACCAGTACCGTGGCGCCGGCCGCCTCCAGCGCATCGGTGAGGAGACTGAGGGTCTCCGGCGAATCGTCCACCACGAGGACGATGTCTCGGCGCTCCACGCTATGCATCATTGCTGCGCAACGCCTCCAGGACAGCCATGTATTGTTTCAGGTCGAAGGTTTCCATCAGGTCGCGCATGTGCGAGACGAACGCCTTGTTGTCGGGCGAGGCGCCCTCGATCTCGGTCAGCTTGGCCTGGATTCCGCGCACATAGCCGATCTCGCCGAGCTTCACGAGATCGTCGATATGGACGCCCGAGGGCGCGCGCAGGGCACCCGCCGGCACCGCCTCCTCCACCGCCCGCGCCACGAGTTCCGCCTCGCCGACCCATTCGAGATCGAGCAGCGCCGCCATCTTCTCCAGCAGCGTGCGCAGATGCACCGGCTTCACCAGATGGTCGTCATGCTGGGCAAGCCCGTCGCCGTGGATTTCCCCGGCATTGGCGGAGATCATGATGATGCGCAACTTGGCGAAACCCTCGTCGCGCAACTGTCGCGCGACCTCCCAGCCACTAAGCCCCGGCATCGAAATGTCGAGCAGCAAAAGATCGGGGGTCCATTCGCGGACCATGTCGAGCGCCTGTATCCCATCGGTAGCGGCGAGCACGGTGAAACCGAGCGGAACGAGCAGTTCATGCATCAGGTCGCGATGGGCGGCATCGTCGTCGGCGACCAGCACGGTGCGGCGCGGGCCGGTGTAGCCGGCGATGTTGCGGTGCTGGATCGGGCCGAGGCGGGAGGGGTTGGTCACCTCCGACAGCATCATCTTCACGCGGAAGATGCTCCCCTCGCCAGGCGTTGAGGACAGAGAGATTTCCCCGCCCATGATCTCGGTGAGCAGCTTGGTGATGGTCAACCCGAGACCGATGCCGGCGGTCGAATAGGTGCCCGCCCGCTCACCCCGTTCGAAGGGCTCGAAGATGCGCTTGTGGTCCGCCGCCGGAATGCCGATGCCGCTGTCTTCGATCTCGAATTCGGCCACCTGGCTCTTGTAGCCAACGCGTAGCGCTACCCGTCCGCTACTGGTGAACTTGATCGCATTGGATAGCAGGTTGATGAGGATCTGCCGCAGACGCTTTTCGTCGGTATAGACCACCGCCGGCAGCCGCTCGGGCCGCACATAGACGAAGTCGATGCCCTTGGCGGTCGCCTGAAGGCGGAACATGTCGACGAGCTGGTCGAGGAAGTCGCCGATGCGCACCTCGTCGCGGGTGAGGTGCAGCCGCCCGGCCTCGATCTTGGAGATGTCCAGCAGCCCGTCGATGAGGCCGGACAAGTGTTCGGCGGAGCGGCGCACCACGCGGATGGCGTCGCGGCGGTGGGGTGGGATGGAAGTGTCGCGCTCCAGTAGCTGGGCGTAGCCGAGGATAGCGTTGAGTGGCGTGCGCAGCTCGTGGCTGATGCCGACGACGTAGCGGCTCTTGGCGAGGTTCGCCGCCTCGGCCGCCTCCTTCGCCTTCTGCAGCTTGGCGTCGGTGCGCTTGTGCGCCTCGATCTCGCGCATCAGCAGCGCGGTCTGACGGTTGCTCTCCTCCTGCGCGACGCGCCGGCTCTCCTGCGCCAGCACGAACAGCCAGGCGGCAACGCCGGCGATGATGAGCAGGATGAAGTAGAGCGTGAACAGCACGCTGCCGACCGCCTCGCGCTCGGCCGCCGGTGCGAAGGTCGCCTGGAAATAGATGACGCCCAATATGCCGCCGATCACCAGCGCCAGCAGTGAGAGCACGCCGATGTAATGGCCGATGCGCGAATTGATCTGCGCCACCATCCAGGTCGGCAGGGTGGCGCGCAGGGCCGCCAGTATCTGGTCGGGAAAGCGCGCATCCTCCTTGCAGCGGTCATGGCAGCGCGCGTCGAGCGAGCAGCACAGCGAGCAGATCGGCCCGGCATAGACCGGACAATGCGCCATGTCCTCCGGCTCGAACTTGTGCTCGCAGATGCAGCACTTGAGCGTGTGGCGACTGTCCCAGTTCTTGTTGGTGCGCCGGGCGATGTAGTAGCGGCCCTGCGTGGCGAAGGCGATGCCCGCCGCCGCCACGAAGGACACGCCCAGCGCCACGAAGGGGGCGAACACCTTCACCGTCGGCCCGAAGAAGCCGGAAAAGGCGATGACGCCGATCAGCGTGCCCGCCAGCACCGCGCCGACGCCGACCGGGTTGATGTCGTAGAGATGCGCCCGCTTGAACTCGATGCCCGGCGGACTCCAGCCCATCGGCTTGTTGACCACGAGGTCCGCCACCAGCGCCGCCACCCAGGCCACCGCGACGATGGCGTAAAGGCCGAGGATCTGCTCCAGCACCTTGTAGATGCCGAGCGCCATCAGCATCAGCGCGATGGTGACGTTGAACACCAGCCAGACCACCCGGCCGGGGTGGCTGTGGGTGAGCCGGGAGAAGAAGTTCGACCAGGCGATCGAGCCCGCATAGGAGTTCGTCACGTTGATCTTGAGCTGGGCGAGGATGACGAAGACGCCGGTGAAGGCCAGCGCCACCTCCGGGGTGAACACCGTCCTGAACGCCAGCAGGTACATCTGGGTCGGCTCGGCCGCGTGCAGGAAAGGCACGCCCTGCGTGAGCGCGAAATAGGCGAGGAAGGAGCCGGCCAGCATCTTGATGCCGCCGGGGATAATCCAGCCCGGCCCGGCGCTCAGCAACGCCACCCACCACAGCACGTTGCGCGCCGTCTCGCTGCGCCCGGGCGCGCGGCGCGGCAGGAAGCGCAGGAAGTCCACCTGCTCGCCGATCTGCGCCACCAGCGCGAAGACCACCGTGGTGGCGGCCCCGAACAGCACGAAGTCGAAGGAGCCGTCCGGCGCGCCGTAGCGGCCGGTATAGGACACCCAGCCGGCGAGCGGATCGTCCTTGAGCGCGAAGATGAAGACGAAGGGGATGAGGTTCAGCAGCAGCCAGACCGGCTGGGTCCAGAGCTGGAAGCGGCTGATGAAGGTGATGCCGTGCGTCACCAGCGGGATCACCACCAGCGCGCTGATGAAATAGCCGACCATCAGCGGCACGCCGAAGCACATCTCCAGCGCCAGCGCCATGATCGCCGCCTCGATGGCGAAGAACAGGTAGGTGAAGGAGGCGTAGATCAGCGAGGTAACGGTGGAGCCGATATAACCGAAGCCGGCGCCCCGGGTCAGCAGGTCGATATCGACGCCGAACTTGGCGGCGTAATAGCTGATCGGCAGGCCGGCGGCGAAGATGATGGCGCACACGACGAGAATCGCCGCCACCGCGTTCTGGAAGCCGTAGGCCAGCGTGATGGCCCCGCCGATGGCCTCCAGCGCCAGGAAGGACACCGCCCCCAGCGCAGTGTTGGCCACCCGCAGCGCCGACCAGCGGCGCGCGCTCTTGGCGGTGAAGCGCAGCGCATAGTCTTCCAGCGTCTCGTTGACGACCCACTGGTTGTAACGGCGTCGAACGCGAACGATCTTTTGTTCCGCCGCCATAGGGTTCCGCCTCGCCGAGCCGACGCCTGACATGCTTTCGCGCTTACCCTCCCGGGGCACTTTCTGGTTTTCGCTGCACCGACGGCCCCGTCCCCGCGGCGCCTCGGCGTGCATCAAGCACAAATCGTTCCAGTCAAGTCGACCGCGCACCGAACGGGCCAAACGACACGAAACGGTTCTTGTATAAGTTCGGGCGTTTGCGTGCCGACGATGAAAAAATGCCCAGATGAGCGCAATTCGGGCAGCGGACGTCCATCGGCAACACCGGCATACCAAAGTAATTATTTTCCGCGCGCGCGCGAAAACATACGCGGGAAGCGCGCACACGCGCCTCCCATCCTACGACGTCACTGTGTAGGAGCGCCCCCGAAACCCCTATACGTCAATCGACGTATTGCTGCATCGCGTCATCGCCGACCACGATCCTGACAATGCAAGCACATCGCTAAGCTTGTTGAGGCCACGTCAAACCCGTGGAGGGGATCGCATGTCTTCGAATAACGATAATTCTCATAAATTTTCCAGCACGCGCCGCAAGCTTCTGATGGGAATGGCGGCGCTTCCGGCGGCGCCTCTTCTGGCATCTTCCGGCCTGTTCTCCTCGCCCGCCTTCGCCCAGGCGCTCGCGACGTCGGCCGTGAACACCACCGGCCTCGCTGTCACCGACACGGACGTCACGGTTGGCATCCTGCATTCCGTCACCGGCACCATGGCCATTTCGGAAACCGGCTCGGTGCAGGCCGAGAAGCTCGCCATCGACCAGATCAACAAGTCGGGTGGCGTACTCGGCCGTCAGATCAAGTACATTCAGGAAGACGGCGCGTCCGACTGGCCGACCTTCGCCGAAAAGGCCAAGAAGCTGCTCGTCAACGACAAGGTCGCTGCCGTGTTCGGCTGCTGGACCTCGGCCTCGCGCAAGGCGGTTCTGCCGGTGTTCGAGCAGTATAACGGCATTCTCTATTACCCGACCTTCTATGAGGGCCTCGAACAGTCCAAGAACGTCATCTACACCGGCCAGGAAGCAACCCAGCAGATCCTCGCCGGTCTCGACTGGGTCAACAAGGAGAAGGGCGCCAAGAGCTTCTATCTGATCGGCTCGGACTACATCTGGCCGCGCACCTCGATGAAGATCGCGCGCAAGCACATCGAAAACAAGCTGGGTGGCAAGGTCGTGGGCGAGGAATACTTCCCGCTCGGCCACACCCAGTTCAACTCGGTGATCAACAAGATCAAGCTGACCAAGCCGGACGTGATCTACGCCGCGGTCGTCGGCGGCTCGAACGTCGCGTTCTATAAGCAGTTGAAGGCCGCCGGCATCGACCTCTCCAAGCAGAACCTGCTGACCATATCGGTGACCGAGGACGAGATCGACGGCATCGGCGGCGAGAACATCGCTGGCGCCTACTCCTCGATGAAGTACTTCCAGTCTCTCGACAACCCGAACAACAAGGAATTCGTCGCCGAATTCAAGAAGATGTGGGGCGACAAGACGGTGATCGGCGACGTCACCCAGGCTGCCTATCTCGGCCCCTGGCTGTGGAAAGCCGCGGTGGAGAAGGCCAAGTCCTTCGACGTGGACAAGGTTGCCGAAGCATCGGTGGATGTCGAGTTCGCCAAGGCGCCGGAAGGTTACGTCAAGATCCACCCGAACCATCACCTGTGGTCCAAGGCCCGTATCGGCCAGGCCCAGGCCGACGGCCAGTTCAAGCTGGTTCACGAGACCGCCGACCTCATCGAGCCCGATCCGTTCCCGAAGGGCTACCAGTGATCGCCTGAAGCTCCCACCCGGAGAGGGCTCGCCCTCTCCGGGGCTCTTTCCGTTGACGGAGACCGCGCCGCACGCGCGCACGCCGGGGGATTCCTGAATGTTTGCCGAATATTCGCTGAGCGAACTCAGCTCCATCTTCCTGATGCAAGGCTTCGCCGGCCTTATCCTGTTTTCGGTCTTCGTGCTCATGGCGCTGGGTCTGGCCATCATCTTCGGCCAGATGGGCGTCATCAACATGGCGCACGGCGAGTTCATGATCCTCGGCGCCTATGTCACCTATTTCACATCTCAGTTCTTTCTGAATTATATTCCCGCCCTGTTCGGCATCTACTTCTTCATCGCGATGATATTGGCCTTCTTCGCCTCCGGAGCGCTCGGAATGGCGGTGGAATGGCTGATGATCCGGCGCCTCTACAAGCGCCCGCTCGACACTCTGCTCGCCACCTGGGGCCTCAGCCTCATTCTCCAGCAGGTCTATCGCTCCGTTTTCGGCCCCCGCGAGGTCGGCGTCGAGCTGCCGGGCTGGATGATGGGATCGCTGCCCGTCACCGACGTGGTCGAGGTGCAGATCAACGGCCTGTTCGTCATGGGCCTCACCATCGCCATCACCGTCGCCGTGGCCCTGCTGATGTACAAGTCGGCCTGGGGCAAGCAGGTCCGCGCCGTGGTGCAGAACCGCGTCATGGCCGGCGCCGTCGGCATCAATACCGAGAAGGTGGACCGCTACACCTTCGGCCTCGGCTGCGGCATCGCCGGCGTCGCCGGCTCGGCCTTCACCATGATCGGATCGACCGGCCCGACCTCCGGCCAGCTCTACATCGTCGACACCTTCCTGGTCGTCGTCTTCGGCGGCGCGCAGAGCCTGCTCGGCACCATCGCCTCCGCCTTCACCATCTCGCAGGCCCAGTCGACCCTGGAGTTCTTCCTCTCCGGCTCGATGGCCAAGGTCCTCACGCTGCTCGGCGTGGTCATCATCCTGATGCTGCGGCCCCAGGGCCTGTTCGTCATCAAGGTCCGTCGCTGAGGAGGCGCACATGAGCAAATCATCCGGCCGCACCTTCTTCCTGCGACCTCAGGATATCATCGGCATCATCGTCCTGGCCGTCATCCTCGTCGTCGTCCTGCCGCTGGCGCTGGACAATTTCCGCCTGCAGTTCGTCGGCAAGTACCTCACCTACGCCTTCGTGGCGCTCGGCCTCGTGCTGTGCTGGGGCTATGCCGGCATTCTCTCGCTCGGCCAGGGCGTGTTCTTCGGGCTCGGCGGCTACTGCATGGCGATGTTCCTCAAGCTGGAAGCCTCCAGCGTGGAGAACACCAAGATCCAGACCACGCCGGGCATTCCGGACTTCATGGACTGGAACCAGATCACCGCGCTGCCCTGGTTCTGGGAGCCGTTCCACAATCTCGGCTTCACCGTTCTCGCGGTGATCCTGGTGCCGGCCCTCTTCGCCTTCATCGTCGGCTTCGCCATGTTCAAGCGGCGCGTGGGCGGCGTGTACTTCGCCATCATCACCCAGGCGCTCGCCGCGATCATGACCATCCTGATCATCGGCCAGCAGGGCTATACCGGCGGCATCAACGGCATCACCGACCTGCGCACGCTGAACGGCTGGGACATCCGCACCGACAGCGCCAAGACGGTCCTCTACTTCGTCTGCGTCGGCCTGCTGCTGGCCTGCATCCTCGTCGCCTATTTCGTGAAGTCCTCGAAGCTCGGCCGCATCCTCGTCGCCATGCGCGACAAGGAGGACCGGGTGCGCTTCTCCGGCTACGACGTCGCCAGCTTCAAGGTGTTCGTGTTCTGCCTCGCGGCGTCCCTGTCGGCCATCGGCGGGGCGATGTTCACGCTGCAGGTCGGCTTCATGTCGCCCTCCTTCGTCGGCATCGTGCCCTCCATCGAGATGGTCATCTACACCGCCGTCGGCGGGCGCCTGTCCATCCTCGGGGCCGTCTACGGCACGCTGCTGGTGAACTGGGCCAAGACCTCCTTCTCGGAGAGCTTCCCGGAACTCTGGCTGTTCGGCCTCGGCGGCTTGTTCATCGCCGTGGTGCTGGCCTTCCCGAACGGCATCGCCGGCCTGTGGCAGACCTACGTCGCCCCGCATCTCGGCCCGCTGTTCGGCGGCGCCGCCAAGCGCACGGCGACGCCTCCCGCCGCCACGCCGCCGGCCGCCACTCCGCCCACTCCGACGCCTCCCGCCGCGCCGCCCTCCGGGACGGCCGCCCCCGCCGCCGCCGAGTGAGAGGAGCCGGTGCCATGAACACCTCTGTCATCACCGATGCCATGAACAAGGACTTCGTCCTGGCGGTTGAAGGGCTGACCGTCTCCTTCGACGGCTTCAAGGCGGTCAACGACCTGTCCTTCTATGTCGACGAGAACGAGATCCGCGTAATCATCGGCCCCAACGGCGCCGGCAAGACGACGGTGCTCGATCTCATCTGCGGCCGCACCAAGGCGACCACCGGCTCGATCCGCTTCAAGGACCGCGAGCTGACGAAGATGAAGGAGCACGAGATCGTGCGCGCCGGCGTCGGGCGCAAGTTCCAGAACCCGTCGATCTACGAGGACCTGACCGTCTTCGAGAACCTGGAAATCTCCTACCCCAAGGGCCGCTCGGTGCCGGGCGCCCTCACCTTCCGCCGCGACGCCGCGGTGAAGGAGCGGGTGCAGGAGATCGCCGAGACCATCTTCCTCGCCGACCAGCTCGACCAGCGCGCCGAATATCTCTCGCACGGCCAGAAGCAGTGGCTGGAGATCGGCATGCTGCTCATCCAGGACCCGGAACTCCTCATGCTCGACGAGCCGGTTGCCGGCATGAGCGTGTCCGAGCGCAAGAAGACCGCCGAACTGCTCAACACCATCATCAAGAACCGCTCGGTGATCGTGATCGAGCACGACATGAAGTTCGTCGAGGACATCGCCCACAAAGTCACGGTGCTGCACCAGGGCAAGATCCTGTCGGAAGGCTCGATGGCCAAGGTCCAGGCGGACCCCAAGGTCATCGAAGTCTATCTCGGCCATTGAGGAGGCGAGGATGCTGAACGTTTCGAACCTCCACGTCTCCTACGGCGAGAGCGAGGTCCTGCACGGGCTGAACTTCAACGTCGCGCCCAACGAGATCATCGCCATCATGGGCCGCAACGGCATGGGCAAGACCACGCTCATGAAGTCGCTCATGGGCATCGTTCCGACCAAGAGCGGCTCGGTCTCGGTCGGCCCGACCGACATCACCCGGCTCAAGAGCTATGAGCGCGTCGCCAACGGCGTCGCCTATGTGCCGCAGGGCCGCATGATCTTCTCCACCATGACGGTGCAGGAGAACATCGAGACCGGCCTCATCCCGCGCGGCGAGAGCAAGGTGCCGCCGGACATCTACGAGCTGTTCCCGGTGCTGCTGGAGATGAAGGGCCGGCGCGGCGGCAACCTCTCCGGCGGCCAGCAGCAGCAGCTCGCCATCGCCCGCGCCCTCGCCACCGCGCCCAAGGTGCTGCTGCTCGACGAGCCGACCGAAGGCATCCAGCCCTCGATCATCCGCGAGATGGCGCGCACGCTGAAGCGCATCCGCGACGAGCGGGGCCTGTCCATCGTGGTCTCCGAGCAGGTGCTCTCCTTCGCCCTCGACATCGCCGACCGCGTGCTCGTCATCGAGAACGGCGAGATCGTGCACGAGAACCAGCGCGCCGACGTCGACGAGGCGAAGGTCGCCCGGTTCCTGTCCGTCTGAGACCCGGGTCCGGCCCCTGGGCCGGCCCCTTCCGACCTACCGCATGCAGCCCAAGGGGAACGGAGTTCGCCATGCCTGAGACACTGATTTCGGTCGACCTGTCCAAGCCGGCCACCGAGAACGAATATCTGCACAATCGCTGGCACCCGGACATTCCGATCGCCACCTGGGTCGAGCCCGGTGCCGACTTCATCGTCGAGACCGTGGACTGGACGGGCGGCGCCATCGCCAACAACGATTCCGCCGACGACATCCGCGACGTCGATCTGTCGACGGTGCACTATCTCTCCGGCCCCATCGGCGTGAAGGGCGCCAAGCCGGGCGACCTGCTGGTGGTCGACATCCTCGACGCCGGCACGCTGAAGGGCCACGAGTGGGGCTTCAACGGCTTCTTCTCGAAGAAGAACGGCGGCGGCTTCCTCACCGACCACTTCCCGCTCGCGCAGAAGTCGATCTGGCACTACGAGGGCATGTTCACCCGCTCGCGCCACGTGCCGGGCGTCGGCTTCGCCGGCCTCATCCATCCCGGCCTGATCGGTACCCTGCCCTCGCAGAAGCTGCTCGACACCTGGAACGCGCGCGAGCAGGCGCTGATCGACACCAACCCGACCCGCGTGCCCCCGCTGGCCAACCCGCCGGCGCCGAAGACCGCGCATCTGGGCAAGCTCGCCAAGGGCTCGGACGCCTATTCCAAGGTTGCCGCCGAAGGCGCCCGCACGGTTCCCCCGCGCGAGCATGGCGGCAATTGCGACATCAAGGACCTGTCGCGCGGCTCGAAGATCTACTTCCCCGTCTATGTCGACGGCGCCGGCCTCTCCATGGGCGACATGCACTTCTCCCAGGGCGACGGCGAGATCACCTTCTGCGGCGCCATCGAGATGTTCGGCGCGTGGCTGCACATCAAGGTCGACCTGATCAAGGACGGCATGGCGCTGTACGGGATCAAGAACCCGATCTTCAAGCCGTCGCCGATCACCCCGAACTACAAGGACTACCTGATCTTCGAGGGCATCTCGGTCGACGAGGAAGGCAAGCAGTACTATCTCGACGCCAACGTCGCCTATCGTCAGGCGTGCCTCAACGCCATCGAATACCTGAAGAAGTTCGGCTATTCGGGCGCGCAGGCGCACTCCATCCTCGGCGTCGCGCCGGTGCAGGGCCATCTCTCGGGCGTGGTCGACATTCCCAATTCCTGCGCCACGCTGTGGCTGCCCACCGAGATCTTCGACTTCGACATCAAGCCTTCGGCTGCCGGCCCGACCAAGTTCATCGATGGCTCGGTCGACATGCCGATCTCGCCGGACCTTTGACCCCCGCTTGAGTCCGGCCCGCGGGGCGACGCTTGCGTCGCCCCGCATCCTTCCCTGCTGAGAATTTGGCGACGCCAAGCGTCGCCCCGCATTCTTCCTTCTGAGGTTTGGCGACGCTCGCGTCGCCCCGCACTTTCCCCGTCGTGGAAACGCCCAAGGAAACGCTCATGCCCGTCTATGAATATCAGTGCGACACGTGCGGCGATTTCACCGAGCTGCGGCCGATGAGCGAGTATCAGGACCCTCAGCCCTGTCCGGATTGCGGCGCGATGGCACCGCGCGTGATGCTGACCGCGCCGCACTTCTCCTCCATGTCGCGCGAACGCAGGGTCGCCCACGCGACCAACGAGCAGTCGAGCCACGCGCCGATGAGCGTCGACGCCTACAAGGCCAAGCAGGAGCGCGCCAGGCACGCCTCCGGCTGCTCCTGCTGCTCCGGCATGAAGAGCCGCACGAAGAAGAACCGCACCGCCACCACCGCTTCCGGCGCCAAGAGCTTCCCCTCGGCCCGGCCGTGGATGATCAGCCACTGACGAACCGGGCGCCGGCCGCACCTCGACACGCCCGCGCGGGCCTCACTCCCCGATCGCCACGCCCTCGCGACGCGGATCGGCCGCGCCCACCAGCCCGTCCGGCGTGATCGCCACCGCCTGCACGCCGGACGTCATCGGGGCGATCGTCACCGGGAAGCCCAGTTCCCGCAGCCCCGGCTCCAGCGCCTGCGCCGCGCTGCCCTGCTCGATCTCCACCGCATCGAAGCGCGCCAGCACGTTCGGCGCGGCGATGGCGTCCGGCAGGCTCAGGCCCCAGTCGAGATGGGCGATCAGCGTCTTGGCGACATAGCCGATGATCTGGCTGCCGCCGGGCGAGCCCAGCGCCAGCACCGGCCGGCCTTCCCGCAGAACAATGGTCGGCGTCATGGACGAGCGCGGCCGCTTGCCCGGCTCCACCCGGTTGGCGACCGGCACGCCGTCGCGCTGCGAGCGGAAGGAGAAATCGGTCAGCTCGTTGTTGAGCAGGAAGCCGCCGACCATCAGCCGCGAGCCGAAGCCGGCCTCGATGGTCGAGGTCATGGAGACCACGTTGCCGTCCGCATCCACGATGGTGATCTGCGTGGTCGAGGGCAGCTCCGGCGCCGCCCCGTCGGCCCGCGGCCCGGCCATGGCGTGGTCCCATTTCGGGGTGCCCGGCGCGACCTCCGGCAGCGCGTCGTCGCCGGCCAGCAGCCTCGCGCGGGCGCCGAGATAATCCCGCGCCAGCAGGCCGCCGGTCGGCATCGGCACGTAGTCCTCGTCGGCCATGTAGCGCTCACGGTCGGCGAAGGCGAGGCGCGAGGCGTCGGCGATCAGCCGCCACGCCTCCGGCGAGCTCGGGCCCAATGCCTTGAGATCATAGGATTCCAGCATGCCGAGGATCTGCCCGAGCGTGAGCCCGCCCGAGCTCGGCGGGCCCATGCCGCACACGTCGAGCCCGCGATAGGCGCCGCAGACGGGCGGGCGCTCCTTCACCCGATATTCGCGCAGGTCGCCCGGCGACAGAAGGCCGGGACTGGCGGCCTCGCGGACCGCGCGCACGATCTCCTGCGCCAGCGGGCCGCCATAGAAGGCATCGGCGCCGTACTGGCCGAGCAGCCGCAGCGTGCGCGCATAGGCCGGGTTCCTCAGCCGCGTGCCGGCCGCGAGGGGCGCGCCGTCGGCATCAAGGAAATAGGCGCGGGCCGCGGGATCGCTCCGCAGGGTCTCGACATCGCCGGCGATCAGGGAAGCCAGACGCGGGGAGACGTCGAACCCTTCCTCGGCAAGGCGGATGGCCGGACGGAAGAGCTGGCCCCAGGCGATCTTTCCATAGCGCCGGTGCACGGTCTCGATGAGGCGCGGCGTGCCGGGCGTGCCGACCGAGCGCCCGCCGACCACGGCCTGCAGGAAGGCGAGCGGCTCGCCCCTGTCGTCCTGGAACAGCGTCGGCGTCGCCGCGCGCGGCGCCGTCTCGCGCCCGTCGAAGGTGGTGAGCCGCCTCGCCGCCGCGTCCCAGTAGACGAGGAAGGCGCCGCCACCGAGGCCGGACGACTGCGGCTCGACGAGGCCGAGGACGAGCTGCGTCGCGACCATCGCGTCGATGGCGTTGCCGCCCGCCCGCAACGCCGCCGCGCCGGCCTGCGCGGCCAGCGGGTTGGCCGCCGTCACCATCCAGCTCCGGCCGGTCGCCGTCTTCTGCCCGGCGAGGACGGGCGAGGCCGCCTCCGGCGCCGGCGCGTCGGAGGCCTGCTGCGCGCGCAGCGGCAGGACGGAGAGCAGCAGGACCGCCGGCGCCGCCATGACGGCGCGCTGCCACCGGGCCCGTTCCCGCCAGGTCCGTTCCTGTCGCATGGCGTTTCCTCTCCTCATGGGCGCACACCCGAGATTGCCGGTCGTAACGCGAAGTGAACAGCGGATTCGCCTCCCGCATCGCAATGAACGCGTGACGAATGCGCGAATCGGTCTAATCTCCAATTGTCGTCAACAATCGAAAGGAGGTGATCCAGTGTCTGATCGTCTTGATCTGCGGTCGTCGGTATCCGTGACCTGGACACTTGCCTCTTGCGAGGTCCGTGCCGCGTGATGCGACACTTCGCGCTGCCTTTCTAGGCAGTTACCGGGCCGGGCCGCGGTCTGACATGGGAAGGGCTGCTCGCGAGGGCAGCCCTTCTTGCTTGGTGCCGCCACAACCGAACACGGAATACTTTGCCGAAGCCGATCCTCATCTATATCGACGCCGATGCCTGCCCGGTGAAGGATGAGACCTACCGCGTCGCCTCCCGCCACCGGATCAAGGTCTTCCTCGTCGCCAACAGCTACATCGCCGTCCCGCGCGACGCCGAGGTCGAGCGCGTCATCGTGCCGGCCGGGCTCGACGTGGCGGATGACTGGATCGCCGAGCGGGTGGAAGAGGGCGACCTCGTCGTCACCGCCGACGTGCCGCTGGCGGCGCGCGTGGTGGCGAAGGGCGCGGAGGCCATCGGCCCGACCGGCAAGCCCTTCACCGCCTCCTCCATCGGCATGCAGCTCGCCACCCGCAACCTGATGCAGGACCTGCGCGACGCCGGCGAGATCACCCGCGGTCCCCGCCCCTTTTCGCCGCGCGATCGCTCGGAATTTCTCCAGGCGCTGGAACGCGCCGTGCAGCGTCTGAAACGGAAAGGCTTTCTCGCGGGTTGATGTCGGGCAGAACAGGAGACCGCCAATGCTGCAAGCCTGCCTGAACGGCTCCCGGACACGTGAATTCCATCCCCAGACACCCCTCACCCCCGCCCAGCTCGCGGCGGATGCGGCGGCCGTCGTCGCGGCCGGCGCCACCGAGCTGCACCTGCATCCGCGCGACGCGCTGGGCGCCGAGACGCTCGATCCGGCCAGCGTCGCGGCCGCACTCGAGGCGATCCGCGCCCGCGTGCCGGACACGCCGATCGGCCTCTCCACCCATGCCGGCATCGTGTCGGGCGATCTCGGCCGGCTGGAGGCGGTGAGGCGCTGGACGGTGCTGCCGGACTACGTCTCGGTGAACCTGATCGAGGCGGACGCGCCGGAGATGATCGCGCTCGCCCTGTCGCGCGGCATCGGCGTGGAAGCCGGTCTGTGGTCGCAAGCCGACGCCGAGCGCTTCGTGAAGCTCGACGAGGCCCGGCGCTGCCTGCGCATCCTCATCGAGATCAACGAGCAGGACGAGGCGGAGGGGCTGGCGGTCGCCGCCGCCATCCGCACCGTGCTGGCCCGCGCCAGCCTCGATGTCCCGGTCCTCCAGCATGGCTACGAGGCCACCGTCTGGCCGCTCTATCAGGACGCCCTGATGCGCGAGCTGGACGGCCGCATCGGACTGGAAGACGGCAAGCACCTGCCGGACGGCCAGGAAGCAGCGGACAACGCCGCCCTCATCAAGGCCGCCCTGCGCCTTGCCCGCGTGCCGCCCAACCTGCCGCCGGAGGCGACGCCGCCGATCACCGGGTGATCGCTCTCCCGCGTGTGCCGATCGTCTTCGCTCGCACCGCGTCAGTCGCGCTGGGTGGGGATCATCCCGGCCACCTGCCGCTCGGTCGGGCGTTCGCTCCCGGCCAGCCCCGCCGCCACGCCGGCGCGGTCGGCTTCCGAGCGGTTCTGGCTCATCTTGCGCTTGCCCTCGATGCGGGAAATCGGCAGCCGCACGCCGACAATGCCTTTCAGTTGCGCGGCGATGAAGGCTTCCGGCGCGTCGCCCACCACCCAGGGCAGGGCCCGCGCCTGCTCGTGAAGCTCGGTCAGCCGGGTCACGGCACCAAGCAGCCGGGCCGGATCGTCGAAGAACTCCGCCGGGCCATAGGCGTGCACGGCCTCATAGTTCCAGGTCGGCACGACCTTGCCGTGCTCGGTCTTGGCCGCGTACCAGCTCGGCGTGATGTAGGCGTCCACACCGGAAAACAGCACGAGCGCCTCGCCGACGACAGGGGTGCGCCACTGCGCATTCGCCTTGGCAAGATGTCCGTAGAGCACCCCATGCTCCCCCTCGCTTTCGTCGAGGAACAGCGGCAGGGGCGTCGCCATCAGCCCGTCGGCCGTGGCGGTGACGAGCGTCGCCAGCCGGGTCTCGCGCATGATCCGGCGCAGGATGGCGGGGTCGTCTTCGCGAAAGGCGGGGGGCGTATACATGGCGGACCCGGAAAGAGACGGCGGAAGCGTGGTGCGACGTGCAGCATAATCCAACGCCGGCGCCGGGGAACAGCAGTCCTGCCCCGCGCGCGGCCTTCCCGGCGGCGGCACGAGCTCGGCTTCCTCTTCCGCAAGCAACAGCGTGGAGCGGGCGATTTCATCCTGCACCACGGGGAGAAGGGGACGGGCGACAGCGACAGCTTTTTCGAGAAGCTCGGTCGAGATCGATTATGCTCATAGGCCGGCTTCGGCGAAAGTCCGGCACCGCCGGCGTCATCCCGGAGTTGCCGTCAGGCAATATCCGGAATCGTCTTCCGTTCTCTATCGTCAAACGATCCCGGCTCTCCGGCTCCACCACGGTCCGGGAGCACGGCGCAGCAAAGCAACGTCATGGCCGGGCTTGGCCCGGCCATCCACGTCTTCACCGCCAAAGGCGTGGATACCCGGCACAAGGCCGGGCATGACGGTGATCCTGTCGGAAAGCCGGGACGATGCAGGACGCCGCTCGCCCCCTCACCCGCTGTTCCGCAGCCCGGCCGAGATGCCATTGATCGTGAGCTGGATGCCCTGCAGCACCTTCTCGTCGGTGTCGTTCGCCCGGTACTTGCGCAGCAGCCCGACCTGCACGTGGTTGAGCGGATCGATATAGGGGAAGCGCGCGCGGATCGAGCGGTCGAGCAGCGGATTGGAGCCGAGAAGCCCCGGCTGCTCGGAGATCGTCAGCAGGGCGTCGATCGATGCGTGATGCTCGGCGCGGATGCGCCCGAAGATGCTCTCGCGCAGCTCCGCATCCTCCACCAGCGCGGCATAGCGCGAGGCGATGGCGATGGAACTCTTGGAAAGCACCATGTCCATGTTGGAGAGCTGGGTGCGGAAGAACGGCCACTCCCGGTACATCTCCTGAAGCAGCGGCAGCCCATCCGGGTGGCGCTGCAGCCAGGACTGGATCGCCGTGCCGAAGCCGTACCAGCCCGGCAGCATCAGCCGGCACTGCGCCCAGGAGAACACCCACGGGATCGCCCGCAGATCCTCGATCCGCCGCGTCTTCTTGCGCGAGGCCGGACGCGAGCCGATGTTCAGGGTCGCGATCTCGTTGATGACGGTCGATTCCCAGAAGTAGTCCTCGAAGCGCGGGGTTTCGTAGACCAACGCCCGATAGGCACGGAACGCCGCCTCCGACAGCTCCTCCATGACGGTGAGGTACTCCTCGCGCGGCGCCTTCGCGTCGCCGGAGAGCAGCGTCGCCTCCATGGTCGCGGCGGTGAGGATTTCGAGGTTGCCGCGCCCGACCGCCGGGTTGGAGTACTTGGACGAGATGATCTCGCCCTGCTCGGTGACGCGGATCTGCCCCTGCACCGCCCCGCCCGGCTGGGCGAGGATGGCGTCGTAGCTCGGCCCGCCGCCGCGGCCGACAGAGCCGCCGCGGCCGTGGAACAGCCGCAGCCGCACGCCGTGGCGCTTGAACACCTCGATCAGCTCGATCTCGGCCTTGTAGAGTTCCCAGCCGGAGGTGACGAAGCCGCCGTCCTTGTTGCTGTCCGAATAGCCGAGCATCACCTCCTGCACGCCGCCGCGGCTGTCCACCAGCTTGCGGTATTCCGGCAGGCGGAACATCTGCTCCATCACCTTCGCGGCGTTGCGCAAATCCTCGATGGTCTCGAACAGCGGCACGATGTTCACCGCCGCCGTGCCGGCGGGATCGACGAGGCCGACCTCCTTGAGCAGCAGCGCCAGCTCCAGCATGTCCGAGACCCCTTCGGCCTTGGAGATGATGCAGGTCTGGATCGCCTCGCGGCCGTAGATCTCGTGGATGCGCGCGCAGGTGCGCAGCATGGCGAGCTCACCCACCGTCTCGTCGGAATAGGCGACGAAGGGCGAGGTGAGCGGGCGGGCGGTGGTGAGTTCGCGCAGCAGCAGTGCCACGCGCGTGCCCTCGGGCAGGCCCTTGTAGTTGGTGCCGGGCGCGGCGACCTCGAACAGCTCGGCGACGCAGCGCTCGTGCACGTCGGAATTCTGGCGCGAATCCAGCACCGCCAGATGGAAGCCGAAGCAGTCCACCGCCCGGCGCAGCGCCCGCAGCTTGCCGTGCGCGACGGCGGCCGACTTGTGGGCCCGCAGCGAATTGTCGATGACGTCGAGATCGGCCCGCAGTTCGGCGGCGGAGGCATAGGCGACCGCCGCCGGCTTCTCGGTGATGCCGACGAGATCGGCCACCTCCAGCCGGAAGGCGGTGGCGCGCAGTCGATCGGCGATGGCGCTGGCGGCGAGGCGGTAGGGCTCGTTGCGCCGGTGCGGAGAGAGGTCGGGCGAGGCATCGACGAGCGCCAGCAATTCGTCCGACACCTTCACGCGGATGGTGCTGATCGACAGCTCGCCGCCGAGCGCGTCCAGCTCCTCCAGATAGAAGCGCACCGCCTGCGCGCTCTGCATGCGCAGCGTCTCGCGGGTGACGTCGGCGGTGACGAAGGGATTGCCGTCGCGGTCGCCGCCGATCCAGCTGCCGATGCGCAGGAAGGAGGCGATCTCCGGCCCCTCGCGCGTCCCGCCCTCCATGGCGGCGAGCCGGTCCTCCAGCGCCGCGTAGAGCGTCGGGAGCTGGCGCAGGAAGGTGTAGTCGTAATAGGCGAGGCCGTTCGCCACCTCGTCCAGTACGGTCAGCTTAGTCTTGCGCAGCAGATTGGTCTGCCACAGCGTCAGCACCCGCCGGCGCAGCTCGTCGGCGGCAAGCTCCTGCTCTTCCGGCGTCGGATCGAGGCGGGCGCGGTCGGCCAGAAGCTCGGCGATCCTCATCTCGTGCGTCAGGGTGGAGCGGCGGCGCACCTCGGTCGGATGCGCGGTGAGCACCGGGCTCGCCAGCGCCGTCGCGAAAAAGCTGCGCAGCCCGGCCGGGGAAATGCCGGCCTCCTGGGCACGCCCCAGCGCCCGCGCCACCGTGCCGGGCCCCGGCGCCCGCCCGCCCATCGCCGCCGCGCGCATGCGGCGAATGACGTTCTGGTCCTCCGCGATGTTGGCGAGATGGGAGAAATAGGAGAAGGCGCGCACAATGCTGATCGTCTGGTCGGCGCCGAGATCGCTCAGTATCGCCTCGAGCTCGTGGCGCGCGCCCTCGTCTTCCTCGCGGTGGAAGCGGGTGGAAACGCGGCGGATATGCTCGACCAGCTCGTAGATCGGCTCGCCTTCCTGGTCGCGCAGCGTGTCGCCGAGAACGCGGCCGAGCATGCGGATGTCCTCGCGCAGCGACAGGTCGAGATCGCCATCGGCTTCGAGCTCGGCATCGGGCAAGGCGATGGTCAGGGCAACGGACATGGCGACACTCCTTTAGTCGTAGGCACTACTTAGCAATTAGCATGCCGCCGATGACACCCATGCCGTGCGCTTTATCCCCGACCGACCATGGGCGGAGCCGCCTTTTGCGCCCATGCGCCCGGCCCCGGCGCGTCATATCCTGCCGAGCAGGTGAGGCCGCCGCGCCACAGCCCCCGAAAATCTCAGCAATTGCCCCAAGGTCGCCCCGATTGTGAACGAAATGCCCGCCAGCATGAACGGCGTGCTCAGGGAAGATTCAGAGTTACGGGTTCATAACCATAGACACGCGGCATCGTCCCTGAACGGTACCGATGAGGAACGGCCGGAAGGCCGGTTTCGACCGAACGACGCGTATGCGTAACAGGAAGGACTTTGAAATGGCTACCGTCATGAACCGCAGCGAGGTTCAGACCCCCGCCGCCCAGCGTCAAACCCGTGGTGCGTTCGCCAATCCCGCCACCGTCGCCGCCCTGCGTCCCGCCGAAGCCGGCGAGAAGAAGGGCCAGAGCGCCAACGCCCCGGTCGGCTCCATCGCCGCCATCGAGTCTCAGCTCGGCTTCTGAGGTTCCGACCGCCGGTCCATCCGCCGGCGCGCCCTTCGCGCGACGCTGCCCGCGCCGCGCCTCACGGGATTGTGTGTCCCGTCGAAACCGCCCGCCGCGCCTTTTCCTCAAGCGCTGCGGCAGGCCGCTGTCCGGCGCGGCATTTTTCGGGGTGGCATTCTCCCCGCCTCTCCCCATATGGATGACGTTGCGGCACGTCGAACGAGGCGGGTCGCGCGAAACGATCCAGAGAGGCTCTTCCATTGCGATCCCTGCGTCCGCGTCCCGCTGCCCTTCGCGTCGTGCTCGGCGCGCTGTTCCTCGCCGTCGGCGTGCTTGTCGCCACTGACTTCGCGGAGGCCCGCGCCGGCCGCGGCATGAGCTTCGGCAGCCGAGGCTCGCGCACCTGGTCCACCCCGGCCCCCACGCCGACCGCCCCCTCCGCCCAGCCGATGCAGCGCTCGGCCACGCCGCAGAACCAGCTCGGCGCGCCGGCCACCCGCGCGCCCGGCGCCCAGCCCGGCGGTTTCTTCAACCGCGGCGGCTTCATGGGCGGGCTGATGGGCGGCCTGCTCGGCGCCGGCATCTTCGGCCTGCTGATGGGCTCCGGCTTCTTCTCCGGCCTCGGCAGCCTTTCCGGCCTGCTCGGCCTGCTCCTGCAGATCGCGCTGATCTTCATCGTCGTGCGTCTGGTCATGGGCTGGCTGCGCTCACGCAACCAGCCGTCCTATGCCGGCGGCGGACGCCCCGACCCGATGGCGCGCGACGCGCTGAACGGCGGCGGCATGGCGAGCGGTGCGGCGGGCGGCAATGGCGCGAGCGGCGCGGCAGCGCCCCGCGCCGGCTTCGACACCGGCCCGCGCGGCCGGCCGCTCCAGCTCGAGGGCTCCGACTTCGACAGCTTCGAGCGCCTGCTCGGCGAGGTGCAGGGCGCCTATGGCCGCGGCGACCGCGAGACGCTGTTCCGCCTGCTGACGCCGGAAATGGCCGGCTATATGGGCGAAGAACTCGACGAACTCGACCGCGAGGGCCTGGAGAACCGCGTCACCGACGTGAAGCTCCTGCAGGGCGACCTCTCGGAAGCCTGGTCGGAAGGCAGCAGCGAATACGCCACCGTCGCCATGCGCTACGAGCTGAAGGACGTCACCCTCGACAAGGCCACCGGCCGCGTCGTGCTGGGCGATCCCGACCGCAAGGAGCAGGCCGTCGAGTTCTGGACCTTCGTCCGTACGCCCGGCGGCGAATGGAAGCTCACCGCGATCCAGCAGGGCTGAGTACGCTCACATTGAAAACGGAAAGGGCGGCACGAGCCGCCCTTTTTTGTTGCCGTCAGGTCGCCAGCGGGTCCGGCCCGAAACGGTTGGGACCTTCGGTGCCCTTGAACATGAACCAGAAGAAGATGACCAGGCCGCCAATGCCGGTCAGGCCGATCAGCAGCCACCAGCCTGTGCGGTCCATGTCGTGGAAGCGCCGTGCAGCCACGGCAAGCGTGGGAATGGTGAGCGCGAGGCCGACCAGCGTGGTGATCGGCGTGAACAGCCGGGCATCGCCATACTGGTAGATCGCGTATTCGCCGAAGATCGCGAAATCGATCAGCCCCGTCACCCAGTTGACGATGACGAGGAACACCGCCCACCACCAGTACTCGGAACGCGGGGCGCGGCCGGCGAAGGTGGCGTATTTCCCGAGGACGCTCGAAATCGATTCAGTGATGGACATGACTTCCCCCCACCCGGATTCGGGCGGGAGGAAGTGGACGCTCCGTCACCGGAGCTGTCAATTCGCCCCCTCGCCGGCATTGGCGGGGCGGGGCGCCGACCAGCAACCTTACCGCTTCGGCGCGCGACGCCCGCCCTTGCGATGGCCCTTGGTCATCGGATCGGGACGCTCCGGCCGGGTCCAGCCTTCCGCTCCGAGCGGCTCCGTGCGGTCGGTGCCGGGGCCCATGTCGTCGAGCGAGGGCCGGACGATGCGCGACGCGGAACCGGACGTCTCATCGGCATCGTAGCGCGCCTGCGCCTCGTCGGCCCGCGCCTCGTGGCCGGAGGAGACATGGCCCGGCGAGGAACGCCGCCCTGCCTTTCCGCCCGCGCCGCCCTTCTTCTCGGGAAGGTTCGCGGCGCGCCCGTATTTGCGCTCGCCCTTGTAGCCTCCGGTGCGGTCGTCGACGCTCTCCTGCCGCGCCAGCGGATCGTCGGAGAGGACGAGCTCGGTCGCCTGCAGGCGCTTGATCTCGTCGCGCAGCCTTGCCGCCTGCTCGAAGTCGAGGTCGGCGGCGGCGGCGCGCATGCGCTTCTCGAGATCCGCGATCACCGCCGCGAGGTTGTGGCCGTAGGTGGCGCCCTCCTCCGCGAGGCCGGCATCGACCGTGACATGATCACGCTCATAGACGCTTTCGAGAATGTCGCCGATCGCCTTGCGCACGCTCTCCGGCGTGATGCCGTGCTCGACATTCCACGCCACCTGCTTGGTGCGGCGGCGCTCGGTCTCCGCCATCGCCCGCTCCATGGAGCCGGTGATGGTGTCGGCATAGAGCAGCACCCGCCCATCGACGTTGCGCGCGGCGCGGCCGATGGTCTGCACCAGCGAGGTCTCCGAACGCAGGAAGCCTTCCTTGTCGGCGTCGAGAATGGCGACCAGCCCGCATTCCGGGATGTCGAGGCCCTCGCGCAGCAGGTTGATGCCGATCAGCACGTCGAAGGCGCCGAGGCGCAGGTCGCGGATGATCTCGATGCGCTCGATAGTGTCGATGTCCGAGTGCATGTAGCGCACGCGGATGCCGTTCTCGTGGAGATACTCGGTCAGGTCCTCGGCCATGCGCTTGGTGAGGGTTGTCACCAGCGTGCGGTAGCCCTTCGCCGCCGTCTGCCGCACCTCGCCCAAGAGGTCGTCGACCTGCGTGCGGGCCGGGCGCACCTCGACCGGCGGATCGACGAGGCCGGTCGGGCGGATCACCTGCTCGACGAAGACGCCGCCGGTCTGCTCCATCTCCCATTTGCCGGGCGTGGCGGAGACATGCACCGTCTGCGGGCGCATTGCCTCCCATTCCTCGAAGCGCAGCGGCCGGTTGTCCATGCAGCTCGGCAGGCGGAAGCCGTATTCCGCCAGCGTCGCCTTGCGGCGGAAGTCGCCGCGGTACATGGCGCCGATCTGCGGCACGGTGACGTGGCTCTCGTCGCAGAAGATCAAGGCGTTGTCCGGCACATATTCGAACAGCGTCGGCGGCGGCTCGCCCGGCAGGCGGCCGGTGAGCCAGCGCGAATAGTTCTCGATGCCGGCGCAGCTTCCCGTCGCCTCCATCATTTCGAGATCGAAGGTGCAGCGCTGCTCCAGCCGCTGCGCCTCCAGCAGGCGGCCCATCGCGTTGAGCTCGTCGAGCCGGTGCTTCAGCTCGGCCTTGATGCCGTGGATCGCCTGGATCAGCGTCGGGCGCGGCGTCACATAGTGCGAGTTCGCGTAGAGCTTGACGAATTTCAGCTCCTGCGACTTCTGCCCGGTGAGCGGATCGAACTCCTGGATGCTCTCCACCTCGTCGCCGAACAGCGAGACGCGCCACGCGCGGTCCTCGTAGTGGGCCGGGAAGATCTCGATCACATCTCCGCGCACGCGGAACGTGCCGCGGCCGAAATCGCCCTGCGTGCGCTTGTACTGAAGCGCCACGAGGTCGGCGAGGAGCTGGCGCTGGTCGATACGCTCGCCCACCTCGATCTTGAAGGTCATCGAGGCGTAGGTCTCGACCGAGCCGATACCGTAGATGCAGGACACCGAGGCGACGATGATGACGTCGTCGCGCTCCAGCAGCGAGCGCGTCGCCGAGTGGCGCATGCGGTCGATCTGCTCGTTGATCGACGATTCCTTCTCGATGAAGGTGTCGGTGCGCGGAACGTAGGCCTCCGGCTGGTAGTAGTCGTAGTAGGAGACGAAATACTCGACCGCGTTGTCCGGGAAGAAGCTCTTGAACTCGCCATAGAGCTGCGCCGCCAGCGTCTTGTTCGGCGCCAGCACGAGCGCCGGGCGTTGCAGCCGCTGGATGACGTTGGCCATGGTGAAGGTCTTGCCCGAGCCGGTGACGCCGAGCAGCACCTGATCGCGCTCGCCCTGCTCCGCCGCCGCGACGAGCTCCTCGATGGCCTGCGGCTGGTCGCCGTTCGGCGTGTAGTCCGACTTCAGCACGAACTTGACGCCGCCTTCGGACTTCTCCGGCCGCGCCGGGCGGTGGGGCACCCACACCTGCCCGTCGACCTCCGGGCGCCCGCTCTCGATCAGCGCCGACAGGGCGGCGACGGTGGCGGAGGCGCCCGAGGTCGGCGCCACGCCGAGCTTCTCGGCAAGGGCGGGATCGAGCGTGGAGACTTGCGCGGGCTCGAAGGCGCGCTGGGAGCGCTCGGAAAACCCGCCGGGACGTGCTGCTTTGGCCATGCGCGGAATATGGGGGCAGAATCGGTTCGCGCAAAGGCGCCACGCACGGGCTCGCAAGCCTTCGCTGCCACCCGCTGCCGCCGCGCCGCTCCGAATCCACCGCCGTGGCCCGCCGGCGGTAGCGGCGTGCTGCGTTGGACAAAGGGAGCCCGCCACCGATCTTTCATTTTCCTGTCGGCCAAGCTGTGCTCTGTTCCACGATGACGGGCGCTGTGCCCGTGGATCCGTTGCGGTACGGGTGGGCGTCCCGCGCAGTTGGAGAGACCTGACAATGTCGATTCTGAAAAAGGGACTGGCCGGCGCGCCGGTGAAGATCCTTCAGGAAAAGCTCGGCGTTCCCGCTGACGGGCAGTTCGGCCCGAAGACCGAGGAAGCGCTGAAGGCCTACCAGAAGGAGCACGGCCTTTCGGTCGACGGCATCGCCGGCCCCGACACCTTCGCGGCCCTCGGCCTGTACGAGCTGATTCTCCTCAAGGTCGGCACCTCCGGCGAGTCGGTGAAGAAGCTGCAGACCGCGCTCGGCATCGCCGCCGACGGCAAGTTCGGCGCCGGCACCGCCAAGGCGGTCAAGGACTATCAGGCCGCCAACGGCCTCGATGCCGACGGCTTCGCCGGCCCCGCCACCCTCGCCAAGCTCGCCCTGTTCAAGGAGCTTACCCCCGACGTCGTCTCCAAGGCCGAGCTGACGCCCGGCAGCGGGCCGGTGGAAGCCTCCGCCGCGGGCGAAGCGCCCGCCAAGAGCATCTGGGGCACCATCAAGGGCTTCTTCTCCTGAACCCTCCGCGAGGCCGCCGGGCGCGCTGCGTGCCCCGGCGGCCTCGCCCTCATCCCGCGTGACCCGCCATGTCGTTCCTGCTCCGCTTCGATCCTTCCGCCCTCGGCGCTCCCGAGGAGACCGAACCGCTGCCCGAGCGCATCGTCTCCGGCGCGCCGCGTCACCTCACCTGGAATTTCGAGACCCTGCCGGACGGCGCGCTGTTCGCCGGCATATGGGAATCCTCGCCCGGCGCCTGGCGGGTGGACTATGAGGAATGGGAGTTCTGCTCGATCACCGAGGGCGTCTCCATCCTGCATGAGGACGGCGAGGCGCCGGTGACGTTGAAGGCGGGCGACAATTTCGTCATCCGGCCCGGCTTCAAGGGCATCTGGGAAGTCGTCGAGACGACGCGCAAGCTCTACGTCATCCGCCTCATCTGAGCGGCGGGAGGCGGTGCCGGAATCCGGCGGGGTGTGGCCTCGCCGTCATTGACCCGGCGCCGGGGCCGACGCATCTTCGCCGGCACAAGGTTGGGGAGACGCGCAATGCGAGCCGAAGGTAAGGGTGCAACGGGCCTGTTCAAGCGGGCCATCTCCGGTCTCGCCGCCGTCGGCATGCTGGCCGTCTCGCTCGGCGGCGCGGAAGCCGCGAACTTCTTCGAGAAGAACTTCTGGCTCTCCGGCCCGAACTACAGCGGCGTCGTGCCGGCCTGCGACACGCCGGCGGCGCTGTCGCGCATCCAGCGCCACTTCGCCACCACCGAATCGCGCTTCTGGGATTCGACCCTGCAGATCGAAAGCTTCGACCACATCCGCGAGGTCGCCTTCCGTCCGTGGGGCGAGCAGTACATGCCCCGCCGCTACTGCTCGGCGGATGTCGTCATTTCCGGCAACACCGCCACCGATGGCCAGTATTCGGGCGGCCAGTATGTCGGCGGCAAGATCGGCGGCGTGAAGGCGGTGCACGGCAAGCGCCACCGCATCTACTATTCGCTGATCGAGGATGGCGGCTTCCTCGGCTTCTCCTGGGGCGTCGAATGGTGCGTCGACGGCCTCGACCGCTCCTGGACCTACGCCCCGAACTGCCGGATGGCCCAGCCGTGAAGCTGCTTTTCGCGGCGCGGCTGCTGCTGGCCGCGCTGATTCTCGGGGCGGCGTTCGGCGCCACGCCCTCCCTCGCCCAGCAGAAGGGCGAGCCGGGCCGCTTCGACTACTACGTGCTCACCCTCTCCTGGTCGCCGACCTATTGCGAGGCGATGGGCGAGCGCGCCGAGCCGGCACAATGCTCGCGGGTGCGCCCCTTCGCCTTCGTCGTGCACGGCCTGTGGCCGCAATTCACGCGCGGCTGGCCGGAATCCTGCGTCAACCCGGCGCCCTACGTGCCCGAGCCGGTGCTGCGCGACGTGCTCGACATCATGCCGAGCCGCCGCCTCGTACTGCATGAATGGCGCAAGCACGGCACCTGCTCCGGGCTTTCCGCCACCGGCTATTTCGACACGGTGCGCCGCGCTTACGACAAGGTGACGATTCCCGCCCCCTTCCACCGCCTCGACGACTACCGCATGGTCTCGCCCGGCGAGGTGGAAGCCGCCTTCCGCGCCGCCAATCCGGGCCTCGCACCGGACATGATGTCGGTGGAATGCGACAAGCGCCGCCTCACCGAGGTGCGCATCTGCATGAACCGGCAACTCGGCTTCACCTCCTGCCCGGAGGTGGACCGTCGCGCCTGCCGCGCGACCAGCGTCGTGATGCCGCCCGTGCGCGAGAGCGGCCGGGGCTGGTAGAGCCGCCATGAACTACCGTCACGCCTTCCATGCCGGCAATTTCGCCGATGTCGTCAAGCATGTCGTGCTGGCGCGTGTCCTTGCCTATCTCGGACGCAAGGATGCCGCGTTCCGCGTCATCGACACCCATGCCGGGGCGGGGCTCTACGACCTCACCGGCGACGAGGCCCGGCGCACCGGGGAGTGGGAAGGCGGTATCGGCGCGGTGCTGCGGGCGCCCCTCGCCCCGGCGATCCGCGACCTGCTCGGTCCCTGGCTCGATGCCGTGCGCGCGGTCAATCCGGCGGCGGCCGACGACGAGGCGCTCGCGCGCGATCTGCGCCACTATCCGGGCTCGCCGTTGATCGCGCAGGCGCTGACCCGCCCGCAGGACCGGCTGCTGTTCTGCGAGACGCAGCCCGGCGTGCGGGCGGCGCTCACCGAGTCGGTCGGCCGCGACGGCCGCGCCAAGGTGCTGCCGACGGACGCCTGGCAGGCGTTGCATGCCTATCTGCCGCCCAGGGAGCGGCGCGGACTTGTGCTGGTCGACCCGCCCTTCGAGGAGGCGGGCGAGTTCCACCGGATGGCGCAGGGCCTCTTCGAGGCACACCGGCGCTGGTCCACCGGCATCTTCGCGCTCTGGTACCCGATCAAGGACGTGCGCGCCGTCGATGCCTTCCGTCGGGACATCGAGCGGGCCGGCATTCCCAAGACGCTCAGCATCCAGTTCGACCTGCGCACGGTGCGCCAGGCCGACACGATGACCGGCTGCGGCATGATCGTGGTGAACCCGCCCTTCACCCTCGCCGAGGAACTGCGGACCATCCTCGGCGCGCTCGCGCCCGCGCTTTCCACCGACGGCACCGGGCGGGTGCGGGTCGGCTGGCTCACGCCGGAACGCTGAAACGGCGCCCGCCGTCATCATCCGGCATCGGTCTTGCTTTACAATCGCCAGCGAAGGAACCGGCGGATGGTGCGGCCATCCGAGGGTAAGGAGCAGGCGTATGGCAACGACCGGTACCGTCAAGTTCTTCAACACCGAGAAGGGTTACGGCTTCATTCGCCCCGATGACGGCGGGCGCGACGTGTTCGTGCATGTCTCGGCGGTTACCCGCTCGGGGCTCGGCACGCTCGCCGAGGGCCAGCGGGTGAGCTTCGAGGTCGAGCCGGACAAGCGCGGCAAGGGCCCCAAGGCCATCGACCTCCAGCCGGCCGACTGATAAGCCTGCCGCGAAGCCGGGCGCTCCGTCCCGGCCGGGCGGGCCGTCGCGGGCACGAATGCCGGCGGGGCGATATCGCCCCAGAAGGTCTCGTGCCGCGATGAAGCTGCGTTCTTCCCCCGCCTCCCCCTTCGGTCGCAAGGTCAAGATCGGCGCCGTTCTGTGCGGCGTGCATCTCGATGTCGTGCCGGCCGATACCAGCAACCCGGCCGATACGCTGCGCGAACAGAATCCTCTCGGGAAGATCCCTGTGCTGCTGCGCGAGGAAGGCGGCCCGATCTACGATTCCCGCGTCATCCTCGACTATCTCGACACGATCGCCGGCGGCGGGGTCATCATTCCCGCCGGCGTGGAGCCGCGCTTTGCCGCGCTGACGATGCAGGCCCTGGCCGACGGCATCATGGATGCCGCCCTGCTGCAGGTCTACGAGGCCCGGTTCCGGCCGGAAGAAGGGCGCAGCGCCACCTGGATCGACAATCAGGCGGGCAAGGTCGCGCGCGGGCTTGCCGCCTTCGAGGCTTCGCCCCCGCCGGCCGGCGGCGTCACCGGCGCGGCGCATGTCGGCGAGATCGCGCTGGCCTGCGCGCTCGGTTATCTCGACCTGCGCTTCGCCGGAAGCTGGCGGGCCGACCACCCCGCGCTCGTCGAATGGCTGGACGGCTTTGCGGCGCGCGTGCCTGCTTTCGAGGCAACCCGCCCGCAGGGCTGAACGTCCGGGCGGCGGCGCGGCGGAACGGCGGCGATGATCGGACCAAAGAAAAAGGGCCCCGACCACATGGATCGGAGCCCTTGTCCAGGCACGGGAACCGTTCAGGCAGGCATCAGAATTTGTAGTTGATACCAGCGCGGACGACGTTCGCGGTCAGGCCGCTCTTGTCGCCGATGCTGTTGTAGTAGTCCTCGCCGAGATCCATGTAGAGGTACTCGGCCTTGACGGTCCAGTTGTTGGTGAAGGCGTACTCGACGCCGCCGCCGACCGTCCAGCCCACCGCCGTCTTGTCGGAGGTGAGGCCCAGCACGGAGTCCTTGACCTCGTTGTGACCCCAGGCGAGACCGCCGGTCACGTAAGGCAGCACGTTGCCGAAGGCGTAGCCGAGACGGGCGCGCACGGTGCCGAAATAGTCCATCTTGGACGAATAGCCGAAGCGCTCGTCCTTGATGTCCGAACCTTGGAAGTCAGCCTCGGCGCCCAGAACGACGTTGTTGTCGAACTGGTAGTTCACGCCGATCTGGCCACCACCGAGGAACCCATCCGGATCCAGGCCGAGCACGTCGGCGCCCGCTTCGCCGGAACCCCAAGCGTAACCGGCGTTGGCACCGAGATAAAAGCCCGTCCAGGTGAAGACCGGCTCGGCGATCACCGGCGGGGCCTTCGTCGGATAAGGCTGCGCGATGTCGGCGGCGAAAGCCGGGACCGCGGCCAGGAGGGCGACAGCGGCGACGCCCGAGCTGATGATCTTCTTCATAGGGGTACTCTCCGAAAGAACCTGCGAACAGGAACGCAACTCAGTTCGCAGGGTGAAGTAGAGTGCCACATGGGCATGTCGAGGGCCGGAATGGGGCGTATTCGTCACAATTCGCTTCCACACACCACCACGATGATTACCCGCTTCCCGCGCAAACGCCCGCGAATCCTTGTTCTATGGAGGTAATCGCGTCGTTCACGGATCCGTGTACTACGCACCAATTTCGCCACGATCGAAAACACATCCGCGAATGCTGTGGCGCAAAGGTCACAAAATCCGGTTCGACTTCCCTTACGCCAGCACCGGAACGCAACCGGCCGCGCCCGTTCCCCTCGCGGGACGGACGCGGCCGGGCAAGCCGCAGAAAGGAGGAAGCGGGCCGGAACAGCCTTCCGGTCCGCTTCGCAAGGCTCAGAAGCGGTAGTTCACGCCCGCGCGGACGATATTGGTGGTCATGCCCACGTCGCGACGACCGCCGAAGGTCGCGTAGTTCTCTTCGCCGAGGTCGACATAGAGATACTCGCCCTTCACGCTCCAGTTGTTGTCGATGGCGTATTCGGCACCGGCGCCGACCGTCCAGCCAATGTGGTTCTTGTCGTTGGACAGGCCGATGACCTCGTAGGTGCCGCGGCCATAGGCGAGACCGCCGGTGCCGTAGAGCAGGAACTGGTCGACGGCGAAGCCGAGGCGCGCGCGCAGCGTGCCGAAATAGTCGAGCGTGAACACCGAGCTCGACACGTCGGCGTACTGGATGTCGGTCTCGACGCCGAGCACCAGCGGACCGGCGCCCTGCCAGTTGTAGCCGGCCTGCAGGCCGCCGATGAAGCCGTCAATGTCCGGCGAGAAGTCCGCCTCGCCCCAGCCGTAACCGGCATTGGCGCCGATGTAGAAACCGGTCCAGGTGAAGACCGGCGCGGGCGCATAGGCGGCGGGAGCGGCAGGCGCACGATATCCGAGGTCGGCGGCCGCGGCCGGCGCGGCCAGCAGGGCGGCCATGCCAAGGCCCGCAAGGATGTTCTTCTTCATAGTCGTCTCCTAAATCACGTCCGGGCGGCGCATGGCGCGCAGGCGCTTTCCTCGCCCGTGATAAGGGTGACGCTCCCATAAATGTATGAGCGGAATCTTAGGCGTTCTGGAAAGGATGCATTATGCTTAAAGGACGGTTTACCGTGTTCTGTATGCGTTAATACGTTTCATCGGACGCCCTAAAGCGCAGCGAGACCCGATATCGACATTGACATTTCTAGCCAATTCAGAATTTTTTGGTGAATAGTCCGTTAAGGACCGGTACCCTGTTCGCAGGAAGAGGCGAACGGCCGTCCCTGCGTACCGCCTTCCGCGCATATCACGGCTGCGGAGATGGACGACCTCGCCTTCGCGGCGCATGAAGACGGCATGAACGGCAACGCCCCCTCCCCCGCTTCGTCCGCCCCGGCATCGGGCTCCGCCCGCCGCCCCGTCGCCCTCGTCACCGGAGGCGCGGTGCGCATCGGCCGCGCCATCACGTTGCGCCTCGCGGCGGAAGGCCATGACGTCGCCATTCATGTGCGCCGGCCCGGCCCCGAGGCGGAGGCCACCCGCTCGGCGGCGGAGGCGCTTGGCGCGCGGGCGGCCATCATCCCGGCCGAGCTTGCCGATGCCGACGCCGTGCAGGGCGTTGTCCCGGCGGCCGTCGCGGCGCTCGGGCCGCTCGACCTGCTCGTGAACAATGCGTCGGAGTTTCACAACGACGCCGTCGGCGATCTGGAGCCGGATCTGTGGGACCGGCATTTCGCCGTCAATCTGCGCGCGCCGGTCTTCCTCGCCGAAGCCTTCGCCGAGCAGCTGGTGGAGGGCGCCCATGGCGCGGTGGTCAACATCATCGACCAGCGCGTGCTGAAGCCGGCCCCGGCCTGCTTCTCCTACAGCCTCACCAAGTCCGCGCTGTGGACAGCGACGCGCATGCTCGCCCAGTCGCTGGCGCCACGGGTGCGGGTCAACGGCGTCGGCCCCGGCCCGACGCTCGCCAATGCGCGGCAGAGGCCGGGCGACTTCGCGCGCCAGTCTTCCTCGGTCCTGCTGGGGCGCGGCCCCACGCCGGAGGAGATCGCCGAGGCCGTCTTCTTCCTCGCGCGCACGCCGAGCATCACCGGACAGATGATCGCCGTCGACGGCGGCCAGCATCTCGCCTGGCGGACGCCGGATATCGAGGCGGACTAGCCGCGCCGCCGGCTGTCGCTGAAGGTGAACCAGCCGATGCTGACCATCACCAGCGCGGCGCCGGCCAGCTCGGTCGGGCTCGCGCTCTCGCCCAGGACGAGCGCGGCGAGCACCATCGTCGCCACCGGGCTCACCGTGCTGATCATGGAATTCGCCTGCGCCGAGATGCGCTTCAGCGCGGCGTTCATGAAGAAGCTCGGCAGCACCGTGGCGCCGATGGCGATCATCACCGCCAGCGCGAAGCCATGCGACGAGACGTGCAGCGCCTCCAGCGGCCGCACCATCACGAACTGCGCCAGCGAGACGAGCGAGGCGGAGATCATGGCGATGCAGGTGAACAGCGCCGAGCCGATGTTCTTCAGCAACTGGCGGGCCATGAGCTGGTAGAGCGCGAAGCTGATCGCCGCCAGGCCGACGAAGAACGTGCCGTTCACCGTGGGCCCGCTGTCGGTCGAGAAATGCTCGGCGAAGATCAGCGCCAGCCCGCCATAGGCCACCGCGAAGGCCCACAGCGCCTTCATGCGGATCGGCTGGCCGAACAGCAGCGCGCCGAACAGCACCACGAACAACGGATAGGTGTAGAGGATCAGCCGCTCGAACGAGGCGGAGATGTATTGCAGGCCGAGGAAGTCCGCATAGCTGGAGAACCAGTAGCCCAGCGCGCCGACGAACACCGACTGCACCACCACCTTCGCCGCCGGCAACGCCTCTCCCTTCGCGCGCATGCGCATGAGCGCCAGCCCGCCGATGACGAGATAGAAAGGCAGCGACAGCGCCATGCGCAGCGCCAGCAGCGTCTCGGGATCGATCCCCTCCGCATAGGCGAGCTTGATGATGATGCCCTTGGAGGCGAACAGGATCGCCCCCGCGGCGCCGAGCGCGTAGCCGGTCAGGGGAAGGGCGGGACGTGGAGCGACATCGGCGGCGTTGGACATGGCCACCCTCCAATAGCGCCGTTCGTCCGCGCGCGCACCGGGCCGGTGCGCATGCCTGTCTCCCGCCATGCGCGGCGCCACCTGCCGGCAGTTCGGAAGGGAAAGTGCCTCAGCCGCGCAGCAGGGTCCGGCCGGGCCGCCAGCCGGCGAGCCGCGCGTTCACCTCGGGCCGCACCGTGAAGACGAAATTGTTCACATAGACATAGGGCGCGCGGGCGCCCGAACCGTCCTCGTTCAGCGCGTCGAGACGCTGATGCACGGACGGGTCGAAAGTCTCGACCGGATGCATCCCGTCCGCCTGCGCGAAGAAGCCGGCATAACCGTGCGGCGCCAGCAATGCGCGCACCGAGGCAAGCGCGCCGGCCCGGTGGCGCTCCTCCGCCTCCACCAGCAGCGTCGGCCGGGACGCCGCGAGCACGCGCTGCGCGCCTTCCAGCACCCGTGCCTCGTGCCCTTCGACGTCGAGCTTGATAAAGTCGACCGGACCATCGAGACAGTCGTCGAGCCGGCGGCGCGGCACGGCGACGTCCTGCGTCACGCCGCCATCATGGGCGAGCCCGCCATCCAGCGTGGCGAGCGCCGCCTGATTGTGCGGAATGTGCAGCACCGCCTCGCCCTCGCCGTCGCTCAGCGCGCAGGCCGAAAGCGTCAGCCGCCCGTCCGCCACAGCCCGCCGGAAGCGGTAGCCGAGCACGCGCACCATCTCCGGATTCGGCTCGAAGGCCGCCACCCGGACGCCGAGGCGCAGCAGCCAGTAGGTGAAGAGCCCGCGATTGGCGCCGATGTCGCAGGCGAAGTCCCCGCGCCCGACCAGCAGCGGCAGCAGGTTGAGCTCGCTCGCCGGATTGGAGGCGGCGAGCCAGTCCGCCGGAATGCTGGCCAGCGCAAACAGCCGCGGCAGGCGCGCGGCGGCGCCCGTCTTCAGTGATCCGAGCACGACGGCGCCTCCCCCGCGCGGTCTGCGACCCGCAAAAATTTACCGGCGTTCTAGCATGGCGGCCGTTCCCTGTAAGCCCGCCCCTGTTCGCAGCGGCCGGGAATCCGTATCTAGGGGGCATGATCGCCCGACCGAACCGAGACGCTCCCGACATCGAGGCCGACGACAACGATGTCGCCGAGATGGAGGATGAGCAGGCCCTTCTGCCCGAGGAAGCCGAGGAGGCCGAGCCCGCGCCGGGCTCCGTCGCCATGGGCCGTGCCGCCATCCAGCGCGCCATCAAGCACGCGCCGAACGGGCCGGGCGTCTACCGCATGATCGGGCCGGACGGCGGCGTGCTCTATGTCGGCAAGGCCAAGAGCATCAAGCGCCGCATCGTCGCCTATACCCGTCCGGCGGGGCTGACCGCGCGCATCATGCGCATGGTGGCGGCCACCGCCGAGATGGAATTCGTCTCCACCGGCACGGAGACCGAGGCGCTGCTGCTCGAGGCCAACCTCATCAAGCAGCTTCGGCCGCGCTTCAACGTGCTGCTGCGCGACGACAAGTCGTTTCCCTACATCCTCATCACCCGCGACCACGTCTCGCCGCAGATCACCAAGCATCGCGGCGCGCGCTCGCGACCGGGCGATTATTACGGCCCCTTCGCCTCGGTCTGGGCGGTCAACCGCACGATCAACGCGCTGCAGAAGGCCTTCCTCGTGCGCTCCTGCTCCGACAGCTTCTACGAGGCACGCACCCGCCCCTGCCTGCTGTTCCAGATCAAGCGCTGCTCCGGCCCCTGCACCGGCGAGATCAGCCACACCGACTATGCCGTGCTGGTGAACGAGGCGCGCGACTTTCTCTCCGGCCGCAGCAAGGCGGTGAAGGAGCAGCTCGCCCACGAGATGGAGCAGGCCGCCGAGGAGCTGGAGTTCGAGCGCGCCGCCGCCCTGCGCGACCGCCTCGCGGCGCTTTCCGCCGTGCAGGGCACGCAGGGCATCAACCCGCGCTCGGTGGAGGAAGCGGACGTCTTTGCCATCCATCAGGAAGGCGGAGCGACCTGCGTGCAGGTGTTCTTCTTCCGCACCGGCCAGAACTGGGGCAACCACGCGCTCTACCCGCGCGCCGACCGGGCGCTGGGCCCGGCGGAGGTGCTGGAGGCCTTCCTCGCCCAGTTCTACGAGGACAAGCCCTGCCCGCGCCTCATCCTGCTCAGCCACGACATCGCCGAGCGCGAACTGCTGGAGGAAGCGCTGGCGACCCGCGCCGGCCACCGGGTGGAGATCGCCGTGCCCCGGCGCGGCGAGAAGCGCGAACTGGTCGAGCACGCGCTGCAGAACGCGCGCGAAGCGCTCGGCCGCAAGCTCGCCGAAAGCGCCAGCCAGGCGCGGCTGCTGGAGGAGCTCGCCCGCGCCTTCCACCTGCCGGCGCCGCCGAAGCGCATCGAGGTCTACGACAACAGCCACATCATGGGCACCAACGCCGTGGGCGGCATGATCGTGGCGGGACCGGAAGGCTTCGCCAAGAGCCAGTACCGCAAGTTCAACATCCGCTCGACCGACCTCACGCCAGGCGACGATTACGGCATGATGCGGGAGGTGCTGACCCGCCGCTTCTCGAGACTGCTGAAGGAAGCGCCGCGGGACATCTCACCTCGCCCCCCGGGGGAGGCAACTCCCTCTCCCCGCGGGGGAGAGGGCCGGGGTGAGGGGGAGCCCGTGCCGGACCTTGTGAGCGCCTCCCCCCTCACCGACCCGCTTCGCGGGCCACCTCTCCAGTCGGAATCGGATGTGTCCGACTTCGACACCCAGAGTCAGGAACCCGGCAACAGCCGGATTCCGAGCGGGGAGAGGGAAGCCGACGATGCCCCGCCCGACGCCACCTCCTCCGCCTGGCCGGACCTCCTGCTCATCGACGGGGGACCTGGCCAGCTCAAGGCCACGCGGGAAACCCTCGCCGCCCTCGGCGTCACCGACGTGCCGATGGTCGGCGTCGCCAAGGGACCCGACCGCGATGCCGGCCGCGAGACCTTTTACGTCGAGGGCCGCGAGCCGTTCCGGCTGGAGCCGCGCGACCCGGTGCTCTATTTCGTGCAGCGCCTGCGCGACGAGGCGCATCGCTTCGCCATCGGCTCCCATCGCGCCCGGCGCAAGAAGGACATCACGCAGGGCGGCCTGCAGGAGATCCCCGGTATCGGCCCGACCCGCAAGCGGGCGCTGCTGCATCATTTCGGCACGCTGAAGGCCATCGAGCGCGCCTCGCTCGCCGATCTCGAAGGCGTGCCCGGCGTGAACGCGGCGACCGCCCGGGCGGTCTATGATTTCTTCCATTCGAAGCCGGCATGAGGGCCCCGGAGCGGCCATCGTCACGCAACGGCCACAGCCGCTCCCCACCCTGTCGCCGTCCCCGCCGCCGGAACATCGTCGCGCGATGCGATTGACGTTACCGGCCAGCGTGTTTACCTGCCTGTGATGGGAGCCGGCGAACCATGGTCGATGTCACTACCAGCCAGCAGACGGTACGGGAGCCGGGCAAGGTGAAGCGTGGCCACGCCCTGTCGCTGCCCAACCTCCTCACCTACGGCCGCTGCGTGGCGGTGCCGCTGGTCGCGGCCTGCCTGTTCTGGTCCGACATACTGGCCGGCGGGCTGTGGCTGCGCTGGGTGGCGCTCGGCCTCTACACCGTCGCCGCCATCACTGACTTCTTCGATGGCTACCTCGCCCGCGCCTGGCAGCAGCAATCGGCCATCGGGCGCATGCTCGATCCCATCGCGGACAAGCTGCTGGTCTCGACCTCGCTGCTGATGCTGGCCTCGGACGGCACCATTCGCGGCTGGTCGCTCTGGGCCGCCGTCGTGATCCTCTGCCGCGAGATCCTGGTCTCCGGCCTGCGCGAATTCCTCGCCGAGCTGCGGGTCAGCGTCCCCGTCACCCGCCTCGCCAAGTGGAAGACCACGGCGCAGCTCGTCGCGGTCGGCGTGCTGCTCGCCGGCCCGGCCGCCGACAAGCTGGTGCCGGGCATCACCTTTGTCGGCCTCGTGCTGCTCTGGGTCGCCGCGCTTCTCACCCTATATACGGGGTGGGACTATTTCCGGGCCGGCGCGCGGCACCTGATCGAGGACGAGAGTTGAAGATTCTCTATTTCGCCTGGGTGCGGGAGCGCATCGGGCTTGAAGCCGAGGAGATCGCCCTGCCGGAGGGCGTGTCCACCGTGGCCGATCTCGCCGCCTTCCTGAAGACGCGCGGCGAAGGCTATGCCCACGCCTTCGAGAATCCGCGCGTCGTGCGCGCCGCGCTCGACCGCCGCCATGCCCGGCCCGACACGCCGCTCGGCGCGGCCCGCGAGATCGCCTTCTTCCCGCCCATGACGGGCGGCTGACAAGGGAGGGTGGCATGTTCACCGTCCGCATCCAGTCCGAGGATTTCGACCCCGCCGCCGAAAGCGCGGCCCTGACGCGCGGGCGTACCGACGTCGGCGCCGTCGTCACCTTCACCGGGCTCTGCCGCGCGCAGGACGCGCCGGGCGGCGCGCCGCTGATCGCGCTGACGCTGGAGCACTATCCCGGCATGGCGGAAGAGGAGATCGGCCGCCTGATCGAGGAGGCCCGGGCGCGCTGGCCGCTGCTCGGCGCCACCGTCATCCATCGCTTCGGGCGGATGGAGCCGGGCGACAACATCGTGCTCGTCGTCACCACCTCCGCCCATCGCGGCGCCGCCTTCGAGGCCGCCGAGTTCCTGATGGACTGGCTGAAAACCCACGCCCCCTTCTGGAAGCTGGAAGAGCGCGCGGACGAGAACAGCTGGGTTCCCGCCAAGGACAGCGACGACGAGGCGGCGGATCGGTGGGGGTGAGTTCCCTCGCCCGAGGTCGTCATCCGAAGCATCGTCGTGGCCCGAGCATGGTCATGGCCGGAGCATGGTCATGGCCGGGCGTGGCCCGGCCATCCACGACTTTCATTTTGAGAGGCGCTGCACGCCCGAAAACGTGAATGCCCGGCACAAGGCCGGGCATGACGTCGCTAGTATGTCAGCCGACGAACGACCTCAGGCCGCCGCCGCCTTCTTCGGCTGCACTTCGGCCATGTAGTCCTCGAACAGGGTCTTCGTCACCGGGCCGGGCTGGAAGTGCTGGCCGGCGATCTCGGAGACCGGCGTCACCTCGGCGGCGGTGCCGGTGATGAAGCACTCGTCGAAGCTCGGTAGTTCCTCCGGCATGATCGCCCGCTCCTGCACCTCGTAACCGCGGCGCTTGGCGAGCTGGATCACCGTCTGGCGCGTGATGCCGTTGAGGAAGGCATCGGCATCCGGCGTATGGATCACGCCGTCCTTCACGAAGAAGATGTTCGCGCCGGTGCACTCGGCCACGCGGCCGCGCCAGTCCAGCATGAGCGCGTCGGCATAGCCCTCGCGCTCGGCGGCGTGCTTGGAGATGGTGCAGATCATGTACAGACCCGCCGCCTTCGAGGTCGAAGGCGCGGTCGCCGGGTCGGGACGGCGGTACTTCGCCATGCCGATGCGGATGCCCTTCAGCCGCTGCGCCGGATCGAAATAGCTCGGCCATTCCCAGGCGGCGACGGCGAGGTGGATCTGGTTGTTCTGCGCCGAGACGCCCATCATGTCCGAGCCGCGCCAGGCGACCGGGCGCAGATAGGCGTCCTTGAACTTCTGGCGCACCAGAACCTCGCGGCATGCCGCGTTGATCTCGTCCTCGCTGAAGGGAATCTCGAAGTCGAGCAGCCGGGCGCTCTCCTTCAGGCGTGCCGTGTGCTCGTCGAGCTTGAAAATCTCGCCGCCATAGGCGCGCTCGCCTTCGAATACGCAGCTACCATAGTGCAGCCCGTGGGTCAGCACATGGACCTTGGCATCGGACCACGGCACGAAGGCACCGTCGTACCAGATCCAGCCGCTGCGTTTGTCGAAAGGTTCGCTAGCCATGGTAAGTCTCCCAAACAGACGGCCGGCGCGCCATGGTTGGCGCCGGCGCCTCACTTGTTCCTTCGACATTATGGCCTCGGCCCATCCTGCGGAGCGCTTCTTTGCTTCGCGGCCGAAGTCCCGTTATCGTTCGCCGCCCGGAGGAGCGGGCGGGAATGATCCTGTTCCGAGGCGGATCGGCCGGCGCGCCGAACGATCCTTTCGTTGAACGGGACATCTGGGTAACGATCATAACGAAAAAAGTCAACATGGCTGACATAAATGTCTCGATGACGCAGCGCTCCGCCAAGAGCGAGACCAAGGGCGAATCCGCTGCCACCGCGCGCCCCGCGAGTGGTGCCGAGGGCGAGCGGATGCTCGACCTGATCGAGCTTTTGTTCTTTGCCTACAGGAACTTCGTCAGCGACCCCGATGAGATCCTGCAGGGCTTCGGCTTCGGTCGCGCGCATCACCGGGTGCTGCATTTCGTAAATCGCCACCCTGGTATGCGCGTCACGGACCTCCTCGACATTCTGCGCATCACCAAGCAGAGCCTCGGCCGCGTGCTGCGCGAGCTGGTGGACCAGGGCTTCATCGACAGCCGCGCCGGCGCCTCGGACCGGCGCCAGCGGTTGCTCTACCTCACGCCGAAGGGCGAGGCGCTCAGCCGCGACTTCGTCGCCATCCAGTCCGACCGCGTCCGGCGGGCGCTGGAGGAGAGCGGCCCGGATTCGCGCGAGATCGTCCGCCGCTTTCTTGTCGCCATGATCGACCCGGAAGATCGCGGCTCGACCGAGAAGCTGATCGCCCGCGCCGACCAGGCGACGGAGGCGCGCAGCGCGGCCCGTGCCCGCTCGGCCGGCTGACGGGGGCATTCCCATGCTCGACGCCAACGCCACACCCGCCGGGAAAGCAGGAACGAGCCGGCCCATGCCCGCCGACGACGCCTTCCACCTTCTTATCGTCGACGACGACCGCCGCATTCGCGACCTGCTGTCCCGCTTCCTCAGCGAGCACGGCTACCGCGTCACCACGGCGGAATCAGCGGCGGACGCGCGGGCGCGGCTCGCCGGCCTGACCTTCGACCTGCTCATCCTCGACGTGATGATGCCTGGCGAGAGCGGTTTCGACCTCGCGCGCTCGGTGCGCGAGAACTCCTCCGTGCCGATCCTCATGCTGACTGCCCGCTCCGACACCGGCGACCGCATCGAGGGGTTGGAGATCGGCGCCGACGACTATCTCGCCAAGCCGTTCGAGCCGCGCGAGCTGCTCCTGCGCATCGGCAACATCATCAAGCGCGCGGCGCCTCCCCCGGCACAGGCCATCGAATCCGTCCGCTTCGGGCCGTTCGTCTTCCACCTTTCCCGCGGAGAGCTGACCCGCGACGGCGAGCCGGTGCGCCTCACCGACCGCGAGCGCGACATGCTGCGCGTGCTCGGCGAGAAGCCGGGCGATACCGTGCCGCGTCAGGACCTCGTCGCGCCCGGCGTGGCCGCCGGAGACCGCGCGGTGGACGTGCAGGTCAACCGCCTTCGCCGCAAGATCGAGCGCGATCCCGCCAATCCCGCCTATGTCCAGACCGTGCGGGGTGTCGGCTACCGGCTGGTCGTGGCGCCTTGAGCGTGCTCGAGACCGATATGGTCGGTGCCGCCCGCGAGCGGCTGCGGCTCACCCAGAAGCGCATGCGCGAGAACAATGCCCGCTTCGGCGCCTGGTTCAACCGGGTCATGCCGAAGGGCCTGTTTGCCCGCTCGCTCATCATCATCATCACGCCGATGGTGATCCTGCAGTCGGTGCTCGCCTTCGTCTTCATGGAGCGGCACTACAACACGGTCACCCGCCGCCTCTCGGCCGCCGTGTCGCAGGACATCACCGCGCTGGTCGATCTGTCGGCCGTCTTCCCCGCCCCGGCCGATCAGGAGACGATCAAGCGCATCGCACAGAACACGATGGGGCTCACGCTCGACTTCCTGCCGGACGAGCGCCTGCCGCCGCCGGGACCAAAGCCGTTCTTCTCCGTCCTCGATTCCGCCTTCACCGGCGAACTCGGAAAGCGTCTGCGGCGGCCGTTCTGGACCGACACGGTCGGCAATTCCAACCTCATCGAGGTGCGGGTGCAGCTCGATGGCGGGGTGTTGCGTGTCTTCGCCCGCCGCAGCCAGGCCTACCTCTCGAACTCGCACATTTTCCTCGTCTGGATGGTCGGCACCTCGCTGGTGCTGCTCACCGTCGCCATCCTGTTCCTGCGCAACCAGATCAAGCCGATCGAGGCTCTGGCCGATGCCGCCATCGCCTTCGGCAAGGGGCGCGACGTCGCCGGCTTCCGCCCACGCGGCGCGCGTGAGGTGCGCGGGGCGGCGCTCGCCTTCCTGGAGATGAAGCGGCGCATCGAGCGGCAGATCGAGCAGCGCACCACCATGCTTGCGGGCGTCTCGCACGACATGCGCACCATCCTCACCCGCTTCAAGCTGGAGCTGGCGCTGATCGGGGACACGCCGGACACCGAGGCGCTGCGCAAGGATGTCGACGAGCTGCAGAGCATGCTGGAGGCCTATCTCGCCTTCGCCCGCGACGACACCGGGGAGACTCCGGTGCTGGCCGATGTCGGCAAGCTGATCGACGACGCCCGCTTCAATGCGGAACGCCGCGGCGCCAAGGTCGGCGCCAGCTTCACCGGCGACCCGATGGTGATGATCCGGCTCGACGCCTTTCGCCGCTGCCTCGCCAATCTGGTCGGCAATGCCGGCCGCCACGGCGCCCGCATAGAGATCGCCGGCACCCGCGACGAGCGCTGGCTCACCGTCACCGTCGACGACGACGGGCCAGGCATCCCGGCCGAGCGGCGCGAGGACGTGTTCCGCCCCTTCGTCCGCCTCGACGATGCGCGCAATCAGGACGCCGGCGGCTCCGGCCTCGGCCTCACCATCGCCCGCGACGCCGCCCGCTCGCATGGCGGCGACGTGGTCCTCGGCGAAAGCCCGCTCGGCGGTCTGCGGGCGACCGTGCGCATCCCGGTCTGACCGCGGCGTTTCTCCTAAATCTAGGATCGGCGCCGCACGTCGTGCAGCTTGTCCGGGATACCGCCACTCAGAACAGCCGCGCGCCGTTCGGCACCTCGCGGTCGGGCTGGAACAGTACCACCGCCCCGTCCTCGTCCGGGAAGCCGAGGGTCAGCACCTCGGAGATCGCCGGCCCGATCTGGCGCGGCGGGAAATTCACCACCGCCGCCACCTGACGGCCGACGAGGTCCTCCGGCGCATAGTGCACGGTGACCTGCGCCGTGGATTTCCGGCAGCCGATATGCGGACCGAAATCGATCACCAGCTTGACCGCTGGCTTGCGGGCCTCCGGGAAAGGCTCGGCCTGAATGATCGTGCCGGCCCGGATGTCCACCTTGAGGAAATCGGCAATCGAAATCTGTTCGAGCGGCGCAAGGCTCAAAGGACGCTCCTCACTCTAAATTCCCTCTCCCGCCGCCACCGGCTCGTCCGGCGGCGCATGCTTCTTTTCCCCGTGGCGTGCGCGGCCGCGCCGGCCGCAGGTGGCGAGGCTCACCGCGCCCTCCACCAGCCCGAGCACCCGCTCGCCCCGGGCGAGTTCACGATCCAGCGCCGCCATGGTGCGGGCAAGGCCCGGATCGTCGTCGCGCAGATAGGTCTGCAGCACGCGGGCGAAGACGAGCGCCAGCCCCTGCGCGCGCACCGCCCCCTTCAACCCGGCGGTGTCGATCTTCGCCGCCGCCAGCATCCATTGCTGCGAGCGCACGGCGAGCCGGTTCAGGGCCAGCGCGAAGAAGGGATTGCGCCGCGCCGATTCCGCCAGCGAGCGCACCGCCGCCTTGTGCGGACCCAGCACGTCGAGCCGGCGCATCAGCACATCGAACAACCGGTCGCGCGCCGGCTCGCCGTCCATGTCGTCGCCGGACGTCGCCAGCACCTGCCGGTCGGTGTCGCGGGTGAAGCCGACGAGCATGTCGAAGGTCGAGCCGAAGGAGGCGCGCAGCTCGGCGAGCGAAAGGCCCGCCCGGTCCGCCACCTCGCCGAGGCTGATCCGCTCGAAGGGCTTCTGCGCCAGCAGCGCCAGGAAACTGTCGAGAATGGCCGCGCGAGGGTCGGCGGCCCCCTTGGCGGCAGGCGTCGCCTTCGTTCCGGGAGAGCGTGCCATGGTGACCTCCTGTCCTGAACGTCGCCCCTTCAACTTAAGGCGCGAGGACGGCGAGGAGAAGGCCACACCGCCCTCTCCCCTGCCTTGCGGCAGCGCAATCGTGCCCTCGCCGGCGCAATTTTCCGGGAGATCCGGCCTTCCGTCAGCCGGCAAGCTCGCGCGAGCGCCGCGCCGCCGCGTCCACCGCCTCGGCGAGCAGCGGGCCGAAGCCCTTCGCCTCGTCCATCAGCACGGCCAGCGCCGCCGCCGTCGTGCCGTTCGGCGAGGTCACGTTCTTGCGAAGCTGTGCGGGGTCGATGCCGGTCTGCACCATCAGCTCGCCCGCTCCCGCCACGGTCGCGCGCGCCAGCCGGTCCGCCATGTCGGCGGGCAGGCCCGCCTTCGCACCGGCGGCGGCGAGCGCCTCGGCGAGCAGGAACACATAGGCCGGGCCGGAGCCGGAAACGGCGGTGGCGACGTCGATCAGCGCCTCGTCCTCCACCCACTCCACCCCGCCGGTGGCGCGCAGCAGCGCATCGGCGATGCTCATCTGCTCCGGCGTCACCGCCGGGTTCGGTACGGCGACGGTGACGCCGCGCCCGATCGCCGCCGGCGTGTTGGGAATGGAGCGCACCACCGCGGTGCCCGGTGCGAAGGCGGCTTCGAGAAAGGCGAGCGTGCGACCGGCCATCACCGAGACGATCAGCGTCCCGGGGCCGGCGAGCGGGGCGACCTTCGCCAGCACGTCGGGCGCCACCTGCGGCTTCACCGCCAGCAGCATGACGGCCGGAACGCCGCCGTTCAGCGGGTTCAGGGCCACGCCCCGCGCCTCGATCATGGCGGCGACCTCGGGCGGCGGGCCGGGGTCGATCACCGCCGCACGTGCCGGATCGAGCCCGAGGCCGATCCAGCCCTCCAGCATGGCGCCGCCCATCTTGCCGGCGCCGACGAGCAGCACCCGGCCGGGAATATCGGAAAGTATGGCCATGATCGCGATCCCCATTCCTGCCCCGGCGACGCCCGTGGCGCGCCGTCATGCCCGGCCTTGTGCCGGGCCCCGGCGCCTTTGGCAATGGGAATCAAGGATAGGCCGGCGCCGTGCCTACGGGCCTGCCGAAGCGTCCGGCGGGCCGCCTCGAAACACGCCGGCCGGGAAGCATTGGCGTCCCGGCCGCCCGCCGCTCACGCCTCGCCGACGGTCTCGAACAGCGTGGCGTCCATCGCCTCCCGGGCCGACTTGCCGGCCCAGACGACGAACTGGAAGGCGGGGAAGTAGCGTTCCACCGCCTCGATGGCACATTCCATCAGCACCTCGCACTGGCGGTCGGTCGCTTCCGCGCCGGCCAGCAGTAGGGCATGGCGGAACATGATCACGCCTTCCTTCGACCAGAGGTCGAAATGGCCGACCCACATCTGCTCGTTGATCAGCGAAAGCAGGCGCAGCACCTCGGTCTTGCGTTTCTCCGGCACCTTGAGGTCGAAGGCGCAGGCGATATGCAGTGCCTCCACCTCGTCCATCCACTGGAAGGAAACGTGGCAGTCGGTCCAGCGGCCTTCCAGCGAGATGGTGATCTCGTCCTCGGCCGAACGCTCGAACGACCATTCGTTGAGCGCGGCCATGCGCTCGACGAGATCGAGCGGATTGAGGCGGCTGTCCGTTTCGAAATCGGTATAGGTCATGCTCGACCTCGCGAGGGTGGACGCGGAGGGGGTCGAACGCAATCAACGCGGCGGTTTATCCGTCAACCCGTTCGAGAATCGAACGAATCACCGTTTCTCCGACTATATCGCGCTGAATCCGTACCTCACTACGACCGTTGGATCAGGACCCGCGGAAAAGGCGGGTTCATGACAAAGTTGTCGGGGGATTCGCCCCACCCCCGCAAGCGCGGAAGCGATGCGTCCACAGGGTGTCGGTCCGGGAAAGATCAGCCCAGCGAATCCGGCGGATCGATCGTCGCCTCGAGCTTGGACTCCTTGGCCTCGAGCGCGGCGATGCGGGCGGCCAGCCGCTCGTTCTCCTCGCGGGCGGCGGCGGCGAGTTCCTTTACCGTCTCGAATTCCTCGCGGGTCACGACGTCGAGCTCGCGCAGAAGGCGCTCGGCCTGCGCGCGCATCACGGTCTCCGCCTCGCGGCGCACGCCCGTGGCCATGCCGGCGGCGTCGTTCATCAGCCGGGCGAAATCATCGAAGATTCGGCTGGTGGTCTGGGTCATGGTCATCTCCCGACGTGGGGCCCCTTTCCGCGGATGAACGCCATCGGAGGGCAGAGGGCTCCAAACTCAACGAATTGGAACGTTTCCCGGCCGGTCAGGCGGCGTCTCGAACGGGAAAAGCTCCGGGCCGGTATAATGCCGTGCCTTTGCGAGAAGAATGGGGCCGCGTGCTGCGGTGCGCAAGAGGCAGGCAAACAGGCAAGTTCCGGCAGGTCGCCATGCGCGGTGGTAACGGTCGGTACACCATAAGGCGCTAGGAGTGACCCGCCTTGATGCTGTCACCTCGGGCGGGCAAGAGCAGCGCCGCGCCGCCGTCCGTTCCGCCACCCGCCCAAAACCACCCGATCCGCCATGCCCATGCTCGCCCCGCCGCTGTTCGCCCTGCCCTTCCCCAGCATCGATCCGGTACTGATCGAACTCGGGCCGTTCGCGATCCGCTGGTACGCACTCGCCTATATCGCCGGCCTGCTGTTCGGCTGGTGGATGGCCAAGAAGCTGTGTTCCAGCCCGGCGCTGTGGGGCGGACGCGCGCCGATCCTGCCGGAGGAATTCGACGACGCGGTGGTGTGGATCGCGCTCGGCGTCATCCTCGGCGGGCGCATCGGCTACGTGCTGTTCTACAACCTGCCCTATTACGCGGCGAACCCGTTCGAGGCCTTCACCCTCTGGCATGGCGGCATGGCCTTCCATGGCGGCTTCCTCGGCTCCATCCTCGCCATGTACCTGTTCTGCCGCCGGCGCGGGCTGCCCTTCGTCTCGATGCTCGACATCGCCGCGACCGTGGTGCCGGTCGGCCTGTTCCTCGGCCGCCTCGCCAATTTCATCAATGGCGAGCTCTGGGGCCGTGCCTCCGACGTGCCGTGGGCTTTCGTCTTTCCCCATGGCGGGCCGGAACCGCGCCATCCCAGCCAGCTCTACGAGGCCGGTCTCGAAGGCGTGGCGATCTTCACCATCCTGCTGCTCGCCGTACGCGCCGGCGCGCTGGCACGGCCGGGCATGGTCGCCGGCCTGTTCGTCTTCCTCTATGGCTGCGCGCGCATCTTCGTGGAGTTCTTCCGCGAGCCCGACGCCCAGCTCGGCTATCTCTATGGCGGCTGGCTCACCATGGGCATGGTGCTCTCGCTGCCGATGCTGGCACTGGGTAGCTGGCTGATGCTGCGCGCCCGCCGGCGCCCGGCGCTCGGCGCCGACGTTCCGGCATGAAGGCGCCCGCATGACCCCGCTGGCCGAAGCCATAGCGCGGCGGATCGCGGAAGGCGGCCCGATGACGGTCGCCGACTATATGGAGCAGTGCCTGTTCCATCCCACGCTCGGCTACTACACGACGCATGAGCCCTTCGGCGCCGCCGGTGATTTCGTCACCGCGCCGGAGATCAGCCAGATGTTCGGCGAACTGCTCGGCCTGTGGGCGGCCGACACATGGATGCGCCTCGGCACCCCCGCCTCCTTCGTCCTCGCCGAGCTCGGCCCCGGCCGCGGCACGATGATGGCGGACGCGCTGCGCGCCGCGCGGGTCGTTCCCGGCTTCCTCCGGGCCGCGCACGTGGTGCTGGTGGAGGCCTCGCCGCGGCTGCGGGACAAGCAGGCGGAGAAGCTGAACGGCCAGAGCGCGGAATGGGTTGGCTCAGTCGAGGAGCTGCCTGCCGGCCCGCTCATCCTGCTCGCCAACGAGTTCTTCGACGCCCTGCCGATCCGCCAGTTCGTCCGCACGCCGGAAGGCATCGCCGAGCGGATGGTGGGCCTGGGCGAGGATGGCGCGCTCGTCTTCGGCCTGCGTCCCGGCGCCCGGCTCGACGCCCATGCCGAGGCGCGGCTGCGCGCGGCCCCGTCCGGCGCACTGCTGGAGATTTGCCCCGCCGGCCTCGCCATCGCGGAGAAGCTCGGCGCCCGCCTCGCGGCGACCGGCGGCGCCGCGCTCTTCATCGACTACGGCCATCGCGGCGAGCGGGAGCCGGCCGGCGGCTTCGGAGACACGCTGCAGGCGCTGCGCGCCCACGCCTATGACGATGTGCTCGCCCATCCCGGCGAGGCAGACCTCACCGCCCATGTCGACTTCGCCGCCCTCGCCCACGCCGCTGCCGCGGCCGGCGCCCGTGCCTTCGGGCCCATCGGTCAGGGCGCGCTGCTGGAACGGCTCGGCCTCGATGCCCGCGCCGAGCGGCTGAAGCGCGACGCCGACGCCTCCACCCGCGCAACCATCGACGCGGCGCGCGCGCGTCTCGCGGGAACCGGCGCGGCGGAGATGGGCACCCTCTTCAAGGCACTCGCTCTGGTGCATCCTGAACTCGACAGCATCGCCGGATTCGCGCCGGACGAGGAATTTCCGAGGACACCCGCATGAAGGTCGAATCTGCCGCGCTCAAGGCCCTTCCCGGCATCCGCCATGCCTTCTTCACCCGCGAGGGCGGCGTCTCGGAAGGCATCTATGCCGGGCTCAACGGCGGCACCGGCTCGCGCGACGACCCGGCGCGCGTGGCGGAAAACCGCGCCCGCATGGCCGGGGCGCTCGGCGTGCCGGCCGGGCACCTGCTCACCGCCTGGCAGATCCACTCGCCGGATTGCGTGGTCGTCGACCGGCCGTGGGCCGAACGCCCCAAGGCCGATGCCGTCGCCACCGCGACGCCCGGCATCGCCGCCGCCGTCTCCATCGCCGATTGCGGCCCGGTGCTGTTCGCCGATCCCGAGGCCCGCGTCGTCGGTGCCGCCCATGCGGGCTGGAAGGGCGCGGTCGGCGGCGTGCTGGAGGGCACTCTCGCCCGGATGGAGGAGCTCGGGGCCCGGCGCGCGCGCATCGTCGCCGCCATCGGGCCGCTGATCCGGCAGGAGAGCTACGAGGTCGGGCCGGAATTCGTGGAGAACCTTACCGCGCTGGATGCCGTCAATGCCCGCTTTCTGGCGCCCTCGCCCCGGGCCGGCCACGCGATGTTCGACCTGCCCGGCTACATCGCCGCCCGCCTTGCCGGGCTCGGCGTCGGCACCATCGACGACCTCGGGCTGAACACCTATGCGGACGAGGCGCGGTTCTACAGCTACCGCCGCTCCACCCACCGCAACGAGACCGACTACGGCCGGCTGGTCGCCGCGATCACCCTCGTCTGACGCAAGATCGGCGGGCGGGCGTCGCCCGGCGCCGGGGGCATTTGCCGAACCTTTTCGTGTTAACGCTAATGAAGTCTGAACGGCGCCCCCTCTGGACCTAATCGTTAATTGGTCTTAACCATTGCCCGTCCGTCGGCGACGGTCGCGACTCCGCTTCGGGGAGATACGCGCCGCGACCGGCTCACAGGGATGGGTGCTTATGACCGAGCGACTTCGCCGCCCGCGGGGCCGGCACCTGCCGACGATCGCGGCCCTGCTCGCCGCCCTCGCCCTTGGTGCCTGCCAGACCGACGGCAATAAGCCGGTCGCGACCAATTCCGTCGCCACTCCTAATTCCATCGCCTCTTCCAAGCCTGTCGCCGCCAAGGTTCCGGCCGGAACCAAGGCCATCGCCTTCGAATCCATCGACGGCCCGCCCGAGCCGGTGTTCGACCGCCTCGTCGCCAATCTCTCCAGCGAAGCCACCGCCCGCCAGATGCCCATCGTCTCGCGCGAGGGGCAGGCGGCCTATCGCGTGCGCGGCTACCTCGCCGCCAGCGTCGAGAACGGCAAGGGCGAGGTCGACTGGGCCTGGGACGTGTTCGACGCCGATCGCGACCGCGTCATGCGCATCTCTGGCGTGGAGAAGGTCGGGCCCGGCAAGGACGTCTGGAACAAGCTCGACGATGCCATGCTTCAGCGCATCGCTGCGCAGAGCATCGACGAGATCGCCACCCGCCTCAACGGCGGCACGCCGAGCAGCGCTCCGGCCGCCGCCGCGCGCCAGCCCGATCCCGCCGACGCCCCGCCGGTGCGCGAGGATGACGGCCCGGCGGTCGCCGATGCGGCCGCTGCGGAGGAACCGGGCGAGGCCGTGGCCGAGGCGCCAGCGACCGGCGCCCCTGCCAACGCGCTGACCTTCGCCGCCCATCCCTGAGACCGTGGGTTGAGCCTGGCGCCGGTAAGCCGCTGCCGGTGAGACCTGACGGCAACGCATAGGGACAAGGCGCTCCACGCGCGGTCTCGCCGCTTTACAGCGCGGGCCGGCCCGCCTATCAGGGCTGCGCGACGGTTGTAAGACGGTCGGGCGGAAGAATTACGGCTGGGAGCGCGCCGGAAATGTCTCACAAGAACGGTTCGATCAAACTCGTCGCGGGCAACGCAAACCGGCCGCTGGCGGAGGCGATCGGAGCGTACCTCCAGACGCCGATGACCAAGGCGGTGGTCCGCCGTTTCGCGGACATGGAGATCTTCGTCGAGATCCAGGAGAACGTGCGCGGCAAGGACGTCTTCGTCCTCCAGTCCACCTCCTTCCCGACCAACGACCACCTGATGGAGCTGCTCATCATCACCGATGCGCTGCGCCGCTCCTCCGCCCGCCGCATCACCGCCGTCATCCCCTATTTCGGCTATGCCAGGCAGGACCGCCGCTCCTCCGGCCGTACGCCGATCTCCGCCAAGCTGGTCGCCAACCTCATCACCCATGCCGGCGCCGACCGCGTGCTCACCGTCGACCTGCATGCCGGGCAGATCCAGGGCTTCTTCGACATCCCGACCGACAACCTGTTCTCCGCCCCGGTGATGGTCGCCGACATCAAGTCCCGCTTCGATCTCTCCAACATCACCGTGGTCTCGCCGGACGTCGGCGGCGTGGTGCGCGCCCGCGCGCTGGCCAAGCGCATCGACGCCCAGCTCGCCATCGTCGACAAGCGCCGCGAGCGGCCGGGCGAGAGCGAGGTGATGAACGTCATCGGCGACGTCGAGGGCCGCCGCTGCATCCTCGTCGACGACATCATCGATTCCGGCGGCACGCTGGTGAATGCGGCCGATGCCCTGCTCGCGCGCGGCGCCACCGAGGTTCACGCCTACATCACCCATGGCGTGCTGTCCGGCGGCGCGGTTTCGCGCGTCACCGCCTCCAACCTCAAGGAGCTGGTGATCACCGACTCGATCCAGCCGACCGAGGCGGTGCGCGTGGCGCGCAACATCCGCGTCGTCTCCATCGCCAGCCTGCTCGCCGAAGCCATCGGCCGCACGGCGCACGAGGAAAGCGTCTCCAGCCTCTTCGACTGAGCGCCCCGCCCGCCGACCTCGCATGGCGGCCATGCCTTTCCGGACGACCTCAAGCCGCACTTTTGTGCGCTGCGCCATCATCGTTCCACAGTTCGGCCTCAGACTACCGGCTCACGTATGAACCGGACGACGCCATGACGCGCATGACCACGCGCCGCTCACGTGCGCTCATCGCCAGCGCCACCTTCATCGCCCTCGCCGTCCCGGCCGTCGCCCAGTCGAACGGCTCGCTGCCCGGCTATGCCTCCAATCCGTGGAGCGGCATCTCCGTTCTCGTCACCCCACCGGAAGAGACGGACGAGGCCGGCACCTCGCCCTACGAGGCCGCCCATCACGCCGCCGACGAAGCCCCCGCCACGGGCGCGCCGGCCGAGCCGCCGGCGCAGGTCGAACCCTTCGACCCCGATGCGGAGATGGCCGTGGCGCCGTCGCTGTGGGACTCGATTGAACTCGGCCTCGGTCGCCCGGTGGAGGCCGAGGAGAAGGACGAGCCGCCGCTCTGGCTCGTGCCCGGCCCCGCGCCCGAGACGAAGCGCGCCAAGCTGCCGACCAATGTCGAGGTGAAGCAGGGCGCCGCGAGCCTCTCCGTCTCCTCCTCGGCCAGCGCCACCGCGCCGGTATCGGGCCTGCTCAACAAGACCACCACCAGCGGCAGCGGCGAGATCAAGGGGCGGGTCGGCCTCCAGCAGGACAATCTGAGCGTCTACAGCACCGGCACCCTCGGCGCCTCCGCCGATGGCCGCTCCGCCTCGCTCTACGACAATCTCTCCGTCGGCAGCAGCTATCATATGCCGCTCGGCGCCCGTGACGAGAAGCTCGGCGCCACGGTCGAGGTGAACAGCGGCCAGACCGTCACCACCGGCGTGGAACTGCGCGCGCCTTCCGGCTCCTATGAGCGCTTCATTTCACTCCAGCGCTCGATCAGCCCGGATTCGGACCCCAGCGGCACCGTCAAGGCCGGCGTGCTCGGCAAGTTCTGAGCGCCGGGCGCGCAGCCGAACATTGCCCTGCAAGGCTTTTGCTGCTATGAGCCCGCCCGGCCCCGGCCTTTCCGCACCCCTGGAGGCGCGCCGCGGCCACAACCGGACCAAGCCTGAAGGAACGGGCCGCGCGAGCGGCCTTCTCCTTTTGCAACCATGTAAGGACAAGCCATGACCGCCATCAAGGAACTGAAGGCGCAGGCGCGCACGAAGGTCGGCAAGGGGGCCGCTCGTGCAGAACGCCGCGCCGGCCGCGTGCCCGCCGTCATCTACGGCGACGGCAAGGCGCCCGTCGGTATCACTCTGGACCACATCGAGATCAACAAGATCATCTATGCGGGCCACTTCCTCACCACGCTGTTCAGCGTCGACGTCGATGGCCAGAAGCACCGCGTGATTCCGCGCGACTACCAGCTCGACCCGGTAAAGGACTTCCCGCTGCATGTCGACTTCCTGCGCGTCGCCGTCGGCGCGACCCTTTCGGTCGACGTGCCCGTGCACTTCCTGAACGCCGAGACCGCCCCCGCGCTCAAGCAGGGCGGCACGCTGAACATCGTCAGCCACACCGTCTCGCTGAACGTTCCGGCGGACGCCATTCCGGAAGCCATCGAGGTCGACCTGACCAAGTACGGCTTCGGCGACTCGATCCACCTCTCGGCGATCAAGCTGCCGGCGGGCGTGACCTGGGCCGGCCATGGTGACGACACCCTCGCCACCATCGTCGCCCCGTCGGGTCTGAAGGACGCGGAGGCCGACGAGGCTGCCGCGACCGCCGCTGCCGCCGCCGCGACGGAAGCCCCCAAGGCGTGATGTTCTGCGGGCGCGGTCGGCTTTCGAGCCTGATCGCGCCGGGCATCTGACCGCGCCGGGCGCCCCGGCGCCCGGCCGGCCCTGCGATGAGAGCCGGAAGCCCGCTTCCGGCTCTTGCCGTTTCGGCGCCCGCCATGGTGGCGCCAGATGAGGAGACGCGCGGTGTTGCTCTTCACCGGGCTCGGCAATCCCGGGCCGAAATATGCCGGCAACCGGCACAATATCGGCTTCATGGCGGTGGACGCGATCGCCCGCCGGCATCGTTTCTCGCCGTGGCGCCGGCGCTTCCAGGGCGCGGCTTGCGAGGGCGAGATCGAGGGCGTGAAGGTGCTCGCCCTGCTGCCCGAGACCTACATGAACGAATCCGGCCGAGCGGTCGCCGAGGCGCAGCGCTTCTACAAGATCGAGCTGCGCGACGTGTTCGTCTTCCATGACGAGCTCGACCTGCCCCCGGCCAAGGTCCGCTACAAGGTCGGCGGCGGCAATGCCGGGCACAACGGCCTGCGCTCCATCACCGCCCATTGCGGCAACGACTACGCCCGCATCCGCCTCGGCATCGGCCATCCCGGCGACAAGGCGCTGGTGCACAACTACGTGCTCAGCGACTTCGCCAAGGCCGAGCGCGGCTGGGTGGATGCGGTGTGCGACGGTTGCGCCGATCTCGCCGGCCTCCTCGCCGCCCACCGGCTCGACGAGTTCCAGAACCGGCTGCACCTCTTCATGGAGGCGCAGGGCTTCGGCGCGCCGGAGAAGCCCGCCGGCAACAAGTCCCCCGCCAGCCGCCCCGGCTGATCCCAGCCGTTCACGCTTGCACTCGCCCGCCGTCTTGCCTAACCACGGCGGCAACCATCCCTTCTCGACCGAGCATCGCACCATGGGCTTCAAATGCGGCATCGTCGGCCTGCCGAACGTCGGCAAGTCGACCCTCTTCAACGCGCTGACGCAGACGGCGGCGGCGCAGGCGGCGAACTATCCGTTCTGCACCATCGAGCCGAATGTCGGCGACGTCGCCGTGCCCGATCCGCGGCTGGAGACGCTGGCGCAGATCGCCGGCTCGCAGCAGATCATCCCGACCCGCCTCACCTTCGTCGACATCGCCGGCCTGGTGCGCGGCGCCTCGAAGGGCGAGGGCCTCGGCAACCAGTTCCTCGCCAACATCCGCGAATGCGACGCCATCGCCCATGTGGTGCGCTGCTTCGAGGATGGCGACATCACCCATGTCGACGGCAAGATCGCCCCGCTCGCCGACATCGAGACCATCGAGACCGAGCTGATGCTCGCCGATCTCGAAAGCCTCGAGAAGCGCGCCCCGGCGCTGGAGAAGAAGGCAAAGGGCGGTGACAAGGAATCAAAGGAGCTGTTCGACCTCATCAGCCGCTCGCTGGTGCTGCTGCGCGAGGGCAAGCCTGCCCGCCTCGTCGAGGTGAAGCCCGAGGAGGAGAAGCCCTTCCGCATGCTCGGCCTGCTCTCCTCCAAGCCGGTGCTCTATGTCTGCAACGTCGAGGAGGCCTCGGCCAAGGACGGCAACGCCCTTTCCGCGCAGGTCTTCGAGCAGGCGGCGAAGGAAGGCGCCAAGGCGGTCGTCGTCTCCGCCAAGATCGAGAGCGAGATCGCCGTGCTGCCCCCCGAGGAGCAGAAGGAATATCTTGAGGCCATCGATCTCGACGAGCCCGGCCTCAACCGCGTCATCCGCGCCGGCTACGAGCTGCTGAAGCTCGTGACCTACTTCACCGTCGGCCCGAAGGAAGCCCGCGCCTGGACCATCACCGCCGGCACCAAGGCGCCGGGCGCGGCGGGCGTCATCCATACCGATTTCGAGAAGGGCTTCATCCGCGCCGAGACCATCGCCTTCGACGACTACGTCAAGGGCAAGGGCGAGGCCGGCGCGCGCGATGCCGGCCGGCTGCGGCTGGAAGGCAAGGAATACATCGTCGCCGACGGCGACGTGCTGCACTTCCGCTTCGCCAACTGAAGACACGGGCGGACACGGGCGAACCTGCCGTCCGCCCGCTCCCATGAGAGGGGCTGGCCCTCCGGATTCACCCCTCGAAGCCCCCCTCTCGCCGCGGCATCGGCCCGCCAGGGCTTGACCGCCGGGGAAACGTCGCCTGTCATTCTGCCTGAAACAAGCAGGCGGACGGGCAGCCGGCAGGCCGCCGCAGGCCGGGGTGAGCGTGCATGTGGTTCTGGGAGGACTTTCAGGAAGGCCATGTGGCGAGCTGCGGCCGCTATGTGGTCGGGCGCGAGGAGATCATAGCCTTCGCCCGCGAGTACGATCCGCTGCCGATCCATCTGGACGATGCCGCCGCCGAGGCGACCCGGCTCGGCGGCCTCTCCGCCTCCGGCTGGCATTTGTGCTGCATCCTGATGCGGCTGGCCGACGACGGCTTCCTGCTCAACAGCGACGGCCTCGGCTCGCCCGGCGTGGACGAGGTGCGCTTCCTGCGCCCCGTGCACCCCGGCACCGTGCTGAGCCTGCGCCGCGAGGTGCTGGAGACGCGCTCCTCGAAAAGCCGGCCGGAGACCGGCCTCGTGAAATTCCGCTTCGAGCTGCTGGATACGGACGGCAACGTCATGATGGACCTCGTCGGGACCGTCATGTTCGGCCGGCGCAATCCCGGCTTCCGGCCGATCTGAGGGCGCGCCATGCTGTTCTTCGAGGACATCGAGATCGGCGAGATCACGCGACTGGGCTCGCACACATTCACCGAGGCGGAGATCGTCGCCTTCGCGCGCGCCTGGGATCCGCAGCCCTTCCATCTCGACCCCCTGGCGGGCGCCCGCACGCCCTTCGGCAGCCTCGTGGCCTCGGGCTGGCAGACGGTCGCCATCGCCGCCAAGCTGCGCGCCCAAGCCTGCGCGCACCTGCACGAGACGCTCCGGCGCGAGGGGAAGAAGGTGCCGCGCATAGGCCCCTCTCCCGGCTTCAGGAACCTGCGCTGGCTGCGCCCGGTCCGCGCCGGCGACACCCTCACCTTCGAGAGCGAGGTGACGGCCAAGAAAGGCAGCGCCAGCCGCCCGGAATGGGGGCTCGTCTTCACCCACGAAACCGGCCTCGACCCGGCCGGCACGCTGGTCTTCGAGCTGACCAACTGCATCTTCGTCGAGCGGCTGGAGGCGTGAGGGAGGGAACGCCCTCGGCCCCCCAAACGAAAAGGGCCCCTCACGGGGCCCTTCGCGGTTCGTCGATCGAAGCCGTCGCGCTCAGTGCTCGACGCTCTTCCACACCTTCTTCTTGGTGAAGTAGAGCAAGCCCGCGAAGATGATCAGGAAGATCATCACCTGGAAGCCGACGCGCTTGCGCGTCTCGAGGTGCGGCTCGGCGAGCCACATCATGAAGGCGGTGACGTCGCGCGAATACTGGTCGACCGTCTGCGGCGTACCGTCGGTGTAGGTCACCTGATCGTCCGAGATCGGCTGCGGCATCTTGATGGCGTGGCCGGGGAAGAACGCGTTGTAATGCGCGCCTTCCGGCAGGTTGAAGCCCTCCGGCGGCTCCTTGTAGCCGTTCAGCAGGGCGTGGATGTAGTCCGGCCCCTGCTCCTGATACTGGCGCACGATGTCGATCAGGAAGCCGGGGAAGCCCACCTCATAGGTGCGCGCCTTGGCCAGCGTCGAGAAGTCCGGCGGGAAAGCGCCGCCGTTCGAGGCGCGCGCCGCCTGCTCGTTCGGGAAGGGCGAGGGCCAGCGGTCCGACAGGCGGCCGGGACGGTCGAACATGTCGCCGGCGTCGTTCGGCCCGTCCTGGACCTGATAGCCCTCGGCCACGGCCTTGACCTGCGCCTCGCTGAATTCCGGTCCGCCCGGCTGGGCGAGGTTGCGGAACGCCAACAGGTGCGCGGAGTGGCAGGAGGCGCAGACTTCCTTGAACACCTGGAAGCCGCGCTGGACCTGCGCCCGGTCGAACTTGCCGAACGGGCCGGCGAAGCTCCAGTCCTCGCGCGAGGGCTTGGGGGCGCCCTCGGCGGCGAGCGCCGGGACGGCGAGCCCGATGACCAGCGAGGCCACGGCGAGCGGACGGAGAAGGGAGGAACGGAAGGACATGGTGTTGCTCATGATGTTCCGCTCAACCCTTGGTCTGCGGCGCCGAGACGCCCGCGGAGGCGGGAGCCGCGCCCTTGTTCTTGCCCAGCACGGCCTCGGTGATGGAGGCCGGGATGGCCTTCGGCTTCTCGAACAGGCCGAGCAGCGGAAGGATGATCAGGAAGTGCGCGAAGTAGTAGATCGTCAGGATACGGCCGGCGATCACGTAACCGCCCTCCGCCGGCTTGGAACCGAGCCAGCCGAGGCCGATGCACACCGCCACCCAGATCCAGAAGAACTGCTTGTAGAGCGGGCGATAGGCCGCCGAGCGCACCTTGGAGGTGTCGAGCCACGGCACGAAGAACAGCACGATGATCGCGCCGAACATCGTCAGCACGCCGCCGAGCTTGTCCGGCACCGCGCGCAGCATCGCGTAGAACGGCAGGTAGTACCATTCGGGCACGATGTGGGCCGGCGTCACCAGCGGGTTGGCCGGGATGTAGTTGTCGGCGTGGCCGAGATAGTTCGGGATGTAGAACAGGAACCACGCGAAGAAGATCAGGAAGCACACCATCCCGAACCCGTCCTTGATGGTCGCGTAGGGCGTGAAGGGCACGGTGTCCTTCTCACTCTTCGGTTCGACGCCGGTCGGGTTGTTCTGGCCGACGACGTGCAGCGCCCAGACGTGCAGGACGACGACGCCCGCGATCATGAAGGGCAGCAGGTAGTGCAGCGAGAAGAAGCGGTTGAGCGTCGGGTTGTCGACCGCGAAGCCGCCCCACAGCCACTCGACGATGGTCGGGCCGACCACCGGGAAGGCCGAGAACAGGTTGGTGATGACGGTGGCGCCCCAGAAGCTCATCTGGCCCCACGGCAGCACGTAGCCCATGAAGGCGGTGGCCATCATCAGCAGGTAGATGATGCAGCCGAGGATCCACAGCACCTCGCGCGGGGCCTTGTAGGACCCGTAATAGAGGCCGCGGAACATGTGGATGTACACCGCGATGAAGAACATCGAGGCGCCGTTGGCGTGGATGTAGCGGATCAGCCAGCCCCAGCTGACGTCACGCATGATGTGCTCGACCGAGTCGAACGCCAGCGTCACATGCGGCGTGTAGTGCATGACCAGCACCACGCCCGACACGATCTGGCAGACCAGCATCAGCGACAGGATGCCGCCGAAGGTCCACCAGTAGTTCAGGTTGCGCGGCGTCGGGTAAGCGACGAAGGAGGAATGGATCAGGCCGACCAGCGGCAGCCGGCTCTCGAACCACTTGAGCGCCGGATTCTTCGGCTCGAACGTGGAGTGTCCGCTCATCTGTCAGTATCCCTGAACGCCGGTCAGCCGATGGAGATCTTCGTGTCGGACACGAAATGGTAGGGCGGGATCGCCAGGTTTTCCGGCGCCGGTCCACGGCGCACGCGGCCGGCCGAATCGTATTCAGAGCCGTGGCAGGGGCAGAACCAGCCGTCATATTCGCCCATGTGGCCGATCGGCACGCAGCCCAGATGCGTGCAGATGCCGATGACCACCAGCCACTTCTCGTGGCCCTCGCCTTCGGCGGCGCGGTTCTCGTCGGTCGCCAGCGCGTCAAGCGGCAGATTGGCGTTGCGCGCCACCGGATCGAGCAGGACCGAAATCTCGGTCGCCTTCGACTTGGCGATGTCGTCGGGGGTGCGGTTCCACACGAAGACCGGCTTGCCGCGCCACTTCACCGTGATCATCTGACCCTCGGCGACCTGCGACAGATCCACCTCGGTCGACGACAGCGCGAGCACCGACGCGTCGGGCTGAAGCTGGGAAACGAAGGGCCAGACCAGCGCCGCGGCACCTATGCCGCCCATGGCTCCGGTCGCCAGATAGAGGAAGTCGCGGCGCGTGGTTCCCGCCGTCTCGGTTGATGCCACGATGGTTTCCTTTCCCCTCATGCCCTGACCGCTGCCCCGACACGCCTGCGTCGGCCCGAAATTCGAGCGCCCCGCGCGAAACAGGCGTGCGAACGCAAGGCCGCGGTCGACCCTACCTTCGAGTGCCTCTAATTGCATTCGAACCGTCCCTTGTCCAGATGAACGCAGTGCGGCAGTCCGTCCTGCCCCCGGCTGTCCACCTCCCCGGCATGCGGCTCCGGTCGCCGCCGGCGCGCCCATCGGCTAGGGAAGGATCGAAGCCCCGGACGAGGAACGGATCGGATGCCCCTGGCGCTCGCGCTCTACGAGCCGGACATCGCGCAGAACGCGGGCACGCTGGCGCGCGCCAGCGCCTGCCTCGGCGTCGGCCTGCACATCATCGAGCCGGCCGGCTTCCCGGTCGGCGACGCCGGCTTCCGGCGCGCCGGCATGGATTATCTCGACCGGGCCGCGATCACGCGCCACGCGAGCTTCGCCGCCTTCGAGGCCTGGCGCCGGGAGGAAGGCCGCCGGCTGGTCCTCTGCACCACGCGCGGCGCCAGCCCCTATACCCGCTTCGCCTTCGCTCCGGAGGACATACTGCTGCTCGGCCGCGAGAGCGCCGGCGTTCCCGAGGCGGTGCACGGATCGGCGGACGCGCGAATCGTCATCCCCCTCGCGGAAGGAACGCGCTCCCTCAACGTCGCCCTCGCCGGCGCGATGATTCTCGGCGAGGCCCTGCGGCAGACGGGCGGGTTCGCCTGATCTCTACTCCGCCGCCGCCGGTTCGTCGGCGTCGATGAAGCCGCCGGACTGGCGGTGCCACAGCCGGGCGTAGAGCCCGCCCTTGGCGACCAGCTCGGCGTGGGTGCCGCTCTCCACGACCCGCCCGTGCTCCATCACCACCAGCCGGTCCATGCGGGCGATGGTGGAGAGGCGATGGGCGATGGCGATCACCGTCTTGCCGGTCATCAGCGTGTCGAGATTGGCCTGGATCGCCGCCTCGACCTCCGAATCGAGCGCCGAGGTGGCCTCGTCCAGCACCAGGATCGGCGCGTCCTTCAGCAGCACGCGGGCGATGGCGATGCGTTGGCGCTGGCCGCCGGAGAGCTTCACACCGCGCTCGCCGACATGCGCCTCCAGCCCGACGCGGCCCTGCGGGTCGGTCAGCGTGGCGATGAAATCGGTGGCGTGGGCGCGCCGCGCCGCCTCCCAGATCGCCGCCTCGTCGGCGTCGGGCTGGCCGTAGCGGATGTTGTCGCGCACCGAACGGTGCATCAGCGAGGTGTCCTGCGTGACGACGCCGATCTTCGCGCGCAGCGTCTCCTGCGCCACGGTGGAGACGTCCTGCCCGTCGATCAGCACGCGCCCGCCCTCGGGGTCGTAGAAGCGCAGCAGCAGGCTCATCAGCGTCGACTTGCCCGCGCCCGAGGGGCCGACGAGGCCCACCCGCTCGCCCGGCCGGATGGTGAGGTTCAGGTGATCGATCACCCCCGAGCCGCGCCCGTAGTGGAAGCTGACATCGTGGAAGCGGATCTCGCCCTGCCGCACGCTCAGCGCCGGAGCGTTCGGGCGGTCGGTCACGGTGTGCGGGCGCGCGATGGTGAGGATCGCCTCCTGCACCGTGCCGACGTTCTCGAACACGCCCGTCACCACCCACATGATCCAGCCGGACATGTTGGTGATGCGGATGGCGAGGCCGGTGGAGAGCGCGATGGCGCCCAGATTGATCGCCTCGATCGACCACAGCCAGATGCCAAGCCCGCCGACGCCGCCGAGCATCAGGCTGTTCAGCATGCTCACGGTCAGCGCCATGCGGGTGATCTGGCGCTGCTGCTCCTTGAAGTCAGCATTGTGCTGCGCCATCGCCTCGCCGACGAAGGAATCCTCGCGGTCGCCATGGGCGAACAGCTTCACCGTCATCATGTTGGTGTAGCTGTCGACCACGCGGCCGGAGAGCATGGAGTTGCTCTCGGAGGTCTTCTTGGAGAGCAGCCGCACGGTCGGCACGAAGCGCGTCAGCGCGAAGATGTAGAACACGATCCACGCCACGATCGGCACCGCGAGCCGCCAGTCCGCCTCCGCGAACAGCACCACCGCGCTCACCGCATAGACGGTGACGTACCAGAGCGCGTCGATCACCTCGACCACGGAGCCGCGCAGCGCCGGCCCGGCCTGCAGCACGCGCGTGGCGATGCGCCCGGCGAAATCGCTCTGGAAATAGCCGAGCGACTGCCGCACCACCCAGCGATAGGACTGCCAGCGGATCAGGCTGCCGAAATTGGCGGTGATGGACTGGCGCACCAGCAGGTCGTGCAGCGCCTGCGAGGCCGGGCGCGCGATCACCACGACGAAGGCCATCCACAGCAGCAGGCCGCCATGATCTGCGAAGATCGACACCGGGCTGGAGGATTGCAGCAGATCGACGATCTGCCCGATATAGCGGAACAGCGACACCTCGACGATGGCGACGATGAAGGCGGCGCCCAGCGCCGCCAGGAAGACCCAGCCGCTCTGCCGCACGAAGTGCCAGTAGAACGTCATGAGTCCTTCCGGCGGCCGCGTTATGGGTACGGGCCGGAACGGATCGACGAGCTTCTCGAAGGAGGCGAAGATGCGTGAGATCATGATACCTGCGCTTGTGCCCCGACGTTGCGGCGCCAGTGTGTCAGGACAGCACGGAATCTAGGGAGAATTTCGATGCGGCCACGCCATGCCGAAAACCATTTCGTCGGCCGCGCCGGCTGGCTGCGCGCCGCCGTGCTCGGCGCCAATGACGGCATCCTGTCCACGGCGAGCCTGATCGTCGGCGTCGCGGCGGCGAATGCCGACCGGAGTGCAGTGCTGCTGGCCGGCATCGCCGGGCTGGTCGCCGGCGCCATGTCGATGGCGGCGGGCGAATATGTCTCGGTCTCCTCGCAGGCGGACACCGAGCGCGCCGACCTCGCCCGCGAGACCGCCGAACTCGCCGCGGATCCCGCCTTCGAGCATGAGGAACTGGCGCAGATCTACGAGGAGCGCGGTCTCGATCCCGCCCTGGCCAGCGAGGTCGCCCGCCAGCTGATGGCGAAGAACGCGCTGGAAACCCATGCGCGCGACGAACTCGGCATCACCGAGATCACCACCGCCCGCCCGGTGCAGGCGGCGCTGGCCTCGGCGGCGAGCTTCGCCATCGGCGCCGCCCTGCCCCTCGCCACCGTGCTGGTCGCGCCCGCCGGCAGCCTGCCGGTCGCCGTCTCCGGCGCCTCGCTGGTCTTCCTCGCCGTTCTTGGCGTGGCGGGCGCGAAAGCCGGCGGCGCCGACGCACGAAAGGCGGCCATCCGCGTTACCTTCTGGGGCGCTCTCGCCATGGCGGCGACCGCCGCCATCGGCGTGCTGTCCGGCCAGGTGGTGTGAACGTCCTGTAACGGGTCCTGAGAATCCCGGACTTCCGGCCACCGGCCGGAGCGGCTAGAAGCACGGCGCGCCATCGGCAACGCAGGATCGAGAACCCGCCATGACGACCGCTCTCCCCGCCGACATCGAAGCCCGCAAGGCCGCCGCGCGCGGCTGGTTCGAGGAACTGCGCGACCGCATCTGCGCCGCGTTCGAGGCGCTGGAGCGCGAGGCGCCGGCGTCTCTCTATCCCGGCGAGCCCGGCCGTTTCGTGCGCACGCCGTGGCAGCGCACCGACCACACCGGCGGCCCGGGCGGCGGCGGCATCATGTCGATCATGCACGGGAGGCTGTTCGAGAAGGTCGGCGTCCACTGCTCGACGGTCCATGGCGAGTTCGCCCCGGAATTCCGCAAGCAGATTCCCGGCGCCGAGGAAGACCCGCGCTTCCATGCCACCGGCATCTCGCTCATCGCCCACATGACCAACCCGCATGTGCCGGCCGTGCACATGAACACGCGCTTCGTCGTCACCACCAAGGCCTGGTTCGGCGGCGGCGCGGACCTGACCCCGGTGCTGGAAGCCCGCCGCACGCAGGACGACCCCGACGCCGTCGCCTTCCACGCCGCCATGCGCGGCGCCTGCGAAGGCCGCCTTCAGGTCGACTATGCCCGCTACAAGGCGTGGTGCGACGAGTATTTCTACCTTCCCCACCGCAAGGAACCGCGCGGCATCGGCGGCATCTTCTACGACTGGCTGGATTCGGGCGACCGCGACGCCGACTTCCACTTCACGAAGGCAGTCGGCCTCGCCTTCCTCGACATCTATCCGCGCCTCGTGCGCGCCAATCTCGACAAGCCCTGGACCGACGCCGAGCGTGAGGAACAGCTCATCCGCCGCGGCCGTTATGTCGAGTTCAACCTGCTCTACGACCGCGGCACCCTGTTCGGGCTGAAGACGGGAGGGAACGTCGATTCCATCCTCTCCTCCATGCCGCCCGTGGTGAAGTGGCCGTAGAGGAGGCCGCGCATCCGACGGCGGCAGGCGCTAGCCCATGGCCTCGCCGATGATGGCCTGCAACGCGCCGGGCTCCATCGGAAACCCCGCGTCGATCCACGCTTCCTCGGCCCGCTTCAGGGCGGCGCCGAGCGCGGGGCCCGGCGTCCGCCCGCGCGCGATGAAATCCGCCGCCTTCAGCGGGAAGACCGGCAGCGGCCAACCGGCGGCAAGGATGGCGAGGTCGCGCCAGCCCGCATCGTCGAGCGCGGCGCCGGAGCGGGCGAAGGCGATCAGCGCGCGGTCCTGAAACGCCTCGCGCCCCATGCGGTAGAGAAACGCCTTCTGCCCCTTCTCGCACATGGCCGGCGCCGGCGCGGGGCCGGCCAGCGCGGCAAGCCGCTCCGCCTCGGCATTGGACAGCCGCAGCCCCTCGCGCAGCGCGTCGGCGTCCTCCTCGCCGCGCACCGCCAGCGCGCCGAGCCGGCGCACCGCGTCCGGCGCCATGCCGAGCGCCGTCTCGACCTCGGTGAGACGGGAGAAGGTCGCCACGTCCCCCGGCCGCCCGAGCACCGGCGCGAGCAGGCCGGCGGCGTCCATCTGCGCCAGCGTCTCCGCCGCGCGCGGGGCGACGATGAGCTTCATCATTTCCGCCCGCACCCGCTCGCGCGAGAGCCGGCCGAGCCCGTCCCGGTTGCGCACCGCTGCCGCCAGCGCCGCCGCGTCGAGCGGCCCCTGGCCGTAGGCGGCATGGAAGCGGAACAGCCGCAGGATGCGCAGATAATCCTCGCGGATGCGCACGTCGGGATCGCCGATGAAGCGCACCCGCCCCGCCTTGGCGTCGGCCGCCCCGTCCACGAGGTCGACAAGCTCGCCGGCGCGGGTGAGGTAGAGCGCGTTCATGGTGAAGTCGCGCCGCCCGGCGTCGTGCGCCCAGCTCCGGCCGAAGACCACGCGCGCCCGGCGCCCGTCGGTCTCCACATCCTCGCGCAGCGTCGTCACCTCGTAGGGTTCGCCCTCCGCGATCACCGTCACCGTGCCGTGCTCGATGCCGGTCGGCACCGGCTTCAGCCCCGCCGCCACGGCCCGGCGCGTCACCTCTTCCGGCAGAGCGGTGGTGGCGATGTCGACGTCGGAGCGCACCCCGCGCCCGGTCAGCCAGTCGCGCACCGCGCCACCGACGATCCGCGCCTCCTCGCCGTCGTGGTCGAGCGCGTCGAGCACGCGGGCGAGCCCCGGCCGCCCCTCCAGAAGCGGGTTCATTCGATATGCCCCGGCACCAGCACCCCGTCCTGCCAGCTCGGCGGCACATAGCGGCCGGTGGTCGGCCCGCGCCCCGTCGCCTCGATGAAATAGAGGCTCGCCGCCACCAGCAGCACCGCCACTACGGCGCAACCGATCAGCGCCCGCAGCGACCAGCCGGCGAGGAAGGAATCCACCTTGCGGCCATAGCGCAGATACAGCGCGAAGGCGGCGAAGGGCAGCAGGAACAGCGCGATCTCGGCGAGGATGCGGGCCATCAGGCGTACACCCGCTCATAGAGGCTGCGCAGGATGCCGGCGGTGATGCCCCAGATACGGCGCTTCTCATAGGTCATGGCGTGGAAGGTGCGCATCAGCCCCAGCCATTCCCGGCTCTCCTGCCGGTGGTTATCCGGGCTCATGAGGAAGTCGAGCGGCACCTCGAAGGCCTCGTCCACCTCGCCGGGATTGAGGGTGAGGCCGAATTCCGGCTTCACGATGCCGACGACCGGCACGATGCGGTAGCCGGTGCGCGAGAGATAGGCGTCGAGATAGCCGACGGGCGAGACCAGCTCGCGCGCCAGCCCCACCTCCTCCTCCGCCTCGCGCAGCGCCGCGTCCAGCGGGCCGGCATCGGTCGGATCGATCTTGCCGCCGGGAAAGGCGATCTGCCCCGCATGGCTCGGCAGATGCGGGGAGCGCAGCGTGAGCAGCACGCTCGGCCGCTCGCGCGCCACCACCGGCACCAGCACCGCCGCGCCGCGCACCGGCATCGCGTCGACCATCGCGCGGAATTCCGGCGTCAGCTCATGGTCGCCGCGCGGCGCCTCACCGGTCAGGTCCGGCTCGTGAAGCAGCCGGGTTCGCGCCCGGGCGAGGAAATCGTCGAGCGTGAGAGGCATGGCCGATTCGGGAGAAGGGGCGGGTTGCGGCACGGCGGTCATCGGCTCTCTTTCACGGTCTCGGCGGCGGCGAGCGGAAAGAATGCCCCGCCCGAAGCGACGCCGAACACGGCGCGCCCCTCGACCTCCCTTTCCTCGGCCCGCTCGGCGAGGTCGAGGAATACCGCGCGGGTCAGCCGCGCCCACAGGCCGCGACGCACATATATATAGGGACGCGGCTCGCCGTCCGCCCGCGTCTCGATGCGCAGCGGATGCTCGGCGTCCAGCGGCACGAGATCGTCGAGATTGGTGCGGAAGACAAGGCGCGGCCCACCCTCCCCCTCCTCCGCCGCCATGTCGACGGCGAGGAAAGGCGCATCCTCCACTCGGATGCCCAGCTTCTCCACCGGCGTGACCAGCACGTAGCGCTCGCCCTCGCGCGTGAGCACCGAGGCGAACAGGCGCACCAGCGCCGGCCGGGGGATCGGGCGGCCCTCGTGGTGCCACACGCCCTCGCGGTCGATGGCGATGTCGATTTCGCCACAATCGGGCGGATTCCAGCGCTCGATCGGCGGCAGCGCCCGTTTCACACCGTTTCCGACCGCGCGCATCAATTCGTCAAATCGGCCGGAAGTCTCTGAATTCATGACAAAATCCGTGTCACACATACGCAATCGCGCAGTCGTGATCCCCCGCCCGATAGTCGACGCGGTTCCAAGATAGCGTAAGCTCGCCCTTACGAAAGCCTGCGTCGGCCCTCCCGGTCCAGCCTCAGACGGTACGGGAGTGCGTGCATTGCAACGATCGATATCGCAGCGCACCATAGCCGGCAGGGATCACGACGACGGGGCGTTGAATACGGGTCGCCCGCCTACGGAACTCGGGGATTGCAGGAGAACGGCATGACGTCTGCCACCGGCGAGAATTTCGAATCCCTCGACGACATGATCATCCGCTCGGCGGAATCGACCGCGGCCAATGTGCGTGCCGCCCGCGCCGGCATCGGCGCGGTGATCTTCGGCCAGGAGGCCGTGGTCGAGCGCACCCTGATCACCATCCTCTCTGGCGGCCATGGCCTGCTGGTCGGCGTGCCCGGCCTCGCCAAGACCAAGCTGGTGGAAACGCTCGGCGTGGTGCTCGGCCTCGACGCCCGCCGCGTGCAGTTCACCCCGGACCTGATGCCCTCCGACATCCTCGGCGCCGAGGTGCTGGAGGAGAGCGCGGGTGGGCGCCGTTCCTTCCGCTTCATTCCCGGCCCGGTCTTCGCCCAGCTTCTCATGGCGGACGAGATCAACCGCGCCTCCCCGCGCACCCAGTCGGCGCTGCTGCAATCCATGCAGGAAGGCCATGTGACAGTCGCCGGCGTGCGCCACGACCTGCCCAAGCCCTTCCATGTGCTGGCCACACAGAACCCACTGGAACAGGAAGGCACCTATCCGCTGCCCGAAGCCCAGCTCGACCGCTTCATCATGGAAATCGACGTCGACTATCCCGACCGCGACGCCGAGCGGAAGATCCTGTTCGACACCACCAGCGCCGAGGAGACCAAGCCTCGCGCGGTGATGACCGCCGAGGAGCTCACCGCCGCCCAGCGGCTGGTGCGCCGCCTTCCCGTCGGCGAATCCGTGGTCGAGGCCATCCTCAACCTCGTGCGCTCGGCCCGTCCGGGCCCGGACGCCGGCGAACTCGGCAAGTTCATCGCCTGGGGTCCCGGCCCGCGCGCCTCGCAGTCCCTGATGCTCGCCGTGCGTGCCCGCGCGCTGCTCGACGGACGCTATGCGCCCTCGATCGACGACGTGGTGGCGCTGGCCGAGCCGATCCTCAAGCACCGCATGGCGCTCACCTTCGCGGCCCGCGCGGATGGCGAGACCGTGCCCGGCATCATCGCCAAGCTGGCCAAGCGTATCGGCTGATCCCATATCAGCCCGGCCTTCATTCCAGCCGTGTGGCTGGAGGATTGCATTGCCTTCTGGGACGGCCCGGAGCCGGCACAGCGGGACGACGTGACGAGGACCTGATCGGGTGGAGTTCGACGCCGATACAGCCGTGCGAAGCGCAGCGCAGGACGCGGCGGGCCTGGTGGCCGCCATGCCCCGTCTCGTGCTGGAGGCGCGCCGGATCGCGGCCAGCGTCTATCACGGCCTGCACGGGCGCCGCCGCGCCGGCACCGGCGAGAACTTCTGGCAGTACCGGCGCTTCATGGACGGCGAGCCTTCCGCCCGCGTCGACTGGCGCCGCTCGGCCCGCGACGACCATCTCTATGTGCGCGAGCGGGAATGGGAAGCCGCCCACACGGTGTGGATCTGGCCGGACCTGTCCTCCTCCATGGTCTTCGCCTCGCCGCTCGTCTGGGAAACCAAGCGTGACCGCGCCCTCATCGTCGCCTTCGCCCTCGCGGAGCTGCTGGTGCGCGGCGGCGAGCGCGTCGGCATTCCCGGGGTCATGCGCCCGTCCGCCTCGCGCCGCATCGTCGAGAAGATGGCCGAGGCGCTGGTCCACGCGCCCAGCCTGCCGTCGAGCCTGCCCCCGGCCTTCTCGCCCTCGCCCCTCGCCGAGGTGGTGCTGCTGAGCGATCTGTGGAGCCCGACGCGCGAGATCGTCGCCAGCCTCGCCGGCCTTTCCGCCTCCGGCGCGCACGGCCATGTCGTGCAGATCTGCGATCCGGCGGAGGAGACCTTCCCCTTCTCCGGTCGCGTCGAATTCCGCGAGCCCGAGAGCGGCACCACGCTGACCATCGGCCGCGCCGAGACGGTGCGCGAGGAATACGTCGCCCGCGTCGCCACCCACCGCGCCACCATCCGCCGCGAGGCCGAGCGCCGTACCTGGAGCTTCCTCATCCACCGCACCGACCGTCCCGCCAGTGAGCTGCTGCTGGCCCTGCATGCCCGCATGAGCGGCGGCCACGGCGCCGTGCCGCCGAACGAGGGCACGCACGAGACGGGACGCGATGAATCGGGGCACGCCGCATGACGGGTTTCCTCGGCCTGCCCCTCGCCTTCACCACGCCGCTGCTGCTGGCCGCCCTCGCCGGCCTGCCGCTGCTGTGGTTCCTGCTGCGGCTGGTGCCGCCGCGCCCGCGCCGCGTCTCCTTCGCCCCCACGCGCCTCCTCCTCGACATCCCGCCCAAGGAGGAGACCCCGGCGCGCACGCCCTGGTGGCTCACCGCGCTGCGCCTGCTGCTCGCCGCGATCATCATCTTCGCCGCCGCCGGCCCGATCTGGAACCCGCCGGTCGCCGGCCCGGCCTCCTCCGGCCCGGTCGTGCTGCTCATCGATTCCGGCTGGCCGGCCGCCGCCACCTGGTCGGCCCGCCGTGCCAGCGCCGAGGGCGTGGTGGCCGATGCCGATCTCGAAGGGCGCGGCATCATCCTCGTTCCCACCGGCGAGCCGCCGCTGGAGCCGCGCGTGATGGCGCCGAACGAGGCGCGCGAGCGCCTGCGCACCCTCGCGCCGGTGCCGCACATGCCGGACCGGGCCCCGGCACTCGCCAGCCTGCGCAAGGCGCTGGCCGCCGCACCGGAAGCCTCCGTCGTCTATCTCTCGGACGGCGTGGCCTTGGAGGGCGTCGCCGGCGTGCCAGCCGACATCGCGAGCGCGGTCGGCGACCGTCCGCTCACCACATTGGTCTCCGGCGTCGCCGAACCGCTGGCGCTCACCGCCGCCGACAACGCCGTCGATGCGCTCACGGTGAAGGTGGTGCGGGCCGACCGCGACACGCTCGCCCGCTCCGGCACGGTGCGCGCGCTCGACCTGCGCGGCCTGCCTCTCGGCGATGCGCCCTTCGGCTTCGAGCCCGGCGCGAAGGAGACCGAAGCCCGCTTCGACCTGCCGGTGGAGATCCGCAACGAGGTCGCCCGCCTCGAAATCGTCGACGAGGAATCCGCCGGCGCCGTCCAGCTGCTCGACAAGCGCTGGCGCCGGCGCACGGTCGGCGTCGTCTCCGGCGCCACGGCGGACCAGCGCCAGCCGCTGCTCGCCCCGTCCTATTATCTCACCCGCGCGCTCGGCCCCTTCGCCGACATCCGCACCGCGGACGGTGCCGGCACCAGCGAGGCGGTGGACCGCTTCATCGAGCAGAAGCTCCCCGTCATCATCCTCTCCGACATCGGCACGCTGCCGCCGGAGACGCATGAACGCCTCACCCGCTGGATCGAGGGCGGCGGCGTTCTCATCCGCTTCGCCGGCCCGCGCCTCGCCAATGGTTCGGACGACCTCGTGCCGGTCACGCTGCGACGGGGCGGGCGCGTGCTCGGCGGTTCGCTCTCCTGGGAGCAGCCGCAGTCGCTGGGCGGCTTCTCGGCCGAAGGGCCGTTCCGCGACGTGGCCGTGCCGAACGACGTCACCGTCGAGCGGCAGGTCCTCGCCGAGCCGGACGGCCTACTCGCCTCGCGCACCTGGGCGACGCTGTCGGACGGCACGCCCCTCGTCACCGGGGAGCGGCGCGGCGCCGGCACGCTGGTGCTGTTCCACGTCACCGCCGACACCTCCTGGTCGAACCTGCCGATCTCCGGCGCCTTCGTCGACATGCTGCGCCGGGTGGTGGCGCTCGGCGGCGCCAGCGCGGCCGAGATCGCCGCCGACCAGAGCGGCGCGAACGCGACCACCGGCGAGACCGTCGCCCCGAGCCGCCTGCTGGACGGCTTCGGCGCCTTCCGCCCCACCATGCCCACCGCCAAGGCGATCCCGGTCGGCTTCAACGGCCGGGCCAGCGCCGACCATCCGCCGGGCTTCTACGGCCCGCCGGAAGGGCTGGTGGCGGTCAACGCCCTGTTGCCGCGCGACCGGCTCGCCGCGCTCGACTTGTCCGGCCTCGGCCGCGTCGAGCCCTATCGCGACGTCACGCCGCGCGACCTGCGCGCCCCGCTGCTGCTGGCGCTGCTCGCCCTGCTGCTCGTCGATGCCATGATCGTGTTCCTGCTCGCCGGCGGCTTCTCCCGCCTCACCGCCCGCCGCGCCGCGAGCGCGTCCGCCCTGCTGCTGGCCGTCGGCCTCGCCGCGGCGCTGCCGCTCGACCGGGCCGGCGCGCAGACGGCGGCCCCGGCCACGCCACCCGCGAGCGCCGCCGCCCCGGCCGACAAGCCGATGACGCAGGCGCAGACCGACTTTGCCATCCAGGCCACCAACGCCACCCGCCTCGCCTATGTCGTCACCGGCGACGCCGAGACCGACGCCGTCAGCCGCGCCGGGCTGAAGGGGCTGACCTCCTTCCTCGGCGAACGCACCGCGCTGGAGGCCGGCGAGCCGATGGGCGTCGACATCGCCCGCGACGAGCTCTCCTTCTTCCCGCTCATCTACTGGCCCATCGTGCCCGGCGCCGCCCGGCCGAGCCAGGAGACGCTGGCGCGCATCGATGCCTTCATGAAGCAGGGCGGCACCATCATCTTCGACACGCGCGACGCTGAGACCACGATGCCCGGCTCGAACGGCGCCGGCACGCCCGCCAACGACACGCTGCGCACCATCCTCTCCGGCCTCGACGTCCCCGAGCTGGAGCCGGTGCCGCGCGATCACGTGCTCACCAAGGCGTTCTACCTGCTGCGCGACTTCCCCGGCCGCTTCAACGGCGGAACCACCTGGGTGGAGGCCCTGCCGGCCGCCGCGGAGGGCGAGGAGCGCCCGGCCCGCGCCGGCGACGGCGTCTCGCCCGTGGTCATCACCTCCAACGACCTCGCCGGCGCCTGGGCACTCGACGATGACGGCCAGCCCATGCTGCCCGTCTCCGGCGGCGGCCAGCGCCAGCGCGAGCTCGCTTTCCGCGCCGGCGCCAATCTCGTGATGTACGTCCTCACCGGCAACTACAAGGCCGATCAGGTGCACGTGCCCGCGCTGCTCGAGAGGCTCGGACAATGAATCTCGGCTTGGCCTTCGATCCGCTCATCCCGCTGCCCTGGCTCATCGCCGCCGCCGTTCTGGCCGGTGCCGTGGCGCTGCTCGTCCTCGTCTCGCGCACCCGCGGCTCGCTGCTGCGCGCGCTCGCCATCGCGCTCGCCGTGCTGGCGCTCGCCAATCCCTCGCTGACGCAGGAAGAGCGCGAACCGCTCTCCACGGTCGTCGCCGTCGTCGTCGACCGGAGCGCCAGCCAGGAATTCGGCGACCGCACGCAGATGACCGAAGCCGCCCGCGCCGAGCTGGAGACCCGCCTCGCCCGCCTGAAGGAGCAGGGCGCCGAAATCCGCTTCATCGATGCCGGCGGCGGTGCCGGCGAGGTGGACGGCACGCGCCTGTTCACCGCGCTCTCGGCGGGTCTCGCGGATGTGCCGCCCGAGCGCGTGGCCGGCGCCATCTTCCTCACCGACGGGCGCGTGCACGACATTCCCGCCACCATCGCCGCGCTCGGCTTCCGCGCGCCGGTGCACGCCATCGTCTCCGGCCATGAGGGCGAGCGCGACCGCCGCGTGGCGCTCACCTCCACGCCGCGCTTCGGCATCGTCGGCCAGCGCCAGACGGTCGGCTACCGCGTCGAGGACGAGGGCGCCCCGGCCGGCGCGCGCGTCTCCGTCACCGTGCGGCGCGACGGTGAGGTCGTGGCGAGCCCCATCGTCACCGCCGGCCAGCCGGCCACCGTCGAGGTCGAGATCACCCATGCGGGGGCCAACATCGTCGAGATCGAGGCCGCCGGCCTCGACGGCGAGCTGACCCCGGTCAACAACCGCGCCGCGGTCTCCATCGACGGCGTGCGCGACAAGCTGCGCGTGCTGCTGGTCTCCGGCGAGCCGCATGTGGGCGAGCGCACCTGGCGCAACCTGCTGAAGTCCGACGCCAATGTGGACCTCGTGCATTTCACCATCCTGCGCCCGCCGGAGAAGCAGGACGGCACGCCGATCAACGAGCTGTCGCTCATCGCCTTCCCGACGCGCGAGCTGTTTCAGCAGAAGATCAAGGACTTCGACCTGATCATCTTCGACCGCTACGCCCAGCAGGGCGTGCTGCCGATGATCTATTTCGACAACATCGTGCGCTACGTCGAGGAAGGCGGCGCGCTGCTGGTCGCCGCCGGCACCGACTACATCTCCGACGGCTCGGTCTATTACACGCCGCTCGATTCCATCCTGCCGGCCGCGCCCACCGGCCAGATGACGGAGACGCCCTACCGAGCGCATCTCACCGAGGCCGGCCAACGCCATCCCGTCACCCGCGCCCTCCCCGGCTCGCAGAGCGATCCCCCGGCCTGGTCGCGCTTCTTCCGCGTCATCGACACCCAGAACCCGCGCGGCACCAGCGTGATGGACGGGCCGGACGGCAAGCCCGTGGTGCTGCTCGACCGCGTCGGCGAGGGCCGCGTCGCGCTGCTGCTGTCCGATCATTTCTGGCTCTGGGCGCGCGGCTTCGAAGGTGGCGGCCCGCATATCGACCTGCTGCGCCGCCTGTCGCACTGGCTGATGAAGGAGCCCGACCTCGAGGAGGAACGCCTGCGCATGAGCGCCCATGGCGGCGACCTCGTGGTCGAGCGCCAGACCATGGGCGATTCCGCCCCGCCCGTGACCGTCACCACCCCCACCGGCGCCACCCGTCAGGTGACGCTGGAATCGGCCGCGCCCGGCCTGTTCCGCGCCACCTTCCCGGCCGACACGCTCGGCCTCTGGCGCGCCACCGACGGCACCCATACGGCTCTCGTCAATGTCGGCCCGCTCAATCCGCGCGAATTCTCCGAGGTCACGTCGACCACGCAGGCGCTGCGCCCGACGGTCGAGGCGACGGGCGGCGGCGTCTGGCGCATGGCGGACCTTTCCGGCGGTGTCCCGCGCGTCGTCGCGGTGCGCTCGGGCGAACGCTTCGCCGGCGATGACTGGATGGGCCTTGCCATGCGCGACGTCTCGGTGGTGCGCGGCCTCGGCCTGTTCCCCCTCTTCGCGGGGCTGTCGGGCCTGCTTATCCTGCTCGCCGGCGTCGCCGCCGCCTGGGCACGCGAAGGCCGGTAGGCCGCCGCGCCGGCACAGGGAAGACCACGGGCCCTCCCCTTTCACTCGGTGGAAGCGCTCGGGGTCTCGGCCGGCTTTTCAACCCGCTCATAGGCCTCGATCAGGTGCCGGCGCATCAGCTCGGCCGCGCCTTCGGCATCGCCGCGGATCATGGCTTCCAAGATCCGCCCGTGCTCCTGCCAGACGCTGATCGACATTCCCGGATAGCGCAGCACCTGCCCCATGGCCCGGCGCAGATGGCGCCAGTGCAGGCGCATCGTCTCGCCGACGATGGGATTGCCGGACAGGTCGTAGATGAAGGAATGGAAGTCCATGTCGGCCTGCAGGCCGGCGCGGGCATCCCCGGCCACGACCATGTTGCGGCCATGCTCGATCAGTGAGCGGCCGCGCAGGATCGCCTGCTTGGTCAGCCGTGGCGTCGCCAGCCGGACGGCGAGAGGCTCCACGGCCGAGCGAAACTGATAGATCGCCTCGAAGAACGCAGCGTCGACTGGCGTCACGATCAGGCCGCGCCGGCCCGACTGGGCGAGGAACCCCTGCGCCTTGAGCACGACCAGCGCATGCGTCACCGGCTGCCGGGAGACCTTCAGGCGCGCCGCGATGTCTTCCTGCGTCAGCCGCTCGCCGGGCTTGAACGTCCCGTCGCTGAGGGCGTCGAGGATCACCTCATAGGCTTGATCGACCAGGCTTTTCGGCGCTTCCAGGGACTCCAAGCCCGCATCCTCCGCAAGAATCGTGTTGCCACGCAGCAATATGGCGACCGCTTGACAGGGCCACAAGCCATCTGCACTCTGCGTTCGGAGTTCTGAATTCAGAGTTCGATAAGAAACTCGACAAGGGAGGACTGAGGTGACGCAGCCCATCCGTGTGCTTCTCGCGAAGGTTGGCCTCGATGGCCATGATCGCGGCGTGAAGGTGGTGGCCCGAACCCTGCGCGACGCGGGCATGGACGTCATCTATTCCGGCCTGCACCGCACGCCCGAGGAGGTCGTGACCGCCGCGATCCAGGAAGATGTGGACGTGCTCGGCGTAAGCCTGCTCTCCGGCGTCCAGCTCACCGTCTTCCCGAAGATCTTCCAGCTGCTCGCCAGCAAGGGCGCCGAGGACATGATCGTCGTCGCCGGCGGCGTGATGCCGGACGAGGATGTCGTCGAGATCAAGAGGATGGGAGTGCGGGAGGTCCTGCTGCAGGACACGCCGCCGGACGAGATCGTGCAGACGCTGACCCGTCTCGTCGCCGAGCGCGGCGAGCGGTGAGAGGGAGGGCACGCCATGGAATCCTGGTCCTTCCCGCCCTCCTACGACGCCTCCTATCTCCCCCCGGCCGACAGCCGCTACTGGTTCCGGCAGCGCGAGACCATGCCGCCCGGTGATCGCGAGAAGGCGATACTGGAGCGGCTGCGCATCGTCTGCCGCTATGCCTATGACCACTCGCCCTTCTACCGCCGCCGCTGGAACGAGGCCGGTTTCCATCCCGACCAGCTGCGCTCGCTGGAGGATTTCGAGGACCGGGTCCCGGTCGTCACCAAGAAGGAGCTGAGGGAATCGCAGGCGATGTCGCCGCCCTTCGGCGACTATCTCTGCATCCCCGACGCCGAGGTCTTCCACATCCACGGGACCAGCGGCACCACCGGACGCCCCACCGCCTTCGCCATCGGCCGCAACGATTGGATCGCCATCGCCAATGCCCATGCCCGCATCATGTGGGCGATGGGCATGCGGCCGGGCGACATGATCTGCATCGCCGCGATCCTCAGCCTCTACATGGGAAGCTGGGGCGCTCTGTCGGGCGCCGAACGCCTCGGGGCCAAGGCGTTCCCGTTCGGCGCCGGCGCTCCGGGAATGACCATACGCTGCGCGCAATGGCTCGACACCATGAAGCCGGCGGGCTTCTACGGCACGCCCACCTACGCGCTGCATCTCGCCCAGGCCGCCCGCGACGAGGGCCTCAACCCGCGGGAGTTCGGCCTCAAATACATGTTCTTCTCCGGCGAGCCGGGGGCATCCATCCCCGGCGTGCGCGACCGCATCGCCGATCTCTTCGGCGCCAGGGTGTTCGACTGCGGCTCGATGGCCGAAATGACCCCGTGGATGAACGTCGCCGGCTCGGCCGAGACCGAGGGCATGCTCTGCTGGCAGGACATCGTCTACACCGAGGTCTGCGATCCCGCGACGATGCGGCGCGTCCCCTACGGTCAGCGCGGCACGCCCGTCTACACCCATCTGGAGCGGACCTCGCAGCCGATGATCCGCCTCGCCTCCGGCGACCTGACGCTCTGGCAGGACGGGCCGAACCCATGCGGGCGCACCTATCCGCGCCTCCCGCACGGGATCTTCGGCCGGATCGACGACATGTTCACTATCCGCGGCGAGAACGTCTATCCCAGCGAGATCGACGCCGCACTCAACCAGACGCCCGGCTATGGCGGCGAGCACCAGATCGTCATCACCCGCGAAGCCGCGATGGACGAGCTGCTGCTGCGGGTCGAGGCGGATGAGGGCACCTTCGCCAGCGGCGAGCTGGAGCGCTTCCGCGCCGACGTCAGCCACCGCATCCAGAAGCTGCTTGGGCTTCGCACAAGGGCCGAGATCGTCGCCAAGGGCACCCTGCCGCGCACCGATTTCAAGGCGCGCCGCGTCACCGACGACCGCTCCGTCTTCCGCGAGATGTACGCCCAGATCGAGGCGGAGAGCGGCGCATGAGCCGCTATGTCCCCTCGAGCGAGCTGGTGGAGCGCGCCGCGCGCGGCGAGGTGCCGGCCATCGGCCGCCTGATATCGCGCGCCGAAGCCGGCATGCCGGAAGCGCGGGGGGCGCTGGCCACGATCTACCGGCGCGCCGGCCGCGCTCATGTCATCGGCCTGACCGGCGTTCCCGGCAGTGGCAAGTCCACCCTCGTCGCTGCGCTCACCGCGCGCCTGCGCACGCAGGGCCTGAAGGTCGGCATCGTCGCGGTCGACCCGTCGAGCCCCTATTCGGGCGGCGCCATCCTCGGCGACCGCATCCGCATGTCGGACCTCGTCAACGACCCCGGCGTCTACATCCGCAGCATGGCGACGCGCGGGGCGATGGGCGGGCTGGCGCGGGCGACGCTCGACGCCGTCGACATCCTCGATCTCGGCGGCTTCGACACCATCATCATCGAGACCGTCGGCGTTGGCCAGGACGAGGTCGAGATCGCCAAGGCGTCCCACACCACCGTCGTCGTCTCGGCGCCGGGGCTGGGCGACGAGATCCAGGCCATCAAGGCCGGCATGCTGGAAATCGCCGACATCCACGTCGTGTCGAAATGCGACCGCAGCGACGCCAACCGTACGCTGGTCGACATCAAGCAGATGCTGACGCTCGGCGCGGCGACGTCGGCGAAGCCGGAATGGCAGACGCCGGTCGTCGGCGTCAGCTCCTATACGGGCGACGGCTTCGACGCACTCACCCGCGCCATCGACAGGCACCGGGACGTGGCGTTCGGCACGGCGAGCGGCAGCCGGCGGCAATTGGCGATCGCCCGCTTCCGGCTGGAGAAGACGGCGGAAAACCTGCTCGTCGAGCGCTTCGCCAGGGCCGCCGTGACCCGCGCACCGGCGCTGGCGGAACGCCTCCGGCGCCGCGACGCCGACCCCTACTCGCTAGCCAATGAACTGCTTGCCGCGTCGTTTGAACGAGGATCGGCCCATGAACGAGACCATCACCGCCCGCCCCATTTCGCAGAAGACCATTGGTGAGCTTCGCGCCGAGGAACGGGACTGGGAGGCGAACGAGGTCGCGCAGTTCCTGCGCAAGCAGGCGGAGCGTCGGAGCGACTTCTTCACGCTCGGCGACATCCCGGTCAAGCGCGCCTATACCGCCGCCGACCTCGCCGATACGCCGGTCGAGGATATCGGCCTGCCCGGCCGCTACCCGTTCACCCGTGGCCCCTATCCCACCATGTACCGCTCGCGGACCTGGACCATGCGCCAGATCGCCGGCTTCGGCACCGGCGAGGACACCAACAAGCGCTTCAAATACCTGATCGCGCAGGGCCAGACGGGCATCTCGACCGATTTCGATATGCCGACCCTGATGGGCTACGATTCCGACCATCCGATGAGCGAGGGCGAGGTCGGCCGCGAAGGCGTGGCGATCGACACGCTGGCCGACATGGAGGCGCTGTTCGACGGCATCGATCTGGAGAAGATCTCCGTCTCCATGACGATCAATCCGTCGGCCTGGATCCTGCTCGCCATGTACATCGTGCTCGCCGAGAAGCGCGGCTACGACCTCAACAAGCTCTCGGGGACGATCCAGGCCGATATCCTCAAGGAGTACATGGCGCAGAAGGAATACGTCTTCCCCATCGCGCCGTCGGTGCGGATCGTCCGCGACTGCATCACCTACTGCGCCCGGAACATGAAGCGGTACAACCCGATCAACATCTCGGGCTACCACATCTCGGAGGCCGGCTCCTCGCCGCTGCACGAGGCCGCCTTCACCCTCGCCAACCTGATCGTCTACGTCGAGGAAGTGCTCAAGACCGGCATGCAGGTGGATGAGTTCGCCCCCCGGCTCGCCTTCTTCTTCGTCTGCCAGGCGGACTTCTTCGAGGAGATCGCCAAGTTCCGCGCCCTGCGGCGCTGCTACGCCAAGATCATGAAGGAGCGTTTCGGGGCGCAGAACCCGGAATCCATGCGCCTGCGCTTCCATTGCCAGACCGCGGCGGCCTCGCTGACCAAGCCGCAATACATGGTCAATGTCGTGCGCACCGCCATGCAGGCGCTCGCCGCCGCGCTGGGCGGCACCCAGTCGCTGCACACCAACGGCTATGACGAGGCCTTCGCGATCCCCACCGAGGACGCGATGCGCATGGCGCTGCGCACCCAGCAGGTGATCGCCGAGGAGACCAACGTCACGCAGGTCGTCGATCCGCTGGGCGGCTCCTATTACGTGGAGTCGCTGACCACCGAATATGAGAAGCGGATCTTCGACATTCTCGATGAGGTCGAGGAGCGCGGCGGCACGCTCAAGCTCATCCAGGAGGGCTGGTTCCAGCGCCACATCGCCGACTTCGCCTATGAGACCGCCCTGCGCAAGCAGTCCGGCGAGAAGCCCGTCATCGGCGTCAACTGCTTCGTCGACGACACGCCCGATCCCGTCATTCACACTCATCCCTACGACCAGACGACGGCGACCCGCCAGATCGCCCGGACACAGCGCGTGCGCAGCGAGCGCGATCCGGTGAAGTTCGACCTGCTGCTGCAGCAGCTCGTCGAGACGGCCCGGGACCCGTCGCAGAACATCATGCCGATCACGATCGAGCTGGTCCGCGCCGGGGCGACGATGGGAGACATCATCGAGACGCTGAAGGGCGTGTGGGGCACCTATCGCGAAACGCCGGTGTTCTGAGCGGCACCATGGCGAGCGAACTCCTCCTGCGGGCCGCCCCCTTCATCCTTCCCTTCGGGGAAATCTGGCCGCGCTTCGCCGCTGAGCCCCGCCTGTGCGGTGCTGACGCGAGCGTTCTCGGCCGGGTGACTCTCGGCGCGCGGGCCATGCTCGGCGCCGGGACGGTCATTCGCGCCGACGGGCATTTCGTGCGGATCGGCGACGATTTTCACCTCGGGAAGGTGTCGACCGTCCATATCGCCCACGAGGTCTATCCCGCGATCATCGGCGACAGGGTGGCCGTGGGGCGCGATGCCGTCATCCACGCCTGCACGGTCGGCAATGACTGCGTGATCGAGGACAAGGTGGTGGTTCTCGACGGCTCCGTGGTGGAGGACGGCGTCCTCATCGAGGCCGGCTCCATCGTCTTCCCGCGCTCGACGCTGAAGAGCGGCTTCGCCTATGCCGGAAGCCCGGCCAAGCCGGTCCGCGAACTGGCGCCGGGCGAGCTGGAACAGCGGGCGCGGCTCCTTCGCGAAGCCGCGGCCGCCTCTCCGTTCACGGCCGCGGCCGGAGAAGCAGGCGAGGCCGGAAACCTCCATCCCCACGCCTTCGTCGCGCAGACGGCCCGCCTCGCCGGCGCGGTCGAACTCGGCGCCGGTTCCGGCGTCTTCTTCGGCTGCCGGCTCGATGCCGCCGGGACGGCGATCTCCATCGGCGCCAACACCAACGTTCAGGACAACACCCGCATCGACGCCGCCGAAGGCACCGTCGTCATCGGCCCGGACACCACCATCGGCCATAACGTCAACATTCGGGCGGGCCGCATCGGCGCGCGCGCCCTGATCGGCATCGGCGCTGATCTCGCGGCCGGTACCGTCGTCGACGACGACGTGCTGCTGGCCGCCGGCTCTGCGACCACCCCGCAACAGCAGCTCGAAGGCGGCTGGCTCTGGGGCGGGCACCCGGCGCGTCCGCTCTCGCGGCTCGACGATACGAGGCGCGCCGCCATGCAGGACATCGTCCATCAATACCGCGCCTATGGGGCGGCCTATCGCGCCGCGCAGGATCGCCCGACACAACAGGGAGGGTCGAATGGGACATCGCCTATCGCGGATCGTCACCCGCACCGGTGATCAGGGCCAGACCGGCCTCGGTTCCGGCTTGAGGGTCGACAAGGACAGCCCGCCGATCGAGACGCTGGGCGCCATCGACGAGCTGAACAGCTGGATCGGCGTCCTGGTCGCGCTGTCGAGCTCGCCGGCCACGCGGGAGGTCTTCACGCTGGTGCAGCACGATCTCTTCGATCTCGGCGCGCAGATCAGCGTGCCCGGTACCCCGCTCCTGTCGCGCGCGCACCTCTCGCGCATCGAGGCGGCCTTCGAACAGGCGAATGCCGGACTGGGCATGCTGGAGGAATTCATACTCCCCGGCGGGGCGCCTTCATCCGCCTTCGCCCATGTTGCCCGCACCGTATGCCGGCGGGCCGAGCGGCGGCTGTTCAGCCTCGCGCAGATCGAGCACAGCGTGCCGGAACTGTACGAGGCCGGCGGCGCGGCGTCGCCGCCCGAGAATTTCGGCCTGTCCTATCTCAATCGGCTGTCCGACCTGCTGTTCATCGTCGCGCGTCTCGAAAACCGCGCGGATGGCCGCCCCGACGTTCTGTGGGAGCGCGGAAAGAGCCTGAACAGCGGGGGGGTCGCGGCTTGAGCCGCCACGCCTCTTTGGAGGCGAACTCGTTCCACGCCCGCGACCGGGGCCGGGATCGGGGAAAAGCCCCCGCTCTCCCGTCCTTGTGACCCCCTGCGTGCCCGGCCTGCCCTAGTTTCGAACCGGCCCCGATCTGGCGGGGCCCGCGCGGCGTTGCCGCGTGCCGCCTTGCTTCGAAACTGGAGATCCGAGCCGGTGAATCCTGTCCGTCTGTGCCTGTCTGCCGCCCTTCTCTGCTTCGGCACCGCCGCCCTTGCCGACACACAACAGACCTACGGCCCCGAGCTTCAGGGCTTCGACTATCCTCACCCGGTGAAGCGCTTCGACTTCACCTCGCAGGGCAAGCCGGTGTCCATGGCCTATATGGACGTCGCCCCCGCCGGCACGGCGAACGGGCGCACCGTCGTGCTGCTGCACGGCAAGAATTTCTGCGGCGCCACCTGGCAGGGCACCATCGACGTGCTCACCAAGGCCGGCTTCCGCGTCGTCGTCCCCGACCAGATCGGCTTCTGCGCCTCGACCAAGCCGGAGGGCTACCAGTTCAGCTTCCACCAGCTCGCCGACAACACCCGCAAGCTGCTCGCCTCGCTGGGCATCGAGAAGACGACCGTCATGGGCCATTCCATGGGCGGCATGCTGGCGGCGCGCTACGCCCTCTCCTTCCCGGCGGCGACCGAGAAGCTGGTGATGGCCAACCCGCTGGGGCTGGAGGACTGGAAGGCCAAGGGCGTGCCCTACGCCACCATCGACCAGCTCTATCAGGGCGAGCTCAAGACAAGCTTCGACTCCATCAAGGGCTACCAGCTCAAATTCTACTACAACGGCCAGTGGAAGCCGGAATATGACCGCTGGGTCGCCATGCAGGCCGGCCTCTATGGCGGGCCGGGCAAGGAGATCGTCGCCTGGAACCAGGCCCAGACCTCCGACATGGTCTTCACCCAGCCGGTCGTCTACGAGTTCGGCGACATCGCCGTGCCGACGCTGCTGGTCGTCGGCATGACCGACAAGACCGCGCCCGGCGCCAACCGGGCCGCGCCCGAGGTCGCCAGGACGCTCGGCAACTATGCCGAACTCGGCAAGGCCACGGCGAAGGCCATCCCCGGCGCCCGGCTGATCGAATTCCCCGGCCTCGGCCACTCGCCGCAGGTCGAGGCGCCGGAGACGTTCCACAAGGCGCTGCTGGAAGCGCTCTGAGCTGGAAGGCGGATCCCTCGCCAGTCATGCTCGCCCCTCCTCGAATCGACGGGAGCCCCTCATGAGCACGATCCGCGGCTTCATCGCCGCCAGCCTCGACAGCTACATCGCCGACCGGGACGGCGGTATCGGCTGGCTCACCCCGTTCGACGACGTCGATTACGACTATGCCGGCTTCATCGCCGGCATCGGCACGGTGGTGATGGGGCGCGGGACCTTCGATGCCGTCGCTGGCTTCGAGGGCGGCTGGCCCTATGCCGGCAAGCGCGGCATCGTCGTCACCTCCACGCCGCTCCCCGATGCACCGCCCGGCGTCGAGGCGTGGCATGCCGGCGTTCCCGCGCTGATCGCGCATCTGCGCGCGCAGGACGGCGGGAATGCCTGGGTGGTCGGCGGCGGTGGGCTGCAGGCGGCCTTCATCGCCGCCGACGCGCTCGACCGGCTCGATCTCTTCGTCATTCCGGTGCTGCTCGGCAGCGGCGTGCCGCTCTTCCCGCCGGAGGCCACCCCGTCGCGCCGGCTGGCGCTCGAGGGAACGGAAAGCTACGCCAACGGCATGGTGCGGCTGCGCTATGCGCTGAGCTGACGGCCGGACGGTCGCGTTTACGCCGCCGGCGCCTGCTGGAAGGCCGCCTTGCGCACCGCGCCGCGCACCGCCTCCATCGGCGTGCCGTCCAGCGCGCAGACCAGCACGCGGGCCGGGTCCACCGGCCCCGGCAGGCTCACCTGCCCGTGCGGCACGCGGTGGAAGCCCAGGCGCCCGTAATAGGGCTCGTCGCCGACCAGCAACACCAGCCGCGCCGCGCCCTCGGCGGACATCGCCGCCTTCGCCGCGTCGAGGCAGCGCTCCACCAGCCGCCGGCCGATGCCGTGCGAGCGGAAGGGCGGCTCCACCGTCAGCGGGCCGAGCAGCAGCGCCGGCAATTCGCCGATCTCGATCGGCGTGAGCCGCACCGAGCCCACCAGCATCGTGCCGATATAGGCGGTGAAGGACAGGTCGCGCCGGTGCGGGTTGTTCTCGCGCAGCCGGTAGGCCGTGCGCGCGAAGCGGCCCGGCCCGAAGGTGCGCGCCACCAGCCGCTCGATCGCGGCGTCGTCGGAAGGGTTCTCAGGCAGCAGGGAAATGGAAAGCTCGGTCATGCTGGCTCTCGGCACTCAGACATCGGCACGCTGCCGCGCCGAGCGTCCGCGCCTCACGGCCGCCGGCAGGCAGAGACGGACAGGCACGCACGCGCGCTGGCGCGGCGGGCTGGCTCCTCTCGTCGTCGCTGGGCCGGCATCCGGTTCATCTGGCTTTCCCTAGATCGGACGCGCCCGATAGCACAGCCGGCGGGCGAGGTCGAGCACGCATTTGCCGGCGGATCCGCATGGCACGTTGCCGGGCAACGGCGCGCCGGCTAGACAGGGCGAGACACTTCGCCTCCTGCCGGGTCCACCATGACCGCCCTCACGCTCCGCCCGCTTCTCCCCCATCCCGCCCATGTCGACGCCCTCGCCGCGCTGCTCGTCGAGACGGTGGCCGGCGGCGGCTCGGTCGGCTTCATGGATCCGCTGGCACCGGACGAAGCCGCCGCCTTCTGGCGCGCCGCGCTGGAGGCAGCCGCGCGCGGCGGGCGCGTCGTGCTCGGCGCCTTTACGCGGGATGAACGCGCGCAGGACGAACTCGTCGGCACCGTCAGCCTGCTGCTCGATCTGCCGCCCAACCAGCCGCACCGGGCCGAGATCGCCAAGATGATGACCCGCCCCTCCCATCGCGGCCGGGGCGTCGCCACCGCCCTGCTGCGCGAGGCCGAGCGCCTTGCCGCCGCACGCGGGCGCACGCTGCTGGTGCTCGACACCGCCGTCGATGGCGGCGCCTCCGGCCTCTACGAGAAGCTCGGCTATGTCCGGGCCGGCGAGATCCCCGATTTCGCGCTCAAGCCGCAGGGCGGGCTCACCGGCACGCGGCTCTACTGGAAGCGCCTCCCCGCCTGAGCGTCCCGCCCGCGCCCGCCGGCGCGGCATCGGCGCAAGACCATGCTGCCGGCCGCGCAAGCGATGCCCGCTGGCGCCCGCGCCGTTCCGCCCTACTCTGGAAACAGCAACGGAACGGGAGGCACCCATGGGATTGCTCGTCGAAGGCAAGTGGGTCGACAAATGGTACGATACCCAGAGCACGGGCGGCCGCTTCGTGCGCACCGTCACCCGCTTCCGCAACTGGATCACGCCGGACGGCGCCCCCGGCCCCACCGGTGAAGGCGGCTTTCCGGCGGAAGCGGGCCGCTACCACCTCTACGTCTCCTATGCCTGCCCCTGGGCGCACCGCACGCTCATCTTCCGCCAGCTGAAGAAGCTGGCGGACATCATCTCCGTCTCGGTGGTCGATCCCTTCATGGGCGCCGAGGGCTGGGTCTTTGCCGACCACGCCGCGCGCCGCACCGAGGGCGCGACGAGCGATTCCGTGCTGGGCATGAAGCGGCTCTACGAGGTCTATCTCACCGCCGATCCCGCCTATTCCGGCCGCGTCACCGTGCCCGTGCTGTGGGACCGGCGGCGCGCCACCATCGTCAGCAACGAGTCGGCGGAGATCATCCGCATGTTCAACTCAGGCTTCGGCGCCTTCACCGACGACCGCCACGACTACTACCCCCCGGCCCTCGCCGCCGAGATCGACGCGCTCAACGCGCGCATCTACGACACGGTGAACAACGGCGTCTACAAGGCCGGCTTCGCCACCTCGCAGGAGGCCTATGAGGAGGCCGTCACCGCCCTGTTCGCGATGCTGGGCGAGCTGGAAGCCCGGCTCGCCGGTCGCTCTTGGCTGATGGGCGAGACGCTGACCGAGGCGGATGTGCGCCTGTTCACCACGCTGATCCGCTTCGACGCGGTGTATGTCGGCCACTTCAAGTGCAACATCCGCCGCATCGCCGATTACCCGAACCTGTCGCGCTTCCTGAAAGCCCTCTACCACCTGCCCGGCGTCGCGCAGACGGTGAACCTGACCCACATCAAGCGGCACTATTACGAGAGCCACAAAACCATCAACCCGACCGGCATCGTGCCGGTGGGGCCGGAGGTGTGGCGGGATACCTCGAAGAGTGCTATTGTTAAGTTAGCTCGGCACCATATAAAGATTTAAATTAAATGCTTAAAGATGAAATTGATTCGGCAAAGCTTAAAGTCATAACCGATACGGTTCAAATGACTATAGGTGAAATTTCTAACATGTATGCAAACGCTGAATTGAATATTTTACCTGATTTTCAGAGGTTATTTCGATGGACAGATGATCGAAAATCGAATTTCGTTGAGTCTATTTTTATAGGAATACCGATACCTCCTGTTTTTGTATTTGAAACTGAAAACGGAACATGGGAATTGGTTGATGGACTACAGCGAGTTTCCACGATTCTGGAATTTATGGGACAGCTTCGCGACCCAGATACCGACCGAAAGAAGAGATCAAAACTAATATCGACGAAATATCTCGCCTCCCTAGATAATGTATGCTGGGAGTCAGAAAATTCTAGTGAAAAAAGCCTGGATAAGTCTCTTCAATTATTCTTTCGTCGAGCTAGAATTGATTTTCAAATACTTAAGCACCCCTCCGACCCAAAGACAAAATACGACCTTTTTCAACGGCTAAATCGCGGCGGGGCCTACGCTACCGAACAAGAAGTTCGGACCTGTTCAATGGTCCTTGCCGACTCGGCATTTACGCAGCGGATGCGACACTTTGCCGAGCAGAGCAAATTTCGGAGCATGTTCCGGATCAGCGAAGATCAAAGGAAATCACAGAAAGACATAGAATATATAGTTCGACTTGTAGTGCATACATTTACTGATTTTGGAAAAGGAATGGACGTTCAAGACTTTTTAAATCACGGAATTTTAGATACGATATACAAGAATAATCATAATAATATATTGGACGTAATTCAATGGACGGTAGATGAACTTCACAGAGCGCTTGGAGACGACGCCCTCATCCCGCCAGAAGACCGCGCTCAAGGTATCGCAGCGCGCTTCTCATTGCGCGCACTGGAAGGTATAGTGGTAGGAATCGCAAGAAATAAGACTACAATTTCTAGAAAAGAAGATATTTCAGCATACATCAAATCAAGAATTGAAGAATTTTGGAAGCAGCCTGAGGTTGTCGACATGAGTGCGGCCGGATTACGAGGAACAGTACGCATTCAGAAAAGCATTCCTTTTGGCGAGCGTTGGTTTTCTCAATGAGTATCGTCGTTGATTGCTATCTAGACGAGCTAGATAACGCAAGATCAAATAGAGCTAGAGAATTATCTGAAATTAAGAGAGTTTTTTCTCTTAGCTCCCAATCGGACCCCCTCGGAGTCAGTTCAAAAGCCGTTGTAGTGCTGAGCTACGCAGCGTGGGAAGGGTTTTATAACGAATGCATCGACGTCTATTATAAATTCTTAAAAGAAAATAATATAAAAGTCATAGATATTGGCTTCAAAATGCTCCTTGGAGCACTCACAGCGGAGTTTGAATCACTACGATCTCGCAACCATTCTGGAGTCTCTAAGCGCAGCTTTATTGAAAAGCTACAAGAAAAAATGAGCTGTACATTTGAAAATTTCGATTTATCGATAATACGGTCTCGATCAAACCTAAATTATGATAAAATAAAGGAGAATTATGAAATAATGGGCTTTTCTTTAGAGGCCTTGAATCCTTATCGGATAAAACTAGATAGAGAAATAGTTGGTTGGCGACATGGGGTAGCTCACGGAGCACCACCAAAACTGATGGCAGTTGACACAGAAAACCATATTGAACTTGTTAATGAACTACTTCTTATAGTATCTGATCACTTTCAAGAAGCGATCATTGGCTTTCAGCGCACCTAATACTCACCCTGCCAGCTTCACACCTTCTGCCGCCCCAGCCACTTCCGCCTCGCTGCGCTTGCGGAAGCGCACCATGGTGTACATGCCCAGCGCCACGTCGCGCTTGATCGGCATGTCGACCGTGCCGTTCTTCAGCGCCCAGTTGTGCAGCCGCGCGAACTGGAATTCCGGCCGCCAGCCGAGCTTGCGGGCGCGGCGGGCGAACCATTTCTCGAAGGCCGCACGCGGGCCGTCCTCGGCGCCGAGATGGTTGACGAGGATGATCTCGCCACCCGGCTTCAGCACCCGGGCCATCTCATCCAGCGTTTCTTCCGGATGCGGCACCACGGTGATCACGAACTGCGCCATCACCACGTCGAAGGAATTGTCGGCGAAGCCCATATGGGCGCCGTCCATCAGGCACAGGCCCTCGACATGGTCGAGCTTTTCCTTCTCCACCCGCTCGCGCGCCTTCTGAAGCATGGGCTCGGAGATGTCGACGCCGACGAGGCGGTTGGTGCGCTTGTAGTTCGGCAGGGCGAAGCCGGTGCCGACGCCGAATTCGAGGATGCGACCGCCGATCCGCTCCGCCGCCTGCAGCGCCGCCTTGCGGCCCGGCTCGAAGACCGCGCCGAACACCACGTCGTAGATCGGCGCCCAGCGGGCATAGGCTTCCTCGACGGTGCTGCGGTCGAGATCGGTCGTCATCGTGTTCCCCACCCTTCTTGTCCCATTCAACCCTTGCGGGCTCGCCGGCACGTCCGACTCACGCCGAACGAGCCATCATCGTCACCTCAGGTGTCACTGCGGTGAAGGGCTGCGGCGCGCGGCGGATCACCCCGCCGCCCAGCAGCCGCGCCCCCGCGCCGCCATCCTCGTAGAAGACGCAGGCCTGCCCCGGCGCCACGCCTTCCTCCGCATTGTGCAGGTGCACCTCGATCCCGCCATCGGCCGCGCGCACCAGATGGCCGGGCGTCGGCGCGCGGGCCGAGCGCACCTTCACGTGGATCTCGCGCTCCGCGGCGGCCGCCGCCTCCAGCGGCTCGTCGCCCAGCCAGTTCACCTCGTCGACGCGGATGGCGGAAACGCCCAGCGCCGAGCGCGGCCCCACCAGCACGCGGCGGCGGGCGGCGTCGATGCCGACGACGTAGAGCGGCTCGGAGGCAGCGATGCCGAGGCCCTTCCTCTGGCCGATGGTGTAGCGCATCACCCCGGCGTGCCGGCCCAGCACGCGCCCGTCGAGATGCACGATCTCGCCCGGCTCGGCCGCCTCGGGGCGCAGCTTCTCGACGATGGCGGTGTAGTGCCCGTTCGGCACGAAGCAGATATCCTGGCTGTCCGGCTTGTCGGCCACCTTCAGCCCGAAGCTCTCCGCCAGCGCCCGCACCTCCGGCTTGGTGGTCTCGCCGAGCGGGAAGCGGAGCATGTCGATCTGCCCCTGCGTAGTGGCGTAGAGGAAGTAGCTCTGGTCCCGGCTTTCGTCGAGCGGACGGAACAGCCCGCGCCGCCCGCCTTCCAGCGCGCGGCTGGTGACGTAGTGCCCGGTGGCGAGGATGTCGGCGCCGAGGTCGCGCGCGGTCTCCAGCAGGTCGCGGAACTTGACCGTACGGTTGCAGTCCACGCAGGGGATCGGCGTCTCGCCGGCCGCATAGGCGTCGGCGAAGCGCTCGATCACCGCGTGGCGGAAGCGGCTCTCATAGTCGAGCACGTAATGGGGAATGCCGAGCTTCTCGGCCACGGTACGCGCGTCGTAGATGTCCTGCCCGGCGCAGCAGGCGCCGGGGCGATGGTGCATCGCCTCGCCATGATCGTAGAGCTGCAGCGTCACGCCGACCACATCGTAGCCCGCCTGCGCGTAGAGCGCCGCCACCACCGAGGAATCCACGCCGCCCGACATCGCGACGACCACGCGCGTCTGGCTCGGGGAACGGGATGTATCGTCGAGGCGGATCATGACCTGGCAACGGGACGCGAAAAACGGGAGCGCCTCGCGCAAAGCGGCGGGGCGTCAACCTATATAGGCCACGACGGCGCCGGTATGAACCCTGCCGCCTTTCGAAACGGCCGGGCAAGGCGCTTTTCTGACAATCGGCGGCGGTAACCACGCCCGCGCGGGCCCCCGGCCGTCCCGCCTGCCCTCGCGGGGCCAACCGTAAACAAAGTCCTGCGCAAATATTAACGAAGCAGCAGGACCTTGATGCTCACCAGAGCGTGATTCGCTTAGGGAAATATTTAAAGCTGATCAGCTACGTTTCTGTCATTGGTCGTGTGTATTGAGTGAGCGTAACATGACAGAACCCTATCGCCCGAGGGTGAAATATGTAATCGGGCCGGACGGAAGTCCGCTGACCATTGCCGATCTGCCCCCGCCCAACACCCGGCGGTGGGTCATCCGACGCAAGGCGGAAGTCGTCGCCGCCGTCCGGGGCGGTCTCCTCAGCCTGGAGGAGGCCTGCAAGCGCTATACTTTGACCACTGAAGAGTTTCTGTCGTGGCAGGCGTCCATCGACCGCCACGGACTTGCCGGCCTGCGCACCACGCGCATCCAGCAGTACCGGCAGTAAACCGGAATTCCATCTGAGCGCCGATCATGGCCGGGCCCCGTCCCGGCCATTTTCGTTTCCGGGCGCCGCTTTCCGCCGCCTCACAGGCCGCGCAGATAGGCCGCCAGCTTCTCGCCGGCGACCTCCGCCGGCCCGTCATTGACGATGGTGAGGTCCGGCGGCGCGTCGAGCGCCGGCTCGCGGGCGAGACGCGCGCGCACCGCCTCGCCGCTCTCGCGCCCGCGCGCCGCGATCCGCTCCGCCAGCACGTCGAGCGGCGCCGTCACATGCACCACCTTCACCCGCGCGAAGCGGGCCCGCGCCGCCGGCACCGCCGCGCGCGAGCCGTTGGCGACGACGATGCGGCCGGCGGCGACATCCTCCGCCACCTCCGCTCCCAGCGCGTAACCGAGGCCGTTCGCCCGCCAGTGCAGCGGAAAGCTGCCCAGCGCCATCTCCCGGGCGAACGCATCCTCGTCGAGCGCGATGTGGTTCTCGGTGGCATCGGCCGGTCGGGTGATGCGCCGGCGCGCGAAGCGTATGTCCTCGCGCCCTTTCAGATGCCCGCGCGCATAGGCGATCAGCGTGTCCTTGCCGGCGCCGGAAGGCCCAACCACCAGCACCAGCAGCCCCGGGCCCAGCGGCGCGGGATCGACGGGGTTCGCCGCGCTCACGCGATCCGCTCCCCGCCGCGCCACACGGCGCGCGCCACCGGCGCCGGGCCGGAGGCAGCCACGCGGATGAAGTCTGCCCGCAGCCCCGGCGCCAGCCGCCCGCGATCGGCGAGCCCGGCGGCATCCGCCGGGTTCGCGCTCACCATGGCGACCGCCTGCGGCAGGGTGATGCCGTCCACCAGCCCCGGCAGCGCGAAGGCGGCGAGCAGCAGACTGCCCGGCACATAGTCCGAGGACAGGATGTCGAGCACGCCCCGCCGCGCCAGGCTCTCGGCCGCCACATTGCCGGTATGCGAGCCGCCGCGCACGATGTTCGGCGCGCCCATCAGCACGCGGATGCCGGCGGCGTGCGAGCCGTCCGCCGCAAGGTCGGTGGTGGGGAACTCGGCAATCGCCACCCCGTCCTCGATCGCGTCGGCGACATGCGCGACGGTGGCGTCGTCATGGCTCGCCAGCACGATGCCGCGCCCGCGCGCCAGTTCCACCAGCCGCGCCCGGTTGGTGCGGGCGAAGTTCGCATGGGCGTTCTGGCGGTCGGCGACGATGACGTCCATCTCGTCGTCGGTCAGCCCGCTCTTCTTCTTGTAGTAGCTGCGGAATTTCTCCTCGGTGAGGAACTGGCGCTGGCCCGGCGTGTGGTCCATCAGCGAGATGAGGCGCACATCAGCGCTCTCCATCAGCGCCTGCGCATCCTCCACCACGCCGTCCGCCGCCACCTCGCAGCGCAGGTGCACCCGGTGTTCGGCGCGCAGCAGCCCGGCTTCGGCCGCCTGCCGGATGGTCGATGCCAGCAGCGGCGCATCGCCGTCCATGCCCACCGCCCGCTTGTCCGGCCAGACGCGCAGCGAATCGTACACCGTGGTGATGCCGGAGGCGGCGACCTGCGCGTCATAGGCCGTCACCGCCGCGAAAGCGTTCCACAGCACGCGCGGACGCGGGTAGAGATGCCCCTCCACATGGTCGGTGTGCAGCTCGACGAAGCCGGGCAGCACATGGTCGCCGCCGAGATCCTGCGCCGAACGCGGCGCCGATCCCTCGCCGATCTCGGCGATGAGGCCGTCGCGGACCACGAGATGGCCTTCGCGCACCTCGTCCTCCAGCACCAGCCGCGCATTGGCGAACACCGTCTCCGTCATCTGTCCCTCACCAACCACCCCACCCGGACTTCGTCATGGCCGGGTTTGGCCCGGCCATCCACGCCTTCCTTGTCTCCACGCCGCCCGCAAGTCGTGAATCCCCGGGCGAAGCCGGGGATGACGTACGGCAAGCTCACGCCCCAGTTTCACGCCGCCTGCGCGAAATCCGTTACGTCGATCACCCGGTCGCATACCGCCTCGCGCACTTCCGTGTCGTGGAAGATGCCGAGAATGGCGACGCCCGCGCGCTTCTTCTCCTCGATGAGCCCGACCACCACCTGCCGGTTCGCCGCGTCGAGCGAGGCCGTCGGCTCGTCCATCAGCAGCAGCGGGCGATGGGCGATCAGCCCGCGCGCGATGTTCACGCGCTGCTGTTCACCTCCGGAAAAGGTAGCCGGCGGCAGGCTCCACAGCCGCTCCGGCAGGTTCAGCCGCGCCAGCAGCTCGCCCGCCCGCGCCGTCGCCTCCTCGCACGGCACCCCGTCGCCGATCAGCGGCTCGGCCACCACGTCGAGCGCCCCGACGCGCGGGATCACCCGCAGGAACTGGCTGACATAGCCCATCGTGTCCTCGCGCAGCCGGATCAGCCGGCGCGGCGAGGTACGCGCGACATCCACCGTCTCGGCGCCGTCGCGCACGAGAATGGCGCCGGCGTCGACCCGATAGTTGCCGTAGACCATCTTCAGCAGCGAGCTCTTGCCCGCCCCCGAAGGCCCGCCCAGCGCCACGCACTCGCCGGCGAATAGCTCGAAGCCCGCGCCGTTCACCACCGGCAGCCGCGCCCCTTCGCGCAGATGCAGCACGAAGGTCTTGGCGACCCCGGAGACAGAGAGGATGGGGCCGAGGAGAGATCGGTTCATCGGTTCGCTCGTGAGCTCATTCATGACGGGACGCCTTCCGCCAATGCGACGTCATGGCCGGGCTTGGCCCGGCCATCCATGCCCTGGACCGGGCGCATCGGCGGGACCGCGTGGATCCCCGGGTCAAGCCCGGGGATGACGGCGTTCTCGTTGGCAACATGCCGCGTGGAGATCATGTCCTCTCCCCTCACGCCGCCAGAACCGAGGACACCAGCAGCTGCGTATAGGGCTCGCGCGGATCGTCGAGCACCTGGTCGGTCAGCCCGGTCTCGATCACCCGTCCCTGCCGCATCACCACCATGCGGTGGGAGAGCAGCCGCGCCACCGCGAGGTCATGGGTAACGATGATCACCGCCAGCCCCAGCTCCGACACCAGCCCCCGGATGAGGTCCAGCAGCCGCGCCTGCACCGAGACGTCGAGCCCTCCCGTCGGCTCGTCCATGAACACGAGGCGCGGGCGCGTCACGAGGTTGCGGGCGATCTGCAGCCGCTGGCGCATGCCGCCGGAGAAGGCACGCGGGTCGTCATCGATGCGGTCGCTGGCGATCTCCACCCGGCCGAGCCAGTCTATGGCCTCGTCGCGGATATTGCCGTAGTGGCGCCAGCCCACCGCCATCAGCCGCTCGCCGACATTGCCGCCGGCCGAGACCGCCATGCGCAGCCCGTCCGCCGGGTTCTGCCGCACGAAGCCCCAGTCGGTGCGCATCAGCAGCCGCCGTTCCGCCGGGCCGAGCGTGGCGAGGTCGGCCAGTCGCTCGTCGCGCATGCGGTAGGAAACGCGACCCGCCGTGGGAGCGAGCTCGGTCGAGAGCAGGCCGAGCAGGGTCGACTTGCCCGAGCCGCTCTCGCCCACCACCGCCAGCACCTCGCCGGGATAGACCTCCAGCGAGACGTCGCGGCAGCCGATGCGGGCGCCGTAATTCTTGCCGAGCCCCTCGGCGACGAGCAGCGGGGCATCGTCGGTCGCAGTCGGGTTGGTCATGATACGCGCTCCGTCACATCCGTTCCGCCGGGTCCGCCGTCATGGCCCGGCATGACGTCGATCAGGGGGGAGCCGCCTCCCTCTCCCAGCTCCGTGTAGAAGCTGAAGCCGTGCCGCTCGAAGCCGAGGCTTTCATAGAAGGCGTGCGCCCGCTCGCGCGACATCCGCGTCGACAGGGCCGCCTTGTAGCAGCCCTTCGCGCGGGCGAGGTCGAGCGCCCGGCCCATCATGGCGCGGCCGATGCCCCGCCCCTGCGCCGCACCGGCGACCGCCACCGCCTCGATCACCGCCGAGCGCGAGCCCCGGTGCGCGAGGTTCTCCACGACGAGCAACGTATAGGTGCCGAGCACCTCGCCATCCACCTCCGCGACATGAAGCGTGTAGTCGGGATAGCGGGCCATGCGATCGAACACCGCCCGCGCCTCGGCGAGGTCGAGTGCGTCGTCGGGATCAAGCTCGCGATAAAGCTGCAGCACCGCCGGCAGGTCGGCCGGCCCGGCGGGGCGCACGACGAGATCGGCGCTCATGGCCGAACCTCCCCGCCGGAGGCCCCCTCACCCGCTGCTTCGGAGCGATCTCTCCCCGGCGGGGAGAGGTGAAGAGCCCCGCCTTCTGCCCCCTCTCCCCGAGGGGGAGAGGGTTGGGGTGAGGGGGAAGCGCCGGACATCTCGCCCCGGTGCCCCTCTTCCTGCCGTGTGTTGCAGTAGTCGGTGTCCGAGCACACGAACATCCGCCCGCCCTTGTCGTCGAGGATTACCTCGTCGAGATAGACGCCCGTCGCCGCGCAGAGCGCACAGGGCTTGGCGAAGCGCTGGACGCGGAAGGGATGGTCCTCGAAGTCCAGCGAGCGAACCTTGGTGTGCGGCGGAATGGCATAGATGCGCTTCTCGCGCCCGGCGCCGAAGAGCTGCAGCGCAGGGCAGTCGTCCATCTTCGGGTTGTCGAATTTCGGGATCGGCGAGGGGTCCATCACATAGCGCCCCGCGACCTCGACCGGATAGGCGTAGGTGGTGGCGATATGCCCGTGCCGGGCGATGTCCTCGTAGAGCTTCACATGCATGAGCCCGTATTCGGCCAGCGCGTGGAGCTGGCGCGTCTCGGTCTCGCGTGGCTCGAGGAAGCGCAGCGGCTCGGGGATCGGCACCTGATAGACGAGAATCTGGTCTTCCCTGAGCGGCGTCTCGGGAACGCGGTGGCGGGTCTGGATCACCGTCGCCTCGCGCGTCGAGGTCGTCGTTGCCACCCGCGCCGTCTTCTCGAAGAAGCCGCGGATCGCCACCGCGTTGGTGGTGTCGTCGGCCCCCTGGTCGATCACCTTGAGCACGTCGTCGCGGCCGAGCACGGCGGCGGTCACCTGCACGCCGCCGGTGCCCCAGCCATAGGGCATCGGCATCTCGCGCGCGGCGAACGGCACCTGATAGCCGGGAACGGCGATCGCCTTGAGGATCGCCCGGCGGATCATCCGCTTCGTCTGCTCGTCGAGATAGGCGAAGTTGTAGGTAATGGCAGGCATCGCGCTCATTCCGCGGCCTCCTTCATTTCCGTCTCATGTTCCGACCGCATGCGGCGCACGAGGTCCAGCTCGGCCTGGAAGTCGACGTAGTGCGGCAGCTTCAGATGCTCGACGAAGCCCGTCGCCTGCACGTTGTCGCAGTGGGAGAGCACGAATTCCTCGTCCTGCGCCGGAGCCCCGGGCTCCTCGCCCAGCTCCTGCCAGCGCAACGCCCGCTCCACCAGCGCCATCGACATCGCCTTACGCTCGCACTGGCCGAAGACGAGGCCGTAGCCGCGTGTGAACTGCGGCGGCACCTCGGCGGAGCCCTTGAACTGGTTGACCATCTGGCATTCGGTGACCTGCACCGTGCCCAGATTCACCTCGAAGCCGAGTTCCGGCGCCTCGAACATCACCTCGACATCGCCGAAGCGGATTTCGCCGACGAAGGGGTGCGAGCGCGCATAGCCGCGCTGGGTGGAATAGCCGAGCGCCAGCAGGTAGCCCTCGTCGCCCCGCGCCAGCGCCTGCAGCCGCGTCGCGCGGTCCACGGGAAAGCTCACCGGCGCGCGGGTGATGTCGAAGGGCTCGCCCCCGTCGTCGGCGGGCGAGGCCTCGATCAGCCCCTCCTGCCCGAGCAGGTCGGTGACGCGCGGCATGATCTCCGCATCGCTACGCGCAACGCTACTCGCGGCGCCCTCTGCAACCCCGCTGCTACTCTCCGTGCTACGGATTTCGCTACTGCCCAGAGAGGTATCTAATAACCGGTGCGTATAGTCGAAGGTGGGCCCGAGAAGCTGCCCGCCGGGCAGGTCCTTGTAGGTCGCCGACACCCGCCGGCGCACCAGCATGCGGGCCGTGTCGAGCGGCTGTGCGCTGCCGAAGCGCGGCAGCGTGGTGCGGAAGGCGCGGATGAGGAAGATCGCCTCAATCAGGTCGCCGCGCGCCTGCTTCACCGCCAGCGCCGCCAGCTCGACGTCGTAGAGCGAGCCCTCGGCCATCACCCGATCCACCGCCAGCGTCAATTGCGCGGCGATCTGGTCGAGCCCGATGGATGGCAGATTCTCGTTTCCGCGCCGGCGTTTGGCCAGCAGCGCGTGCGCGTTTCGGATGGCCTTCTCGCCGCCCTTGGCCGCCACATACATCGGCTCAGCCCTCCTTCACCGTCACGGAACGCGGCAGCCCCGCTACCCCACCGGCACCCGCCAGCAGGAGGTCGACACCAAGCGGAAAAAGCCCCCGGTTGGCCGCCATGCGGGGGACGAAATCCGCCGGCAGCGGCGCCGCGCCGAAGGCCGCCCGCCCCTCGATGCCCGGTCCTTCCAGCGTGAGCCCGTCGCCGAACGCCTCCACCTGCACGATCAGCGTCGCGGAAGCGTCGGGATAATCCGGCGCCCCCTGCGCAAAGACCCTGAAATCCGGCATTTCCCGGGGATCGGTGACAAGCGCGAAGCGCGCTTCGCGGGGATCCTCGACGATCGCCGCGCCGGTATGGAAGCGCAGGAACGCCGCCACCGCCGGCACGCCGGCAAGCCGCGCGTCCAGCCAGAGCGGCGTCTCGTAATCGCACAGCGCCAGAACCAGCGCCGCCGCCTCGCGGGAAAGCGGCGCCGGCGGCTCCAGCGCCGCGCTCACCGCCTCCACCCGCCCCGGCCGGGCCAGCGCCCACATGGCGGCACGGAACGTCGCCTGCCCGTCGAAGACCGGATCGTCGAACCCCTTCGCCGGAACGGTTTCTGCGCGTTGTGCGGACATCTCAGTCCTCCCCACGCACGAGAGTGAAGAAGTCGACCTTGGTCGCCGCCGTCTCGGCCCGCACAGCGTCAGCTTTTGCCGACAGTCGCTCGCGCACCGGCGCCAGCGCGTCTTCCACCGCGGCCCGCCGGCCGGCGTCCTGCCACAGCGCGTCGAGGATCGCGGCGGCGCGCGCCGCGCGGACATCGCGGCCGAGCCGGTAGGCGAAGCCGGCCGCCCCGCCCTCCAGCCGCACCGCGGCGCGGGCGACCGTCGCCTCGCCGAGATTGAACGGCGCGCCGTCGCCGCCGGTTCGCCCCCGCAGCATGACCAGCCCGACCTCCGGCGGCTTCAGATCGGACGCCGACGGCACCGGCGCGAGACGCGCCAGCATGGCGTCCAGCTCGCCCGTTTCCGCCCGTGCCAGCAGCGCCATGGCACCTTGCCGGGCGGCACGCGAAGCGTTGCCGTCACTGGTTTTCTGTTCGGGAAACTGCATCTGGGGATCCGTGCCTGCCGCGCCGTGAAGGGCGTTTACTTTTCGGCGGATTTGTATATTGATCTATACAAACAGGCAAGCGCAGTTTTGCACCGCGGTGGAAATATGAGCGAGACCGACGACAGCGCCGTGACGCATCAGCCCTTCCCGGCCGACCTGCCCGGCGACGATCCCGGCGAGGATGTCGCGCGCGGCACCGGCGTCGCCCTCTGGAAGCAGATCGTCGAACGCCTCGAGGCCGACATCGTGGAAGGCCGCCTCGCGCCCGGCACGCGCCTGCCCACGGAAATGGAGCTGTCGGAACGCTTCGGCGTGAACCGCCACACGCTGCGCCGCGCGCTCGCCATGCTCACCGACAAGCGGCTCATCGAGGCCACGCCGGGGCGCGGCACCTTCGTGAAGGAACCGCCCATCCGCTACCCGATCGGCGCGCGCACGCGCTTTTCCGAGATCGTCTCGCGGGAGGGGCGCGCCCCCAGCGGCCGGCTCATCGGCTCGCGCATCGAGCCGGCGACGGCGGAGATCGCCGAAGCGCTGCGCCTCGCACCGGGCGACGAGGTGCTGCGGGTCGACATGATCCGCGAGGCGGACGGCGTGCCGATCACCATCGGCTCGCACTGGTACGAGGCCGGGCGCTGCCGCGACCTCGACCTTCTGGTCGCCGCCACCGGCTCGGTGACGCGCGCGCTGGAAACGCTCGGCCTCGGCGATTACCGCCGGCTGGAGACGCGCATCACCGCCCGCCTCGCCGACGAGGAGGAACGCCGCCTTCTCAGCCTGCCCGCAGGCCGCACCGTGATGGTGATCGACGCCATAAACGGAGATGCGCAGCGCCGGCCGATCCAGTATTCACGGGCGCGCTTCTCCGCCGACCGCGTGCAGCTCGTGGTCAAGACCTGAGAGGACGCCCCATGACCCGCATCACTCGCCCCGAAGAGCTTCGCGCCCTCTATGCCGAGATGCGCGAGCGCAGCCGTCGCAAGGTGCTGCCGGCGCTCGACATTCATTGCCGCAGCTTCATCGGCCTCTCGCCGCTGGTGATGATGTCGAGCTTCGGCGCCGACGGGCGGGCGGACGTCACGCCGCGCGGCGACGCGCCCGGCTTCGTTCAGGTCGAGGATGCGGGCGCGCTGCTGCTGCCCGACCGGCCGGGAAACAACCGCCTGGACACGCTGACCAATCTGCTCGCCAATCCGGCGATCGGGCTGCTTTTCCTCATTCCCGGCGTCGACGAGACGCTGCGGATCAACGGTCGGGCGGAAATCCGCGACGACGCCGACCTCCTCGCCCGCTTCGAGATCGACGGGCGCCGGCCCGCCACCGTGCTGCGGATCGAGATCGAGGAGGCCTACATGCACTGCGCCAAGGCGCTGATGCGTTCGCGCGCCTGGGACCCGGAGCGCTTCCTGCCGCGCGAGCGGCTGCCCAGCATGGGCGAGATCCTGCGCGACCAACTCGGCCTCGCGACGGCGGAAACACAGGCGGAAATGCTGGAGCGCTACCGCGCCACGCTCTACTGATCGCCCGGCCACCGGCCGCATCGGCCAGAGATACATTGACCAGGATGCCCGGGCCGGAGCCCAGCCAACACAGCCCGTCCTCATCCGCCTCGCCCTGCGAAGGAGCAAGGCTCAGATGACATCAGGCAGACGCAAGCAAAAACGCGGCGGCCGAGACGACCACCGTCTCATATTCTCGTGGCTCCCGGACGGGACGGGCGCTCCGCCCGTCCCGTCCGGAAAGCGAATTACTTCGCCAGCAACTTGTTCTTGATGAGACCGACGACGATCTGCACGATCGCGCCGGCGACACCGCCGCCCACCAGCTGACCCGCCAGCGCGGCGATGTCGAGGCCGCCCGCGGCGTCGCCGCCGGCCGCACCCAGAAGACCGCCGAGCAGCTGCCCGCCCACGCCACCACCGATGGCGCCGGCGATCAGGTTGCCGATGTTGCCGAGGTCGGAATCCTTGACGACCTTGCCGCCGGCCGTGCCGCCGATGGCACCGCCAATGATCTCGGCGATAAGACTTTCGATAGCCATACTACGTAGCCCCTTCCCCAAACAGGACGCGTAGATTAGCACAAACAGAGCCAAGTAAATACGGCCTACAGCCGTTTATAATCATTTTCAGAAACAGCGACCGTTTCTGCTAACAGTTCGGCGCACGACCTGGGGGCCCGCGCGGTCAGCCCCGCCAGATGACGTCCGGCCCGATATCCGCCAGCGTGCGGCAGCCGGTCAGCACCATCGCCACCTCGAATTCGCAGCGCAGCAGGTGCAGCACATGGGCGACGCCCGCCGGGCCCGCGACGGCGAGCGCGTAGAGATAGGGCCGCCCCACCAGCACCGCCGAGGCGCCGAACGCCAGCGCCTTCAACACGTCCGTGCCGCGCCGGATGCCGCCATCCATCAGGATCGGCACGCGGCCCGCCACCTGCTGCGCCACCGACGGCAGCACCTCGATGCTGGCGGGCAACGTGTCCAGCACCCGGCCGCCATGGTTGGAGACGACGATGCCGTCGATGCCATGGGTAATGGCGCGCTCGGCGTCCTCCGGCGTCATGATGCCCTTCAGAAGGATCGGCAGCCGCGTGATCGAGCGCAGCCAGGCGATGTCCGCCCAGCGCGCGGCAACGTCGAGATAGCCACGGAACATCAGGCTTTCGCCCAGCGCCGCCTCGGCGACGTAGTTGGTGTGGAGGCCGCGCATATTGGCGTGTTCGGAAAGCTTGGGCGGCCGGTAGCCGGCCCGCTGCTCGCGGTTGCGCAGGCTGTAGACCGGCGCGTCGACCGTCACCACCAGCGCGCCGTAGCCGGCCTCCTCGGCCCGCCGCACCAGATCGGCCGTGAAGCCCCGGTCGTGCTGGATATAGAGCTGGAACCACAGCGGCGTACGGGCGGCGCGGGCGATCTCCTCCAGCGTGAAATCCGATTCCGTGCTGACGATCATCCCCGCCTTGGCGCCGCCCGCCCCTACCACCGTGGCGATCTCACCCTCCGGCACGGCGAGCCCGTGATGCGCCGCCGGGGCCAGCAGGATCGGGTGCTCGAAGGGCTGGCCGAACAAGGTCAGGCCGGTGCCGCCATCCGTGAAGTCGCCGAGCACGCGTGGCCTGAGCTTCAGCCGCTCGAAGGCCTCGCGATTCCAGCGCACGCTGATCTCGTCCGCCACGCCGCCGGCGTAATAGGCATAGGCCTCCGGGGTCAGCCGCTCGCGGGCCAGCGGCTCATAGTCGTCCGGTGCGACCACGCCCGGCGGAATCTCGAAGCTTCGCGTCATACGGTCCTCAAATCCCGGCGCGTGGAATCCAGCCTGCCGGCGCTTCCCTTCCCGTTCATAATCCCTTCCGCGAGCACGTGCAGCATTGCGCGGCACGAACGGCCCATTAACCGCATCGGTCTATGATGCGCAGGAAGGCGTGTGCGCCGCAGGCGGCAGTAAACGGGGATCCCGGCGAATGGACGAGAGCGAGCGCTTGCGCGGCGATACGCCCGGCCTGTCGCTGCGGGAAGCCATCCGCGCCGCGCGGGTGGAGGCGGCGGAGCGCTCCGGCGTCATCGTCGAGCTGCGCGACGCCAGCCTCACCCGGCTGTCCATGCTCAACGAGCTGCTGGACCCGATCTTCGCGGAGGTGCCGCTGGAGCATGCCGAGCTCTTCGACCGGGGTCTGATGCCCGGCGAGACACCGCGCCTGTTCGTCGACATGGTGGCCCATGTGACACTCGCTCGCGACCATCGCACCTACCGCTTCCTACAAGACACCCGCTCCGGGCGGCGTGTGCTGGCGGAAAGCGCGAATCCTTATGACATCGTCGACGCGGTGACGCGCTATGTCGCCCGGCGCCTGATCGCCCGCGAGCAGGCGATGGTGGCGGTCAACGTGCCGCCGGAAACGACGGCCGAGCCGCATCCCGCGCCGCACCACCCCGTGCCCGAACCGGCGCCGGCTGCGACCGGCGGCTGGCGCCGCGCGGTCCTGCCTTTCGTGCTGGGGATCATCATCGGCGCCCTGGCGGTGCTGGCACTGGCGGTGCTGCACCCGGAATTCAGCCTGCGCTGAACGTCCCACGTCCGCGCTGAATGGATCAGCCGGCGCTGACGGGCTCCGTCAGCACCCGCACGCTGCGCGTCGCCACGGTCGGATCGCCGCGCTGGAAGCCGCGCGCCTCCATGGTGCAGCGCCAAGGGAAAGGCGCCCCCGGCACCCGCTCGATCCGGTAGAGGTGATACCCGCCCGGCCAATGCCGGTCGTCCGGCCCGGCGGCGAAGGACGGCGCCTCCACCACCGGGATCAGCGCGGAATGCGGCCCGGGAAGCATCTCCACCATCTGCACATGGTCGTGGCCGCAGATGACGAGCTCGGCGCCATGGCGCGCCAGCACCTCCCGCACCGCCTCCTCGTCGATCAGCCGCTTGTGCCCGGCACGCACGCCGCAGGGCGGGTGATGGATCATCACCACGCGGAACAGCCCCTCCTCCGCGAGGCCGTCCAGCACATGGGCCAGCCGCTCGCGCTGCGCCCGCCCGACCTTGCCGGTCGCCATGAAGGGCCGGGTGGGAATGGCCGTCGAGACGCCGACCAACGCCACGCCCTCGCGCCGGCGCACGAAGGGAAAGGCGCTCTCAGCGGTGACGTCGCCGTTCACCCCGTCGCCGCGCATATAGTCGCCCCAGTTGAGCAGCGAATGATGAGCGGTGGAGCGCACATAGGCGTCGTGATTGCCCGGCACCACGGTCACGTCCGCCCCGCCGCCGAGCGACTTCAGAAAGTTCAGACCGGTGAGATATTCGGCCGCGAGGCCGACATTCACCAGATCGCCGGTGACCGCGATGTGGTTCGGCGCCTGCGCCTTGATGTCAGCCACCAGCAGGTCGATGGTGGCGATGTTGAATCGGTGCTGGCGCCCGCGCCGCCAGTTGAGCACGCCAAGCGCGCGCTTCCCGGCAAGCTCGGCGAAGCGCGCGCGGGGAAGCGGTCCCAGATGGGCGTCGGTGAGATGGGCGAGGACAAACACAAGGACTTCCTTACCAGCCCGCGACAGCGGATGGAACGCTCTCCCAGCGGCACCGCCGCCACTCCCCCGCCCATGCCGATGTCCCGGCGTCTGCTCACGCGCCTTCTGCATCGCTGGGGCCGGCTGACCCGCGGCGTCACGCTCGGCGTGCGGGGCGTGGTGATCGACGAGGGCGGCGCCATCCTGCTGCTGCGCCATACCTATGTGCCGGGCTGGCACCTGCCGGGCGGCGGCGTCGAGCCGGGCGAAACCGCCGAAACGGCGCTCATCCGCGAGCTTCAGGAAGAAGCGGCGGTGACGCCCCTCGCCCCGCCGCGCCTGCACGGGCTGCTGCTCAACCGGCATCTCGCCGCGCGCGATCACGTTGTCGTCTATGTGATCGAGCGTTTCGAGCAAGGGATCGCCGCCGTCCCGAATCGCGAGATCGCCGAGATCGGCTTCTTCGCGCCGCACGCCCTGCCCGACGACACCTCGCCGGCAACGCGCCGACGCATCGCCGAGGTCCTCGACGGCACAGCCCCGGCGGCACATTGGTAGGGATTGGCGGGATATCCGCGGGCGATGCCGGCTTTCCCGCCTTGACACCATCCGGCCCCCTTCCTTATATCGCGCCACTCTGCGTGCTGGCCTCGTTGCCGGCGCGTCGTGGCGGGGTAGCTCAGCTGGTTAGAGCACGGGAATCATAATCCTGGGGTCGGGGGTTCAAGTCCCTCTCCCGCTACCATTCGAACCCGAGACGTTTCAACGGGTTAGCAGAGATCACCAGAAGAACGGGCCGAGAACATGCGACCTACCGTGCGACATTCGCCGGGGGTCGCACGGTCGCACGTGCGACTTTTGTTCTCCGCCCCGTGAGGAAGCGTGCGACGGACACGTGATTTTGTCCGTCACAGCACGCTCCCCCGGCTCTCCATCCATGCCAGCATCTTGCCGATCGCGGCATCCGCCATTTCGGGATGCAGGGCGAGGTAGTGCTTCAGCACGTTATGGATCGAGGCCAGCGAGTGGCCGGTGATGGCGGCGATCTGCAGCTCGTTGCAGCCGGCGCGCGCCAACCAGGTGACGGCGGTGTCGCGCAGGTCCTGGTCGCGCTTGGTCGCTACCGAGGGGCACGGCGGCAGCCGCCATCTCTCCGAGCCCGTGGGCTTCTCCGGCCCGAGCTCGACGGTGCCGTCAGAATTGTGGACGAGGCCGCGCGCGGCGACCTCGCGCACCCGCATGAAGACGTGCTTGTACCAGTCGCGGAGGAAGGGCCGGCCGGCGGTCTCGTCCACGATGACGAGGCGTCGGGCCCGCGCGTCCGCGACCGCCTGCGCCTCGCCCTTGTCGGGCCGGCCGGCGATGGGGAGCGCGAAGCGCCGGCGCTCGGCGGCATCGAGCCGGGCGGCGAGGTGCGGCGTCGCCGGAATGGCGACGATGGCGTTGGTCTTGGACTGGCGGAACACGAGCCGGCCTTCATCGTCCGTGCCCGCGCGCTCATAGGCGAGGCGATCGTTCTGGCGCTGGCCGGTGAACAGGCCGAAATAGACGCTGTCGCCGATCTCCGGCCGCGCCCAGGCGTCGGCCGCGGCGACCAGGGCGGCCACCTCGTGGTCCTCCCATACGACCAGGCGCGGCGCCAGCATCGGCTTCTCCAGCCCGATCCACGGGTTGAGCATGATGCCGCCGCGCCCGCGCGCCTTGGCCCACTTCCACATGGAGGAGAGTACCGCGACCGCCGATCGCGCGGCGGCGAGGCCCCGTTCTTCCCACATGCGATCGAAGATGGCTTGCGCGAGCTGCGGGGTGATCGCCGGCGGCGGCTCCTGGCCGAGCTCGGGATCGTATTTCCAGAGCGAGGCGAGCTTGCCCTTGTAGTCGGCGGCCGTGACCTCGGACAGCCCGGGCTCGACGCGCTTGCCCTTCACCGTGCCGCCCTTGAACTTGGGGCTTTCGAACCATTCGTCCGCGAGGCCCTGAATGGTCTGGTGCCGCTCCCGCCGGCGGGCCGGCAGACGGCCGGTTTCCGCCCTGGCCTTGCGCCGGCCGGCGACCTCGTCCGCGCGCGCCTGCGCCCAGTCCGCCGCCTCCGGCACCGTGAACCAGGCACCCGTGGGGTGCCTCAGATCCTCGCCCTTGTATCCCAGCTTGCGCAGCTTGGGCCCCGGATTGAACCGGGGCCGGCCGTCGCGCCAGCTCACATTGGGAATGCGAACGATCACCTTCGCCATCCCTGCCCCCTTCGCCGACTGCACGGCGGTGGAGTCTACCCGCTTGCGGGCGCGCGTCGAGCGGGTCATCAGAGGGTTTCCTCCTGCTTCGCGAGGGCGGCTTCGAGCACCTTCAATCGCGACGCAGCGACGAGGTTGCCGAGCTGGATCGCCGCCTCGGCGCCGATGGCGGCGAAGCGCACGCGCTCCCCGTCATCGGCCGCGCCGGCGAGAACATACGCGCTGGCCGCATGGGCGCCGGCGTCATCGAGATCCCGGGCGACCGCAATCCGGGCGATCTTCATGGCGGTCTTGCTGGGGGTCATGCCGCCCTCCCTTCGCCGGCGCTGACGAAGTCGACACCCGCCTGCGTCAGCTGCAGGGTCTCGCCCGGCTTTCCCGTCTGGCAGCCGGCGACAAGGCCGAGCTTCCACAGGCGCTCGATAGTGCTGTCGCGATACCACGGGCCGGCATGGTCTCGCCGGAGCCAATGGCCGCGCCGCGAGCGGACCAGCCCGGGCGAGAACGCATGCTGCAGCACGGTCCGGTCATTGTCAGTGACGGTGTCGATCTTCCTGATGCAATAGTTGAGCTCAAGCTCGCGACCGCTCATCTTGGAGATAAAGGCCGGCCGACGGCCAACCTTGACCGTCTCGAGCCGCACACGCTGCCCACACCACACGCTGGCCTGAAACGGCCCGCAGCGGACGACAAGGCCGTCATCGTCGATGCACCACCATGTGCAGTCCTGCCCGCGGTCCTCAAAATGAAGCACCTTCATGCCAGCCTCCTCCGGTCGAGCTCGCGATAGGCGGCATTGATCCAGTTGGTGAGCAGGCCGCTGCTACCGTGGGTGCAGGTCGTGGCGACGCCCGCCATGGAAAGACGCTGCTCGCCACGGGGCCTCGTCAGACGAGCACCGTGGTTCTTCACCAGCTCCTCGACGGCCGCATCGGCAGCGCGGAAATACGCGGCGAGGGTCGAGCTGTTGCGGGTGACGACGTCCGGCAGCCCGGCCTTCTTCGCCTTCACGAGCTGGATGAGGTCCAGCAGCTCGCTATCCGAGATGCGCTTCTTCATGCCGCCCTCCTCTCGGCGTGCCCGGCACGGTAGTGATCGAGCACGTAGAGGCGCAGCGCCGAGGAGAGGTTGGTGTGCTCGCGATTGGCGTCGACGAGGCCGACCAGCTCGCCGATCGTCAGGCCGCGCCGGGCGGCGCTTTCCTTGAGGCCGATCCAGAAGGGCTCCTCGAGGGAAATGCTGGTCTTGTGCCCGGCGATGTTCACCGAGCGCTTGAGGATGAGGCTTCTCATGCCGCCCTCCCCTGCTCGAGCTCGGCATGCAGGGCGGCGAGCAGCTGCATCATCTGCCCGGCGGTAGCACGCGCCGGCGGCCGCAGCGCGTCCCAGGTGGCGGCGAGCTCGGCGAAGTCGCGATCGTTCGCCAGGCGGGAGACGATGCCGGCTTCGGCCGAGCTGCCGCCAGCGGCGACGTCGTCATAGAACCAGCCGATGGAGCGGCCGGTGGCGCGGGCGAGGCGGGCGAGCTTGGCCGGGCAGATCCGGTTCGTGCCCTTCTCGTATTTCTGCACCTGCTGAAAAGAGACGTCGATCAGCTGGGCAACGCGCTGCTGCGACAGGCCCGTGAGCTCGCGGGCGAGCCGCACGCGATGGGCGATGAGGCGTGTCATCGCCTCGTCCGTCAGCTCGATCGTGGTGAGGGGAAGGTTTTCAAGCATGGGGTGCTCCGTAGCGGGCGGCCAGCCGCGAGCGGGCGGCGGCGACGTTTTCGGGTGAGAAGGCGGGATCGATGGCGCCGGCGTCGTTCGCCGGCAGCGGGCTCGCCTGGGCGCGGCGGGGATCGCGCAGCCAGGCCTCGACCTGGTGGCGCGACCAGAGCTTAGGCTTGCGCCCCGGCAGCGGCGGCGGGAAGCCTTCGTCCTCCGCCAGCTTCCGGACATGGCGCGCCGTGGTTGGCGCCGTGCGCCGGAAGACCTCGGCGAGGTCGTCCAGCGTCATGGTGAGGGGATCAGCCATTGGTCTTGGCCCCGCCGCGGTGCGTCACCTCGATGGGGCCGCTTTCGTGGATCGTGAAATTGACCACAGGGGCCTCGTCCGCGAGGTATGAGCGGATCATGCCCTGGCTGTAATCGGCGGCGGCGCTCATCATCGCCTGCACCATGAAGATGAGCGCGCGTTCCTGCTGCTCCTGCGGCACCATGTGCAGGAACTGCACGGCCGCCAACGTCATCTGGTACCCGGCCAGGCGGCCGACGGCGTCCATGATGTCCTCAGGCTCGGTGCGCCGCAGCGTTTCGCCGGTGAGCGCGTTCTGAAAGACCTCGCCATACCGGAGAGCGAGGCGACCGAAGGCACCCCTGGCCCCACTGAGGCCGGCCTGTTCCTCGAGTATGACCCGCTGCTTCGCCAGCGCCTCCGCCAGCGCTGGATCAATGTCCTTGATTTCCATCGTCGTGCATCCCTGCCCGGCCCGCGAACGGCGCCCGCGAAGCAACCGGACGTGGATACGCTACATGTGCACGATTGCACGTGCAAGAGAGCACATGACGATGTGCATTTGGTTTCACGTGGAACCAGAAATCAGGTGCAAAAGATCAGGCACGGCAAGGAGCAACCACGAGATATGGTAGCCCGATGCGTGAACTGCTGACGCTATTGCTGGCCCATGTGTATTTCGCCTTGCTGGAATGGGGTCCCATCATCGCGGCATTCGCAATCGCCCTCTTGCGAGCGCATCGCTTTGAGCAACATGAAAAGTACGTCCGCGCCGCCCGAGCTGCGTATTTGCCCGCTCCGCGTACGCATGATGAGGCAATGGCCGACAAAGCCGAAGTCGAGCGGCTACTCAATCGGCGACGTCATCGCGGGGTGACGTTTGCCCTGTTTGTCGTCGTGCTAAGCGGCGGCTACGCCCTGTCAGGCTTTATTCGCTACAATGCGCACAACATCGTTCGCGAAGCCCACAAGATCAGCGAAGCGTATGAGGCGCGGGACTAGTAGTTAGCGCGAGCGGGTGCGCACCATGTCGGTGACCACGCCCATCACCACGACGCGCTCGCCGTCCACAAGGAGCGGCTTCTGCAGCTCCGCGTCGAGCGTCGCGGCCGTCAGCACCAGCTTCTCGTAGACCCGCATGACGGTCTCGGCATTGCCGGAGAAGTCGTAGACCTGGGCGCAGACGATGTCGCCCTCGCGCGGATCCGCGTTCATGTCGACGATGAGCACGTCGCCCGGCAGATAGCCGCGGAGTTCGAGGGCTCGCGTGCGCATGCGGAACGGCGCCGCGCCCGCCCGATTGCCGATGAGCGCCTTCACAGCGCCGCGCGGATCGGTATCGTCGTTCATGGCGAAGGGTTCGGCATCGCGCTGCAGGCCGGCGCGCCGCACCGGCAGCTCAGCCGGGTTGATGCCTCCGGGCGGTTCAACGCCCATGGCCTCGGCGATCTGCTGCACGGTGAGGGTGTTCAGCGTGCCGGAATAGTCCGGCCGGTCGAACCGCGTGAGCGTAGTGTGGGAAACCTGAGCCTCTGACGCGATCTGCGTCAATGACTTGCCGGTGTCGCGGACGATCTGCCGGAGCCACGCCCTTTGCGTGTCCCGAACTTCCGCCCGTGCTGTCGATTTCGGCCTCGCCATCTGCCCATACACGTTCGTTCGCGCACCAATGCGCGTCCGAATGTGCATATCTTGTGTGTGCGGCGCACCGAGATACATAGCACTTGACACCGAGCAGCAAATCACGGCTGCCTGTGCAAACTTGCACGGAATAGGTGTCCAAGTCCATGCGCAATCCCGAAGATCTCGATGCCCGGGCCCGCGAGCTGCGCCTCAGCGTGCGCACGATCGCAGAGGAAACGGGCCTCGATGAGCATACGGTCGGTCGTGCGCTCGGCCGTGCCAGCCGCGGCCGCGAGGTGCTGACGTCCACCCAGCGCAAGGTGGCGCTGACGATCGAGAAGCACGAGCGCGAACAGCTCGCCCGCCTCCGCAATCTCCATCCCGAAACCAGCGAGGCGGCCGAATGAGCTGGGCCGGCGCGATAGCCGCGACGCAAATTGCGGTGCAATCGTCAACTGATCCCTACGGCTTGCGTGCGATCGACGCGCGGCGCCGAGATATGGGGGTTTCACTCGAGGCCCTGCTCGCTGCCGCGCGGATCTCCGCCCGCACCTGGGACTATCTTCGAGCAGGCCGCACCCGGCCCCAGCCCCGCACCCTGATCAAGCTCTCCCGAGCGCTCGACCGTCTTGCCACAGGAGAGCCAACTGCACCGCCGCCCCCGATGGTCGCCGCCTTCTGGCGGGCGGCGGTGCTTTTTCTTTGCGCCGAGCTCGGCGCCGACGCGCAGATCGCGCTGGCGCCCGACGAGGGCTCGTCCCGCCCCATGGATCCGGCCTGGATGAAGGCCGCCCGGGCGCGACAGCTCGCCTTCTACCTCACCCATGTCGAGTTGCAGGTTTCGCTCACCGCGCTGGCGGAGGCCTGCAGGACGTCCAAACAGCGCGTCCACAAGGCCGCCCGCACCGTGGAAGACCTGCGCGACGATCCCTCGATCGACGCGCTGCTCACCCGCGCCGCCGCGGCCGTGACTGGAAAAGACCCATGAAGCACTGGATGCCTTCCAAGCCCGAAAGGCCGGCCGGCTACGGCTATCTGCGCCTGTCGATCGGCGGCGCCGTGGCCCTGTATGCCGCCGGCGCGATGACCTCCATCGCGGTGAGCGCCGCGATGCTGAACCGCCCGCTGTTCACGTTCGGCGGCGTGCTGCTGACCGGCTCGCTGCTGATCGTGGCGCTGCTCGATGCCGTGGCGAGCTGCCCTTCGGGCATCTATGTCCGCCATGGCCTGCTGTTCCGCCGCGAGATGCGCGGAGGCCGCCATGGATGAGCCGGTCATCAGCTTCTATGTGCTCGCGGAGATCGAGCGCGTCGACGTGGACAAGGCGGCGCCCCGCTACCTCATGATGTCGGAGTGCCACAATCACGTCGCCATGGCGCGGCGCGAGGGCGACCGGCTGATCCAGGTGGCCGGGCCGTACAGCCTCGAGCTGATCGACCGGCTGGCGCAGAACGTGCTGGCCGGTAACAGCCGGGCGAGCACCTGGCCGGAGGCGCTCAACGCGCTGGCGCTGTTCGTCTCCGCCTTCGTTTCCCTCTACCGGCGCGACGCCTTGCGCTCCGCCGCCGAGACCTCCGGCGCTGATACCGCCCCCATCGCCCCGGCGCCGGAGCCGGCACCGCCCGCGTGCGACTGCACACCCGACGCGCGGGCGGTGCCACCCACTCACGAGAGCCTTTTCACCTGCACGCCGTGCGGCGGCTGAGCGGAGGAACCCGCATGTCCGACATTCCGAACGACCAGCCTCTCTCCGATGCCGCCGCCGGCTTCGCGAAGGAACAGCTCAAGTCCTTCATCGAGCGTATCGAACGCCTCGAGGAGGAGAAAAAGACCATCGCCGACGACATCAAGGACGTCTTCTCCGAAGCCAAGGGCGTCGGCTTCGACGTGAAGGCGCTGCGCGAGCTGCTGCGGATCCGCCGGCAGGACGCCGACCAGCGGGCCGAGCAGGAGGCAATCCTCGACCTCTACCTGCAAGCCCTGGGCATGGTGGGGTGATGCCATGCGCACCATAGATCCCGCTCCCTACCAGAAGGCCTTCTGGGCCGACTTCGCCGGTGCCGATCGAGACCTCGGCGCGGCGCCGATGCTGCAGTGGATCAAGATCGAGCAGTTGCGCGTCGATCCCAGCTACCAGCGCGATATCACGGCCGAGGGCCGGCGCTCCCTGTTCTCGATCGCGCGCGGCTTCGACTGGTGCAAGTTCGCGCCGGTCATCGTCGCGCCGATCGAGGGCGGGCTTTACGCCGTCATCGACGGCCAGCACCGGGCCACGGCCGCGGCGCTGCGCAAGATCGAGAGCGTGCCCTGCGAGGTGGTGATCGCCGATCGGGCCGAGCAGGCCTCCGCCTTCGCCGCCATCAACGGGCAGGTGACGAAAGTCTCCTCGATGTCGATGTATCACGCCCGGGTTTCGGCCGGCGAAAAGGCCGCGGTCGAATGCGACGAGGTGTGCCGCGCCGCCGAGGTGACGGTGCTGCGCTATCCGGTGCAGGCCACGCTGATGAAGCGGGGCGAGACGATCGCGCCGAACGTGATCCTCGCCGCCATCGCCCGGCACGGCCGCGACGCGGTCATCACCGCGCTCTCCTGCGTCACCCAGACCAGCGACGGCAATCCCGGCATGCTGGGCAAGCCGGTGATCGAGGCGCTGTGCACGGTGCTCGGCACCGTGCCGGCATGGCGCGACGCCGGCGGCGGGCTGCTCGATGCCTTCGACGACTTCGACTTCAAGCACGAGCTCACCGAGGCGCGGGTGACCCACCATAGGGGGGGCAGCCGCTGAACGGCGTGCTTTCCGCGCGCATCACCCAGTTCCTGCAGCAGCGCCTGCCGCTGCCGGCACAAGCGGCGGAGTGAACCATGGGTGAGGCGAAGCGCAGGAAGCTCTCCCGCGATGCCCGGCCGGAGGAGATCTTTCCCGGCGGGCACGGCCCGGCGCAATCCGATGTGGTCGGCGTCATGAAGGCGACGCTCGACACGCTGCGGGAGATGCTGCCCGGCTACCAGTTCACGCTGTTCGTCGCCGAGACGGACGAGACGGGCGCGGCCGCCGGCCGGGACCCGCGCTTCAACTACATGTCGACCGCCGAGCGGGCCGACATGGTGAAGGTGCTCGCCGCCTTCTGCCTGAAGAACAGGGACATGCTGGCGATCGACGAGGCGATCCAGCGCAAGCCGGAGGGCTCGGCATGACGTCACGCCGCGGGTTTCTTTCCTTGCTCGGTGCCACCATCGCCGCCCCGGCGCTGGTGAAGGCCACCACGGGCGATCTGCACCGGATCGAGCAGATGATCTCGCCGGACGGGCGGCTGATCATCCGCAACCTCCAGCTTCGGCAGATCGTCATCCAGGACTGTCTGGTCCAGACGTTCGATGGCGCGCCAGGCGTGATCGTGGAGCGCTGCATGGTAGTGGCGGGCGACGCCGCCGCGCTGCATTTCCCTAACGTTCCGGCCATTTCCCTCCAACACAAGCCGGAGGGCTCGGCATGAGCTACGAAGCGTGGGGCGAGCCGGAGGACAGCCCCTTCGACGCCGCGATCGAGGCCGGGTGGATCGACCCGACCGACCTTTCCAAGGCCGTCATCGACGTGATGAACGAGCGCGACCGCCAGTGGAACAAGGAAGGCTTTACGCCCGAGCATGATGACAGCCACACCGAGGCGGAATTGGCTCTCGCTGCGGGCAGCTATTGCGAAAGCGCGGCCCGGCCGAACCTTCTGCGCCGCGTCGCCGGCGCCGCGTTCACCGTGCCGCGCCTCTGGCCGCGCGGCTGGTCTCTCGACTGGTGGAAGCCGAAGAACCCGCGCGCGGATCTCGTCCGCGCGGCGGCGCTGATCATCGCGGAGATCGAGCGCATCGATCGCGCCGAGGACCGCGCTAAGGCGGGAGGTGAGGCATGACCACTCCCCTCGAGATGCTTTTCGGTGTCTGGCTCGGCTGGGCGGCTTTCGACGTGGTGAGGTTCGCTACGCGTCCCTCCCAGAGATCGCAGACCATCGACAACTTCCAGACCGTGACGTGGTTCACGATCGTCGTCGCCCTCGCTTTTTGGGTGCACCGATGACCCGCCAGCACCAGGCCACGGCGGAACTGAAGGCGCTCGCCCAGGATCATCTGCGCGACATCATCGCCCAGCTCGCCCCGGGCGGGCGCTACCAGGGCGGCTCGCGCGCGCATTATCTGGTCTCCAACCCCATGCGGCGCGACCGCTCGCCCTCGCTCTGCATCTGGACCGGCGGTACCGCCGCCGGCGGCTTCAAGGATTTCGGCGATCCGGACGAGGTGAAGGGCGATATCTTCGGCCTCGTCTCCTACCTCAACGGCAAGCCGATCAGCGATTTCGCCTTCGCCGCCGGCTGGCTGCGGGACATGCTCGGCATCGAGCACATGACCGCCGAGGACCGGCGCGCCGCGGCCGAGAGCCGTGCCCAGCGCAAACGGGAGAACGCGGAAGCCGAGGAGCGCCGTCGGCGCCACGGCGAGCAGCGGGCGCACCAGGTGTGGATGTCCGGCAGGCTGGTAATGCCGGGCTCGCCGGCCTGGCGCTACCTCGAGGTGCGCGGGATCCGGCTCGACCAGGTGCGGCACTATTCCGGCGACCTGCGCTACCTGCCGGCGGCGGAATACTGGATGGCGGCCGAATGGGGCGAGCGCATCGAAGGCGGCCGGCGCCAGCGCTACAAGGTGCGGCCCGGGCCCCGCTTCCCCGCCATCGTGACCCCGCTGCGCAACGCCGGCGGCCATCTGCGCTCGCTGCACTACACCTTCCTGGCGCCGGATGGCTCCGGCAAGGCCGATGTGGAGAAGCCCAAGCTGATCTGGCCCGAGCAGCTGGGCCTGTCCATGTGGATCGCGCATGGACCTTCGGGGCTCAATCCCTGCGATGCCGATGCCACGGATGGCGTCTCCGGCCCGCTCTGCCTGACGGAAGGGCTGGAAGACGGGCTTTCGGCGGCGCTCGCCGTGCCCGAGCTGCGCGTATGGGGGGCGGTATCGCTCGGCAATCTGGCGCAGCAGCCGGTCGATCGGCCGTGCGTCTCCGAGATCTATGTCGCCGCCCAGAACGACTGGGGCAAGGCGGAAGCCTTGAAGACGCTGGAGCGCGCCGAGCTGGCGCTCGCCCGCAGCGGCAAGCCCCTCGCCCGCCTGCCGGCGCCGACCGGCAAGGACCTGAACGACACCCTCACAGGAAAGGACTGAGCATGACCAGGAAGGACACGTCCGCGAAGGGCGAGACGCCCGTCATTGTCGCCGAAGGGCCTGAAACTCAGGCGTCGGCGGAGCTTCAGGCCGAGCTGGCCGCGAAGCAGAAAGCCGCCGACGAAGCGGCCGCGCGTGAGGCCGAAGATGCCAAGCGCAAGGCGGCCGAGGAGCAGGAGGCCGCCGACGAAGCAGCGGAGCAGGAGCGGGCCGACATGGAAGCGATCGGCCGCTCGTTCATGAACACGCTGACCGTCGTCACCAGTGAGCCGGAGTGGAAGGACTGGTCGCCGGCGGAGGATCCCGTCGAGATCGTCACCGACATGCTGGCGATGATCGACGAGCTGAGGGCGCAGGTGTCCCAGGAGCCCGAGCCGCTGCCGGAGGGAACGCGCACGACCCCGCTGGGCTGGGATGAGCTGGCGCCCTATTCGTCCGCCGGCACGGTGATGCTCGCGAGCTGGGTGGTGGAAGGTGCCGTCTCCAGCTTCATCATGAAGACGGAACCCTTCCACCAATTCAGCACGGATAACTGGGGCGCCTTCGCCGGCGCCAGCGACGGCATGTTCGGTGATGTGCTGGCCTATGCGCTCGATCGGCGTCCGGCGCCGGAGGTGCTGTTCAACAAGATGCGCGAGCTCGGCCATGTCACCGGCCAGTGGCACGAGCTGCTGCCGGTCGACCGCGCGGCGATCGAGCTCGCGGCGCGCATCATTCCGGCCGTCGCCGACGTCGTCGAGACGCTGAATGCGGAGATGGTCCACCGCTTCCCGCCGCCGGCGCCCGCGGTCGCCACGCGCCTGGTCGACATCGAGGACACGGTGCTCGAGCGCGTCGCCGGGATCGCCGATGTGGATCCGCAGATGGCGGCCGCGCGGACGAAGGCGGACCGCCTGCGCACCCTGCCCGAGGCGGCCGGCAAGAACATCTCGCAGAACAAGCTCCACTCGATCGGTGACGGGGTGAAGTAATGGCCGCGCGTCGCAAGACCACCCCGCCGATCGACAACGAAGCGCGCGATTACGTGTCGTGCACCCCGGCCGCGCTGCAGCAGCTGAAGCAACAGGGCTTCTTCTTCCAGCACCGCTTCGAGGGACCGCACGGCTGGCACAATAGCGATTTGGCCGGCAATCTGGCCGGCCGGCTTGCGGACCTTGGGCACGAAGTCAAAAGGTTCGAAACGAAATCGGGCGGCGTTGCCCTGTGGTCGCGCTGGTCGAAGGAAGTCGCCGATCGAGCAAACTGCATGGCGCCCTCGCCCTGGCCGTTCTTCGTTGGCGATGTTGTCCAGCTCAAGAGCGGCGGCGGGAAGATGGTGGTGTCCGAGCTGCTTTGCCTCGGGAAGGTCAGGGTCATTTACTGGAATGATGCCGTGACGGACCGCGACCTTGGCGGCTTTCTTCATGATGCGGATCTCGATCCGAAGCTCTTGCACCGCGTTGAACCGGTCCGATCGGACGCGGACACGATCCCCTTCTGATCGCCCATCCGGCGCGGCCGCGTGCCGCGCCAGCCTTCCCGCATGCCGAGGCCTGAATGTCCGCAGCCACCGGAACCGACGCGATCGCCGCGAGCTATGGCGATGCTCAGAACAAGCTCCGTCGCCGGCGACGGGCGCAGGATCCGCTGCTCGGCGAGGCGATGGCGTTCCGGAGCGAAAGCGTGCCGCCGGGAAAGTGGCAGCATCTTGCCGGGCCGGACGGCATGCCACCGGAGTGCCCCGTCCAGGTGCTCGGCATGGATGGCGACGTGCTCTACGTCATCGACGCGCTGGGCCAGCTCGCCAGCATCACCGACCATGCCTTCGGCCAGAGCAAGGTGCAGCGCCTGTTCCTGAACCGGATGGGCTATCTGTACTGGGCCTTTCCTCGCATCGGCAAGAAAGGCAACGTCGACGGCTTCGACACCGTGGCGGTGCGCGACGCGCTCTACCGCGCCGCCGGCGAGAAGGGCATGTGGTCGGCCGGCAACCGCGTGCGCGGCCTCGGCGGCTGGACCGATCGGGCCGGCAACTTCGTGTATCACTCCGGCGAAGTGCTGTTCGTGAAGGGCCGCGAGCAGCCGACCGGCGACTATGACGGCCAGTTCTATCCACGCCGGCCGGGCATACCGGAGCCGTGGACGAAGGAAGTGACCGACGACATGCTGAAGTCGACCGGCCTGCTGCAGGCGCTGGCCAACTTCACCTTCGAACGCCAGAAAATCGACCCCATCATCGTGCTGGGCTGGCTGTCGGCCGCGTTCCTCGGCGCCGCCCTGCCCTGGCGCCCCATGGTCTTCGTGGTCGGCGATCGCGGCGTCGGCAAGTCGACGCTGCAGACCCTCGTCAAGGGCACGCTCGGCGACGCGCTGCACGCGACGGCCGACACGACGCCGGCGGGCATCTATCAACGCGTCGGCCAGGACAGCCTGCCGGTGGCCGTCGACGAGCTCGAGGCCGGCGCCAACAATGAGCGGGTGAAGGGCGTGGTGGCCCTCGCCCGCCTCGCAGCCTCCGGCGCCGTGCAGTTCCGCGGCGGATCGAACCATGTCGGCACGTCCTTCACCGCCAAGAACTGCTTCTTCATGTCGGCGATCAACATGCCGCCGGTGCCGTCGCAGGATCTCTCGCGCATGGCGATCGTCCACCTTCGGCCGCGCGGCGCCGGGTATGCCGGCAAGCCGGCGATCGTCGACCAGGACACGGTTGGCCGCATGGTGCTGCGGCGGCTGATCGACCGCTGGCACGCTTTCGACGAGACGTACCAGGCGTATCGCGAGGCGCTGGGGCGCGGCGGCCACGACGCGCGCGGGCAGGACACATTCGGCACACTGCTCGCCTGTGCGGATATTCTGCTCGGCGATGCTCTCCTGGAGGAGCTGGGCCTCCCGACGATCGAGCGCGGCCTCGACGACTGGGGACGCATGCTCGCCCCGTCTTCCCTGCCCGAGCACGAGGACGCCGGCGACAACTGGCGGCGCTGCCTCAACCACTTGCTCACCGCCCGCATCGATGCGTGGCGCGGCGGGATGCGGCAGACGGTGGGCCAGCTGCTCGATGACCTCAACGATGGGGCCGTCAATATGAAGGAAGCCAATGATTTGCTGGCGCAGATCGACCTGAAGGTGCGGGAGGCGCAGGACGTGCTGCCGAACCAGATCGGCGGCAAGGTGCTGTTCGTGCCGAACACCTCGCAGATGATCGCCCAGGTCTTCAAGGGAGAGGTGTGGGCCGGTGACGGCTCGACCGGCGTGTGGGCGCACGCTCTCCGCCAGGGCGAGCACACGGGCGTGATCTTCAAGGACAAGCGCTTCAACCGCGAGCGCATCAGCGGCATCGAGCGGCGCTGCACGCTGGTGAACCTGCGCGAGCTCAATGTCCTGATGACGCGGGAGCGTGGGGATGCCGATCAAGCCGGAGAATGAGGCGCTTTATCCCGGGGGGTCGATCCGCTCGGCCGAGTGGCGCGAGATCCGCGCCCGGATCCAGCAGCGCGCGGGCAATTGCTGCGAGGGGTGCGGCGTTGGCAACGGCGCGATCGGCGGGCGTGCCCGCGACGGCACCTTCCTGCCCCGGCTGCCGCTCGGCGACAATGGCCTCCGGCTGGTGTGGCCCCAGCCGGGCGAAACAGCCTGGTGCAGCGACGGCCGGCGATGGGAGAAGCTGCGCATCATCCGCATCGTCTGCACGACGGCTCACCTGGATCACGATCCGGCCCATAACGACGACGACAATCTGAGCTTCCTGTGCCAGCGATGCCATAACCGGCACGACCAGACGCACCGGCGGGCGAACGCGGTGGCGACCAGGCGCGCAAGATCGGCGATCGGGGATCTGTTCGAACCTTAGCCGTCCACCAGCACTTCAGCCTCGCGGGCAGCCGCCACGAAGGCCGTGCGGAAATCCTCGGCCGGCAGATGGCCGCCCAGCGCCTCGAGCGCGGCGACTTGCGCTGCGCGGTGTAGATCCGTGTCCATACAGGCCTTCGGCCATTTGGTGAGCAGCATGCTGGCCGCGCGCTCGACGTCGGTCAGCGTGCGCCTGGCCGAGCTCGTCTCCCATACCGTCACCGGCGCCATTTGCAGGTACGACATGGCGATTAAACGCACCATGCGCCGGGCGGTTTCCTCCAGCGTCTCGCGCCGGCTCCAGTTCACGACCCGCGCCCATTGCCGCAGCATCATCGCCTTCTTCGGTCGGCTGATCCGCGCGCCGAGATAGGCGCCCTGCGCGGCGTGGAAATCACTGGCGCTTGCCAGCAGCACCACCGGGCGGTCGCCGACCTCGTCCCATTCCTCGACGGTGAAGTTGCGCTTCTCCTCATGCGGCCGAGCGACCTCGACGAGCTCGATGGGCCGCGATAGCTTCGCGGTTCCCTTACGTCTGCATCCATCACAGCGCAGTAGCGCCTGCAGCTCCCGGAGCGGCCGGAAGCCGCACTCGGTGTCGCGGCGCCAGGAGCGCCGGCCGCAGCTGCATTCGATGCAGATCACGCCGAGCTGCACATCGGGCGCGCTGTCTTCTTCCATGCTCGCTCCTCTCGCCGCACTGATCGCATGAGAACGAAGAGAGAACAAGCCGGGAGAGCGCAGCGGCTCATGCTGCCCGCACCCTCGCCCTGAGCACCCGGAATGGCCCGCCCGTACCCGGGCCCAAGGCTTCTAATCGGAGCCGCGCTAGTCGCGCGGCCGGTCCATTCCATGGCGCGCCTGACGGCGCGCATGCGGCCGTCCGCCCCGCCGTCTCTAACGGAAAGGTCGATCCAGCGGCGCTGCGGCAGGGCGGACAGTTGACGCGGGTGGCGCGGCCCTACGGTCGATCATCGCCGGCATGCTGACCGGGCGACGGGCTGGGGGTGCGACACCACGACACCAGCCTGCGACACCGCCGAGCGGAAATTCCCCTGAGAAATCAAGGCTACGACACGTGCGACACGTGCGACACCAGACGCGCGCGTTACATATACGCGCGCGCGTGCGTCATGAGAGAGATAGGTGTCTCAAGTGTCGTAGGTGTCTCAATACTTAAAAACATCAATGATCTTGATCAGTTGACGCGCGACACCTGCTGCGACACTCGCGACACCACATTAAAAATGGGGTGGATAGGTGAGCGAGCCGAAGCACGGCGTTGGTGCCGTGGTCTCAGGGGTGTTGAGTGGCACGCCGTCGCCGGAAATTCCGGCGAGCGGCGCGGCGGCCCAGCTCGACCTGCTGGGCAACCCGGACGCTGAGACGCCGGTCGGAAACGTGATCGCGAAACGGCAGGGTGCGGGAAGGCCGGCCGGGGCCCAGAACAAGGTCACGCGCGACATCCGTCGGCTAATCCTCGCCAAGCACAAGCATCCGCTGCTCGCCCTGGCGGAAATCTACTCGATGTCGGTTCACGACCTCGCGCGCGAGCTCGGCTGCAAGCCGGAGGCGGCGCTCGATCGCCAGATCCGCGCGGCCGAGGCGGTGGCGCCGTACGTGGCGGCGAAGCAGGCGGCGGTGGACGAGCACGGCGAGACCGCGATGCCGACGCTGGTCATGAACTTCGGGGGGCAGGCTGGCACGCCGTCCGCCGGTGACGGGGCGCGCGTCCTGTCGATCGGCACCATTGCCAGCCAAGCCCTGCAATATCAAGGGGTTAGCGAAAGCGAGCGCGACGGGTCGCACGGCGAAGGGTCGCACGAAAGCAACCAAGGCATTGATGATGCTGACGAAACGGACGTGTGAACCCATGATGGAAAATCATGGTGTCAACCCCTCGCGCGCGCGTGGCGAGCCCGTCCGGCACGATCAGGCGGAGGCCTCGCGCACCCATGGCGCCGCACCCCCTCCCCCCCCATGCGCGCGGCGCCGCGGCGCCCGAGGCCTCCCCCCGAAGGCCCCCGGGCCCCTGCCCGCCCGCCTCTGCGCTCGCACACCGATCAGCGTTTGGGGCCGAAATGACCACGCGGACCTCGTCGGGCGGGGGATGAGGGGTGCGGGGCCCTTCAGCCAGGCCGGGAAAGGGTCGGGGGAATGACCGATCTCGGCATTCTGAATGCCTGGGAGCCGCCCGGCCCGATCGCGGAAGCCTTCGCTCTCGACTTCCACTCGCTGTTCAAGGGCATCGGTGGCCCGGTGGGTGGCGGCAAGACCACGACGTGCATCTTCTCGTCACAGGCCTTCAGCGCTTCCATGCCGACCTGCCTTGACGGCGTCGTGCGGTCGAAGGGCGTCGTGGTGCGCGACAGCTTCCGCACGCTGGAAAAGACCACGCTCGCGAGCTGGTTCACCTGGTTCCCGAAGGATCATCCTTCTTGGACCTACACCGGCGGCAATGACCGACCGGCCGTGCATACCCTGCGCTTCCGTCTGCCGGGCGACCGGATGCTGGAAAGCGTGACGGAGTTCGTGGGCATCGGCGACAAGCGGGTAGAGGACATCCTGCGCGGCTGGGAAGGAAGCTGGGCGTGGATGAACGAGGCGGATCTGATGGTGCGCGACGTGCTGGACTACCTGACCCAGCGTATCCGCCGCTACCCGTCCAAGCGCCTGCTGCCGCCGGGCATAGATCCGCCCGGCCAGGTCATGGCCGATTTCAACATGCCCGACATCGACAACTGGCTGCACGGCTCGGAACAGCACGGCCGGGCCGGCCTCGTGGAGCTGAAGCCGCCGGGCTGGGCCTTCTACCGGCAGCCGGGCGGCCTCGATCGCGGCGCCGAAAACCTGAAGAACCTTCCCCGCGATTATTACCAGCGGATGATGGAGGGTAAGCCCGACTGGTGGAAGCGGCGCTTCATCGACAATCTGTGGGGCTATTCCCGTTTCGGCACGCCCGTCTATCCCGAGTTCAACGATGCGCTCCATGTCGCGCCGAGGAAGCTCGATCCCTTGCCCGGGATCCCCATCGGCATCGGCACCGACGCGGGGATGACGCCAGCGGCCGTTATCGCCCAGCAGATGCCCAACGGGCAGATCCGCGTGCTGGACGAGCTCGTGCCCGGCCACAATTGCGGACCGGCGCGCTTCTCGGAGATGCTGGTGGCGCTGCTGATGGAACGCTACCGCGGCTTCGACATCCGTCTTGCCGTCGGCGATCCCTCAGCCCAGTTCGGCGCCGATACGGAAGCGGGCGAGCTCGCCTGGCTCGACATCGTGTCGAAGGCTCTCGGACGGCCGGTGCTGCCCTGCTTCACCAATGAGCCGTCGCTGCGCTTCGAGGGCGTGCGCCTGCGCCTCACCACGCTGATCGACGGCCAGACACCCGGGCTGATCGTGTCGCCGCACTGCAAGAAGCTCGTCCAGGGCTTCGCCTACGGCTACCGGTTCGAAAACCAGCGCAAGGATCCGAACGCACCGTTCAAGGAAAAGGCGGAGAAGAACGACTTCTCGCATCCGCACGATGCCCTTCAGTACCTGGTGCTGGAGCTGGTCGGCCGCATGCCGCTCTATGCCCAGGCCGCCCGTGCCGGCCGCCCGGGCAGCTTCGGCCCCGCAGCGGCGCCGGCGGGCTCGCGCCCGGGCGACTTCGACGTGTTCGCCATATGAAGCTCACCCTGCACGGACCCTGCACCCGTGTGGATCTCGCCGAGGTGTGCGGCGAGCTCGATCCCCGCCTGTGGGTGGCGTTCTGCCGTCAGCTCGAGCTCGGCCCGTCCTATGCCGCGTGCGGCGATGACGCACGCGCCCTGTTCTGTGGCGGCTTCATCCCGACCGGCGATGCCTGGGAATGCTGGTTTCATGCGGCCCCCGACGCCGGCCGTCACATGCTCGAGCTGCACCGCGTGGCTCGGTTGACCCTTGCCGACCTGCCGCAATCTGACCCTCGCCCGGTGGAGACCATCGTGCGCACGCCGGCGGGAGCGCGCATCGCGCGCCTGTTCGGCCTGCGCCGCGTCATCGCCATTGACGGGCTGGAGCTTTGGAGAGGTTCCCGATGAGCTCGGTCACGAAGTCCCTTTTCGGCGACACCAACAAGAACGCCCAGCAGAGCGCCCAGGGCGCGGCGCTCGCCTCGATGCTGGCGCGCGAAGGCGAGGCCAATCGCGAGGTCGGCGCTTCCGGCAGCCCCCGCCGCCGGCGCGGCCGCCAGCTCCTCACCTATCTCAACGATGACGCGGGTCAGGCCTCGCTGAACTGAGGGGCACGCGCGTGACGCTCACCGTCAAGCAGCTGAAGGAGCGCCGCACCCAGGCCGGTCAGGAATGGGCGGTGCTGAAGCCGCTCTATGACGAAGGCTACGACTTCGCCATCCCCTTCCGGCGCGGCATCCGCGAGACCGGCAAGGGCGACAAGCGGGTCAACCGCATCTTCGACATGACGGCCACCGTTTCCGCTTTCCGCGGCGCCGGCCGGCTGCAGCAGGACTTCTGTCCGCCCGGTGAGCAGTGGGTGCGGTTCGCACCAGGCCCGCTCGTCCCGAAGCGGGAGCGCGGCCCCCTGACCAAGCATCTCGCGAATATCAGCGAGGTGACGAGCTCGCTGTTCCAGACCGGCGAATGGGACATGGCCTGTCACGAGATGTGCCTCGATCTCCAGCTCGGCACCGGCGCCATGATCATGGATGACGGTTCCGAGCTGGACAAGAAGCGGGGCGTTCTGGCGCGCTTCGCCTCGGTCCCGGCCGAAGAAGTGCTGCTCGAGCTCGGGCTGTTCGGCGACATCATCGGCCGCTTCTGGTGCCGCAAGGTCAAGGCGCGCCTGATCAAGGCGGCGTGGCCCAAGGCGCAACTGTCCGACAAGCTCGCGAGGAAGATCGCGGAGAAGCCGGACGCGGAGCTCGAGATCCACCAGGACACCACGTTCGACTATGAAACCGGCAGGTGGACCCTGCATTGCTCGCATGCGGGTGACGAGCTTCCCTTCTGGACCCGGGATTACCGCACGTCGCCCTGGCTCACTCCGCGCTATTTCCGCGTGCCGGGCGAGACCTGGGGACGCGGGCCGATCCTGCAGGCCATGCCGGCGATCAAGACCCTGAACAAGGCGCAGGAGCTGACGCTGAAGGCCGCCGCCATCGCCATGCTCGGCATCTACACGGCCGTGGAGGATGGCGTTTTCAACCCCGCCACCTCTGTGGTGGCGCCCGGCCAGTTCTGGAAGGTGGCGCGCAACGGCGGCGGCGTGATGGGCCCGACGATCGCGCGCCTGCCGGAGCCGCGGCTCGACCTGTCGAACATCGTGCTCAACGAGCTGCGCATGGGCGTGCAGTCCGCGCTCATGGATCAATCGTTGCCGCCCGATGGCGCCGCCGTCCGCTCGGCGACGGAAATCCTCGAGCGCGTGAAACGCCTCGCCTCGGACCATCAGGGCGCGGCCGGCCGGCTCGTGCACGAGATCGTCGTGCCGGCCGGCCAGCGGGCGCTCGAGATCTGCTACGACGCCAAGGTCATCCCGAACATGATCGAGATCGACCAGCTGCTGATCAAGACGCAGGTCACCTCCCCCTTCGCCACGGCGCGCTTCGCCGCCCGGGCGCAGGCCGGCGTTCAGTGGATCGAGATGGCGATGGCGATCGCCGGCCCCTATTCCGACCTGGTCGTGAACAAGGTCGAGGCGCTCATCGATGTCGGGCGCGGCCTCGGCGTCCCCGAGAACTGGATCCCCAGCGACCAGGAGCGCGAGGCCATCACCTCGCAGGTGCGCGAGCTGGTGGCGAAGGTGCTGGCGGCGGGCGAGACGGCACAACAGCCACCGGCCGCGCCGCCGGCCAACGCAGCTGTAGGAGCGCTGGCATGATGGACCACGTCTTTCGCTGGGACCGCTGCGGGCGAAAAGGGGAGCTCTGTCATGTTTTTGCACGCGGCGCCATGAACTCGGTTGGAGTGCGTTTTGCAGATGGCTGGACCATGGTGACCAGCCGATACGCAGTTCGCAGGCTCGTCTCCGAGGCGCTGGCATGAGCGACTTCCTGCACCCCGAACGCGCCGCCGGCGGCCTGCTCGACATGGGCCGCCTCATCGCCCAGGCGGACAGCATTGGCTGGGAGTGGTTCGAACACCTGGCGCCGGGCGTCTCCAAGGGCGACCCGAAGGCGATCGCGCTCGCGGCCGCGCGGAGCAACCGTCTCGCCGAGGCCTGCATGCGCCTCGCCGGCAATGACGACTTCAAGCTCCTGCTCGAGCATTTCGTGGACACCACCATCCTGCAGCCGCTGCAGTATGTCGCGCTGGGGCTGCCCATCGACCAGACGGCGCTGAACGCCGCCCGCCGCGAGGGCGAGAACGCCCTCGTGTGGAAGATCCTCAAGCTGATCGCCGAGGGCCGCAAGATGCCCGTCGGCCCCGCACCCCAGGAGAAGAACGATGTGGAAGTATCAGGGCCTGTGGCAGATGGTGCTACGCAACGCCGACACCGGCAGCGGCGGCGGAAACCCTCCGCCGGCTGACGGGAGCGGCAGCACGCCGCCGCCGGCGACCACTGATCCGTGGAAGCGCGACTTCCTGCCCGAAAGCATGTACGGAGCCACGCCGGAAGAGACCTTCGGCAAGGTGGCCGATGCCTGGAAGGGCCTGCGCGAGGAAGCCGGTAAGCGGCCGCAGCCGGGCAAGACGCCGGAGGAATACGCCTTCGACGCCTCGAAGAACGAGAAGCTGGCGCCGTACTTCAAGGACGCCGCCGCCGATCCGATGCTGAAGATCGCCCAGAAGGTGGCGCACGCGGTCGGCATGCCGAAGGACCAGTTCAGCGGCTTCGTCACCCAGCTCTACGAGCAGGCGATCGACGCCAAGCTGCTGGGCCCGGTCTATTCGCCGGAGGCCGAGGTCCGCGCGCTCGCCGACCGGCTGGCGCCGGGCAAGAGCTGGGCCGAGGCGAAGCCGATCGTGCAGAAGGCGCACGCCGATGCCACCGGCTTCGTCGACGTGCTCGGCAAACAGCTGCAGCTCTCGGACGGTGCCAAGGGTCTGCTCGGCGCGCTGGTGGACGAGGCGGACGGCGTCGAGCTCGTCACCGCCCTGTCCGGCGCCATGGGCAAGCTGCCCGGCTTCACCCTGCCGGGCGTGAACGGTGGCGACACGGGCGGCTGGACGCAGGAGAAACTGGACGCCGCCACGGCGGACGAGCGTTATTCGCCCTACTCGCCCAAGTACGACAAGGCCTTCCGCGCCCAGGTGGATGCGGCCTTTCAGCAGTTCTACGGCAACTGACGCTCGGTTGACGGGCCCGCGGCCGCGCGAGGATCGGTGCATTCCAGGGAATGCCCCGCGCGCGGCCCGGCCTTGAAACCCCGGTTCCTCAAGCGGCCCTCGTCCCCGGAAGACAGCCATCTTCCAACAAGGGACCCCCGCCATGCTTCTGGCACCCAACTGGTTCGTCGAAGAATACCGCTCCAATGTGCGGCATATCTTCCAGTCCAAGGGCTTCAAGCTGAAGTCCACCGTCACGCCCGAGGGCAGCATCACCGGCAAGACGGTGAAGTGGCCCTATTTCGGGACCTTCGAGATGCAGGAGAAGACGCGCGGCGGCGAGACCCCGCCGGCGAACCCCAATCAGGGCATGCTCTCGACCGACCTGAAGGACTACGACGCGCTCTATGAGATCCATGAGCAGGATCTCACCAAGATGACCGCCAATGAGCGCGCCGCCGCTCACCAGGCGGGCGGCGCGGCCGTGGGCCGCAAGTCCGACAGCATCATCATGAACGTCATGAACGACGCCGTGGTCGCGGCGGGTTCGCGCACCTTCGGCGACGGCACCGGCGACTTCGGCCTGCCGGAGGCCATGGTGGCGTGCGAAGCGCTCGCCGACGACGACCAGGTCGAATGGGACGGCAACGTGACCGCCGTGATCTCCTGGCGCTGGTTCAACCTTCTGATGCTCTGGAAGGAGTTCAACAGCGCGGAGTGGGTCGGCGCCGCCGGACTGGGCTTTCCCGTCGGCACGCAGGGCAAGCGCTGGAATAACGTGAACTGGATCCCCTTCCAGAAGAAGGAGCTCCTGATCCCGGCCGCCAATCAGGCCTATGGCTTCATCTACCATCGCAATTCGGTCGGCTATGCCACGAATTACGAGGGCAAGGTGACCATGGACTGGGACAACCGCAAGGGCTGCTGGACCACGCGCTTCGATCTTCAGGCCGCCTCCATGGCGCTCTATCCCGGCGCCGCCGGCATCTATCGCCTGCACTACGCCACCAACTCGATCATCCAGCGCCCGGTCGAGCGCACCGAAGCCGTCGTCTGACGCGCCGCGCCGGGGAGACTTCCCGGCGCCTTCCCCCTGCACACACGAGGACACCTCCATGGCTCTCGAACTGGCAAGCCTCATCGCCTACCGCGCCGGCGCCGCGCTCAAGGTCGCCGGCGCCCGCACCTGCCGTATGTGGCACTACGCCACCACCGACGACTGGGCGACGGTCAACACCGCCGGCTACTGGAATACGGCCCGGGCACATATCGGCGTCGGCGACATCGTCCACATCTCCGGCGATCTGGACGGCGCGCCCTTCTACCGCTCGATCATGTTCGCGACGGTGCCGGCGGCCGGCAACGTCACCACCACCCAGATCGCCAACGCCTGATCCCTGGGCCAACTGCCCCGGCAACGGATGCCCTCCATCCGGCGCCGGGGCTCCATCCTGACGCGAGGCCGCCATGCTCGAGCCGATCGACATCGTCAACGAGGCCGCCCGGCTCGTCGGAGCCACGCCGCTGCAGAGCGTCGATGCGCAGACCTCGACGGCCGCCGGCGTCAAGCTCTCCTATGACCGCGTTCTCACCTTCATGCTGGGGCTGCACTGGTTCTCCTGGTCGCTGTCGACCCGGCAGCTCTCGCGGCTGGCGAATGCTGTGCCGCTCACCGGCTATCGCTACGTCTTCGCACTGCCGGGCGACCGGATCGGCAATCCCCGCGCCATCATCGCGGACGTCAAGAACCCCGACGCGCTCTACCATTCCTGGCTGCTCGAGGGCGACCAGGTCCACGCCGATGACGATCCGCTCTTCGCGCGGATCCGCGTCAAGGCGCCGCCGCGCCTGTGGAGCGGCCCATTCCGCGAGGCCTTCACCGTCGCCCTCGCCTCCAACCTCGCCGCCAGCCTGAAGCGCAACCGCCAGCTCGCGGCGGAGTTCCGGGTCGACGCCTTCGGCCCGCCCTCCATGAACGGGCGGGGCGGAAAGATGCTGGCCGCCATCCTCGACGACGCACAGTCCACGCCCTCGATCGAGCATCCGGTGCGCGCCTTCGATCCCCTGACCTCCGCCTGGATGTCGTGACATGGCCGGTCAGCCCGGGCGCAAGCAGTCCTCCTTCGCCAGCGGCGAGCTCGGCGACCTGCTCGCCGACCGCGAGAACCTGAAGTACTACCGCACCGGCCTCAGCCGCGCCGAAAACATGGTCGTCACGCCGCAGGGGCCGGCGCGGCAGCGTCCGTACACGCGGCAGATCTCGCGCCGACGCGGCATCATGGTCGGCATCCCCACCAATGGCACGGTCGACGCTCCCAGCGGTGGAAGCGCGGCGGCGGCGATCGACGGCGACACCGGCTCTTCGCTCACCACCTCCGCTCTGTCCGGCGGGCCACATGTGATCTTCGTCACGGTATTTCCGGCGCCGGTATCCGTGTCGGCCGTGGACGCCATGCTCTATCGCTGCTCGGCGGGCGGCGGCAGCCTTCGCGTCGAGTATCAGACCATTGCCGGCTGGGTGACGCTCGGCACCGCCTGCAAGCTGGTCACGGGCTACCGAACGCGCCGCTTCTGTGCCCCGCCGGCGTACCCGGTCCTCGCCCAGGCATGGCGGGTCGTCGTCGACGGTCTCACGACAACGATGGAAGTCGAGATCCGCGAGATCCGCTTCCTGCAGGAAACGGGCAGCTACGGCGCCTCGCGCCTGCGATCCTTCGGCTTCTCGCGCGCTGAAGCCTACGACATCGTGCTCATGGAAGGCCATGGCGACGTCTATGCCGCCGAAGGCGGCTGGATCGCCGGCTTTTCCTTGCCGCACACGGCGGCCGAGCTGCGCGGCCGCTGGCGTCAGAGGCTCAACACCGCGCTGATGTTCACGCCGACGCGCGAGCCGTGGCGGATTTTCCGCGAGAACAGCGCCTATGAATGGGAGTGCGGCCCGGCGCCCTTCGTCAACGTTCCGCTCCATGACTATGGCGACGTCGAGTATGGCAACGGCGTCCGCGCCGTCTGGCGGCTCAACTTCGTGAACGTGAACGAGTTCACGCTGTTTACCACGACGGTGGACGGCGAGGAGAGCGGATCGGTGCTGATGGCCGGCTTCGTCGGCCTCGACGGGCGTCTGAAAACCGCCATCGAGGACCTGGACGGCATCGAGCCGGGCGTCACGGTGACGGTGCTCGGCGCCGGCACGTCGGGCACGGCGACGATCACCTTCAACGGCGAGGGCAATGAAGGCCCGATCACCATCACCAATGCCCGCGTGCTGAACAAGGGCGACGCGGCGGTGAGCTGGAGCCGGATGACGCGCGGGCGCTTCGGCGGTGAGCCGATCTTCTCGAGCGCGCGCGGCTGGCCGGCCGCCGGCATTTTCTACCAGCAGCGGCTGCTGCTTGGCGGTGCTCCGCAGGTGGCGAATGCCATCGTCGCTTCGATGACCGGCGATCCCTACGAGCTCAACACCGACCTGTCGAACGCGGCGGCACCCTTCATCGCCCCCATGGACACAGACGAAGAGGAGGCAATCGAGGATTTCCTGTCGACGCGCGCGCTGCTGGTTTTCACCAGCCGGGCCGAATACTGGGTCTCGAACTCCGTCATCAGCAAGGAGCAGCCGCTCAACCCAGTGAAGGCCTCATCGAACGGATGCGCGCCCGGCGTTCCGATCGTCGAGAACGAAGGCGCCGCCATCTTCGCCGACCGCAGCGGCTCGGTCATCTGCGAGTTCCGCTACAACGAGGTCGATCAGACCTATGTCACGGCGCGCCTGTCTCTGCTGGCGTCGCACCTCGTCAAGGACGTGACCGACCTCGCGCTGAAGCGCTCGGACGGCAACAACGATGCCAACGTGCTCGCCCTGGTGCAGGGAGACGGGGCGATGCGCCTCATCACCCTGCTGCGCGAACAGGACATCACCGCCTTTGCCCGGGTGACGACCGATGGCCTGGTGCGAGCCGTCAACGTTAATGCCGCCAACCGCATGACGATCGTCGTGGAGCGCCTGGTAGCCGGCCAGCTCGTGCCCTTCGTCGAGCGCTTCGAGGAAGGCCTGCTCGTCGACCAGGCGGTGACGCGAAACTTCGGCGTGGCCACCAACGTCGTCTCCGGCCTCACCGATCATGAAGGCGCTTCCGTCTGGGCGATCACCGACGCCGGCAAGGTGATGGGGCCTTTCACTGTCGCCGGCGGAACCGTCATCCTGCCCGAAGCCGTCACGGGCGTGACCATCGGACGGTGGGCGCCGTTCTATGCAGAGACCCTGCCGCCGACCCGCGAGATCGGCCCGGAGATCGTCACGCAATCCGACATCGGCTTTCACACGGTGCGGGCCTCCATCTCCGACACCACCTCGCTCGCGCTCGGAGCGAACGGCCAGCCCGCCGAAGACATGTCGCTGCGCCGCTACGGCAGCTCCATGGACGTGCCGGAGCTCGCCGCCGGCTTCACCGGCCTCTGCGAGAGGGACGGCATCGACGGCGACCAGGAGCGCCCGTCCATGGTCGTGACGCAGACGCGCCCGGGCCGCATCACGCTTCGCGCCATCACTGGCGAACTGGGAGACACCTGATGGAGCTAGCTTTCTCGGCCCTCGCCGCCCTGTCGGGTGCCGGCGCCGCCGGCGCCGCCGCGGTTCCGATCGTCGGTGGCGCCGGCGCGCTGGCGGTCCCGACCTTCCTTGCCGGCTCCGGGTCGGCGGGCCTTGCCGCGGCCGCCGGCGTGCCGGCCGGTCTCGCGTCGGTGCTGGGCGGCGTCGGCACCGCCGCGTCGATCCTGTCCGGGACAACGTCGGTGCTGTCCGCCATGCGCACCATGGCGGCCGGCGACGAGCGGGCCTCCGAGATCGAGACGGCGGCACTCGACGATCGCGCGGCAGGGGCCCAGCGCCGCACGCGGTTCGCCCGGGAGGCGCTGGACGTGCTCGGCGCCAACGACGTGGCGGCGGCCGCCGCCGGGCTGGATCTTTCCTACGGCCAGGCGGCCGACGCCCGGTCGCAGACGCTCGAGGATCTGACGCGCGAGAGCGAAATCGACCGCCTGCAGGAAGACGCCCGCCAGTTCGGCTACCGCCGCACCGCGCGACGGGCGCGACGCGCCGGCCAGCTCGGGGGCTTCCTGCAGCTCGGAGAAGGCCTGATCGGTCTTGCCGGGAGCTATGCCTGATGGCACGCGGGACGCTTCGCATCGAACGTTTCACCGGGCAGGCCCAGCTCGGAACCGCCGTTCCCGGCGCATCTTCCGCCATCGCCGGCGAGGCGCAGCAGCTCGACGGCCTCGCCCGGCGCCTCGGCGCCCAGGCCGATCGCGCGGCGGCCCGCGAGGGCGAACTCGCCGGCACCCGCGACGCGCTCGCCGGAAAGCCAAACCTGCGGCGATCCGGTTCGACCTATGGCGACGCCTACGATCAGGCGGCACTGCGCACCTATGCGGACCAGCTCGACGCGAGCATGTACCGTCAGGCCGACGAACTCGCGCTGCAGCACCAGAACGACCCGGCCGCGCTCAAGGCCGGTCTCGGCGATCTGCGCCAGCAGATGCTGTCTGGCGACGTCCTTCCGGATCCTGTCGCCCGAGCGGCCTTCGAACGATCCTTCTCCCGCGTCGAGCTCGGGCTCGTGCGGGCGGCGGAGCGCGACGCGCAGACACGGCAGCGACAGGTCAGCGCGGCCGCGGCAACCGACGCCCTGACCGCAGGGCGCGCGAACCTCGAGCGTCAGGGCTACGCCCTCGGTCTCGACAAGGACGGCCTCGAGGCGACCGAGCAGGAAGTGAAGAAGGTCGGCGAGATCGCCGAGCGCGCGGAGGCCTCCGGCGCGATCACGCCCGGCGCCACCCAGCGCGTCAAGGCGGAGCTCGAGCGCGACCGGGCGACCGCTCATCTGAAGGGCGCCTTCGACCGCGCGCCGCCTGCCGAGCGCAAGACGTTCATCGATCAGCTCACCACCGACTACAAGACCGGTACGGGCCTCGCCGGAAAGCTGGACCTCGACGGCTACGAACGTCTGCTCGGCTCCTTCGAGCGCCAGCTCAGCGCCGACAATGTTGCGACGACGCGCGTCGAGAACACGCTGAAGACACAGGCCACGGCCATCCAGAAACTGGCCTCGGAAGGCTACGGCATCGCGCCGGACCAGTGGAAGGCGATCGATACGGCTGCGGCGGCCGTGCCCGGCGGAAACGAGACCGTCGCAGCCCTGCGCAGCGAGGCCGAATGGTTCCACACGCTCGCGGCGCGCCCGGCGGTGGAGGCCGAGACCTCCATCACCGCGATGAAGGCAAAGACGTCCGAGACCGGCGCCACCACGCTTTCCGCCGCGCGCAACCAGCGGGCCGACACCTTCCTGCGCACCATGTCCACCCAGCTCAAGGAGGATCCGCTCGGGTGGGCGGATCGCGCCGGCGTTGCCAGCGTGCCCGCGATCGACTTCGCCGATCCCTCCTCGCTCGCCGCCCGCGCCGACGCGGCCGAGGCGGTCGCCTCCCATTACGGCACGCCGGCGGTTTATCTCCGCCCGCAGGAGAAAGCGTCGCTCGCCCGCAACATCGAGCAGGGCGGCGAAGCCATGCTCGCCGCCGTCAACGGCATCACCAACGGCTTCGGCTCCCGGGCGCCGGCCGTGCTGCGCGAGGTCTCGACATCCGCCCCCGTGCTTGCCCATGTCGGCGGCGTGATGCTCGCCGGCGGATCCCCCGAGCTCGCCAGCGACGTAGCCGAAGCGGTCGCGATGCGCCGCGATACCGCGTTCAAGCCGCCGACATGGAAACCGCAGCCTTTTCGAGACATGGCAAACAACGTGCTCGGCGAAGCCTTCACGGCGTCACCGGAGGCGTTGCGCAGCGCCGAGACCACAGCAAAGACCGCCTTCGAGGCCCGTGCCTTCCGGCGCGGCCTTGCGCCGGATCTCGGCGACGCCGACAGCAAGGCGGTCTTCGAACGCACGCTGCAAGAGGCCGCCGGCGCGACCTTCGACCGCAACGGCATCCAGTACGGCGGCGTCGGCACGCATGGCGGCGGCTGGCTCCGCGACGGCACGAAGGTCGTGGTGCCGACCGACGTCCGCGCGGATCGGTTTTCTGACGTGATCGGCGCCGTGCGGGATGAAGATCTCGGCGGCGTGATCTCGGCGCGGGAACTGCAGGGCGCGCGCCTGCTGGCGGTCGGCCCCGGCCGCTACCGCGTCGCGCTGGGCGATCCCGCCAGCGACGATCCCCAGTATGTGACGACGCCCGATGGCCGCTTCTGGACGCTCGATCTGAACGCGCTCGAACCGGCCCTGCGCGCCCGTGTCCCGGGAGCGTATCGGTGAGCTTCTGGTACGACGATCCCTCCCCCGCGCCACTTGTGCCGCCGGAACAGCGCCGGCGGCCGCCGGCCGACACCGGCCTGCTCGAGGCCGCGTCCGAGGCCTACACCGCGAACCGAGATCTCGCGATCTATGTCGACAACACGGTCGGCCGCGCCAACGCGCTCGAGGAAGCCTATGACCGGCGCATAGATGCCGTGTTCCAGGCGACCGGCGTGCGGCTCGACAACCCGCTGCGTCTTCCCACGCCGCCGGCGCAGTGGATCGCCCAGGCGCGCGAACTGGGCCTCGCCGCCGATGCCGGCCCCGCCGCCGCCCGCGACGCGCTGATCGGCCATGCCGAGCAGGGCTTCGCCGCCCGGCTCCGCGAGATATCGGACGGCCTGCCGGAAAGCGAGGGGAGCAAGCGCGCGGCCATTGCCGCCGACCGGCCGCTGCTCGAGGACGCCTACACGATCGGCAGGGACGCCGCGCGCCGCGCCTCCACGGCAGCGGAGGGCCGGCCGGTGACCGGCTTCGTCGCGGGCCTCGCCGGCGGCATGGCCGGCGCGCTGCGCGATCCGCTGAATGTCGGCATCGCGGCCGCCACCGGGCCGATCGGCTTCGCGCGCACCGGCGGCTGGCTGGTGCTGCGCAACATGCTCGGCGATGCCGTCGTGAACGCCGCCGGCGAGGCCGCGCTGCAACCGGCCATCATGGCGTGGCGCCGCGAGCTCGGCCTCGATGCCGGCCTTGCGGAGGCGGCCGCCAATGTCGGCAGCGCCGCCCTGTTCGCAGGGGCGATCCGCGCCGGCATCGAAGCGCCCGGCGTCGCTCGCTCGGTCTTCGGCCGCGCGAGCGCCCCGGCAAGGCCCCTGCCGAGTCCAACGGCGGCGATGGACGATGTTCCGGCCATCACCCCAGCCGAAACGGCGAACGTCGCTGTGCGGCCGGCTGACGCCGCTCCATCCACGATCCTCTCCGCGCTCGATGGTGACGAGGATGCGCTGATCCGCGCCGCGCGCGATGCCGGAGACGCGCTCGATCCGGCCGCGATCGCCGCTGCGGACGCGCTGGAGGCGGACCGCCTGGTACGCGGACTTGCCCCCGAGGGCGTGGCCGATGCCGACCATGCGCGGAACTTCGCCCAGGCGGTCCGGTTCGCCGAGGATCCGGGCAACGAGCTGCCGCCCCTGCCCTTCGAGCCGGTGCGACGGGAGGAGGCTCCGCCGCTGCCGGACGCGGCGCCGGGCCAGCGCTTCGACTATCTCAAGAAGCCGGTCACATTCGAGCCGGTGGACGCGGCCCGGTTGAGCACGGATGCAGGCACCTTCCAGTACAAGGGCGGCGGCGACGCCTCGGGCGTCACCGAGCGCCTGCGCTCCGTCACGCGCTGGGACAACCTCGCCTCCGGCAAGGTGGTGGTGTTCGAGCGCGCCGGCGGCGATCGCGTCATCGCCGACGGACACCAGCGGCTCGGTCTCGCGCAGCGTCTCCTCGAGGAGGGGCGGGAAGACCGCATCGAGCTGAATGCCTTCGTGTTCCGCGAGGCGGACGGCTGGAACCCGGCCGACGTGCGCGCGATCGCCGCCAAGAAGAACCTGCAGGAAGGTTCCGGCGACGTGGTCGACACGGCGCGCGTGCTTCGCGAGCGGCCGACCATCCTGGACGGCTCGGTGCCGACCGGATCCGAGCACATGCGCCAGGCGCGCGGGCTGGCCCGTCTCTCCGACGACGCCTTCGGCATGGTGGTCAACGGCTCGATCGCGCCCAATCATGCCGCCGTCGTCGGCGAGCTGATGGCCGACAAGGCGCTGCACCCGGCCGCGATCGAGATACTGTCCGCCGCCGATGACCTGACCACGAGCCGGGCCCGCTACATGGTGGCGGACATGGCGCGGGCGCCGGCGCGCCTCGAGGTACAGGAAACCCTGCTCGGCGTCTTCGAGCGCAGCATCCCGCTGGTGGCGGAACGTGCCCGGGTGCTGGACAAGGCGCTCGGTGCGCTGCGCAAGGAAAAGAGCGCCTTCCGCACGGTGCTGGCCTCGCGGCAGGCGCTCGAAGGGGCCGGCAACGTCATCCAGGAGGCCGGCTCGCGCGAGGCGATCGACGCCGCCGGCGAGGCGATCGCGGCGATCGAGAAGCTGGCCTTGCGGCACGGGCCCGTCTCGAGCGCGCTGGACCGGGCCGCGCAGGCGCTCGCGGGCGGGCAGAGGATCTCGGCGGCGACGGACGCGTTCGTGCGCGAGGTGACGGACATGGTGGACGAGCGCGGCCTGGTCGCGCTGGCGACCGACGCGCCGGCGCCGGCGCGCGTCGTCATGGACGATCCTACCGGCAGCGAGGCCACCGTGCAGGCCGACACGCTCTATGGCGACCTGTTCGACCAGGAGCGCAAGCCGATCGCGGCCGAGCAGCGCGAGCTCGACGACGTGACCCACTCCGAGGACATGTTCCTCGGCCTGAAGCAGTGCGCCATGGGAGGCGAGAACAATGGCTGAAATCGAACTGAAACGGTGTCCGTGCTGCTACGGAACCGCGGAGTTTGTCGAGGACTTCGACGATCACGGTCGCTTCGTTGCCGTAGCCTGTACCAGATGTGGCATGGGCAGTGGCAAGCACTATCCCCTCATGGACGATGCCCGGCCCAACGCGGCGAATGAATGGAACCGTCGCCCGGATCTCGACATGACCGTGCTGGTCGATGGCGTAATGGACCTGTTTCCAGGCGCCGACCGCCAAGCTCTCACCTGTTTGGCCCAGCTAGCGGAGAAGGCTGTTCGTCGTGGCTGATTTCGCCGAATGCTTGCGCAACATGATCGATGGCGACGTCATCACGCGGGACGAGGCCAAGGAGCTCGGCGCCGCCTTCGAGCGGATCCGCGCGCAGAAGGCGGCCAGCATGGGCGAGGATGCCGCCGGCGCCGCGGCCCAGGCCGAGCTGCTGAAGCGCCTCGAGGCTGAAGCGAAGCACAAGAAGCGCAAGGCGCTGCTGACGATCGCGGCGCAGCGGCGGCTGAAACAACAGCTCGCGGATTTCCGCGATCCCTCCGGCGCGCCCGATATCGGCCTCGCCTCCATCAACCTGCTCGAGCACTACGGCCGCGCCGGATATTCCTCCGTCGCCGGCCGCTTCAAGTCGATCGTCGGCATGGCGCAGGCGGAGATGGAGGAGCTGCTGCACGAGTTCCGCCGCACGGCCTTTCTCGGCACGCGGCAGAATTGGGCGCGCCTTGAGAATGTGGTGCGCGAGCTGTTCGGCGAGGCGAGCGGCGATCCGATGGCGCAGGGCTTCGCCCGCACCTGGGAGCGCGTGTCGGATGGCCTGCGCCAGCGCTTCAACGCCGCCGGCGGCGCCATCCAGAAGCTGGAGAACTGGGGGCTTCCGCAGAGCCACGACCGGCGCGCGGTGATGAAGCGCGGCCGCGAGGGCTGGATCGCCGACACGCTTCCCCGGCTCGATCCGTCCCGCATGGTCCACCCGCTCACGGGCGATGCGATCCCGCCGGCCGAGCTGGCATCCGTGCTCGGCGAGGTCTGGGACAGCATCGTCACCGATGGCTGGAACCGGCGCGATCCCGCCGGCGTGCCCTTCGGCCGCGGCGCCGTCGCCAACCAGCGCACGGATCACCGCTTCCTGGTGTTCAAAAGCGCCGATGACTGGCTCGCCTACCAGAAGGAATTCGGCTCGCCGGATGCCTTCGCCACGATGATGGAACATGTGAACGCCATGGCGCGCGACATCGCCGGCATGGAAGTGCTGGGCCCGAACCCGTCCGCGACCGTGGAATGGCTGAAGCAGACCGTGCAGAAGGAAACCGCGCTGGCGGAAGCCGGAAAGCCCTCGCGCCTGAAGGCCGGCCGCTATCCCGGCCTCGGCATCCGCGCCACCGGCAACCTCACCGTGACCGAGCTCGAGGGGCTGTGGGGCGAGCTGCGCGGCGGCGTGGCGCCGGTGAACGAAGGGCTTGCCGGGGTAAGCGCCGGGATCCGCAACTGGATGGTCGCGGCGAAACTCGGCTCGTCCACCCTGTCGGCGGTGTCCGGCGATCCGGCCACCATCGCCGTGGCCCGCAAGTTCATCGGCCTGCCCGCCGCCAACACACTGTCGTCGATCGCCGGCCAGTTCCGTGGCGCCGCCCGGCGGGAGGCTGTCGCGGCCGGCCTGATCAACGAGGAGGCCATGCACGTGCTGCGCGAGCAGGCACGCTGGGCCGGCTCTCTCGGCGGGCCGGAATGGACACGCTGGCTGCCCGACCGGGTGCTTGCCTGGAACGGGCTGCAAGCCTGGACGAAGGCCGCCAAGCACAGCTTCGGCCGCGAGATGCAGGCCTTTCTCGGCAATCGCCTCGAGGAGAGCTGGGACGCCCTGCCGGCCGAGTTCCGCCGCGCGGCCGAGGGCTACGGTTTTTCCGCCGGCGACTGGTCGCTGATGCAGAAGGCGGCGCCGCAGGAAATCGACGGCGCCCGCTTCCTGCGCCCCGGCGACATCGCCTCGATCGAGGATCCGCGCGCCCGCGAGGTCGCGGAACGCTGGCTGGAAATGATCCTGGCCGAGACGGAATACGCGGTGCCATCAGGCACCTCGCGCGGCCGCGCCATGATGATCGGCCAGACGCCACCGGGCACGCTGTGGGGTGAGCTGCGCCGCTCCGCCGCCATGTTCCGTGGCTTCTCCGTGTCGATCGCCATGACGCAGGGCGCGCGCCTGGCGGCCGAGGTCGGCGCCGGCCGTGGCGCGCGCGGGGCGGGCTACGCCGGCGGGCTGCTCGTCACGCTGACCCTCGGCGGTGCGCTGGGGATGTGGCTGAAGCAGATCTCGAACGGGCGAGATCCGCAGAAGCCGGACACCAACGATTTCTGGCTGGCCGCGCTCGCCCAGGGCGGCGGCCTCGGCATCTTCGGCGACTTCCTGTTCGCCGATTACAGCCGCTTCGGCAACTCGCTCGCCGCGACCATCGCCGGCCCCGAGGTGGCGGCGGTCGAAGACGTCTGGGAAGCCACCGGCGGCCAGCTGCGCAAGCTGCTCGCCGGCGAGAAGACGAACCTTGCCGAGGAGAGCCTGCGGCTGCTGCGTAACTACACGCCCGGCGGCTCCATCTGGTACGCCCGCGCCGCCTATAACCGCGTCGTGCTCGACCAGTTGCAGCACCTCACCGACTCGAAGGCCGCCCAGCGCTTCAAGCGGCAGGTGCAGAACGCGCGGCGCGAGCGCGACCAGGGGTTCTGGTGGTCGCCCGGCGACGCCACGCCCGACCGGTTGCCGAGCTTCTAAACCCCTCTCCCGGCTCGGTTGACCCCCTCCGGCCGGCCTCACGCTGCAAGGGCCAAACCCAGCAGCGCGAGGCCCCATGTCCAGCATCCTCCCGATCGGCCCTGTCCTCCGCATCGCCGGCCCTTATGTGGCATCGGCGGGACAGACGACCTTCACCTACGCCTTCGCCCTGCTCGATGCCGGCGACCTCGCGGTCGAGACGGCGCCGGCGGACGATCCCGACAACTGGTCGCTGGCGACGCTGGACCTCGACTACGGGCTGACGCCGGCGCCGCCGCACGAGGCGGGCGGATCGGTGGTGTTTCTCGCGCCGCGGCCGGCCGGCTCCCGGGTGCGGATCGTCGGCGCGGCGGTGATCGCCAACGTGATGGATCCGGTGCCGGCGGCGGCGATCGACAGCTTCAAACTCAATCGCATGTTCGACCGCGTGACCATCTGGGCGCAGGAGAACCGCCGCGACCTCGACACAGCTCTCGACGTGCTGCGCAACCTCGGGAATGACGGAAGCGAACTCGCGCCGCACCTGCTGTTTTCGACCGACTTTGACGGCAATCGCGTCTGGGGCCTAGCGCCATGGAAGGCGAACTCATCGACACAGATCGCAACTACAGGCAGTTTCACTGGCGGCGGTAATTTATCCGACGATCGCACCATCTCGCTTGTCGGCGACGCCGCAGACACATCACCCCTCTGCTACTATGGCACCAACACCGAAGGCGATAAGGGGTTCCACCCGCTTCCTGAAGGTGCTGTACCAACAACCTATCCGACACGCTCCCTTCTCAAGGCAAGCCCACCGCCGGCTCCGGGTCAAACCGCGTATCTATCGGAAGCGGGTCGCGAAGGCCGGTTTGTCTGGCGCAACGGCAACTATTCGACCCAAATCGCAGCAGATATCCAGGAAGGTATCTACATCAAGGCGAATAGCGTGGCGGCCTCTTCCGGCGCGTGGGTTCGCGCAACCAACGGCGCATGGAATGTACGCTGGTTTGGCGCAGTCGGGGACGGTACAACCAACGATGCGCCCGCCTTCAACGCATGCGCATCCCTCGTCCCAACCATTGGTGGACATATATATATCCCTAACGGGGAATACTATTTTGCGTCACCATGGATGATATCAAACAAATCCATCACAATATCCGGCTCAGGAATAAAGGTCGCACTTTTATTTTTTGCGCCCGGGCTTAGTGGTATTATATATGCCACAAACGACATGGCACATAATGTAAATATATACGGAATAAGTGTTATTTCTATGTCTACGACAGGATCTCAGACCGGTATATCGATTATTTTCCCGGACAATGGGGGATCCTCGTGGAAGAATGCTACAATTCGAGATGTTGTCGTTGATGGGACTGATACTGTATCCAACTATAGATCTGGAAACGTGTCTCAGGATAAGGCGAGATTTTCTAATGCCTTGTATGTAAAGAATGTAGCGACTCTTTCTGTCGATAATTTTACTGGTAGAGGAAAGTATTCTGAAAATGCAGGGCGCGGAATATTGATTGAAGGTTGGACTGTAGACTTTCGAATTATGAATAGTTGGCTTTCGTTTTATGATGTAGCCATAGTAAAGCATGGAGCACTTGAGGGGTTTAACATAATTGGAGTTACAGGCTTACATTGTAACGAATTTGTTCGTGTGTGGGCTAATAGTTCAGGCACGGTCGGCACCGGCGGTGTTGCCGGTTACATAGTAAATTGTCATTCTGGCAATGTCCGGCGCGGGATCGATATCCGAGACTTTCATCAATTCGTGATATTAAATAATATCTTATATCAAGACGGCGATGACATCGCATTTTATCATGCGTATATTGAGAGGTCTACAGCGATCCGCTTTATCGGAAATCATATGAATGGAAACGATAACGCAAACGGAACTAATATACATATGCAATCGGGTTCTTTTTTACAAGTATCTGATAATTTCATTTGGGGTCGATTTACCTCTGTCTACGCCGCGCCGGGAACTGGAGCATCAATTGTGACAGGCAACTTCTGTGATGGTTCAATATCCTTGGATACGGGATCCGTAAATGCAAATAACGTCCCTGTCTGATGAATTTATCGGGACTTCTAAACTATCACTAGGGCTGGTAGCATAATCCTCAAGCGAAGGAGGAGTTATATGCAACCAATAGAAACATTCGAGCCCGCGACGCACGACACCTTTGATCCCGTAGCGTACCTGATTGCAAATTCGGATGTAATGGAAGCCGGCGTCGATCCGGCGATCCATTTCAAAGAATTCGGGGCGAATGAAGGACGCCGCCAAGTAAACAGACTTCTCATGCCTGGAAGCGAATATCGATCTGATAAGCTTTTGCGATTCTCGCCTATTCTGTATAATGGATACAGGTCAGATGGCTCAATGCCAATATATTATGGTGGCATTCCAGCCTCATTGAGCGAGTACGCCTCAGAATCGGCCAATAATGATTTTGGCCCATTCGTTGATGAGATTTATGCCAACCCGAACAATCTATATCTTGACCTAGGATGCGGGCTGCGGCCACGGGTTTTTCCTAATTGCTTATATATAGAAGTCTATCCTTCCATAACCGCTGATATTATCATGGAGCCGGCCTGCACATATCCTATCGCTGATGCCTCTCTCGACGGGATCGGGTGTTTTGCGGTGCTTGAACATGTGCCTGAACCGTGGATTGTGGTGCAAGAAATGCGCCGTATGCTCAAGCCGGGCGGCAAGGTATGGATCGACTGGCCGTTCTTACAGCCTGTCCATGGGTATCCAAGTCATTATTTCAACACGACCCGCGAGGGCTTGGTGTCGATCTTCAAGAATGCCGGATTTACAGTAGATATCGCAAGAACGTTAAGAAATCAGACTCCGGATCACACTATAAGTTGGCTTCTTGGTAAATTTGTCAATGATTGTCCAGATGAAAACATGCGAGATCGCATCATGTCTATGAGCGTGAGAGATCTTTTGTCGGAGAAACCGGGTAGCGAGTTTTGGTCAAGCGTGCTTGACATGTATGAAGACACCAGCATTTCCGAGTTCGCCTGTGGAAACACGTTGGTAGCGCATCTATAAACTTTCTGTCAGTTGATTATCTTGGACGGGCTCACAAAAGAAGCCATCTCGGCAGCCCTTTGAGTATCCTCGTGAAAGGTGCAATTCATCACTAGGTTCGGGTGGTCAGATATGATCTTGACATCACGCCCGAACCTGCACTTTGACACCATGTAGGGGCCAGAAACCAAATCTATCGGCCCGTCGATATACGCCCCGGACAGGTGGTCGTTCAGGGTGATCTTAGCTCGCTTGGTGTCAGTCATAAGCCCCGGCTCCGCTTTGGCGGACAATAACTAACACGAAATGCAGCCGCCCCACCGGGCAGCTTTTTCATTTCCGGCCCCAAGCGGTAGCCCTCACCGTTCGGTTGACCCTCGCCCGCTGACCGCATGCTGAAGCCTCCATCAAGGAGGCCCGCATGGCTCGCACCGTCACGCCCGAGATCGTCGAACACGTGAAGCGTTGGGAAGGCTGCAAGCTGACGGCGTACCCCGATCCCGGATCGGTCAACGGCGAGCCCTGGACGATCGGCTACGGCCACACATCCGACAGCTTCCTGAAGGTCTACAAGGGCCTGCGCATCACCCAGTCGCAGGCGGACGCAGCGCTCCGCCACGATCTCGGCGAAACCGCCGCGGCGGTCGACCGCCTCGTGAAGGTTCATCTGACGGACAGCCAGTTCGGCGCTCTCGTCAGCTTCACCTACAACGTCGGCGAAAATGCCTTCGCCCGCTCCACGTTGCTGCGGAAGCTGAATGCCGGCGACTACGACGCCGTGCCCGGCGAGCTCGCCCGCTGGAACAAGAACGATGGCAAGGTCATGAAGGGGCTCTCCAACCGCCGCGCCGCCGAGGCTGGCCTGTGGGCCAAGGGATCCTTCGTGTCGTCGAAGACTGTTCCCGCTTCCCCGGGCAGCGCCGTGAAAGACTTCGTGACCACCGAGAATATCACGGCCACCGGCGGCCTCCTTGGTGGCGCGGCGGCGCTGGCTTCCGGCTCCGGGCCGGTGCAGATCGCGCTTGCCGTTCTGCTCGTCATCGCGGCCGCCGTCATCGGCTTCCTCGCGATCCGCAGGGCCACCCGATGAGCTGGCTCCTGGCTCTCTTCGACAAGACCAAGCTCTACGTGCTGGCAGCGCTCGCTGTCATGGGCACGCTGCTCGCCGCCTGGTGGCGGGTGCGCGAAGACGGAAAGAACGCCGTGCGGGCCGAGCAGTCCCAAGCTCGCGAGAAGCTACGAGAGGCATACGATGAAATCGACCGCACGCCTGCTGACGTCGATGCTGCTTATGAGCGTCTTGGCCGGATGCGCGACGACGAAGGTCGCCGGTAGCTGCCCTGGCCTCTCGGCTCCGCCGCCGGCAGCCGTGGCAGCGCTGCGCGCCGCCGGCAGCAGCCAGGTCGATGCGTGGGTGGTCGATCTCGACCGCCACTATCGCAAGCTGGACGTTTGCGCGGGCCGATGAGCCGGCGGCTACATGCGAGGGGATCGATGCCGGAGACGCCCACCATGCGCGACCAGGCCAACGTCGCATATCCGAAAGTCTGGACCATCGACAAGAGCATCCCGCTGGCGCTCATCGTCACCATCGTGCTGCAGGGTGGCATAGGCGTCTGGTGGGCATCGAACCTCTCGACCCGCACCGAGACGATGGAAAAGCTCGTCGCGGCGCTGCAGGAGGCGCAGCGGCTGCGGGACGAGCGCGCCGCGGCCGAGCTGCGCTCGATCTCGGAACGCACCGTCCGGCTCGAGGTCGGCATGGAAGCCCAGCGCAGCATGCTCGAGCAGGTCGCCCGGCGCCTCGATGTCAGCGCCACCAAGGCCAACTGATGCGCCCGCACCCACGCATCGCCCCCTATGTCAGCCGGCCGACGCGCGACAGCGCCATGCTCGTGGTGCAGTTGGCGCCGGAGAACGGCGACCCGGTGCCGCCGCTGCGCATCGCGCTTGACCGCCAATCCGGCCCGAGACTATTGCGTGAGTTGATCCGGGCAGCGTGCGACCTCTGGCTTATCGATCCGTGCGACATCCCCAGTAATTCCGGGGCATATCGCACGGAGGGTGCCAGTAACCCATTGAAGAACAACGCTCACACCTGAAATCATAATCCTGGGGTCGGGGGTTCAAGTCCCTCTCCCGCTACCACACTAAAACGAAGAAAAATCAATAACTTAGCGACATCGAAGCAGGCCCAAATGGGCCCATCGTGTCGCATCCATGTTGCAAGCCAGTTTCGTTGATTTCCAACGATTTCCCGTGAAGCGCAGCAACTCCACGCGACATGAAACGCGACATGAATCAGCGTCCCTCAGGCGGCGCCCTGACCGCTCATCCACCGGCCTTGTCCATCTCGGCGAAATAGCGCTCGCATATCTTCTCGACCTCGAGCCGGAGCGCGAACGTGGCATGGCGGATCGCTTCCGCCTGGGCTTCCGTGAAGACGTAGACCTCATAGCCCAGCGGCACGCCGGCCATCTGCCGGACCGTCTCCGCGAACTCTGTGCGGCGGAGGATCGTCTGGTCTTCGACGATCTCAAGCACGGCGGCGGCGGCGCGCAGGGTGCTGAGATTATGCTCGAGATCTTGGAAGCTCTCCGCGAGGAGACGGTCACGTTCGGTAGGCATAGTTCCGGCGTTTGCCGGCGCGGTGGTGCGCGACATGGGGTAATCTCCGCTTGATAATTTCTCAAGTAAGCTTGGATTAACTCTCACTTCCGTTGTCGTCAAGCGGACTTGAGAAAAAATCAACGGCAGGCTATAAAAAGTCATGATCACACCACAACAGATACGCGGCGCTCGCGCCATGCTTGGCCTAACGCAAGCCAGCCTTGCTGATGCAGCTGGCATATCCACCACCGCGCTAAACAATATCGAACGCGGGTCTGCCGATCCGAAGGCCTCGACCTTAGCCGCCATTCAACGCGCCCTCGAAGGTGCCGGCGTCATTTTCCTCGGAGATGGCGATATGAAGGAAGGCGGTCCCGGCGTGAGGCTGTGGTCCGCTGAGTGAGGCGGCCGGCATCGTCCTCCTCGCCGCGGGCTAGGTGAAGGACGGCGGGCCGGGGGGGGTGAGGATGCGGAAGGGCAGCTGATGGCCGACTATCGGGAAATCTCCCAGCAGTATGCCCAAGGCGGCATGAAAGCCGGTGTACTGCTAAACGGTGGCGCGGCTATCGCGCTTCTTAGCCAGGTTGCGGATCTCTACGCAGCGAAGCTCATCGGAGGCGTTCGCCCGGCCCTTATCTGCTCGGCCCTCGGCACCTTCTGCGCAGCTGCGGCCTGGATGTTCGCATTTCTATCCACTCGCTACGTCGACAAGAGCGAGCGAGAGCCCGATTTGGAGGTCCAGCACCTCCACCGCTCGAACAAGTGGATGTATGCCGGGCTTGCAGCAATAGCCCTTTCGCTTCTGCTATTTGTCGGCGGCGCACTGATCTTGGCGTGCAAATTCGGCAATTGAGCCATTGGCGAGCGCCGCGTGGAGAAGGGCTGAGATATGGGCCGACGGTGGCGAGCGATCTCACGATGGCGCGATGACCGCGTGAGGCGATCTCAACTGGTGGATAAGCTGGACGAGCTCGATCAACTATACGAGGTGGAGTTCAAGGCCACGGGCGGCCCAGGCACCAGGGCTTACGAAGCGCTGGAAGGTGGGCTTCAGCACGAACAGGAGCCCCTCATCGACGAGCTTCTGACCATTGAGACACGCCAGCGCATCCGTACTGCCCACCGCTGGGGCGTGCCGATTCCGCCACGTCCCTACGGACGCGATCGAGACCAGTATTGGGACCGATCGCGCTACAGCGAATGGGTGCTCACCGACGAGGGGCACAAGCATCTCCGCCGAGAGACTGCCGTTGAAGTCGAGCTATTCGCCAAACCGTGGCTCTCGTGGATTGCGATAGCGGTTAGCGTGGTCAGCTTAGCCGTAGCCGCTTTCACCTGACGCCGCTTGACGCCCTTGCCGGCACCTTGGCACCGTGCCAGCCTGCCGGCTGGAGAGGCTATCATGGCTCTGAATGAGAAGAAGGCACGCGAGGCGCGGGCGCGTCGAGCGGTTGCGAAGGCCGGCGACGGCTTCGTCCTGACGAAAGGCCGCGGCCGCGGCTACATGATCGTCCATCACGAGTTCAAGGCCGTGGTGCTCGACAGCAATCGACACGACGGATGGGGACTGACCATCGAAGAAGTCGAGGAATTCGCGGGGATCGCGCCTCCATCGGAGGGCAATCACCGAGGCACCAAGGCTGTCTAGGCCGCGATGCGGAAGCAGCCGCAGCCCGGCAACATGTCCCAGGCTGAATGCAGCACTAGCAAGTGGTTAGAGCCGCTGCGCCGCTCCTGATGTCCCGCATTGTCCCGGTGCGTGGCATGGTGAGGGTCATCGACCAGAAGCCCCCGGCCGCGCCGGAGGAGAAACGCCGTCGCCCCCGCCGCTCCAAGGCCGAAATTGCCGCCGGGCGAGAGGAAAAGGAGCGGCGGAAGGCGGAGCGCATCGCGCGCGCCAGCCAGCGCGCCGAAGAGGTCGCAGTACGGGCCGCGCAGCGCAATTTGGTAGAGGAGGCGAAGGCCGCGCGGCTGCAAGCCATCAAGGATGCGGCGCTGCGCGATGCCGACCGGGCGCTCGCCCGTATCTCCGCCCGAGCTCCGTCCACCTCCGCGCGCTGGGACCGGGAGCGTGAGCAGGAGAAGAAGCGAATGCGGGCGCTGCGGCGGGCGCTCCGCAAGCGTCAGTCCGTGGCGCTGGAAGCGCCTCCCATCGTGCAAGCGGAAGGGGACTGGCTTGCCGCGAATGACCGCCCCGTCGTCATGCCGGAGGACGAGCCGGAGCCGGCCATTCCCGGCATGGTGTGCGCGGTGTCCGAGGTTCGACGGCACGTCGAGAGCACTCTCGATCTTGTGCCGGCGGAATGGTCGAGCGGCTGGGTGATGAAGCGCATCATCGACGCCTATGTCGCGCTTTCGCGCCTTCCCGGGGCCGTTCGGCCCGCCGCCTATCGCCGTGCCTGGCCGTCGTACCTCACCGAGGTTGCCGACGAGCTCGACCGGAAGACGACGATCATCAAGGTCGCCAGCTTCGAGGACATCGAGCGCATGGAAGCGGTCTTCGGATGGCCGGCCGCTCACCTTGCCGACGCGCCGGACGCGAGCCGCGCCCTGTTCAAATGGGCGAGCGGCAAGGTCGTGAAGGTCGATCAGCGTCGGCTCGCGGCGTCGTTCGGCATGGCGCCGTCGACCTTCCGGCGGTTTCGGATGCGCGCAGCGACGTTGCTCGCCCACCGGCTCAACCGCGTTGGTGTTTCCCCTTTCTAGGCCCGCTTTCATTGCATGGTTGGAGATCAGAGTGATGGATACGCTTTTCCCTGTCGATGCCTCTCGTCAGCCTGTCGTCACCGTCAAGAACGGCGAGGTCTTCACGAACAGCCGCGACGTGGCGGCGTTCTTCGAGAAGAGGCACGATCATGTGCTGCGGGACATTGATACCCTCATTGCCCATGCCCCAGATTTGGGGGATAGGCAGTTCGTGCGGATTGAGACGCCGCACCCCACGATCCCTGGGCGCATGGATCGCTCGTTCGACCTGACCCGCGACGGCTTCACGCTGCTCGCCATGGTGGACACGATCCACCAGCGGCCGGACGGGACGGCGAAGCGGACCTTCTCCGAGAACCGCGAACGCTTCGTTGAGAGCGAGGACTTCATCGAACTGACATCGGACGAAATTCGTACCATGTCGATCTTTCCCGCGCGCACCGCTCGGGCCACCCTCATCACCCGTCGCGGCTACCTCAAGCTGGTGAAGCCCTGACCAATCGAGAATGGGAACCAAGGCGAGATGATCGAATGAGGGGTTAGGCCTGCCCCAACTCGCGCAACATACGCTCGAGTTCGTCAGTCGTGCTCGCGATTATCGCCGGGTCCTGGGAAGCGGCGGCGCTCATGATCTGGTCGATGATCGTGTCGACCTCGACCGTGTTCGGGAGCGTGCCGGCATTGAGATATTCAATGGCCGAAAGGAAGGTGTCGAGCGTCCGCGGCGGATCAACTCGCAGCACAATCGGCCTCGCCAGCGGCATGGCGAGTTTTGCTTGCATGTTTCACGGCTCCCGTCGTGGACCTGCCGGAGCCTAGCCGAGCAGGTAGCGGGGTCGCAAGCATGACGGTTCTCAGGCCGGGACGAGCGCCTTGAAGGGGGGCAGCACGTCGAAATCCGCTTCGGTCGACGTACGACGACTAAGCCGAACCGGATAGCTGGTGCCGTCTTCGAGCGTGAGCATGCCACGACCCGAGGGATAGTCGGCAAAGACCCAGCTTTCGGATGCCACACGGCCCGATATCAGGACTTCACCTGTTTTCGGGCCGCTCTTTCGGCGGCGCACGATGAGATCATACTCGGCGGTCGACGCCGTGAGGCCACCGGTGCGCAGCCAGCCTCGTCCGACGAGGTGGCGCAGTGTCTCCATATTTTCCCCACTCAGACAGCAGATAAACTCACGGAGAACGCCCGCTGGGGCGCAAGGTTCCTGCAAATTCGGATTAATCTTGCGGTGCGGTGGAGGCTGGACCACAAAAGATCGCCCGCCACGGCATTGCGCCGAAGCGGGCGTTCCTCGGGCGGGCGCCTTAGCGCTGTCCGCCCTTGTGGCCGGACTCGCGTGCGCGCTCCCGGTCTTGGCGAAGTTGCCGGGATTACCGTGCTGCCCGCCCTGCTGGCACTGTTCATCGCCGGCCTGACTGTGCTGCGGGCCGCTGCGGGAACTCTCCCCGCCCTTGCGGCCGGCTTCGCTGGCGCGTTCTTCGGCAAGTTGCCGGAGCCGCCACGATGCTCCGTGTTCGCCATTTCGGCGGGCGGAGCATGTTGGTGGCACCATGGCACTGGAGGGAGGAACAGCGCCCCCCATCACGCGTTGCCCCAAAAGGGAGGATCGCCATGGCACACGCGCGTCCCTTCAAGACCGCGGCGGCGCTGGGCTGGACGACGCTCTGGCTGCTGGCGACGGGCGGCACGGGATTCACCCAGACGACGGGCAACCCGGCGGCCGGCAGCGGCTCTGACGCGGCCGTTCCGACGCCGCCGGCCGGCCATTCCACCATGGATCCGTCGTCGCAGCAGCAAGGCCCGACGGAGCCCGATCCCCGGACCGGCGTGCTCCAGCCGCCGCCGGGACCGCCGCCCGAGGGGGAGGAGCGCGAGATAAGGATGCCGGACTGCGCGCCGCCCAGATGCGGCACGCCCAAAATCATGGGACCGTAGCGCCCGCCCGCCGGCAACCCGCCGGCAAAGCGATATTCTGGCCGGGCGATCATCAGCCACATACGGGACGCCGCCTGCGGCATCGCCGGTTGTCGCCTGTACGGCCCGTGGCCTCGGAACGCTCGCCAGAGGTGGAATGCCCCTGCCCCGCTACCGATCGCACGCGAATGCTGGAACCTTTCGGACCCGCTCGTCGTCAACGCTCTGCCGAAATGAGGAGGCGTTGCCGATGAACATCGCTCAGATCGCACCGCTCACCGAATGCTGTCCGCCCCTGTACTATGGCGGGACGGAGCGCATCGTCTCCTACCTGACGGAGGAACTGGTTCGTCAGGGACACGAGGTGACGCTGTTCGCCAGCGGCGGGTCGCAGACCCGGGGAGAACTCGTGCCGTGTTGCGAAACGGCGCTCAGGACCGATCCGAAAATCCACGATCCCCTTCCCTATCTCGTGCTGATGTTGGAGGAGGTCCGCCGCAGAGCCGACGAGTTTGACGCCCTGCACTTCCACATCGAGTTCCTTCATTATCCGCTCGCCGCAGCCTTCGCCGGCCGCATGGTCACAACCCTGCACGGGCGCCTCGATCTCCGCGAGCTGAGGCCCTTCTATTCGGCCTTTCCCCATCACCCGCTCGTTTCCATTTCCGACAACCAGCGCGGGCCGATGCCCCCGGTGAACTGGGCCGGCACGGTTCATAACGGCCTGCCGAAGGATCTCCTCCCCTTCACCGCCCGGCCGGCCGGCGACTATCTCGCCTTTCTCGGCCGGATATCGCCGGAGAAACGCCCGGACCTCGCCATCGAGATCGCGGTTCGCGCCGGCGTGCCGCTGAAGATCGCCGCCAAGATCGACCGGGTCGACATAGCGTATTGGGACGAGGTGATCGCACCAATGGTGGCGCGACACCCCGACGTCGAGTTTCTGGGCGAGATCGGCGACAGCCAGAAAGCCGGGTTCCTGGGCAATGCGCGGGCGCTTCTGTTCCCGATCGATTGGCCGGAGCCGTTCGGCCTCGTCATGATCGAATCCATGGCCTGCGGCACGCCGATCATCGCCTTTCGGCAGGGCTCCGTGCCGGAGGTGGTGGAGCACGGCGTCACCGGCCATGTCGCGACGACCGTCGAAGAAGCCGTGCTCGCGGTCTCCCTCATCGAGAAACTGGACCGCGCAAGGGTGCGCGCCGTCTTCGAGGAGCGCCACACCGCCGAGCGCATGGCTCTCGACTATCTCCGCATCTATCGCGATCTGCCGGGGCGGCGTCCCGCCCTGCGCAGCCCGCTGGAAGCGCCCGACCCCATGAACGGCAGCGGCTTGCAGGCGGTCGCCTGAAGGGGATGCCCATGACCAGAACCATCAGCGCGGAATTCGTGGGCCATGCTCCTGCGGTTGCCGGTCCCGGTGCCCCGCTCCAGTTCTGCATCCCCGCGGCGGCCTCGCTGCAGGAGCGGAGACCGCGCACCCTCAAGCACGACGACACCTTCGGGGTGTTCGATCACAATGGGGATGCCCTCTCCGGACCGGGCAGCCCGGAAGGCGTCTATTATCGCGATACCCGGCACTTGTCGCATCTCTATCTGACCATGAGCGGACAGCGGCCCATGCTGCTGTCCTCGACGCTGCGCGACGACAACGCGACGCTGACCTGCGACCTCACCAATCCGGACCTGTTCGACGATGAGGGGCGACTGGTGCTGGAGCACGATCTCCTGCATCTGCGACGGTCGCGGTTCTTGTGGAACGGCGCGTGCCACGAGCGCCTGTCGATCCGAAATTTCGACGACCAGCGGCGACGGGGGCGCGTCGATCTGGCCTTCGCCGCCGACTTCGCCGATCTCTTCGAGGTGCGCGGCACGGTGCGGACTCGGCGGGGCGCGCTGCTGAAACCGGAGGTGGCGGACAATCGGGTCACGCTCGCCTATGTCGGCCTGGACAGGCGCCGGCGCGAAACCGTGCTTCGTTTTGACCCGGTGCCCGACGAGCTGACCGCCGAGATCGCCTCCATCGACTTCGATCTCGCACCACGCGAGTCGAAGACGATCGTGGTGGAGATCGCGTTCGACGGTGTCGGGAAGGAACCCGCCGGCCGCACCTTCCTACGCGCGCTCCGGGATGCACGCCGGGCGCTCCGCAACTCCACCTCGCGGGCAACGGCGATCGTCACCTCGAACGACATCTTCAACGAGTCGGTGCGCCGTTCGGTCTCCGACCTCTACATGCTCGTCACCGACACGCCGGAGGGGCCATATCCTTACGCCGGCATTCCCTGGTTCAGCGCGGTGTTCGGCCGCGACGCGCTCATTACCGCGCTCGAAATGCTCTGGCTGGACCCGGCCATCGCGCGCGGCGTGCTCCTGCATCTGGCGGCCAACCAGGCGACCGAGTTCGATCCCGAATCCGATGCGGAGCCCGGCAAGATCCTCCATGAGGTTCGCTACGGGGAGATGGCGGAGCTAAGGGAGGTGCCGTTCCGCCGCTACTATGGCAGCGTCGATTCAACGCCCCTCTTCGTCATGCTCGCCGGCGCCTATCTAGAACGCACGGGCGACATCGTCACGTTGCGCCGGCTCTGGCCTCACATCGAGGCCGCGCTCCGATGGATCGGCACCCATGGCGACCGTGACGGCGACGGGTTCGTGGAATATGGCCGCCACACCGAGGAAGGGCTGATCAACCAGGGATGGAAGGACAGCCACGACTCCGTCTTCCATAGAAATGGCGCCCTGGCAAAGGGACCCATCGCCCTGTGCGAGGTGCAGGCCTATGTCTATGGCGCCTGGCGCGCCGCCGCGGCAATCGCCTGTGCGTTGGGCCGCCCCGAACACGCACCGGAGTTGGACCGACGCGCCGAGGCGCTGTGCACGGCGTTCGACGCCGCCTTCTTCGACGATGGGCTCGGAACCTATGTGCCCGCGCTCGACGGGAGGAAGCGGCCGTGCCGCGTGCGCAGCTCGAATGCGGGCCACGCGCTGCTCACCGGCCTTGCCCTTCCCGATCGCGCCAGAAGGGTCGTCGGCACATTGATGAGACCGGAGCTGTTCTGCGGCTGGGGCGTACGTACCGTCGCCAGCAGCGAGACGCGGTTCAATCCCATGAGCTATCACAATGGCTCGGTCTGGCCGCACGACAACGCCCTGATCGCAGCCGGGCTCGCGCGCTACGGCTTCAAGCGCGAGGCGGCCGCGATCTTTGAAGGGCTATTTGCCGCTTCCACCTACATCGACATGCGGCGCCTGCCGGAGCTGTTCTGCGGCTTCGCCCGCCAGCGCACACGCGGGCCGACCTTCTACCCCGTCGCCTGCATGCCGCAGGCCTGGGCCGCCGCCGCGCCGCTCTCGATGCTGCGGGACTGCCTCGGCCTCGGCTTCGATCAGGCGCGCCTGCAAATCAGCTTCGACGAGCCGGTCCTGCCGGATTTCCTCGACGAGGTGATGCTGAAGAACCTCAGCCTCGACGGGGGAAGCGCCGACGTGGCGCTCCGCCGCTCGCGCTCCAAGGTGGTGGTGGACGTGCTGGACCGGCGCGGCCCCCTGCATGTGCTCACCCGGAACTGATCCGGCCTTGGCGAGCTCCCGCAGCCGGTCCTCGACATGCATGCGAGCTTGCCCGCCTGTCCCAAACCGCCGCGGCTCGCGCAAACGCCTCTGCGGCCGGGACGGGTGCGCTGCGCAGCAACGTAATCCGCCTCCGCCACGTCGGCCGCGAACAGCCATTACGCCAGCGAGGCGATCCTCGAAGCACGAGGCTGGGCATTATGCCATCGATGCAGCGCTGACGCCCCTGTTCCACCCGGCGGCTTTGGCTTGGTAAAGCGCCTGATCGGCAGCGGACAGCAGCCTGTCGAGGAGAGCGACGGAAGGTTTGAGCTCGCGCGCGATGCCGATGCTGACCGTCACTATCAAACGGGACATAGTCGTAATCGATGTGCATCTGCTCGATTTCCTCGCGGAGCCGCTCCGCGACATGCCGGGCATCGTCGATCGAGGTCTCAGAAGCACCACTGCGAACTCTTCGCCGCCGACCCGCCCGAAGAGATCGCGCACGCGCAGCATCCGCCGCACCACCATAGAAAGGCGCTAGAACCTTGTCTCCGGCCGCGTGTCCGTAGGTGTCGTTGATCGCCTTGAAGTGGTTGTTATCGAGCATAAGCCCGACGCAGGGAGAGCGGGCGCCGGCGAGCAGCGCTCTCCCGCGCTGGAGAAATGCCGTCCGCGTCAACGCGCCCGTCAGCGTATCGAAGATTGCCAAAATCTCGAGCCGCTTCAGCAGGTCTTGACGTGCGGCATTGATGCTCGCGACGATTAGCGGACCCAGCGCCAGAAGCATGATCGCAAGACGACCCGACATCGTGGGCGCATCCAGACCGGCGACGTCATGGGTGAACAGTCCGAGGGACACGGCGATCAGATGCCAGATGCTCACCAGCATGGTCAGCATCACGGTGGGAAACAGCGGATAGGTCAGCGCGCACCACAGAAGTGCTGGCACGGGAAACGCCAGGACTCCCGGGCCGCCGACGAGAAATCCGATGGCGATCGACACCATCATCATCACGGCAGGTGCGGCCCGCATCAGGAAGGCGAACCAGTCTTTCGGCCGGCGCAGATGAATAGCCTTCGCCGACAGGGCCGGTGCGGTCAGGACGGCAGGCAGGACAATGATGCCGTTGGCCAGTTCGGGTGGTGAACCAGAAGGCGGCGCCGGACAGCAGATCCTTGTCGAAATAAATCGGCGTCGCACCCGCCGCCACCAACGCGGCAGCGGCGGCGGCAACCAGAATTCCGAAGAGGAGAAACACGGACAGAGGGCGCCGCAGCCGCCGGTCATCCTCGCTCATCAGCCGGAAAAGCAGGACACCTGTCGTCACGCCCGGCGAGGTTGGCAGCGGTGAGCCACGTCGTGAGCGCAAGGTGGCCGCCGGTGAGCAGGTCGGCGGCAAAAAAAGCCGCGATCGCACCGACCATCCGGACAGGACAGCAGATTTGGGAAATCGGACGAAGAACCCGAGCAGGGGCATTCGCCGGCCATAGGCCGCGAGAAAACCGACCGGCCGCGTCAAAATTCCAAACAGACTGGAAATAAATACCACCGCGAACGCAATCGCCGCCACGTCAACAAAGCACGGCGCTTCGTAAGATCTCTGGGCCATGTTGGAGATCGCCCTGGTTCAACCAACCAAATATCTGTGCCACACTCGCCCGAGGGTGGCAAAAACAGCAAGCCGCACGGCTAAGCCACTCCGCGCCGAAGTCGTTCCAGAATTCGTATGCGCGATCCCGTGCGTTGGCGGCAGGTTCAATCCCGAACGTGAAAAGCTCCGCCTTCCCATCGTTTCCGCAGCACGCGCGAATGTGCGCGTGCTGGCACCAGGCTACGCCCGCCACTTTCCGAACCGGCCTATAGTCGTCCGGGAATGAGGAGGTGCGGCCATGGCGAACGATGGTTACGAACCCGAAGCCATTGAGGTCCTCGATCAGGCGCTTGAGCACGCCTGCCAGCGTGCCGCCGAACGGCTGCTCGTGAACGACGGCATGAAAACCCTTTTGGCGTCAGCGATCCTTGAAGGTGCGAAACAGGGCATCAAGAACGAAGAGCAGTTGGCCAGTTTTGCCCTGCGGTCTATTCCGGCGTTCCGGAACGAACCGTCGACACGCGAGCGGCTGCCATTTTCCGCAGTCCCCAACACACCAGGATAGGCGTCGCCGCCCATCGATGCCTATGCTCGGCGGATCGTCGGCTGGCGGGTGAGCCGGACGGCCCATGCCAGCTTCGTGCTGGATGCGGTGGAGTAGGCCCTGCATGAGCGCCGACCTGTGCACCGCGGTGGGCCGGTGCATCATTCCGACAGGGGATCTCAGGGCGGATTCAACCGGTCGTCGCAACACCGGCATCATACTGCTGGGCGAGGAACTGATCGAGCACTTCGCTCGGTGTTTTCCACCCGAGCGTTTTGCGGGGCCGGGCGTTCATCGCGTGAGCGACGGCAGCCAACTCCCCGGTCGAGTGCCGGCTGAGATCAGTCCCTTTCGGGAAGTACTGCCGCAGAAGGCCGTTGGTGTTTTCGTTCGAGCCGCGCTGCCACGGGCTTTGCGGATCGCAGAAGTAGACTTCCAGTCCGCTCTCGATGCGAAGCCGTGCGTGCTGAGCCATCTCGGCTCCCTGACCCCAGGTCAGCGATTGACGAAGCGTCCTGGGCAGTTCGCTCATGGATTGGACGATCGCCGTGCGAACGGCTTCAGCACCGTGTCCGGCAAGCGGCGAGCCATTCTTGATCCTTTGTTCACGCTGATACCCCTCTTGGCGCGGCAGGTGCAGCAGCATCGTGATGCGCGAGCTGCGTTCGACGAGAGTGCCGATCGCCGAGCTGTGCAGGCCCAGGATGAGATCGCCTTCCCAATGGCCCGGGATCGCCCGATCTTCGACCGCCGGTGGCCGTTCGCTGATCATGATGGCATCGCCCAAGAAGGCCTTTCTACGGCCGCGGGTCCGCTCGCGCGGAACACGCAGAGCTCGACCCGAGCGCAAGCAAGCCGTCAGCTCCCGACGCAAGGCACCGCGACCCTGGATATACAGGGACTAGTAGATCGCCTCGTGGCTGATGCGCATGGTGGGATCCTCCGGGTAATCGATCCGAAGTCGATGGGCGATCTGCTCCGGGCTCCACGCGGTTGACCAGCGCCGGCTCTGCCGAAGCACGGCGCGACGCTTCTTCCATATCACCTTGGGACCCGCGAAGCCGGTGCCATCGATGCTCGTGACGAGACCCGAGAGATGCCGCTCGACATAAGCGCGTAAAGTAGGGTTGCTGGACAGCTTGCCCGGGCGAGGCAGTCGTGCCGCGCGGTCGGCATGCCATTGCGCTGCGATGGCGCGATAGTCGAGGTTGCCACCGCGCGTAGCGGCGTTGCGGCGCACTTCGCGTGAGATCGTGCTCGGTGAGCGCGCAAGCTTACGTGCAATCGCGCGGATCGCTGTTCCCTTGGCAAGCTCGATCGCGATCTCCTCACGCTCACCCAAGGACAGGTATCTTCCGGTGGGTGCGGGCGCCGAAGGCGCAAGGTGGGTTGGCGGCATCCCTCCCGAACTCCGAAAACCAGCGCGGCCCCAGCGGCGCCGATATGCCGGCGTCGACGGCCGCTTGCTCGCTCGTACGTCCGCGCGCGATAGCCTGCCAGAAGCGGCGATAATGCTCACGCTGCCAGGCAGGTGACCTTCCTGGCGAACGTAACTTCTTCCGCGTGCATCTCTCCGATGCTCGTCGACCAGCCATCGTCACAACCTCTAACTCTGGGTGTTGCGACGACCGGTTGAATCCGCCCAGTACATCAGCATTCGATACACTGAGCGTCTCGCCGAAGCGAGCATAGAGCCCTCGGTCGGCAGCGTCGGCCACTCTTGTGACAACGCTCTCGCAGAAACGATCAACGGAACCTACAAGGCTGAACTGATCCATCGGCGCGGGCCGTGGCGACGCTTCGAAGCCGAGGAGTTCGCGACGTTGACCTGGGTGGACTGGTTCAATCATCGCCGGCTGCTGGAGCCTATCTGCAAGCTACGGGTGAGCCCGAGATCGAGCTCGATCTCGACTTCACCGACAGGCTGGTCGACGTGATAGACAAGGGCTTCGATGCGGTGAGACGCCCACCAACGTCGTGGACATCACCACCGCGCTGAAGAGGAGCCTCGCGGCGGAAGAAGCACGCAAACGCCCCGGCGAGTGACCCGCATGCCCCGCCCGAGCGCCGACGGCGTCAGGGCGTGCGCCGCTTGCCGCCGGCAGCGGAGGGCAGCGGCGCGGCGGCCTTGCGGAAGCCGCTCCACGGATCGGACGACAGGTTGGCGAGGCGCGACGGCGCGGTGTCGAGGGTGAACTGCGCCGCGCCCGTCAGTTGATCGAGCTCCTCCCACGCCACCGGCATGGCGACCGCCGCGCCGGGCCGGGCCCGCACGCCATAGGGGGCGATCGCCGTCGCGCCGCGCGCATTGCGCAGGTAATCCACGAAGATGCGGCCCCTGCGCCGGGCCTTGGTGGCCACGGCGATGTAGCGGTCCGGATCGTCCGCCGCCATCGCATCGGCGATGCCTTTGGCGAAGTCCTTCACCGCGTCCCATCCGGCCTTCGGCTCCAGCGGCACGACGACGTGCAGGCCCTTGCCGCCGGACGTCTTGACGAAGGTCGGCAGGCCCGCCGCCTCCAGCCGGGCGCGCACCTCGCGGGCACCGGCAACGATGTCGGGCCACGCGACATCCTCGCCGGGGTCGAGATCGAAGATCATCGTGTCCGGCCGTTCGAGATCGGCCAGCGGCGCGCCCCACGGATGGATTTCCAGCGCGCCGGCCTGCGCCAGCGCCGTCAGGCCGTCGAAATCGTCGATGACGAGCAATTCCTCGCCGTCCGTGTCCTTCTTCACCTTGATCGCGCGGTTGATGCCGCGCCAGGAGTGCTTCTGGAAGAAGCAGGCCTGGGCGATGCCGTCCGGGCAGCGCAGCAGGGCGAGCGGGCGCGCGACGACGAAGGGGGCGATATAGGTCCAGACCTGCGCGTAGTAATCGGCGAGGCCCTGCTTGGTGACGCCGTCTTCCGGCCAGTAGATGCGATCCGGATGGGTCAGCTTCACCCCGCTGCACGGCATCTTCCCCTCCGTGGCAGGCGCACCCCGCGCCGCAGGCCCGTCCTCGCGCACGATCTCACGCGCCGGCTTGTCCTCGCGCAAGCCCCGAAAGGCCGCGTGGCGCAGATGCTGATCGCCGGTCCAGCCGCGGAACTCGATCTCCGCGACCAGCTCGGGCGTGACATAGGTGACGCCGCGCCGCTCCTCCGCCGAGAGCGACCCGGCAAAGGGGCTGCGGCCGCGCTCCAGGGGAGACAGGCGCTCGCGCAGCTCGCGCGCCACGCGCTGGGAGAAGCCGGTGCCCACGCGACCCACATGGCGCAGCCGGCCATCCTCGTACACGCCCAGCACCAGCGAGCCGACGGCGCCCTTCTGCGCGGTCGAGGGCACGAAGCCGCCGATGACGAATTCCTGCCGGAAGGCGCATTTGGACTTCTGCCAGTCCTTGCCCCGGCCGGAACGGTAGGGGGCGGCCATGCGCTTGGACACCAGCCCCTCCAGGCTGAGGCGGCAGGCATGGCGCAGCATGGTGGGACCGTCGACCTCGAAGGGCTCGCTCAGCCTCAGCGGCGGCGGCGCGCCCTCCATCACCTTCGCCAGAGCCTCCTTGCGGGCCCGCAGCGGGCGGTCGCGCAGGTCGCGGCCGTCGAGAAAGAGGAGGTCGAAGACGTAGAAGACGAAGCGGTCGCGCCGGCCTTCGGAAAGGTCCTGCTGCAGAAGGGAGAAGTTCGAGGCGCCGGAACTGGCCCTTGGGGATCGTGCCCTCGAAGCTTCCATAGTCGAGCGGGTGATCCTCGACATGGACGGCGAGGCGCTTCTCGCCGGGGACGAGGCTGGGGCCACGCGTGACCGCCCAGCTCTTGAGCACGCCATCCATCTCCAGCCGCAGATCGTAATGCAGGCGGCGGGCGGCGTGCTTCTGGATCAGATAGGCGTGTCCCGCGCGGGAAGCGGGCGCGCCGCGAGGCTCGGAGGTGAGGGAAAAGTCGCGCTTGCGGCGGTAGACGTCGAGCGGCATGGCCTATCCTGCCCTGCGGGCCGGAGCCTTGCGCGCGACCGTCTTGCGCGTGGACGATTTGCCGGCGGAAGACTTGCCGGCGGAAGACTTGCCGACGCGCGTCGCCGCCTCTCCCTTCGCGCCCTCCTTGCCGGAAAGCCCGGCGCTGCGCCGGAGCGCGTCCATCAGGTCCACCACCTTGCCGCGCGCCGGCTCCTTCGGCGCGGCGATCTTCCGCCCCTCGATCTTGGCTCGGACGAGGTCGGCGAGCGCGTCGTCGTAACGGTCGACGAAGGTTTCCGGCTGGAAGATCCCCATCCTGGTGTCGATGATATGCCGGGCGAGATCGAGCATCTCGCCCTCGATCGTCACTTCGGGAATATCCTCGAACGCCTCGGCCACCGAGCGGACCTCGTAGTCGTAGTTCAGCGTGGTGGCGACGATGCCCTGAGCATAGGCCCGAATCAGCAGCGAACGCGGGCGCCGGAACAGCACTCCCCTCGCCAATGCTGCGACCTGCTTGCGGCGCAGCCCCTCGCGGATGACGGCGAAGCCCGTGCGCGAGACCTCATCCGCCGGGCGCAGATAATACGGGCGGTCGAAATAGAGATCGTCGACCTCGCCGCAGGGAATGAACCCCTCCACGGACAGGGTCTTGTCGCCTGCCGGCACCACGGCGGCGATCTCCTCGGGATCGAGCGTCACATACTCGTCCGAGGCGATCTCGTAGCCCTTCACCTGATCCGCCCGCTCGACCTCCTTCCGCGTCTCGGGGTCGATGAAGCGACGGTTCAGCGAGTGGCCCGTGCGGCGGTTCACCATGTGCAGGCGCACGCGCTCGCTGGTCGAGACGGCGGTGTAGAGCGCCACCGCGCAGACCACTTCGCCGAGCTTGAGATAGCCTTTCCAGGTCGCGCGCAGGGACACGCACTCCTCCCTTCGATCTCCGGGGCGGAGCCGGCCGGGATGGGCCGACACCAGAGCCTTCGCCGACCGATAAGGCGCGAAGCCGTCGCGATGTTCCCGCCGCTTCGCGCGAACCACGGCAAACGGCAGAGGGATGGAACCAGGCGCCTCCCGGTGCGGTTAGCGCAAGGTCGATCAACCTCGATGGGGGAACGCGACATGGGCTCTCTGGCAGCGACGTTCACAACCATGGAACGCACCGAGGTCCGCCCCAGCGTTCCGCCGGTCGTGGTGGTGCCCGAGGAGGCGAAGCATGCCGGCCACCGCGACGCGACCGTGCGGACGCTCGCAAGCCGCATCGCGGTGCTGCGGGGATCGTCCGTCATCGATTATCCGCCGGCCTCCCTGCCTTCCTGCGGCTGTTACGCCGTGCCGGTCGGCACGCTCGTCGGAAGCCGCATCGCCAGCTATCTCGGCATTCTGTCCGAAACGGACCTGTTCGGCGGGCTGGTGCCTTATGCCGTGCAGGCCGGCAAAGCGATCACCCACAGCCTCGTCGAGGACGACGCGGCCCGTCCGGAGGGCTGGTCTGCCGATTTCGCACGAGCCGTGCGTCACGTGACGCTGGCGGGCTATTCCGCCTTCGACCGGAACAGCGCCCACAAGGCGGCGACGCGCCTGCTGACCGACGGCCCGGTACGGCTGAAGGCCGCCTGGGCCGATGGCGGACAGGCTCAGCGCGTCATCCGCGAGAGAGGGGCACTCGAACCGGCGCTCGATGCGCTGGACACGCCGGAGCTCGCGCGCTGCGGGCTGGTGATCGAGCCGGACCTGCACGAGACCCGCACCTACAGCATCGGCCGGGTGCGGATCGGGGACGCGGTGCTCGCCTATATCGGCTGGCAGCACACGACGCCGGACAATGCGGGAGCGAGCGCCTATGGCGGCTCGGTGCTGGCGGCGGTGGCCGGCGAGTTCGACAGGCTGAGGCACCTGCCTCTCGACGAGCCCGCCCGGCAGGCGCTGCAATGCGCGCTCACCTATGACGAGGCGGCCTCGACCCATTTCCCCGGACTGATCGCCTCGCGGCGCAACTACGACGTGGTCAGCGGCCGCGACGCGACGGGCGCCCTTCGCATCGCCGTACTGGAACAGTCATGGAGGATCGGCGGCGCCTCCGGGGCCGAGATCGCCGCCTTCGAAGCCTTCAGCGCGGCCCCCGGCCTCGCCGCCGTCCGGGCAAGCTGCCACGAGCGTTACGGGCGCGTGCACGAGGTGCCCCCCGACAGCTTCGTCTATTTCGACGCGGACGATCCGGAGGTCGGTCCGTTGATCAAATATGCAAGGATCGAGGCCCGGCACCGTGCATTGTGAATCCATCTGCATCCATGTCGACGAGGATCATGTCGAAGGCACCTTCGCCGTCCCGCGCACCGGCGTACCGGGCGTGCTCTTCCTGCACGGCTGGACCGGCAGCCAGCAGAGCGACCTCAAGCGGGCCCGCAAGATCGCCACGCTCGGCTGCGTGTGCCTGACCTTCGACCTGCGCGGCCACGCCGCGACGGAGACGATGCGCCGCAAGGTCACGCCGCGCCAGAACCTCCACGACGCCATCGCCGCCTATGACGCCCTCTCCTCCCACCCGATGGTCGACCGTTCCGCGATCGCCATCGTCGGTTCGAGCTACGGGGCCTATCTCGCCACCATCCTCACGACCTTCCGCCCCGTGCGCTGGCTGTCGTTGCGCGTGCCCGCGCTCTATCGCGACGAGCACTGGGCGGTGGCCAAGGGCCAGCTCGACAGGCTGGACCTGACGCATTACCGCAACATGGAGGTCACGCCGGAGGAGAACCGCGCCCTCGCCGCCTGTTCCCGCTTCCAGGGCGACGTGCTGACGGTGGAATCCGAGTTCGACCACCTCGTGCCGCACATGACGATCGCCAACTACCTCGCCGCCTTCCGGCAGGCGCGTTCGCTGACCTACCGGGTCGTCGCCGGCGCGGACCACGCGCTCTCCGAGAAGGAGTGGCGCGACGCCTATTCCGCGCTGCTGATCGGGTGGATCCGGGAAATGGTGCTCGGCGCGCGTTAGCGCATGCGGGACTTAGTAAAAGTCTACAACTATTTGAATAACAAAGAGTAACCGCATCGCTCGGAGATGCGCTAGCCGGCCATGGAGCGCACCGCCCGCAGGTCGGCGACGAAGGCCTCATAGGCCGCGCGCTTGGCCGCCTCGTCCGGCACCCGCAGCAGATAGGACGGGTGGACGGTCAGGTAGCCGCGCCGGTTGCCGAAGACAAGCGGGCCGCGCTCGCGCGTCACCGCGACCTTCCGGCCCGCCAGCGCATAACCCGCCGTCGCGCCGAGCGCCACGACGACCTGCGGATGGACGAGAGCCAGCTCGCGGTCCAGCCACCACCGCTCATGCGAGATCTCGCCGGCCGTCGGCTTCTGGTGGATGCGGCGCTTGCCGCGCTGGACGAATTTGAAGCGCTTGACCGCGTTCGTCACGTAACTGCGCGTCCGCTCGATGCCGGCCTCGGCCAGAGCCCGGTCGAACAGGCGGCCGGCCGGGCCGACGAAGGGGCGGCCCTGCCGGTCCTCCTCGTCTCCCGGCTGTTCGCCGACAAAGGCGATGGACGCGCCGACGGGCCCCTTGCCCGGCACGGGCCGCACGCCACCCGGAACGGCGGTCTCGCTAGCCCGCAAGGCCGCGTTGAGGGCGTGGAGCGTCGGAAAGCTCGCCTCTCCGGCATCGGCGGCATCCGTCCGGGGCGCGCTCATGCCGCCTTCCTTTCCTCGGCCTGCCACTCCAGATCGAGCCGCCGCATCAGGCGCCGGGCATCGTCGGGAGCGTGCCGCTTGTCGGTGTTGTCGAAGAAGACGAAGACATCGCGCGGCTTCGGATGCCGCTCCGGCGAGCCGATGAAATCGCCGTCCTTCATGGTCCGCCCGGCCGCCCAGGCGGAGACGCGCGCCGCCCAGCGCGCCAGCGCGGCATCGTCGTAGCGCGAGCGATAGAGCTCGTCCGAGCCATGCAGCCGGCAATAGGCGACGTCCGCGGTGAGATCCATGAGCCGCGGCCAGTCCACCGTATCGGCGCAGACCAGCGCGACACCCGCCTCGCGCAGCAGATCGACGAAGGCCGGATCGCGGAAGCTCTCGTGGCGAAGCTCGAGCGCATGGCGCAGCGGCCGCGACGCATCCGTGCGCGTATGCGCCCGCCCCTCGACACGGCCGTCGTGACGGCGTGCAACGGCGGCCGCCGCACGCGTATCCTTCGGCAGCAGGGCGAGGAAATCGCGGATCAGCCCGGCATCGAAGCGCAGGCTGGGCGGCAGCTGCCAGAGCAGAGAGCCGAGCTTCGGGCCGAGCCGCAGCAGGCCGGAAGCGAGGAAATTGGCGAGCGGCGTCTCGACCTCGCGCAGCCGCTTGGTGTGGGTGATGAAACGCGAGCCCTTCACGGCGAAGACGAAGCCCTCCGGCGTCTCCTGCGCCCAGCGGGCGAAGGTCTCCGGCCGCTGCAGACTATAGAAGGTCCCGTTGATCTCCAGCGCCGGGAACCGGCTTGCAGCGAAGGCCAGCTCACGCTTCTGGACGAGGCCCTTCGGGTAGAAGTTTCCCCGCCAGGGCGCATAGGTCCAGCCCGACACGCCGATGCGGATGTCGCCGCGCGCTGAGCCCATGCCGGCCTCCTTCGCTGATGACCTCTCCCGCCAATCCGGATAGCGCGGGCTTGGTTCCCGCCTGACGCTTCGGAACCAAGCCCGCGGCCAGCCGTTGGGACTGAAAACCCCTGCCGCCAGGAGGCCCGCCGATGCTCGACCACCCGCACCCGCCCTTCGAGCCGCAGCAGCAGCCCATGCCCGGACGCACCGAGGAGATGTCGCCGCGTCCCGATCATGGCGAGACCAGCTACAAGGGCGCCGACCGGCTGCTCGGCCGCAAGGCGGTGATCACCGGCGGCGACAGCGGCATCGGCCGGGCGGTGGCCATCGCCTTCGCCCGCGAAGGCGCCGACCTCCTGATCTCCTATCTGAACGAGGGCGACGACGCGGCCGAGACGCAGCGCCTCGTCGAGGAGGCCGGTCGGAAGGCGGTGCTGGTGCCCGGCGACATTCAACATGCGCAGAACTGCCGCGCCGTCGTCGAGGCGGCGGCCGGCGAGCTCGGCGGGGTGGACATCCTCGTCAACAACGCCGCCCATCAGGCCACGTTCAAGGACATCGGCGACATCAGCGACGAGGAATGGGAGCTGACCTTCCGCGTCAACATCCACGCCATGTTCTACCTGACCAAGGCGGCGGTCCCGCACATGAAGCCGGGCGGCTCGATCATCAACACCGCCTCGATCAATTCCGACAAGCCCAACCCCTCGCTGCTCGCCTACGCGACGACCAAGGGGGCGATCCAGAACTTCACCGCCGGTCTCGCCCAGATGCTGGCGCCCAGGGGTATCCGAGCCAACGCAGTGGCGCCGGGGCCGATCTGGACGCCGCTCATCCCTTCCACCCTGCCGCCGGAATCGGTGGAGCATTTCGGCGAGCAGGTGCCGATGAAGCGGCCCGGCCAGCCGGCCGAGTTGGCGACCGCCTATGTGATGCTGGCCGACCCGCTCTCCAGCTACGTTTCCGGCGCCACCATCGCCGTCACCGGCGGCGGGCCGATGCTCTAGCGCCGGGATCCTGAGGGAGGATATGATGCACACCGAAGCTTCCAGCCGATCCGTCACCTACCACGTGCGCGGTGATGAAGGCGAATGGCGGGTCGAGACCGACGAGCGTGCCGGCATGGCCTATGCCAGCAAGGAGGCGGCGTTCGAGAGCGCGGTCGCGGCAGCTTCCAACGCCATTCGAGACGGCTATGACGTGGTGATCGTGGTGCCGGGCGCCTCCACCACCCTGCTTGGCGACGAGGATACAGGGCGCGGGCTCGACACTTCCGAAGGCGTGCCGCTCAGCCAGTTGCCTTAAGGTCCGCCACCCCGATGCGGGGGCGCGGCAAGCGACGACATCATCATCGCGTCGGTCTGGTTGCCGGCGCGTCGTTTGTGCTGGGCGCGTGCAGCGGCCCGCAATCCGCGCTCGATCCCGCCGGACGGGAGGCTGCCGAGGTCGCCACCCTGTTCTGGGTGATGTTGGCCGGCGCTGCGGTGATCTGGCTGCAGGTGATCGGGGCCGCCCTGTTCGGCAGCCGCTGGCAGAAACAACCGATCAGCGAGCGTGGCGGACTGCGCATCATCCTGTGGGCAGGCGCCATCTTTCCCACTCTCGTGCTCGCCGTGCTGCTGGCCTATGGGCTGCGGCTGATGCCGGTGCTGCGGACCGGCGAACCCGCGCTCACCGTGCACGTGTCCGGCGAACAATACTGGTGGCGCATCACCTATCGGAGGCCGGACGGGGCGATGATCGAGAGCGCCAATGAGCTGCGCCTGCCGGTCGGTCTGCCCGTGGAGGTGACGCTGGAGAGCGTCGACGTGATCCATTCCTTCTGGATTCCCGCGCTGGCCGGCAAGCTCGACATGATTCCCGGACGAACCAACCGGCTGGTGCTCAATCCCGAACGTCTCGGCACCTATCGCGGGGTCTGCGCCGAATTCTGCGGCCGCTCGCATGCGCTGATGGCGTTCCCCGTCGTGGTCATGGAACCGGCGGACTTCTCGGCATGGCTATCCCAGCAGGCCGCGCGCGCCGCCCGCACCGCCGACGACGGCGCCTTCCTCGCCAATGGATGCGGCGGCTGCCACGCGGTGCGCGGAACAGAAGCGACCGGCACCATCGGACCGGACCTCACCCATCTGGCGGACCGCCTCTCCCTCGGGGCCGGCATGTTCGAGAACACGCCGGAGAACCGGCGCCGCTTCGTCGCCGAAACGGAACGGCTGAAACCCGGCGTGCGCATGCCGTCCTTCGGCAGCCTGCCGGAAGGCGACCTCGACGCCATCGTTGCCTATCTGGGGAGCCTGCGATGACCGAGACCGGGGTGGACCGAACCGGCAAGGACGCCGCAGGCGGAGATCGCACGGGCATGGATCGCCGTCTTCGCCAGGAGGAGGAACTGCGCGCGGCGTGGGAGATTCCCGGCGGCTGGCGCTATTTCTCCAACGTCAACAACCAGGTCGTCGGGCTCTGGTACACCGGCGCGTCCTTCTTCTTCTTCCTCTTTGCGGGCGTGCTGGCGCTGATCATGCGCACGCAGCTCGCCCTGCCCAACAACGACCTCGTCTCGGCCGGCACCTACAACCAGCTCTACACGCTGCACGGCACGATGATGATGTTCCTCTTCGCCGTGCCTATCTTCGAGGCGGTGGCCATCCTCATCCTGCCGCAGATGCTGGCGGCACGGGACCTGCCCTTCCCGCGCCTCTCCGCCTTTGGCTTCTGGTGCTTCCTCATCGGCGGCGTGTTCGTCGCGGGCTCGATCTTCTTCGACGCAGCGCCGGATTCCGGCTGGTTCATGTATCCACCGCTCGCCACCGATACGAAGCAGACCGGCATCGGCGCCGACATCTGGCTGCTCGGCCTCTCCTTCATCGAGGTCGCCTCCATCGCCGCGGCGGTGGAACTGATCGTCGGCGTGCTGAAGTGCCGCCCGCCGGGCATGCGCATCAACCTGATGCCGCTCTATTGCTGGTACGTGCTGATCGTCGGCGGGATGATCCTGTTCGCCTTTCCGCCACTGATCGCCGGCGACATCCTGTTCGAGATGCAGCGGCTGTTCGACTGGCCGTTCTTCGATCCCGCGCGCGGTGGCGATCCCGTGCTGTGGCAGCACCTGTTCTGGATCTTCGGCCATCCGGAGGTCTACATCATCTTCCTGCCCTCCATCGCGCTCTTGGCGATGATCGTGCCGACCTTCGCGCAGCGGCCGATCCTCGGCTATGGCTGGATCGTGCTGGCGGCGGTGGGCACCGGCTTCCTCAGCTTCGGACTGTGGGCACACCACATGTTCACTATCGGCCTGCCGGCGCTGTCGCTCGGCTTCTTCTCGGCGGCGTCCGAGGTGGTGGCGATCCCGACCGGCGTGCAGATCTTCGTCTTCGTGGCGACGCTGCTGGCGGGGCGGGTGATCTTCTCTATCCCCATGCTGTTTGCCACCGGCGCGCTCGCCATCTTCGTGTTCGGCGGGCTCACGGGCGTGATGGTGGCCCTCGCCCCCTTCGACTGGCAGGCCCATGACAGCTACTTCATCGTCGCCCATCTGCACTACACGCTGATCGGCGGCATGTTCTTCCCGCTCATCGCCGGCGTGTACTATTTCCACCCCTTCGTGGTCGGCACGATGCTGTCGGAGAGGCTGGGACGCTGGTCGTTCTGGCTGACGTTCTCCGGCTTCAACATCGCCTTCCTGCCGATGCACATCACCGGCCTGCGCGGCATGCCGCGCCGCATCTTCACTTATCCGGACGGACTCGGCTGGGACTGGCTCAACCTCGTCTCGACACTGGGCGCCTTCACTATGGTGGCGGGTGTCGCGATACTGATCCTAGACGTGCTGCGCCCCGGCAAGCCGCGCGCACCGCGCAACCCCTGGAACGCCGGCACGCTGGAATGGGTGGCGGGAGACCCGACCGAGCCCTGGGGCATCCGCTCCGTGCCGCCCGTCTCCAGCCGCTATCCGCTGTGGGACCAGCCGAACCTGCTGCGCGATATCGACGAAGGCCGCTTCTATCTGCCCGGCTCCCCCGACCAACGGCGCGAGACGATGGTCACCGACGTACTCGACGCCACGCCTCAGCAGGTGCTGCGCGTGCCGGGCAACAGCTTCCTGCCGATGGCGGCGGCGATCTTCATCGGCGGCAGCTTCATCGCCACCACCTTCCACTGGTGGAGCGCCGCTCTGGCCTCGGGCATCGTCGGCATCGGCATCATCCTGATATGGCTGTGGACCGGGACCGCGGTCGTTCCGGAAAAGGAAACCACGGACGCCGGCATGGGAGAGACCCTGCCGCTCTATGCCTCCGGCTCCGCGTCGGTCGGCTGGTGGGCGATGTTCATCACCATGGTCGGCGACGGCACCGCCTTCCTCAGCCTCGTCTTCGCCTATTTCTATTACTGGACGATCCACCCGGCCTTCCCGCCGGCCGCCCTGATGCCGCCGGACACTCTCCTTACCCTCGCGGGGAGCGGCGCGGCGCTGCTCGGCTGGGCCGCCATGCTGGCGGCGCGGCGCCTGAACGCGGCGGACCGCCCGCCCATGGTGCGCGCACTGCTCTCCCTCGCGATCGCGCTCGCCCTCATTGGCGCCGGGCTGCTGATCGCGGCCCCCTGGCGCAGCGCTCTCTCCCCGACCGCTCACGTCTATGCGGCGATGGTGTGGATTCTCGTCATCTGGACGGCCCTGCATCTGGTCGTCGGGGTGCTGATGCAGAGCTACTGCCTGGCCGGCAGCTATGCCGGGCGGCTCTCGCGGCGCCACGAAATCGACCTGCGCAATGTCGTCCTCTACTGGCATTTCGCCGCCCTCACCGTGGCGACGACGCTGGCCGTGGTCGTCCTCGCCCCGCTTGCGATGTGAGGGCGCCATGCTGTTCCGCCGCGAGACTCCGAACCTCTGGACCCTTATCGCTCCGCCGACGGTGTGGGCGCTGCATTTCCTGTTCTGCTATGTCGCCGGCGCCATCATTTGCGCCAAGGCACCCGCGGCGCTCGGCGAATTGCGGCTCACCATTGCCGCCGCCACCGTGCTGGCGCTCGGCCTCGTACTCGCCGCCGGGGTGCAGGCACACCGGCACTGGGGCTTCGGCTCGGACATGCCGCCCCACGATCAGCCGACCGACGAGGACCAGCAGCATTTCCTCGGCTTCGCCACGCTGCTGCTGTGCGCACTCAGCGCCATCGCCGTGCTGTTCGGTGCCATGCCGGCGGTGTTCATCGCGGAGTGCGTGCGATGAAGAAGGCCGCGCTCATTACCGGACTTGTGGTGCTCGCCTTAGCGTGGGGCGGGCCGCTGCCGGGGATCGCAGCGACCTCCTTCACCGCGCATATGATCGTGCATATGAGCGTGGTCGCGTTTGCGGCACCGCTGATCGCGATCGGGATCAGCGGCACCCGGCTTGATCCCTCCCCACGCCTGCCCTGGCTGTTCTCGCCGCTGCTCGCCGCGATGCTGGAATTCGCCATCGTTTGGGGCTGGCACATGCCGCTCCTGCACATCGCGGCCCGGCAAAGCGGCCCCGCGAATATCGCCGAGCAGGCGAGCTTCCTCGCCGGCGGGCTGCTGCTCTGGCTGTCCTGCCTCAACCGCGCGGCAGGCGGCGCAGTCGGCGGCGCACTGGTGGGTACGCTCGGGCTTTTGCTCACCTCAATGCACATGACGCTGCTCGGCGCGCTGATCGCCTTCGCCAACCGCCCGCTCTATATCCGGGACGGCGTGCCGATCTGTGGCTCCGATCCCGCCACGGCCGTCGCCGATCAGCAGCTCGGCGGGGTGATCATGCTGTTCGCCGGCGGACTGGTCTATCTGGTCGGCGGTCTCTTCCTGATGGCGCGGGTGGTGCTGGCGGAACCACGCCGGGAGGCCTCGTCATGAGGCTGACCCTGCACCGCCTGCTCATCCTCGTCGCCGGCGTGGCGCTGTTTAGCGTCCTCATCGCCTGGTCGGGGATCATCAATATCGGCGCCAGCTCCGGCCATTGGCGCATCACCGGCTGGGTCTTGCACTGGGCGATGCAGAACTCGATCCGCACCTATGCGCCGTTCGAACCGGATCCGCCGGCCGATCTCGACAGCCCCGCGAACATCCGCCGTGCGGCTGGGCATTATGAGGCCGCCTGCGCCTTCTGCCACGGCTCGCCGCTCGCTGCCTCGCGGGTACTCGCCGCTAATATGACACCGGCCCCTCCGGGTCTTGAGGACTCGGCGGCGAAATGGAACGAGCGCGAACTCGCACGCATCGTGCGTCACGGCGTCAAATATACCGGCATGCCGTCATGGATCGCGCCGCAGCGTGACGACGAGGTGTGGTCGATGGTGGCGTTCCTGCGAGCTCTACCGGATATGCCAGGCGAGGAGTATCGCCGCCTCGCTTTCGGTCCTGCCTTAGCGGAAGATCCAGCATTGGAACGCTGCATCCGCTGCCATGGCATCGACGGTGGCTCGTCCAGCGGCGCCTTTTCAATCCTCGCCGGCCAGAGCGAGGCTTATCTTGCCGAAACCCTCCGTGCGTATTCAAAGGGCACCCGGCCAAGCGGCTTCATGCAGTTCGCGATAGACGGGATAGCGGAGCCGGAGCTTCAGCGTCTCGCACGCTATTATGCCGACCTTCCGGGCCTGAGTGATCGGAGTGCCCCCGACGACACCCAAGGAGGGCGCATCGCCTTCCACGGTCTGCCCGAGAAAGACATCCCAGCTTGCGAGAGCTGCCACGGGAGCTCCGCAAAACGCAACCCGGCCTATCCCCGTCTCGCCGGGCAGGACGCCGCCTATATCGCGACGCAGCTCACCCGCATGAAGAAGGACGAGCCGCTCAACGCCCAGGCCCGCGTAATGCATCGCATCGCACAGCGCCTGCCGGAGGAGGCGATTGCCGCCGTCGCGGCGTTCTATGCGCAGCAGGGCACCGGCACCCTCACGCCGCCAGCCGCTCCATGAGCTCGGGTGTGGTGATGAGGCTGAGCCGGTCGGCGAAGCGCTTACGGTAGATCGTCATAGCCGCCTCGTGCCCCTCATCCGACGAGGAGCACACCGCGTCCTCGACGATGCAGATGCGATAGCCGCGATCGAGCCCCTCCATCACGCTCGCCAGCACGCACATGTCGGTCTCCGCGCCGGTAATCACCAGTGTGTCGACGCGATGTCCGTTCAGGATCGGTGCGAGGTTCGGGGCGGCAAAGGCCGAGAAACGCCGTTTGTCGACCTGATGCGCCGGCGAGATGAAGCCGCGCAGCTCGTCCACGATCTCAAGCGCGGCCGGGTCGATCTCGCGAAGCGTCAGATGCGACCAGCGCTGATAGTAGCGCCGCCATTCCCCGATCTCGGCGGCGGGATCGGCCGCCGGAATGAAGCGGGTAAACACAGTGCGCCGGGCGAAAAGCTGCGCGACGGCGGCGACGTTAGGCAGCACCTTCGCCATCCACGGCGTCGGCCACGAACCATCGGGCGCGAACAGCCGCTGCATGTCGAGGCACAGATGGAACGCTCCGCGCCGCAGCGTCTCCCGTCGCTCTGATACGCCCATAGTAGTGTCAGCGGCCCGGACGTATGCCCGCCACTCCGCTCATCGCGCCCTCCTGATCCGCAACAGGCGCCATCTTGCCGCGACGCTCAGCCGGCATTTCCAGCGTGCGGTGGATGGTCTCGATCTCGCTGATCGGCTCGTTCTCGATCTCACCGCCCTCGGCATCGGAAAGCCGCCGGCGCGGGATCTCCATCTCACCCTGGCCGGTGAGCGTCGGGAATTCGCCGGCATTGGTCAGCGCTTCGATCGGTTCGACCGGAGGCGCCTCGGCGGCATCGAACGGCTTGAATATCTCGGGGCGGCCGTCCTCGATCGCCACGATCTCCTTGGCCTGGAACCAGTGGCTCTCGGCGCGGCCTTCCGGGCGGCCCTCTTCCTCCCAGAGCCGGTGGGCGCGTTCGCGAATACGGCTTTCGTCAGTCTGCATCGTCATCTCCCTAGGTTGTCAGGAAGAACGTGCGTGCCGGACATCCGTTCCGCGCGATGCCGCCGGAACGGATGGCAGGGCGGCGCGTTGGTCCGCGCTGTTTCGAGGAGCGTCCGGCCACGATGACCGACAGTAGTGCCCAGCGACGCCTCGCGCGTCGTTTCGATCTGCGGATCGTCGCCTGTTCGGCGCTGACGATCCGTCGCCGGCGCCGCGGGCGCGGCTTCAGCTACGAGAATGGCGACGGCAGGCCGATCACCAACGAGGCGACGCTTACCCGCCTGAAAAGCCTCGCCGTGCCGCCAGCCTATGCCGATGTCCGGTTTGCCGCCGATCCACGCGCGCATCTGCAGGCCATTGGCACTGATGCCGCCGGCCGGCTGCAATATCGCTACCACCCCGACTGGACACGAGTGCGCGAGGCGCTGAAGGCCGGGCGGCTCTCGGCGCTGGCCGGGGCGCTGCCGGCGATCACTCGCGCCGTGCGGCGGGCGCTGCGCCGGCCCGAGCCCGACCAGCGCTTTGCCCTCGCCGCGGCGGTCGAACTGGTCGCGCTCACCGCAATTAGGCCCGGCAGCGAGCAATATGCCGCGCAGCACGGCACGCGCGGCGCTACCACCCTGCTGAAATCGCATATCCGCATTGAGGGTGACGCCATCGCCCTTACCTTCACCGGCAAGGGCGGCAAGGCAATCCGCAAGCAGCTTAGCGACATCCGCCTCGCCGAGGCATTGACGCGGCTCAAGGCGCTGCCTGGCCGCCGGCTGTTCAAATATCGCGACGCCGAGGGCGCGCTTCGCCCCATCCATGCCGGCGATGTGAACCGCTTCCTCAAGGAGGTCAGCGGCCAGCCGATCTCGCTCAAGGATTTCCGCACGCTCACTGCCTCGCTCGGCGTGCTCGACCAACTCGCCCGACTCGAGCCGGAAATGAGCGAGAGCGGCCGACGTCGTCAAATCCGTCAGGCGATCGCGCCGCTAGCCGAAGAACTCGCCAACACTCTGACAGTGTGCCGAAGCAGCTATGTTCATGACAGCGTAATTGCCGCCTTCGAAAGCGGCAAGCTGCGCAACGCGCGTGAGAAGGGCTTGTGTAGTGTTGAGCGACTGTCCCGCCTGCTGGCAAGCCGAGACTGTCGGCCAAAGCTCGCTTGACGAAACTCAGGCATCTTACACCATGCTTGGCTGGCGTTCGGCCACGCTGACGGCGAATAATAGTTGGCGAATAATAGTTATAGAATCCACAACGCGCCAGCACCGGACATTGTTCGCCTGAAAACCGACATTGCGATTGTCGTGCACTTGACGCCGCTCTCCCGTTGTCGCTGGACCGCGATCTCTGAAGCGCTACTCTGAGGCAGATGACTGACCCCGCCCGGCGAAGGGGCGAACGCGCAGGTCGCCCGGCGTTCGAGGTCAGCCCCGGCACGGCACAGGGGGCGGCTCGCCGAATAGAGGATGTGGAAGGCACCGACATCGGCGGTGTATTCGTCGAGCACGCTGGCCAGCGTGCCCCGCTCCAACTGCCGGCGCACGGCGAACAGCGGCAGGCAGGCAAGACCGAGGCCTTCCTCAGCCAGGCAGATCTGAGGTTCCAGCGTGCTGGCGACGCTGGTCACGGGCAGTTCCATCGCGATTTCGCCTCCGTCCCGCCGCACCTGTCGAGGGGAAACGGTGACGGTGGCAGGCGTGCTGCGCCAGATCCTCGGGGATCAGCGGCGTACCCCAGGCGGCGAGATAGGCCGGAGAGGCGACGATACGGTGCGAGAAGGTGCCGAGCTTGCGCGTCTTCAGGCGGGAATCCTGCGCCTCGCCGGTGCGGATCGCCGCCGCCGCGCCCGCGCCGTGCCTTGGTGGGACGCCGGCGCTTCTTCTTGTCCTCGATCAGCGCCCGCAGGTTTTCCTGCAGGGGATCGTGCACGAGGGTCCTGTCCCAGTCGCGGGTGCGGCGATCGATCAGCCGGGAGACGAGGCCGACGAGATCCGGGTCCGCCTTGCCGTCGATGTCCTCGAAATAGCCCTCCGGCGCGCGCAGCTCGTCCGCATAGTGCAGGGTCCACAGCACGATGCCCCGCTCGCGCGGCTCCAGCATCACCGGGCGCTCGCGCCGGTACATCACCAGCCGGGAAAGGCCGACCGTGCCGGTCACGGCCATCGCCTCGCGGATGACGGCGAAGGCTTCCTCGCCGACGGGATCGTCCGGCATGAGGAAGTGCGGCTTGTCGTACCAGAGCCATTCGATGCTGTCGGCGCGCACGAAGGTCTCGACGTCGATGGTGCGCGTGCTTTCCAGCGCAACGGCATCGAGCTCGTCGTCCTCGATGACGACGTAGCTTCCCGGTTCGCGCTCGTAGCCGCGCGCCTGGTCGTCGTCATCGACCCGCTCGCCGCTTTCGGCATCGACATAGATGCCTTCGACCCGGTTCCCCGTCGCCCTGTTGAGCGTATGGAACCGGATCTTCTCCGCCTCGCTGGTCGCCGGCGTCATGGCGACCGGGCAGGTGACGAGCGAGAGCTTGAGATAGCCCTTCCAGAAACTGTGTCCCGCCATCTGTGCCTCTCGCACGAGTGAGCCGCAAACCTTGAGACAATCGGCGAAGCGCGCCGGCGTTCCACGAAAAGCGATGGTCTGGCGAACCATCCGCAGCGCTGCGCGTTCACCTCTCATCACATGCGTGGCCAGCTTGGGCCGGGGCGAGCGAAGCCTACACGCGTTCGCAGATGAGGCACGCCATGTCGATGTCATCAAGCATGAGAGGCACCAGATTGATGGTCCTTCCCTGCGCCCTATTCCTCGCCTTCTCCGTCGCCGGCTGCGACCGCGGCTCGCAACTGCCGGAAAGCGCCGGCTACGGGCCGGACCCGCAACTTCCCGAGCCGGCGCCTTCTTGGATTCCGACGCTGAAGGTGGCGGAGGCTATCGGCTGGCGGGAGGGCGACGGGCCCAAGCCCGCCGCCGGCATGGAGGTTGTTGCCTTCGGCTCCGATCTCGCCCATCCGCGTTGGCTCTATGAACTGCCGAATGGCGACATCCTCGTCGCCGAATCCGATGCCCCGCCCAAGCCCGAGGGCACGTCCGGCGGCATTCGCGGCTGGGTGCAGGGCCTGTTCATGAAGCGCGCAGGCTCGCGCACCGAAAGCGCCGACCGCATTACCCTGCTGCGCGACAGCGACGGCGACGGTGTCGCCGAGACCAAAAGTGCGTTTCTTGACAAGCTGAACTCGCCGTTCGGCATGGCACTGATCGGGGATCGGCTCTATGTCGCCAATGCCGATGCCATCATCAGCTTCCCCTATGAGCAGGGCGCCACGCGCGTCACCGCGCCGGGCGAGAAGCTCGCCGACCTGCCGGCGGGGCGCAATCACCACTGGACCAAGAGCCTGCTAGCGAGCCTGGACGGCTCCAAGCTCTATCTCGGCGTCGGTTCCAACTCCAATGTCGGAGAGAACGGCATGGAGGAAGAAGAAAGACGAGCCGCCGTGCTGGAGATCGACGTGGCGAGCGGTGCCTCGCGGGTCTTCGCCTCCGGCCTGCGCAACCCGGTCGGCATCGACTGGAACCCGGTCAATGGCGAGCTCTGGGTCTCGGTGAACGAGCGCGACGAGATCGGCGACGACCTCGTGCCCGACTACATGACTTCGGTGAAGGACGGAGCCTTCTATGGCTGGCCCTACAGCTATTACGGCCAGCATGTCGATGAGCGCATCGAGCCACAAAAGCCGGAACTCGTCGCCAGGGCGATCAAGCCGGATTACGCACTGGGCAGCCACACCGCCTCACTCGGCTTCACCTTCGTCGACGGTACCGCCTTTGGCGAGCGCTTCCAGAACGGCGCGATCATCGGCCAGCACGGCTCGTGGAACCGCAGCCGGCCGGTCGGCTACCGGGTGATCTTCGTGCCGTTCGCCAATGGACGCCCCGCCGGCCCGCCCGAGGAACTGCTGACGGGCTTCCTCGATGCCGACGGCAAGGCGCAGGGCCGCCCGGTCGGGGTGATGGTCGACCGCCGTGGCGGGCTGCTGGTCGCCGATGACGTCGGCAACACTGTCTGGCGGGTGAGCAGCGGTTCGCCGACGCCCGCCGGCAACGAGGTCAACTGATCCGCTCCGCGGACCGCCAGAAGGAGGGCTGACCCGATGCCCCATCCAGACCGCCTGCGCCACGACATCGATAGCGGCCGCGCCGCCGACAAGGTTCCGTTCCCCGATCCCGCCGCGGCGCCGCTCGGCACCGACGAGGAGGCCGCCGGCACGCCGGTGCCGGTGGACGAGGTCATTGCCGCGCGCCGCGAGGAATGCCGGACCGCGCCAATGCCCAGCAGCGGCACCGATGAGCGCCGGCGTCCCTATGACGACAGGGGAACCTCCGTTCCCGGCGCGAGCTTTCCCGTCGCCACCGCCGGCCTCCTCGGCGCAGTGGTCGCGCTGGGGGCCGCAGCGGCCTTCCTCATCGCCTCGTGAGCCGTCGAGGCAGCAAAGTGGAGACGCAATGAAGAGCCGGACCATGGAACGGGTCGAGAGCCTGATCGCGGAATACACCGTTCCGCGCGCCACCTCGCATGAGCCTCCGAGCGCGGAGCCGTCATCGAGCGCCGAACCCCTGCTGCGACCGGGCCGCAATGTCTGGTGCCGGGAAACGGCAAAGCGCGCGAGCGTGCTGATCGACGGCGCCGGCTATTTCGGCGCGCTGCGCAGTGCGATGCTGAACGCCCGCGAAACCATCCATATCGCTGGCTGGGACCTCGACAGCCGCATGAAACTGGTCGGCGAAAGCGGCACGGCGGATGACGGCTTTCCCGAGGAGCTGGCGGCGTTCCTGTCCGCGCTGGTCCTGCGCAAGCCGCATCTGCGAATCCGCCTGCTGCTCTGGGACTATTCGGTGGTGTTCGCCTTCGAGCGCGAGTTGACGCCGCTCTATTCCTTCCTCTGGGCGACGCCGCCACAAATCGAACTGTGCCTCGACGACACGCTCCCTATCGGCGCTTCCCATCACCAGAAAATCGTGGTGATCGACGACAGCATCGCGTTCTCCGGGGGGCTCGATCTCACCCGCCGGCGCTGGGACACGCCCGAGCATCGCCCGGATGACGAGCGCCGGAAGGACCCGAGCGGCTCGAGCTACGCCCCTTTCCACGACGTACAGATGGTGGTGGACGGCGCGGCGGCGGTGGCGCTCGGCCGGCTGTTCCGTGAGCGCTGGAAGCAGGCGGCCTGCGAACGCCTGCCGGCCGGCCGCCAGCCGGGCGCGGAGGACCGCTGGCCGGACGGTCTGGAGCCGGACTTCCGCGAAATCGGGATCGGCATCGCCCGCACCCTGCCGACCCTCGCCGACCAGGCGGAGGTGCGCGAGATCGAGGCGCTGTTCTTCGACATGGTCGATTCAGCCGAGCGCTCGCTCTATGTCGAGAACCAGTTCCTGACCTGCGAGCGCTTCACCCGCCGGCTGATCGAGCGGCTGCGCGCGAAGCCCCGGCTCGAAGCGCTGCTGGTGACGCCGCAGGCCTATCGCAGCTGGATCGAACATCAGGCCATGGGCGTCGGCCGCGAGCGGGTGATGGCGCTGCTGAACGCGGCGGGCGTTGCTGACCGGGTGCGCATCGTGTTCCCCGAGGTTGGGGCCGAGGACGGCGAGAGCACGCCGGTCATGGTGCATTCCAAGGTGATGATCGTCGACAACCGCCTCCTGAGGATCGGCTCGGCGAACCTTTGCAACCGCTCCATGGGCTTCGATACCGAGTGTGATCTGGTGATCGAGGCGAGCAGCGAACACGAGCGGGCGGCGATCCGCGCAGTGCGCGACCGGATGATCGGCGAGCATGTCGGCCTCGTCGCCAGCGAGGCGGCGGATCTTGTGCCGCCGGATGGCTCGCTGCTGGCCATCATCGATCGCACGTCAGCGGAGCGGCGCCTCCTCGATGTGTCGCGTTCGCCGGCGAGCGAACTGCCGTTGCCGGCGCTCGATGCCTTGGGCGATCCGCTGGAGCCGCTCTATGAAGAGCGCGTGGCGGCCGGCAAGACGCGGAACTGGCGGGGCTGGCTGCCGCTCCCCGCCGGCGCCGTGGTGCTTTTCGCTTTGGTCATCGCCGGGGCCTATTCGCCGTTCTCCGAGCCCGAACGCATGATCGCGGCGCTCGATGGCATCGCCGAGCGGCCCTGGGCGCCGGCGCTGGTGGTGGCGCTGTTCGTGCTGGGCGGGCTCGTGGCGTTCCCGGTCTCGGTGCTGATCATCGCCACCGTCGCGGTGTTCGACGGCTGGGCCGGCGGGGTGATCGCCGGTGTCGGCGCGCTCGCCAGCGCGGTGGTCACCTATGTCATCGGGCAGCGCATGGGCGCGGGCGCGCTGCGGCGGCTGATCGGGCCGCGCATCAACCGCATCCGCCGCTCCTTCGCCGACCGCGGGGTGATCACGGTGGCAATGGTGCGGCTGGTGCCGGTGGCGCCGTTCTCCTTCATCAACCTCGTCGCCGGCGCCGCCGGGGTGCGGTTCCTCGACTATCTCATCGGCACCGTGATCGGCCTGATGCCGGGGCTGATCGTGTTCACCGCGCTGGGGCGGCAGATCGTCGAGATGATCTCGAAGCCGTCGCTGTTCAGCGCGGGGCTGCTGGTCGGCTTCATCCTGTTGTGGGGCACCTGCTCACTGGGGCTCCAGTTGCTGGTGACGCATTTTCGGAGGAAGCATTGAGTCTGGAAGGTGTCGCCCCGAGTCTGCGCCTGATGACGTGGAACATTCATGGCGGGATCGGGCCGGACCGGTGCTTCGACCTCTCCCGCATCGCTGCGCTGGTGGCGCGGCATCGGCCGGATATCCTCGCGCTCCAGGAGGTCGACACCCGCGGGCGCCCGGTCGACTGCCTCGCGCCGCTCGGCGCGTTCGACATCGCCCACCTCACCGAGGCGAAGACCATGGTGGTGCCGGACGGGCATTACGGCCATGTGCTCTATTCGCGCTGGCCGATGCGCGACGTGGTACTGCACGATCTGTCGATGCGCTGGCACGAGCCGCGCATGGCGATCGAGACAAGACTGGAGACGCCGTTCGGCCCGCTGCATCTGGCGGCGGTGCATCTCGGCCTCGCCATCTGGGAGCGCCAGCGGCAGGTGATGGCGCTCGCCACCATCGCGCGGCGTATCGGCGACATACCGACCGTCATGATGGGCGACTTCAACGACTGGCTCTCATTCGGCCGGGTGCGGCGGACCATGGCAGAACTCCTGCCGGAGCGCACCCGGCTGCGCAGCTTTCCCGCCGGCCGGCCGATGCTGTCGCTCGACCGGATCTATTGCAGCCGGCACGCCACGCTGGTGCGCGCCTTCACCGACCTGGAAGCCGCAACGGCCTCCGATCACCTGCCGGTCATCGCCGATATCCATCTTGCGATGGCCGATGCCCGGCGGGAGCCGGATTGGATCGATGATACAGGAGTGGAAGTCAGCCTTTGGGGCTGATCACCGTTGAGGATGGCATCTGGATCGATCTCAGCGGTCAGTACTTCGGATGATATCGAGGGGAACGCCGTTATTCCTGTAGGCATCTTTGATATGCTACGCGTGTCCGCCACGGAAGGGCGCGCATGTCTTATTCTAGCTCACTACGAAGACTTGTATTCGTTATTTATTATGATAAATGACGACACATCATATTATGTACTATTATGTTATAATGAATTCTTCAGAATCATAGCGCTCTCCGGTGCGATAAACAAGAATACATGAAAGTGCACTTCCTCGGACGAGGGCGCGAATCCGGTACTGGCGATCTATCGTTCCCGCTTCGCCGAGCAGGCTAGCGTGGTGCGGGCGGCGGGATAGGTCGGCGGTTGGCCTGCTGAACCGTACGTCCCTGCGGAACGAAGCGACGCTACTTACGTTCTTCGCTTGGGCTTGGGAGGACAATCCCATGGAGACGGACATGGCCGAGAAGACGCTCGATACCCTGTTTCATGAGACCCTCAAGGACATCTATTACGCCGAGCGCAAGATCCTGAAGGCGCTGCCGAAGATGGCGCGCGGCGCTCAGTCGCCGGAGGTCAAGGCCGCGTTCGAGAAGCATCGCGACGAGACCGAAGGCCATGTCGAACGCCTGCAGCAGGTATTCGAGATGATCGGCAAGGGCGCCCAGGGCAAGACCTGCCCGGCGATCGACGGCATCATCGAGGAAGGCGAAGAGATCCTCGAGGAGTTCAAGGGCCAACCGGCGCTCGACGCCGGCCTCGCTGCGGCGGCGCAGGCCGTCGAGCATTACGAGATCAGCCGATACGGCACGTTAAAGCGCTGGGCTCAGGTGCTCGGCATGAACGACGCGGTGAAGCTGCTCGATGCCACGCTGAAGGAAGAATCCCTGACCGACGAGACGCTGTCGAAGCTCGCCGATCAGGTGGCCAACCAGAAAGCGCTGAAGGCCGCGTGAAGTAAAGGGGTATCGGCGACGGCCGGTGCCCCTTCCCGCGTGATCCAGGCAGCGCTTGTCGGAGAGCTTCATGGGCGAGCCCGAACTCCATCCCAACCGCAGATCGATCTGGCGCCGCTACGGCTATGGCTGGGTGACGCTTGGCTTCTTCCTCATCTCGCTGATCGGGCACTGGCTGTTCGGCTGGCTTGCGTATGTAAACGAGCAGACCCAGCATGGCACGCAGATCGCGGTCTCCGGCTATGTGGTGGAGATGATGCGCGACACGCTGGAGAACTGGCAGTCCGAATTCCTCCAGCTGATCTGGCAGATCGGCGGCCTTGCCTTCCTGCTCTATGTCGGCTCGCCGCAGTCCAAGGAAGGCGACGATCGCATCGAGGCCAAGGTCGACGCCATCCTCGCTGCCGTCGATCCGAAGAACGCGAGCAAGCTGATCGACGAGATCGATCGCGAGTATGCCGGCCGCCACACCGACGAACGCTGGCAGCGGCTGGCACAACGGGGACGGGGAAACTGAACTTTCCATTCCACCGCAATGGGTACTCTCATCCACTCCTTGATTCAGGAAGATACGTTCAGCTGGTAATATTTTGATAACAGCTCCAAGAAACACACAGGCGTTATCATCAGTATTTGCTGGCAAACTGGAACGCCCTGCCGCTCGGCGCATTGTCGAGAGCATCTCCGGCCCCAAGGAGCTCCCGATGAAAGCGCTGACCTGGCACGGCAAGGGTGACATTCGCTGCGAGAGCGTGCCCGACCCGAAGATCGAGCATGGCCGCGACGCCATCATCCAGGTCACCTCCTGCGCCATCTGCGGCTCTGATCTGCACATCTATGGCGGCATCATTCCCAGGATGGAGAGCGGCGACGTGCTCGGTCACGAGACCATGGGCGAGGTGGTCGAGGTCGGACCGGAGAACACCAAGCTCAAGGTCGGGGACCGCGTCGTGGTGCCCTTCACCATCTCCTGCGGCGAATGCTTCTTCTGCAAGCGCGGTTTCTATTCGGGGTGCGAGCGCACCAATCCCGATCGGGAGAAAGCCGCCAAGCTCTGGGGCAACTCGCCCGCCGGCCTGTTCGGCTATTCGCACCTGCTCGGCGGCTATGCCGGCGGCCAGGCGGAATATCTGCGCGTGCCTTATGCCGATGTCGGTCCGATCAAGGTGTCGGGCAATCTCACCGACGAGCAGGTGCTGTTCCTCTCCGACATCTTCCCGACTGGCTACATGGCGGCGGAGTTCTGCGACATCCAGCCCGGCGACACCATCGCCATATGGGGCTGCGGCCCGGTCGGACAGATGGCGATCCGCTCCGCCTTCCTGCTCGGGGCCGAGCGGGTGATCGCCATCGACACCGTGCCGGAGCGGCTAGCGCTGGCCAGTCAGAGCGGGGCCGTGACGCTCGATTACATGGAAGAGGATATCTACGACCGCATCATGGAGCTCACCCATGGCCGCGGCGCCGACGCCTGCATCGACGCGGTCGGCACCGAAGCCGAGCCGATGGCGAGCGCCGATTCCATGCTCGACCGGGTGAAGACCGCCCTCTTCATGGGTACCGACCGGCCGCATGTGCTGCGCCAGGCGATCCATTGCTGCCGCAACTTCGGCACCGTCTCCATCGTCGGCGTCTATGGCGGCTTCCTCGACAAGGTGCCGATGGGCTCGGCGATCAACCGGGGGCTGAAGTTCCGCATGGCCCAGACGCCGGTGCAGCACTATCTGCCCATGCTGCTCGAACGCATCGAGAAGGGCGAGATCGACCCGTCCTTCGTCATCACCCATCGCGCGTCGCTGGACGAGGGCCCCGAGCTCTACAAGACGTTCCGCGACAAGCAGGACGGCTGCATCAAGGTCGTTCTCAACCCATAAGGAGACCTGCCATGGCCTATGTCGCCAAGCCGCTCGCGGTCGTCACCGGCGCCTCCACCGGCATCGGTTTCGAGCTCGCCCGCATCGCCGCCGAGAAGGGCTACGACCTCATCATCGCTGCCGACGAGCCCCGCATCGAGGAAGCGGCGCTGAAATTGCGTGGCCTCGGCGCTGCCGTGGTGCCGGTCGAGGCCGATCTCGCCCAGCTCGAGGGCGTCGACGAGCTCTACGAGACCATCCTCACCATCGGCCGGCCCGTCGATCTCCTGATGGCCAATGCCGGCATTGGCCTCGGGCACGCCTTCCTTGAGCAGGATGTCGACGCCTGGCAGCGTGTGGTCGACACCAACATCACCGGCACGATCTATCTGATCCAGCGGATCGGGAAGGACATGCAGGAGCGCAATGCCGGACGCATCCTCATCACCGGCTCGATCGCCGGCTTCATGCCGGGCTCGTTCCAGGCGGTCTACAACGGCACCAAGGCGTTCCTGAACTCCTTCTCTTTTGCCTTGCGCAACGAGTTGCAGGACACCGGCGTCACCGTCACCTGCCTGATGCCCGGTGCCACCGACACCGAATTCTTCGCCCGCGCCGGCATGCTCGACACCAAGGTCGGGCAGGACGAGAAGGACGATCCGGCCGAGGTTGCCAGGAACGGCTTCGAGGCGATGATGAACGGCGAGGGCGATGTGGTCAGCGGCTGGAAGAACAAGCTGCAGACCGCCGCTGCCAATGTCATGCCGGCCGGCATGCTTGCTGAACAGCACCGCAAAATGGCCGAGCCGGGCTCGGGCAAGCATTGAGGACGGAGCGATGCTGCCGCTTCTTACGAGGGCCATTCTCTCCGGCAGCGCGGTGAGCCTTGCCACCAGCGTGGCGCTCGCCCTGTTGGCACGCAGCGAAGGGCGGCACGCGGTGCAGCCGGTGAATTCCACCAGCCACTGGTTCCTCGGCGAGGCCGCCGGCCACTCGCGGGCCATCGACCTCAAGCACACGCTCGGCGGCTTCGCCACGCATCACGCGGCCTCCGTGTTCTGGGCGATGGTGTTCGAAGCGCTACAGCGCCTGCGCCCGAACAAGGCGCCGCTGGGCGACGCCGTCGCCGTGTCGGCGCTCGCCGCTCTCGTCGATTACGGCGTTGTTCCGAAGCGCCTGACGCCGGGCTGGGAGAAGGTGGTGACACCCAAATCCATCGCCCTCGCCTATGTCGCCATGGCGCTCGCCTTGGCGGCCAGCTGCCCGCGGGTCCACGGGCGCGAGCGACGGCAATGAAACCGCTCGATCGCATCGTGCTGGGAGCGATCGCTGGCTTTGCGGCCACCCTTCCGATGACCATGGCCATGCGGGGCCTGCACGCCCGGCTGCCGCGCACGGAGCGCTATCCGCTGCCGCCCCGGGAGATCAGCGAAGACCTGCCGCGGCCGGGGATGAGCGCCGCAACGGCCGCGCTGCTGTACCACTTTCTCTATGGGGGAGCGGCAGGCGGCCTGTACGCGCTGCTGGTCCGCCGCCGCGACGTCGTCAACGGCTCGGCCTATGGAGTGGCGGTCTGGCTCGCCAGCTATCTCGGCTGGATACCGGCGGCAAGCATTCTGCGCTTCGGCACCGAGCACCCGGCACGGCGGAATGGCCTGATGATCGTCGCTCATCTGGTGTGGGGATCGGCCCTGGCGCTCGGGCTGGAAGAATTGGCCGGGGCCAGGACCGAGAGCTTCTCCCGCTCGACCAGCCCAAGATCCGCCTTGAAGGACCGCACGGAGTTCTCACGATGAACACTGCCAATCTGCAGATGGAAGGCGTACTACTCGCCCTCGCGGCGCTGTGCGACGTGCTGAAGCGGAAAGACGTGTTGAATGGGGACGAGATCGCCGCGGCGCTCGACCGTGCCGAGAAGGGCGCATCGGCGCGCGCGCCCGGCCTCAGCGAGGCCAATGTCGAGGCGATCCGCTTTCCTATCCGCTTCCTGTGCCGAGCCATGGAGCGCGACGGCGATGCGCTCGACTATGCCGCCATCGCCGCCGGCATCGGCCGCATGCGCGACAGTCTGTCGGTGCAGAGCTCCTCGCCGCCCGACGGCCCGATGGATCTCTAGCCGAAGAGCTGGATTTCGGGCCTGGCGATCATCAGCCACAATATGCCGAGGATCGCGCCGAAGGCCGGGAAGCCGAAGCCGAACCAGGTCCAGAAGATCCGGTGATAGGCGGGCGGCAGCGGCGTGCCGTCCCGCTCGGCGGCTTCCGCGAGGTCGCGCAGGCGCATCTGCATGAAGACCACCGGAATCCAGAAGGCGCCAATGACGAGATAGAGGACGATCGACAGCACGATCCATCCTTCCGTCAGCGGATAGCCGACCTCGCGCGCCAGCAGCACGCCTGTGATCGGCTGGACGACGACGGCGCTGGCGGTGAACAGGAAGTCCGCCGTCACCACGATGCGGGCGACGCCGGCGATCTTCGTCGCGTTGCCGGTGAAATGCGCCATCACCATGAAGAAGGCGATGCCGGCGCCGGTGCCGATCAGCACCATCGCGCCGATGAGGTGCAGGAACTTCAGGATGAAATAGGTCATTAGCGATCCTGCAAGGTGGCCAGCGCCACCAGGTGCAGCGCGATCACCGGCGCGATCTTCAGGAGCGGCGCCAGCGGATCGAGCCACAGCCAGGGCGTGAGAAGGGTGCCGGCGAGGGCGTAGAACAGCGCGACCGCGATGCCGGCGAGGAGCGCGAGGCGCGCGGTCCGCCGGATGGCGATGCCGATGCCGACCAGAAGATCGGCCAGCCCGCCGCCGACAACCGCGACAGGCGCCAGCCCGGCCGCCGCCCCGCCCTGCTGCATCATCGCTATGCCCGATGCATAGCCTTGCCCGAGCGAAGCGAGGCCCGAGCCGATCCAGAAGATGGCGAGGCTCACCAACACCAGCGGCTTGAGCAAATAGAGCCCGGCGAACCACCCCTCCTGCACCGAGGCTGGACGGGCGTTGAGCATCGATTCTATGGAACGGGGCACGATGCCGGTAATACGGGTCCATTCGCTCGCATCGCCCACCGCGCCGCGGGCAATCTCGCGCCGCGCGGTCGAGCGCACCGGCGGGCGCCAGCCGAGCAGGCCGGCAAGATCGCCCAGGCGGTAGACGAGGCCGGCGAGCCAGCCGGGCAGAGCGATCTCACGCGCCGGCGCGTGGCCGAGCCAGCGGCGGTAAAGGCAGATCAGTCGAGCGAAGTCGAGCCGGTCGGGTCCCGCAAGTTCCAGCGCCAGCCTTGCCGGCGCCTCCGGCTTCCGGAAGAAGGCGACGGTCGCCACCACATCCTCCAGCGCCACGGGTTGCAGCGGCGCGGTGTCCGGCATCACCGGCAAGATCGGTTGCGCGGCCAGCCCGCGGATCAGCGCGCTTGCACCATAGGCCGACGGGCCGAGCACGACGGAAGGGCGCAGGATCACCCAGTCGAGCCCGCTCGCCATCAGCGCCTCGTCGCCCGCCCGCTTGCTGCGCGAGAACTCGCTCGGGGTTATCCGGTCGACACCCATGGCGGAGAAATGGACGAGGCGCCGCACGCCGGCGGCTTCACATGCCGCGACCAGCGCCGTCAATCCCCGCTCATGCACGCCGGCGACGTCGTCCGCCGGTCCGCTCTGCAACGCGCCGGCACAGTTCACCACCGCGTCGATGCCGGCGAGATGGCGGCGCCATTCATGCGTCGAGGCACGGGCGAGGTCGACCGCCTCCCAGCCTATCGCCGGTATGCGGCGCGACGCCGACCCGAGATGGCGCGCCACGCCGGTCACGGCGTGACCGGCGGCGCAGAGAGATGCCGCGACGTGCGAGCCGATGAGGCCGGTGGCGCCGATGACGAGGATGCGGCTCATGGTGGCGACATACGATCGGGCCGCCGGCCGTCAGTCCGCCAGCTTTTCCGCCATTTCGAGGTGATGCCGCAGCTCCGGCAGCGTCTTGCCGGCCCAATCCTTCAGCGCCGGGTTGTCGCCTTCCTTGGCGTAGCGCTCGAACAGCGAGACGGCCGCTTCATGCGCGTCGACCTGGTCTTCGTGGTACTGGTCGATGAACTCGCTGCCCTGCAGCTTCTTCAGGTCGTCGAGCTTGCCCTGATGAGAGCTGTCGAGCGCGGCAGGTGGCGTGATCTGGATATTGGCGCTGACCAGCAGGCCCTTCAGCTCCGTCGTGGTCTTCTGGTGCGCAGCGATCATCTGCGTCGCAAAAGCCTTGGTCGGCTCATCGCCGCGCTCCAGCGCAAGCTCGCTCGACTGGATTTCGAACATGTCGCTGACGGCGGCTTCGGTGACGAAGTCCTGCGTCGAGGGGCTGATGCCGAGCACGGAATTGACGCCGGTCTTCTCGCCAATCGACTGGGCGGCGGCGGGTGTCGCCGCGATGAGAAGCGCGGCCACGAGATGAAGCGTCTTCATCGTCTTTCTCCATCGGTTCGATGATGCAGCAGCCCGATGTATTGCGAGCCATCGCGGCGCTCGCGGACTAATGGCGCCGGGGCATCAATGTTCCGATAGGCAAAGAGATTCGAGGCAGGAGAACAGGAAGGATTACTCGGGTACATCGAACAACATAATACTATACCACATCCTGTGATACGAATTCGGGGTCAGCCCTGGTCCATGCCTGGATAGCCGGAAGCCTTGAGCAGGCCGGCGAGGTGCACCGCACTGATCGCGAGCGAGGCGGTCTGCTTGTGCGTCTTCTCTGCCGGCTGTTCCAGATCCTGATAATCGACCGAACCCATCGCCTCGCCAACCCAGTAGGTGCCGGCGCCGGGAGCGAGACTGAAGCCGACATCGTTGAGCGCCTGGAACAGCTCGGCATGGCAGTGATGCGCGCCGTCCTCATTGCCGACCACCGCCACCGCCGCGACCTTGCCGAAGGACGGCATGCGGCCGCGCTCGTCACCCTCGCTGAGAAAGGCGTCCATCTGCTCCAGCACGCGCTTGGCGACGCTGGAGGGCTGGCCGAGCCAGATCGGCGTGCCGATCAACAGGATGTCGGCGGCCAGAATGCGCCGGCGCAGCGCTGGCCATTCGTCGCCTTCACCCTCGTCCGAGGTCACGCCTGGCTTGATGTCGAGATCGGCGACGCGGACGACCTCGCCGGCGACATCGAGCTTGCCGAATTCGGCCAGCGCCTCGCGTAGCAGCTTTTCGGTGGAAGACGGCGCCGCGCTTGAGGGTGCAATTCAACGCGACAACGGAAAGCGCCATGTCGGTCTCCTCTCGGTGGGGCGATGGCCCGGCGTATGTTCAGAGCCACCCGAGCGAGCGAAGCAGGGCGCGCATTTGCTCGGTTGCCATCTTACGATGGGACGGCTGACCGGAAACGGCTGCCTTGGTCACCGCGGTCACTGCCGCCTGGCACAGCTCGCGGTCGCCTTCGCTTGGCTCGTGCAACGCCAGCAGTCCGTGCGCATCGTCGAGCGTGCGGAGCGTCCGCGCCTCGCCGTCCCTGTGAAAGGTGAGCGGCTCCGACAGGTCCATGTCCCAGCCCTCAGTCATCACGGCTGCCCGCCTCGATCATGGTCTTCAGCGGCTCTTCGGCAATCGCCGCCTCGATCTCCTCATGGCCGGGCGTGTCCGGCAGCGCTTTGCGGAAATTCTCCGCATAGTCCGGCGGCATTTTCGGCGGCATCATCGGCTCGGCGGCGTCGACCACCGCCTCGATCAGCACCGGCCCCTCAGTGGCGAAGGCCCGGTCCAGCACCTCCTCGACCTGGTCGGGGTGGGTGATCGAATAGCCGATGCCGCCCATCGCCTCGGCGGCCATAGCGAAGTCGATCGGCTGCAATTCGCAGCCGAATTGCGGGTTGCCAAGGAACATCATCTGCTCCCATGCGATCTGGTTCAGCATGTTGTTCTTGATCACCAGCATCTTCGAAGGGATGCTATAGCGCACGGCGGTAGAGAACTCGCCGAGCTGCATGGCGAGCCCGCCATCGCCAACCACGGCGAAGATCGGCCGGTCCGGAAAAGCGAGGCCCGCGGCGATGGCATAGGGCAGGCCGCAGGCCATGGAGGCAAGCGAACCAGAGACGCCGAAGGCCTGGCCCTCGCGCATGTCGATATGGCGGGCGGCAAGTTCGGTGTTCTGCCCGGAATCGGTGACCAGCACCGCGTGGTCCGGCAGGCGCCGCCCAAAGGCGCAGGCCACCAGCTGGGGCTTGAGCGGCAGATCCGCCTTGGTCTCGGAGGTAACCATCATCTCGCGCCAGCGCGCCATGCCGGCCTGCGCCTCCTCAAGGAAGCCTCGGTCGCGCTTGCGAGTCAGCCGCTCGTTGAGCAGGCGCAGCGTCTCGCCGGCATCGCCGACGAGGCCAATCTCGACCGGGTAGCGCAGCCCTATGCGCTGGCCGTCGCGGTCGATCTGTACGCCTTTCGCTTGGCCGGGCTTGGGGTAGTACTCGATATACGGGAAGGTCGAGCCGACAATCAGCAGCGCGTCGCAGCGTTCCATCGCCTCCTGCGAGGGCAGCGTGCCGAGCATGCCGATGCCGCCGGTGGAATGGGGATGGTCGTCCGGCAGCACCGCCTTGCCGAGCAGCGCCTTGGCGACCGGCGCGGCGAGCAGGTCGGCCGTGTGCTCCAGCTCGGCACGGGCACCAAGCGCACCGCGGCCGGCGAGGATCATCACCCGCGAGGCGTCGTTGAGTAACCTCGCCGCCTCGTCGAGGTCACGTTCGGTCGGCAGGCGCCGTCCCTCGAACCAGCCGTTCGGCACATGGCCGGGCGGGTTGCGCTTGGAGCGCTTCGCCTCGCTCAGCGCCTGCTCCTGCACATCATTGGCGATGGAAAGATGGGCGACGCCGCGCTTCGACAGCGCCGAGCGGCAGGCAAGGCTGGCGACGCTCTCCATATGCGCGGGGTCGCTCACCTGCGTGTTGAACACGGCGACGTCGTTGAAGACGCGGGTGAGGTCGACGTCCTGCTGGGTGAAGGTCTCGATGAGATCGTGGAACTGCATGCCGGTGATGGCGAGCACCGGCGCCTGGTCGAGCTTGGCGTCGTAGAGCCCGGCAAGCAGATGCGCGCCGCCGGGGCCAGAGGTGGCAAGGCAGACGCCGAGCTCCCCGGTCCATTTGGCATAGGCACAGGCCATGAAGGCGGCGGATTCCTCGTGCCGCACCTGCACGAAGCCGATTCTGTCCTGCCGCGTGCGCAGCGCTTCCATGATGCCGTTGATGCCGTCGCCGGGCAGGCCGAAGATCACCTTCACCCGCCAGTCGATCAGCGTGTCGATAAGAATATCCGCAGCCGTGGGCATGGCGCGCTCCATCTCTCCAGAGGAATGAGGTCGGCCGATGCGCCCCAAGACACCCGCCGCGCGGTCAGCGGCCGAATTCGTGCCGCAGTTCATCCTTGGCCGCTTCCAGCACCTTCTTCTGCGACTGCGGCAGGTTCTTCCCGGCACGGTTGATGTAGAAGGTCAGCATCGACATCGCCGAGCGATAGGGCGACGATTTGCGCCGATGGCTCGTCTCGGCTGAATGCTTCAGCGACTTGGCGATCTCGCGGGGATCGTGGGATTCGAAGACGTCCTTCCTGAGGTCGAGTGCGTCGCTGTGCTCGGTGACCTCGGCGGACCATTTGCGCTTTTCAGCCATGTGTCCTCCTTTCGCCGACGGTGCCGGCGGTTCGTCATTGGGTATGGACTCGGCCCGGCCCTGCGGCCGCGGTCAGGAATGGGTATGGTGTTCGGCGTTGCGCTTGCGCGTCGCTGCCGCCTTCTTCGCCGAGGCGGAACGGTCCGCGGCTGAGCGGTGTGCCGAGGTCGCGCCGCCGATCTTCCCGCCCTTCTTGGCCGAGACGTGGGTATCCTTCTTGCCGCGACCAGAGCCGGACTTGTTGCCGCCGCCTGATTCCTTGTTCACAGTCGCCCAGGCGCGACGTTCGGCCTCTTTCTCCGAGACGCCCCGATCCTCATAGCTCTCGGCGATGTGGTCGGCCTTGCGTTCCTGCTTGTCGGTGTATTTCGACTTGTCGCCACGCGGCATGGCTTTCTCCTAAGTTTGGGTCAGGACGCGTGGCCATGAGCTCCGTCAACGCGACCTTCAATCGGAAGCCAACGCGCGAGAGCAGGAAACGCTCCTTGGTGAGTATCCATCTGTTGCTTAGCCATTTGGCGTTACCACTCGCCAGGAGGTTGGCATCCTCATCCGCGCAACACTCATCACTGCAGATTGCGCCGTGCGTCCGACACCATGCCGGGTGGGCGATGAAACGCTACGACGGATGCCATTCCCCGCCGATCTCCGCTGACCGATAGGCAATTGCCTGGGGATGGACCACCCATCATCGCGAGGGTCGCGTATGGGAAACTCACCATCGTGTGTTCGACGCAGCTGGAACGACATAGCCGTCGCGATGTTGGCGCATGGGCTACCGGACAGGATCAGCTTCATGACGATCGTCGATCATCCCGCGCCGGCAGTGTTCATCGCGCCTCCAATCCATCCCACGCTTGCAGCAGCCCCGGCGACCTGCTTCGTCGGCGCTTTGCTGACGGATCTCGCCTATTGGCGATCGGCCGAGATGTGGGCCGACTTCTCGGCCTGGCTGATCAGCGCCGGCGTGGTTCTCGGCTGGCTGTTCCTGATCGCCGGCCTGATCGAGATCGCCCTCCGCCCGTCGGTGCGCATTCGCGAGGGCATCTGGCTCTATATCGCCGGCAATCTCGTCGTGCTGGTGCTGGCGACGTTGAACATGCTGGTGCACACCCGCGACGCATGGACCTCGGTAGTCCCTTGGGGACTGTTTCTGTCCGCAGCCACGTTCGTGGCCCTGATAGGCACCGCGAGCTTCGGCTGGCTGATGATCTACCGTCCTCGCTGTGGAGTAACCGTCCAATGACCCGCCATCCCATTCCGGCCGGCCGCATCGCGGCCATCGCCCTGTGCTGCGCCGCCCTGACCGTCACCGCCTATGCCGCCGACGATTTCGATCCGCAGACCTAGGTCGGCCCCAATCCGGTGCTGCCGGAGCCGAACCAGTATCTGTTTCCGCCGATGCATCTCGCGGAGGTCGTCGGCTGGGGCGACGGCCAGACCCCGACGGTCGCCCCCGGTCTCAAGATCGAGGCGCTGGCCAACGGTTTCCAGCATCCGCGCTCGCTCTATGTGCTGCCGAACGGCGACGTGCTGGTGGTGGAGTCCAAGGCGCCGGGCGGCGAACCGATCAAGCGGCCCAAGGATATCGTCATGGGCTGGATCGAATCCTGGGTCACGTCAGGCGGCGACGCCGGCGAGAGCAACCGCATGCCCCTGCTGCGGGACGCTGATGGCGACGGCAAGCCGGAGACCCGCTCGGTGTTTCGTGACCATCTCCATTCGCCGTTCGGCGTTGCGCTGGTCGGCAGCGACCTTTATGTCGCCAACACCGACGCCATCAGACGCTATCCCTACAATGAGGGCGACACGAAGATCACCGCGCCGGGGACGAAGCTCACCGATCTGCCTGGCGGACCGATCGACCACCACTGGACCAAGAGCCTCGTCGCCAGTCCGGACGGTTCGCTGCTCTATGTCGGCGTAGGCTCCAACAGCAACATCACCGAGAACGGACTGGAGGCGGAGAAAAGCCGCGCCGCGATCTGGGAGGTGGACCGCACCTCCGGCCGCTGGCGGATCTTCGCGAGCGGGCTGCGCAACCCGAACGGGCTGAGTTGGAGCCGCAGAGCGGCGCACTCTGGGCGGTGGTCAACGAGCGCGACGAGCTCGGGCCCAACCTCGTCCCCGACTACATGACTTCGGTGAAGGACGGAGCCTTCTATGGCTGGCCCTACAGCTATTACGGCCAGCATGTCGATGAGCGCGTACAGCCACAGCGGCCGGATCTCGTCGAGAAAGCGATTCCGCCGGACTATGCCCTGAGCTCCCACGTAGCGCCGCTCGGTCTCGCCTTCTACACGGTGCAGGCGTTGCCCGAGAAATACCGCGGTGGCGCCTTCGTCGGTGAGCATGGCAGCTGGGATCGCGACCGCTTCAACGGCTATAAGGTGGTGTTCGTCCCCTTCGCCGACGGCCGCCCAAACGGCAAGGCCGAGGATGTGGTGACGGGTTTCCTCACCTCCGACGGCAAGGCTCGCGGCCGGCCGGTGGGCGTCGCTGTCGACCGGAGTGGCGCCCTGCTCATTGCCGACGATGTCGGCAACACCGTCTGGCGGGTGACGGCCGCAAGCCCGAGCTCGTGACGGCTGCCCAAGTCATATGGCCGGAGGGAGCGACGAGCGCTTCGGTGCTGATGGAAAAGCCGAAGGCGCCCAGGAGACCGTTTCGTTGTTCCATCGCCAGATCATCGGAACCTTCTATCCTGGGCGACCGCAAATAGCGACGGCATCAATGAACGGGACCCCTTCCTTCCGGGAAGAACAGAGCTACGGCCTCGGCCAAGGTGATCGGCTCGTCGCCCCTCCACTGGTCCAGATTTGGACGCATGTGAATGCGCCGCAGCGGGTCGTAGCTCATCGACGATCTCCCTGATTGCTGAGGGACGCAGCGAGCGGTCAGGCCAAGGCGTCGGCCGTCAGTCCGAGAACATCTGCCAGCCTGCGGAGAGCGGCCGCGCTGGGGGCTCTGAGCCCGATTTCCATCGCGGCGAGCTCGTCTTCCGCAATGCCGACCTTGTCGGCGAGTTCGGCGATCGGGAGCCCACGCTTCTTCCGCCAGAAGGCGAGAGGTGTAGGAGCGGCGAGATAGGCGTCCATGTCTTTGTCGCTGATGAGGGTCTCGGTGCCAGCTTCGAGGCGCGCCAGCGCAGCGCTTGCGATGCGGGCATCCTCGTCGTCGCTCATGCCGACCTCCAAGCCCTACAGTCCCAGCGCTTTGCGCAGGGTTTCGTTGATGCGCCCCTGCCATCCCGGCCCAGACCGCTTGAAGGCTTCGATCACGTCGACATCGAGCCGCAAGGACTGCAGCTTCTTCGGCGCCTCAGCCTTCGGCCGGCCACGTGAGCGCTTGATGCCCGCGGCAAGCCCCGGCACCGCCTCGGTGAACGTGCTGGCTTGCGCCAGTTCCTCGCGGGTGCTGGGGCGTTCCATTTCCGGGTCAGGGCCGATCAACTCCCCCGTCCCATCGTCGATCCACCAGCCGTCTTCGTCCAGATGGACGCCTCCGGCGGCTATGAGCGCCTTCATCTCGCGCTCATAGACCTGCCATCGACGCAGCATCTCGGCATCGTCTTCCGGGGTTCCCGTCAGATCCTTGGTGATGAACTGCGGCCACCTAGCCATTCCAGAACCTCCTTTCTTGCCGATCCGCGCGGCGCATGGAGACGATCGAGACGGCTTCCTCGCCGAGGACGCGGAACACGACGGCCACCACAACGGCGCCGTTGAATTCTCCGATGGCCATCAGGCGCTCGCCCTTGGCCGGGACGATGGCAGCGGCGGCGAAGAAATCCTCGGTCAGCTCGGCGAAGTCGAAGCCGTGCTTCTCGATATTGGCCAGCCGCTTCGGCTCGTCCCACAGGATGATCATGAAATTAGCGTAGCTACGCAAATGCGGGGCGTCAATTGTCGTAGCTACGAAAAATATTGCTGTCGCTCACCGACATGTGGAAGGCGCAGGGCGCGCCGGAGAACATGGAGTCATTCAATGGGGCCCGGAAGGGCCACTAACCATCAAGTCGTTTCGCACAGCAGCGAAGCGGGGCGATCTCGCCTGGGTCAAGGTCGCCGGCAAGATCTTCACGAGCCCGGATTCCGTGCGCGAGATGCTGAGACCTGTCGCGAAGGGAAAGGAAGACACGGTCAGTGTGCCCTCCAGTCCTGCGCCGAACGACGGTGGTCTCAGCGCCCAAGAGGCCGCGCGCACAACGCTCGCTTCGCTGCGCATGCGCCGTAAGCCGGACGGCAAGAGCTAGAGCTGCGCGGCCCTAGCCTTTGAGCCTCCGCGCGATCTCGTGCTCGACGCGCTTCATGATCGCGGGCGGCACGGCGGTCTCCCACAGCGCCTTCGTCTCGTCCTTCACCATCTCGCGGGCGATGTTCGGCCCGTACAGCGGCTTGATCGGCCCGCGCTTCGGGGTCAGGCGGTGATAGACCCTGCCACGCACGAAGAAACTGCCCTTGAACACGCGGCGGACGCCCCACGGCCGGGCCGAGACGCCCTTCTTCCGCTGCACGGCGCCGAACAGGTTCAGGTTCGTCTCGTCGCCCGTGGCTTCGAGCGCGTAGAGGAGCCCAGGCTTCTCGCGGAACTTCGTCTCAATGGCCTTGTCGATCAGGCCGTACTTGATACCGGTCTGCTTCGTGAGGGTCCGCTTGATCTGGGTGCGGGCTTCGTTGCCGCCGCGCCAGAGCGCGGATTTCATCACAGCATGTGCCTCTTTCGCGCCGAGCATGGCGAGCCGGTTTCCGAAGCGGGCGAGAATCTTGTCCTGCGGCGTAATGATGATCTGCATCACTCAATCCCTATGTCTGCATGGATGCCGCGGAGGCTCTGGCCGAGGGCCGGAGAGGTCTGGATGCGGACGCTCGACCCGTTGATCTCGAGGATCGCGCTCTTGAGCTGCTGCGCCTTGGCAATCGCGGCATCGAGAGAGCCGGTGTCGACCGCCGGCGCCACCCGCGTGCCGGCGACCTGATCCAGCGCAGCCTTGGCTTCACCGGCCTTCGTTGACAGCCCGCCAAGGGCGGCGGCGCCCGCATCGGCATCGGCCTTCACGCTCTGCCCAACGGCCGGAGCCGGAGCGGGCGCCGGCGGTGTCGGATCATCGTAGGGGGCAACGGGCACAATATCGACCGGCGCGGCACGGCGCGGATCCGGAGCAGGCATCGGCACCTTCGCCCCCTCCCGAGCCGCTTCCGCCTTCGCCGCCTCGATGGCCTCCCGGCGCGTTCGGTAGGCGTGAAACGATGCCCGGCCGGCATCGGCGTCGATGGGGATTTCGACCGGACCCGGCAGCGGCTCCGCCAGCGCGCGGGCGGCGAGCTCTCGCTCGCCCCTCTGCAGCTGCAGCTTTTCGAGCGCCTTCCGCGCTTGGTCGGCACGGCCTTTGGAAAGGGGCGACTTCCTCTCGGACGCCTCCGCGCGCTCGACGTCGGCCTTCGCGCCCTCGATCTTCCTGTCGAGGGCGGTGACCTCCTCCTGCGCCTCGCGGGCGCGGCCAAGGTCGGGATTGGCGCGCTCCGCCTCGCGGCGGTCGTTGGCGGCCTTCTGTTCCTCGGGTGTGGCGATGCCCGCCATCTTCATACCGCCACGGATGATATCGCCGACGGAGTAGCCGGTCTTGTCCTGCACCCACTTGTCGAAATCGTCGATCTCGCCCTTTACCGCACGGATATCCTGCACCACGCCGTTCAGCATGGAGATCACCGGCGACGCGGCGAGATCTCCGATGTCACGCCCGAACTGTTCGAACCGGTTCATGAGCCGGTCGAGGTTCGCCGTGGTGTCTCCGGACACGCGCTCCAACGCGCCGGCAACGGCGCCTCCCGAGTTCTTGAGCAGGCCATTGATGCGGCCGATCTCCGCCCGCTGCGCCAGCAGCGCCCGCATACCGCGCGCGAATTCCATATCAGAGAAAAGCTGCGGAACCTTCGAGAGATCGCCCTTAAGCGCTTTGTTTGATAGATCGAGGAAGACGTCCAGAAGGTCTTTCCCTTCGCGGCGCGCGACCGCCATCTCCTTGCGAAGGTCGACGCCGAACTTCGCGAATTTCTTTGCAGTCTCTTCGCTTTCCATTTTCGCGAAGACATTATTCATACTGGTGGCAGCCTCTTCGGAGGTACCCATTTGCTTTCGCATGACCTGCAACATAGCGACCAGCTTCCGCACGCCTTCCTCGCCCTGGAGCCCGATGGCGGCGGCATTCGCTGCCAGGCTCGGGAGGTAGCGGGCCATATCGCGGAGCTCGAATTTGCCGAGATTGCCACCTTCTACGAGGACATCGAAGGCTCGCTGCATCTCACCGCCGGCAATCTTAAAGCTCGTCGCCAGCGCGTCGGCGGTGCTCGCGATGTCGCTCGTCTCGGCGCCGGCGGCATGCGCCGTGCGGACGACCGCAGGGAGGAAGCCCATCGCCTCAGGCAGCGTCCGGCCGGCGGCGACGAGCGCCTCAAGGCCAGACACGACCTGTTCGAGGGGAACGCCCGCTTCGTCGGCTACCTTCGACACATCGACGGTCGCCGCCTTCACCTCGCCGATGCCGGCGCCAGCGGTGATGCCCACGCGGTTCATTTGCCTTTCGAGTTCCGCGAAGGAGCCGATCGCCGATTTCACGCCCACCGCGACACCAGCGACGCCGCCTGCTGCGGCCAGCACGCGGGTGGTGGCGAGCGCGGCGGCGTTCCCGGCTCTGGTCGCGATGCCGGTCGCAGCGCTCGCCCTGGTCACGGTGCCCTGGAGCCTCTGGACGGACGCCCCGACTTTCGCGGCAGGCCCGCTGACTTGATCGAGGAGCCGGACCGCGAGGATCGACGTGAGCGAAGCCATCAGACGGCACCTTCAATGATGTCACGAATGGACTGCGGCAGCGTCTGCGCGAACGAGCCGAGCACGAGATCCTCGTCGCCACCACGGAGGGCACGGAAGAGCGCAAGCGGCTCATTCGTCACCGCGACGAGGATGTCGAGCAGGGTCTCGTGAACGCCCATCTGCACGTCGAGCGCGACGCCGAGCGGAACCGGCGGGATGACGACCTCCTCGACCAGCCGAGTGCCGATCCGGAAGGGATGCGCCAGCGCGATCCGGATGCCGGCCGGACGGGTGTAGGTGACGCCCAAGGTGGGGAAAGCGGCCACGGTCTCGTCCTCGATACCGTCGAGCCGATCATCGACGAGCGGCGACGGAGAGGACTGCGCAGCTGCGGCTGCGACCGGTTTGTCGAAGGGCGTCGAGGGCTCGGCGTCGTTCCCGTGGAGAACGACATCTCCGTCACGGAAGACATAGGCGTGGTCATCGGCCATTACGGCCTCCTGTCGTCAACTTGGGGTAACGAGACGCGCCGGCTATCGGCGGTTCCGAGGCTCTCCGGCAAAGCAAAGCCCGGATTGCCGAAATGGAAAAACACGCGAATTCTGGGGCTGCGAACAGTCGCACCCCACCGGTTTCGGCATACGGTCCCTAACATCTTGCCCGGCCGCTACAGCTTCTGGGTAACACTTGTCGCCAAACTGCAACAATGGGTGGAAAGCATCGGCAGGGATGATCCGCATCATTGCCAGCGCGGCGTGGTTGCTGAATCGAGGGCGGCCAAGGGGGCGCCGGGCGCGCATCCCCGCGCTCAGCGGAACGTCCGCGCGATCACGACCCGAGGCGCTTCTCATACGACGTCAAACTCCGCATCGAAGGAAAAGCCATCGTCGAGGATCCCATCAACGAACGCGGGGCCTTCATCGCCCACAATCGCGAGGAGGCGCTCCACGAGCTCGGCTCTCGATATGTCGCGGACGGCGGCAGCATCGTCGAGCGCGGCCCGGGTCTTCTTGTTGATTACGGCCGGGACGCAGCTGTCACCATTTCGCCGCCGGTGAAGCTTGATGCCGTAGCGCTTGCACGCATTGGCCACTGAAGCACTACTGCAGCCTAAGACGTTCTCGATGTCCGGGCCGTTAAAGCCCAAGCCCACCATGTATCCGAAGCTAACCAGCGTGCGCCGGCTCCACCATCGGCCAGTTGACGGGCTCGCTCGGACGAGCGGATCGGTCAGGGTTGGAGCGGCGGTATGCTGAAGACTATTCATGCCGAGCGTCCTTTTTTCCGTATCCGTGGGAGCCTTGATCGCTTTGCGGGCTTACCGCCTCGCAGTTGGACGGCGACGCCCCAAGATCGGGAATCGTGTCGTCCATGCCGTCGGACGGCCCCTCTCCCAGTTCGAGCAAGACGAGTTCGGCGTCGCTGCGAAGGTTAGCCAACGTCTCGACATCGAGGGCCGCCGCGCGATATGCGGCCCGAACATCGACGCAAAGATCGTGAAGCTCGGCGATCGACGGGCAAAATTTCAGAGTGCGAAGTGCCTGGCGGGCCGCGGCCGCAACGACCGGTGGCGCAAATCCGCGATACGGAGGCTGCTCTTCGATCGCGGCGAGGACATCGACGGCCGCGTCGACGTAAGCGTCGGGCGATGCCGGCCGCGCATTCGGGATGGCGTCCAGCATCTTGGAGAGGACAATCCGCGTGATGTTTTCCGCCGGTTCACCGCGCCATATCGTCTCGAAGTGCTCCGAAATCCGCCACAAGGTGGCGGAATCCGGAAGGTCCTTGATCCGCTCCAGGGCAAGCGGGCGAAGCGAGGATGCGTCATCCAGGCTCCAACCCTCCGCCGTCAGGCGAGGATCTTCGTGAATGTCGCGGCCAGCACCCGGCAGTCGGCAGTATTTGGAGACCAGCGGTGCAAGCGCCTTCCTAGTCCAGTCCGGCCGTTCAGGATCGAATACGATCCCCGATGCGCGAAGAGCAGGGAGTGTCATCCTAACTGGCGCCCCCACATCGCGATTTCGCGCGCAAGTTCGATCGGGTCGATCGTCTCCCGGGCGTACTCGGTGAACGAAAAGCCTCCGTACTGTCGGTTTTCCGTCGATCGAGGGCTGGTAAGATCTATCTGGTCCTTCCAGTGACCGCTCCGTAACCAGTTCTCCGCGAGCTTCGTAAACCGGGCCGGCTCACCCTGCCGGCCTGCTGCGTATCGGAGCGCGCCGGCCAGCAACTCCGCCACGGTCGCCTCGCCGCTGCCGATCACCCGGTTGAACTCCCGTCGTGCCCCTGCCTCGCCGTCGTGGCGCGGATAGGCCGACCACCACCGGGAGAAATCATCTTGGACGCCCGGAAGGGAAGATCCCTGCGCCGGGCTCAGAGATCGAGTTTGAGGGGGGAGGGGGAGAGTCTCCTCTCTATTCTTTATTCTTCCCTTTATATTAGGATGAACTGTACTTCGGGGTTCGATGTCGAATTCTTCAGGGTTGGCGACACTCTGGTTCAGGGTTCGCGGCTCCAACCCCGAACCAGAGGACAGGGTTAACCCTGAACTCTCCTTCGTGGTTGAAGCGCTCATCCCTGAACTGGCGTTCAGCGTTTCGCCGTTTGCAGGTTCTTCATCGGGAGCACCCGCGGAGACGAGATCAAGGCGCAGCGAGTAGCTATTCGCATGCCGACCTCGGCTGCTTCGCCGCTCGATCCAGCCGGCCTCGATCAGGTCGGCGATGGACTTCGCAGCCCACCTGGTGGACATCGCCACCTCGCGGGCCAGCGTGGCGACCGACGGGTCGCAGCGCCCGTCCTCGCCGTTCACGTGCATCGCCAGACGGGCGGCGAGGAGCCGTGTGCCTGCGGTGAGGTTCGGCGCCGCCATCACGGCGGCGATCCATTGGAAGCGCTCGCGCGGTGTCATGTCTGACCTCCCGCTTCCGGAATGGTCGTCCGGGCCCATTTCTCGCCAAAGCGCTCGTAGTGGCCCCGCCGGAAAGCGGTCAGCGAAGGGCTATAGGCCCCCTCGATCTCAACCTCTCCCGGTCCAGGGATTGCCCTGCTCGCTGCGCGCAACGTGCGGAATCGACCCAGCGACACGCCGTCGAGATCCATCGCTACGAAGACGTACTCGCCGTCCTGGCGGATCGAGCCGATGCGCTCGCGGCCGCCGTACACTCCGATAAGGAAAACTTGCGAAACAGGGGCGTTGCGTTTAGATTTTCTTAAATCACTTTTGCCGAGCCGACGAGCCTTCTGAGCCTTCTGAGCCTTCGCCTTTGCCCCGCCCGTGGCTGCCACCGCGGCGGGGCCTTGCGTTTCTGGGGCGATCATGATCGCACCCTCACGCCGCTTCGCCGAGAACCGCCGCAAGCAACTTCTTGCGGGACGCGACCCAACGCTCACCAATCTTGTTCGCCGGAAGATGCCCGGAGTTGAGCATGTGAAAAGTCTGGCGCTCGGTACGCCCGAGCAGCTTGGCGATTTCTTTGACGCCCCAGACCAGGTCGGCAGTGCTGTTGTCAGCCGTTGTCATTCGCTTGACCTTCCAGTAACCATAACGACACCACGATAGTGCCGCGGCGGTGACGGTGTCAATATGGTGCCGTTATGGTGCAGATGCTTTGGAAGGGGACCGACCGGTGAATGACGACGCAGATGAAGTGAGGCTCACCCTCAGATTGCCGATCGGGGTGCGGGACCGGTTGATCGAGAAGGGCAAGGCGAGCGGCCGATCACTCAATGCAGAAATTGTAACTCGCCTGGAGAGAACCATCTCCGAAGAAGATGAGTATGTGAATATTTATGAATACGCGGGAGAACTTGAGCAGCGCTTGGAGAAACTTGAACGTCTCGTTGGAGATCACGACGAAATGCTTCGTCCAGGCAGATATGAGCGAGACTGAAAATGTCAGTTCGCAAGCGCAATTGGACTACCGCGAAGGGCGAGGAAAAGACCGCCTGGGTTGTCGATTACCTCGATACCAAGGGGACCCGTCGGCTGAAGACCTTCGCCAAGAAGAAGGAGGCGGACGCCTTCGCCGCTACGGCAAGCGTCGAGGTGCGCGCCGGCACCCATGTGGCAGATTCCGCCAGCATCACGGTGGAGAAGGCCGGCGCATTCTGGATCGCCACGGGCGAGGCGGAGGGCCTCGAGCGTTCGACGATCGCGCAGCGAAAGAACCACCTGACGAAGTACGTCGTGCCGCTGTTGGGCAGGACGCTGGTCAGCAAGCTCTCGGTGCCCGTCATTCGCAAGTTCGAGGACGACCTACGCGAGCAGGGCACCTCCGCCGCGATGATCAAGAAGGTCGTCGTCAGCCTTGGATCCATCATCGCCGACGCTCAGGAGCGCGGCCTCGCCACCAAGAACCCCGTTCGCGACATGCGAGCCAAGCGGGGCGGCAGCAAGCACCGCATAGAGGCGCGCCAGAAACGCAAGCTAGTGGTCGGTGAGGACATCCCTACGCCGGCTGAGGTGCGGGCCCTGCTCAATGTCGTTGCGGGCCGGTGGCGCCCTTTGCTGATCACAGCCGTCTTCACCGGCATGCGTGCCTCGGAACTTCGCGGCCTGCGATGGCAGGATGTGGACCTTGAGAAGCGCCAAATCCGAGTGCGGCAGCGCGCGGATGAGTTCGGGCAGATTGGAGCGCCGAAGTCCGAAGCCGGCGAGCGCGACATTCCGCTCCCGCCGATCGTGGTCAATACGCTGAAGGAGTGGCGGCTTGCATGCCCGCGCCGCCAGACCGGCAAGGGCGACGCGGGCGAGCCCGTGACGGAGCCCCACCTTGTGTTTCCCAATGGCGCCGGGAATGTCGAGAACCACAAGAACATCCTTCGGCGCGGCCTCGAGCCGGCACTGGTCAAGGCTGGCGTGTCGGTTCCTACCGGCGAAACCGACAAGAATGGTCAGCCGATCAAGGTCGCGAAGTACGGCGGGCTTCACGCCCTCCGGCACTTCCACGCGTCCTGGCTGATCAACCGACCGCGCGACGGAGGGCTCGGCTTGCCCCTCAAGGTCGTTCAGGAACGGATGGGGCACGCCTCGATCACGATGACGGCGGACGTCTATGGCCATCTCTTTCCGAGGGTGGATGACGCCGACGAATTGGCCGCTGCCGAGAGTGCACTGCTCGGATCGAACGCGACATAGACGCGACACGAGACGAAAAAATCTTTATATCTCAGTGATCCACTCAGGCATCATAATCCTGGGGTCGGGGGTTCAAGTCCCTCTCCCGCTACCACTTAACTCCTTGAGATAACCAGAACATTTCACGCCTGCCGATCGGTGCGCTCCGGTGTGTCAATCGGCTTGGCCTTTTGCCGGAAGTGCCGCCAGGCGAGATGCCCGAGCAGCAGGGCGAGCCAGCCGGCCAGCAGCATCGCGCCGACGGGGATGGTGGCGACCATCAGCCACCCGAGAACGCCCATCGTGTAGAGCAGCCCACCCATATCGACGCCGGCGATCACGCACGGGGTAACGCTCCCCTCATTGACCGAGCACCCCGCCGCGCCAGCGACGAGGGAGACGATCAGCACCGACAGCACCGGAAACAGCGCGAAGCCGAGAATGGTGAGCAGGGCGACGGTATAGGCGCGGACCATGGCCCGTAGAGGTACTCCAGCCGCGCGCCGGACGCTACGGCACTCGCCGGCGTCGGACCGGAACATGCTCCCCGACCTCACTCCGTCCGGGCTCGAACACGCGCAACAGCATCCGCCATACGCTCATCAGGCTCATCATCGGCGCCTCCCCTGCTTGCGGGAGCCCACCCGTGCGGCACGGGCGCATAAGGCGTCGATGCGGTTTTACCGCCGCCGGCATAAGGCGCGGGAAAAGAGCGGCGGGGCTTATGCCGTCTTTATGTAAGGCGCCGCATCTTCCCATCGCTCCTTGAGCCGGCCCTGCCTAGCTTTCGGGATGCGGCGCACATCCCGCGCCGCGTACCCGGCATGGAAACATGAGCACTCTCAAATGCATGGTCGCCGATCGTCTCAACCCGATCGCCAACCGCCTGCGTTTCGCCGTCGGCAGGGATGCCCTCGGTCGGTGGGTCGCCATCGAACTCCACGGACGCGGCGGTGGCTTTTTCCGTTCCAGGGAAGCCGCCCTGCACTACGCCACATCCGAATGCGGCGGACGCCGCCGCGCGGTGCGCCTCGCCCGCCGCCCGCTGTCGCTTGCCCTGTGATGGAGGCCGCCCATGCTCAGCGGCACCCTTATTCCTCTGGTCACTCCCTTCCTCGCCGGCATGATCGACGAGGACGCCTTCGCCCACCACGTCGAGACGCTGCTCGCCGCCGGCGTGAGCGGCTTCGTCACCGGCGCCATCGCCGGTGAGGGCCTCACCCTGACGCCGCGCGAGAAGGAGCGGCTGATCCGCGTCGCCGTCGAGGCGACGGGCCGGCGCGTGCCGGTCATCGCCGCCACCGGCACCAACGCCACCGAGGCGACCATCCTCGCCACCCGCGCGGCGCGCGACGCCGGGGCCTCGGCGGCGCTGCTGGTGACGCCCTACTACAACAAGCCCTCGCAGGAAGGCATGTACCGGCATTTCAAGGCGGTCGCGGAAGCCGTCGACCTGCCGCTCATCCTGCACAATACGCCCCAGCGCACGCAGGTGACGCTGGCGCCCGAGACCCTCGACCGGCTCGGCCAGCTTCCCAGCATCTTCGCGCTGCTCGACGAGAGCGACGATCTCTGCCGGCAGCGGGCGGTCGCGGAAGTCTGCGCCGAGCGGCTCTGGCGCATCGCGCCCGGTAGCCTTGCCGCCTTCCTGCCCGGCCTCCGGCCGCCGCGCGCCTGCATGTCGCTCGCCGCCAACATCGCCCCGCACCTGTGCGTGAGGCTGTGGGAACACCGGCTCGCCGGGCGCGGCAAGGACGTCGCCGCGCTGGCGGCGGCGCTCGATACGCTTCAGCACGCGCTGGACCTCGAGCCGGAGCCGGTCGGCGCCAAATACGCCATCTCGCTGCTGACGCCGACCTTCAGCCCCGCGCCGCGTCTGCCGCTCACGGCGGCAACGCCGGCCGCCGCCTCCGCCATCCGCGTCGCGCTCGCCGCCCTTGCCGGCACGCATGAGCGCGCGCTTCATCCGGTGTGAACATCATGTATCCGAACGAACAGCATCCCCTGCGCCACCGCCGCCATCGCCCGACCCGCTATGCGAGCACCCACGCACTGATGACCCGCATGGCGGTGATGATGAGCGTGCTCTTCGCGCTCAGCATGGTGCTCAGCCATCTGAGCCGGCCGGACAGCGCCGACGCGCCCGCGGCAGCGCCGGTCGATACGCTGGTGCCCACGACAGCGCGCTGAGTCAGGGTCCTATTGCCGCTCGGCCACGGCCGCGTCCGGCAGCCGGGCGGCGAGCAGACGCGCCGCCGTCAGGCTCGGATGATTGTCGTCGAACAGCAGCGGCTTGCCCTCCGCCAGCATCGAGCACTCGCCGTCCTGGCAGAACACGTCGGCCGGGCGCAGCACCCGCACGCGCGGATCGAGCCCGGCGAGCAGCGCCTCGAACCCGTCATCCGCCGCCCGGAAGCGCGCCCCCCGCCCGAAGGCGAGATGGGTCGGCACATCGTAGCCGGGGCTCGGCATCGGCCCCATCAGCACGACCTCGCGTCCCCGCTCCGCCAGCGCGTTGGCCGTGGCGACGATGCCGGCAAGCGCTTCCGGCGGCAGGACGCGATAGTGGGCGGCCAGAACCACCGGCCCGCCGTTCCCGGCCGACAGCTCCGCCAGCACCTGGTCATTGTGCGCCCGGCAGTCCGGGCGCGGCGCGGGCGCGTAGCCGAGCGCCGGCGGGCAGGCCGAATAGGTGATCATGGTGACGCGGTAGCCGAAATCGGCCAGCGCCGAGGACAGCTCGATCCCGTGGCTGTCCGCCCACACCGTCACCTCCCCCTTCGTCCCGTCGCCGCGCGTGCAGTAACCGCCGGGACGGCCGATGCCGGAGGCGATATGGCAGTCCAGCCGCAGCGGGCTGATGTCGTAGCGCGCCCGGTCGAAAGTGATCTGCTGCGCGTCGAGGCCGCCGAGATTGCCCCGCGCCGCCCGTAGCACGCCCCCGGCCGTCAGCACCGCCACGACGCCCGCCGCCGTGGCGGCGAGCAGCCGGCGCGTCGGCATGGCCGTGCGGTCGCGGAAGGGCTGTTCGACAAAGCGCCACGAGAGATAGCCGAGCAGCAGGGAGACGCCGAGGATGATCGCCGGCTCGGCCCGCCCGAGGTCCACCGCCCCGCTGCGGGCGAAGACGGTGATCGGCCAGTGCCAGAGATAGAGCGAGTAGGAGATGAGCCCGATCCCGACCATCGCCCGCGCCGACAGGAAGCGCCCCACCCACGTTCCCGGCGCGGCGAGGATCAGCAGCGCCGCGCCGAGCACCGGCAGGATGGCCGCATAGCCGGGGAAAGGCGTCGTGTCGTCGAAGAGGAAGATCGCGCCGGCCAGCATCAGCAGCCCGGCGCTCGCCAGCATCTCGTCGAGCCAGCGCGGCCGCCCGCCGGACGGCAGATAGCCGAGAAGCCCCCCGGCCAGTAGTTCCCAGGCCCGCATCGGCAGGAGATAGAAGCTCGCCTCCGGGTGGCGCGGCGTGAGCGCGACGCACAGGCCGAGCGACAGTGCGGCCAGCGCCGACAGCACGACGATCTGGCGGCGCCGCCCCCATCCGGCCACGGCCAGCATGACCAGCGGCATGAACAGGTAGAACTGCTCCTCCACCCCGAGCGACCAGGTGTGCAGGAACGGCTTGGTCTCCGCCGCCGCCGCGAAATAATCCGAGGTGAGCCAGAAATAGATGTTGGCGACGAAGCCCAGCGCCGCCATCGCCTGCTTCGGCACGTCGCGGTTCATGGTCGGCAGCAGGAAGACGCCGGCCAGCAGCACCGTGACCGCGCTCATCACGATCAGCGCCGGCAGGATGCGGCGGATGCGACGCTCGTAGAAGCGGGCGATCGACCACGCGCCGCTCTCCGCCTCGCGGCGCAGGATCGCGGTGATCAGATAGCCGCTGATGACGAAGAAGACGTCGACGCCGACATAGCCGCCCGGTACGGCCGCGACGCCGGCATGGAAGAACAGCACGGCGAGGACCGCGATCGCCCGCAGCCCGTCGATATCCGCCCTGTAGGACAACGCCATTGCGCTCGTTCCGGCCCCGGGATCGCGGCGGGAGAACCCGCCGCGTCGGGGACTTGTAATGCGCGGATGGCGGCTGGTTCAACCTTGCCGTCCACCCTCGTCGTCTATGCGGCAGCCGGCACCCAAAAGCAGAAAGCCCGGCCGGAGCCGGGCTTTCGTATCTTCCAATGCGTTCCGGCTCAGTAGGGCGAGACGCACTGCTGGCGCGGGGCGCCATAGGGCTGGAACGTGTTGTCCGAGACCCGATAGGAGCGATAGCGGTTGGCGCACCACTGAACATGCGCGTTGACGCCGCCCGCCCCATAGGACGGGGCCGGATAGGCCGGCGCCGGCTGGGCGGCGATGGCGCCACCGATCAGCGCACCGGCCGCGAAGGCAGCGGCGGGATACCACCAGCCATTATAGTTGCGATAGCCCGGGCGGTAATAGTTGTAACCGCGATGGCCATTATAATAGTGGCGGCCGCCATTGTAATAATAGCCGCGACGATAGCGCACCTGCTCCACATTGGAACCGGGAGCACTCAGGCCAGACGGCTTCCATGGCGCAGACATGGCGGGAACAACGCTGGACGTCACCAGGGTCGCAGCGGCAGCGAGAGCAAGCGTCAACTTCTTCATCGCGGCATTCCTCCGTAATACATTCCGTTACCGAAGTGGTAGCGAAGTGTCGATGAATGCTTGCTGAATGAAATCGGTCGGGAAAACGGCGGATCGACGGTTTCTTCCGCGCCAGCAAGCACCCGCATCATGCGGTATCCGACGACCTAACGCGCAAGGGCGCGCCACGTTCCCATGGCGCGCCCCGGCGTTCCTCACGAAAGAAGAATGAGGCGTCAGTCGGTGCCCGGATCGGCGGCGAACCCGGCAGCCACGATGCCGGCGGTCGCCGCCGCCTCGTCGTTCTCCGACGTGTCGCCGGAGATGCCGACGGCGCCGATCACCTCGCCGCCCGCCTCGCGGATCAGCACGCCGCCCGGCACCGGCACCAGCGCGCCGCCGGCGACGTGGCTCACCGCCGCGACGAAGAAGGCCTGCTCCTTCGCCCGCTTGAAGATGGAGCGCGAGCCCATGCCGAGCGACAGCGCGCCATAGGCCTTGCCGTGGGCGACCTCGAAGCGCTTCAGGCTGGTGCCGTCCTCGGCGGCCGACACCTTCACGGCGCCGCGCGCGTCGAGCACGACGATCGCCATCGGCTTGAAGTTGCCCTGCCGGCAATGGTCGAGGGCGGTGGAGAGGATGGTCTGGGCGGCTTTCAGGCTCAGGGTCATGGGCGGCTGCTCTCGCTGCTGGCCGCGCTCGCGGGCGAGGCGTGCCCGGAGCCGCGGATCATGTCGATCGCCCTCCCGATAAGCGGCCAGAACAACATGATCAAGGCCAGCGTGGTGATCGTGCCCACCAGCTTGTTCGACCAGAAGATGCCGATGCCGCCGTCGAGGCCGATCATCGACTGGCGGAAGGCGTCTTCGGCCTTGTCACCGAGCACCAGCGCCAGCGTCATCGGCGCGAGCGGGATGCCGATCTTCTTGAACACGTAGCCGACGATGCCGAAGCCCAGCATCAGCCAGATGTCGAACATCGCGTTCTGCACCGCGAAGGCGCCGACCGCGCAGGAGACGATGATCATCGGCGCGATGGTGGCGAAGGGCACGCGCAGCACCGAGGCGAAGAGCGGCACGGTGGCGAGCACGATGATGAGGCCCGCGATGTTGCCGAGATACATGGAGGCGATCAGGCCCCACACGAAGTCCTTCTGCTCGACGAAGAGCAGCGGGCCGGGCTGCAGGCCCCACACCATCAGGCCGCCGAGCAGCACCGCCGCCGTGCCCGAGCCGGGAATGCCCAGCGCCAGCATCGGCAGCAGCGCCGAGGTGCCCGCCGCGTGCGCCGCGGTCTCCGGCGCCAGCACGCCCTCAATCTTGCCCTTGCCGAACTGGGCGCCGTCGCGGGAGAAGCGCTTGGCGAGGTTGTAGCCCATGAAGGAGGCCGCGATCGCCCCGCCCGGCGTTACTCCGAGCCAGCAGCCGATGGCGGAGGAGCGTAGCAGGGTCATCCAGTAGCGCGGCAGGGTGAGCCAGGTGCGCCACACCACCGAGAGGCGGATCTTCGCCTCCTGCCCCTTGAAGGCGAGATGCTCCTCCATGGCGAGCAGGATCTCGGAGATGCCGAACAGGCCGATCACCGCGACGAGGAAGTCGAAGCCGCGCAGCATCTCGATCGAGCCGAAGGTCATGCGCAGCTCGCCCGACACCGTGTCCATGCCGACCGCCGCCAGCAGGAAGCCGATGGTGAGCGAGATGATGATCTTGTGGCGCGCTTCCTTGCCGAGGCCGACGAAGGAACAGAAGGTCAGCAGATAGACCGCGAAGAATTCCGGCGGGCCGAAGCGCAGCGCGAAGCTGGCGATCCATGGCGCGAGGAAGGTGATCAGCATCACCGCGACGATCGAGCCGACGAAGGAGGCGGTGAAGGCGGCGGTGAGCGCCTCGGCCGCCTCGCCCTTCTGCGCCATGGGATAGCCGTCGAAGGTAGTCGCTACCGACCATGCCTCACCCGGTATGTTGAACAGGATCGAGGTGATGGCGCCGCCGAACAGTGCCCCCCAGTAGATGCAGGACAGCAGCACGATGGCCGAGGTCGGGTCCATGGTGAAGGTCAGGGGCAACAGGATCGCCACGCCGTTCGGTCCGCCAAGGCCGGGCAGCACGCCCACCAAGATGCCGAGGCAGATGCCGACCAGCATCAGCATCATGTTGTGGGCGGTCAGGAGGACGCCGAAGCCGTGAAACAGGGAGTCGAGTGCTTCCATGGGGCCCTCCTCTAGAAACCGAACGCCGCTTCGAGCGGACCCTTGGGCAGCAGCACGTTGAACTGCATGTCGAAGATGTAGAACATGAGACCGGAGAAGATCAGGCCGGTCAGGATCGACTTCCAGACCGACAGCTTGCCGATGAAGATCATGAATGCCGAGACGAAGACGAAGCTCGCGACGTAAAGACCGAGGAGCTGTACCAGGAGGACGAAGAGGATCGTCGGAATGAACACGCGCAGCACGCGCCCGAAGGCCGAACGTCCGACGAAGATCTCGTCCCGCAGTTCCTCGCTGCGCAGCGCGGAAGCAATGCCGACGAGGCTCGCCCCGCCCAGCAGCACCGAGAGGTAGAACGGGAAGTAGCCCGCCTGCGGCCCGTCCGGCGCCCAGCCGGCCCCGATCCGCCAGTTGTCCCAGCCAAGGAAGACGGCGACGCACAGAAGAAGCGCCATCACCACGACTTCGACGCTGCGCGTCGACACCAGAGCGGGATCGACTTCCGCGTTCGGGTCATCGGACATCGGTATTCTCCAGAAGAAGGGGCCGGCCGGGAGGCGGCGGGGTCGCGGCGCCGCGCATGTGCGCGCCTCTCATTGCGAAGCCCGTCGGGCCGGCACGGCAGCAGACGAAAGCGATGCCGGCGCCCGCAAAGGGTGCGCCGGCACGCAGGCTCATCAGTTGGTGGCGACGAAGCCGGACTGGGTCATGAGGTCCTTGTAGAGGGCCTCGTCCTTCTCGAGGAACTTGACCATCTCCTCGCCCTTCAGGTCGGAGGGCTTCAGCGCCTGCTTCTCGAGATATTCCTTGAACTCGGTCGTCTCGACGAGCTTGCCGAGCAGCTCCTGATAGAATGCCACCTGGTCCGGCGTCACGCCGGACGGCAGGAACACGCCGCGCAGCATGATCCACTGGAAGTCGACGCCCTGCGACTTGCAGGTCGGGATATCCTTCCAGGACAGATCGGCGGTGACCTTGGCCTCATAGTTCATCGGCTCGTTGTCGAAGACGCACAGCGCCTTCACCTGCCCGGCACGCCAGACGGCGATGTTCTCGGACGGGTTGTTGACGTTGGCCTTGATGTGGTCGCCGACCAGCTGGGTCGCCGCCTCGCCGCCCGACTTGTAGGGGATGTAGCTGAACTTCACCCCGGCGATCCGCTCGACCGCGGCGGCCAGGATGTGGTCCTCGCGCTTGGAGCCGGTGCCGCCGAGCTTGAACGAGCCGGCCGGCTCCTTCTTCACCGCCGCGAGGAATTCCTGCGCGTTCGCATAGGGGGCGTTGGCGTTCACCCACAGCACGAAATTGTCGAAGGCGAGGATGCTGATCGGCGTGAGCTTGCGCCAGTCGAAGGGCAGCTTGTTGGCCAGCGGCAGCGTGTAGATGGCCGAGTTGGAGATGACCATCTTGTAGGGGTCGCCGGCGCTCGCCAGCATGTCCATCAGCCCCTCGCCGCCATTGGCACCGCCCTTGAGCGTCACCACGACCGGGGTGGGCGAGAGCTTATTGTTCTGGATCGCGGCCTGCATCATGCGGGCCATCTGGTCGGAGGCGCCGCCGGCGCCGGCGGGCACGATGATCTCGATGGGCTTGGTCGGCTGCCAGGCCGCGAACGCGGGCGAAATGGCGGGCGACAGGGCGAGCCCGGAAAGGCAGACCGCGAGCACGGCTGCCCGTTTAGAGACGAGGCTCTCGAACATGCGTCATTCCTCTCTTGTGAACGGCGCCCGATTGGTTCCGGGCGTCCAAAGCGTTTCCTGCTGTGTTCTTAGTCTTACGCATTTTTGCGTTATGCATTCATAATGCAAAACGGAACTGTTTAAATCAAGCGGACTTTTCGCCGCTATTCCGCCGCCTCCAACTGACGTGTCGTGCCGCCGGAGCGTGCCGCCGCGACGCTGCGCGCCAGCACCTCGACGACGTGGATCGCGTCGCGCTCCGCCCCGTCATGGATCTGGTGGCGGCAGGACGTGCCGTCCGCGACCACCAGCGTGCCGGGCTCCGCCTCGCGCACGGCCGGCAGCAGCGAGAGCTCGGCCATGGCGAGCGAGGTGTCGATGGTCTCGGCGTGATAGCCGAACGCCCCGGCCATGCCGCAGCAGCTCGATTCCACCACCTCGACATGGAGCCCCGGCACCAGCCGCAGCGCCTTCTCCACCGCGCCCATGGCGCCGAAGGACTTCTGGTGGCAGTGCCCATGCAGCAGCGCCTTCTCGGCCACCGGCGCCAGCGGCAGGTCGAAGCGGCCGGCATCGATCTCGCGGGCGATGAATTCCTCGATCAGCAGCGCATGGGCGGAAAGGTGCTGCGTCGCCTCGCCCGGCAGCATGGAGGGCAGTTCGTCGCGGAAGGCGAGCAGGCAGCTCGGCTCCAGCCCGACCACCGGCACGCCGCGGGCGATGAAGGGCGCATAAGTCTCGACCACCCGCCGCGCCTCCGCCTTCGCCTCGTCGACGAGGCCGGCGGAAAGGAAGGTGCGCCCGCAGCACAGCGCGCGCTTGGCGCCGTCCGCCGGGCGCGGCATGTGCACCCGGTAGCCGGCGGCGGTCAGCACCTCCAGTGCGGCGAGGATGTTCTCCTTCTCGAACCAGCGGTTGAAGGTGTCGGCGAACAGCACGACCTCGTGCCCGTCCGCCGGCCCGAATTCGGTCTGGTCCTCGCGGAAGGCATCGGCGCGCCAGCGCGGCAGGGTTCGGCGGGCGCTGAACTGGGCGACCACCTCCGAGAGCTTCGCCGCCCCCGGCAGCACGTCGCGCAGGTTCAACAGCCACGGCACGCGGGAGGCCAGCCCCGCATAGCGCGGCAGATAGGCGACCAGCTTCTGGTGCAGGGTGATGCCCTTGGCCTTCGCCCGCGCCGCCAGCGCCTCGATCTTCATCTTGGCCATGTCGACGCCGGTCGGGCATTCGCGCCGGCAGCCCTTGCAGGAGACGCACAGCTTCAGCGTCTCCATCATCTCGTCGGAGGCGAGCGCATCGGGGCCGAGGCGGCCGGAAATAGCGAGGCGCAGCGTGTTGGCGCGCCCGCGCGTCACGTCGCGCTCGTTGCGGGTCACCCGGTAGCTCGGGCACATCACCCCGGCGACAGCCTTCCGGCAGGCGCCGTTGTTGTTGCACATCTCGATGGCGCCCTGCAGGCCGCCGCCCTCGCCGGAATAGCCCGTCCAGTCGAGCGCCGCCTTGATCGGCTCCACCTTGTAGTCGGGGGCGTAGCGGAACAGGCCGCGGTCGTCGAATTTCGGCGCCCGCACGATCTTGCCCGGGTTGTAGAGCCCCTTCGGGTCGAAGCGGTCCTTCACCTCCTCGAAGGCGCGCACGAGGCGCGTGCCGAACATCGTCTCGTGGAACTCGGAGCGCACGATGCCGTCGCCGTGCTCGCCCGAATGCGAGCCCTTGTACTCGCGCACCATGGCGAAGGCTTCCTCGGCGATGTTGCGCATCGCCTTCACGTCCTTCTCCAGGCGCAGGTTCAGCACCGGGCGCACATGCAGGCACCCTTCCGAGGCGTGGGCGTACCAGGTGCCCTTGGTGCCGTTCTTCTCGAACACCTCGGTGAGACGCGCCGTGTAGTCGGCGAGGTGCGGCAGCGGCACGGCGCAATCCTCGACGAAGGAGACAGGTTTGCCCGCCTGCTTCATCGACATCATGATGTTGAGGCCGGAGGTGCGTACATCGGCGATGGCCGCCTGCAACCCCGCCTCGTGCACCGGCACGACACCGCCCCATTTGGCCCCGGCGCGGTCCCAGCCGAAGCCGAGATCGCCCATCGTGTCTTCCAGCAGCTTCAGCCGGCGCGCATTCTCGGCCTCGTCCTCGGCGAACTCCACCAGCAAGATGGCGTCCGGCGTGCCGCGCACGAACTGCTTCAGCGTCGCCTGGAACATCGGGATCTCGCTCGCCAGCGCGAGCAGCGTCGCATCGACCAGCTCGACCGCGATGGGCTTGAGCTTCACGAGGTGCTGAGCGGCGTCCATCGCCGCGTAGAAGCTGCCGAAATGGCAGGCGCCGATCACACGTCTGCCGATCAGCGGCCAGAGCTTCAGCTCGACGCGGGTCGAATAGGCAAGCGTGCCCTCAGAGCCCACGAGAATGTGCGCGAGGTTGTAGCCGCGCTCGTTCGGCACCAGCGCGTCGAGATTGTAGCCGCCGACGCGGCGCTGCACGCGGGGGAAGCAGTCGGCGATCTCGCCCGCCTCGCGCGCGCCGAGGTCGAGCAGATCGCGCACCAGCGGCGCCAGCGGCATGTCCGCCGGCAGGTCCGCGAGATTGTGGTCCACCTGCCCGAAATGCGCCTTCGCGCCGTCCGCGAGCATCGCGTCGATGGAGATGACGTTGTCGCGCATCGTGCCGTAGCGCAGCGAACGCCCGCCGCAGCTGTTATTACCGGTCATCCCGCCGATGGTCGCGCGGCTGGCGGTGGAGACGTCGACCGGGAACCACAGGCCGTGCTTCCTGAGCTGGCGGTTGAGGTCGTCGAGCACGATGCCCGGCTCGACCACGCAGCGCCGGCCCTCGACGTCGAGTTCGAGGATGCGGTTGAGGTGCCTGGAGCCGTCGATGACGAGCGACTCGTTGATGGTCTGGCCGCATTGCGAGGTGCCGCCGCCGCGCGGCGTGACGGGAATGCCCTCGGCGCGCGCCAGCGCGATCGCCCGCTCCGCCTCTTCCGTGGTGCGCGGCACGACAACGCCTAGCGGCATGATCTGATAGAACGAGGCGTCGGTGGCGTAGCGCCCGCGATTGAAGCGGTCGAACCACACATCTCCCGAAACTTCCGCCTTCAGGCGCCGCTCGAGTCCGGGCGCCAGTCGTGCCGCCATGATGCTTTCACTCCCTCACGTCCCTCAGTGCGTCCGTCTCACAAATCCCGTGAACGCCCCGTGGACTTGATCGCATTTTGCATTCATAATTCATTTATGCAAGATCAAGGGCGCGGGGAATGGCATCCCCGGCCTTATGTGCACAAACCGGCGCGTCTGATCGCCGTGCCGCCAAGGGAGAGAACACCGATGTCCAGCAATGCCGCCCGGGTCGCGGGTCGTCATTTCCTGCAGATTCCCGGCCCGACCCCGGTGCCCGACCGCATTCTGCGGGCGATGGACATGCCGACCATCGACCACCGCGGTCCCGAGTTCCAGAAGCTCGGCAAGCGCGTGCTGGAAGGCATGAAGAGCGTCTTCAAGACCGCCAATCCGGTCATCATCTACCCCGCCTCCGGCACCGGCGCCTGGGAGGCCGCGCTCGCCAACGTGCTCTCGCCCGGCGACAAGGTGCTGATGTTCGAGACCGGCCATTTCGCCACGCTGTGGAAGAACATGGCGATCAAGCTCGGCCTGCACCCGGAGTTCATCGCCTCGGACTGGCGCATCGGCGCCGACGCCGACGCCATCGAGGCGCGGCTGCGCGAGGACAAGAACCACGAGTTCAAGGCGGTCTGCGTCGTCCATAACGAGACCTCGACCGGCTGCATCTCGCGCATCGCCGAGGTCCGCAAGGCCATCGACAATGCCGGCCACCCCGCGCTGCTCCTCGTCGACACCATCTCCTCGCTGGCCTCGATCGACTATCGCCACGACGAATGGGGCGTGGACGTCACCGTCTCCGGCTCGCAGAAGGGCCTGATGCTGCCGCCGGGCCTGTCCTTCAACGCCCTCTCGCCCAAGGCGCTCGCCGCGGCGAAGAAGTCGACCATGCCCAAGCTGTTCTGGTCGTGGGAGGAGATGATCCCCCACAACGAGAAGGGCTACTTCCCCTACACGCCCGGCACCAACCTGCTCTACGGCCTCGCCGAGGCCATCGACATGCTGCACGAGGAAGGGCTGGACAACGTCTTCGCCCGCCACGACCGCCACGCCGAGGCGACCCGCCGCGCGGTGCGCGCCTGGGGCCTGGAGGTTCTGTGCCGCGATCCGAAGTACTACTCGTCCTCGCTGACCGCCGTGCTGATGCCCGAGGGGCATGACGCCGACGCCTTCCGTGAGAAGACGCTCGACCATTTCGACATGTCGCTCGGCACCGGCCTCACCAAGCTGTCGGGCCGCGTCTTCCGCATCGGCCACCTCGGCGACACCAACGACCTGACCATCCTCGGCGCGCTGTCGGGCGTCGAGATGGGCCTCGCCCTCGCCGGCGTCCCGCACAAGAAGGGCGGCGCGCAGGCGGCGATGGACTACCTCGCCGAGTGCGCCTCGAACCCGCTGCGCGCCGCTGCGTAAGCCCTTCCGCTCCGGCCGGCTTGCGAAATCCGCCGGCCGGAGCGATTTAAGGGACGTTGGGAAATGTCATGCCGCGCCGGGAGCGCGGCATCTGGGAGAGCCGCCGCATGGCGATGTCGGACACGGCCATCATTCCGCGCCGCAGCCTGCATGACGAGCTGGCCGCGCAGCTGCGCGACATGCTCATGCGCGGCGATCTCAAGGCCGGCGACAAGATCTCCGAACAGGCCCTGTGCCAGCGCTTCGGCGTCTCCCGCACCCCGCTGCGCGAGGCGCTCAAGGTGCTCGCCAATGAGGGGCTGCTGATTCTCTCGCCCAATCGCGGCGCCAGCGTCGCGCGCGTGTCGCCCGAAGAGGTCGACGAGCTCTTCCCGATCATGGGCGCGCTGGAAGCGGTGGCGGGCGAGGCCGCCTGCGCCCGCGCCAGCGATGCCGACGTCGCGAGCGTGCAGGCCATGCACGATGAGATGCTGGCGTATTATCGGGCCGGCGACCCCGCCGCCTATCTGCGGCTGAACCGGGCGATCCACGAGAAATTCTTCGAGCTCGCCGGCAACCACGCGCTCAGCCAGCTCTACCAGACCCTCATGGTACGCATCCACGCGGTGCGCTTCATCGCCCAGAAGTCCAGCGAACGCTGGCGCGAGGCGGTGCAGGACCACGAGGAGATGATGGCCGCGCTGAAGGCGCGCGACGGCGTGCGGCTCGGCACCATCCTCAAGGAGCACCTGCGCCACAAGGCGGCGATGGTGCACGAATCGCTCGACCAGCTCGACAGCCACGCGGCGGAGTAGGATGCTCCGACATTTCCTATGGGAAGGTCGTCATGGCCGGGCTTGGCCCGGCCATCTACATCTTGATGGGAGCGATCAAAGACATGGATCCCCGGGCCAGGCCCGGGGATGACGGTCGTCGGAGAGTGAGGACAGCCCTCACGCCGCCTTCAGCGCCGCCGCGCTTTTCAGCGCCCCTTCCAGCGCCGCGTCGCGCTGGCCGGCGGCGATGCCGTCCGCGGCGATGAATTCTGGCGTGATGCCGATGAAGCCGAACACCCAGCGCAGATAGGTTTCGGCGTGCTCACCGGCCGCCGCCGCGGCGTTGTTCCCGTAATGGCCGCCGCGCGCCAGCGCGACGATCACCCGCTTGCCGGCGGCGAGGCCCGCCACCGTGCCGTCCGCGTTGTAGGCGAAGGTCTTGCCGGGCACGAGGATGCGGTCGATCCAGGCGCGCAGCTGGGTGGGGATCGAGAAATTATACATCGGCGCGCCGATCACCACGATGTCGGCGGCGAGGAAGTCGTCGAGCGCCTGCTGGCTCGCCGCGTCGCCCTGCCCGCCCGAGAGCGGGTGGTCGGCCGGCATGCTGGCGGGCGTCGCGTGCGGCAGCGGATTAGCCGCCAGATCGCGATAGACCACCTTCAACGAGGGATCGGCGGCGGTGAGCCGCGAGACGATGGCGGAGGTGACCTGACGGCTCACCGAATGGCCGCCGAGAATGGAGGAGTCGATGTGCAGGAGCGCGCCGTTCGACATGATGGGACCTGTGATTTCCTAGGTTACGTTTTGTGACCTGGACTAATTACGTGCCCATCCCTACATTCCACAAGAACGCACATGCTCCATACCGAGGCACACCGAAGTGACTGAGGCACATCCGCATTTCCACAGCGAGGACTGCCGCAAGGTCAGCCGCCTGCTTGCCCGCATCGGCGACAAATGGAGCGTGCTGATCGTCATGCTGCTGGCGAACGGGCCGCGCCGCTTCAACGAGATGAAGCGCATGATCGACGGCATCTCGCAGCGCATGCTCACCCTCACCCTGCGCGGTCTGGAGCGCGACGGGCTGGTCTCGCGCACCGTCTACCCGACCATCCCGCCGCGGGTCGATTACGAGCTGACGCCGCTCGGCCATTCGCTGCGCGAGCCGGTCATGGCGCTCGGCCAATGGGCGCAGGCCAATCTCGGCGCGATCGCCGCCGCGCAGGAGGATTTCGACCGCCGCTGCGCCGCCGAGGGCAAGGATTCGGGCCACAGCCCGCCGGATGTCGCGCGTCCCCATATCCGGGCGTGACGCGCGGCGCACCCTCGCCCGCTTCTCCCATCCCACTGATTCATAAAAGAGAATTCTATTACCGGACCACTCCATCGCGTGGCGACCGGAGACCTGTCCGCCACTCCCGCGCCGTCCCTCGGCCGGCATCGAGCGAAAATCGCATCTATAATTATTGATGTGAAATGATTGATGCGATAGCGTTCCCCTCAAGAACCGCGAGGCAAAGCCCGCTCAAATAATTCTCATGGGGAGGAATTGAATGCCCAAGCACGCCCTAACTGCGTTTGCGCTCACGCTTTCGGTGGTCGTCCCGACCGCCGCGCTCGCCGAATGGAAACCGAACCGCCCGGTGGAGTTCGTCGCCGCGGCCGGCCCCGGCGGCGGCACCGACACCTTCGCCCGCGTCGTCCAGTCGGCGCTCAGCAAGAACGAGTTGCTCACCACGCCGATCATCGTCAGCAACAAGTCCGGCGGCTCCGGCGCGGAGACCTTCATCTACGCCAAGTCGAACAAGGGCGATCCCTACAAGCTCTATTTCGGCACGCAGGACGCCTATGTCCTGCCGCTCGCCAACAAGCTCTCCTACAGCCAGAAGGACCTCACCCCGGTCGCCGCGATGGTGTTCGACCCCTTCATCCTGTGGGTGAATCCGAAGACCTCGGGCATCGAGGACGTCAAGGGCTTCATCGCCAAGGCGAAGGAGAATCCCGGCCAGCTCAAGCTCGGCGGCGCCAAGGCCAAGGAAGCCGACGAGACGCTGATGACGCTCATCGAGCACAAGACCGGCGTCGACCTCACCTACATCCCCTACAAGTCGGGCAGCGAGGCGGCCATCCAGGTGGCCGGCGGGCACATCACCGCCAACGTCAACAATCCCAGCGAGAGCGTCGAGCAGTGGAAGGCCGGCGTGCAGAAGCCGCTCTGCGTGTTCGAGAGCGAGCGCCTCGCCGACAAGACCGTCATCGCCGACGGCATGTCCTGGAACGACGTCCCGACCTGCGTCGAGGCCGGCATCGACGTGAAGACCTTCGCCCAGCCGCGCACCATCTGGGCGGCCGCGGACATCCCGCCGGAGGCGCTCGCCTACTACACCGAGCTGTTCACCAAGGCGGCCGGCACGCCGGAGTTCAAGGGCTATCAGGAGCGTGGCGCGCAGATCCCGCGCCTGCTCACCGGCAACGCCTTCAAGGACTTCATCAAGCAGCACGAGGCCACCTACGCCGAGATCTACAAGGCGAATGGCTGGCTGCGCGCCGAGCAGTGAGCCCGCGCTTTTGGTGAAACGAGGGGCGGCGCGCCCGCCCCTTCTCCTTCTCGACCCGGATCGCAGATCCTGCGGGAGCGCGACGGCGTGCCCGCCCCGGAGTGACGTCATGGATATCTCGCGCAACACCATGGAGATCGCGACCGCCTGCGCCACCGCCCTCGTCGGCGGCGTCGTGTGCTACGGCGCGTCCCTCAACGGCATCAGCTGGAACGAGAGCGGTCCGCAGCCGGGCTATTTCCCCTTCTATATCGGCGCCCTCATCATCTTCGGCAGCGCCGCCACCATCCTCCAGACGGTGCTGCGCCGGGCCTCGACCTCCGACGTCTTCATCGACGGCGAGCGGCTGCGCACCATCGTCGCCTTCTTCCTGCCGATCGTCGTGATGGTGGCGATCTCCGCCTGGCTCGGCCTCTACATCGGCATGGCGCTCTACACCTTCTACGCCATGCGCATGGCCGCCGGCTTCCGCACCGCGACCTCGCTGCTCACCGCCGCCATCGTGGTCGCGGTCAACTTCGTCATCTTCGAGAAGATCTTCATGGTCCCGCTGCTGAAGGGGCCGATCCTCGAATATTTCGGCATCTACTGAGAACAAGAAGAAGAGACGGGAGAGGGAACGGCCATGGGCAATTTCGGCCAGTTGATGGACGGCTTCGCCGTCGCGCTCACCGCCCACCATGTGATGATCATGGCGGTGGGCGTGCTGCTCGGCCTGGTGGTCGGCGTGCTCCCCGGCCTCGGCGCGCCCAACGGCGTGTCGCTGCTGCTGCCGCTCACCTTCACCATGGACCCGATCTCGGCGATCATCCTGCTCACCTCCATGTACTGGGGCGCGCTGTTCGGGGGATCGACGACCTCCATCCTGTTCAACATTCCCGGCGAACCCTCCTCCGTCGCCACGACGTTCGACGGCTATCCGCTCGCCCGGCAGGGGCAGGCGGTGCGCGCGCTCACCCTCGCCTTCACCTCGGCCGGCATCGGCGCCCTCACCGGCGTCATCGTCATCACCCTGCTGTCGAGCTGGGTCGCCAATTTCGCCATGCGCTTCGGCGCGGCCGAGTATTTCGCGGTCTACTTCATGGCCTTCGCCAGCTTCATCGGCATGGCCGGAGGCTCGCCCTTCAAGACGCTGGTCTCAATGATGCTCGGCTTCGCCGCCGCCACGGTGGGCATCGACACCATCTCCGGCGAGAGCCGCCTGACCTTCGAGATCGACGAACTTATCGGCGGCATCAGCTTCCTCATCGCCGTCATCGGCCTGTTCGGCCTCGGTGAGCTGCTGCTCACCATGGAGGAAGGGCTGAAGTTCGAGGGCGTGAAGGCCAAGCTCGACATGCGCACCATCCTGCGCACGGTGGCCGAAGTGCCGCGCTACTGGGTCACGCTGGTGCGCAGCGCGCTCATCGGCTGCTGGATGGGCATCACGCCGGGCGGCCCGACCGCCGCTTCCTTCATGAGCTACGCACTGGGCCGGCGCTTCTCCCGCCGCGGCAGGAATTTCGGCAAGGGCGAGCCCGAAGGCATCGTCGCGCCCGAGACCGCCGACCATTCGGCCGGCTCCTGCGCGCTGCTGCCGATGCTGGCGCTGGGCATTCCCGGCTCCGCCACCGCCGCGGTGATGATGGGCGGCCTGATGATCTGGGGCCTCTCGCCCGGCCCGATGCTGTTCTCCACCCGGCCGGACTTCGTCTGGGGCCTCATCGCCTCCATGTACATGGGCAACCTCATCGCCGTCGTGCTGGTGCTCGCGACCGTGCCGCTCTTCGCCTACATCCTGCGCGCGCCCTTCACCGTCGTCGGGCCGATGATCACCATCGTCTGCGTCATCGGCGCCTACACGGTCGCCAACCACGTATTCGACATCTGGCTGGCGCTGGCCTTCGGCATCGTCGGCTACGTCTTCAAGAAGCTCGACTACCCGCTCGCGCCCTTCGTCCTCGCCATGGTGCTGGGCGACAAGGCCGAGGACGCCTTCCGCCAGGCCATGCTGACCTCGGACGGCTCGCCCGCGATCTTCTTCTCCAACGCCCTCGTCTCCACCATGATGGGGCTCGGCATCCTGCTGCTGTGCCTGCCGCTGATCACCGTCCTGTTCAAGGGCGGCCTGTTCGGCCGGCCGGCCGCCGGCGACGCCGAGGCCCACGGGAGGTCGGCGTGATCGTCTTCCCGATACCGGCGGTTCCCGGCTATCCTTCCGTCGGGAAACGCTCAGGCTCGCAGAAGCCGCCAAGGATAAAACGCATGCCGTCCGCTCCGATCGTCCGACACTCTCTCCACGAATCCCTCGTGGCGCCCTTGCGGGAGATGATCCTGCAGGGCGAACTGCGGCCCGGCGAGAAAGTGCCGGAGGAGCAGCTGTGCGAGCGCTTCGGGGTCTCCCGCACACCGATCCGCGAGGCGCTGAAGGTGCTCGCCGCCGAGGGCGTGCTGCAGATCCTGCCCCATCGCGGCGCCATCGTCGCGCGCATCACCGAGGAGCAGATCGAGGAGCTGTTCCCGATCATGGCCTCGCTGGAGCGCCTCGCCGGCCTGCTCGCCTGCGCCCGCGCCAGCGATGCCGACATCGCCCGCGTCCGCGCGCTGCACGACCGGATGATGGAGTATTTCGAGAAGGGCGAGGAAGTGGAGTATCTGCGCCAAAACCGGCTGATCCACGAATCCTTCTTCGAGATCGCCGGCAACGTCACGCTGTCCGCCTTCTACCAGCAGATCCTCACCCGCATCCACGCCTGCCGCTTCGTCGTGCGCAAGAGCCGCGAGCACTGGGCCGCCGCCGTGGTCGAGCACAACGCCATGATCGAGGCGCTGGAAGCGCGCGACGCGCCCCGCCTCGCCGCCCTGCTCGAAACCCACGTCATGGGCACCACCTCCGGCATCGCCCGCGCCTTCATCAACCGCACCAGCGTGGAAGCCCCGGCCGAGCCGGCGGATGAGCGTGGCGCGGCGCGGGGGCGCAGGACATCGACCTCCGAGCCGGTCTGAGATCCCCGGCTCCGCCCGCTCCGGCGGAGCCGCTTCCGTCATTCGTAATTATTGATTGTGAATTCGGGCGCCGCGCCCACCGCAGAAAGGTAGAACCGATGAGCGATGTTCTGGATCAGGCCCGGGAAAATCCCGCCGCCGGCAATCCCGCCAGCACACCGCAGCGCGAGGCGCGGACGGAGGGCGCGGCGCGCCCGCTGCCGCTGGCCGGCGTGCGGGTTCTCGACGTCAGCCAGGTGATGGCCGGTCCCTATAGCTGCATGCTGCTCGGCGACCTCGGCGCCGACGTCATCAAGATCGAGCCGCCGGGCACCGGCGACCAGACCCGCGGCGCCATGGGGTTCAAGATGAAGGGGCCCGACAGCATGGGCTTCCTCAACATGAACCGGAACAAGCGCTCGGTCGCCGTGAACCTCAAGAGCGAGGCCGGCCGCGAGCTGTTCTACGAGCTGGTGAAGAGCGCCGACATCCTGGTCGAGAACTACCGGCCGGGCGTGATGAAGAAGCTCAAATGTGACTATGAGACGGTGCGCCAGTACAATCCGCGCCTCGTCTACGCCTCCATCTCCGGCTTTGGCCAGACCGGCCCCTGGGCCGGCCGCCCGGGCTTCGACCTGATGGCGCAGGCCATGTCCGGCGTGATGAGCGTCACCGGCCATCCCGGCGGCCTGCCGGTCAAGGCCGGCGTGCCGGTGGCCGACATCGGCTGCGGCCTGTTCGCCACCTATGCCGTGCTCGCCGCCTATATCGGCGCCAAGAACACCGGCGAAGGCCAGTACATCGACGCCTCGCTGTTCGAGGCCGCCCTCGCCTTCTCGGTGTGGGACATCTCCGAATATTGGGGCCGCGGCACCCAGCCGATCCCGCTCGGCACCGCCAACCGCATGAGCGCGCCCTATCAGGCGGTGAAGTCCTCCGACGGCTATTTCGTCATGGGCGCCACCAACCAGAAGCTCTGGCTGCAGCTGTGCGAGACCATCGGCCGGCAGGATCTCCTCGAGGATCCCCGGTTCAAGACCAATCCCGACCGGCTCGCCCATCGCGAGGAGCTGATCGTCGAGCTGGAGAAGACCTTCGTCACCCGCACCTCCGACGACTGGGTGGAAAGCCTGCTCGCCGTCGGCATCCCCGCCGGCACCATGCACAGCTACCCGGAAGCCTTCGAGAGCGAGCACGGCCGGCACCGCCAGATGCGCATCGAGATCGACCATCCCAACGAGGGCAAGGTGTCGAACATCGGCTTTGCGGTTAAGCTGACCGGCACGCCGCAGCAGGTGCGCCGGCATCCTCCCCTGCTCGGCCAGCACACCGACGAAGTGCTGAAGGAGATCGGCCTCGACGCCGCCGCCGTCGAAGCCCTCACCGCCCGTGGAGCCTTCGCGCCATGAACCTCGCCACCACAACCGTCGCCAGGCCCGAGGCACCCGCCGCGCCGGACCAGGGAACCGTCCGCTTCACGAAGGACGGCGCCGTCGCCCGCCTCGTCTTCGACCGACCCTCCGCCCGCAACGCCATGACCTGGCGCATGTATGAGGAACTGGCGGCGGCCTGCGCGGCCATCGCCGCCGATCCGTCCATCCGCGTGGCCGTGCTGCGCGGCGCCGGCGGCAAGGCGTTCGTCGCCGGCACCGACATCGAGCAGTTCCGCGCCTTCTCCTCCGGCAATGACGGCATCGCCTATGAGGAGAAGGTGGAGCACTATGTCGGCGGACTGGAAGCCCTGCCCGTTCCCACCGTCGCGGTGGTGGAAGGCTGGGCGGTCGGCGGGGGCATGGCGCTGGCCAATGCCTGCGATTTCCGCGTCGCCACGCCCGGCGCGCGCTTCGGCGTGCCCATCGCCCGCACCCTCGGCAACTGCCTGTCGGCGTCCAACGTCCAGCGCCTCGCCGCCACGCTCGGCGTGAGCATGGTCAAGCGCATGCTGCTGCTGGCCGAGACGCCCGTCGCCGAGGAACTGCCGCCCGGCTACGTCTCCATCGTTCCGGCGGAGGAGATCGACGCGAAGGTCGAGGAGCTGTGCGCGCGCCTCGCCGGCCATGCGCCGATCACGCTGCGCGTGACCAAGGAGATTCTGCGGCGCCTCGCCCGCGACCCGCACGCCGCCGATTCCGATCTGGTGCGCGAAACCTATGGCAGCGCCGATTTCCGCGAGGGCGTCGAGGCCTTCCTGGCCAAGCGCCCGCCGAACTGGCGGGGCGTCTAGGCCCCGCGCAGGCCCTCTGCAGGCTCTCCCTCGAGGAGCAACTGAAAAGCCGGCGACCCGTCAGGATCGCCGGCTTCCTTTCTTCCGGGATATGGACCCGCCTCAGCGGATCGGCGGCGCGTACTGGATGCCGCCGGCGCTCCAGAGCTGGTTGATGCCGCGGGGGATGCCGAGCGAGGACTGCGAGCCGATATTGCGCTCGAACACCTCGCCGTAATTGCCGACATTCTTGACGATCCGCACCGCCCAGTCCTTGGTCAGGCCGAGCTGCTCGCCATAGGCGCCGTCGGTGCCGACAAAGCGCTTCACGTCCGGCTTGTCGGACTTGAGCGCCTGGTCGAGGCTCGCCGTGCTGATGCCCAGCTCTTCGGCGTTCAGCAGCGCGTAGAGGCTCCACTTGACGATGTTGAGCCACACGTCGTCGCCCTGGCGCACCACCGGGCCGAGCGGCTCCTTGGAGATCACGTCGGGCAGCACGATGTGGTCGGCGGGCTTGGGCAGCTTCAGGCGCAGCGCGTAGAGCTGCGACACGTCGGTCGTCAGCACGTCGCACTTGCCGTCGGCATAGGCCTTCACCACCTCGTCGACGGTCGGCAGCTGGATCAGCTCCAACTCCATCTTGTTCTGCTTGAAATAGTCCTGCGCGTTGAGGGCGCTGGTCGTGCCGCTCTGGGTGCAGACCTTGGAGCCGCCGAGTTCCAGCGCGCCCATCACGTTCTTGCCGGCCGGCACCATGAAGCCCTGGCCGTCATAATAGGAGATGCCGGCGAAAAGCAGCTTCAGCTCGGCCTCGCGCTGCAGCGTCCAGGTCGAGTTGCGGGAGAGGACGTCGATCTCGCCCTTCTGCAGCGCTGGGAAGCGCGCCTCGGCGGAAAGCGGCACATACTCCACCTTGGAGGGATCGTCGAAGACCGCCGCCGCCACCGCGCGGCAGAAATCGACGTCGAAGCCGCTCCAGGCGCCCTTGTCGTCCTTGGCCGAGAAACCGGCGAGGCCCTGGCTGACGCCGCACTTCAGCGTGCCGCGCGCCTTCACGTCGGACAGCGTGTCCGCATGGGCGAAGCCGGCCGTGAGAAGAACGCCGGCGGCGGCCAGCGCGGTTGCGATCCTGTTCATGTTTCCCCCAGATCGGTCGACGGCACCGGAAGGTCCGGCGCGTCGATATTCACAAAAACCGGACGCTCAGAGCTCGGGCGCCTGACGGATGATCACCTTCGTCCCCACCGGCACGCGGTTGTAGAGGTCCTGCACGTCCGCGTTCACGAGACGGAAGCAGCCGGAGGAGATCGCCATGCCGATGGTGTTCGGCATGTTGGTGCCGTGGATGCGGTAAACCGTGGAGCCCAGATAGAGCGCGGCAGCGCCCATCGGGTTGCCGGGACCGCCGGCCATGAAGCGCGGCAAATAGGGCTGGCGCTGGATCATCTCCGGCGGCGGCGTCCAGTCCGGCCACTCCGCCTTGCGGGTCACCTTCTGCAGGCCGGCCCACTGGAAGCCGTCGCGGCCCACGCCGATGCCGTAGCGCAGCGCCCGGTTGTCGCCCTGCACGAGGTACAGGAAGCGCTCATTCGTATGGACGATGATCGTGCCCGGCGGCTCGTTGGTGCGGAAATAGACCGGCTGCCGGCGGAAGGCCGGGTCGAGCTGCTCCTCGTCGGCCGACGGCACGTAGCCGGGCTTCTCCGGCACGTCGACGATCTGGTTGCCCATGCCGCCCGGCGGACGCATCTGGGCGTCCGCATCGGCGGCCATAAAGGACAGGGCGGCCACGGCGGCCAGCGCTGCTCCCATCATGCGATGACGCATTCGTCACTTCCCCTCTTGAAGGCGTCCTCCCGCGCGAAAGCGGGGTGCCGAGTCACGGGTCGTCCCGCCGGGGATCGAACGGGGGAAATGCCGCCAAGTCAATCACAGTAAGATGAAATCTGCGCCGGAGGACGAAGCCCGGCGCAGATTTTGCCAATCGTTCAGCGCAGGTAGCTGCCGGCCAGCGCCTCGAAGCGCTCCTGCCGGCCCGAACGCGGCTGCGGGTCGAGGCCGGCGGCTTCCACCCGCGCGGCGATGGCGTCGAGCGAGGAGCCCGGCGCCAGCATCGCCCTGGCGTCCGGCGTCTGCCAGCCGGCATAGCGCTCGTCCACCGCATGCTGGAGAGCGCCGTCCTCGATCATGTCGGCGGCGATCAGCAGTGCCCGCGCACACACGTCCATGGCGGCGGCGTGGGCGATGACGAGGTCCTCCGGCTCGATCGACTGGCGGCGCACCTTGGCGTCGAAATTGGTGCCGCCGGTGGTGTAGCCGCCCGCCCGCAGGATCTCGTACATGGCGAGCGCGGTGTCCTCGACATTGGTCGGGAACTGGTCGGTGTCCCAGCCGGACTGGGCGTCGCCCTTGTTCATGTCGATCGAGCCGAACACGCCGAGCGCCGCCGCCATGGCGATCTCGTGCTCGAAGCTGTGGCCGGCGAGCGTGGCGTGGTTGGCCTCGATGTTGAGCTTGACCTCCTTCTCGAGGCCGGCCCGGCAGAGCAGGCCGTACACCGTGCCGACATCGAAGTCGTACTGGTGCTTGGTCGGCTCCTGCGGCTTGGGCTCGATCAGGATGGTGCCCTTGAAGCCGATCTTGTGCTTGTGCTCGACCACGAGGTTGAGGAAGCGCGCCATATGGTCGAGCTCGCTCTTCAGGTCGGTGTTCAGCAGCGTCTCATAGCCCTCGCGCCCGCCCCAGAGCACGTAGTTCTGGCCGCCGAGCTCGTGCGTCACCTCCAGCACGGTCTTTACCTGCGCGGCGGCATAGGCGAACACGTCCGGGTCCGGGTTGGTCGCCGCGCCGGCCATGAAGCGGCGGTTGGAGAACAGGTTCGCCGTGCCCCAGAGCAGGCGCACCTTCGAGGTCTCCATCTTCCTGGCGAAGATGTCGGCGATGGCGCGCACATTCGCGTTGCTCTCCTTCAGGCTGCGGCCCTCGGGAGCGATGTCGCGGTCATGGAAGGCGAAGAACGGCGCGTCGAGGATGCGGAACAGCTCGAAGGCAACGTCCGCCTTGGCGCGGGCGAGCGCCATCTCGTCGGCGCCGTGCATCCACGGACGCAGGAAGGTCTCGCCGCCGAAGGGGTCGCCGCCCGGCCAGGTGAAGCTGTGCCAGTAGGCGACGGCGAAGCGCAGATGGTCCTCCATCCGCTTGCCCAGCACCACGCGGTCCTTGTCGTACCAGCGGAAGCTGAACGGGTCGCGGCTCTCCGGGCCGGCATATTTCAGCGGCTCCGTGGAAGCGAAGAAACCGGCGGGCGCATTCATGAGGTCACTCCCTTGAGCGCGGGATACAGCGCCCGGTAGAGCGCGTGCCGTTCCGCATAGGCTTGTTGAAGGGCCGGATCGGGCTCGATGGTCTCGATGCGGCGCGGCGGCAGGCAGATGTCGGCCGGCGCCTCGCCGGTCGCCGCCATGCGCGCCAGCCGGGCGGCGCCGAACGCCCCGCCGCGCTCGCCGTCCTCGATCCGGTTGAGCGGCAGGCCGAGCACGCTCGCCAGCACCGCGATCCAGAAGCGCGAGCGCGAGCCGCCGCCGATCACATCAGCCTCGCTCAGCCGCGTCCCGGCGGCGCCGAGCGCGTCGAGGCAGTCCTTGAAGGCGAAGGCGACGCCCTCCAGCACCGCCTGCGTCATCGTCTCGCGCGTCGCGTCATGGTCGAGCTCGGCGAAGGTGGCGCGGATCTTCGTGTCGTTGTGCGGCGTGCGCTCACCCGAGAGGTAAGGCAGGAAGATCGCCTTGGAGGGCGCCTGCGGCGCCGCGCCCAGCGGCGCCAGCAGGTCGCCCGGCGTCTGCTGGGCAACGTTCGACCACCATCCCAGCGCCGAGGCGGCGGAGAGGATCACGCCCATCTGGTGCCAGGTCGCCGGTATGGCGTGGCAGAAGGCATGGACGCTCGATTCCGGGTTCGGCGCGTAGCGGTCGGTGGTCGCCCACAGCACGCCCGAGGTGCCGAGCGAAACGAAGGCGTTGCCGGCCTTGATGGCGCCGAGGCCGATCGCCCCGGCGGCATTGTCGCCCGCCCCGCCGGCCAGCACCGGCGGCGTCGTCATGCCCCAGCGGGCGGCGAGCTCCGGCATCAGCCGTCCGGCGGCCGCGCTGCCCTCGACGAGGCGCGGCATGTTCTCGCGGCTCATATAGGTGGCGGCCAGCGCCTCGTCCGACCAGTCGCGCCGGGCGACGTCGAGCCAGAGCGTGCCCGAGGCGTCGGACATCTCCTCCACCATCTCGCCGGTCAGGCGATAGCCCACATAGGCCTTGGGCAGCAGCACCTTCGCCATGCGGGCGAAGATCTCCGGCTCGTGCTTCCTCACCCACAGAAGCTTGGGGGCGGTGAAGCCGGGGAAGGCGAGATTGCCGGCGACACGGTGCAGCGCCGGGAAGCGCTCCTCCAGCTCCCGGCACTCGGCCGAGGAGCGCCCGTCATTCCACAGGATCGCCGGGCGCAGCACCGCCCCCGCCTTGTCCAGCAGCACGGCGCCGTGCATCTGCCCGGACAGGCCGACGCCGCGCACGACGGCGAGCGCCTGCGGCTTCTCGGCCTTCAGCTTGTCGATGCTGGAGAGCGTCGCCTGCCACCAGTCTTCCGGGTTCTGCTCGCTGAAGCCCGGCTGCGGGCGGGAAATCGCCAGCGGCGTCTCGGCGGTCGCGACGACGCTCTGCGCGTCGTCGACCAGCACGGCCTTGATGGCGGACGTTCCAATATCGAGGCCGAGAAACATGCCTCACTCCCTTTCGACACGACTGAACTGGGGAATCACGGCAGGTTGTCTCGCACGAAGATGTCGATGCGGATACGTTCCTGTTCGTTCAACAGCGGCTCGCCGGCGCAGTGCGCCAGCAGCACCCGGGCGGCCGAGCGCGACTGGTGCCCGGCATCCTGGTTGATCACCGCGTCCATCACCCCCCGCAGCAGGAAGCGCCGCGTGTCGTCGGTCAGGTCGTGGCCGATGAAGATCAGGTCGTCGGCGCGGTTGGCGGCCGAGATCGCCGCCGCGATGCCGCGATTGCCCGCGCCGGCATTGTAGAGGCCCACGAGATCAGGCGCGTCGCGCAGCATCCGGGCGACGATGGCCTCGGTCCGCTCGTCCTCGTCGAGGCTTTCCTCCACCGGCAGCACCTTCAGCGCCGGATATTCGCCCGCCAGCACCTGGGTGAAGCCGAACTGGCGCTCGGCATGGTCGCGCAGCGCCGGCGTGCCGACGATCAGCCCCACCGTGCCTCGCCGTCCCCCGGCGAAGCGCCCGAGCAGCGTCGCGGCGGTGCGGCCGGCGGCGATGTTGTCGATGCCGACGTAATGGAGACGGTGCGAGGACGGCACGTCCGAAACCAGCGTGACCACCGCCACCCCGGCGGAGGTCAGGTCGTCGATCGCCGCCCGCACCCGTGGATGGTCGAGCGCCACCACGGCGATGCCGTCATAATGACCGACCAGCCCCTCCAGCGCCGAAGCCAGCGTCTCGGGCGCGAACACGTCGACACGCAGCGTGTCGATATAGGCGTTGTTGGCGGCCAGCCAGCTCGCGGTGTTCGACACCTGCTCGGCCAGCAGCCGCATGAAGACGTTGGTGCCGACCGGCAGCACGAAGCAGAAACGGTAGGTCTCTCCCCGCGCGAGACGCGCCGCCGCGAGGTTCGGACGGTAGCCGAGCCGCGCCACCGCATCGCGCACGCGCTCCGCCGTCACGCCGCGCACGCCGGCCCGGCCGTTGAGCACGCGGTCGGCCGTCGCCAGCGAAACGCCGGCCTCGCGGGCCACGTCTTGCAGGGTTATGCGCGAAACACCTCTGGACATGTCGCCATGTTGCCCTCAAAATCTGAGGTACGCAACTCATCGCGCGCCGTCGTCCACTAGACCAAGTAAGGAAGGCGCCGGGGCTCGCGATTTGGTAGGTTCACGTCGATCACCCCGCAGGACGAGGTGTCCGGAATGACGTCGGCCCTCGATAGGCCGATCAAGAATATGACGAAATTCGACCCGCTTGAGGTTCGAACGTCAAGCAGACCGCGGCATGCATGCCCCCCGCGACATTCTCGCGGGAAGGCGGCCAAGCCGGGCGGCACTCGGGAATCGCACCCATTTGGGAGGAAAGCATGAAGCTGAAACTGATGATCACGGCCGCCGCCTTTGCCACGCTCGTGGCGGCCGGCGCCGCGCGTGCCCAGGACGTCGTGGTCGGCGTGAGCTGGTCCAACTTCCAGGAAGAGCGCTGGAAGACCGACGAGGCGGCGATCAAGAAGGCGCTGGAAGCCGCCGGCGCCAAGTACATCTCCGCCGATGCCCAGTCCTCGGCGGCCAAGCAGCTCTCGGACGTCGAGGCGCTGATCGCTCAGGGCGCCAACGCCCTCATCATCCTGGCGCAGGATTCCGACGCCATCGCCCCCGCCATCACCAAGGCGCAGAACGAGGGCATCCCGGTGGTCGGCTATGACCGGCTGATCGAGAACCCCTACGCCTACTACATCACCTTCGACAACAAGGAGGTCGGTCGCCTCCAGGCCGCCGAGGTGCTGAAGCTCAAGCCGAAGGGCAACTACATCTTCATCAAGGGCTCGGCCTCCGATCCGAACGCCGACTTCCTGTTCTCCGGCCAGATGGAAGTGCTCAAGCCCTCCATCGACAAGGGCGACATCAAGAATGTCGGCGAGGCCTATACCGACAGCTGGCTGCCGGCCAACGCCCAGCGCAACACCGAGCAATTCCTGACCGCCACCAACAACAAGGTCGACGCCGTCGTCGCCTCCAACGACGGCACCGCGGGCGGCGCCGTGGCCGCGCTCGCCGCGCAGGGCCTCGCCGGCTCCGTGCCGGTCTCCGGCCAGGACGCCGACTTCGCGGCGCTGAACCGCGTGGCGCTCGGCACCCAGACCGTGTCGGTGTGGAAGGATTCGCGCGAGCTCGGCAAGCACGCGGCGGAGATCGCCCTCACCCTCGCCAAGGGCACCGATCCCAAGGCCGTGCCGGGTACCACCAGCTTCACCGGCGGCCCGAAGGGCGTGCCGATGAACTCCACCTTCCTGAAGCCCGTCCCGATCACCAAGGACAATCTCGACGTGATCATCGAGGCCGGCTGGGTGCCGAAGGCCACCGTCTGCCAGGGCGTGAAGCCCGGTACGGTGAAGGCCTGCAACTGATCCGGGCGTGACAACCGCGGCGGGGCCCGAACCCCGCCGTCCGCCCCACGGGGCGCCCGCGCTGGCTCGCGCGGGTTCAGGAGGACGCACATGAGCGACACCACCACGGCCAGCACGCCCGTTCCGTCATCCAGGCCGCAGGGGTCGCCGGCAGCGGCGCCGACCTCCCTTGTCGGCGCGCTGGAGATCGACGTGCGCTTCCTCGGCATGATCGGCGCCCTCGCCGTCATCTGGGTCGTCTTCGATTTCCTAGCCGACGGCACGTTCCTGACGCCGCGCAATCTCTGGAACCTGTCGGTCCAGAGTTCGTCCATCGCCGTCATGTCCACCGGCATGGTGCTGGTGATCGTGATGCGGCACATCGACCTGTCGGTCGGCTCGATCCTCGGCGTCACCGGCATGATCATGGCCGTGTTCCAGGCGAGCTACCTGATGCCGGCCTTCGGCTTCAACCATCCCGCCGTGATGGTGCTCACCCTCGCCGCCGGCATCGCCATCGGCGCGGCCATCGGCGCGCTGCACGGCTTCGTCATCGCCTATCTCGGCGTGCCCGCCTTCATCGTCACGCTGGGCGGCCTGCTGGTCTGGCGCGGCGCCGCCTGGGCCGTCGCCCAGGGCAAGACCATCCCGCTCGTCGACGACAACTTCAAGCTGCTCGGCGGCGGTGCCGACGGCTCGATCGGCGCCACCTGGAGCTGGATCGTCGCCGCCGTCGCCTGCGCCGCCATCGCCTTCGCGGCCGTGCAGGCGCGCCGCCAGCGCCAGCGCTTCCATTTCCCGCTGAAGCCCGTCTGGGCCGAGATCGTGCTGGTCGGCGCCGGCTGCCTGGCCGTGATCGCCGCCACGCTGGTGGTCAATGCCTACACCTTGCCCCCGGTGCTCGCCCGCCGCTACGCCGAGGCCGCCGGCCTCACCGTCCCGCCGGAGGGCATCACCATCAGCTTCGGCTATGCGGTGCCCGTGCTCGTCGCGCTGGCGGTCGGCATCGTCATGACCTTCGTGGCCACCCGCACCCGCTTCGGCCGCTACGTCTTCGCCATCGGCGGCAATCCGGAGGCGGCCGAGCTCGCCGGCATCAACACCAAGCGCGTCACCATGGCGGTGTTCGCGCTGATGGGCGCGCTCGCCGCCATCGGCGCCGCCATCTCCACCGCCCGCCTCAACTCGGCGACCAACGCGCAGGGCACGCTGGACGAGCTCTACGTCATCGCCGCGGCGGTCATCGGCGGCACCTCGCTCGCCGGCGGCGCCGGCACCATCGCCGGCGCCATGCTCGGCGCGCTGGTGATGCAGAGCCTCCAGTCCGGCATGGTGCTGATGCGCGTCGACACGCCCTATCAGAACATCGTCGTCGGCATCGTGCTGGTGTTCGCCGTGTGGATCGACACCGTCTACCGCAAGCGGTTCAAGTGAGGAGCGCGGCCACATGAACACCGCCACCAACGCCCCCGCCCAGACCGCCTCCGCCACGGCTTTGCCGCCCGGCGCCTCGCACATCGCCGGCACGCCGCTGGTCGAGATGCGCGACATCTGCATCGCCTTCGGCGGCATCCACGCCGTCGATCATGTCAGCGTCGACCTGATGCCCGGCGAGGTCGTCGCCCTGCTCGGCCACAACGGCGCCGGCAAGTCGACGCTGATCAAGATCCTCGCCGGCGCCTACAAGGCCGACACCGGCGATATCCGCATCAACGGCGATGCGGCCAGCATCGCCAATCCGCGCGACGCCAAGCGCTACGGCATCGAGACGATCTACCAGACACTCGCCCTCGCCGATAACGTCGACGCCGCCGCCAACCTCTTCCTCGGCCGCGAGCTGCTCACCGCCTGGGGCACGCTCGACGACGTGGCCATGGAGGCGGCGACGCGCGAGGTGATGGGCCGGCTCAACCCGAACTTCCGCAAGTTCAAGGAGCCGGTGCGCGGCCTTTCCGGCGGCCAGCGCCAGTCGGTCGCCATCGCCCGCGCCATCCACTTCAACGCCAAGATCCTGATCATGGACGAGCCCACCGCCGCGCTCGGCCCGCAGGAGACGGCGCAGGTGGCCGAGCTGATCAAGCAGCTCAAGGCCGAAGGCATCGGCATCTTCCTCATCAGCCACGACATCCACGACGTCTTCGACCTCGCGGACCGGGTGAGCGTGATGAAGAACGGCAAGCTGGTCGGCACCGCCCGCACCTCCGACGTCACTAAGGACGAGGTGCTCGGCATGATCATCCTCGGCAAGAGCCCGCCCGGCGCGGTGCCCGGCCCCGGCGCCTCCCTCGACTAGCTCCGCCGGACGCCCACCAGCGGCGCCGTGCCGCTGTTCCTCCCCTCCCTCGCCTGTGCTAGATCGCGGGCGAGGGAGCGAGCTTTCCGATGCAGCCCGAACACAGGCACCCCGGCGGCAGGACGTCCGCCACGACGCTGCGCCAGATGGCGCTGGCGCTCGCGGTCGCCTATCTCGTCGTGCTGCAGACGCTGCTCGGCGGCCTCGCCAGCGGCGCCCATGCCGCGAGCGGCGTCGCGCTGGACGCCTTCGGGCAGGTGCTCTGCGTCGGCGCGCATAACGCCCCTTCCTCGCCGGACGAGCCGGCCCACCACACCCCCGACTGCTGCACCACCGGCTGCCAGATGTCGGCCGGCGCCGGCCTGCCGCCGCCCGCTTCCATCAGCCTCGCCGCCCCGTCCGCGGCGGTCCTGCTGCGCAAGGTGGTGCCGCGCAGCGCCGCCGTCGCCCTCGGCGTCGAGCGCTCGCCCCGGCACACCCGCGCCCCTCCCCTCGCCTGACCTCGACCCTTCCAATCCGTCGAATGTCAGTCGAACCGCCGGCCGCGCACAGAGCCCGCCGGCAAAGGGAGTGCTCCCATGATCCGCTTCATGCTGAACCGCGTGCTGCGCCACACCGAGGACCGCATCGGCTTCCTCACCCTCGCCGCCGCCCTCGCCCTCTTCGCCATGCAGCCCGTCGCGGCGCACGAGTTCAAGCTCGGCGAGCTTGAGATCGGCCATCCCTGGGCGCGCATGACGCCCACCGGCGCCAAGGTCGGCGGCGGCTATCTCACCGTCGAGAACGACGGCAAGGAGGCCGACCGCCTCGTCGCCGCCACCGCCGAGGTCGCCGAGCGCGTGGAAATCCACGAGATGAGCGTCAAGGACGGCGTCATGAACATGCGCATGCTCGCCGACGGGCTGGAGATTCCGGCCGGCGGCGAGGTCAAGCTGGCGCCGGGCGGCTACCACCTCATGATGATGGGGCTCAAGCAGCCGCTGAAGCAGGGCGAATCCTTCAAGGGCACACTCACCTTCGCCAAGGCGGGCACGGTGAACGTCGAGTTCAAGGTCGAAGGCATGGGCGGCCCGCAGGGCGCCCAGCCCGCCGGGCACGACGGCCATAGCGGCCACGCCACGCCGGCCAACTGACCCGTCCCGCCGCGCGAGGAGAGGCCGGCCGTCGCAGCTGACGGCCGGCAGCGCCGACGCGCGCCCATGTGCCCCTTATTTCCGGATCGTTCCGATGAACGCGACAGCCACGCGCGCCGCCCCGGCGCCCGCCGAGGCGGGAGACCGCTCGGCCAGCCTCTACCGCGCCGTCTGGCGCTGGCACTTCTATGCCGGCCTGATGGTACTGCCCTTCATGGTCCTGCTCACCGTCACCGGCGGGCTCTATCTCTTCCGCGACGAGATCGACGGCCTCTGGCACCGCGACCTCAAGCAGGTGGCGCTGCGCGAGAGCGCCGTCCGCCCGCCTTCCGCCTGGACCGAGGCGGCGCTCGCCGCGCGTCCCGGCACGGTGCTCAAGGTCATCATGCCGGCGACGCCGGAGACCTCCGCCGAGGTTGTCGTGAAGACCGCCGAGGGCGCCCGCCGCTCGGTCTATGTCGATCCCTACGATGCCCGCGTGCTCGGCGAGCTCGCCGACAGGGGCACCGTCATGTGGCTCGTCCGCCGGCTCCACAGCCTCGCCGAGTTCGGCCCCATCGCCAACGGCGTCATCGAGATCGTCGGCGGCTGGTCGATCCTGCTGGTCGGCACCGGCTTCTATCTCTGGTGGCCGCGCCGCCAGCGCGGGGGCGTCGTCACCGTGCGCGGCACGCCGGGCCGGCGCGTCTTCTGGCGCGACCTGCACGCCGTCACCGGCGCCTTCGCCGGCCTCGCCATCGGCTTCCTGTCGCTGTCCGGCATGCCGTGGTCGGTGCTGTGGGGCGCGAAGGTCAACGAATGGGCGAACAGCTCGAATTACGGCTATCCGGCTGGCCTCTACGTGAACGTGCCGATGTCGGACGAGCACCTCGCCCATGCCAACGGCCCGACCGCCTGGTCGCTGGAGCAGGCGAGGATGCCGGAATCGGGTCCGCCCGCCGGCGCGCCCGTCGGCATTGATGAGGCCGCGGCCACCTTCGAGCGGCTCGGCCTCGCGCCGGGCTACGCGCTCAGCCTGCCGGGCGGCCCGGCCGGCGTCTATTCCGCCGCCGTCTACCCGGACGACCTCGCGCGGCAGCGCGTCGTCCATCTCGACCAGTACAGCGGCAAGCCCCTGCTCGACATGAGCTATGCCGATTACGGCCCGGCCGCCAAGGCGATGGAATGGGGCATCAACGTGCATATGGGCCAGGAATACGGGCTGGCGAACCAGCTCTTCATGCTGGCCCTGTGCCTCGCCGTCATCCTCATGTCGGTCTCGGCCGGGGTGATGTGGTGGAAGCGCCGTCCCAGGGGCTCGCTCGGCATTCCACCGGCGCCGGCGGACGGCTCGGTGATGCGCGGCCTCATCACCCTCATGGCGGTCGTCGGGCTCATCTTCCCGCTGGTCGGCGCCTCGCTGCTGGTCATGGTGCTGCTCGACCTCGCCTTCGCCCGCCGCCGTCCCCGGATGAGGGCCGCCTGAGCGGGTTCCCGCCCCGCGCCTCTTCCCCTAACATCGCGTTCGTGGGAAGGGGCGCGCATGGCACCGCAGAACATTGAAGAAGCAGACGAAACGGCCGCACCCCGGCCGCGCGACGGGCTGTTCATCCGCGTCTATTTCGGCGACGGACGACACGTCGGGCCGGGCATGATCGAGCTGCTGGAGACCATCCGCGCCGAGCGCTCCATCCTGTCGGCCGCCCGCCGCATGGGCATGAGCTACCGGCGCGCCTGGCTGCTGGTGGACGAGATCGGCCGCAATTTCCGCGAGCCGGTGGTGGAGACCCATCCCGGACGACGCGGCCACGGCACCGACCTCACCCCCTTCGGCGAACGGCTGATCGAGCTCTATCGCGAGATCGAGCAGCACAGCGCCGCCGCCACCCGCTCGGCCGTCGAGGAGTTGCGCGCCGCCCTCTCGCCCGCCGGGAGGGCGCCGGAGACCACGCGGGAAAAAGCCGAGGGGTAGCGAGGAACCTTCGCCCCGCCGGCCGTGTTCTCGCAGGATGGAGGCCCCATGCAGACCATCATCCTCATCATCCTCGTCCTGCTGCTGCTCATCGCCACCGGCTTCATCAGCCATCGCGCCTATGGCGTGCGCGGCGCGCTGGCGGTGCTCGTCGTCGCGTTGATCGTCCTCGCCATCGTCGGCTTCATCAGCGACGAGGCCGCCGTCGGTCCCGGCGTCCCGCCGATCATCCAGCAGGATCCCTAAGGGGTCGCCGGGCCGCCGAAGTCCGGGCTGCGGCTGTCGACGGCAACGGTCTTGATCATCGCCCAGACCGGCATTCCCGGCCGCAGGCCGAGCCGCTCGACGCTCTCGCGCGTCACCATCGAGGCCAGCCGCCCCGGTCCGACGGCCAGCGCCACGTCGGCATAGGGCCCCTCCTGCAGGCGCACCTCCTCGACCGTCGCCGCCAGCAGGTTGGAGACCGAGACGTCCTGCGGCCGCGCCAGCGCGATGGCGACGTCGCGCGCCCGCACCCTCGCCCGCACCCGGGCGCCGACCGGCAGGTCCACCTGCGGCACGCGCAGCTCGCCGCCGGCAAAGGCGAGGCTGGAGAGCGCGTAATCGGCATCGTGCCGGCTCACCACGCATTCCAGCAGCGTGCCGACATCGAAGCGGCCGACCACCGGCAGGATCTCCGGCTGCGACATCACCTCGGCCACCGGCCCGGCCGCGACCTGCCGCCCGTCGCGCAGCGCCACAACCATGTCGGACAGGCGCAGCACCTCGTCGATGGAATGGCTGACATAGAGGATCGGCAGGCCCATCTCGTCGCGCAGCCGCTCCAGATAGGGCAGGATCTCCGCCTTGCGCGCCTCGTCGAGCGCCGCCAGCGGCTCATCCATCAGCAGCAGCCGCGGCTGGGCGAGCAGCGCCCGCCCGATGGCGACGCGCTGGCGCTCGCCGCCGGAAAGCGTGTGCGGCCGGCGCTTCAGCAGATGGCCGATGCCGAGCAGCTCGACCACCGCCTCGAAGCGGATCGGCCGCTCCGCCGCCCGGCTGCGCCGCTCGCCATAGCGCAGGTTGCTCTCCACCAGCAGGTGCGGAAACAGCCGCGCGTCCTGGAAGACGTAGCCGGTGCGGCGCGCCTCGATCGGCAGGTCGATGCCCCGCGCGGCGTCGAAGAAGACCTCGCCGCCCACGGCGATGCGCCCGGCGTCCGGCCGCACGACGCCCGCCACCGCCTGGATGATGGTCGTCTTGCCGGCGCCCGAACGCCCGAACAGCGCCGTGACGCCGGCGCCCGGCGCGGTGAAGGCGCTCTCCAGCGCGAAGCCGCCCGGACGGGCGAGGCGGATGTCGATCTCGATCATGCCCGTTCCCTCACACCCGCCCGATCAGGGTCCGGATGCGCCGGTCGACGAGGTTCGCCAGCAGCAGCGCGCCGAGCGCGAGGAGGATGGAGACGACGGTCAGCCGCAGCGCCATGGCGTCGCCGTCCGGCATGTGGGTGGCGCTGTAGATGGCGAGCGGGATGGTCCGCGTCTGCCCCTCGACATTGGAGACGAAGGTGATGGTGGCGCCGAACTCGCCCAGCGCCGAGGCGATGGCGAGCAGCGCGCCGGAGAGGATGCCCGGCAGCATCAGCGGCAGCGTCACCGAGAAGAAGACGTCGAGGCGCGAGGCGCCGAGCGTGCGCGCCGCCGTCTCCAGCCCCCGGTCCACCGCCTCCAGCGCCAGGCGGATGGCGTTCACGGTGAGCGGAAAGCTCACCACGGCCGCCGCCACCGTGGCGCCGGCCGTGGTGAAGATCAGCTTGATGCCGAACCAGGCGTCCAGATACTGCCCGATGAAGCCCCGCGCGCCGAGGGTCAGCAGCAGCAGATAGCCGACCACGACCTTCGGCAGCACGAGGGGGAGATAGACGAGGCCGTCGAGCAGCCCCTTGCCGGGAAAGCGCACGCGGGCCAGCACCCACGCCATCAGCACGGCGAAGGGCAGGCTCCAGAAGGTCGCCCAGAAGGCCACCTTCAGGCTGAGATAGACCGCGGTCCATTCCTCGGGCGTGAGCATATCCATCGCTTTGAAATCGAGCATCCTTCGAGGCCCGCGGCGCGAGCGCCTCAGGATGACGTGGTTCTCTGGCTCCGACAAACCTGCGTCATGCTGAGGTGCCGGCCGGAAGGCCGGCCTCGAAGCACGCACATGGCTCAAGCCGCTCGGCCTCCCAAAAGGAGGCCGTCACTTCACCACGAAGCCGTACTTTGCGTAGATCGCCTTGGCGTCCGGCCCGACGAGGAAATCGAAGAACGCCTTGGTCGCCGGGTTGTCCTGGCCCTTCACGATCTCGAACGGATATTCGACCGGCGGGTGGCTGTCGGCCGGGAAGGTCGCGACCACCTTCACGTTCTTGGCGACGGCGGCGTCCGTGGAATAGACGATGCCGGCGGTCGCCTCGCCGCGCTCGACCAGCGCCAGCGCCGCGCGCACGCTCTCCGCGCCGACGATGCGCTCGCGCACCTTGTCCCACTGCCCGAGATTGGTGAGCGCGGTCTTGGCGTAGATGCCGATCGGCACGCTGTCGGTGATGCCGGTGGCGATCTTGCCGTCGGCGCCGAGGAAGGCGAGCCAGTCGAAGGACTTGTCGATGGTCACGTCCTTCGCCTTGTCGGCCGGCATGATCAGCACGAGACTGTTCCCGATCGGGGTCACGCGGGTGGCCTTCAGCGTCAGGTTCTTGCCCTCGGCGTAGTCCATCCACTTGTTGTCGGCGGAAGCGAAGATCGCGGCGGGCGCGCCGGCCTCGAGCTGCTTGGCCAGCGCCGAGGAAGCGGCGAAGGAGAAGGTCACGTCCTTGGCCGTCTTCTCCTTGTAGAGCTTGCCGATGTCCTGGAAGGCGTTGGTCAGGCTCGCGGCGGCGAAGACGGTCGGCGTGGTCTCCTGCGCGCGCACCGCGGCGGGCACGAAGGGCGCGCCGGCAAGCGCCGCGAGGGCAAAGGCGGCCGCGGCGCGGCGGAGGAAATGGCGACGAAACAACATGGCGTGGCTCCCTGGATCGTATATCCGCCCATATACATGTATTCTTCCATATACATGATTGGCCGTGGGATACCAGCGTGGATGCGGCGCGCGGGGACGTCGGCACGGCTGCCTCGCGGGCCGCGCGTCGGCACGTGCATTCGCCCCGTGCCACGGGGTACGGGCCTGTCATCGGGGAATGTCGTGAGGCCGGGACGTCACCGTCCCGGAGGTCCGTCCGTCAGCCGGTCGGGCTCAGTCGATCATGCCGGTCTGTCGGGCCGTGTCGGCCGCCACCTGTTCGGCGGCCCCCACCAGGTCCCAGGCCGGAATGTCGCAATCCTTGCCGAAGGTGATCTGCGGGCCACGGCTGACCACGCGCCGGCCACAGCCGTCATCCACCACCGAGAACTCGTAGATATGGTGGGCGACGCGATGCATCACACGCACGGTGGAAGGCGAAAGCGTTACGACGTCGAAGTCGGCCTGCGGCATGTTCGTCCCCTCCCTTGCTGGCCTGCCGTAACGACAGGCGCGGCCGCTTTTCGCGGCTTCATCATGTGCCCCCCGGCGGCAAGACCGACGGATTTCGGAACTTTCGTCTAATCGGGGCGTTGGAACAACGGGAATCTGCACGAGGGGAACAGATTGCCGTTCTTGGGCGCGCGGGAGTGGAAAGGTTCCAGTTCGACATCGGTGCCGGCACCTGTTTCCGGCCCGTTGGCGCGTCCCCGTTCCCGCCCCTCAGACGCAACGGACCGGGGCACATCTCCTTCACATGCCGCCCTTGAGCCGAGCGCCAGCCGGAGATGCGCCTCATGAGCCGCACCACTGTCCTGATCATCGCCGCCATCGTCCTCATCCTCGCGGCCTATGCGGCCGTCCAGTATTCGGGACGAATGACGACCCAGACCACGGAAAATCCGACGCCGCCCGCCGCCTCGGAGCCCGCGACACCGCCGGCCGCCGCTCCCGACTCCTCGGCCACGACGCCGCCCTCCGCTCCGTCTCCGGCGCCCGAGACCACCACCCCGCCGGCCCCGGCCCCGGGCGGATCGCCCTCGACCACCCCTTCCACGCCGTAACCGCGTTCACCCCGCGCCGTGCGTCCCACCTGACGGGACGCGCGGCGCGGCTCTTCGGCGCCGCTCCCGCCATGCGAAGGGCGGAGCCGTTCTTCAGGAATGCAGGCCGCGTTCGCCCGCCATGGCGGCGAGCGCGGCCTGCGCGCGCGGGCTCGCCATCACCTCGGCCACCGGCCGGGCCAGCCGGCGCCGCCAGTTCGGCCGCTCGCGGTCGGTGCCCGGCAGGTTCACCGCCACCTCCTCCCCCGCCAGGTCGTCGAGCTGGGCCAGCGCCAGCATGGAGGGAGTGCGGGCGATATAGCCGTGCACGGCGGCGAGGAAGGCGTCGTCGAGCGGCGCATCCGCCGCCGGCAGCGCGGCGATGAGCCCCTCGCTCAGCAGCGCCGCGCCCAGCCGTTCGCGCTCGCGCGCCCGTTCCGCCAGCGCCCGCGCGTAGGACTGCTCGTCCTCCAGCCCAAGCGTCCGGCGCTCCTTCAGATCCGCCCCCTCCCACCAGCCGGCGAGCGTCGGCAGGTCGTGGGTCGACACGCACGCCGCCGCCAGCGCGGGATAGGCAGCCGGCGGCGCGAAGTCGTCGCCCTGCCGCTCGAACCACAGCACCCGGTAGGAAAGCATGCGCTCGGCGGCGAGCTGGTCGCGCATGCCGAAGGGCACGGTGCCGAGGTCCTCGCCCACGACCACGCATTTCGCCCGCGCGCTTTCCAGCGCCACCTGCCCGGCGAGGTCCTCGAAGGGCATGGCGAGATAGCTGCCCTCTGCCCCGCTCGCCCCATATGGAATGAGGAACAGCCGGCGCAGCCCCATCACATGGTCGATCCGCAGTGCCCCGGCATGGCGCATGTTCGCCGCGAGCAGCCGGCCGAAGCGCCTATAGCCGCCGCGCTGCAGGGCGAGCGGATCGAAGGGCGGCAGGTTCCAGTTCTGCCCCTCCGGGCCCAGCGGATCGGGCGGCGCGCCGATATTCACCCCCGGCATCAGCATGGCCGCTTCCGACCACGCCTCGGCCCCGTCCGGCGCCGTGCCCACCGCGAGGTCGCGGTAGAGCCCGAGCGAGAGCCCCGCCTCCCGCGCCTTGCCGGCCGCCGCCGCGAGCTGCCGGTCAGCCACCCATTGCTGCCACAGCGCGAAGCGCACCGGCTGCGGGTGCGCGCGGGCGAAGGCCTTCACCGCCAACCCGTCGGCATCGTCCAGCCCGTCCGGCCAGTCGCGCCAGTTCCGGCGCGGATGCGCGGCGGCGATGGCCTGATGGATGGCGAAGCGCTCCAGCAGCGCCCCGCCCTCGGCGACGAAGCGGTCGAAATCCGGGTTGGGCGCCGCCTCGAAGACCGCGAAGGCCGCGGCCAGCGCCGTCTCCTTCGCCGCCCAGACGCCGGAATAATCGACCGCGCCCCCGGTCGCGAAGCCGGCGAAGGGGCCCATCCCGGCGCCCAGCGCGGCGACGTCGATATAGATCGGATCGAGGAAGCGCCGGTCGGAGGGGGAATAGGGGCTCGCCCGCTCGCGGTCATCCGCAAAGAGCGCGTGCAGCGGGTTGAGGCCGAGCACATCCGCTCCCGCCTGTGCCGTCAGCACGCCCAGTTCCCCCAGCGCCGTGAAATCGCCGATGCCCTGGTCGTGCGTCCCCCGCCGCAGCGTGTAGAGATGGGTGCCGATGCCCGACAGCCTCCCGCCCGCCGCCAGTTCCGGCGGCAGGTAGCAGGCCGGCGGCGCGACGGTGAGCCGGCATTCGCTCTCTCCGAGGACGAGCGTGTGCCGCCCCGCCGGCAGCTCCGGCAGCTCGATCTCGCGGATCGCTGCCAGACGCCCGTCCGGCCGCTCCACCTCGCGGCGGAGGCCGTCCTCGGGCCGCACCGCCAGCTCCACCGTGCTCCCGTCCTCCAGACGCAGCGCGAGGTCGAGCCGGCGCGGTGCCTGCGCCGCCGTCCCCGCCAGCGTCAGCCGCCGGGAACCGCCGCTCCGCAGCACGCGGGCGAAAGGCACGTCGCGGCCGAAGCGCTGCCCGGAAAGCCGCGCGAGGCTGTCGCGCGCCTCCCCGTCGCCGCCGGCCGGCAGGCGCAGCGCGGCGAGGAGCGCGCGCTTGGTGTCGTCGCCCACCTCCCGGCGGGTGCCGTTCACCTCCCACCATTCCGCGTCGATGCCCGCCGCCGCCGCGAGCCGCTGCAACAGCGCGGGATCGCCGGCCCGGCGCGGCGCGTCGGGCGCCGCTTCCTCGACGAGGATGAGCGCGGAATGCGCGGCGAGCTCGAACGTCTCGCCGGTGCCGTCCGCCTCCGGCCGCGCGCTGTCGGCCGCCACCCGCCAGCGGAATCCCTCGCGCGAGGCCGGCGGCACCAGCGGCCGCGCCTCGGCGGAAGCGTTCAGCGCCACGCTCACGCGGTCCGCCGGCGCCTCGCCCTCGGCCGGGGCGTAGAAGACCGCCACCAGCGCCCGGTTTTCCGCCTCGTCCCACGGCACCGGCCCGCCATCGGGGGCGCGCCAGTCGACATCGGGAAAGCCGCTCGCGTCGACCGGCCGTCCGGTCAGCGGCGCCTCGCGCCGGAGCGCGGGATGGGCGAGGCGCAGCCGCACCAGCCGCGCGGTGAAGGCGGCGAGATTCTCATCCATGGCCGACCAGTCGAGCCAGGTCAGCGCGTTGTCCTGCGCATAGGCGTTGTTGTTGCCCCCCTGCGAGCGCCCGCACTCGTCGCCCATGGTGAGCATGGGCGTGCCGCGCGCCGCCAGCAGCGTCGCCAGCAGCGCCCGCATGTCGGCCCGCCGCGCCTCCTGCACGGCCGGATCGTCGCTCGGCCCCTCGACGCCGTGGTTCCAGCTCGCATTGGCGTCGGTGCCGTCGCGGTTGGCCTCGCCATTGGCCTCGTTGTGCTTTCCGTCGAAGGAAACGAGGTCGGCGAGCGTGAAGCCGTCATGGGCGGTGACGAAGTTGATGCCGCGCGAGAGCGGCCGCCGCCGCGCGGCGAAGATGTCCGCCGAGCCGGCGAGCCGCGTCGCCAGCTCCCCCACCCGCCCGGCATCGCCGCGCCAGAAATGCCGCGCCGCGTCGCGGAAACGGTCGTTCCACTCGCCCCATTCCGGCGGGAACCGCCCGACCTGATAGCCGCCCGGCCCCACGTCCCACGGCTCGGCGATCAGCGCCAGTTCGCGCAGCGCCGGGTCCTGCTGGAGCGCGGCGAGGAAGGGCGCCTCGGGGTCGAAGCCGTCGGCCCGCCGGCCCAGCGTCGCGGCAAGGTCGAAGCGGAAGCCGTCGAGCCCCAGCGCCGCCCAGCGCCGCAGCATGTCCATGCCGAGCCGCAGCACCGGCGCGCGTTCCAGCGCCAGCGTGTTGCCGGTGCCGGCATCGTTGACGAGGCGGCCGGCATCATCCTTCGCGTGCCGGTAATAGGTCGCGTTGTCGAGCCCGCGCAGGCTCACCGTCGGGCCGAATTCGTCGCTCTCGCCGCTGTGGTTCAGCACCACGTCGAGCACCACCTTGATGCCCGCCCCGTGCAGCGCCTCGATCGCCCGCGCCACCTCCTCGAAGCCGCCCGGTGCGAGGCGCGGGTCCGGCGCGCCGAACACGATCGGGTTGTAGCCCCAGTAGTTCGAGAGCCCCAGCGGCGGCAGGTGCCGCTCGTCGATCCACGCCATGGCCGGCATCAGCTCGACCGTGGTGATGCCGAGCCGCGTCAGGTGCTCCAGCGCCGGCGCCTCGGCCAGCGCGGCGAAGGTGCCGCGCATGGCGAGCGGCAGCCCCTCATGGCGCCGGGTGAAGCCGCGCACATGCAGCTCGTAGAACACCTCGGCGCCCCAGCGGAACGGCGACGCCCGCCGCGGCGCCGGCTCGCCCGCCGCGACGATGGCTTTCGGCACCGCCGCCGCGCTGTCCACCTCGTCCCGCTCCGCCCCCTTGGCGCGGGCGTCGAACAGGCTCGGATCGAGCCGGAACGGGCGGTCGAGCCGGCTGGCATAGGGGTCCACCAGCAGCTTGCAGGGGTTGAAGCGGTGCCCCCTCTCCGGCGCCCACGGCCCCGCCGCCCGCAGGCCGTAGCGCGCGCCGGCCGGCACGCCCGCAATATGGCCGTGGAACACGTCGCCGGTGCGGTCCGGCAGCGCGATACGGGCGATCTCGGCGTTACCCGCCGCGTCGAAGAGGCAGAATTCGATCCGCTCCGCATGGGCGGAGAACACCGCGACATTGACGCCCGTCGCGTCCGCCGTGACGCCGAGCGGCTCGGGCCGGCCGGTCGAGACGCGCCAGTCGCTCACCCCGTCCGCTCCGCCGCGAGCTGGCGGAACAGCGTGTCATACTGCTTGGCCGCGCGCTCCCAGGAGACGTCCGTGGTCATGGCGTTGCGCTGCAGCTTCTTCCACAGCGCCTTGTCCTGCCACAGCCCGGCGACGCGCTTGAGCGCGAGCTGGAGCGCCGGCGCGGTGACGGGCGAGAACTGCACCCCCGTGCCGACGCCGGAGGTACGGGCCATCTCGTTCACGTCGATCACCGTGTCGGCGAGCCCGCCGACGCGCGCCACCAGCGGCAGCGCCCCGTAGCGCAGCGCCGAAAGCTGGGTGAGGCCGCAGGGCTCGAAGCGCGAGGGCACGATGAGCACGTCCGATCCCGCCTGGATGCGGTGCGCCACCGCCTCGTCATAGCCGAGCCGCACGCCGATCCGGCCGGGATGGCTGCGCGCCGCGCCGGCGAAGCGCCCGGCGAGGTCCGCGTCGCCGGAGCCCAGCAGCACGAGCTGCGCGCCGAGATCGAGCAGCGTGCCGAGGCTGTCGGCCAGCAGGTCCAGCCCCTTCTGCCAGGACAGCCGGCTCACCACGCCGAACAGCAGCGCGCCGGGGTCCGGGTCGAGGCCGAAATCGACCTTCAGCGCCACCTTGTTGGCGGCCCGCGCCTTCAGCGTCTTCACGTCGAAGGGGGCGGCGATCAGCGCGTCGGCGGCCGGGTTCCAGGTCTCGTCGTCGAGCCCGTTGAGAATGCCGGAGACCACGTGGCTGCGCGCCTGCAGCAGGCCGTCGAGCCCCATGCCGCCCTCCGGCAGCAGGATTTCCCCGGCATAGCCGGGCGAGACGGTGGTGATGCGGTCGGCGAGCTGGAGGCCCGCCTTCAGGTAGCCGACCATGCCGTAATATTCGATGCCGTCGATCGCGAAGGCATTCGCCGGCAGGCCCAGCATCGTCGCCACATGGGCGGGAAACTGGCCCTGGAAGGCGATGTTGTGGATCGTCATCACCGTTCCCGGCCGCCGCGTGCCGGAATAGTGGAGATAGGCCGGCGCGAGGCCCGCCTGCCAGTCATGGGCGTGCACCACGTCCGGCACGAATCCCGGCACCAGCCCGAGGCCGAGGCCGGAGGCCACGACGCCGAGCGCGGCGAAGCGCTGGGCGTTGTCCGGCCAGTCGATCCCGTTCGGCCCGACATAGGGCCCGCCGGGGCGGTCATAGAAATGCGGCGCGTCGATGACGAAGAGGTCGAGCCCGCCCGCCCGGCCGGCGATGAGCTGCGCCGGCCCGCCGAACAGGTGGTCGAAGCGGTGCACGCTCTCGCCCTTGCCGAGCGCCGCCTTCACCGCGGGATAGCCGGGGATCAGCGTGCGCATCTCGACGCCGTGCGGCGCCAGCGCCGCCGGCAGCGCCCCGGCGACATCCGCCAGCCCGCCGGTCTTCACCAGCGGGAAAATCTCCGAAACGACCGAAAGAACCTTCAAGGAAGACACGCCCCGATCCCGAGCCCAGACAACAAGCACCTGCACGTTCCGCGCCAGGCGGGCGACTCGCGCAAACTGCCCAACATCCTGAACCTAAGCCGCTTTCTTGTCGCCCGGATGATCCGTCCCGGAGATGCGGAAGGCGGCGAACGCTAGGCTGGCAGCCGGTCGATCATCGCCTGGGTGATGAGGCAGATACCCTTCTCCGTCCGGCGGAAACGCCGGGCATCGAGTTCCGGGTCCTCACCGACGACGAGCCCCTCGGGAATGCGCACATGGGAATCGATCACCACGTTCTTCAGCCGCGCCGAGCGGCCGATCTCGACATAGGGCAGGATGACGCCGTTCTCGATCGAACCGTAGGAATTGATCCGCACCCCCGTGAACAGCAGCGCCCGGCGCAGCGAGGAGCCGGAGATGATGCAGCCGCCCGACACCAGCGAGGAGATCGCCTGCCCGCGCCGGCCCTCGTCGTCGTGCACGAACTTCGCCGGCGGGGTGATCTCGGCATAGGTCCAGATCGGCCAGTCGCGGTCATAGAGATCGAGTTCGGGCACCACGCCGGTGAGGTCGATATTCGCCTCCCAATAGGCGTCGACCGTCCCCACGTCGCGCCAGTAGGGCGCCGTCTCCTGGTCGGAGCGCACGCAGGAGCGCGAGAAGTGGTGCGCCACCGCCTTCCCGTGCTTGACGAGGTAGGGAATGATGTCCTTGCCGAAATCATGCGTCGAGAGCGGGTCGGCGGCGTCGCGGCGCAGCTGGTCGATCAGGAACTTGGTCTCGAACACATAAATGCCCATCGAGGCCAGCGCCTTGTCCGGCTTGCCGGGCATCGGCGGCGGGTCCTTCGGCTTCTCCAGGAAGGAGATGATGTTGTCCTGCGCGTCGACATGCATGACGCCGAAAGCACTCGCCTCCGCGCGCGGCACCTCCAGGCAGCCCACCGTCACGTCGGCCCCCTGGTCGACGTGCTGCTGGAGCATGATCTCGTAGTCCTGCTTGTAGATGTGGTCCCCGGCCAGGATGATGATGTGGCGGGTGTCGTAGGCCTCGATGATGTCGAGGTTCTGGTACACCGCGTCCGCCGTGCCGAGGTACCACATGGTCTCGGAGACGCGCTGGCTGGCGGGCAGGACGTCGAAGCTCTCGTTGCGCTCGTGGCGAAGGAAGTTCCAGCCGCGCTGGAGGTGGCGGATCAGGCTGTGGGCCTGGTACTGCGTGGCCACGCCGATGCGGCGGATGCCGGAATTGATGGCGTTGGAGAGCGCGAAGTCGATGATGCGCGACTTGCCGCCGAAATAGACGGCGGGCTTGGCACGGCGGTCCGTCAGCTCCATCAGGCGACTGCCGCGGCCACCGGCGAGGACATAGGCCATGGCCGAGCGGGCCAATGGAGCATTCTGGATCGTCGGCCTTGCCATTTGGCGTTGTCTCCCTGAGGTCCTATTGCCGCGACGTCGCCCCGCCCTGCGGCGTCGGCGCGTCCGGTTCCCACCTGAAGTAAAGCGTGGCGAGCGGCGGTAACACAATATGGGCGCTCGCCCGCTGCCCGTGCGCCGGCTCCTCGCCGGCCGTCACCGCGCCGAGATTGCCCATGCCGGAGCCGCCGTAGTTCTCCGCGTCCGTGTTCATGATCTCCCGCCACACGCCCGCATGGGGCAGGCCGAGCCGGTAGTGCTCGCGCGGCACCGGGGTCAGGTTGGAGACCATCGCCACCGGCGGCTCGCCATCCGGGCCGAGACGGAGCCAGGCGAACACCGACTGGTTCTTGTCGTCGACGACGATCCAGCGAAAGCCTTCGGGCTCGCAGTCCCGCGCGTGCAGGGAAACCTCGTCGCGGTACAGATGGTTCAGGTCGCGCACCAGAAGCTGCATGCCGCGATGGTGCGGGCCCATCTCGAGGAGGTGCCAGTCGAGCGAGCGCTCCTCGCTCCACTCCCGACGCTGGGCGAATTCCTGGCCCATGAACAGCAGCTTCTTGCCGGGATAGGCCCACATCATCGCGTAATAGGCGCGCTGGGTGGCGAAGCGCTGCCAGTCGTCCCCCGGCAGGCGGCTGAAGACCGTGCCCTTCCCGTGCACCACCTCGTCATGGGAGAGCGGCAGCACGAAGTTCTCCGAGAAGGCGTAGGTGATGCCGAAGGTGATCTTGTCGTGGTGCCAGGGGCGGTAGACCGATTCCGTCGACATGTAGTCGAGCGTGTCGTGCATCCAGCCCATGTTCCACTTGAAGCCGAAGCCGAGCCCGCCGGCATAGACGGGATGCGAGACACCGGCCCAGGAGGTGGATTCCTCGGCGATCACCACCGTGCCGGGATGCGCGGCATAGATGGTCTCGTTGGCGCGGCGCAGGAAGGCGACGGCATCCTTGTTGTCGTTGGAGCCGTCCGGGTTCGGCGCCCATTCGCCTTCCTTGCGCGAGTAGTTCAGGTAGAGCATCGAGGCCACCGCATCCACGCGCAGCCCGTCGATGTGGAAACGGTCGAGCCAGTACAGCGCGTTGGCGATCAGCATATTGGCGACTTCGCGCCGGCCGAAGTCGTAGATCGCCGTATTCCAGTCGGGATGAAATCCGCGCCGCGGGTCCGGATGCTCGTAGAGAGCGGTGCCGTCGAAATGCGCGAGGCCGTGGATGTCGGTCGGGAAATGCGCCGGCACCCAGTCGAGGATCACCGACAGCCCCGCCTGATGCGCCCGGTCGACGAAGCGCGCGAAGCCGGCCGGGTCGCCGAAGCGGCTGGTCGGCGCGAACAGGCCGATCGGCTGGTAGCCCCAGCTCTGGTCGAGCGGGTGCTCGGAGACCGGCAGCAGCTCGATATGGGTGAAGCCCATCCAGGCGGCATAGGGAACGAGCTGGTCGGCCAGCTCGTCATAGGTCAGGAAGCGGTTCCATTCGCCCCGCCGCCAGGAGCCGAGATGCACCTCGTAGGTCGCCATCGGCCGCCGGCGCGCCTCCCCGCTGTCGCGGGCGGCGACGTGCGCCTCGTCGTGCCAGACGAAATTGTCGGTGCGCGCCACCACCGAGCCGGTCGCCGGGCGCATCTCGCCGGCGAAGCCGAAGGGGTCGGCCTTCAGCGGCAGCAGGCGCCCGTCGGCGGCGACGATCTCGTATTTGTAGATCGTCCCCTCGCCCACCTCCGGCGCGAAGATCTCCCACAGCCCGCTGTCGACGCGCTTGCGCATCTGGTGCCGGCGACCGTCCCACTGGTTGAAGTCGCCCACCACGGAGACGCGCGAGGCGTTCGGCGCCCACACCGCGAAGCGCACGCCGACCACGCCCTCATGCTCGCAAGGATGCGCGCCGAGCCGCTCGTAGAGCTGGCGGTGCGTGCCCTCGACGAGGAGATAGTCGTCCATCGGCCCCAGCGCCGGGCCGAAGGAATAGGGATCGTGCAGCACCCATTCGCCGCCCTCGTTGCGGGCGCGCAGGCAATAGCGCGCCCAGGCGGGACGGCCGGGCACCAGCCCCTCGAAGAAGCCGGCATCGTGCCGGCGGCCCAGCTCGGCGATGACCGAGCCGTCGGCCTCGATGGCCTCCAGCGTGCCGGCATGGGGAACGAAGGCGCGGATGACGAGGCCGTCCGGGCTCTCATGCGGCCCGAGCAGGGCGAAAGGATCGTTGTGGCGGCCCCCAACGAGTGCGTCGACCTCCCGGTCGGGCGCCTGCCACGCGAACATCACGACCAATCCTTCCTGTGTCGGACCATCGGGTCCACGATAACGACGCAGGAAAGGTTCCTCTACTGCCAAAACAACATCCACGCGTCAGGACGATTCCGGAAGGCACGGCGGAGGCGGAGCCGGGCGAGGCGCCGCCCGGCTCGTCGGCGTCAGCGGACGGGCCGCACCGGCACGTTCCAGATCTCGGTGGCGTATTCGGTGATCGTCCGGTCGGAGGAGAACCAGCCCATATTGGCGGTGTTGATCGCGCTCGAGGTCCACCACGCCGCCCGGTCGTTCCAGCGCGCGTCGACCTCGCGCTGGGCGTCCCAATAGGCGTCGAAATCCGCCGTCACGAGGAAGTAGTCATGGTGGCGCAGCGCATCGACCAGCGGCCGGAAGCGGTCGGGCTCATCGGGCGAGAACACGCCCGAGCCCACCGCGTCCAGCACCTCGCCGAGGTGGTGGGAGTCGCGGATCGCGCCCGCCTCGTCGATGCCGTTGCGGCGGCGCTCCTCCACTTCCTCGGCGGTCAGGCCGAAGATGAAGATGTTGTCGTCGCCGACATGCTCCTTGATCTCGACATTGGCGCCGTCGAGCGTGCCGATGGTCAGCGCGCCGTTGAGCGCCATCTTCATGTTGCCGGTGCCGGAGGCTTCCATGCCGGCGGTGGAGATCTGCTCCGACAGGTCCGCCGCCGGGATGATGCTCTCGGCGAGGCTGACATTGTAGTTCGGCAGGAACACCACCTTCAGCAGGTCGCGCACGGTCGGGTCGTCGTTGACCACGCGGGCCACGTCGTTGGCGAGCTTGATGATGAGCTTGGCCATCTGGTAGCTCGCCGCCGCCTTGCCGGAGAAGATCTTCACCCGCGGCGCCCAGTTCCGGGTCGGGTTGGCGCGCATGGAGTCGTAGAGCGCGATCGTCTCCAGCACGTTCAGGAGCTGGCGCTTGTATTCGTGGATGCGCTTGATCTGGACGTCGAACAGCGCGCCCGGATTGACCTTGATGTCGAGCCGGTCACGGATGATCCGCGCCAGCGCCACCTTGTTCTGCCGGCGCACGGCGGCCAGCCGGTCGTGCAGCGAGGAATCGCCCGCGAAGGCTTCCAGCTTCTTGAGCTGCGAGGCGTCGTCCAGCACCTCCGGCCCGCACACATCGACCAGCAGGCTGGTGAGGCCGGGATTGGCCTGGTAGAGCCAGCGGCGGAAGGTGATGCCGTTGGTCTTGTTGTTCATCCGGTCGGGGAACAGCCGGTAGAAATCCTTGAAGACCGTGGTCTTCATCAGCTCACTGTGCAGCGCCGCGACGCCGTTGATCGAGTGCGAGCCGAGGAAGGCGAGATTGCCCATGCGCACGCGCCGGCCGTGATCCTCCTGGATCAGCGACACGGAGCTGGCCAGCGCGTCGTCGCCGGGGAACTCGGCGCGCACCTTCTCCAGATGCTTGGCGTTGAGCAGGTAGATGATCTGCATGTGGCGCGGCAGCACGCGCTCCATCAGCGGCACCGGCCAGGTCTCCAGCGCCTCGGGCAGGAGCGTGTGGTTGGTGTAGGAGATGGTGCGCACGGTGATGTCGAACGCCTCGTCCCACTCGATGTCGTGCTCGTCGAGCAGGGTGCGCATCAGCTCGGCGACGGCGATGGAAGGATGCGTGTCGTTGAGCTGGATCGACACCTTGTCGGGCAGCGAGCGCACGTCGCCGAAGCTGTCGATATGGCGGCGGATCAGGTCGCGCAGCGAGGCGGCGGTGAAGAAGTATTCCTGCCGCAGGCGCAGCTCCTGCCCAGCCGGCGTCGCGTCGCTCGGGTAGAGCACCTTGGAGATCGCCTCGGCCTTCACCTGGTCGGCCAGCGCGCCGACATGGTCGCCCTGGTTGAAGGCGTCGAGCCGCAGCGGGTCGGCGGCGCGGGCCGACCACAGGCGCAGCGTGTTCACATGGTGGCCGCGCCAGCCGACGATGGGCGTGTCATAGGCCACCGCCTCCACCGTCTCGGCGGGATGCCAGACCTGCTTCTTGCGGTCGCCCCCCATCGGGAGCGCCTCCACCGAGCCGCCGAAGCCGATATCGTAATAGACCTCGGGGCGCTCGAATTCCCACGGATTGCCGAAGGACAGCCAGTCCTCGGGATATTCCTGCTGCCAGCCGTTCTTGATCCTCTGGCGGAACAGGCCGTGGTCGTAGCGGATGCCGTAGCCATAGGCGGCGATGGAGAGCGTCGCCATGCTGTCCATGAAGCAGGCGGCGAGGCGCCCGAGGCCGCCATTGCCCAGCGCCGCGTCCGGCTCCACCTGCCGCAGCCGGTCGAGGTCGACGCCGAGGTCGCCCAGCGCCGAGCGCGCCGTCTCCAGCATCTCCAGATTGGTCAGCGCGTCGAACAGCAGCCGCCCGATGAGGAACTCCAGCGAGAGGTAGTAGACCCGCTTGCGGCCTTCCGAATAGGTCTGGCGGGTCGAGGTGATCCAGCGGTCGACGATCCGGTCGCGGGTGGCGAAGGCGGTGGCGAGGAACCAGTCGCGATCGCTCGCCGCCGCCGGGTTCTTGCCCACCGCATAGGTGAGCTTGGAGATCACCGCCGCGCGGAACTGGGCGACGTCGTCCCCGCTCCCGCCCGCTGCCGGGCGCGCGACGGTCTCCGGCTTGTCCAGCATCTTCTCTTCGACCTCGACTGACATGTGCAGCTAGTGCTCCCGTTGCGGCTGCCGCCCCCGGCCCGGCCGGGTGGCGGGTGCCGTTCTCGCGAATACCGTTCTCGTTTGATGCAACCTTCTGGCCAACTTCAGCCGGCGCGGCTCCCCCGCTCGAACGCCGCCAGTCCCAGGACCAGCCATCCGACGATCAGCATAGTCCCGCCGATCGGCGCGGCCATAGGAAAAAGAACCACGTCCCAGAGCACCCGCCCGGCCAGCGTGCCGCTGAAAAGCAGCGTGCCCAGGGCGATGATTCCCCCGCCCGCCGTCGCGAAGGACCAGCCCTGCCCCCGCGCCGTGGCCAGCGCGCAGGCGCCGATAACCGCCGCCGCGCCGAGCATCAGGAAGCTGGCGGCGGTGGCGAGGTTCGGGTCGGGGTTCACATGCGCCCCGGCCGCCGCCGCGGCCACCCCCGCTGCTCCCATCAGGCCGGCCAGCAGGACGAGGAAGCGGCGATAGGCGTTCATGGTTCACTCCAGTTCGGCTTGTTCAACGGCGATGACGTGGAAGAAGGTTCCCGAGACCCGCCCGCGGCGGCTCCCGGCTGGTCCTATTCCCTTACCCTGTCCGTCGCTCAATTCGACAAGCGGCGCATCGTCGCCCTGCTGTGTGACGCTGGCATAATGGAACTCGTGGCCGCGCAGCTGCGTGCCCGCCGGGCCGATCGGCGAGGCCGCCAGCGTCGCCGCCCGCCGGTAGCCGAGATTGAGCTTTCGCCGGGCGAAGCTGGTGGCGTGGCCGAGCAGGCCGAGCATGCGGTGCGGCACGCCCTCGGCATCCTCGATCGCCTCGCCCAGCACCATGAAGCCGCCGCACTCCCCATGCACCGGCCGCGTCCGCGCGAAATCCCGCACCCCGTCGAGGAACTGCGCGGCGCTCGCCAGCGTGCCGGCATGCAGCTCGGGATAGCCGCCCGGCAGCCAGCAGGCGTCGGCGTCCGCCGCCGGCGCCTCGTCGGCGAGCGGCGAGAATGGCAGGATTTCCGCCCCCGCCCGCCGCCAGCCGGCGACCAGATGCTCATAGGCGAAGGAGAAGGCGACGTCGCTGGCGAGCGCGATGCGCTGGCCGGGCGGCGGCAGCGCCAGCGGCGCCGGCCCTCCGGCGGGCATCATCGGCACGGCGATCCCCGCCAGCGCGTCGAGGTCGATGTGCCGCTCCGCCCGCTCCGCCAGCGCGGCGAGCTGCCCGGCAAGCTCGGGATGCTCGGCGGCCTGCACGAGGCCGAGATGCCGCTCCGGCAGGCTCACCGCCCCCTCACGCGGCAGACTGCCCAATATCTGGATACCCAGCGCGGCGATCGCCTCGCCCGCCTGCGCGCGGTGGCGCTCGCTCGCCACCTTGTTGAGGATCACCCCGGCGATCCGCACGTCGGGATCGTGCGTCGCGAAGCCCCGCACCACGGCGGCGGCCGATTGCGATTGGCCGGAAATGTCGAGCACCAGCACCACCGGCAGGCCGAGCCGCGCCGCGAGGTCCGCCGCCGCCCCCGTCCGCCCCGGCTCGCCGACGATGCCGTCGAACAGCCCCATCGACGCTTCGACGATGACGAGATCGGCGCTCTCCGCCGCCTCCGCCGCCAGCGCGTCGATCAGCACGGGCGGCATGGCGAAGCTGTCGAGGTTCAGCCCCGGCCGGCCCGTGGCGGCGGCATGGAAGGCGGGGTCGATATAGTCCGGCCCGGACTTCACCGCGCGCACGCCGACGCCTCGCGCCGCGAAGGCCGAGGCGAGCCCGAGCGTCACCGTCGTCTTGCCCGACCCCGAGCGCGGCGCCGCGATGATGAAGCCGCGCGCGGTCATGAAATGGCTCCAGCGGCTACATCCTTCGAGGCCGGCGGCAAGGTCTCAGCGGCTGTGACAAAGGCGCCGTCATGGCCGGGCTTGTCCCGGCCATCCACGCCTATCGGCCGGGTAGAAGCGGTGGCAAAGTCGTGGACCCCCGGGACACGCCCGGGGATGACGGCGTTCGGGGACGTGTCCGTCAGGCTCTTGGGATGACGTTGCTTTCCCGGGGGCACGTCGTCCCGAGGTGCCCGGGCATGGCCCGCGCCTCGACGGGTGCTAATCTCGCGCCTCCTCATCCCCGCCCCCGGAAGCGGCGCTGATAGGCGGCGTCGTAGAGCGCGCTCTCGCGGAAATCCTCCGCCGCCAGCGCCCGCCCGGCCATGATCAGCGCCGTGCGCTCCACCGGCTCGGCCGCGACCTTGGCAAGGATGTCGCCGAGCGTGCCGGCGATGACCCGCTCGGCCGGCCGCGTCGCCTCCACCACCACGGCGACCGGGCAGTCGGCGCCGTAGAGCGGCGTCAGCTCGCGCACCACCTGCTCCAGCGCATGGATGGCGAGGTGGATGGCGAGCGTCGCGCCCGTCCCGCCGAAGGCGGCCAGCGTCTCGCCCTCCGGCATGGCCGAGGCCCGCCCGGAAACCCGGGTGATGACCACGCTCTGCACCAGCCCCGGCACGGTCAGCTCGCGTCCCAGCACTGCGCTCGCCGCCGCAAAGGCCGGCACGCCGGGGGTGAGCGTGTAGGCGATCCCGGCCCGCTCCAGCCGCCGCGTCTGCTCGGCCACCGCCGAATAGATCGACAGGTCGCCGGACTGCAGCCGCGCCACGTCGAGCCCGGCGGCGTCGGCGGCAAGGAATTCCGCCTCGATCTCGTCGAGCGACAGCGGCGCCGTGTCGACGATGCGCGCGCCCTCCGGGCACCAGCCCAGCACCTCGGGCGGCACGATGGAGCCGGCATAGAGGCAGACGGGGCAGCGGGCGATGAGGTCGCGCCCGCGCAGCGTCATCAGATCCGCCGCGCCGGGCCCGGCGCCGATGAAATGCACGGTCACGGCGTCTCCACCCCTTTTTCAGCCTCGCGCGCCAGCGCGCAGGTCACCGGCCCCAGCACGAAGCGCGGCCCGATCAGCGTCGAGCGCCGGCCGGCCACCGCCAGCGCCGAGGCTTCCGCCACCGAGGGCACGCCCATCAGCGCCACCACGCGCTCGGAATGCGTCACCGCCCGTTCCCCGGCGGATTCCAGCTGCGCCTGCGGCACCATCACCAACAGCAGCCCGAGATCGAGCGCCGCCTTGATGATGCCGGCCTCGCCGCCCTTGATCGCCGGCGTCGCCATCAGCGAGATGTCGCACAGCTTCACGTCGTGGCGCGCCAGCGCCCCGCGCACCGCCGCGCAGACCTCCTCCGCCGTCACCCCGCGACGGCTGCCGACGCCGGCCACGATCACGACGCGCCTCCCGGCTTCGCCCAGCTCCATTGCGTCACCGGCATCGCCGGCCGCCAGCCGGTGAGCCCGCCCACCGGCGCCGCGCGGGCGACGGAGAGGCGCACCAGCTCGCCGCCCTGCGCCGCGTGGCGGGCGATCAGCAGCGCCTCGGTCTCCAGCGTCACCGCGTTGACGACCAGCCGCCCGCCCGGCTTCAGCGCCGCGATGGCGGCGTCCATCACGCCCGGCTCGCCCGCCCCGCCGCCGATGAACACCACGTCGGGCACCGGCAGGCCGGCCAGAGCCTGCGGCGCCCGGCCCTCGACGATCGCGAGCCCCGGCACGCCGAGCGCCTGCGCGTTGCGCCGCGCCCGCGCCGCCCGCTCCGGCCGCTCCTCGATGCCGACCGCTTCGAGCGAGGGGTCGGCCAGCATCCATTCGATGCCGACGGACCCCGCCCCGGCGCCGATATCCCACAGAAGCTCGCCCCGGCGCGGCGCCAGGGCGGAAAGCGTCAGCGCCCGGATCTCGCGCTTTGTGAGCTGCCCGTCATGCTCGAACAGGTCGTCCGGCAGGCCGGGCGCGCGGGCGATGATCCGTGCGCCCTCCCCCGCCGCGACCTCGATGCCCAGAAGGTTGAGCGGGTCGACATCGGCGAGGTCGAACGCCGCCGCCGTCGCCGAGCGCACCCGCTCGCGCGGCCCGCCCAGCGCCTCAAGCACGTGCAGCGTGGAGCCGCCGAAGCCGCTTCCGGTCATCAGCCTGGCGATCTCGCCCGGCCCAGCCCCGTCGGAGGTCAGCACTAGCAGCCGCCGGCCGGGATGCAGATGCGCGTGGACGAGATCGAGCGAGCGGCCATGCACGGTCAGGCACGTCGTCTCCGCCAGCGGCCAGCCGAGGCGGGCACCGGCGAGGCTGTAGGAGGACGGCGCGGGAATGACCCGCATCTCCCCGGCCGGCAGGTGGCGCGCCAGCGTCGCGCCGACGCCGTGGAGGAACGGGTCGCCCGAGGCAAGAACGCAGACCTTCCGCCCGCGCATGGCGAGCACCTGCTCGATCCCCCGCTCGAACGGGCTCGGCCACACAACTGCCGTTCTCTTCGCCGCCGTTCCCGTCACCGACACACCAGCCAGCGCCAGATGCCGCGCCCCGCCGAACACCACCTCCGCCGCCTCGATGGCGGTGCGGGCGGCGGGCGAGAGGCCATCGAGCCCGTCCTCGCCGATCCCGACGATGGACAACCAGCGCGCCTCCGGCGCATCGTCGCGCCGCCCGATGGCTATGGACTCAGTGCCCTGCATGACCCTGCCCGACCCGAACCGCGATACGCGCCCACGCCTGCTCATCCTCGGCGGCACGGCCGAGGCGCGCGCGCTGGCGCAGGCGCTTGCCGCGCGCGGCGATTACGAGGTCAGCCTGTCGCTTGCCGGGCGCACGCGCAACCCGCTCGACCTGCCCGCCCCCACCCGCTCGGGCGGCTTCGGCGGCACGGAGGGGCTGGCGGCGCATCTCAAGGCGGAGCGCATCGAGGCGCTGATCGACGCCACCCATCCCTTCGCCGCCGTCATCTCGCGCAACGCGGCGGAGGCCGCGCGCGTCGCCGGCGTGCCGCTGCTCGCCCTGCTCCGCCCCGCCTGGACCCGCCGGCCGGGCGATGTCTGGACCGACGCCGCCGACATCCCGGAGGCGGTGGCGAGGCTCGGCGCCGCGCCGCGCCGGGTGCTGGTCGCGCTCGGCCGCAACGAGGTCCGCGCGCTCGAGGCCGCCCCGCAGCACCATTACCTCGTGCGCAGCATCGATCCCGTCGCCCCGCCCCTCGCCGTGCCGCACGCCCGCTACATCGAGGCGCGCGGCCCCTTCGCGGAGGCGGACGAGCGGGCGCTGCTCGAGGAGCACCGCATCGACGCGGTGCTGTCGAAGAACAGCGGCGGCGCGGCGACCTACGGCAAGCTGGAAGCCGCCCGCGCGCTCGGCATCGAGGTCATCATGGTGGCGCGTCCCGCCCGCCCCGAGGTCGAGACGGTGGAAAGCGTGGAGGCGGCGGTGGCGTGGCTGCAGGGGCTCGGCCTGCCGAAATCCCCGGCTTGAGCCTTCTCCATTCCGCCCCTGCCGACATCTGACCGTCATCCCCGGGCTTGACCCGGGGACCCACGACTTTGGCCGGGCGTTCGGGGAAAAGGAAGGCGTGGATGGCCGGAACTCGGGCTTGCCCGAGTTCCGCACTCTGGCGACCGAAGCCGGCATTTGCCGACTTCGGGCCAAGCCCGGCCATGACGAACCCCTGAGCGGGCAGCTCGCAAGGGCCGGCCCCATCAGGCATCTCCCGACCGGCGCGGCGTGTAGACCAGCGAGGGCCGGCCCGGCCGCTCGACGATCCGCGTCTCCGCCGAGCCGACCAGGATGCAGGTCGCCATGTCGGCCATGTGGCCGCGCGCATGGGTCAGCGGCACCACGCGCATGCGCTCGTCCGGCCGCCCCACCGCCCGCCCGAAGATCACCGGCACGCTGCCGGCCAGCTCCTCGCGCAGGATGTCGAAGGCGGTGTCGAGCTGGTGCGGGCGCGCCTTGGACACCGGGTTGTAGAAGGCCATGGCGAAGCCCGCCTGCGCGGCGAGGCGCAGCCGCTTCTCGATTACGTCCCAGGGCTTGAGGTTGTCGGAGAGCGAGATGGCGCAGAAATCGTGCCCCAGCGGCGCGCCGCACTTCGCCGCCACCGCCAGCATAGCGGTGATGCCCGGCACCACCGCGAGTTCCAGCGCCCGCCATTCCGCCGGCCCGGTCTCGATCGCCTCGATCACCGCCGCCGCCATGGCGAACACGCCGGGGTCGCCGCCCGAGACCATCGCCACCGTCGCCCCGCCCGCCGCATGGGCAAGCGCCGCGCCCGCACGCGCCAGCTCCTCGCGGTTGTCGGAGGCATGGCGCGCCTGCCCGTCGCGCGCCGGCACGCGGTCGAGATAGGGCGCGTAGCCGTAGAGCGCCTCGGCCTCGCCGAGCGCCGCGCTGGCCTCCGGCGTCAGGAAGCGCGCCTCTCCCGGCCCGAGGCCGACGACGTAGAGCTTGCCCGCACTCATCCGCGCGTCCCCCAACCCGGCACCAGCACGATGGCGAAATAGGGCGCCGGCACGTCCGCCCTCCCCGCCAGCCTTTCGCAATGGCTGCCGTTCATCGTGCCGCGCTCGACATAGAGCGCCCGTTCCAGCCGGCCGGCGGCGTCGAGCGCGCGCCGTATCTTCGGCAGGTTGCGTCCCACCTTCATGATCACCGCCGCGTCCGCCTCGGCGAGCCGCCGCGTCAGCTCGGCTTCCGGCAGCGTGCCCGGCAGCACGCTCAGCACGTCGTCGCCCTGCGCGATCGGTGTCCCGGCCTGCGACCAGCAGCCGGACATGCCGGTGACGCCGGCGATCACCTCGGTCGGGTAGCGCTGGGACAGGCGCACATGCAGGTGCATGTAGGAACCGTAGAACAGCGGATCGCCCTCCGAGAGCACCGCCACCGTCCGCCCGGCATCGAGATGCGCCGCGACCGACCTCGCCGCGTCTTCATAGAAATCGGTGATGGCGGCGCGGTAGGGCGCCTCGTCCTTCGGCAGCTCGGTGGTCACGGGATAGCCGAGCGGCAGCTCCTGCGCCCCGGCGCGGAAATGCCCGCAGGCGATGGCCCGCGCGTGGCTGGCATTGCCCTGCTTGGCGAAATAGGCGACGACGTCGGCCTCGCCGAGCGCGCGCACCGCCTTCAGCGTCATCAGTTCGGGATCGCCCGGCCCGACGCCCACGCCGATCAGGCGGCCGGCGCCCGTCCCGCTCCGTTCGGAGCCCGTCGAGATCGCGTTCATATGCCGGGCCTCGCCAGCGCGTTCACCGCCGCCGCCGTCATGGCGCTGCCGCCCAGCCGCCCGCGCACCACCAGCCAGGGCACCCCATGGTCGCCCGCCGCGAGCGCGTCCTTGGATTCGGCCGCACCGACGAAGCCGACGGGAATGCCGAGGATCGCCGCCGGCTTCGGCACGCCGGCATCGAGCATTTCGAGCAGCCGGAACAGCGCCGTCGGCGCGTTGCCGATGGCGATGACGGCGCCCTCCATGCGGTCGCGCCACAGTTCCAGCGCGGCAGCCGAGCGCGTGGTGCCGAGCCGCTCCGCCAGCCCCGGCACGGCCGGCTCGCGCAGCGTGCAGATCACCTCGTTGCCCGCCGGCAGCCGGGCGCGGGTGACGCCGTGCGCCACCATCTCCGCATCGCACAGGATCGGCGCGCCGGCCTTCAGCGCCGCGCGCGCGGCCCGTACCAGATCGGGCGAGAAGTCGATGGCATAGGCCGCTTCCACCAGCCCGCAGGCGTGGATCATGCGCACCGCCACATCCGCCTCATCCGCCGAGAAGCGGCCAAGCTCGGCCTCCTCGCGGATGATGGCGAAGGAGCGCTCATAGATCGCGTTGCCGTCGCGCACGTAATCGAACGGGATGGACACTCAGATCGGGTCCTTCTTCAGAAACTCACGCACGGCTCCGGGCAGCCCCGCCACCGGCACGATGCGCGCGGGAACGTCGCGCGGCGTGCCTTCGACCACGAGACCGGCACCTTCGTCCAGTCCCACGATGGTCAGCGCCGCCGGCGCAGGGTGCGCGCAGCCCTTCACGCAGCCCGAAACATGCAGTTCCCCGCCTCTCATCAGCGGCGCCAGGGTGGAGGCGAGCGCATGCGTCTCAAGGCGCGCCGAGGCGCAGGCCGGCTGCCCGGCGCAGGCGAAGACGCGGCAGCGCGGATCGGCGGGATCGGTGATGAAGCCCAGCGCGCCCGCCTGCGCGCGCAGCCTCTCCGCCGCCGCGCGCGTCAGGCCGGTCGCCAGCAGCGCCCTCCCCGCCGCCGGCTCCACGCGGCGCGCCCCGGCCGCGCGGGCGGCTCTCACAAAATCTTCCAGCGCCGCCGCCGCGACCTGCCCGAAGGCAAGCCCTACGCCGAGCGCGAGCGTGCCGTCCTTCAGCGCATGAAGGCCGACCGGCTCGGACGGCGCGGGCCGGGAGATCGCCCCCGCCGGCGCGAGATCAAGGGAGGCGGCCAGCGCTTCGGCCCCCTCCTGCGCCAGCAGCTCGGGCATGCGGGCGGCATTCCCCCGCGCCGCGAGCCGTTCCAGCAGCGCCACCACGACGGCCGCGGCCTGTTCCGGCGCCGCCAGCCCGACCGGCCGGCCGGCGAGCGCGATGAGCCGCGTCCCGGCCTCCCCCGCGCTCACGCCGATATCCGCCTTCAGCTCGCCGAGCCGCAGCGTCCCGCCGCCGTCGACGACGACGGAGACCTTCGGCGCGAGGCGCGGCACCAGCCCGGCGGCGGCCTGCGCGATGGCCTGCGCGAGCGGGCGCGGATCGAAAACCTCCGCCGGGTCGCGGCCCGCCAGCGCGTTCACCTCCACAGGGAAACCTTCGGGCATCTCGATGCCCAGCGCGCCGACGCCCTCCGCCAGCGGCCCCGCGCTCGCCTCGCTCAGGCCGCGCAATTGCAGCTTGCCGCGCGCCGTCACCTCGAGAATGCCGTTGCCGAGCTCGCGGGCAAGCCGCGCCAGCCCGCCGAGTTGGTCGAGGGTCAGCGGCGCCCGCGGCTGCAGCCGCGCCAGCAGCCCGTCACCGGTGCGCATCGGGCGCGGCAGGCTCGGGCAGGCCCCGCGCCGCAGGCGGGCGACATCGCTCATTCCGCCGCCTCCCCGGAAAGCAGGGCGAGGTCGGCCGCCACGTCGTTGCGGCGCGGGTGCCAGAGCCCCTTCTCCCGCGCCCCCTCGAAGCGCGCCGCGACGAAGCGCGCCGCCTCGGGCGAGGTCCGCAGGAGGAAGTCGCGCACCGCCGCGTCGCCGACATAGGCGGCGTGGAGCGCGTCGATCAGATGGCCCGGCACCGCCCGCGTCGCCTCGGCGAAGCCGATCAGCCGGTCGACCGTCTCGGCGATCTCCGCCGCGCCGCGCGGCCCGTGCCGCAGCAGCCCGCCGACATGGCGCGGGTTCACCCGTCCGCGCACGATGCGGGCGATCGCCTGGTCGAGCGGGCGCGCCGCCGGCCGCGCGGGGTCGGAAGTGTCCAGCACCACGAGGTCGGGCGCGCGCCCCAGCCCTTCCGCCGCCGCCGCGAAGCCGCCGATGAAGGCGAGGTCGGCATCGCCCTCCAGCAGGTCGCGGCCGGGATCGTCGGCGCCATGCACCAGCAGGTCCGCCGCCGCCACCCGCGCCGTGAAGGCTGCACCGGCGTCACGCGCCTCGCCCTCCGCGCCGCCATAGGCGTGCGAGGCGCTTGCGAGATAGGCGGCGCCCAGTGCCTCGCGCTCGATGTCGCCGGCTTCCAGCCCCGCGCCATAAGCCCCCGGCGCGGTGCCGAAGATGCGCGCGGCTTCTTCTCCCGCCGCCTTCAGCGGGTTCTCGTCCGCCGTCTCCTCGCGCCGCGCCACCGCCCGCAGCGCGGCGTCGAGCAGCGCGATCTGCGCCGGAAACAGGTCGCGGAACAGGCCGGAGATGCGGAACGTCACGTCGACGCGCGGCCGTCCCAGCACGGCGGTCGGCAGCACCTCGATGCCGGTCACGCGCCCGGTGGCGGGGTCCCAGGTCGGGCGGGCCCCGATCAGCGCCAGCCCCTGCGCGATCTCCTCGCCGCCGGTGCGCAGCGTGGCGCTGCCCCACAGATCCAGCACCAGCGCGCGCGGCCAGTCGCCATGCGCCTGCGCATAGGCCCGCAGCACCTCCTCGGCCGCCAGCCGCCCGAGGTCCATGGCGGTCGGCGTCGGCAGGGCGCGCGGGTCGCTGGCGAACAGATTGCGCCCCGTCGGCATCACGTCGGTGCGCCCGCGCCCCGGCGCGCCGGCCGGCCCGGCGGCGACGCGCCGCCCGTCCAGCACGGCGAGCAGCCCGTCGCGCTCAGCCTCGCCGCAGACACCCCGGCCATAGATGTGGAAGCCGTCCTTGAGCCGCATCTCCTTGATGTCGCAAAGGAAGGCATCGATCTGCTTCAGCGCCTCATCCGGCTCGGCGCCCGTCGCCAGCCCGGCATCGCGGGCAAGGCCGGTGCGCTCGGCCTCCTCGACGATCAGCCGTGCCAGCCGCTCGCGCCGGCGCCGGTCCAGCCCGTCGGCCTGCGCATATTCGTCGACGAGGCGTTCAAGTTCGGCCGCCTCAAAGGCCAGCCCGGCTTCGACGGTGGGCGGCGGCAGGTGGCCGAGCGCCACCGCCGCGATGCGCCGCTTGGCCTGCGCCGCCTCGCCGGGATTCGACACGATGAAGGGATAGGCGACGGGGAGCGCGCCCAGCACCAACTCCGGGAAACACGCTTCGGTCAGCGCCACATGCTTGCCCGGCAGCCATTCCAGCGTGCCGTGCGCGCCCATGTGGACGAGGACGTCGGCCCCGCCTTGCAGCCACAGCCCGAAGGCGAGCAGCGCGTGGCGCGGCGGCAGGGCCGGGTCATGATACTGCGCCCGCCGCTCGGCCCGGCTTCCACGGTCCGGCGCGAGGGCGACGGTGACGTTGCCGAAGCGCCGCGCCCGGAAACGGAAGGCGCCGTCGATGAGGTCTGGATCGTCCTCCGGCGCGCCCCAGGCGGCCTCGACGGCGGCGATGGCGGCGGGCGGGAGGGTTGCCAGCCAGTCCCGATAGTCGGCGAGCGGCAGCGCCGCATCCCCGACGTCATGGCCGGGCTTGTCCCGGCCATCCACGCCTTCCTCCCGATCAAGTCGTGGATGCCCGGCCCGAGGCCGGGCATGACGGTCATCCTTCGGGACCGCCGCCAGCCGTTCCACCAACTCCCGCTCGTCCGCCGGCCGGTCCTCGAGCCGGTAGCCGGCGGCGGCGAGGTCGTCCATCAGCGCCAGCACGCTCGCCGGCACGTCGAGCCCCACCGCCCAGCCGGTGCGGCCGGGGGCGCCGGCGTAATCGGGCATCAGCACGGTGACGCGCCGGGAGTAGCGCTCCGTAGCACCGAGTTGCACCAGCGCTGCTACGCGTTTTGCTACCTGCTCGATACGGTTGCATTCCGCCCGATTCACCAGCCCGGCGAATCCCGGCACGGCGGCCGCCGCCGTGTCCGGCGCCTTGAACGAGACGGCCCCGGCGAGCACGCGCCCGTCGAGTTCGGGCAGCACCACATGCATGGCGAGGTCGGCGCTGGTCAGCCCGCGCACGCCCTCCACCCAGGCCTCGCGCCGGGTGGTGGCGACGACCGCCTGCAGGACCGGCACCCCGGCGGCGTCGAGAACGGTTTCCTCGCCCGGATCGGCGGCGGCGAAGGCGGTCAGCGTGACGATGGCGGCGGGATCGAGAGCGGCCAGCGCCTCCTTCAGGAAGGCGATGGAGGTCGGCTCCTTCAGGCTCGCCACGAAAATCGGCTTCGGCGTCAATTCCTTGGCGGCGAGAGCGGTGCACAGCGCGTCCACCGGCGCGGTGTCCCCGGCCAGTTCCATGGAGCGATAGAAGATGACCGGAACCGCCCGCCCCGCAGCCTCCCCCTCGCCTTCCCAGGCGTGGAAACCCGCCAGCGGCACCGGCACGGGAGGCGTCGGGGCGAAGGTACGGCCGGCATGCAGGGCCAGCCGCTCCAGCAGCGCGCGCATGTTCGCCGGCCCGCCGGCGCGGAAATAGCCGAGCAGCGCCTCCAGCTCCGCCGGCGGCAGCGTCGAGGCCTCCGCGAGCCGTGGATCGTCGCGATCCTCGCCCGGCAGCACGGCCAGCGCGAAGCCGCGCGCCCTTGCCTCGGCGCTCAGCCGGTCGACGCCGTAGCGCCACCAGTCGAGCCCCCCGAGCAGGCGCACGACGACGATCCGCGCATGAACGGCCACGCTGTCGATCCACAGATCGACCGACATCGGATGCCGGAGATCGCGCAGATTGGCGAGGCGCAGGCTCGGCAGGCCGGCATCCTGCGCCCGCGCCAGCGCCGAAGCGAGGCCCATCAGGTCGCTGTCGGCGAAGGACACGACCACCACCTCCCCCGGCATCTGGCCGAGATCAACCGGCTCGACGAGATCGTCGAGGCTGCTCGAGGTGGTGGTGAGGATGTGCATGGCCGGCCTCGCTCAGAAGGCCGTCATGCCCGGGCATCGCCCGGGCATCCACGACTTCTTCATCGGCCAAAGACGTGGATGGCCGGAACTCGGGCAAGCCCGAGTTCCGCACTCTAGAGACAGAAGTAGGCAAATGCCGACTTCGGAACACGTCCGGCCATGACGTCGCGCATGGGCGAGGCGCCCGATCACGCGACCTCCCGTTCCCCGGCGAGGATGGCCTCCACCTTCGCCCGATCGAGGCCCTTGAGGCCGATGGCGACGAGCCGCCCCACACGCGGTTCCGCGCCCCATGCGCGGTCGAAATGATGCGCCACGCGCGGGCCGACCGCCTGCACCAGCAGGCGCATCGGCTTGCCGGCGACGGGCAGGAAACCCTTCACCCGCAACACTTCCGCTTCCTCCGCCGCGCGGGCGATGCGGGCGGCGAACTCCGCCGGATCGGCGATCTCGGGGACCTCGACGACGAAGCTGTCGAAATCGTCGTGATCGTGCTCGGCCTCATTGTCGTGATGGGTCCTGCGGTTCTCGATGTCGTTCTCCGTGCCGACGCCGAGCCCCATAAGCACCACGGGGTCGACCCGGCCTTCGGTAACGCTCACCACCCGCACGCCCCTGGGCAGCTCGGCGTCGAGCGCCGCCCGCGCCCTGGCCTGCCCGGCCGCATCGATCAGGTCCGCCTTGGTGAGGATCACGAGGTCGGCGCAGGCGATCTGGTCGTCGAACACTTCCTCGATCGGGTCGTCATGGTCGAGCGAGGCATCCGCCGCGCGCTGCTGGCTGAGCGCGTCATGGTCATGCGCCACGCGCCCGTCCGCCAGCGCCGCGCCGTCCACCACCGCGACCACGCCGTCCACCGTCACCCGGCTCCTGATCGCCGGCCAGTGGAAGGCCTGCACCAGCGGCTTGGGCAGCGCGAGGCCGGAGGTCTCGATCAGGATGTGGTCGACCCTGGGCGAGCGCGCGAGAATGGCGTCGAGCGCGGGCACGAAATCATCCGCCACGGTGCAGCAGATGCAGCCATTCGCCAGCTCGACGATGTTCTCCTCCGGGCAGGTGTCGATGCCGCATCCCCTAAGGATCTCACCGTCGATGCCGACATCGCCGAACTCGTTGACGATCACCGCCAGCCGCTTGCCCTTCACGGTTTCCAGCACGTGGCGGATCAGCGTCGTCTTGCCGGAGCCGAGGAAGCCGGTGACGATGGTGCACGGCACCCGGTCGAGAGGGGTCGGGGCGGCGGTGTTCATGCGGCGTCTCCACGAAAATCCAACGTTCGCGGGATGCGCCGGTCGCGGAAGGATTTCCGCGCGAAGCCGCGGGAGGCGCGGCTCTGCCTGACTGCCGGGCACCCCGCCGGCACGCACGACCGGACCGCCGGCAGGTCTCCTGGCTCGCGGGTCGTCGCCTCGTCGCCGCCTTCCCGGAGAATTCCCCAGTGGCTTCCGGCTGAGGCTCGCCGCTTACAGTTGCGGGGGCAGCCGCGGAATTGGAGCGCCTTCGGGCCTCCGCACCGCATTCCCTCTTCGTCCTTCCCCGGAAGGAAGGAACCGACGGTCGGGGCCACTAAAGGAGTGCCCATGCGAATTGTCAACGCGACCGGCGGTCGAGCCGGTTGCGGTAGCCGGCGGCTGGACTATAGTCGCCGGAGTCGTCGGTTCCCGTGATGCGCACGGGACGCAAGACGGGAACGCGGTGGGGCGGAAACCTTCCTTCAAGGTCGACGCCGAATCCGCGGCTGCCCCCGCAACTGTAAGCGGCGAGCCCTTCTCCAACAGCCACTGGCGGCAGCGCCGGGAAGGCGGGGAAGGGCCGAGACCCGCGAGCCAGGAGACCGGCCGGCGACGCAACCCGCACAGATCCTCGGGTGGAGGGTCAAAGGAGCCGACCATGCCGACCCAGAACAGCCACAGCGCGGCTGCTTCCCACGAATCCATCGCCTCGCGCACCATCCAGATCACGTTCGCGGCGCTGCTTGGCGTCTTCGTGCTGGGCGGCGTGGGCTTCTCCCACATCAGCGCCGTGCACAACGCCACGCACGACGTCCGCCACGCGACCGCCTTCCCCTGCCACTGACCGTTACGGGGGACGCATCATGTCGCTTTTCAGGACGATTCTGTTCGTCGCCGCGCTGGCGGGCATCGGCACGGGCCTCGTCGGCTCGGCCGTCCACATCTTCACGACCGTTCCGCTGATCCTTCAGGCGGAAACCTTCGAGGGTTCCGGCGAGGCGGAAGCCCCGGCACCTGCGGAAACCGCGACGCACGAGCATGCGCCGGGCACCGCCGAGCACAGCCACGACGCCGACGAATGGGGCCCGGCGGACGGCTTCGAGCGCAACGCCTACACCGTGCTCGCCATGGTGCTGACGGGCTTCGGCTTCGGCCTGCTGCTGGTCGCGGCCAGCGAGCTCGCCGGCGGGCTGACCGGCTGGCGCCAGGGGGTCATCTGGGGTCTGGCGGGCTTCGCCGTGTTCACGCTGGCACCGGGTCTCGGCCTGCCGCCGGAGCTGCCCGCCATGCCGGCGGCCGACCTCGCGGCGCGTCAGGTTTGGTGGGTCGGCACGGCCGCGGCCACCGCGGCGGGCCTCGCCCTCATCGCCTTCGGCCGCACCCCGATGCTCGCCATTCTCGGCGTCGCGCTGATCGTGGCGCCGCAGATCATCGGCGCGCCGCAGCCCGCGAGCCACGAGAGCCCGATCCCGGAATCGCTACACCACAGCTTCGTGGTTGCGACCATCGTAGCGAGCTTCGTCTTCTGGTCCCTCCTCGGCGGGCTCGCCGGCTGGTTGCGGCCGCGTCTCGCGACGCCCGGCACCTGACCTTATTTTTCAATGACTTGCCCTTCATCGAGAAGGGCCAAGGAGCCTCGATGAACCCGATCCTTCGGCGCGCCGCCGTCCTTCCGACCGCCGCGCTCGCGCTCGTCGCCTCGTCCCCGGCCTTCGCCCACCATGCCATGGGCGGCGAAATGCCCTCGACCTTCGGCGAGGGCTTCATTTCCGGCCTCGCCCATCCGGTGATCGGTCCCGACCACCTCGCTTTCCTCGTGGCGGTGGGCGTCGCCACCGCGCTGGGCGGCATGCCGCTGTGGCTGCCGATTGTCTTCGTCGCGGCATCCGCCGTGGGCGTCGGCGTCCACCTCTCGCTCGTCAACCTTCCGGCGGCCGAGCTGGTCGTCGCCGCGAGCGTGCTTCTCGCCGGTTTCCTGCTGGCGCGCGGCGAGCGCGTGGCCACGGGCGCGTGGGCGGCGCTGTTCGCTATCGCCGGCCTGTTCCACGGCTACGCCTATGGCGAGTCGATCGTCGGCGCCGAGCCGACGCCGCTCTACGCCTATCTGGCGGGCCTCGTCCTGATCCAGTCCGCCCTGTCGATCGGCGTCGCCCTGGTCGCCAGCCGTGCTGCCTCGGCCCTCGCTCCGCGCCTCGCCGGCGCGGCGGTGGCCGGCATCGGCTTCGCGGCGGTGATCGGCCAGGTCGTTCCGGGCTGATCGGACGCCTCAGCCGTGGCGCTCACCCTCGTCCTCGGCGGCGCCCGCTCCGGCAAGAGCCGGCACGCCGAGGAACTCGTCGAGCGTCTCATGCCGCCGTGGACCTATATCGCGACGGCGCAGGCCTATGACGACGAGATGGTGGAGCGCATCGCGCTCCACCGCTCGCGGCGCGGCGCGGAGTGGCGCACGCTCGACGCCCCGCACGACCTTGCGGACGCGCTGAACGGCCTGCCCGCCGGGCGGCCGGTGCTGGTCGACTGCCTCACGCTCTGGCTGACCAACCGCATGCTGGCCGACGGCGACGTCGCGGCCGAGAGCGCCGCACTCGTCGAGGCGCTGGCGGGGCATGGCGGCCCGGTGATCGTCGTTTCCAACGAGGTCGGCCTCGGCATCGTGCCGGACAACGCGCTGGCCCGCCGTTTCCGCGACGCGCAGGGCCGCCTCAACCAGATGGTTGCGCAGCGGGCGGACCGCGTGGTCTTCATGGTCGCCGGGCTGCCCATGAACGTGAAGGGATCGGGGTGACGGAATGAGCGACATCTCCCCGGAAGAGGCCGCGCGCCATCGCGCCAAGATGGAGAAGCGCAAGGCGGTTCAGGACGCGGAAGTCGCGGAGAAGACCGCCGAGAAGGGCCTGCTGATTGTCCACACCGGCGCCGGCAAGGGCAAGTCCACGGCCGCCTTCGGCCTCGCCCTGCGGGTGCTCGGGCATGGCGGGAAAGTCGGCGTGGTGCAGTTCATCAAGGGCGCCTGGCATTCGGCGGAGCGCGATGCGCTTGCGGCTTTCGGCGACCGCGTGGAATGGCACTCCATGGGCGAGGGCTTCACCTGGGAGACGCAGGACCTCGCCCGCGACATCGCCGCCGCCCGCCGCGCCTGGGACAAGGCCCGGGAACTGATGGCCGACGAGAACCTCGGCCTGCTGATCCTCGACGAGCTGAACATCGCGCTGCGCTATGACTACCTGCCCGTCGAGGAGGTGGTGACGGTCCTCGCCGCCCGCCGGCCGGACCTCCATGTCGTCGTCACCGGCCGCAACGCCAAGCCGACGCTGGTCGAGGCCGCCGACCTCGTGACCGAGATGGGGCTGGTGAAGCACCACTTCAAAGCCGGGGTGAAGGCGCAGAAGGGCATCGAATTCTGATGCGCGCGGCCCCCACGCGCCCGGAACCGGCACAGCCGGGGAATTGCACCGTGCGATCTCGCAATTCCCCAGCGGCATTCCTATGTCATGCGCGGCGCCGGATATTGCGGCGTGGTTTCGTCATGGAGATGCGCACCGATGCGCTCGGCTCCCGTCGCCTATCTGTTCTGGTTCTTCTGCCTCGTGGGCATATGCGGCATCCACCGTTTCTATGCCGGCCGCTACTGGACGGGCGCGCTGTGGCTGCTCACCGTCGGCCTTCTGGGCATCGGCCAGCTCATCGACCTGTTCCTCATCCCCGGCATGATCCGCGAAGCCAATCTCCAGTATCGCGTCGATCACCTGGAAGCGCGGGACTACCGCGAGCCGGGCACCCGTCACGGCTGACGCCTCTTCCGCGCGAGGGCGCGCGATGAACGCCCCTCGCGCGCCTTCCGCCCCCCCGCGCGCCCTCATGTTCCAGGGCACCGGCTCGGATGTCGGCAAGTCGCTGATCGTCGCCGGCCTCGCACGCGCCTACACCAATCGCGGGCTGAAAGTCCGCCCCTTCAAGCCGCAAAACATGTCCAACAACGCCGCCGTCACCGCTGACGGTGGCGAGATCGGTCGCGCGCAGGCACTGCAGGCGCGGGCAGCGCGCGTAGCGCCTTCCGTCCACATGAACCCGGTGCTGCTGAAGCCACAGAGCGAGATCGGCGCGCAGGTCGTGGTGCAGGGCCGCGCGCGCGGCACGGCGAAGGCGAGCGAGTACCAGAAGCTCAAGCCCTCGCTGATGGCAGCGGTGCTGGAGAGCTACGGAAAGCTCCGTGCGGAAGCCGATCTCGTGCTCGTCGAGGGCGCCGGCTCGGCGTCCGAGATCAACCTGCGGGCCGGCGACATCGCCAATATGGGATTTTGCCGCGCGGCCGATGTGCCTGTCATCCTGATCGGCGACATCGACCGGGGCGGCGTCATCGCCAGCCTCGTCGGCACGCATGCGGTGCTGCCGGCGGAGGACGCGGCGATGATCCGCGGCTTCCTCGTCAACCGCTTCCGCGGCGACCCGGCGCTGTTCGCCAGCGGCATGGAGGAGATCACCCGGCGCACCGGCTGGGAAGCGCTGGGCCTCATCCCCTTCTTCCCCGATGCCCGCCGCCTGCCGGCCGAGGACGCGCTCGGCCTCGACGCCGCGGCGCAGGCCAAGCCGGAGGCCCACATCCGCATCGCCGTGCCGCTCCTGCCGCGCATCGCCAATTTCGACGATCTCGACCCGCTGGATGCGGAGCCCTCCGTCGAGGTACTGCGCATCCGCCCCGGCACGGCTCTGCCGGGCGATGCCGATCTCGTCATCCTGCCCGGCTCGAAGTCCACCATTGCCGATCTCGAGGATTTCCGCCGGCAGGGCTGGGACATCGACCTTGCCGCCCATGCGCGGCGTGGCGGGCGGGTGCTGGGCCTGTGCGGCGGCTACCAGATGCTGGGCCGCTCCATCGCCGATCCCGAAGGCATCGAAGGACCGCCCGGCAGGGTCGCGGGTCTCGGCCTGCTGGACGTCGAGACGGTGCTCGCCGGCGAGAAGCGCCTCGTCGCCGTCACCGGCATGGCTTCCGGCGCGCCTTTCTCCGGCTATGAGATGCATATGGGCGTGACGGAAGGGCCCGGCCGCTCCCGTCCTTTCGCGCAGATCAACGGCGAGGGGCCGGAAGGCGCGGTCTCGGCGGATGGCCGGATCACCGGCACCTATGCGCACGGCCTGTTCGCCGATGAACGCCAGCGCGCGCTGTGGCTGGCGACGCTCGGCGCCGCGCCGAGCGATCTTCGCTACGAGGAGGGCGTCGAGGCGACGCTGGATGCCCTCGCCGCGCATCTGGAGCTGCATGTCGATCTCGACCGGCTCATGGAACTGGCCGGCGGATAGCCCAGCACCCGCCGGCCGGAATCGGCCTCACCAGTTCCAGGCCACCAGCGCCAGCGCCGCCACCAGCCCGATCATCACCGCGTCGGCCGCGCGATACAGCCTCAGCGCGCGGCGGATGTCGTCGGCCGTGCACGCGCGCCGGCCGCCCTCTCCCATCACGCCGTCCACCGAGAGCGCACCGCCATAGTAGCGCGGCCCGGCTAGCCCGATACCGAGCGCGCCGGCAAGCGCCGCCTCCGGCCAGCCGGCATTGGGCGAGCGGTGCTTCTTCGCGTCCCGCAGCATCGCCCGCCAGGCCCCGCTGGGAGAGGCCCCACGCACGAATACCGCGCCCGCCACGATCAGCAGGCCGGCAAGGCGCGAGGCCGGCAGGTTGATCAGGTCGTCGAACCGCGCCGAGGCCCAGCCGAAATCGCCATGCCGCGCGTCGCGGTGGCCGATCATGCTGTCGGCCGTGTTCACCGCCTTGTAGATCGCCCCGCCCGGCAGCCCGCCGATCACCATCCACAGCGCCGGCGCGACGATGCCGTCGGAAAAATTCTCGGCGAGGCTCTCGATGGCCGCGCGCGACACGCCGGCCTCGTCCAGCCTTTCCGGGTCACGCCCGACGATGTGCGAGACCGCCTTCCGCCCGGCCTCCAGCCCCTCGTCGAGTCCGTCGGCCACGCGCCCCACGAAATCGTGGAGACTGCGCTGGGCGAACAGGGTCGAGCCGAGCAGGGCGACGCCGAGGAACCCGAACGGAACCGAGAGAAGCATTTTCTGGGCGAAGCCCGCCGCCGCCCCGCTCGCCACGATGATGACCACCAGCGCCGCGATCCCGGCGGCACGCCGCCAGCCGGGCGGGTCGCCATCGCGGTTGATCGTGCCGTCCAGCGCGCCGATCAGCCGCCCGATCCACATCACGGGATGACCGAGGAAACGCACGAGAATGTTCGGATAGCCGAACGCAGCCTCGCACAGCAGCGCCGCCAGCGTTAAACCAAGGGTGAGTTCGAGCGCCATCGGAAGTGATTCTCAGGAAAGCTCGCGAATCCGGCGGATGCGCGGGACCACCATTTCCGCCCATGCGCCCGCCATCAAGACCCTTCGCGCGGCTTCCCGCGCCATCAACCGGACGACGCCCGCCGCATGAACATCCCGCTCACCTCATCGCACGGCATCCTGCCGCCCGACGTCGAGGAAGCCAAGCGCGCGCGGCTCGCCGAAGTGTTCGGCTTCGACCGCTTCCGCCCCGGCCAGCAGGACGTGGTGGATTCTGTCCTCGCCGGAGTGCCGACCCTCGCGGTGATGCCGACCGGCGCCGGCAAGTCGCTGTGCTACCAGCTACCCGCCCTGGTGCTGGGCGGCCTCTCCATCGTCGTCTCGCCGCTCATCGCGCTGATGGACGACCAGGTGAACGCGCTGAAGCTGCAGGGTGTTGCGGCAGAGGCCATCCACTCGGGAAAATCCCGCGAGGAGAACGTCGCCATCTGGCGCCGTGTCGCGGCGGGCGAGATCCGCCTGCTCTATCTCGCCCCCGAGCGGCTGCTGACCGAGCGCATGCTGGCGGCGCTGTCGCGCCTGCCGCTCGGCCTCGTCGCGGTGGACGAGGCGCACTGCATCTCGCAATGGGGCCATTCCTTCCGCAACGAATATCTCGGGCTCGGCCGGCTGCGCGAGATCTTCCCCGGCCTGCCGCTCGTCGCGCTGACCGCCACCGCCGACCGGGCGACGCGCGACGACATCGTCGAGCGGCTGTTCGGCGGGCAGGCGCGGGTCTTCGTCTCCGGCTTCGACCGGCCGAACATCTTCATCGGCATCGAGCCGAAGAAGGATCCTGCGCGGCAGATCGAAAGCTATGTGCGGGCGCGCGACGGCGTCTCCGGCATCGTCTACCGCATCTCGCGCAAGAAGGTGGACGAGACGGCCGAGCGTCTGGCCGGCGCCGGCATCCGTGCCCTGCCCTACCATGCCGGCATGAGCCCGGAAGCGCGCGCCGCCAATCAGGAGGTCTTCCTCGCCGAGGACGGCGTGGTGATGGTGGCGACGGTCGCCTTCGGCATGGGCATCGACAAGTCGGACGTACGCTACGTGCTGCACGCGGACGCGCCCGGCACGCTGGAAGCCTATTATCAGGAGATCGGCCGCGCCGGCCGCGACGGCCAGCCCGCCGAGGCGCTGCTGCTCTATTCGGCGGGCGACATCGCCACCCGGCGCCGCTTCCTCGACGAGGAGCCCTCCCCGCCCGAACGCAAGATGGTGGAGGCCCGCCGGCTCGACGCCATGGTCGGCTTCTGCGAGGCGGTGACCTGCCGGCGCGCCGTTCTGCTCGGCTATTTCGGCGAGCGGGCGAAGGCCTGCGGCACCTGCGACGTCTGCCGCGACCCGCCCAAGGTGGTGGATGCCAGCCGGGACGCCCAACTCGTGCTGCGGCTCGTGCGCGCCACCGGCGAGCGCTACGGCGCGGCCTATATTGCGAGCGTCGTCACCGGCCAGCGCAACGACCAGATCTGCGCACGCGGCCATGACCGTCTGGCCGATTTCGGCGCCGGCGCCGACAAGCCGGCGACCGAATGGCGCGCGCTGCTGCGCCAGCTCGTGGCGACCGGCGCTCTGCATGCCGACCCCACCCGCTTCGGCGCCCTCACCCTCGCCGAGACCGGCCTCGCCGTGCTCGACGGCACCCGCGCCTTCACCCTCGCGGCGCCCGCCAAGCGGCGGCGGGAGCGCTTCGCGCGCGGGGAAGGTGGACCGGAGCTGGCGCCGGCCGAGGCGGCGCTGCTCGGCAAGCTCAAGGCGCTGCGCCGCGAACTGGCCGCCGAGCGCGGCGTGCCGGCCTATGTGATTTTCGCCGACCGCACGCTGGAGGAGATGGCGGTGGAGCACCCGCGCACCCGCTCCGAGCTCGCCGGCATCAAGGGTGTAGGCGCGGCCAAGCTGGATTCCTTCGGCGCCGCCTTTCTTAAGGTTCTCAAAGAATTTTCTTAAGAATCTCAAAGAATAAGATCAGGAACTTTTTCACGCCGGAGAGAGTTCACGAACGCCGATTCTGTCCCTAGACTGGCCGCCAACGGGCACGAAAAGCCCGCAACGAACCCTGTTCCGGGATGGAAACGATGAAGATCCAACTGTTCGCCGCGGCGCTGGCCGCCACCTCGATGCTGGCCACCCTCGGCACGGCCTCCGCCCATGGCCCGACCCGCCAGAAGGTCTCCGAGAAGATCGAGATCAACGCCCCGCCGGAGAAGGTGTGGACCGTCCTTTCCAACTTCCAGGACGGCGGCTGGATTCCCGTCGTCGCCAAGACCGAGGGCACCGGCGGCAACGCGCCCGGCGCCAAGCGCATCCTCACGCTGAAGAACGGCGCGACGGTCGAGGAAGAGGTCGCCAAGATCGAGCCGGAAAAGATGACCCTCATGTACCGGATCGAGAAGGTCGACGTGAAGGTGCTGCCGGTGACCAACTATTCGTCCTGGCTGGTCGTGACGCCGGCCGATGGCGGCAAGAAGTCCGAGGTCGAATGGCGCGGCGCGTTCTATCGCGGCTACCCCAACAACGACCCGCCGCCGGAACTGAACGACGAGGCCGCCATCAACGCGGTGACCGGGCTCTACAAGGCCGGGCTTGAAAACCTGAAGAAGCAGATCGAAGCCAGCAACTGACCACTCATGCCCGCACCGGCTATGAGCAGGAAGCGGATGACCGGGTGTACCCCGGTCATCGCGCGTCTGCGGGCATACGCGACGGTCGCGGGGGCGTTCGCGGCACTGCTTCTTCCCCCCATTCCCGTCGAAGCTGACGAGGCCTTCGTCACCTCGCAGCCGGCGGAGATGCTTTCCATCGTCGACCTCGACACGCGCAGGGTGGTCGCCACCCTGCCGATCCCCGGCAAGCCGGCCGGCATTGCGGTGACGCCGGACGGCGCGCGGGCCTTCGTCACCTCGCCCGACGGCAAGGCGCTGAGCATCATCGACGCAGCCGGCCGCCGGGTAGAACATCGCGTGGATGTCGGCGGCGGCCCTCTTGGAGTCGCCGTGCATCCCTCCGGCAGCCCGGCCTATGTCGCCGACTGGTATCAGCACCGCATCGTCGCCGTGGAGGCCGCCACCGGGCGGATCGTCGGCGAGGTGAAGGTGGGCGACTCTCCCTCCGGCCTCGCGGTGACGCCCGACGGCGCGCTTCTGCTCTCCGCCGACCGGGACTCCGACGCGGTGAGTTTCATCGACACGACGAGCCTCACCCGCGCCACCTCCCTCAAGGTCGGCACCCGTCCCTTCGGCATCACCATCGATGCCGAAGGCCGGCGCGCCTACACCGCCAATGTCGGCTCGAACGACGTGACGGTCATCGACATCGCCGCGCGCCGCGTGGTCGGCACGGTGAAGGTCGGCCAGCGCCCCTATGCCGTGGCGCTCGCCCGAGGCCGCGCCTTCGTCACCGACCAGTATGATTCCACCGTCAGCGTGTTCGACGTCGCCACGCTGGAGAAGATCGCCACCATCCCGGTCGGCGACTATCCCGAGGGCATCGCGACCAGCGGCGACGGCGCCTTCGTGCAGGTCGCCAACTGGGAGGCGAACACGCTGAGCGTGATCGACGCGACGACGCTGAAGGTCGTCGCCGACATCGAGGTCGCCGACGGTCCGCGCGCCTTCGGCAGTTTCATCCGGCGTACGGCCCGCTAGCCGGTTTCGCTCTAGGAAGGCGAAGCGCCGGCGCTATGATGCCCGCACCCGCAGACAGCAAGGTGCGTGACGATGGACGACAGCTTCTGGCACGACAAATGGCGGCGCGGCGAGATCGCCTTTCATGCTTCCGCGCCCAATCCGCTGCTCCAGCGCCACCTGCCCGCCCTCGGCCTCGCGCCCAGCGCACGCCTTTTCCTTCCCCTGTGCGGAAAGAGCCTCGATATCGGCTGGCTGCTGTCGCAGGGCCATCGGGTCGCCGGCGCCGAACTGAGCCGGCTGGCGGTCGAGCAGCTGTTCGCCGAACTCGGCGTCACGCCGGAGATTTCCGATGCCGGCCCGCTGGAGCGCTTCGAGGCCGGCCCGCTCACCGTCTTCGTCGGCAACATCTTCGATGTCGATCGTCATGCGCTGGGTGCCGTCGACGCGGTCTATGACCGCGCCGCGCTGGTCGCCCTCCCGGGACCCATGCGCGAGCGTTACGCGGCGCATCTCGTCCATCTGACGCACGCCGCGCGGCAATTGCTGATCGCCTTCGACTATGATCAGTCGCTTCTGGCCGGTCCGCCCTTCGCGGTGCCGGAGGCGGAGGTGCGACGCCTCTACGGCCCGTCCTACCACGTCACCCTGCTGGAGAAGCACGAACCGAAGGATGGCCTCAAAGGCCATCGGCCGGTACATGAGGATGTGTGGCGGCTGGAGCCTCGCTGACCCGCTTCCAGTGAACGGGTCGGCCCGTCAGATCGCGTAGTCGCCCGGCTGCTGGGGCGGCGGCGGACGGCAGTCGACCCCGGGTCCCGTCGGCGGAAACAGGCGGGCGCGGTCCAGCCGCACAGCCACCGCCTCGCCGACCGGCACGCGCACGGTCGGCGCGATATCCGCTTCGAACAGCGCGCTGCCGACTTCCACCTCAACCCGGCGGATGGCGCCATGGCGGCGGAAGGCCCGCACCGCGCCCCGGAGGCCCGGCGTGCCGGGAAGTCCGAGCGAGACGTCGTGCGGGCGTACATAAAGCAGCGCCGGCCCGTCCGGCACCGGCTGGGTGGCGGCGGCGATGGCGGTGCTGCCGGCAATGGCGACGCCGTCCTTCACCTCCACCTCGATACGGCTCGACTCGCCCATGAAGCCGAACACGGCGGCGGTTTCCGGGCGGTCATAGACATCGTCCGGCGAGCCGACCTGCTCGATCTTGCCCCTGCCCATGACCACCACGCGGTCAGCAAGCTCCAGCGCCTCTTCCTGGTCATGCGTCACGAACAGGGTCGTGTGGCCGGTGCGGTCGTGCAACTCGCGCAACCATTTTCGCAACTCCTTGCGCACCAGTGCATCCAGCGCCCCAAACGGCTCGTCAAGAAGAAGCACTTTCGGCTCGATGGCGAGGGCGCGGGCCAGCGCCACGCGCTGGCGCTGGCCGCCGGAAAGCTGGGCCGGGAAACGTCCGCCGAACGCCTCGAGCTGCACGAGGGCCAGCAGGTCGGCCACCCGCTTGCTGATCTCCGCCTCGGAGGGGCGCTCGGCACGCGGGCGCGAGCGCAGCCCGAAAGCGACGTTCTCGGCCACGGTCATGTGGCGGAACAGGGCGTAGTTCTGGAACACGAAGCCGATGCCCCGCCGCCGCACCGGCACCGAGAGAGCGTCCTGCCCGTCGAACAGCACGCGACCATGGCTCGGCTGCTCCAGGCCGGCGACGATGCGCAGCAGCGTGGTCTTTCCCGAACCGGACGGCCCCAGCAGCGCCACCAGCTCGCTCGGCTTCACCTCGAGCGACACGTTGGAGAGCGCGGGCGCCCCGCTGCCGAAATTCTTGCCGACCTGATCGATCGTGACGGCGACGGTCATAAATTCACTCTCATTAGATGTACTAAATGGAATTGTCCGTAAGATATCTGAAAATCTATCGCTGTGAACCCCTGGAACCGCTCCAGCCCGCGAAAACATGCGGTGCGGACGCTCTGCAGCCATCATAGGCAGAGGCTGCGAGGAGCTGTAGAAGCAGGAACGTCCAGACACCCACAGTCGCACCACCATACCGATGACCGATACGACCGACACCTCATTCCCGCCGACACTGAACCTCGACGGCTATACGCCGCTGCCGCCCGGCAAGATCGCGACCATCGTCACCCATCTGGAAATCACCGCGCAACCTTCGGCTCTGCGCGAGCCTCCGGACAGCGGGCTGACGCTGGAACGGGTCGATGCGCCGGACACCGGCTGGTATCGGGACCTGTTCCGGCGGATCGGGGAGCCATGGCTGTGGTATTCACGCCTGCGCATGGATGAGGCGGCGCTACGCGGTGTGATCGCCGACCCCGAGGTCGCGGTGCACGCCTTGCGCCGAAACGGCGCCGATGTCGGCCTGATGGAACTCGACTTCCGCACGCCGGATGATGTGGAACTGGCTTTTTTCGGTGCGGTGCCGGAACTGGTGGGCTCGGGCGCCGGGCGCTTCCTGATGAACCGGGCGCTCGCTCTGGCCTTTGCCCGCAGGCCCCGGCGGGTGCATGTGTACACCTGCACCCATGACCATCCGGCAGCACTCGGCTTCTACATCAAGGCCGGCTTCCGGGCGATCGGCCGGTCAATCGAAATCGCCGATGATCCCCGCCTGTCCGGGCTGCTGTCGCGCGAGGCCGCGCCGCACGTGCCGGTCATAGACTGAGAGAGAGGGGGCGGTTTCAGACCCCGAGCACCGCGCGGGCGCGTCCGGACACGTTGCGCGGCGGCATTTCCACCGGCGCTTCGGAACGCTCGCGCTCACCGAGCGCCTCGACCTTCTTCACCTCGTCCAGCGCGTTGTCATAGGCGAGGCGCGCCTCTTCAAGCTGCCCTTTCAGCTCGTCGGCCGAGCGGCGCAGATTGTCGCGGCGGGTCGCCGCGGCGCGGGCATAGGTCGAATAGGCGAAATGCTGCGTGTCGGTGATGCCGGAGCGCTGCTCCTCGGCCTCGATCTCGCGGTCGAGATCGCGCGCCATGCGGTCGAAATCCGCAATCATCGTCTCGATCTGGACGAAGTGGCGGCGCTTTTCCTCCGCCTGGAAACGCTTGAGGCGAATGAGTGTGTCGAGCGACTTCATAACCGGCGTACTCCGCTCCGTCGGGCCGGCCCGATCACCGCAGAGAAGGCGGAAACGCGAGCCGGTTCGAGCCGCCTTTACGCGGCGGCAGGGCTCATCTTGGCCGACAGATGTTGCCGCTTCCTTACCCTTTCGTCGGAACAGGTAGTCCGAAACCGGGAATCCGCGACTCTCCAGCTGGATGGAAACGATTTGTTTACCGGGCTCGTTAATGATCGCGGCATCGTCCGGTGTGACAGACGAAACCGCGAAAGCGGAGTCGACTGACTCACTTAGGCATACTTTCTAAGATTCGACTTCAATGATCAGGCTGATGAATTCCGCTTCCTGACCAGCTTCTTGCGGGAAGACTCGAAGAAATTTCGTGTCCCCGCTTGTGCCCGGGAATCGGTTTTTGTTACCCCTAATTCACGAAGTAACGAATCAGTGTGTCGGGCCGGGCGCGGGAGGGGTCACGTTCGGTCCGGAGTCGTCCGATTGAGCGCTGAAACCCCCGGGGCCATGGCGAGGGAAGGGGATTGGCATGCGCGTCTTGCTCATCGAGGACGACCGCGCGACCGCGCAGAGCATCGAACTGATGCTCAAGTCCGAGAACTTCAACGTCTACACGACCGATCTCGGTGAGGAAGGCGTCGATCTCGGCAAGCTCTACGACTACGACATCATCCTGCTGGACCTGAACCTGCCGGACATGTCGGGCTACGATGTCCTCAAGGGACTGCGCGTCGCCAAGGTGAAGACGCCCATCCTCATCCTGTCCGGCCTCGCCGGCATCGAGGACAAGGTGAAGGGCCTCGGCTTCGGCGCCGACGACTATCTCACCAAACCATTCCATAAGGACGAGCTGGTCGCCCGCATCCACGCCATCGTCCGGCGTTCGAAGGGGCACGCCCAGTCGGTCATCACCACCGGCGATCTGGTGGTCAACCTCGACACCAAGACGGTCGAGGTCGCTGGCAACCGCGTGCATCTCACGGGCAAGGAGTACCAGATGCTGGAGCTCCTCAGCCTGCGCAAGGGCACCACGCTGACCAAGGAGATGTTCCTCAACCATCTCTATGGCGGCATGGACGAGCCGGAACTCAAGATCATCGACGTCTTCATCTGCAAGCTGCGCAAGAAGCTCGCCAACGCCTCCCAGGGCCACAACTTCATCGAAACGGTCTGGGGCCGCGGCTACGTGCTGCGCGAGATGGGCGAGCAGGAACAGCGCATCTCGGCCTGAGAGCCGGACGACATCCCGAGCGGCAAGGCGCCAGGTGGCGCCGGCCCAACTGAAGCCCCGCCACACGGCGGGGTTTTTGTTTTGCGGCATCTCTCCGGCAGCTGTCGGCCTGTCTGAGGCCACCCGCATGGTGTCATGGCCGGGACAAGCCCGGCCATGACGATACTTCAGGTCCGCCTACTTCGCGTTTTTGGCCAGCCAGGCTTTCAGGAAGGCGATCTCGCCCTCCTGCGCCTTGATGATCTCCTCGGCCAGCTTCCGCAGCTCCGGATCCTTGCCGTACTGCAGCTCGATCTTCGCCATATCGATCGCCCCCTGATGGTGGGGAATCATGCCGCGGGCGAAGTCGACATCCGCGTTGCCGGAGAACGGAATCGCCATTCCCTCGTGCATGCGGCTGTTGGCTTCCTCGAAGGCCTTGGTCGAGGCGCCGTCGCCCATATGAGCGCTGTGGTCCATCGGCATGTTCCCATGCTGCATATGGTCCTGCCCCATGGGCATACCCTGGGCGAAGGCGAGCGAAGGCACGGCAAGGCTGGCGGCGATCAGGGCCGCACGGGTGATGTTCTTCATATCTTTCTCCATCGGATCGCAAAGGTGCGGCCGTGACAGGCCGCGCGTCGAACGGGGATCAGACGGCTCGGGGTGGGGGCACCGGCGTCGCCAACGTCAGGCCGGACAGGGCCGCCCCGACCGGTGGCAGAAGCGCTACGACGCGCGAGACTGGCGGTACGATAGCGGGCACGGTGAACGGCGATGCCACGAGCTGGCTCAACACGCAGCACAGGTGAAGACGCACCGCATCCGAAGCGGGCGGATGGAGGGTTCCTTCCGATCCCTTGGCAGATGCCAAGCTCGCAGGAGCAACATGACCCGCCGCCGCATGCCCCTCCCCCGCAGCCGACATCGCCGACTCGTGGCAAGGGGTGGAACGCTTCGCCATCGCCGCCGAAGCCGATGCCGCGCCCGCCATGGCCGAGCCCAGCGCGAGAAGCGCCAGAAGCACGCGGAAAATCTTCAACAGGGCCATGCATGGATTCCGGGGGCGATATCGGACAGAAGCCTATCAGGCCCCAGGACACGGCACAGCCGTGGAAAGCACGGATGGCGCAGCTGTGATCGGTGGGCTCGCTTCTAGGCGCGCCGCAGCAGGGCCAGCGCCAGCGCGACGGCGTCGCCCGCCGGAACCACGCGCGCGAAGCCGCGCGGCGCGGCGGGAAGAGCGCCGGCCGCAAGGCCGATGCGCTGCGCACCGTCCGTCGCCTCGACGCCCCCGGCGCGCACATCCTCATAGGCGTCAAGATCGAACAGAATCACATCGAAACGCCCGCCTGCCAGCCGCGCCGCGCGCGGATCGTCGGCAAGCGACACCTCATGGCCCATGGAGCGGACGAGGTCGCGAAGCGCGGAGCGCCCGGCATCTTCCGGCGCCGTCACCAGCACGCGCTTTGTCACCGCGCGGGCAGGCTGGGTGCCGCCGGGCTCCAGAAGCCGGTAGCGGCCGGTCGGCGTGGCAAGGAAGCGCAGGCTCCCGACGCGCTCGATGCGGCCCTGCGGCGCGAGACCCACCACCTCGTCGACGGCAACCACGTCACCCTGGCCGCCGAATTCGAGCAGCATGCGCTGGCGGCCACGCGGGAGAGCGGCGGACGGAAGGACCGCCAGCCCCGGAACTTCGTCGAGCGGCCTCAGATCCCGAACGGCGGCAATGCGCACGGCTTCGAGTTGCGCCCGTCCCGCCCGCACCAGCAGATGGGCGGTGTCCCGCTCGGGAGCACCGGCCACGGCGGCCCGCGGCGCGTTGACGCCGAGCGGCAGGTCGATCATCGCCGCCTGCGCTCCGTCCGGCAGCAGGGCCACGCCGTCGATCATGTCCTCGCAGGGGCTGAAGCGACTGCGCCAGCTCGCCGGCATGGTCTCGACCCCCGCGGACACGCGCGTCGGCACGTCGTCGATCAGCACGGTCGCACGCACCTTGCCGGCGGTGCCGAACAGCACCAGCCCGCCTTGCACCGGCCGGTTGGCGGCGTCCGCGGCGAAGCCCATGCGGGCGGCAAGCCGGATCAGCGGCAGGCCGCTGGCACCCAGCGTACCCGTGGCGGACATGGCGACGAGACGCTCCCAGCGCGCGCCGGAAACCGTCATCACATCGACGATATGGGCGGCCGGCAACGCGAATCGCATGCCATGGAAAGAGAAGGCCAGCACATCGACACGCGCCGGCGCGGGACGCGGAGGCTCAGACCGGAGCATCTCGGCGCGCAGGGCGCCGGAAGCGCGAAAGGGCTTGGCGGCAAAGGCCGCGTCGTTCGGGACGGATCCGCGCGGGGCGGCGGTCAGGGAATCGACGGGGAACATGGGTGACCGGCAATACTGGAACACAACGCGCACGCCTTTCGGCCTGCACGCCAGATTGTCCACCGATCGGTTAATGTCTTCTGAAAATGACGCTGCGGGAGATCGCGTCAGGCACGCTCGACCAGAATGGTCACCGCCTCGCCCTCATGCGCGAGATTGAAGCCATAGCCGGTCGCCCGCCCCAGCAGGCCCGTATAATGCGGCTGGATCGCATGCGCGTCGAGCGCGCCGCCTTCCGGCGCCTCGCCGGCCAGCAGGCCGACCAGATGCGGGGGAATGCGCGAATGGCTGCCTTCGGTACGCAGGCGGAAACCGCCTTCCTCGCCCTCCCCCGTCGCTTCGACGGCGATGCGCCCGCCGCGCGGGATGGTCGAGGTGGCGACGATCAGCAGGTTCAGCAGGAGCTTCACCTTGTTCTTCGGCGCGAGCACGCGCGGCACCTGCCATTCGAGGCTGGTGCGATCATCCTCGATGAAGCCGCGCGCCACCTTTTCCGCGTCGCCGGTGTCGATCTGCGCCCCGGCCGAGCCGGCCGCTCCGAAGGCGAGGCGGGCAAATTGCAGCCGGGCGGAAGCCTGTTTGGCGCTCTTGGCGATGAGGTCGAGAGCGAAGGCCTTCATGGCCGGGTCGTCCTCGTCGTCGAGCACCTCGAGCCCGTTCACGATGGCGCCGACCGGGCTGATGACGTCATGGCACACGCGCGAACACAGGAGGGCGGCAAGATCGAGCTTGTCGAGGTCGATGGCGGTCGTCATCGCATCCCTTGCGGTGTTTTTCAGGCGAATCGGCCGCAAAATGTGCAGCCGGCGTGCGGGCTGTGATACACCGCGCCCCCAGCGACGCCAACCTCGCGCGAACACCGAGAGCTCTCCTCCCCGATGTCCCTGCCGACCGCCCACCTGCCGCCGCATCTCTCCCTTCTGGCCGCCCTCGCCGATGCCGCGCTGAAGGCCGGCGAGGTGATCCTGCGCATCCGCGCCGAGGGCCTGACGGTGAACGCCAAGGCCGACCAGAGCCCCGTTACCGCTGCCGATCTCGCCGCCGAGGAGCTGCTGCGCGGCGAGCTCGCCCGTATCCTGCCCGGTGTGCCGGTGATCGCCGAGGAAGCGGTCTCCCAGGGCAAGGGCGAGGCGCCTTCCCGCACTTTCCTGCTCGTCGACCCGCTCGACGGCACGCGTGAGTTCGTCGGCTCCAGCGGCGAGTTCACGGTGAATATCGGGCTTGTGGAAAACGGCGTGCCGACGCACGGCATCGTCCTCGGCCCGGCGGTCGGCAAGCTCTATGCGGGCGCCGTGACCGGGACAGCGAGCGCGGCCTTCGCCGCCGGCCCGGTCGCCGATCCGTCCTCCTGGTCGCCGATCCATTGCCGGCCGATGCCGGAGAGAGGAATTGTTGCCGTCGCCAGCCGGTCGCATCCCGATCCGGGAACGGAGGCGCTGCTTGCCGAACTCGATATCGCCGAACGGATCAGCTGCGGTTCCGCGCTGAAATTCGGCCTCGTCGCGGAAGGGCGCGCCGACATCTACCCGCGACTCGGCACGGTATGCGAATGGGATGTGGCCGCCGGCCATGCTCTGGTACGGGCGGCGGGCGGCAGCGTGCGCCGTCCGGACGGCACGCCCCTGCCCTATGGCCGCACCGCGGAAAGCTATCGTGTGACGGGGTTTGTCGCCCGCGGCGCCGCGACCTGAGGATCACATTCGCAGCGGAACCAGCCTTTCGCCGGCTCGACGCGCCTTCCTAAGGTCGCACTCCGTGCTAATGATAGGTTCGATTTTGATGTTTGGTGTGGGGATGTCGGATTCTGGGCCCGTCTCGGGCTCCGTCCCCGTTTGATGAGATCCAACGCGAGACCGACGATGCCGACCTTGCGCGCCCTTGCTGCCTGCCTCGCCCTTCTTGCCACCCTCCCCTTTGCCGCCATGCCGGCCCGTGCCCAATCGAACCCGACCTACTCGTCCGACGAGCTCGTCCAGCGCGGGCACGGCTTCTTCGGCGAGGTGTCGCGGGGCCTCGCCCTCTCCATCGAGAAAGCGGTGAGCCAGTGGGGCCAGCCCAACGGCTACATCCTCGGCCAGGAGGGTTCCGGCGCCTTTGTCGGCGGCCTGCGCTATGGCGAAGGCACGCTCTACACCCGCAACGCTGGCGACGTGAAGGTATACTGGCAGGGTCCCTCGCTCGGCTGGGATTTCGGCGGCGACGGCGCCCGCACGATGATCCTCGTGTACAACCTCAATTCCATCAGCGACATCTTCCGCCGCTTCGGTGGCATCTCCGGCTCGGCCTATTTCGTCGCCGGCTTCGGCATGACCGCCCTGGCCGCCGACAAGGTGGTGGTGGTGCCGATCCGTTCGGGTGTCGGCGTGCGCCTCGGCGCCAATATCGGCTACCTGAAGTTCACTCCCAACTCGACCTGGAACCCCTTCTGACGCCACACCGAGGCACCGGCGCCCGGTCGGGCTGGCCCGGCCGTTTCGGTATTTGTAACCTATGGTCCGTAAGCTGCCGTCCGGCCCGCTCCGGGCGGACATGCCGCGTTTGAGGTGAGACTCCGCATGATCGAAGCGATCATGTATGCCGCCATTGGCTTCCTGACGGCGACGTTGCTGGCGCTGCTGGCGCTTCCCGCCGTGTGGCGCCGCGCCGTGCGTCTCACGCGCAAGCGCATCGAGGGCGCCATTCCCGTTTCGGTCGCCGAAGTCCAGGCCGACAAGGACGAGCAGCGCGCCATCTTCGCGGTCGATGTGCGTCGCCTCGAACTCGAGGTGAACAAGCTCCAGAACCGTGCGGCCTCCCAGTGGACCGATGTGACGCGCCAGGCCGAGGAATTGCGGACGCGTCAGGAGACGATCGACCGCCTGGCCGGCGAACTGACCGCGCTTCAGACCGAGCACAGCGCGATCACCGCCGAGCGCGACCGGCTGGCCAGCGAGCTCGACATCCACTCCCGCGATCTGGCGGAGACCCGCGCCGCCCTGCAGACCACGAGCGCCGATCTCGCCGAGACCCGCATCGCGCTGGAAGAGACCAGTGCCCGCGAAGACGAGTTCAAGATCGACCACGTGGCGCTCACCACCCTGCGCGACACGCTGAAGGACCGGATCGGCGAGCTCGACCGCAATCTGGCGGCGACCAACACGCATCTGACGACCGAGCGCAACACGCTGCGCACGACCTCCGAGAGCCTTTCCGTCGAACTCACGAAGAATCGCCAGTTGCGGGAGCAGCTCGCCGACACCGAGGCGCGGCTGGCGACGCTCGATCGCGAGGCAGCCGCTCTCAGGACCGAGCGCGCCGCCCTCACCGCGCAGGTTGCTGCCTTGGAAGCACGCGCGCTGGAAGCCGAGCAGGCGCGCGCCGCCACCGAAGCCGAGGCGAGCCGCCTCACCGGCGACGCGCGGCAGGCGCAGCGGACAGCCGAGGCGCTGGCACGCGAGGCCGCCGACACCATCGAGATGCTCCGCGCCGAGAAGGCTATGCTCGACGACGCGCTCGCCAAGGCGCGCGACGACCGGGCCGGGCTGCAACAGCAGCTCGACCATCTCCTGTCCCTCGCCACCACCGTCCCCGCCACGCCCGCGGGCGGCGTCTCCTCCCGGGACGAGGCCGACGACACGGCGCTGCTGCGTGAGCGCATCAGCGACATCGCCGCCGAGGTCGCCCATCTGACGGCACGGCTGGAAGGTCCAGGCTCGCCCATCGACGTCCTGCTGGCCAGCCACGCTCCGGCCGCGAACGGCGCCTCGCCGACCCTCGCCGACCGCATTCTGGCGCTGAGGACGGCAGAGGATGCCGCGCAGGATCCCGCCCCGCCTCAGACCGCCCCGAAGGCTGCGGCACCGAAGACATCCGCGCCGCGGAGCAAGGGCCGAGCGGTGGCCGGCTGAACACACGACGGTGCGGGGCGCCAAACCCGCATCGGCCGAAGACAAGAGCGGACACCAAAGGTCCGCCGGACAACGCCAGGGAAGGAACACGCCCATGAATCTCGCCCGCATGCTCAAGGCGCGCGCCGACGAAGGCCGCCCCATCCGTGTCGGCCTTATCGGCGCCGGCAAGTTCGGCTCCATGTTCCTGTCGCAGTTGCGCACCACGCCGGGGCTGCATCTGCTGGGAATCGCCGACCTTTCCGTGCCGCGTGCCCGCGCTGCACTGGAAGCGACCGGCTGGGACGTGGCGGCTGCCGTCGCCCCGTCCTTCGCCGAGGCGCTGCGCACCGGCCGCACCGTGCTCACAGAGGATGCCGACGCTCTGATTTCGGCCGACGGGCTCGACGTCGTGGTGGAAGTCACCGGCAATCCCGCCGCCGGTGCGCACCACGCGCTGAAGGCCATCGAGCACGGGCGGCACATCGTCATGGTGACGGTCGAGGCCGACGTGCTGGTCGGCCCGCTGCTGGCCGAGCGCGCCCGCAAGGCCGGCGTGGTCTACTCCATGGCCTATGGCGACCAGCCGGCGCTGGTCTGCGAGATGGTGGACTGGGCGCGCACCTGTGGCTTCAGCGTGGTCGCCGCCGGCAAGGGCACGAAGTACCTGCCGAGCTTCCACCGCTCGACGCCGGACACAATCTGGGATCTCTACGGCCTCACCGTCGAGCAGGCTGCGCAAGGCGGCATGAACGCCCAGATGTTCAACTCCTTCGCCGACGGCACCAAGTCGTCCATCGAAATGGCGGCGATCGCCAATGCGGCGGGGCTGAAGGCGCCTTCGGACGGCCTGCTGTTCCCGCCCTGCGGCGTCGACGATCTCGCCACCGTGCTGCGCCCGCGCGAGCGCGGGGGCATTCTGGAACACTCCGGCACGGTGGAGACGGTCTCCTCGCTGGAGCGTGACGGGCGCCCGGTGTTCCGCGATCTGCGCTGGGGCGTCTATGTGGTGTTCGAGGCCGACCCGAGCGCACGGGGCGACTATGCCCGCCGCTGCTTCAAGGAATATGGCGTGGTGACGGACCCGTCGGGCCGCTACACCGCGCTCTACCGCCCCTATCATCTCATCGGGCTGGAACTCGGCGTCAGTGTCGCCTCCGCCGCGCTGCGGGGCGAACCGACCGGCGTCACCGAGGCGTTCAACGGCGATGTGGTGGCGGTCGCCAAGCGTCCGCTGAAGGCCGGCGAGATGCTGGACGGCGAAGGCGGCTTCACGGTGTGGGGCAAGCTCTTTCCCGCCGCCACCTCGCTGGCGAAGGGCGGCCTGCCCATCGGCCTCGCCCACCACGTGGCGCTCAAGCGTGACATCCCCGAGGGCGAGATCGTCGGCTGGGCGGATGTCGAGGTGAAGGACAGCCCGACCGTGCGCCTGCGGCGCGAAATGGAACGCACCTTCGGCGGCGGCGTGAGCGCGGCGGCGGAGTAAGGACGTCCCCTCCCCGTTCACGACGTCATGCCCGGGCTTAGCCCGGGCACCCAGTGGTCGGGCACACCGCTGGACTTCCGGCGGCCCTTCGCTTATGCCTCGGCCACGGTCTGCAGTTCACCGAGGCGTTGCCGCCCCGCAAGGGGAGCTAAACCTGCTCATTTCCGTACCCTGCACTTGTCCTTGTGCCCGGTCGCAAGACGGCAACCCCGACAATTCCTCGCGGAATGGCACCAAACGAGGATAGGTCATGCCCAGAACCGTTCTGGCCTATGAGGCGCCGGACATTTCCGCGCTCGCCCGCACCCTGCGCGACGGCATCGCCGCGCTGGACCGCGCGCCCGGCCATGTCGAACTGCTGAACCTGCTGGCGCGCGGTGCCGGCTTCCGCAACTTCCAGCATCTGCGCGCGGATGCGCAGGCTCGTGATCGCCTGTCGCAAAGCCCCATGGCACCCGCTCTCCCGCCGGATCATGCGCGCTGCGAGAAGGCGCTGCGGCTGTTCGACGTGGAAGGGCGCCTCCTGCGCTGGCCCAAGAAGCGCAACCAGCAGGTGCTGTGCCTGTGGCTGCTATGGTCGCGCCTGCCGAGCGGGGTCTCTTTCCCCGAACGGCGGATGAACGAGCTGCTGAACGAACAGCACACCTTCGGCGACTATGCTCTGCTGCGCCGTGAACTGGTGGAACTCGGCCTGTTCCGCCGCACGCCGGATGGCCGCGATTACGGACGCATCGAACGAGAGCCTCCGCCCGAGATGGCCAAGCTCGCCAGCTTGCTGCGCCAGCGCACGCTCGCGCCATCCGCCGGCTGAGACAAGCACGGGCCGTGGCCGGGAGATTTCCCGGCCACGGCCTCATGACCAAGCGTCAGGCGAGTTCCCGCGTCGCCAGCACCCATTCACGGGCGCGGCGTTCAGGATTGTCGTTCAGCAGCACGTCGGTGACGACGGCGACACTGTCCGCGCCCGCCTGCAGCACGCCGGGCGCGCGCTCGATGGTGAGCCCGCCGATGCCGACCAGCGGCACGTCGCCGACGCGCGCCTTCCACTGGCTCACACGCTCCAGCCCCTGCGGCGCCCAGCGCATCTTCTTGAGAATGGTCGGATAGACCGGGCCCAGCGCCACATAATCGGGCCGGGCCAGCAACGCCGCCTCCAGCTCCGCTTCGTCATGGGTGCTGATGCCGAGCTTCAAGCCCGCGCGGCGGATCGCCGGCACGTCGGCGGCGGCGAGGTCTTCCTGGCCGAGGTGAACGAAATCGCAGCCCTCTTCGATGGCGAGCTGCCAGTAGTCATTGACGATGAGCTGCGCGCCGTAGCGCTCGCAGACCTGCCGCGCGGTCGCGATCTCCTGCCGGAGCTCCGGCTCCTCCAGATCCTTGGCCCGCAGCTGCACCAGCTTCACGCCCTGCGGCAGCAGGCGAGGCAGCCAGGAGGCACGGTCGACGATGAGATAGAACGGATCGAGCTTCATCACTCTGCCCCGGCTCACTGGCCCAGCACGGCACGGCCCATAACGGGCGTCGAGGGCGCCGCCATGTCGCGCACCTCCATGGGATCGGCGATCAGCGCCTCGCGGCCGGCCTCGATGGCGCGGGCGAAGGCACGGGCCATGCGCACCGGGTCGCCGGCCTTGGCGACCGCCGTGTTCAGTAGCACAGCGTCATAGCCCATCTCCATCGCCGCCGCCGCGTGGGAGGGGACGCCGACGCCGGCATCCACCACCAGCGGAATGCCGGGGAAATGCGCGCGCATCGAGCGCAGGCCGTAAGGGTTGTTCAGTCCGCGCCCGGAGCCGATGGGGGCACCCCATGGCATCAGCACCTCGCAGCCGGCGGAAATCAGTTTCTCCGCCACCACGAGGTCCTCGGTCGTGTAAGGAAACACCTGGAAGCCGTCGCGCACCAACATGCGCGCCGCCTCGACCAGCCCGAAAACGTCCGGCTGCAGCGTGTCGTCCTCGCCGATCACCTCCAGCTTCACCCATGGCGTGCCGAACAGCTCGCGCGCCATCTCGGCCGTGGTGACGGCTTCCTTCACCGTCTTGCAGCCGGCCGTGTTGGGCAGCACCTTCACGCCGAGGTCGCGGATGATCTGCCAGAAGCTCTGGCCGGACTTCGCCACACCGGATTCACGGCGCAGCGAGACGGTGACGATCTCCGTGCCCGAAGCCCGGATCGCCTCGGCGAGGATGGCCGGCGAGGGATACTGCGCGGTGCCGAGCAGCAGGCGCGAATTCACCCTGGCGCCGTAGAACTCGACCGTGTCGGCGTGAGCCGTCTTTTCCGTCATCGCGTCCATCTCAGCCTCCCTGCATCGGGGCGAGGATTTCCACCCTATCGCCGTCGGCGATCGGCGTCGCCTCGCGCTTCACCGCCCGCACCATGGCGCCGTTGACGGCCGTCGCGACGATGGCGTCGCCGAGGCCGAGCTCCGCGAGCAGAGCGGCCAGCGTGCCGGCACGGGTATCGGCCGCCTCACCATTCACGATGATCTTCATCCATGACCTCCGGGAAATGCGTCCCGTCGAACGCCAGTTCCGCCGCGCGGCGGGCCAGCGCCGGCGCCGCGAGGAAACCGTGGCGGTAGAGACCGTTCACATAGATCGTGTTCCCGCGCCGGCGCAGGCGCGGCAGGTTGTCCGGGAAAGCCGGGCGAACATCCGCGCCGATCTCGACGATCTCGGCCTCGCCGAAGGCGGGATGCAGCGCATAGACCGCCGACAGCAGCTCCAGCATGGAGCGTCCGGTGACGCGGCCGCGCTCGTCATTCTCGATCGAGGTGGCCCCGATCATGAAATGCCCGTCGCCGCGCGGCACGATGTAGACGGGGATGCGCGGGTGCAGCATCCGCACCGGACGCTTGAGGGCGATCTCGGTGGAATAGAGCACCAGCATCTCGCCCTTCACGCCGCGCAGATCTTCCAGCTGATCGCGCGCCGCGAGCCCGCGGCAGTCGACCACTACATCGGCGGCGTCATCGCCTTCGAAGCCCTCCGCCTCGTAGCGGATGGTCACGTGGTGCTCGTCGACCAGCTTGCGGGTCAGCGCCGCAAGCGCCTTGCGCGGCTCCAGATGCGCCTCGGTCGGAAAGAACAGGCCCTGGTCGAAGCGCCCTTCGAGATCCGGCTCCAGCGCAGCGATGCGCGTGTCGTCAATCCACTCATACCCTTCGGTGCGCCGCGAGAAGCGGCGAAGGTCCGGCAGATCGCGCGGCTGCGCCAGCACCAGGCTGCCTTCCTTCGGTACGTTGGGCACCGCCTCGCGCCAGTAATCGAGCGACTCGAAGCCGAGTTCGGCGATGATCGGCTCGGCGCTCTCGCGTTCGCACCACGGGGCGAGCATGCCGCCCGCATACCAGGAGCAGCCCTGCCCGGAGCCGGCCTTGCGCTCGACGATGGTGACCTCGGCGCCGCGCCGGGCGAAGGCATGGGCGCAGGTGAGCCCGGCAACGCCGGCGCCCACGATCTTCACGCGCATGGCGTTGGCCGTGCACGGCGTTGCGGTGGTTTCATCGTGCGGGGACAGCATTCACTCCTCCCTCCGCCAGTCTCAACTGGATCAGGTTCGAAGGGTCGCCATGCCGCTCGCGCGCCGATGGCCTCTCAGCCTCCTGACGAGGCTCCCCCGGACGTGTCTGATATAGTCATTCGAACGTCGAATGTCACCGCCAGTACACAATATTCCGATGGCGGCGTCAGTGGTCGACTCACCCGAGCCGGGTCAGCGGCACCACATTGTCCGTCTGGCCGCGCGTGGCGGCGATCACCGCACGCCGCAGGGTCTCGCGGCTGAAGGGCTTGCCGAGCCGTAGCATGCCGGCCTTGGCGTCCGGCGGAAGCTCGGCATAGCCGGTGCCGAGAATGACCGGCAGCGCCGGCCAGCGGACCGAAATGGCCGAAGCGAGCTGGACGCCGGTCATGCCCGGCATCGCCTGGTCCGTAAGCACCGCGTCGAAGCCCTCCCCGGCCTCGAGCAGCGCCAACGCTTCCGATCCGGACGACGCCTCGCGGACCATGCAGCCAAGGTCCTCCAGCATCGCGGCGGTGGCGGAGAGGACGAGAGGATCGTCGTCGACGACGAGCACACGCTGCTTGCCTGTCTCGCCGGCGGGCACGCCATCGTCGTCCTCGGCCGCCATGGCGGGTTCGGCGACCGGTGCCGCAATGGCCTCGGCGATCGGTAGGCAGATCGTCGCCGTCGTGCCCTGCCCCAGGCGGCTGTCCAGCGACAGCTTTCCGCCCGATTGGGCCGCGAGCCCATGGACCATGGCAAGGCCGAGGCCGGTCCCTTTGCCGACCCCCTTGGTGGTGAAGAACGGCTCCGTGGCCCGCGCCAGCGTCTCCTCGTCCATGCCGGTGCCGCTATCCGACACCGACAGGCAGAAATAGCGCCCCGGCCGGAAGGAGCCGGCATCCGCTTCGTCATCGGATGGCCCCACCGTCTCTTCCCGGGCGGCAATGGTGATTGTGCCGCCATCCGGCATGGCGTCGCGGGCGTTCACCGCCAGATTGAGCAGCGCGAGCTCGAGCTGGTTGGCATCGACCCGGGCACGCGGCAGGCCGAGGGGAAAGCGCGTCTCGATGCGCACGCTCGGCCCGATGGAACGGCGCAACAGTTCCGCCATGCCGAGCACGAGGTCGGGCACGTCCACCGGCTCGGGCTGCAGGTCCTGCCGACGGGCGAAGGCCAGCATGCGCTGGGTCAGAGCCGCCCCACGCTGCGCGGCCTGGATCGCATTGTCGAGCAGGGCGAGCAGGCGCGCGTCATCAGGGGCCCTCTTGGTGGCGAGTTCGAGATTGCCGAGCACGACCGCGAGCAGGTTGTTGAAGTCATGGGCGATGCCGCCGGTGAGCTGACCGACCGCCTCCAGCTTCTGCGCCTGCCGGAGCGCCTCCTCCGCGGCGCGGCGTTCGGTGACGTCGATCAGCCCGCAGAGCGTCTTGGTGAGGCGTCCCTCGGCATCCTTCTCCGCCACGGCGGAGAGAACGCAGTCGAGCACCCGCCCGTCCCGGGTGATCAGGCGGTATTCCGCCTCGCGCAGTTCCCCCGTGCCGAGCAGGCGCGGCCAGTGCTCCTCCAGGCGCCGGCGTGTGGAATCCGGCGTCATGAAATCCGTCAGCGGACGCCCCACCACCTCCTCCCGCCGATAGCCGAGCATGTCGAGCCAGCGATCACTCACCTGTGCGATACAGCCGTCGGCGTCCAGCGAATGCAGAGGCAGCGGCGTACGGCGATAGAGCATGCGATAGCGCTCCTCGCTCTCGCGCCACATCGCCGCCTCCCGCTCGGCCAGCACCGCAAAGCGCCGGTCGTACATCGCGGCCAGCAAGGCCGCGATGAAGATGGTGAAGGTCGCGGCAGTGACCACGATGACGAGATCGACGGTATCGAGGCCATCGAGAGGAACATGACCTCCCTCGTGCGGCGCGAGCGTCACTCCCATCATGGCGACGTAGTGCATGCCGGCAATGCCGAAGCCGAGCGCCAGCGCCGCAATGGCGCGCTGCGTTATCGAGTGCCGGCGGAAGGCCAGCCAGATCGCCACGGTGGACGCCGTGATCGCCAGCACGACCGACGCACCCACATAGACAAGATCATGCGTCATGACGGCAGGCATGCGCAGGGCCGCTATGCCGGTATAGTGCATCCCGACGACGCCGAGTCCCATGAAGATGCCGCTCAGCAGGATGCGGCCATTACTGACGACTCTCGGCCCCACAGCGACGTGGCTGGCCGCGTAGAGGGCGATACCGGTCGCGACGACCGCGACGACGAAGGACAGGATCGTCAACCCCGGATCGTAGGAGATGGGCATGCCGACATGCATGGCGAGCATGGCGATGAAGTGCATCGCCCAGATGCCGCCACCGAGCACGAGCGCCGCTGCGGCCAGCCAGCCATTGCGCACCGTGCCGCGCGCCGGAGACACCCGTCCGGCGAGGTCCAGCGCCGTGTAGGACGCCGCCACCGCGATCAAGATCGACAGCGCCACCAGCGCCGGATCGTGGCTACCGACAGGATTCATAGAACAACCGCGAACCTCTCGCCGATGGCGGACGCGCCATCACGGACACTAGCGCCGAAAAGCCTTGGGGGAATGCCGCACCATGCGTGACGATGCCGCGCCCGCCCGATTTTCCGGCATCGTGGTCCGTGGCGCGTTCAACTGAGATAGCCGAACAGCCACAACAGGATAATGATCGGCAGGGGGATGCCGATCAGCCACAGGATTCCACCCTTCAGCATAGGCTTCTCCCTCCGATGCCGAAGGGGAACACGCCAACGCCCCTTCCGGTTCCCGTAGGAGACGGGGTACTCCTCGGGACGTGCCACCTGTTGCCACCTGCAGAGCTTTTGTTAGATGCCGGACCTCGCCCCTCCCCCCTCCCGGGAACCGCTGCTTCACCGACTGCGGGACCTGCCGCGCTGGGTCCTGTCCGAACTGAGCGCGCTGGTCGCCCTCATGGGCGCGGCGCTCGGGCTGCTCGTCTTCGCGCTCATCGCGGACGAGGTCGTGGAGGGCGAAACCCACGCCTTCGACGAAGCCGTCCTGCTCGCCTTCCGCACGCCGGGCGATCCGGCCGACCCGCTGGGTCCGCCCTGGCTGGAAGGCGCCATACGCGACATCACCGCGCTCGGCAGCACCACCGTGCTGACGCTCATCACGCTTGTCGTGGTGGGGTTTCTCGTGGTGGACCGCAAGCGTGCCGCGGCGCTGTTCGTGCTTGTCGCCACCGCCGGCGGCGGGATCGCGAGCTACCTGCTGAAGCTCGGCTTCGAGCGGCCGCGCCCGGACCTCGTCGCCCATCTCGTCGACGTGCAGACGCTGAGCTTTCCGAGCGGCCACGCCATGGGGGCCGCCGTGACCTATCTCACCCTCGGCGCGCTGATCGTGCGGACGGAAAGCCGCCGTCGGATCAAGGCCTATGTGCTGGCTGTCGCCATGGGGCTCACGCTCATGGTGGGCCTCAGTCGCATCTATCTCGGCGTCCACTGGCCGACCGACGTCATCGCCGGCTGGTGCGCCGGCAGCGCCTGGGCGCTGCTGTGCTGGTTCGTGGCGCTCCTTCTCCAGCGCCGCGGACGTATTGAGAGCGCCAACGGAGCGAACGAAGCGGATCAGCCTACGCCCAATTCCTGATCCCCGAAGACGGCGATTCCATTCGCCCGGCGCTCGGCTATCATCGGCGGCGCTGGGGCCGAAGCGCTCCACGCTGTCGCAGGAGGAAACACATGAGCATCCCGGCGCCGGAAGGGACCCTGATCCCGGAGATTGGCGTGATCGAGACCACCGAGTCCGACAACATCCTCCATTGGGACGGTACCGATCTCTATGTCGAGCAGGACGTCTATCACAACGGCCAGCTCGTTCACCGGCGCTACCGTCGCCGCGTGACCAGGCAGGTGGCCCAGGCGCTCGCGCAGATCCTCGCCCAGCACTAGCCGTCGCGGCCACCGTGCCGCGAACCGCCTAGATCCGCCCCAGCAGCCCGCCGAGCAGCAGCAGTCCCGTCGGCCAGATGCCGAGCCGCGCGGCGCTGCCGATATGGCCGAACTCGCCGACATCGGCGAAATCCGCGCCCCACGCTTCGGCGAAGGTCCGCGCCTGCGCCGGGCGCACGCGCGGATCGTCGCGCGAGGCGACCACCAGTGCGGGATAAGGCAGGTGGGCGAGCGGCATCGGCCCGAAATTGCGCACCACGTCGAAGGATGGATCGGGATCGTCGACATTGGTCGGCGCCGCGAGGAAGGCTCCCGCGACCTTGGTCTTCGCCAGCTCCGGCCGTGCCGCTGTCCAACGCACCACCGTCGCCACGCCCACCGAATGGGCGATGAGCACCACGCGGCGCGGAGCGGCCTCGACCGCGCGATCGAGCCGCCCGGTCCATGCCGCGACTTCCGGCTGGCTCCAGTTCTCCTGAATCAGCCGGGTGGAATTCGGAAAGGCGCCGAGCCAGTGCGACTGCCAATGCTCCGCCGGCGCGTTCTCGCGGCCGGGCACGACGAGGAAGTCGAAGGAAGCGAAATCGACGGACATGGCAGGGCCTCCCGGGATCAGGCCGGACTGAGTACGGCGAACAGGATCATCACCACGCCGCCGAGCGAGACCAGCCACGCCAGGGAGCGCAGATAGGGCACCCCAAAGGCATAGAGCGGGACGTAGACGAGCCGGGCGCCGAAATAGAGCCCGGCACCCCAGAGCGTCAGCGTGCCTTCCCGGTCCGCCAGATGTGCGATGAGCACGCCGGCGGCGAAGACCGGCAGCGTTTCGAACAGATTTGCCTGCGCGCGCCGCAGCCGCCCGGTGACCACGCCGACGGGAGGACCCGCCTCGTCGCGCGGACCTGCATTATACGCAATGCCCGTCTCACGGTTGCGGAAAAAGGCTGGCAACAATACCTGCACCAAGGCAAGAACCAGCGTCCAGGCGAGCAGGATAAGTTCCGTCGTCATGACCAGGGTGATCGGCAGGGAAGAACGGCGAAATCCATCGCTATTTGCGCGAGGCAGACTACATTAGCAGCCATGGCCAAAGATAAACAGAAGAAGCGGCATCTGGCTGACGGACGCCCCCTGGAGCAGGTCGCGGCCCTTCCCTTTCGGATCACGGAAGACGGCGGGGTCGATATCCTGGTGATGACTTCGCGTGAGACCCACCGCGTCGTGATTCCCAAGGGCTGGCCGATGAAGAACCGCAAGGACTGGAAGTCGGCGCAGATCGAGGCGCGGCAGGAGGCCGGCGTGATCGGCGATATCGGCCGCAAGCGCATCGGCCAGTACCGCTACTGGAAGCGGCTGGAAACGCATTTCGCACTGGTCAAGGTCTCGGTCTATCCACTGGCCGTCCGCCGCCAGCTCTCCGACTGGCCCGAACGCCACGAACGGGCGCAGATGTGGATCAATGCCGAGGATGCCGCGCTGCTGGTGGACGAGCCCGAACTCGGCGCTCTGATCGTCGAGTTCGCCCAGTCTCCAACCGCACGCCGGCTGGCTCCACGCCACGAGAACGCCTCGAAGACGGCAGACGCCAAGTCACCTGTCGCGCCGGCCGGCACCTGACCGACGCCGTCGGCTCGCAACGATCCGCGATCAGTTCGCCGTGTCGGAAACGCGCATGTCCGCGCGGAACAGCCGGCCGCGCTCGGCCACCAGCACGAAGAACACCGCCCCGCAGGCGAGTACCACAAAGCCCATGGTGAGCGGCAGCGTGGTGCCGTCGAAACGCTGGCCGATCGCGAAGCCGAACAGGGCGCCTCCCACCGTGCTGACGAAGCCGAGCGCCGAGGATGCGGTGCCCGCCACATGCCCGACCGGCTCCATCGCCATGGAGTTGAAGTTCGACACCATGAGGCCGAAGAAGAACATCATCGCCCCCTGCAGCACCGAGAAGGTCCAGATGGTCTCCACGCCCGCCAGCACCACGGCGGCATGCACCACCGTGACCAGAAAATAGCCGGCGAGCGCCGCATGCGAGACGCGCCGCATGCCGAGCTTCTCGACGATGCGGGCATTGACCAGCGACGAGGCCGCCATGAACACGGCGATAAGCGCGAAGATCAGCGTGAACAGCTCGGCCGCGTCGAAGGCGTCGGCGAACACCTGCTGGGCCGAGTTGATGAAGCCGAACAGCCCGCCCATCACCATGGTCATGGCCAGCATGTAGCCCACCGTCACGCGGCTGCGGACGATCAGCCCGAAAGCGTGGGAGACGCCGGCGAGGGAGATCGGCGAACGGTCCTCCGGGTGAAGCGTCTCGGGCAGACGCGTCAGCGTCCAGAAGAACAGCACGGCGCCGAGCAGGCAGAGCATGAGGAAGATCGCCCGCCACGGCGCCACCAGCATGATGGCCTGCCCGATGGAGGGGGCGAGGATCGGCACCGACAGGAAAACGAGGAAGGCGAGCGACATCACTCGTGCCATGTGCGAGCCGGAATAGCAGTCGCGCACGATGGTGATGGCGAGGATGCGCGTAGACGCCGAGCCGACGCCCTGCAGCACGCGCGCCGCCAGCATCACCTCCAGCGTACCGGCAAAGATCGCCCCCACCGAGGCCAACGTGTAGAGAGCGAGGCCGAACAGCAGGACGGCGCGGCGCCCGAAACGATCCGCCAGCGTGCCGTAGATGAGCTGCGCGGAGCCAAAGCCGAGCAGATAGGCGGTGACGATGAGCTGGGTGTGATTGGCCGTGTCGATCGCCAGCGAATGACCAATCTCGGGCAGTGCCGGCAGCATGGAATCGATGGCGATGGCGTTGGTCGCCATCAGACCGGCGATGAACAGCACGAATTCACGAAATCCCATGCCGGGATGGGGATTCTCCGGCGCGGGCGCGGGCGTGCTCATGCGATGTCCATGCATTGGAAGAAGGCAGGAAGTGAGGCGGGCTGGCCTTATGCCCCAGAAAGCCGCTCAGCCCTATTGGCCGGAAGACACAGGCCGGATGAAATCGATAACAGGCACCCACCCGAAGACCCATTATGGCCCGCGAGCCGGCGCCGACGCTGGCCCCGACAAAAATGATCGATATCATCAAAACGTCGCGAGCCCGCCAGTCTTGGCGGCCGCAGGGGCGCTTCCGCGTCGGGCGGCAGCGCAGATGGGCGAATTCTCGCCCGCAACAAGGGGAGCGCATGCCATGTTCGATCCGACGACCTGGACGGGGTTCCACACCTGGCTGAGCCTGATCGCCATCGCGACCGGCTTCGTGGTGCTGCTCGACCTCATTGCCGGACGCGACCGTCCGATGTGGACGGCCATCTTCCTCGCCACCGCCTTCGGCACCAGCGCGACAGGCTTCGGTTTCCCCTTCAACGGGGTGCTACCATCGCACATCGTCGGTCTAGCAGCGCTCCTCGTGCTCACCGTGATCGTGCCGGCCCGCTACCATTTCCACCGCGCGGGGCGGTGGAACGCCGTTTATGTGGCCGGCGTCGTGACGAGCCTTTGGCTGCTGGTCTTCGTCGGCGTCGCGCAAGCCTTTGCCAAGATCCCCGTGCTGCACGCGCTGGCGCCGACCCAGTCGGAGCCTCCCTTCGCCATCGCCGAGGGAATCGTGCTGGTCCTGTTCGTGCTGGCCGGCCTGGCGGCGGTGCGCGGCTCCCGCCTCACCGCCCGTCCGGCCTTCTGAACGACGCGACCGGGGCCATCCTCAGAACTGGGGTGGCCCCATGTCGAGCGTCGGCGGCTCCATCTGGGGAATGTTGAGCTCGATGGTCGCCGGATCGACCGTCGGGCCGGCGCTGATCCAGTAGGTCACCGCTTCCGGCCACATGATCACGACCACCACGAGAATGAGCTGCATCAGCAGCCACGGGATCGCGCCCCAATAGATCTGCGAGGTGCGGATCGACTTCGGCGCGATGCCGCGCAGATAGAACAGCGCAAAGCCGAAGGGCGGGTGCATGAAGGCGGTCTGCATGTTCACGCAGAGCAGCACACCGAACCAGATGAGGTTGATGTCGAGCTTCACCGCCACCGGCACGAGCAGCGGCACGATGATGAACGCGATCTCGAAGAAGTCGAGAAAGAAAGCGATGAAGAAGACGAAGATGTTGACGAAGATCAGGAATCCGATCCGGCCACCGGGCAGTTGCGCGAGCATGTGCTCGATCCACAGCGCGCCGTCCATGCCCTGGAAGACCAGGCTGAACACGGTGGCGCCGATGAGGATGAACACCACCATGGCGGTCAGCCGCATGGTCGAGGCCATGGCCTGACGGACGAGGTCCCAGGTGAGACGACGGTGCATGGCCGCCAGCACGATGGCGCCCACGGCGCCCATCGCGCCGGCTTCCGTCGGCGTGGCAAGGCCCATGGCGAGCGTGCCGAGCACCAGCATGATCAGCACGATGGAAGGGATCATACCCCACAGCACCTGCTTGATCAGCGGCCAGCCGCCCTCCCCGATCGCTTCCGGCGGAAGCGGCGGCATGTGGTTCGGCTTGATCAGCGACAGCACGAAGACATAGGCGAGGAAGATCAGCACCTGCAGCAGCGACGGGCCGATGGCGCCGAGATACATGTCGCCCACCGGCTTGCCGAGCTGCTCGGCGAGCACGATCAGCACCAGCGACGGCGGGATGAGCTGGGTGATGGTGCCCGAGGCGGCGATGACGCCCGTGGCCAGCTTCTGGTCGTAACCGTAGCGCATCATCACCGGCAGCGAGATCACGCCCATGGCAATGACCGAGGCCGCGACCGTACCGGTGATGGCGCCGAGAATGGCGCCCACCACGATCACCGCATAGGCGAGGCCGCCCGGCACCCGGCCGAAGAGCTTGCCGGTTCCCTCCAGCAGGTCCTCGGCAAGCCCGCAGCGCTCCAGGATCGCGCCCATGAAGGTGAAGAACGGGATGGCGAGGAGCAGGTCGTTGGAGATGATGCCGTAGAAGCGCAGCGGCAGCGCCTGCAGGAAGCTGGGGTGGAAGTGCTCGGTCAATATGCCGAGCGAGCCGAAGAACAGACCCACCGCGATCAGCGAGAAGGCGACCGGGAAGCCGATGATCATGAAGCAGATCATGCCGGCGAACATCAGCGGGGGCATCACGCCATAGGAGAACATGAAGGGCTCGCGGCTCGGGGAGTTCGGGGCTCGGGTCTGATGACTCTGGCGGCTGGACGCTACTGGAGCGGCTTCTCGTAATCGGTCTCGATCTCGATCGCGCCGGCGAGCGCGGCGACGCGCTTGATAAGCTCCGAGATGCCCTGGATGGTGAGAAGGGCGAAGCCGAGCGGCAGCAGCAGCTTGGCCGGCCACAGGATCAGGCCGCCCGCGTTCTGCGACATCTCGTCGGAGACGAAGGACTGCCAGAAGAAGGGGAAGCTCAGCCAGGTCAGGTAGATACCGGCCGGGATGAGGACCACCACGAAGCCGATCGTGTCGACCCAGAGCCGCCCGCGCGGCGAGAGTGCCATGTAGAGAAGGTCGACGCGCACATGCTCGTTGCGCTGGAGCGTATAGGGCGCGCCGAGCAGCACCACGGCGCCGAACAGGTACCACTGGATCTCCAGCAGGCCGTTGGTGCTGTAGCTGAGCAGATAGCGGACCGTGGCATTGCCGGCACTGATGAGGCAGGCGAACAGCACGCAGTAATCCGCGATGCGGCCGAACCTCTCGTTCAGTCCGTCGATGACGCGGCTGAAGGCCAGCAGCCCTCCCATCGCATCCCCCCTCGTTCTGGTCGACTTTTGTCGTTGCGGTCTGGGAAGCTGCAATCGCCGCCCCTGCCGATCGGGGCAAGATAGACCATCGTCTCACGCAGTTTAAACCCGCGCGGGATACTCTCCATCCCGCGCGGGCCAAACAGCGACAAGGTGTTGCGCATATGTCTCGCAGCGCGCCGAAACTGCCGTTGCGGCAGCGTGAAACGTGGAGAGCGCCCTCAGCTGTGCAGCGACCAGCCGACCAGTGCCTTCTCCAGCAGCCTGACGCCGAGCTCCAGAACGAACGCCACCGCCGCGATCACAAGAATGCCGGCCACCACCACGTCCGTGGCGAGGAAATTGGCGGCGGACTGGATCATGAAACCGACGCCGCGCGTCGCCGCCACCAGTTCCGCCGCGACCAGCGTCGACCAGCCCGCACCGAGCGCGATGCGCGTGCCGGTGAGGATGGACGGCAGCGCCGAAGGTAGCACCACGAAGCGCAACACTTGCGCACGTGTCGCCCCAAGTGCGCGCGCGACGTTGACGCGGTTGCGTTCGACACCGCGCGCGCCAGCTGCCGTGGCGATGACGATGGGCGGCAGCATGGCGAGGCCGATCACCAGCACCTTCGCCGTCTCCCCGATGCCAGCCCAGATGATGACGAGCGGCAGGTAGGCGAGCGGCGGGATCGGCCGCAGGAACTCGATGATCGGATCGAGGACGCCGCGTCCGACGGTGGAAAGGCCGATGGCCAGCCCGACCGGCACGCCGATGATCAGCGCAGCCGCCAGGGCGGCGAAGACCCTGAACAGGCTGGCGAGCAGGTGCTGCACCAGCGTCGCGTCGACGAAGCCTTCCGTCGCGATGCTCCACAGCCGCGTCAGCACACTCTGCGGCGATGGGAGAAAGAGAGCAGGCACCGCGCCGGAGGCGCTCGCCACCCACCACAACGCGACGAGACCGGCAATGGTCGCGGCAGAGATCCAGAGGCGCGGCGGCACAGCGAAGGCGCGTCCGCCCGAGCCGGAGGTGCCGGTGTCGACCTCGGCACCGCGCGGGATGCCTTCGGACGGGACGACGAGCGGCAGGGCGATATCCGGTACCGCGATGGGAGTGGAATGGCTCATTGCTCGGCTCCCGCAAAGATCACGCCCCGCAGCCGCTCACGGGCGGCGGCGAATTCGGGGGTGGACTTGATGCGCCCGCTCGCTCCCTCGGCGAGGGCACGGCGCCCCAGATCGGAGCGCTCATCGAGCGCGATGCGGCCGGGCCGCCCGGCGATCACCACCACGCGACTGCCAAGATAGAGCGCCTCGTCGAGGCCGTGCGTGACGAAGACGATGGTCTTGCCGGTGCGCTGCCAGACATCGAGCACGAGGTCCTGCATGTTCTCGCGGGTCAGCGCATCGAGAGCGCCGAGCGGCTCGTCCATCAGCAGGATTTCCGGGTCGGCGACCAGCGCCCGGGCGAGGCTCACACGCTGGCGCATGCCGCCGGAAAGCTGCCAGACGGCATGATCGCCCTTGCCCTCGAGGCCGACGAGAGCCAGCGCCTCATCGGCGCGCGCCTCTCGCTCGGCCTTGGACACGCCGCGCAGGCGCAGGCCGAAGCCCACATTCTCGCGGGCATTGAGCCAAGGGTAGAGCGCGTCCGTCTGCAGCACCACGCCCCGGTCGATGCCCGGTCCCTCGACCCGGCGCCGATCCACCCAGATTTCACCGGTACTCGGCTGGTTGAAGCCGGCGATGGCGTTCAGCAGCGTGGACTTGCCGCATCCCGAGGCGCCCAGCAGCACGACCAGTTCGCCCGGCTCGATCGTCAGGTTGATGTCGTCGAGGACGGCGGTCTCGCTACCGTCCGGCGCGGGGAAACGCACGCCCAGCTTGAAGATCGTCAGTGCCATGGTTCTTGCTCCCGGACTGAGAAGAAAATGGCCCGGCATCCATTCGGTCGCTTTGGTGACGACGAAGGAGTGCCGGGCCAAGGTACACCGCGGGCTCTCACCCAGCCGCGGCGCTCGGGAACTCAGTTCAGCTTGGCGGCCTGCTCGGCCGGCACACGGCTGACATAGGGACCGTAGTCCTTCAGCACGGCCTCGATGCGGCCCTGCTCCTTCAGAAACTTCGCGGTGGCGACCAGCGCCTCGACCGTGCCGCCGCCCAGCAGCCCTTCGGACAGCTGCTCGTTCAGCAGGGGATATTTGTTGCCCTTCAGCAGGTCCGGAACTTCCTCGGGCTTGGCACCCGAGAGCTTGGCGATAGCGACGACCTCCGGCGAGGTCGGCGTCCATGAGGCGCCGCTCCTGGCGTAATCGGCATAGGAGTCCGCCGTCACCTTCACGAACTCGGCCACCGCCTCCGGATTCTTCTTTGCGAAGTCCGTGCGCACGATCCAGGCGTCGAAGGTGGGCGCGCCCCACTTGGCGACGTCAGCCGACGACGCGAAGACCTTGCCGTTCTCCTTGATCTTGCCGAGCGCGGGATCCCACACATAGGCAGCGTCGATGTCGCCACGCGTGAAGGCGGCGGCGATCTCCGGCGGACGCAGGTTCAGGATCTCGACGCTCTTGGGATCGACGCCCCAGTGCTTCAGCGCCGCCAGCAGCGAATAATGCGTGGTGGAAACGAAGGGTACCGCGACCTTCTTGCCCTTGAAGTCCTCCGGCTTCTCGATGCCCGCGCCGTTGCGGACGACCAGCGCCTCGGCATCGCCGAGCAGCGCCGCGACATAGACGGTCTCGATCGGCAGTTCGCGGCTCGCGGCGGCGGCGAGCGGGCTGGAGCCGACATAGCCGAACTGGATGTCGCCCGAGGCGATGGCGGCGATCACGTCGGCGCCGGAATCGAACTTGCGCCAGTTGATGGTGGATTTGGTCGCCTTCTCATAGGCGCCGCTGGCCTGCGCGACCTTCGCCGGATCGGCGCCGGTCTGGTAGCCAATGGTGAATTCGGCCGCCGAGGCGGAGGAAAGGCCGGAACCCGCGGCCAGAAGGCCAAGCGCGGCCGTGGCGGCGACGAAGCCGCGGCGAGACAGAGTGAACATCTGAAATTTCCTGATTGTGCCGTCGCGGCGCCCACGCGCCTGCAGACGGCCCCTGAGAATTCTGCGGGAATACCGGCAATCCGGCGGCGTCAGCCGCGTCGACAGTTCCAAGTCATGTGAAGCCCAACCGCCCCTCTTCAGCGAAACCGGGCACCCTGAAAGGGCGACGCGTCCGGCATCGGTGGGAGGATGACACCAGATGCCGGACGCCTCGTCAATATCATAATCTATTTTTCTAGTAGATTTCTTTTCTATTCAGCCGGAAGCCTGAACCAGGTCGGGTTTCCTGGCGATCCGGGCATCGAGCTGCGCCGCCACGCCACCAGCCACGCGGATGGCATAGTTGGTCACGTCCGGCAGCCCCATCAGCTCGCCCACCGTGCCGCGCGCCAGCGGCCCGGCGACGAAAAGATCGGGACGCGCGACACCGTCGGCACCGACAGCGTGGCCATCGCCGGTCACGTCGATGCCGAGCCGCAGGGGATCGGGACGGGCAAGACCGGCAGCCTCCAGCGACGCCAATACCGGCGTCTCGGCGAAGACCCGGCCATGCGCCGGGCCGGTCGCCACCACCACCGCATCGAACCGCTCCGTATCGACGCGAGCGCCCCGGCGGGATCGGAGGGTCACCTCGATGGTCTCGCCCTTGCGCTCCATCGTTTTCAGGGAAGCGGCACGCAGCGAGAGCCGCCCCTCCGCCAGACGCCGGTCGAGCCCCTGCTCTACCTGCGGCGCGATGCGGAAGCGATGCACGTCCCAGAAGGGGCGCAGATGACGCAGCAGCCGCGCGCGCTCGGCAAGCGGCAGCGCCCGCCAGATGGCGCTGCCCTGCAGGCGTACCTGATCGAGCACGCAGTGCCAGCTCTTGCCCTCGCGGGCGGCCGCCCGAACCGTCTCGCGCACGCGCCGCACCAGTTCGCGCACCGTCTGCGCCGGCTCTGTGGCGAAGTCGCCATAAGGCTCATGCGCTTCGGCGGGATGGCCGCGCGAACGCAGGCCCCGGCGGGAGATGGCGACGATCTCGCCCTTGTGGCCGAGACGGTCGAGGCTGGCGACGATATCCGCCATGGTCAGCCCCGTACCCACGATCAGCACGCGATCCTCGGGGCGGATCGTCTCCAGCCGGTCGGTCGCCCATGGATCGCGCACATAGCGGGGATGACCGGCGAGTGCTCGGTCGACGAGTGACGGGGGACTCGGCGCGACGTGCGCCACCGCCAGCACCACGATCCGGGCCAGCACCTCGCTCCCGTCGGAGCAGGCGATGCGATAGCCGCCCTCGACCGGCTCGATGTCCTGCGCAGCCGCGCGCACATGCTGAAGGCGCGGCCCGAGCGAGGTCAGCATGCGGTGGACATACTCGCCGAACACCGCGCGGGCGGGGAAATTCCGCCCGTCCGGCATGCGGGCCGCCGGGTCGCCATCAAGGCGGCCCGACGCCTCCAGCCACGCGTTGAAATGCTCGGGCTGGTCGGGCATCAGCGTCATGCGCACCGCCGGTACATTGATGCGATGGCTGGGATCGGCGGCGCTGTAGGCCAGACCGCGCCCCAGCTCGGCGCGCGGCTCGATCACGACGACCCGCTCCAGATCCGGGCGCAGCCGGAAGAGGTGCCAGGCGACAGCGGCGCCGGAGAAGCCGCCGCCGACGATCGCGACCGGCACCTGATGTGCGGACGTGCTCACGACTGGGACGCGCGCGTGACCGGGCGGTAATCGTTGGCGATGGTTTCGCCGAAGGGCCCGGTGTTCACCTTCGAGCTGGCCTTCACGATGTCATGCTTCAGCTTGAGACGGGGCAGCACCAGCTCGGCCACGCGATAGGCCTCCTCCAGATGCGGGTAGCCTGAGAGGATGAAGCTGTCGACGCCAAGATCCGCATATTCCTGCATGCGCGCCGCCACCGTTTCGCCGGAGCCGACCAGAGCCGTGCCGGCACCGCCGCGCACCAGCCCGACGCCGGCCCACAGGTTCGGGCTGACTTCAAGCTTATCACGTCGTCCGCCGTGAAGCGCCTGCATGCGCGCCTGCCCGACGGAATCGAGACGCGAAAACACCTTCTGCGCCGCGGCGATGGTGTCGTCGTCGAGATAGCGGATGAGATCCTCCGCCGCCTCCCAGGCCTTGGCATCGGTCTCGCGCGCGATGACGTGCAGGCGGATGCCGAAGCTCACCTTGCGCCCGCGCGCCTCGGCGAGCTCCCTCACCTGCTTGATCTTGGCCGCGACGGCGGCCGGCGGCTCGCCCCAGGTGAGGTATTTGTCGACGTGATCGGCCGCCACGGTGTTCGCCGCTTCCGACGAGCCGCCGAAATACAACGCCGGTCCGTTCTCCTGCGTCGGCGGGAACAGCAGATGGCCGTCCTCGATCCGGATATGCTTGCCCTCATAACTCACATGCTCGCCGGCGAGCAGGCGCCGATAGACGGTGAGGAACTCGTCCGTCACCTCGTAGCGCTCGTCGTGATTGAGGAAGATGCCGTCGCCGGCATTCTCCACCGGATCGCCGCCGGTGACGATGTTGATCAGCAGCCGTCCTTCGGAGATACGGTCGAGCGTCGCCGTCATGCGCGCGTAAAGAGTGGGCGAGGCAAGGCCGGGGCGAACCGCCACCAGATAGCGAAGCCGCTTCGTCACCGGCGCCAGAGCCGAGGCCACCAGCCAGGAATCCTCGCAGCTTTTGCCAGTGGGGATGAGCACGCCGTAATAGCCGAGCCGGTCCGCCGCCTGCGCCACCTGGCGCAGATAGTCGATGTCGACTTCGCGGGCGCCGACGCCGGTACCCAGATGACGACCGTCGCCATGGGTCGGCAGGAACCACAGGACGTTTAACCCCTCGCTCTGCGTGGACGGGATCGAGGACTGGGACGACATTTCAGGCTTCCTTCCGATTAGGTGGCGGCGATCAGGCCTCGCGGCGCGCCGGAACAGGCAAGAGGGACCGAATTCGCCGCATCAGACGCCGCGAAAAGCGACGTCCGACGCGCGGATCGCGGGGCTCGGGTAGCGCGGGAAAATGGCGAATAGCCCTTATCTTTCATCTACTTGATGCCAGTCCCGCACGTCGGACATAGGTAGAAATCTATTTTCTATATAGACATTTGGCAATCGTCATGTCACGGATTGACCAACTTATCGGGACTGGACGCAGCGGAAACGGAGCGCGGCCATGGCAAACATCAAGATCGTCGGCCTGAGCGGCGGCCTGTCCGTGCCCTCGCGTACGCTCGCGCTGGTCGAACTCGCGGTCGCCCGTATCGCCTCTGCGGCAGGGGCATCATTCCGCGTGGACAGCAAGGTGATCGATGTCGCGGCGCTCGAACATATCGGCGCGCTGCGTGCCCGCCCGGCGGCAGGAACGATCGAGGAAGCGGCTCTGCAGGCGGTCGAGACGGCCGATCTGCTGGTGGTCGGCTCGCCGGTCTACAAGGGCTCCTATTCCGGCCTCTTCAAGCACTTCGTCGACCTTCTCGACTATCGCAGCCTCGTCGGCGTGCCGGTCGCCCTCCTCGCCACCGGCGGAAGCGACCGCCACGCGCTGGTGATCGAGCATCAGCTGCGGCCGCTCTTCGCCTTCTTCCAGGCCCAGCCGCTCGGCACCGGCATCTTCTTCACCGACCGCGAATTCGCCGAAGGTCGGGTTACGCCGGGCGCGGCGGAGCAACGCTTCGAACAACTCGTCGCCGAAGCGGTGCATGCCCTCGACGGCCGCCTGCGCGCAGCCCGGCGCCTCACCGAGGAGGCCGCCTGACATGTCGCTGGCCGAGCTCGATGCGCCTGTCGCCACCTCCGGCAAGAAGGCGGACGCGCGCCGCCGTCCCGACCTCTCCTCGGTCGAGGCCCGCATTGCCGGCTGGGTGCTTCCGGTGCTGCTCGTGGCGGCCTGGGAATATCTCTCCCGCATCGGCTATATCGCGCCGAACGTTCTGCCGGCGCCGTCCGCCGTGGCGCTGGCCGGCTGGCAGGCGCTGAAGTCAGGCGAACTGGCTCACAACATGGGCGTCAGCACGCTGCGCGCCCTTGCCGGGCTGGTGGTCGGCGGCGGCATCGGGCTCGCGCTCGGCATCGCCAACGGGCTGTCGGAACTGTCGCGCCGCTATACCGACACGACGCTGCAGATGATCCGCAACATGCCGCATCTGGCACTGATTCCGCTGGTCATCCTGTGGTTCGGGATCGAGGAGGAGGCGAAGCTCTTCCTCGTCGCCCTCGGCGTGTTCTTCCCGATCTACATCAACACGCTGCACGGCGTGCGCACCGTGGATCCCCAGCTCATCGAGATGGGGCGGGTCTACGGCATGTCGCCCTTCACGCTGTTCCGCCGGGTGATCCTGCCCGGCGCGCTGCCGTCGATCTTCGTCGGCCTGCGCTTCGCGCTCGGCATCATGTGGCTGACGCTGATCGTCGCCGAGACCATCGCCGCCTCCTCCGGCCTCGGCTACATGGCGATGCAGGCGCGCGAGTTCCTTCTGGTCGACATCGTAGTGCTGGCGATCCTCATCTATGCGCTGCTGGGCAAGCTCGCCGACGTGCTCACGCGCTGGCTGGAGCGCACCTGCCTGCAGTGGCACCCGGCCTTCCAGACGCCCGCGCGCGGCTGAAGCGGCGGAGCGGACACATGACGGCTGCCCCTTCTCCCGCCAGCTTCACGGCCTTCGTCGATGCCGCACGTGGGCTTGGCGTCCGTTTCGAGCGGCTCGGCCGCCATTTCGGCACCAAGCGCGTTCTGGAGAATATCGACCTCTCCATTCCCGCCGGCCAGTTCGTCGCGATCGTCGGCAAGAGCGGCTGCGGCAAGAGCACGCTATTGCGCCTCGTCGCCGGTCTCGATCAGCCGAGCAGCGGGCGCCTGCTGTTCGACGGCGCGCATGATGGCGAGGCTCTGCGCATCATGTTCCAGGAGCCGCGCCTGCTGCCGTGGGAGCGGGTGCTCGCCAATGTCGAGGTCGGCCTCCCGGCCACGGTGAAGGGCGAGGAACGCCACGAACGCGCCCGCGCCATCCTCGCCGAGGTCGGCCTCGCGGACCGCGCCGACGAATGGCCCTCCGTGCTCTCCGGCGGCCAGAAGCAGCGCGTCGCTCTGGCTAGGGCGCTGGCTTCCGGCCCGCGCCTGCTGGCGCTGGATGAGCCGCTCGGCGCGCTCGACGCCCTCACCCGTATCGAGATGCAGGGCCTCGTCGAGCGCATCTGGCTGGAACAGCGCTTCACCGCCATTCTGGTGACCCACGACGTCTCCGAAGCCCTCGCCCTCGCCGACCGCGTTCTGCTGATCGACGGCGGTCGCGTGGCGCTTGACCTCGATGTCGAACTGCCCCGTCCGCGCCCGCGCGGTTCGGCCGAACTCGCTCGGCTCGAAGGGCGCATCCTCCAGCAGCTCTTCGGTTCCTAATCCCGTCCCGCTCATTCCCGCGGAAGGACACCCTGCAGATGACCGCTCTTTCTCGCCGTACCCTGCTCGCCGGCACTGCCGGCCTTGCCGCCGCGCTCGCCGCCCCCGGCCTTCACTCCGCCTTCGCCGCCGATACGGAGGTCCGCGTCGGCTTCCAGAAATACGGCACGCTGGTGCTGCTGAAGGGGCGCGGCATCCTCGAGAAGAAGCTGGAGCCGCTCGGCGTCACGGTGAAATGGGCGGAGTTCGCCGCCGGCCCGCAGATGCTGGAAGCGCTGAACGCCGGTGCCATCGACATCGGCCAGACCGGTGAAGCGCCGCCGATCTTCGCCCAGGCCGCCAGCGACAACCTCGCCTACATCGCCAACGAGCCTCCCGCGCCCAAGGGCGAGGCGATCCTCGTGCCGAAGGACAGCCCAATCCAGTCGGTCAAGGATCTCAAGGGCAAGATCGTCGGCCTCAACAAGGGCTCGAACGTGCATTTTCTGCTGGTGAAGGCACTGGAGCAGAACGGCCTCGCCTATTCCGACATCACGACCAAGTTCCTGCCGCCGGCCGATGCCCGCGCCGCCTTCGAGAAGGGCGCCATCGACGCCTGGGCGATCTGGGATCCGTTCCAGGCGGCCGCGGAAGTCGCGATCAAGGCGCGCACCCTCACCACCGCCGAGGGCATCGTGCCGAACTACCAGTTCTATCTCGGCTCGCGGAAATTCGCCGATGCCAATCCCAAGGTGATCGGGCAGCTCATTGAGGCCATCCGCGAGACCGACGACTGGATCCAGAAGGATCCGGCCGCGGCGGTGGCGGAACTGGCGCCTTCGACCGGCATTCCGGCTCCGGTGCTCGCCGTCGCGGTCGCGCGGCAGAGCTTCGGCGTCGCCCCGCTCAGCGAGAAGGTGATCGCCGATCAGCAGCTCGTCGCCGACACCTTCTTCGACCTCGGCCTGCTGCCGAAAAAGATCACGGTCGCCGATGCGGTGATCCGCGCCGGTCTCTGAGGACGGCGGGGTGCCAGCGCGATGCGGGCACCCTTCGCTTGAAACGTGGACAAACAGCGATTTTCCTTTGGGTTGCGCCATGTTATCCGGCGAGGATGACCGCGTGACCCAAAGGCCCCCATGACCTCCCGCGCCACCAACCTTCTCCTCGGCATCAGTACGTTCATCATCGGCGCCGGCGCCATCCATCTCGCGCAGCCGATCGTCGCGCCGGTGGCATTCGCGCTGTTCATCATCGCCCTTGTCTGGCCGCTTCAGAAGCGGTTGCAGAACCATCTCTCCGGCCTCGGGGCGATGGCGATCACGCTGCTGCTCACCATTCTCGTGGTCGCCCTGCTCGGTTACGTCACCGTCTGGGGCTTCAGCCAGACGGGCCGCTGGCTCATCGCCAATGCCGGCCGCTTCCAGGCGCTCTACACCGAGACCGCCGCCCGGCTGGAGGAGATGGGGCTCTATTCGGCCGGCATGCTCTCCGACACCTTCAACGCGAGCTGGCTGATCCGCTTCTTCCAGGGCCTCGCGGGGCGCCTGAACGGCATGATCGGCTTCGTGGTGGTGACGCTGATCTTCGTCATGCTCGGCCTGCTGGAGGTCGACATCATCCGCACCAAGTTGCTCGCCGAGGCGGGGGAGAAGGGCACCCGGCTGGTGCGGGCGAGCGCGGCCACGGCCGCGAAGTTCCGCACCTACATGATGGTGCGCACGGCGATGAGCGTGCTGACTGGCCTCTTTGTCTGGGCCGTCACCGCCGCGCTGGGGCTCGATCTCGCGCCCGCCTTCGGCGCCATCGCCTTCGCGCTGAACTACATCCCCTTCATCGGGCCGCTGGTGGCGACGCTGCTGCCGACCTTCTTCGCGCTGGCGCAGTTCGGATCGTGGGAGACAGCGGTGCTGGTCTTCCTCACCATGAACGTCATCCAGTTCTTCTCAGGCAGCTATATCGAGCCGCGCATGGCCGGCAAGGCGCTCTCCATCTCGCCCTTCCTCGTGCTGTTCGCGGTGTTCTTCTGGTCCTTCATGTGGGGCCTGCCGGGCGCCTTCATCGGCGTGCCGCTGGTAATCGCCGCCCTCACCTTCTGCGAGGAGGGAGAGGGCACGCGCTGGATCGCCCGCCTGCTGTCCGGCCGAGAGGAGCCCGTCGCCTGACATGCTCACGCCCCTGCGCAAAGCCCTGAAATGGGTCGGCATCCTGCTGCTGGTGCTGTTCGTCGGCTTCCTCGGCTCGCGAGTCTGGTTCGCCCAGAGCGGCGCGCCGCTGGAGCCCTGGCACACCTTCGTGCCGGAGGAGATGACCGTCGCCGAGCTCGACGAGGCGGACTGGGCGGCCTATCTCGCCCGCGAAGACAAGCTCTTCAGCGACGTGACCCGCGAGGTCGTACAGAAGCTGCCCGAGGATGAGCGCATCCCCTCGAACCGCTACTTCTCCGGCAGCATCGTCTACCCGCCGAGCCTCACCCACGACTGGAACCGCTCCTACGAGATGGTGCCCGTGGGCGAGCCGGCCGGCGCGGTCGTGCTGCTGCACGGGTTGACGGACTCGCCCTACAGCCTGCGCCACACCGCGCAGCGCTATCTCGCCGCCGGCTTCGTGGTGGTGGCCCCCCGCCTGCCCGGGCACGGCACCGTGCCCGCCGGCCTCACCGAGGTCGAATGGGAAGACTGGCTCGCGGCGACGCGCCTCGCGATGCGCGAGGCCGCGGCGCGGGCGCCGGGCAAGCCGCTGGAGATCGTCGGTTTCTCCAATGGCGGCGCGCTGGCGCTGAAATACGCGCTCGACGCGCTCAGCGACGACAAGCTCGCCCGGCCCAGCCGGCTGGTGCTGATCTCGCCGATGATCGGCATCACCCGTTTTGCGCGTTTCGCCGGCCTTGCCGCGCTCCCCGCTTGGCTGCCAGCCTTCGACAAGGCAGCGTGGCTCGGCATTGTGCCGGAGTTCAATCCGTTCAAGTACAACAGCTTCCCGGTCAACGGCGCCGTGCAGTCGCATCGCCTGACGCGGGCCTTGCAGGCTTCCATCACGGCTCAGGCGCGTGCCGGCAAGCTGGCGGAGCTGCCCCCGGCGCTCACCTTCCAGTCGGTGATGGATTTCACCGTCTCGACGCGCGCGATCATCGACGCCTTCTACAGCCAGCTTCCGGCGAACGGCAGCGAACTGGTGCTGTTCGACATCAACCGCAACACCAAGCTCGGCCCGCTGCTGCGCGCCACCTCCTATTCGGCGCTGATGCGGCTGTTGCCGCCGCTGCCGCGCAATTTCCGCACCGTGATCATCACCAACGAGGATTCCGGCAGCGACCAGGTGGTGGAACGCAGCATCGCCGCCGGCTCGAGCGAGGAGGTCGTGCGCCCGCTCGGCCTCTCCTACCCGCTCGACGTCTATTCGCTCTCGCATGTCGCGCTGCCCTTCCCGTCGAGCGACTCGCTCTACGGTTCGGCCCCCGACCCGAAGGAGAATTTCGGGCTTCAGCTCGGCGCTATGGCGGTGCGGGGCGAGCGCGGGGCGCTGATCGTCAGCCTCGACGCGCTGGTGCGCATGTCGTCGAACCCGTTCTTCCCCTACATGATCGACCGGATCGCGCCGCCAGTCTCCACGGCACAGGCCGGCACGCCGGAGAACGCGGCCTCCGCCTCCTCCGCGCCCTGACGACAGACGCGGGCGGCCGCCCGATCACGCCGTCTTCGTGCGCTCCCTTCCCACCGTCGCCAGATAGAGCGCCGGCAGGAAGATGAGGGTGAGCAGCGTGGCGACCAGCAGGCCGCCCATGATGGCGAAAGCCATCGGCCCCCAGAACACCGTCGGGGCGATGGGAATCATGCCGAGCACGGTGGAGACGGCAGTCAGCATGATCGGCGTGAAGCGCGCGCAGGAAGCGTCGATCACCGCCTCGCGTGCGCTCTTGCCGCCCGCGCGCTCGGCTTCGATCTGACCGATCAGGATCACCGCGTTCTTGATGATCATGCCGATCAGCGCCAGCACGCCGAGGATGGCGACGAAGCCAAGCGGCCGGCTGGAGACCAGCAGCGCCAGCACCACGCCGATCAAGCCGAGCGGCGCCACGCTGATGACCAGGAAGGTCAGCGAGAAGCGACGCAGCTGGAACATCAGCACGGTGAGCATGATCAGGATCATGACCGGCACCACCGCCATGACCGAGGCGAGCGAGGACGCGCTCTCTTCCACCGTGCCGCCGGTCTCGATGCGGTAGCCGGCCGGCAAGGTCCTGGCCAGTTCCTCGATCTTCGGGGTGAGCTGCTGCACCACCGTCTCGGGCAACTGCCCGGCCTCGATATCCGACTGCACGGTCAGCGAGGGTAGCCGGTCGCGGCGCCAGACCAGTGGGTAGGTCTGCTCGTAGTCGAAGGTCGCGAACTGGCTGAGCGGCACGGTGCGCCCGTTGGGCAGCGGCACCTCCAGCGTGCGCAGCGTGTCGAGCGAAACACGCTGCTCGTCGGTCGCGCGCAGCACCACGTCGACGAGATAGATGTCGTCGCGCACCTGCGTGACCGGCGCGCCAGTGATGACGGTGTTGAGCACCGAGCCGATGGCCTCGGTGGAGAGGCCGAGCAGGCGCGCCTGGTCCTGGTCGACCCGGATACGGATCTCGCGCGCCGGCTCGATCCAGTCATAGTTCACCGATCGCGTCAGCGGATCAGCGGCCATGACCTCGGCCAGCTTGAAGGCGATGTCGCGCACCTGCCCGAGCTCGGGGCCGACGACCCGATACTGGATCGGCCAGCCGACCGGCGGGCCGAGCTCCAGCGGCGAGACGCGGCTCACCACATTGGGGAACTCGTTGGCGAGCAGCGTCACCAGCTTCGCGTGCAGCCGCTCGCGCGCCTCGACATCCTTGGCAACCACTACCGCCTGGCCGAAGAAATCATTCGGCAGCTGGGCGTTGAGCGGCAGGTAGAAGCGGATGGCGCCACGGCCCACATAGCCGCTCCAGCGCGCGACATCCTCGTCGCCCTTCAGCGCCGCGTCGAGCCGCTGCATCGCCGCATCGGTGGCGTAGATCGAGGCGTTCTGCGGCAGTTGCAGGTCCACCAGCAGTTCCGGCCGATCGGACGAGGGGAAGAACTGCCGGGGAATGAGCGGCATCAGCAGCACCGCGGCGGCGAACAGTCCGAGTGTCACCGCGACGGTGAGCCAGCGCGCCGTGAGCGCGGCGGAGAGGAAGCCGCGATAGACGCGCATCACCCGCCCCGGTTCGCTCCCGGCATTCTTGGGCACCTTGAGGATCACGAGGCCGATCAGCGGAGCGAACACCACCGCCACCAGCCACGAGATCAGCAGCGCGATCGTCACCACCGCGAACAGGGTGAAGGTGTATTCGCCCGCCGAGGAGGCCGCGAAGCCCACCGGCACGAAGCCGGCGATCGTCACCAGCGTGCCCGCCAGCATGGCGAAGGCGTAGGTCTTGAAGGCGTAGACCGCCGCCACCTCCTTGCGGTCCCCGGCAGCGAGGCGCCCGAGCGTCGCATCGGTGGTGGTCATGGCGTCGTCGACCATGAGCGCCAGCGCGATGATGAGCGCGCCCAGCGAGATGCGCTGCATGTCGATGTTGAAGAGCCACATGACGGCGAAGACGCCTGCCAGCGTGAGCGGAATGGTCAGCGCCACCATCAGCCCGGCGCGCACGCCGAGCGCGATGAAGCTTACCGCCAGGATGATGACGATGGCCTGCCAGAGCGACTCCATGAACTCGGAGATGGCACTGCGCACCGTCACCGCCTGGTCCGCCACCAGATGCGGCTCGATGCCCACCGGTAGCTCGGCGGTGATCTTCGCCATCGCCTGGTCGATGTTGCGGCCGAGCTGGAGAATGTCGCCACCGTCGCGCATCGAAATGGCAAGGCCGATCGCCGGCTCGCCGTTCACGCGGAACAGCGGGCGCGGCGGATCCACATAGCCGCGCCGGACGGTAGCAATGTCCGACAGTCGCAGCATACGCCCGCCGACCGCGAAATTGATGTTGGCGATGTCTTGCTCCGAGCCGAAGGCGCCGGTGACGTCGATCGCCAGCTTCTCGTCGCCGGTCTGGATGGTACCGGAGGGCTGAACCACGTTCTGCGCGCGCAGAGCCGCGATCAGCGTGGCCCGGTTGATCCCGAGATTGGCCAGCTCGCGCATGGAGAACTCGACGAAGATCTGCTCGTCCTGCTCGCCGAGCAGTTCGATCTTGGCGACGTCCGGCACGTGCAGCAGCGTGGAGCGGGCCTGCTCCACATAATCGCGCAACTCGCGATGGGTGAAGCCGTCGGCGGTGAAGCCGTAGATCAGGCCGAAGGTGTCGCCGAACTCGTCGTTGAAGCCAGGCCCCACCACGCCGCGCGGCAGCGTGTGGGCCATGTCGCCGATGCTCTTGCGCACATGATACCAGGTGTCGGGCACTTCGGCGGCGGTGGTACTGCCCTTGAGGGCGACGAAGATCGTGGTGACGCCCGGCCGCGTATAGCTGCGGATGAAGTCGAGATGCGGCGTCTCCTGCAGCGTGCGCTCGAGCCGCTCGGTGACCTGATGGAGCGTGTCCTCGACGCTGGCTCCGGGCCAGGCTGCCTGCACCACCATGGTCTTGATGATGAAGGACGGATCTTCCGCCCGGCCGAGGCGCGTATAGGCGAAGAGCCCCGCGCCGATCACCGCCAGCATGAAATAGATGACGAGCGAGCGCTCGCGGACGGCCCATTCCGAAAGGTTGAACCGCATCACGACCCCGCACCCAGCAGACGCACCTTCTGGCCGGGATGCAGCGCCTGCACGCCCGCCGTCACCACGACCTCACCGGGGCTGAGCCCGGAATCGACGGCGACGCGGGCCTGCGAGAAGCTGCGGACCTCGATGTTGCGCAGCGAGACCGTCTGCGTCGCGGGATCGACGATCCAGACCGCCGGCTGGCTGTTGACCGCGGTCAGCGCGGAGGCGGGAATATCGATCACCAGGTCGTTGTCGAGCCGCACCCGGCCGACGACGGTGGAACCCAGCCGCATCGCCGGCGGCGGATTGTCGAGCCCGACCCGCACCCGGAAGGTGCGCGTGACCGGGTCCGCCTGCGGCGCCACCTCGCGCACGCGGCCGACGGCGGTCACATTCGGATCGTCGCTGAGCGAGACGGTGATGACGGGATCGGCCGGCGCCTGGCGGAGCATGTTCGCCGGCAGGTCGAACACGGCGTCGCGCCCGCCCTGACGGGCGAGCTGAAGGATCATCTGCCCCGCCTGCACCACCTCGCCCGGCTCGGCACCGCGCGCCGTCACCGTACCGGCGGCGTCGACAACGAGATCGGTGTAGCTGAGATTGTCCTGCGCGATCTTGAGCTGCGCCTCGGCGTCGTCCACCGCCGACTGCGCCGCCTGGAGCGCGGTGCGGGCGGAATCGTGGTTGGCACGGGTGGTGAAGCCGTTGGCAAGCAGGCGGTCCTGCCGCTCGAAGGCGTTGGCTGCCGTGACAAGCTGGCTTTCCGCCGCCGCCAGTGCCGCCTGCGCCGAACGCAACGTATTCTGCGCGTTCTGCGGGTCGAGCCGCGCCACGATCTGGCCGGCCTTCACCTGGTCGCCGATATTGGCGCTGCGCTCGATCATCCGCCCGGAGACCCGGAAGGCCAGCGACGCCTCGTCCTGGGCCAGCACCTCGCCCGTGAAGCTGACGACCTGCCCGCCCTCGCCCTTCTCGACGGTGACGACCCGCACCGGCCGCGGCTGCGGCGCTTCCGCCTCGGTCTCCGCTCCGCACCCGGCAAGAAGCAGGCTCGCACCGAGCGCGACAAATACCATCCACGGCCTAGCTGTCGTCATCTCGGTCCCAGTCCCCACCAAACAAGTCCGTCGCACCATAAAACCACGAAGCGCGACATGCCCATCCGCGATAGTGCGGTGGGATCATCGCGTTATGACGGTATTTCTCGCACACTATATGCGGCCCGTGCGGGAAACCATGGCATTGCGTCCCTTCCCCGACTGTTGCCCCGAGGCCGCGCCCCGCCACCAACGACATCGGCAATCTGGTCACAGCCTCCGGGGCGCGATATTGGTTCGCGGTCACGGGCGGAGCCCGATGGAGGCGGAATGCGTCTGGTCATTGTTGCGTTGGCCTGCGCCCTGAGCGCCGGATGTGCCGGACGACCGGTAGGCGTGCTTACGCCCGTCGAGGAAACGGCGCCGGATGCGACCAAGCTCGACCTTCTGGTTGCCACGACCCGCGCGCCCTCCCCCAATGCCGGAGAACTCTTCAGCGGCGAGCGCGGACGCGGCGTCTCGCTGAGCGCCTTCACCGTTTCGATTCCGCCGGACGACCGTCGACAGATCGGCGAAGTCCAGTGGCCGCGCAGCCTGCCGGCCAATCCCGCAACCGATTTCGCCACCCTCTCGGTGGAACCGCTCGACAGCGTGAAGGCGGCCAAGGGCTGGCTCAACGCCCATCTGCCTCCGAGCCGTCGCGTGCTGATTTTCGTGCACGGCTACAACAACCGTTTCGAGGACGCGGTCTACCGCTTTGCGCAGATCACGCACGACTCCCGTTCGGAAGTGGCGCCGGTGCTGTTCACCTGGCCATCGCGCGCGCGGGTGTTCGACTATCTGTTCGACCGCGAGAGCACCATCTTCTCGCGCGATGCCTTCGAGGAGACCGTCTGGCAGGTGGTGAGCGATCCCCGCGTGGAGGACGTCACCGTGATGGCGCACTCCATGGGCGCCTGGCTCGCCATGGAAGGCCTGCGACAGATGGCGATCCGCCGTGGCCAACTGCCGGCGAAGATCAGCAACGTCATCCTCGCCTCACCGGATGTCGACGTGGATGTGTTCGCCTCTCAGTGGCGCGCGCTCAACGGGCCGAACGCGCATTTCACCCTGTTCGTCTCCCGCGACGACCGCGCCCTCCAGGTCTCGCGCCGCATCGCCGGCGGCGTCGACCGGCTCGGCATGATCGACACCCAGCAGTATTACGCCGAGCTGGAGAAATCCGGCATCGTGGTGATCGACCTCACGGCGATGCGCAGCGGTGACACACTCAATCACGGCCGCTTCGCCTCTTCACCCGAAGTGGTGAAGCTGATCGGCCAGCGCTTGGTCAACGGCCAGACCGTAACCGATTCCGACGTCAGCATCGGCGATCGCATCGGCGTCGCCGCCATGGGCGTCGGCCAGACGGTCGGCGGCGCGGCGGGCCTTGCCCTCAGCGCACCGCTCGCGGTCATCGACCCGAAGACGCGCCGCACCTATCAGGGGCAGGTCGAACAGTTCGGCCGTGCGGTGAGCGGCACCGTCGAAGACCCCGGCGCTGACTGAACCTTCCCCCCGGGCACACTCGGGAGACGGCAAGCGGTCAACGGACCATGAAGCCGATGACCGCCGCGTTCACGATATCGATGAAGAAGGCCGACACCAGCGGCAGGATGATGAAGGCACGAGGCGCAGGACCGTGCGTCTTGGTCACCGCCGTCATGTTGGCGATGGCCGTCGGCGTCGCGCCGAGACTGATACCGGTGAAGCCGGCCGAGATGACCGCCGCCTGATAATCCTTCCCCATCAGCGGGAACACCACGAAGATGATGTAGGCGACCGCCACCAGGGTCTGCACGGCAAGCACGATGACGAGCGCGAGGCCGAGACCGCCTATGGTCCAGAGCTGCATGCTCATCAGCGACATCGCGAGGAAGACGTTCAGCGCGAGATCCGACACCAGCGCCAGCGCGCGGGTTCGCGTCGGCCAAAGCAGGCGCGGGAAAAGGCGCGGCACCGTATTGGTAAGCACGATGCCGACCAGCAGGCAGACGACGAACATCGGCAGCTTCAGGCCAGTGTTCTCGACCACTCCTTCCAGCGCGAAAGCGATCAGTATCGCGACGTTCAGCACGAGAACGGTCCGCAGCAGGCTGACATGGCTGATGTCGTCCGAAGCCTTGCGATCCGCCGACGCCGGCAGGCCGACCACCGCTTCCTCGCCCGGCGGGCTCTTCAACCGATAGCGGGTGATGAGGTGGCGGGCGATGGGGCCGCCCGCAAGGCTCGCCAGCACGAGACCGAGCGTGGCCACGGCGATCCCGACCTCCATCACGTTCGCGACGCCGAAGCGCTGCGAGATCAGCGGTGCCCAGGCGATCGTCGTCCCATGCCCTCCGATCAGCGACGCCGAACCGAGGAAGACGGTCAGCCCCTCCGGCAGGCTCAGAGCCGCGACGGCGCCGATGGCGACGAGGTTCTGGATCACTAGGAAGGCGACGGTGAGCGCCAGCAGGATCAGCAGCGGCTTGCCGCCGGTGAGAAGGTCGTCGAGGCGGGCGTTGAGGCCGATGCCGGTGAAGAAATAAAGCAGCAGCATGTCGCGCGCGCCAAGGGCGAAGGCGATCTCGGTGTCGAACACGCGATAGGCGATGAGCGTGGCGACCGCCGCGAGCAGACCGCCGGTCACCGCCTCGGGAATGTTCCAGCTCCGCAGGGCGGGCACCGCCTGGTTGATACCCGAGCCGACGAAGAACACCACGATGGCGATGGTGAAGGTCAGCAGGCCGGAAAATGCGATCGACGTCATCGTTGCCCCATACGCAGGTTCGCGAAGGCGCCGCCTCAGAAGCTTCCGACCACCGAACCGAGCGCGATAACTGCGACGAGTGCCACGATGGCACCGACGATGGCAACCATGACGATGTCGAGATAGCTCTGTTTCGGCGTCGCACCGCAGACCGCGAGCAGCGTGACCACCGCTCCACTATGGGGAAGGCTGTCGAGCGTGCCCGCGCTCATCACCGCCACGCGGTGCAGCAGGGCGGGGTCGATGCCGAGCTCGCCGGCCCGCGCGAGGAACGTCGGCCCGAGCGCATCGAGCGCGATGGTGAGGCCGCCGGAAGCCGAACCCGTGAGCGCCGCGAGAATGTTGGTCGCCACCGCCAGCGAGACCAGCGGGCCGCCCTCGATGGAAAGCACCCAGTCGCGCACCAGTTCGAACGCCGGCAGCGCCGCCACCACCGCGCCGAAACCGACGAGACTTGCCACGCTGAAGATCGGCAGCACCGAGGCGTTGGCGCCCGCGTCCATGGTCTCGCGCAGCTTCGGCAGGCGACGCCAGTTGAGGGCGAGCGTGGCGAGGATGGCGACGATCAACGCCACCGCCACTGACCACACGCCGCTGACCGCCGCGAAGGGCACGCCCCCCCAGCGTTCCTCCGCGAGGAAGCTGAAATCGAGGCTCGGCAGCACGACGAAGGACATCAGCAGGTTGACGACGATCACCAGCACCAGCGGCAGCGCGGCAAGGATGATGGAAGGGCGGTCCGTGCTGACATGGCCATGCGCGATCTCAGCCGGATCGAACTCGCGCGCCGTCGTGGCCCGCTCGCGCAGCAGCGGATCGTCCAGATGCGCGTTCACGCCCGCCGCACCGTCGCCGAAGCCCTCTCCCGCAAGCCGCGCGCGGGCTTCCGCCCCCGCCAGCCACCACAAGCCGAAGCCGAGCATGATCGCCGAAGCGATGATGCCAAGCCCCGGCGCGGCGAAGGGCGTGGTGCCGAAGAACGGCATGGGAATGGCGTTCTGGATCGCCGGCGTGCCGGGCAGCGCCATCATGGTGAAGGTGAAGGTGCCGAGCGCGATGGCCGGCGGCATCAGCCGGCGGGGAATGTCGGCGACGCGGAATAGCGCCTCCGCCATGGGCGCCAGCACGAACAGCGCGACGAACAGGCTGACACCGCCATAGGTGACGATGGCACCCGCCAGCACGACGGCGAGGATGGCGCGCTGCGCCCCGAGCTTCTCGGTCATGAAGTCGGCGATGGATGACACCGAGCCGCTGTCCTCCATCAGCTTGCCGAACAGAGCACCGAGCAGGAACAGCGGAAAGAACTGGCCGACGAAGCTCGCCGCGCTGCCCATGAAGGTCTGCGTCCAGTTGGCGAGCAGCGGCTCGCCGGAGAGGAAGGAGGCGATCAGCGCCGAAAGCGGCGCCAGCAGCAATACGCTCCAGCCGCGATAGGCAAACCAGACGAGGAGCCCGAGGCCGAGCAGTATGCCGAGAAGGCCCATGGCTCAGACCCCTTCCAGCAACAGGTCGAGATCAACGGAGGAACGCTTGCCGATATTGTCGGCGTCGGCTTCGAGGAAAGCCTCGGCCGCCCTGCGGCCCTCGTCCCGCAACATGCTCAGGAATGTCCATTCGGCGTTCAGCTTCGAGGAATAGCCGAGCGTGCTCATGATGGAGTTGCGCACGAGGTGGATGCGCATCTTCGCCCATTGCGCGCCCTCGCTGTGGCCGGGATCGGCGACCTGCCGAAGCAGGGCGATCATCCGCAGCTCCTTCAGCAGCGCCGAGTTGAACGATACCTCGTTGAGGCGGTTGAGGATCTCCGCGGCGGTGCGGGGCGTGCCGGGCCGCTCGATCGGATTGATCGGCACGAGGATGGTGTCGTCCGAGTCCAGTTCCCGCACCAGCGGCGTCATGGTCGGGTTGCCGGCATAGCCGCCGTCCCAGTAGCTCTCGCCGTCGATCTCGACCGCCTGGAAAAGGGTCGGCAGGCAGGCGGAGGCCAGCAGTACCTCTGGGGTGATCTCGGCGTTGCGGAACACCCGGCCGCGCCCGGTGCGCACATTGGTGGCGGTGATGAAGACCTTGACCGGCGATGTCTTGAGGCGGTCGAAGTCGATTGCCTTCTCCAGCACGGACCGGAGCGGGTTCGTGCCGGCCGGATTGAGGTCATAGGGTGAATAGAGCCGGGACATCAGGTCCATGGCGATGAACAGGGGCGAGTTATCGAGCGTCCAGCGCCCGAGCAGCACGTCCAGCGGGCCGCGCTGGAAGGGGCTGAAGCGGGCCGCATCGGCCACATGGCGCCAATAGGCGTCGAGAGCGGCGCGCGCGCCTGCGGCGCCGCCGGCGGCATAGCCGTCCGCCATTACCGCGGCGTTCATCGCCCCGGCTGAGGTGCCGGAAACGCCGTCGATCCGCAGCCATTCCTCTTCCAGCAGCCGGTCGATCACCCCCCAGGTGAACGCTCCGTGCGCCCCACCCCCCTGCAAGGCGAGATCGACCAGCACCGGCGCACGCGAAACGCCAGCCTCCGGCTTTGCGGCGGCCTCGGACGATGCGGCGGCGGTCTTGCGGGGAGAACGGGCGGGTGTCGGGGACTTCGCGCGGGACATGCGGCACGCCTTTCCAACGGAACCGGCGCACCGTAACCGCCCCCATGTTGCACCACAACATCAATTCGGGCGACGAAAGCTCTTTGGGATTCCGCGTCAAGTTTATGACGGGAACACCTTGCCCGTGACGTTCCAGGCAAAAGGCGGCGAGCCGGCATCCGCCGATTGCGCGGACAGCCAGCCCCGTTATGCTGCGACGCAGCACGACAGGGCTGGCGTTGAACCGAAACCATCACGCTGCGCCAGCGGCAGCGCAGCAGAATCCCCCGCCCACCGGTCGGAGAGCGGGGGATCGTATCTGGCGGGTTCTGCTTTGCGACAGGAACTCAGCGCGCCCCGAAGACCGAAGCGATCAACCCGGTCGTTGCCGAGATCAGCAGGTAATCATTGTTCACGCGCACCCAATGATGTCCGCGGGGCGGCGGTGCAAGCCGATAACGCTTGTAGTCACGCACCACATCTCGCCGATACTGCGACGGAAGACGCTCGCCCCGGCTCCAATGCGACCGCTTCCTGGGCGCCTGATATCCGTGATGAGGCTTGTAATTCTGATGGTATCCGGCCGGCGGCTTGCCCTGCGGGTTATAATATCCCTGCGCAAATACTGCGGTCGACCCCGGTATCATCAGCATAGCGAGGCCGGCGATGACAGACTTGTACATAATTAACTCCTGAACGAATGAAGAGTTCTGATGAAGTCAACCTATACAACAGCACCTGAACCGAAACTGAATATGAAATTTACATTTTCGTAAGGTTGCAGAATCCGGCCATTTGTCAGATTTCAACATGAAGCCATGGCATCGCTGCATCCTGCAGCCTTTTCAAAGGCCGGACCCGAACTTGAACACTGAAGCTGCACTGATGTAGGGCAGGCGTCGAGCAAGCGTGATCCCGTCGGACCCGGCTCGCTCGACGCCCGTCTCGCGATGGCGCTCAGAACGCGTCGGGGATGACGGCCGTCGCCTCGATCTCGACGACCCATTCCGGTCGCGCAAGCGCGGGAACGACGAGGCCGGTCGATACCGGGAACACGCCCTTAAACCACTTGCCCATCTCACGATAAACCGCCTCGCGGTAGCGGATATCCGTGAGATAGACGACGATGCGACAGATATGGCTCATGTCGCCGCCGGCTTCCTCCATGAGCATCTTGATGTTCGACATCGCCTTTTCGGCCTGCTTGCCGGGATCCCCGACATGCAGGCTTTCACGCGTGTCGAGGTCCTGGGCGATCTGGCCGCGCAGGAACACCATGGTTCCGCGCGCGACGACCGCCTGGCAGAGATCGTTGTCGAGCTTCTGCTCGGGATAGGTCTCCTTCGTGTTGAAGGGACGAATGCGGGTATGGGTGGTCATGACGATGGCTCCCGATGCTCAGCGGTCGAAATAGCTGGCCTTGATGGTCGCGCCGATCAGGTTGACGAAGAGGCGGCAGGCCGCGATCGACGAGATGCGGTTCACATCCTTGGCGGGCGTGATCTCGACGAGATCCATGCCCACCACACGCCCCTTGTTGACGAGGCCGTGGATCAGCTTGCGCGCCTGGTGATAGGTCACGCCGCCGAGCGCGGGGCCGTTCACGGCGGGCATCACGGACGGATCCATGCCGTCCGCATCGATGGTGATGTAGTAGCGCCCACCGGCGGGGATGCGCTCCAGAACGGCGTCCATGCCGACATCGTGCAGCTCGTAGGCGGTGATGATGTTGGCGCCGTAGGCATAGGCGGCGTCGACCTCTTCCTGCCGGGCACTGCCCTGGGCGCGAATGCCGATCTGGAAGATGTCCTTCACATGGTCCATTTCGGAGATGCGGCGGATCGGGCTCGAATAGCCGTCCGTCACGCCATTGACCTCGTTGCGCCAATCGAGATGCGCGTCGATGTGGACGAGGGTGATCGGCCCCTCCTGATCGTCATAGGCGCGCAGCACCGGGATCGGAATGCCATGGTCGCCGCCGAGGATGATCGGCAGGGCGCCAGCCTTCAGGATCTTGCGCACGGCGGCCTCGGCGTTGCGGTAGCTCATGCCGAGATCGCGCGGGTCGTTGATGACGTCGCCGCAATCCACCATGCGGATCGGCTTGTTCATCAGCAGCGGGCCGCCAATGTCGAAGTCGTAGCGCTCCAGGGCGCGCACGGCGCGGTCCGAGGCCTGGCGGATCGCCGTCGGCGCATTGGACTGGTCGTTGCTGACTTCCTCGATCGTATAGGCGGAGCCATAGGGAATGCCGAGCACGGCGATGTCGGCCTTGAGGTTATCGAGGTCGTCCACGACCTCGGAATAGAGGAGGCTCTTATGGCCGTGCTTCGGAGGGGTAGTCAGGCGGGCACTCATCGGATCACATCCTCAGGCTTGAACGAGCGGCTTCCCGCTCGCGGGAAATCATTCGGCGGCGGTCGGCAGCGCGGAAGGCGCGCGCATCAGCTCGTCGAGCGGCAGATGGCAAGCGATGCGGTGGCCGGGGCGGGGCTCTTGCAACGGTGGCGTCGAGGTAGCGCAGATGTCGCCGAGCGCGCGCGGGCAGCGTGTGTGGAACACGCAGCCCGAGCGCTCGCCCTCCGATGGAGGACGGTCGCCGCGCAGCCGGATACGCTCGCTCTTCTCCGCTCCCGGGGTAGCGAGCGGCACGGCGGAGAGCAGGGCCTGCGTGTAGGGGTGATAGGGCGGCGACAGCACGTCCTTCGCGTCGCCGATCTCGCAGATGCGGCCGGAATACATCACCGCGATGCGGTCGGCGATGTAGGCGACGACCGACAGGTCGTGCGAGATGAACAGGTAGGAGAGCTTCAGGTCGTCGCGCAGCTCGTCCAGCAGGTTGAGAACCGTGGCCTGCACGGAGACGTCGAGCGCGGAGACCGGCTCGTCGCAGACGATGAAGTCCGGCCCCGTCGCCAGCGCGCGTGCGATGCCGACCCGCTGCTTCTCGCCGCCGCTGAGCTGGTGCGGGTAGCGATCATAGTAGGAGCGCGGCAGCCCGACCCGGTCGAGCAGGTCCTCGACATGGGCGCGGCGCCCTTCGCGGGGCACGTTGGTCTGCAGCGCGACGGCACGGGCGATGGCGTCGCCGACCTTGCGGCGCGGATTGAGCGAGGAATCCGGGTTCTGGAACACGATCTGCGCCCGCTTGCGCAGGTCCTGCAGATCATCCGCCGGCGCCGCCGCGACGTCGACGCCCTCGAACAGCAGGCGCCCGGCGGAGGGATCGATGAGGCGCAGCACCGTGCGGCCCAGCGTGGACTTGCCGCTGCCGCTCTCGCCGACCAGCCCGAGCGTCTCGCCGCGCCGGACATCGATGGAGATGTCGTCCACCGCGTTGACAATCTCGGCGCGCACCTCGGGCCACGGCAGGACGCCGAACTTCCGCGTCCACGCGATGCCGCCGCCGATGCGCCCGCGCCGGTAGCGCTTGACCAGATGCTCGGCGCGCAGCAGCGGCTCTTCCCCTGCCCCGGCCGGCTGCGCCACGCGGGGGGCCGTGTCGGCCTGCGGCCAGCCGGGCAGCCGGTCGCTCTTCCAGCAGCGGGCGCCGCTGCCGGTCTCGTCCACGGTCAGCGCCTGCGGGGCGGCGCACTTTTCCTCGGCGAACGGACAGCGGGGGGCGAAGATGCATCCCGGCGGCGGATCGACCAGATCCGGAAAGCGGCCGGGGATCGGCGCGATGCGCTGGCTGCGCCCCTGCGCGGAAAGCTGCGGCAGCGAGGCGAGCAGCCCCTTGGTGTAGGGATGGGAGGAGCGGCCGAGCACCGCCTCCTTGGCCCCGATCTCGACGACCTGCCCGGCGTAGAGCACGCAGACCCGGTCGGCGATGCGGTTCACCACGCCCAGATTGTGGGTGATGAACAGCATGCCCAGCCCACGGCTGCGCCGCAGATGGTCGAGCAGGTCGAGTATCTGCGCCTCGACCGTCACGTCGAGCGCGGTGGTGGGCTCGTCCAGAATGAGGATGCGCGGATCGCAGACGATGGCGCTGGCGATCAGCACGCGCTGCTGCATGCCGCCCGAGAGCTGGTGCGGATAGGCCGAGGCCAGTTCACGCGGGCTCGGCAGTCCCACCTCGCCCAGCGCCGCGATGGCCCGCTCCAGAGCGGCCGGACGCGTCAGGCCCTGATGATAGACCAGCGGCTCGGCCACCTGCTCGCCAACGCGCAGGCTCGGGTTGAGCGAGGTGAACGGATCCTGGAACACCATGCCGATCGACCGGCCGCGCAGGTCGCGACGCGACGCCTCGTCGAGGCCGACAAGCTCGGTGCCGTCGAAACGGATCGATCCGCTGATCGCGGCCTCGGGGCCGAGCAGGCCCATGGTGGCGAAGGCGATCGAGCTCTTGCCGGAGCCCGACTCCCCCACGACCGCCAGCGTCTCGCCCGCGCCGACGCCGAGACTGACGGAATTCAGCGCCCGCAGCGTGCCGCGGCCCGTCTGGTAGGCCAGGGTCAGATTGTCGAGGGTCAGGAGGGGAGCGGTCATCAGCCACCTTTCCGGTGCATGCGCGGGTCGAGCGCCTCGCGCAGGCCGTCGCCGAGCAGGTTCACGGCAATGACCGTGATGCCCATGGCGATGCCGGGCGCGATGGCCACCCAGGGCGCGCGGTCGATGAGGGGGCGGGCTTCGGCGATCATGAGGCCCCAGTCCGAGCTGGGCGGCTGGGCGCCGAGGCCGATGAAGGACAGCGCGGCGCCGAGCAGTATGGCGAAGGTCACGCGCAGGCTCGCCTCCACCATGATCGGCGGCCAGGCATTGGGCAGGATCTCCGCGTGGAGAATGTAGGAAGTGCGCTCGCCACGGGCGCGCGCCGCCTGCACGAACTCCTCACCCGCGAGGTCGAGGGTGACGCTGCGCGTCAGGCGCACCGTGCTCGGCACATAGACGATGCCCACCGCCACGATCATCTTCCACAGCGAGGGCGGCGTGACGGCGAGCAGCAGCAGGCCGAGCATGATGGGCGGGAAGGACAGCAGCACGTCCGTGGAGCGCATGACGATCTCGTCCACCCGGCCGCGCCGGTAGCCGGCCCACAGGCCCAGCGGCACGCCGATGGCGAGGCTGACGGCGGTGGCGGCGAAGCCCATCAGCAGGGACAGCCGCGCGCCGATCAGTGTCCGGCTGAAGACGTCGCGCCCGAACTCGTCGGTGCCGAGCCAGTTGCGCAGGCTCGGGGGCTTGAGACGATTGAGGATGCTCATCTCGTCGAAGCGGTAGGGCACGATCCAGGGTGCCGCGACGGCGACGACGATCAGCAGCAGCAGAACGGCGCTGCCGATCACGAGCTTTCCATTGAGACCACGAGGCCATAGCCGTCGCGGGCGTGCGGCCGCGCTTTGCGCGGTTTCAGCTTTCGGCATGGCCATAGCGGATCTTCGGGTTGAAATAGGCATAGAGGAGATCGGCGATCAGGTTCGCGAAGCAGTAGACCGCCGCGATCAGCAGGATGCCGGCCTGGATGAGCGGCAGGTCGTGCCGCTCGATGGCGAACAGCAGCAGGCGCCCGATGCCGGGATAGGAGAACACCGCCTCCACCACCACGATGTTGCCCAGCAGCCAGCCGACATCGATGGCGAGCACGGTGATGGTGGGCAGCAGCGCGTTGCGCAGAGCGTGCCGGCGGATGATCACCTTCTCCGGCAATCCCTTGGCGCGGGCGTTGCGCACATAGTTGGAGCGCAGCGTCTCGATCATGCTGGAGCGCGTGAGCCGCGACACATGGGCGATGAGGGTCAGGGTCAGCGTGAGCACGGGCAGCACGAGGTGCGAAGCCCAGACCCAGAACCCCTGGGAGATATTCCCCGCGCCGCCGCTCGGCAGCCAGTTGAGATAGCGCGCGAAGACGATGATGGCGACGATGGCCCAGAAGAACTCCGGCACCGACACGCCGACATAGGAGAACAGCGACACCGCGTGATCGGCGAACCTGTTCTGCCGGATGGCGGCGATGACGCCGAGCAGGATGCCGAACACGGCCACCATGATGAAGGCGAGGATGGCGAGCAGCGCCGACGACTTGAACGCCTCCCAGATGAGCGGGCCGACCGGACGCTCCATGATGATGGAATTGCCGAGATTGCCGCTCAGCACGCCGCCGGCCCAGCGCCAGTACTGCACATAGGCCGGCGCATCGAGGCCGAGCTTGTGCTCGATGGCCTTGATGGTGGCGTCGTCGGCGAACTGCCCGGCGAGGATGTTCGCGACGTTGCCCGGCATCACCTGGGTGATGGCGAACACCAGCACGGACATGACCGCGAGGATCGCGACGATGCCGAGCAACCGTTTGATCACGTAGATGGCCATCGGTCATCCGCATGTGAGGGCGCGCTTCCAGCGAAGGCACCGGACGAAAGGAGGGCGTGAACGCGCCCGGGACCGGCATGGCGCCGGGCGCGTCAGGAAGAGCGAGCCGGCCGAACGGCCTTCAGCTCACTGGATGGTGGTCTCGCGCAGATCGAGCCACATCATCGGGCTGGACGAGAAGCCCTTCACGTTCTTGCGGTAGGCATTGACGTGATTGAGCACGTAGGGGATCGCGCCGGCCGGATCGTCCTCGGCGAGAGCCTGGAACTTGTTGTAGAGCGCCGCCCGTTCTTCCTCGGTCTTGGCGGCGCGCGCGTCGTCCAGAACCTTGTCGATCTCCGGGTTCTTGTAGTTCCAGAGCTGGGTGTTCCACGAACCCGTCGAGTGGAAGAACGGATAGATCGAGGTGTCGATGGTCGGGCGGCTGAAGAAGCCGTCCGTGTAGAACGCGGCCTTGCCCTCGATCTCCTTCACGAACTTGTCCCACGGCACGCGCTGCAGATCGACCTTGATGCCGATCGGCGCGAGCAGCTCCTTCGCGGCGATGCCGAGGCGCTCGCGCGTGGGGCGGCCCACCGGCACGTAGAGCGTCGCCTCGAAGCCGTTCGGATAGCCCGCTTCGGCCAGCAGCTTCTTCGCGCCCTCGATGTCCGGGGTCGAGATCGGCAGGTCCTTGTTGAAGTAGGGATGCGACGGCGGGATCATCGTGTGGGTCGGCGTGCCCTGACCGTAGAGCGCGACCTCGACGAGGGCCGGCTTGTCGAGGGTCATCAGGATCGCCTTGCGCACCCGCTTGTCGTCGAAGGGCTTCTGCGCCGCGTTCATGATCAGCCCGTCCCAGGTCGAGGTCGGGGTCGAGTCGACGACGACGTCCGGGTTCTTCTTCATCTGATCGATGGATTCGAGCGGCAGGTTCCAGACGAGATCGATGTCCCCGGTCTCCAGGGCGGCGATCTGCGCGGCGCTCTCCGGCATGATGCGGAGGGTGATGGCATCGAGCTTCGGCTCGCCGGCGACGAAATAGTCCGGGTTCTTCACCAGCTCCACGCGGTCGCCCGGCGTGAAGGACTTGAAGATGAAGGGGCCGGTGCCGACGGGGCTGGTGGCGACGGTATCGAACTTGTCGCGCGGCAGGATGCGGACCTGGCGGTCGCCGAACAGCTCGGCGAAGCCGGAATAGGGAATCTTCAGCTTGAAGACGACGGTCTGCTTGTCCGGCGTCTCGATGCTCTCGACGATGTCGAAATTCACCCGCGCGGTGGAGCCGGTGGACTTGTCCTGGATGCGCTGGATGGTGGCCTTGACGTCCTCGGCCTCGAGCAGCCGGCCGTCGTGGAACTTCACGCCCGGACGCAGCTTGAACGTCCAGGTCTTCTGGTCGTCGCTCTTGGTCCAGCTTTCGGCGAGGTCGGGCTTCACGCCGCCCTTGCCGTCGACCTCGGTCAGCCCGCTGAAGACGAGGAAGTTCATGATGTACTCTTCGCCGAGCTTGGTCTTCGCGGCGTCGAGCGTGTTGAGGTTGGCGGGGATGGCGACACGCAGATTGCCGTCCGCCATGGCAGGGGCCATCAGCGCGGCAAGGCTGACGGCCGCGGCCCCTAAGGCACCGATAATTCGCTTCTTCATTCCCAACTCCTTCTGGTTTTTATGTTCTTGATATTTTTTGGTATTTCGCCGGCGCCGCGCTGGGCGCCGGGTATGCTTCAGCGGCCGCGGGCCGCGAAGATCGCTCCGAGGAATTCGAGGATCAGCGTGGTGGCGAGGAGGCTGGTCTGTCCCTCGACGTCGATGAAGGGATTGACCTCGACCAGATCGAAGCCGACCACGTTGCCCCGCGCCGCCACGCCCTGCAGCAGCGCCCGCACCTCGTGGTAGAGCAGCCCGTCGACGGTCGGAGAGCCGGTGCCCGGCGCGATTGAGGGGTCGAGGCCGTCAATGTCGATGGTGACGAAGACGTTGCCGAGTTCCGGCATCGCGCCCAGCACCGCCGCCACGCCCCTCTCGCGGATGTCCTCGCGGGTGACGATCTGCACGCCCTGCGCGGTCGCGTCGGCGTAGTCGCTCTCGCGGGTGCGCACGTCGCGGATGCCGAGCTGCACCATGTGGCGCACGAAGGGCAGCTCCTTGGAGCGGCGCAGCGGGCTCGCATTGGTGAAGCGCACGCCGGCGATATCGTCGCGCCAGTCCATGTGGGCGTCGATGTGGACGATGTCGATCGGGCCGAGCGGGGCGAAGGCGCGCACGTTCGGGAAGGTCACCGAATGGTCGCCGCCGAGGATGACCGGCAGCGCCCCGCGCGCCAGCAGCGCCGAGACGGACTCGGTGATCTTCGCCATGTTGGCGGCGATGTCGAAATAGGTGATGTCGACGTCGCCGCAATCGACGATCGAGACATCCCTCAGGAAGCGCTTCTTCTGGTTCACGTCCCAGTAGCCGGCGGCGTTGCCGGTGCCCCAGGAGGCGTAGCGCGTCGACTGGTTGCGGATCTCGCGCGGCCCGAAGCGCGTGCCGGGCCGGTAGCCGACGCCGCAATCATAGGGAATGCCGAGAACGGCGACGTCCGCCTCGACCTTCGAGAAATCCTCGCAGATCGGCGAGCGCAGGAAGCTCGCAATGCCGGCCGACGGCATGTAGGCGTTGTAGCGGGGTGTCTGCGTGTCCATCACCCGGCCCTCCCTTTCGGTCTGGTCTTTTCGGGATGCGAGGGCGGGAGCGGATCGTCCGGTCGCCACCAGACGCCGAGATCCCAGAGCTTCTCCTCCGAGCGCGCGACGGCGGAGGGCACATCGCCCGGATGCAGGCCGGCGATCAGCGCGACCAGCGTCTCGCACACGGCCACCGCCGGCGTGATGGAATCGAAGAAGGACGGCGACTGGCTCGACGCCAGCAGGGTGAGGTTCGCCAGCCGCCCGATGGGGTTCGTCTCGCTGTCGGTGATGGCGATGACGTGGACGCCCTGGCGGCGGGCGAACGCGACCGTCTCGACCACATGGCGCGCGGCGGGGGAGTAGCAGATGGCGAGCAGCACATCCCCCTCCCCGGCATTCAGCATCCCCGGATGACCGATGCCGCCGGTCGCGTCGAGCAGGGTCGAGCGGGTGTCGAAGAAGGACAGCAGATAATTGAACTGGAACGCCGCCGGGAAGGACGAGCGGTGGCCGAGGCAGTAGATGTGCCGCGCCTGCACCATCTGCTGCGCGGCGTCGACCAGCCGCCTCACCGAGGCCGGCACGCCGATATCGGCGAGATGACCGGACAGGCGCGCCGTCATTTCCGAGGCCACGCCGGCGACGCCGACCTCGCGGTGGCGGGAGACGAGGCTCTGCGCGCGCCCGCTATACGCCTCCGGCGCCTCGCGGATGGCGGCCGCATGAATGGCCCGCACCTCGTCATAGCCGGCCAGCCCAAGGTGTTGCGCGAAGCGCGTCATGGTGGCGGGCGGCACGCCGGCACGGCGTGCCTGCTCGCGCATGGAGAGGAGCGCCACGTCCTGGGGATGATCGAGCACGAACTCGGCGGCGATCCGGATCTGGCCGGGCAGCGCGTCGAACTGGTGCTTCACCTTCGTCACGAAGTCAGCGTGCTTCATGACGCCGAGGCTAGGACGCCCGAACAAGCTTTGCAACGAATGTTTCAATATGCATAGATTATGAACTGTTTGATCCAAAATGAACCAGAATTGAGCGACCTTCTGCCTTTGCGGTGAGCAGCTTCCCGGTCCCGGCGATGGCACAGTGGCGGAGAGCTGCATCACCGGGACCTCACTTGAGCAGCGTGCGGGCGATGATGTTGCGCTGGATTTCCGAGGAGCCCTCGTAGATCCGCATGATCCGCGCGTCGCGCACCAGCCGCTCCAGCGGCAGGTCGCGCGAGTAGCCATAGCCCCCGTGGATCTGCAGGGCCGCGTCCGTGATGCGTCCCGCCGCCTCCGCCGCGAACAGCTTGGCCATGGCCGCCTCCTGCGAGAAGCGCCCGTGCCTTGCGCGCAGATGGGCGGCCCGCAGCCCGAGAAGGCGCGCCGCGTCGAGCTCGGTCGCCATATCGGCCAGCATCCACTGCAGCCCCTGGAACCGGGCGATCGGCGCGCCGTCGACCTCGCGCTGCTGCACCCACTCCCGCGCCGCCTTCAACGCGGCGGCGGCGATTCCGGTGGAGGTGGCGGCGACTTCCACCCGACCATTGTCCAGCACCTTCATGGCGGTGCGGAACCCCGTGCCCTCCTCCCCCAGCCGCCGCTCGGCGGGAACGAGGCAACCGTCGAAGGTGACTTCGAACACGTGACCGCCGCGCAGGCCCATGGTGGGCTCGGGCGAGCTGACGCTCAGGCCCGGCGTGTCCCGGTCGACCACGAAGGCGCTGACGCCGCGCGCGCCCGCTCCGGGATCGGTCAGCGCGAAGACGACCAGAAAGCGGGCATGCGCCGCGTTGGAGATGAAGTGCTTGGTGCCGTCGAGCCGGTAATTTTTCCCCTCCCGCGTGGCGCGGGTACGCATGTCCGCGGGGTTGGAGCCGGCGCGGGGCTCGGTCAGCGCGAAGGCGCCGAGGGCCGTGCCGGCGGCGGCTTCCGGCAGCCAGCGGGCGCGCTGCCCGTCATCGCCGCCGATCAATATGGAATCGGTCGCCAGGAAGTGGGCGGTGAGCATCGAAGTGGTGGAAGCGCAGGCTCCGGCGAGCGCTTCCACCGCGAGATAGAGCCCGACCGCCGATACGCCGGCCCCGCCCCATTGCTCCGGCAGGTTCATGCCCATGAGGCCGATCTCGGCGAGCGCGGGAACATGCTCGCCGGCGAACAGCGCCCCGGCATCGATGGCGTAGGCACGCGGGGCGATCCGTTCCGCCGCGAAACGCTCGATGGCGTCGGCGATGGCGAGGTCGTCGGCGGAGCAGAAAGGGTCCATGGCACGCTCGGAACAGGAACACTGATCCAAGCTTGACGCCCTGTTCGGAATAATAAAAATATTCGCTATTCATATTCTGAATTAAAAAAGCTTATCCATGGCCCTCCACATCTCCTGGCGACAGCTCTCCTACTTCGTCGCCACCGCCGAGGCCGGAAGCACGCTGCGCGCCGCCGAGACGCTGCACGTCTCCCAGCCGGCGGTGTCCGTCGCCATCGGCCAGCTCGAACAGGCCTTCGGACAGAAGCTGTTCGTCCGCCGCCATGCGCAGGGCGTGGACCTCACCCCGTTCGGCCGGCGCAAGCTCGCCGAGGTGCGCCACCTGCTGGCGCACGGCCAGGCGGTGATGGGAACCGGCGAGGACGACGAGCTGATCGGCGATCTGGAGATCGGCGTCTTCTCGACCCTCGCCCCCGCCTATGCGCCCGGCCTGATGCGCGCCTTCGGCGCCGCCCATCCCAAGGTGCGGGTGCGCATGCGCGAGGCGACGCTCGACCAGCTTCATCGCGACCTCGACGACGGCGCCATCGAGATCGCGCTGCTCTACGAGATCGACACGATGGGCGAGATGGTCCGCATCCCGCTCGGCGCCCACCGCCCCTACGCGCTGCTGCCGGAGGGCCACCCGCTGGGGGCGCAGGACCGCGTCTCGCTGCGCGACCTCGCCGTCGAGCCCTTCGTGCTCATCGATCTTCCCCACAGCCGCGATTATTTCCTGTCGCTGTTCCGCATCGCCGACGTGATGCCCGAGCAGCTGATCCGCTGCACCTCGCTGCCGACCCTGCGGGGCATGGTCGCGCACGGGCTGGGCAACAGCGTGCTGGTGACGCGCCCCTATGGCGACCGCTCGCATGACGGGCTGCCGCTGGTGTGCCGGCCGCTGGTCGAGATCGTGCCGCCGCAGCGCGTGATCATCGGCTCCTCCGCCCGCTCGCCCATGACGCGGGCGGCCGAAGCCTTCGTCGAGACGGCCAAGGACTATTTCCGCGACCGCACGCCCGATCCCGATCTGAATTAGTTTATCTTATCCAGATTATGAAAATTCATTAGTACAATTCATTCTCTGTCGCCCCTATGGTCCCGCCGGTAAGCCTGCCGGCCGCCTTCGGGTGGCCCCTCATCGGGGAGCCTTGCGTGACCACCTCCGACATCAGCATTTCCAAGAACAGCCGCGTCGTGCGCGCCCCGCGCGGTTCCACCCTGAACGCGCGAAGCTGGCAGACGGAAGGCCCGCTGCGCATGCTGATGAACAATCTCGACCCCGAGGTCGCCGAGCGTCCCGAGGACCTCGTCGTCTATGGCGGGCGCGGACGGGCGGCGCGCAACTGGGAATCCTTCGACCGCATCGTCGCCACGCTGAAGGCGATGGACAATGACGAGACGCTGCTGGTGCAGTCCGGCAAGCCGGTCGGCGTCATCCGCACCCATGCCGATGCGCCGCGTGTGCTGATCGCCAATTCCAACCTCGTCGGCCGCTGGGCGACGCAGGAGGTCTTCGACGAGCTGGAGCGTCGCGGGCTCATGATGTACGGCCAGATGACGGCCGGCTCCTGGACCTATATCGGCAGCCAGGGGATCATCGGCGGCACCTTCGAGACCTTCGTGGAAGCCGGCCGCCAGCATTATGGCGGCGATCTTTCCGGCCGCTGGCTGCTCACCGCCGGGCTCGGCGGCATGGGCGGCGCGCAGCCGCTGGCGGGCGTCATGGCCGGCTGCTCGGTGCTGGCGGTCGACATGCGCGCCGAGCGCATCGAGCGGCGCATGGAGGGCGGCTATCTCGACCGCCGCGCCGCGAGCCTCGACGAGGCCCTCGCCCTGCTGGCCGAGGCCAAGCGCACCGGCAAGGCGGTCTCGATCGGCCTGCTGGGCAATGCGGCCGAGGTCTATGAGGAGATCCTCGCGCGCGGCACGCTCCCCGATCTCGTGACCGACCAGACGGCGGCGCACGACCCGCTCTACGGCTACATTCCCGCCGGCTGGACGATCGCCGAGTGGGAGCGCCGGCGCGACAGCGAGCCGGAGGCCGTCATCGCCGCCGCGAAGCAGACCATGGCCCGGCAGGTGCGCGCGATGCTGGAATTCCGGGCGCGCGGCATTCCGGTGTTCGACTACGGCAACAACATCCGCCAGATGGCGCGGGATGTCGGGGTGGAAGAGGCCTTCGCCTTCCCCGGCTTCATCTCGGCCTATGTCCGCCCGCAATTCTGCCGGGGCCGGACGCAGTTCCGCTGGATCGCGCTTTCCGGCGACCCGCAGGACATCCTCGTCTCCAGCCGCAAGCTGAAGGGCATCGTCGAGGACCCCAGCTTCGCGCGCTGGATCGACATGGCGGAGACGCGCATCCGCTTCCAGGGACTGCCCTCGCGCAGCTACTGGATGGGCCTGCGCGACCGCGTCGCGGCGGGGCTGGCGCTCAACCAGATGGTCGCCTCCGGCGAGGTGGGCGCCCCCATCATCGTCACCCGCGACCATATCAGCTCCGGCTCGGTGGCCAGCCCCAACCGCGAGAGCGAGGGCATGCTGGACGGTTCCGACGCGGTGGCCGACTGGCCGATGCTCAACGCGCTGGTCTCCTGCGCCAGCGGGGCGACCTGGGTGTCGCTGCACAATGGCGGCGGTGTCGGCATCGGCTATTCGCAGCATGCCGGCTTCGCGGTGGTGGCGGACGGCAGCGAGGACGCCGCGCGCCGCCTCAGCCGGGTGCTGGCCAACGATTCCTCGGTGGCGATGTTCCGCCATGCCGATGCCGGCTATGACGAGGCGCTGGCGACCGTCGAGCGCGAAGGGCTGCGGACCTTCGGCGCGCCGCCGGCCGCCGGAGGCTAGCCGCCCATGGAGGAGCGACCGGCGACCGCCATCGAGCGCATGGCCCGCTGGGCTTGCGGCCTGCGCCCCGGCGATGTGCCGGCGCCGGTGCGGCGGGTCGCCCGCAACTGCCTGATCGACACGCTCGGCGTCGCCCTGGCGGGGTCGGCGACCCCGGTCGCCCGCCGCGCGCGCGGCGTGCTGGCCGACATCGGCGCGGTGGGCGAGGCGCAGCTTCTCGGCTCCGCCGCGCGTCTCGCCGCGCCCTGCGCCGCGGCGGCCAACGCCACCGCCGCCCATGCGCTGGATTTCGACGACAATTGCTATGCCGGGGTCGTGCACGGCTCGGCGGTGATCGTGCCGGCCGCGCTCGCCGTGGCGCAGAGCGTCGGCGCGTCGGGGGCCGCGTTGATCGAGGCGATCGTCGCCGGCTCGGAGGCGGAGTACGCCCTCGGCGCCGGCATGACCATGGCGCTGTACGAGCGCGGCTGGTGGACCACGGCGGTGCTCGGGCCGGTGGGCGCCAGCGTCGCCGCGGCCCGCCTCTATGGGCTCGACGCCCGGGCGACCAGGGCGGCGATCGGCATCGCGCTGGCCGGCACCGGGGGCGCCAAGGCCGCCTTCGGCACCGACGCCAAGCCGGTGCTCGCCGGCCGCGCCGCCGAGGCGGGCGTGACGGCGGCGCTCATGGCGCGGGCCGGCGTGAGCGGACCGCTCGACGCGGTCGAGCATCCGCGCGGCTTCGCCGGCCTGTTCAACGGCGGCGTGCGGGAGGACGAAGCCTTCGCGACGCTGGGCCGGACGTGGCGGCTTCTCGAGCCCGGCATCGACGTCAAGCGCATCCCGGTGTGCCTCTCCTCGCACGCGGCGGTCGACGTCGTGGACGAGCTGGCGCGGACCCATGGCGTCGAGCCGGGCGAGATCGTGCACATCGCCTGCGACGTGCCGCCGGTGGTGATCGCCAATCTCATCTACGACCTGCCGGCGAACCGCCAGCAGGCGCAGTTCAGCATGCCCTTCGCCATCGCCGCGACGCTGCTGTTCGGCGAGGTAAGGCTGCGCCATCTCGACGACGCCGTGCTCGCCGATCCCGCTCTCGCCCGGCTGTTGCCACGGATCAGCATGCAGACCGGCGAGCGCTGGGACGAGGCGGCCCGGCGCGCCGCGCCCGAGGGCGCGCATGTCACGCTGCTTCTGCGCGACGGGCGGCGGCTCGAGGGCTTCCGGGCCTTTCCGCGCGGCGCGGCGGCCGACCCGCTCTCCGACCAGGCGCTTGCGGCCAAGTTCCTCGACTGCGCCGCAAGCGTGACGACACCGGCCGCCGCCGCCGGCCTGCTCGACCGGCTCGGCCGGATCGAGACGCTGGCCGATGTGACCTGCCTTCTTCCCCTTTGCGACGAGACCTGACGATGACCCACCTGCCCCCGCCGCTCGCCGGGCTGCGCGTGCTCGACTTTTCCCGCATGCTGGCCGGCCCGTTCTGCACGGCGCTGCTGGCCGATGCCGGCGCGGACGTCATCAAGATCGAGAGCCCGGAAGGCGACGATGCCCGCCACTTCGCGCCCCGCGTGGGGGGCGAGAGCGCCTATTTCCTGCTGATCAACCGAGGCAAGCGCTCGCTGGTGCTCGACCTCAAGAGCGAGGAAGGGCGGTGCACCGTCCACGCGCTGGCGCGCGAGGCGGATGTCGTGGTCGAGAACTTCCGGCCCGGCGTCGCCCGGCGCCTCGGCATCGACTACGAGACGCTGGCGGCGATCAACCCGAAGCTGGTCTATGCCAGCATCTCCGGCTTCGGCCAGGAAGGGCCGCTGTCGCACCGGCCGGCCTACGACATCATCGCCCAGGCGATGAGCGGCATCATGAGCGTCAACGGCCCGGCCGGCTCGGCGCCCAACCGGGTGGGTGAATCGATCGGCGACCTGATCGCCGGCCTGCAGGGAACCTGGGCGATCCTGGCCGCGCTGCACGGACGCAACCGGGACGGACGCGGGCAGCATCTCGACATCGCCATGGTGGATTCCATCGTCGCGATCATGATCACCGCCCTGTCCCAGTATCTGTTCACCGGCGAGGTGCCCGGGCGCATCGGCAACGCCCATCCGATCAGCGCGCCGCTCGACAGCTTCGCCGCCGCGGACGGACACCTGATCATCGCGGTGGCCAATGACGCGCTCTTCTCCCGGCTCGCCGCGGCGATCGGGCGGCCGGAGCTGGCCGGGGACCCGCGTTTCGCCACCGACATCGCGCGCAAGGCCAACGAGGCCGAACTGAAGGCGATACTGGAGCAGTGGAGCCGGGCGCGCAGCGTCGCCGAGGCGGTGGCCGCGCTCGAAGCGGCACAGGTGCCGGCCTCGCCCATCCTGTCGGTCGACCAGATGATCGAGAGCGTCCACGCCAAGGCGCGCGGCTTCATCCGCACCGTCGCCCATCCCACGGCGGGGACGATTCCGCTGGTGTCGCAGCCGGTGCACTTCCTCGGCTCGGGAACGCTGCCGATGGGCCCGGCGCCGCTGCTCGGGCAGCATTCGTCCGAAATCCTCGCGGGGATGACCACAGGCTGGCCGGCTCAGGCGGCACTCGACGAGGCGCTCTCACCCGCGACGAACTGATGTCCTTCGAACATCGGCGACCGGCGGCGCGGCTGGAAGGCGGAGGCAGTGCTCGCAGCGGCGGCGCCCGCCTCTAGCCCCTCATGCCGCTGCGAGCCGTACGCAGGTGATCGGTCAGCACCCGCAGTTTCGGCGCGAGATTGCGGCGGCTGGGATAGTAGAGATAGAAGCCGGCGAAGCGGGGACAGAACTCTTCCAGGATCGGCACCAGACGGCCACGCTCCACCTCCGCGCGAAAGCTCTCCTCCATGCCGAAGGTGATGCCCGCGCCGGCGACGGCGAGCTTGATCATCAGCGCCATGTCGTTGGTGGTGATCTCGGGAGCGACTTCAACCGCGAACTCCCTGCCGTCCACGCCGAATTCCCAGCGATAGGGCGCCACGCGCGGCGCCGGCCGCCAGCCGATGCAGCGATGACCGACGAGGTCGCCGGGATGCTTCGGCACGCCGGCGCGCTCCAGATAGGCCGGCGCGCACACGGCGGACTGGCGCTGCTCGCCCGAAACAGGGACGGCGATCATGTCCTGCGCGATCACCTCGCCGAGCCGGACGCCGGCATCGTAGCCCTCGGCCACGATATCGAATTCCTCATCCGTCACGGTGATGTCGAGCTGGATCTCGGGATAGGCCCCGGCGAAGCCGGCGAGCAGCGGCCCGGCCAGGAAGGTCTCGGCGATCGACGAGACCGCCAGACGCAGCTGGCCGCGCGGGCGCCGGCCGAGGCTGCCGGCGCTCTCCACCGCGGCGTGGATATCGGCGATTGCCGGAGCCAGTGAAACCGCGAGCCGCTCGCCCGCTTCCGTCAGGCTGACGCTCCGCGTGGTACGCCGCACGAGCGCGATGCCCATCGTCGCCTCCAGCCGCGCCATGGTCTGGCTGACGGCGGAGCGGGTCACGCCGAGCCGGTCCGCGGCGGCGCGGAAACTCTTCTCCTCCGCCACCAGCATGAAGACCGCGAGCGCGTTCAGGTCGAGGCTCATTGGTTAGTATGACTTTCCATTTCGTATATCTGAAGGCGTCTTATCGCGACAATGCCATGCCCCTATCTTCCCGCCAACTCCGGCCCGGAGCAGCAGAGGAGACAAACGAGATGGCTTTGGAAAAGGTCGTGCTGATCACCGGCGCCTCCAGCGGCATCGGGGCGGGCATCGCCCGCGAACTGGGCAAGGCCGGCGCCCGGCTGGCGCTCGGCGCCCGTCGCACGGAACGCCTTGACGCGCTGGCCCGCGAGATCGGCGGCGAGGTTCTCGTCCGACGCCTCGACGTGACCGATCGCGCCGACGTCGCGGGTTTCGCGGATGCGGCGCGCGAACGCTTCGGGCGCGTCGACGTGATCGTCAACAACGCCGGCGTCATGCCGCTCTCGCTCATGACGTCGCTGAAGGTCGAGGAATGGGACCGCATGATCGACGTCAACATCAAGGGCGTGCTCTACGGCATCGCCGCCGTGTTGCCGGAGATGACGCAGCGGGGTTCCGGCCACGTCGTCAACATCGCCTCGATCGGCGCGCTGCAGGTCTCGCCGACCGCCGCCGTCTACTGCGCGACCAAATACGCGGTGCGCGCGCTCTCGGACGGGCTCAGGCAGGAGAACAGGCATATCCGCGTCACCTGCATCCATCCCGGCGTCGTCGAGAGCGAACTCGCCGACACCATCACCGACCCGGTCGCGGCCGAGGCGATGAAGAGCTTTCGCGCCATCGCGCTGCAGCCCGACGCGATCGGCCGGGCGGTGCGCTACGCGATCGAGCAACCAGACGACGTCGATGTCAGCGAGATCGTCGTGCGCCCGGCCGGCGGCATGTGAGGGCAAGACGGATGTCCGTCCACGCCCCGCCGCACGCGGTTGCCGCCGCCACGACAACCGGGAAGCGGCGCCCATGCGCCGCACCCATGGCCAAGGCGCGGCACGGGCCTGCACGCCGGCTGCCCATGCTCCTGATCGCGCTCGCCACCGGCACGCTCCTTCCCCCCATCGACAGATCCGGCGCCCAGATGATCACGCATTCTTCATCCCCCTCCCGGCCCGCACAAAGCCACCCCTATGTCGGTATGTGGGTAACTCTCGACGGCCATGTCCGCCATGAACTGCTGCCGAACGGCCGCTACGACGAGGCGCGCGGCAGCCGCCAGAGCGCCTATCAGGGACGCTACGAAGTGCGCGGAAACCATGTCGATTACTGGGACGACACCGGTTTCACCGCCGACGGCACGTTCGTCGACGCGGACACGCTGCATCACGGCGGCATGGTGTTCCGGCGCGAGAGGTGAGCCCGGCGCCGGCGCCCCCGCGCGGGGCGGACGCGCACCGTGCGGTTAACCTCCTGTTAGGCCGCATCGAAAAGGCTCGCGCGACCTCAATCCGGAAAAGGAGTAGCAAGGCCAATGATCGGACGGACCGCCGTTGCCCTCAGCATGCTGATCTTCGCCAACGTGGAAGTGGGGGCTGCTCAGGTTACCGAAATGGGAAAGTTCGACGACTGGGGAGCCTACGCCTACAAAGTCGACGGCAAGCCGACATGCTACGCCGTCAGCTGGCCCTCGACGGCCCGGCCGACGCATCTCGATCACGGCGAGGTGGCGTTCTTCGTCACCGCGAAGGAAAGCCGCCAGTCCCGGACGCAGGTCAGCCTGCAGACCGGCTATGATCTCGCGGAGGGTTCCAGGGTGGTCGCCAGCATCGGCGATGACACCTTCACCCTGTTCACGGAAGGAAAGGGCGCCTGGCTGCACCGCGCGGAGCGCGAGCCCGCCTTCCTGCAGGCGATGCGCAGCGGCGCCGAAATGGCGATCACCGCCACCTCCGCGCGCGGCAACGAGACGAGCTACGTCTTCTCGCTCGACGGCGTCACCGCCGCGACCAACCGCATCCTCTCGCGCTGCCCGTGAGGGAACGGAAGCGCAGGGCGGACACGTTCGCCCAGCGCGCGGCGTCGCGGCGCTACTGGAAGCGCGCGCGCAGACGGTCGGTCAGGAACTCCATCGCCAGCACGATGACGAAGATCGCCAGGATGATCGCGGAGGCGTTCCTGTACTGGAACAGGTCGAACGCGACCTTCAGCTCCTGACCGATTCCGCCCGCGCCGACGAGGCCGAGCACCACCGAGGAGCGCACCGCCTTTTCCAGCGCGAAGAGCGATGAGTTGATCAGCGTCGGCATGACGTCCGGCAGGACCGCCCCGCACAGCACCGTCACCCGGTTGGCGCCGATGGCGTGGAGCGCTTCCTGCGGTTTCTTGTCCGCCTCCTCCATCGCCTCGGCGAAGAAGCGGCCGCAGAAGCCGATCGTGTCGACGACGATGGTCATGGTGCCGGCGACCGCCCCGAGGCCCAGCGTCGATACGAACAGCAGCGCCCAGACGAGGTCCGGCACGGTGCGGAACAGCGAGATCAGCGCGCGCGGGAGATGACGCAGCGCGCCGAGGGGCGAGATGCCGCGCGCCGCCAGCCAGCCCATCGGCAGGCTGGCGATGACGCCGAACACCGTGCCGACGAGCGCGATCTGCAGCGTCTCCAGGATGCGCCAGCCCATGCGCTGGAGGAACGCCGGATCGGAATTGGGCGGCAGCATGCGCCCGACCAGCTCGGCCATGCGCGGCGCGCCGGCCGCCAGCTTTTCAGGCGACGGCGCCACCTGCCCCATCGAGGCGAGGAACAGGGCGCCGACGGCGACGATCAGCGTGAAGGACAGCGGCGAGATCGAGGGCAGGCGCGAGGGGAGAGACGCCGTCGAGGTCGTGCTAGCCATGGAACACGCCATCCATCTCGCGGTGGGAGACCCGCGCGGTGGGCCGGTCGAAATGCACCTTGCCGCCCTTCAGCGCCACGATGCGGTCGGAATAGTCGAGCGCGTGCTGCATGTCGTGTGTCGTGTAGACGAGGGTGATGCCGTGCTCGCCGGCGAGATCGGAGAAGATGCGCATGATGTCGCGCCCGACCGCCGGATCGAGGCTCGCCGCCGGCTCGTCGGCGATCAGGAGCCTCGGACGGCGTATCAGGGCGCGGGCAATGGCGACGCGCTGGGCCTGACCGCCGGACAGCTGATCGGCCCGGGCGCCCGCCTTGTCGGCGAGACGCACCTCGGCGAGCACCTGCATCGCCTCCTCGCGCCATGCACGCGGGGCGATGCCCCTGATGCCAGGCGCGCCAGCTGCCCGGCAGGCCGAGCTTGCCCTGCACCACATTGGTCAGCACGGACTGGCGCCCGACGAGCCCGTGGTTCTGGAACACGAAGCCGATCTGCCGGCGCAGGCGCTTCATCTGCGCGGGGCCGGGCACGGCGGTGAAGCGCTCGCCCAGCGTCGCGATCTCGCCGCCGGTGGAGGGAAGAAGGCCGATAAGGCACTTCAGCAGAGTGGACTTGCCCGCCCCGTTGGAACCGATGAGCGCGACGCGCTGGTTTGCGCGGATATCGAGCTCGATGCCGGCAAACACCGCCTGTCCGTTGGGATAGGTCTTGGCGAGACCGTGCGTGCGGATGATCGGGGGACCGGAAGACGGTGCCGGCGCCCTTGCCAGCGGCGCGATCAGAGGACCACCCGGACGAGGCCCGTCGGTCTTCTGCACCGGAACATGCTCCATGGCGGCCTCCATCGGTCGACGATCTGGTGAACTGCCGGGAAACGGCCATGCGCGACCGGAACGCCGGAGGGGCGCGCGGCCCATCCGGCGTCCGGCGGGAAGATCACTCGACGAAGGAGCCGAAGCTCTCGATGCCGATCGTGCGGTACATCGAGCGCACGTAGTCGTAGTCGCTGTCCTTCACGTCGGTGATGAAGACACCGCCCTTGAACTTCTGATTGTCCTCGCCCATCAGCACCGCGCCCATCAGCTCGTTGCCATGCTTGAGGAACGCCTCGCGGACCTTCACGAACACCTCTTCAGGAACGTCCTTGCGCGCCACGAGGATGTCGTTCGGCAGATCGCGGCCGCGGGCCACCACCGCGAAGGCGGCGTCCGGGAAAGCCTTGCGGATCGAATTGAGGTGGCCGAAGTTCAGGCCGATGGCGGCGATGTCGCCACGGATGAGGGCTTCCGCCGCGACGTTGCGGGCGATGATCACACCCTCATAGTCCTTGCCGTAGATCAGCTCCTGATCCGCCAGCGCCTGGGCCGGACCGAGATGCTGCGAGGTCGAGCCGACCGCCCCGAAGGCGATCTTCTTGCCCTTGAGGTCGTTCAAGGTGCGGATGGGACCGTTCGCCAGCACGGCGACCTGAGCGAAATAGTCGGGACGCTGCCACGCCACCACGATCCGCGGATCGCTGAGCTGCTTCATGACGACGTATTCCGCCGGGCCGGTGAGGACGAGCTCGACGTGGCCGGCATTCATCGCCTCCACCGCCGCCGTGCGGGAGCTGACCGGGATCAGCTCGATATCGAGGCCGGTCTTCTCCTCCAGCGCCTTCTGGAAGCCGCCGAACTCCTGCTGGAGCGCCTCGAGCCCCTCGATGTCCGTCACCGCGAAACGGACCGGTTCGGCCATCGCCGAGAATGCCGTCGCCAGCGTGATGGCGAGGGCGGGAACGAGCGTGCGAAACATTTTCTGCCTCTTGCTGTATAGACAGGAATATCGTTGTTTGATTATCTGTATATACAGCAGATGACGGGTTCGTGACGGTGGGTCAGCAGGTGAACGGCAATGGCTTGGCGGATTGAGAACGGATTGGCACTGATCGACGGTCGCTGGAGCGACGCCCCGCTCGCGATCGCCGGCGCGACCCTCGCGCCGGACGGCGGCGCCGGAGCGCCGGCCCTCGACGCCTCGGGGCTGCTGATCCTGCCCGGCATCGTCGACCTTCATGGGGACGCCTTCGAGCGTCACATCATGCCGCGTCCCGGCGTGCGCTTCGACACGAAGCTGGCGTTGCGCGACACCGACCGCCAGCTCGTCGCCAACGGGATCACCACGGCGTTCCACGGCGTCACCATCTCCTGGGAGCCGGGCCTTCGTTCCCTCGACGCCGCGCGGGCTTTCGTGAGCATGCTCATCGACCTGCGGGGATCGCTGAGCTGCGACACGCGCCTGCATCTGCGCTGGGAGACCTTCGCGCTGGACGAGGCCGCGCAGGTGATCCGGTGGCTGGAGCTGTCTCCCTCCCCCATCCTCGCCCTCAACGACCACACGACCGGATCGGTGCTGAAGGGCAGCATCGCCCGCAAGATCGGCCAGATGGCCGAACGCTCGAGCCTCAGCCGCGAGGGATACATGGCCCTGCTCGACCATGTGTGGAGCCGCCGGGACGAGGTTCCCATGGCGATCGAGGCCATGACCGCCGCCGCGCGCGCGCACGGCAACGTCCTGCTCGCCCATGACGAGGCTTCCCCCGAGGAGCGCCTGCGCTTCCGCGCGCTGGGCGCGGTGTCGTCCGAGTTTCCCTTGACGCTGCAAACCGCCGAAGCTGCCCGCGCGGCGGGCGAGGACGTCATCCTGGGCGCTCCCAATGTCGTGCGCGGCGGCAGCCACAACGGCGCCCTCGACGCGACCGACGCGATCCGCCGGGACCTCTGCACCGTCCTCACCAGCGACTATCACTACCCCTCCCCGCTGCATGCCGCCTTCAAGCTGGCCGACGGCGCGCCGGACCGGCTGGCCGCCATCTGGCCGCTCGTCTCCGGCAACCCTTCCCGGGTGGCGCGGCTGCGGGATCGCGGCAGCCTCGGCGAAGGTCACCGCGCCGACCTCATCCTGGTCGACGCCGGCGACATGGCGCACCCGCAGGTGGTGGCGACGATGGTCGCCGGCAAAATCGTCTATGCTAGCCGGGCGATCGATCGCCTCCCGGTACCCACCCTCGCGAGCGCGGCGGAGTGACAGCGTGAATACGAGCCTTCGGTCCCAGCCCGCCCGGTCGGGCGACGTATCCGGCTTCGACGGCCTCGTCTTCCGTCCACGGAGCGACACGCCGATCTGGCAACAGATCTACGACTACATCCTGGCCTTGATCGACAGCGGCTGCCTGCGGGCCGGCAGCCAGCTTCCCGGTGAAATCCACCTCGCCGAGAAGCTCGGCGTGACCCGCATCACGCTGCGCCGCGCCCTTCAGCAGCTCCAGCAGGAGGGCCATCTCACCTCGCGCAAGGGGGTCGGCGTCTTCGTGCGCAGCCTGCCGTCGGCACTGGTCGTGCGCGACGGCAGCCGCTTCGCCGAAAGCCTGCGCGCCGACGGCAAGGCGGTCGGCACCCAGACGCTCTTTCTGGAGCGGGAGCCGGCGGATCCGGAAATGGCCGCCGAGCTGCGGCTCCAGGCCGGCGCGCCGGCAATCCGGCTGCGGCGCGTGCGCAGCGCCGACGGCCAGCCGATCTACATCAGCACCAAGGTCTTTCCGGCGGATCTGCTGCCGGACTTCGAGGTGGTGTATTCGCGGCGTCAATCGGTGACCGACGTCTTCGTGGCGCACGGAATCCAGAAGTACCGACGCGTCGAGACCCGCATCAGCGGAGGCTTCGCGACCGCCGAGGAAGCGCAGCTGCTTCAGCTCACCCCCGGCACGCCGGTCTTCCGCACCAGCTCGATCAACGCGGATGCCTCGGGCAACCGAATCGAGTGGGCACGAGGCTGCTGGCTGCTGACCTCCGTCGACTTCATCTTCTGAGGTCGACCACACCCGAAACCTGTCGCGGATGCCGGCAACGCGCCGAACGGATCGCGGCTCACGAAAGACGATGCTGAGAAGGGGATCTACCCGCCGGCCACGGCATTCATCCCGGCACCACGCACGGAATGGCGCGCCCACGGGGAAGGAAACAAGTCAGGAACGGATTAGTGGCAAACCATGCCGAAACCGAATGGCAAACCACCCATGAAAACAAGCAATAGAAACGCTTTTCTCAGATGGGTGGCGCGCCCACGGGGAATCGAACCCCGGTTTTCGCCGTGAGAGGGCGACGTCCTGACCGCTAGACGATGGGCGCATCTAGGCAGGCCGGTCTCTTAGAGCCATTCGGCAGCGGGATCAAGGGCGGCGCACGCTCATCCCGGTGGATTTTCACCAGCGGCGCTGTCCGCCCCCGCGGGATGGCCGGCATACCGCCGCCTTACGGCTCGCTGGCGAAACCCAGAACGCCGCGGGGGGCGCGCGAGGCAAGGTCGAAGAAGCGCGTCTCGACCAGACCGTCCCGCTCCAGAGTCACCGCGATCATGTCGCCGGAAACGACCGCCGAGCGGACATTCGCCCCCCTGGGAAGCTGAATCGTGCCGGCGATCTCCACCGGCGCGCTTTTCCAACCCGTCACGACCCTGTATCCGATGGCACCGAACAGGGCGAGGAAGCCGAAAGCCATCAGCAGGCCGGAAAAGGCGGCGAAGCCGCGCAGCTTGCGCAGCACGCGCTCGGCGGCCGGATCGAGCTTTTCGTCGTCTGTATCAGGAGAGGTCATGCCGGCACCGGACGAACTGAATGAGGATATGGACGAGATCGCGCCCGAGGCGGCCGCGACGCGCGTCGATATCATTGCCGGGCCGGAGGATGAAGGGCTTCGGCTCGATCGCGTGCTGGCACGCCATCTGCCCGAGCTCAGCCGCACCCGGCTGCAGGCGCTGATCGCCGACGGCAAGGTGCTGCGCGACGGCCGCCCCGTCACCGGCGGCTCGGCCAAGGTGAGCCCCGGCGAGGGCTTCACCGTGGAGGTGCCCGCCTCCGAGCCCGCCGAGCCGGTGCCGCAGGATATCCCGCTCGTCATCGTCCACGAGGACGACGACCTCATCGTCATCGACAAGCCCGCCGGCCTCGTCGTCCATCCCGCGCCCGGCAATCCCGACGGCACGCTGGTCAACGCACTGCTGTTCCATTGCGGGACAAGCCTTTCCGGCATCGGCGGGGTGCGGCGGCCCGGCATCGTCCACCGGCTCGACAAGGACACGTCCGGCCTCATGGTGGTCGCCAAGAACGACCGCGCCCACAAAGTTCTCGCGGCGCAGTTCGCCGATCACGGCCGCAGCGGCCCATTGGAGCGCGCCTATCTCGCCTTCGTCTGGGGCGTGCCGGAATTGCCGAGCGGTACGGTGGACGCGCCGCTCGCGCGCCATCCGGTCTCACGCGAGCGCATCGCGGTGCGCACGAACGGCCGTTTCGCCATCACCCACTGGCAGCGCCTGGAAAGCTACCCGGACACGCAGGGCCGCCCGGTCGCCTCGCTCGTCGAGTGCCGGCTGGAAACCGGCCGCACGCACCAGATCCGCGTCCACATGGCCCATATCGGCCATCCGCTGCTGGGCGACGCGGTCTATGGCGGAGGCCAGCGCACCCGGGCGAACCGTCTCGGCCCGGAGGCCAGCGACCGGCTGGACGCGCTGGGGCGGCAGGCGCTGCACGCCTTCCGGCTAGGTTTCGAGCATCCGGCCACCGGCGACTTCATGCTGTTCGAAAGCGCGCTTCCCGACGATCTCGCGCGCCTCCAGGCGGCTCTCGACGCGCCGCTCGATGGGGGAAGTTGAGCGCGGACACGCCCGCTCAACGCATCGTGACCCCTCATCGCCTTGCGCTTTCGCAAAAAGACGATGTTCCTGTTATTATAGAATTACGGCCGGCTGAAAGCGGCCGTAAACCGGTCGCCCAATCATGGGGACCGAGAAAGACAGGAGGGTGCATTCATGGCCCGTTCCGCTATGAGCCTACCTTCCGCGGAGGGCGGCCTGAGCCGCTATCTCGCGGAAATCCGCCGGTTCCCGATGCTGGAGCCGCAGGAAGAATATATGCTCGCCAAGCGCTGGCGCGAGCACGAGGACCCGGAAGCCGCGCACAAGCTCGTCACCAGCCATCTGCGTCTCGTGGCCAAGATCGCCATGGGCTATCGCGGCTACGGCCTGCCGATCTCCGAGGTGATCTCGGAAGGCAATGTCGGCCTCATGCAGGCGGTGAAGCGCTTCGAGCCGGACAAGGGCTTCCGCCTCGCCACCTATGCCATGTGGTGGATCAAGGCCTCGATCCAGGAGTACATCCTGCGCTCGTGGAGCCTGGTGAAGATGGGCACCACGGCGGCGCAGAAGAAGCTGTTCTTCAACCTGCGCAAGGCCAAGAGCCAGATCTCGGCGCTCGAGGACGGCGACCTGCTCCCCGACCAGGTGCAGCAGATCGCCACCAAGCTCGGCGTCACCGAGCAGGAAGTCATCGACATGAACCGCCGTCTCGGCGGCGACGCCTCGCTCAACGCGCCCCTGCGCGGCGATGTCGAGGGCGGCGGCGAGTGGCAGGACTGGCTCGCCGACGACCGTGACAGCCAGGAAACCACGCTCGCCGAGGTCGAGGAGATGGACAACCGGCGCAGCGCGCTGTCCGGCGCCCTCTCCGTCCTCAACGAGCGCGAGCGCCGGATCTTCGAGGCGCGGCGCCTGTCGGACGACCCGATGACGCTGGAGGACCTCGCCGCCGAGTTCGGCGTGTCGCGCGAGCGCGTGCGGCAGATCGAGGTCCGCGCCTTCGAGAAGGTGCAGAAGGCGGTGATCGACCGCGTGCACCAGATGGAATCGGCGCCCATGCGGCAGGAGACCTCCCCGGCGCTGTGAGGCGCCGGGTTTCTCCCCGCGGGATCAGGCCGGCAGCGGGTGGACCGTTGCCGGCGTTGCCCGGCCGGTGAACTCGTTCGCCTGGCGGACGTCATGGGCAAGCACGTCGCGGATACTCAGCACGCCGACGAGCTGGTGTTCCTCGAGCACCGGCAGATGGCGCACATGATGCTGGTCCATCAGCGCGCGCACATGGTCGATCGTGTCGTCCATGGCGCAGGAGATCATGTTGCGCGACATCAGATCGCCGACGGTGAGGCGCAGCGCCGCCGCGCCGCGCTCGGCGAGGGCGCGCACCACGTCGCGCTCGGAGAAGATGCCGACCACGGTATCCCCTTCCGAACCGCAGGCATCCTTCACCACCACGGCGCCGATGTGCTCGCGATTGAGCAGCGTGGTGGCCATCTCGATATTTTCCGACATGCGTATCGTCGGCACGCGGGCGCTTTTGAGCTTCATGAGATCAGCGACAAGCATGGCACATCCCTCTGGTTGCGGGCCTTGGCCGTCACGTCATCTTATTCTTTGGTCTAAGTCTGGTATGCCATACACAAGCCGTCAACGAAAAGAGTCGCGGCAGCGCAGCATTGGCGGCGACATGGCCGCACATGAAAAAGGCCGGGCGTGAGCCCGGCCTTTCGCTTGCACAAGGATGAGGCCGCCGCGACGGCCGGCCGTCAAAGATTCTTGACGATATCCTCGACCATTTTTTTGGCGTCGGCGAAGAGCATCATGGTGTTGTCGCGGAAGAAGAGCTCGTTCTCGACGCCGGCATAGCCGGCCGCCATGCCGCGCTTGATGAACAGCAGCGGCAGGCTGAGCATGATGTCTCCATCCCTGACCAGAAGCGGCAGGGCGAAGCCTATTGCGCCTCGCGCGGCTATCAGCTTGTCGAGACCTACGTGGAGCCGGGCGCTTCGGCGACCAACGACCGCAGGCCCGAGTTCCAGCGCATGATCGAGGCGGGCACGTCGAAGCCCGCGCCGTTCGATGTCGTCGTGGTCCATTCGTTCAGCCGGTTCTTCCGCGACCACTTCGAGCTTGAGTTCTACGTCCGCAAGCTGGCCAAGAACGGCGTCAAGCTGGTCTCGATCACGCAGGAAATGGGGGACGACCCCATGCACGTCATGATGCGGCAGATCATGGCGCTGTTCGATGAGTATCAGTCCAAGGAAAATGCCAAGCACGTCATGCGCGCCTTGAAGGAAAACGCCCGGCAAGGCTTCTGGAACGGCTCGCTTCCCCCTATCGGCTACCGCGTCGTTGCGGCCGAGCAGCGCGGGGCCAAGACCAAGAAAAAGCTGGAAATCGACCCACTTCACGCCGACACCGTGCGGCTGATCTATCGCCTTGCCTTGGAGGGCGACGGCACGACCGGCCAGATGGGCGTCAAGAACATCGTTTCCTATCTCAACAGCCGCCGCATCTTCACCCGCGACGGCGGACGCTGGGGCATCGGCCAGGTTCACCGCATCCTGACGCGCCGCACCTATATGGGCGAACATGAGTTCAACAAGCGCAGCAAGACCAAGGAACTAAAGCCGGTCAGCGAGATCGTCACCGTTCCGGTCCCGCCGATCATCGACCGCGAGACGTTCGACACGGTTCAGGCGCTATTGAAGGCCCGCAACCCCAAGGTCGTGCCATCCGCCGTCATCAGCGGCCCGACCATGCTGACCGGCCTGATCCATTGCGCCAAGTGCGGCGGAGCCATGACTATCCGTACCGGCAAGGGCGGGCGCTACCGCTATTACGCCTGTTCGATGAAGGCGCGGCAGGGACCGACCGCCTGCGAAGGCATGGCCGTGCCGATGGAGAAGCTGGACGATCTTGTCGCCGACCACCTCGAAAGCCAGCTTCTCCAGCCCGAGCGGCTGGAAACCATCCTCGCCAGTGTCCTCGACCGGCGGCAGGAGCAATCCGAGCGCCGCCGCGAGCACATCGCCGAACTGAACAAGCGTGCGTCCGAATCGGAACTGCGTCTCAAGCGCCTCTACGACGCCATCGAGGCAGGCGTCGCCGACATCGACGATCCCGCCCTCAAGGACCGGATCGACGGGCTCAAAGCCATCAGGGATCAGGCGAAGGCCGACGCCGAGCGCGCCCAGGCCATGCTCGATAACTCCGGCGCCAAGGCGATCACCCCGCAGATGGTCCACACCTTCGCCAAGACCGCCCGCCAGCGCATCCGACTTGAAGGCGGCGGCTATCGCCGCGACCACCTGCGCGCGCTCGCCCAGCGCGTCGAGGTCGCGGACGGCGAGGTTCGGATCATGGGATCGAAGACCCGGCTGCTTCAGGCGCTGACCGGAAAAAATGGCGTAAACTCAGTGCCCACTCAGGGACTGAAGTGGCGGAGACGGAGGGATTCGAACCCTCGAGACCCTTTTGGGGGTCTGCTCATTTAGCAAACGAGTGCCTTCAGCCTCTCGGCCACGTCTCCAGCCGGCCCCGTGCCACCCTGCGGCGGCTGCGGTTTCAAGCCGGCGACCTGTCTAGGTTTCCGCCGCCCCCCGGTCAAGGCCGAATGCGCAGACGGTCCACCGATCGCCGCGCGAAGCATGCCCCGTTCAGGGGCGCGCGCGCTGGCCGAACAGCACGCTCTGCGCCTGCTGATCGGTGGCAATGTCGATCTTCGTGCGGTCCTCGGCGTTCAGCGCGAGGCCGCGCTTGACCGCCGGCCGCGCCAGCACCCGTTCCAGCCAGGCGGCGAAATGAGGGAACTCGGCAATGTCCTGCCCCTGCCGCTCCCACAGCTTCGCCCAGCCGACGCAGGCGATGTCGGCGATGGAGTAATCCCCCGCCAGGAACGGCCGGTCGGCAAGACGCCGGTTCATCACGCCATAGAGCCGGTGCACCTCGTTGGTGTAGCGCTCGATGGCGTAGGGGATCTTCTCCGGCGCGTAGATGCGGAAATGATGCGCCTGCCCGGCCATCGGCCCGAGACCGGACATCTGCCAGAACAGCCACTGGTCGACCTCGATCCGCCCGCGCTCATCGGCGGGGTAGAACAGGCCGGTCTTGCGGCCGAGATACTGGAGGATGGCCCCCGATTCGAAGATCGAGATCGGCTTTCCGTCCGGCCCCTCGGGATCGACGATGGCGGGCATCTTGTTGTTGGGCGAGATGGCGAGGAAGTCCGGCTTGAACTGGTCGCCCCGGCCGATATTCACCGGAATCACTTCATAGGGGAGACCGCACTCCTCCAGCATGATGGCGATCTTCCAGCCATTCGGCGTGGGCCAGTAATAGAGCTGGATCGGGCGGGTCTGGAGCTGGGCCATGGAATGAGTGCCTTCGCATCGCCCGTCGCGGGCGGTTCCCCACCAGAACTAGAGCCGCCCTTGGACGCTGGCAAGCGACCGCCCCCTGCCAGCGTCTCGCCCCGCTCGCATCGTCCGGCCGAACCGGATAGATTCGACCATCGGCCGCGAGCCGTGCCCGAACCAGAGATGAGATACGCATCGTGAAACGGACTGCCCCGCTCCGCCTTCTCATTCCCGCCATGCTCGTCGCCATGACGGCAGGGGCACTGGCGCAGAGCGCTCCCTCGCCCGCCAAGGTCTGCGCGGACCGCTGGAACGAGATAAAGGCGAAGAACCAGACCGGCGACCAGACCTATCGCGATTTCTCCCAGAAGTGTCTGGTGGACGTCGGCGGCAAAGCGGCCAAAACCGATTCCGGCAAGACGGACTCCGGGAAGGCTGATTCCGGGAAATCGGATTCGGGAGCGAGGACCGCGACCCCGGCCGCCGATTCGGCGCCGAAGCGCACGACCCCGACCGGACCCAACGCCACCGCCGCGCAGCCGACGATCAAGCAGTGCGCCGACCGCTGGAACGAGATGAAGGCGAAGAACCAGACCGGCAACCAGACCTATCGCGACTTCGCGCAGCAGTGCCTCGCCGGCTCGCCCGCCGCGATCAAGGAAGATGCCGCGCCGAAGAACGAGGGCAAGGACGGCGCCGCCAAGCCGCGCACCTCCGTTCCGTCCGTCTCTTCGCGCCAGACCTCCGAGGCCGCCGGGCGCAAGAGCAAGGATTCCGACGAGAACGACCGCGAGGCCCTGAACCGCTGCAATTCCGAATGGCAGGACTACAAGGCCAAGAACAGCCTCTCCGGCGCCAAGGCCTGGCACGTCTTCATGGCGCGCTGCCTGCCGTGAGAGGCGGCATCCCCGTCGCGGACGGCTAGAGTTCCATCTTGAAGCCGTCGAGCCGCTTCTCGAAGCCAGCGCGCTCGTAGAAGCGGTGCGCGTCGAGGCGCTTCTTGTTGGAGACCAGCTGGAGCGAGGCGGCCCCGCGCCGCTTCGCCTCCTCGGCGGCGAAGGCCATCATGGCGCCGCCGACGCCCTGCCCGCGCGCCTCCGGATGCACCTGCACCGCCTCGGCGATGGCGAGCACCGCGCCATGCCGCGTCAACGCCCGCATCAGCAGAAGCTGGAAGGTGCCGAGCACCCGGCCGCCCACCCTCGCCACGTAGAGCGTCGTGCGTGGGTCGTCGGCGATCGCCGCGAAGGCCTGCTCATAGTCGGCGAAATCGGCCGGATCGACGCTGTCGCGCACGCCGAACATGGTTTCGAGCGCGAGAATTTCAACGATGGCCGGCAGGTCCGCGCGGGTCGCCGGCTCGATCAGCACAGGGGCGACGGAAAGCACGGCGTCGAACTCGGCGGCCATCTATCTTCCCATCCGATCGACCGTCATGGCCGGGCTTGACCCGGCCATCCACGATTTCCTACCCGGGCATAAAGACGTGGATACCCGGGTCAAGCCCGGGCATGACGACACTCTTATCGGCACTGGTGCGCCGAGCAACGCTCATATCCCGAGCTTGCCCTTCAGCAGGTCGTTCACCGCCTGCGGATTGGCCTTGCCGCCGGTCTGCTTCATCACCTGGCCGACGAACCAGCCGAGCATGGTCGGCTTGGCCTTCACCTGCTCCACCTTGTCGGGGTTGGCGGCGATGATGGCGTCGACAGCCGCCTCGATGGCGCCGGTGTCGGTCACCTGCTTCATGCCGCGCGCTTCCACGATCTCGCGCGGGTCGCCGCCTTCGGTGAAGACGATCTCGAACAGGTCCTTGGCGATCTTGCCGGAGATGGTGCCGTCGGCGATCAGGTCGACGATGGCGCCGATCTGCTGGGCGGAGACCGGCGAGGAGGCGATGTCCTTGCCTTCCTTGTTCAGCCGGCCGAACAGCTCGTTGATGACGAAGTTCGCCGCCGCCTTGGCGTCGCGCCCGGTGGCGCAGGCCTCGTAATAGTCGGCGGTGTCCTTCTCGGCGACCAGCACGTCGGCGTCGTAGGCGGACAGGCCATAGGTGGAGACGAAGCGCGCCTTCTTCTCGTCCGGCAGCTCCGGCAGATGCGCCGCGAGCTCGGTGACGAAGGCGTCGTCGAATTCGAGCGGCAAGAGGTCCGGGTCGGGGAAGTAGCGGTAGTCATGCGCCTCTTCCTTCGAGCGCATGGAGCGCGTCTCGCCCTTGTTCGGGTCGAACAGCCGCGTTTCCTGGTCGATGGTGCCGCCGTCCTCGATGATGCCGATCTGCCGGCGCGCCTCGGTCTCGATGGCCTGGCCGATGAAGCGGATGGAGTTGACGTTCTTGATCTCGCAGCGCGTGCCGAAATCGTCGCCCGGCTTGCGCACGGAGACGTTCACGTCGGCGCGCAGGTTGCCCTTCTCCATGTCGCCGTCGCAGGTGCCGAGATAGCGCAGGATGGTGCGCAGCTTGGTCACATAGGCCTTCGCCTCCTCCGACGAGCGCAGGTCCGGCCGGGAGACGATCTCCATCAGCGCCACGCCCGAGCGGTTGAGGTCGACCAGCGACTGGGTCGGGTGCAGGTCGTGGATCGACTTGCCCGCGTCCTGCTCCAGATGCAAGCGCTCGATGCCGACCTCGATCTGCCCGTCGGCGGTATCGACCAGCACCACGCCCTCGCCCACGATGGGGCTCTTGTACTGGCTGATCTGGTAGCCCTGCGGCAGGTCCGGGTAGAAGTAGTTCTTGCGGTCGAACACCGAGCGGTTGTTGATCTGCGCCTTCAGGCCCAGCCCGGTGCGCACCGCCTGCTTCACGCATTCCTCGTTGATAACCGGCAGCATGCCCGGCATCGCCGCGTCGACAAGCGAGACATGGCTGTTGGGCTCGCCGCCGAACTCGGTCGAGGCGCCGGAGAACAGCTTGGAGTTCGAGGTGACCTGGGCATGGATCTCCATGCCGATCACCACTTCCCAGTCGCCGGTGGCGCCCTTGATGAGCTTCTTCGGGTCGGCGGGGCGGGCATGCATGTTCATGGGCGGCGTATCTCGTCACAACGGATTTCGTCGACCGTTTCCCTACTCCCTGGCCCCCGATGCCGCAACCGGCTCGCGCCCATCGGACGCGCCGGTTTACCGCCCGGCCGCAATCGCCTATTGCTCGGCCCTCCTCTCCACCGGCCGAGTTCACCCGCATGTTCACGCTCGACAAGCTGGAAGACGCCCTCCGGCAGGTCCATGCCGTGTTTCCCGGCACCCACCAGTATGCCTGGCCGCTGCTGTCCGAGCGGGTCGGCGCGGAAGTCTGGGTGAAGCACGAGAACCAGACGCCGACCGGCTCCTTCAAGGTGCGCGGCGGGCTCATCCATCTGGCGCGGCTCGCCCGCGAGGGCGTGGCGGGCGCCGGCATCGTCTCCGCCACGCGGGGCAATCACGGCCAGTCCCTCGCCTTTGCCGGCCGCCGCGTCGGCATCCCCGTCACCATCGTCGTGCCGGAGGGCAACAGCGTCGAGAAGAACGCGGCCATGCGCGCGCTCGGCGCGCGGCTGGTCGAGCACGGCGCCGATTTCGACGCCGCCCGCCAGCACGCCATGCGGCTCGCCGCCGAGGAGGGTTTGCTCTTCGCGCCGTCCTTCCACCCCGATCTGGTGGTCGGCGTCGCGACCTGGGCGCTGGAGCTGTTTCGCACCGCGCCGCCGCTCGATGTCCTCTACGTGCCCATCGGCCTCGGATCGGGCATATGCGGCGCCATCCGCACCCGCGACCTGCTGGGGCTGGCGACCGAGATCGTCGGCGTGCAGAGCGCCCACGCGCCCGCCTATGCGCGCTCGCTGGAGGCCGGCCGTCCGGTGACGCTGGAAAGCGCGGACACCATGGCCGACGGCCTCGCCGTGCGTGTGCCCGACCCCGCCGCTCTGGAAATCATCCGCGAAGGCGTGTCGCGCATCGTCTCCGTTCCCGACCACGAGGTGGCGGAAGCGATCCGCGTCTACTGGACCGACACCCACAACCTCGCGGAAGGCGCCGGCGCCGCCGCGCTCGCGGCGCTGATGCGCGAGAAGGATCGCGCGGCCGGGCGGCGCGTCGGCGTGGTGCTGTCGGGCGGCAATATCGACCTGCCGGTGTTCAGCCGCTGGGTCGGGGCGGCTTGATCGAGATCAAGGTGCCCTGCTGACCTGTCCGCCACCTTGCTGCCTCAATCGAGGGAGGCAAGCGATGCGGGTGGACACCATCGACGAGCGGCTCCAGCTCTTCCGTCGCATGATTGAACATGCCGGGCTCGACCCCGACGATCTACAGACCGCCTCCGGCGAGGCCCTGCGCGCCGCCGCCCAGCGCTGCCTCGGCTGCCGCGCCGGAGAGGAATGCCGCTCCTGGCTCGACGACGTGCCGGACACACAGCCCCTGCCCGGCTTCTGCCGCAACGCCGGCCAGTTCCAGGACTGGGTCGAGCAGGAGATCGCCCGCGATCTCGCCGCGCTCAGCGAGCGCATCGACGCCGCCAGCCGCCTCACCGGCGCGTGCGGTTCCGCCGAGGACTGACGGCCCGCCTATCCGAGCCGCTCGTTCTCGTAATCGATCACCCATTCGATCAGCACGCGCCAGAGCTTCTCGGCCAGCTCCGGCGGCACGCCATGGGTTTCCGCGCGCACGCTCACCTTCTCGATCACGTCATCGACGCGCTCCGGCAGGAAGGCCGCGAGACCTTCCGTCCTCTTCACCGCGACGACGTGCTTCACGACCTCGAAGCGGCGCGCCAGCAGTTCGACCATCTGCGCATCGATGGCATCGATCTCGGCCCGGAAGGGCGCGAGGGAGCGCTCATTCTCGGGCAGCTGGCGCATCGCCTACTCCCACCAGCGTTCGGCGATCTCGAAGCGGCCGGCGGCCTCCTCGATCACCTGGGCGAGGGAGAACAGCCCCTCCTCGCCGAAGGGGCGGCCGATGAGCTGGAGCCCGAGCGGCAGGCCCTCGGAGGAGAGCCCCGCCGGCACCGCGATGCCCGGCAGGCCGGCCATGTTCAGCGTCACCGTGAACACGTCCTGCAGGTACATCTCGACCGGATCGCCGCTGGACTTCTCGCCGATGCCGAAGGCGGCCGAGGGCGTCGCCGGCGCCAGCACCGCGTCGATGCCCTCCGCGAAGGCGATCTCGAAATCGCGCTTGATCAGCGTGCGGACCTTCTGCGCCTTGAGGTAGTAGGCGTCGTAATAGCCGGCGGAGAGCACATAGGTGCCGATCATGATGCGCCGGCGCACCTCGTCGCCAAAGCCGGCGGCGCGGGTCTTCTCGTACATCTCGACGATGTCGCGGCCGGGCACGCGCTCGCCATAGCGCACGCCGTCATAGCGCGCGAGGTTCGACGAGGCCTCGGCCAGCGCGACGATGTAGTAGGCCGGCAGCGCGTATTTGGTGTGCGGCAGGCTGATCTCGACCACCTCGGCGCCGGCATCGCGCAGCATGTCCGCGCCCTTGTCCCAGAGGCGCGCGATCTCCGCCGACATGCCGTCGACACGGTATTCCCTGGGGATGCCGATCCGCTTGCCCTTCACCGAGGCGCCGACCGCCGCCTCGTAATCCGGCACGGGAAGGTTGGCGCTGGTGGAATCCTTCGGGTCGTGCCCGGCCATCGAGCGCAGCAGCAGCGCCGCGTCGTTCACCGAACGGGCGATGGGACCGGCCTGATCGAGCGAGGAGGCATAGGCGATGATGCCCCAGCGCGAGCAGCGCCCGTAGGTCGGCTTGATGCCGACCGTGCCGGTGAAGGCCGCCGGCTGGCGGATCGAGCCGCCGGTGTCGGTGCCGGCCGCCGCCGCGCAGATATGCGCCGCCACCGCCGCCGCAGAGCCGCCCGAGGACCCGCCCGGCACCAGTGGCTGAGCCGAGCCGTTGCGCCGCCACGGGTTCACCGCCGGGCCGAAGGCGCTCGATTCGTTGGACGAGCCCATGGCGAACTCGTCCTGGTTGAGCTTGCCGAGCAGCACCGCGCCGTCCCGCCAGAGCCGCGAGGTGACGGTCGACTCATAGGGCGGCACGAAGTTCTTGATAATGTTCGAGCACGCCGTGGTGCGCACGCCGTTGGTCGCGAACATGTCCTTGATGCCGAGCGGGATACCCTCCAGCGGCCCCGCCTCGCCCTTGGCGATGCGCTCGTCGCTGGCCTTGGCCATCTCCAGCGCCTTGTCGGGCGTGGCCAGCACATAGGCGTTGAGGTCGCCGGCCGGCGCGATGGCGTCGAGATAGGCCTGCGTCAGCTCGGTGGCGGTGAAATGGCCCTGCGCCAGCCCTTCGCGGGCGGCGGTGACGGTGAGGCGGGTGAGTTCGGTCATGGCGCTCACTCCACCACCTTGGGAACGGCGAAGAAGCCGTCCTCGGCCACCGGGGCGTTGGCGAGCACGCGCCGCGCATCGCCGCCGTCGTTCACGACGTCGGTGCGCAGGGGAAGCTGCATCGGAATGACGCTGGTCATCGGCTCGACGCCGGTGGTGTCCACTTCGCCGAGCTGCTCCACAAAGGCGAGGATGGCGTTGAGCTCGCCCTGGAGATGGGCCACCTCGTCCTCCGTCACGGCGATGCGCGAGAGATGCGCGACCCGCCGGACCGTCGCCTGATCGACCGACATCCGAAATCCCAATCAACTGAAACCGATGCGCGCCCTATAGCAGGCGGGCACCGGGCCCCGCAACGCGCGGCGCCCGGTATCGACGGTTTCGGATATCGGTCGAGGCGTCTTTCAGGAACGCGCCTGCTGGAGGCAGGCACCCGCCGCCTGGGCGTTCGTGCGGGCGTTGCCGCGGTCGATCTTGCCGGACATGACGAGGGACTTGGTGGTGTCGGTGACGACGCTGCGCAGGTCGCCGCCGGGGCCCGCGCCCATCACGGCGGCATAGATGGCCTTGCCGTCCGGCGAGAGCGCGGCGGCGCAGGCATCGCCTGCCGCCTTGTCGGCGAAGGCCGGCGCGCTGCCGAGAAGCGCCGCCAGAGCGATGGCGGCAACCGAAGCGGTGCGAAGACGGATCATGATATCCTCCAGCGTGGTGAAAGCGGTCAGCGCAATCCGGGACGGTTCACCGGCCCGCCGGCATTGACGCCCGGCCCCGGCCGGACGACGGCGCGCGCCGCCGGTGCTGCGACGGCGCCACCCGCCACGCAGCCGACCGGATAGCCCGGCCGCGTGCAGTAGACGACGGCGCGCGCAGCCGGCGCATAGGGCGTCGGACGCACGATGCATCCGGCCGGAATGCCCGGAGCCGTGCAGTAGACGACGGCCGCGCGGGCGTCGCCGCCGAAGGCCGAAAGCAGGGCGCTGCCGGCGACGACGGCGGCGAGTAGACCGGTGCGTGCGCACATGCGAGGACGAGAAGTCGTCATGCCGTTCCCTCGATCAGGCTTCCGCTTGGGAAAACGGCGCGCATGATGCTCGCCGCGCAGGGGGCGGCAATGTCGATTATTGGTCGCAATGGCGGGAGAGACATGTTTGCGAAGACCGCTCCGGCATGGAACCCGGACCTCACCGCCGCGCCTGAGAGCCCGCTGACGCCCGGCGAGCTGGAGGCGCGGGCGCGCCTGCGGGCTCGCCCGGATTTCCCGGAGATCGCCCGCCGCGCCGCCGTGAACCTCGGGCGCAGCTATCAGGGCAACGTCCTGCTCACGCGGCTGCTGAACGACCGCGCCCGCATCGCCCTCGCCCTGCTGATGCTCGACATGCATTTCGAGCCGGCCGAGGCGCCCGGCCTGACGGCGGGCCGGCTCAAGGCGGAAGCGGTCGCGCTCGGTCTGTGCAGTCCCGGCCGGGTCGGCGCGGTGCTGGCCGCCGCGCGGCTGCTCGGACTGGTCGCGCCTGCGCCGGACAAGGACGGCCGGCGCCGGCGTCTCGTCGCCACGCCGCGCCTGCTCGACATCCACAGGGAGCGCTGGCGCGTCCTGTTCGAAGCGATGCACCCCGCCCTGCCGGAGGGCGGGATCGGACTGTCGCGGCTGGACGACCCCGGCTTCGGCGCCGCTTACGTATCCGCCCTGCTCCGCCCATTCCGGGCGGGCTGGCGCATCGCACACGACATCCCCCGCGTCGACGTCTTCGCCGACCGCGACGGCGGCCTCATGATCGCGTTCGCCCTCTACGAGGCGACCCGCGCCGGCGAGACGCTGACCATCCTGCATCTGGCGCAGACCTACCGGGTCTCGCGCTCTCATGTCGGCGACATCCTGCGGAAGGCCGCCGAGGCCGGGCTGGTGCGCCGGGTCGAGGCGCCGGGCACCGGCAGCGCGGGATTCGTCGCGGAGCCGGCATTGGACGAGGCGATCGACACCTTCGTCGCCATCGCGCTGGTGCGTCAGGCCTTCGCCATCCGCGAGGCGGTCGCCGCCACCTCCGCCGGGCCGCGCTGAAGCGCGCCGCTCACGGGCGGCGCAGTTCCGTCGCCACGCCCTTCTCGGGAACGATCACCGTCGCCTCCTCGCCCACCAGCGAGACGAAACGGTCGGCCTTCGGCTCCAGCAGGCCGAACGAGCCGTAATGGGCGGGAATGATCGTCAGCCCGCCGAGATAGCGCGACACGGCCACCGCCGCCGTCTCCGGCCCCATGGTGAAGCGGTCGCCGATCGGCACGATGACCACGTCCGGCTTGTGGATCTCGGCGATCAGCGCCATGTCCGAGAAGATGTCGGTGTCGCCCATGTGCCAGACGGTCGGCTCGCCCGGCGCCTTGACGATCAGCCCGTTGGCATTGCCGAGATAGATGGTCGCGCCGTCGCGGACCATGCCCGAGGAATGGTCGGCCCGCACCATGCTCACGGTGAAACCGTCGAGATGGATGGTGCCGCCGGCGTTCATCATCTCCAGCTTGCCGACGCCCTGCGTGCCGAGCCAGCTCGCGAGGTCGGCGTTGGCGACCACCGTCGCCCCGCTCCTGCCCGCGATATCCACCGTGTCGCCGACGTGATCGCCATGGCCGTGGGTGAGCAGCACGTGGGTGACGCCCTCGGTCGCCTGCGCGGCCGAGCCGGTGAAGGCCGGGTTGCCGGTCAGGAACGGGTCAATGAGAACAACCTTGCCGGCGAATTCCAGCCGAAACGCCGCATGGCCAAACCAGGTGATCTTCATCGCCGCTCTCCATCTGTCCCGCGTGCCTGCCGGGTTGCCGCGGCAACATAATGCGCGACCCCGGGGACTCAAGCCCGTCCGGCGCGCCTGTCCCGCCACGCGGCCATGGCTTCCGGCCGGCCGCCGTGCTACGCGCAGGGCACCATGGTTGCCGCGATCCTCACCGTCACCGACGCCGCCCCTCTCCTGCCGCCGCGCGGCGGGCTGATCGGCCTCGATCTCGGCACCAAGACCATCGGCGTCGCCAGTTCCGACCCCGACCGCCGCATCGCGGCGGGCGTGGAAACCGTCGCCCGCAAGCAGTTCACGCCCGACGCCCAGCGCCTGCTCGCCCTCGCGGCGGCACGGGGAGCGGTCGGCTTCGTGCTCGGCCTTCCCGTGAACATGGACGGCAGCGAGGGCCCGCGCGCGCAGGCTTCGCGCGCCTTCGCCCGCAATCTGGCGAAGCTGACCGAGCTGCCGATCATCCTGTGGGACGAGCGCCTGTCCACGGCCGCCGTCGAGCGCGACATGATCGCCACCGACATGAGCCGCGCCCGGCGCGCCGAAGTGGTGGACCAGCAGGCCGCCGCCTTCATCCTGCAGGGCGCGCTGGACCGCCTGCGCTTCATCGCCGAGCACGGCTGATGGAGCGCGGTTGATGGAGCGCGGCTGACCATGGCGGCGGTGCTCGGCGCGCTGGTGCCGGTCTTCCTCGTGATCGCCCTCGGCGCCGTGCTGAAGCGCGGCCTGCTGCCGGAAGCCTCGCACTGGATCGCGCTGGAGCGGCTCACCTATTTCGTGCTGTTCCCGGCGCTGCTGGTGGTCAGCATCTCGCGCGCCGAGCTTGGCAACGTCGCCGTGGTCGAGGTCTCGGTCGCGCTGCTCGGCTCCATCGCCATCGTCGGGGCCCTGCTCAGCCTCGCGCGCAAGCCGGTCTGCCGCGCCTTTTCGCTGCCGGGGCCGGGCTACACCTCCGTCTTCCAGGGCGCGCTGCGCTGGAACACCTACATCGCGCTCGCCGTCTCCGGCTCGCTCGCCGGCCCGCGCGGCCTCGCCGTGGCGGCGGTCGGGCTGGCGGTGATGATCCCGGTGCTCAACGCGCTCAGCGTCATCGTGCTGGCGCGGCACGGCGAGAACGGCGGCGGCGGCAACCGCCTGCTGCTGCTCCAGCTCGTGCGCAATCCCTTCATCTGGTCCTGCGCCGCCGGCGCGGCGATCAACGCCACCGACCTGCCGATCCCGCCGGTCCTCGTCACCTTCGGCGATATTCTCGGCCGCGCCTCGCTGGCGCTGGGGCTGCTCGTCGTCGGGGCGGGCCTGCGCCTCGAGGATCTGCGCCGGCCACGCGCTGCCACGTGGTTCACCAGCCTGATCAAGCTCGCCATCCTGCCGGCGCTCGCCGTCGGCATCGGCCTTGCCCTCGGCCTGCGCGAGGTGGACCTGCTCATCGTCGCGGTCGGCGCGTCCGTGCCTTCCGCGCCCAACGGCTACGTGCTGGCGCGGCAGATGGGCGGCGACGCGCCGCTGCTGGCGGAAATCCTCACCGTACAGACCCTCCTCGCCGCCGTGACCATGCCGCTGGTCATCGCCGCCGTCGCCCATCTTTGAGCGCGTCGGGCCGCGAAAGTCTGGACAGCGCTCTTATATGCTTGCGGCGCGCGCCGGCTGCGTCTATCCAGCCGACTTCGATATGACATCGAACCCGACTGCCAGCTTCACCCTCCAGCGCCGGCACCTGCTTGGCATCGAGGGTCTGTCGCCCGACGAGATCGTCGGCCTTCTCGACCTCGCGGAAGAATTCGTCGTTCTCAACCGGCAGGTGGAGAAGAAGCGGACGACACTGCGCGGCCGTACCCAGATCAACCTGTTCTTCGAAGCCTCGACGCGCACGCAGTCGTCCTTCGAGATCGCCGGCAAGCGCCTCGGCGCCGACGTGATGAACATGTCGGTCAGCACCTCCTCGGTGAAGAAGGGCGAGACGCTCATCGACACCGCCGCGACGCTGAACGCCATGCACCCGGACGTGCTGATCGTGCGCCACAGCGCCTCCGGCGCCGCCGAGCTGCTCGCCCGCAAGGTGGACTGCTCGGTCGTCAACGCCGGCGACGGCGCGCACGAGCACCCGACGCAGGCGCTGCTCGACGCCCTGACCATCCGCCGCAACAAGGGCCGCATCCAGGGCCTGACTGTCGCCATCTGCGGCGACATCACCCATTCGCGCGTCGCCCGCTCCAACATCCTGCTGTTGCAGGCCCTCGGCGCGCAGGTGCGCGTCATCGCCCCGCCGACCCTGCTGCCCAAGGACATCGAGCGCTTCGGCGTCGAGGTTCACGGAGACATGCGCCGGGGTCTGGAAGACGTCGACATCGTGATGATGCTGCGCCTCCAGCGCGAGCGCATGAACGGCTCCTATGTGCCTTCGGTGAAAGAGTATTTCCATTTCTGGGGACTCGACGAGGCGAAGCTTCGCTACGCCCGGCCCGACGCGCTGGTCATGCATCCCGGCCCGATGAATCGCGGCGTCGAGATCGACTCGGCCGTCGCCGACGGTGCCCAGTCCCTCATCCGCGAGCAGGTCGAGATGGGCGTCGCCGTCCGCATGGCCGTTCTGGATGCCCTGTCGCGCACCCTGCCGGGGAATTCGTCCAATGCCTGATCCCCGTCCCATCCTGCTCGCCAAGGCGCGCATCCTCGACCCCTCGCGCGACCTCGACACCAAGGGCGACATCCTCGTCGCCGACGGCGTGATCAAGGACATCGCGCCCGACCTCACCGCCGCCGGCTTGCCGGCGGACACCGAGATCGTGGACTGCCGCGGCCTCGTCGCCGTGCCCGGCCTCGTCGACATGCGCGCCTTCGTGGGCGAGCCCGGCGCCGAGCACCGCGAGACGCTCGCCTCCGCCAGCCAGGCGGCGGCGGCGGGCGGCGTGACCACCATCATCTGCCAGCCCGACACCGACCCGGTGATCGACGATCCCGCCATCGTCGACTTCATCATGCGTCGGGCGCGCGACACCGCCATCGTCCATGTCCATCCCATGGCCGCCCTGACCAAGGGGCTGGAAGGCCGCGAGATGACCGAGATCGGCCTGCTCGGCGCGGCCGGCGCCGTCGCCTTCACCGACGGCACGCGCTCGGTTCCCTCCGCCCAGGTCCTGCGCCGCGCCCTCACCTACGGGCGCGACTTCGGCGCCCTGATCGTCCATCACACCGAAGACGCCAGCCTCGCCGGCGAAGGCGTGATGAACGAGGGCGAACTCGCCTCGCGGCTCGGCCTCGCCGGCATGCCGAAGGCGGCGGAGACTATCGTCTTCGAGCGCGACGTGCGCCTCGCGGCGATCACCGGCGGGCGCTACCACGCCGCCTCGCTGACCTGCGCCGAGTCGCTCGACGTGCTCCGTCGCGCCAAGGAAGCCGGGATCAACGTCACGGCGTCGGCCTCCATCAACCACCTCACGCTCAACGAGCGCGACGTCGTCGGCTACCGCACCTTCTTCAAGCTCACCCCGCCGCTGCGCAGCGAGGACGACCGCGTGGCGCTGGTCGAGGCGGTGGCCGAGGGGCTGATCGACGTCATCGTCTCCGACCACAATCCGCAGGACGTCGAAGTCAAGCGCCTGCCCTTCTCGGAGGCCGCCTTCGGCGCGGTCGGGCTGGAGACCATGCTGGCCGCCGGTCTGCGGCTGGTGACGGATGGCCGCCTCGATCTCATGACGCTGATCCGCGCCATGTCGACGCGCCCGGCCGAGCTTCTCGGCCTGCCGGCGGGGACGCTGCGCCCCGGACGACTCGCCGACATCGCGCTCATCTCTCTCGACGAGGCGTGGATCCTCGATCCCACTTCCCTCAAGTCGCGCTGCCGCAACACGCCCTTCGACGAGGCGCGCTTCGAGGGCCGCGTGGTGCGTACGCTGGTTGCCGGCCGCACGGTATATGAATACGTGTGAGCGGACGGGCCTTGCCGCGCCCGTCCCCTGTGCTTTCCGTCAAAAGCCTTTAAGGTCGTCCGCATGAGCCTGACCCTGCCCCCGCTGTCGAGCTATGTGGCGCTGCTGCTCGGCTACGCGCTCGGCTCGATTCCGTTCGGCCTTCTGCTCACGCGCTGGGCCGGCACCCAGGACCTCCGCAGCATCGGCTCTGGCAATATCGGCGCCACCAACGTCCTGCGCACCGGCCGCAAGGGCCTCGCCGCCGCGACGCTGCTCGGCGATGCGCTCAAGGGCACCGTGGCCGTGCTGCTGGCCGGCTGGCTGATCGGCGAGAACGGCCCTCTGCCGGCCGCCCTCGGCGCCTTCCTCGGCCATCTCTTCCCGGTCTGGCTGGGCTTCAAGGGCGGCAAGGGCGTCGCGACCTTCCTCGGCGTGACGCTCGCCCTCGTCTGGCAGGCGGCGCTGGTGTTCGCGGCGGCGTGGCTCACCGTCGCCTTCGTCACCCGCTATTCCTCGCTCGCGGCGCTGGTGGCGAGCGTGCTCACCGTGCTCGCCGCCTTCGTGCTCGCCTCCCCGCAGACCTGCCTGCTGCTGACGATCCTCACCGCGCTGCTCTGGGTCATGCACCGCGCCAACATCCGCCGTCTCGTCGACGGGACGGAAGGCCGGATCGGCAAGAAGGGATAGGCCTTGAGCGGGCGCGGCGTTCACCTCGATCCGGGACAACGTCGCGACTGGCTCCGCCTGATCCGCTCGGAGAATGTCGGCCCCCGCGCCTTCCGCAGCCTGATCAACCGTTTCGGCGGCGCGCGCGCGGCGCTGGAAGCCCTGCCCGCCCTCGCCCGTCGTGGCGGGCGGCTCATTCCCCCGCACATTCCCTCCATCGCCGAGGCGGAAGCGGAGATGGAGGCGCTGGCACGGCTCGGCGGGCGCTTCGTCGCCCTGGGCGAGCCGGAATATCCCGCGCTGCTGCGCGAGATCGACGACCCGCCGCCGCTGCTGGCGGTGCGGGGACGCAGCGACGTCCTTCTGCAGCCCACCGTCGCCATCGTCGGCTCGCGGAATGCCTCCGGCGCCGGCCGGACCATGACCCTGCGCCTCGCCCGGGGCCTGGGCGCAGCGGGATGGGTCGTCGCCTCCGGCCTTGCCCGCGGGATCGACGCCGCCGCCCATGAGGCGAGCCTTTCCACCGGCACGATCGCGGTGATCGCCGGCGGCCACGACCGGCCCTATCCGCGCGAGAACGAGCCGCTGCTGGAACGCATCGCCTCCGAGGGCGCCGTCCTCTCGGAGATGCCGATGGGCTGGGAGCCCCGCGCCCGCGACTTTCCCCGCCGAAACCGCATCGTGTCCGGCCTGTCGCTCGGCGTGGTGGTGGTCGAGGCGGCGGAGCGCTCCGGTTCGCTGATCACCGCCCGCCTCGCCGCTGAGCAGGGACGCGAGGTCTTCGCCGTGCCCGGCTCGCCGCTCGACCCGCGGGCGGGCGGCACCAACGCGCTGATCAAGCAGGGTGCCGCGCTCGTCACCGGCACGGAGGACGTGCTGGAGGTCCTGGCATCGCTGCGGGACCGGCCGTCGCGCCTCGACATGGAGGAAGCCGCCGACGAGGGGATGGACGCCCCGGAGCCGAGCGAGGATGCGCGCGGGCGGGTGCTGGGGCTGCTCGGCCCGGTGCCGATGCCCGTCGACGACATCGTCGTGCTCTCGGGCGCCGGCGTCGCCGAGGTGCAGGTGCTGCTGCTGGAACTGGAACTGGCCGGACGGCTGGAGCGGCACGTCAACGGCACGGTCTCGCTGGGCTTCTAGTCCCGGGACGGCCCTAGGACGGGCGCCGCTTCTTCTCTTCGAGCGCGATCGCCTGGGCCTCGTCGCGCGCCATTTCCAGAAGATACTTCAGGACCTCCATGCCGGCGCCTTCCGCCAGAGCCGCCAGCTCACGGGTGATCGTGGCGATATAGGCGGCGGCATCGCGCTCGTTGATCGGATCGCGATTCCTGTCGGTTGCGGAAGACCTGTTCATCGCGGAAAGCGTCACCGGGATATGAGGGGAAGTCGACGGAAAACTACCATCGCGTGCATCAACTGGATATATACTCGCAAAACGAGCAAACAGGAACTGATGCCGCCCCTGGTCAGCCAAAAAGCCACGCAACCTCCCTCACGCAGCCCCCTACCTCCCGTTGCCATTTGACAGGCCGGGGCGGCTACCCCATTTTCCCGGCCTCCTGGGGCTATACCAATCAACGGACAAGGCGGGCATGCAGGTCGTCATCGTCGAATCGCCTGCCAAGGCGAAGACGATCAACAAATATCTCGGGCCGGGCTACGAGGTCATCGCCTCGTACGGTCACGTGCGCGATCTTCCTGCCAAGGACGGCTCTGTCGATCCCGAGCACGACTTCCGCATGCTGTGGGATGTCGATCCCAAGGCGCAGAAGCGCCTGTCCGACATCGCCCGCGCGGTGAAGGAGGCGGACGGCCTCATCCTCGCCACCGACCCGGATCGCGAAGGCGAGGCGATCTCCTGGCACGTGCTGGAGATCCTGAAGGAAAAGCGCGCACTCAAGGACCAGCCGATCTCCCGCGTGGTGTTCAACGCCATCACCAAGCAGGCGGTGCTGGATGCGATGAAGCATCCGCGCACCATCGACGCGGCGCTGGTCGACGCCTATCTGGCCCGCCGCGCGCTCGACTATCTCGTCGGCTTCACCCTGTCGCCGGTGCTGTGGCGCAAGCTGCCGGGCGCCCGCTCGGCCGGCCGCGTGCAGTCCGTGGCGCTGCGCCTCGTCTGCGACCGCGAGCGCGAGATCGAAACCTTCGTCAAGCGCGAGTACTGGTCGATCGCCGCCACGCTGGCGACGCCGCGTCAGGAGACCTTCGAGGCCCGCCTCGTCGGCGCCGACGGCAAGAAGATCACCCGCCTCGACGTCGGCAGCGAGGCCGAGGCGACGGATTTCCGCAAGGCGCTGGAAGCGGCCGATTTCAAGGTTCGCTCGGTCGAGGCCAAGCCCGCCAGGCGCCACCCCTACCCGCCCTTCACCACCTCGACGCTGCAGCAGGAAGCCAGCCGCAAGCTCGGCCTCGCGCCGGCCGTGACCATGCGCATCGCCCAGCGCCTCTATGAGGGCGTCGACGTCGGCGGCGAGACGGCCGGCCTCATCACCTATATGCGTACCGACGGCGTTGACATGGCGCCGGAGGCGGTGGCCCAGGCGCGTTCCGTCATCGGCCGCGACTATGGCGACCGCTACGTTCCGTCGGCCCCGCGCAAGTACACCGCCAAGGCGAAGAACGCGCAGGAGGCGCATGAGGCGATCCGCCCGACCGACCTCTCGCGCCGGCCGAAGGACGTCGCCCGGCATCTCGAACCCGAGCAGGCGAAGCTCTACGAGCTGATCTGGCTGCGCACCGTCGCCAGCCAGATGGAATCGGCCGAGCTGGAACGCACCACCGTCGACATCGACGCGCAGGTTGGCGGCACGTCGGCCGGCGCCCGCGCGCTGGAACTGCGCGCCACCGGCACCGTGGTGAAGTTCGACGGCTTCCTCACCCTCTATCGCGAAGGCCGCGACGACGAGGAGGAAGACGAGGAGAACCGCCGCCTGCCGTCCATGTCCTCCGGCGAAAGCCTCGCCAGCAAGGGCATCAAGGCCGACCAGCACTTCACCGAGCCGCCGCCCCGCTATTCGGAAGCCTCGCTCGTCAAGCGCATGGAAGAGCTCGGCATCGGCCGGCCCTCGACCTACGCCTCCGTGCTGGCGGTGCTGCGCGACCGCGAATATGTGAAGCTCGACAAGCGCCGCCTCGTTCCCGAGGACAAGGGCCGCCTCGTCACCGCCTTCCTCGAGAGCTTCTTCGACCGCTATGTCGAATACGACTTCACGGCCGATCTCGAGGAGAAGCTGGACCTCATCTCCAACGGCGAGTTGCAGTGGAAGGACGTGCTGCGCGACTTCTGGCGCGACTTCACCGCCGCCGTGGGCGAAACCAAGGAACTGCGCGTCTCCGACGTCATCGCCGCGCTCGACGGGATGCTGACGGCGCACATCTTCCCGCCCAAGGAAGACGGCAGCGATCCGCGCCTCTGCCCGAACTGCGGCACCGGCCGGCTGTCGCTCAAGGTCGGCAAGTTCGGCGCCTTCATCGGCTGCTCGAACTATCCCGAGTGCAAGTACACCCGCCCGCTGGCGGCGCAGAACGGCGATTCCGACAACCCGGCGGAGGCGAACGGTACCCGCGTGCTCGGCACCGACCCGGCAACCGGGCTCGAGGTCACCGTGCGTGACGGGCGCTTCGGCGCCTATCTGCAGCTTGGCGAGGCGAAGGATGGCGAGAAGCCGAAGCGCTCCAGCCTACCCAAGGGCCTCGCGCCGGCGGATGTGGACCTGGAGACGGCGCTCGCCCTGCTGTCCCTGCCGCGCGAGATCGGCCGGCACCCGGATTCCGGGGAGCCGATCCTCGCCGGCATCGGCCGCTTCGGCCCCTATGTCCAGCTCGGCAAGACCTACGCCAATCTGGAGCCTGGCGACGACGTGCTCTCCATCGGCATCAACCGGGCTGTGGCACTGATCGCCGACAAGCAGAACAAGGGCCCCGGCCGGGGCCGCGGCGCCGTCGGCGGGCGCGAGCTCGGCGAGCACCCGACCCTCGGCGGGCAGGTGACCGTGCGTCCGGGCCGCTTCGGCGCCTATGTGAACCACGGCAAGGTCAACGCCACGCTGCCGAAATCGGTGGCGCCGGAAACGGTGACGCTGGAGCAGGCGGTCGAGTTGATCACCGCCAAGGCCGGCTCGGCTCCCGCCAAGCCGGCGCGCCGTGCCGCGTCCAAGACAACATCCAAGTCTGCGGACAAGCCCGCCGCCAAGAAGACGACCAAGGCGGCGCCGAAGAAGGCTGCGGCAAAGAAGAGCGGCTGAGCCGGCACAAACCGGCCCTCGTCGTCCCGGCTTTCCGCCGTCGCCCCTATTCCGGCAGGGGCGCCGGCGCGTGGCCGGAGCGCAGCGGGCGCTCCTCCATCGCGATCATCGCGACCAGCGACACCGCCAGCGACGCCGCCGCCGCGACGAACACCCAGCGGAAGGCGTCCGCCAGCGGCGCCACCTGCGCGCGTCCTTCCAGCAGCCGTTCGAGCAGCGCGCTGGCCTCGATGCCGGACATGCCGATGACGATGGCGCCGAAGCCGGCGGTGAGCACCGCGCCGCCGAGCGAGCGGAACAGGTTCACCACGCCGGTCGCCGTGCCCATCTGCGGCAGCGGCACGGCGTTCTGGATCGCCACGGTGGAAACCGGCAGCACGGTGCCGAGCCCGATCCCCGTCACGCCCATCGCGAGGCCGACGACGAGTACCGGCAGGCCCAGCGGCCAGAAGGCCAGCACGCCGAGCGCCGCCATGCTGGCGACGAGGCCGACAAGCGGCAGCCGCTTGTAGTGCGTCACGCTGCCCATCACCTTGCCCGCGCCCGTCGCACCCACCACCACGCCGGCCATCAGGGGAATGAGCGCCACGCCGGATTCGGAGGCGGTCAGCCCCATCACCCCTTCGAGATAAAGCGGCATCTGGATCGACAGGCCGACCAGCGTTCCCATGGCGAAGGCCGCCGCCGGCACGCCGGTGCGCACCACCTGGTTCGCCAGGATCGAGACCGGCATGAGCGGCTCGCTCGCCGTCGCAACCCTGAGCCCGAAGCCGACCCACAGCAGGACGGAGAGCGTCAGCAGGCCGAGAATGGGCAGCGACAGCCAGCGGAAATGCGTGCCGCCCCAGCTCAGCGCCAGCAGCAACGCGACGGTGGCTGCGCACATCAGAGCCGCACCGAGAATGTCCAGCCGGTGCGGATGATGATGCGCCGGCAGGCGGCGCAGCGCCCGGTAGCTCATCGCCGCCGCGACGAGGCCAAGCGGCACGTTGATCCAGAAGATCAGCGACCAGTGCAGATGCTCGGCGAAAAAGCCGCCGAGGATCGGCCCGGCGATGCTCGACGTGATGAACACGATGGCGAAATAGCCCTGGTAGCGCCCGCGCTCGCGCGGCGCGATCAGCAGGCCGATGATGGTCTGCGCCAGCGCGATCAGCCCGCCGCCGCCCACCCCCTGCACCGCCCGCCCGATGATCAGCCAATTCATGCCCGGCGCCAGCGCGCAGAGCACCGAGCCGACGAGAAACAGAGCGATGGCGCCCATCAGCACCGGCCGCGGCCCGTGAATATCCGCCAGCTTGCCGACCAGCGGCGTCACCGCCGTGCCGGTGAGCAGATACGCCGTCACCACCCAGGACAGGCCCTCGAGGTCGCCGAACTGCGCGCCGATGGTCGGGAGCGCGGTGGCGATGATCGTCTGGTCCAGCGCGCTGAGGAACATCGCGACCATGACGCCGGTGACGATGACGCGAATCTCGGCATGGGCAAGCGGGGCGTGAGCCGCCTCCGGCGAACGGGCATCCATAGGGCAGTTTCCATCATCGGCGTTGTGACCCGCCGGAAGGCCGGCAAATTCGGCGCATCCGCTGTGAATTGCAAGCGACGGGCGCCGCCTCACGCATGGTCATGTTGCCTGTCCGGTCGACGCCGCGCCCCGATCCCGGTAGCGTCGGTGCGGCCATCCCAGAAACGGTGAATCGTGCGCAAACCAACAAAACCGAAGTCCCGGCGGCCCGTCCGTCCCGCGTTGCCGAAGGGCCTGCCCACTCGCGATGAATTGATGGCGTTCATCGCCTCGCATGGCGGCGATGTGGGCAAGCGGGAGATTTCGCGCGCCTTCGGGCTCGACGGCAGCGACCGCATCGCGCTGAAATCCATGCTGCGCGAGCTGACCGACGAGGGACTCATCGGCAGCAAGCGCAGGAAGCTGCACGTCCCCGGCGCCCTGCCCGCCGTCGTCATGGCCGAGGTGACCGAGCGCGACGAGGACGGCGAGTTGATCGCCACGCCCATCGACTGGGACGAGGAGGAGCATGGCGCGGCCCCGCGCATCCTGGTGCGCCTCGCCCGCCGGGGCCGTGTCGCCGGCCCGGCTCCGACCATCGGCGACCGCGTGCTGCTGAAGACCGAGGAGATACCGGAGGCCGACGGCCACGTCCGCCACAATGGCCGCGTGCTGAAGCTGATCGAGAAGGCCCGCGCCCTCACGCTCGGCATCTTCCGCCGCGATGCGCAGGGCGGCGGGCGGCTGGTGCCCATCGACAAGCGCAATATGGGCCGCGAATTCGCCATCCCGCCGGACTTCGCCGGGGAGGCGCAGGAGGGCGATCTGGTCTCGGTGGAGATCGTCCGCCACCACGCCTATGGCCTGCCCACCGCCAAGGTGAAGGAGCGACTCGGCTCGATCTCGACCGAGAAGGCGATCAGCCTCATCGCCATCCACGCCCACGGCATCCCCAGCGTCTTCCGCCGCGAGGCACTGGCCGAGGCCGAGGAGGCGAAGGCCGCCACCCTCGCCGGCCGCGAGGATTGGCGCGACCTGCCGCTCGTCACCATCGACCCGCCCGACGCCAAGGACCATGACGACGCGGTGCACGCGACGCCGGACCTCGACCCGGACAATGAGGGCGGCTTCATCCTCACCGTCGCCATCGCCGATGTCGCGGCCTATGTCCGGCCGGGCAGCGGGCTCGACCGCGAGGCGCTGGCGCGCGGCAACTCGGTCTATTTCCCCGACCGCGTGGTGCCGATGCTGCCCGAGCGCATCTCCAACGACCTGTGCTCGCTGCGCCCGCTGGAGGACCGCCCGGCGCTGGCGGTGCGCATGGTGGTCGGCGCCAACGGCCGCAAGAAGCGCCACAGCTTCCACCGCATCATGATGCGCTCGGCGGCGAAGCTCGCCTATGCGCAGGCGCAGGCCGCCATCGACGGGCGGGCGGACGGGACGACCGACCCGCTGCTGGAGGGCGTGCTGCGCCCGCTCTGGGCCGCCTATGGCGCGGTGAAGAAGGCGCGCGACGCCCGCGCCCCGCTCGAACTCGACCTGCCCGAGCGCAAGATCCTGCTGAAGCCCGACGGCACGGTCGACAAGGTGATCGTCCCCGAGCGGCTCGACGCGCACAAATTGATCGAGGAGTTCATGATCCTCGCCAATGTCGCGGCGGCCGAGACTCTGGAGGAGAAGCGCGTGCCGCTGGTCTACCGCGTGCACGACCAGCCCTCGCTGGAGAAGATGTCGGGCCTGCGCGAATTCCTGCAAACGCTCGACATCAAGCTGCCGAAGACCGAGACGGTGCGTCCGGCGCAGTTCAACGACATCCTCGCCCGCGTCGACGGTTCCGAGCTGGCGCCGCTGGTCAATCAGGTGATCCTGCGCAGCCAGGCGCAGGCCGAGTACGCGCAGGAGAATTACGGCCATTTCGGCCTGCACCTGCGCCGCTACGCCCATTTCACCTCGCCGATCCGCCGCTACGCCGACCTCATCGTGCATCGCGGGCTCATCCGGGCGCTCGATTTCGGCCGCGACGGCCTGCCCGAGAACGTGACGCCCGAGCAGCTCTCGGAGATCGCCGCCCGCATCTCGGCCAGCGAGCGCCGCGCCATGGCGGCGGAGCGCGAGACCATCGACCGGCTGATCGCCCACCACATGGCCGAGCAGATCGGCGCCACCTTCAAGGCCCGCATCTCCGGCGTCACCAAGGCCGGGCTGTTCGTCGCCCTCGACGACACCGGCGCGGATGGCTTCATCCCCGCCGTCACCCTCGGCATGGACTATTATCGCTACGACGAGGCCCGCCACGCGCTGATCGGCGACCAGACCGGCGAGATGCACCGGCTCGGCGACCGCGTCGAAGTGAAGCTCGTGGAAGCCGCTCCGGTGGCTGGCGCGCTGCGATTCGAGCTTATATCTGAAGGGCAGTATGTGGCGGGCGACAAGCGTCGCTTCCGCGGCGGGAGTCGCGGCCGCTACCGGCGGCCCGACGAGCGGCCGCGTCCCGGCCCGCGCGGCAAGCGCCGCTAGGCCGCAAACGTCGAGAAGGCGCCACGGGCGTCAGGAGGCGCTATCCGATGGAAACCCAGCCCGCGCGGCCGATCGGCCCGGCCATCAGCAACGGCTTCCGCATGCGCTGCCCCGCCTGCGGCAAGGGCGCGCTGTTCTCCTCCTATCTCAAGGTGAACGAGCACTGCCCCTCCTGCGGCGAGGAGCTCTGGCATCACCGTGCCGACGACGCCCCGCCCTACATGGTCATCACCATCGTCGGCCATATCGTCGTGCCGCTGCTGCTCACGGTGGAGATGGCGATGCATCCGGCGCTGTGGATCCACCTGTCCATCTGGCTGCCGCTGACGCTCATCCTCTCCATCGTCCTGCTGCCGCCGGTGAAGGGCGCGCTCATCGGCTTCCAATGGGCCATGCGGATGCACGGCTTCGACCCGACCGACCCGGAACGCGATCCCCTGCCCCCGAGCCGGCGCGAGGAGCCGGCGCCGGTCGGCCGTCCCGTGGGCTGATGGCCTGACCCGCATGGCTGATCTGCATGGCTGACCTGATGGACACCGCCGACGTTTCCGGCCGCTTCGCGCTCCAGGGGCACGACACGGCCCATCCGCTCATCCGTCCCGTGGACGCCGCGTCGCTGATCCTCGTCGACCGTTCGACTCGCGCGCCGCGCCTGCTGTTCGGCCGACGCAACCCCTCGCTGCGCTTCATGCCCGGCAAGTTCGTCTTCCCCGGCGGGCGCGTCGACGCGGGCGACCGCCACGTGCCGGTCTACGGCATGCTGGACGCGGAGAGCGAGCGGCGCCTGTCCGCCCGCGTGTCCCGCCCGAGCGCCGCCCGCGCACGGGCGCTGGCACTCGCCGCCATCCGCGAGACCTTCGAGGAAGCCGGCCTCATCATCGGCACGCGCGAGGCCGGAGCGCCGGAACGCCTGCCCGCCGGATGGGACGGCTTCGTCGACGCCGGCGTGTTCCCGAACCTCGAAGCCCTCACCTTCGTCGCCCGCGCCATCACCCCGCCGCGCCTCGCCCGCCGCTTCGACACCCGCTTCTTCATGGCCGATGCCGGCGACGTCGCCCATCGCATCGAGGGCGTGGTCGGACCGGAGGCGGAGATCGTGGAGACCGCCTGGCTCACCATTGCCGAGGCGCGCAAGGCCGAGCTGCCGGAAATCACCCTCGCCATCGTCGACGAGGTCGAAGCCCGGCTGAAGGGCGGAAACCGGCCCTGGCAGCCGGTGCCGTTCTATTTCACCCGGCGCGGACGGGTCTATCGCGAAGCCTTGAGCTGAAAGGCGCGGACGGGGATCCACAAATCCCCGGCATGCCGGCATTTCCAAAAGTCATTCGACTTTCGCCATCCATGGTCTAGAGCCAGGGACCCGGGGCCGTCGGCCCCGCAGTGCTTCCGGTGTCTGCCATGCATGCCCCCGCCCCTCATCGCGGCGTGAACATCGCCTCCATCGCCGCCGCTATCGCCGCGATCTCCGTCGTCGGGCTCGGCCTCAACCTGTCGATCCCGCTGCTCGCCTTCGAGATGGACGCGCGCGGCATCTCCTCGACCTGGATCGGCATCAACACGGCGGTAGGCGGCGTCGCGACCATCGCGCTCGCGCCCTTCCTGCCGGACCTCGTGCGCCGCGTCGGCGCCGCGCCGCTGCTTCTGGCCGCCATCGCCAGCGCCGCGCTGAGCCTGCTCGCCTTCAAGGTCACGCCGTCCTTCCTGCTGTGGTTTCCGCTGCGCTTCATCTTCGGCGCGTCGCTCTGCGTGCTGTTCGTCGTCAGCGAATTCTGGATCAACGCCGCCGCCCCGAACCACCGGCGCGGCCTCGTCATCGGCATTTACGGCACGGTGCTGTCAATGGGCTTTGCCGGCGGCCCGGCGATCCTCAGCCTCGTCGGTACGCAAGGCTGGGCGCCCTATCTGATCGGCGCCGTCTTCTTCGTTCTGGCGTCGATCCCCGTGATGATCGGCGCGTCGGGTGCCCCGGCCATCGAGAAGGAAAGCTCGCGCGGCGTCTTCAGCCTGATGCGCATCGCGCCCGCCGCCACCATGGCCGCCTTCATCTTCGGCGCCGTGGAGACCGGGCTCATCGGCTTCCTGCCGCTCTATGGCCTTCGCCGGGGCCTCGACGACGGCCAGGCGGCGCTGCTGCTGACCGTCGCCGAGCTTGGCAACGTCGCCCTGCAGCTTCCCATCGGACTGCTCAGCGATCGCGTCGACCGCCGCCGGCTGCTGCTCGCCTGCGGCACGGTTGGCGTCGTCGGCGCCTTCCTGATTCCCTATCTGCCGATCGACGGCTGGTCGATGTGGGTGGTCGCCTTCGTCACCACCGGCATCGTCGCCGGCCTCTATACGGTCGGCCTCGCCCTGCTGGGGGCACGATTCGACGGCGCCGCTCTGGCGACCGCCAACGCCGCCTTCGTCATGCTCTACTCCGTCGGCCTCATCATCGGCCCGACGGCGGTGGGCAGCGGCATGCAGGTTTTCGACCCGCACGGCTTCGCCTGGACCATCGGCGCCTTCCTGGTGCTGTATGTGCTGGTGGTCGCGGGTCAGATATGGCGTGATCGCTGAACGGCTTTCCTTGACATTCGCGCGCCGATCACGGATACGGACGCGCAACGAGCGGCAGCGATGCTGCGCGAACATGATTTCTTCGGCGTGGCGCCACCACGTTCGAATGCCACGCTCCAGGAGACTCCGGTCATGGCCAAGGCAACGACCATCAAGATCAAGCTCGTGTCGAGCGCCGACACCGGCTTCTACTATGTGACCAAGAAGAACTCGCGCACCATGACCGACAAGCTGGTCGTCAAGAAGTACGACCCGGTCGCGAAGAAGCACGTCGAGTTCCGCGAAGGCAAGATCAAGTGATCTGAGCCCGACCCGGGCCGAGGCCCGGAACGGATGCCGAGATGCGAAAGGCGCCGCGAGGCGCCTTTTTCATTTGGTGCGGTGAAATCGGGAAAAGGCGGTCGGCCGGGCCGGGCGGGCAGCGGCCCCGCGGACGGGAATCGGCGGGCGATGAGCGGAGAGGCCATCCACACCCAGCGCCCGCCGACCAGACCCTACGGACCCAGGAGATGCGGCGGACCCGAGCACTCCGCAGGGAAAGCGGATGGCACCAAGCTATTCCAGCCCTTGGGGAACGCAACGGGTTTATGCGCTCGCGCACAGCGAATCGGCGAAGGCGTTGCCTTCCTGCCGCGCCCGCTCGTCAGCCGACGGGAACGAACTGGCGCACGGTTTCGAGGAACTTGCCGACCGAGATCGGCTTGGAGAGATAGGCCTCGCAGCCCCCCTCGCGAATGCGCTCCTCGTCGCCCTTCATGGCGAAGGCGGTGACGGCGATGACCGGGATCGACTTGAGCTCCGGATCCGCCTTCAGCGCACGCGTCACATCGAGACCGGAGACCTCCGGCAGCTGGATGTCCATCAGGATCAGGTCCGGCCTGTGGCGGCGCGCGAGTTCCATCGCCTCGACACCGCTGCGGGTGCCGACCGTGCTATAGCCATGGGCTTCGAGCAGATCGTTGAAGAGCTTCATGTTGAGCTCGTTGTCCTCAACGATCAGAACGGTCTTGGGCATCGCTCGATGGATCCTCGATCGTCGGCGGTGGGAACCGTGGGCTGGATTCGCTCACGCATCGCCTGCCAATCGGTTAGCTTTAAACATGCATTCCTTACGGAACCGGAAATGAAAAGCCGTCCTTCCCGCCCCCTTTCCCAGCAGCAGGCCGCCCGCGAGGTCAGCCTCGGCGCACTGGGCTACCTCGCCGGCGATCCCGAACGGATCGGCCCCTTCCTCGCGGAAAGCGGACTCTCGCCCGCCGACCTGCGCGGCGTCGCCGGCTCGACCGCCTTTCATGTGGCGTTGCTGGACTATCTGATCAACCGTCAGGACCTGCTGATCGCCTATGCCGGGGAAGCCGGCATCGACCCCGGCCATGTCGTGGCGGCGCGGGAAATCCTGTTCCACGCGGATATGGGCGAGGACTGAGCGGAAAACGACGGGGAACGCGCCATGGCGCCGGGGATGGCACCGATACCGGCCTTCTGCCGCGACTGCCTGAGCGACGCGAGCGGCGCCCCGCGCTGCCGCCATTGCGGCAGCCCGCGCGTCGTCCGCCATCCCGAGCTCGACACGCTCCACATCGCCCATATCGACTGCGACGCCTTCTACGCCGCCGTCGAGAAGCGCGACGATCCCGCGCTGCGCGACGTGCCGGTGATCATTGGCGGCGGCAAGCGCGGCGTGGTGTCGACCGCCTGCTACCTCGCCCGCATCAAGGGCGTGCGCTCGGCCATGCCGATGTTCAAGGCGCTCGCCCTCTGCCCCGAGGCGGTGGTGGTGAAGCCGAACATGGCGAAATACGTCACGGTCGGCCGGCAGATCCGCGAGCGGATGCTGGAGCTGACGCCACTGGTCGAGCCGCTCTCCATCGACGAGGCCTTCCTCGACCTCGCCGGCACCGAGCGGCTGCACGGCGCGAGCCCGGCGCGGGCACTGGCCCGGCTGGCCCGCAGCATCGAGGCCGAGATCGGCGTCACCATCTCCGTCGGGCTGGCACCCAACAAGTTCCTCGCCAAGATCGCCTCCGATCTCGACAAGCCCCGCGGCTTCGCCGTCATCGGCCGGGCGGAAGCGAGGGATTTCCTCGCCCCGCGCGGCGTCGGCACCATCTGGGGCGTCGGCGCGGCGACGCAGGAGCGGCTGGCCCGCGAGGGCTTCCGCCTGATCGCCGACCTGCAGGCTGCGGACGAAACCGATCTCGCCCGCCGCTTCGGCAATGAGGGCCTGCGCCTCGCGCGCCTCGCGCGCGGCATCGACGACCGCCCCGTCAATCCCGAGCGCGAGACCAAGAGCGTCTCGACCGAGACCACCTTCGACACCGACATCAGCGATTTCCGCGCGCTGGAGCAGGAGCTTTACCGGCTGACCCGCAAGCTCTCCGACCGGCTGAAGGCCGCCGACCTCGCCGGCCGCACGGTGACGCTGAAGCTGAAGACGGCGGATTTCCGCCTGATCACGCGCGCCCGCTCGCTGGAGGATCCGACCCGCCTCGCCCATCGCATCTTCGATCACGCCCGCGAATTGCTGGCGCGGGAGACGGACGGCCGCCGCTTCCGGCTCATCGGCGTCGGCGTGTCGGAGCTCGCCGATCCCGCCCTCGCCGATCCCGCCGACCTCGTCGACACGCAGGGCACCAAGCGCGGCCTCGCCGAGCTGGCCACCGACACGCTGCGCGCCCGCTTCGGCAAGGAGATCATCGAGCGCGGCATCGCCCTCGACGCGCCGCGCCGCCGGGGAGCGGACCAGCCCCATCGCAACCGGCCGGACGAGCCGCCCGCGCCCGAGGCGCCGGGGAATGCGCCTACTTCGAGTACGCCTACTTCGCGCACTCTTCCTTCGGCAGCGCCTCATAGGAAATGAGCGTGCCGCGCAGCGCGAACTCGCCATAGTCCAGCTTCAGGTTCCGGCTGACGCCGTTGTCGAAGATGTCGAAGCTGATGATGTAGTCCGGCGTTTCCTTGGCGGCCCCGCGCTCGTAATAGCTCACCGTCACCGGATAGCGCGTGCGCCCGGCGAGGTCGCCGCTGGTGGCCGCGTTCTCCAGCCCCTTGGGGTCGCTCATGCCGCGCCCGATGACGGACAGCGTGTCGTAGACCTTCTTCGCGTCCGGCGAGCCGTCGAACACCGATGCCTCGAGGATCGGCTCGCCCTGCTCCGCGCTGTTGATCAGGCGCAGCACGTGCTGGGTCGGCAGCATGACGTTCTTGCCGAGCTGGATCGTGTCCGCCTCCGGCTTGGTGGCCTTCACCACCAGCCTGCCGTCCTTCCGCTCGGCCACGCCGTCCGCTTCCTCCGGCGTCTCGCCGTTCAGCGTGTTGGTGACGCGGAAGCGGTAGGAGTTGCCGTCGCCGTCCTCCCATGTCGCGGTCGAGACGGCGCTGTTCACCTGCCCACCCTCGGTGGCGAGATCGGTGCTCTGGCGCAGCTGCACGGAATAGCCGGCGCACGGATTGCCGCGCAGCTCGTAGACGATCTGCCCGTCCGCGCCGTTCACGCGGTTCGCCGGTTTCGAACCGTCGAGCGAGATCGCATAGGTGGCGCGGTGCGGCGTGAGCTGGATGGCCGCGGCCGGCAGGGCGGTGCCGCCGACAAGCGCGATCGTGGCGGCGGCGAGAACGGAACGAGCGAAAGGCATAGGCAGACGGCTCCTCGAAGGCTCCACACGCGGCTTGCGAACGGCGGACCGATCCGCCAAACATCACCCATCGAAAATGGCAATTGCGGGTCGGCTCCCCGCCGACGCACGCCAAATATGCATGCTCAGCACGATAGCAGGAGATATCCATGTCCGGAACGGTTGAGGCCAAGCTCGCGGCCCTCGGCATCACCATCCCCGCCGCGGCGGCGCCGGTGGCGAATTACGTGCCCTACGTCGTCAGCGGCAACCAGCTGTGGATTTCCGGGCAGATCTCCGCCGCCGACGGCAAGTTCCTCGCCGGCAAGCTCCAGACCGAGGCCGACATCGAGGCCGGCCGCGCGGCGGCGCGCCAGAGCGCCATCAACCTGATCGCCCAGATCAAGGCGGCGCTCGGCGATCTCGACCGCGTGAAGCGGATCGTGAAGCTCGTCGGCTTCGTCAATTCGGCGCCGGATTTCATCGATCAGCCGAAGGTCATCAACGGCGCCTCCGATCTCTTCGCCGAAGCGTTCGGCGATGCCGGCCGCCATGCCCGCTCGGCCGTCGGCGTCTCGGCCCTGCCCTTCAATGTCAGCGTCGAGATCGACGCCGTCATCGAGTTCGCCTGAGGTCCATGATGTCCCCCTCGTCTGCCGCCCCGACCTGGCTGACGGCGCGCCCGGTCGCGCACCGCGCGCTGCACGATGCGGCGCGCGGCGTGATCGAGAACACGCCCTCCGCCGTCGATGCGGCGCTGGCGCGCGGCTACGCCATCGAGGTGGACATCCAGCTCTCGGCCGATGGCGAGGCGCTCGTCTTCCACGACGAAACGCTGGAGCGGCTGACGACCGCTTCCGGCCCCGCCGGCGCGCTCACCGCCGCGCAGCTCAAGGCCACCCCGCTGCGCGGCACCGCCGACCGCATGATGACGCTGGCCGAGCTGCTGGCGCGCGTCGGCGGCCGCGTGCCGCTGGTCATCGAGCTGAAGAGCCTCTTCGACGGCGACACGGCGGTCGCCGCCCGCGCCGTCGAGGTGCTCGCCTCCTATGACGGCCCGGCGGCCCTGATGTCCTTCGATCCCGATCTCGTGGCCGCCGTGCGCCGGCTCGCCCCGCACATCCCGCGCGGCATCACCATGGAACACCGCTACGACGACCCGGAATGGGACATGCTGAGCCCCGCGACCAAGTTCGCCTGGGGCAACCTCTTGCATTTTCCCCGCACGCGGCCGGACTTCATCGCCCATTACGTGAAGGAACTGCCGGCGACCGCCGTCTCGCTGGCCCGCCGCGCCACCGGCCTGCCGGTGCTGACCTGGACCGTGCGCACCCCGGAAGACCGTGCCGTGGCGGCCCGCCACGCCGACCAGATGATCTTCGAGGGCTTCCTGCCCTGACCGGCGCGGGACCGGCGCCTCGCGCCGGCCCCATCCTTCCGGCTTCTCCGTCGCGCGCTCCCACCCTTCGCCGCGATGGCCGCCCCACATCGACTTTCCCGATCTCGTGAACGCTCTTTCGCTCGCGGCGCGAGGGGCGCACATTCGGGCATCCTCCTTTGCCCGCCGAGCCTGATCCCGCATGTCCGACGATACGTTCAGCCTCCGCGTCGAAAGCGACATCACCGCGCTTCCGGCCGCCGCCTGGGACGCCTGTGCCGCGCCCTCAACTTCCACAATCAGATTAGAATCCACATCTAACGCTTTGAAATACCGCGTTGATGAAACGCTTGATGATGTTCAGGTGGTATCTGAGGATGATTCCGTTCAACCTGAATCTCGCCCCTTCAACCCCTTCGTGAGCCACGCCTTTCTTTCGGCGCTGGAGGAGTCCGGCTCCGCGTCCGCGTCCACCGGCTGGCTGCCGCAGCATCTCGTGCTGGAAGACCCCAGCGGCGCCGTCATCGGCGTCTGCCCCGCCTATCTGAAATCCCATTCGCAGGGCGAGTACGTCTTCGATCATGGCTGGGCGGAGGCCTTCGAGCGGGCTGGCGGGCGCTACTATCCAAAGCTACAGGTCAGCGTCCCCTTCACCCCGGCCACCGGCCCCCGCCTGCTGGTGGCGCCCGGCGCCGATGAGGAGACGGTGCGTGCCGCGCTTGCCGGCGGGCTGGTGACGCTTGCGCGCATGCGCAAGGTTTCCTCGGTCCACGCCACCTTTCTCACCGAGCCCGACGCGCAGGCCCTCGCGGACGAAGGCTTCCTCCCGCGCACCGACCAGCAGTTCCACTGGCACAATCGCGGCTACGGCGACTTCGAGGAATTCCTCGGCGATCTCGCCTCCCGCAAGCGCAAGCAGATCCGGCGCGAGCGGCGCGAGGCGGTCGAGAACGGCATCACCATCCACCCGCTCACCGGCGCCGACATCACCGAGGAGGCCTGGGACGCCTTCTTCGATTTCTACATGGAGACCGGCTCGCGCAAATGGGGCCGCCCGTACCTCAACCGCCAGTTCTACTCGCTGATCGGCGAGCGCATGGCGGATCGCGTGCTGCTGGTGATGGCGAAGCGCGCCGGCCGCTGGATCGCCGGGGCGATCAACTTCATCGGCTCCGACACGCTCTATGGCCGTCACTGGGGCGCCGTCGAGCATCACCCCTTCCTGCATTTCGAGGTCTGCTACCATCAGGCCATCGACTTCGCGATCGCCCGCGGCCTCGCCACCGTCGAAGCCGGCGCGCAGGGCGAGCACAAGCTGGCGCGCGGCTACATGCCGGTCACCACCCGCTCCGCCCACTACATCGCCGATCCGCAGTTCCGCGCCGCGGTCGCGAATTATCTCGAACGCGAGCGCCGCTACGTCGCCGAGGCGGGCGAGGAACTGAGCGAGCTCGGCCCCTTCCGCCATACGCTCCGCGCGGAGGCGGCTGACGAGCCTTGACCGCCCGCCCGCGGCTTGCGACAGGTCGAGCCGACAGGGGAGGATTTCGATGACCTACGATCCCGGCAACATCTTCGCGAAGATCCTGCGCGGCGAACTGCCCGCCTATCGCGTCTATGAGGACGAGCGCGTGCTCGCCTTCCTCGACATCATGCCGCGCGCGCCGGGCCACACGCTGGTCATCCCGAAGGCGCCGTCCCGCAACCTGCTGGACGTCGCGCCGGACGATCTGGCGGCCGTCGCCGCCGTCGCCCAGAAGATCGCCCGCGCCCAGATGAGCGCCTTCGGCGCCGAGGGCATCACCGTCACCCAGCATAACGAGCATGCCGGCGGGCAGGAGGTGTTCCACCTCCACGTCCACGTCATCCCCCGCCACACCGGCATCGAACTGAAGCCGCCGCTGTCCTACAAGGAGACGCCGGAGGTCCTCGCCGAGCAGGCCGCGCGGCTCTCATCCGTGCTGGAAGGCTGACGGGCGAGCGTATTTTCGAGCGAAGTGGGCACCGGTTCGCGTGAAGAAGATGCGCTGGCTCCAAGAAATGATCTAGCCGATCCCGAGCCACCACGCGCCGAGCACCAGTATCGTCTCGGCCGCGAGCACGCCCGCCAGCACCGAGCGGCGGATGGCGAGGAAGCCGGCGATCCCGCCGGCCACCGCCCCCACCCGCAGCCAGAGCGGCAGCGCCACCAGCGCGCCGCTCGGCACCAGCACCAGCCGCGCGACGACGGCGGCCAGCAGCGCGGTGGCGACCGCCTTCACCCAGCGCATCCACGCGCTGTCCTCGTCGATCCGCCGGCCGAACAGCACGCCCAGCACGCGCCAGACCTCGTTCGGCAGGAAGCCGATGAAGATCACGATCAGCATGGCGCCGAATTCGCTCAGCGGGGCGCTCATGCCGCCGCCCTCGGCCGGTAGCGGTCGATGAGGAAGGCCAACGTGCCCCCGCCGACACCCGCCCAGAACAGGTCGAGCCCACCGGGCGCGTCCGCCGCCAGCGGCATGATCGCCGTGCCGAGCCCGATCGCCAGCCAGTCGACCACCTGCTTCGCGTTGCGCACCAGCAGGATGGTGAAGGAGATCGGCGTCAGCAGCAGCAGGGCGACGGCGAGCGGCCCGGGCAGCGCGTTGGTCAGGTAGAAGCCGAAGGCCGTGCCGGCCATGCTCATCCCCACCAGCCCCATGCCGAGGCCGCACGCATAGGCCGGGCGCCCCTCGGCCGGAACCTTCGGCAGCAGGCGAAAGCCCTCCACCCACATGGTCACGGCGACGAAATGGGCGCAGAGCAGCTCGCTCCACAGGCGTGGGCGCGGCCCGCGCATCAAGGGCATCACCGACACCACCATGGGCAGCAGCCGCACGCCGGAGAGGCAGACGGCGAGCGCGAGCGCCGGCAGCGAGGTGCCGGCCGCCAGCCCGCCCACCAGGATCACCTGCGCCGGCAGCGCCCAGACCAGCAGCGTCGACAGAAGCCCGGCGCCGATCGGGAAGGCCAGATCGTGCAGCAAGCCGCCGAAGCCGACGAACGTCACCATCAGCACGAAGCCCGGCACGGCGGCGGCGCCCGCCATGCCGCGCAGGAACCAGCGCGAGGGGCGCATCGGGATGGAGGGGGGCGGCTCGGGAATCGAATGCATAATGCCTTCGCTCGATACAGGCCGTTCTTCCGCCCGCCGGCGCGCCGGGTCAAGCCGGCCCTTGGTCGAGCGCCGGCGCGAGCACGCCGGGCATCGCAAAAGAAAACCGCCCGCGGGAAAGCCCGCGGGCGGCGATCATCGGTTTCGGCGGAAAGCGCGGGTCAGGCCTTGACCAGCGGCACCTTCGGCACGCGCGAGCTGCCGGGCTTGGAGCGCCCGCTCGCCGCGCCGGCCGCCTTCTTGGCCTTGGGGGCGGCCGCCTTGCGGCGCGGCGCGCGCTTCGCCTTGGCCGGCTCGATCTTCTCCGGCTTCGGCGTGATCGGGCCTTCCGGGAACTCGAAGCCGAGCGAGGTCTCGCCCTCGGCATCGGTCTTCAGCACCACCCGGACATGCCCGCCATTGCGGAGCTTGCCGAAGAGCACCTCGTCCGCCAGCGGCTTCTTGATGTGCTCCTGGATCACCCGGCCCATCGGCCGCGCACCCATCTGCTGGTCGTAGCCGCGCTCCACCAGCCAGGCGGTCGCCTCGTCGGAGAGCTCGATGGTCACGTTCCGGTCGGCGAGCTGCGCCTCCAGCTGCAGGACGAACTTCTCCACCACCAGCGCGATGATCTCGTTGCTGAGATGGGCGAAGGTGATGGTCGCGTCGAGGCGGTTGCGGAACTCCGGCGCGAACAGGCGGTTGATCGCTTCCACGTCGTCGCCCTCCCGCTTCGAGCGGGTGAAGCCGAAGGCCGACTTCGACAGGTCGGCCGCGCCCGCATTCGTCGTCATGATGAGGATGACGTTGCGGAAATCGACCTGCTTGCCGTTGTGGTCGGTCAGCTTCCCGTGGTCCATCACCTGCAGCAGGATGTTGAACAGGTCGGGATGTGCCTTCTCGATCTCGTCGAGCAGCAGCACGCAGTGCGGATGCTGGTCGACGCCGTCGGTCAGCAGGCCGCCCTGGTCGAAGCCGACATAGCCGGGAGGCGCACCGATCAGCCGCGAGATGGTGTGCCGCTCCATGTACTCGGACATGTCGAAGCGCAGCAGCTCCACGCCCAGGCTGGAGGCGAGCTGCTTGGCCACCTCGGTCTTGCCGACGCCGGTCGGGCCGGAGAACAGGTAGGAGCCGATCGGCTTCTCCGGTTCGCGCAGGCCCGCGCGGGCGAGCTTGATCGCCGAGGCCAGCGCCTCGATCGCCTTGTCCTGGCCGTAGACGACGCGCTTCAGCGTGGTCTCCAGCGCCGCGAGGATCTCCGTGTCCGACTTGGAGACGGTCTTCGGCGGGATGCGGGCGATGGTGGCGATGGTCGCCTCGATCTCCTTCACGCCGATCGTCTTCTTGCGCCGGCCCTCGGGCAGCAGCATCTGCGCCGCGCCGGACTCGTCGATGATGTCGATCGCCTTGTCGGGCAGCTTGCGGTCATGGATGTAGCGGGCCGAAAGCTCCACCGCCGCCTTGATGGCGTCGTTGGTGTAGCGCAGCCGGTGGTAGTCCTCGAAATAGGGCTTCAGCCCCTTCAGGATCTCGATGGCGTCCGGCACGGTCGGCTCGGGCACGTCGATCTTCTGGAAGCGGCGCACCAGGGCGCGGTCCTTTTCGAAGTACTGGCGGTACTCCTTGTAGGTGGTCGAGCCGATGCAGCGCAGCGTGCCGGAGGCGAGCGCGGGCTTGAGCAGGTTGGAGGCGTCCATCGCGCCGCCGGAGGTCGCCCCGGCGCCGATCACCGTATGGATCTCGTCGATGAACATGATGGCGTCGGGATAGGCCTCGATCTCCTTCACCACCTGCTTGAGGCGTTCCTCGAAGTCGCCGCGGTAGCGGGTGCCGGCCAGCAGCGCGCCCATGTCGAGCGAGAAGACGGTGGCCTTCTTCAGCACGTCCGGCACCTCGCCATTGACGATGCGGCGCGCCAGTCCCTCGGCGATGGCGGTCTTGCCCACGCCGGGATCGCCCACGAAGAGCGGGTTGTTCTTGGAGCGGCGGCACAGCACCTGGATGGTGCGCTGGATCTCGCCGTCACGGCCGATCAGCGGGTCGATCTTGCCCTCGCGCGCCTTCTTGTTGAGGTTCACGCAATAGGCATCGAGTGCATCGGCCTTCTTCTTGGTGTCCTCCCCGGTCTTCGTCTCGGTCTCCTCTTCGGCTCCGCGCACGGGGCGGCTCTCCGACATGCCGGCGCGCTTGGCGATGCCGTGGCTGATGTAGTTCACCGCGTCGTAGCGGGTCATGTCCTGCTCTTGCAGGAAATAGGCCGCGTGGCTCTCGCGCTCGGCGAAGATGGCGACCAGCACGTTGGCGCCGGTCACTTCCTCGCGGCCGGAGGACTGGACATGGATGACGGCGCGCTGGATCACGCGCTGGAAGCCGGCCGTCGGCTTGGAATCCTCGCCGCCGTCCTGGACCAGGTTGTCGAGTTCGGTGTCGATGTATTCGACGAGGTTGCGCCGGAGCTTATCGAGGTCGACGTTGCAGGCGCGCATCACCGCCGCCGAGTCCTGGTCGTCGACCAGGGACAGCAGCAGGTGCTCGAGGGTCGCGTATTCGTGGTGGCGTTCGTTGGCGAGCGCGAGGGCCCGGTGAAGCGACTGCTCGAGGCTGCGGGAGAAGGTGGGCATCGGGACCTCTTCGTTTAGCCGTCGCGGGGCGTCACTTCTTCTCCATGACGCACTGCAAAGGATGCTGGTGCTTTCGCGCGAAGTCCATCACTTGTGTGACCTTTGTTTCGGCCACCTCGTAGGTATAGACGCCGCACTCCCCCACGCCATGCTGATGCACATGCAGCATGATCTGGGTGGCTTCCTCCCGATCTTTGGTGAAGAAGTGCTCGAGCACGTGCACGACGAACTCCATTGGCGTGTAGTCGTCGTTGAGCAGGAGCACCCGGTAGAGGCTCGGCCGCTTCACCTGCGGCTTCGTGCGTGTGATCACCGCCGTGCCGGGCGCGTTGTCTCCGCGCCGGCGACGCTCGTCGTCGGCCATCATTTCTTCACGCAGCTGGGACATCGCAGAGTCGGACATTCAGGCTTTTTCCCCAACCGGCGAGCCGGTTCTGAAAGCTATAATATGTACGCCCCCCTGCCCGCGCCAGAGGCGCCGTGTGAACCCACTGTCGCAATCCGGTGACATTTTCCGGAGCGGTGCCCGAGGGAACGGTCCCGGCGCGAGTCGGCGCGGCGGTTGCCGGGGGCGCAGAAACGAAGAAGGCCCGGCGTTGCCGCCGAGCCCCCAGAAATCCGAAGCATCGCCGCCCGGAAGCCCGGGCGCTGAATGCTCAGTCGCCGCTCACTTGCCGTTCGGAAGCTTCCCGATCAGGCTCTCGTAGGGCTTGTAGGTCTCCTTGGCGAGATCGGCATAGAGCTCGCCGATCTTGGTCGCCTGGGCGACGAAGCCCTCATAGGCATGCTTGAAATACTCGGACTGGATCTCGACCGCCTTGTCGAGGGTCTTGGCGCCGAACAGCTTCTCGGCGGTCGCGGTGCCCTCCTCGAACGACTTCTTCGAGTAGTCCGCCACCTCGACGGCGATGGCCTGGACGCCCTTCGACACGGAGCCGAAGCTCTTCATGGCGAGGTCCAGATTATCCTTACCCAGCTTCTGAACGTCATCGAAATTCTGCAGCATGTGCCAACTCCAGTGGTATCGCCACGCGAGCCGCGCCCCAAACCGCACGCGCCCGCCCGGGAAATCCTCCCCGCCATCATTTGTATGGCGGCACCCCGACCCGCGTCAAGAAAAATTGTGCAGTGCAATATGAACGATCTTCGCACTGCCACGACCGCCCCTTTTTCTCGCCACATCGACCCGGTTCAAGGGCGTTCTTTACGACTTTGTAACCGCGCCCTTCTTAAGGTTTGGGAAGTGATGGTTCGGCAGGGTTCCTTAACCGAAAAGGGCTTTCGCACGGGCAGCAAGCCCGATGCGAAGAGGAATCCGGCGGGATGCGTGGAACGCCGGCGACGGCCGGTGGGATAGAGTAGCGGGACGGACAAATGCGGGTTCCGGGGATTGTCGGCGCGTACATGATGCGGGCTGCCGTTGCGGTCTTGGCGGTGGCTCTCGTGGGAGCAAGCGCGGCGGATGCCGCACCCAAGAAGAAGAAAAAGACGGCGCGCAACAAGGCGGCCATCACGCGAACGGTCGCGTCGGGCTCGGCCGCCAGCAGCGGCGTCTGGCAGCGCGGCTATTCCCACATCGTGGTCGACGCCAATACCGGCCGCGTCCTCGATGCCGAGAATGCCGACGCCCTGCGCCATCCGGCTTCCGTCACCAAGGTGATGACCCTCTATCTCCTGTTCGAGCAGCTCGAAAGCGGCCGGATGCGGCTCAACACCCCGCTCCGCGTCTCCAGCTTTGCGGCCGCCCAGCAGCCCTCCAAGCTCGGCGTGAAGGCCGGCTCGACGATCGTCGTCGAGGACGCCATCCAGGCGCTGATCACCCGTTCGGCCAACGACGTCGCCGTGGTCATCGCCGAGAACATCTCCGGCGACTCCGCCAGCTTCGCCCAGCTCATGACCCGCCGCGCCCGCCAGCTCGGCATGTCGCGCTCCACCTTCCGCAATCCGAACGGCCTTCCCCACCCGCAGCAGGTCACGACCGCCCGCGACCTCGCCACGCTCGGCCGGGCCATTCAGGAGCGCTTCCCGCGCTACTATGCCTATTTCGAGAACCGCAGCTTCATGTATCGCGGCCAGGCCATCCGCAATCACAACCGCCTGCTCGGGCGGGTCGAGGGCGTCGACGGCATCAAGACCGGTTACACCAACGCCTCCGGCTTCAACCTGCTGACCAGCGTGAAGACCAGCGGCCGCTATGTCATCGCGGTCGTGCTCGGCGGCACCAGCGCCGCCTCGCGCGACAACCGCATGGTCTCGCTGATCGGCCAGAACCTCGCCAAGGCCTATTCCGGCCGCCAGATGGTCGCCCGCATGGACTCGGCGCCGCGCGGCACGGTGTCCGACGATGAGGTCGGCGCGCCGGTCGCCCTCGCCGCGGCTCCGGTCCCGGCTCCCGCGCCCCAGCCCGCGCCGGAACCGGCTCCGCAGGTCGCGCAGGCCCCGGTTGCCCCCGCGACCATCCCGGTTCCCTCGGCCAATCCGCGTCTCGCTATGGCCTCCGCCGCCATGGACATGGACAGCATGACCACGGCTTCCGTGCCGACCCCGGCGCCCGCCCCGGCTCGTCCGGCGCAGGCCGCCGCCGGCACGCCTGCCGCCGGTTCCTCCGCCCCCATCGTTCCGGTCGCCGTGAAGACCGTCGCCGTCGCCCGTCCGGCCGCGCCGACCGCCACCTTCAGCAACCAGCCCGGCATTCTCGGCACCCTGTCTTTCGCCAACGGCCAGATGTCCGGCGCCTCGGAGACGCAGGCCGCGCAGGTTCAGGCTGCCCCCGCCCAGCGCGCCATCAAGAAGGTGCAGGTCGCCAGCGCCGCCTCGACCGAGATTCCGCGTCAGGAGGCCGAGAGCGCCGAGAAGGCCGCCGCCCCCCGTTCCGGCTGGGCCATCCAGATCGGCGCCTATGGCAGTGAGGCCGACGCCCGCGCCCAGATCGCCAAGGCCCAGCAGAAGGCCGGCGCGGCCCTCTCGAAGGTCGATGCCTATACCGAGCAGGCCGTGAAGGGCTCGACCAAGATCGTGCGCGCCCGCTTCGCCGGCTTCGATGCCGAGGCCGGCGCCCGCAAGGCCTGCCAGGCCCTGAAGCGCAGCGACTTCGGCTGCATGGTCTTCCGTAACTGACGGGGAGCCATCAATGCCCCTGGAGCAGGATATCCTTGGCTTCGTTCACCCGGGCGGCCAGATAGTTCGACCCGCCCTGGTCGGGATGGAGTTTCTTCATAAGGGATCGGTGGGCTCTTCGGATCTCCTCCGTTCCCGCCCCCGGCTGAAGCCCCAGGATCTGGTAGGCCTCCTCTTCCGTCATCGCGCCTCGGCGCGCCGGGTCAGTGCGCCGCCCGCCCGCATCGCCCTGCGCGTGTTCACGCCAGCCGGGCGAGCGGCGGTCAAGATAAGCTTCGAGTAGCTGCCGGCTCTCCATATCGACGTCGAGCGCCAGCCGCGCGAGGGCCGGCACGTCGAGCGCATCGAGCGCGGTGCCGGCGAGCGGCCCGGCGATCACCGTCCCGGTCAGGCGCCCGCTGTCATGATCGAGCAGCATGTCCAGCGCGGCGGTGCGGACCTTCGAGGTCCGGCCCGGGCTCGCCTGCCCCTTCGACCACGGCATGGCCTTGCGCACATCCCAGCCGATCAGCGACAGCCCGAAGATGCCGAGCGGCAGCGCCGTCTCGAAATGGCCGCGCATGCCGAGGAAGGCCGCGATCAGCAGCAGCGCCCCGCCGCCCACCCGCCGCCCGAGCTGCGCCAGCATCTTGGCATCGGCCCGGCCGAAGACCTTCAGCCCGTAATAGAGAAGCGCGACGATCGCCGCGCCGACGAGAAGGTTGATCATTGCGTATCCTGCATGGCGGCGATCAGCCGGCGCGCGCCGGGAGAGGTTCCGGCCAGCGCCGCGAGCGCCTTGGAGCCGCCGGCCGCATAGCTGGCCGCCGCCCTCAGCAGCGCCTTGAGCTCACCGGCCGCGCCGGCATCGAAGCGGCACCAGGCGCCCTTGGTCAGCCGGGCGATCTCGCGGAAGCCCCGCTCCACCGCCGGATCAGCGCCTTCCTGGAACATGAAGGCCGGCACGCCCCGCAGCGCCAGCGGCCCGGCTTCGGCGCAGAGGTCGTCGAGCGGCTCCTCCAGCGCGTCGCCCACGAAGACCAGCGCGCCGACCGGCCCTTTCGCCGCTTGCGCCGCCGCGTGCCGCAGCACCCGGCCGATCTGCGTGCGCCCGCCCTGGCAGGTGATCCGCGCCATCAGTGCGCCGAGGCGCGCCCCGTCCGCCATCCAGGGCGAGGCCCGGCATTCGCCGATGCCGCGGTAATAGACGAGCTGAATGTCGAGCCCGCCGATCCGGCCGGCCTCCTCGAACATCTCGGCCTGCAGCGTGCAGGCGAGGTCCCAGGTCGGCTGGCGGCTCATCGTCGCGTCGAGCGCGAAGATCAGACGGCCGCGCCGCTCGGCGGTCAGCGGCGCGCGCTGCTCCAGTTCCGCGAGGAAGGAGGCGACGGTGCCGGTCGGGGCGGGCGGTGCCGCGGGAGGACGCTTCTCGGAGGCCATCTGGCGTACCTGATCGGGATTCGTGGAGATACTAGCGGGGGATAAGGCCGGACGCACGGCGCGCTCCCCAAGGGTTGACCCGAGGTTGACCCCCTTGGCCGCTCTGCTAGCTTCCGCGCCCCGATCAGGGAGTCTCGCCATGTCCGCCCGCCGCACCATCCGCCCCGTCCATACCGTCGCCGAGCTGCGCGAGCAGGTGAAGAGCTGGCGAGCGGCCGAGGAGCGCATCGCGCTGGTGCCGACCATGGGCGCGCTGCATTCCGGGCATGTGGCGCTGATGGAAGCCGCCCGCGCCCACGCGGAACGGGTCGTCCTCTCGATCTTCGTCAATCCGACCCAGTTCGCGCCGACCGAAGACCTCAGCCGCTATCCGCGCACGCTGGAGGCCGACCTCGACAAGGCGGATGCCGCCGGCGTCCACCTCGCCTTCGTGCCCGATGTCGGCGAGATGTACCCGGAAGGCTTTGCCACCACGATCTCCCTCGCCGGCCCGGCGCTCGGGCTGGAGACGGAGTTCCGCCCCACCCATTTCGCCGGCGTCGCCACCGTCGTCGCCAAGCTGCTCATCCAGGCGGCGCCGGATGTCGCGCTGTTCGGCGAGAAGGACTACCAGCAGCTTCAGGTCATCACCCGCCTCGCGCGCGACATCGATCTCCCGGTCCGCATCGTCGGCGTTCCGACCGTGCGCGAGCCGGACGGCCTCGCCCTCTCCTCCCGCAACGTCTATCTGGGCAAGGAGGACCGCGCCGCCGCTCCCGTGCTGCATCGCGCGCTGAGCGCCGCCACCGCGCAGATCGCCGGAGGCGGCAATGTGCTCGACGCGATCGACGACGCGCGGCGCGCCGTCATCGCCGCCGGCTTCCAGCTCGATTATCTCGAAGCGCGCCACGCGGCGTCCCTCGCGCCCGTCCTCAGCCGCGCCGAGGGGCCGATCCGCCTGCTCGTCGCCGCGCGCATCGGCGCCACCCGGCTGATCGACAATCTGGCCGTGCCGGACTGAGCCTCACCGGAGGAGAAAGGCGATCACCACCATGGCCAGGATCGCCAGCGCCAGCCCGATCCCGAGCACATAACGCATCGGGCGCACTTCCGCCGCCTGCCGCTCCTCGATATCCGCCTTCACCACGACCTCGCCATGCTCGGCGACGCGGTGATCGTCTGAATCCTGGACCATGCGCGCCTCCCTTCGTTCGCTGTGCATGTACACAACGCGGAGAGGCGGGCTCGGGTTCGCGGGATCAGAGAAGACCGAGCGAGCGCAGCTCGCGGCGCAGCTGGTCGGGCAGCGCCGGCTCGTCGCCCGTGGCGGCGAGATCGGGCGGCGCGTCCTTCGCGGCGAGGTAGCGCCAGCCCTGGAAGGGACGGCTCGGGCGCGGCGTCACCCGGTGCACGACGGGCTCCATCACCAGATGGCAGCGGCGTATGCCGTCCCCGTCGACGAAGGGCCGGATGCCGGTCAGCGCCTGCCGGCAGGCGACCTCGCCCTTGATCACCCAGTAGAGCGAGCCGCCGTCGAGCAGTTCTTCCGTGCGCGTCGGCACCATGCGGGTGGTGTGCACCTGCTCCGCCGCCTGCCCGCGCGCTGCCTTCCCCGCCAGATTCTCCGCGATCCACGCTTCGAGGTCCTCGATGGATTCGGCGCCGACGCAGAGCTTGAGCAGGTGTAGAGGCATGGCTCGACCGGATGGCAGGCTGGGCAGGCCCGAAGGCGAAGGGTGCGCCCTCTATACGCGCTTGACGGTCGGCCAGTCGACCTCATCCTCGGGCAGCACGCCGGTTTCCCGCAGCGCCGCTTCCTTCCACGCCACGAAGGCGGGATGGGCGTGGATCGCCTCCACATAGGCCGCCGATACCGGATCGACCTCGATCGCATAGGTGCGGATGCGCGTCGCCACCGGCGCGTACATCGCGTCCGCGCCGCTGAAGGCGCCGTAGAGAAAGTCGCCCCCCGCGCCGAAGCGCTCGCGCGCCTCGTTCCAGCGCCGCATGATGCGCCGCACGTCCTTCAGCGCCGCCTCGGGAAAGGCGCGCGGCTCCACTGGGCGCCAGAGGTTCATCGGCGCCACGCTGCGCAGCGCGCCGAATCCGTTGTGCATCTCGGTCGCCAGCGAGCGCGCATGCGCCCGCGCCGCCGGTTCGGACGGCCACACGCCCTTGTCGGGGAAGCGCTCGGCCAGATGCTCCAATATGGCGATAGACTCCCACACCGTCGCCTCGCCGTCGATCAGCACCGGCACCTTGCCGGCCGGCGAGCGCTCCCGGATGCGCGCCTTGAAGTCGGGCGCGTCCAGCGGCACGAGGATTTCCTCGAACGGGATGTCGAGCGCGCTCAGGGCCAGCCAGGGCCGCAGCGACCAGGACGAGTAGTTCTTGTTCCCGATGATGAGCTTCAGCGCCACGATGCCTCTCCCCGTGCCTCGACCGGCCGCAGGTTCGGCGATCTCGCCGGCTCAGGCAAACGCATGCGGGTGATGGCCGCGATCAATCCCGGTGATCGACAGGCGCGGGGGCGCGACGGGCGCCCGGAAAAAGAAAACGGCCCAGCCTCGCGGCGGAGCCGTTTTCCGAACCGTGGAGCGGTATCCGGGAAGCCGTTCGGGAAACACGTTTCCCGCAGCCTCACCGAACCGGGCCTCAGCCGGCGACCGCCTTGGTCGCCACCTGAGCGGCCTGGAAACCGCCGAAGAGATAGACCATGGCCACGCCCGCCAGAAAGGCGGCAACAGCCCAACGGGCAACTCCCCAACAGGAGCGCTCGGGTATGGAATTCATGATATTCCTCGGAACGAGATGTTCTCCTCGTCGCCCGTCTCCGCGACTCGCGGCCGGCGACAAGCTGTAACGATACTTAATGAAATGTTACCGAGTTCGCAATCGCGAAAACGCCATAATCCACCTCGTCCGCCACAAGCCAGCCCCGCGACGCCCGCATGACGCAGCGTCGGCAACGATTCCCGCCGCCTATTGAAAGCCGCCCGCCGCGCCCTCACCATAGCGGCGGCGATTCGCGACGGATTCGCGCCGCAAAGCGGACGCGGAACGTGAGAAAATTCACGTAAGCACATGCTCGGCTTCACTTATCTCGATGGCGCGGCTTTCGCCGTCTTCACCGTCGCATGGATCGCCTACCATTATCTGATGGAAGGCGGCTGGGCCGAGGCGCGCACGCTGAACCGCCGGATGGACGTGTTCCGCCTCGAATGGACGCACCGGATGCTGGCGCGCGAGAACCGCATCGTCGACGCCCAGATCGTTGCCGCACTGCAAAACGGCACGGCCTTCTTCGCCTCGACCTCGCTGCTCGCCATCGGCGCCTCGCTGGCCATCCTGCAATCCACCGACGCGGTGATGGCGATCTTCCTCGATTTGCCCTTCGTCACGCCGAACCGGTCGAGCTGGGAACTGAAGACGCTGGGCCTGACGCTGATCTTCGCCAACGCCTTCTTCAAGTTCGCCTGGGCCTACCGGCTGTTCAACTATACGACCATCCTGCTCGGCTCGACGCCGCCGCCCTCCGAAGCGACGACGCCCGCCGCGCAGGCGCACATCGTCAAGCTCGCCCGCATGGCCACCCTCGCCGGCCGGCATTTCAACCGCGGCCAGCGCTCCTTCTTCTTCGCCATCGCCTATCTCGGCTGGTACATCAACGGCTGGGCGCTGATGCTGGCGACGGTCGCCATCTTCCTCGTCATGGTCAACCGGCAGTTCGGGCCGGATTCGCACTGGGTCCTCGACAATGAACGATAGATCGGCCGCCGGCGCCCGGCTTCCCTCCGAGGATGCGGTCGAGGCCGCCATCCTCGCCGTGGCCGGCCGCCCCGACGCGCTGCGCACCATCACGCCCGAGGAGGTCGCCCGCAGCCTCGCCCAGGGCCCGGACTGGCAGAGCCTGCTGCCGCTGGTCCGCCGCTGCGCCATTCGGCTCGCCGAGGCGGAACGCCTCGTCATCTATCGCAAGGGCAAGCCGGTCGATCCGGCCGATTTCCGCGGCGTCTACCGGCTCGGCCTGCCGCCGCAGGGCTAGTTCGGCCCCGGAAACGGGCTGGAAATGCGCCCGGTCAGGTAATAGGCCGCGAGCCCGATCCATTCGCGCGTGGCGAGGTCGAAGAAGCCGAGCCCTTCCGCCACCGAGCCGAACGGCCGGAAGAAGCCGGGATCGCCGGTGGTGCGGAAGTCCACGGGATAGGCCACCACCGGAAAGCCGACCGCGCGGAAATTGCCCATGGCGCGCGGCATGTGGAAGGCGGAGGTGACGAGCAGCCACCGCTCGCCGGGCTTGGGCTCGATCAGCTCCCGCGCGAGGCGGGCATTCTCCGCCGTGTTGCGCGACAGCCGCTCGAATTCGACCCGCCCCTCCTCCAGCCCGATCTGCGGCAGCGCCATGCGCACGACCTCCGCCTCCTGCATGGGCTGCTCGCTCAGGCTGCTGCTGCCGCCGGCGAAGACGACCCGCGCCTGAGGGTAGCGCCGCGCCAGCTCGCCCATGGCGAGGATGCGCTCGGCCGATTCCTGGAAGGACGCCGTGCCGCGCGCGGCGGTGATCACCGGCAGTTCCGCCCCGCCCAGCACGATGATGCCGTCCACCCGCCCGCCATCCCCGGCATAGACGGGGAAACGGTTCTCCAGCGGCACCATCAGCATGCGCCCGAACGGGCCGAGCCCGGCGAGCAGGAGCCCGATCACGCCGATGGCGGTCAGCGCGCCGCCGAGCCGTCGGAACCACGGCCGCAGCAGCAGCCCGGCCACCGCCAGCAGCGTCAGGAAGGTGGACGGCACCGCGACCGCCCAGAGGATCTTGGAAAGGATGAAGAACATGCGGGTCCGTCAGATCGTCACGCGCGAGCGCTTTGGCGGGGGCGAGGGAAAGGTCGCCCGTTCGAGGTAGCGGTCGATGCTGGCGAGCGGCACCGGGCCGGCGAGCAGGTAGCCCTGCACATGGTGGCAGCCGACCGATTGCAGGTAGCGCAGCTGCTCGCGCGTCTCCACGCCCTCGGCGGTGACGGTGATCGCCAGCGCCCGCGCGAGGCGCACCACGCAGTCGATGATCGCCGCCGCATCGTCGCTCTGGCCGATGTTCTGCGTGAAGCTGCGGTCGATGTTGATGGTGTCGACGCGGAAGCGGCGAATGTAGCCGAGCGAGGAATAGCCGCTGCCGAAATCGTCCAGCGCGATGCGGATGCCCATCCGGCGCAGCGCCGCCAGCGAGGCGAAGGCTTCCGGCTGGTTGCCGAACAGAAGGTTCTCGGTGATCTCGATCTCCAGCCGCTCGGCCGGGAAGCCCGTCTCGTCGAGGATCCGCTTCACCTGCATGTCGAGGTCGCCGGAGCGGAAATCGACCGGCGAGAGGTTCACCGCCAGCTTCAGTTCGCCCCAGTCGCGCGCCTGCGCGCAGGCGTTGCGCAGCACCCACATGTCGAGCTCGGTGATGAGCCCGGTCTGCTCGGCGATGGAGATGAACTCGCCCGGCGCGATCACCCCGCGCGAGGGCTGCACCCAGCGCACCAGCGCCTCGAAGCCGATCACCACCTCGCCATCCACGGCGAATTGCGGCTGGTAGTAGATGGTCAGCTCGCCCTCGGCGAGCGCGCGCTGCAGGTCGAGCTCGACGTCGCGGCGGCGCATCACCTCGCGCTCCATGCGCGGCGCGAATATCTGCACATTGGCCCGCCCCTCGGCCTTCGCGCGGTAGACGGCGATATCGGCGAGGCGGATCAGTTCGATGGCATCGACACCGTGGTCCGGCGCCACGGTACAGCCGATCGAGCCGCTGACCGTCAAAGTTTGGCCGGCGATCTCCGCCGGCTGCCGAACCACTTCCAGAACCACGGCGCCGGCCGCCGCGATATCCTCGTCGCTCTTCACCGGCACAAGGATGACGAACTCGTCGCCGCCGAAGCGCGAGGCCAGCGCGTCCTTGAGCGGCAGCCGCGCCAGGCGGTTGCCGATCTCCGTCAGCAGCAGGTCGCCCACATGGTGGCCGAGCGTGTCGTTGATGTCCTTGAAGCCGTCGAGGTCAAGGAAGAGGACCGCCAGCCGGTTGCCGGGATCGACCTGTCGCAGCCGCTCGCCGAGGGCCCGCATCAGCATGGTCCGGTTGGCGAGGCCGCACAGCGGGTCGGTATAGGCGAGGCGCGAGGCGAGCTTCTCGCTCTCCGCCAGCTCCTGCGTCGCCCGGCGGGCGTACCACAGCACGATCGCCGCCACGGCGAGCAGCAGCAGCGCCGTGCCGATCAGCGCCGGCAGCAGCGTGGAAAGCAGCGCCCGGCCCGGATTCTCGGGCTTCCAGCTCAGCCAGGCCGGCTTGGTCTGCGGGTCGTGAAAGGGAACCCGCACCCCCTGCCGGTCGGGCGGCGGCGGCTCGTCCGATATGCTGGGCGAGGCCATGTGCAGCTCGCCCACGAGATCGCCGAGAAAGCTGGCATCGAGGAACAACACCGTCACCGCCACCGGCGGCACCCGCGTCGGCGACACCACGCGCCCGAAATCCGGGGTGATGCTGATCGCGCCGATCAGCGCCGGCCGCCCCTCGACCCTGAGATAGCCGGCCCGGAACACCGGAGGATTGTCGCGCCCGCGCGACTCGCCCGCCAGCGGCGCCGTCGCTTTCAGCGCCTGCGTCTGGTCGAGGAACGCCGCCTTCACGCCTTCCACCAGCGGCATGATCGCCGCCGTGTCGAACGGCGCGCCCGCCACGTCGACCGCCGCGCCGTCGATGGAGGCATAGGCCGGTCCGGTTTCGAGGACGATGTAGGAACGGTCGTGGCGCTGGGTGTGGTAGAGCCACTTGCCGAAATTCTCGTGCACCCAGTCGACGTCGAGGAAATAGGCGGTGCGCAGCACCGACTCGTCCCAATGGGCGAAGCTCGACAGGTCGCGTTCCAGAAACGCCGCCCGCCGCTGCAGGGCATCGAGCACCAGGCTGTTCCAGCGCTCGCGGGAGGTGGCGTCGATCCGCTCCGCCGCCACCAGCGAGAAGGCCCCCATCACGATGACGGCAGCAAGGATCACCAGCGCGACGGCGAGGATCATGCCGTCGCCGGCGCGCAGACGACGGCGCGGCGCCACGGCAACGGGCATTGCCTGAGGCGCCGGTTCATCCCTCGACGGAAGGGTCAGACGACCCCTTTCGGGCGTCTCCATCCGCTCCTCCGACTGACCGCCGTCAAACAAGACGTTCTTCTTGCTGTTGTTCCACGCGGGAAGTCATTCAATGCATACAATGCCGACCACCACGTTCAGAACCAGAGTGACGCAATGCTCAGGAAGGCGAAAAACCCGACCACATCGGTGATCGTCGTGACGAACGGTCCCGACGATACGGCGGGATCGACCTTAAGTCGATCAAGTATCAACGGAATCATGATGCCGCCCAGCGCCGCCGCCAGAAGATTGATGATCATCGCGAGCGCAATCACGAAGCCGAGATCGGCGATGCCGAAGCGCGCGAACACCACGGCGGCCATGATCACCGCGAAGACCACGCCGTTGAACAGGCCGACCAGCAGCTCGCGGGCGATGACGCGCCGGGCGTTGCTGGGGCGCAGCTCGCGCGTCGCCAGCGCCCGCACCGCGACCGTCATGGTCTGGGTGGCGGCGTTGCCGCCCTGGCTGGCGACGATCGGCATCAGCACCGCCAGCGCCACCATGCGCTGCAATTCGCCCTCGAACATCGCGATGACGAAGGAGGCGAGGTTCGCGGCGATCAGGTTGAACAGCAGCCAGGAGAAGCGGCTCTTGGCGATGTACCAGAAGCTGTCCGACAGCTCCTCGTCGCCGGTCACGCCGCCCAGCGCCTTCAGGTCCTCGTCCGCCTCCTCCTGGATGACGTCGACGATGTCGTCGATGGTCAGCACGCCGACCAGCCGCTCGCCCTCGTCCACCACCGGCGCGGAGATGAGGTTGTAGCGCTCGAAGATGCGCGCCACGTCCTCCTGGTCGTCGGTGGCGCGGACCACGTGCCGGTCGGGCATCACCACATCGCCCAGCTTCACGCCCCGCTTGGTGCGCAGCAGCCGGTCGAGCGGCACCGAGCCGCTGAGCCGGTAGCTGGGATCGACGACGAAGACCTCGAAGAAGACCTCCGGCAGCCCCTCGGTCTCGCCGATGTAGTCGAGCGCCTGCCCCACCGTCCAGAACGGCGGCAGGGCGATGAACTCGGTCTGCATGCGCCGGCCGGCGCTCTCCTCGGGATAGTCGAGGCTGCGCTGCAGCGCGGCCCGCTCCGGGATCGGCAGGTTGGCGAGAATCTCCTGCTTGTCGGCATCGTCGAGGTCTTCGAGGATGTAGACCGCGTCGTCGGAATCGAGGTCGCGCACGCCCTCGACGACCGTCTGCGTCGGCAGCTCCTCGAGGATCTGCACGCGGACCGTCTCGTCGAGCTCGGTGAGCGCGGTGAAGTCGAAGTCGCTGCCCAGCAGCTCGATGAGCTGGGGCCGGTCCGCCGCCGGCAGCGCCTCCAGCAGATGGGCGACGTCGGTCTCGTGCAGGTCGGAGACGATCGCCTTGAGCGCGTCGACGTCGCGCGTCTCGATGGCGCCGAGCACCGCCTCGACGAAGCCGGGCGTCTCGGTCGGGTCCGCGTCATGTTCCGGCCCGCGCGGCGGGACGGCGAGATCGGTCTCTTCGCGCATGCCGCTCTCCGGCGCTGGGGTGAGGACGGGCTCGGGATTTCCGAACCAAGGACTTGATATTGCTTCTAATCAAGCTGTTCTTAATGAAGCGTCGGCGGGATGCACAATTTCGGCCGGCCGGTCCCGGTTCCGCGCATTCGCCCGGCATATTGCGCCGCAACGAGGCATCGTCATGACACAGCTCCGCGCCACCCGCCTCGCCATCCGTGGACATGTTCAGGGCGTCGGCTACCGCGTGTGGCTGGCGCGCGAGGCGGAGCGGCGGAGCCTCGGCGGCTGGGTGCGCAACCGCGCCGACGGAAGCGTCGAGGCGCTGGTCTTCGCCGCTCCCTCCGAGCTCGCGGACTTCATCGCCGCCTGCCGCCGCGGCCCGCCGGCGGCGGCCGTCACCGAGGTGGCGGTCGGCGAGGAAAGCCTGCCGGCGGCCGAGGGGTTCGACGATTTCGCGGTGTGGCCGACAGCCTAGGGGCTTTTCGAACGAACCGGGCTCCGGCTCGCGTGAACACGCTAGTCCGCGTTCTGCGCCCGGTGCACCTGGCTGAAGTCGTTCACCAGCCGGCGCGCCAGCCAGACGATGCGCTCGAACAGCACGGTCATGTGGAACAGCGCGTTCTGCACCTCGGGCGCGATGTCCTGCTGCGAGGACAGGCGCTGGCGCAGCTCTTCCATCAGGTGGTCGCGGTGGCCGAGCAGGCTCAGCACCATGTCGGGCTCGTCGGCGCCGAGGCTTTCCGCGTGCTCGGCGACGGCGCCGAGCAGCAAATGCAGCGCCTCGGTCAGCCGTTGCGCCGTCGGCAGGCCCCGCGCGGTCGCGGCGGCCTCGGTGAACTCCGCCACCGCCTCGTGCAGCGCCGCGACATTCGTCGCGCCGTCGTCGAGCAGCAGCGCCACGGCCACCTCGTCGCGCGCCGGCTGCGCATCGAGCAGCGAGGCGAGATAGGCTTTCACCGTCGCGGAGAGGGTCGCCCCCGCCCCGCGCAGCACCGCCGCCGGCGGCGTCTTCGGATCGCCGCCTTCGCGGACACGGTCGAGCAGCAGCGGCAGCCGCCCGCTCAGCCGCGCCAGCTCGCGCGTGGTCAGGTCGAGCGCCGCCGCCGGATCGTCGAGCGATTCACGCATCAGGAAGGCCGGCTGGGAGAGCGTCTCGGCGACGTTCATCGGCAGCAGGCGCGCCACCGTCCGGCGCGTCGCGCCCTCCAGCAGCGCGGCGATGACGGAGCCGCCGACCTGCGCCGCCAGGAAGATCAGCGCCAGCTCCGCGCCCACGTCCTGCGCCGAGCCGAGCACCTGCTCCACGTAGTCCGGCCGATAGGCGGCGAAGACGGCGAGCGCCGCCAGCAGCACCGAGCCGCCGAGCTTCTGCACCACCTGCAGGCTGAAGACCACGCGGCCGGTGCTGGTCTCGCCGGGAATGAGCACCGCGTTGTTGATCGTGCCCGCCGCGTTGGCCCCGGCGATGAGCGGCAGCGCCGCCCCGAAGTCGAGCAGCCCCGTCCCCACCGCCGCCACGGCCAGCGCGGCCGCCACCGAGGAGGACTGCGCGAGCATCGAGAAGCCGGCGCCGATCAGCGCCAGCAGCCAGGGATTGGCGACCGCCGCGTCCCACCAGGGGTGGTGCATCAGCGCCTCGCGCATCGGCCCCACGGCGATGGAGACGAGGTGCATGCCGAACAGCAGCAGCGCCGCGCCCAGCGCGGCTTCCAGCGCGTTGCGCATGCGGTCGCCGCGCACGAGCCGGAAATAGGTGATGAAGCCGACCACGCCGATGACGATGCCGGCCGCCGTCGAGGTGTCGATGGCGACGATCAGCGGCAGCAGCGCGGTGCCGACATTCGCCCAGGTCGGCGCCATCAGCGCCGGGCCGTCGGTCAGCACGCCGCCGCGCACGAAGGAGACGATGATCCACGAGACCGCCGTCGAGCTCTGCGTCACCATACCGGCCAGCGTGCCGTTGATGGCGGTGCTCACCGGCCCACGCAGCGCCCGCGCGAAGGCGGCGCGCGCCCGGCGCCCGACCAGCGGCACGAGGTTGGCGGAAAGCCCGCGGACACCGATGAAGAAGAGCCCCAGTCCGCTCAGCAACAGGGCGATCGTCGCCATAACGCTCGACTACTCTTTACCCGCGCCGGAAGCGGCGGGCTCGTTCGGATGGAAGGACGGTTGGCCGGCTAAGCCCCTGCGGGCCGAAGCAAGCGGCATACCGTTCTGCGACTGTTGGATGACAGAAGGGTGACATCCGCCCGCCAAGGCGAACTCACTCCCCGGTTCCGAGCAGCGCCCGGATTTTCTCGAGCAGGCGCGGCAGCTCCACCGGCTTGGTGTCGAAGTCGTCGCAGCCCGCCGCCATGGCGTCCTCGCGGTCCTGCGCCATGGCATGGGCGGTCAGCGCGATCACCGGGATGCCGGCGGTCGAGGGATCCGCCTTCACCCGCCGCGTCGCCTCCCAGCCGTCGAGCACCGGCAGGCTCATGTCCATCAGGATCAGCGACGGGCGCTGCGACAGAGCAAGGTCGACGCCCTCCTGCCCGTTGACCGCCACCACGACCTCGAAGCCGTTGCGCGACAGCCGCCGGGTGAGCATGTCGCGGTTCATTTCATTGTCTTCGACCAGCAGGATCTTCGCCATCGCCGTCTCTCTCAGTGGGACCGGGCGCCGGGAGCGCCCTTCGGGGCCGCCCCCTTGCCGGCGATGTGCGCCAGCGCCGCCCCCAGCGTGCCGATGGGCTGCGCGCTCTTGTTGAGGATCAGCAGCGTGTTGCGGGCGAGGAAGTCGCGCTCGTCCTCCGTCAGCTCCTTGGCGGTCAGCACCACGATGGGCAGCTCGGCGAATTCCGGCGCCGCCCTCACCTTCTCCAGGAAGGCGAAGCCGTCCATGCCGGGCATCATCAGGTCGAGCAGCACCAGCGACGGCATCTCGTGGGCGCCCAGCCAGTCGAGCGCCTCCTGCCCGCCGCCGGCCTCCGCCACCGCGAGCCCGGCATCCTCGATGGTGGTGCGCACCAGCGTGCGCACCAGCGGGTCGTCGTCCACCACCAGCACCACGCCCTTCTCCTCGCCGGGGGCGAATTTGTGGATCAGCGCGATGAGCCGCTGCCGGTCGATCGGCTTGGTCATGTATTCCGCCGCGCCGAGCGAGTAGCCCAGATTCCGGTCGTCGACGATGGTCAGCATGATGACCGGGATATGCTCCAGCTCCGGCTCCGACTTCATGATGCCGAGCACCGACCAGCCGTCGATCTTCGGCATCATCACGTCGAGCGTCACGATGTCCGGCGGATCCTTGCGCATCATGTTGAGCGCCTCGATGCCGTCGCGCACGTGCCGCAGCACATAGCCTTCCTTGCCGAGCGTCGCGGCCAGCACCTCGTGCACGGCCGGGTCGTCGTCGACCACCAGCACAGTGATCGCGCCCGGCTGCGCCGGCGCGCCGGGATCGGCGATCTCGACCTCCTCCAGCTCCGCGGAGGCGACCGGACGCGTCTCGACCGGCAGCTCGATGGTGAAGGTCGAGCCCTTGCCCGGCTCGCTCCGCACCTCGATCGTGCCGCCCAGCATGGCGACGAAATGCTTGGTGATGGTGAGCCCGAGGCCGGTGCCGCCGAAATTGCGCGTGGTGGAGGAATCCGCCTGGGTGAACGCCTGGAACAGCCGGCCCAGCTGTTCCTCGGACATGCCGATGCCGCTGTCCGCGACGTCGAAGCGTATCGCCCCCGCCCCGTCCGGCAGCGTGTCGCGCGACAGGCGCAGCGTCACCGTGCCTTCCTTGGTGAATTTCGCCGCGTTGCTCAGCAGGTTGATCAGGCTCTGCTTCAGCTTGGTCAGGTCGGTGCGCAGCGTGCCGATGTCGATCGGGCAGTCGATGACGAGCTGGTTGGCGTTCTTCTGCATCATCGGGGCGACGATGGTCTTCACCTCGTCCACCATCCGGCTCAGGAACACCTGTTCCAGATAGACGTCCATCCGCCCGGCCTCGATCTTCGACAGGTCGAGGATGTCGTTGATCAGCCCCAGCAGGTGCTTGCCGGCCGCCTGGATCTTGTCGAGGTCCGCGACCATCGCCTCGTCGCCATTGTCGGCGGCGTCCTCGGAAAGGATCTCGCTGTAGCCGATGATGGCGTTGAGCGGCGTGCGCAGCTCATGGCTCATATTGGCGAGGAAGGCCGACTTCACCTGGCTGGCCGATTCCGCCGCCTCCTTCGCCTCACGCAGCTGCTGCTCCATGCGCACGCGGTCGCTGATGTCGACGAAGGTGGCGATCACCGCCGGGGCGCCGCGGAAATCCAGCCCCTCGTGCGAGACCATCGTGCAGATCGTGCTGCCGTCGGTGCGCGGCAGGTAGAACTCCTGCCGCTCGCTCGACGGCGTCAGCAGGATGTCCACCAGCTCCCGGCCCTTGTCGGGGTCGGCGAACAGCGCCGGGATCGGCTGGCCCACCAGCTCCGCCGCCTCGCGGCCGATCATCCGGCCGAAGCAGCCGTTGGAATGGCAGGCCACATGCGTCCCGGCGTCCATGATGAGCAGGCCGATCGGCGCCGCCGCGTCAATGGCGCGGAGCTGCTCCTCGTCCTCGCGCAGCTTCATCTCGGCCAGCTTGCGCTCGGTGATGTCGGTGTAGATGGCGATGAAGCCGCCGCCCGGCACCGGATCGCGCCGCACCTCGAGGATCGTCCCGTCCGGGCGGGTGCGCTCGAAGGAATGCGAGGTCGCGAGCTGCGCGAGGCGCTCGGCGAGCGCCGTCTCGATGTCGATCTCGCCGAACTCGCCCCGCTCGCCGAGATAGCGGATGTAGTCGGAGAAGGTGTGCTCGGTGCCGAGGAACTCGTCCGGCATGTCGAGATATTCGCGGAAGAGCTGGTTCCACGTCACCAGCCGGTGTTCCGCGTCGTACATGGCGACGCCCTGGGACATGTTCTCCAGCGTCGCGCGCAGCAGGGTCGCCTCCCGGCTGTCGTCCGTCATGTCCGCCGCCCCATCCTTGGCCATTCCGCCCTCTTTCATCCCTGGCCCGCGCCCGGCTCCAGCGTCAGCAGCAGCGCCGCCATGTCGTCGAACGCCGGCAGCCCCGCCTCGAAGGCCCGCACCTCGGCCGCCAGGCGGTGCAGCGGCCGCGCCTCGCCATCCGAGAGACCGGCGAGGAAGTCGCCCACCCGCTCCTCGCTGAACAGCACGCCGTCATGGTCGTGCGCCTCGGTCAAGCCGTCCGTGACCACCAGCAGCCGCTCGCCCGCCGCCAGCGTGGCCGAGGCGGCGCGATAGGGAAAGTCCTCCGCCACGCCCAGCGCCGGCCCGCCCGGCCCGCCGAGCCGCGAAACGGCGCCGTCCGCCGCGCGCCGGTAGGGCGGCACATGGCCGGCGCGCACGAAGGCAAGGTCGCCGCTGGTCACGTCCAGCGTCGCCAGCAGCAGCGTCACGAACATGCAGGACGTGTTGCCGCGCACCAGCGCGTCGTTCACCAGCCCCGCCGCCCGCGCCGGATCGTCGAACAGCTCGGCCGCGTCCGGCCGCGCGGCGAGCGCGCGGAACATGGCGTGGGTGCGCGCCATCATCAGCGCCGCCGCCGCCCCCTTGTCGGAGACGTCGCCGATCACCAGCACCATGCGCGTGTCGCCGATCGGGAAATAATCGACCAGATCCCCGCCGACCTCCTTGGCCGGCTCCAGCAGCGCGTCGATGCTCAGCCCGCGCCCGGCCACCGTGCCCGCGAAGGCCGGCGGCACCAGCGAGAGCTGCAGCGTGCGCGCCTCGGCAAGCTCGATATGCTTGCGCATCAGCTCGTCGCGCGTGCGGTCGCGCAGCGCCTTCTTCTCCAGCGTGGCGAGCACGCGGGCGCGCAGCAGCGTCGGATTGAACGGTTTGAAGATGAAATCGTCGGCGCCCAGCTCGATGCAGCGCACCACCGGGTCGATCTCGTTCAGCGCCGAGACCACGATGACCGGCAGCTCGTTGATCCGCCCGTCGGCACGCAGCTGGTCGAGCACGCCGAAGCCGTCGAGTTCCGGCATCATGATGTCGAGCAGCACGAGGTCGTAGGGCGTCTGGGCGATGGCGGCGAGCGCCTCGTGCCCGTTGGCCGCCTCGTCGATGCGGGAGAAGCCGAGCCGCTTCAGCCGGCGCATCAGCAGGTCCCGGTTCTCCGCGACATCGTCGACCACCAGAATCGCTGCGTTCTGGTCCGTCATGATCCCGCTTCCACCGCGCTCCGCCGGCCGACACCTGCGCCGGCACGCGCGGAATATCCACGCAAAGCATCCGCTTAGCAACGGCGGCCGGAAGTTGCCGACGATTATTTCATGACAAATATTGCATGCATCGCCGGCTCTCGCAGGGGCATGGCAATGCGCGTCCCGGCATCCTAAATAGAAGAAAGGGAGGCGCGAATTACCGATGAAGACCGTCACAGCGGCCATGCTGGCGCTGATGCTGGGCGTGGCGGGTTCCGCCGCCCTCGCGCAGACCCCGATGCAGCCGGAGCGCTACATGCCCCCACGCACCAATTCCGTCCGGCCCAACAGCCAGAACCTGATGCAGGGTCCGTCCTACTGGACGCCGCAGCAGCGCCGGCTGAACGTGCCCGGCGCCGACAACAATCCCAGCCTGCGCCGCGAGACCGCCCCCTACCCGCCGCAGCCGATCCCCCCCGACGCCCCGGCCCGCCCGGCCGAGACGCCGGACAAGCCGAAGGGTTGAGCGCCGAAACAGCGCTGCCGGCCTCGGCTACGATCGGAGACGGCTCACAACGTCCCCTCTCGCTGCGCCGTCATCCCCGGGCTTGTCCCGGGGATCCATGCGCCGGCCACGTCAGCAACACGTCACCTGAACGCAGGCCGCGCACGTAGGCCGGGTTCGCCGCCCCGCCGCAATGAAAAGGCCCGGGACGTCGATCCCGGGCCTTTCTTTCGATGAGGAAACATCCCCGCTGCCGGCTCAGTCCCGCTGCAGGTCCGGCGGGCTTGCCTCGGCCACCAGCGAGGCCAGCGCCTCGTCGAGCGTCAGCGCGGTCTGGTTCTGCGAGCCGAGCCGGCGGATCGAGACGGTGCGCTCGGCGGCCTCCTTGCGGCCGACCACCAGCAGCGCCGGCACCTTGGCCAGCGAGTGCTCGCGCACCTTGTAGTTGATCTTCTCGTTGCGCAGGTCCAGCTCGACGCGCAGCCCCATCTTCCGGGCCGCCGCGACGATCTCCTCGGCGTATTCGTCGCCTTCGGAGGTGATGGTCGCCACCACCGCCTGCACCGGCGCCAGCCACAGCGGGAAATGGCCGGCGAAGTGCTCGATGAGGATGCCGGTGAAGCGCTCCATCGAGCCGCAGATGGCGCGGTGGATCATCACCGGCGTCTTCTTCTGGCCGTCGGCGTCGACATAGAAGGCGCCGAAGCGCTCCGGCAGGTTGAAGTCGACCTGCGTCGTGCCGCATTGCCATTCGCGGCCGATGGCGTCGCGCAGCGTGTACTCGAACTTCGGCCCGTAGAAGGCGCCCTCGCCCGGCAGGATGCCGGTCTTGATGCGCCCGCCCGACTGCTTCTCGATCGTCTCCAGCACGCGGGTCATCACCTCTTCCGCGTGGTCCCACACCGCGTCCGAGCCGACGCGCTTGTCGGGCCGCGTGGAGAGCTTCACCACGATCTCCTCGAAGCCGAAATCGGCGTAGGTGGAGAGGATCAGCTCGTTGATCTTCAGGCACTCCGCCGCCATCTGCTCCTCGGTGCAGAAGATGTGGGCGTCGTCCTGGGTGAAGCCGCGCACGCGCATCAGCCCGTGCAGCGCACCGGAGGGCTCGTAGCGGTGCACGGCGCCGAATTCGGCGAGGCGCATGGGCAGGTCGCGGTAGCTCTTCAGCCCGTGCTTGAAGATCTGCACATGGCCGGGGCAGTTCATCGGCTTCAGCGCGTAGACCCGGTCATTGTCCTCGGTGTCGCCGGCCGGCTGCACCTTGAACATGTTGTCCTTGTACCAGCCCCAGTGGCCGGAGGTCTCCCACAGCGACTTGTCGAGCACCTGCGGGGCGTTGACCTCGCTGTAGTCCGCCGCGAGCCGCCGGCGCATATAGGCGACGAGGTTCTGGAACAGGTTCCAGCCCTTCGGGTGCCAGAACACGACGCCCGGCCCTTCCTCCTGGAAGTGGAAGAGGTCCATCTCCCGGCCGAGCCGGCGGTGGTCGCGCTTCTCCGCCTCCTCCAGCTGGAGGATATAGGCGTCGAGCTCCTCCCTGGTGCGCCAGGCGGTGCCGTAGATGCGGGTCAGCATCGGGTTGTTGGCATCGCCGCGCCAGTAGGCGCCGGCCACCTTCATCAGCTTGAAGGCGTCGCCCACCTTGCCCACGCTCGGCATGTGCGGGCCGCGGCAAAGGTCGAACCACTCGCCCTGCTTGTAGATCTTGATCTTCTGGTCGGCGGGAATCGCATCGACCAGCTCGACCTTGAACGCCTCGCCCTTCTCGGCGAAGACGCGCTTGGCCTCGTCGCGCTCCCACACCTCCTTGGTGAAGGGCGCGTCGCGGGCGATGATCTCGCGCATCTTCTTCTCGATGGCGACGAAATCGTCCTGGTTGAACGGCTCGTTGCGGAAGAAGTCGTAATAGAAGCCGTTCTCGATCACCGGGCCGATGGTCACCTGGGTGCCCGGCCACAGCGTCTGCACCGCCTCCGCCAGCACATGCGCGGCGTCGTGGCGGATGAGTTCCAGCGCCTCCGGGCTCTCGCGGGTGACGAGCTCGAATTTGGCGTCGTGGGTGATGGGATCGGAAAGGTCGCTCAGCGTGCCGTCGAGCTTCATCGCCAGCGACTTCTTGGCCAGCGACTTGGCGATGGAGGCGGCGACCTCGGTGCCCGTGGTGCCGGAGGCATAGGCTCGGACGGCGCCATCGGGGAAGGTGAGATTGATCTCGGACATAGGCTTTTCTCCTGCCCACTCCTGCGAACCACGCAGGTAGGCTTGTTGGTCGGATCGGCGGGGCGATCAGGAACCGCCCGCATCCTCCCTTCCAGGGGTGCGGGCGTAGCGCCACGGCATATACCACGCGCCGTCCTTGGGCAATTCGACCGGCACCGCCTCGTAGCCCGATCCGCCCCAGGGATGGCAGCGGCACACGCGCCCCGCCGCCATCCATCCGCCGGCCCAGGCGCCGTGCGTCTCGATGGCCTCCTCGGCGAATTCCGAGCAGGTCGGGAGATAGCGGCATTGCCGGCCCATGAAGGCGGAAAAGCTGTAGCGGTAGAGCAGGATAGGCGCCTTGAGCGCCAGCCGCGGCAGGCGCGCGGCGAAGGCGGCGACGCTGCCCGATGGACCCTTCCCGCTCATGCCCGCCCGCCCCTAACCGGGAACCGGCGCGGCGCCCGGGCGTTTTCCGACCGGCCGGCCGGATTTGCCTCCGGCGCAATCACGGGGAGGTCGCCATGTGGCGCGCAAGCGAAATATGGACGTGGCGCGCAAGCGGAATGTCGATGGCGATGCTGGTCGCGGGGGGCCTCCTCGGCGCGCCCCTGCCCCTCGCCGCCCAGCAGCCGGCCCAAACGCCGCCGCCCGCCGCGAACCCCGGCAAACCGGCTCCCGAGACTCTGGCTCCCAAGACTCCGGCTCCCGAAGCCCAGCCTTCCGGCAGCCACACCCCGCCCGGCCCGAACGACGGCACGCAGCCCGACGAATCCGCCGCCCAATCGCCGGATGTCGATCCCGACATGCAGCGCGTCGCCGCCTGCAAGGCGGAGGCGCTGAAGAAGCTCAAGCAGCGCTCGCCCTCGGTCGACGACATCCATATCGACATAGACGGCCTCACCATCGCGCAGGCCGACGCCAAGCTCGGCGACACCCCGGTGAAGGGCGTGATCATGGGCGAGGCCTATATCCAACGCGACCGCTCCGATTCCGCGAACCGCTTCCTCTGCCTCACCGGCGAGAAGGGTGAGGTGCTGTTCACCTTCTTCACCGAGCGGTGAGCGTGCGCCTACTCCGCGGCCTGTCCGGCGCGGGCCTCGATCTGGTCCACCGCGTCGACCACCGCGTCGAAGGTCAGCAGCGTCGAGGCGTGGCGCGCCTTGTAGTCGCGCACCGGCTCCAGCACGGCGAGCTCGGCCCAGCGGCCGTCCGGCGGCGGGCCGTTCTCCTTGAGCATCCGGCGCATGGCCTCGCGCACCTCGCGCAGTTCCTGCGCCGTCGAGCCGACGACGAGGCTGCCCATCACCGAGGAGGACGCCTGTCCGAGCGCGCAGGCCCGCACCTCATGGGCGAAGTCGGCCACCACGCCGTCGCGCAGGACGAGGTCGATGGTGACGGTGGAACCGCAAAGTTTGGAATGCGCCGTTGCCGACGCATCGGGCGAGGCAAGCCGCCCGAGGCGTGGTATGTCGGCGGCCAGTTCAAGTATGCGGCGGTTGTAGACCTCGTTCAGCATGCTCAGTCCGTCCGTCCGGGCCCGTTCCAACGTGCAAAGGCGCCTTGTGCCTGCATTGCAGCCAGCCCGCTCTCGCCTATATAGGAGCGGTCGTCGGCTTGCGAAAGCAACCGGATGTCTCTTCCGGCGCTTGCGCAGGGCGGCTATGGTCGAAATGCGTCCCTGAACCGTGACGGGTGACGGCACGTATGGCGAGTTGGACCGGTGACACTTCGGCGCCCGGTAAAAAATGCGCCGTCGAACGGAGTTCGTCATGGATGCCGTGCTTAAGTCGCTGATGCGTAGTGCCCAGAACGAGATCGAGGCGTCCGCCGCCCGCCGCCCCTCGCGTGAGGACGCCGAGGCCGCCGTGCGCACGCTCATCGCCTGGGCCGGCGACGATCCGAGCCGCGAGGGCCTGCTCGATACCCCCAAGCGCGTCGTGCGCGCCTATGAGGAGCTGTACAGCGGCTACCGCGCCGACCCGGAAAGCATCCTCGACCGCACCTTCGGCGAAATCGGCAATTTCGACGACATGGTGCTGGTGCGCGACATCGAGTTCTATTCGCACTGCGAGCACCACATGGTGCCGTTCGTCGGCAAGGCGCATGTCGCCTATTTCCCCGTCGAGCGCGTGGTCGGCCTGTCGAAGATCGCCCGCATCGTCGATCTGTTCGCCCGCCGCCTGCAGACGCAGGAGCACCTGACCTCGCAGATCGTCACCGCCATGGACGAGATCCTGAAGCCGCGCGGCGTCGCCGTGCTGCTGGAGGCCGAGCACATGTGCATGGCCATGCGCGGCGTGCGCAAGCAGGGCGCCTCCACCGTCACCACCCAGTTCACCGGCGTGTTCCGCGACGACCCGCAGGAGCAGGTTCGCTTCATGAGCCTGCTGCGCGGCATGCGTCCGTGACGCGGCGCCCGGTGACTTTGCGCACCCGATTGCCGTGACCGATCCCCTCTTCGCCCCGCGAGGCAGCAAGGCCGAGATCGAGGAAGGCGACCGCCTCTCCCCGAAGTTCGACGCCGACGGCCTCATCACCGCCGTCACGGTCGACGCCGACGACGGCGCCGTGCTGATGGTCGCGCACATGAACGCCGAGGCGCTGGCCCTCACCATCGAGACCGGCGAGGCGCATTATTTCAGCCGCTCGCGCGGGCGGCTCTGGAAGAAGGGCGAGGAGAGCGGCCACGTCCAGAAGCTGGTCGAGCTCAGCGTCGACTGCGACCAGGACGCCGTGGTGCTGCGCGTGCACATGCCGGAGCTCGGCCCGGGCATCCCCGGCGCCGCCTGCCACACCGGCCACCGCTCCTGCTTCTTCCGCTCGGTGCCCCTCGGCGCCGCCCCGCCCGCCGATCTGAAGCTCAGCGTCAACGACGCCGGCAAGCTGTTCGATCCGGCGAAGGTCTACGGCACGCCGAAGAAGACCGACACGCCCCGCTTTTGAGGCGTGCGCGGCCTGAACCTCGCTTCCGAGGGCGCGGCCCGAAGTAGCTCTTTCCGTCCCTCTCCCGTCGGGGAGAGGTGGCCTGCGAAGCAGGTCGGTGAGGGCGGCGCGATTGCGGAGCTTCGAGGCTCGGGCGTTGCCCGCGCACCTCAGCATGAGGTGCGTTGCTGAACGCCCAAGAGCGACGTCATCCCGAGGTGCGAGCCGGAGACGAGCCTCGAAGGATGCCCGCCTCCGCCCGTCCCTCACGCCGTCATGATGTACTCGCGCAACTGATGGCTCTCGCGCTCCATCTCCGCGAGGCGATGCTTCACCACGTCGCCGATCGAGACGATGCCGACCAGCTTGCCGCCCTGCACCACCGGCAGGTGGCGGAAGCGCCCGGCGGTCATCTGTTCCATGATCTGGTGAACGGTCTCGTTGCCGTCGCAGGTGACGACCTTCGTCGTCATCACCGCGGAAACCGGGTCGTCGAGCCGGCCCGGCCCGTCGACGCCGACCACGCGCACCACGTCGCGCTCCGACAGGATGCCGACCACACGGCGCTCGGCATCCGTCACCACGATGGCGCCGATCCGCTTCTCCGCCAGCATGTGCGTCGCGTCGCGCACCTTCACATCCGGGCCGATCGTCTGAACGTCGTAGCCCTTCTCTTCCAAAATCGTACGCACCGTCATGGCATGCCTCCTTCCCAGCAGCGGCGGGGTCAGGCGGGCCATGCGCCGCCCCGCTCCTTCGGCTTCTTCCCGTCATGAGCGGGCGAGCCTTGTGGATCAATGATCGGCTGTAACGCAGCGGCAAGCAATAGGCTCCGAAGCGGACCTATTTTAGGCGGCCGGTGTTCGGGAAAATCCGTGCGCGGGAAGATCAGCGGTCGAGACGAGGGAAGAGCTGGTCGTCGGGCGTGCGGCCGACTGGATCGAACAGCGGGAACAGCAGCAGGCCGACGATGAAGCCGCCGATATGGGCTTCCCACGCGACGCTGCCGTCGACGATCCCCGCCGGTGCGCCGACGCCGAAGGCGAGGTTGATGATGAACCACACGGCGACGAAGCCGATCACCCGCCGGTCGCGCATCGCCTCGATCAGCGGCGGCGCGGGATAATGCACCGTGTTGCCGACGATGTCGGGCCGCCAGACGGCGTGCCCCTCATGCGCGAACATGAAGCGCAGCGCCGCCGCCATGCAGCCGGAAACCGCGGCGGAAGCGCCGATCATCGGCACCAGCTCGCCCTCATGGGTCAGGAGGTGCAGCCCCGCCCCCGCCGCCGCCGTGGCGGCGAAGAACAACAGGAAGCGCACCGTGCCGAAGCGGCGGGCCACCGGCGTGCCGAAGGCCAGCATCCACAGCAGGTTCAGGCCCACATGGGTCCAGCCGCCGTGCAGGAAGGCATAGGTGACGAAGGTCCAGATGTCCGCCGCCACGCCGCCGGGCAGCACGCCCTCGGCCAGCACCGAGGGGTCGAACCGCGCCGGGATGAAGGCGAACAGGGCGAGGATCTCCACCCCGATCTCCGGCGACACCCAGTCCCGCACCACCTGTATGGCGAGCATCACCACCGCCAGCACGGTGATCACCGGCGGGACGTTCAGGATCGGCTCGCGTCTGTGTTCGGCAAGGCGGGGCGGTTCAAGCACGGGGGATCACATAGGCTTCCGCGCGCGCGGCGGCAAGGCAGAGCACGGCGGCAAATCGCGGCGTCAGGCAATGGAAAAGCGCGCGGGCGCTGCCATCTTCGGCTTGCCGGCGGCTTAATTGGCGTGATGAACAGTTTGCCTATTGGCGTGGTTAATGCCAATAAAAAGACATATTAACATTCCCTGTCCGCCGTAGTTACGAATCTTCGGCATCGCTTAGACGAGCATAAAAACCTCGTCTGTATGATCTCATCCATGGACAGGATGAGGTACGCGATGAAAAAGAGGCTCGAACGGGCCCTCCTCGCGGCAGGAGCGGTGGTTTTCGCGATGACTTTCGCAAGTGTTGCGAAAGTTGAAGCGAAAGAACAGGTGGCGATGCTGTCGAGCTTCGCCGCAAACATGGCCGTCGGTGCCAATACCGCCGTGCCGCTCGGCTATGCGCAGTTCTGCGCGCAGAACCCGGCCGACTGCGCCGGAACCACCGGGCGTGGCGGAAAGGTGGCGCTCACCGAGGCCAACTTCGCCCAGCTGCGCAAGATCAACGACGAGATCAACGAGCGCATCCAGCCGATGACCGATCTCGATCACTATGGCGAGGTCGAGCGCTGGGCCTACCCGGACGACGGTTACGGCGACTGCGAGGATTACGTGCTGCTCAAGCGCCGCACGCTGATCGAGCTCGGCTGGCCGGCCGACACGCTGCTCGTCACCGTGGTGCGCGACCGCAAGGGCGACGGCCATGCCGTCCTCACCGTGGTCACCGACCGCGGCGACCTCGTGCTCGACAATCAGGAAGCCGCCATCGTGCTCTGGCACGAGACCGGCTACCGCTTCGTCAAGCGCCAGGCGCAGGACGACAACAACCGCTGGGTCTCGCTCGGCGACGTGCTCGCCCCGCTCACCGTCGGCCGCTACTGAGATTTCGGGCCGCGCTCCCCCGTCAGAGCGTCATCCCCGGGCGCGTCCCGGGGATCCACGCCTTCAACGGCTGCCCCCCTGAGCACGCCCTCATCGTGAGGCGCGAGCGCAGCGAGCCTCGAAGGATGACGTGATCCAAAGAAAAGAGGCTGGCGGCGAGGGCAAAGCCCTCAGTCGATCCGGCTGAGCCCCGCCGAGAAGCGCCGCCAGTTGCGCACATAATGCGCGGCGGTGCCGTGGATGCGCTGCTCCATCGCCTCGTCGAGGGTGCGAATGGCCTTGGCCGGCGCCCCGACGATCAGCGAATTGTCGGGGAATTCCTTGCCCTCGGTCACCAGCGCGCCGGCGCCGACCAGGCAGTTGCGGCCGATCTTCGCGCCGTTGAGCACCGTGGCGCCCATGCCGATCAGGCTGTTGGCGCCGATCGTGCAGCCGTGCAGCATCGCCTTGTGGCCGATCGTGCAGTCCTCCCCGATGGTCATCGGGAAGCCGGGATCGGTGTGCAGCACGCAGTTTTCCTGGATGTTCACCCGCGCGCCGATGGCGATGCGCTCATTGTCGCCGCGGATGACCGAACCGAACCACACGCTCGCCTCGTCGCCGAGTTGCACGTTGCCGATCACCTCCGCGCTGGGGGCGATCCAGTAGCGGCCGAGCGCCGGCAGGTCCGGCGCCACGCCGTCGAGCGCGTAGACGGTCATCCCGGCTCAGTCCTCGAGGTCGGTGTCGAGGATGGCCATCTGGAAATTGTAGGAGAGGTCGCCGTCTTCCTTGTCCTCGAAGAGGACGCCGATGAACTCGTCGCCGAGATAGACCTCGGCCGAATCCTTCTTCTTCGGCCGCGCGACGACCCGCAGCTGCGCGTTGCTGAACAGGCGCCGCATATAGGTCTGGACGCGCTCGAGATCCTTCTTTTCCAAAGTCCGTGCTCCCGCAATGGATCGAGTTGGGCGGCAGGCTTGCCACGCCCGGCGCGCCGGCGCAACCGCCACGGCGCGCGACGCACGGTCTGTTCAGATGGCTTCGCCGAGGAAGGGCAGGTCGTCGAACATCTGGTCCATGCTGCGCGAGGGCTCGGCGCAGCCCGCCTGGCCCACCACCTTGGCCGGCACGCCGGCGACCGTGGTGCCGGGCGGCACCGGCTTCAGCACGACCGAGCCGGCGGCCACGCGGGCGCAGCGGCCCACCTCGATGTTGCCGAGCACCTTGGCCCCCGCCCCGAGCAGCACGCCGCTGCGGATCTTCGGGTGGCGGTCACCATGCTCCTTGCCGGTGCCGCCGAGGGTCACGCCCTGCAGCACCGAGACGTTGTCCTCGATCACCGCCGTCTCGCCGACGACGATGCCGGTGGCGTGGTCGAAGAAGATGCCCCGCCCGAACGGAGCCGCCGGGTTGATGTCCACCTGGTTCACCGCCGAGGAGCGGCTCTGCAGGTAGAGCGCGAAGTCCTTGCGGCCCTTCCGCCACAGCCAGTGCGCCAGGCGGTGCGTCTGGATGGCGTGGAAGCCCTTGTAGTAGAGCACCGGCTCGATGGCCCGCTCGGTGGCGGGGTCGCGGTCGCACACGGCGAGAATGTCGGCGCGGATGGCGACGCCGAGTTCGGCATCGTCGGCCAGCGCCTCGTCATAGGCGTGGCGGATCAGCTCCGCCGGCACGTCGGCATGGTCGAGCCGCTGGGCGATGCGGTGCGCCACGGCGCCTTCCAGCGTCGCGTGGTAGAGCACGGTCGAAAAGATGAAGCTGGCGAGCGCCGGCTCGCGCGTCGTGATCTCCTCGGCCTCGCGGCGGATGCGCGACCAGACCGGATCGACCTTGTCGAGCGCGCGGGTGGGCGCCTCGACGCGATGCAGTGCATTCTGTGCCATTTTCTTCCCTCGCCGTCCGCCTGTCGGCGCCGGCCGGATACCCGAGTTGAGGTCAGCCTAACACAGCGAAACGGGTGATCCTACGCTGCCTCCGTTGCACTTCTGCATAGAAGGCGAGTCCCCGCCATTACCACCGGGCGGCGGGTCGGAAGCGCGAAGCCGGCCCCGCTCCTTCGCGAACGGCGCCCGTCTCCGGCTTCCCGCACCGCTTCCCTCCCGCACTGCGGAAGCGAAAGACGTCACGCATCCTTGCATCCGCGCCGACTAAACCGCCCGCTCACGGCCTTTCCTCGAGGAAGGCCAGCGCCGCCTGTTTGAACGCCTTGTCGCCCACCGCCAGCATGTGGTCGCGATCGGGAATGTCCACCGCCTGCGCGCCGGGGATCAGCGCCGCGAGCGGGCGCGCCGCCCCGGCGATGGGGTCGCGCGTGCCCACGGCGATCAGCGTCGGCACCGCGATCCGGCTCACCTCCTCCCGGCTCAGCGTCCGCCGGGAGCCGACGATGCAGGAGGCCAGCGCCTCGCGGTCGCTCTTGGTCTGGTCGGCGAAGGCGCGGAACATGCGCCCCGTCGGGTCGCTCACATCCTCGAGGCTCGGCGCGCGCAGCGCGTCGGCGATGGAGATCGGCAGCCCCGCCCCTTCCACCAGATGGATGCCGATGCCGCCGAGGATCAGCGAGCGCACCCGTTCCGGCGCCGTCAGCGCCGCGCAGGCGCCGATGCGCCCGCCCATCGAGTAGCCCATCACGTCGGCGCGCTGGAGGCCGAGATGGTCCATCAGCGCGATCACGTCCCGCGCCATCAGCCAGGGGTCGTAGAGTTCGGGCTGGTAGAGCTTGGACGAGGCGCCGTGGCCGCGATTGTCGAAGGCGATCGCCCGCCGCCCGGCGCGGGTCAGCGTCGACACCCAACCGGGGCCGACCCAGTTGATCTCCTTGGTGGAGCCGAAGCCGTGCACCAGCACGATGGGCTCGCCCTCCCCCTCGTCGAGATAGGCGAACTCGATTCCATCGTGCGAGAAGGTCGGCATGGCGCGCTCCGTTATGGCGGCCGCACGCTAATCGGCCCGCCCCGCGCTGCCAAGCCAGCGCGCGACGGCTTTCATGTGGTGGACAGGAGGACGACGCCCGCGATCAGCACGCCGCACCCCGCCAGCCGCCACGGGCCGACGGCTTCGCGCAGGATCAGCATCCCCATCAGCGCGCCCACCATCATCGACATCTCCCGCATCGGCGCCACGAGGGTGAGCGGAGCCCCCTCCATCAAGGCGGCGAGCACGAGAATGTAGGACAGGGGCGAGAGCAGCCCGACCGCCGCCGCGAGCCACCAGAAGCCCCGCATGCGCGCGAGCGCCCGGCGCGGGTTCATCACGACGAGGGGCAGCAGCAGGAAGAGGCGCAGCAGGTTGGAAAACCAGTCGAGGACGACGGGCGCGACGCCCAGCGCCTTCACCGCATAGGCGTCGACCACCGTATAGGAGGCGATGAGACCGCCCGTCGCCGTGCCCCAGCAGACCCCCGCCTGCCCTCCCGGACGCCGGAAGGCCGACAGCTCCCCGCGCGTCGCGATGAGGCCGATCCCGGCGACCACCAGCAGGAGCCCCGCCATCCCCTGTCCCGTCGGCGCCTCGCCGAGGATGAGGATGGCGCCGATCGTCGACAGCATCGGGCCCGTGCCGCGCGCGACGGGGTAGACGACGGAAAGGTCCGCCACCTGATAGCCCCGCTGGAGGCAGAGGCTGTAGGCCAGATGGATCAGGCCGCTGAGAAGGACGAACCCGGCGCCTTCCGCCGTCCATGCGATTGAGCCCTGGGCGAGAAGATACAGCACCCACGGCGCATAGGCGGCGCAGGCCACGAGGTTGTAGGCGAACACGAAAACCGGACCGACCGGAGCGGCCCGCTTGGCGAGCAGGTTCCAGGTCGCGTGGATGAAGGAGGCAAGGACGACGAGAAGCAGCGAGGCAAGCGTCATTGAGATCCCCTGAGGCGCCCTGTGCGCCGGTTGATCTCGACGTCTCCTCCCCTGGGTTTTTGCCCCTTGGGTGCAGCCGCGGAACGCCCGCGGTCTCTGCAACGCTCGGTCCAGCGGCGGCGAAGCGCCCGGAACCCTAGTTGCCACTCGGTCGATAAGGTGAGGCTAGAGCATTTTCGAGCGAAGTGGGCAACGGTTCGCGTGAAGAAAATGCGCCAACTCGAAGATCTGGAGCGTTTCAATGCTTCCGCTAAACCGTGAAACGCTCGAGGTGGCGAAAGCCGCGCGATCAAGAGCGGCGCGTATCGAGCCCGCCGCTAGTCCGGCTTCTTCAGCGCCTTGTCGCCCCGGCAGCGCGCCAGCGGCAGGATCTTGCCGGAATAGATGCGGGTGATGTTCTGCTCGGCCTTGTCGGTGTCGACGCTCAGGCAGGCGCAGCCATAGCCGTAGCCGTTGGGCTGAAGCTTCACATATTCCTTGGTGTCGAAGGCCGGCGCGTGGTCCTCGAAGCCCTCGGCCTCCATCCCGCCCTGCGAGCGCATCCACCAGTTGCCGTCGCGGTCGGTCAGGTACCAGTTGCCCGGCGTCGGGTTCACATACCAGCCGCAGCGGTTCTCCGCCGCGCCGGCAGGCGCCGCGAGAGCCAGCATCAGGATCGACAGGGTCAGGGCCGCGCCGCGCATTCCTCGCCTCCTCCGGCGTCACGCCGGCAGGAACGGGGACCGGCGAGGCTTCTTCTTCCACAACGGACGCAGCGTCGCCACCACCATCGCATTGAAGGAAGAAACGAGGCCGAACAGATTCAGCACCGCCGCCATCACCCAGAAGGCGAGCTTGGCCATGGCCTCGGTGACGAACAGCGCGCCGCGCCCCAGCGTCTTCACCACCGCCAGCGTCTGCCCGCCCTTCACCTCGGCGAGCCGGCGCAGGCGCGCCGCACCCGCCGCGTCGTCCACATGCCGCAGCCCGGCGAAGGTCGCGCGCGTGCCGGCCCGCGTGCCCGCCGTGCCGAGATCGGACACCAGCCGCGCCGCGGCCGCCTTGCTGCCGCCCTTCAGCGTCGTCGCCAGATGGCCGGCAAGGCGCCCGCCCATCACGCCGGCGCGCCGCGCGCCCTTCAGCACGGAAAGGCCGGCCCGCAGCGTCAGCGGCGTGCCGAAGGCGGCATAGGTCGCGCCGGTGGCCACGATGCCGGCGCCCGCGAGGTTGACCATCAGGCGGTCCACCGGCTCGCCGCTCGCCCAGTGCCAGGCTTCGCGGCCGAGATCGCGCACGTCGCCCCACACGGTCAGGTCGCCCGCGGTGGCGCCCGCGAGGCCGGCCAGGTCTTCCGCCTCGCCCGTGAGGAACCCCTGCCCGAAGCGCCCGGCGCCGCGCACGAAGGTCGCTCCCGGCGCGTTCGCCAGCGCCGCCCGCGCCCGCCGCTCGGCGGAGACGGGGATGCCGCGCGCCTGCGCCAGCTCGACGAAGCTCGCCGCCATCTCCCCGTCGCCCTCGGCAAGGGCGGCGTCGACCTCCTGCGCCACCCGCTCCGGCGTCAGCACGCCCGCGAGCTGCAGGTCGGCGATCCCGGCCGCGTCGTCGCGGGCGGTGACGAGGGCAAGTGCCTCCCGGCCCATCGGCACGACCCAATGGGCGGCGCCGGCGAAGGCGAGGAGGAAACCGGCGGCGGCGAGGAAGCGGCGCATGGAGGCTGAAGACCTTGGAAGCGGAACGGTCGTGCGTCCTTCGAGGCTCGCGAAGCCTGTCCTCGGGCTTGCCAGAGGCAAGACCCGTGGGCTCGCACCTCAGCATGACGAAAACCGAGCTCGTCATGCTGAGGTGCCGGCCGAAAGCCGGCCTCGAAGCACGCAGCCGGTAATCCATCCTTCCCATGCCTCACCAATATGGCGAAGCGATGGGCGACATCCCGTTGCGTCATACGTCTCTTTACGGGTGCGACCCGCCGCCCCGGCCCGATGCGCGCGTCGCCCCTTGGACCCGGCGGCGCCTGCCGCTATGTTCCGGCCGATTGCAACACGAGCGCAGGCGGACATCATGGCGGGCCACGTCGTTCCCCACTTCCACAATTCGGCGGGCGTGCCGAGCATCTCCATCGGCGCCCGGGAATTCATGTGCGTCGGCGCCTTGCCGCCCTACGACCATCCGCATGTCTTCCTCGACATGGGCTCGGACAGCGAGATCATCTGCCCGTACTGCTCCACCCTCTACAAATACGACTCGCACCTGCACGGCACCGAATCGAACCCGCCGGGCGCCCTGTACGAGACGCCGGTCGCCGCCTGACCCGGCGGGCATGCCGTGGCCGCACGCCACATCGCGATCGCCGGTGCCGGCATAGGCGGGCTCACCGCCGCGCTGGCGCTCGCCCGCGCGGGCTTCGCGGTCACGCTGCTTGAGCGCGCGCCGGCGCTGGAAGAGGCCGGCGCGGGCGTCCAGCTCGCCGCCAACGCCACGCGCTGCCTGCAATCGCTCGGCGTCTACGAGCGCGTCGCCGAGCACGCCGTCTTCCCGCAGTCCTTTGAGGTGATGGACGGCCGGCGCGGCGCGCGCCTCACCGGCGCGCCGATGGGCGCGCAAGCCGAGGCGCGCTTCGGCGGCCCCTTCCTCGTCATCCATCGCGCCGATCTGCAGGCCGCCCTGCTCGCCGCCGTGCGCGAGACCCCCGCCATCACCCTCCGCCTCGGCCACGCGGTCGAGAGCTTCGAGGCCGAAGGCGACGGCGTCACCGTCCATCTCGCCGACGACGCCCCCCTCCATGCCGCCGCCCTCATCGGAGCCGACGGCTTGCGCTCCATGGTGCGGCTCGCGCTGCACCCGGAAGCGAAGCCCTCCTTCCGCCACCGCGCCGCCTGGCGCGCCACCGTGCCGGCGCAGGCCCTGCCCGCGCACCTCGCCGTGCCGGCCACGCGGCTCTGGCTCGGGCCCGGCGCGCATCTCGTCTCCTATCCCGTGCAGGCGGGCCGCGCGGTCAACCTCGTCGCCGTCACGCCGGACGCGCGCGAGGCCCATGGCTGGAGCCTTGAGGGCGCCCCCGGCGAGCTCCTGTCCCATTATCCCGACTGGAGCGCCGACGCCCGCGCCCTGCTCGCCGCGCCGGAACGCTGGCTGCGCTGGGCGCTGTTCGATCTCGATCCCCTGCCCGTCTGGGGCGCCGGCCCGGTGACGCTGCTCGGCGACGCCGCCCACGCCATGCCGCCCTTCCTCGCGCAGGGCGCCGCGCAGGCCATCGAGGACGCCGTGGTGTTGGCCGACTGCCTCGACGATGCCGGCGACATCCCCGCCGCGCTGCGCCGCTACGAGGCCCTGCGCCAGCCGCGCACCGCCCGCGTGCAGCGCGCCGCGCGCGGCATGGACCGCATCTATCACCTCGCGGGCCCCGCCCGCCTCGCCCGCGATCTCGTCATGCGCGCGCGCTCCGGCAACGCGGTGCTGGAACGCTATCGCTGGATCTATGACTGGCGCCCGTAAGCCCGTCCCCAGGATCGATTTTCCTCATACCCCCTATGAAAACATCTCGTTTTCCGATCCATCGGGCCTCCGTTAGGGTGCGCGCAATCAACGATTGGAGATGAGCGATGCCACCCGCATCGAGCGCGTCGGCGCCCGCCGCCGCGGCGCGCCGCCTTATGCCCCGTCATGTCCCCCTGCCGCTGCTGGTGGCGCTGTTCTGCGTGCTGTGGTCGTCCGCCTTCGCCGGCGCCAAGCTGGCGCTGGCCGACTGCCCGCCGCTGATCCTGCTCGCCGTCCGGCTCCTTCTGGCCGGCACCCTCATGCTGGCCCTCGCCCCTCTGTGGGACGGCGGCGAACGGCGCCGGGGCCTGCCGCCGGTCGGCCGGCGCGACCTCGTCGTTCTCGCCCTCATCGGCATCCTCAACAACGCCGTCTATCTCGGCCTCAACTGGACGGCGCTCACCTTCACGTCCTCCGCCTATACGGCGGTGCTGACGAGCTGCCTGCCGCTGCTGGTCGCGCTGGTTGCCGGCCCGCTGCTCGGCGAGCGGATGAACCCGCGCAAATGGGCGGGCATCGCGCTCGGCCTGCTCGGCGTGGTCATCGTGCTGCGCTCGCGCCTCGTCGGCGCGCATGAGAGCGTCACCGGCACGCTGCTCATCGCCGGCGGCGTCACCGCGCTGGCGGCGGGCACGCTGGGCTTCAAATATTTCGCGCCGCGCGGCGGCATCTGGAGCGGCAACGCCATCCAGTGTCTGGCGGGCGGCATCGTGCTCGTCCCCGTGGCCCTCGCCACGGAGAGCCTGGCCGACATCCATGTCACCGCCAATCTGCTCGTCGGCTTCGCCTTTCTGGTGGTCGGCGTGTCGATCGGCGGCTACGGGCTCTGGTACTATCTGCTGACCCGCTCCAGCGCGACGGCGGCGTCCAGCCTGCACTTCCTCATGCCGCCGCTCGGCCTGTTCTTCGGCTGGCTGCTGCTGGGCGAGAGCGTGCCGCCGCTGGATTTCCTCGGCATCGCCCCCATCGCGCTCGGCATCTGGCTGGTGACGCGACCGGCGCGGGGAGCGGCGTAGCCGACGCAATCCTGTTCCCCGGACAAGCTGCACGCAGTGCGGCGCCGATCCGGGGTCCAGCGCAGGAATCCGCGAAGCGGCCTGCCTTCCCGAAGCCGATCCAGCACCGCCCCGCCCCGCACACGACGTCATGCCCGGCCTTGTGCCGGGCATCCACGTCTTCGGGCGGACGGAAGGAGCCGTCGTGGACGGCCGGGCCGCGCCCGGCCATGACGGCGTTCGGGTCTACGCCTCCACCGGCGCCGCCTGCAGCGCCTTCAGCAGCTCATAGGAGCGCTTCTTCGCCGCGAGGTCGGGAATGGCGGTAGTGATCATCAGCTCGTCCGCCAGCGTCGTGTCGAGGAAGCGCTCCAGCCCCTCCGCCACCTTCGCGGGCCCGCCGACCAGCACCCGGTCGCGGTTGCGGCGGATGAAGGCGCGGTCGACCTCGGTGTAGGGATAGGCGGCCGCCTCTTCCGGCGAGGGGATCGGATCGTGATGCCCCCGCGCGCGCCGCAGATGCGCGAGGTCGACGCTGCCGGCGAGCCATTCGGCCTCCTCGTCGGTCGGCGCGCACACCACCGCCAGCGCCAGGATGGCGTGCGGCTGGGCGAGCCGTTCCGAGGGCTGGAAGGCCGAGCGATAGGTCAGCATGGCGTCGAGCACGTCATGGTCGGCGAAATGATGCGCGAAGGCGAAGCCGACGCCGATCTGCGCCGAGAGCCGGGCGCTATAGCCGGAGGAACCCAGCAGCCAGATCGGCGGCAGCCGCACGTCCACCGGCATGACCTTGATGTTGCGGAACGGGTGGTCCGCCGGCCAGTCGCCGCTGTCCCACAGCATCAGTTCGCGCAGCCGGTCGAGGAAGTCGTCGCTGGGCGCGATGTCCTGTCGGCGGCGCAGCGCATGGGCGGTGAGCTGGTCGGTGCCGGGCGCCCGGCCGAGGCCGAGGTCCACGCGGTCGGGGTAGAGCCCCTCCAGCACCTTGAAGCGCTCCGCCACCATCAGCGGCGCATGGTTGGGCAGCATCACCCCGCCCGAGCCGACGCGGATGCGCTCCGTCGCGGCGAGGATCTGCCCGGACATCACGTCCGGCGCGCCGGAGGCGACGGACGGCAGGTTGTGATGCTCGGCCACCCAGAACCGGGTGTAGCCGAGCGCATCGACATGGCGCGCCAGCTCGATGGTGCTGCGCAGCGCCTCCGGTCCCGTGCCGTCGGCGGCGACGAAGGACAGGTCGAGGACGGAAAGGGGTGTTCGCGCGAGACGGGTCATCGCCGTCACGTAGGCATGCCCCCGCCCCCTGCCAAGGAGTATCCTTTTTGTGACCGCCGCTGCCGCTCCGGGACGCCCGGCACGTGCCACGCAGCACCACCCCACGTAGCACCACCGCATCTCGCCCGGATGCGACCGCGCAAATGCTACTCAACGCTACTTAATGCTACGCAAAACGCTACTCCAAAAACGACACCATAATACCTCCCGAAGCGGTTGCACCTTTTCTCCCGTGAGGTTACACCTCTGACGTCAGCTTTGGCCTTCCGGCGGCAGTTTCAGGGGAACGCGACATGTCTCAGACCACCATGGGCGTGAAGATCGACGACGAGTTCCGCGCCCGGCTGAAAGCCGCCGCCGAGCGGGAAGGTTGCACCCCTCATGCACTGGTCAAGCACGCCATCGCCACCGCCGTGGAGCGTGCCGAGCAGGGCTTGCCACCGGTCGCCGCCATCGGCGCAACCGAGACCCTGCCGCTCCCCGACACCGAGAGCCCCTTCCTGCCCTTCGCCCGCGGCGTCCAGCCCCAGGGCGTGCTGCGCGCGCGCATCACCGGCGCCTACCGCATGCCGGAAACCGATTGCGTGCCGCTGCTGCTCGGCCCGGCCACCCTGCCCGACCCCAGGGCGGAGGCCGCCCGCGAGCGCGCCCGCACGCTGGTCGAGGCGCTGCGCGCCAAGGGCCAGAAGGGCCCGGTGGAAGGGCTCATCCATGAATATTCGCTGTCCTCGCAGGAAGGCGTGGCGCTGATGTGCCTCGCCGAGGCGCTGCTGCGCATCCCCGACCGCGCCACCCGCGACGCGCTGATCCGCGACAAGATCGGCCATGGCGACTGGCACGCCCATGTCGGCCAGAGCCCCTCGCTCTTCGTCAACGCCGCCACCTGGGGCCTCGTGCTCACCGGCAAGCTGACCTCCACCTCCAGCGAGGCCGGCCTCTCCGGCGCCCTCACCCGCCTCATCGGGCGCGGCGGCGAGCCTCTGATCCGCAAGGGCGTGGACGTCGCCATGCGGATGATGGGCGAGCAGTTCGTCACCGGCCAGACCATCTCCGAGGCGCTGGCCAATTCCCGCCGGCTGGAGGCGAAGGGCTTCCGCTATTCCTTCGACATGCTCGGCGAGGCCGCCACCACCGAGGCCGACGCTCAGCGCTATTTCGCCGATTACGAGCAGGCCATCCACGCCATCGGCAAGGCGTCGGCCGGGCGCGGCATCTATGAAGGGCCGGGCATCTCGATCAAGCTCTCGGCCCTGCATCCGCGCTACAGCCGCGCGCAATATTCCCGCGTCGTCAATGAGTTGCTGCCGCGCGTTGTCGCGCTGGCGAAGCTCGCGCGGCAATACGACATCGGCCTCAACATCGACGCCGAGGAAGCCGACCGGCTTGAGATCTCGCTCGACCTCCTGGAATCGCTTTGTTTCGACGAGGGCCTAAGCGGCTGGAACGGCATCGGTTTCGTCGTTCAGGCCTATCAGAAGCGCTGCCCTTATGTGATCGATTACCTCATCGACCTCGCGCGCCGCTCGAACCACCGGCTGATGGTGCGTCTGGTGAAGGGCGCCTATTGGGACAGCGAGATCAAGCGCGCCCAGCTCGACGGGCTGGAAGGCTTCCCGGTCTACACCCGCAAGATCCACACCGACATTTCCTATCTCGCCTGCGCGCGCAAGCTGCTGTCGGCGCCGGATGCGGTGTTCCCGCAATTCGCCACCCACAACGCCCAGACGCTCGCCACCGTCATGGAGATGGCCGGCGCCAACTATTACGCCGGGCAGTACGAGTTCCAGTGCCTGCACGGCATGGGCGAGCCGCTCTATGAGGAAGTGGTCGGCCGCGAGAAGCTCGGCCGTCCCTGCCGCATCTACGCGCCCGTCGGCACCCACGAGACGCTGCTTGCCTATCTCGTGCGGCGCCTGCTGGAGAACGGCGCCAACTCCTCCTTCGTCAACCGCATCGCCGACGAGAACGTCCCCGTCGACGAGTTGATCGAGAGCCCGGTCGAGGCCGCCCGCCGCATCGAGCCGCTCGGCGCGCCGCATCCGCGCATCGCCGCCCCGGCCGACCTCTTCGGCGAGCAGCGGCGCAATTCGGCGGGGCTGGACCTCTCCAACGAACAGCGCCTCGCCTCGCTCGCCGCCGCCCTCCTCGCCGGCAGCGCCGCCCCGCTCAAGGCGACGCCGCTGCTGGGCGACGGCCCGGTCGCCGGCATCGCCCGCCCGGTCCTCAACCCGGCCGACCATCGCGATCAGGTGGGCGTGGTCGAGGAAGCCACCCCCGAGATCGTCGCCCGCGCCATGGAGATCGCGCAGGGCGCGGCGCCGATCTGGCAGTCCACCCCGCCGGCCGAGCGCGCTGCCTGCCTGTTCCGCGCCGCCGAGCTGATGGAGGCCCGGCTGCCGACGCTGATCGGCATCATCGTGCGCGAGGCCGGCAAGTCCTTCCCCAACGCCATCGGCGAAGTGCGCGAGGCGGTCGACTTCCTGCGCTATTACGGCGCGCAGGTGCGCGACGGCTTTTCCAACGACACCCACCGCCCGCTCGGCCCGGTGGTCTGCATCAGCCCGTGGAATTTCCCGCTGGCCATCTTCGCCGGCCAGGTCGCGGCGGCGCTCGCCGCCGGCAATGCGGTGCTGGCCAAGCCGGCCGAGGAGACGCCGCTCATCGCCTTCGCGGCGGTCGAGATCCTGCGCGAGGCCGGCGTGCCGCCGGGCGCGGTGCAGCTCGTTCCCGGCGCCGGCGAGGTCGGTGCGGCGCTCGTGGGTGACACCCGCACGCGCGGCGTCATGTTCACCGGTTCCACCGAGGTGGCACGCCTCATCCAGCGCCAGCTCGCCGGCCGCCTGAACCCGGACGGCAGCGTCATCCCGCTCATCGCCGAGACCGGCGGCCAGAATGCGATGATCGTCGATTCCTCCGCCCTAGCCGAACAGGTCGTGGCCGATGTTTTGTCCTCGGCCTTCGACTCCGCCGGCCAGCGCTGCTCGGCGCTGCGTATCCTCTGCCTGCAGGAGGATGTCGCCGACCGCATGCTGGAAATGCTGCACGGCGCGCTGAAGGAGCTGTCCGTGGGCAACCCGGTGCAACTTTCCACGGATATCGGCCCCGTCATCACCGCCGAGGCGAAGGCGAACATCGAGGCGCATGTCGAGCGCCTGCGCGAGGCCGGGCGCCGCGTCGAGCAGCTCGCCCTTGGCGACGAGGCGCGCCACGGCACCTTCGTGCCGCCGACGCTGATCGAGATCGACGACATCGCCGAGCTCAAGCGCGAGGTCTTCGGCCCGGTGCTGCATGTGGTGCGCTACCGGCGCGACGACCTCGACACGCTGATCGACGCCGTCAACGCCACCGGCTACGGCCTCACCTTCGGCCTGCACACCCGCATCGACGAGACCATCGCCCATGTCGGCGGGCGCATCGAGGTGGGCAACGTCTACATCAACCGCAACGTCATCGGCGCGGTGGTCGGCGTGCAGCCCTTCGGCGGTCACGGCCTCTCCGGCACCGGGCCGAAGGCCGGCGGGCCGCTTTATCTCCATCGCCTGCTGGCGGTCCGCCCCGCCGCCGGCCTGCCGGAGACGCAGGTGCCGGATGCGGCGCGGCTCTGGGTGGACTTCCAGTCCGATCCGGACACCCGCGCCCTCTGCGGCGCCGTGCTCGACGCCTCGCCCTTCGGCCACAAGGCGGAGTTGCCCGGCCCAGTCGGCGAACGCAATATCTATGCGCTCGCCCCGCGCGGCACCGTGCTCTGCCTCGCCGCCACCGAGCGCGGCCTCGCCGTCCAGATCGCCTCGGCGCTCGCCACCGGCAACCGCGTGCTGCTGGAAGGCTCGTTCCTCCCGCCCCTGCCCAAGGGGATGGAGGATCGGGTAAGCATGGTGGAGGACTACGGCCCGGCAGCGTTCAACGCCGTGCTGTTCGAGGGCGACGGCGACGCGCTGCGCCAGCTCAACGAGAGCATCGCCACGCGCGAGGGGCCGATCGTCCTGGTCCACGGCCTCGCGCCCGATGCCGTCGCGCGCGGCGAGCAGTACCCTCTCGACCTGCTGATGCTGGAGCGCTCCACCAGCACGAACACCGCCGCCGCCGGCGGCAATGCCAGCCTGATGACCATCGGCTGATCGAAAGGCCGGGGAGGCTCCCGCCTCTCCGGCGCTTCAGCGCCCATTGCCACGATCCGACCTTTTCGACCTGCGGCAGGTGTGCGACCTAACAAAAGGTACCCGCTGCGGGATTCGGCATCGCCTGCCGCGCCCGGCCAGCTTCTTTCCGGGTCGTGGAGGAATGACGGGATGTGCACATCGCTCAGCTATCGCGACAAGGCGGGCAAGGTCTATTTCGGCCGGACGCTCGAGCTGACGATCGATCTTCCCTACCAGATGACCTATCTGCCGGCGGGTTTCTCCACCACCTCCGAGATCGCCGGCCATGCGCCGCTGACCTACGCCGCGCGCTACGGGGTACTGGCGGTCACCATGCCGATCCGCATTCCGACGCCGCAGGCGCCGCTCGCCATCTCCGACCTGAAGGTGCTCGAGGGCATCAACGATCAGGGACTGACCTTCAGCCTCCTCTCCTACCCCACGGCGGCCGGCAAGCAGAAGTCGGTGGCGATGACGCAGGCCGTGCTCTCGGCCTCCGACCTCGGCACGTGGAGCCTCGGGCAGTTCGCCACCGTGGCCGAAGTAAAGGCGGCGCTGGCTGCCCAGCCGATCCTACTGGCGCCGCTCGCCATCCTCGGCGGGGTGGAGTCACCCTTCCATTACGTCGTGCACGATGCCTCGGGCGCCGCGCTCGTCATCGAATTCGACGGCGGACAGATGACGGTCTACGACAATCCGGTCGGCGTGATGACGAACGGCCCGGCTTTCGGCTGGCACCTGACCAATCTCGACAACTACACCTTCCTCAGCAACGTCGACAAAGCAAGCGCCAGCTTCGGCGGTTACAAGGCGGTGCAGCCTGACTCCGGCATCGCCACCGCCGGCCTGCCGGCGTCGAACACCTCCGTCGGCCGCTTTGTCCGCGCCGCCTATTACGCGCAGTACACCGAGAAGGCCGATACGCCCGACCTCGCGGTGCGCACCCTCGCCCATGTCATGAACAATTTCGACCGGCCGCGCGGCGTCAGCATCGATTATCCGGAGGCCGGCGGCGGGCATCTCGAGGTGAAGGGCCTCGACCAGCCCGGCGGCGCGGCCTACGCGACCGAATTCACGTGCTGGACGAGCCTGTCGGACCTCGACCGCAAGGTCTTCTTCCTGCGCGATTACCGCAGCCTGAACTTCACCCGCTTCGATCTCGCCGCCCTGGCGGCGCTGAAGGAGCCGAAGGTGCTCCCCGTCTCCCGCCTCGCCGAGATGCCGGACGCGACCGAAGCGCTCAAGAACGTGCCGGTCGCCGCCTGACGGCGGCTCGTGGCCGACAGGAAAGGAATGGTGCGGACGACGGGACTCGAACCCGTAAGCCTTTAAGGGCGCAAGATTTTAAGTCTCGTGCGTCTACCAGTTTCGCCACGTCCGCCCCGGCCGGGCCATCGGGGCCCCGGATGTCCTAGAACACCCCGCCGATGAAGCCGGTTTCATCGACGAAGATATGCTCGGCCGCCGGCTGCGAGGGCAAGCCCGGCATCGTCATCACATCGCCGCACAGCGCCACGACGAAACCCGCCCCGGCCGACAGTCTCACCTCGCGAACCGGCAGGGTGAAACCTTCCGGCGCGCCGCGTTGCGCGGGGTCGGCGGAGAAGCTGTACTGCGTCTTCGCCATGCAGATCGGCAGGTCGCCATAGCCCTGCCCCTCGAACTCGCCGAGACGGCGCAGGGCGACCGGATCGATCGAGATGGCTCCGGCGCGGTAGATGCGGCGGGCGATGGTCTCGATCTTCTGCACCAGCGAGAGGTTGCTCTCGTAGATCGGCTTGAAGGCGGAGGGTTGCGACGCCAGTTGCACCACCTCGGCGGCGAGGTCGACGGCCCCCGCCGAGCCTTCCGCCCAGTGCGAGCACAGATGCACGCTGGCCCCCACCGCCGCGCAGGCCTGCTTGATCGCCTCGATCTCCGCCGACGTGTCGCTGGTGAAACGGTTGATCGCCACCACCGCCGGCAAGCCGAAGGCCTTCATGTTCTCGATGTGCCGCACGAGATTGGCCGAACCGGCCTTCACCGCCGCCACGTTCTCCGGGCCGAGTTCCTTCTGCCCGACGCCGCCGTGCATCTTCAGCGCGCGTACGGTCGCGACGATCACCACGGCGGAAGGCGAGAGCCCCGCCTGCCGGCACTTGATGTCGAGGAACTTCTCGGCGCCGAGATCGGCGCCGAAACCCGCCTCGGTCACCACATAGTCGGCAAGGCCCAGCGCAGTGCGCGTCGCCATCACCGAGTTGCAGCCATGGGCGATGTTGGCGAACGGGCCGCCATGCACGACGGCCGGCGTCGCCTCCAGCGTCTGCACGAGGTTGGGCTGGAAGGCATCGCGCAGCAGCGCCGCCATCGCGCCCGTCACCTTGAGCTGGCCGGCGGTGATCGGCTGGCGGGCGCGGTTCTGCGCCACCACCATGCGACCGAGCCGGTCTTCCAAATCCTCCAGCGACCGCGCGAGGCAGAAGATCGCCATGACCTCGCTTGCCACCGTGATGTCGAAGCCGTCCTCGCGCGGGAAACCGTTGCCCGGTCCCCCGAGGCCGACCACCACGCTGCGCAGCGCGCGGTCGTTGAGATCGACCACGCGGCGCCAGTTGATGCGCCGGGCGTCGATGTCGAGCGCGTTGCCCCAGTAGATGTGGTTGTCGATGGCGGCGGCGAGCAGGTTGTGCGCGGCGCTGATGGCGTGGAAGTCGCCGGTGAAGTGCAGGTTGATGTCCTGCATCGGCACGATCTGCGAGCGCCCGCCGCCCGTCGCCCCGCCCTTGGAGCCGAACACCGGCCCGAGGCTCGGCTCGCGCAGGGCGATGGCCACCCGCTTGCCGGCACGCGCCAGCGCGTCGCCGAGGCCGATGGTGGTCGTGGTCTTGCCCTCGCCCGCCGGGGTCGGGTTGATCGCGGTGACGAGGATCAGCTTGCCGTCCGCCTTGGCCTCGGCGCGGCGAGCGAAATCGAGGGCGATCTTCGCCTTGTCGTGACCGTAGCGGTAGAGCGAGGCCGCCGGGACTCCCAGCTTGTTGCCGATTTCCTCGATGGGCCGCGGCGTCACCGACGCGGCGATCGCCGCATCGCTGTTGGGATCGATCTTGCGCACCGCGGTATTCATGAGGGCTCCCGTCTCAACGCCACGTCGAACGCCACGCCATCAGGCCGTGCGCGTGCGCTCGGCCAGAATGGCGACCAGCAACATGCCGCCGATCACCGCGAGGTGCTCGACGACGAAATAGAACTCGATCTGCGCCATCTGGCCTTCCATGGTCCAGAAATGGTGCGCGATCGGAATGGTCAGCGCCGTGAAGACGCCGAGCGCCCCCGCGCCCAGCCACGTCGCCCGATTCAGCAGGATCAGCACGCCGCCGGCAAGCTGCGTGGCGATGGTCGCCACCGCGAACAGCCACGGCGGGTTGAGCCCGAAATACGCCATCTCGGCCTGCGCGCCGGCAAAATCCGTGATCTTGCTGATGGCGCTGCCGAGGAACATGAAGACGAGCAGGAGACGCGCGAGAAAGGCCGTGGCCGGAGACCGCAGGATGCCGGAAATGATGGCGGGGGTCATCGTTGGAATTCCCGAAACGGCACATTTTGCCGCACCCCGGCATACCGCAGGGGCACCATAAAGGCGAGCCGCATCAGGATACCAGAGGTCATGATGGGCGGCTTTCGGCCCCGTCATCCTCCGCCTGCTCCTCCTCGCGCGCGGCCTTCGCCTCGGCGATGAACTCGGCGGCGTATTTCTTGGCGTCGCGCACGCTCTCGCCCAGCTCCCGGGAGAAGCGGTCGAGATCGAGCCGCAGGCCGCCGACCGACGGCTTCTCGGTCTCCGAGGCATAGGCGACCATGCGCAGCGACAGGCCAATATCGGAGGCGAGCATCGAGATGAAGCCGTCGCTCAGATCGTGCTTCTCGGCGTAGTCGATCAGCATGTCGTAGAGCGCGGTGCGATGCGTCTCATAGGCCGCATCGAACGCCTCGTCGGACTCCTCGTCCGTCCTGTCAAACTCACCGGTCATGGATGATTTTCCTCACGCCACCCCGTCGCGGATCGGCGGCTGGAAGCTCAGCCCCATGTCCCACGGGAAATAGATCCAGGTATCCTGGCTCACCTCGGTGATGAAGGTGTCCACCAGCGGGCGGCCCAGCGGCTTGGCGTAGAGTGTGGCGAAATGCGCCTGCGGCAGCATCTCGCGCACCAGCCGGGCCGTCTTGCCGGTATCCACCAGATCGTCGATCACCAAGAGCCCCTGCCCACCCTCGCCGGCCGTCGCCATGACGACCTCGGAGATGGGCTTGAGCACCTGCATTTCGCCCTGCTTCGTATAATCGTGATAGCTGGCGATGCAGACCGTCTCGATCATTCGCAGCCCCAGCTCGCGGGCCACGATCGCCGCCGGCACCAGGCCGCCGCGGGTGATGCAGACGATGCCGGAGAACGGACCCGCCCCGGCGAGCCGCCAGGTCAGGGCGCGGGCATCGCGGTGAAACTGGTCCCAGGAGACCGGAAAGGCCTTCTTCTGGCGATCGTCGGACATGAAACAGATCCCGGAGGGCTCGCAATGAGCCATTTTCCGAGATCATTAGCCGTAGCGCGCCGCCTTCTCCAGTGCCGGCCCCCGAAAATCCCCGCCTTACGCCATAAGCCCTATTCCTTAGACGGGCGGCGCCGCCCGCCGCATGGTCAGCTCTCCTGCCCCCAGCGCCGCACGGTGACGCGGTTCAGCGTCGCGAAGACCAGCGTCTCCACCGCCAGGCCGATCAGGATCACCGTCAGCAGGCCGGCGAAGACGTTCGCCGTCTCCAGCTGCGCCCGGTTGGTGAAGATGAACCAGCCGAGCCCGCCGGAGCGCGCGCTGGCGCCGAACACCATCTCCGCCGCGATCAGCGTGCGCCAGGCGAAGGCCCAGCCGAGCCGGAGCCCGGAAAGGATCGAGGGCAGCGCCGCCGGCACCAGCAGCGCGAAGACGTAGGAAGGACCGGAGAGGCCGATATTGCGCCCCGCCATGCGCAATGTCGGCGGCACGGCGCGGAAGCCCGCGTGGCAGGCGAGCGCCAGCGGCCACAGCACGGCGTGGACGATGACGAAGACGAGGCTCGACGATCCGATGCCGAACCACAGCAGCGCGATGGGCAGCAGCGCGATGGCCGGCAGCGGGTTGAACATCGAGGTGAGCAGCGAGAGCAGGCTCTCCCCCCAGCGGTTGAGCACCGCGAGGGCGGTGATCGCCGCCGCCAGCACGATGCCGATGGCATAGCCGGTCAGCAGCACCTCCAGCGACGCCCAGACGCGTTCGGGCAGCTCGCCGTTCAGCGTCTCGCTCCACAGCGCGCCCAGCGTTTCGAGGAAGGTCGGCAGCAGCAGCGAATTTCCGAGCCAGCGCGCATAGAGTTCCCAGCCGGCCGCCAGCAGCGCGAGGATCATCGCCCGGCGCGCGCCGGGGCCCAGCACCAGCGGACGGCGAAGCGATGCCGCGGCCGGAAGATGCAGCGTTCCGTCAGACATGATCGTCCTCGTGGTCACTCCCGCCCTCGTCGGCTCCGCGCGGTCCGGCGAAGAGCCGCGCCTGGATCTCGGCTTCCAGCAGGCCGAACGGCGCCGTCCCGCGCCGCGTCGCCTCGGATACCTCGTATTCGGCGGCGATGCGGCCGGGATGCGGGCTCAGCACGAGAACGCGGGTGCCCACGTGCAGCGCCTCGTCTATGGCGTGGGTGACGAACAGGCAGGTCGCCCCCGTCTCCTCGCACAGGCCGAGCAGTTCGTCCTGCATGCGCCGACGAGAAAGAGCGTCGAGCGCGGCGAAGGGCTCGTCCATCAGCAGGATCGCCGGCTGCACCGCGAAGGCGCGGGCGATGGCGACCCGCTGCTTCATGCCGCCCGAGAGCGTGTGCGGATAGGCATCGGCGAATTTGGCGAGCCCCACACGGCCGGCCCAGTCCAGCGCCACCGCATGTGCCTCGGCCCGCGACAGGCCGCGAGCCCGGCGCAGGGCAAAGGCGATGTTGCCGGCCACCGTGCGCCAGGGAAGAAGCTGGTCGAATTCCTGAAACACCACCATGCGGTCCGGCCCCGGCCCCTTCACCGGCAGGCCGCCGAGGCGGATTTCGCCCGATGCGGGTTTCAGGAAACCACCGACGGCGCGCAGGAGGGTCGACTTTCCGCAGCCCGAAGGCCCGAGCAGCGCCAGCCTCTCGCCGGTGCCGATGGTGAAGGAAACATCCTCCACCGCCGTCACGATGCCGGCGGCTGTCGCGTAGCGCAGCGTCACATGGTCGACGGCGAGCGCCGCGGGCGCGCTGCGGGGTGCCGGCCTGCCGGCGATGGGCGGCGGCATGCGGCTCTCGGCCGGCATTGCCACCGGCTCAGCTCCCGTTCCGGGCGTGCAGGCCGGGCTGGAACAGCTCCTTCCAGCCGGGCTTCTGCTTGATGAGGCCGATGCGGTATTCGAAGTCGGAGAACACGTCGACCCGCTCCGGCACGGTGGTGAAGTTGATCTGCGGGTCACGGATGATCCGCTCGACGAAGGCCGGATCGAGCTTGGAACTCTCCGCCGCGATATAGAGCTTTGCCGCCTCGGCCGGGTTGGCCTTGATCCATGCATTGGCCTCGTCGAGCGCGGCGACGAAGGCGTTCACGGTTTTCGGGTTCTCGGTGGCGAATTTCTTGGTGCCGTAGACCACGTTGAAGGTGTGCGGGCCGCCCAGCACGTCATAGCTGTTCAGCACCGCATGGACCTTGCCGCTTTCCAGCTGCTGCTGGACGAAGGGCGGCGAGGTGAAATGCGCGGTGATGCCGCCGGTGCCGGCGAGGATCGAGGTGGTCGCGTCGGGATGCGGCAGGCTCACCGTCAGGTCGTCGAGCTTGTCGTACTGGCCGAACTCCTTCTCGGCCGCGATCTGCAGCACGATCGGCTGGAAGCCGACCTTCACGGAGGGCAGCGCGATGCGGTCGGTGGCGGCGAAGTCCTTGAGCGTCTTCACCTTGGGATTGTTGGTGGTCAGCACGTTCGGCATGGAGCCGAGCGAGGAGATCAGCACGATGTCGGTCTTACCGCGCGTCTTGTCCCAGGTGAGGATGGCCGGCGCGACGCCCGCCGTGGCGAAGTCCAGCCCACCGGAGATCAGCGCATCGTTCATCGCCGCCGCACCCGAGAGGCGCAGCCATTCGACCTTCAGATCCGGCAGCCCGTCCGCCGCCGCATGCTTCTCGATAAGCTTCTGCTCCTTGGCGACGATCAACGGCAGATAGGCGATACCAAACTGCTGGGCGATGCGCAGTTCGCCGGTTTCCGCCGACGCGGGCGAAGCGTGGAACAGGGTGCCTGCCGGCGTCAGGGCGAGCGCCATGGCGGCAAGAAGAGCGCGAAGGCGCATGGGAAGTCTCCGTCCAAACCGATGTCTGGACGGAACTCTTGCTTATTAATACATAAAGTCAATAGATTTTATAATTTATCGCGAGGCTGCGCTGTGAAATCACCAGCGACGCACGGTGTCCACCATCGCCTGTACCTCGGCCAGCGCGGCGGCGAGCTTTCGCGGATCGCGTGAGCGCACCACCAGATTGGTGTTGGGCCGCCCGTCCTCTCCCATGAAGGGATAGCTGCCGATGGTCACTTCCGGATGCGCCTCGGCGATGATCCGTAGCGGGCCGCCGACATCCCCTTCCCTGGCATTGGCGAGGATCGTCTCGGACAGCATGCGCACGCCGGTGCGCAGCCTGGGCGCCACCTGATCCAGCATCGCCTGCATGATGGTCGGCACGCCGGCCATGACGATGACGTTGCCGATCCAGAAGCCCGGCGCCTTGGAAACGGGGTTGGGCACGAGTTCGGCCCCGTCCGGGATGCGCGCCATCCGTAGCCGCGCTTCGTTCAGGTCCTCCGCCTTTATGTATTCGAGGAGCATGGCGCGCGCGCGGGGATCCACATCGATGCTCACCCCGAAGGCCTTGGCCACCGAATCGGCGGTGATGTCGTCATGGGTCGGCCCGATTCCGCCGGTGGTGAAGAGATAAGTATAGCGCGCCCGCAGCGCGTTCACCGCCGTGACGATCTCTTCCTCGACGTCCGGCACCACCCGCACCTCGCGCACGTCGATGCCGAGAGTGGTGAGATATTCGGCGATGTAGCCGATGTTCCGGTCCTTGGTGCGGCCCGAAAGTATCTCGTCGCCAATCACCAGGATCGCCGCCGTCACCGGCTCCACCGAGGCCGTCATCCGATTCTCCTCCGTCCCGTGGGCGGTCCGAGGCCTCGTCCGCCGCAAATCAACGCATACCACGCCGCAAGCGAGGGCAGTCGCCTGCCAATTGGGCAGAAGCCACACGCAATGGTTCGATTATCGCAATGCGGAGTCTTCCGCCCCTTCCGCTGGCACGAGCTTTGTAGCTAACTTGAGCGAGTTGGGGAGTAGATTTGCACCTATGAGCGTCGCCTTCGACGAGATGACCAATGCGGACGGCTCGATCCGCTCCGCCTACACCGCCCTCGCACGCTGGTTGAGCAATGTTCCGCCCGACGTGCTGGATTTCCGACGCAAGGAAGCCGAGTTCATCTTCCGGCGCATCGGCATCACGTTCGCGGTCTATGGCGACAGCGATGCCCAGGAACGCCTGATCCCCTTCGACATCATCCCGCGCATCCTCACCGGCACCGAATGGCGCCGCATGTCGCGCGGGCTGGAGCAGCGCGTGAAGGCGCTGAACCTCTACCTGAAGGACATCTATTCGCGGCGGGAGATCCTCAAGGCCGGCGTGGTGCCGGAGGACCTCGTCTACCAGAACCCGGCCTTCCGCCCGGAGATGAACGGCCAGAAGGTGCCGCACGACCTCTATGTCCACATCGCCGGCATCGACGTGGTGCGGGTGGATTCGGAAACCTTCTACGTCCTGGAAGACAACGCCCGCACGCCCTCCGGCGTCTCTTACATGCTGGAGAACCGCGAGATCATGATGCGGCTCTTCCCGGAGCTGTTCGCCGACAACCGCGTCGCGCCGGTGGAGAACTACACCGACGAATTGCTGGCCACGCTCAAATCGGTGGCCCCGCTCAGCGCCAGCAGCGACCCCGTGGTCGTCGTGCTCACGCCCGGCATCTACAACTCCGCCTATTACGAGCACTCCTTCCTCGCCGACAAGCTGGGCGTCGAGCTGGTCGAGGGCCGGGACCTCTTCGTGCGCAGCGACGTCGTCTACATGCGCACCACCGAGGGGCCGCGCCGCGTCGACGTCATCTATCGCCGCCTCGACGACGATTTCCTCGACCCCCTCACCTTCCGGCCCGACAGCGCCCTCGGCGTGCCCGGGCTGATGAGCGCCTACAATGCCGGCAACGTCACGCTGACCAACGCGGTCGGCACCGGCGTCGCCGACGACAAGGCGGTCTACAGCTACATGCCGGACATCATCCGCTTCTATCTCGGCGAGGAGCCGCTGCTGAAGAACGTGCCGACCTGGCGCTGCCGCGAGGCCGACCACCTGAAATATGTGCTCGATCACCTGAACGAGCTCGTCGTGAAGGAGGTCCACGGCTCCGGCGGCTACGGCATGCTCATCGGCCCGCGCGCCGACAAGGCGCAGATCGAGCTGTTCCGCGCCAAGCTGAAGCAGGATCCGACCAACTTCATCGCCCAGCCCACGCTCGCGCTGTCGACCTGCCCCACCTTCGTCGAGGAGGGCATCGCGCCGCGCCACGTGGACCTGCGCCCCTTCGTGCTCACCGGCTCCGACCGGGTGCGCATCGTGCCGGGCGGCCTCACCCGGGTGGCGCTCGAGGCCGGCTCGCTGGTGGTCAATTCCAGCCAGGGCGGCGGAACCAAGGACACCTGGGTGCTGGAGGAGAGCTGAGGCCGCGATTCAAGGTCCCGAGAACGGGAGGGAGCACCGATGCCGATAGAGACATGGCTGGCCTTCGTCGCCGCCTCGGCGGTCCTGCTGGTGATACCCGGGCCGACCATCCTGCTCGTCGTCTCCTACGCGCTCGGCCAGGGGCGGCGGGTGGCGTTCCCGGTCGCGCTGGGCGTGGCGCTCGGCGACTTCACCGCGATGACGCTCTCCATGCTCGGCCTCGGCGCCCTGCTGGCGACCTCGGCGACGCTGTTCACCATCCTCAAATGGATCGGCGCGGCCTATCTCATCTGGCTCGGCATCAAGCTCTGGCGGGCGGGCGGCGCCCCCTCCTTCGGCGAGGCCCGCGCGGCCGGCCCGACATGGCGGATGATGCTGCACGCCTGGATCGTCACCGCGCTGAACCCGAAGAGCATCACCTTCTTCGTGGCCTTCCTGCCGCAGTTCCTCGATCCCGCCGGCGACTTCCTCACGCAGATGGCGGTCTTCGAGACCACCTTCCTTGCACTCGCCGCCGCCAACGCCTTCGGCTACGCGCTGCTCGCCGGCCGCCTGCGCGGCGCGGTGCGCAGCCCGCGCCTGGTCGCCACCTTCAACCGGGTCGGCGGCTCCCTCCTGATCGCGGCGGGCGTCACCACGCTTGCCTGGCGCCACGCCAAATAGAACGCGGTTCCCATGCTTTCTCGCACTGCCGACAATCTCTACTGGCTCTCCCGCTACATGGAGCGGGCGGACTGCCTCGCGCGTATTCTGGACGTCACCCAGCGCCTCGCCCAGCTGCCGGCGGCCTATGGTGGCTCGACCAATGAGTGGCGTTCGGCCCTGCTCACCGCCGGCTGCGCCGACCTGTTCAAGCAGGTCCATGGCGAGGAGACCAACGAGCAGAACGTGGTCAATTTCCTCGCCTTCGCGCCGGAAAACCCCTCCTCCATCCGCAACTGCTTCGAGATCGCCCGCACCAATGCCCGCTCGGTGCGCACCGCGCTCACCATGGAGATGTGGGAGACCATCAATTCCGCCTGGCTGGAACTGAAGCGCTACTCCACCAAGAACATGACCCGCGAGGAACTCGCCCGCTTCCTTTCCTTCGTAAAGGAGACCTCGCTGCGCTTCGACGGCGCCGCCTACCGCACCATGCTGCGTAACGACGCCTTCTGGTTCTCGCGCGTGGGCATGTATGTCGAGCGCGCCGACAACACCGCGCGCATCCTCGACGTGAAGTATCATGTGCTGCTGCCGGATTCCGAGCACATCGGCGGCCCGCTCGACTACTTCCAGTGGGCCTCGATCCTGCGCTCGGTCTCGGCGCTCACCAGCTTCCACTGGGTCTACCGCGAGAGCGTGAAGCCGTGGCTGGTGGCGGACCTGCTCATCCTCAACGCGCAGATGCCGCGCTCGCTGACGAGCTGCTACCAGAACATCACGCGCTATCTCGACGACATCGCCGCCTATTACGGCCGGCAGGGCAGCGCGCAGCGCCTCGCCCGCTCGACGCTCACCAAGCTCGGCAACAGCCGGATGGAGGACATCTTCCAGACCGGACTGCACGAATTCATCGATTCCTTCGTCTTCGAGAACAACCGCCTCGGCTCCACCGTCACCGAGCAATACCTGCTCTGACCCGGTTTCGCGTCATGCGTATTCATGTGAACCACGCCACCACCTACAGCTACGATCCGCCGGCCAACGGCGCGATCCAGACCCTGCGCCTGACGCCCCGCAACCATGACGGCCAGTATGTCGTCTCATGGCGCATCGACGTGTCGGAAGGCTGCCGGCTGCGGTCGCACGAGGACGCTTTCGGCAACCTCACCCACACCTTCGCCCTTGAAGGGCCCATCGGCGAATTGCGGGTGCTGGTCGAAGGCGAGATCGAGACGCAGGATACCGCCGGCGTCATCCGCGGCATCAGCGAGCGCTTCCCGCCGTCCCTGTTCCTGCGCGGCACCGACCTCACCGCGATGGATGCCGACCTCGTCGCCTTCGCCGAGACCGCCGGCACCGGCGAGGGCGATCGCATCGCCCGGCTCCACCGGCTGATGGACGCGATCGCGGATGCGATGACCTTCGATCCCGACCCGACCCACGCCTCGACCGCGGCGGCGGAGGCCTTTCAGCTCAAGCGCGGCGTCTGCCAGGATTTCGCGCACATCTTCTCCGCCTGCGCGCGCCATCTCGGCATGCCCGCCCGCTATGTCAGCGGCTATCTGGTCGGCGACGGCGCGGAACCGGAACAGCGCGCCGGGCATCAGGCGGGCCATGCCTGGGCGGAAGCCTATGTGGAAGGGCTCGGCTGGGTCGGGTTCGATGCCGCCAACCGCCAGTGCCCGACCGATTCCTATGTGAGGGTCGCGGTCGGCCTCGATTATCTCGGCGCCGCGCCGGTACGAGGCAACCGCTATGGCGGCGGCGACGAGAACCTCACCGTCGCCCTCAAGGTCGACCAGTCGAGCCGGCAGATTCAGGGTTAGGAACATTTTTCACCCGGCTCCGGCCGATCGGGCGAGCCGCCGGATCGGCCGGAGCCGGGTTGCCGGGCAGGAAAGCGCCCCGTTATAAGGGCGCGGGAGCGGCCGCCAGCCAGAGGCACCGGCGGCGTAGGGGAAAGCGCCTTTCATGACCTATTGTTGCGGTATCCTGGTGCGTGACGGCCTCGTCATGATCGCCGACACCCGGACCAATGCGGGGCTCGACAACGTGTCGACCTTCCGCAAGCTCCACGTGTTCGAGGAGCCCGGCCGGCATGTGCTGGCGCTCTCCACCGCCGGCAACCTCTCCATCTCCCAGGCCGTGATCAGCACGCTGCAGGAAGGTCTCGACAATCCGGAAACCGGGCAGAAGGAGACGCTCTCCACCTGCTCGTCGATGTTCCGGGCAACGCAGCTCGTCGGCCGCGCGGTGCGTCACGTCTACGAGCTTTATGGAGACGCGCTGAAGGACGCCGACGTCCGCTTCGACGTCTCCTTCCTGTTCGGCGGGCAGGTGAATGGCGGCCGGATGCGGCTGTTCATGATCTACTCGGCCGGCAACTTCATCGAGTGCACGAGCGACACGCCCTTCCTGCAGATCGGCGAGCACAAATACGGCAAGCCGGTGCTGGACCGCTCGATCGGCTTTGACATGGACCTCTACGACGCGCTGAAGTCGGGCCTGATCTCGATGGATTCGACCATGCGCTCCAATCTCGGCGTCGGCATGCCGATCGACATTCTCGTGGCGCGGCGGGATGCCGGCCATTCCGAGCTGAACTACCGCATCGAGCCGGGTGAGCCCTATTTCCACGACCTGCGCGAGCGCTGGTCGGCGGCCCTGCGCGCCGCGCACACCGCCATTCCGCGCCCGCCCTACGGGCGTCAGCGCTGATCGCCAGAAGAAAGGGCCGGACGCATCGCTGCGACCGGCCCTTCTGCTTGGGCGCCCCTCATTCGTCAGGTAATGAGGTACAAAAGAATGATGATCGGAATCGGAATACCGATGAGCCACATCAGAATGGCGGGCATGATCGTTCACCTCCCGTCAGAATGACTTGTCCTATGCAGCTTTAACGCGGACATCTCTTCGAGGTTCCCGCCGTCGACGAAGAGCGATGCGGGATATGCGGTTCGACCGTCCGGCTTGTCCGCCGCCGGCACCTCGTCCATCTTCGCCCGCCTCGGGAGGAAACACATGAACGCCAATCGCATCGCCCTCGTCACCGGCGCCGGCACCGGCATCGGCAAGGCCGCCGCGCTCGCCCTTGGCGAGGCCGGCTTCACCGTCGTGCTCACCGGGCGCCGGGCCGAGCCGCTCGACGCCGTGGCGGCGAGCCTCGACGGCAAGGGGCACGTCGTCACCGCGGACATCAGCGCCCCCGCCTCCGTCTCCGCCCTGTTCGACACCATCGCCGCGCGCTTCGGCCGGCTGGACGTCCTGTTCAACAATGCCGGCGGCTGGTCCGCCGCGACGCCGATCGAGGACATTCCGCTGGAAGACTGGCAGCGCGTGGTGAATGTGAACCTCACCGGCGTGTTCCTGTGCACCCAGCACGCCATCCGGCTGATGAAGGCGCAGGACCCCAAGGGCGGCCGCATCATCAACAACGGCTCGATCTCCGCCCACGCCCCGCGCCCGCTGACCGGCCCCTACACGGCAACCAAGCACGCCGTCACCGGCCTCACCAAGCAGGTGGCGCTGGAAGGCCGGGCCCACAACATCGCCTGCGGGCAGATCGATATCGGCAATGCCGACACCGACATGGCGGTGAAAATGAAGACCGGCATCCTCCAGGCCAACGGCCAGATCATGGTCGAGCCGACCTTCGATCCCGTCCACGCCGGCCGCGCCGTCGCCTACATGGCGAGCCTACCGCTCGACGCCAACGTGCTGACCATGACCATCATGGCGACCAGCGCTCCCTTCGTCGGGCGGGGGTGAGACGCCAGCCGGCGGGCGGGACGTCAGATGACGGCCAGCGCGCCCTGGAACAGCAGCCAGCTCAACAGGCCCATGACGCCGAGGCTGATCAGCGTGGCGACGACGCCGGCGGCGATGAACACGCCGTCGCGCTCCACCAGCCCGAGGCCGAGGATGACGACGGCGATGCCCGGCGGCAGATTGCCGAAGATCGGGATCGGCAGCAGCAGCAGCAGGCCGAGCAGCACCACCATGCCGCCCAGCACGAAGCGCGCCGACGGCGAGGAGAAATAGGGCAGCCGCGGGCGCGAATAGCCCTCGAAGCGGCGGATCCATTTCAGCGAGCCGTTGACGATCTTCTCCAGCAGCGCGCGCGAGATCGTCCGGTTTGCCAGCCAGCGCGGCAGCCAGAGCTCATCGCGCCCCATCACCATCTGCACGCCGACGAGACACAGCAGCACGCCGCAGATGACCGGCAGGCCCGGCGGCATCGGCAGGCAGTTGGGCAGGCCGAGCAGCAGGATCGACAGGCCGAAGGCGCGGTTGCGCAGGGCGTGCACGATCTCGCCCACGCCGATGCGTTCCGCCGAATGGGCGGTGACGATCGCGGAGAGCAGCTCCGACGTGCGCGGTGAGCGATGATCCAAGGGCCTGACCAGGTGCCTGCTTCCGATACGGACACCGGGGGCGGCACCCATTTCGCCGCCCTCATAGCACGTCGGAAGCGACAAGAAGAGGGCAGCCCGGTCAAAAGGCCCGTTGGTGATATCGGCTCAGTTCAGGCGGAACACGCCGTCCACGCTGCGCAATTCCGCCGGCTTGACGAGCCGTGCATGGGCGATGGTCACCGAGTGCAGCGGCCCCTCCAGCTCCCGCTTCCAGAACTCCAGGAAACGGTTCAGCTCGGGAAAATGCGGGCACAGGTCGTAGTGCTGCCAGAGATAGGTTTGCAGGATCGCCGGATGATCCGGCATGCGGTAGAGGATCTGCGCGGTGGTCAGCCCGTAGCCTGCGAGCTGCCGGCGGAAATCCTCCGATACCGCTCCCTGCGACGCCACGCCCTGCGGCGATGCCCCATGTCCTGCCATGCGGAACCTCCTTTCGCGAACGAATCCGATTGTGCGGCCAGCCCCGTCCTTCGGCAAGGTTAATTTCTAAATTAACCTTCGATATCAATGCCTTGGCAGCATAGACGACGGAGTGCTGACAAAGCGGCGGATTAACCGTTGGCACTCACCGCTGATGACTGCTAATTTTTTCCCGGGCGCACCTTGCGCGGCATTTTCCCGCCGCCTAGATGTCCCCACGGCAAGCCGCCGGGAACGTGGGGCGCATGTCCTCGCCAGCCGCGCCTTGCCGGATCAAGCGATCGTTCAGGATTTGGAGAGAACCGATGAAGTTCCGTCCCCTGCATGACCGGGTCGTGGTCAAGCGCATCGATGCGGAAGAGAAGACCGCGGGCGGCATCATCATTCCCGACACCGCCAAGGAAAAGCCCTCGCAGGGCGAGGTCGTCGCCGTCGGCCCCGGCGGCCGCGACGAGGCCGGCAAGCTCGTGCCGCCCGACCTCAAGGCCGGCGACCGCGTGCTGTTCGGCAAGTGGTCGGGCACCGAGGTCAAGATCGACGGCGTCGATTACCTCATCATGAAGGAAGCCGACATTCTCGGCGTGCTGGAAGGCACCACCGCGGCCAAGAAGGCCGCGTGAGGCAGCCCTGACGCTGCTCGCAACGCTTCACCGGAGAAAGAAACATGTCTGCCAAGGAAGTTAAGTTCGCTGGCGACGCGCGCGAGAAGATGCTGCGCGGCGTCGACATTCTCGCCAACGCGGTGAAGGTCACGCTCGGCCCGAAGGGCCGCAACGTCGTCATCGAGAAGAGCTTCGGCGCCCCGCGCATCACCAAGGACGGCGTCACCGTCGCCAAGGAGATCGAGCTCGAGGACAAGTTCGAGAACATGGGCGCCCAGATGGTGCGCGAAGTGGCCTCGAAGACCAATGACCTCGCCGGCGACGGCACCACCACCGCCACCGTGCTGGCCCAGGCCATCGTGAAGGAAGGCGCCAAGTCGGTCGCCGCCGGCATGAACCCGATGGACCTCAAGCGCGGTGTGGACCTCGCCGTCGAGGCGATCGTCGCCGACCTGAAGAAGAACGCCCGCAAGGTCACCTCCAACGCCGAGATCGCCCAGGTCGGCACCATCTCCGCCAATGGCGACGCCGATGTCGGCAAGTTCCTCGCCGAGGCGATGCAAAAGGTCGGCAACGAGGGCGTTATCACCGTCGAGGAAGCCAAGACCGCCGACACCGAGCTCGACGTCGTCGAGGGCATGCAGTTCGACCGCGGCTACCTCTCGCCCTACTTCATCACCAATGCCGAGAAGATGCGGGTCGAGTTCGAGGACCCCTATATCCTCATCCACGAGAAGAAGCTCTCCGGCCTTCAGGAGCTGCTGCCGGTCCTCGAGTCCGTCGTGCAGACCTCCAAGCCGCTGCTGATCATCGCCGAGGACGTCGAGGGCGAGGCCCTGGCCACGCTCGTCGTCAACAAGCTGCGCGGCGGCCTGAAGGTCGCGGCCGTGAAGGCGCCGGGCTTCGGCGACCGCCGCAAGGCCATGCTGCAGGACATCGCCATCCTGACCGGCGGCACCGCGATCTCCGACGATCTCGGCATCAAGCTCGACACGGTGACCCTCGCCATGCTCGGCCGCGCCAAGAAGGTGGTGATCGAGAAGGAGAACACCACCATCGTCGACGGCGCCGGCGCCAAGAAGGACATTGAGAGCCGCGTCGCGCAGATCAAGGCGCAGATCGAGGAGACCACCTCGGACTACGACCGTGAGAAGCTCCAGGAGCGTCTGGCCAAGCTCGCGGGCGGCGTCGCGGTGATCCGCGTCGGCGGCGCCACCGAGGTCGAGGTCAAGGAGAAGAAGGACCGCGTGGACGACGCGCTGCACGCCACCCGCGCAGCCGTCGAGGAAGGCATCCTGCCGGGCGGCGGTGTCGCCCTGCTGCGTGCCACCAAGGCGCTGGACGGTATCAAGACCGCCAATCCCGACCAGAAGACCGGCGTCGACATCGTGCGCCGCGCCATTCAGGCCCCGGCCCGTCAGATCGCCAGCAATGCTGGCGAGGACGGCTCCCTGATCGTCGGCAAGATCCTTGAGAAGGACACCTACGCCTACGGCTTCAACGCGCAGTCGGGCGAGTATGTGGACATGTTCAAGGCGGGCGTCATCGACCCGGCCAAGGTCCTGCGCTCCTCTCTGCAGAACGCGGCCTCGGTCGCCTCGCTGCTCATCACCACCGAGGCGATGATCGCCGAGCTGCCGAAGAAGGCCGCTCCCGCCCCGGCCATGCCGGGCGGCGGCATGGGCGGCATGGACTTCTGAGGACGCCCACCGAAGCCGCCCGGCGAAACGCCAGAAACCTGAAGTCGGCATTAGCCGACTTCAGCGGGCGGCGGCATGGGCGGGATGGACTTCTGATCGAAGTCGAATTGCCTTCGAATGCAGAAAGGCGCGGCGCGAGCCGCGCCTTTTTTGTTTCCGTCGAAAGATCCGCACACACACAGATCGAGAGGATCTGGGCACCCGTACCGATAACAAAAAGCCCGGCCGAAGCCGGGCTCGTCCTCCACTTCAAGAATCGGCCGTAACCCTCAGAAACGACTCGATGCCCAGCGCACGATCTCGACGAACACCTCGTCCGAGGCCGCGTCGATAGCCCGTGTCGCATCGGGCCCGCTCGTGGAGGCGGCCGGCGCCGTGGCCCTGAACACCTCGGCCGCGGCGATCCGGCCCGTGCTGCTGGCGACGATCTTCACCGACACCTCGACCACGGCCTCGGCACTCCCGTCCGAGGTACGCAGCCCGAAGGCACGGAGGTCCGACAGGAGCGTGTAGTCGGCGCTGAGCCCGTCGCCCGCACGCCCGACCGAGCGGCCGCGATTGCCGTTCTCGAAGGACTCGATCAGCCGCGCCTGGAACAGCGCCGGCAGGCGGTCGCTCCACTGGGCACGGTCGAGATAGGTGATCTGGCCCGGCGCCGGCTCGACGACGATCCGCTCGGTATCCAGCACCTGCAGCGCGCTCGGCGGGCCGATCACCAGCAGTCCCGTACCGCGGCGTGGCGCGCTGAAGTCTCCGGGAGCCGTCAGGTCGAAGGTCGGCACCGATTTGTCGCCGCCGGCGAGCAGCGCGCCGCATCCACCCAGCGTCAGGGCAACAGCCAGCACGCTGGCGCACGCGGCAAGCCTGTGTCCCGGCTTGCTGCGACCGGTCTCGTCAAAGGTCACGTTTGCTCCCCTGCCCCCGTGAGTTCCCCAGAGCCCCATCGACTAGCGCCCACTGTAGCTGGGGACGTTTGTCCCGCCAAAGATGAACTGGCGCGGGTTGCGTTCGAAGTTGCGGAAAACCCGCTCGATCTCGGACAGGGTGCGCCGTCCGTCCACCGCCAGCGCCTCGTACTGGCGCAGGCCCGGCCCCGTGAACTTGTTGAGGTTGACGGAAAGCTCGGCGGTGCGCGTGTCGAGATTCGCGGCCAGCTTGCGCACCTCGGCGGCGGCGCTGGTGATCTCGCTGAACATGCCCTTGCCTTCCTCGCTCGTGGTCATCGCGTTCACGTTGTCGAGGATCGTGTCGAACTTCGCCGCCATCTTGTCGAGCTGGGCGGTGAAGCGACTGATGTCGTCCACCGTGTTGCCCACCTTCTTCGGATCGAAGGAGGTGACGACCTTGTCAAGATTGTCCGATAGCCGGCTGATCTGCTCGGCCGCCCCGCCCACCTGCTTGAGGAAGCTGTCGACGCTGCCGGCGTTGTCGCCCAGCGCCTTGCTGAACTTGTCGACATTGTCGATCACCGAGGCGATCTTGGAGTCGTTGGCCTTGATCAGGTCGTCCACCCGCGTGGCGATGTCGCCGATCCGGCCCAGCACCTCGCGGGCCGAGCGCATGAGGTCCTGCACCGCCGAGGTGTTGGCGTCGATGGTCGGCAGTCCGCCCTCGGGCGGCGTCGGCAGCGGCTGGGCCTGCGTCGACCCGCCGACCAGCCCGACCGAGGCGAGGCCGGTGAGCAGCTGCGAATCGAGATTGGCGCGAGTATCCGACTTGACCGGCGTGCTGGGCTGCACGGCGATGGTGGCGATCACCTTGCGCGGGTCCTGCGGATCGATGCGCAGCCCCGTCACCTCGCCGACCGGAATGCCGTTGAAGGTCACCGCCGAGCCGGTCTGCAGCCCGCTGACGACCCCGCTGAACACGACGTCGTAGGAAACGCGCGGCCCGCGGCTGTTCGATCCGGTGAACCACCAGACGAACAGGAATCCCGCCGCGACGACCAGAAGCGTGAACAGGCCGATAATGATATAGTTGGCGCGTGTCTCCATGTCGGCCTCAGCGCGCCTCCTCTTGCCCGAAGCCGGCGGCGCGCGCCCGCTTGCCGTGGAAATAGGCGGAAACCCAGGGATGCTTCGACGCCAGCATGGTTTCGATCGGTCCGACTGCGATGATCTTGCCCTCGCCGAGCGCCGCAATGCGATCGCAGACCGTATGAAGGCTGTCGAGATCGTGGGTTACCATGAATACCGTCAGCCCCAAAGTCTGCTGCAATGTCGCGATCAGATCGTCGAACTCCCCGGCCCCGATGGGGTCGAGACCCGATGTGGGCTCATCGAGGAACAGGATTTCCGGGTCGAGCGCGAGGGCGCGGGCGAGCGCCACGCGCTTGATCATGCCGCCTGAAAGCTCCGACGGCGCCTTCTCCGCGACATCCGGCGCGAGGCCCACCATTTCCAGCTTGGCGATGGTCAGCTCGTCCATCAGCGCCGGGGAAAGATCGAGATATTCGCGCATCGGAAACTGGATGTTCTGCCGCACGCTCAGCGAGGAGAACAGCGCCCCCTGCTGGAACAGCACGCCCCAGCGCCGCTCCAGCTGCCGGCGCTCGGCATAGCTGAGCGTGTCGAGGTCCTGCCCGAACACCTCGACGGTGCCCGAGCGCTTCGGCACCAGCCCGAGAATGGTCCGCGTCAGCACCGACTTGCCGCCGCCGGAGGCACCGACGAAGCCGAGAATCTCGCCGCGTATCACGTCGAGCGACAGGCCGTTGAGGATGATGCGGTCGCCGAAACCGACCACCACGTCGCGGACGCGGATGATCGGCTCGCCGGGTGCCACCTCCCGCCCCGCCGTGCTGCCGTTCCGTGTGGTTTCGCCTTCGGCCTGCACCGCGCGCCTCACATGTCGATCGCGGCGAAGAACATGGCGAACAGGCCGTCCACCACGATCACGAGGAAGATCGCCTTCACCACCGAGGCGGTGGTGTGCGCGCCGAGCGATTCGGCGCTGCCGCCCACCCGCATGCCCTCCATGCAGGCGATTAGGCCGACGATGGCGGCCATGAACGGCGCCTTGATCATGCCGACCTCGAAGGTGTTGAGGGCGATGGCCTCCCGCAGCCGGTTGATGAAGATCTCCGGCGAGATGTCGCCATAGAGCCAGGCCACCAGCCCGCCGCCGAACAGCGCGCACATATTGCCGATGAAGGTCAGCAGCGGCACGGCGATGATCAGTGCCACGAGGCGCGGCAGCACCAGCACCTCGTTGGGGTCGAAGCCCATCACCCGCAGCGCGTCGACCTCCTCGCGCATGCGCATGGAGCCGAGCTCCGCGGTGAAGGCGCTGCCCGAACGGCCCGCCACCATGATGGAGACGATCAGCACGCCCAGCTCGCGCAGCGTGAGGATGCCCACCATGTCGACCACATAGGTCGTCGCGCCGAACTTGCGGAAATGGAAGATGCCCTGCTGCGCGATGATGCAGCCGATGAGGAAGGTGATCAGCGCCACGATCGGCACCGCGCGCAGCCCGGTGCGTTCGAGGTGATAGATCATCGACGTCCAGCGGAAGGTGTGCGGGCGCACGATCACGCGCAGGAACGATGTGATCACCGCGCCGATGAACGACAGCAGCGCCAGCGCGTCCTTGCCGGTGGCGACCACCGTGCGGCCGGTGACGTAGAGGCCGCCGACCAGCGGGTTGAGCGGCTTCTTGCGCGGGGGAACCTCGTGGCAGCCCTTGATGATCTCGTCGAGCAGCGGGCGGAAGCGCTGTTCCAGCCCGACGATCTGGTAGCGCACCCCGGCCGCGTCGAGCCCGCGCAGCAGCCGGTCCAGCACCACCGCGCCGAGCGTGTCGAACAGGCGCACGCCGGAAAGGTCGAGCCGCGCCGTCTCGGTCTGCGCCGCCGTCACCTCGCCGAGCGCCGAATCGACGCTGCCCTCCAGCGCCCGGCCCTGCCCGGCCACCCAGCGGCCATTGCCCACGAACACGAGTTCGCGGCCATTGCGGGCGGTGGCCAGAAGCGGCGCTTCAGCGGCTCCCAAGATCGGTTTCCTTCCCTGACGGCACCTTCAACGGAACGAAGCCGCCAATCGCCAGATTCCCTATGTGTTTCATAGCGGTGAGGGTCCGGGTCGTCGAGCCGTCCGGCCCTCGAAACGAATTTATGATGGCGGATCGGCCGCTTAATGCCCGCCACTGTGCTTTCGCGGCGACGCCTGCCTGCGGCCGGTCAGCATTATGCTCCGAACCCATCGCGCGATTCGCGGCTCCTCCCACCTCTTCTTGGCCATGACCGAGCTCCTCGTCACCCCGGAACGCTTCCCCATCCGCGGCAGCTTCACCATCGCCCGCGGCTCGAAGACCGAAGCCGCCGTCGTCACCGCGACCCTGCGTGACGGCGCCTTAGTCGGCCGCGGCGAATGCGTGCCCTATGCGCGCTATGGCGAAAGCGTGGAAGGTGTGACGGCCGCTTTGACCGCCCTCGAGGGCGCCGTCGCCGCCGGCCTCACCCGCGAGGCGCTACAGGCCGTGCTGCCGGCCGGCGCGGCGCGCAACGCGCTCGACTGCGCGATGTGGGACCTCGAGGCCAAGCGTGCCGGCGTCCGCGTGCACGAGCTCGCCGGCCTGCCGACGCCGAAACCGGTGGTCACCGCCTACACGATCAGCCTCGGCACGCCGCAGGGCATGGCGGACACCGCCGCCACGTGCGGGCACGAGCTGCTCAAGCTGAAGCTCGGCGCGGAAGGCGATCCCGAGCGCCTCACCGCCATCCGCGCGGCCGTGCCCGGCGTGCGGCTGATCGTCGACGCCAATGAGGGCTGGACCGCCGCCAACCTCGTCGCCAACCTCACCGCCTGCGAGAAGGTCGGCGTCGAGCTGGTCGAGCAGCCCCTGCCCGCCGCCGACGATGCGCTTCTCGGCCGGATCGCCCGCCCGGTCCCGGTCTGCGCCGACGAGAGCGCACACGGCCTCGACAGCCTGCCGGGCCTGATCGGCCGCTACGACGCGCTCAACATCAAGCTGGACAAGACGGGCGGCCTCACCGAGGCGGTGGCGCTCGCCCGCGCCGCGCAGGCGGCCGGCCTCGACATCATGGTCGGCTGCATGGTGGCGACCTCGCTCGCCATGGCCCCGGCCCTCCTGCTCACCCCGCTCGCCCGGGTGGTCGATCTCGACGGCCCGCTGCTGCTGGCCGCCGACCGCACGCCGTCCCTGCGCTATGAGGGCAGCGTGGTCCATCCGCCCGAACCCGCTCTCTGGGGCTAGCCGGCTCCGGTCCGGTCGTCGCGCATCCGGCCGGCGACGAGGGCGAGCAGCGCCCCCAGCGCGCCGAAGGCCGCCGAGGCGAGGAAGGCGCGCGTTCCGAAGGCCTGCCAGAGCGGGCCGGAAGCCAGCGTCGCCCCGGCCATGGCGATGGCCGTCGCCCACGCCGCCATCGCCTGCACGCTCGCCCCGCGCCCCGGCGGCGCATGGCGCGCCACCAGCTCCACCGTGCCGAGATAGGTGCAGCCGAACGTCACCGCGTGCAGCGGCTGCAACAGCAGCAGCAGGGCGGTCGGCGGGTCGAAGGCCATGGCGCCGAAGCGCAGCACGCCGGTCGCCCCGCCCAGCAGCAGCAGGCGCTCCGCCCCGAGCCGGCGCGTCACCCGCGTGCCGAAATGGAACAGCACCACCTCGGCGATGACGCCGAGCGACCACAGGAGGCCGATGACGGTGTCGGAGAGCCCCCTGGCGTGCCAGTGGATCGAGGCGAAGGCGTAGAGCACCGCATGGGACCCCTGCGCCAGCGCCGCCGCCGCCATGCCGACCAGCAGCACCGGCGCGAGGCCCGCCAGCCCGCCGCCCGGCGGGCCTTCCTCCTGCCGCGGCGGCGCCTTCACCTCCTCCAGCGTCGCCGCCGCCAGCGCCGCCGCGACGCTCGCCCCGACGATGAGCCAGATCACCGCGTCGCGCGGCACCTGCCCGAAGACCACCCCGCCCAGCAGCGCGCCGGCGACGAGGTTGCCGCCGATGAAGGCCATGGAGCCCCACAGCCGCACCCGCCCGTAGTCCAGAATTCCCTCGCGCCGCCGCGCCACCGCATAGGCATCGAGAACCGGCAGGCTCGGCTGCCAGAAGATGGCGGTGAGACCGAGCCCGATGAGGATGAACGTGGCATTCGGGGCGATCGCGATGCCGGCAAAGCACAAGGCCGTCGCCAGCGCGTAGCCGATCAGCGTGGCGCGCGGCCGGCCGCTGCGGTCGGCCAGCACGCCGCCCAGCGGCATGGTGAGCAGGCGCACCGTCTGCGGCACGGCGAGCGCCAGCGCGATCATCGCCGCGTCGAAGCCCCGCCCCTCCAGCCAGATCGGGAAGAACGGCATGAAGACGCCGATGCCGAAGAACAGCCCGGCATAGACGGAGGCGATGGCGTGGCGCGGGGCGATGAGGGGCACGAGACGACTCGCGGAAATCGCCGCCTCGATAGCAGTCCCGCTCCCCTCTTACGAGCGCGAAGCGCTCACCACCAGGCGTGGAAGTGGTGCACCGGCCCGTGGCCCCGCCCGATCTCCAGCTCCTCCGAGCGGGCGAGCGCGCGGGTCAGGTAGTCCTTCGCCCCTTCCACCGCCGCCCGCAGCGGCAGGCCCTTGGCAAGGCCGGCGGCGATCGCTGAGGATAGCGTGCAGCCCGTGCCGTGCGTGTTGCGGGTCGAGACGCGCGGCGCGCTCAGCTCGAAGAAGCCGCCCTCGTCAAGCAGCACGTCGGTGCTCTCCGGCCCCTCGCCGTGGCCGCCCTTGATCAGCACCGCGCGCGGCCCCAGCGCCTTGAGCCGCTCGGCCTGCCCGCGCACCTGAGCGAGGTTTTCGGCCGGCGCCTCGTCGAGCAGCGCCGCCGCCTCCGGCAGGTTGGGGGTGATCAGCAGCGCGCGGGGCAGCAGCAGCGACCGCAGCGATTCCACCGCCTCCGGCACCAGCAGCCGGTCGCCGGACGCGGCGATCATCACCGGGTCGAGCACGACCGTGGACTGGCCGTGCCGCGCGAGGCCCGCCGCCACCGCCTCGATGGCCTCGGGCCGGGAGAGCATGCCGATCTTCACCGCGTCGACCGCGAGGTCGGAGAACACGGCATCGATCTGCGCGGCGATGAAGGCGGGCGGAACATCGTGGATGCCGGTCACGCCGAGCGTGTTCTGCGCCGTCAGCGCGGTGATGACGCTGGCGCCGTAGACGCCCAGCGCGGAGAAGGTCTTGAGGTCCGCCTGGATGCCGGCACCGCCGCCGGAATCGGAACCCGCTATCGTTACCGCGATCGGTGTGGAACCGCCCATCTCAACGCCTCCCTCGCCGCGTGAAGGCCGGGAGCGTCTCCGCCCGGACGGTCCTCCGCCCCGGGCGTGCGCGATCCGTTTCCTCCGCCGGCATGACCCGGATCAGGTTCGTGGGTTGGCAAGACGCCTCTCAGCCCGCGCGCCTTGCGGCGGATGGGCACCCCAACGTGATCGTTCTCGCGAAATAGGCGAAGCCGTCCCCCGGCGCAAGCGCGCGCCGAAGCGCGGAGGGGTTGCGCGCGAACCGGGCTTCTGTTCCTTATCGGCCTCCCGCCCCGAAGCCGGAAGGTCGCGATGGTCCCTTTCTTCATGCAGATCAAATGCCACCTCGGCCGCTCCTATGAGGTAGCGAACGCCATCGCCGACGCCGAGATCGCCTCGGAGATCTACTCGACCGCCGGCGAGTTCGACCTGCTGGTGAAGTTTTACGTCCCCGAGGACACGGACATCGGGCATTTCGTCAACGCCAAGGTGCAGCAGTTCCCGGGCATCCTCGACACCCGGACCATCATCACCTTCAAGGCGTTCTGAGGCGTCAGGCCGCCGGCCCCGAAGGCGGCGTCGCAGCCTCCTCCTCCCGGCGCCGCTCGATGCCGAGCTGGCGTTCGCGCCAGATGACGAAGAGGCCGGCGCCGATCACGATGGCCGCGCCGATAACCACGAGCAGCGGCGGAATCTCGGCGAACAGGATGAAGCCGAGCAGCAGCGACCACAGCATGGCCGAATAGGCGAAGGGCGCGACGACCGAAGCCGGCGCGTAGCGGTAGCTCTCGGTGAGCAGGATCTGGCCGATGCCGCCGAGCACGCCGATGGTCACCAGCAGCACGGCCTCGCTCACGCTTGGCACCACCCAGCCCCAGCCGGCCGTCGCCAGCCCCGCCACCGCCGCCAGCGCCTGGAAATAGAACACGATGGCGGGCGTGGTCTCGGTCCGCGTCAGCCGGCGCACCTGGATCATCGCGCCTGCCGTGCAGCCGGCGGCGACCAGCGCGAAGGTCGCACCGAGCACCTGCTCGACGCTGTCGAGCGCACCCGACATATGCGGCCACAGCATCACCACCACGCCGCCGAGGCCTACCGTCACCGCCGCCCAGCGATAGATCTGCACCCGCTCGCGCAGGAAGATCGCCGCCAGTACCACGGTGAGAAGCGGCGCTGTGAAGCCGATCGCCGTCACGTCGGCGAGTGGAAGCCGCGCCAGCGCCGCGAAGCCGAGCCCCATGGCGCAGACGCCGATGGTGCCGCGCACGATGTGGCCGAGAGGATGGGCGGTGCGTATCGCCGCGCTGATCTCGCCGCGCCACGCCAGCAGCGCCATCAGCGGGAACAGGGCGAAGAACGAGCGCGAGAAGACCACTTCGCCGGTCGGAACGCGATCCGAGACGATGCGGACAAGGGCCGACATGATGGTGAAAAGGAACGTCGCGCAGATCTGAAGCGCGATGCCCTTGAGCGCGTGCATGGTGGCGCCATGGAGCACGAGTCCGGCCCGCCCGCAAGCGGGTCGGACTCCTATATTTCACGGGAAGGGATCGCCCCCCGCCAGCGCGATGCCGCCGAACACGACGGCAATCGCCGCCGCGAGGCACGCCAGCGCCCTGCCGATCGCCCCCGGCGTCGCCGGCGCGCGGTCGACGAAGCTCCCGGCCGGCTTGCGGCCGGTGATCATGGCGGCGATCAGATTGTCCCGCCCGAACAGCGAATAGGCGACGTTCACCGCCACGTGCAGGCCGATCAGGGCCAGCAGGAACGGGTAGAGCCGCTGGTGCCATGCCGAGGCGCTGGCGATGGTGGCGTCGCTCGCCACCGCCGTCATCGGCCCGTAGACCACGATGTCGTCGCTGGTGAACAACCCGGTCAGGCCCTGCGCCGCCACCAGCGCCAGCAGCGCCGCGACCATCCATCCCCCGGCGGGACTGTGGCCGAGGAAATGCTGCGGGCGCCCGCGCAGCAGGCTCGCCGCATAGGCGGCCACCGCGCCCGGCCCGCGCAGGAAGCCGGCAAAGCGTGCCGTCGAGCCGCCGACGATTCCCCAGAACAGCCGGAACACCACCAGCACGAGGATGGCGAGCCCGTTCCACTGGTGCCAGACGAGCCCGATATCGCCGTAGTACTTGCTGGCGAAGGCGAGCCCCACCAGCGCGGCCAGCAGCCATTTGGCCAGCCGCGTCGGCAGGTCCCACGCCAGCACGCGCGCCGGCGATTCGGCGGAGGCGGTCACGTCAGCTCTTCTGGCGATAGACATCGTGGCAGCCGCCGCAGCTGCGCAGCACGCCGGGCATGTTGGCCTTGAAGCTCGCCTCGTCGGTGATCGCCGCCCGCGCGGCGGTGGCGTCGGCCTCGAACCTGGCGAAGCGGGCGTCGAAATCGGCCTTGTCCTTCCACACCGCCGCCAGCGCATCGGTCCCCGCGCCGGGGCCCGAGCCCTCGGGGAACAGGCCCGGCAGCGCCTTGGCGCCCTTGATGTAGGCGTCGAGCGCCGCCTGCACCGCCGCGAGGTCGAACGCGGCGCTTCCGCGCAGCATGCCGCCCACCGGGCGGGTCAGGGTGCCGAACTCCTTCAGCACCGCCTGGCGCTGCTTGACGACATCGGACTGCGCGACGACCGCGGTGGCGGCGACGACGGCGAACATGGCGACTGCGGTGGCAGCCGTCAGGCGACGAACCATGGAATGCTCCCTCACTCCCGTGCTGCGACGCAGCACGTCCCGGGGCCACCTTATTGGTGCTCAAAACAATCGCAATCGGCCGGAGGTCGCGTTCGCGAGGTCGTGAAGTGCGCGCGCGAAGGCATGGCGGTCATCGCCGCGATACGGTATCGAAAATACCTAATGCCTCTTGCGGATCGTGGTTTTCCGAATTCTCATCACCGCCGTTGTGACCTTACGTCAAAACCAAGAACTTCCCGCCATCGGAGAGAAGCGCCCATGTCCATCCGTACCGTCCTCCTGCACGCCGCGCCCGACTCGGGGTTCGATGATCGCCTCGCCTTCGCCGTCGCCCTGGCCCGCCAGTCCGGCGCCGCGCTGAAGGCGATCTACACGCTCTATCCCGCCGGCGTGCCGCGCGTCGGCCGTGCCCTCTCCATCTACGTCAACGAGCTGGTGCACGAGGCCAGGCAGAAGGAAGCCGGCCTCAAGGCCCACTTCGAGCAGGCCGCCGCCGCGGCCGGCGTGGCCACCACCTGGCAGACGGTCGAGGGCGAGGTCACTTCCGCGCTCCGCAATGAAGTGACCTTCGCCGACGTCACCGTGGTCAGCGAGACGCCCTACGGCACGGTGGACGACCAGCTCGCGGCCACCCTGCCCGAGCACCTCGCCCTCGCCTGCAACGGCCCGGTGGCGGTGGTGCCGACCGGCAAGCCGGTGCCGGCCCGCATCGGGCGCGTGCTCGTGGCCTGGAAGCCCTCGCGCGAGGCCGGCCATGCGGTGCGCTTCGCCCTGCCCCTGCTCGCCACCGCCGAAGAGGTGGAAGTGCTCACCATCGAGGAAGGCGACGCCTCGGTCGCCGAATCCGGTGCCCGCCTCGCCGCCTATCTCGCCACCCATGGCGTGAACGCCCGCCACCGCCACGCGGTCGAGAGCCCGGTCGGCACCGCCATCGCCAACGAGGCGCAGAAGTTCAAGGCCGATCTGCTGGTGATGGGCGTCTACAGCCGCTCCCGCCTTGCCGAGATGGTGCTCGGCGGCGTCACCGCCTCCCTGCTCACCGAGCCGCCGGTGCCGCTGCTCGTCGCCCACTGACGACATCGCCCGGCGCATCGCGCGCCCGCCCACGACACGCGCCGCCGGCTCCCTGCCGGCGGCGTCTTTCTTTTGCCGGCGAGGCCGCGCCGTTTCGGGTTGCGCCCGGCGAACCGGCGCTCTAGCTCTGCGCGGCCCGAGCCGGCGCCGCCGGCGGGCCGAGGAGTCTCCCGTGCCGAGCCCGTTCCTACCCCTGTTCCTGTTCGCCCTCGCGGGCGCGCTCACGCCGGGCCCCAACAACATGATCTCGGCCGGCTCGGGCGCCGCCTTCGGCTTCCGGCGCACCCTGCCGCAGATCTGGGGCGTCACCGTCGGCTTCACGGTCATGATCGTCGCCATCGGCATGGGGCTGGGAACGCTGTTCATGGCGATCCCCTACATGCACCAGACGCTCAAGGTCGTCGGCTCGCTCTATCTGCTCTATCTCGCCTGGAAGATCGCCAATGCCGGCGGACCCGGCGGCGGCACCGCCATGGAGCAGCCGATGACACTGCTGCAATCGGCGCTGTTCCAGTGGGTCAACCCGAAGGCATGGACCCTCGCGCTCAGTATGGTCCCGGCCTTCACCACCGTGGGCGGGGAGCGCCTGTTCGCCGAGGTGGCGATGATCGCCGCCGTCTCCGGCATCGTCACCTTCCCGAGCCTGTGCCTGTGGGCCGGCTTCGGCGCCCTGCTCGCCCGCCTGCTCGCGACGCCCGGCCAGCAGCGCATCGTCAACTACGTGATGGCCGCGCTCGTCGCCGCCAGTGTGGCGATGCTCTTCATGTGAGCCTCCTGCCCTCGCGGACTCAACGGCGCTGCGGCGCAGCATCCGTCATAAAAGCGTGATGCGAGTCGGGCTTATGTCCGCTCATGAACGCATCGCCGGGCCCGCTGGAGGGCATGACCGAGATGGCTTCCGAGGTGAACGACGCACCCGAGGCGCGCCGGTACCGCAGCCTCTTCCTGTCCGACATCCATCTCGGCACCAAGGGGTGCCAGGCCGATCTGCTGCTGGATTTCCTGCGCTACCACGACGCGGACAGCATCTACCTCGTCGGCGACATCGTGGACGGCTGGCGCCTGCGCTCCGGCTGGTACTGGCCGCAGGCCCACAACGACGTGGTGCAGAAGCTGCTGCGAAAGGGCCGCAAGGGCGCGCGCATCGTCTACCTCCCGGGGAACCACGATGAATTCCTTCGCGACTATTACGGCAATCATTTCGGCGGCATCGAGGTGGTCGACACGGCGGTCCACGAAGCCGCCGACGGCAAGCGCTACCTCGTCATCCACGGCGACGTGTTCGACGTCGTGGTCCGCCACGCCAAATGGCTCGCCTTCCTCGGCGACGGCGCCTACACCGCCGCGCTCGGCATCAACACCTATCTCAACTGGATACGGCGCAAGCTCGGCTTTCCCTATTGGTCTCTGAGCCAGTGGGCCAAGCTGAAGGTGAAGAACGCGGTCAACTTCATCGGCCGCTTCGAGGAAGCCGTGGCGACCGAGGCCCGCCGCCACAAGGTGGACGGCGTGATCTGCGGCCACATCCATCACGCCGTCATTCACGATGGCTTCGGCGTCCAGTATCTTAACTGCGGCGACTGGGTCGAAAGCTGCACGGCGATCGTCGAGCACGAGGATGGCCGCTTCGAGCTGATCGACTGGGCCCGCCACACCCGGGCGCGGGTGAACGCGCCATTGCTGCTCGAACGGCCGAAGGTCGCTGCCTGATGCACATTCTCATCGCGACGGATGCCTGGCTCCCGCAGGTGAACGGAGTCGTCCGCTCGCTGCAGAACACGGCGCGCGAGGCCGCGACGCTGGGTGCGCGCATCGACTTCCTCACCCCGCTCGATTTCCGCACCGTGCCGATGCCGACCTATCGCGAGATCCGCCTCGCTCTCGCCACGCCCGGCCGCGTGGCGCGCCGCATGGACGAGATCGGCGCCGATTTCGTGCACATCGCCACCGAAGGCCCCATCGGCCTGATGGCTCGGCGCGTCTGCCTCGGGCGCGGGCAGAGCTTCACCACCAGCTACCACACGCGCTTCCCGGAATATCTCTCGGCCCGCGCGCCGGTGCCGGAGGCACTGTCCTATGCGTGGCTGCGGCGCTTCCACAATGCCGGCGCCGGGGTGATGGTCTCCACCCCCACGCTGGAGGCCGAACTGCGCGAGCGCGGCTTCCGCAACATCATGCGCTGGTCGCGCGGCGTCGATGCGGAGCTGTTCCGCCCACGCCCCTATGAGGAACTCGACGGCCTCGTGCGCGACCTGCCGCGCCCCATCTTCCTCTCGGTGGGCCGGGTGGCGGTCGAGAAGAACATCTCCGCCTTCCTCGATCTCGACCTGCCCGGCAGCAAGGTGGTGGTCGGCGAGGGTCCGGCCCGTGCCGAGCTTCAGGCGCGGCACCCCAACGTGCATTTCCTCGGGCTGAAGGAAGGCGAGGCGCTGGCCCGCATCTACGCGGCGGCCGATGTCTTCGTCTTTCCGAGCCTGACCGACACCTTCGGCATCGTGCTGCTGGAAGCGCTGGCGAGCGGCCTGCCCGTCGCGGCCTTCCCCGTCACCGGCCCGCGCGACGTGATCGGCGAGGCCGCTTCGGGCACGCCGGTCGGCATCCTCGCGGACGATCTCCGGCAGTCGGCCCTCGGCGCGCTCGAACTCGACCGCGCCGCCGCGCGCGCCTATGCGCTGCGCTTCACCTGGCGGGCCTGCACCGAGCAGTTCCTGGGCAATATCGAGACCGCCCACGCCCGCGCGAACGCCGCCCGGCAGCAGGCTGCGGTGAGCTGAGCTCCGGTCTTCAGGCCGCGGCGAGGCAGCGGGCGAAGAGAGCGCCGTCGACATTGCCGCCGGACAGCACGATGGCGGCGACCTTGCCCTTCAGGTCCAGCTTGCCGGCCAGCACGGCGGCCAGCGCCACCGCCCCGCCGGGCTCCACCACGATCTTCAGTTCCTCGAAGGCGAAGGCCACCGCCCGCGCCACTTCCTCGTCGGTGGCGGACACGCCCTCGCCGACGATGCGCGAGGAAATCTCGAAGGTCAGCTTGCCCGGCGTCGCCGCCAGCAGCGCGTCGCAGATCGAGCCCGTGACCCGGTTGTTGCGCTCGCGCCCGCCGGAGCGGAAGGAGCGCGCATGATCGTCGAAACCGGCCGGCTCGGCGGTCATCACCCGCGCCTCGGGAAAGTGATGCTTCACCGCCAGCGCGATGCCCGAGATCAGGCCGCCGCCAGAGGCGTTGGCCACCACCACGTCCGGCACGAGGCCGCGCGCGGCGAGGTCTTCCGCGATCTCCAGCCCTACCGTGCCCTGCCCAGCGATGATGTGGAAATCGTCATAGGGCGGCACGAACACCGCGCCGCGCTCGCGCGCGATCTCGCCGGCGATGGCGTCGCGGTCGTCATGCTCACGGTCGTACTCCACCACCTCGCCGCCGAAGGCGATGGTGCGCGCCCGCTTCATCGCCGGCGCATCCTTCGGCATCACGATGACCGAAGGCATGCCCATCAGCGTCGCCGCCGCCGCCACGCCCTGCGCGTGGTTGCCGGACGAGCAGGCCACCACGCCGCCGGCGCGCTGGTCCTCGGGGATGCGGGAAATGCGGTTATAGGCGCCGCGGAACTTGAACGAGCCGGTGCGCTGCAGCGGCTCGGGCTTGAGGAACACGCGGCCCCCGACCATCTCGTCGAGGCGCGGCGAGGAGATCAGCGGCGTGCGCACCGCCACGCCGGAAAGGCGCTCGGCGGCGGAGGCCACGTCGTCGATGGTGGGGAGTGCGTTGCTCTGCATCATGCAACGAGCTTAATCCGGTAGCAGGTAGCACGCACCCGATTTCGGCACTGTTGCGCTACGGATTCCGCTACTCGCCGCACCACGCTTGCACCGCCTTGCCGGGGCGACCTAAATGTATGTCCCATAACGCAAACCAGGAGCGGGCATGTCGGGCCGCACGCGCAGTCTTGATCGAGGCGGCATGGATGCCGGGGCACAGGCCATCACGGGCCAGCTCGGCCGCACCATCCAGCGCCTGCGCAAGGCCTACAATCTCTCGCTTTCCGAGCTTTCGGAACAGTCCGGCGTCGCCAAGTCGATCATCAGCCAGATCGAGCGCAACGAGACCAACCCGACGCTCGCAACCGTCTGGCGTCTCTCGCAAGCCCTTGATGTATCGATCGATCGCTTCATGGCGGCGACCGACGACGAGCCCTTCGTCGAGCACCTGACCCGTGGCGACACGCCGATCCTGGTCTCCGAGGACGGCAAGTGCCGCCTCACCATCACCGGCTGGATCAAGACGGTGGAATGGCTGCAATGGTTTGATTTCGTTGCCGAACCGGGCGGCGAGCTGGTCTCCGACGGCCACCAGCGCGGCTCGGTGGAGTGCCTGTCGGTGCTCTCCGGCGAGCTCCAGGTGGAGTGCGGCGACATCATCGAGACCGCGCGGGCGGGTGAGACGCTACGCTACCGTTGCGACCGCCGCCACATCATCCGCAACCTCGGTAGCGAGCACGCGCATGCTACCATGGTCTGCCTGCTCAAGGCGGCCGTTCTGGACTGAAAACCCAGTAATTTCAAAACATAAGCGGGCGCCCCGGAGCGCCCGCCTCACCTATTCCGCTGCTCAGTCCAGCTTGCCGATAGCGATGAACTGCGTCTCCCCAGAAGAACCGTCCACACCGTCATTGTCGGTGACGATGAAGGCGTTGCCGGCGGCATCGATGGCGAAGCTCTCCACCTTGTCGAGCACATAGCCCTTCGGCGCCTGAAGCAGCGGCAGCAGGTCCTTCACCTCGCTCTTGGAAAGGACCGGCGGCTGCGCCTCGCTGCCCAGCGGCGCCGGCGTCACGCCCTTCAGCGAGACGAAGGTCAGCTTCTTGATCTTCGCGTCCACTCCGATCTGGTTGTCGCGCTCGATGGCAATGAAGCCGTCCTTGTAAGGCGTGAGCTCGGACAGGCCGACCCAACCCTTGGCAACTGTGTCGAGCGGGTAGCGCACGTAGCTCCAGCTCTTCACCGCCGGCTTGTAGGCGAGAAGCTTCACGAAGCCCTTGGGATCGTCCTTCCACTCGCGCTGGACGGCGATCCATACGGTCTCGTCGGCGCCCGAACCAGCCACCGCCACACCCTCGAAGCCGAAGCGGGTCGCCTGCCCGGCCAGCGCTTCCGGGAGAGCGATCTCCTCCGCGACCACCCCGTCGGCGTCGACACGCAGCAGCAGGTTCTGCGTGGGCTTCTCCTTCTTCTCCGGATTGCCTTCCGACACCACCCAGAAGCCGCCTTCCGGACGCACGGCAATCCCTTCGAGATCGAGGTCCTTGGCCGGCTCGCCACCCTTGGTGAGCACGGTCGCTGCGACGATCTCCGCCGGCAGCGCCGTGGCGTCGACGGTCAGGATGCGCGCCTGGGCATAAGCGCTGTCGGTGACGGCGTAGAGCTTGCCCGGCGTCTTCGGATCGGCGGCGAAGCCCGACAGGGCCGACCACCAGATCGGCAGCCCGTCCGTCCCGTCGGCGGAAAGGATCGTCGGATAGGCCGGCTTCGCGCCGGGTTGACGCTGATAGACGGTGACGACCGAACCGATGCCGCCATCCTCGCGCAGATCGGTCTCCGAGGCGGTGACGAACAGGTCGCGGGCCGGAATGGCGATCAGGCCCTCAGGTCCCACGCCGCCCGGCAGTACCTGCAGGAACTCCGGCGCCTCGGCACCGCCCTTGTCGCGATAGACGAAGACCAGCGAACCGCGCTCCGACGCGACGAAGATCAGGCGCTCGCCGGCGAAGGTCGCGACTTCCGCGCCCTCCATCTCGATGCCCTTCTTGTTGCGCTTGTCGGGATAGTGGCCGAGCCGGACGGCGAGATGCTCAGGCGCCGCGCCGCTCTCGAACAGCAGCTTGCCGGTCTTGTCGAAGATGCTGAAGCCGCGCGAGCCGCCCTTCCAGTCGCCCTCATTGGCGATGACGAAGCGGTCCTCGTCGAGCCACTGCACGGTATCGGGCTCGCGGGGCACCGCCTTCAGCGAGCCGGACAGGTCGATCACCTTGTCCTTCTTGGTGTCGATCTTGTCGAGGTCCACGGTGCCGGCGGAGAAATGCGAGGTCACCTTGCCGGTCGGCAGATCGACCACCACAACGTGGTTGTTCTCCTGAAGCGTAACGACCACCTCGTTGCGGGCGTTGATGTCGACATATTCCGGCTCCGGATCCTCCGGCGCGACGGCAGCGAGGCCGGTCAGGTCCACCACCTTCTTGGACTCGTCGACGACGCGGCCGTTCTTCACCTCGAAATAGGTCAGGTTACCCGGCGGAGACTGCGGAATGGCGCCGTCGTTCACTTCCTCGTCGCGCTCGTTCTCGATCGCGATGGCGAGGTAGCTGCCGTCAGGGCTCTTGGTCACGGAATCGGGCTGGCCGCCCAGATCGATCTTGTCCTCGACCTTGCGGGAGGCGATGTCGACCACGGCGAGATGGCCAGAAGGATTGGCTTTCGATTCCGAGGTATTCACCCCGACATAGGCCTTGCTGCCGATCACCACGGTGGTGGTGGGCTCGCCGTCGAGGGCGACGACGCCCGCCGGCTTCGGCATCGCCGGATCGGTGATGTCGATGAAGCCGATGCGCTTGCCGGGGCTGTCGCTGTAGATCAGCGTCCGGCCGTCCTCGGTGAAGGTGATGATCTCGGCGGCGGTCGACTTGGCCGGGTCGGCGCCGGCGGGCAGGTTCGCCACCACGTTGAAAGTCGAGATGCGGTTGAAGGCCGCGTCAGGGGCCTCGGCCGAGGCCGTGGAGACAGCAAGACCGAAGACCGCCGCCGACACGCCGGCAAGAAGAGTCGCGCGCATGGAAGATCCCTCTCTGGGCAACGGGCGGAGGCCCGCATCGACGCCGTTCAAATCCGCCTGAATGACAGGCGGATGACAAAATCACCGGCGCGTGCCGCAGATGTGTCATTCCTTTCGACTTTGGTAGGACGCATTTTACCGTAAAGCCGCGAATTTGGGCTTGCGCTTGACGTTTCGGCATCGTCTCCTTGCGTCATCGGGACAAGGCGATCAATCGCCGCCCGGCGGGCATGACCCGCAGAGGAAACGCCATAGGAGGAACCGCCCATGACCGAAACGTCAGGGAAGAGTGTGGACGCGCGTCACGACGTCCGCACCAGCCGACGCCGCTTCATCGCCACCGCTGCTGCCGCCGCCGGCGCGACCGTCGTCGCCGCTCCGGCCGTGCACGCGCAGGCACCCATCAAGCTGAAATTCCAGTCGACCTGGCCGAACAAGGACATCTTCCACGAATTCGCCGGCGACTATGTGAAGCGCGTCAACTCCATGACCGGCGGGCGCGTCGAGCTCGAGCTTCTGCCGGCCGGCTCGGTGGTACCCGCCTTCCAGATGCTCGACGCGGTATCCTCGGGCATCCTCGACGGCGGCCACGGCGTCGCCGCCTACTGGTACGGCAAGAACAAGGCGTTCTCGCTGTTCGGCACCGCTCCGGCCTTCGGCTGGGACGCCGACGAGCTGCTCGGCTGGATCCGCTATGGCGGCGGCCAGGAGCTCTATGACGACCTCGTCCAGAACACGCTGAAGCTCAACGTCGTGGGCATGCTGACGGGGCCGATGCCCAGCCAGCCGCTCGGCTGGTTCAAGAAGGAAATCACCAGCGCCGACGACATGAAGGGCATGAAGTACCGCACCGTCGGCCTCGGAGCGGACCTCTTCAAGGAGATCGGCGCGGCCGTGACCATCGTGCCCGGCGGCGAGATCGTGCCCGCCATCGACCGCGGCCTGCTGGACGGCGCCGAGTTCAACAACCCGTCCTCCGACCTCGTGCTCGGCTTCCCGGACGTGGCCAAGGTCTACATGATCCAGAGCTACCATCAGGCGCTCGAATGCTTCGAGATCCTGTTCAACAAGACCAAGTTCGAGGGCCTGCCGAAGGATGTGCAGGAAATCCTGCGCGGCGCGGCCGACGCCACCTCCTCCACCATGATGTGGAAGGCGCAGGACCGCTATTCGAAGGACCTCGAAGCGATCAAGGCGCGCGGCGTGAAGGTGATGCCGACCCCCAAGCCGGTGCTCGAAACCCAGCTCAAGGCCTGGGATGCCGTAATCGCCAACCTCTCGGCCGACCCGGTCTTCAAGAAGGTCATCGACAGCCAGAAGGACTGGGCGAAGCGCATTGTCGGCTTCCGGCTCGAATATGAGCCGGACTCCAAGTTCGCCTACGACCACTTCTTCAAGACGGCCTGACCCGCCATGCGGCGCGCCCCTCTCCGAACCCGGAGGGGGGCGTTCGGGCTTTCATCGCGTCATCATCGGCTTCGCATCGGAGGACGCGCGCGCCGCGTCGCAGGGTGCCCTGCCGGCATGCGCCTGCGCCAGGAGACGGCCCTTGCGAGAGCCGTCGAAGGCCGTCGCCACGAGGCCACCCCATGCAATCCATCCTTCTCGGCGTTGACCGGCTGAACGCTTTCATCGGCAAGCTGTTCGCCTGGTGCATCGTCCTTCTCATGCTGGCGATCACCTACGAGGTGTTCCGCCGCTACGTCCTGCACGACCCGACCACCTGGGCCTACGACGTCAGCCTGATGCTGTATGGCGGGCTGTTCATGATGGCCGGCGCCTACACGCTGTCGCGCAACGGCCATGTGCGCGGTGACTTCATCTACCGGAAATGGGCGCCCACCACCCAGGCGAAGGTCGATCTTGTCCTTTATTTCCTCTTCTATTTTCCCGGCATCCTGGCGCTGATCTATTCGGGGTGGAACTATTTCTACCTCTCCTACCTGCTCAACGAGCACTCCTCCTTCAGCCCCGAGGGACCGGTGATCTGGCCCTTCAAGGCGCTCATCCCGATCACCGGCGTGATGCTGCTGCTGCAGGGCGTGGTCGAGGTCGTGCGCTGCCTCATCTGCATCCGCACCGGCGATTGGCCGCAGCGCCTGCACGACGTCGAGGAGATGGAGAAGATCATCCTCGAGGAGGCTGCCACCAAGGACAATCCCGAAGAAGCGCTCAACGTGATCGAGCGTGACTCCACCACCCGAGGGTCCCTGTGATGTTTCTCTCCGATCCCGCCCTCGGCATCCTGATGCTGGTGCTGTTCCTGATCTTCCTGATGCTCGGCTTCCCCATCGCCTTCACGCTGATGGCCCTGGGCGTCGGCTTCGGCTACTTCACGCAAGGCGACAGCATCTTCCAGCTTTTCGTCCAGCGCACCTATTCGGTGATGGCCAACGACGTGCTGATCTCGATCCCGCTGTTCCTGTTCATGGGATATGTGATCGAGCGCGCCAACATCCTCGACCGGCTGTTCCGCTCCATCCAGCTCGCCGCGGGCTGGATCCCCGGCTCGCTCGCCGTCGCGACGCTGATCACCTGCGCCCTGTTCGCCACGGCGACCGGCATCGTCGGCGCGGTGGTCACGCTGATGGGGCTGCTCGCCTTCCCGGCCATGCTGCGCGCCGGCTACGACACGCGTATCGCCTCGGGCGTCGTCTGCGCCGGCGGCTGCCTGGGCATCCTCATCCCGCCCAGCGTGATGCTCATCCTCTACGGCGCCACGGCCGGCGTCTCGGTGGTGAAGCTCTACGCCGCCGCCTTCATCCCCGGCATCACGCTGGCGGGCATGTACATCGCGTACGTGATCATCCGGGTGATGATTAACCCGGCGCTGGCGCCCAAGCTTCCGGCGGCGGAGCGCAACGTCCCGGCCCTGACCATCGCCTGGGCGCTGCTGACTTCGTTCCTGCCGCTGGTGGCGCTGATCGTCGCGGTGCTCGGCTGCATCATTTTCGGCCTCGCCACGCCTTCGGAAGCCGCCGCCATCGGTGCCCTCGGCGCCATCATCCTGGCGCTGGCCTACCGCACCTTCAGCCTCGAAAAGCTGAAGGACTCGGTGTTCCTCACCGCGCGCGCCTCAGCGATGGTGTGCTGGCTGTTCGTGGGTTCGGCGGTGTTCTCCGCCGTCTTCGCCCTGCTCGGCGGCCAGCGCGTGGTGGAAGAGTTCATCATGGGGCTGAATCTGGGGCCGGTCGGCTTCCTGATCCTCACCCAGGTGATCATCTTCGTGCTGGGCTGGCCGCTGGAATGGACGGAGATCATCGTGATCTTCCTGCCCATCTTCCTGCCGCTGCTCGACCATTTCGGCATCGACCCGATCTTCTTCGGGGTGCTGGTGGCGCTGAACCTGCAGACCTCGTTCCTGTCGCCACCCGTGGCGATGGCACCTTTCTACTTGAAAGGCGTGGCACCGAAGCATGTCTCCATCGACGAGATTTTCTCCGGCGTGATGCCCTTCATCTTCATCGTCGTTCTGGCGATGGTGCTGCTCTACACGGTGCCGGACTTCGCGCTCTGGCTGCCGAACTACCTCTATGGCGGCTGACGACGCGTGCTAAGGGCGCAGGAAAGGAAACGGGCCCGGCGACGGGCCCGTTTTCACATGCGCTACGCCAGGGCCAGACAGGTTAAGCCGACAGCGCCTTGGGATCGCCCGGTGCTGTCTTCCAGCCCAGCGAGGGGAAGCGCACCACGCGGCGCCCGCGGAAATCCGCCTCGCAGACGAGGTGGCCGCGCTCCTCCATATAGGTCAGCAGCCAGCGCCCGCGCGAGGGCGAGCGGCTGCCATAGGCCCGTGCCAGCGCCTCGTCGGCGGGCGACGGCGCCCCGTCCATGCCCGCGCGGGCGAGCAGCAGGAACACGCCCTGCATTTCCTCCGGCAAGCCCGAGGCCTGCTCGACCGCCCGCTGCCAGCCCTCATCCTCCGTCCGCGCATCGAGGCCGGCGCGGGCGATGGCAAGGCGACGGGTGAACTCGGCGAGATCCGGCACCTTGGAGCCGACCCGCCGCACCCGGCAGTGCACGAGGAAATCCGGGTAGAGCGAAGCGGCCGAGCGGAACGGAGCCTCCGGATCGGCCACGAACTGGCGCACGATCTCCTCGATCAGCGCCTCGCGCTCCGCATCGAAGGCGGCCGCCGCCTCGGGATCGACCGGAACCGGCTCGGGCGGCGGGGCGTCCTCCAGCGTCTCGATGATGGCCTCGGTCGCGCGCGGCTCGGCGCGGAGCGGCGGGGCGGGCAGCGGCTCATTGCCGATATCGTCGAAGATGAGGTCCTGCAGCTCGGCGGTGCCGAGCTCGGGCGGCGGCATCAGCTCCGGCCGGCCGTTACGGCTGGCGGTCTCCACCACGCCGATCTTCACCGGCAGCGGCCGACGCGACAGCGCCGGGCCCAGCGCCACGAAGGAACCGGTATTTAGATCGCGGAAGCTCTCCGCCTGCCGCTTCTCCATGCCGAGCAGATCGGCGGCGCGCGCCATATCGATGTCGAGGAAGGTGCGGCCCATGAGAAAGTTGGACGCCTCCGCCGCGACGTTCTTGGCGAGCTTCGCCAGACGCTGCGTGGCGATGACACCGGCAAGCCCACGCTTGCGGCCGCGGCACATGAGATTGGTCATGGCCGACAGGGAGACGCGCCGCGCCTCGTCGGAAATCTCGCCGGCACCGGACGGCGCGAAGAGCTGCGCCTCGTCGACGATGACCAGCATGGGGAACCAATATTCGCGCTCGGCGTCGAACAGGCCGTTCAGGAAGGCGGCGGCCGAGCGCATCTGCGCGTCCGCATCGAGCCCTTCGAGGTTGAACACCACCGAGGCGCGATGGCGCCGGATGCGGCTGGCGATGCGCTGGATCTCGCCGGCCGTGCGCTCGGCGTCGATCACGACATGGCCGAAACGCTCGGCCAGCCCGACGAAATCACCTTCCGGGTCGATGATCGCCTGCTGCACATGGCCCGCGCTCTGCTCCAGCAACCGGCGCAGGAGATGCGACTTGCCGGAGCCGGAATTGCCCTGCACCAGAAGGCGCGTGGACAGGAGCTCTTCCAGATCGAGCCGCACCGGCTGGCCCGCGTTGCTGCTCCCGAGCTCGATACCGATCTTCATCTGCGATGACGTGTCCCTGATCGACCGTCCCCATGGGCGCCGCCCGGCGTCGCCCGAAGATGTGGTCCTAGCACGCAGGGCGCGCATGCGAGCCCTGACATGGAGAAGTCCACAGATTCGGCGCCGCTCGACAAGGGCACGCGGCGGGTTCATGTTCCCGCCATGGCCACCCGTCCTCCCCTTTTCACCATCGGCTACGAACAGGTCTCGTCCTCCGCCGTCCTCGACACGCTGAGCGCGGCCGGCGTCGAGCTGCTGGTGGATGTGCGTGCGGTCGCCGCCTCGCGTCGTGCCGGCTTTTCGAAGAGCCTGCTGGCGGCCGGCGTGGCGAGCCGGGACATCGGCTATCTGCACCTGCGCGGCCTCGGCACGCCGGCCGAAGGCCGCCAGGCCGCGCGAAGCGGGCATTACGACGAGTTGCGCCGCATCTACAATGCCCACCTCGCGACCCCGACCGCGCAGGAACAGCTCGACGAGCTGACCGAACTGGTGAAGGCCGGCAGGAAGGTCTGCCTGCTCTGCTTCGAACGGCATCCCGAGCACTGCCACCGCCAGATGATCGCCGACCTGATCTGCGAGCGGGTGGACGTGAAGGTGGAACATCTGGCGGCCCCGCCGGTCTGAGTCGCACAGCCGAGCGCACCTGCGACAAAACGCGCCATACCGACGCGAGCACAATACGAGACCAGCAATCAGCGATTGATTGAAGGTATTTCGGTGCAGTGCTCGCATAGGTCGTTACAACCTGATCGATCCACACCTTCGCGAGCGCGGCGATGTTTCCTTCGCCAGTGCCTATCCGCGTGCGCCTTCTGGCGGCGACGGCCGTCGTCACCTGCCTCGGTGGGGGAGCTGACGCCGACGAGCCGGGCGAACCGTCGCTTGAAGACCGGCTGTACTTCTACTCCGGCATGGATGTCGCCCGTGACAATGCCTATGGCTGGGGCGGCATGGCGTGGGCACCCTTCGCGCCGATGGACAAGGAAGGGCTGCGCCTGCGCACCCAGACCGGCGGCGGGCGCTATCGCTACCGCACACAGGCCGTGGCGGACGGCTGGAACATCGGCAACAAGCTGGAGGCCGAACTGCTCGTCGGCTGGCAGTTCCTGCGCGGGGCCCATGCTCTCGCCCTCTATGGCGGCGTGAACGTCGTCGACAACCAGCTCGACAAACCCGACCCCGGCAACCGCGACCAGGGCACCCAGGTCGGCGCGAAATTCGTGGCCGAATGGTTCTACCGGCTTGACGAGCGCTGGACGCTGACCGCCGCCATCGGTGGCTCCACCGCCGACGGGACCGTCTCGGGCCGCGCGACCGCCGGCTGGCGGGCAATGGAATGGCTCGACATCGGCGTCGAGACCGGCGCGACCACCGACTGGCTGGACGAGAGCGCCCGCGTCGGCGCCTTCCTCGCCGTCCCCTTCTCCGGCCGCGAGTTGCGGGCCGCCGGGGGATGGCGCTGGAGCAGCGACAGCGACGACGGCATGTACGGGACTCTGTCCGTCTACATGCCGTTCTAGGAAACAGGTACGCCCCGCCGTCGGAGGGGTCTCAGGCGTCTTCCGCCTTCATCCCCTCCAGAGCGGCCCGCGCGTCGACATCGGCGTGTTCGGCGATCTCGTGGATCTCCAGCGCCTCAAGCTCGTCGCGCGTGTCGATGTCGAGAAAGGCGCCATCGCCTTCCGCCGGCACCTCGACCACCAGATCGGCGTTCTCGGCGATGACGTGGCGGGCGCCGACATCGCCCTCCAGCGCCATCAGGGCCGGGAACAGGCGGCGCGCCCAGGCGACCGGGTTGCCCCGTCGCCCGTCCGCCACCGGAACCGCGATGAGCCGCCCCTCCTGCGGATCGATCGCGCTGGCGAGGCGGTCGACGAGCGCCGGATCCACCTTCGGCATGTCGCCGAGCATCACCACCGCGCGGTCGACCTCCTCCGGCAGGGCGGCGAGGCCGGCCCGCAGCGATGTCGACAGCCCGTCGGCGAAGGCGGGATTGTCAACGAAGACGACGTCGAGCCCGGCCAGCGCCGTGCGCACCTTCTCCGCCTCATGGCCGGTGACCACCACGACCGGCCGAGCCTTCGAGGCCCGCGCCGCCGTCACCGCCCGGCGCACCAGCGGCTCGCCGTGCAGCGGGGCCGAGAGCTTGTGGGCGTGCGGCATGCGCGTGCCACGCCCGGCGGCGAGGACGATGGCGGCGGCGCGACCGGTCACGGACGCAGCGCTCTCGCGCGGCTGCGGGCGAGTGGGAATCTCCATCAGCAATCCTCCGACGCCCATCATCATGATGTCGTCGCGCGACACCTCCAGGCCAGCCAGCAGGCGCCGGAGCACCCAGTCGAAACCATTCTCCTTCGGGCTGCGCGCGCAACCCGGCGCGCCGAGCACCGGCATCGCCCCAACGCGCCCGACCAGCAGAAGGTTGCCGGGATCGACGGGCATACCGAAATGGTCGATCCGCCCGCCGGCCGCCTCGATGCCGGCCGGAATCACATCACGCCGGTCGGCGATGGCGGAGGCGCCGAAGACGAGGGCGATCTCCGCGCCCTGCCCGGCGGCCCGCTCCAGCGCGACCGCAACCTCGTGCTCATCATGCCGCACGCGCTGCTCGAAGATGATGGAGGCGCCCGCGGCCGCCAGCCGGGCGGCAGTGACGCGCAGCGTCTTGGCGATGACCTTTTCCGTCAGACCCGGCAGCAGGGTCGAGACGACCGCGACGCGCGTGAGCCTATACGGCGCGACCGAGATCAGCGGTGCGGCGGCGCGCGCCAGCGCGTCCATCGTGGAGCCCGGCACGGCGAAGGGAATGACCTTCACCGTCGCCACCATCTGCCCAGCGTCGACCGCCGCGAAGGCCGGCAGCGTGGCCAGCGTCACCGCCTCGTCGATGCGGTTGAGGGCATCGATGCCGGCTCGCTCGACCGTCATCACGCCCGGCACCGCCGCCCGCAGGTTCACGCGGCCGGTAAAGGCGGCGTCGGCGCGGACATTGCTGCCGGAGACGGCGGCCGCGATGCCGGCGGCGGCCTTATCTTCGGCGACATCTCCCGGCTCCAGCCGGGCGGCCGTGATCTCCTCGACGCCGGCCGCGCGCAGCCGGGCGATGAGCGCGGCGTCGAGGAGAGTGCCCTTTCGCAGTTCGAGGTCCGGCAGGCGCAGCGAGTGCACCGCCAGAGCCCCAAGCACCTCATCGAGCGGAACCCGGCCGAACTTCACGCAGCCTGTCCCCGCATGGCTGGCCGACGGCGCAGTTCGCCGATGATCTCGGCAAGGACGGAGACCGCGATCTCCGCCGGGCTCGCGGCGCCGATGTCGAGCCCGATGGGGGCATGGATCGTCGCCAGCGCCTCGCGCGAAACGCCACGCGCCGCCAACCGCTCCAGCCGGGCGCCATGTGTCTTGCGTGAGCCGAGGGCCCCCACATAGAAGCACCCGGCCGCCAGCGCCTCGGTCAGCGCGGGATCGTCGATCTTGGGATCGTGCGTCAACGCGGCCACGGCGGTGAACGGATCGAGGCCGATGCGCGGCAGCACGACGTCCGGCCATTCCGCCCTGAGATCGACGCCGGGAAAACGCTCGGATGTGGCGAAGGCGGTGCGGGGGTCGATGACGGTGACGTCGAGCCCCGCCATGGACGCCATCGGCGCCAGCGCCTGCGAGATATGCACCGCTCCGGTGATGACGAGGCGCGGCGACGGTACCTGAACGGTCAGGAAGAGGCGTTGGTTTCCGGCCTCGACCAGCCGGCTGCGACCGCTGCGCAGCGCCTCGCCCAGCACTTCCGCGAGCGGATCGCCCGCGATGCCGGAAGGCGTGACCAGCCGCTGCCGGCCGCTGGCGAGCTCGGTGACCAGAATGCTGGCGCGCCGCGCCGCCCGCTCCGCATTGAGAGCCTCAAGAACGGCAAGCTCCATCAGGCGACCTTCTCGACATAGACGGCGATGCGCCCGCCGCAGGAAAGACCGACCTGCCAGGCGGTCTCGTCGGCGACGCCGAACTCCAGAAGGCGCGGCGCGCCGTCGGCGATCACCTCGGCGGCCTCCGCGACGACCGCTCCCTCGACGCAGCCGCCGGATACCGAACCGAGGAAATTGCCGGCCTCGTCGATGGCGAGGTGACTGCCCACCGGACGGGGCGCCGAGCCCCAGGTCTCGACGACCGTGGCCAGCGCCACGCCGCGCCCCTCGCGCCGCCAGCCGGCGGCCGCCTCGAGCACGTCTTCCTCACGCGCGAACATGGCGCCTCCTCATCATGTACGGCGGAATATAACGCAGCCTCTCGCAGCCGCCTTGCCGATATTCACGGAAAGGATCACAAAGCCGCGCATGAACCGCCCGCTTTCATCCCCCTCCGTCTCGGCGCTGCCGGCGCGCACCCTGCGCAGCCTGGACGAGCTTGCCGATGCCGGCCTGCTGGCGCCCGATGCCGGGCTCGAGAAGGTCGCCGGCCGCTATGCCGTCGCGGTGACGCCGACGCTGGCGGGCCTTATCGACCGCGACGACCCCGCCGACCCGATCTCCCGCCAGTTCATCCCCGACGCGCGCGAGCTGGAGACCCGGCCGGAGGAGCGCGAGGACCCCATCGGCGATCATGCGCACAGCCCGGTGCCCGGCATCGTGCACCGCTATCCCGACCGGGTGCTGCTGAAGCTGGTCGGCGTCTGCGCCGTCTACTGCCGCTTCTGCTTCCGCCGCGAGATGGTCGGGCCGGGGGCGGAGACCAGCCTTTCCGAGGACGCGCTGGAAGACGCCATCTCCTATATCGCCGGCCATCCCGAGATCTGGGAGGTCGTGCTGACCGGCGGCGACCCCTTCGTCGTCGCCCCGCGCCGTCTCGCCCTGCTGATGGAACGCCTCGCGGCCATCGGGCATGTCAAGATCGTGCGCTTCCACACCCGCGTGCCGGTCGCCGCGCCGGAGCGCGTCACGGCCGCCCTCGTCGAGGCGATCCGCGTGCCGGGCGTGACATCCTATGTCGCCGTCCACGCCAACCATGCAAGCGAGCTGGCCGACGAGGCCCGCGCCGCCCTCGCCCGCCTGGCGGATGCCGGCGTCGCTCTGGTCGGCCAGAGCGTGCTGCTCGCCGGCGTCAACGACCATGAGGCCACGCTCGCCGCGCTGTTCCGTGCCCTCGTGGAATGCCGGGTGAAGCCCTACTACCTCCACCATCCCGACCTCGCGCCCGGTACCGCCCATTTCCGGCTGAGCATCGCGCGGGGGCAGGAACTGATGCGGGCCCTGCGCGGGCGCGTCTCCGGCCTCGCCTTGCCGACCTATGTGCTCGACATACCCGGCGGCCACGGCAAGGTTCCGATCGGCCCCGGCTGGCTGGAGCCGACGCCGGAGGGCTGGCGCGTCACCGATTATTGCGGCGGTGTGCATGCCTATGGAGAGGCGGTGTGAACCGACCTTCCGCGGCCGACGTGGTGGTGATCGGCGCCGGCGCGGCCGGGATGATGTGCGCCATCGAGGCGGGACGGCGCGGGCGGCGGGTCGTCCTCATCGATCACGCACGCGCGCCCGGCGAGAAGATCCGCATCTCCGGCGGCGGAAGGTGCAACTTCACCAATCTCGACGCCGCGCCGCGCAACTATCTCTCCGCCAATGCCGGCTTCTGCATCTCGGCGTTGAAGCGCTTCACCCAGCACGATTTCGTCAGGCGGGTGGAGGCGCGCGGCATCGCCTATCATGAGAAGACGCTGGGCCAGCTCTTCTGTGACGGCTCCTCGCGGCAGATCGTGGACATGCTCACCGACGAACTGCGTGCCGCCGGTGCCGAGTTGAAGCTGTCGACCTCGGTGACGGGTTATGAGCGGACGGGCGACGGCTTCACGCTCGCCACCACGGAAGGCGCCCTCACCTGCCGCTCGCTGGTGATCGCCACCGGCGGCAAGTCGATACCGAAGATGGGCGCAACCGGCTTCGGCTACGAGGTTGCCGAACGCTTCGGCCTCAAGGTGCAGTCCACCCGCCCCGGCCTCGTGCCGCTGACGCTCGATCCGGCTCTGCTGGAACGCCTGGCCCCGCTCGCCGGCGTCGGCGTCGAGGCCCGCCTGCGGCACGGCAAGACCCGGTTCGACGAGGGCCTGCTGTTCACCCATCGCGGCCTTTCCGGCCCGGCTGTGCTGCAGATTTCCTCCTACTGGCGCGAGGGCGACGAGATCGAGGTCGCGCTCGCCCCAAGCAAGGATGTCTTCACGCATCTGCGGACGGCACGGGCGGCAAATGGCCGGCAGGCGCCGGCCACGGTGCTCGCCGGGCTGCTGCCGAAGCGCCTGGCGCAGATGATCGCCGACCGCGAAGCCGGCGCACGCAATCTCGCGGATCTCTCCGACAAGGTGCTGCAACGCATCGACGGGGCGGTGAACGGCTGGAAGCTGAAGCCAACCGGATCGGAAGGCTACCGCACCGCCGAGGTGACGCTCGGCGGGGTCGATACCGACGGGCTGGATTCGCGCACCATGCAGGCACGCGACGTCCCGGGCCTCTATTTCATCGGCGAGGTGGTGGACGTCACCGGCTGGCTTGGCGGCTATAATTTCCAGTGGGCGTGGTCGTCCGGCTGGGTTGCCGGGCAATGCGCGTGAACCGTCGTCAGATCACACGATAGCTGCGCCCGAGATAAGCGAGCTTGCCGCCGTCGGGACCGAGCGTGACCGCCTCGACCCGCCCGACCAGCACGTCATGCGTGGCGATGGTGCGCGCCTCGACCAGCCGGCACTCGAACACCGCGATAGCCCCTTGCAAACAGGGCACGCCGAGCGCGCCTTCACGCCAGTGGCCGACGGAAAAACGCGGCTCGCCGGACGCAGCGGTGCGCCCGCCGAAGCTCTCGGCGACGGCCTGGTGCTCGCCGGCCAGCATATTGACGGCGAATCGGCCCGCCTGCCGGAAGGCGGAGGCCGAGCGGATGCGGCGGTTGAGGCAGACCAGCAATGTCGGCGGGCTATCCGACACGGAGGCGACCGCGGTGGCGGTGAAACCGGCGCGCCCCTCCTCGCCATGCGTCGTGATCACGTGGACCGCCGCAACGAGGCGGCTCATCGCCTCCCGATAGAGACCCGGCTCGACCAGCCGCTCCACGCCATGACCCCTCACTTCGTCCAAAGCGTCCTCACCCTGTCACGCACGCTGCGATCCTACGCGGCCCGCCGGCGTCGAACAGACCCGCGCTGTGCATAACTCCCCGCGGGGAATTTTGAAAACCGCTCGCATACAAAGCCCAACTTGGCAGAAACGTGACGAAAAGGTGAAGGCGCCAGACGGATACGTTGCACACAACGCCCTTCGCAACCGATTGAACTGCAAAGGATTTCGGAAAAACGGTATTTTTGCACCGTTGCATCACTCCTTTCGATCGATTGCATTTCGTCTTTCGATCGAATTGTATCGGAGCGCGGTGCAGGCTAAGAGTCAGAGACGCACACGTTACGGGCACGAACAGAATATATGCAAAAGCCCGGCGCGCGCGTCTTCCGCATAACGGCTGAGGGGAGCCGGAAAAAAATATGGATGTTTTCGTTCAGCAGCTCATCAACGGGCTGACGCTCGGCTCGATCTACGGGCTGATCGCCATCGGCTACACGATGGTCTTCGGCATCATCGGCATGGTGAACTTCGCCCATGGCGACGTGTTCATGGTCTCGGCCTTCATCGCCCTGATCTGTTTCCTGCTGCTCACCACGGTTCTCGGCATCACCTCGATCTTCCTGGCGCTGGCCATCGTGCTGGTCGTGGCGATGTTCTTCACCTCGCTGGTCAGCTGGGCGATCGAACGGGTGGCCTACCGGCCGCTGCGAGGCTCGTTCCGCCTCGCGCCGATGATCTCGGCGATCGGCATGTCGATCTTCCTCGCCAATTTCGTCCAGGTCACACAGGGCCCGCGCAACAAGCCGGTGCCGCCGATGATCACCGACGTGATCGTGCTGATGGATTCCGGCGGCTATCAGGTCACGCTGGCCTGGAAGCAGGTCATCATCATGGTGGTGACGGCGCTGCTGCTCGGCGGGTTCTGGTACCTCGTGCAGAAGACCTCGCTCGGCCGCGCCCAGCGCGCCGTGGAACAGGACCGCAAGATGGCGGCGCTGCTCGGCATCAACGTCGACCACACCATCTCGCTCACCTTCGTCATCGGCGCCGCGCTCGCGGCCGTCGCCGGCGTGATGTACCTGATGTACTACGGCGTCGCGAACTTCGCGGATGGCTTCGTGCCGGGCGTGAAGGCCTTCACCGCGGCCGTGCTGGGCGGCATCGGCTCGCTGCCGGGCGCCGTGCTTGGCGGGCTGCTGATCGGGCTCATCGAGACCTTCTGGTCGGCCTATTTCTCCATCGAATACAAGGACGTGGCGGCGTTCTCGATCCTCGCCATCACGCTGATCTTCATGCCGCAGGGCCTGCTGGGCCGGCCTGAGGTCGAAAAGGTCTGAGGTCACACATCATGGCTGTCCAGACCGCCGAAACCGCCCCGTCCGCGGCCCAGGCCGCCGATGCCGGCTCCGCGGTGGCGCACGCCTTCAAGGATGCGTTCGTCACCGGCCTCATCGCCCTCGGCCTGCTCGGGCCTCTGATCGGCTTCGAGACCATCATCATCGACGGCGCGCTCGGGCTCGGCTACCGGCCCTCGCTGCTCGCCATCATGGTGGGCATCATCTTCGCCGGCCGGCTGCTGCTGAACCTCACCATATGGTCGCCGAACCGGCGCCCCCGGACGCGTACCGGCCCCACGGTGTTCGACCGCGCCGGCGTCGCGGTCGGCCCGGTCGTGAAGCCGGCCCTGCTGGCCTTCGCGGCGACGTTCCCGTTCATCGCCTCCTACACATTGGGCGGCTGGAACGAGAGCCGCTACCTGATCGACCTCGGTATCCTCATCCTCACCTATGTGATGCTGGGCTGGGGCCTGAACATCGTGGTGGGCCTCGCCGGCCTGCTCGACCTCGGCTACGTCGCCTTCTACGCGGTGGGCGCCTACACCTACGCGCTGCTCGCCACCTCGGCGCCGGTGAACGGCTTCTTCGCCGGCCTGCTCGGCGAAACCTTCTGGGCCAACTGGGCGTTCTGGATCTGCCTGCCGGTCGCCGGCCTCTTCGCCGGCCTCTGGGGCATGATCCTCGGCTTCCCGGTGCTGCGCCTGCGCGGCGACTATCTCGCCATCGTCACCCTGGCTTTCGGCGAGATCATCCGCCTGGTGCTCATCAACTGGGTCGACTTCACCGGCGGCGGCGCCGGCATCGCCTCGATCCCGCGCGCCACCTTCTTCGGCGTCCCGTTCACCCGTGACGAGGACGGCTTCGCGGCGCTGTTCGGGCTCGAATTCAACCCGATGCACCGCATCGTCTTCCTCTATTTCGTCATCCTGGCACTGGCGCTGATCACCGCCTTCGCGACGGTACGGCTGCGCAAGCTGCCGGTCGGGCGGGCCTGGGAAGCGCTGCGCGAAGACGAGATCGCCTGCCGCTCGCTCGGCATCAACACCACCAACGTGAAGCTGTCGGCCTTCGCCACCGGCGCCATGTTCGGCGGCTTCGCCGGCTGCTTCTTCGCCGTGCGCGCCGGCTTCGTCAGCCCGGAAAGCTTCACCTTCGACGTCTCGGCGATGATCCTCGCTATCGTCGTGCTGGGCGGCATGGGCTCGCAGGTCGGCGTCGCCGTCGCGGCGGCGGTGATGATGGGCGGCATGGAGATGCTGCGCAATCTCGGCTTCCTCAAGCAGGTCTTCGGCAACGATTTCGACCCGAGCCTCTACCGCATGCTGATCTTCGGCTTCGCCATGGTCGCGATCATGGTGTGGAAGCCGCGCGGCCTCGTCTCGACGCGTGACCCCACGATCTTCCTGAAGGAACGCAAGGCGGTCTCCGGCGATCTCGTGAAGGAGGGCCACGGCTGATGGCGACCTCACCCGAAAACGGCACCCACCGCTGGGACGTCGACCCCATCCTTTCCGTCGAGCACCTGTTCATGCGCTTCGGCGGTCTGATCGCGGTGAACGACCTCAGCTTCAAGGTCGGGCGCGGCGACATCACCGCGCTGATCGGGCCCAACGGTGCCGGCAAGACCACGGTGTTCAACTGCATCACCGGCTTCTACAAGCCGAGCGAGGGACGTCTGGTGCTGGCGCATGGACGCGCGCCGACGCCGGACGAGGTCGCCGAGGTGACCCGCGTCGGCGAGCGCGCGCTCGCCGGCCCGCAATCCGGCGTGTACCTGCTGGAGCGCATGCCCGACTACGCCGTCTCCGGCCAGGCCAAGGTGGCACGTACCTTCCAGAACATCCGTCTATTCACCGGCATGACCGTGCTGGAGAACCTGATGGTCGCCCAGCACAACGCGCTGATGGCCGCCTCGGGCTTCTCCATCAAGGGCCTGCTCGGCCTGCCAGGCTGGGCGAGCGCCCAGCGCGCCGCCACCGAGAAGGCGACGTACTGGCTGGAGAAGGTCAACCTGATCGACCGCGCAGACGATCCAGCCGGCGACCTGCCCTACGGCGCCCAGCGTAGGCTGGAGATCGCCCGCGCCATGTGCTCGGACCCGATCCTGCTCTGCCTCGACGAACCGGCCGCCGGCCTCAATCCGCGCGAGAGCCTCGAGCTCAACACGCTGCTGCGCGCCATCCGCGCCGAGCATGGAACCTCGATCCTGCTGATCGAGCACGACATGAGCGTGGTGATGGAGATCTCCGACCACGTGGTCGTGCTCGACTACGGCACCAAGATCTCGGACGGCACGCCGGAAGCGGTGAAGAACGATCCGCGCGTCATCGCCGCCTATCTCGGCGTCGACGAGGACGCGGTGGAAGAGGTCGAGGCCGCCATCAACGCCGACACGCATGCGACGGGGACGAGCTCGTGAGCGACACTCTCACCGTAACCCCGCCCGCCACCGCCCCCCTCGCCCCGCGTAGCGACGAGCCCATGCTGTCGGTACGCGGCGTCAAGACGTTCTACGGGAACATCATGGCGCTGAAGGGCGTCGACGTGGACGTCTACAAGGGCGAGATCGTCACCCTGATCGGCTCCAACGGCGCCGGCAAGTCGACCCTGATGATGACGATCTTCGGCCAGCCGCGTCCGCGCGAGGGGACGATCGTCTATGAGGGGCGCGACATCACCAAGGTGCCGACCCACGAGATCGCGCAGCTGAAGATCGCCCAGTCCCCCGAGGGCCGGCGCATCTTCCCGCGCATGACCGTGTTCGAGAACCTGCAGATGGGCGCCGCCGTCGACGGCTTCGCCCATTTCGACGAGGATCTGCAGAAGGTCTTCACGCTGTTCCCCCGCCTCAAGGAGCGCATCACCCAGCGCGGCGGCACGCTGTCCGGCGGCGAGCAGCAGATGCTCGCCATCGGCCGCGCGCTTATGAGCCGGCCCCGCCTCTTGATGCTGGACGAGCCCTCGCTCGGCCTCGCCCCGCTGATCGTGCGGCAGATCTTCGACGCCATCCGCGAGCTCAACCGCACGGAGGGGCTGACCGTCTTCCTCGTCGAGCAGAACGCCTTCCACGCGCTCAAGCTCGCCCATCGCGGCTACGTGCTGGTGAACGGCCTCGTCACCCTGTCGGGCCAGGGCAAGGAACTGCTGGAACGCCCCGAGGTGCGGGCCGCCTATCTCGAAGGAGGGGCGCATTGATGTCGGAACGCACCGGAACCCTGATCGCCCAGGGCAGCCCCAGCAGCCTCGCCGTCGTCGTCCCCGCGCTCGTCGTCGTGGCGGTGCTCGCCGCCGCCGTCTTCGCGCCGGAGCTGGTTGTGGAGGTCTCGCGCGGCGACTTCCTGCTCGTCACCGTCTTCCTCGGTGGCGGCGCCGCCTGGCTGACCGGGCGTTCGATCGCCCGCACGTGGCGCAGCTACCGGCAGGCGGTGATCTACGCCGTCCTGCTCGGCTGCGTGGTCCGCTTCTTCCACTACGCGCTGTTCGAGGGCACGCTGCTCTCCCTGCAGCATTTCATCAGCGACACTGCCTTTCTGACCGCGATCACCACGCTCGGCTTCCGCGCCGAGCGCGCCGCGCAAATGGGCACGCGCTACGGCTGGCTCTACCGTCAGTCCGGCCCCGTCGGCTGGTCCGAGACCGCCCCGTCGGGCGCCCCGGGAGAAGCTCCGTGAGCGCCTTCGCAGGCTTTCGCTCCGTCATCGACATGCCCGCGAAAAGGGGCATGATACCGGCACGCGGCGCGTGTTACCGTGTCGTCGAGGCGGCGAGAAAACTACCCTTCCAGAACCAGGAGAGAAGTTCATGAAGAAGCTTCTGTTTGCCGGCATCGCGCTCGGCGCCATGGCAGCGCTCGCCGTCCCGGCGTCCGCGCAGGTCAAGGTCGGCGTGGGCGGCCCGATCACCGGTGCCAACGCGACCTTCGGCGCCCAGCTGAAGAACGGCGCCGAGCAGTGGGCCGCCGACGTCAACGCCAAGGGCGGCATTCTCGGCGAGAAGGTCGAGCTGATCGTCGGCGACGACGCCTCCAAGCCCGAGCAGGGCGTCTCGGTGGCCAACAAGTTCGTGTCCGACGGCGTGAAGGTGGTCCTCGGCCACTTCAACTCCGGCGTGTCGATCCCGGCCTCCGAGCAGTATGAGGAAGCCGGCGTTCTCCAGCTGACGCCGGCCTCGACCAACCCGACCTTCACCGAGCGCAAGATGTGGAACACCTTCCGCGTCTGCGGTCGCGATGACCAGCAGGGCACGGTGGCGGGCAACTACATCGCCAAGAACTTCAAGGACAAGAAGGTTGCGATCGTCCACGACAAGACCCCCTACGGCAAGGGTCTCGCCGACGAGACGCAGAAGGCGATGAACGCCGCCGGCATCAAGGAAGTGGCGTACGAAGGCATCAACCCGGGCGAGAAGGACTATTCGGCCCTCGTCTCCAAGCTGAAGGCCGCGGGCGTCGACCTGCTCTACTACGGCGGCCTGCACACGGAAGCCGGCCTGCTGGTCCGCCAGATGCGCGACCAGGGCATGCAGACCGTGCTCTTCTCGGGTGACGGCATCACCGACAAGGAATACTGGACCATCGCCGGTCCGGGCGCCGCGGGCACCCTCATGACCTTCGGTCCCGATCCGCGCAACAACCCCGCCGCCAAGGACGCCGTCGCCGCGTTCAAGGCCAAGGGCATCGATCCGGAAGGCTACGTCCTCTACACCTACGCCGCCGGCCAGATCTTCCAGCAGGCCGCCGAGGCCATCAAGTCGACCGACCCCAAGAAGGTCGCCGACTACATCCACTCCGGCGCCAAGTTCTCGACCGTTCTGGGCGACTTGACCTTCGACAAGAAGGGCGACCGTACCAGCCTCGACTACGTGCTGTACGTCTGGAAGGACGGCGGCTACACCCAGATGTGAGCCGAAAGGCCGCGCTTCCTTACGGAAAGCAGCATCCTTCAGGAACCCGCCGGAGCGATCCGGCGGGTTTCGTCGTTCAGAGACCCCACATCAGCTTGCGGCAGAAGGGTGCGAACCGAAGGAGAAAACGAATCGGAGGGAAAACGGGCAGAGCGGCTCTGCCCGTGGTCACGATCTCAGCCGAAACTCGACAGCGCCGGGAAGGTTTCCAGCAGCCAGAAGCTCATCTGCGCCATCCAGCCGGAGAGGAAGCCGATGCCGGTGAGCACCAGCAGCCCACCCATCACCTTCTCGACCACCGGCAGGTAGCGCCGAGCGTGGCCGAGCAGGCCGAGCGCCGGCCGCGCCATGGCGGCCACCGCGAGGAAGGGCACGCCGAGGCCGGCGGAATAGGTGGCGAGCAGCCCCGCCCCGCGCGTCAGCGTCTGCTCGCTCGCCGCCACGGCGAGGATGGCCGCCAGCACCGGGCCGATGCAGGGCGTCCAGCCGAAGGCGAAGGCGAGCCCCATCACATAGGCGCCCGCCAGCGTCGACGGCGCATCGACATGCACGCGCTTGCTGCGCGTCAGCCAGCCGAGCCGAAGCACACCGAGAAAGTGCAGCCCCATCAGCAGGATGGCGACGCCCGCGACGATGGCCAGTTCCTGCGAATAGAGCCGCAGATAGCTGCCGGCGACCGACGCGCCCGCCCCGAGCGCCACGAAGACCGTGGAAAAGCCGGCGACGAACACCATCGCCGCGCCGAGCGTGCGCCAGGCGGCAACGTCGGTCGGGGCCTTGTGCGTGATCTGGTCGAGGCTCGTCCCAGCGAGGTAGCACAGATAGGGCGGCACCAGCGGCAGGACGCAGGGCGAGGCGAAGCTGGCGATACCGGCCACGAAGGCGGCCGGAAGAGTGACGTCGGCCATGAAATAGGCAACCTTAGCCGTTCCGAGAGCTTCCCAATGCACGCCCGCACCGGCTTAGGCAATGCGGCGGCTTGGCCTCTCGCCGGGATGTGATGCGCGTGAGCGAGGAACCGATGCGTAACCTGATCACCGACGTCGCCGGCCTGAAGGTCGGCCATGCCACCGACCTCGACCTCGCTTCCGGTGTCACCGCCATCCTCTTCGATGAGCCGGCCGTCGCCTCGGTCGACGTGCGCGGCGGCGGGCCGGGCACACGTGAGACCGATCTGCTGGCACCCGACGAAACGGTGGGTGCCATCCACGCGGTGACTCTCTCCGGCGGCTCCGCCTTCGGTCTCGACGCTGCCGCCGGGGTGATGGCCGCGCTGGCCGAGCAGGGGATCGGCTATCACGTCGGCACGGCGCTGGTGCCTATCGTCCCCGGCGCGGTGCTGTTCGACCTCATCAATGGCGGCAACAAGGACTGGGGCCGCTTCGCCCCCTATCGCGACCTCGGCTATGCCGCCGCCAACGCGGCCGGCCTCGACATGCCGCTGGGTACGGTCGGCGCGGGCACCGGCGCCACCACGGTGAACCTCAAGGGCGGCCTCGGCTCCGCCTCGATGGTGGCGGCATCCGGCCATACGGTGGGAGCGCTGGTGGCGGTCAATGCCTGCGGCGCGACGAACCTGCCGGACGCGCCGCATTTCTGGGCCGCGCCTTTCGAGCAGTACGGCGAATTCGGCGGGCTCGGCCTGCCCTCCCCGCTGCCGGTCCTGCCGGAACGTCCGCCGTTGAAGGGCCTGCCCCCCGGGGCCAACACCACCATCGCCCTCGTCGCCACCGATGCGATGCTGACCAAGGCTCAGTGCAAGCGCCTCGCGGTGATGGCGCATGACGGCTACGCCCATGCCATCTGGCCGGTGCACACGCCGCTCGACGGCGACACCATCTTCGCCGCCGCCACCGGCCGGCGGCCGCTCGTCGATCCGGTATTCGACCTTGCCCTGATCGGCGACGCAGTGGTGCGCACCCTCGCCCGTGCCTGCGCCCGCGCCGTCCATGAGGCGACCGCGCTGCCGCAGCCCGGCACCCTGCCCGCCTGGCGGGATTTGTGGGGTTGAGCCCGGCTTATTGACGGGGACGCAATAAGACCGGGCTATTGTCGTCTTTGCAGCCCGGCTTGTCGCATCTGTCCAATCGGCATGGCAGCCATGCGCCGGACACTTCCCTCAATAATGAGGGGAGCGCATGAACGCAAAGCGACCGCGGGTTCAGGTCCGGGGACTGACGAAAATATTCGGCGACGAGGCCGGCGCGGCGTTGCCGCTGCTCAAGGCCGGGCAGAGCCGCGCCGAAGTGCAGAAGGCCACGGGCGCCGTCATCGGCCTGCAGGATGTGAGCTTCGACGTCGACGAAGGCGAAATCCTCGTCGTCATGGGCCTGTCGGGCTCGGGCAAGTCGACCTGCCTGCGCTGCATCAACCGGCTGATCGAGCCGACCTCCGGCTCGGTGCTCGTCGATGACACCGACGTCACCGCGCTCAACGAACGCGAACTGATGGAATTCCGCCGCACCCGCTTCGGCATGGTGTTCCAGCAATTCGCCCTGTTTCCCCACCGCACCATCCTGCGCAACGTCGAATACGGTCTCGAAGTCCAAGGCGTCGCGCCCGATCTGCGGCGCGACCGGGCGCTCACGGCGATCGAGACGGTCGGGCTGAAAGGCTGGGACCAGCACTATCCCTCGCAGCTTTCCGGCGGCATGCAGCAGCGCGCCGGCCTCGCCCGCGCGCTGGCGCTGGACCCGGACGTGCTGCTGATGGACGAGGCCTTCAGCGCGCTCGACCCGCTGATCCGCCGGGACATGCAGCAGGAACTCGTGGCGCTGCAAAGGCGCCTGAAGAAGACCATCGTCTTCGTCAGCCACGACCTCGACGAGGCCATCGCGCTCGGCGGGCGCATCGTGCTGATGAAGGACGGCCGTGTCGTGCAGCAGGGCACGGCGGCCGACTTCCTCGCCAACCCGGCCGACGACTATGTGCGCCGCTTCGTCGAGCATATCGACGTACTGGGCGTCGTTACCGCCGGCGACGCCATGCGCATGCCGGCCGCCGTGAAACCCTGGCAGAGCACCGCCGCCGAGGCGCTGGCGATCCTCATCCAGTCGGGTGAGCCGGTCGTCACCGTCGTCTGCCACGAAGGACGTTTCCAGGGCACCGTCGATGCCGAAACCCTGAAGCAGGCCGGCGATACGGAACTGCGCCTGCTGCTCAGCGACCGCGAGGCCTGCGTGCCCGGCACGGCGACGCTGAACGACGCCGTCGCCAAGCTCGCCTCCGGCCGCGGCGAGATCGCCGTCATCGGGCCGGACCGCGAGCTCAAGGGCGTCATCGCCAATGCCGATCTCGTGGCGGCGCTGGCGCGGCGACGCTCCGAAACGACGCACTGAGGGAGGACGGACGATGGCCTTCGAGATTCCCCGCATTCCCCTCGCCGAATGGTGCGACATCGCCCTCGACTGGGCGACGGAGCACTTCTCGGGCGTCACCCGCGCGCTCAGCGCGGTCATCGGCACCGGCATCGAGACCACCACCGATTTCCTCGTCGGCCTGCCGCCCTGGCTGGTCATCATCCTCTTCGGGCTGCTGATCTGGCGGCTGACCACCGCGCGCATCGCGATCTTCTCGATGCTCGGCTTCGCCTTCCTGTGGAACCTCGAACTCTGGCGAGCGACCCTGCAGTCGCTCGTGCTGGTGCTGGTCTCGACGCTGTTCGCACTCGCCATCGGCATTCCGATCGGCGTCGGCGCCGCGCTCAGCAAGCGCTTCTGGCGCGTCGTCGCTCCGGCGCTCGACATGATGCAGACCATGCCGAGCTTCGTCTATCTGATCCCCGCCATCCCGTTCTTCGGCCTCGGGGCGGTGTCGGCCTGCTTCGCGACCATCGTCTTCGCCATGCCGCCGACCATCCGCCTGACCGCCCTCGGCATCCTCCAGACACCGCCGGAACTGGTCGAGGCCGCCGACGCTTTCGGCTCCAGCCGCTGGCAGAAGCTGTTCAAGGTGCAGCTCCCCCTCGCCATCCCGACCATCATGGCCGGCATCAACCAGACCATCATGCTCGCGCTCTCCATGGTGGTGATCGCGGCGATGATCGGTGCCGGCGGGCTGGGCGGCGAGGTGTGGAAGGCGATCCAGCGGCTCGAAGCCGGACAGGGTTTCCAGGCCGGCATCGCCATCGTGGTGCTCGCCGTCATCCTCGACCGCATCACCCAGTACGTCGCCCGCCACATGCGGCGCGACCGCCAGGGCGGCTGACCATTCCTACAACGGAAGCAGCGCAACGACTTCCGACCCCTCACCTTCCAACGCGGAGCAACCGACATGTCGCTATTCGGAAAGTACGTGAAGACGGCCGCCGTCGCCGCCACCGCCCTCGGCCTCGCTGTCGGGGCTGCGCAGGCGGAGAAGAAGGACCTCACTATCGCCTATGTGGAATGGTCCGACGCCGTGGTCGCCACCAACATCATCAAGACCGTGCTGGAGGACAAGGGCTACAAGGTGAAGATCGTGCCGCTTTCCGGCGCCGCCATGTGGCAGGCGGTGGCGACCGGCGAGGCGGACGCGATGGTCGCGGCCTGGCTGCCGGCCACCCACGCCGCCTATAACGCCAAGCTCAAGGACAAGGTGGTCGATCTCGGCCCCAATGTGACCGGCGCCAAGATCGGCTGGGCGGTGCCGACCTATGTCGACATCACCACGATCGAGGACATCAAGAAGGACCCAGCGAAGTTCGGCGGCAAGGTGATCGGCATCGATCCCGGCGCCGGCCTGATGAAGGCCTCGGAAAAGGCGGTCAAGGACTACGGCCTGCCGGTGAAGCTGGTCGAGGGCTCCGACGCCACCATGGTCGCGGCGCTGAAGGACGCCTACGCCAAGAAGGAGCCGATCGTCGTCACCACCTGGACGCCGCACTGGATGTTCGCCGAGTGGGACCTGAAGTATCTCGCCGACCCCAAGGGCGTGTTCGGCGGCGAGGAGACGGTCAACACCGTGGTCTCGACCAAGCTGAAGGAAGAAGCGCCGGAGGCTTACAAGATCCTCGATAATTTCAGCCTCTCGCTCGACGACGAGCAGAAGGTGATGGTCGAGAACAACAAGCCCGGCGCCGATCCGGCAGCCACCGCCAAGGCGTGGGTCGCGGCGAACAAGGACAAGGTCGACACCTGGACCAAGTGAACCGGCCCGGCGGAATCGCCGACCGTCGGGCGCACCGGGATGTGCGCCGGCAGAACCTCCGTCCACCTGCGCCCGGCCCTGGCCGGCTCGGGTGGTGACCTCCCCTGCGGCCGGATCATTTCCGGCCGCTTTTTCTTTTCATTCCCTCGGAGGGAGTCCGGCCAGACACGCCGGACCAGCGTGGCGACGGCAGTTCCCGCAAGGAGCTCGTTCGTGTTGCCATCGCTTCCTTGACACGATGTTCGATATTTAATTTGTCTACGAATAATTATAAAATGACTTTTATATCAACAACTTAGAGTCATTTTTCGTTCTTTTTGGTGAATGGCGGTGCTAACGCAGTGCGCCGGGATTGAGGTTCGGAAACCCTCCGAAACCTTCCCCAGGAGAGTGCACATGAGACGCGCCGTTATTCCCGCGCTCCTCGCGACCGCGGTGAGCCTGCCGGCGATGGCCGAACCGCCGGGAGGCGCCCCCGCCTCGCTGGAAGCCACGCTGGGCACGGTTGGAGACGAAGCCTTCGGCAGCTTCGACCTGTTCCTGCCGATGACGGGTGACGGCAACCGCCTGCTGTTCCTCGACGCTCGCGCCAGCTTCGGCAGCGAGCAGGAAATCGATCAGGGCTCGCTCGGCATCGGCTACCGCTTCCACCACGACAATGGCTGGGTCTACGGGATCAATGGCTATTTCGACTATCTGAACAGCCAGTATGACAACAGCTTCACCCAGATCGGCGTCGGCCTCGAAGCCCTCAGCCAGGATTGGGAGATCCGCGCCAATGCCTACCTGCCGGTGGGCGAGATCGAAAGCTCGCTGGCCATCGCAAATGCCGCGCTGATCGAGGCCAACCGCCTCATCTTCCGGGCCGGCGAGGAAACCGCCATGGACGGGTTCGATGCCGAGATCGGCTATCGCCTGCCCTTCCTCTCGCCGGACGACCTCACCCAGATCAAGCTCTTCGCCGGCGGCTACTACTACACCGGCGACGATCTCGAAGACGTGCCGGGCGTATCCGCCCGCATCGAGCTGTCGCGCGCCGGCCTTCCCGCCTTCGGCAACGGCTCGCGCTTCACGCTCATCGCCGGCCTGACCCATGACGACCAGCGAGACACGCAGGGCATCTTCCTCGCGCGCCTGCGCGTTCCGCTGGGCGACACTTCCGGCCAGGCTCCCTACGACCCGCTCTACCGCCGCGTTGACCGGCAGGACGCGATCCGCACCCTCGCCGGCGCCACCGGCAAGGCCGAGACCGCGATCTACACGGAAACCGGACAGGCGGCGGGCCGGGTCGTCAACATCGGATCGGGCGACACCGCATCCGCCATCAACGAGCGTCTGGAGAATGCCGGCAACGGCGCGCTCGTGCTGGCCTCCGGCGCCATCGATGTCGATTCCGCCGTCTCGCTCGGCACCGGCCAGTTCCTGCTGGGCGGTGGAGGCGCGCTCACGGTTCGCGGCGCGCTGAGCGGCGGCACGGCAGTCTTCCGCAACAGCCTTCCGGCGGCGACCATCACCGGCAGCGATCCGCTCGCCGATGTCGTGGCGCTGGCCGGCGACGGGAGCGCCGTCGCCTCCCTCGCCGTTCGCGGCGGACGCTCCGGCGTCGTGGCGGAAGGCGTGAACGACATCGTCATGCGCGATCTCGACATTGCCGATGCCAGCAGCCACGGCATTGCGCTGACGGACGTCTCGGGCGCGCTCATCCGCGCCACCCGCATTCACGACCTCGCGCCCTGCGAGGACAATACCGCCTGCGAATGGTCGATCTTCGACCCGAACGTCGTCCATAACGCCGGCATCGCGGCACTCGCGGTCAAAGACCTGCGGGTCAGCGGCGTGACGATGGAAAACGTCACCTACGGCCTCTTCGTCGGCAGCCAGTACGAGGAGATCGACTGGGAGAACGTCGTCACCGGCCAGAGCCGCGACATTGTCATCGACAACCTGTCGATCACCAACAGCCGCCGCGAGGGCATCCTCATGGTCGGCGTCGAGGACGCGGCGTTGCACTCCGTCACCATCGACAACTCCGCCATGGAGCGCTCGATGGACCTGATCGTGCTGCAGAAGACGGCGCACGCGACGCTGGACGATCTGACGCTGAAGGGCGGCATCAACGGGCTGATGTTCGCCTCGTCCTTCAACCTCCCGGGTGAGACGGCCGACATCTCGGTGTCGAATGCGTGGATCGAATCCACCTATCGCGCCGGCATCTTCATCAATCCGTCGAGCGACATCCGCTTCGAGAACGTCACCATTGTCGATCCCGGCAGCTACGGCGTCTATTTCTACGGCGACGCCTGGGGCTTCTCGGGCGGCCCCGTCACCGGCATCAGCTTCACCGATGTGGCGGTCACGCGCAGCGGCGCCTCGGCGGTCTATGTCTCGGGTCCGATCCAGGACATCTCGGGCGACATCGCCGTGACGGACGTGCCGGCGCGATGCAGCGCCGATGCCGGTGCGTGGTCGGGAACGGAGCTGATCCAGACCGGCGGCGAGGTCTTCTCGATCGGCGGCACGCCGGTTTCGTCCGGCACGCTGAGCGCCACCTGCGGGCTTTGAAACCAATGGACGGCCGGGACGGCATTGCCGCCCCGGTCCCTTGGTGCTACGCCCCCGGCAAACAGCCGGAGCCTCGATCCATGACCACCCGCCCGCTGATCATCGCCCCCTCCATCCTCGCCTGCGACTTCGCCCGCTTCGGCGAGGAAGTGCGCGCGGTCGACGCGGCCGGGGCGGACTGGATCCATATCGACGTGATGGACGGGCATTTCGTGCCCAACATCTCCTTCGGCCCGGACGTGGTGAAGGCGATCCGCCCGCTGACCTCCAAGCCGTTCGACGTGCATCTGATGATCGCGCCGGCCGATCCCTATCTGGAGGCCTTCGCGAAGGCCGGCGCGGATCACATCACCGTCCACGCCGAGGCCGGCCCGCATCTGCACCGCTCGCTGCAGGCCATCCGTGCGCTCGGCAAGAAGGCCGGCGTCGCCATCAACCCGGCGACCCCCGCCAACGCCGTCGAGCACGTGCTCGACCTCCTCGACGTGATCATCGTGATGACCGTGAACCCCGGCTTCGGCGGTCAGGCCTTCATTCCCTCGGTGATGGACAAGGTGCGCCAGCTCTCGGCGATGATCGGCGAGCGCCCCATCCATATCGAGATCGACGGCGGCGTGACCAGGGACACCGCGAGCGCCTGCATCGCGGCCGGCGCCAACGCGCTGGTGGCCGGCTCGGCCGTGTTCAAGGGCGGCGCCGGAGCATATGCCGGCAACATCGCCGCCATCCGCGACGCCGCGCTGCGTGAACGCGGCGCGCTGGTGTGAGCCGAACGCCGGCTAGTCGCCGCGGCCCAGCACTCTTGCCGCGAAGCTGAGCATCGGAAAGGCCGGACCGGGATCGACCCGCCGGCCCCGCGACACGTCCTCATGGCCGACGACGTCGTAGAAGCCATAGGCGCTGTGAAGCGCGAGCGCCACTTCCAGTGCCACCTTGATCTGGGCGGCCGGATAGGCGTGCCAGCCGGCTACGACATTCCCGTGCTTGTGGGGAGCCTCCACCACCTGATCGGCCGGGATGACGTTGCCGGCCCAGTTCTGCCAGGTGTCCCCGACCTTTATCAGCCTGCCCGCGTTCACCAGCTCGATGCCGATGGAATGGCGGTTCATACCTTCCAGCCCGGCCCATTCCGAACGGCCGGCATGCCAGGCGATGCGGTTGAAGCGGACCATCTGGGTGACGTTGCCGTTGCGGTCGATCACGAGATGCGCCGAGGCCTGCGACGCCGGCTGCGCCAGCCATGCCACGGCGCCGGCGCCGGTCATGCCGGCCGTGTAATGCAGCACCAGATACTGCGGACGGAAGGCCCCTCCCTGATTGGTCGTCGGCACGAACTCGACCGCATCCCCGTTAAGCTCCAATGTGTGGTTACGCACAGAAAACGACATGAACCAATTCCCACCAGTTGTTCATGGTTAGTTATACACGTATTGATTGTATAAGCGAGGCAAAAGCCGTCGGTTGCGTCGCCGGCCCCGCCCTGCTAGAGCGCCCGGCAACGACGCCATCCCCGTCTTTCCCGAAGGGCCGCCCGTGATCCCGCGCTATACCCGTCCCGAAATGGCTTCCATCTGGGAGCCGCAGACCCGCTTCCGCATCTGGTTCGAGATCGAGGCGCACGCCACCGATGCTCTGGCCGAACTCGGCGTCGTGCCGAAGGAGGCCGCCGCGAAGGTCTGGGAAAAGGCGAAGGACGCGACCTTCGACGTCGCCCGCATCGACGAGATCGAGGCGGAGGTGAAGCACGACGTCATCGCCTTCCTGACCCATCTCGCGGAGATCGTCGGTCCCGAGGCGCGCTTCGTCCATCAGGGCATGACGTCGTCCGATGTGCTCGATACTTGTCTGTCGGTGCAACTCGTGCGTGCCGCCGACCTGCTGATCAAGGATGTCGACCGGCTGCTCGCCGCGCTGGAGGCACGTGCCTTCGAGCACAAGCTGACGCCGACCATCGGACGCTCGCACGGCATTCATGCCGAGCCGACCACCTTCGGACTCAAGCTCGCCCAGGCGCATGCCGAGTTCCAGCGCAACCGCGCTCGCCTCGTCGCCGCGCGCCACGAGGTGGCGACCTGCGCCATTTCCGGCGCGGTCGGCACCTTCGCGCAGATCGACCCGCGGGTTGAGGAATACGTTGCCGAGAAGATGGGCCTCGCGGTGGAGCCGGTGTCCACGCAGGTCATCCCGCGCGACCGGCACGCCGCCTATTTCGCCACGCTCGGCGTCGTCGCCTCCTCCATGGAGCGCGTCGCGGTGGAGATCCGCCACCTGCAGCGTACCGAGGTGCTGGAGGCGGAGGAATTCTTCTCCGCCGGCCAGAAGGGCTCCTCGGCCATGCCGCACAAGCGCAACCCGGTGCTGACCGAAAACATCACCGGCCTCGCCCGCCTCGTGCGCGGCATGGTGACCCCCGCTCTGGAAAACGTCGCGCTCTGGCACGAGCGAGACATCTCGCACTCCTCGGTGGAGCGGATGATCGGCCCCGACGCGACGGTGACGCTCGACTTCGCGCTGGCGCGCCTCGCCGGCGTCGTCGAGAAGCTCGTCATCTATCCCGAGAACATGCAGAAGAACCTGGACCGCCTCGGCGGTCTGGTCCATTCCCAGCGCGTGCTGCTGGCCCTCACCCAGAAGGGCGCCTCCCGCGAGGACGCCTATCGGCTGGTGCAGCGCAACGCCATGCCGGTCTGGCGTGGCGAGGGCGATTTCCAGACGCTGCTGACCAACGATGCCGAAGTCCGCAAGTACCTGACGGCCGAGGAGATCGCCGAGAAGTTCGACCTCGGCTATCACCTCAAGCACGTCGATACGATCTTCAAGCGGGTGTTCGGCCGGAGCTGAACCCCGGCCGCGCCCGCCAGGGCTTAGCGGAAGCCGCGGCCACCAAAGCCCCGGCCGAAGCCCATCCCACCGCCCCGCATATAGACCGGGCGGCCGCGGAAGGCCGGAGCGCCGCGGAAGGCGGGACGACCACCCCAGTAGGCCGGACGGCCGCGCCACGCCGGGCCGCCGCGCCAGCCCGGAGCACCGCGCCAATACGCCGGGCGACCACGCCAGCCGGGAGCGCCGCGCCAATAGGCCGGCCGCCCACGCCAGTAGGCTGGGCCGCGCCAGCCGGGTCCGCCACGCCAATAGCCGTAGCGCGGACCCCACCACGGGCCGCCGTAGCCCCAGCCCGGGCCGTAATAGCCCCAGCCGCCGTCCCAGGCCGAGCCGACCGCCGCGCCGAGAGCGAAGGCTCCGACGCCGAGGGCCACATCGTCCACCCCCGAATAATCGGGGCTGACCACCACACTGGTGCCCCCGCCCGACAGGAAGCTGGCGCTGACCCAGCCACCGGCCACGCGGCACCAGTTGCCGCGACAGCCGCCCACATCCACGCGGGCACCCGCCGGCAGCGAGCCGATGACCCGATAGTTCGTTCCGGGACCGCTGCGCACATTCACATTGCCGGTCACCACGGCCGCTGAGGCCGCACTCATGACGCTGCCCGCGACCAGCAAACCGGCCGCCAACGCCAACGACTTCACAAGACTCATTTTGTCCTCCCTCGAGGTACGCGCCGCGCGCGGCCCCTCGCGGCATGCGCGGAGTTCCGGTCATCGTCGATAGCAACCCCGTCCGACGGAATTGGTTGCATTACCTATGTAATGCGGTTCTGAGGGAGCAACCTCACCAAATGCCGGCACGCGGCCGCCACACGACCGGGCGCCCGCGGTATTCCGGCCCCTCCGCGTAAGGTCCCTGCCAGCGTGGCCCCATGCCGAGATACCAGGCCGCCGACTGCGGCAGCCGGCCCTCGCCGCGCTTGGACCAGTACATGTTGCCCCGGCGATCCCCGAAGCGCGCCCGCGTCGGATAGCCGGGATGAATGTTCCAGAAGCTGGTGCGACCGCCCCAGTAGCTCGGACGCGCACCCCAGTTGGAGGTCATGTTGCGACCAGACAGGGCAGGCCCCCAGTAGCCGGGGCCCCAGCTCGTGCGCCAGTTGGTCCAGCCGATGCCGCGGCCGTACCCGCCCCATGAGCTGTCGAGCCCGCCCAGGGTGTCCTGCACCGGCAGGCTCGCCGCCGTCACGTAACCACCCTGCGGATAGACCGGTTCGACATAGCCGAGGTCGTCATAGGACGACGCGGGCGCATAGGACGGCGACGCGGCGAGCATCGCCGGATCGACATAATCCGCGCTCGAATATTCGGCGCCCGAGACCACGGCCGGGCGCGCCAGAAGGCTTCCCGCATCGGTACGCCCGGAAGAGAGATAGCGCGCGCTGACATAGCCGTACTGGGTCTCGCACCAGCTTCCCGAGCACCCGACCACGCTGACCGGCGCGCCGGCCGGCAGGGCGCCAAGCACCTGATAGCCGGTGCCGGGACCGCTGCGGACGTTGACGTCCGTGGAAGTGGTCGCCGTATAGGCGCCCGAAGTGGCGAAGCCGGGCGCGGTCGGCGCCGGATTCAGCGCGGCGCCGGGCGCCCCGAGATAGCGCGGTGCCTGCACGGGGGCGACGGGAACGGTGCCGATATTGGTGCCGACCGGGTAGTAGCCGCGCGCCGTCGGCGCGGCGCGATAGGCGGCCGGATACGCCGGCTGCGTGTAGCCGTAGCCGCCCTGGTTGATATGGCGAGCGCTGACATAGCCGTATTGCGTCTGGCACCAGCTTCCGGTGCAGCCGACCACATTCACGGGCGAGCCGGCCGGCAGCGTACCGAGCAGGGCGTAACGCACGCCCGGACCGCTGCGCACATTGACATTGGTTCGGGTCGTCGCCGTACCAGTCGCCGCATAGGCTCCGGCAACGTTGGACGGCGCATAGGCACGGCCCGGCGCCGGATAGGTCCGGGCGGGGGCATAACCGAGAGCGGAGGCACCGGCCGACGGGTAGGTGCCGACGCCCGCCGGCGCGGCGTAGCCCTGCACCGCGGCGCCGGGCGCTCCATAGCCCATGGCGGCCTGGGTGGCAGCATTCCACGCGAGGGAGTCGCGCGTCTGCGAGCCCGGCACGCGCGGCTGCGCCTGCGCGCTCAGCACCTGCTGAACCGGCCCGCGCGACAGCAGATAGATGCTGATGTAGCCCTCATTGGTCTGGCACCAGCTATTGGCGCAACCCGTCACCTCCACCTTGGTGAAATCGGGCAGCGTCTTGATGATGTCGTACTCGACACCGGGACCGCTGCGCACATTGGTCGTGCCGATGGTGGTGCGGGGGCCGGCCATGGTGGTGTTGGAACCGGGATGGACGGGATCAACGCCGTTCGCCGCCGTTCCACCCGTCACGCCCATATTGGTGGCCACGACGCGGTTCGCGACGGGCGCCGGGGGCGAGACGGGCGGCGCGCCATAGCCCAGAACCGCCGCCCCGGCCGTCACGCTGGAAGCGGGCGGCGCGTAGACGGGCGCCGCAGGGGCCGCCATCGTATTGTACGGCAGGCGATAATTGGTGCCGCTGTTGGCGTAGGCAGGCGCATAGCCGGTCGAAGCCGCATAGCCGGCCATCGGCGCATAACCGCCGCTCTGCGACAGCAGCCGCGCGCTCACATAGCCATATTGGGTCTGACACCAACTGCCCGTGCAGGCCACGACCTCGACGGCGGAACCGGCGGGAAGCGTGCCGAGCACGCCGTAGTGAACGCCCGGGCCGCCGCGCAAATTCGTGTTGGTCGTCGTCACCGCCGGCCAGGCGCCGGCGCTCAGCGTGCCTCCGACGATCAGGCCGGAAGCCAACGCGAAGGACGTGGTAAACCGCATCGGCTCCTCCCCGGACGTCGCCTTCCCTCACGGAGGGTACGACGGTGCTCAGGGATGCCGCGATTATGGTCAGTTCGCAACAAAATAAGAGGAAAATGGTTGCTAAGCTGCAACCGTCATGGTTGACGGCCCCGCAAGCAGCCGATTCGATCGCTTGCGGAGGCGTCGAAATCTGGAAGGCTCAGCCTTCCTTCTTCAGCGTCTCGATGGCCGCAGCGAGCAGCTCTTCCATCGTGCGACGGATGCGGTGCTCGGAGACGTCGAGCCCCTTGGCGTCGAAGTCGGTCTTCAGCTTGCGATAGACGTCCTCGTCGCCGGCCTCCTCGAGGTCGGCCTCGACCACCGAGCGGGCATAGGCCTCCGCCTCGGCGCCCGCGAGACCGAGCTTCTCGGCCGCCCAGAGGCCGAGCGCCTTGTTGCGGCGGGCCAGAGCCTTGAAGCGCAGGCTCTGATCGTGGGCGTATTTGGCTTCGAACGCGTCTTCGCGGTCGTCGAACGTGCTCATTTGCTCGCCCTGTATCCTGGTAAATGGCGGGCTTGATTATCGCGCCCCCGCCACCAAATCAACGCCGTCGACATGCCTCAACGGCCCCTACGTCAATGTGACGCTCACCATCGTATAACGCGAGAACATGGCGCCCATGCGTGTAAAGGGCACGTGGACACGTTTGTATCCGCCCCCCCGATGGGCTAGTGTCCGCGCGTGGGCGCTGGTGCCGATGCGAGACGAATCGTCAAGCGCGAGCGGATCGCGCAAAAGTGCGGCGCCCTAGCCGTGAACCCGGAACCGGAGCCCCGGCATCCTAATGGACTTCCTCAACCGACGGTACCCACCCATGAGCCGCCGCCGCCGCATTTATGAAGGTAAGGCGAAGGTCCTCTATGAGGGCCCTGAGCCAGGCACGCTGATCCAGCACTTCAAGGACGACGCCACCGCCTTCAACAACAAGAAGCACGATGTCATCGACGGCAAGGGCGTGCTGAACAACCGCATCTCGGAATACATCTTCCAGAAGTTGAACGAGATCGGCGTCCCCACGCATTTCATCAAGCGGCTGAACATGCGCGAGCAGCTCATCCGCGAAGTCGAGATCATTCCTCTCGAAGTCGTCGTGCGCAACGTCGCCGCCGGTTCGCTGTCGAGCCGCCTCGGTATCGAGGAAGGCACCCAGCTCCCGCGGTCGATCATCGAGTTCTATTACAAGAACGACCAGCTCAACGACCCGATGGTCTCGGAAGAGCACATCACGGCCTTCGGCTGGGCGACCACGCAGGAAATCGACGACATCATCGCGCTGGCCATCCGCGTGAACGACTTCCTCTCCGGCCTGTTCCTCGGCGTCGGCATCCGCCTCGTCGACTTCAAGATGGAATGCGGCCGCCTGTGGGAAAACGACATGATGCGGATCGTCGTCGCCGACGAGATCAGCCCCGACTCCTGCCGCCTGTGGGACATCAAGTCGAACGACAAGCTCGACAAGGACCGTTTCCGCCGCGACATGGGCGGCCTCGTCGAGGCCTACTCGGAAGTCGCCCGCCGTCTCGGCATCATGTCCGAGAACGAGCGCCTTCAGAGCGGCGGCCCGGTTCTGGTGAAATCCGAACCCGAGGAGTGAGGGGGCAAGACCCGTGGATGCGTTGTCCTCGGGTCAGCCATTCCGCACTCAAGCATTGAGCCGTTCGCGGCCAGGTGATAGGCGGGGGCCCGAAAGCCCCCGTTTCTGTTTTCCGCAAGAACGTCCTTGAGAGTGAATCCATGAAGGCGCGCGTCCTCGTCACCCTGAAGTCCGCCGTGCTCGATCCGCAGGGCAAGGCCATCGAGGGCGCCCTGCGCTCGCTCGGCGTCCCCGGCGTCGCCAGCGTGCGGCAGGGCAAGGTGTTCGACGTCGAGCTGGAGACCACCGACGCGGCCAAGGCCGAGGCGACGCTGAAGGACGCCTGCGAGAAGCTGCTCGCCAATACGGTGATCGAAACCTACCGCATCGAGTTCGTGGGCTGACGACCATGAAATCCGCCGTCCTCGTCTTTCCCGGCTCCAACCGCGAGGGCGACGTCGCGCGCGCCCTCGAACTGGTGACGGGCGTCAAGCCCACGCTGGTCTGGCACGCCGATACGTCCCTGCCTGCCGGCACCGATCTCGTGGTGCTACCCGGCGGCTTCTCCTATGGCGACTATCTGCGCTGCGGCGCCATCGCCGCGCGCGCCGCCATCATGGACGCCGTGCGGGCCCACGCCGCGCGCGGCGGGCTGGTGCTCGGCATCTGCAACGGTTTCCAGATCCTCTGCGAGAGCGGGCTGCTTCCGGGCGTGCTGGTGCGCAACGCCCGCCTGCGCTTCATCTGCCGCGAGGCGCTGCTGAAGGTCGAGCGCAACGACACCCCCTTCACCCGGCGCTACGCCAAGGGGGCCGTCGTCCGCTACCCGGTGGCGCACGGCGAGGGCAACTACACCGCCGACGCCGACACGCTGAAGCGGCTGGAGGACGACGGCCGCGTCGTCTTCCGCTACGTGATGGCGGATGGTCGGCGCGACGACACGCAGGTGCTCAACGGCGCCGCCAACTCCATCGCCGGCATCGTCTCCGAGAAGCTCAACGTCCTCGGCCTGATGCCGCACCCCGAGAACCATGTCGACCCGCTCGTCGGCCCGACCGACGGGCGCGCCCTGTTCGAGAGCATCGTCGGAGCGCTGGAGCGGGCCTGAGCCGCGTGCCTGCTCCCGCCCCTGCCCGCCCGCGTAACGGAATGACGGCCTTCGCATGACCTCTGCCGAACCGAAGATCACCCCGGAACTCGTCGCTGACCACGGCCTCAAGCCCGACGAGTATGAGCGCATCCTGAAGCTGATCGGCCGCGAGCCGAGCTTCACCGAGCTCGGCATCTTTTCCGCCATGTGGAACGAGCACTGCTCGTACAAGTCCTCGCGCCTGCACCTGAAGGGGCTGCCGACCAAGGCGCCGTGGGTCATCCAGGGGCCGGGCGAGAACGCCGGCGTCATCGACATCGGTGACGGCAAGGCCGCCGTCTTCAAGATGGAGAGCCACAACCACCCGTCCTACATCGAGCCCCATCAGGGCGCGGCGACGGGCGTAGGCGGCATCCTGCGCGACGTGTTCACCATGGGCGCGCGCCCCATCGCGGCGCTGAACGCGCTGCGCTTCGGCGACCCCAAGCACCCGCGCACCCGCCATCTGGTGGCCGGCGTGGTCAGCGGCATCGGCTCCTACGGCAACTCCTTCGGCGTGCCGACGGTGGGCGGGCTCGTCGGCTTCCACACCCGCTATGACGGCAACAACCTCGTCAACGCGATGGCGGTCGGCCTCGCCGACGCCGACAAGATCTTCTACGCCAAGGCGACCGGCGTCGGCCTGCCGGTGGTCTATCTCGGCTCCAAGACCGGCCGCGACGGCATCCACGGCGCCACCATGGCCTCCGCCGAGTTCGGCGACGGCGCCGAGGAGAAGCGCCCGACCGTGCAGGTCGGCGACCCCTTCGCCGAGAAGCTGCTGCTCGAAGCCTGCCTCGAGATCATGGAAGCGGGCTGCGTGGTCGCGATCCAGGACATGGGCGCGGCGGGACTGACCTGCTCGGCGGTCGAGATGGGCGCCAAGGGCGATCTCGGCATCGAGCTCGACCTCGACAATGTGCCCTGCCGCGAAGAAGGCATGAGCGCCTACGAGATGATGCTCTCCGAGAGCCAGGAGCGCATGCTCATGGTCATCGCGCCGGGCAAGGAAGAACAGGCCGAGGCGATCTTCCGCAAATGGGGCCTCGACTTCGCCATCGTCGGCCACACCACCGACAATCTGCGCTTCGTCGTGCGGCACAAGGGCGAGGTCAAGGCCGACCTGCCGATCAAGGAGCTGGGCGACGAAGCCCCGCTCTATGACCGGCCGTGGGTCGAGACGCCCAAGCAGCAGCGCATCGATCCCGCCTCGCTGGACATCACCGCCACCATTCCCGGTGCGCTGGAACGGCTGATCGGCTCGCCCGACTTCGCCTCCAAGCGCTGGATCTGGGAGCAGTACGACCACCTGATCCTCAACAACACCGTGCAGCGCCCCGGCGGCGACGCGGCGGTCGTGCGCGTCGAGGACGGCCCCAAGGGGCTGGCCATGGCCTGCGACGTCACCCCGCGCTACTGCGAGGCCGACCCGTTCGAGGGCGGCAAGCAGGCGGTGGCCGAGGTGTGGCGCAACATCACCGCCGTCGGCGGCAAGCCGCTGGCGCTGACCGACAACCTGAACTTCGGCAATCCCGAGAAGCCCGAGATCATGGGCCAGCTCGTCGGCTGCCTGCGCGGCATCGGCGAAGCGGCGCGCGAGCTGGAGTTCCCGGTCGTCTCCGGCAATGTCAGCCTCTACAACGAGACCCACGGCCGCGGCATCCTGCCGACCCCGACCATTGGCGGCGTCGGCGTGCTCGACGACATCGAGAAGATGGCGACGCTCGACTTCAAGGAGAGCGGCGAGATTGTTTTCGTCGTCGGTGAGACCGGCGGCTGGCTCGGCCAGTCCGCCTTCCTGTCGGAGATTCTCGACCGCGAGGACGGCGCCCCGCCGCCGGTCGACCTCGCGCTGGAGCGCAAGAACGGCGACTTCGTGCGCGCCCTCATCGAGGAAGGCCTCGTCACCGCGGTGCACGACGTCTCCGATGGCGGCCTGCTTGTCGCGCTTTCCGAGATGGCGATGGCCTCCGGCATCGGCGCCAACCTCGTCGCCCCGCCGGCCGAGATCAACCCGCACGCCTTCTGGTTCGGCGAGGATCAGGCCCGCTACATCGTCACGGTCGAAAGCGGCTCCAAGGCCCTGCTGCTGCGCCGCGCCGAACTCGCCGGCGTGACGATCGCCAAGCTCGGCACGACGGGCGGCGACCGGTTGAATATCCCCGGCGAGCGCCCAATTGTGGTGGACGCGCTGCGCGAGCGTAACGAAGCCTGGCTGCCCATCTATATGGGCGCGGGCCTGTGATGTGAGGGAACACAGTCGATGGCGATGGAAGCGACCGAGATCGAACGGCTGATCAGGGACGGGCTGCCGGACGCGACGGTCGAGATCCGTGATCTGGCCGGGGACGGCAATCACTATGCCGCGACCGTGGTTTCCGAGAGCTTCCGCGGCAAGAGCCGCGTGCAGCAGCATCAGATGGTCTACGCGGCGCTGAAGGGCCAGATGGGCGGCATATTGCATGCCCTGGCGCTTCAGACCAATGTACCGGACTGAAGGCGGCTCACGTCGCCACAACCTCTCGCGAGGCCCCCACGGGCGAAAGGCAATGCCATGAGCATTCACGATTTCATCGACAGCCAGGTGAAGAGCAACGACGTCGTTGTCTTCATGAAGGGCACGCCGCAGTTCCCCATGTGCGGCTTCTCCGGGCAGGTGGCGCACATCTTCAACCTGCTCGGCGTCGACTATAAGGGCATCAACGTCCTCGATTCCGACGAGATCCGTCAGGGCATCAAGGAATACACGAACTGGCCGACCATCCCGCAGGTCTTCGTGAAGGGCGAGTTCGTCGGCGGCTGCGACATCGTGCGCGAGATGTACCAGTCCGGCGAGCTCCAGACCCTGCTCGAAGAGAAGGGCGTCGTGGTGATGGGCCGCGCCACCGCCTGAGCGGACGCGCGTTCACCGGCCGGGACGACAAAGCCGCCCTCCGGGCGGCTTTTCTTTTGCGCGGCCTCGCCCAGCCCCTCTCGCCGCTCCAGCGCAGCCCAACAAAAAAGCCGCCCTCGCGGGCGGCTTTTCCGTAGCGGATGATCCGGTGATGGATCAGCGCGAATAGAACTCGACCACGAGGTTCGGCTCCATCACGACCGGATAGGGCACCTCGTTGAGCTCGGGCACGCGAGCGAACTTCGCGGTGAGCTTGGAGTGGTCGACCTCGAGATAGTCCGGCACATCGCGCTCGCCCGAAGCGACGGCTTCCAGAACCAGCACGAGCTGCTTGGAGGCGTCCTTCACCTCGACCACGTCGCCGACCTTCACCTGGTAGGACGGGACGTTGACGCGGCGGCCGTTCACCTTGATGTGGCCATGGCTCACGAACTGGCGGGCGGCGAACACGGTCGGAACGAACTTGGCGCGGTAGACGACGGCGTCGAGGCGGCGCTCCAGAAGGCCGATCAGGTTGGCGCCGGTGTCGCCCTTGAGGCGCGCGGCTTCCACATAGATCGAATAGAACTGCTTCTCGCCGATCGAGGCGTAGTAGCCCTTGAGCTTCTGCTTGGCGCGCAGCTGCACGCCGAAGTCGGAGAGCTTGCCCTTGCGGCGCTGGCCGTGCTGGCCGGGGCCGTACTCACGCTTGTTGATGGGGCTCTTCGGGCGGCCCCAGATGTTCTCGCCCATACGGCGGTCAAGCTTGTGCTTGGCCGAAACGCGCTTGCTCATGCGCAGGTCCTTCTCGCATTGTTGCGGTTTGGATCGCGCCCCCTCCTCTACTCCCTTGCGGGAGCCGACAGGACCAGTCCGAACGCGCCGGACAGACCCACGGGTGCGTGAAACACCACGCGGGACCGTTGCCGGCCCCGCGTGTGCGTGGGTGGATAGGCGGAAACGCACGGGAGGTCAAGCGCGACCGTCACCCGGTCGTCATGCGGAACGGGGTCATCGCCCCTTACGCAGCGCCGCCAGCACGTCGAGGCTGGCATAGCCGTCCGGCTCCAGCCCGACCTTGCGCTGGAAGCCCGCGACGGCGCGCATCGTCATGTTGCCGACGCGCCCGTCGACGCCGCCGGTGTCGAATCCCGCCTTGGTCAGCCGGCGCTGCACTTCCTGGATCTCCGCCAGCGTCAGCACCCGCTCGCCGCCCGGAAAGGGCGTGATGAACGGATCGCCGCCGAGCACCCGGTCGCCCAGATGGCAGACGGCGAGCGCGTAGTTCATCGACGGGTTGTAGCTGCGCACGGCATAGAAATTCTGCGTCAGCAGGAAGCACGGCCCCTCCGTCCCAACGGGAGCCCACAGCCGCGCCCGCGCCTTGGGAAACTGGAAGCGGCCGCCGCCGGCCGGCTTCACGCCCAGCCCCGCCCAATCCTCGACGGCGCGCCAGGACCGAGCGTCGGCATATTTCTCCGGCACGCCCGCCATCGTCACCTCGAAGCCCCAGGGCAGGCCGCGCTGGTAGTTGCCGCGCTTGATGAGGTAGCGCGCGCTTCCGGCCAATGCGTCGGGTACGCTGTAGGGCGAGGGATGGCCGTCGCCGTCATAGTCGACGCCGAGATTCAGCCAGACCTCCGGCATCCACTGCGTATGCCCCATCGCGCCGGCCCAAGAGCCACGCATCCCCTCCGGCTCGCCCCAGCCGCGCTGAACCACGGCCAGCGCGTTGAGGAACTCGGTCTCCCAATATTTGCGGCGGCGCGGCTCGCCCCAGGCCAGCGCGCCCAGCGAAGGGAACACCGGCTTCATGTGGTCCTCGTCCTCGACCAGTTCGCCGAAGGCGCTCTCCATGCCCCAAAGGCCGAGCAGGACGTCCGGCTCCACGCCGAAATCCTTCTGCAGGCGCTTGAGCAAAGCTGCGTTTTCCTTCGCGGCCGCCCGGCCGGTGATCAGCCGCCAGTCGGAGATGCGCCGGTTGAGATATTGCCAGAGCTCCTCGCGGAACTCCGGCTGCGCCCGGTCCTTGGCGTAGACGGAGGTATCCGGCTTCAGCCCGCGCGTGACCCGGTCATACACCGCATCGGAGATGCCACGCGCCTTGGCGCGGGCGCGGAAGGCGACGATCCAGGCGTCGAAGGACTGCTTGGCGGATTGCGCGTAGGCATCGCCTCCTCCGAGCGCCAGCGCAGTGGCGCCGGCACCGAGCAGGAATGCCCGCCGGGTCGGACACCGCGCGTCGTCAAGAACACTGCCAGTCACTTTGCATCTCCTGCCCTACGGGCATGCTGGGCAGGGATCGCGGCGCTGGCAAGGCACCTGTAAAAAGCGCAGCCTTCTCAAGCAGGTGTCGGCATCGATGCCGGAGCGGACGCCATGGGCACGAGTTCGCCGGCCCGCGCGCGTCGGCCGACGATTCGTTCCACCAGCGCCGCGTCGAGCGGGCTCCCGGTGGAAAACAGCCGCATCGGCGCCGGGCTCGCGGCGAAGGCGACGGGACCGAGAAGCGAACTGAGACGCCGGGCGATGGCCGCCGCCGGGTCCACCCAGCGCACCGGCCAGGGCGCCACCTTGCGCAGCCGGTCGAGCACCAGCGGATAATGGGTGCAGGCCAGCACCACCGTATCGGTGCGCGCCTTGCCCTCGCGCACGAAGGCCGGCGCGATCTCGGCGGCGAAGGCTTCGTCCGGCACGTCCACGCCGGCCATCGCCGCCTCCGCGAGCGCCGCCAGATGGACGCTGCCCACCAGCGTCACCCGGCAATCGCCGGCGAAGTCGCGGATCAACGCCTGGGTGTAGTCACGCTTCACCGTGCCCGGCGTCGCCAGCACGCTCACCTGTTTGGTGAGAGACCCCTCGCAGGCCGGCTTGATGGCCGGCACGGTGCCGACGAAGGGAATGGAATAGCGCGCGCGCAGGGCCGGCAGCACGAGCGTGGAGGCGGTATTGCAAGCAATGACCACGGCATCCGGCGCCAGCCGCGCTATCAGAGCGTCCATGACGCCAACGACGCGGGCGACCAGATCCTCCTCGCTGCGCGGGCCATAGGGGAAGCCGGCATCGTCGGCCGCATAGACGAAGCGCGTATCCGGCCGCGCCCGCACCAGCTCGCGGAACACCGAGAGCCCGCCGAGACCGGAGTCGAACACGATGATGGTCGGCGCGCGAAGCGCGACGGCAGGCGGGTGAAGCGGCGGCGACACGGCTGACGGCCCGGTTGACGAAGCGACGAGCGAGACGCCATGCCTGCCGGACGAACCGGAAACGGGAGAAGCCTCGATGCGCATCTGATGTCCTCCATCCCGGGCATCATTGTGGCGCATCCTGGTGAACGCTTCCTTATCTTGCCGCCTGTCCCCGCCAGTCCGCCGCTCAGCTCTCCGGCCCGGCCCCGCCTTCGTCCGGCGCCGCCTTCGCCGGCCGCTTCTTCCCGCCGAGCCGCGCGGCGGTACGCTCCTCACGGGTGCGCCGCCCCTCCACCAGCGCGGCCACCATGCCATGCAGCGTCGCGATGTCCTGACGGGTCAGCCCGACCCGGTGGAAGATGTTGCGGATGTTGCGCGTGGTGACCGGCTGCTTCTCCGGCGAGCGGAAGAACAGCGCCTCGTCCAGCTCGCGCTCCACATGGTCGAAGAAGGCGAACAGGTCCGCCTTGTCGGCGATCGGGTAGCGGTCCGGCTGCTGGAAGGGCAACGCCCCGCCGGAGGCCAGCTTGAACCACTCATAGGCGACGACCGCGACCGCCATGCCGAGATTGAGCGAGGCGAAGGCCGGGTTCACCGGCAGGGTCAGGATGACGTCGGCCAGCGACACCTCTTCCGTGTAGAGCCCCGTGCGTTCCCGCCCGAACACCAGCCCCACCGTCTCACCGGCTGCGATTCGCGTCGCCGCCTCCGCGGCCACGACATCCGCGCCGAGCACGGATTTCTGCATACCGCGCTCGCGCGCCGTGGCGGCGGCGACGAAATTGAGGTCCGCCAGCGCCGAGCGCAGGTCGGGAAACAGCTCGGCATTGTCGAGGATGCGGTCGGCGCCGGAGGCGAAGGTCACCGCCTTCGGATTCGGCCAGCCCTCGCGCGGATTGACGATGCGCAGCCGCGTCAGGCCGAAATTGCCCATGGCGCGCACGGCCGAGCCGATGTTCTCGCCGAGCTGCGGCTCGACGAGGATCACGACCGGCCCGCCCTCCTGCCAGGGCTTGGTGCTGTCGGTGCCGGCGCCGGGCATCGCGGTTCCTCGTTTCGTCATCCTGCGGAAAGGTCGCTGATATAGCCGCGCACGGCGCGCTTGCGAAGCACCCTGCCCGACGCGGCGCCACAGCCCGTTTCGCGATCAGGCATACCAGATGCCAGGAACCATTGGTGGAGAAGGGCCGCGCGCCTTGTCCTTTGGTCGAAATTTGGCCCGGGACCTGCTTTCCCTGTCCGGCATGGCAGGGTATCACCCGCCCATCCGGCGTCTGCCCGCGCGGACACGCGCCGCGACCCTCCGACAACGATTTCCGTGCGAGGTGAATTTCATGGCGAAGATCAAGGTGGCGAATCCGGTCGTCGAGCTCGACGGCGACGAGATGACCCGGATCATCTGGCAGTACATCAAGGACAAGCTGATCCATCCCTATCTGGACGTACCGCTGGAATATTACGACCTCAGCGTCGAGAACCGCGATGCGACCGGCGACCAGGTGACGATCGACGCCGCCGAAGCCATCAAGCGGGTAGGCGTCGGCGTGAAGTGCGCCACGATCACGCCCGACGAGGCGCGGGTGAAGGAATTCAACCTCAAGAAGATGTGGAAATCGCCGAACGGTACGATCCGCAACATCCTCGGCGGCGTGATCTTCCGCGAGCCGATCATCTGCAAGAACGTGCCGCGCCTCGTGCCGGGCTGGACGCAGCCGATCGTCGTCGGCCGCCACGCCTTCGGCGACCAGTACCGCGCCACCGACTTCAAGTTCCCCGGCAAGGGCACGCTGAGCATCAAGTTCGTCGGCGACGACGGCCAGGTCATCGAGCACGAGGTCTACAAGGCACCCGGCGCCGGCGTCGCCATGGCGATGTACAACCTCGACGAGTCGATCAGGGAATTCGCCCGCGCCTCGCTCAATTACGGGCTGATGCGCAACTATCCCGTCTACCTCTCCACGAAGAACACCATCCTCAAGGCCTATGACGGCCGCTTCAAGGATATCTTCCAGGAGATCTACGAGGCCGAGTTCAAGGCCGAGTTCGAGAAGCGCAAGATCTGGTACGAGCACCGCCTGATCGACGACATGGTCGCCTCCGCGCTGAAGTGGTCCGGCGGCTATGTCTGGGCCTGCAAGAACTACGATGGCGACGTGCAGTCCGACATCGTGGCGCAGGGCTTCGGCTCGCTCGGCCTGATGACCTCGGTGCTGATGACGCCGGACGGCAAGACCGTCGAGGCCGAGGCCGCCCACGGCACGGTGACGCGCCACTACCGCGAGCACCAGAAGGGCAAGGAGACCTCGACCAACTCCATCGCCTCGATCTTCGCCTGGACGCGCGGCCTCGCCCATCGCGCCAAGCTCGACAACAACGCCGACCTCGCCGCCTTCGCCTCCACGCTGGAGAAGGTGTGCGTGGACACGGTGGAGAGCGGCGACATGACCAAGGACCTCGCCCTGCTCGTCGGCGCCGACCAGAAGTGGCTCTCGACCACCGGCTTCCTCGACAAGATCTCCGAGAACCTCGGCAAGGCCCTCGCCTGAGCAGGACCCGTGCCTGACCTGCACGCTTCACCCGGGACGCGCCGCGCGCCCCGGGTCCTTCCCAAGGCCCCTCCCCGCGTCGGCCGCTCAGGCGCTCTTTATCTCGTCGTCGGCGATATCGGCACTGCGGCGCAGCGCCCGCGGCCCTTCCTCGTCACGGGCCATGGCCTGGATGCGCTCGCCGATCGCGGGATGCCGCCGGATCACGTCGGCAAGATCGTCTGCTCCCAGCATCAGCAACATGCAGCGTGTATGTGCCCGCGCCGTCGCGGCGCGGCGGGCCGAGTGCAGCAGCGCCATCTCGCCGAAGAACTGCCCCTCGCCGAGGATCATCACCTCGTCCGGAAATTCCAGCGCCACCTCGCCCGAGGCGATGAAATACATCGACCGCGCCACGTCGCCGCGCCGGGCGACGATCTCGCCGGGCTGCGCGGTATGGGCCGAGAGCGCCTTGTGGATCTCGCCGATGCCGGCGGCATCGAGATCGGCGAACAGCGGCACGCGCGCCACCATGCCCCAGGTGATGATGAAATCCCGGCGCTTGATCACGTCGACGAAGGAGGTCGCGATGATGCCGACCGGCAGCGCGATCATGACGATGCCGGTGATCATGGTGAGGCCGGCGACCACACGCCCCGGCACCGTCACGGGATAGACGTCGCCATAGCCGACCGTCGTCACCGTCGCCATCGCCCACCACATCGCCGCCGGGATGGAGCCCAGATGGTCCGGCTGGACGCCTCCCTCGGCCACGTACATGGCCGACGCGGACAGCAGAACCGCCGCCACCAGCAGCCAGAAACAGGCGACGAGCGACTGGCGCTCGCGGTACAGCACCTCCAGCAGGGACTGCATGCCCGGCGAATAGCGCGCGAGCTTGATGAAGCGCACCAGCCGCAGAATCGCCAGCGTGCGCAGGTTCACGCCGAACATCGCCGAGACCACGAAGGGCAGCCAGGCGAGCAGATCGATGATGGCGACCGGCGTCAGCATATAGCGCCACCGGGCACGCCCCTCCGACAGGCCCCGATAGCGCGGGTTCTCCGGCGAAACCCAGACCCGCAGCAGATACTCGACGGCGAAGGCCGCCAGCGAGAAATGCTCGAACGCGCGAAACAGCACGTAGTCGCGCAGGAAGAGGCTCGGCACGGTTTCGAGCACCGCCGCGACCACGTTCAGCACGATGAGGACAATCAGGGCCAGATTGACCCGCTCCGCCCACCGGTCATCAGCGGCGTCGCGCTCGAGGATCTCATAGCAACGCCGTCGCCTGGCACGCTGCCACGCGCCCGAGAACCATTTTCCTTGATGCCTGCGGGCCGCCATGACGGCCTTCCCCCGACCGGACCCGCCCGGCAGCGCGGCCCTCGGCGCACTTCCCGGTCCGATGGGGGCATCGGGCCGAGCCAGAAATGCTCCGGCCTGTTGAAACGAGTGCTCGTTCCGTCCTGACACCTTTCATCCGGACGGAACGAGCACAACTGAAAATGCCCTCCCAGCGGCCAGGCCGCCGGCAGGAACCTAGCCGGCCAGAGCGCTCTCGATCGCCGCCAGCGCCTCGGCGGCGCGGCCGCCATCCGGCCCACCGGCCTGCGCCATGTCGCGCCGGCCGCCGCCGCCCTTACCGCCGAGCGCCTCGGCGCCGTGGCGAACCAGCGCGACGGCGTCATAGCGGTCGATGAGGTCATCCGTGACGCCGACCACGAGCCCGGCGCGCCCCTCGTCGGTCACCCCGACAATGGCGACGATGCCCGAGCCGATGCGCTTCTTGCCCTCGTCGACGAGGCTCTTCAGGTCCTTCGGTTCGATACCCGTCACCTGCCGTGCCAGCAGCTTGATGGCGCCGATGGTGCGCGTCGGCTCCTCGCCGGCGGTGCCCCCGCCCATGGCCAGCTTGCGCCGGGCCTCGCCGAGCTCGCGCTCCAGCTTGCGGCGCTCCTCGACGAGTTGGGCAAGGCGCGCCTCGACCTCGCCGACCGGCGCCTTGAGCAGGCCGGCGGCCGCGTGCAGCGCCCGGCTCTCGCCGTTCAGGTGATAGCGGGCGGCATCGCCCGTCATCGCCTCGATGCGGCGCACGCCGGCGCCTACCGCGCTCTCGCCGAGCAGGCTGATGATGCCGATGTCGCCGGTGCGCGCCACATGGGTGCCGCCGCACAGTTCCACCGAATAGGGAGCGCCGTTGCCTGGATCCGTGCCCATGGACACGACGCGGACCTCGTCGCCGTACTTCTCTCCGAACAGCGCCCGCGCGCCCGATTCGATGGCATCGTCGACCGCCATCAGCCGGGTGACGACCGGCTCGTTGCGCAGCACGATGCGGTTGGCGATGTCCTCGACCTGCCGCAGCTCGGCCTCGTCCATCGGCTTGGGATGGCTGAAGTCGAAGCGCAGGCGATCCGGCGCCACCAGCGAGCCCTTCTGCGCCACGTGATCGCCCAGCACCCGGCGCAGCGCCTCGTGCAGCAGATGCGTCGCCGAATGATTGGCGCGGACGGCCTGGCGGCGATCGCTGTCGACGACGAGCGCGAGGGCAGCGCCGACGGCCAGCGTGCCGCTCTCCACCTCCACCTCGTGCACGAAGATGTCGCCGAGCTTCTTCTGCGTGTTGACGACGCGCGCGCGCAGCCCGCCCTCGCCCGTCAGCACGCCGGTATCGCCGACCTGACCGCCGGATTCGCCATAGAACGGCGTCTGGTTCAGCACCACGAGGCCGCGCCCGCCGGCCGGCAGTTCGCCGGCGCGGCGCCCCTCCGTGACCAGTGCGGTCGCCGTGCCTTCCGCCGTCTCGGTGCCGTAGCCGAGGAACTCGGTCGGGCCGACATCCTCGCGCACGGAGAACCACACCGTATCCGTTGCTGCCTCGCCGGAACCCGCCCAGGAGGCGCGCGCCTCGGCGCGCTGGCGCTCCATGGCGGCGTTGAAACTGTCGACGTCGACGCCGACGCCGCGCGCCCGCAGCGCGTCCTCGGTCAGATCGAGCGGGAAGCCGTAGGTGTCGTAGAGCTTGAACGCCGTCTCGCCGGAGAACTTGGCGCCGGCATTGAGGCCTTCGCTCTCCGTCTCGAGGATCGACAGGCCGCGCTCCAGCGTCTTGCGAAAGCGGGTTTCCTCGAGCCGCAGCGTTTCCGTGACCAGCGCCTCGGCGCGCACGATCTCGGGATAGGCCCGCCCCATCTCGCGGACCAGCACCGGCACCAGGCGGTGCATGAGCGGGTCGCGGGCGCCGAGGAGCTGCGCGTGGCGCATGGCGCGGCGCATGATCCGGCGCAGGACGTAGCCGCGCCCCTCATTGGAGGGCAGCACGCCGTCGGCGACGAGGAAGGTCGAGGCGCGCAGATGATCGGCGATGACGCGGTGGCTCGCCTTTTGCGGACCGTCCGCCGGCACGTCGGTCAGTTCCTCGACCGCGCCGGTGAGGGCGCGCATGAGGTCGATCTCGTAATTGTCGTGCGTGCCCTGGAGCACCGCCGAGATGCGCTCCAGCCCCATGCCGGTGTCGATCGACGGCCGTGGCAGCACGACGCGCTCGCCGCCCGGCAGCTGCTCGAACTGCATGAAGACGAGGTTCCAGATCTCGATGAAGCGGTCACCATCGGCATCGGGCGAGCCGGGCGGGCCACCGGGAATGTGGGAACCGTGGTCGTAGAAGATCTCCGAGCACGGGCCGCACGGCCCGGTGTCGCCCATCTGCCAGAAATTGTCGGAGGTCGCGATGCGCACGATCTTGGAATCGGGCAGGCCGGCGATGCGCTTCCAGAGCGAGAAGGCCTCGTCGTCCTCATGGTAGACGGTGACCATGAGCTTATCGACCGGCAGCTCGAATTCGCGGGTGATCAGGTTCCACGCGAACTCGATGGCGTTCTCCTTGAAATAGTCGCCGAAGGAGAAGTTGCCGAGCATCTCGAAGAAGGTGTGGTGTCGCGCCGTGTAACCGACATTATCGAGGTCGTTGTGCTTGCCGCCGGCACGCACGCATTTCTGCGAGGTCGCGGCGCGCGAATAGGGGCGCTTCTCGATGCCGGTGAAGACGTTCTTGAACTGCACCATGCCGGCATTGGTGAACATCAACGTCGGGTCGTTGCGCGGAACAAGTGGCGATGATTCAACCACTTGATGACCATTCTTCGCAAAGTAGTCGAGGAAGGTCGCACGTATCTCGTTAACGCCGCTCATTGAACCCGGATCCGCCGATGACACATTCGGCGCCGGTGGCACCGGCCCGCACAAGACGGCGCGGGCGCAACGGTTCTAACGACGCGCCAACACCTTGTCCAGAAAGCGCGACAGCACTGTCCTCGGCCCCTCCGGAACCCGGCCCCGCTGGGCCGCGGCGCGCCATGCAACACCCTTCCCGGAACCCGAACCGGCGCCCTGCGAGAAGCGCGCCGGCTTCACTCCCACCGGCCAGAACACGCCGTCGGGAAACCGGGAGGAGACGACGCCTCAACCCTCGGCGTCGCCCTCGTCCTCCTCGCCGCCCTCGGCACCGGCGAGAATCTGCTCGGCGATCAGGCCGGCATTCTGGCGGATCGTCGCCTCGATGCGACCGGCGACCTCCGGGTTCTGGCGCAGGAAGTTCTTGGCGTTCTCGCGCCCTTGGCCGAGCCGCTGGCTGTCATAGGAGAACCACGCGCCCGACTTCTCCACCACCCCGGCCTTGATGCCGAGATCGATGAGCTCGCCCATCTTGGAGACGCCCTCGCCATACATGATGTCGAACTCGACCTGCTTGAAGGGCGGCGCCAGCTTGTTCTTCACCACCTTCACGCGGGTCTGGTTGCCCACCACCTCGTCGCGCTCCTTGATCGCGCCGATACGGCGGATGTCGAGACGGACCGAGGAATAGAACTTCAGCGCGTTGCCGCCCGTGGTGGTCTCCGGGCTGCCATACATCACGCCGATCTTCATGCGGATCTGGTTGATGAAGATCACCATGGTGTGGGAGCGGTTGATCGAGGCGGTCAGCTTGCGCAACGCCTGGCTCATCAGCCGCGCCTGCATACCGGGCTGATTGTCGCCCATCTCACCGTCGAGTTCGGCACGCGGGGTCAGCGCGGCGACCGAATCGACCACCAGCACGTCCACCGCGCCCGAGCGCACCAGCGTGTCGGCGATCTCCAGCGCCTGCTCGCCAGCGTCCGGCTGGGAGATCAGCAGATTGTCGAGGTCGACGCCCAGCTTGCGGGCATAGATCGGGTCGAGCGCGTGTTCGGCGTCGATGAAGGCGCACACCCCGCCCTTCTTCTGCGCCTCGGCGATGGTGTGCAGCGCCAGCGTGGTCTTGCCCGAGGATTCCGGCCCGAAGATCTCGACGATGCGCCCGCGCGGCAGGCCGCCGATGCCGAGCGCGATGTCGAGACCGAGCGAACCCGTGGAGACCGTCTCGATCTCCATGATCCGCTCGTTCTTGCCCAGCCGCATGATCGAGCCCTTGCCGAAATGGCGCTCGATCTGGGAAAGCGCGGCGTCGAGCGCCTTGGCCTTGTCCATGGAAGATCCTTCAACGAGTCGCAGAGTCGCTTGAGTCATCGCCGGGCTCCGGGCTGCACGCAAGAGGATGAATAGGGTTTCGGATAAGTTGGTGCAGTTGTACCCGGTTTGTTCGATGTTCGCAATATGTTCTCATCAAGTTCCTTCGAGGCGGTTTCCGGTGCGATCGGCCCGCGCCGCCCCACCCCTCACTCCCCTTCGAGGATCTCGCTACGCCAGGGCGGGTTGGCGCCCGCGCGGGTGACGGAGACGGCGGCGGCGCGGGCGGCGAAGGCGAGCGCGGCCTGCAGCGTCGCGGGCGGCAGCGCCGCCAGCCGATCCGGGGCCAGCGCGCCGGCCTCCGCCAGCGCCGACAGGAAGCCGGCGTTGAAGGTGTCCCCCGCCCCCACCGTATCCGCCACGGTGACGGCCGGCGCCGCCACGGACACCTCGATGTCGCCCCCCTGCGCGTCGCGGCCGAAGGCGCGCGCGCCGCGGGCGCCCAGCGTCACCAGCACCAGACGCGGGCCCAGCGCCTGCACCCGGCGCGCCTGGGTGGCGAGGTCGCCCGGCCCGGTCAGCCAGAACAGGTCCTCGTCGGAGAGCTTCACCACATGGCTGAGGCGGATGAGGCGGTCGATGCGGGCGCGATAGGCCGCTTCGTCGCGGATGAAGCCGGGGCGGATGTTCGGGTCGAGCATGATCAACCGCCCCCGGCCGTCCGCCGCCACCCGGGCCGCCAGCGCTTCCATCGCGCTGCCGACCGGCTCGCCGACCAGGCTGATGCCGCCGAGGAACAGCGCCCCCACCTCCTCCGGCACCTCGGGCACGTCATCCGGGGCGAGCAGGCGGCCGGCGGTGTTCTCGTCGAGGAAGAGATAGCGCGCCTGGCCCTCGACCAGGGTGACGAAGGCGAGCGTGGTGGGCCGGTCGACCGGACGGCACAGGCGGGTATCGACGCCGGCGGCGTCGAGGGCGGCGCGCAGCTGGTCGCCGAACAGGTCGGTCGAGAGGCCGTACCAGAACAGCGTGGGGGTGCCGAGGCGGGCGGCGGCTATGGCGGTGTTGAACACCGCCCCGCCGGGCAGCGGCAGGAAGGCCCGTCCTTCCGGCGTGTCGCGCGGCACCATGTCGATCAGCGCCTCTCCCGCGCACAGAAGCGCCGGCGAGCGGGGCGAAGACGAAGCGGGCATGGGAATCACCGTCCTGGAATGAAGGGAGGCTCAGCCGGCGAGATAGTCGGTCAGCACGGCCCGCGTACCACGGCTCCACAGCGCGTCGAGCGCCGCGGAGAAGGCCGCCACCACTTCCACATCCTCTCCGAGATTACCATAGACATCCTGCATGCCGAACCACACCGAAGGATCGGCCTTGGCCGCCCGCGCCCGCGCCGAGAGTTCGTCCCAGTTCGGGTCGTTCGGGGCGATGGCCGCGCCGCTGTCGGTCACGCCCGCGCAATAGCGGCACCACAGCGCCGAGGCGAGGATCAGCCCCTTGGGAAGCCTCCCCGTGGCGCGGTTGTCGCGGATCGAGGGCACGATGAATTTCGGCTGCCGGTTGGAGCCGTCGAGGCACAGGCGCCGCACCGTGTCCGCCACCTCGGGATTGGAGAAGCGGGCGCGGATCACGCGATAGTAGTCGCCGAGGTCGGTGTCCGGCACGGGCGGCACGATCGGGATGATCTCCTCGCGCTCCAGCCGGTCGAGGAAGGCCACGATCAGCGGCTCCTCCATCGCCTCGTGGACGAGATCGATGTCCATCAGCCCGCCGGGATAGGCGATGATCGCGTGGCCGCCGTTGAGGATGCGGATCTTCATCGTCTCATAGGCATGGACGTGATCGGTGAACACCACGCCCACCTTCTCCAGCGCCGGGCGGCCGGCCGGGAAGCGGTCTTCCAGCACCCACTGACGGAACGGCTCGCAGGTCACGGGCACCGGATCGGCGATGCCGAAGGCGGCGGCCATGGCCCGCTCGCGCTCGCCCGTCGCGGGGGTGATGCGGTCGACCATCCCGTTCGGGAAGGCGACATGGGCGTCGACCCATGCCGCCAGCTCCGGGTCGAACAGCCGGGCAAGGCCGATGACCACCTGGCGGGTCACACTGCCGTTGCCCGGCAGGTTGTCGCAGGACATCACCGTGAAGGGCGCGATGCCGGCGGCGCGGCGGGCCTTCAGCGCGGCAAGGATGGCGCCGAACGCGGTGCCAGGTGCGGAGGGATTGGCCGCGTCGGCGGCGATCTCCGCCGCGCCGGTGTCGAGCCGGCCCGCCGGGTCCATGAAGTAGCCGCCCTCGGTCACGGTCAGGCTGACGATGCGGATTTCCGGCTTCGCCATGGCGGCGATCAGCGTGGCGTTGCCGGTCTCCACCGGCAGGAAGTCGATCATCGCGCCGACCCGCCGCGCCCGACGGCCGGCCGGATCGAGCTCGATGACGGTCGACAGGCAGTCCTGCGCCAGAAGCGCCTCGCGCATGCGCGCGTCCGCCGGCCGCACCCCGGCGCCGATGATCGCCCAGTCATGGCCCTCGCCGAGCGCGAACAGGTCGTCGAGATAGACGGCCTGATGGGCGCGGTGGAAATTGCCCAGCCCGATATGGACGATGCCCGGCGTCAGCGTCGAGCGGTCATAGGAAGGAAGCGATACGGCGGGGCTGCTCATTGTCGTGCCATTCGGGTTGTCGCCGTCCGCGCCGGGGCGCCGGGCGACGCAGGGGTCGATCTCGGGAATGGGAGGGACGGCCGGGCCGCGCCCTCCCGTGTCACGTCACCGCGTCACGTCGCGGCGTTGCCCGCCTCGTCGAAGCGGTGGAGCTTGTCCGGCTGGGGGGCGAGGCCGACCGTGTCGCCGAAGGCGAGCGCCACCTCGCCGCTGGCGCGGACGTTGATCTGCCCGACGCCCTCGACATCCACCTTCAGGAAGGTGTCGGAGCCCAGATGCTCGCAGAGCCCCACCCTGCCCTTCCACGGGCCGGCGGCGGCGATGTCGATATGTTCCGGCCGGATGCCGAGCGTATGGGCGCCGTGCTTCGCCGCCTCCGTCCCCTCGATGAAGTTCATCTTCGGGCTGCCGATGAAGCCGGCGACGAAGAGGTTGGCCGGCCGCCGGTAGAGCTCCAGCGGGCTGCCGACCTGCTCGATCCGGCCGGCGTTCAGCACCACGATCTTGTCGGCCATGGTCATGGCCTCCACCTGGTCGTGGGTGACGTAGATCATCGTCGTCTTGAGCGACTGGTGCAGTTCGGAGATCTCCTGCCGCATCGAGACGCGCAGCGCCGCGTCGAGATTGGACAGCGGCTCGTCGAACAGGAAGGCCGCCGGCTCGCGCACGATGGCGCGGCCGATGGCGACGCGCTGGCGCTGGCCGCCGGAGAGCTGGCTCGGCTTGCGGTCGAGATAGGGCGTCAGGTTCAGCACCCTGGCCGCCGCCTCCACCTTGCGCTCCTGCTCGGCGGCGGGAACGCCGGCCATGCGCAGGGGAAAGGCGATGTTCTTGCGCACGCTCATATGCGGGTAGAGCGCGTAGCTCTGGAACACCATGGCGAGGCCGCGCCGGGCCGGCGGCAGGTCGGTCGCGTCGCGCCCGTCGATGGAGATATTGCCGGAGGAAACATCCTCCAGCCCGGCGATGAGGCGCAGCAGCGTGGACTTGCCGCAGCCGGACGGGCCGACGAAGACCACGAACTCGCCGTCGGCGATGCGCAGGTCGATCCCCTGGATGATGGAGACGCCGCCGAACGACTTCTTCACCTGGGACAGGACGATTTCGCCCATTGGTTTCCCCCTACTTCACGGCGCCGAAGGTCAGGCCGCGGACGAGTTGCTTCTGGCTGAACCAGCCGAGGATGAGGATCGGCGCGATCGCCATGGTGCTGGCCGCCGAGAGCTTGGCGTAGAAGAGCCCCTCGGGGCTCGAATAGCTGGCGATGAAGGCGGTCAGCGGCGCGGCGTTGGCCGCGGTGAGGTTCAGCGTCCAGAAGCTCTCGTTCCACGCGAGGATGACGTTGAGCAGCAGGGTGGACGCGATGCCCGGCACCGCCATGGGCGTCAGCACGTAGAGAATCTCGGAGCTCAGCGAGGCGCCGTCCATGCGCGCGGCCTCGAGGATCTCGCCGGGGATCTCCTTGAAGTAGGTGTAGAGCATCCAGACGATGATCGGCAGGTTCACCAGCGTCAGCACGATGACGAGGCCGAGCTTGGTGTCGAGCAGGCCGGTGTCGCGCGCCAGCAGGTAGATCGGCACCAGCACGCCGACCGCCGGCATCATCTTGGTGGAGAGCATCCACATCAGCACGTCCTTGGTCCGCTTTCCCGGCACGAAGGCCATGGACCAGGCGGCCGGGACCGCGACCAGGAGCCCGACCAGCGTCGAGCCGAGCGCGATCACCACCGAGTTCCAGAAATGGACGAGGTAGTCGGAGCGCTCGTTCACCGTCTCGTAGTTCTCCAGCGTCCAGTCGAAGAACAGGAACGAGGGCGGCGAGGCGATCGCCTCGGCCTCGGTCTTGAAGGAGGTCAGCACCGTCCAGAGGATCGGGAAGAAGATCAGCAGCCCGATGCCCCAGGCGAGAGCCGTGACGGCGGCCTTGCGGCCTTTCGAAACCTCGCGCGCCATGGTCAGGCCTCCAGGTTCCGGCCGATCATCCGCATGAGGAAGATCGCGACGATGTTGGCGAGGATGACGGCGACGATGCCGCCGGCGGAGCCCAGCCCCACGTCGAACTGCAGCATGGACTGCATGTAGACGAGGAAGGTGAGCGTGGTGGACGCCGTGCCGGGCCCGCCATTGGTCGTCACCAGTATCTCGGCGAAGACGGAGAGCAGGAAGATCGTCTGGATCAGCACGACGACGGTGATCGAGCGCATCAGGTGCGGGATGGTCAAGTGGAGGAAGCGCCAGAACCAGCCGGCCCCGTCCATCTCCGCCGCCTCCATCTGCTCCTGGTCGAGACTCTGCAGCGCGGTGAGCAGGATCAGCGTGGCGAAGGGCAGCCATTGCCAGGCGACGATGGCGATGATGGAGGCGAGCGGTGCCTCGGCGAAGAAGTCGAAGGGCTCCAGCCCGAGCCCGCGCGCCATGGAGGCGAAGAGCCCGTTCACCGGGTTCATCAGCATGTTCTTCCACACCAGCGCCGAGACGCTGGGCATGATGAAGAACGGCGCGATGACGAGGATGCGGACGATCCCCTGCCCCCACATCGGCTGGTCCAGCAGCACCGCCAGCGCCACCCCGCCGACCACCGTGATCACCAGCACGCCGAGCACGAGGGTCAGCGTGTTGATCAGCGCCGGCCAGAAGGACGGATCGGTGAAGAAGTAGAGATAGTTCTCGAAGCCCGTGAACTCCTCCGTGCCCGGCATCAGCAGGTTGAAGCGCAGGAAGGAGAAGTAGACGGTCATCGCCAGCGGCACGATCATCCACAGGAACAGCAGGATGACCGCCGGGGACAGCATGAGCCGGCCTGCAGTGCGTGAGGCTTGCGTCGCCATGGACGGATACCTTGGCTGGTGCCGCTCGCGGGCGGGCCCCGCGGGTGGTGCGCAAAAGTGAGACCGCGACGGACGCGGGCTGGTCTCGTCTGCCGGCCTGCCGCGGCACGGGGGCGGGAATTCCCGGACCGCGGCAGCTCGGCCCGCCGGCGCGCGATGGCGCCGGTGGACGGGAATGCGAACGCCTACTTCGGATAGCCGGCGCGGGTCATTTCACGGACGGTCAGCGCCTGCGCGGCGGTGAGCGCCTGCTCCGCCTTGGACTTGCCGGCGACGGCGGCCGAGAACTGCTGGCCGACGGCCGTGCCGATCGCCTGGAACTCCGGGATCGCGACGAACTGGCCGCCCGTATAGGGCACCTGCTTCTCCGAGGGGTGCGCGGTGTTGGCGGATTCGATCGCCTTCAGCGTCATCTCGGCGAAGGGTGCGACCTTCAGATAGTCGGGATTCTTGTAGAGCGAGGTCCGCGTGCCGGGCGGCACGTTGGCGACGCCTTCCTTCTCGGCCACCAGCTTGGTGTATTCGGGCGAGGTCGCCCAGGCCACGAAGGTCTTGGCCGCGTCCGCCTTGGTCGAGGTGGCGGGAATGGCGAGGTTCCACGACCACAGCCAGTTGCCGTGGTTCTTGCCGCCCGCACGGGTCGGCGCCGGCGCAAAGCCGACCTTGTCGGCGACCTTCGACTCCTTCGGATCGGAGATGAAGGAAGCGGCGACGGTAGCGTCGATCCACATGCCGCACTTGCCGGTCTGGAACAGCGCGAGGTTCTCGTTGAAGCCGTTGGAGGAGGCGCCGGGCGGGCCGTAGTTCGACATCAGCTTCAGGTAGGTGTCGAGCGTCGCCTTCCACTCGGGCTGGTCGAACTGCGGCTTCCACTGCATGTCGAACCAGCTTCCGCCCATGGAATTCACCATGGAGGTGAGGAACGCCATGTTCTCGCCCCAGCCGGCCTTGCCGCGCAGGCAGATGCCGTAAACGCCGGCGCTCTTGTCGGTCATCTTGGCCGCCGCGTCGGTGATGAAGTCCCAGTCGGGGTTCTCCGGCATCTTGAGACCGGCCTTCTCCAGCAGGTCGGTGCGGTACATCAGCATCGAGCTCTCGGCGTAGAACGGCACCGCATAGAGCTTGCCGTCGACGGTGAGGCTCTGGGCCACCTGCGGCAGCAGGTCGTCCTGCTGGTAGTCGGCGCCGAGATTGTCGAGCGCCAGCAGCCAGTTCTGCTTGGCCCAGATCGGCACCTCGTAGTTGCCGATGGTCAGCACGTCGTACTGGCCGCCCTTCGAGGCGATGTCGGTGGTCACGCGCTGGCGCAGCACGTTCTCTTCCAGCGTCACCCAGTTGACCTTGATGTCGGGATGCTTGGCGTAGAAGTCCGACATGAGGCGCTGCATGCGGATCATGTCGCCGTTGTTCACCGTCGCGACGGTGATGGTCGTCTGGGCCGATGCGGTGCCGGCGAAGGCAAGCATCATCGACGCGCCCACGAGGGCGCGGAACGTAACGGTCATGACTCTCCTCCCTTGCGGCGAATTGAGCATTTCATCGCCTTGTGGGCAAATATTCACGTGACCCTGACGCCCGTCAACCCCCTTCCATGCTGCGGACGCGAGAGACCGGCGGCTGTCCATGCCCGTTCTGAGCTAGGGGGAAACGCTTCCACGGCAAGGCCGCGCACGCGCCCGGAGGGCGGTACGAGGGGCTTGCGCGCTTGTATGTGAATGGTGTTGCCCATCAGGGCGGGAACGGCCCGCCCGGCGGCGCCTCAGCGCGCGAGAATGCCGATGGCCGTCGGCTCGTCGGTCACCAGCCCGTTGATGATGCCGGATTTCAGCGCCGCCGCGGCGGCGGCGATCTTCACCTCGCCGGCGGCGATCGCGATCACCGGGCGGTCCGGGCCAGTCGGCGGCACCCGCACGCCGGTCATCCGCTGGTTGATCGCCAGGTCGAGGTAGCGCCCCTCCCCGTCGAAGATCCAGCCGGCGATCTCGCCGGCCGCCCCGACCGCCTGGATCTCACGCAACTCGCCCGGGGTGAGGAAGCCGTCGGTCAGCAGCGGCGCGTCGTCGGTCATCTGGCCGATGCCGACGAAGGTCACGTCGGCCTCCTGCGCCAGCTCGCGGACCTTGCGCACCGCACCGAGCGACTGGAGGACCGCATTCTCCGAGGGCGTGTCCGCCATCACCGGCACCGGCATCGGATAATGCGGCGCGTGGACCTTCTCGGCCAGCCGCATGATGACCTCGAAATAGGAGGCGGAGCCGTCCGGCGCGATGTTGCCGAGCAGCGAGACGAGCCGGTGCTGCGGCGCCTCGACCGGCGCCAGCGCCTCGACCATGCCGCGCAGTGCCCGCCCGGTGCCGAGCGCGATGACCAGCGAACGCGGTTCCCGCAGCACGCGCTCCATCTCCGCCGCCGCCGCCGGCGCAATCGCGCGCACGGGATCGCGATCCGGCCCCAGCCCGGGCATCACGCGGCAGCGCACGAGGCCGAAGCGCTCGCGCAGCGCCGCCTCCAGCGACTGGCAGGTCGCCAGATGGTGGTTCAGCCGCACATGGATAAGCCCGGCCGCCACCGCCCGGCTGACGAGTCGCTGGGCGCGCTGGCGGGAGACGCCCATCTCGGCCGCGATCTGGTCCTGCGTCAGGCCGCCCACGTAATACAGCCAGGCGGCGCGGGCGGCCTGGTCGTCGGTCGAAGGGTCGGCGTCGGGAAGAAGGCTCATGCGAGGTTCACTACGCCAGCGGACGGGTGGAACAGGTGAGGCAGCGCCGCCCTCAGCTCGGCGAAGCTCGCGAAACTGCGATGCGGACGGCAATCGACGGGTAGCGGCACGTCCATATTGGCAAGGTGGCTGCCTCCGGTGAAGCGCCACACCTGCATTCCGGCGGCGAGACCCGCCAGCAGGCCGGGTACGCTGTCCTCCACCACCACGCAGGTGGACGGGTCGGCGCCCATGACCGCCGCCGCGTGGAGGAACAGGTCCGGCGCCGGCTTGCCGCGCGGCACCTCGCTGGCGGTGAAGGTCCGGCCGTCGAAATGCCGGTCGAGCCCGACCATGGCGAGCGAGGCGGCGAGCCGCGCCGGGCTCGACGATGTCGCGACGCAGGCCGGCACCTGCAACGCCTCCACCGTCTCGATCGCGCCGGCCATCGCGGCGAGACCCGTCCTGAACGAGGCCAGCAGCCGGCCGCGATAGCGTTCCTCGAAATCGTCAGGAAGCGTGACGCCGAAGCGCTCGCTCACCTCGGCCACGATCACCGGATAGGCCCGGCCGATGAAATGGCGCGCGACGAAGCCCATGTCGACGGCAACGCCGTGACAGGCCAATTCGTCGATGAGCGCACGGGCGCTGAGAACCTCGCTGTCGATCAGCACGCCGTCGCAATCGAAGATGATGAGGGCCGGGCGCATGGCTAGCGATCTAGTCTTCATCCCGCCCGGCGTCCAGCGACGTGTATCCGGCGGCCGGCGCGAAATCACATTTGCCGTCCGCCGTTTTGCTGTGCATTGCGTCGGAGCGCGAAAGCGTCCTACCTTCACCGCGCACGCGCCGAAGAAAGAAGCGCGGCATCAAAAGCAGACCTAGGACGGAGCGTTCGCGACCCGGACGTCGCATGGCCGGATCCTTTCTGTTCGAACCCGATCGGGATCCCGCGACATGCCCTCATTCTCCGCACGCCAACGGAGAACCGGGACATTCGGCGCTCCTCCTCTGCAGGGGAGGACAGCGGCATGGAGCAGAATGCGATCCGTGCGGCTTGGGAACGTTTCCTGAGTGACGGCGCGCCAGAGCTTGCCGGCGTGCCCCGTCCCTTGGCCGCGTCATGGGAAAGATCCCGCGCCGGGGGCATCGGCATCGAGCGCGCGCAGGCGCCTCTGGCGGCCGAGCCCGAGATCTACCGGCGTCGCTCCGCCAACGCGGCGCTGCTGAACGTGGCGCGCCCGGCGCTCGAACGTTCCGGCCTCTTCCTCGCCGACGCCTCCTCCATGATGATCCTGAGCGACGCCAGCGGCTTCATCATCGAGACGGCGGGCGACCCGCGCGTCGTCGACCATGGCCGCCGCAACCATCTGGAAACCGGCGGGCGCTGGGACGAAGGCGTGATCGGCACCAATGCCATCGGCACCGCGCTGATCGACGGGCGGCCGACGGAGATCCGCGGCGCCGAGCATTTCTGCGAGGACGTGCAGCGCTGGACCTGCGCCGCCACGCCGGTCCGCCATCCGCTCGACCATCAACTGCTCGGTATCGTCGACATTTCCGGCCCCGTCGATCACTTCAATCCGCAGAGCCTCGCGCTCGCCGTCGCCATCGGCCAGGAGATCGAAGCCGGGCTGTATCGCACCGCGAAGCTCGAGCATGAGCTGCTGCTGCGCAGCTTCGTCTCGAAACGCTCGATCTGGCTGAGCGAGGAGATTCTCGTCGTCGACCGGCGGGGCTTTCTCGTGCACGCGGCGGATTCCGCCCGGCGCCAGTCCGATGCGGCGCCCGAGCGGCTGGCCGAGGAGGTCCGCCACCTCATCGGCGCTGCTGAACACGAGGCGTGGGAGGAGAATTGCCGCCACCGCTTTCCCAATGCCAGCGTGGAGATCGTCCGCTCGGACGGCGAGGCCATCGGCTGCCTGATCGTGATGCACCGCAGCCGCGGCCGCTCGTCCGCATCGGTGGAGAGCCCGCGCGAGGCGGTCGAGCCGGAGATCGGCTTCGACCGCATCCTCGGCTCCAGCGCGCCGATGCGCGAGGCCCGCGAGCGGGCCCGCAAGCTGGCGGCCAACAGCCTGCCGATCCTCATCGAGGGCGAGACCGGCGTCGGCAAGGAACTCTTCGCCCGCGCCATCAGGAGCGCCAGCCCGGCCGCTAGCGGTCCCTTCGTGCCGCTGAATTGCGGTGGCATGCCGCGCGACCTCATCGCCAGCGAGCTGTTCGGCTATACCAGGGGCGCCTTCACCGGCGCCGACGAGAAGGGTCGCCCCGGCCGCATCGAGCAGGCGGACGGCGGCGTGCTCTGTCTCGACGAGATCGGCGAGATGCCGCTCGACCTGCAATCCTATCTGCTGCGCGTGCTGGAGGACGGCGTGGTCTACCGGGTCGGCGACCATGTGGGGCGCCGGGTCAGCATCCGCATCCTCTCCATGACCAATCGCGACCTCGCCGCCGAGGTCGAGGCCGGCCGCTTCCGCCGCGATCTCTACTATCGCATCGCCGCCGCCCGCATCCGCATCCCTTCCCTGCGGGAGCGCGGCGAGGACGTCGTGACGCTGGCCGGCGGATTCGCACAGGCCGCCGCCGCGCGTCAGGGCCGGCCGGTCCCCGTCTTCGCGCCGGAGGTTCTGGAGCGCCTGCGTCACTATTCCTGGCCCGGCAATGTGCGCGAGCTGCGCAACGTCGTCGACGCGATGATCGCGCTCGCCGATGGCGACGTGATCGGCCTCGACGACCTGCCGCCCGAGCTTGACGGCCACGCCCCCCTCGTGCCCCGGCCCGGCGCGGCGGCGATGGATTTTCCGGATGCCCCTGCCCCCGCCGTTGACCTCAAGGCGACCGAGCGCGCGGCGATCCTCGCCCAGGTGGAAGCCTGCGGCGGCAATCTGACGGAGGCGGCCCGGCGCCTCGGCATCGCCCGCTCCACCCTCTATCTGCGCCTCAACGGGTATCGCGGCGGCGGCACCGTCCGCTGAACACCGCCTCGTCCGCCGATCGTCCGTCCGTCGTCCGACAATCGGACAGGATGCAAGCGCGAAGACGCTCTTCGCGGTCGCGGTAAGTATCTGCGAATACTCGACAGGCAACGGCGCGCCGATACTGGCACGCCTTCTGCGTTCTCCCTGTGGCCCGGCTCGGCAGAAGCCGGCTGAACACCAGGAGGACGCCTGTGAACATCCATTCTCCGACCAACAGAAACGTGCAGGTGCTCGGCATCGACGCCGGCGGCACCATGACGGACACGTTCTTCGTCGACTCCGACGGCGACTTCGTCGTCGGCAAGGCGCAGAGCACGCCGCAGAATGAAGCCCTCGGCCTGATCGCTTCCAGCGAGGACGGCCTCGGCAACTGGGGCCTCTCGCTCGACGCCGCCCTCAAGCAGCTCCAGACCGGCGTCTATTCCGGCACCGCCATGCTGAACCGCGTGGTGCAGCGCAAGGGCCTGAAATGCGGCCTCATCGTCAATCGCGGGCTGGAGGACTTCCACCGCATGGGCCGGGCGATCCAGGCCTATCTCGGCTACGCCTATGAGGACCGCATCCATCTCAACACCCACCGCTACGACCCGCCGCTGGTGCCGCGCAATCTCACGCGGGGCGTGGTCGAGCGCATCGACATGTCCGGCACGGTGGTCATCCCGCTGCGCGAGGACAGCGTGCGCGAGGCCGCCCGGGAGCTGATCGCCGCCGACGTGGAAGGCATCGTCATCAGCCTGCTCCACTCCTACAAGAACCCGGCGCATGAGCGCCGCGTGCGCGACATCGTCACCGAGGAGATCGGCAGGAGCGGCAAGACGATCCCGGTCTTCGCCTCGGCGGACTACTATCCGGTGCGCAAGGAGACCCACCGCACCAACACCACCATCCTCGAAGGCTACGCGGCGGAGCCCTCCCGCCAGACGCTGAAGAAGATCTCGGACGCCTTCAAGGACCGCGGCACCAAGTTCGACTTCCGCGTGATGGCCACCCATGGCGGCACCATCTCGTGGAAGGCCAAGGAACTGGCCCGCACCATCGTGTCCGGCCCCATCGGCGGGGTCATCGGCGCGAAATATCTCGGCGAGGTGCTGGGCTACAACAACATCGCCTGCTCGGATATCGGCGGCACCTCCTTCGACGTCGCCCTCATCACCCAGGGCGAGCTCACCATCAAGAACGACCCGGACATGGCGCGCCTCGTCCTGTCGCTGCCGCTGGTGGCGATGGATTCGGTGGGGGCCGGCGCCGGTTCCTTCATCCGGCTCGATCCCTACACCAAGGCGATCAAGCTCGGCCCGGACTCGGCCGGCTACCGCGTCGGCGTGTGCTGGAAGGAAAGCGGCATCGAGACCGTCACCGTCTCCGACTGCCACATGGTCCTGGGCTATCTGAACCCCGACAACTTCCTCGGCGGCGCGGTGAAGCTCGACCGTCAGCGCTCCGTCGATGCCATCAAGACGCAGCTCGCCGATCCGCTCGGCCTGTCGGTCGAGGACGCGGCGGCCGGCGTCATCGAGCTGCTCGACAGCGACCTGCGCGACTATCTGCGCTCGATGATCTCCGGCAAGGGCTACAGCCCGCAGAGCTTCGTGTGCTTCTCCTATGGCGGCGCCGGCCCGGTCCACACCTACGGCTACACCGAGGGTCTCGGCTTCGAGGACGTCATCGTGCCGGCCTGGGCGGCGGGCTTCTCCGCCTTCGGCTGCGCGGCGGCGGATTTCGAGTACCGCTACGACAAGTCGCTCGACATCAACCTCGCGCCCGACGCCCCGGCGGATCAGCGCGAGGCGGCGGCGAAGACGCTTCAGGCGGCGTGGGAGGAGCTCACCCACAACGTGCTGGAGGAATTCAAGCTCAACGGCTACGCGCCCGAGCAGGTGACGCTGCAGCCCGGCTACCGCATGCAGTATCGCGGGCAGCTCAACGACCTCGAGATCGAGTCCCCGCTGCCGAACGCCTCGACCGCCGAGGACTGGGAACAGCTCGTCGACGCCTTCAACACCACCTATGGCCGCGTCTACGCCGCTTCCGCCCGCTCGCCGGAGCTCGGCTATTCGGTCACCGGCGCCATCATGCGCGGCGCGGTCCCGATCCCGAAGCCGAAGATCCCGAAGGAGCCGCTGGAAGGCGAGACGCCCCCGGAAGAGGCGAAGATCGGCACCCGAAAGTTCTACCGCAAGAAGCGCTGGGTCGATGCGCAGCTCTACCGGATGGAAGCGCTGCGTCCCGGCAACCGCGTGGTCGGGCCCGCCATCATCGAATCCGACGCCACCACCTTCGTCGTCCCCGACGGCTTCGAGACCTTCCTGGACGGCCACCGGCTGTTCCACCTCAAGGAAGTCTGACCGCCACGACAAGCCGAAAACCAGGAGGAAACCGAAGATGAACATCCGTGTTCGCGACAAGGATCTCGACGCGTCGACCGGCGGCATCGTCCGCGGCGGCGAAACGCTCAAGCAGCACCGCGACCGCATCATGGACGCGACCAAGCAGACCGGCTGCTACGCCGGGATGGAGACGATGGCGCTGCGCGACAGCCAGCCCATCCTCTACAACAAGCTGTTCTCGCGGCTGCGTGCCGGCGTGGTCGATGCCCGCGAGACCGCCAAGAAGATCGCCGCCTCGCCGATCGTCGAGCAGGAGGGCGAGCTCTGCTTCACCCTCTACAACGCCGCCGGCGACAGCATCCTCACCTCGACCGGCATCATCATCCATGTCGGCACCATGGGCGCGGCGATCAAATACATGATCGAGAACGGCTGGGAGCATAACCCGGGCGTGCGCGACAAGGACATCTTCTGCAACAACGACTCGCTGATCGGAAACGTCCATCCCTGCGACATCCACACCATCGTCCCGATCTTCTGGGAGGGTGAGCTGATCGGCTGGGTCGGCGGCGTCACCCACGTCATCGACACCGGCGCCGTCGGCCCCGGCTCGATGGCGACGGGCCAGGTGCAGCGCTTCGGCGACGGCTACTCCATCACCTGCCGCAAGGTCGGCGAGAACGACACGCTGTTCCGCGACTGGCTGCATGAGAGCCAGCGCATGGTGCGCACCACCCGCTACTGGATGCTGGACGAGCGCACCCGCATCGCCGGCTGCCACATGATCCGCAAGCTGGTGGAGGAGGTGATCTCCGAGGAAGGCATCGATGCCTACTGGAAGTTCGCCTATGAGGCGGTCGAGCACGGCCGGCTTGGCCTGCAGAACCGCATCAAGGCGATGACCATCCCCGGCAAGTACCGGCAGGTCGGCTTCGTCGACGTCCCCTACGCCCATCCCGACGTGCGCGTGCCCTCGGACTTCGCCAAGCTCGACACCATCATGCACGCCCCCTCGGAGATCACCATCCGCGGCGACGGAACCTGGCGCCTCGATTTCGAAGGCTCCAGCCGCTGGGGCTGGCACACCTACAACGCCCATCAGGTGAGCTTCACCTCCGGCATCTGGGTGATGATGACCCAGACGCTGATCCCGTCGGAAATGATCAATGACGGCGCGGCCTACGGCACCGAGTTCCGCCTGCCCAAGGGCACGTGGATGAACCCGGACGACCGCCGCGTCGCCTTCTCCTACAGCTGGCACTTCCTCGTCTCGGCGTGGACGGCGCTGTGGCGCGGCCTGTCGCGCTCCTATTTCGGGCGCGGCTATCTGGAGGAGGTGAACGCGGGCAACGCCAACACCTCCAACTGGCTGCAGGGCGGCGGCTTCAACCAGTACGACGAGATCCACGCCGTGAACTCGTTCGAATGCGCGGCGAACGGCACCGGCGCCACCGCCGTGCAGGACGGCCTCTCCCACGCCGCTGCCATCTGGAACCCCGAAGGCGACATGGGCGACATGGAGATCTGGGAGCTGGCCGAACCGCTCGTCTATCTCGGTCGCCAGATCAAGGCGTCTTCCGGCGGCGCCGGCAAGTACCGCGGCGGCTGCGGCTTCGAGAGCCTGCGTCTGGTCTGGAACGCCAAGGACTGGACCATGTTCTTCATGGGCAACGGCCACATCTCGTCCGACTGGGGCCTGATGGGCGGCTATCCGGCGGCCTCCGGCTACCGCTTCGCCGCGCACGATACCGGCCTCAAGGAGCTGATCGCCTCCGGCAAGCCGATCCCGCTCGGCGGCGACACCGATCCGCAGAACCCCGTCTGGGACGACCTGATCAAGGGCGCCGTCATCAAGCGCGACAAGCAGGCCATCACCACCGAGGAAATGTTTGCCGACTACGATCTCTACCTCAACTACATGCGCGGCGGGCCGGGCTTCGGCGATCCGCTCGACCGCGTGCCCCAGAGCGTGGTGGACGACCTCAACGGCGGCTACCTGATCGAGCGCTTCGCCCTCTCCGTCTATGGCGTGGTGGCGCAGAAGGAAGCGGACGGCGCCTATGTGCTCGACGCCCCCGCGACCGAGGAACGCCGTGTGGTGATCCGCAAGCAGCGCATCGCCACCTCGGTGCCGACGCGCGACTGGATGCGCGGCGAACGCGAGAAGATCCTCGCCAAGGATGCCGGCACCCAGGTCCGGCAGATGTTCGCCGCCTCTTTCAAGCTCGGGCCGCGCTTCGAGGCCGATTTCCGCTCCTTCTGGGACCTGCCGGAGAGCTGGATCCTGACCGAGGAGGAGATCGGCGTGCCGCATTACGGCTCGCGCTACTCCATGGACGTGTCCGAGCTGCCGGACGTGAAGACGGTGCAGTTCGTCGAGGAATGACGCCAGGCGGGCCGGCGGTCACGTCGGCCCGCTCACCTCATCAACAAACAAAGCGAGGAAACACCATGGCCTATACGCGCGCCAAGATCGCGGACCTGATCGACGGCACCGTCGATCACGACACGCTGCACCAGATGCTCTCGACCCCGAAGGACCCCGAGCGCTTCGCGACCTATATCGAGATCCTTCAGGAGCGGGTGCCGTGGAGCGACCGCATCGTGCTGCCGCTCGGCCCGAAGCTGTACATCGTGCAGCAGAAGGCCAGCAAGAAATGGACGGTCCGCTGCCAGTGCGGCCACGATTTCTGCGACTGGCGGGACAATTGGAAGCTGCACGCGCACATCCATGTCCGCGACACCGCCGAGGAGCTCGAGGAGCTCTATCCGCGCCTGATGGCGCCGACCTCCTCCTGGCAGGTGCTGCGCGAGTACTACTGCGCGGAATGCGGCACGCTGCATGACGTCGAGGCGCCGACGCCTTGGTATCCGGTGATCCGCGACTTCGAGCCCGACATCGACACCTTCTACAAGGACTGGCTCGGCCTGCCGGTCCCCGAGCGCGCCGACGCCGCCTGAGCCTGGCCGGGCTCACGCCGGCCGGCGTGCCTCTGCCGCCGGAGCGTCCCCCGCTCCGGCGGCCTTCCGGCCGCCCGATCCTCCATTCCCATCCTGAAAGAGAGACGCGATGGCGCAAGGCAAGCTTCGCCCCGATTCCGTCGCCGCGCTCGACGGCCTCCTCTTCGACGGCATGACCATCATGTCGGGAGGCTTCGGGCTCTGCGGCATCCCACAGGCCCTCATCGACGCCATCCGCGATTCCGGCGTCCGCGAGCTGACGGTCATCTCCAACAATGCCGGCATCGACGGCGCCGGCCTCGGCATCCTGCTGGAGACCCGGCAGATCGCGAAGATGATCTCGTCCTATGTCGGCGAGAACAAGCTGTTCGAGGAACAGTACCTGTCCGGCGAGCTGGAGCTGGAGTTCAATCCGCAGGGTACCCTCGCGGAACGCATAAGGGCCGGCGGCGCCGGCATCCCCGCCTTCTTCACCCGCACCGGCGTCGGCACCATCGTCGCCGAGGGCAAGGAGGTCCGGCACTTCGACGGGGCCGACTACGTGATGGAGCGCGCACTCACCGCCGATCTCGCCATCGTCCACGCCCACAGGGGCGACACCGAGGGCAACCTCGCCTATCGCAAGACCGCCCGGAACTTCAATCCGATGATGGCGACCGCCGCGCAGGTCACCGTCGCCGAGGTCGAGATCCTCGTCGAGCCCGGCGCCATAGACCCCGATCACATCCACACGCCGGGCATCCACGTCGACCGGCTCGTCCCGGTGCCGGATGCGCCCAGGCGCATCGAGCAGCGCACCGTCCGCACGCGCCAGAAGGAGCCCGCCTGATGCCCTGGACACGAGATCAGATGGCCGCCCGCGCCGCCCGCGAGCTGGAGAACGGGTTCTACGTGAACCTCGGCATCGGCCTGCCGACGCTGGTGGCGAACCACATCCCGCCCGGCATCTCCGTACAGCTCCAGAGCGAGAACGGCATGCTCGGCATGGGCCCCTTCCCCTTCGAGGGCGAGGAGGACCCCGACCTCATCAACGCCGGCAAGCAGACCATCACCGAGCTGCCGACGACGAGCTATTTCTCCTCCGCCGACAGCTTCGCCATGATCCGCGGCGGGCATATCGACCTGTCGATCCTCGGCGCCCTGCAGGTGTCCGAGACCGGCGACATCGCCAACTGGATGGTCCCCGGCAAGATGGTGAAGGGCATGGGCGGGGCGATGGACCTGGTGGCGGGCGTGAAGCGCGTCATCGTCCTGATGGAACACACCGCGAAGGGCGAGCCGAAGATCCTGCCCGAGTGCACCCTGCCCCTCACCGGCCGCGGCGTCGTCGACCTGATCATCACCGATCTGTGCGTGTTCAAGGTCTGGCGCGGCGGCGGGCTGGCCCTCGTCGAGCTGGCGCCGGGCGTGGATGTGGCGACGGTGGAGGAGCGCACGGCGGTGCCCTTCGACATCCCGCACTGGTACCTCGCAGGGGCCTCCGCCTGAGCCGAAGCCGCGGCCCGCGGCACGGCGGGCCGCGCTAGGACAGCCGCGAAGGGCGCCCGCCCATGCCGGCCGGCGAGGACGACAGATACTGGATCGAGCAGCGCACCAGCTCGGGCAGGCTGTTGGCGCCGAGCTTGGACTTCAGCGCCGAGCACGTATTGGCCACCGTCTTGTAGCTGATGCCCAGCTCGTGGGCGATGAGGGCATAGTCCTTGCCCTCCGCCAGCAGCGAGAGCGTCTGCAATTCGCGCGGCGTGATGTCGGCGAGCGGCGCCTCCTTGCGCGAGCCCAGCAGCGCCACCTGCATGGCGAGGTCGTGGCTCATATAGGGCTGGCCGCGCCGCACCCGCTCGAAGGCTTCGAGCAGCGCGCCGGAGGAGGAATCCTTCAGCACATAGCCGGTGGCGCCCGCCTCCAGCGCCCGGCTGGCGATCACCGGATCGCCGTGCATGGAGAAGACGAGGATCGGCGTGCGGGTGTTCTGCGCGCGCAGCCGGCGCACCAGCATCAACCCGCTCAGCCCGTTGCCGTGCAGGGCGAGATCGACGATCACCACGTCCGGCTTTTCCCGGCGGAAGGCGCGATAGCCGCCGAGCACGGTGCTTGCTTCCAGCACCCGCTCGACGCCGGCATCCTCCAGCAGCCGCCGGCAGCCTTGCAGCACGATGGGATGGTCGTCGATCACCAGCACGCTCGTCATGTCGTCGTGGCCCTTTCCCGCTTGCCGGGTTGCTTGTTGGCGCCGTCCGCCGGGGCGGCACGCACCGGCACGCTCATCTCCACCCGCGTGCCGCGCGGCGTTGCCGGAACGAGCCGCCAGCTTCCGCCGAGCGCCCCGACCCGCTCCTCGATGCCGAGCAGTCCGAAGCCGCGCGCCGCACCGGCCGGCACGCCCAGCCCGTCATCCTCGACCACGAGGCAGAGCCGGCCCGCCGCCGTCTCGTCACGCAGCGTGATCGCGATGTTGCGCGCCTCGCCATGGCGCAGCGCATTGGTCACCGCTTCCTGGATGCAACGATAGACCGTGATGTCCACGCTGTCGCCGTAACGGTCGGCCACGCCCTCGGCCGAGAGGCGGAAGGAGCGGCCGGGGGAATGGCGTTCGAAATCGGCGACGAGGTCGGCGATCACCGCCGCCAGCGGCACATGGCCGAGCGCCATCGGCCGTATCTTGCGCAGCAGGCGCCGGTTGAGGTCCTGCACCCGGTCGAGGATCTCCGCCATGGTGCCGGTGCGCTCGCCGATGCGACGGGCGAGGTCCGGCTCCGCCCGCCCCGCCAGCCGATCCACCGATTCGAGATTCGCCCTCAGGCCGAACAGGCAGGGGCCGAGTTCGTCGTGAAGGTCGGCGGCGATCTGCCGGCGCTCCTCGTCCTGCAGGTGGATGATGTGCTCGTTGAGACGGGCATTGTCATCACGGGCCCCGTTGAGCGCGGTGCCGAGCGCGTTGAAGCGGTCGGCGATCAGGGCGAGCTCGCGCACTTTCGGCCGCGCCAGCCGGTGCCCGAATCGGCCTTCCTCCAGCTCGTAGAGACCGGCGGAGAGCGTCTTCAGCGGCAGGAGAAGCCGCCCCAGCACGAGATAGAGCGCGCCGAGGACCGCGATGTTCACCACCAGCGCCAGCAGCGCGAGGTCGGACATGTCGTTCCAGACCTCGGCGATCTCGTCCGAGGCCTCGCCCGCCAGCCGCACATGGCCGATGACGCGCCCGCCCTCCACGACCGGAATATCGCGCTCAACCCCGTCCACGCTCACCAGGGCCGCGAACCAGCCCGGCACCGGCGTTTCGTCCGCGCCGTCCTCACCGTCGTCGTCGCCCGTCGGCGCCAGATCGACGGCATTGCCCTGCGCGTCCTCGATGCGGATGCGCACATGGCGCAGTCCGCCGATATGCAGCGGCAGCTGCGCGAGCGAGGCGGCACCGTTCCCGCCGTCCTGATTCCCCGCCAGCCGCTCCACCGTCTCGGCGACGAAGCGCTCCGCCACCGAAAGCGAGGCGTTCATCTCGATCTCGGTCGCCCGCCGCGCATTGGCGATGATGACCACGACCGCCACCAGCGCGGCGCCGAGATTGATGGCGATCACCGCCGCCATCATCTGCCAGCGCAGCGAACGCCCGTGCCAGAAGCTGAAGGGGGGCTCGGGGGCGAAGGCGCTCATGGCACCCCCTCCCCGGCCTTGCCCCCGCCCTCGGAGCGAAGCGCGGCGAGAGCCGCGTCGCGCGAGAGGCCCCGGGCACGCAGATTGTAATAATGCTGGCAGAGGTCGCTGAAGCCGCTGCGCGAGCCCTTCGCCGCCAGCCCCGAGAAGTCCGCCAGGAGCTCCCGCGCCGGCTCGGCGACCTTTATCTCCCCCAGCATCGTCTCCAGCTGCACCGCCCGGTTGGCGATCATCCGGTCGGTCTCGCCGAAGCGGTCATCGGCATCGGCGAGGCGCGCCCGCCAGTCCGCCACCGCGGGATCGGACGGAGCGACGTCGCTGCCCGCCTCGCGGCTCGCCAGCCACAGGGCGGGCTCGGTCCCGTCGGTCGGCGACAGCCAGGTGAGCCGCGCTACCGCATCGCCTGCCGGCGCCGCTACGCGTTCGCGACGCTCCGGCTCACGCTCGTCCGAGCAGCCCGCGAGAGCGACGACGACGGCCGCGCCGAAAAGCGCGCGAATGAGGAGAAGCGGAACGGCGTTCATCTATACTTATAAACTTCTTATGATCTTTCCCCGAAAGAACTCAGCCACCGCCTCACCGTGAGCCGGAAACAGCGTTCAGCATTGATAGTGACGACCAGCGCGAGCACCCGCGCCATCACACCAATGCACTGTCAGGAAATCATTTTTCCGAACCATCGGCAAGATTGCCGGCGCGCTTCGGCATATTCTCCGGGCGGGCATGGAAAAGTTCCCGTCGAGAATTTCCAACTTGCCTACAGACACGAAAAGCCAACACGGCAAACAATACTCAGACAATAACGAAGATATTGAAAACTTCATAAGAATTTCTCTCCGCGCTGCAAATAACACCCGTACAAACGCCGCATCTTCCGGGATGGGGCGTTTCCGGCGGGCGCGGCGCGGAAGAAAGCGAGAAGTCCGCTCCCTCGCCAAAAGGGGATGCGGACCGGCCTGGGAATAGGAAACGCGAGGAAAGTCCAATGAGCCGACTGCACACTTCGGTGTCCGCGCTCTCCGTCGCCGCCGCCATGGCGACGGCGCTCGGCCTCGGCGCCATGGCGCCGGCGGTGGCGAACGACAAGCTCGTCGAGCTGTCGAAGAGCACCGACAACTGGCCGATGACGGGCAAGAACTACAGCGCCAACAACTACAGCGAAGCGAACCAGATCAATAAGCAGAACGTGAAGCAGCTGCGTCCGTCCTGGTCCTTCTCCACCGGCGTGCTGTCGGGTCATGAGGGCACGCCCCTCGTCGTCGACGGCGTGATGTACATCCATTCGCCCTTCCCCAACACGACCTTCGCGGTCGGGCTGGACGATCCGGGCAAGATCCTGTGGCAGCACAAGCCGAAGCAGAATCCGACCGCCCGCGCGGTGGCCTGCTGCGATGTCGTCAACCGCGGCCTCGCCTACTGGCCCGGCAACGGCACGGTCGGCCCGTTGATCATCAAGACCCAGCTCGACGGCCATGTCGTCGCCCTCAACGCCAAGACCGGCGAAGAGTACTGGAAGCTCGAGAACTCCGACATCAAGGTCGGCTCGACCCTCACCATCGCCCCCTATGTGGTGAAGGACACGGTGCTCGTCGGCTCCTCCGGCGCCGAGCTCGGCGTGCGCGGCTACGTGACCGCCTACGACATCGCCACCGGCGCCCAGAAGTGGCGCGCCTACGCCACCGGCCCGGACGAGGAAGTGCGTCTCTCCGACGACTTCAACAGCGCCAACCCGCATTACGGCCAGAAGGGCCTCGGCAAGGCGACCTGGGAAGGCGAGGCGTGGAAGATCGGCGGCGGCACCAACTGGGGCTGGTACGCCTTCGATCCCGACACCAACCTCTTCTACTACGGCTCGGGCAACCCGGCGCCGTGGAACGAGACGATGCGTCCGGGCGACAACAAGTGGACCATGACCATCTGGGGCCGCGACATCGACACCGGCAACGCCAAGTTCGGCTACCAGAAGACCCCGCATGACGAGTGGGATTACGCCGGCGTCAACGTCATGATGCTCTCCGAGCAGCAGGACAAGGACGGGAAGATGCGCAAGCTTCTCACCCATCCCGACCGCAACGGCATCGTCTACACGCTCGACCGTGAGAACGGCGACCTGGTCTCGGCGGACAAGCTCGACGACACCGTCAACTGGGTGAAGCAGGTCGACCTCAAGACCGGCCTGCCGCAGCGCGACCCGGAATATGCGACCCGCATGGACCACAAGGCGCGCGACATCTGCCCCTCGGCGATGGGCTACCACAATCAGGGCCACGACTCCTACGATCCGGAGCGCAAGTCCTTCTTCATGGGCATCAACCACATCTGCATGGACTGGGAGCCCTTCATGCTTCCCTACCGTGCCGGCCAGTTCTTCGTCGGCGCGACCCTGTGGATGTATCCGGGCCCGAAGGGCGACCGCCAGACCTATGAGGGCCTCGGCCAGGTCAAGGCCTACGACGCCATCAACAACAAGTACAAGTGGCAGGTGATGGAGCGCTTCGCGGCTTGGGGCGGCACGCTCGCCACCGCTGGCGGCGTGATGTTCTACGGAACGCTGGACGGCTTCATCAAGGCCCGCGACAGCGACACCGGCGAGCTGCTTTGGAAGTTCAAGCTGCCCTCCGGCGTGATCGGCCATCCGATGACCTACACCCATGAGGGCAAGCAGTACGTCGCCATCTACTACGGCGTCGGCGGCTGGCCGGGCGTCGGCCTGGTGTTCGACCTCAACGACCCGACCGCCGGCCTCGGCTCGGTGGGCGCGTTCAAGCAGCTCCAGCACTACACCCAGATGGGTGGCGGCGTGATGGTGTTCTCGCTCGACGGCGCGGGCCCGTATGACGACCCGAACGTGGGTGAATACTCCACCACCGTGATCCAGGGCGGCTGACCCTCTCTCGCCGCACCTGAAAAGGCCGTCCGCCGCGCCCTCCTGACGCGGCGGGCGGCCCCTTCGCCCCGAAATCGATCCGCGCCCGGCCGGGCACCCCCTGCCCGCCGCCGCAACCACCCCGGTCAAGGAGGATCCCCCATGTCCAAGCGACAGGCCATCAGCCGGCTCGCCCTCGCCGCGGGCCTTGCCTTCGCGGGATGCGGCCTCGCCAGCCTCGCATCCGCCGCGACCGTCGAGGCGGACAAGAACGCCGGCCGCAACCCGAACGAGCTGCGCATCTGCGCCTCCAATGCCGAGGCGCCGTTCTCGGCCGCCGACTCCACCGGCTTCGAGGACCGCATCGCCACCGTCCTGGCGCAGGCCATGGGCCGCAAGGCGGTGTTCGTGCGTACCGACCAGCCGGGCATCTATCTGGTGCGCGACCAGCTCGACAAGAACAACTGCGACGTCGTCATGGGCGTCGACGTGGGTGACGAGCGCATGCTCACCTCCAAGCCCTATTACCGCACCGGCTACGTGCTGGTGACGAAGGCCGACCGCGACATCACCGCCAGCGATTGGGAAGACCAGCAGATCAAGGACCAGTCGCGCTTCGCCGTCCGCTTCTACTCGCCGGCCGAGACGATGCTGAAGCGCATCGGCCGCTTCGAGGACAACGCGGCCTACATGTACTCGCTGGTCAACTTCAAGTCGCGCCGCAACCAGTGGGTCCAGGTGCCCGGCGACCGCATCGTCACCGAGGTCGCCAATGGCGAGGCCGACGTCGGCATCGCCTTCGCCCCCGAGGTCGCGCGCTATGTGAAGGCGTCCTCCACGCCGCTGCGCATGACGGTCATCAGCAAGGACGTCGACCGGCCGAACGATAAGCCGATCCCGATGCACTACGACCAGGCCATCGGCGTGCGCAAGAACGACCCCGCCCTGCTGAAGGAGATCGACGCGGCGCTGGAGAAGGCGCGGCCGCAGATCGAGCAGATCCTCTCGCAGGAAGGCATTCCGCTGCTGAAGCCGAATACCTGATCCCGATCCGCCGGCAGGCCCGCCCGGGGCCGCCGGCGCCTCCCCGATCTCGCATGTGAACAAGGTTCAATGAAGAAGAAGATTTTCACCAGGAAGGCGGCCGCCCTGCTGGTCGCCGGAGCCCTCGGGGCCGGCGTGGCGGGTCTTGACCTCGCATCCCTCGGCGCCCGCGCCGCGATCATGCTGACCAACACCGTCACCGGCCAGCCGCTGGAGCTTTCGGAAGCGCCGGAGGAAGGCCGCGACACCAAGGCGGTGAAGACGTTCCTCGAGACCGGGGTCAACATCTACAACGAGAACCTCGCGTGCCTGCCGAAGGCGCATGAGCTCTTCCTGTCCATGTGCTCGGGCTGCCACGGCCATTACGCCGAGGGCAAGATCGGGCCGGGGCTCAACGATTCCTACTGGACCTATCCGAAGAACGAGACCGACCAGGGCCTGTTCGAGACCATCTTCGGCGGCGCGCAGGGCCAGATGGGCCCGATGTACGGCGCGCTGAACATGAACGAGATGCTCCTCGTCATGGCCTGGGTCCGGCACCTCTACAAGGACGATCCGAAGGGCGCGGTCTGGCTGACCGACGAGCAGCGCAGCCAGTTCAAGCCCTTCGACGCGAGCGCCAAGCACATCGAGCCGGCCGAAGAGCTGCCCGAGGCGTGCGGCGGACCGGCGGGCTGAACCGCCGGCTGAAGACGGGTGGAAACGACGAGGAGAGACGTCCCATGAGAATGATCGATCGCAGCGTGAAGTTCGCCCTTTCCCTCGCCGGCGCCGGGGCTCTCGCCCTCGCCATGGCAGGGGGCGCGAGCGCCTATGACGGCACCAACTGCAAGGCTCCCGGCAATTGCTGGGAACCCAAGCCGGGCTACCCGGACAAGGTCGCCGGGTCGAAGTACGACCCCAAGCACGATCCGAAGGAGCTGAACAAGCAGTCGGAATCCATCAAGGCGATGGAGCAGCGCAACGCCCAGCGCGTCGAGAACTTCAAGAAGACCGGCAAGTTCGTCTTCGACGTCAGCAAGATCAGCGCGAACTGAGCGTCCTCGCGGACGCTTCCCTCGGGGCGCTGCGGCGTCCCGGCCATTTGGCTTTCACGAACCCACTTGCGGGTGGACGTCATTCTCCTGTCCACCCCGCGATCCTCCGGGCAAGCCGCCCGGTTTGTGGGCAACTGGCGCGGCCAACGTTCGACGGGTTCTGCCCTCGACGTGGGCCGCGCCCTTTTGGGGCGCCGGCCATCGCCGCGCCCGCGTGCTTGAAGGGTTGCCCGGATGCGCATCGTTCGCGACACCGATTCCGTCCTGTCGGACTGGCAGGGCCATGCGCTGCGTTTCGAGCGCGAGATCGGCAAGGTGGTGCTCGGGCAGGAGCGGGTCATCCGCCTGCTCACCATTGCCACCTTCGCCCGTGGCCACGTGCTGCTCGAAGGCGATGTCGGCGTCGGCAAGACCACATTGCTGCGGGCGCTGGCCCGGGCCATCGGCGGTGCCTTCGAGCGCATCGAGGGTACCATCGATCTGATGCCCGCCGATCTCATCTATCATGCCCATCTCGGCGAGGACGGGCGTCCGCGCATCGATCCCGGCCCTCTGCTGCGGCAGGGCGAGCAGCTCTCCGTCTTCTTCTTCAACGAGATCAACCGCGCCCGCCCGCAGGTCCACTCGCTGCTGCTGCGCCTGATGGCGGAGCGCTCGGTCTCCGCCTTCAACCGGGAATACCGCTTCCCGCACGTTCAGGTCTTCGCCGACCGCAACCGGGTGGAGCGCGAGGAGACCTTCGAACTGCCCGCCGCCGCCCGCGACCGCTTCCTCATGGAGGTGCAAGTCGCCATGCCCGCCGATGCGGAGGCGCGCCGCAGCCTCGTCTTCGACCCGCGCTTCCACGACGTCGACGCGCTGCTGATGGAGGTCGAGAGCGGCGTGCTCGATCCCGAGGCGCTGGAGACCGTGGCGCGTGCCATCCAATCCGGCGTGCGCTCCAGCCCGACGCTGGAAGCCTATGTCGTCTCCCTGTGGGAAGCCCTACGCGATCCCGCCGGCCACGGCATCGTCGTCGAGGGCGTCGATATGGGCCGGTTGGTGCAGGGCGGCGCCAGTCCGCGCGGCATGTCCTATCTGGTACGCGCCGCCCGCGTGCGCGCCTGGCTCGAAGGGCGCGACATGCTGGTGCCGGAGGACCTGCGCGCCGTCTTCCCGGAAGTCATGGCCCACCGCGTCTTCATCGATCCGGTCTACGAGCTGCGCCGCGAGCAGATCGTCGGGGCGCTCATCGCCGGTGTCTTCGAGCGGGTGCCCGCGCCATGACGGCGCCGCAGGGCGGCACGGACGAGCGGCGGCCGATCCCCTACCGGCTGCGCTGGCGGCCGGAAGGTACCTTCCCCGGCGCCCATCCCGGCCATGGCGAGGGCACGGAAGGCGAGTTCCGGCGCCATGTCCCGCTGCTGCGCCAGCCCGATCCGCGGCGCATCGACCTGCGTGTCTCGCTGCGCGATCCCCATGGCGAGCTGCATGTGCGCCAGTTCGCGCCGCGCCGGTCGGTGCCCGTCGTCGCGCTCGTCGACCTCTCCGGTTCCATGCGCTTCGGCGACGCGGTTGCCGGCCGGGTCGCCGATTTGTGTGCGCTGGCGGCACTCTCCGCCGTCCGCTCCGGCGACAGCTTCGCCCTCTACGGCGCTGACGCGCACCTGCGCGAGGACGTGACGATCCCCCTCGCCCGCCGCCGGGGGCTGGAAGAGGAGGTCCGCGAGCGCCTTCTCGCCGCGCGGCCCGGCGGATCGGGAACCGGCGGCCTCGTCGAGGCGGCGGAACGCCTGCCCTCGCGCCGCAGCCTCGTCTTCCTCGTCTCCGACTTCCTGATGCCGCCGGCGGACATCGAGCACCTGCTGGATGCGCTCTGGCGGCATGACGTTGTCCCGGTCGTCGTCCGCGACAGCGCGGCGGAAGAGCGCCTGCCGCGCTGGGGGCTCATGGAAATCGGCGATCTGGAGACCGGCGCCACGCGGCTGGTCTTCCTGCGTCCCTCCCTGCGCGCGCGCTGGCGCCGCGAGGCCGAGGAGCGCCGGCAGGCGCTGACGGCGACATTCACGCGGCGCGGCCTGCGTGCCGTCGAACTGAAAGACGCGCTCGACACCGACGCGCTGGCGCGCCGCCTGATGGAGGGCTGAATGGGGCGGCTCGCGCGCGTGGCCATCCTGCTGCTGACCCTGCTGCCCGCCCCCGCGCTGGCGCAGCTCCGCTCGGTCGAGCTCTACGCCCCGCGCCCCTTCGGCCACGTCATCGGCGACACGCTCACGCTCACCGCCGAGATCGCGCTCGACGCGCCTTTCGTGCTGGATCCCGCCTCGTTGCCGCAGCCCCGCGCCCTCGATTACTGGCTCGACCTGCGCGACGTCCGGCTTTCGGATCACGGGGTCGAGGCCGGCGTCCGCCGCTACACGCTCGACCTCGTCTACCAGACCTTCTATGCGCCGCTGGAACCGCGCCGGCTCGACATTCCCGCGCTCGCGCTGTCGGCGGTGGACGGCACCCGGCGCGTGCCCGTGCAGGTGCCCGCCTGGTCGTTCCTGATGTCGCCGCTGCGGGAGATCGTCGGCACCGGGCCGGGGCAGGCGCTGGCGCTGCGTCCCGACCTGCCGCCGCAGCCGATCCCGACGGCGCCCGCGCGGCGTGGGCTGGTCGCCGCCCTCACGGTGGTCCTCGCCGCCCTCGGCGTGCTTGCCTGGCAAATGGGCTGGGGGCCGTTCGGGCGGCGGCGCTCACGCCCCTTCGCGCGTGCCGCGCGTGCCGTCACCTCGCTTCTGGCGGCATCGACCGATGTCACCTCCAATGCCTATCGCGGCGCGCTTCTCGCCCTGCACCGTGCCTTCGACAGCACCGCCGGAAAAGGCGTCTTCGCCGAGGACCTGCCGGCCTTCTTCGCCGGCCATCCCGCCTTCGGAACGGCGGAAGCGGAGGTACGCCGGCTGTTCTCCGCCTCGCGCCGCGCCTTCTTCGGCGACGACACGGCTGGTGCCCTGAAGGAATTGCCGCCGCCGGAGCTGGCGGCACTGGCGCGCCGGCTGCGTTCCATCGAACGGAGCGGCGCATGAGCTGGGCGAGCGCCATCATCGACGGCCTGACGCGGGAGTGGGGCGTGGACCATCCCCTCGTGCTCGGCCTGCTGGCGCTCGCCCTCCTGCCCCTCCTCGGGTCGGTCTTCCGGCGCTGCCCCGTTCCCGCCATCGCGCTGGTGCCGTCGGACCCGCTGTCCCGCATCCTGTCCGCCGTCCTGTGCCTCGCCGGCATCGCGGCCATCGCCGCGCTGGTGCTGGGCCTCGCCGGCCTGCACCGGCGTGAGCAGAGCGTCGAGCGCGAGGGCACCGGCGCCCATCTGGTCCTGCTGCTGGATCGCTCCTCCAGCATGGACAACAACTTCGCCGACCGGGCCCCGACCGGCGACCAGGAATCCAAGTCCGCCGCCGCCAAGCGCCTGCTCGCGCAGTTCGTCGCCCGCCGGCCGCACGACCGCATCGCGGTGGCGGCCTTCTCCACTTCGCCCATGCCGGTGCTGCCGCTGACCGACCATCACGAGGTGGTGGACGCCGCCATCGACGCCATCGACCGGCCGGGCCTCGCCTTCACCGATGTCGGCCGGGGCCTCGCCCTCGCCTTCTCCTCCTTCGCCGGCGACACCGCTGAAGCCTCCCGTGCGGTGCTGCTCGTCTCCGACGGCGCCGCTCTGATCGATCGCCGGGTGCAGGAGGCGCTGCGCGACGCGGCGGCGCGCACGCCGGTGCATCTCTACTGGCTGTTCCTGCGCTCGCGCGGCGCCCGCGGCATCTTCGACGTGCCGCCGCCCGGCGAGGACACCCCGCAGGCCAATCCGGAGCGGCATCTGCACCTGTTCCTGCAGAGCCTGCGCCTGCCCTATCGCGCCTTCGAAGCGACCAGCCCGCAAGCGGTTGCGGAGGCCATCGCGGAGATCGACCGGCAGGAAACGCGACCCATTCGCTACCTCGAGCGCATCCCCCGCCAGGACCTCGCGGGGCCGGCCTTCGCGCTTGCCGGCATCTTGGTCGCGATGCTTCTCGGCGCCAAGCTGGCCGAGCGCCGGCTCGCCCCCGCAAGCGCCGCCCGCGCCGCCATCCCGACGGACATGAGGAGGGCGGCATGAACGCGGGACGCCTCGTCATCCTCGCGAGTTCGGCCATGCTCGCGCTCAGCCTCGCGGCGGCGGCGTGGTTCGGTGGACGGCTTGCCGTCGACCACCGCGACAACGCGCTGATCGCCTCCCTCGCCACCGGCCACGACCTTGCCGCCAGCCCGGACGATCCCGCCGAGCTACGCTTCGCGCGGCTGTTCTTCCTCGCCACGCGCGATCGGCTGGACGAGGCCCAGCCGCTGCTCAACCGGCTGGCCACCGACACCGACCGCCGCCTCGCCGTCGCCGCGCTCTACGACATGGCGAACGCCCGGCTGCGGATCGCCATCGACCATCTCGGCTCGAACCGCATTGATCCGGCCGTTCCCCTCGTGCGCCTCGCCAAGGAAGGTTACCGCCGCGCGCTGGTGCTCGATCCCGGCTTCTGGGACGCCAAGTACAATCTCGACGTCGCCATGCGGCTGGTGCGCGACTTCCCGCAAATCGACGTCGACGGCGAGGAAATGCCGCCGGAAGCCGCCAAGCGGCTCTGGACCGATCTTCCGGGCCTGCCCAAGGGACTGCCATGAGCAGCGCCCTGTCCCACCTCCCGCGCGACTGGCGCTTCTGGCTGCTGGCGCTGGCGCTCGTCGCCATCCTCGCCGCGCTGGTCGCGCCGCGCGTCGCCCTCACCCGCACGGCCCGCGACATCCTGCTGGTGGTGGACGTGACCGGCAGCATGAACGTGCGCGACACCGTCCTCGACGGCGCACCGGCGACCCGCCTCGCCTCCGCCAGGCGCGGCGCCCGCGCGCTGCTCGCCGGCCTGCCCTGCCAGTCCCGCCTCGGGCTCGGCATCTTCACCGAGCGGCGGACCTTCCTGCTCTTCGAACCGACCGAAGTCTGCGAGAACTTCGCCGCCATCGACGGCGCCATCGACGGGCTGGACTGGCGCATGGCGTGGGAGGGCGACAGCTACGTGGCGCGCGGCGTCCACTCGGCCCTCGCCATCGCCGGCGGGCTGAAGGCGGACCTTCTCTTCATGACCGACGGCCACGAGGCCCCGCCTCTGGCGGGCGGCCTGCCGGGTTTCGACGGCAAGCCCGGCGACGTTCAGGGCCTGCTCGTCGGCGTCGGCGGCACCGAGCCTTCGCCGATCCCGAAATTCGACGAGGACGGCCGCGAGATCGGCTTCTACGACGAGCAGGACGTGCCGCAGGAGAACCGCACCGGCGCGCCGCCGGCCGACGCTCCCTCGCGCGCCGGCTGGAATCCGCGCAACGCGCCGTGGGGCGGCGAGCCGGCATCCGGCACGGAGCATCTGAGCGCCATGCGCGAGGAGCATCTGCGCGCCCTCGCCGCCCAGACCGGGCTCGGCTTCGCCGCCCTCGGCACCGCCCCCGCCCTGCTGGCCGATGTGGAGGCGAACGCGCGCCCCCGGCCGGTGCAGGTACGCGTGGCCACCGCCGCCGTGCCCGCCGCGCTCGCGCTGTTCTGCCTCGCCGTTCTCTTCGGCCTCGGCGCCGCGTCTTCCCGGCGCCCGGACCGGCTCCCCTCCCGATGAAGGAAAAGACGATGCTACAAAGACTTGCGCTTGCGTTCGGCCTGCTGCTGCTCGGCCCGCTCCTGGCCACCGCGCATGGCCCGACGCCGCAGCGCGCCGACGAGACCCTCGCCATTGCCGCCCCGCCCGACGCCGTATGGAAGCTCGTCTCCGGCTTCGGCACGATCGGCGACTGGCACCCGCTGGTCCAGAAGGTCGCCGTCACCGGCGGCGAGGCGGCCGGCGCCGAGCGTGTGCTCACCCTCGCCAAGGGCGAGATCACCGAAGGGCTCGACGAGGTCGATACGGGCGCGAAGCGCCTCTCCTACCGCCTGCTGAAGGAGAATCCGGAAGCCCTGCCCGTCAGCTTCTACACCGCCACCATCGAGGTGAAGCCGGCGGGCGACGGCAGCGAGGTGGCATGGAGCGCCCGCTTCTACCGCGCCGACACCACCAACGAGCCGCCGGAAGACCGCAACGACGAGGCCGCCGTGGCGGCGATGACCGACTTCATCAAGCAGGGGCTGGAAGGGCTTAAGGCGAAGGCCGCCGGCAAATGACGCGCCGATACGCCGGGCTGGCCGCGCCCCTCCTCGCGGCCGCCCTCCTCGCTCCTGCTCCGGTGGCGGCGCAGGAGGGGCCCGGTCCCGTCGCCGCCATCGTCTCCCAGCAGGCGGGCGCGGTGACGCTCGTCGACGTCCGCGCCGCGCGCCGGCTGGCGGAGATAAAGACCCCCCGGGTCCCCGCCGCCCTCGCCGCGGCGCCGGACGGGCGCACCCTCTACGTCACCCATCCCGACCTCGGCCTCGTCTCGCGCATCGACGTCGCCGCGCGCCGGGTGGAAACGAGCTTCCCGGTGGGCAAGGAGCCCTTCGGCATCGCCGTGATCGAGGACGGCCGCGCGCTGCTGGTCAGCGACTGGAGCGCGGATGCGCTGATCCGCCTCGACGCGGCGACCGGCCGGGAGACCGCTCGCGCCGCCGTCGGCCGTTCACCGGCGGGCCTCGTCGTCGAGCCCCGCTCCGGGCGCACTTATGTCGCCGACCGCGAAAGCAACCAGATCAGCGTGGTCGACATCGCCACGATGCGGCGCGTTGCCGTCGTTCCGACAGGCAAGGCGCCCTTCGCGCTCGCTTTGTCGCCGGATGGCGGCCAACTCTACGTCGCCAATGTGCAGAGCAACGATCTCTCGATCGTCGAGACCGCGACCACGCGCGAGGTGGCGCGGATCCGCATCGGCCTGATGCCCTACGGGGTCGCCGTCTCAGCGGATGGCGCGACCGTCGCCGTCACCAGCCAGCAGAGCGGCAAGGTCGCCCTGCTCGACCGTGCGACGCGCAAGGTCATCGGCGAGGCCAGAACCGGCGACTATCCCGAGGGCGCCGCGATCACCACGGACGGGCGCCTCGTCGTCGCCAACTGGGCCGACGACAGCCTCTGCCTCATCGTCCTGAGCGAGCCGCCCTCCTGCCGCCAGCATGTGCCGGTGGCGACCGGACCGCGCAACATCACGATCCTCGCACCCTAAGTAACTCGCGCCCCGGGAACCGCGGCGCGCGACGGCGGCTCAGTTTCTCAGCCCGGGCGCTTCCTGCCCGGTGCGCGCGACATATTCCGTATAGCCGCCGCCATACTGGTGGATTCCGTCCGGCGTCAGCTCCAGCACCCGGTTCGACAGCGCGGCGAGGAAATGCCGGTCGTGCGAAACGAAGAGCATCGTGCCCTCGTAATTCGCCAGCGCGGCGATCAGCATCTCCTTGGTGGCGATGTCGAGATGGTTGGTCGGCTCGTCCAGCACGAGGAAGTTCGGCGGGTCGTAGAGCATCTTCGCCATCACAAGGCGCGCCTTCTCGCCGCCCGAGAGCACGCGGCACCGCTTCTCCACGTCGTCGCCGGAGAAGCCGAAGCAGCCGGCGAGCGAGCGGAGCGAACCCTGCGCCGCCTGCGGGAAAGCGTCTTCCAGCGCCTGGAACACGGTGCGCTCGCCATCCAGCACTTCCATGGCGTGCTGGGCGAAATAGGCCATCTTCACGCTTCCGCCGAGCGCGACGCTGCCGCCGTCGGGCTCCGTCGCGCCGGTCACCAGCTTGAGCAGCGTCGATTTTCCGGCGCCGTTGACGCCCATCACCGCCCAGCGCTCGCGCCGGCGCACATGGAAGTCGAGCCCGTCATAGATGCGGCGCGCGCCATAGCTCTTGTGCACGTTCTTCAGGCTGACCACGTCCTCGCCCGAGCGCGGCGCCGGCTGGAACTCGAAGGCCACCGTCTGCCGGCGGCGCGGCGGCTCGACGCGCTCGATCTTGTCGAGCTTCTTCACCCGGCTCTGCACCTGCGCGGCATGGGAGGCGCGCGCCTTGAAGCGCTCGATGAAGGCGATCTCCTTGGCGAGCATGGCCTGCTGGCGCTCGAACTGCGCCTGCTGCTGCTTGTCCGCGAGCGCCCGCTGCTGGGCGTAGAACTCGTAGTCGCCGGAATAGCTGGTGAGCGTACCGGCATCGATCTCGATCACCTTGTTGACGATGCGGTTCATGAAGGCGCGGTCGTGCGAGGTCATCATCAGCGCGCCGTCGAAATTCTTCAGGAACGCCTCGAGCCAGATCAGGCTCTCGATATCGAGATGGTTGGAGGGCTCGTCGAGCAGCATCACGTCCGGGCGCATGAGCAGGATGCGGGCAAGCGCGACGCGCATCTTCCAGCCGCCGGAGAGCTTGCCGACATCGCCGTCGATCATCTCCTGGCTGAAGCCGAGGCCGGCCAGCACCTCGGCGGCACGGCCCTCCAGCGAATAACCGTCGAGCTCTTCGAAGCGGCCCTGCACCTCGCCGTAGCGCTCGATGATCGCGTCCATCTCGTGGGCGCGGTCGGGGTCGACCATGGCGGCCTCCAGCTCGCGCAGCTCGGCGGCGATTGTGCTGACGGGGCCGGCGCCGTCCATCACCGCGGCGAGCACGGTCTGGCCGGCCATCTCGCCCACGTCCTGGCTGAAATAGCCGATGGTGATGCCGCGATCGACCGAGACCTGGCCCTCGTCAGGGGCCTCCTCGCCGGTGATCAGGCGGAACAGCGTGGTCTTGCCGGCGCCGTTGGGTCCGACGAGACCCACCTTCTCGCCCTTCAGCAGCGTCGCGGACGCCTCGATGAAGACGATCTGCTTGCCGTTCTGTTTACCGATGGAGTCGAGCCGGATCATGCGCGCGGGAAACCCAGGATGAGGTGCGAAGGGATTGCGAGGCGCTTAGGCCATTTGGCGCGCCGGGGGAAGTGCGGCCAACGCGCGCCAGCCCCGCGCAGGCACGAACGGGACGAGAGGCCGTTCCAGTGATCCGGCGGGCGGCCGGATCATTCACATCCTTGTCTCGGCCGCCACGCAGCAACGGGCAAACCCGACCCGTCGGCACATATAGATTTTCTCGTCTTCATTTTAATTATTACAATGAACGAACAAGATATTTCGGTATTTTTACTTGACCTCAACCACCCCTCAGGTGTTCCCGTTCGCGCAAGAGCCTGTCCTTCCCCACGGGACCGGCGGATGATCGAGCGAGGATGAATCATGCGGACAGCTCCCCTGAAGCACGCCCTGCTTGTGCTCGCGCTGATGCTGTCCGCATTCGCCCCGTCCGCCCATGGCGAGGAGGCCAGGCCCACCACCAGCCGCCGCATCGTCGCCATCGGCGGCGCGGTGACGGAGACCCTCTACGCGCTCGGGCTGGAGGACCGCGTCGTCGCCGTCGACACGTCGAGCACCTATCCGCCCCGCGCGCTCGCCGGGAAGCCCAATGTCGGCTACATCCGCGCCCTCTCCCCCGAAGGCGTGCTCTCAGTCGGCCCCGAGCTCATCATCGCGCTCGACGGCGCCGGCCCGCCGGATGCGGTGAAGGTGCTGAAGTCCGCCGCCGTGCCCTTCGAGAGCATTCCCGAGGCCCGGAACGGCGAGGCCGTCGTCGCCAATATCCGCCGGATCGCGAAGCTGGCCGGCGTGCCGGAGCGCGGCGAGGAGCTGGCAAAGGCGGTGGAGAGCGATTTCGCCGCGCTCGCCGAGCTGCGCGGCCGCATCGCCACGCCGCGCGAGGCGGTGTTCGTGCTCTCCGCCTCCGGCGCCGCGCCGGTGGTCGGCGGCGCCGGCAGCAGCGCCGACGCGATGTTCGCCCTCGCCGGCATCGGCAACGCGCTGCGGGCGGTCGAAGGCTACAAGCCGGCGGTGGGCGAGGCGATCCTCGGCGCGGATCCTTATGCCATCGTCCTGATGAAGGACCGCAACCACGCCCTCGCCGACGACGCGATCCGGACCATGCCCGCCTTCGCCGGCACGAAGGCGGTAACGGAAGGCCATGTCTACCGCATCGACGGCGGCTACCTGCTCAGCTTCGGCCCCCGCACGCCGCAGGCGGCGCGCGATCTCGCCGCCATGATCTATCCCGAGCTGAACCTGCCGGCGCTGCCGACCCGCGCCTGGGCCAGCGCGGCGCCATGAGCGATGCCGCCCTCGCCATGACGGCAGGCACACGCTGGCGGCCGCGCCGCACCGGCCTCGCGCTCGGTGCCTGCCTCCTTCTGGTGGTGGTCGCCTTCATCGCCTCGCTGGCCATCGGCCCCGTCACCATCGCGCCCGGAAGGATCCTCGAAATCCTCGGTGCCGCCCTGCGCGGCGAGCGGGCGACCGGGGCGGCGCTGCGCGAGACCATCATCGTGCTCGACGTGCGCCTCCCCCGCACGCTGCTCGGCCTGCTGGTCGGCGGCGGCATCGCGCTCGCCGGCGCGATCACGCAGGGCATCTTCCGCAACCCGCTGGCCGATCCGGGACTGATCGGCATCTCCAGCGGCGCGGCCCTCGCCGCCGCCACCTGGATCGTGCTGGGCGGCTCGCTCGCTGCCGCGCTGACGCCGGCGCTGGCCGATGCCGGCCTGCCGCTGATGGCGTTCACCGGCGCGCTCGTCGCCACCGTCGCGCTCTATCTCATCTCGACCCGGGACGGGCGCACCTCAGTCGCGACCATGCTGTTCGCCGGCATCGCCCTCGGCGCGCTGGCCGCCGCCGGCACCGGCATGGTGGTGTTCGCCGCCTCCGACCAGCAGCTGCGCGACTTCACCTTCTGGACCTTCGGCTCGCTCGGCGGCGCCACCTGGCAGAAGGTGCTCGCCGCCCTGCCCTTCATGTTGCTGCTGGCGCTCATCGCGATGCGGCTCGGGCGGGCGCTCGACGCGCTGGCGCTGGGCGAGGCGGAAGCCTTCCATGTCGGCATCGACGTTCAGCGGACCAAATGGCTGGCGATCGTCGGCATCGCCGCCGGTGCCGGCGCCTCCGTCGCGGTGGCCGGCGTCATCGGCTTCGTCGGCCTCGTGGTGCCGCACCTGATCCGCATCCTGTTCGGCCCCGGCCACCAGCTGCTGCTGCCCTGCGCGGCGCTGCTCGGCGGAGCGCTGCTGCTGGGCGCCGACGTCGTCGCCCGCACGGCGGTGAGCCCGGCCGAGCTGCCGCTCGGCGTCGTCACCGCCGGCATCGGCGCGCCCTTCTTCCTCTGGCTGCTGCTGCGCCGCCGCGCGGCGCTGTTCGGCTGAGCCATGTACCGCGCGGACGACATCACCTTCGACGCTGCCGGCCGCCGGTTGCTCGACGGCGCGACCGCCGTCGCCGTCCCCGGCCGCGTCACCGTGCTGATCGGACCGAACGGCGCTGGCAAATCCACCCTGTTCAAGGTGCTGGCCGGCGAGCTGCGCCCGCGCCACGGGCGCGTCACGCTGGCCGGCGCCGACATCGCCGGCCTGCCGCCCGCCCGGCTCGCCCGGCTGCGGGCCGTACTGCCGCAGAGCGTGCACGTCGCCTTTCCGTTCAGCGTCGCGGAAGTGGTGGGGATCGGCGCCGCCGACGGGCGCCATGGACAGGCCCGCGTGGAGCGCGCGCTGGAGCGGGTCGAGCTCTCCGGGCTGATGGGTGCCGCCTATGATCGCCTGTCCGGCGGCGAAAAGCAGCGCGTGCAGCTCGCCCGCACCCTCGTCCAGCTCGAAGCCGGCGATGGGCCGGGCTACCTGCTTCTCGACGAGCCGACCGCGAGCCTCGACCTCGCCCAGCAGCTTCTGGTCCTGCGGCTGATGCGGGAGCTGGCGGAAGAAGGGGCCGGCGTCCTCGCCGTGCTGCACGATCTCAACCTCGCCGCCATGGCGGCCGACGAGATCGTCGCGCTGAAGGGCGGCCGCGTCATCGCCCGAGGCGTGCCGGCGGACGTCCTCACCGACGCCCGCATCGCCGAACTCTACGGCATAACGGCGCGGATCGGCTGGGCGCCGTCCACGCCGTTCCTGCTGCCGCAATCGGCGCAGCGCTGACCGGCGGACCGGCCCGCGTCGTCGTCTAGCCTCAGGCGAACTCTTCGCCGATCAGCTTCTCCACATGGTCGAAGGCCGCCGTCGCCGCGCTTTCGACGCGCGCGTCCTCCGCCGGCGTCAGCTCGACCGCATCGAGCGCGGCGGTGAAGCGCCGCCAGTGCAGGCCGCGCCCGTCGGGATGGCCCGCCAGATGGCGCGCGCCGAATTCGTCGGAGAAGCCAAGCTTCACGGCTTCCTTGGCGAGGAAGGCCGCGCCCATGTTCGATCCCTCGACGACATAGAGCCAGCCCAGCGCCTCCGGCGTCTCCAGCGCCGGGCCCAGATCGGCCTGCGGCAGCACGAGGCCGAGATCGGCGAAGTCCTGCTCCAGCGCCGCGAGCCGCGACCGGGCCGCGAGGTCCGGCAGCAGCGGCTGCAGCGCCGCGTCCGCGTAGAGCGTCTCGACCCGGCGATGCAGGCGGTACTGGAAGCGCAGGAAGCGCTCATAGGCCTGACGGCTCGCAAAGGGCGCGGCCGCCATAACCCCGTTATCCACCCGCTCGTGAGCCGCGGAAGAGACGGCCTTGAGGCGCTTGGCCCGGCTCGGCGTCTCGATTTCGGCATGTATCGTCATTGTAGGCTCCCTCTCATCCTGCCACCCGGGCAGGCGCGCAATCACTTGACGTAGCGGGCCGGCTGCGCCGCCGACGCCACCTCGCCGCCACCGAAGCGGACGGTCAGCCCGGCCTTGACCGTCAGGCCCGCGCTCGGCAGGAACGTCTGGTACTGGGTGTACTGCTCATCCAGCAGGTTCTCGACCGAGAGCCGCCACAGCGTGTTCTCGTTCGGCTGGTAGCCGGCATAGAGGCTCACCAGGTTGAAACTGTCGGTCGGCTCGTAGACCGAATTGGTCGGCAGGTCGGAAGCCTTCACCGCCGCGACGGCGGTCCAGCGCACGGCGAGCGTCAGCTTGTCGTCCAGGAAGCGGAAGCCGAGGGTCGTGGTGAGCTGGTCCGGCTGGATGGTGGAAAGCGGCTGCCCGGCATCCGGCCCAGCCGACACCTCGCCTTCAGAGACCTGGCCGGAGAGGCCGAGGAACCACTTGCGGGCATCGTAGACGCCCTCGAACTCGAAGCCCTTCAGCCGCGCTTCCTGCACGTTCTGGTACTGGGCATATCCCGGCACGCCCATGTTGAGCGGGAAGCACATGCTCGGCCGGCTCGGGATCGGGCAGATCGTCGAGGTGGGGTCGCCGAACTCGACCAGCTCGATGTAGTCGTCGACGTCGTTCTGGTAGTAGTTGGCCTTGATCCGCAGCTTGTCGCCGGCGGTGAACAGGTCGTCCTGCTTGATGTTGATGCCGACTTCCTTGTTCTTGCCGACTTCGGCCCGCAGGCCGGGATTGGGCAGGAAGTAGAACATCGTGCCGGGCGTGTTGAAGGGCAGCGGATGCGGCCCGCTGACCAGCGCCTCGGTGACGGACGGGGCGCGGTAGCCTTCCGCATAGGTGCCGTAGACGGTCAGCCAGGACCAGGGCGTGACGCCGAGGGTGAACTTCGGCGAGACGCGGTCGCCGCTGGTGCCGCCGCCGCCTTCCGCGTTCAGCGAATAGGCGTCGTAGCGCACGGCCGCGATCGCCTCCAGCCAGGTGGAATAGTTGCCCTTCCACTGCACGAAGGCGCCGCCGACGCCGCGGTCGCCCGAGGGGTTGTAGCCCTCGCCGAAGCCGTACTCGTCGATGTTGTCCACGTCGTCGTGGAAATAGTCGCCGCCGACGGTGATGGCGTTGTTCCAGTCGCCCCAGCTGAAGCGGCTGGTGTTGTTGGCGTCGAAGCCGACCGTGTCGATGGTGAAGCTGCGCGGATCACCGACCGCGCCGGTGATCGGGTTGGAGCTGCCGGAAACCTTCACCTGGTCCTGCTCGACCTGGTTCCAGTAGACGGTGCTGCGCCAGTCGAACAGGTTGTCGTCGGGGTTCTCGTAGTTCCAGCTCGCCGTCACCGAGCGGTTGGCGACTTCCGTGCCGTATTGGGTCGCCGTGGCGCTCTCGTCGTTGCTGGTGGTGTACTGGCTCTCGTAGTTGAGGCCGGTCAGCTTGATCTCGTGGAAGTCCGCCGGGCGGAAGGTCGCCTTGGCGATGCCGGTCCAGGTTTCGTAGTCGGTGTCGGGCACCACGTCGCCATTGCCGTCGTCATAGGCGTCCTGCTTGCGGTAGGTGCCGCCGACGAACAGGTCGACATTCTCACCCACGCGCGCCGCGCCGAGCACGGAGCCGTAGCCCATCGGCCCGTTGCTGCCGGCCTCGGCGTCCGCCTCGACGCCCCAGCTCTTGCCCTCCGCAATGATGTCGTCCGCATCCTTGGTGCGCATGGTGACGACACCGCCGATGGCGCCCGAGCCGTAGATGTTCGACACCGGGCCGCGCACCACGTCGACGTCGGCGATCAGGCCCGGCTCCAGGAAGAAGGAGCCGGCACCGTTGGCATGGCCGAGCTGGGTGAAGTTCTGCCGCGCGCCGTCGACGATCACCGCGACGCGGCCGAAATCCTGCAGGCCGCGAATGTTGATGGAGGCCTGCGACGAGTTGCCGTTCTGGATCGCGGTCACGCCCGGCATGCCGCGGAACAGGTCCGCGGTACGGGAGGGCATGATCATCTCGAGCTGGTCCTCGCGCACCACGCTGACACCCGCCAGCGTGTCGATCCAGTTCTCCGTCGTGCGCGTCGCCACCACCGTCACGGGGTCGAGTTCGATGAACTCGTCGCTGAGCACCACCTGCGCCGTGGAGGCGGGCTCGCCGGCCGGGGAAGACGCCTGCTGGGCGGCTGCGGGTACGGCGGCGAGGAGCGCCAGCCAGGACACGCCCCAGCCGGCCGCGCGGGCGACGCCGGAAAGAGAGTGTCCGTTGGAAAGAATACGCCCCTGCCGGCTCGCCATTCGCATCGTCGTCTGTCCCCGAGGGCGCGCTGGCGCCCGCTTCCCATGAAGACGCTGCCTTACGCTGCGCCCGTTTCAGCGGGGACAGATATTGAAAGTAAATATTTGAGTCAAATCACGTATATATTTGATTTTTAGGAATTCTACTTCAAGCCAACTCCTGGAACGATTAAAATCTGAATCGGTTTAATCGCTCCAGAAAAGGCCATTATTCATATATATAATAATTATAAACTGAATAAACGATACTCATGCGCATGGGCAATGCCCAATTTCCGGGCAGAGATGCGTTCTATTCGCAAGAAATGCTCTTTAGCTGAAAAGCGGACTGATTCTCTCCCATCCGCGCGGAACACGACGGGGAGCATACGGCGCCGCTCGCCGGCACCCGCCCCCTACCCCGGCCGGCATCTCCCGCGCAGGCGCAACCGCAGGACCGCCCCGACGGCTGCAGGGCGCGTCGTCGGATCGCCCTCGCCCTTCCCCTCGCCGATCCCGGACGGACGGCGGCGGGTTCGTACCGTACAGCGCAAAAGCTCCCGGCCGCGCCTTACCTTTGAGCCGGCCGGCGGCGGGACGCGGTGCGATATCATCGTCCGGCCATGCCCGTTCGGCCCGTCCTCGGGCTCCGAGCGACCGATGAAGGTCGCCCCCCGCTCCTCGGCGTCGGAAGGCCGCAGGTCGGTCAGGGCCTCCGGCGGGAAGAACGTTCCCCCGCTCATGATGAAGGTCAGCGCCTGCAGCGCCAGTTGCGGCGTGGTCATCGTCGGCACGAAGCCCTGCGCCCCGTGCCGCAGCGCCTGCAGCGCTTCCTGCGGCCCGTTCCGGTCCGACCAGATGACCATCGGCGCGTCGGGATAGAGATATTGCAGCCGGGCGAGCCAGCCCAGCGACAGCCGGTCGACGACCGACAGGTGCCCCAGGCTGAGGATGACCATCCGATAAGTGTGGGAAGGCTGCTCGCCCTCCTCCGCCGCGGAGGGGTCCATGAGGTCCAGCTCGACCCCATGAAGCTGCGCCCAATCCCGCAGCAACCCCTTGATGCCCACCCCGCGAAGCGGGAGGACATCGGCGATGAGCACCCTCGGCTCGAGCTCCTTGATGACCGCTTCCGGCAAGACCGCACCCAATACTCGTTGGCATCCCCATCCCGTGCAGGGCCGCCGCCGTGCCGGCGAGCGATCCATGCCATCGGGAACGAACACAACGAATATTGCGCAATACTAAGTAAAAACAAATATATCAGAAGATGTATAGCCGAAACTACATCCACCTAACGCAAGACATTCTCATACAAAAGCGGAATAACGCTTCCGGTACCGGATCGGGCACCAGAACAATGCCGGGCGCCTAGAGAACCGAGCCGACTACCTGCCCGTTCACGGCGCGTACGCCGTCCGGCTCTGCCCCGGCCAGCGAGCAGGGACGCGCCGGCTCGTCGAGACCGCCGACGGCGGCATCGGCTTCCTCGTTCCCGGAGACCGCCTCGACGCTGCACAGCGCCGCCTGCGTCCGGTTGGTCGCGCCCAGCTTGCGCATGATCTGGCGCATGTGGACCTTCACGGTCGACTCGCACATCGACAGCTCGCGCGCGATCACCTTGTTCGAGTGACCGTGCTGGAGCAGCCGCCACACCGCCGCCTGGCGCTCGGTCAGGCCGGAGCACTGCACGCGGTATCGCGCCGTGACCGTCGTGGGACCGGTACGTCGCCATTCGGCGCTGTAGGTGCCGGCCTGCGCCTGGAGCAGCGCGCTGGGCGGAAAGTACACGCCGCCGCCAAGGATGAACCGCAGCGCCTGAAACACGATGGCGGGCGGCATCTGCGCGCTGATGAAGCCGCGAACCCCGGCCTTCAGCGCCTCGATCACCTCATGCGCGTTGTCGCCTTCGGAGATGATGACCAGCGGCACGTCGGGCAATGCCTGCCGCAGCCGGTCGATCCGCGCGCGCCACTCGCCGACGGCGGTAGCGACGTAGCCTGAGTTGTAGACGAGCAGTTCCGGGCGACGCTCAATATGATCTAGCCGGTCGGAGCTGTCCGCCTCGATTGTATCCAATGAAACTCGCTCTTCGAGAGCCCAATCCCGCAGCAGGGATTTGATGCTCGCGCGTCTCAAAGGTAGGTCGTCTAACAAAACTATACTAACGCAGCCCGCTTTCTCTACACCTTCTTCGGTCATGATACTTTTCCTCCACCGGCCAACTTCACCATGAAGATGATCCCGGCCCCGCAAGATAGAGTTCAAGCACGTTAACCCGCCGAATGTCATATTATAGCCTCCCGAGCGGTTTTGCCACCGCAAGTTCAGCTAAAAGCCGCACCCTACTCGCCGCCGGAAACAGGCAAAAGACATTGTAGTCACCCGCACATTTCCATCTAAAATCCACGAATACTTAAGTCCTGAACGCCCGCGGAACCGTCCCGGCATATATTGCCTAGGCTTCCCGGAAGCTCCTGCGCATGACATTGCGGAAGGGCTCGGCCAGATAGTCCAGAAATGTACGTTCTTTCGATACGATCAACACCTCCGCGGGCATGCCCGGCTGGAGCTCGATCAGGTCGTTGAACTGCTTCAGCTCGCTCGGGTCCACCTCGACCCGCGCCATGTAGTAGGTCTGGCCGGTGGTCTCGTCGACCATGGCGTCGGCGGAAACCGACCGGACCACGCCGTCGATCCGCGGCAGCGCCCAGCGCGAGAAGGCCGTGAGGTGCACCTGCGCCGCCAGTCCGGGATGCACCACGTCGATATCGACGGGCGAGATGCGCGCTTCGATCAGCAGCGTTTCCTCGACCGGCACGATATCCAGGATCGGCTCGCCGGCCTTGATGACGCCGCCTATCGTCTTGAAGCGAAGATTGACCACGGTGCCGTTCACCGGCGCCGTGATGATCGTCCGCTCGTAGATGTCGCGGCTGGACTGCAGGCGCTCGGTCACGTCGGCGAGCTCGACCCGCACCTTGTCCATCTGCTCGGACACCGCGTCGGCGCGTTCGGCGTCGAGCGCGAGGATCTGTACCTCGGTTTCGCCGATCTGCTGCTCCGCCCGCGAGATCATGCCGAGATACTCGCCGCGCCGGCCTTCGATCTCGGCCCGTGCGCGCTCCAGGCTCAGAACCTCCGCCTTGCGGATGAGGTCCTTCTGCAGCAGGTAGCGCTTGCCCTTCAGCTCCTCGGCGATCAGCTCGAGCTGCTGGACGGCGGAGGATGCCTGCGCCTCCAGCGCCTTGATCTGGTGCTGCGACTGCTCGATGCGCCGGCGCAGGATCTCGCGCTGGCGCTGGTCCGAGTTGCGGCGGGTCTCGAACATCGTCCGCTGTCCTTCGAGAATGGTGGGCAGCTCGGGCGATTTCTCCGCCAGCAGTTCGTCGGGAAACCTGATTTCCTTCGCCCCTTCCTGTTCGGCGATGAGCCGGGCACGCATGGCGACGAGGGTCAGGTAGCGGTTCAGCTGCGTGCGCATCACCGTTTCCGGCTGGATGCTCTGCAGCACGACCAGAGGCTGGCCGGCAGTCACTTCGTCGCCGTCCTTCACGTTGAGGCGGGCAATGATGCCGCCTTCGAGATGCTGGACGACGCGCCGGCTGCCGTCCGGGCTGATGATGCCGGCCGCGACCGCGCCGCCCGCCAGCGGGGCGAGAAAGCCCCAGGCAAGGAAGCTGCCGAGGAAGGCGAGGATCATCATCCCGCCCATCCATTTCGGTCCGCGCACGGCCCGACGGAAGGAGGCCGCATCGCTGGCCGCCGACAGGCGTGGCGTGCCGTAACGGTCCAGCACGACAAGAGCTTTGGATTCGGAGCGCATGGCATTACCCCTGTGAAGCGGGTGCTGATGGCTGATCTGACTATCCGGCGGCTTCCGCCGTCAGACGCTCCTGTTGCTCCCTTTCGGCCGGCAGCGGCCCGGTCGCCGCCACGCGCAGCCGCTTGAGGATCTCGTCGCGGACGCCGAACGCCTCCACCCGCCCCTCCCGCAGCAGCAGGATCTTGTCCGCCTGGGCGATGGTCGAGGGCCGGTGCCCGACGATGAGCAGCGTAGCCCCCTTGGCCTTCATTTCCTCGATCGCCGCCGAGAGCGCCGCCTCGCCCGCCTGGTCGAGATTGGCGTTGGGCTCGTCGAGCACGATCAGCTTCGGCACACCGTAGATGGCCCGGGCCAGCCCGATGCGCTGGCGCTGCCCGCCGGAGAGCCGCAGCCCGCCGTCGCCGATCGGCGTGTCGTAGCCGTTCGGCAGCAGCTGGATCATCTCATGGGCGTGCGCCAGCATGGCGGCCTGGATCACGGCGGCCTCGTCCGTGCAGTTCATGCGGGCGATGTTGTCGCGCACCGTGCCGGGGAACAGCTCGGGCTCCTGCGGGAGATAGCCGATGTGACGGCCCAGTTCGTCCGGGTTCCAGTGCTTCAGGTCCGAGCCGTCGAGCCGCACCACCCCGCCGGTCGGCCGGGCGACGCCGACCAGAAGCCGGCACAGCGAACTCTTTCCGCTGGCGGAAGGGCCGATCACCGCGATCGCCTCGCCGGGCGCCGCCTGGAAGCTCACCTGCTGGAGCACCGGCGCCGACGAGCCCGGCGGCACGAAGCTGACATGCTGGAGGTTCACCTGCCCCTTCGGCTCCGGCAGGCTGATGCGGCGGCTCTCGTCCGGCAGGCTTTCCAGCCGCGTCTTCAGCCGGCCATAGGCGACGCGCGCCACCGAGAAATTGCGCCAGGTCGCCATGGCCATCTCGACCGGCGCCAGCGCGCGGCCGAGCAGGATCGACGAGGCGATCATGACGCCGCCCGACACCTGCCCCTTCAGAACCAGATAGGCGCCGAGCCCGAGAATGCCGGACTGCATGAAGAGCCGCGCGAACTTGGTCAGGCCGAGCAGGAAGGCGCCGCGCTCGCTCGCCTTCTGCGTCGCCTGCAGCCCGACATTGTTGGCCGTGCGCCAATGGTCGATCAGCGCCGGCAGCATGCCCATGGCGGAGACGACCTCGGCGTTTCGGATCGTGGTCTCGGCCTGCATCGTCGCGACGATCTGCGACTGGCTGGCCACCTGCGTCGACCGGCGGGTGATCGCCTCGTTGGCGAGGCCGAGCAGCAGCAGCACGATGGTCGAGGCGATGGCGAGCGTTCCCAGCGCCGGATGCAGCATCCAGATGAGCAGGAGATAGACCGGCGCCCAGGGCGCGTCGAAGAACACGCCCAGCCCCGGCGAGGAGATGAAGTTCTGGATCTGCTGCAGGTCGCGCAGCGGCTGCGCGCCGGAGCCGTCGCCCAGCAGCCGGGAACGGACGGAATGCGCCAGATAGACCGGCCCCAGCCGATCCGACAGCCATGTGCTCATCCGCACCGTCAGCACCGAGCGGATGCTGTCCAGCATGCCGAACAGCAGCAACGCCGCGGCGGCCATGACGGTGAGCATCACCAGCGTGTCGACATTGCCCGTCACCATGACCCGGTCGTAGACCTGCAGCATGTAGAGCGGCGAGGCCAGGGTCAGCAGGTTGATCGCCAGGCTGAACAGGATAAGCGGCCCCAGCGCCTGCCGGCACTGCGCCATGGCCAGTTCGAGATCCGTTTCGTTGTTGCGGAACCATTTGTCACGCGTCGACATCGAAGCCCCCGTTGCATGTGAGCGTGGTGCCCGAGGGCGGGCCGCGCGGGCCCGCCCCTCCCGTCAGGCGATCAGGTTCGGATTCACGAAGAGATCGGTGCTGAGGATCGTGTTGGCGGCCTGGGTGGCTGCAGTCGGATCCGCGGTCGTACCGACGATCACATAGGTCGTGTGGGTCGAGCCGGTGAGGCGCAAAGCGAGGTTGTTGCCCCCGGAAAGCTGCACCAGCGCGGCATTGCTCAGGCTGTTGACGTAGATGTCTTCCCCGGTCTGGTAGTCGGCGATCACATTGGTGCCGCCCATGATCTGGAAGATGTCCATCCCGGCCGTGCCGCCGTCCGAGATGCCGTCGCCGTACAGGGTCTTCGACCCCGTGCCGGTGGCGACCAGAAGGTCGGCGCCGCTGCCCCCGCGCATGATGTCGTTGCCGGCGCCGGAAACCAGCTTGTTGGCGCCCGTGCTGCCCAGCAGCGTGTCGGTGAAGGCCGAGCCGATCACCGCCTCGATGGTATTGAGCACGTCGCCGGCCGCGTGTCCGCCCGAGCCGAGCGTGCCCGCCGCCGGATTGGCGGAGAGCTGTATGGTCACGCCGGCGTTGGAGGCCGAGTAGTCGGCCGTATCGAACCCGTCGCCGCCCACCAGCGTGTCGGCGCCGAGCCCGCCGACGAGCCGGTCGTCGCCCGCCCCGCCCTCCAGCCGGTTGTCGCCGTCGCTGCCCGTGAGGACGTCGGCGAAGGCGGAGCCGGTCAGGTTCTCGATGCCGCTGAGCTGGTCGCCCTGCGCGTCGCCGCCGGAGCCGACCGTGGTCCCGGTGGAGCTGATCGACACGTTGACGCCGCTCGCCGAGGTCGAGTAGCTCGCCGTATCGACGCCGAGCCCGCCGATCAGCACATCCGCGCCGCCCTGGCCGCGCAGCGTGTCGTTGCCGTCGCCGCCTTCCAGCCGGTTGGCGCCGGCACTGCCCTGCAGCGTGTCGTTGAAGGCCGAGCCGATGATGTTCTCGATCTGGGCGATGATGTCGCCCTGCGCGTGGCCGCCGCTGCCCTGCGTCGCCTGGCCGGGCACATCGGTGAGGCCGAGGCCGACGGCGGCGTTCGATTCCGAATAGTCGACGGTATCCACGCCGTCGCCGCCGATCAGCGTGTCGGCGCCGAGCCCGCCGATCAGCCGGTCGTTGCCGGCCCCGCCATCGAGGCGGTTGTTGCCGGCTCCGGCCCTCAGCACGTCGTCATAGGCCGAACCGATGAGGTTCTCGATGTTGGTGAGCTGGTCGCCCTCGGCGTCACCGCCGACGCCGACTGTCGTCAGGCCCGCATCGATGGCGACGTTCACCCCGGCGGCGGAGGTCGAATATTCCGCCGTGTCCGTCCCGCCATTGCCGTTCAGCACGTCCGCGCCGGCCCCGCCGACGAGGGTGTCTCCCAGCTCGCCGCCCAGCAGCGTGTCGGCGAAGGCCGAGCCGATAATCCGCTCGATCAGGATCAGCGTGTCGCCCTCGGCATCCCCGCCCGTCCCGGTGCCCGCGGCGGTCGGATCGGCGGCGCTCGAATTGAGTTGGATCGTCACCGCCTCGTCCGAGGTCGAGTAGTCCGCCGTGTCGATGCCGCCCTGGCCGACCAGCGTGTCGGCGCCGCCGCCGCCGCGGAAGCTGTTGTTGCCGCCGTCACCCGCAAGAATGTCGTCGAACCCGGAGCCTATCACCGCCTCAATGGAGACGAGCGTGTCGCCCGCCGCCGCCCCCGAGGTCGCCCCCGCTCCGAGATCGACGCCGACCGCCCCGCCGGCCGAGTAGTCGGCCGTGTCGAAGCCCGCTCCGCCATCGAGGAGATCGTTGCCCGAACCGCCGTCGAGCCTGTCGTCGCCATCGCCGCCATACAGCAGGTCGTCGCCCGCGCCGCCGAGCAGGACGTCGTTGCCCTCCTCGCCATAGAGCTGGTCGAGGCCGTCGCCGGCGTTGAGGTCGTCGTCGCCGGCGCCGCCATAGAGCAGGTCGTCGCCCAGCGAGGCGTTCAGCCAGTCCTTGCCGCCGCCGCCCCGCAGCGTGTCGTTGCCGAAGCCGGCAATGAGCTGGTCGTCGCCCTCCCCGCCGTCCAGCAGGTCGTCGCCATCGCCACTGGTCAGCAGGTCGTCGCCATAGCCGCCATAGAGTTCGTCATTGCCGAAGCCGCCGACCAGCGTGTCGTTGCCGCCCCCGCCGAACAGCCGGTCATTGCCGGCGCCGCCGTCGAGCGTGTCGTTGCCGCCCGCCATCGTGTCGTTCACGCCGTCGGGAATGCCGTCACCATCATCGTCGTCCGGCACGCCGTTGCCGTCGACGTCGATGATCGTGTCGCCGATCAGCAGATCGTTGCCGTCGCCCCCGCGCAGCGTGTCGTTGCCGAGCATGCCGACGAGCTGGTTGTCGAGCGCGTTGCCCGAGAGCACGTCGTTGTAGGACGAGCCCGTGAGGTTCTCGATGCTCGTCAGCGTGTCGCCGGTGGCCTCGCCGCCCGCGCCGCGCGTCGACCTCAGCGGATCGAGATTGAGCGAGATGATGACCGCGGCCGGCGACGACGAATAGACGGCGGTGTCGATCCCGTCGCCGCCATTGAGCGTGTCGCCGCCCGCGCCGCCGTTCAGCACGTCGTTGCCGGCGCCGCCGTTCAGGCGATCGGTTCCGGCCCCGCCGACCAGCACGTCGTCGCTTTCCGCCGCGTTGAGCGTGTCGTTGCCGTCGCCGCCATCGAGCAGGTCGCCGCCGGTGGTGCCAGGGCGAATCGCGATGACGTCGTTGCCGGCAAGGCCCCGCACCTCGAAGCGCCCCGAGGCGGTGATCTCGACCGAGTCGCCGTTCGTCGTCAGGGTGCGGAGCTGATAGATGGGCGCCGACGTGGTCGACATGAGCCCCATCAGGGTCGAGGACGACTCCGCACCGGTCGAGCCACCCGTCAGGCTGCCGGCCGCCGCCAGGAGCGGCGAAGACGTCTTCAAAGATGAAGTCGGCGAATAAGATCGGGTTATCTTGATAGACGCCATAGTCCTTCCTCCCGCCGGCACAAAAACCCGCCAATAGCTGTATCAATTGAAGCTAATGCTTTGCTTGAGCGGGCAACAACGGCTCTGTCGTGGAAGCACCCTTAGAGGTATGACGCGCCATTGTAGGCAGTTGTCTGGATACACCTTAGGAGGTAGAGCCCAGATCGGGGCATGCCCAACACTTAGACAGCACAGGCGCTAAGTAACTCTTGTAAAATACGAAATATGTACGAACGAATTTTACCTCCACACCGCGCGCAGATACGATGCCAACAAACAATCCGGCAACAATGACTGGACAATAGACGTGCACACACGACAAGCCCTGGAGCGTGGAACGCCCCAGGGCTCTTTCGACCACCAAAGGATCGAACCGGATCTCCGGCTTCACTCGGCTCAGCCGACCGCCGAGTAACCCGTCAGGGTGATGCTGGAGTACTCATCCTCCAGGGTGATCACGGCGAGGTTCACTTCGGTCGCCGTATCCTCGCCGATCGCCTGCACGTCGACCGCGAAGCCGGCGAAGTTGCCTTCAATGTCCACGCAGACATTGACCTCGGGGTCGGCGTTGTACTCGCTGTCGTAGTTCACGTCCGTGTCGAAATCGACGTAAACCTCGAGATTGAAGTCATAGTTGACGTCGAGTTCCCAATCGAAGTCGCTGCTGCCACCATGGTCACCGCCGCCATTGTACGGATAAGTCATGACGCTCTCCATTTCCCAAGATCGGCACATCGCCGACGATCAAAACTGTATGTTCTTCAAGTTCTCAATTCAAAAGGGCAATGGGTGTATGATCCGAAGTGGTATGGGATTGTATTTGCCGGTTAAAATATAATTCGATCCGGTAATCGAAATTATTTCTTCAATCGATCCCGAGTACGACATTTACAATCGCGGACGACAATTGATCCTCCACCGCAAGAGCCACCACATCGACGGTCACGAGGCTGTCTTCGGCTACCGCAGCGGCGGATACATCGAACCAGGCGAGATTGCCGTCGATGGTGAAAGCAGCATCTCCATCGCCGCCGCACCCGCAGTCATAGCCAGCGGCGGGCGGCAGTTCCTCCAGCGGCGCCGGCCCGCTCCCGTCGGGGGGGGCCTCCACCGCGCCGGCCGCGTCGGTGCTGCCCGGCATGTCATCGATGTCGAGGGCGAAAAGCACGCTTTGCGCGCTTGCGTACCAGGCCGCCCCCTCCGGCTCCTGCACGTATTCCGTCACCGAGGTGTTCAGCGTCACGCCGCGATCCGCATCGCCCGTGAGCTCGGCATAGGAGAAGGCCCCCGCATAGGCGCCTCCGTCGCCCTCGCCGGCGGCAACGAAGCTGGCGGAGCCGAAGGCGATCTGCATGTCGGCATCGCCCGCGAGGATGGCCTCCACCTCGGCCACCGCCAGCGTGTCCTCGCCGACGGCCGTCGCCTCTCCGCCGATGGCCATCGCCATGCCCGTCCCGCCATCGCCGCTGGAGGGGCCCGACTGCACATCCGAGGCAATCTCCAGCGCGTGGACGGTCTCGCCGTCCTCCGTCGCCGAGATCTCCGAAACCGCGAAGTCAAAAGTCTGGCCGACACTGGAATTGACGGTGAATGACATGGCGCCACCCGTGCTCGTGCCTGTGGCGGGTCCGGCCGCGCCGGGCTGCCCGTCAGGCGGTCCAATAAAGAAGGGGGCTGGCACCCGATGAACGCTCGGCTGCGCATCCCCCCGTCCGATCCCCCGGCACGCAGCACCCGCCCGCGACCGCTGCCGGTCGGGGCGGGCTCGCCGCCTATGCCAGAAGCATGATGGCGCCGCCGAGGGTCATGGCCGCGTCCGGCAGCGGTGCCGAATGGCCATTGGCGGATGCCATCTGCTGCATCTCGCTGCCCATCCGCAGGACCGACCGCAGGATGGGTACGGCCTCGGCATCCGGCAGCACGTCACTGGCCGAAACGCTGTCGAACTCGGGATTGATGACAAAGAACTCGTCGAGCCGGACGCTGACCTCGTAGCCGTTGCTGACGAAGGTGATGATCAGGTCATTCGGGTCGCAGTCGGCCCGCTCGAGGAAGAGCGTCTCGCCATTCGCCGCGCCGAGCGAGGCATCCGTCGACCAGTTGCTGAAGCCGACCAGCCGGTCGCCCTCGCGAAGGTTGAATTCCTGCACCGTCCCGCATCCCTGGAGATCCGACAGGTCGTACACGTCGGCGCCGGTCTGGCAGACCATGGCCGCATCGTCGCAGGAATATTCGGAATTGGTTGGCGTCAGCGCATCGCAGGACAGACAATCGCCGCTGCCGGCATCGCCGTCGCCCATCTCGCCGACATCCTCGTCCTGTACGGACGCATCGCCCGGCGCGCCGTCCCCGGCGTCGATCTCCTCGTCGAGTTCCTCATCCACCGCCTCGGCGGCCTGGACCTCTTCGCCGCCACCGCCGCCTTCCGCGGCTGCCGCCTCTCCCGAGCCGTCACCTCCATAGGGGCTGCCGCAGGTCACCGAAATCGAGGGGTCCGCGCCGCAGGCTTCGAGATCGACGCCGAACAGGTTCACGTCGCCATTGTCTCCCGACGCGCTGATCAGGTTCAGGCCGCCGCCACCCCCACCGGAGCTGAAGCTGCCGCCCACGCGCGGCACCACCAGCAGGTCGCCGACATCGGGATCGGGAGAGGAGCCGCGACCGCCGCCATCGCCGCCATGGACCGGCCCGTCGCCGCCTCCCGGCGGGTCGATCAACACGACACCCGGCTTCGGCACCACGCCGGGCTGGCCCGGATCGATCGGATCGGTGGGGTCCGTCGGGTCGGTCGGATCCGTGGGATCGGTTGGGTCCGTGGGATCCGTGGGGTCTGTCGGATCGGTAGGATCCGTCGGCACCGCCAGATTGAAATCGACGGCGCCGAGCAGGTTCGCGGTCACGCTCGACATCTGGTCCTCGACCGTCAGCGCTTCGACCACGCTCTCGACGAAGCTGTCCACCCCCCAGGCGGTGTTGGTGAGTTCGAAGGTCGCAAGGTTCCCGAACATCGTGAGCGGCGGGCTCCAGCCGTTGCCGGAGAGCGTGATGTCGGTGCCGATCGAGAGAACCAGCGGCCCGCCGGCGGGCGTATAGCCGGCAATGTCGATGGCCAGATACTCGACCTCGATCTCCTGCGCCGTCCACGCCATCAGACCGCATTGCCCGCCCATCGTCGTGGTGGTCTGGATCTGCAGGATGATGTCGGCGCCACAAGTGTCGAACGCCGCGTCGGTCGATGCCAGCAGGGCCTGGTCGAAGCCACCGCTGGCGAAGGACGACAGGTTCGCCTGCCCCTGCGCCAGCGCGCCCCAGCTGAAGGAGGTGATTTCCAGCATCGCGAAGACGTCGACATTGGTGTCCTGCCCCACGGCCACCGCCATGGGCGACACGCCGACCGACAGGCCGGAATCGCCAATCTCGGGAACCCAGCACACGCTCGAGATCAGGTCCTCGAAGAAATCCGGCAGCGCGACGCTCGCCAGGAGCTCCGCGATGATCTGTTCGGGATTGCTGCCCATTGCGCCGGAAGACGTATCGGGCACTGCCGCAGAGCTGTCGGTCGCCATCGCACTTCCCCACGTCTGGTGTTCTCAACCATTAATATTACTTGCCGGGCGCGCGGGGTACGGCGGCAAAGGGCGATGAAACCTTAGAGTGAAACCTGCCTGAAGGGATTATGACCTTAGGACTCAACAATGCCGGAAGGAGAACGGCAGCGCTTGCCCGCAGGGGTTTGCCGGCGCTGCGACGTTGACCGAACGCCGTCCGCCGTCGACATTGCGCCGCATCATCCCCGCCCAGCCAAACCTCAGGAGACGCCGATGGCGCAGTTCCACATGATCCCCGACGCGCCGCGGCCGGTCGCTCCCTTCAGCCATGCGGTCGAAGCGGACGGCTGGGTCTTCGTCACCGGCCAGATGCCGACCTGGCCGGACGACGACGCCCGCGCCCTGCCGGAAGGCGTGGAGGCGCAGACGCGGCGGGTGATGGACAACCTCGTCCTCGTGCTGGCCGGCATCGGCCTCGACCTGTCGCATGTCGTGCAGGCGCGCGTCTTCCTCACCGAGTTCAAGCGCGACTACGCCGCGATGAACGCCGTCTATGCGTCCTATTTCCCGCAGGACCGGCGGCCGGCGCGCACCTGCGTTGGCGTCACCGGCCTGGCGCGCGACGCGCTGGTCGAAATCGACTTCATCGCCCACAGGCCGGGCTGACGCGCCTCAGATCACCCGCACGTCGAGGGTGCCCACACCCTCGACGCTACCCTTGAGATGGTCGCCTCGCACCACGGGACCGACGCCCGCCGGCGTGCCGGACATGATCAGGTCGCCCGGTTGCAGCGTGAATAGGCCGGAGAGGTAGGAGATCATCTCCGGCACCTTCCAGATCATCTGGTTGAGGTCGCCCTGCTGGCGCAGCTCGCCATTCACCGTCAGCCACACCTTCCCCGTGTCGGGATGGCCGATCTCGGCCGCCGGCACCAGTGGCGAGCACGGCGCCGAGGCCTCGAACGCCTTGCCGACTTCCCACGGGCGACCGAGCTTCTTGGCCTCGCCCTGCAGGTCGCGCCGCGTCATGTCGAGCCCGACGCCGTAGCCCCACACATGGCCGAGCGCCTCGGCGACCGGGATGTCCACCCCGCCCCGGCCGATGGCGACCAGCATCTCCAGCTCGTAATGCACGTCGTTCGAGTGGCCCGGATAGGGGAAGGTGCCGTCGACGATCACATTGTCCGGGTTCTTCTGGAAGAAGAAGGGCGGCTCCTTGTCCGGGTCGTGCCCCATCTCGATGGCGTGCTCCGCATAGTTGCGGCCGACGCAGTAGATGCGGTGGATCGGGAACAGCCGGTCCGTCCCCGCCACCGGAAGCGCCGGTATGCCGGGCGGCACGATCACATAGGTGGAAGCGGCGGAGGAGCTCATGGCGGGTTTCCCGGAGTTGGCGGCGGATATGACGCCCATCGGGATTTCCACGCCTGTTGCGCGAGGTCAAGGACGCTGGCGTCCGACGGCGATCTGTGTCGTCCTGTCGTCAAGGGCGACCGCAACACTGGCCCGAACGCGAAGACGAGGAGCGGAGACGAAAACATGGACACCGCCACCCGGCCGGCGCGCGGCCACGGCAATTACGAGGAACTCATCGCCCGCGCCAGCGAGGTCGAGCCGCTGCCCACCGCCGTCGCGCACCCCTGCGACGCCTCCTCGCTGCGCGGCGCGATGGATGCCGCGCAGGCGGGCTTCATCATCCCTATTCTCGTCGGTCCCACCGCCCGCATCCGCGCCGTCGCCGAGAGCGAAGGCATCGATATCGGTGACGCCGAGATCGTGGACACGCCGCACTCCGTCGCCTCCGCCGCCCGCGCCGTCGAGCTGGTGCGGGAGGGCCGCGCCGCCTTCCTGATGAAGGGCAGCCTGCACAGCGACGAGCTGCTGGCCGCCGTCACCGCCCGCGACACCGGGCTGCGCACCGGCCGGCGCGTCAGCCACGTCTTCCTCATGGACGTGCCGTCCTATCCCGAGCCGCTCTTCGTCACCGACGCCGCGGTCAACATCTTCCCGGACCTCGACGCCAAGCGCGACATCGTGCAGAACGCCATCGACCTGCATGTCGGGCTCGGCCTCGGCCGGCCGCGCGTCGCCATCCTCTCGGCGGTGGAGACGGTGACGACCAGCATCCCCAGCACGCTGGAGGCCGCGGCCCTCTGCAAGATGGCAGATCGTGGCCAGATCACCGGCGCCGATCTCGACGGGCCGCTGGCGCTCGACAACGCCATCTCGCCGGAGGCCGCCCGCATCAAGGGCATCGTCTCCACGGTCGCCGGCCGGGCGCAGATCCTCGTCGCGCCGGATCTCGAGGCCGGCAACATGCTGGCGAAGAACCTCACCTTCATGGCCGGGGCCGATGCCGCCGGCATCGTGCTCGGCGCGCGCGTGCCGATCATCCTCACCAGCCGCGCCGACACGCTGAAGACCCGCCTCGCCTCCTGCGCCGTGGCGGTGCTCTACGCCAAGGCCCGCCAGGCCGCGCCCGGTCTGGGGGGCTGAGCGGTGAGCGAGGCCCTGTTCGTCGTCAACGCCGGCAGCTCCAGCATCAAGTTCAAGCTCTACCGCGCGGTCGGCCACGATGTGGCGCTGATCCTCGGCGGCGCGCTCGACGGCATCGGCGCCCGCCCGCGCCTCCACGCGAAGGACGAGATCGGCAATGTCCTCACCGATCGCAGCTTCGCGCCGGACGAGGTCGCCAAGGCCTCCGACGCCCAGCACGCCATCGGCGACTGGATCGTGCCCTATCTCGCCGAGCACGAGCTGATCGGCGTCGGCCACCGCGTCGTGCATGGCGGGCCGCATTATTCCCACCCGGAGCTGGTGGACGACGAGGTGCTGCGCACGCTGGAGAGCTTCATCCCGCTGGCGCCGCTGCACCAGCTCACCAATCTCGACCCGATCCGCGTCATCCGCGCGCGGCGGCCCGACCTGCCGCAGGTGGCCTGCTTCGACACCGCCTTCCATCGCGGCCACCCGGAGATCGCCGACCGCTTCGCCCTGCCGAACGACCTCTATGAGGACGGCGTGCGCCGCTACGGCTTTCACGGCCTCTCCTACGAGTACGTGTCCGGCGCGCTGCGCGAGCTGGCGCCGGAGCTGGCGCGCGGGCGGGTGGTGATCTGCCATCTCGGCTCGGGCGCCTCCGCCTGCGGCCTGCTCGACGGCCGCAGCATGGAAAGCACGATGGGCTTCACTGCCCTCGACGGACTGCCCATGGGCACGCGCTGCGGCGCGCTCGATCCGGGCGTGGTGCTGCATCTCATCGAGCAGAAGGGCATGAGCGCCGCCGAAGTCGGCCGCCTGCTCTACAACAACAGCGGGCTCAAGGGCCTCTCGGGCGTCAGCAACGACATGCGCGAGCTGCTGGCGAGCGATGCGCCCGCCGCCGCCATGGCGATCGACTATTTCACCCTGCACGTCGCGCAGGCGGTGGCCCAGCTGGCCGTGACCCTCGGCGGCCTCGACGCCCTGGTCTTCACCGCCGGCATCGGCGAGCGCTCGCCGGAAGTCCGCGCCCGCGTCGGCGCCCGGCTCGGCCTGCTCGGCATGTCGCTCGACGAGGTCGCCAACGCCGCCAATGAAACGTGGATCGACGCCGACGGGCCGGGTCCCAGCGTGCTGGTCATCCCGACCGACGAGGAGCGGATGATCGCCCTCGCCACGCTGAGGCTGCTGCGCGCGGGGACGTGAAAACCGACCCCGCACGGCCGCGGGAGTGGCCGGGCTCCCTCTCCCCAACGGGACGGGGGAGCTATGGGCCGGGGTCCATGAGCGCCAGTCAGCTCCGGCGGCGGACGGCGGGCGTCGAGCTGTTCAGAGCCACGGCGGCGCGGATGAGCGCCTTCAGCGCTTCCGCGTCGATCGCCTCGCCCTCGCGGATGTCGATGGCCCGCCGCACATGGCCCTCGAGGCTGGAATTGAACAGGCCGGCGGGGTCCTCCAGCGAGGCGCCTCTGGCGAAGGTCAGCTTCACCACGCTCTTATAGGCCTCGCCGGTGCAGAGGATGCCGGCATGCGACCACACCGGCACGCGCCACTTCCATTCCTCCACCACCTCGGGATCGGCCTGCCGGATGAGCGCGCGGACGCGGGCGAGCGTCTCCCCGCGCCAGCCGCCGAGTTCGGCGATCCGTTCGTCGATGAGATCGGAGGCAGGTCTGCCCTCTTGCGGCTCGTTTTTCATCATGAGGGACCCTCTCGCTAGCCCGCCCAGCCGGGAAGCGCCGCCGCTTGCCGAACCCAGCGCGCCACGCGTTCCTCGTCGATCGGCTCGCCCTCGCGGATGTGGAAGTAGCGCGTGTTCGAGTCCTTGGACTCGACGGGCGGCAGCGGGTCCAGCGATGCGCCGCGGAAGAAGGTCAGCTTGATGTAGCGGTTGAAGCAGTGGACGCTGAGGAACCAGCCTTGGCCCTCCACGCCGTAGAGCGGCGAATTCCATTTCACCGCCTTCTGCACGCCGGGCACGGTGCGCTCGATCAGCGCGTCGAGGCGGCGTCCGGCCTCGCTCTTCCAGGCCGGCAGGGCGGCGATATAGGCCTGCACGGGCGCGTCGCCATAGCCCTTGGCGATCTGCGGATTACCGCCGGAGAGCAGCTTCGGGGGAGCGGCCCCGTCCTTGTCGGCCTTCGTGGATTTGCCGGACGCATTCTTGGCAGAGGCGGCGGGTGCTTCCTTCATGGAACCCTCCTGTCGGCCGGATCTCTAATCCTCCAGCAGCGCCACGAGCCGCGCCGCGGCCTCGAAGTCGCGGAAGCGCGTCGCGCGGCGCTCCAGCGCCTCCGCGTCGGCGCCCCAGAGCTGCTCCTGTATCTCCTCGTCGGCATGGGCGGCGCGCCAGCCCTCCTCCGCCGTCAGCCGTCCGCGTGCGACCGCCAGCGCGATCACCGCCGATCCGCTCAGCGTGGTCATCAGATTGAGCGCGGCGAGGCGCAGCGGGTCCGTCGGCAGCGCGGCGCCGATCAGTTCCAGCGTGCGCGGCGGCTGCTCGACATAGAGAATGCCCTCGCTGAGCATGAACACCGCGCCGAAGGTCTCGCGCGCCCAGTCGAGCAGCGGATCCCACAGCTCGCCCTGCAGCGCCACCAGCTTCTCCGGCGCGTCGGCCCGGTAGCAGAGAAGGTCGCTGCCGGCATAGCGCACGATCTCGCCGGCCACCTCGCCCATGGCGCCGGCCACGCCGTCGAGAGCCGAATTGGCGAGGCGGGTCATCGGCATGCGCATCGGGTCGATGAACTCGCCCTGCCCACGCCACTCCTCCGCCAGCGCCTCCGCCAGTGCGCGGCTCGGCACGGCCACCAGATTGCGGCCCGGCGTGCGTACGGGGCGGCCGTCCAGCTCGATGCGGAACAGGCCCTCCCCGGCGGCGTTCGCCTCGGCGGCCGTGTAGAAGCGCTTGGGCAGCTTGCGCTCGCCGCCGAAGCCCGGTGGCAGCGCGGCGGCCTTGTCGCGTTCCTCGCTCACGCCACGGGCTCCCACATCTCGTCGATGACGCCGACCAGCGTGTCGGCGTCGGACACCAGTCGCTCGGCGCCGGACTGGCGGAGCGTCTCGCGCGGATGATAGCCCCAGGTGACGCCGATGGCGCGGGCGCCGGCGGCGCGGGCCATCACCATGTCGAAGCTGGTGTCGCCGATCAGCACCGTGTCCTCGGCATGGACGCCGGTCGCGGCCATGGCCTGAAGCACCATTGCCGGGTGCGGCTTGGAAGGCGCGTCGTCGGCGGTCTGGATGGTCACGAAGCGGCCGTCGAGGCCATGATGGCCGAGCACGGCGGCCACGCCGCGCTGCGACTTGCCGGTGGCGATGCCGAGCAGCACGTCCTCGCGCGCCGAGAGCTTGTCCAGCACGCCGCGCACGCCGGGGAACAGCGGCTCGAAGAAACCCGGCTCGGTGCGCAGCTCGCGGAACGCCTCGCGGTAGAGGTCGGCCAGCCGCTCGGCCGGAAAATGCGGATCGTCGTCGCCGAGCCGGCGCATGGCCTCGACGAGGGACAGGCCGACAATGCCCAGCACCGCCTCGCGCGGCGGCAGCGCCAGCTCGGCGCGCGCAAAGGCGCGGGTCATGGCGGCGACGATCACATGCTGGCTGTCGACCAGCGTGCCGTCACAATCGAAGAGAACAAGTTTCACGACGCGGACTTCCGGCAAGGCAACAGGGTGATGGCGCCGGGGCCGGTGGTGGGCGGTGACGGGCTCGAACCGCCGACCCTCTCGGTGTAAACGAGATGCTCTACCAACTGAGCTAACCGCCCGCGGAAACCCGCCGGCAGGCGCAGGAAGCGCGATCCGCTCCCAACCTGCCTGCCGAAGCCGGCTCCGGCCATAGCGCCGAGCCAGCCGCCATTAAGCATCCGTGAAGCGATGCGACAAGACCCCGCGGTGCCGCATCGCATGGCGCGGCTGGCCGGAGGGGTCACGGCCCGGCCCGCAGGCCGGACGCCGATCCGCCGGCCGTAGCCGGCGGATGCGCGCCGCTGACGCCGCACCGCGCCCCGGCAGCCTTGCACGGGGGGCGCGACGCTCAGCGCGGAAAGGATCAACCGTTGACGGTTTCCTTCAGGCCCTTGCCGGGCGTGAACTTCGGAGCCTTCGAGGCTTCGATCTTGACCGGCTTGCCGGTGCGCGGGTTACGGCCCTCGCGCGCAGCGCGGGTCACGACGGAGAAGCTGCCGAAGCCGATGAGCTTCACTTCTTCGCCGGCCTTCAGCGAGGCGGCAATGGCGTCGAAGGTCGCGTCGACCGCGGCCGCGGCGGCGGCCTTCGTCAGCTTGGCCTGCTCGGCCACGGCGGCGACGAGTTCGTTCTTCGTGGTCATTTGACCGGTCCTTCCCTTGATTGCACAAGAATCGTCGATCGCATGCACCGACGACGGGCGGGCACCCTTTCTCCAAAATGCGGCGATTGCAAGCGTCCCGGCTCAGGAACCCGCACAAATACACGACTTCCGCACATTCTGCGGTATTAAAACACCTCAAAACCGCGCAAGTCCCATCGCCTGCAATTTGGGCGACTACGACCTTTCGTCCCTCGCCCGCCGGGCCTTGAAAAGAAAAGCGGCGGCGCCCTTTGGGGACGCCGCCGCTCGGTTGGGCGGGAAACCGGCCCGGGGACGCGGAGGCGCCACCCGGGACGGACCTTCTTCAGCTCAGTGCGCCGCGAGGCCGCCGGCCTCGTCGCGGGCGATCACCGGTTCGACCTCGGCGGCCGGGGCGATCGGCTTCTCCTCCCAGACGATCGGCTCAGGCTGGCGCGTCAGGGCGTGGTGCAGCACCTCGTCCATCCGCGACACCGGCACGATCTCCAGCGCGTTCTTCACGTTGTCCGGGATCTCGGCGAGATCCTTGGCGTTCTCCTCGGGGATCAGCACCTTCTTGATGCCGGCCCGCAGCGCCGCCAGCAGCTTCTCCTTGAGGCCGCCGATCGGCAGCACCCGGCCGCGCAGCGTGACCTCGCCGGTCATGGCGACGTCGCGGCGGATCGGGATGCCGGTCAGCACCGAGGTGAGCACCGTCGCCATGGCGACGCCGGCCGAGGGCCCGTCCTTCGGGGTCGCCCCCTCGGGAACGTGCACGTGGATGTCGCGCCGGTCGAACAGCGGCGGCTCGATGCCGAAATCGACGGCGCGCGAGCGGACATAGGAAGCCGCCGCCGAGATCGATTCCTTCATCACGTCGCGCAGGTTGCCGGTGACCGTCATCTTGCCCTTGCCGGGCATCATGACGCCTTCGATCGTCAGGATCTCGCCGCCGACCTCGGTCCAGGCGAGGCCGGTGACGACGCCGACCTGGTCCTCGGTCTCGGCCTCGCCGTAGCGGAACTTCGGCGCGCCGAGATAGTCCTCCAGCGTCTTGGCCGTGACCTTGATCACCTTCTTCTTGGTGAGCATGAGATCCTTCACCGCCTTGCGGGCGAGGTTGGAGATCTCGCGCTCCAGGTTGCGCACGCCCGCCTCCCGCGTGTAGCGGCGGACCAGCGTGAGCAGGGCCTCGTTGTCGATCGACCACTCCTTGGGCTGCAGGCCGTGCTTGGCCAGCGCCTGCGGGATGAGGTGGCGGCGGGCGATCTCGACCTTCTCGTCCTCCGTGTAGCCGGCGATGCGGATCACCTCCATGCGGTCCAGAAGGGCCGGCGGGATGTTCAGCGTGTTCGCCGTCGTCACGAACATCACGTTCGAGAGGTCGTAGTCGACCTCGAGATAGTGGTCGTTGAAGGTGTGGTTCTGCTCGGGGTCCAGGACCTCCAGCAGCGCCGAGGACGGATCGCCGCGGAAGTCCGCACCCATCTTGTCGATCTCGTCGAGCAGGAAGAGCGGGTTGGACTTCTTGGCCTTGCGCATCGACTGGATGATCTTGCCGGGCATCGAGCCGATATAGGTCCGGCGGTGGCCGCGGATCTCCGCCTCGTCGCGCACGCCGCCGAGGGCGACGCGCACATATTCGCGGCCCGTCGCCTTGGCGATGGACTTGGCGAGCGAGGTCTTGCCGACGCCGGGCGGGCCGACGAGGCACAGGATCGGGCCCGTCAGCTTGTTCTGGCGGCTCTGCACGGCGAGATACTCGACGATGCGGTCCTTCACCTTGTCGAGGCCGAAGTGATCCGTGTCGAGCACGTTCTGGGCGAAGGGCAGGTCCTTCTTGACCTTGCTCCGGTTGCCCCACGGGATCGACAGCAGCCAGTCGAGATAGTTGCGCACCACGGTCGCCTCGGCCGACATGGGCGACATCTGGCGGAGCTTCTTCAGCTCGTGCGTCGCCTTCTCGCGGGCTTCCTTGGTGAGCTTGACCGTCTTGATGCGCTCTTCCAGCTCGGCCAGCTCGTCGCGGCCGTCCTCGCCGTCGCCCAGCTCCTTCTGGATCGCCTTCATCTGCTCGTTGAGGTAGTACTCGCGCTGGGTCTTCTCCATCTGGCGCTTGACGCGCGTGCGGATGCGCTTCTCGACCTGAAGGACCGAGATTTCGCTTTCCATCAGCGAGAGCACCTTCTCAAGGCGCGTCGTGACCTTGAGGATCTCCAGCACCGCCTGCTTCTCGGGGATCTTGACCGCGAGATGCGAGGCCACGGTGTCCGCCAGCTTCGAGTGGTCCTCGATCTGGGTGACGACGCCGACGACCTCCGGCGAGACCTTCTTGTTCAGCTTCACATAGCTGTCGAACTCGGCCAGCACCGAACGCCCCAGCGCCTCGGCCTCGACCTTGGAGCCGGTGTCCTCTTCCAGCGCCATCGCCTCCGCCTCGTAGAGGTCGGTGCGGTCGGTGTAGTGGCTCACCTTGGCGCGCGAGATGCCCTCGACCAGCACCTTCACCGTGCCGTCGGGCAGCTTCAGCAGCTGCAGCACCGAGGCCAGCGTGCCGATCTTGTAGATCGAGCTGGTGGACGGGTCGTCGTCGGACGCGTTCTCCTGGGTCGCCAGCAGGATGAAGGTGTCGTTCCGCATCACCTCCTCGAGGGCGCGGATGGACTTCTCGCGGCCGACGAACAGGGGCACGATCATGTGCGGGAAGACAACGATGTCGCGCAGCGGAAGAACGGGAAAGGTCTGCGGGACGCCGGGCGTGAGCGCGGTGCGAGGCTTGGGGCTCGTCATGGCTCTTTCCTTTCTGTTGACGGCCGGCGCCGTGCCCCCGCGACGGGCGTCGCGAGGCGGAACCGTGCCGCAATGCGGCCGGAACGCGAACGTGGATCTCTGTGCGGGAGCAGCGTGAGGCGCGCGAAGCACGTCGATGCGGTCGAGGACCGGTGGTTAGGGCTCAGATGGATATGGCCCGGCTGCCCGTCAAGGGAGCCCCCCATGTCCCTGGCCGGGCGCATACGCCCGGCCCTGCCCGCCGCCGGCCCCTCAGGCACTCGCGCCCGCATCGCCGGCCGCGCGGTCCGCGTAGATGTAGAGCGGACGCGCATTCTGCTCGACGACCTCCTTGGAGATGACGACCTCCTCGACCCCTTCCAGGCCGGGCAAATCGAACATCGTGTCGAGCAGGATGCCTTCCATGATCGAGCGCAGGCCGCGCGCGCCGGTCTTGCGCTCGATGGCCTTGCGGGCGATGGCGCCCAGCGCTTCCTCGTGAATGGTCAGCTCGACGTTCTCCATCTCGAACAGCCGCTGGTACTGCTTGACCAGCGCGTTCTTCGGCTCCGCGAGGATCTTCTTCAGAGCCTCCTCGTCGAGATCGCCGAGGGTGGCGATCACCGGCAGACGGCCGATGAATTCCGGGATCAGCCCGTACTTCAGCAGATCCTCGGGCTCGACCTCGCGGAACACTTCGCCCGGCTTGCGGTCTTCGGGCGCGGCGACCACCGCCCCGAAGCCGATCGAGGTGCCCTTGCCGCGCGAGGAGATGATCTTGTCGAGGCCGGCGAAGGCGCCGCCGCAGATGAACAGGATGTTGCTCGTATCCACCTGCAGGAACTCCTGCTGGGGATGCTTGCGTCCGCCCTGCGGCGGCACGGAGGCGACCGTGCCTTCCATGATCTTCAGCAGCGCCTGCTGCACGCCCTCGCCCGAGACGTCGCGGGTGATCGAGGGGTTGTCGGACTTGCGGCTGATCTTGTCGATCTCGTCGATGTAGACGATGCCACGCTGCGCCCGCTCGACATTGTAGTCGGCCGACTGCAGCAGCTTGAGGATGATGTTCTCGACGTCCTCGCCGACATAGCCCGCCTCGGTGAGCGTGGTCGCGTCCGCCATGGTGAAGGGCACGTCCAGGATGCGGGCGAGCGTCTGCGCGAGCAGCGTCTTGCCCGAGCCGGTGGGCCCGATCAGCAGGATGTTGGACTTGGCCAGCTCGACGTCACCGGCGTGCTTGGTCGCGTGGTTCAGGCGCTTGTAGTGATTGTGCACCGCCACCGAGAGGACGCGCTTGGCATGGAACTGGCCGATCACGTAGTCGTCCAGGACCTTGCAGATTTCCTTCGGGGTCGGAATGCCGTCGCGTGACTTCACCAGCGAGGACTTGTTCTCCTCGCGGATGATGTCCATGCACAGCTCGACGCATTCATCGCAGATGAACACGGTCGGTCCCGCAATAAGCTTGCGGACCTCGTGCTGGCTCTTGCCGCAGAACGAGCAATAAAGAGTATTCTTGCTGTCGCCGCCGCCAACCTTGCTCATGCGTCTCTCCGTCCGCTCGGCGATCCAGGCTTCGCCCGGGACCGCCCCAGTCTCGCAGGCCGCCGCGGGCCTCCAAGGGGGGAGAAACGCGACGGCTCGAAAAGGCCGTCAAAAGGAAGCGACTAAAGGGTCCAATCGATCGACCTAGCCAAGCATGCTTGGATCGACACGATCAAGAAGGCATTCGAACCATCCCCGACTTAGCGCGGATAGGGCGCCTGCCCCGTCGTCCCCTGTCACACCTCCCGGCGACACTTCATCCAGATGTCATGCAAGCGCGATACCGCGATGCACGCAAGTCCGCGCTTCACATCCGCGCGGACCTGCACCTCAATATAGGAAGCCGGCGTGGCTTCGGAAACACGGCGTCAACGCCCGTCAGGGCTTGGCCGGCGCCTCATCCGGGCGCTTGTCGATCACATTATCGATAAGTCCGAAGGACTTGGCGACATCCGAGGTCATGAAGTTGTCGCGCTCCAGCGCGTCCTCGACCGCCTGCAGGTCCTGCCCGGTGTGCTTCACATAGATCTCGTTGAGCCGCTTCTTGAGGCTCAGGATCTCCTGCGCGTGCAGCATGATGTCGGTCACCTGGCCCTGGAAGCCGCCCGAGGGCTGGTGCACCATGATTCGCGCGTTCGGCAGCGCGAAGCGCATGCCCTTCTCGCCCGCGGTCAGCAGCAGCGAGCCCATCGAGGCCGCCTGGCCGATGCACAGCGTCGACACCGCCGGCTTGATGAACTGCATCGTGTCGTAGATGGCGAGACCCGACGTCACCACTCCGCCCGGGGAGTTGATGTACATCGAGATTTCCTTCTTCGGGTTCTCCGCCTCGAGGAACAGGAGCTGCGCGACCATGAGGGTCGACATGTTGTCCTCGACCGGGCCGGTCAGGAAGATGATGCGCTCCTTCAGGAGGCGCGAATAAATGTCGTAGGAACGCTCGCCCCGGTTGGTCTGCTCGACCACCATCGGGACCAGATAATTCATGTAAGTATCAATCGGGTCACGCATATTCCGTTCCTCAGCGGGCCGGCGGCGAACGCCTCCCGCGAATCCACCCCCACCCACAATAATGGGAAAGCGCGTCCCCGCCAGTCCGCAGGGCCAATAAGCCGCGGACAACGGAGCCACGCCTTTGGGGCGCGGCTCCACCGGCTACCGGCGACCTCAGGCCGCCTTGTCTTCCTCGTCCTCGGCGTAGAGTTCCTCGCGCGAAACGGGGATCTCGTTGACCTTGGCGAGTTCGAGCAGGAAGTCGACGACCTTCTCCTCGAAGATCGGCGCGCGAAGGCTCGCGAGCGCCTGGGCGTTCTTGCGATAGAACTCCCAGACCTGCTGTTCCTGCCCGGGGAACTGGCGGGCACGCTCGACGACGGCGCGGGTCACTTCGTCGTCGGTGACCTGGATGTTGTTCTTCTCACCGATTTCCGCAAGGACCAGGCCGAGGCGCACGCGGCGCTGGGCGATCTTCTCGTAGTCGGCGCGGGCAGCCTCCTCGGTGGTGCCCTCGTCGGCGAAGGTACGGTTCTGCGCCTGCATCTCCGAGGTCACCGAATCCCAGATGCCCTGGAACTCCTGCTCGGCCAGCGTCGGCGGCACCTCGAACTGGTGCAGGCCGTCCAGCGCATCGAGCAGGCGGCGCTTCACCTTGTTGCGGCTCTGCGCGTTGTGCTCCTGGGCGATGCGGCTCTTCACCTGCTCCTTGAGCGCGTCGAGGCTGTCCATGCCGAGCGTCTTGGCGAATTCGTCGTCGATCGTCAGCTCGGCGGGCGACTCGATCATCTTGGCGGTCACCTCGAAGGAGGCGGCCTTACCGGCGAGATGCGCGGCCTGGTAGTTCTCGGGGAAGGTGACGTTGACCGTGCGGGTCTCGTCTTCCTTGATGCCGACCAGCTGGTCCTCGAAGCCGGGGATGAAGCTGTTGGAGCCCAGCACCACCGGGACGTCCTCGCCCGAGCCGCCCTCGAACTTCTCGCCGTCGATCGAGCCGACGAAGGAGACGGTGACGCGGTCGCCGTTCTCGGCGGCGGCGTCCGGCTTGGCGGCGTAGGGGCGGTTGGCCTCGGCGATGCGGTTGACGGTCTCCGCGACCTCCTCGTCACTCACCGCGAGCACCGGCTTGTCGAGCGCGATCGACTTGAAGTCGCCGAGCTCGATCTTCGGCAGCACCTCGATGCCGACCGTGTAGGACAGGTCGGCCTTGCCCTCGATCACCTCGTTGACCGCCGCCTCGTCCTGCGGCAGCTCGACCTTCGGCTGCATGGCGAGCTTGAAGCCGTTGTCCTCGACGATCTTGGTGTTGGCCTCGTTCACCGCCTGGTCGATCACCTCGGCGAGCACCGACTTGCCGTACATGCGCTTGAGGTGCGCAACCGGCACCTTGCCGGGGCGGAAGCCGTTGAGACGGACCTTGTCCTTGAGGTCGTTCAGGCGCGCATTGGCCTTGGCGTCGAGTTCGGCGGCCGGCAGCACCACGCGATATTCGCGCTTGAGACCTTCGGCGAGGAGTTCGGTGACCTGCATTTTCAATCGGCCTTCGTCTTGTTTGCCGCTTGCGCGGAGCTCTCGAATTTCTGGGTACGAGCACGGCGCCTCGGCGCCATGAGCCTCGCTTCGGTGCACATCGGTCGGGAGGCGGCGCCGGACAAGGGCGAGAGCTGGTGCGGGCGGAGGGACTCGAACCCCCACGACTCTCGCCACTGGAACCTAAATCCAGCGCGTCTACCAGTTCCGCCACGCCCGCGTATGCGTTCCAACACCCCGCAGGGCGCACAAACGCGTACCCGAGAGGGAGCCGCCTGCCGGGTGCGGGCTTATAACACGGCGCTGCCGCAGCGCCAGCCCTAAATGCGCGGGCGCGCGTCCCGCCGAAAGCCCGTCCCGGCCTGCTCCTATATGGAGAGCCCGAGATCGAGAAACAACCGCCGATAGACCGGCCGCAGTGCCTCGATCAGGTCGTCCGCCACCAGCCCCGGCCCGGCCTCCCGCGCCGCCTCGCCGTGCAGCCAGACGCCGGCCGCCGCGGCCTCCAGCGGCGGCATGCCCTGCGCGAGCAGCCCGCCGACGATGCCCGACAGCACGTCCCCCGCCCCGGCGGTGGCCAGCCAGGGCGGTGCGTTGGCGGCGATCGCCGCCCGCCCATCCGGGCTCGCGACCACGGTGTCCGGCCCCTTCAGCAGCAGCGTCGCGCCGAGCCGCGCGGCGCCGGCCCGCGCCCGCTCCAGCCGCGAGGGCGCCTCCAGCACCTCCGGGCAGCGCGCGAAGAGCCGGGCGAATTCGCCGTCATGGGGCGTCGCCACGGCGGCGGGAGACGCCTTGATGATCGTCGCCAGCGTGTCGACGTCGCCCTTGAAGGAGGTGATGAGATCGGCGTCGAGCACCAGCCGCCGGTCGGCACAGGCCAGCAGCCGGTCGCGGGCGCCCTGCCCCACCCCGACGCCGGGGCCGATCACCACCGTCGACAGCCGCCGGTCGGTCAGCAGATGCGCCAGCCCGGCCGCGTCCTCCACCGGACGCACCATCACCGCCGACAGATTCGTCGCGTGGATGACCATCGCCGCCTCCGGGCACGCCACGGTCACGAGGCCCGCCCCCGCCCTCAGCGCCGCCCGCGCGGCGAGCCGGGTGGCGCCCGTCGCCCGCGCCGGGCCGGACACCGCCACCAGATGGCCGCGCGAATATTTGTGCCCCTGCGGGCGCGGCACCGGAAAATGCCCCGCCCAGAACTCCGGCACGTTCTCGAAGGCGCGCGGCCGCAGGACGTCGAGCGCCTCGGGCCGGATGCCGATATCGGCGACGGTCAGCGGCCCGGCGTGCAACCGGCCCGGCAGCAGCAGATGACCGGGCTTCGGCCGGAAGAAGGTGACGCTCCGGCGCGCCGTGATGGCCGCCCCTCGCACCGCCCCGGTCGCCCCGTCGATGCCGGAGGACAGGTCGACCGCCAGCACCGGCAGGCCGCTCGCGTTCACGCGCTCCACCAGCGCGCGGGCCGCGCCGTCGAGATCGCGCGCCAGCCCGGCGCCGAACAGCGCGTCGACGATGAGATCGACATCCTCCAGCGGCGCCTCGGGCGCGGCCTCCACGGGACCGCTCCAGCGCCCCGCCATGGTCGCGGCGTCGCCTCGCAACCTCTCCCGCTCGCCGAGCAGGGCCAGCCGGACACCGTAGCCCGCCCCCGCCAGATGGCGCGCCGCCACGAAGCCGTCGCCGCCATTGTTGCCCGGCCCGCACAGCACCAGGACCCGCGATCCGACGCTGGCCATCCCCGCCGCCGCCCGGGCGACGGCAAGGCCGGCCCGCTCCATCAGCACCTCGCCGGGAACGCCCGCGGCGATGGTGAAGGCATCGGCCCGCCCCATCTCGTCAGGGGTGAGAAGTTCCATGAACGCATCCCGCGTAAAGACCATTCACCCGTGGCGGATGGCGCATTTCGAAGACCGGGCGAGCTTAGGCGAAAATCGGGGCCGCGAGCGAGAAACCGGGCAGGAAGCGGCAATCGTCGGCATCTGCTCAAATTTCGCGCGCCTCTGGGCGGCATGACACCGTGATCTATGCTCAATAAGTCGGCATAATGATTATTTCTTAGCCATCTTATTGAAAAATCCGGTTTGGGGTCCCCCTAGCCGCCGTGCAATGATGTGATATCGCAGTGTTTTGGAGACGGTGAAAGGGCTTGGCATGGGTTCTGCTTCTACGCGACCCGACTCGGCCGGGCGTCGCGGATCGTCGAGTCAGGGAGACGGGATCAGATGAAGAAGATTGAGGCCATCATTAAGCCCTTCAAGCTGGACGAGGTGAAGGAAGCGCTGCAGGAAGTCGGCCTGCAGGGCATCACCGTCACGGAAGCCAAGGGCTTCGGCCGGCAGAAGGGGCATACGGAACTGTATCGCGGCGCGGAATACGTCGTCGACTTCCTGCCCAAGGTGAAGATCGAGATCGTGGTGAGCGACGAGACGGTCGAGACCGCCATCGACGCGATCCGTCGCGCCGCCCAGACGGGCCGGATCGGCGACGGCAAGATCTTCGTGTCGAACATCGAGGAAGCCATCCGCATTCGCACGGGCGAGTCGGGCGTCGACGCCATCTGACAGCAAGCGTAAGATGCTAGAGCCTATCGAGCGCGCCGCATCCTGGCCGATGCGGCGCGCATCGTTGTTCGACCATCCGCTTGGGACCCATCTGCCATGACAAAAACGGCAGTATCGAAAGAGGTACGAATAATATGACGACGGCCAAGGATGTACTGAAGCTTATCAAGGATAACGACGTAAAATATGTCGACCTGCGCTTCACCGATCCGCGCGGCAAGTGGCAGCATGTGACCTTCGACATCTCGATGGTCGATGAGGACTTCTTCGCTGAAGGACAGGCGTTCGACGGTTCGTCCATTGCCGGCTGGAAGGCGATCAACGAGTCCGACATGCACCTGCAGCCGGACCTCGATTCCGCCTGCATCGATCCGTTCTTCGCCGAGACCACGCTGGTCGTGGTGTGCGACGTGCTCGAGCCGACCACCGGCGAGCCCTACGGGCGCGATCCGCGCGGCATCTCGAAGAAGGCCGAGGCCTATCTGAAGTCGACCGGCATCGGCGACACCGTCTACATCGGTCCCGAGGCCGAGTTCTTCATCTTCGACGACGTGCGTTTCAAGGCGGATCCGTACAACACCGGCTTCAAGCTCGATTCCGTCGAGCTGCCCACCAATGGCGACACCGAATATGAAGGCGGCAACCTCGGCCACCGGGTGAAGACCAAGGGCGGCTACTTCCCGGTCCCGCCGGTCGACAGCTGCCAGGACCTGCGCGGCGAGATGCTGGCGGCCATGGCCCGCATGGGCGCCAAGGTCGAGAAGCACCACCACGAGGTGGCTTCGGCCCAGCACGAGCTCGGCCTGAAGTTCAACACCCTGGTGACGATGGCCGACCACCTGCAGGTCTACAAGTACTGCATCCATCAGGTGGCGAACGTCTACGGCAAGAGCGCGACCTTCATGCCGAAGCCGGTCTTCGGCGACAACGGCTCGGGCATGCACGTCCACCAGTCGATCTGGAAGAACGGCAAGCCGCTCTTCGCCGGCAACAAATATGCCGACCTCAGCCAGGAATGCCTGTGGTACATCGGCGGCATCATCAAGCACGCCAAGGCGCTGAACGCCTTCACCAACCCGCTGACCAACTCCTACAAGCGTCTGGTCCCGGGCTATGAGGCGCCGGTCCTGCTCGCCTATTCGGCGCGCAACCGTTCGGCCTCCTGCCGCATCCCCTACACCACCTCGCCGAAGGCGAAGCGCGTCGAGACCCGCTTCCCGGACCCCGGCGCGAACCCCTACCTCGCCTTCGCCGCGCTGCTGATGGCCGGCCTCGACGGCATCCTGAACAAGATCGATCCCGGTCCGGCGATGGACAAGGACCTCTATGATCTCCCCCCGAAGGAGCTCAAGAAGATCCCGACCGTCTGCGGTTCGCTGCGCGAGGCGCTGTCCTCGCTCGACAAGGATCGCGAGTTCCTGAAGAAGGGCGGCGTCTTCGACGACGACTTCATCAACTCCTACATCGAGCTCAAGATGACCGAGGTCATGCGCTTCGAAATGACGCCGCACCCGGTCGAGTTCGAGATGTACTACTCGGTCTGATCGGCCGGTCGTTCATCGGAAACGGAAAGGGCGCCCCGGTGGCGCCCTTTCTTTTTGGGTTGGCGGCCGCCCGCGAGGCTTGCCTCAGGCCGCGCGCGCCGTGCCGAAGAAGACCACTTCCACGCGGTCCCTGCCCTTCGCCTTCGCCTCGTAGAGCGCGGCGTCGGCCCGCTCCATCACGCCCGCGAGGGAGGCTTCGGCGTGCAGCGCCGTATGCGAGGGAACGACGTCGCCGACGGCGAGGCCGATGCTCGCCGAGCAGGTGATCGGCCCGCTGCCGAACCAGTCCGCCTGAAGCTCTTCCCGGAAGCCGCGCCGCACCTCCTCCGCCGCGTGGCGGGCGGGTAGCGGCTGCGCTACGGGTAGCAATGCTACGAACTCCTCGCCACCGATCCGCGCTACTATGGCGTCCGGTTGCAACCGAAAACGCAACACCTCCGCGAAGGCCACCAGCACCCGGTCGCCGGCGGCGTGCCCATAGGCGTCGTTGACCTGCTTGAAGCGGTCGAGATCGAGGATCATCAACGCCATCGGCCCGCCCTTGCGGCAGACGGGAAGCGCCTCCTCCATGAAGCCGCGCCGGTTCAGCAGGCCCGTCAGCGCATCGCGCTGGGCGGCGCTGCGGTAGAGCAGTTCCGAGCGCTCGCGCACCATCAGCACCAGCGTGAACGTCGCCAGTATCATGACGGCGATGCCGAGGACCCCGACCCAGACATAGCGGGGATCGGTGAACAGGCGGACATGGTTGCCCTCCCCCAGCGCGGAGGCCGCGGGAATGCGCGCCAGCATCGCGACGAACGCGACCGCCAGAAATCCCAGCGCGGCGCCGCGTATGCGCGACGGCAGGACCCAGCCACGCCAGAGCTGCCGGATCGACAGCAAGGCCAGCGCGCTGGCAAGACCCGCCCCCAGGACGATACGGCTCGCGATCCCCTCGCGGAACGGCGGAAGCTGGCAGAGCAGGATCCAGAGCACCGGCGCGATGAAAATCCAGCCGAACCCGGGACGCTTGCGGTCGAAGACACGCAATCCGGTCCAGAGCAGCCCGTAACCGAGCAGCATCGACCCGTTGGCCACCTCGATGGACAGGAAGTCGGGAATCACCCCCCGCGCCATGACGCCGGCGGTTCCGGCCACGAACAGCGCGCAGAACGCCGCCCAGTGCAGCAGCGCCGGTTCCTCCGGCGTCAGCAGCCAGACCAGCACCATGGCAGCCGCCAGCATCAGTCCCACGAACAGGACGACCGACCACAACGTCAACGGATCGAAGATCATGCGGCGGCAACGCGGCTGAATCGCTACGTAACTAATGGCAACAAGACGCGCCGGGACGCAAGTGACCCGGCCGCAACCACTCGCCACACGGGCCGAATTGACGGAGGGTCAGTGCACGAGTGAGAACGGTGCCACTGCTACCCGATTGCGACCGTTGGACTTCGCCTCATACAACGCCCCATCCGCTCGGCGCTGCAGCATTTCCAGCCGCGCCCGCGCCATCGTATCCACCTCGACTGGTGGGAGGGGGGTGTGGGCTACTCCTATGCTACAGGAGCAGTGTAGCGCTTCTTCTCCCAACTCATTGATCGTACTTTGGAATCCGGATCGTATGCGTTCCGCTGCCTGTAGCGCGGCGGTCTCCGTCGCACCGGGTAGCAGAACCGCGAACTCCTCCCCGCCGATACGGGCGACGATGTCGGCCTGGCGCAGATTGAGGCGCAGCGCCTGCGCGAAGGCCACCAGCACGCGGTCGCCGGTGGCGTGGCCGAAGCGGTCATTGACCTGCTTGAAGTGGTCGAGGTCGAGCAGCATGAGCGAGATCGGCCCGGCGCCCATGCAGCACAGCGTGGCGAGTTCCGCGAAGCCGCGCCGGTTCAGAAGCCCCGTCAGCTCGTCGCGCCGCGCCGCGCTGCGATGGATCAGCTCGGCGCGCTCGCGCACCAGCAGCACCAGCGCGCAGTTCAGGAAGATGGTGATGCCGATCGCCACGAGGCCGATGATGGCATTGCGGGGATGGGTGAAGATGACGAGCTGGTTGTCCGACACCTGCGTCGAGGCCAGCGGGATGCGGGCGAGGTTCAGCACGAGAACGACGACCAGCAGCACGAACACGGCGAGCCGCGGCTGCGACGGCACCACCCAGCCACGCCGGGCCTGCACCAGCGAAAGCGTCACCAGCACGCCGATCAGGGCGGAGATCAGCATCACGCGGTTGCCGACCGACTCCCCGAACGCCGGCAACTGGCACAGGGCGATCCAGAGGACGGGAGCGACGAACGCGTAGCCAAGGCACGGCCGCCGCCGGTCGAAGCGGCGCAGGCCGCACCACATCACCCCGTAGGCGAACAGAATCGCCGCGTTGCCCAGCTCGATGGATACGAAATCGGGGATCAGCCCGCGGGCCATGCCTGCGGAGACACCGGCCACCAGAAACCCGGTGAAGGCCGCCCAATAGATGAGCGCCGTCTCTTCCGGGGTCAGCAGCCAGACAAAGAGCATCGACCCGGCCAGCAGCATGCCGACGACCAGGACCACAAGCCACAAGGTCCAGGGATCAAGCAACATGATATGCCGAGCGAACTGCCCGCCGCGATGAACTCCCCCGGCCCCGACTATCGGCGAAACTTTCCGCAGGCCCAAGCGAAAAGGTATCGGGGAACAAAGGGCATCACGGCGACCGCCAAACAAAAAGGGCGGACCGAGGTCCGCCCTTCGAGATTGCCGGTAAAGGCGATATCAGCGCTTCGAGAACTGGAAGCTGCGGCGGGCCTTGGCCTTGCCGTACTTCTTGCGCTCGACCACGCGGCTGTCGCGGGTCAGGAAGCCGCCCTTCTTCAGCGGGCTGCGCAGCTCGGGCTCATAATAGGTGAGCGCGCGGGAGATGCCGTGGCGCAGCGCGCCGGCCTGGCCGGAAAGACCGCCGCCGGAAACGGTGGCGACGACGTCGTACTGGCCGGTGCGGGCCGCCGTGGTGAAGGGCTGCTGGATGATGAGGCGCAACACCGGGCGGGCGAAATAGGTCTCGACGTCACGCTCGTTGACGAGGATCTTGCCGGTGCCCGGACGCACCCACACGCGGGCGACCGCGTTCTTGCGCTTGCCGGTGGCATAGGCGCGGCCCTGCTTGTCCAGCTTCTGGACGTGCTTGGGGGCCTCGGCGGCCTGGGTCTTGAGGGCCTCGAGCCCGTCGAGCGACTGAATGAGCTCAGCCATGATCAGTTCCCCACATTCTTGCGGTTGAGCGCGGCGACGTCGAGCGTCTCCGGCTGCTGGGCCTCATGCGGGTGGCTGCCACCCTTGTAGACGCGCAGATTGCCCATCAGCTTGCGGCCGAGCGGACCGCGCGCCAGCATGCGCTCGACCGCCTTCTCGACCACGCGCTCCGGGAAACGACCATCGAGGATGAACTTCGCAGTCCGCTCCTTGATGCCGCCCGGGAAGCCGGTGTGGTGGTAGTAGACCTTGTCGTCGCGCTTGCGACCGGTCAGCACCACCTTCTCGGCGTTGATGACGACGACATTGTCGCCGCAATCGACGTGGGGGGTGTAGGTGGGCTTGTGCTTACCCTTGAGGCGGGTAGCGATGACGGTCGCGAGACGGCCGACCACGAGGCCGGAAGCGTCGATCACGACCCACTTCTTCTCGATGTCGGCCGGCTTTGCCGAGTAGGTCTTCATGAGATTGTCCATTGCCAAGGGCGCGGGAGCACCCCGCACTTCTCTCGTGGCGGTGCTTCTAGCCGAGAGCCCCCGCAACGTCAATGCAGAGATACGAGAAATAAATACGTAAAATCAATGAGTTGCAAGATAGGTATTTTTATACCTCTCTCTAACCCCTTGAAATGGGCACCGCCACGGCGCGTCCCCCCGCTCCCGGCACCGGCCGCCCTCCCCCGAACGGGAGGCGACACCATATGAAAAGGCGCCTCCGGCGAATGCCGCCCCTGCCGATCAACGCCTCCGGGAAGCCGAGATGAACCACGACCATTATGACGACGCCTATATCGCCGACTGGCTCGGCAAGGTCCGCACCATCGCGGTCGTCGGCGCCAGCCCCAAGCCGGAACGGCCGAGCCACGGCGTCGCCCGCTTCCTCGCGCTCCACGGCTACAAGGTGTTCGCGATCAATCCCGGCCAGGCCGGACGGAACATCGCGGGCCTGCCGACCTATGGACGGCTTGCCGATGTGCCCGAGCCGATCGACATGGTCGACGTGTTCCGCGCGCCGGAATATCTCGCGGCCGTCGTCGACGAGGCCCTCGCCCTTTTGCCGCGCCCGAAGCTGATCTGGACGCAGCTCGGCGTGCGCGACGACAGCGCGGCCGCGAAGGCCGAAGCGGCCGGCGTCGCGGTCATCATGGACCGCTGCCCGGCCATCGAGATCCCGCGCCTGCGCCTGCCGCGCGTGGCCTGACGGCGCCTTAGCTGTCGGGATAGCCGAGGCTCGGCTCCAGACGCTCGAACGTCTCGTCCATCGCGTAGAACGGCGCGAAGGGCAGACCGATATGCCCGAACAGCGGCGAGAGCTGAAGCTCGGCGGTGAACTCGTCGGCCTTCTTGACCGCGGCGAGATAGAGCGCGGCGGCGAGCCCGGTGCGGTCCGACCCGGACCGGCAATGGATGAGAATCGGGCGCGGAACATCGGCGAGCACGCGGAAATACTCCGCCACCTGCTGCTCCGTCAGCTCGCGCTGGGCCGACCATCGCATGTCGATCAGCCGTACATTCGCCTCGCCGGCGATGCGGGCCTCCTCGCGGTACCAGTCGCGCGCCTCGGCACGGCCCCGCAGATTGATGATGGTGCGGATGCCCCGGCTCTCGATCACCTCGCGCAGCCGGTCCGGCGCGAGAGTGCCCGAGCGATAAAGCTCGCCGGGCACCACCGTGTGCAGATTGCCGTTGAGGTAGAACCAGCCGGCATAGAGGCCGATCAGCAGCAGGCCGCCTCCGGCCAGCGCGGCGAGGCCGCGTCTCCAGAGTGCCGGCTTCCTGCCGCTCCCGCGCGATGTTCCAGCCGGCATGTTCCGCCCCGCACGCCCCTTCGCACGCCCCTGCCCTTCGAGAGGCGGCGGCACGCTAGGACGACGAAGCTGTCAGCCGGCTGTCAGGGCGCGCGATGCAAACAACATGACGAGCATGCTGTTTAAATATTTTGCCACCGATATTGCGTTTTTTAACGAAGCTATGAGACTGCCCTCGACCGCTCGACCGAAGCCGTCCAACAGTGCCGTTTCGCGCGCCGACAGGAGAACGCCATGACCGACACCCCCCAGTATAGCCCCGGCTTCGCCACCCTCGCCGTCCATGCCGGCGCCCAGCCGGACCCGACGACCAAGGCGCGCGCGACGCCGATCTACCAGACCACGTCCTTCGTCTTCGACGACGTGGACCACGCGGCCTCGCTGTTCGGGCTCAAGGCCTTCGGCAACATCTATACGCGCATCGGCAACCCGACCAACGCCGTGCTGGAAGAGCGCGTCGCGGCGCTCGAAGGCGGCACCGCCGCGCTCGCCGTCGCCTCCGGCCACGCCGCGCAGCTCCTCACCTTCCAGACGCTGCTCTCGCCGGGCGACGAATTCATCGCCGCGCGCAAGCTCTATGGCGGCTCGATCAACCAGTTCAACCACGCCTTCAAGAGCTTCGGCTGGAACGTGGTGTGGGCCGATTCGGACGATCTCGCCTCCTTCGAGCGCGCCGTCTCGCCGCGCACCAAGGCGATCTTCATCGAATCCATCGCCAATCCCGGCGGCATCGTCACCGACATCGCAGCCATCGCGAAGATCGCCAAGCGCGCGGGCGTGCCGCTGATCGTCGACAACACGCTGGCGACGCCCTACCTCATCCGCCCCTTCGAGCACGGCGCCGACATCGTCATCCATTCGGCCACCAAGTTCCTCGGCGGCCACGGCAACTCGATCGGCGGCGTCATCGTCGACGGCGGCTCGTTCGACTGGCTGCGCGAGGGGCGCTACCCGTTCCTGTCGCAGCCGCGCCCGGAATATGAGGGCATCGTCATCGGCGAGACCTTCGGCAATTTCGCCTTCGCCATCGCCGCGCGCGTGCTGGGCCTGCGCGACCTCGGGCCGGCGCTCTCGCCCTTCAACGCCTTCCTCATCCTGACCGGCATCGAGACGCTGCCGCTGCGCATCCAGCGCCATTGCGACAACGCCCTCGCCGTCGCCCAATTCCTCGCCGAGCACCCCAAGGTCTCCTGGGTGAGCTATCCGGGCCTGCCGGGCGACCGCTATTACAACCTCGCCCGGCAATACGCGCCGAAGGGCGCCGGCGGGGTGTTCACCTTCGGGCTGAAGGGCGGCTACGAGGCGGGCGTGGCGTTGGTGTCGGGTGTGAAGCTGTTCTCGCACCTCGCCAATATCGGCGACACCCGCTCGCTGATCATCCACCCGGCATCGACCACCCACCGCCAGCTCGCCGACGAGCAGAAGACGCTGGCCGGCGCGGGGCCGGACGTGGTGCGGCTGTCGGTCGGCATCGAGGACGCGGCGGACATCATCGCCGATCTGGAGCAGGCGCTGAAAAGCGCCTGATTCCGCCATCTTTCGGCCCACCTTGCCGATTGTGAACGAATTGTGCAGCGCGTCATGCGCGGCGCGCAAAGCTGGGCTGCGGTATATTTCCTACCAAATGGGCAGGATGTCGAATATCTAGGCATCAACATGATTAATGGACGTGCAGCGCCCCGGTCGTCGGGATGCCGCGATCCGTTTCCTAACCGATGGAGATCGACATGCTGCTCTGGGGCCTCGTTGCCAAGCAGATCCGCCGCTGGCAGGCTTACCGCCGCACTCTCGTTGAGCTTTCCCAGCTCGACGACCGCACCCTCGCCGACATCAACGTCTCGCGCGGCGAGATCGCGAATGTTGCGCGCCGTGCTGCCGCTGCGGCCTGAACCGACGGATCGACCGGACGTCGCGTCCGGTCCACGACATGAATGAAACGGCCCCGGACATCTCCGGGGCCGTTTGCTTTTGTGCGGTCGGTGAGGTGACGCCGAAGCCCCCGGCCCCGCGACAGGCTCGCGAGGCCGGGGGCTCGGGGACTATGCCTTTTCGGGCGCGCGCGGCGCGGCGTCGTGATAGGCCATGTAGCTGCGCTGGATCGCGATCTGGTCCGCCAGATACTTGGCGTCGTGCCATACGCCCCAGATGAAGCTGGAGCCGCGCCGCGACTGCCAGGGCAGCCCGAGGAAATAGATGCCCGGCTCGGTGGAGACGCCGCGCTGGTGCTTCGGCTTGCCGCTCGCGTCGAAGGCGTCGACCTTCATCCAGCTATAGTCGACGGCGAAGCCGGTGGCCCAGATGATGGTGGTGATCCCCGCCGCCGCCAGATCGAGCGAGAGGACGGGATCGGTCACGCACGGAGCGTCCGGGACGGTGGCGCGGGCGTCGGGGTCCTGCGGCAGGTCGAGGCCGTTGCGCGCGACATAGGCATCCGCCTCGTCGAGCAGCGAGCGGTTGTTGGCGTCGCCCTGCGAGAGATTCTCGACCAGATCCGGGGCGAAGCGGACCACGCCGTCCTTGTACGACTCGGTCTTGCCGACGAGGACCATGCCATCCGCGGCGAGGCGGCGGAAATCGATGGTGTGGCCGCCGCGCGCGCCGCTGACAGCGATCGTCACGTGCTCCTTGCCGGGCTCCTGGGCGGCGGCGTCCCACTTGCCGAGCACGCCCAGCCACCAGCAGAAGTCGCGGCCGCGATAGGCGCGCGGCGGGCGGTCGTGCGGGCCGACCGAGAGGTAGACGCGCTTGCCCGCCCGCAGGAGCTCCTCGGCGATCTGCACGCCGGACGAGCCCGCGCCGACGACCAGCACGGCCCCCTCGGGAAGCTGGTCGGGGTTGCGGTAGCCGGTCGAGTGCATCTGCAGGATCCCGCTGTCGGCGGGAACGACGGGAGGAATGATCGGGCGCTGGAACGGGCCGGTGGCGGCGACGATCCGGTCGGCCTCGATCACGCCGGTGGAGGTCTCGACGCGGAAGCCGGGACGGCCGGCGTTCCGCTCGACCTTCAGCACCTCGACGCCGCAGCGGATGGGCGCCGCGATCTTGTCGGCATAGGCGACGAAATAGTCGGCGACGGTCTCCTTGGGAGCGAAATCGTCGGGACCCACCTTGGGGTCGACCGCCGAGAATTCGAGCCCCGGAAAGCGGTCGTGCCATGCCGGGCCGTTCGCCACGAGCGAATCCCACCGCTCCGAGCGCCAGCGTTCGGCGATCCGGTGCCGTTCCAGGACGAGATGAGGCACGCCGTTCTTGCCCAGGTGCTCGCTCATGGCCAACCCGGCCTGTCCGGCGCCGATGACCAGCGTGTCTATCTTCTCAACTGACATTTGCCGTCCTTTCTGGCCTTCCAGAATTCGCGCGGGGAAGTGCGGAGATCTGAGTGGCGACTTGCTTCAAATTCGGATCGCCGGGGCGTGGCGGCCCGCAGAACGCTGCGATGCGCCGGCACGCCTGACGTTTTCGAACCCCTCTCGGGTCGAGCCTCCCCGCTCCCCGGCCGGAGCCGGGGGACCGGAAGACATCGCGATGTGCGAGGGGCGGACGAACAGGACGGCGAACGGGCCATCCCGATCATGGGCCGGGAGATCGGGTGCCGGCCCCGCCGGCACCCTCCCCGTAGGCTTTGGAAGCAGCGGCGGCACACGGAGCCTTTCCGTTCCGCCGCTGCCGCACGTCACTGACGGGTGGTCCAGGCGCCGTCCTTCACTTCGCGCAGTTCGAGCACGACCTCGCGCTTGGTCTGGCCGTTCTCGTCGAAGCTGGTGTGGCCCATGGCGCCATCGAACTCGATGCCGCGAATGGCCTTGGCGATGGCCGCCTTGTCCTTGATGCCGGCGGTCTTGAGCGCCTCGATGATGATGTTCGCGGCGTCATAGGCATTCTTGGTGTAGGAGCCGACCGGCTCGGCGAAGTTGGCGGCCTGATAGGCGGCCGTCATCGCGTCGAGCTTGGCGTTGCCGACTTCCTTGGCGATGCCCGAGATCGTGCCGTTCGCGGCTGAGCCGGCGATCTTCAGGAACTCGGGATCGTAGAAGCCGTCCACGCCGATCATCGGCTGGTTCATGCCGAGCTGCACCATCTGCTGGCGCACCAGCCCGGCTTCGGCCACCACGCCGCCGAAATAGATGGCGTCCGGGTTCTCGCCCTTGATCTTGGTGAGCAGGGCGCGGAAATCGGTGGTGCCGACCGGAGCGCTCTCGGCGGCGACGATGGTGCCGCCGTCAGCCTCGAAGAACTTCTTGAAGTTGGCGAGATTGGCCGCGCCGTAGTCGCTGGTGTCGGAGACGATGGCGATGCGCTTGCCGATGTTGCCCACCGCCCACTTGGCGAGCGGCGCATTGGTGTTCACCAGCGTCGTCACGACGCGCGAGACCATCGGGTTGTTCTTCTCGGTGATCTTCGGGCTGATCGCGCCCCAGACCACGAAGGGCACGTTGGCGCGGCTGAACACCGGAATGGTGGCGAGCGCGACGCCGCTGTTCCAGTGGCCGGTCGCGGCGACGACCTTGGGATCGTTGGTGAGCTTCAGGGCGGCGGCGACGCCGGTCTGCGGATTGGCCGCGTCATCGAGGATGACCGGCTCGATCTTGAAAGGAAGGCCGCCGGCGGCGTTGGCCTGGTCGATCGCCAGCTGGAAGCCGTTGCGGGCGGCGATGCCCTGCTGGGCGTTGCCGCCGCTCAGCGGACCGATGAAGCCGATCTTCACGGTCTCCTGAGCCTGCAGCGGAGCAGCCCCGCCAATGCCCGCGAAGGCAAGGACGGCGGCGAGAGCGGCCAAACGCAGGGGCCGCTGGGAATGATGGGAGCGCTTCGGGCGCTCGGCAGACACGAAGGCCATGATCTTTTTCTCCTCTGGAACGGCCGGTAGGCGTGACCATTCACGGTTTGCCGGGAGGCCCGTGACCTCCCACGTGCTGAAATCTGGACTTGCCGCCGTCGGAAAGAAAATCGGAACTTTGGAACCTTTGACCTTGGATTTTCTAAATCAGGCTTCTCGCGCGCGCGAAGAGTCGAAGGCATGGCGTCCGGTCTTCAAAACATCGGACCCATTGATTTGGAAAAAACTATTCTGATCCCGCGCTGCTTTGGGGCAGTGTCCGCGCCACGCGCGACCTTAAGCAGAGCCACCCAAGAGGCCGACCCATGAGCGAGCTCTTCCTCCAGCAATTATTGAACTGGATCACCTTGGGGAGCATCTATGCGCTCATCGCCGTCGGGTTCAGCCTGTTGTTCGGCGTGCTGAACATCATCCATTTCTCGCATGGCGACGTCTCGCTGCTGGCGCCGTTCCTCGCGCTCTCCGTCATCTCCGCCATCGGTTCCGCGCTGGGGGATGCCGGCTCGCTGGGCACCTTCCTCCTCGCGCTTCTGGTCGCCATCGCCATCACCGGGGTGATCGGCGTGCTGCTGGACCTCGTGGTGATACAGAGATTCCGGCAGGCGCCCGCGATGATGGCGCTGGTGGCGACGGTGGCGCTGGGCATCGTGCTGCGCGAGCTGATCCGCCACCTTTTCCCGAACGGCAGCAACCCGCACGCCTTCCCTCGCCTCGTCGAGGGTGACGTGACCATCGCCGGCTTCACGATTCCCCTGTTCAGCGTGATGGTGATCGTCGTTTCCGTGCTCGCCGTCTGCGCGCTGTTCTTCATGCTCAACAACACGCGCCTCGGCCTGCACATCAAGGCGGTCTCGCAGGATCGCGACGCCGCCCGGCTGATGGCCATCAATCCCGGCCGCATCTTCCGCGCCACCTTCTTCGTCGCCTCGGCCATCGGCGCCATCGGCGGCCTGTTCTTCTCCAGCTATGCCGGCATGGCCCGCTTCGACTTCAGCATCGATGTCGGCCTCATCGGCTTCTCGGCCGCGGTGGTCGGCGGGCTGGGCTCGATGCCGGGCGCCATCATCGGCAGCCTGCTGATCGCGGGGCTGGACACGCTGGTCCAGGCCACCGTGCCGAACGGCGCCTCCTACCGCCTGGTGTTCGTCTTCCTGCTCGTCATCGGCGTTCTGGTGTTCCGCCCGTCCGGGCTGATGGGACGCAGCCTTGTGGAGAAAGTCTGATGGCGGAGAGCCTGGCCCTGCCGCGCGACACGTCCAACCCGGTCGTCAGCGCCCTCACGGTGATCGCCGTCCAGCTGGCCGGCGCCCTGTTCCTGCGCCAGTTCCTGCTGATCGACGACTGGCGCCTCGTCATCGGCCTGCTGCTGCTGTTCGGCGCGGCGCTCGTGCTCATGGAACGGGTGCCTTCGCTTGAAGCGCGCGTGGAGGCCGCCTTCGCGCGGCATTCGCGCCTCGCGCTGCTGCTCGGCATCGCCATCGTGCTGGCGTTCCCCTTCGCGCTCGAAGGGAACACCTATGCACTGCACCTGTGCGTCATCTCGATGCTCTACGCGGTGCTCGCGCTGGCCCTGAACTTCCAGCTCGGCAGCGCCAACATCCCGAACTTCGCCACCGGCGCCTCCTACGGCATCGGCGCCTATGCGTCGGCGCTGCTGGCGCTGAACTTCGGCGTCAGCTTCTGGCTGGCGCTGCCGGTGGCCGCGGTGGTGGCGACTATCTTCGGCTTCCTGCTCGGCATCCCCTCGATGCGCACGCGGGACAGCTACCTGGCCCTCGTCACCATCGCCTTCGGCGTGGTGATCCACCAGCTCCTGAACAATCTGGAATTCACCGGCGGCCCGAACGGCCTCGTCGGCATCCCCGCCCCCGAGCTGTTCGGCCACTCCTTCGCCTCCCCGCTGGTGATCTTCGGCCAGGAACTGCCGTCGCAGGCGAACTTCTACTATCTCTCGGCGCTGCTGGTGCTGATCTCCATCGTCTTCGCCCGGCGCCTGCACGATTCCCGCGTCGGCCTCGCCTGGAACGCGCTGCGCACCGACGAGCTGGCGGCGCGCTGCCAGGGCATCAACGTCACCTGGTACAAGGTGCTGGCCTTCGCGGTGGACGCCTTCCTCGCCGGCTTCGCGGGCACGATCTACGCCTTCTATGTGGGCTTCATCTCGCCGGACAACTTCACCTTCCTGGTCTCGGTCACGATCATGACCATGGTGATCGCCGGCGGCATGGACAACATTCTCGGCGTCATTGTCGGCGCCTTCCTGCTGACGCTGCTGCCCGAGAAGCTGCGCGCCTTCTCCGACTACCGGATCCTGTTCTTCGGCGTGACCGTCATCGTCTTCCTGATGATCCGTCCCCAGGGCCTCTTCCCTCAGCGCCTGCGTCGCTACGGACACTGACCATGGGCCTTACTGCCTCCTCCCCCATCGTCCTCGAGGGCGAAAACCTCACGATGCGCTTCGGCGGCCTCGTCGCCATGGCGGAAGTCGCCTTCACGCTGAAGCGCGGCGAAATCCTCGGCATCATCGGGCCGAACGGCGCCGGCAAGTCGACGCTGCTGAACATCATCACCGGCATCTACATCCCGTCCTCGGGCGAGGTGCGGCTGGAGGGCGAGCGCCTGAACGGCGTGCCCGCGCACAAGATCGTCGCGCGCGGCATCGCCCGCACCTTCCAGTCGAGCCGGCTGTTCGGCGACCTCAGCGTGCTCGACAACGTGATCATCGGCCGCCACACCCACACGAAGGCGGGCGTGTTCGACGCCATCTTCCGGCGCGGGCGCGCCAAGGCGGAGCTGGACGCCGCCGCCGCCCATGCCGAGACGCTGCTGAAGAGCGTCTCGCGCGGCCTGCACGAGCAGCGCCACCGCCCGGCCGGCGAGCTGGCGCAGGCGGACCGGCGGCGCCTGGAGATCGCGCGGGCGCTCGCCACCGATCCCAAGGTGCTGCTGCTGGACGAGCCCTCCTCCGGCATGGACGACGCCGACACCGACGCGCTGATGGACGACATCCGCGCCGTGTGCGCCCAGCGGCCCGATCTCGCGCTCATGATCATCGAGCACGACATGCGGCTCGTGGCGAGCCTGCCGCACCGGGTGATGGTGCTGGACTACGGGCAGAAGCTGGCCGACGGGCCCTATGAGGAGATCCGCCGGATACCGCGGGTTCAGGAAGCCTATCTCGGACGCAAGGCGGCGCAGCATGCTGGAGCTTGACAAGGTCGACACCAATTACGGCGTCGTCGCCATGCTGCGCGACGTCTCCTTCAAGGTCGAGGCCGGCGAGGTGGTCTGCGTTCTCGGCCCCAACGGCGCCGGCAAGACCACGACCTTCCGCGCCATCTCCGGCCTGCTGCCGCTGGCCGGCGGCCGTATCCGCATCATGGGTCAGGAGCTCGCGGCGACGCGGACCGAAGCGCTGAGCGCGCTCGGCATCGGCTTCGTGCCGGAAGGCCGCCGCCTGTTCGCCGACATCAGCGTGCGCGACAATATCCGCCTCGGCTTCGAGGCGCAGCGGGCTGAGGGGCGCTTCGCCGACCGGCTGGAGGCCATGCTGGAGCTATTCCCGCGGGTGCGCGAGCGCATCAGCCAGCGGGCCGGCACGCTCTCCGGCGGCGAGCAGGCGATGGTGGCGCTGGCGCGCGCGCTCATCGGTGCGCCGAAGCTCGTCATCATGGACGAACCCTCGCTCGGGCTTTCGCCGAAGCTGATCGACGAGTATTTCGACACGGTCGCGGAGATCAACCGGCGCGGCACGACGGTGCTGCTCATCGAGCAGAACGCCGAGACCGCCCTGTCGATCGCCCATCGCGGCATCATGCTGGTAAAGGGGCGCGTGGTCGCCTCCGGCAAGGCTTCCGAGCTGCTGGAGAACGACGCGGTGCGTCATCTGTACCTATGAACACGCTCGAGCTTCTCGACCGGCTCATCGCCTTTCCGACCGTCAGCCGCGATCCCAACCGCGAGCTGATCGCCTTCGTGCATGATTTCCTCGCCGCGCGCGGCATCGAGGCGCAGATCGTCGCGACGCCGGACGGGCGCAAGGCCAACCTCTTCGCCACGATCGGCCCGGCCGACAGGCCCGGAATCATGCTCTCCGGCCATACGGACGTGGTACCGGTGGAAGGGCAGTCCTGGAGCAGCGATCCGTTCCGCCTGAGGGTCGAGGACGGGCGCGCCTATGGGCGCGGCACCGCCGACATGAAGGGCTTCGTCGCCGCGGCGCTCGCTCTCGCCGAGCGGGCGGCGGGGCGCGAGCTTTCAACGCCGCTTCACCTCGCCCTCAGCCATGACGAGGAAGTCGGCTGCGTCGGCGTGCGCTCGCTCATCGAGCGCATGGAACAGGCGCCGGTGCGCCCGCACATGTGCATCGTCGGCGAGCCGACCGCGCTGCGCATCGCGACGGGCCACAAGGGCAAGCTGGCGGCGCGCGCCACCTGCTGCGGCGTGGAAGGCCATTCCGCGCTCGCCCCCAAGGCGCTCAACGCGATCCATCTGGCCTGCGACTTCGTCGGCGTGCTGCGCGAGCAGCAGGACCGTCTCGCCACTGAGGGCGCGCGCGATCCCGACTACGACATTCCCTACACGACGGTACATGCCGGGGTGATCGGCGGTGGCACGGCGCTCAACATCGTACCGAACCGCTGCACGGTCGATTTCGAGATCCGCAACATCGCGCAGGACGACGCCTCGCAGATCCTGAACCGGCTGATGGACGGCGCCGCGAAGCTGGTCGAGCAGCGCAAGGGCGCGTTTCCGCAAGCCGACATCGTGGTCGACGTGGTGAACACCTATCCCGGCCTCGCCACGCCGGCCGACGCGCCGATCGTCGATTTCGTGCGGCTTCTGGTCGAGGATCCCGCGACCTTCAAGGTGGCCTTCGGCACGGAAGGCGGGCTGTTCGATAGCCGCCTTTCCATCCCGACCGTCATTTGCGGGCCGGGCTCCATGGATCAGGGACACAAGCCGGACGAGTTCATCAGCCTCGACCAGCTCGCCTCGTGCGACCGCATGATGGACCGCCTGCTCGACCGGCTGGCCGCCTAGGCCTGCCGGCCTTCTTCCACGGCACCGCCTGCCTAGGAAGAGTGTCGCACCGAAGGCCGGATGCTTCGGCCTTTCCGAAGCAAGGGGCCGGAAACGAATATTTCCCTTGGTACCGGCACCGCGCCAAGATCGGGCTCATGGACGCACAGTCGCCGGCCGGACCGCCCCGGGATCCCTGCCACTCCATAAAGGTCACCTCATGATCCGCACGGGCGCGCAGTATCTCGAGTCGATCCGCGACGGCCGCGAGGTCTACATCAACGGCGAACGGGTGAAGGACGTGCCGTCCCACCCCATGTTCAAGCCGCTGGTCGATATCCGCGCGCGCATCTACGACATGCAGTGGGACGCCAAGACCCGCGACGTGATGACCTTCACGCAGGACGGCGAGGTCAACGGCATCGGCAACAAGCTGCCCATCACCCAGCAGGACTGGTGGGACAAGCGCCGCGCCACCGACTGCGTGCTGCAGGATGTCGGCGGTGTCGTCACCCGTGTCGGGGACGAGGCCGTCGGGGAGATGTGGTCGCTGTTCGACGGGCAGGACGTGCTCAACGAGGTCGACCCGCGCTTCTCCGAGAACATCCGCAACCACATCGACAAGGTGCTGCACACCGACCCGTTCCACGTCTCGGCCAACACCGACCCGAAAGGCGACCGCTCCAAGCCCCCGCAGGAGCAGGACCCGGACATGCTGCTGCATGTGGTGAAGGAGACGGATGCCGGGATCATCGTGCGCGGGGCGAAGTTCGAAACCGCCGCCGCCTACGCCAACCAGGCCTTCACCAAGCCCACCATCGCGAACTGGGGCGACAGCGCCTATTCGGACTATGCGGTGGGCTTCATCTGCGATCTCGGCTCGCCGGGCATCAAGTTCATCTGCCGCACCGGCTTCGCCGGGCAGAAGCCCGTCGATGACTATCCGGTCTCCAACCGTTTCGACGAGGTGGACGCCCTCGTCATCTTCGACGACGTGCTGATCCCCTGGGAGAACGTGCTGTTCTACCGGCACACCCGGGCGGCGATGTTCATCCGCGCGACGCTGCACCGCTATTCGGCCTTCGCCTTCGTGCAGCGCAACCTGATGTTCGCCGACATGCTCATCGGCGCGGCCCTGTTCAACGTGCGCCAGACCGGGCTCGACCGGCAGCAGGCGGTGCAGGAGAAGCTCTCCCAGCTCGCGGTCTACCGGGAGGGCATCAACGCCCACCTGACCGCCGCCGTCACCCTCGCCGAGCGCTCGCCCGGCGGGCTGCTGATGCCGAACCAGTCGCTGCTCTATGCCGGGCGGGTGCTGGCCTGCTCGCAGCTCCACGAGATGATGCACATCGCGCGCGAGCTGTGCGGCGGCCAGATCTGCGTGACGCCGGACGCGGCGGCCTTCGCCCACCCGGACACCAAGCCCTGGCTCGACAAGTTCTATACCGTCAACGAGGACTGGGTGGCGGACGACCGGCGCAAGCTGCTGGCCTTCGCCCGCGACATCCTGAACTCGGACCATGCGGGCCACCGCCTGACCTTCCAGCTCTTCGCCCAGTCCCCGCCCTTCGCCCATCTGGCCGCGGTCTACCGCAACTTCGATTGGGACGGCCCGCTGGAACTGGTGAAGAAGTCCGCCGGCCTTTCCGACCGGGTGCTGGGAACCGCGACGCGAACGGCCGGCGACAGCGCCATCTCCCGATGGTTCGACCCGTCCATGAACCGCGCGGCCGCCGAGTGAGCCGCCCCCGAGCGCGGAACTGAAGACGGGCCGCCCCGACACTGCCTTCCACGACCTGACGTCACTTCGAGGTAATGAAATGATCCACCGCCGCATCCGCCCGTTCAACACCGCCAAGACCTATCCCGAGCAGCGCCTCGACAACGATCTCGCCCAGGCGGTCGTCGCGCGCGGCGCCACCATCTTCCTGCGCGGCCAGTGCCCGCAGGATCTCGACACGGCGGAAGACGTGGGCATCGGCGACCCCGTCGCCCAGACCCACAAGGTGATGCAGAACATCCGCCAGCTCGTCCAGGAGTCCGGCGGCACGATGGAGCATGTGTGCAAGCTGGTGGTGTATCTCACCGATGTGCGCCATCGCGAGGCGGTCTACCGCACCATGGGCGAGTACATCAAAGGCGTGCACCCGGTGTGCACCGGCCTCGTCGTGGTCGCCCTCGCCCGCCCCAGCTGGCTGGTCGAGATCGACGCCACGGCCGTGATCCCGGATTGATGGCGTCTGGATCGAAGCCATGACCTTCTCCATCGCCGCGCGCTGCGCGAAGACGGGCCGCTTCGGCATCGTCATCTCCTCCTCATCGCCGGCGGTGGCCGCCCGCTGCGCCCATGTGCGCGCGGGCGTCGGCGCCGTGTGTTCCCAGAACATCACCGACCCGCGGCTGGGGCCCGCGGCGCTCGACCTGATGGCGCTCGGCGCTTCCGCGCCGGCCGCACTCGAGGCGCTGACCAGCTCGCGTGCCCATATCGACCACCGCCAGCTCACCGCCGTCGATGCCGCGGGCCGGACCTCCACCTTCTCCGGCTCCGGCACGCTCGGCACCTGGGGCGTGGCGGAGGGACGCGACTGCGTGGCCGCCGGCAACCTGCTCGCCGCCCCCACGGTCCCGGCCGCCATGGTGGCCGCGTTCGAGGCGGCGGAAGGCGAGCTGGGCGACCGGCTGATCGCCGCCCTTCAGGCCGGCCTTGCCTCTGGGGGCGAAGCCGGGCCCGTGCACTCCGCCGGCCTGCTGATGGCGGGAGAGGAGGCCTGGCCCATCGCCGACCTGCGCGTGGACTGGGACGAGACCGACCCGATCGGCCGCCTCGCGGCGCTGTGGGAACTCTACAAGCCGCAGATGGAGGCTTATGTGCAGCGGGCGCTGGAGCCGGTGGCGGCACCGAGCTACGGCGTTCCCGGCGACGAGTAGTTCCCTTCAACGGCCGAAGCCGGGCTCCCTTCGGCGGGCCCGGCTTCGCGCAAGCTCCCCGCGCGGGGACAACTCGCGCGGCGCCTCGGAACAGGGTATGGAACCCTCCATGCGCTACACGCTGAGGCAGCTCGAATATTTCATCGCCGCCGGCGAGACCGGCTCGATCACGCTCGCTTCCGAGCGCATCAGCATTTCCCAGCCGTCCATCTCCACGGCGATCAGCCATCTGGAGCAGGAGCTCGGGGTCCAGCTCTTCGTCCGCCATCACGCCCAGGGCCTGTCGCTGACGCCGGTGGGGCGCAAGCTGCTGGCCGAGGCCAAGCATCTGATCGAGCAGGCGGAGGGCCTCTACGCCGTCGCCTCGGAGGCCACCGATCAGGTGCGCGGGCAGCTCTCGGTCGGCTGCATGGTGACGCTGGCGCCGATGATCATCCCGGAGCTGTCCCACGGCTTCATGTCGGCCTTTCCCGGCACGCAGATCCGCCATGTGGAAGCGAACCAGGAATGGCTGCTGGAAGGACTGCGGCGGGCCGAGATCGACATCGCCGTCACCTACGACCTGCAGATTCCCGACGGCATCGCCTTCACGCCGCTGGCCAGCCTGCCGGCGCATGTGGTGGTGAGCGAGGCGCACCCCTTCGCGCGGCTTTCCGCCGTCAGCCTGCAGGAACTGGCCGAGCAGCCGCTCATCCTCCTCGACCTGCCGCTCAGCTCGGAATATTTCCTCGCGCTGTTCCTGAAGGAAGGCCTGCAGCCGAAGATCCATTCGCGCTCCGCCCATCAGGAGGTGGTGCGGACCATGGTGGCCAACGGCTACGGCTACACGCTTGCCAATGTGCGGCCCCGCTCGGACCTCGCGCTCGACGGCCGGCGGGTGGTGAAGGTGCGCCTCGCCGGCGACCACCGGCCGATGGTGATCGGCACCGCCACGGTCTCGCAGTTCAAGAAATCCCGCCTGCTGCAGGCGTTCGAGACGCATTGCCGTTCCTTCATCTCCGACGCCTATATTCCCGGCATGGTGGCGCCCGCGGTCGAGCGCCGGATGAAAAAGCCGTAGGCCGCCCTACCTCCCCTCGTCGGGCCCGGCCCGGCGAAGGCCGGAATGTCTCAATCGCGAGGTGCCGAGATGCATGTGAAGACGAGCTTTCTTTTCGATCTCGACGGAACGCTGGTCGACAGCGTCTACCAGCACGTCGCCGCGTGGAAGGAAGCTCTGGACCAGGAGGGCATCGAGCTGTCCTTCTGGCGCATCCACCGCAAGATCGGCATGAGCGGCGGCCTCTTCACCAACCAGCTGCTGCGCGAGACGCAGGTGGAGATCAGCGACGAGCGGATCGACCGCCTTCGCCGCCGGCATGCGGAAGCCTACAACCGGCTGTCGGGCACGGTCCGCCCGCTGCCGGGCGCCCGCGCGCTGCTGTCGACGCTGACGGCCAACGGCATCGACTGGGCGATCGCGACCAGCGGCCGGATGGAGACCGCGGCGCCCAACATCGCCGCGCTCGGCATCGACCCGAGCGCCGTGCCCATCGTCACCCGCGACCAGGTCCGCTACGCCAAGCCGGACCCCGACCTGTTCCTCGCGGCGGCCGAGCGGCTGGGCGTCGACATACGCACGACGGCGGTCGTCGGCGACAGCATATGGGACATGCTGGCGGCGGTGCGGTGCGGCGCGCTCGGGATCGGCCTGCTGTCGGGGGGCTACGGCGACGCCGAGCTGCGGGGCGCCGGCGCCTATCGCGTCTTCGAGGACCCCGCCGACCTGCTGGGCCATCTCGACGAGGTGGGTGGCCGGCTCTGACGCGGTTCCCGAATTCGGGAACCTCCGCCGGCCTCGCCGCTTGTTCCCGCGACACGCATGAACGTGTCGCGGAAGGGCAGCGCCCATGGCATCACGCGGCTTCTGGAAGGGCTATCTCAAGCTCTCGCTCGTCACCTGCCCGGTGGCCATGACGCCGGCGACCGGCGAGGCGGAGAAGATCCGGTTCCACACGCTGAACAGGGCGACCGGAAACCGGGTCGAGGGCATCTATATCGACGCCGAAAGCGGCAGGCGGGTCGATGACGACGACCAGGCGCGCGGCTACGAGCGCGAACCGGGAAACTACGTCGTCATCGAGGACGACGAACTCGATGCCGTTGCGCTGGAAAGCACGCGCACCATCGACATCGATACCTTCGTGCGCGCCGACAGCATCGAATGGCTCTGGTACGACAAGCCGCACTTCCTCATGCCGGACGATCCGGTCGGCGAGGAAGCCTTCGCCGTCATCCGCGAGGCGATGGCCGTGACCGGCACGGTCGGCCTTTCCCGGCTGGTGATGTACCGGCGCGAGCGCCCGGTGATGCTGGAGCCGCGCGAGCGGGGCATCGTGCTGTGGACCCTGCACTATGCGGACGAGCTGCGCGCGCCGGAGGGCTATTTCGAGGACATCGACGGCAAGGCCGACCCGGATCTCGTCGGCCTCGTCTCCCGGCTGATCGACCGGCGCACGCGCGACTGGGACAGGACGCTTGTGCACGATCCCCTGCAGGAGAACCTGCGGGCGCTGATCGAGGAAAAGAAGAAGCGCCGGCGTCCCACCAAGGCACGGCGCGGGCGCGGCGGCGGCGAGACGCCCACCAACGTCGTGGACATCACGGCGGCGCTGAAGAAGAGCCTCGCGGCGGAAGAAGCGCGCAAACGCCCCGGCAAGTGACCCGCATGCCCCGCCCGCGCGCCGACGGCGTCAGGGCGTGCGCCGCTTGCCGCCGGCAGCGGAGGGCAGCGGCGCGGCGGCCTTGCGGAAGCCGCTCCACGGATCGGACGACAGGTTGGCGAGGCGCGACGGCGCGGTGTCGAGGGTGAACTGCGCCGCGCCCGTCAGCTGATCGAGCTCCTCCCAGGCCACCGGCATGGCGACCGCCGCCCCCGGCCGGGCCCGCACGCCATAGGGGGCAATCGCCGTCGCGCCGCGCGCATTGCGCAGATAATCCACGAAGATGCGGCCCTTGCGCCGGGCCTTGGTGGCCACGGCGATGTAGCGCTGCGGATCGTCCGCCGCCATCGCCTCGGCGATGCCTTTGGCGAAGTCCTTCACCGCGTTCCACCCGGCCTTCGGCTCCAGCGGCACGACGACGTGAAGGCCCTTGCCGCCGGAGGTCTTGACGAAGGCCGGCAGGTCCGCCGCCTCCAGCCGGGCGCGCACCTCGCGCGCACCGGCAACGACGTCGGGCCACGCGACATCCTCGCCGGGATCGAGATCGAAGATCATCGTGTCCGGCCGCTCGATATCCGCCAGCGGCGCGCCCCAGGGATGGATTTCCAGCGCGCCGGCCTGCACCAGCGCCGTCAGGCCGTCGAAATCGTCGATGACGAGCAGTTCCTCGCCGTCCGTGTCCTTCTTCACCTTGATCGCGCGATTGATGCCGCGCCAGGAGTGCTTCTGGAAGAAGCAGGCCTGGGCAATGCCGTCCGGACAGCGCAACAGGGCCAGCGGGCGCGCGACGATGAAGGGGGCGATGAAAGACCAGACCTGCGCGTAGTAATCCGCGAGGCCCTGCTTGGTGACGCCGTCTTCCGGCCAGTAGATGCGATCCGGATGGGTGAGCTTCACCCCGCTGCGCGGCATCTTCCCCTCCCTGGCAGACGCACCCTGCGCCGCAGGCCCATCCTCGCGCACGATCTCACGCGCCGGCTTGTCCTCGCGCAAGCCCCGGAAGGCCGCGTGGCGCAGATGCTGCTCGCCGGTCCAGCCGCGGAACTCGATCTCCGCGACCAGCTCGGGCGTGACATAGGCGACGCCGCGCCGCTCCTCCGCCGAGAGCGACCCGGCAAAGGGGCTGCGGTCGCGCTCCAGGGTGGACAGGCGCTCGCGCAGCTCGCGCGCCACGCGCTGGGAGAAGCCGGTGCCCACGCGGCCCACATGGCGCAGCCGGCCCTCCTCGTACACGCCCAGCACCAGCGAGCCGACGGCGCCCTTCTGCGCGGTCGAGGGCACGAAGCCGCCGATGACGAATTCCTGCCGGAAGGCGCATTTGGACTTCAGCCAGTCCTTGCCCCGGCCGGAACGGTAGGGCGAGGCCATGCGCTTGGACACCAACCCCTCGAGGCTGAGGCGGCAGGCGTGGCGCAGCATGGTGGGGCCGTCGACCTCGAAGGGCTCGCTCAGCCTCAGCGGCGGCGGCGCGCCTCCCATCACCTTCGCCAGAGCCTCCTTGCGGACCCGCAGCGGGCGGTCGCGCAGGTCGCGGCCGTCGAGAAAGAGGAGGTCGAAGACGTAGAAGACGAAGCGGTCGCGCCGGCCTTCGGAAAGGTCCTGCTGCAGAAGGGAGAAGTTCGAGGCGCCGGA